>CAWDYU010000003.1:0-948914 GCA_963806875.1 uncultured Gemmatimonadales bacterium | reverse complement strand
AACAAGCTGGCTGGGTTTGGTCCTTGCAATCTCATCGACGCATCAGATCGAATCAAGGTGCTTGAGGGCGGGGAGTGGCAACCGCCTCGAAGATGTACAGAGGGTATGACAGCGAGGTCGAGTGCGCATCTAGGGAAAGTCCTATATACCCTTTCGTTGCCGCTGGCGTGCCTAGCGGCCCGCCAGATCCGGCGATACTCTCTAGCACCCATGTCTCCACAACTCGATTTCGATTGGCGGCTCCGCCTCGCGGCGTTCGAGCATCTCACCCGTTTGGGCGGTCAGGATCGCATCGTGCGGTGGGCTGACCTCACCAAGGGATTCGAGTTCGAGGGAGAGACGGTATTCCTGGTTGCGCAGTCAGGGATCTTCAGGCCTCGACAGCTTCGCGACACCGGGGCCGCGTTGGCGATTCGGACGTCGCCACCGGATTCCCGATATGGCGCTCCGTATGACGATCAACTCCGGGCCGACGAGCAGTTCGTCCATTACCGATACCGCAGGGGATCCGCCGGCGAGAGCGACAACCAGTCGATCCGGCGAGCGATGGAGTTGAACCGTCCGCTGATATGGTTCTACGGGTTGCGTGAGGGAGTGTACCGCGCCGAGTACCCGGTGTGGGTACGCGGTGACTTACAGCAAGAGGAGAGCTTCGAACTCGCCATCGACGCAGAAGCATCCTCGCCGGGGCTGATTCTAGCCGGCGGATCGTCCGACCCGATCAAAGGCTATGCGACTTTCGTTGGGAAGCGCCGGCTCCACCAGGCGCGATTCCGTGAACTTGTGCTGTCAGCGTACAAACAGCGTTGCACGGTGTGTCAGCTTGGCGCGCGGGATTCCCTGATGCGTATGCTCGACGCCGCGCATATCATTGCCGACAGCGACGAACAGGGGCGGCCGGAAGTACCTAATGGGCTCTCACTGTGCAAGATCCATCATGCGGCGTACGACTTGAATGTCTTGGGGATCTCACCCGATCTGCGGGTACGAATCCGCGAAGACATTCTCGCGGAAGTCGATGGGCCGATGCTGCAGCATGGGATCAAGGCGATGGATGGGAAGGAGATTCGCGTTCCGCGGATAGCAACGTTGCAGCCGAACCGGGACTATCTGGCAGTTCGGTTTGAGCAGTTTGTTCGGGCGGCGTAACCCGTTCTGCCGCCATCAATCACTTAACAGTAGTATTTCGAGATTCGCTTAGAGCCCGCGTTCTGATACAACCCCTGCCGAGTCGCCGTATCGGCCTTGTACGCCAGCTTGCCAACAAATCCCAACTGACGCAGTGCCTCGCGGACACGCATAACGTCTTCCTCGTCCCCGGCGTTGCTCGTGTAGACACAGATAACGTGC
The DNA here is from genome assembly GCA_963806875.1 of uncultured Gemmatimonadales bacterium. Lineage (GTDB taxonomy): Bacteria > Gemmatimonadota > Gemmatimonadetes > Gemmatimonadales > GWC2-71-9 > Palsa-1233. The sequence goes on along the minus strand of CAWDYU010000003.1, from coordinate 947,564 downwards.
TTGCCGGGACTCGCTTCATTCGGATTGGGGCGCGCGGTCGCGACTTTCGCATGACCGCCTAACAGGCCCTTTTCAAGCGCCTCTACGATGCGCAGCCAAGTTTCGTCAACGTCAGCGCGCTTCACGAAAAGCAGCCATTTCCCCGGACCGTCCTTAGCGTGCCCCGGTCTTGGGACTTGTAGTTCGACGGGGCAGTACGCCTCGATCCAATAAGTGCCTGTGTCAAGAGACGGCGGTGTAGGTGCCACGAAATACGCTCCAATTGCGGGTTCAATACGCCAGCGGAGATTGTTGCGAATCGTGTTTGAGGGCTTTAGCTCACCCGTCGCTTTAACCGCCGATCCCAACGCTGCGTACCACCTGCACTCCGGCTTGAATACCTTGAAACGTGGCATACGCCAGGAGGGCGGCGATGACTACGTTCGCTACCATCGGCAAACTGACGCGTCTTCTGACCGGTGTCGGGGTCAAAGGTGCCTTCAGGGTCTGTGGTGCCAAGTCCGGCCATTAGCGCAGCGAGGAGCAATCCGCCCCAGAACCATATCATGTCACCGACGAACCAAACCCAACCTGCCCACTGTCGATCAGCGCCAAACACTGTCCGCATCAGCCAGGGAGCATCCACTAGCGGGCGGCCGAGGCCATCGACCCAGCTTGCGCCAACCCGACTCGACACTAGGTATGCAAGGAATGCGGACGCAAAAACTCCCAATCCAAGTCCAGCGGCAACTGGTGCGGCAGCAGCACGCATCATCTTGATCAACAGCATTCCTCCCAGTTCATCAGCTATCAAGGGTGCCTAAGAAAGTCTTACATTTGTCGGAAAATGCGTGATGCCGTTTGTGCTGCCACGATAACGTAGACGGTCATGACCGCGGCAAATGCAATCCAAAGACTTGATGCAGATCGGCTGGGACTAAGGAAGAACATCGCGAGCATTAGTGTAAAGGCAGTGTTTATGAACAGAGTTGCGATTGCAGATGAATCGCCGCTACCGCTCCCGTGCCTCCTCACTAGCCATGTATGCCCAAGGGCCCGTCGCAACGCTGAAGGACAGTAACGCCAACGCGATCCACGTATGGTCCGTGGCCCGGTTTTGAAAGAAGAAGAACACCTTCATGCACCAGACTGTTGCTAAAGCAGCTATGTAGAGAAGCACAGGCGAAGCGAGCAACATGCCCAAACGTGGATGACGGTGACTAACTGAGGCTGCCGGGACGGCAAATGCGAGTGCTGGCAGCATGAGGATACCAAGCACAAAATGCGCGGCAATAAGTGAGAGAACGGCGTAGCCAATTGCCCACCACTCTCCAAAACAATTAGCCACACTCCCGCCACAGGACCAGCAAACCAGGTTAAGGCCAGCACCGGCGATAGCAGCAGTCCTATTACCCGCGACATCGCACCTCTCCCATGTGAATGCATCCAGTCGTGCCGCACTCCGGACTGCTAATGGCTCGAATTCAATGGCAATCGGTCTGTCGCTCCCCACCCCATAAACTGTTGATTAGGTCTTCGGCGTCTCACCCTGCACCCACATCACCCGATGATCACTCAGGTAGTACCGCACATACTCGTTGAACACCTGCTGTCCCTTCCGCTCCCACAGGTCCCGGAAACCACCGCGTCGAAGTCGAACACGCCGATGTTCACCAGCCACTTCCGCGTCGTCTCCGGGAACATCGCCACCTGGTGATACCGGTCGTCGGAGGCGATGCTCGAGCCGACCACGGTCGAGTGCGGCGGCGTCACGAGGCCACGGCTTGTCAGGGCGTCATACACGATGTTGCCCAAGACAGCAAATGCCCCTTGCACCTCACCTGACCTGACCTTACACATCAGGGCCCGATACTAGTTTCGACCAGGACAACTCTTACCACCTCGATCAAATGATTCTTGACGTCGGGCGCGACAGAAGTCATGTAGATCAAGAGGCACATCGCTGTCCACGCACCATACACGATCGTCAGTGGTGCCTGGACAGCCGAAAGCGATGCCGCGTGCGTTGAGTCGCCGAGGGTGACAATGAGTGCTGGAGGTGCCGCAATCAACAGGAATAGTGCACCGAGCCCACCGATAGTCCGCCACAGAGAGACGTCCCTTCTTACATGGAAAAGCCCCTCAACTGGCCCCAGATCTGTAGTGGGAAGTATGTCGTATGTTCCGGCTAGGAATGCGTTCGTGTATACGACGAGGCGCTCCTTGACGTTTCTGATCGTCGCGTCGCGCGGGAGCGCGAGCCAGCTATTGAGTACTAGTAGATTGTCGCCTATAAGGCGCATTTGCCCTGCGGCCCACGCTGTTGAGCTGTCGGTGCGGCCTGTGGTCTTGTACAGATCGGATATCAGGTAGCTCGCCTTTCTGATATGTCGCCTCAAGCGCTGCCGCGCGCTGAAAGTGAGATCGGCCGGGCTTGAGAAACGGTCAGCCTCGACCAAGCATGTCAGTAGTGCTTGCACTATTGATCCTTGCGGCGCATAGTACGCAGGATCATAGCGATCGAAAACGGTCATCAAGAGCACCAGGAGACCGACGGCTGGCAGAAGACTTGCAACGAGCAACGGCGGACTGAGTACAATCGTTAAAAGCCAGGGTACGGCTGGCGTCGCGAAAGCGACAAATGCGTTGAGAAGCACCGCGCCACTTGTAACAAAGATCGAACCCATTAAATACACAAAAAGCACAAAGCCCATCATCGTGCGGTCAATATCTCCATCGTAACGTTTCGTAAGTCGAAGCCTTAGTGCGGCAATCCGAAATTGGCTGAGGTGCATGATGAATCCGTAGCACATCGCAGCCATGCACGCACCGGCGAGTGACACGAGCAGCCCCACATCGGCAGTAAGGGCTGCCTTGTTCGGCCAACTCGACACCTGCGTTACCGCCCAATCATGCGTAGCCGGAATCCCCCACCCCAGAATTATGGGGGCGGAAACGATGAATAGCAGAGCCACACACGTGACGTTGGTGTAGATGACGGTTTCAAATTTGGCTGTGCCAGCGTCATACTCTTCTGAGATCGCGGCAATTGCCGTCTCAGCTGCGATCACGTCCGGATATCGAGACCGGACCTGCGCCAACAATGTGCCGAACTGCTCAGTATTGATCATTTCAGCTTCGCACTCCGGGCAAGGGCAATTCTTGGACCTGCATTCCTGACGTCGCTATGCTCTTGGACGGCAGATCCAGATTCGCGACCTAACAGGTATTGGACCTGCGAATCGAACCGGCCAAAAGGCACCCCGCCGCGCCAGGGCAACTCACCCCACGCCCACCTCCACCCACATCACCCGATGATCACTCAGGTAGTACCGCACATACTCGTTGAACACCTGCTGCCCCTTCCGCTCCCACAGATCCCGGAACACCACCGCGTCGAAGTCGAACACGCCGACGTTCACCAGCCACTTCCGCGTCGTCTCCGGGAACATCGCCACCTGGTCGTACCGGTTGTCCGAGGCGATGCTCGAGCCGACCACGGTCGAGTGCGGCGGCGTCACCAGGCCACGGCTCGTCAGGGCGTCGTAGACGATGTTGCCGCCATCGCGCCTGGGCTTCGGCATGTTGAAGTCGCCCAGCGCGATCAGCTCCCGGGCCCCGGCATACGGCGACTGGTTCCTCAGCGCCGTCCACTTCGCCACCGCCGCCGTCTCGAGCGCTCGGCGCTCGACATCCCCCCGCCCCTCCGATCCGAAGAAGAGGTGGACGTTGAGCAGCTGGACCGACAGCGGATGATGTACCAGGGTGAATGAACCAAGGTACGGCGATCTGTCAAAACCGGCAAATGACCTGGAGGCAGATGTAGGGATATCCCTAGATAGGCGCACCGACTGCATCGCCACCGGCGCCAACGTGACCTCCCCTACTTCGTCCAGCAGCGCCAGTTTCTTCGCGTCATACACAAAAACCATCCGCTCGTTGTTTCCCCCGGCGTCCGACATCACCACCCGGTACCGCGCACCCATGTAGTGCACCGCGGCGTAGAGGTCGGCGATGTTCTCCCGGCACTCCTGCACCGCGATCACGTCGAACCATCCCAGCATCTCCGCGATCAGCTCGAGGTCGCACTCCCGGCGCACCTGGGCGCCGAGGTTGGCGATGTTCCATGACCCGATGAGCAACCCGGCCTTCGACTTCTTCGGCATCCCGCGCGCGGTGCGATGCGACCGGAGACGGGCGCGCTCGACCTCGACGTCGTAGCCGTAGCGCACGGTGGGCTTGGGAAAGGGCGGCATGAGATGCTCCACGCGATGGGGTCGCGGGAGGCAGGCGCAAACTGCGCGCCGTCAATTCACCCATGAGCCCGACCGCGCTGATCCCCAGGCGTGGCGCGGGTTTATCGCCGACACCGAGTCGATTCCGGTGGCCACCGAGCCGATTCTGGTGTCGGCTCAGCCCAGAATTGGGACACCCGTCCGACAGTTTATGACACTCGCGTCCTGACGGTCGTCGACCGCATGCATTCGACCGGCGACCGAGTGCATTTCTGGAGTGAACACAGTCGATTTCGGACTTGTTACAAGGCTGATCGCGGTTGTCCCCGTTCTCATCGGAGATGACCGCGAACATTCCGGCATCGTCCGCGCGCTTTTCAATGCCGTCCCCGAGCATTTCCGCGAGTGCCGCGGCTTCGCGACGGCGTCCGCGTCGATCTCCAGGTCGATCGCCGCCAGTTCCGGCTTGACCGCGGGCATACCCAACCCTACCGCGTCCTGACTGACGCCGACCGAGTGCTGTCAGCCGCCGCCACTGCGCCGATCGAGGTCGTCCCCGTCGATTTTCCGCGGCGCACCGAGCTCACTGACGTACGCCGCATCCTCTTCGCTGGTGATCGCATCCTCATTCCGACGAAAAGTGTCATGATGACTGTCAGACTGTCCTGATTCAAGGACACTTTTCATTTTCACCATCACTGCCTGGCACCGTATTCGTTGACTCACGTCCATCGATTTCTCGATCGACCGCTCGCGCGGTTGTGCGGCGCGTTCATCGATTTGCGACGTTCATCTCATCACGAAATTGCCGTTTCAACTCTGGCACGTCCGTCGCGTTAACGCCGGCCGTCAACCGAATGTCGGGCCACCGGATGACGAACTTCCTCTGCAGGTGACGTGGTGCAGTTCCCCGACGACGGCCACAGCCATGGGAGCATCATATGCGCAGCATCACCCGCAGGAAGCTGTCGATGGTGGGCAAGGCACTCGACTTCGCACGTGCCAACCCGTCGACCAATGCCGGTTACGTGGCCACGACGGCGAAGCTCGCCGAGCGACTGGCCCGAGCCGATGCACTCGCAGTGCAGGAGAACGATGGCTACGCCGCGGAGCGCTCGGCGATCGCGAAGCGGCGGCGCCTTCGGCGACAGATCCACCTGCTGCTTCGGCACCTCGTCACCGTCGCCCACGTGGCGTCGCATGACAGCCCCGACCTCGACGGGGTGTTCCAGATTCCGCTCACCGTCGGCCCCAACCGCGGGTTCCTGGCGGCAGCCAAGACGCTCCTCGCCGCGGCAGAGACGCACCTCGCAGCGCTCGAGGCGGCGGGCATCGGCGACACCTTCATCGCCGACCTCACCGCCGCAGTCACGGAGTTCGAGGAGACGACCTCGGCGGCGCACGCCGGTCGACGCGAGCGAGTCGGGGCGGTGGCCGACCTCCCGGAGGTCGCGGCCGAATGCGTCTCGCTGGTGGCGGTGCTGGGCGGGCTGGTGCGGCTGCAGTTCGCCAACGACGCCGAGCGGCTCCGGGCGTGGCAGAGCGCCGCCAACGTCTTCGGACCGTTCACCAGGAAGGCGGAGCCGGTGACGCCCGAGGCGCCGGTGGTGGTGCTGCCGACGCCGGTGCCGCCGGGGACTGCGGTGCAGGTGATGTAGGAAGACGGTTGAAGGGTTGAAGGGTTGAAAGGTTGAAGGGTTGAAAGGTTGAAGGGTTGAAAGGTTGAAGGGTTGAAGGGTTGAAGGGGGAACCGGGATCAAGCCACGTGCTTGGTCCCGGTTCGCATGCGGCCAACTAGACCGACCTCACTTTTGCGCGGCGTCACCCAGCGACAGCGACCTGACTGCCTGCTCGAGCATCTGCGTCGTGCTGATGAGTTCAGCCAGCAGCTGGGCATCGTCCACGGGGGCGCCTTCATACTCGGCGTCGTTGCGGTGTCCGTGCGCCTTGATGAGCACCCGCCGCTGGGGCTGCGGAAATTGCACGGTGTGCTCAAGCGCCTGAAACACGACATACCGCTGCTCGGACCGGTACCCCGAGACCCGCAACGCGGCGAGCGCAAACGCATGGGCCGCGTTGTAGGCGAGATCGAAACGACTTTCCATCGACAGCCCGACGTTCTCCGCATCTCGCAGGCGCGCCGAACCCGACTTCAGGAAATTCTGAAACTCGGCCCGTGAGAACGCTTCCCGCTTGAGCTTGCCGATCTTCGTCAGGTTCTCGAGCTCAGGTGAGGTCATCGTCGGTCCCGAACACGAAGAGCTTTGATCCCGAGGCGACACGTGCAGCAAAGGAATCCGGCACTGCCCGTTTTGTGCGCCACTCAGCGCGCGTCATCAATGTCGGGTTGACGGCGCGACCGAGGACCTGCTCGGCGCCCTGCAGCGCGTGGTACAGATCGGCGTACTCGATTCCGGCGCCGATGATCATCACGTCGATGTCACTGGTCGCACGGTCGGCTCCCAGAGCCACCGACCCGTAAATGAAAGCCACGTCGATTCGAGAATGAAGCGGGTCGAGCACCTCACGAAGAGGCCCCGCCAATCCCACGGTCTTCACGATCAGCCCATGGAGTTCCTCGAAAACCGCCGACTCCCGATTGGCCTGGTAGTACTTCTGGTTTCCGACCCTGCTCACGAGAACCAACTCCACCTCGGCGAGACGCATGAGTTGCCGATGCACCGCGCCGGTACCGCTTTGCGCGAGACGAATCAGCTCGGCGCCCTGAAAGCGGCGCTCGGGCTGACCGAAAAGCAAACCAAGGACGCGCTGCTGGACCGGCGTGAACAGGGCGTCGGCTAGGCCGGGGGGTGGAGGCGATGATTGCATTCCCATAATGGGAAAGAATGTACCCAAATTGGGAAGGACGTCAATACACGGCGAAAAACGGGCGGTTCGGATGGATCGGACACCCCATCGAACAAACTGAGAGTCGCGAAAACCGCAACCGGAGTCAGGCTGAAGCCGGCGAAGCCGCCCCACCCGAGACTCGCGACTAACGTCGTGGCTGGCCGCCTCGTGGCTAAAGCCACGGCTCGGCGGACTGAAGCACTAAAGTGCTGCCGCTGCGGCTAGACCTCCTGTGACGACAGCACTTCAGTGCTTCTTTGGCCGAGCCGTCACTTTAGTGACGAGCTTGCCGAGCCGTCACTTTAGTGACGAGGCCGAGGCTTTAGCCCCTGGGCGGCAATCGAGGAAACGCCCCCGTGTCTGCACCCTCGCCGAGTGCGGCGCTGCTTCCTCCCTCGATGAGCCTGCCCCGCGATGCCGTCCGCTGGATCAGCAATCCCACAGCGCCGCCAATGCCGGCGGTCATCGCAAACGGAAACACGAGGTCGGCGGGAAATCCCGTGGACACGAACAGCCCGGTCATCACGAGCATGCCGGCAACGGCGCCCGCGAGCGCGGCCACGACTGGCGTCAGGGCCCGGTCATCCTTGCGCGGGAGTACGGCGACGGCCACCGACCAGGCGGTGCCGGCCGCGAAACCAATGGCGGCGAAGATTGCTGCGGGCACGAGCAGGCTGGTGACGGTGATCGACGTCTCGTTCAGCACGCTGAACCCGAGGCCGACGATCGACCCGATGATGGCCCACCCAACAGACGAGAGGGTGGCGAACACGAGCACCGCACGCAGCCGACGAATGGAGATCATGATTGCCTCATAGCAACGTGAACAGGTTCCACAACGCCATCACCCCGGCCACCACGATCAGGGTGATCTTGGCAATGCGCTGGTAGACACTGACGCGGGTGGCGGAAGCCGCGACCGCAATGGACGCCACGCTGAACCCGACCGACGTCCACGTGATCACCTTGGCCGATTGCATGAAATCCGGCATCGGCGCCAGGAACCGGGCGACCCGTTCGGCCTGCGACGCGTCGCCACCGCTGGCCACGGCGACCCACCACGCAAACAAGCCCAGCGGGACGAGCAACAGGTCAGACGCCACGATCAGGCGAACGGTGGCGCTCTTGTACGGATTGGCTTCTTGATTCATGGATGCCGGCGGAAGGGGATGCTCTAGACTATCGGCCCGGCGCGGGCCGCGCAATCGAACGAGGTCGCCGCCTCGTGGCTGAAGCCACGGCTCGGCGGAATGAAGCACTAAAGTGCTCTCGTCACGGCAAGGCTTGGTGTAGTGACGAGCTCTTGCGCTGGGCCGCAATGATCACTCCCACCCCCGCTCCCACCGCGTAGCACACCAGGTCACTCCACAGGAAGCCCTGCCCCAGCACCAGTGCACCGATCCGGTTCGCTCGCACGGCGTCGATCCACGGCGCGTGATACAACTGACTCACCTCGACCAGCGCCGACAGTCCGAACGTCGCCAGCCCCAGCCGCCACGGCCGTGCCGTCGGCCACACCAGCGTCAACAGCCAGTACAACGCGACGGCCCACAGGACATCGCCACCATAGCGCGCCACCACATCGGGCAGGGCATCACCGAACCGGCGAGTCGCGAGACCGAGCGCAATGGAGAGTGCGAGGAGCGCGGCGGCGGCCCGCCGTGACGTGGCGTTAGTCAGGGCGCGACCGCTCAGCGTTGGCCACGACGGGCCACCGCAGGCAGCGCGCCGAACAGCATCCGAATTGCGAAGCCCTGCTTCATCGATCCCTCCGCGGCACGATCGCCCTCACCTCGAGCTCGAGGCGGCTGACCCGGTCAACCTCGCGCCACACCGGCCGCATCACCTGGCGCTCACCAAACCAGATCGGACCTCGGCCAGGCCCGGTCAGCCGACCCATGACGGCACCGTCTTCGCGGAATGCCGTCGCCGCCCAAGTCGTATCGAGCGGCGACATCGCATCGAGTATCCAGAGGAGTCCGTCCGCTCCCACCATGACCCGATCGAACGGGGGCATCGTGTCGGCCACGATACGCTCGCCCCGGGCCTTGACGACCGCCGCGCGCATCTCGGGCGTCACCGCCCGGGGCTGCGTCTGCACTGCGATTCGTCGGATGACCGTGCCATCAGGTGTCCGCACGTCCAGTGCGTAAGCATACCCGCCAGTCGCGGTCACAACGGTGCCTCCCCACACCACGCCGTGGAACTTCTGGCCGAGTTCCACCACCGGTAGCCTCGTTTTTGTCGGTCGCGTGATGAGCTCGATGCCCGGGAGCCTCGCAATCACCCTGACATCGCTGAAGTCGTCACGAACGGTCACGATCGTTTCCCGCATCCGTCCACGCGGTGCTGGCCGGGTGAAATCCAATTCGTCAGCACAGCGCGTGCGCGCGAGAAGCCGGTGGTCCGGAAGTTCGCCGATTGCGTTGAGGCAGCTGGGGACCGCGCCCGGAAAGGAATCGACGCGCACGAACCCGTCGATGGTGTACCGATACACGGTGCGCGCACCGGCGTCCACGATCTTGATGGTGTCGAGTGTGGTGATCAGCTTTGCCGGCCGGTTGAATGATCCACCGGGAATCTGCCCGGGCCAGTACTCGCTCGGGTTCGCGCCAGCGGCGTCGAACACGACGAGCCGGCTGCCGATAACATCGAAGAACGCCCATGCTCCATTTGACAGGTGCACCACATCCGGGGTCTCGAACATGAGCGCGGAGATGCGCGCCGTCGGCACCAGGGCGACTGTGATCGCAGTGTCGAGTTCCCACTGTGGCGCACGGGCAAACGCATCGGCGCCATGACGCACGACCTCGACACCCGACGAGTCGAGCTCGACACGTCCCAGCACGGGCTCGGCCGGTGTGGCAGTACACGCCACCGCACCCAGCGCGAAGCACCACGCCTTGGCAGCAAACCACTGGCGCAATCGCTTCACTCCGGTGTCAGGCACCAGACTTCCGCTTCGCATCCTTCGCGCGGAAGGTCGGGATCCGTGTTTGGGCCTGGCCGTCATGAGGCCTCCGGAGAATGGGATCGCGAGCTGGTCGTTCCGTAGAAGATCACGCGCGCTCTCAGTCGCTTCGCGCGCCGAGCCGGGGCCTTTGCCCGCGGCGTCCCTTATGCCTGACTGATCTCCAGCAAATGCCCATCGGGATCCCGGAAGAACGCCCGGATCTCGCTTCCGCGGTCCACCGGCGGCGCCAGGAACTCCGCGCCGCGAGCCCGCAGCGTTTCGTACGCGGCCATGCAGTCGGGCACCCGCATCGTGAGCTGATGACTCACGCGATCGGGGTCGGCTGGCGCCTCGAAGGTCACCGTCGGCTTCCCCGGCGTCGGCCCCCCACCCGTGACCAGCAGCAGCCACACGCCCCGGAACTGCAGCACTGCCGACGTGCCACCGTACTCACGGTGGAGCGACGCACCGAGCACGTCGGTGTACCACGCCCGCGAGCGCGCGATGTCGCTCACGACCAGCAGTACCGTCATCTCGACGCCTTCGGTGGGGAACGCGTCAGTCATCCGCGCCGCCATGTCGCACCACCGCGGCATCCACCAGACCCTCGAAATCGTGGCTCACCGGATCCTCCTTGCCTGTTGCGCAGTATCGCACCGTGAGCGTGTTGCCCCGCACCACGTAGATCGCGTCCTGCTCGTACCGTTTCCCCAGCGCCTGCCCCGACTCGGCGTCGAGTCGCCACCGCAAACCCGGGTTCGGCGTGACCGGTGTCGGTCGAGTAGCCGGTGATCGGCGCGTGCCACCAACCCTCGCGCGTCAGTTCAGCTGCGAGTCGAGCGTTGGCGGCTGCGTTCTCTGCGTCGGTCCATTGCTCGCCTGTGGTGGCGTAACCGGTGACGATGATGAAGTCGTGCGGCAACTCGATGGTCGGCGCGTCGGTGCGGAACCTGACGCGATAGTACCAGGCGCGGGGATCGGTCATCGAGGGTTCATGAAAATGTTGTGCGTTCAGCTGGCGTCACTGGCGCTCGTCGCCAAACGAAACCCTCGCGAGGCTCGCGGCTGAAGCCCCGGGGCGGCGGCGGGTAGCGCCATGTCCCACGCAAGCTCGTTCTACTCCCGCTTCGCTATACGATACACCACGAACCGCACGACGTCATCGTCATCAGTCTCCCGCACCATCACTTCGTCGGCGGAGAACCACACCGGCCCTCCCGCTTTCGATGACGTGAGTCGCGCCGCGACCTCGCCATCCCTGGTGAACGCAGTGGCAGCCCAGGTCGTATCAGGCGGCACGGCATAGTCGACCACCCAGAGCCACCCGCCATTGACCGCGAGAAGGCGGGCGTAGGGAGGGAGAGAATCCGCGAACGGCATCTCCCGCGCCTGACGACGACTCTCGCCGACGTCCGCCATCCTCTCGCCGCCGCCGCTCATCCTGCTGAGTTCCTTTTCAACCTGTGCCTCGCGCATCGCGTCGGTCACCGGGCGCCGGGGCTGATCCACAACCACGCGCCGTTGCACTGCGCCACCGGGGGTGCGGAACTCCAGCACGTACCCGTCCTCTCCGTTGGCGGTCACGATGGTGGAGTCCCACGCAGTGGCAAGCACATCCCGGTAGAACCGCAGCGGCATGGGATGCTCCCGTTCGACACCACGGTATCGCGTCACGAAGGGCACGAACTCCGCGCCGGGAAGCACCGCCACGGTGTCAATCGCCGCCAGATCGTGCTCGCTCGTCATCACCAGTGTGGGCAGCCGGCCTGCGGGCGGCGCACCGGAGCATCGATAGACGCGCAGCACGCGGCCGTTTGCAAGCATTCCGTGGGGCGTGGAGCAAGGACCGCCCTCCGACAGCGCGAGGCGCTTCGAACGGAGCAATCCCTTGTCGGCGGAAAAGAACGTCACCCGGCCGTTCGCCTCATCGTCCACGGAAACGGTGTCACCACCGACAAGCATCGGGTCGTGCGGAGCCATCAGTTCGCCGGGACCATTTCCTGAGCGCGCGACCACGCGAACCGGGTGGCCCGAGGCATCGAACAGCATCAGCCTTCCGCCATTCAGCCGGTCGAGCGCAAGCAATCGACCATCGCCGAGTCGTACCGGCACGGAGACTCGCGTGAGGTCAAACTCCGGCTGTGCGCCGCCGTCGTACACCACGACCGGTTGGCTGTCGACGGTCCATTGCGGCGCTTTCGCGAACGCGTCGGCATCGTGGCGGACAACGACCACGTCAACGGAGTCGGGCTCGGCGCGTACCGCGTCGGGCGGCTGGTCGGTGCAGGCCGAGGCGATCATGCAAAGCGTTACAAGGAACCGGCGCATGGAGATGTCCGTGGTGGGGTGCCCACGTGAACTCGACATTGCTGCGGGAACAGCAAGATCACCTTTCCCGCGTGTCTGGGGCTAGAGCCAGCTTGCGACTGACGGTGCCACGCGGGCTCGTTGCTGCGAGGCGCGCGGCCGTCGCTGGGTCGGTCGCGGTGCTGCCATTCAGCGATGGTGCACCGACAAGGAACCGTGGACCGAGCATCGCACCGCTGTTCAACTGTTCGCGCAACTCGAGTTGATAGGGCGCGCCGAGCATCCCGCGGATGGTGGTGATTCCGTTGGCGACGTAGAGGAACATGATGTCGCTGAGGAGTTGCTGATTCGCCTGCTGCGGCGGCACATGCGCGTGCATCTCGGCGAGCCCCGGCATCAGGAACTTGCCGCGGCCGTCGATGCGCGTGGCACCGCTGGGTACTGCTGTCGACTGACTCGGCCCCATTGCGACGATCTTGCCGCCGGTGACAACCACGGTCTGGTCGGCGACGACGTGTTCGCGGTCCATCGGGATCACCGACACGCCGACGAATGCGGTGGTCTGGGCCGCCGCCGGGAGCACCAGCACCAGCAGGGCAGCGAACGCGCGCAGGAAGATTTTCATGGATTGCTCGGCATCGATGGGATGGAATGCCGGTACGGACACGGCGACTGACGGGTTTCGGCGCCTCGTGGCTGAAGCCACCGCCTGACCCTCGTCACTAAAGTGACGAGCCTGGCCGGATCCCCGCAGATGCACAGGGACCCGGCCCTTCCTCATTGCGTCAGTGGTGCGGAGCTACTCCTCGTCGCGATCGCGGCTCGACCCGCTGCTGGACCCACTCCGCGACCCACTGTTCGAGCCGCCCGAGCCGGCCTTGCTTCCGCCCGACCCGGCCTTGCTTCCGCCCGAGCCACCCTTGTTTCCACCATTCGAACCGCCCTTGCTGCCGCTCGAGCTACCCGAGCCCGAGCCCTGTTTCCCGCCGGTGTTCGTGGCCATGACAACCTCCCGTCATAACGTTTGACAAAGGGTCAGTATCACGTTTGTGATACCTGGTTCTCATACTGCATTTGAGACGACGTCGCGTGAATCGGCTGCATGCACAAGGTCGGCGGAAGCCAACCACGGGGTGGTGTCGATCAACACCATGGCGGCTCCGGCGAGACCCCCCTCCGCCTCCGTTCGGCATCCGTTGGCGCCGCCCCCTTTTGGCGATATAGTTGGCCACTGCCGCCAACCCGCCACGGGCTGGCCTCCCTGACCGACCCCGTCCCCCGACCACCGGTCCCCCACCAGGCAGGAAAGGATCGATGACCGTTCGACCTCTTCAGGACGCCGCCACCCCCGGCCCGGGCAACGCCGATGTGATCGACCGGCTCGAACGCGAGCTGGCGGCCACACGTGAGGCGCTGCGCAGCACGGTTGCCGACCTGGAGACCACCGCCCGCGACCTTGCGGTCCGCGAAAGCCAGCAGGCGATGATCGCCCGGCTCGGCGCGCGTGCGCTCTCGGAGCCCAACCTGCAGCGCTTCCTCGACGACGCGGTGCGCGACATCCAGGCAACCATGGGCACCGATCTCTGCAAGGTCCTCGAGCTGCAGCCCGGTGGCGACGCCGTCCTGCTGCGTTCCGGCGTGGGGTGGAATCCCGGCCTCGAGGGCGAGGCGCTGATCCCGACGCGCCTCAACTCCCAGGCAGGCTACACCCTGGCTTCCAGCGAAGTGGTGATAGTCGATGACCTCGCGAGTGAAACGCGGTTTCATGGTCCGGCACTACTGTCCGATCACGGCGTCGTGAGCGGTGTGTCGTGCGTGATCCGCCAGAATGACGACATCTATGGTGTGCTCGGGTTGCACGTGCGTACCACGCGGCATTTCACGCCCGACGAGGCCCGGGTCGTGGAAACCGTCGCCGCGATCATCGGGCAGGCCGTGGTTCGACACGCCACCCGGATGCGGCTGGCTGTCGAGGCGGGTGCCTCCCGCATGCTCACCGAATCACGCTCGATCGAAGATTTTGTGACTCGCCTCCATACCATTGCGCGAGAGGAACTGGGCACGGTGGTGGCGGCGCTCTGGACCCCCACCGCTGATGGCGGCCTCGTCCGGACCGTGTCGTTTGCCCCGAGCGAACTCGACCTCGGCACCCTCGATCCGTGGCTCGAGCGCGTCGCGGACAGCGGCGACGGGGCACAGTCGTTCCGCGCGGCCACCTGGATCGCCGAGCCGTCGCCGTCCGAGCGCCAACCGGGGGCGCTCAGACTGCGGGGCGGACTCTCATTTCCGATCATGTCGGGCGCCGATTTCCTCGGGCACGTCCTGCTGCTCAGTGACCAGCTGGTTCATGCCGACGCCGCATTGCTCAGGTCACTCGAGTCGATCGGCCGCGCGACCGGCGACTACCTGCGGCGCCTCGACGCCGAGCAGCGGTTCGAGATGACATTCGATGGGGCGCCGATCGGCATCGGCGATCGCTCGCTCGACGGTCGGTGGCTGCGAGCGAACCGCCGTCTCACCGAGATCACCGGATACAGCGAAGCCGAGATCGTGAGCGGTGCCTGGACCGACATCCTCGCGGGCACCACGCTGGGCGGCGCAGGCGACGAGGCAGACGGCACGGGGTCGGTTGTGCCGATCCAACGCACCTACGTCCGGAAGGACGGCGTGGAGATCTGGGTCGGCACTCTCCGCGAAGCACGTTCGGCGTGCGTCGAGCAGTCCGGGACTTTCAGTGGTGGTGGTCGAGGACAT
The DNA here is from genome assembly GCA_963806875.1 of uncultured Gemmatimonadales bacterium. Taxonomy (GTDB): domain Bacteria; phylum Gemmatimonadota; class Gemmatimonadetes; order Gemmatimonadales; family GWC2-71-9; genus Palsa-1233. Next base: position 932,486 of record CAWDYU010000003.1, on the reverse strand, counting down.
CACCGACCGCAAGGCGATCGAGGCCGACCTGTCCCGGTCCGAAGCGCGCTTCCGGAAGGTGCTGCTCCACTCGCCGGTACCGAAGATGATGTTCGATGATTCCGGCAAGGTCCTGGCGCTCAGCGACAGCTGGACCGAGGCAACCGGTTACGACATGACCGACCTGCCGACAGTGGTCGAGTGGCAGCAGCTGTCATTCCGGGACCCGCGCGAAGGCATCGAGGCATTCGTCGCGTTCTGGCAGGACCCGCCCGATCACGTGATGCGGGAGCGCGAGGTGATCACCAAGTCGGGTGTCGCAAAGACCTTCCATTTCAGTGTGGTACGCCTCAATCCCTCACGCTCGGGGGAGGAAGTCTTTCTCATCGCCGGTCGCGACGTGACCCAGGAGCGCGAGTACGAGCGACAGCTCGAGCGCGAAAGCAGGCAGAAGGACACCTTCATCGCCATGCTCGGCCACGAGCTGCGCAACCCGCTGGCGGCGGTCTTCAATGCCACCGCGTTGCTGCGCACGCTGACCGATGCCGACACGCGGATCGCGCGGATCGGCGAGATCCTGACGCGCCAGGTCAATCACATGGCCAAGCTGCTCGATGGCCTGCTCGATGTGTCCCGCCTCGCGCACGGGAAGATCACCCTCGATCGCACGCCCGGTGGATCTCGCGGAGGTGGTGCGCAATGCCGTCGCCGAAGCGCAGTCACGCGTCCCCGCGAGGGCGGACGATGTCGTGATGGCACCTGGCCCGTCGGCAATGGTCCTCGGCGACGAGAACCGGCTCGCGCAGATCGCGGAAAACCTGATCACCAACGCGGTGCGGTATTCGTCGAGCGGCGAGCGCGTGCAGGTAAGCGTCGGTGCTGAAAACGGTGTCGCGACACTCACCGTGGCAGACGAGGGACGCGGCATCGCAGCCGAATCGATACCCGATCTCTTCGTGCCGTTCCACCAGGACGAGCACGCGGGCGCGCGCAGCGAGGGTGGCCTCGGGCTCGGTCTGGCACTGGTCGACATGCTGGTGAAGTTGCACGGCGGGCAGGTCGACGTGCACAGCGAGGGACCCGGACAGGGCTCCACCTTCACGGTGACGTTGCCACTGCTGGCCATCGATGCAGCCTCCAACCGGCCCCACGCCGCGACGGTCCAGAACTCAGGCGGCGGTGGACGTCCGCACGATCCTCGTGGTCGATGACAACGTGGACGCCGCAACGACCACCGCCGCACTGCTCGAGCTCGACGGCCACACGGTTCACGTCGCGCAGAGCGGGCGCGAGGCCGTCGAGCTTTCGGCCCGCGTGCCGCTCGACGCGATCTTCTGTGATATCGGGCTTCCCGACGGGATGGATGGCTTTGACGTGGTGCGTGAGATCCGGGCGCTGGCGCACGGTGCATCCATCAGGGTGATCGCGCTCACGGGTTATGGGTCCGAACAGGATGCCATCGAGTGCGAGCGTGCCGGCTTTGATGCCCACCTGAAGAAGCCCGCGTCACTCGACGACCTGAGGAACGCGCTCTGACCTGACCGGTCACCCCCTGGCGTGTGCGCTCAGGGCCGATACCGCCATGTCGTCTCACGGGGTGCCGTCCCGGCCCCATATCCGCCCGTGATCAACACTTCGCCACCGCTGAGCGGCGCCACCGCCCCGAACTGGCCGGCCAGCCGACTCTCACCGGCGACCAGCTCGAACGACTTCTTCGCGGGGTCATACACCTCCGCCCGGGCAGCACCGCCGCCCACCAGCACGTTGCCATTCGGCAGGACGATCATGCTCCCCTGGTGCTTGTACCGCGCGAGTTGCATCGTCGGGCCCATCGTGAACGCCGCGGTCGCCGGGTCGAACAGCTCAGTGCTGTCGTACGCGCCTTGATCATCCCGCTCGTCCGAACCACCGGTGACCAGCACGCGACCGTCGTTCAGCAGCACCGCATCATGCTTGTGCCGCCGTACCTGCATGTCGCCCACCTTGCTGAACCGATTCGTCGCCGGATCGTATGCCTCGGCGGAGGTGTACAGCACGATGTCGGCACGCCGGCCGCTATGCCCGCCCACCACCAGCACCCGGCCGTCGTTGAGCAGCACCGCAATGTGACTCTCGCGCGGAAGCGTCATCGCGCCCGCTGGCGTGAATGTTCCCGTTGCCGGGTCATACAGCTCCGCACTCGACAGGAATGTCCAGCCCGTCCCGACGCCACCCGCGATGAGCACCTTGCCGTTGCCCAGCAGCACGGCGACGTGCCCGGCACGCGGGGAACGCATCGAACCGGTTGCGCTGAACGTCCTGGTGGCGGGGTCATACAGCTCGGCTCTGTCGCTGTACGTTGACCCTGCGCTGTACCCACCGGCGATCAACACCTTGCCACTCGGCAACAGGGTCGCGGTGTGACTGTGGCGCAGCGTCAGCATCGGTGGCAATTCGGCAAACCGGCCGGTGGCGGGGTCGAACAACTCCGCGCTCGCTGCCGCCTGCATCGCGTCGGTGCCGCCCCCGGCAACAAGCACCCGCCCATCGCGGAGGGTGGTGGCGGTATGCGCCGCGCGGGCTATCTGCATCGGTGCGGCCGGGGTGATGCTGCCTGCCGCGCCGGCGCCGGGCTGCGGAACCGCCCGGCTCGTCGTCTGGCACGAGAGCGACACGGCGATCACGACGGTCAATGAAGCGGCCGCCCTTCGAGCGGCAGAGCTGATCGGCACGGGAATCCCCTGGGGTGGAATGATCACGGGATGGACTTGGCCGTTGGACGTCGGTGGGGGCGATAAAGTTTAGTTGGTCGCCGCATCACGAGCAGTGACAGTCTCAAACGCTCGACGGGGCGCCCCCACCAGGTGGGAGCGCCCCGTGTTGCAAACCTCTGAGCGATCAGACCTGCGGCAGCTTCCGACGGCGGCGCGCAGCGGCCATACCGACGAGGCCAGTGGCCATCAGGCTCATCGTCACCGGCTCCGGAGTAACCTCGGTCGTCTCCGACGGGATGTCGAGCTGGTAGATGAACTCCTGGCGCGACTGGTTGACGTCGGTGATCACGCCCCAGTACGACGCATTGACGGCGGTCGACTGGCTGGCCAGCGTCGTGAAGGCGTCGACCTTGGTCTGGCTGTAACCAGAGTAGTTGCTGACGTTGAATCCCATCGCGGTCCAGATTGCATACTGGATGTTGTTCCGGTCGTTGGCTCCCCAGACGCCCTGGCCCATGATCGACGCGATCTGTGCCGCGGCGAGGTACTGGGTCGGTCCGTTGGTGAACCCGCTGTTCCCCGGCTTCGCACCCGTGCCGTTCACGATGTGGCTGAGGTCAGGCGAGTTGAGCGGCGTGAACCAGGCGTTGGCGTACAGCTCGTGGTTGTGCACGAACTGGAACGGGTGCACGCAGAAGACCTGGGTCCACGCGCCTCCGTTGATGCTGCCGCCGTACTGGTCGTAGTTGTTCACGCCATTCGACAACTGGAACGTGAAGTTGCCCTGGGTCGGGGTCGGCGCCTGGGCCGCCGCGGGGGCGGCACCAGCAAGGAACGCGGCTGCAAGAAGGAAACGAAGGGATCGCACGGGGACCGTCCAGAGGAATGGGTGTCGGAAGCTGCTGCCCCACATTCATGGCAGAGGTCGTGCCATCGCCTGAAACGTTCCCGGAAGAGCCCATGCCCTTCTTTCTAACTACCTGTGGTATAACATCTTAGCCGATCGTCACGTTGCGGGCTGAGGCGGAGGGGTGTGGGCAGGAGCCCACGGCGCCCGGCCGCCTGGTGTCGCCTGCGCGCCGCGGATCAAGCGCAATCGTGCCACAGATGGGGCGAGACTCGCGGCCAAAGTTGCGGCCTCGTCGCTACTCCAGCACCAGCGTCTTCAGGAATGTCGGCGCCCGCCTCACCGTTGACGCCTGCTCGAACGCATACGCCATCCCGATCAGTGCCGGCTCAGCCCAGGCCCCGGCAAAGAGCGACAGTCCCACCGGCATCCCGTGCACGTACCCCGCCGGCACCGTGATGTTCGGATATCCGGCTCGCGCTGCGTAACCCGAACTGCCGCCACCAAAGTGGTCGCCACCGATCAGGTCGGTCGGCCACGCCGGTCCGCCGGTGGGCGCCATGATCGCATCGAGTTTGTGCTCCGCCATCGTCGCGTCGATCCCGTCGGCACGCGACGCCTTCAACATCGTCGCCAGCGCCTCGACGTACTCCGGCGTGTCGAGCCCGCCCCGCGACTCGGCGCGCACCAGCGTCTCCTGCTGGAAGTACGGCATCGAGACGTCGGCGTGCGCGCTGTTCCACGCAATCACGTCGGCGAGCGACTTCACCGGTGCATTCGGGTGCGCCGCGAGATACCGATTGACGCCGTCCTTGAACTCGTAGCTCAGCACGATGCCCTCTGCAGCGCTTGCTCCACGATCGTTGACCTGCACCGGGTCCACGATGATCGCGCCCTGCGCCTTCATCACCGCAATCGATGCTTCCATGATCTCGTCCACCTGCTCGTGGAAGCCGAACCGCGAGCGCATCACGCCGATCCGCTTGCCCCTGAGCCCATCGGCGTCGAGGAAGCGGGTGTAATCGGGATGCGCATATCCGTTCGACCTGGCGGTGGTCGCATCGCTGGCGTCGACGCCGATGAGCGCGCCGAGCAGTGCCGCTGCGTCGGCCACGGTGCGACCCATCGGGCCGGCGGTATCCTGCGTTGCCGAAATCGGGATGATGCCGCTGCGACTCCAGAGCCCGACGGTCGGCTTGATCCCGACGATGCCGCACGAACTTGCCGGGCAGACAATCGAGCCGTCGGTCTCGGTGCCGATTGCCACGGCGCAGAGCGACGCCGCTGCAGCGGCCGCCGAGCCGGAGCTCGATCCGCACGGATTGCGGTCGAGCGCGTACGGGTTGCGGGTCTGGCGGCCGCGTCCGCTCCAGCCGCTGGACGAGCGACGCGACCGGTAGTTGGCCCACTCGCTGAGGTTGGTCTTCCCCAGGATGACAGCGCCCGCAGCCCGCAGCCGCTCCACGATGAACGCATCGCGGGGCGCACGATTGCCGACCATCGCGAGCGAACCCGCCGTGGTCATCATCCGGTCGGCCGTGTCGATGTTGTCCTTGATGAGCACTGGGATGCCGTGCAGCGGGCCGCGTACCGCACCATCCTTGCGCGCGCGGTCCATCTCTGCGGCGATCGCCAGCGCATCGGGGTTGAGCTCGATCACCGCGTTGACGCCGCCGTCACTGCGGTCGACCTCGTTGATCCGCTTGATGTACTGCTGCACCAGCTTGCGCGACGTGGTCTTCCCCGACGTCATCATTGCCTGGAGTTCAGCGACACCCACGCCGTCGAGTGGCGCGGCGCGGAGCGCCTGTTCCCGGTCCGGCGTTGGACGCGACGACGCATGCATCAATGGTGCGGCACCAGCGAGACCTGCGAGCGATACGAAGCTGCGGCGTTTCATATGGCCGTCCCCATGGGGAAGATCGAGGAAGTACGCGGGGAAGGGCGATACCGGGGAAGTGAGCCTTCGCCCGGCAACTGCGACGGGAAAACGAGGGAGGGTGGCGGCAACAGCGGGGTGCGCCTTGCCCCGCCGATCGTTGTACCGTTTCTTCATGGCATACTCACCGACAACCGGGATCCCGTGGCCGCTGAATCGCGCGCGTGTCCGTCGTGCAAAACCCCCCTTCCCGATCAGGCGCACTTCTGCCTGAATTGCGGGACCCCGACGCCGACCGAGCCGGGGGTGCCGGAGCGCACCATGCCCACCGGCACCATCGAGGTCAACCGCGTCCGCCAGGCACTCGCCGACAAGTACCGCGTCGAGCACGTGCTGGGTGATGGCGGGATGGCGACGGTCTACCTCGCCGAAGACCTGAAACACCACCGCAAAGTCGCCGTCAAGGTGATGCGCCCCGAGCTCGCTGAGACGCTCGGCGCCGAGCGCTTCCTCCGCGAGATCGAGATCGCCGCGAAGTTGAGTCACCAGAACATCCTTCCGGTGTACGACTCCGGGGCCGTGGGTGGCGTCTTCTATTATGTGATGCCGGTGGTGGAAGGTGAATCGCTGCCGTCACGGCTCAAGCGCGAGAAGCAGCTTCCTGTCAACGAAGCGTTGCGCCTGGCGCGCGAAGTCGCCGAAGCCCTGGCCTACGCGCACAAGCGTGGCGTGATCCACCGCGACATCAAGCCGGCCAACATCCTGATCAGCGAAGGCCACGCGCTGGTTGCCGACTTCGGCATCGCGCGCGCGACCGGTGAGGACGCCCAGGCGCTCACCCAGACCGGGCTCGCCATCGGCACGCCGCACTACATGAGCCCCGAGCAGGCGAGCGGCGAGCCCAACATCGATGGCCGCAGCGACATCTATGCACTGGGATGCGTGCTCTACGAGATGCTCGCCGGTGAACCGCCGTTCACGGGGCCCACGGCCCAGGCGATCATCGCGCGCAGTATCACGGAGGAACCGCGCTCACTGTTGACCACGCGCACCAGCATGTCGCCGGCCATCAATGCGGCCGTGATGCGCGCACTCGCCAAGACGCCGGCCGATCGGTACGCCGCTGGCACAGAAATGGTAGCCGCGCTCGCCGAAGCCGAGGACCTGGCGCGAACCGGCTCGGGTGCAGCACCGATGGCTCAGCAGCCGCGCAAGGTGCGTCCGTGGCAGATGGTCGCCGCCGCCGCGGTGTTGCTCGCGGCCGGTATCGGCGGTTTCAAGGTGTTCGCCGGAAAGGGAACGGCGAGTGCGTCGGCCGAGAAGACCCTCGTGGTGCTGCCATTCGAGAACCAGGGAACGACCGAAGACGCCTACTTCGCCGACGGACTCGTCGCTGAGTTGCGCGACAAACTCTCCCACGTGCCCATGCTCACCGTCACCGCTTCGGCGAGTGCCGACCAGTACCGCGGCTCGGCCAAGACCGACCAGCAGATCGCGAAGGAGTTGTTGGTTGACCAGGTCCTGCGCGGCAAGGTCCGATATGCCATCGGAGCCGACGGCACGCGGCAGGTGCGTGTGGCCACCGAACTCGTGGACGGCACCACCGGCAAGGTCACCTGGCGCGACACGTTCGACGCTGCGATGGCCGACGCGTTCACCATCCAGGGACAGATCGCCACGCGCGTCACGTCGGCGCTCGGCACGGTGCTCGGTGCGGAAGCCGCTGCCCAGCTCGCCAGCAGCCTGACGCAGAATCCCGAGGCCTACGACTTCTACCTCAAGGCCCAGGGTGTCCGGATCATCGGCACGGGCGGGGCTCGGGCGCGCGCCACCTACCTCGAGCAGGCCGTGGCGCTCGACTCGAACTTCACGCAGGCGTGGGGCGGGCTCGCGTGGAATCTCTCGGTGCTGTACAGCGACGGCTCGCGCGATGCAGCGGTAGGTCGCCGCGCCAAGGAAGCACTTGATCACGTGGTCCGGCTCGCGCCCGATTCCGCCAGCGCCCACCTCGTCGCGGCCAACTACTACCAGAATGTCGCACGAGACCAGGCTCGTGCACGCGACGAGGCAAAGCGTGCCCTTGAACTCGACCCCAAGAGCATCTGGGCGCTGAACACGTCGGCGGCGTGGGACCTGGCGGACGGAAATTTCCAGCCGATGTTCGAGAAGCTATCCAGGGCTCGGCAGATCGATCCGCGCAACGTCGGCGTCCTCACACAGTTGGTCCGCGCGCAGATCTATCTGGGCCGTCCCGAGGAAGCGCTGGTCACCGCGGGCGAATTGCTGGCCCTTGAGCCGAAGGGTTACAACGTGATCCAGTGGGCGGTACTCGCCCACCTCAGCGCGGGCGATCTCGCTGGTGCAAAGCGGGTGGTGGCGGATGTGCTGAAGCGCGTCCCCGCCTCTGAATTGATCACATACTTTGCGGGCTATCAGGAACTCGCCTACGTGCTCGGAGACAAGGAGCGCGACCTTCTCTTCCGGATGAAGCCGGCCGCGTTCGACAACGACCTCGCCTGGTGGGGACAGGCGCTCGCCACCGCTGCCTATCAGGTGGGCGACGTCACGCGCGCCAAGGCGTACGCCGATTCCTCGCTGGCCACCGCGAAGCAGCAGAGCGACGCCTCACCGAACGACCCGCAACTTCGGGCGCTGTACGCGGTGACGCTCGCGTACGTCGGCCGAGGGGCCGATGCAAAGCGCGAAATGGCACAGGCCGTTACCGACTCACCGAAGGGAAGTGGGTTGAACGAGACCTACGTGCGCACCCAGGCCATTCGAATGCACCTGGCCCTCGGTGAGAACGACCAGGCATTGGACGCCATCGAGGATCTGCTGCCGCGGCAATCCTACGTGACTCGCGGCTACCTCAAGTCGGATCCAATGTTCGCGCCGCTCAAGAACAATGAACGCTTCGCGCGGCTGGCGGCCGGTGGGATCGCAACGCCGGCGAATTGATGGCGGCGCCATGGACAATTCGTTGATTTGTTGATCCGCGGATTCAGCCGGCAGACTCAATCGCATACACCCAGCTCTCATGCCCACGCTGGCGCCGCACCTCACCCGTCCGCCGAGCACCGATCTTCTCGACGGCACGCTGCGACCGCACGTTATCCGGCCCCACCATGAACAGCACCCGATCCACGGCCGAGTATGCATGCTCCAGCATCAACCGCTTCATCTCGGCGTTGTACCGGCCACCCCAGTACGCCCGCGCAAGGAATGTCCACCCGATCTCGACGTCGCGGCGCTCTGCGCTGTAGTCGTGATAGCGTGACGAACCGATGATGGCAGCGCTGGCATTGTCGATCACGACAAACGCCCCGCGACCAGCCAGGGCGTCGTCCACAAACGTACGGAACACTTCGCGTTCGTACCGGTCCCGCGCCGGGTGCTGCTCCCAGATCAGCGGGTCGGACGCCACCGCGTAGAGCGCCTCGAAGTCTTCCTCGCGAAGAGGGCGCAGCGTGACCAGCTCACCGGTGAGCACCGGCTGCAGGTCGAGCAACGCCCCGTCGCTATCCATGGCTCACGCTATCCCGTCGGATCAGCCCAATGGCTTCGAGATGTTGATCTTGTAGCCGTCGGGGTCGATCAGCACGATCAGCCGTACGCCCCACGGCATGTCGGTCGGTTCCATCTCGAGCTTGCCGCCCCGTTCCTTGATCCCGGCCGCAAGCGCGTCGATGTCATCCGACGTGCTGAACATCACCGCAAACCCCTGACCCTTCACGCGATCCCAGCCCTTCTTGCCATCGTCCTGGTTGATCATGAAGCGAGCATTGCCTGCCGTCATGGCGACCGCCGCCAGCTTCCCGTCGCGTTCGTGGCTCTCCGCCACGCCAAAGCCGACGACATCGCGGTACCACTTCAGGCTCGCCGGAAGGTCCTTCATCGTCAGTGCCACCGACAGCGCCGTGGCGCTGAAGCTCTCGGAATTGTTGCTGCTCATGATCACTCCCTGTGGGACACGATTGAGGCTGGGCAGGACCTGCACCCAACCAAGAATAACGCCGGCACGCTAAGGCGCCGCGACGGAAACCGAGGGCTCACACGCCACCTCGAATGCCACCGACCGGGCAATGAAACAGAGGGCGTGCGCAGCATGATGCAATGCGATCGCATCGGCCCGGCGCGCCTCATCGGTGATGACCACCTGCGGCCGAAGCACCACCCGCTCGAAATGCCCTCCGCCGTCGGCGTCCTCACGCATCACACCCTCGGCATGATCGTCATAGGCGGTGACCACGATCCCGGCGTCGGCGCAGAGGTGGAGATACTGCAGCTGATGGCACGCCGACAGCGACGCGACCAGCAACTCCTCCGGGTTCCACCGCATCCGGCTGCCGCGGAAGGTCGGGTCGGATGACCCGTCGATCGCCGGTTTGCCTTCCGCCTTGAGCTCGTGGTCGCGGCTGTACCCTCGGTACGTGGCCGTGCCCGTGCCGGTGTTGCCGGTCCAGGTGAGGGCGACCCGGTAGGTATGTGCGCGGCCGGCGGACGCATTGCCTGGGTCTGGCACCGTTTCTCCGATGAGGTATTGCCATGAGTATACCCCACGCCGGCTGGGTGCATCCGAAGCTGGGGACTGGCGGAAACCCCGGTTGAGCCGTACATCATTGCTCCCGTAACCGGACCGACGATGAGCGAGCACAACCTTGGCTGGGCCCTCCGCACCTCCACCCGCATTGCCGACGCCACCGCCCGCTCGCTCGGCGGCACCTGGTCCGCCAACCTGGCACCGCTCATGGCATCGACTGCAGCCCCGCACGTAACCCCAACCGGCGCCGCCCGGCTCACCGCCGCGTTCGAGCAGCGCTGCACCGGCCAGCACCCCATCGCCGGACAACTCCGCTTCCACTTCGAGCAACTGGCGTTTGCACTCCGCGGCTATCCCACCGTGGCGCCAAACCAGATTCTCCCCGAAAGCCAGCGCATCCTCCACCTCACAGTCGCACTCATCGACGCAACACTCGCCGATGTCGCCGGATTTCCCGCGACCCGCGACCTGCTGACCCTCCGCGACGCGTTCGCGACGCTGGCACAGGTCCGCCCGCACACCGCCGACGAGGCGATCCGCATCCTCGGTCTCCGCGCGCAGCGTCACAACGATCCGACCGACCGCGTGACCGCAGATCGACTGTTTGACCTCGAGTCCAGGTAGGGGCAGCTAACCGCTCACAGCGGTCTGTCACGCCGTCTTGAGCGGGGCCTTGACGGCCGCTCCCGGCAACGGGCAAGCGGGTCGCGACACGCTGCTTGGTCGGACTTACTCCGCGCGCCTCGCTTCCCTCGTCGCCTTCCGCCGCTGCCGCCCGCTCTGCGGGCACGCAGCGGCACGGCTTCCCTCGGGAAGCGAATGGTGCATGCGGCGGGGGCGCGCGGAAGAGAAGTCCTCCCGCCGCAGCGCGCCGCGAGCCCGCTTGCGCTTACCCAGTGGAAAGCGTGAACCTCCACGGCGGCGAGGTACGGGCGCGTCGGCCAGAGGAGGACCGGCTGTTTGAGCGAGCGGAGCGAGCGAGTTCCGGTCCGACGGTTGGACGGCGCACCGACCGAGTCGCCTGACGGAACGCCCCGCGCCCGAGACCGCGTGACGGATCCGACCGAGCCGCCTGACCGAACGCCGATGGGAATGCGGTACTTTGAGGGTCAGTTCTCTGTGTCATGCACCCTCTGCCAGCCGGCCCCCCATGCGCCTCTTTGATTCGTTTGCTTCACGCAGCCTCGTGCTCCGCAATCGCATCGTCGTCTCGCCGATGTGTCAGTACTCATCCCACGACGGGTTCGCCAACGACTGGCACCTGGTGCATCTCGGCACCCGCGCAGTGGGTGGTGCGGGGCTGGTGTTCACCGAGGCGACGGCCGTCACCGCTGACGGGAGGATCTCCCCGGAAGATCTCGGCATCTGGAAGAACGATCACGTCGAGATGCTCAAGCGGATCACCGATTTTGTGCATGCCCAGGGCGCACCAATCGGCATTCAACTGGCGCATGCCGGTCGCAAGGCGAGCACGCACAGCCCGTGGAATGGGCGCGGCGTGGTTCCGCCCGAAGAGGGTGGCTGGGAGGTCATCGGGCCGAGCGCAGTGTCGTTCGCTCCCAACTACCCCGAGGTGACGGCGCTCACGGTTGACGGGATCCGCGACGTGGTCGGCGCGTTTGCCGCTGCGGCCAAGCGCGCCGGCAATGCCGGCTTCGACCTGATCGAATTGCACGCCGCGCACGGTTACCTGTTGCACGAGTTCCTCTCGCCGCTCAGCAACCACCGCACCGACCGGTATGGTGGCCCGCTCGAGAACCGGATGCGGATCGTGCTGGAGTGCGTGTCCGCGCATCAGGGCGGTGATGCCCGACGGGATGCCGCTGTGGACCCGGATCTCGGCCACCGACTGGACCGACGGCGGGTGGACGATCGACGACTCGGTCGAACTCGCGCGCGCACTGAAGTCTGCCGGTGTCGACCTGATCGATGTGTCGACCGGCGGCAATGTCAGCAACGCCACCATACCCGTCGGGCCGGGCTATCAGGTGACGTTTGCGGAACGCATTCGCCAGGACGCCCGGATCACCACCGGTGCCGTGGGCCTGATCACCGACGCGCGCCAGGCCGACACCATCATCGCGACCGGACAAGCCGACGTCGTGCTGCTCGCCCGCCAGCTGCTGCGCGACCCGTACTGGCCGCTGCACGCTGCCAGGGAACTCGGTGTGGACGTGGATTGGCCGAAGCAGTATGAGAGGGCGAAGCAGACGTGAGAAATGAGAGACGAGATGAGAGATGAGAGACTAGAGACTGGAGACTAGATGCGAAAGCGCTGGCCTCTCCGATTCGCCCCCTGCTGCCCAGTCTCTCATCTCTAGTCTCTAGTCTCTAGTCTCTAGTCTTAGTCTCTCATCTCTAGTATTCTTCGCGATGACCAACGCCTACGCCGCCCTCGCCGCCGACACCCCGCTCGCGCCGCACTCCATCACCCGCCGCGAGCTCGGCCCCACCGATGTAGCCATCGAGATCCTCTTCTGCGGGGTCTGCCACTCCGACCTTCACACCGCGCGTGGCGAATGGGGCGGCACCAAGTGGCCCTGCGTGCCCGGGCATGAAATCGTCGGGCGAGTGACGGCGGTCGGTGCCGAGGTGACGGCGCACGCGGTGGGCAGGATGGTGGGCGTGGGATGCCTCGTGGATTCGTGCCGCGAGTGTCACGCCTGTGAGGACGGGCTGGAGCAGTATTGCGAAGCTGGCGCGACATGGACCTACAACTCGGTCGACAAGCACATCGGCGGCGTCACGCTACGGTGGCTACTCCACCGATGTGGTCGTCGACGAGGCGTTTGTCCTCCGCATTCCCGAGTCGCTCGACCCTGCTGGCGCCGCGCCGCTGCTCTGCGCCGGTGTCACCACCTACTCGCCGCTGCGGCACTGGAATGTCGGCACCGGTTCGCGAGTGGGCGTGGTCGGACTCGGCGGGCTCGGTCACATGGCCGTCAAGCTGGCGCATGCGATGGGCGCCGAGGTCACGCTGTTCACCACGTCGCCCGACAAGGAAGCCGATGCCCGGCGGCTCGGTGCCGATCATGTGGTCGTCACGCCGCGGGGCGGCACCGCCGCGCTCGATACACCACCACTCGACCTGATCATCAACACCGTCTCGGTGCCGCTCTCGCTCGATCCCTATCTCGGTGCGCTCGATCGTGAGGGTGTGATGGTGATGGTGGGCGTCCCGCCGGAGCCGCATCAGTCGCCCAGCATGATGCAGCTCATCACGCGACGACGCTCACTCGCCGGCTCGCTCATCGGTGGGATAGCCGAGACGCAGGAGATGCTGGATTTCTGTGCGGAACATGGCATCGTGAGCGACATCGAGGTGATCCCGATGCACGCGATCAACGATGCCTATGCGCGGATGCTGAAGAGTGACGTCAAGTACCGGTTCGTGATCGACATGGCGACACTGCGTCACGGCGCGGCACCGGGTAGCGGCGCCTAGGAGAAGCTCGCCACGATCTCCTCGATCTGGGCGGAGTGACGGGTCTCGTGGAAGCCGACGAACGCCACCCACTGATACATCGACATCTCGCCGAGTTGGGCGTGCGGATAACTGATCGCTCCCAGCGCCAGCCCATCGGCAGCGGCGAGGGCGTGCAGCAGCGCCATCCTGGTATCGGTGACGGCGGCCCACGCGGTCGTGAAGTCGATGCCTGGCTGCGGCATCCCTCGCTCCGGCGCGACCACGCGAACGCCGCGATTGTGCACGCGGTAGCCGCGGAAGTGGGCCAGTTGCGGCGTGTCATCGACCTCTCGTCCCAGTCCGCCGTCGCGCGCGCTCTTGACCATCTTCACGAACAGGCCCGTCACCATCCCCTCGATCCGGGCAAGATGGTGCACCACCTCGGCGACCGTCCAGCCGCCAATCGGCGGCGTCAGCTCACGCTGCGCGGCGGGCACCGCGTCAACGATGTGGCGCAGGTGCTCACGGGTGATATCGAGATGATCCTGCAATTCGAGGATGCGGGGGTGGATCGGAACCTCCGTGCGGCTGATGATGCCGGAACTCGTCGGAATGGTTTACGTCAGCGGCTACTCGGTCGGATCCGTCCGCCGGCGTCAACCTGCCCGATCGGCTTCCGGACCTGATCGATGATCTCCACGCCCTGCTCACGGATACCTGTCATTACTCCCGGCAGCGAGTAGCTGTCGGCCCGGGCAATATCGACGTCGTACCCCATGTCAAACAGTGCCCCGACAGTCACCCGGCTCATCGCCATCGCGCCGCCCGCCCAGCCAGTCATCAATTCGGTCTGGAAGACGGTCTCGCGCCAGTGACCGCCGCGGGTTCCGGGCCCCCCCGTGTTTTCCACCGGTACCCCGAACGCCCCGTCGGTCGCACCAAACCCGTTGTACCCGAAGACAGCGTTGGCACCGGAGAACCTGGGGTCGAGTCCGTTGGGATCCGCCACCAATCCCTGCCAGCTCGGGCCCCACAGGGTGCCGATTCCAAGGACGTGCACCATCTCGTGCAACACCACGCCGCCCAGGATCCCGTTCGCGGCCATGTGCCGCCATGTCCGCGACGTCGAACGCCATCGTGCCGAGCGCCGGGATCCCGCGCGGACCGTAGCGAATCAGGCACGGGCCGGCGTATCCCAGGATGCTCCCGGCGCCATCGATCGGGATGATCGCTGCGGTGATCAGCAGGCCGTCCACCGTCTCGGCGATGGCAGGCTGGTCGGCGCTGCACAAACCCTGTGATAGCGAGATCGGCACCGGATACGCATTGCCTGCGCTACGGATGACCGCGTTGAGGCGCGCAGCCGCCGACGTGAAGGCAGCGACCACAGCGGCGGTGGGGTTGCCCGTGAGTCGCACCTGCACGAACGCGCCCGGCGGGGTGATCGTCCCGCCCGATCCGGGCGGTGGAGGCGGCGGCGGCGGTGGCGGAGGTGGTGGAGGCGGTGGCGTGCCCGGTGGCGGCGCGGCAGCGGCGTTCACCACGACAATCATCGTGTCGGCAAGTGCGCCGGCATTCGCGATGATGTTCACGGTGCCACCGGCCCGACCCACGACCGCCCCGCTTGCATTCACCGTCGCGACGTTGGGGTTCGTGCTGCGATACTGCACGCCCGAACTTCCCAGCACGTTGGCACGGCGGTCGCGCAGCGTCGGCGTGATGCGTGCGGTATCACCGACGTCGAGCACGGCGTTGCGCGGCGCGATCGTGATTGCGGTGGGCGCGCCAAATGAGATGCACCATGCGCGCCGAATCACTGGCACCGCCGGGTGCGCGTGCGACCAACCAGGTCACGCCGGTGTCGCGCGCCACCACGAGCGTGGCATTCGCGACTCGCAATGCTGCCGACGAACTCGAGAGCGTGACACCGGTCGCGGCACCGATCGTGGCGCCACCCCGGGTGATCCCGCTCATGCTGATCGTGGCCGAGTCGCCGGGGATCATTGTCGGCGCCTGTCCCAGTCGGAGCGATACGAAGTCGGCGGGCGTGACGGTGATGGTACGCGTCGCCGACTTGCTCGTGTCGGCAACAAACGTGACGGTCACCGTCGCAGTCCCTTCGGCGCGCGCCTCGAGGTAGCCACCGGTCGTCACCCCGATCACCTGGGCGTTTGACGACGTCACGGTGAACTCCTCGGCGCGGGCCACGCGGGAAACGCCATCGACCACGACGTGCAGCGTGACCGCGATGAGATCACCCAGCGCGATCGCGGGAGCGTCGAGCACCAGCTGGGTCACCGGTGGCGCGAGCGGCTGCGTCGCCTCGTCGGCGCACGCAGTTGCAAGCAGCAGGGGGATCAACAGGCGGGGAAGGTTTCGGGTCACGGTGTCTGGTTGAAGTATATCGTCGGCAGTGCGGGCGAACATCGGGGAGATGAACCAACGCTTCATCTCCCTTGTGGTGGAGTTACGGGAGGAACTTGCCGCGTCGGTCCACTCGCGCGATCGGCTCGAGGATCGACTCGCCGAGTTGCACCCCGGCCTGCACACCCGATGTACCGCTCCCCGAGCCCGACAGCGGCGGCAATGAGTAAGCATCGGCACGAGCCGGGTCGACGACGTAGCCCATGTCGCCCAGGGCATGCACCGTCACCGTGCTCATCTGCATCGCGCCACCGGCCCAACCGGTCATCAGCTCGTCCTGGAACACCGACTCCCGCCAATGCCCGCCTCGGGTGCCCGTGCCGCCGGTGTTCTCGACCGGAACGCCCAGCGAAGCGTTCAGCGCCCCGAACACCCCGTACGCCCCCGAGGCTCGGGAGCCGATGAAGAGCGGGTCATCGGACTGTGGATCGGCCACCAGACCCTGGCGGTCAGGACCCCAGAGGGTCCCGATTCCGAGGACGTGAACCATCTCGTGCAGGACGACGCCGTTGAGGAGGCCACGGCTCGCCATCAGGTCCATATCGACCTCATCGAAGGCCATCACGCCGAGCGCCGGGATCCCCCGGGTGCCGGTGCGCACGAGGCATGGTCCGGCCTGCCCCAGGATCGAGCCGGGACCGTCGATGGGCCTCACCGAAGCGAGGATCAGCAGGCCACCCACGGTCTCGTTGAGGGCGGGCTGGCTCACATCGCACTGGCCTGCGCCGAGGTTGATCGGTACCGGAAAGGTCCCGCTCATCCCCTGGATGACGTTGTTCAGGCGGGCCGCTGCCTGGAGGAACGCTGCGGCGACCACCGGTGATGGTGTACCGCCCACGAACCGCACCGTGACCAAGACCATTGAAAGCCTGGGTGGGCGTCGCGATCGGGGCGGCCACGACAGTCACCTGCATCGTGTCGGCCACGGTGCCGATCTCGGCCAGGATCATCGCCGTACCGGCGGCGCGCGCGGTCACCTGGCCGGCCGGCGTGACTGCGGCCACGGCAGGATTGGTCGACCGATAGAGGGCGCGCTGCGAAAGGGTTACGCCCGCCGTGCTGGTGACCACCGAGCTCGCCGTGACCGTCTCCCCCGCAACGAGGGACGCGGTGCGCGGAGTCATCACGACCCGACCAGGGCGCTCCACCGACGCTGCCGGAGAATCGTTGTCGGGAGCGACCAATGTCGAATCGGAGCACGCCGCAGCGAGAAGAACGGCGGGGAGTGCAAGGAGTCGGATCGCAGGACGAAGCGCAAAACGGTGGTTCAAGCAGCAACCTCGTGGCGAGGGTCGGTTCTCATCTTCGTGTTGTTCGACGCTATAAACGCGCCATCTCGACACAAAGTTCTAGCCTCCTGTGCCACCCGTTCCATCCGCGCTCGTCGTGTGGTATGTCTGGCCCCAATGGGTCCTCAGGTCAACTGTTCCGGAGTGTGTGCATGCGTCCACTTGTCATTCTCGGTATCCTCCTCATCCTGGGCGGCGGCGTGGTGCTGGTTCGCGGCCTCAACATGACCACCAAGGAGAAGGTTGCGGACATCGGCCCGATCGAGGTGACCACCACCGAGACGAAGACGGTGCCGAGCTGGGTGGGCGCGGTGGCCGCAGTGGCCGGAGTCGCGCTGGTGCTCGCGGGATCGGGCAAGAAGTAGCATGGCCCTTGGTAGGGTGGCGGATTGGTGGCAGACTTCGCCATGACCGAAACACGAGCCTGGACGTTCATCCTGGTGGCGGGATTGCTTGAGGTCGCGTGGGCGATCGGCCTCAAGTACAGCGATGGGTTCTCGAAGCCGATCCCGAGCGCGTTGACGATCGGCGGCATGGCAGCGTCGATGTGGTTGCTCGCTCAGGCGCTCCGGGTGCTTCCGGCCGGCTCGGGGTACGCCGTCTGGACCGGAATCGGCGCAGTGGGCACGGCGATCCTCGGGATCGTGCTGCTGGGCGAATCGCGGTCACTGCCGCGGGTGCTCTTCATCGCGATGATTGTCGGGGGAATCGTGGGAGTCCGCCTCTCCAAGTAGGCGAGAGCCGGGCTCTCTTCTCCTGATCCGCTTCTCCTGCTACTTTTTTCGCTCATTCGGCCAGATAGCTCAGTTGGTAGAGCACGTGACTGAAAATCACGGTGTCGTCAGTTCGATTCTGACTCTGGCCACTTGCCGCAACGCAGAAGGGGGACCCACTTCGGGTCCCCCTTCGCTGCGTCACCAGCCGATCGCTTCGCTGACTACCGCCACTGTGGCTGATGACACCTCGACGGCACCGGATCGCCGCCTCGGTGAATACGACGCCACCGTGTCCTCGATCCTTTGTCGCGCGAGGCGGCCACGTGCCACCTCCGTTTCCCGAAGCGTCGCGCACGCGGGCAACTTCCCCGCGTCGCTCTTCGCTACCGGTTGGCCCGATCGGCCTCGTGCACCCGGTAGAAGTCATCGAGTTCACGATCGACGTCGTCCTTGGCAAGTCCATAACGCTCCTGGAGCTTGCCGGCGAGATTCTCCCGCTTTCCGTCGATCACATCGAGATCGTCGTTCGTGAGCTTTCCCCACTTCTCCTGCACCTTGCCCTTGAACTGCTTCCAGTTCCCTTCCATGGTATCGTGATTCATCAGGTCCTCCTGAAAGATGTTCAACATCATGCCTACACCGAGAATGACGAATCATCCTCGGTGTGGGACACAATGCCATGTGTACATCGTTTCAGGATTGCAGCGAGAAGCGTCCTACGTGAGCTCGGCCTGGCTTTCGATGATGCGGCCCACCAACCCGTACTGCACCGCATCGGCGGCCTCGAGCCAGAAGTTGCGCGTGGTGTCATCCTCGATCCGCTCCACGGTCTGGCCGGTCTCCCGCGCCATGATGCGGTTGAGGCGCTCGCGCATCTTCACGATCTCCCGCGCCTCGATCGCGATGTCGCTGGCGGTACCGCCCATCCCGCCGGCAGGCTGGTGGAGCAGGAACCGGGTGTTGGGGAGGCAGTAACGATGCGACTTCGGCACCGCGACATAGATGAGCGCGCCGGCACTCGCCACCCAACCGGTGCCCACGATCCGAACCTCGGGCTTCACGAACCGGATCATGTCGTGGATCGTGTCGCCTGCCTCGACATGGCCGCCCTGGGAATTGAGGTAGACCGTGATCGGCTCCTCCGATTCCGCGGCCAGCGCCAGCAGTTGTGCCATCACCCGCTCGGCGAGGATCTGGTTGATCTCACCGGAGATCAGGATGGTGCGTGACTTGAACAGCTTCATCCCGATCGGGTCAGGAACCACCGCTTGCGTGGCGACCGGCTGATCGGGATCGGATTCGGGACGGAGAATGGTCATGAGCGGAAATCTAAAGGGTTCAAGGGTTCAAGGGTTCAAGGGTTCAAGGGTTCAAAGGTTGAAGGGTTCAAGGTCGCACGGCGGCAGAATCTCTTCAACTCCCACCTCCCTAACCCTTAAACCCTTGAACCCTTGAACCCTTCAACCTTTCCCCGGCCTTAGATTACACCCATGTCATTGCACCCGCCGTGGGCTCACGGTGCTCGATCACCCCCTCATCAGGCACAAGCTCGCTCTTCTCCGCGACGCTGGCACCTCGACCCGCGATTTCAAGCAGCTCGTGGGTGAGATCGCCGCGTTGATGACCTACGAGGTCACCCGGGACATCCCCACCGAGCCGGTCGACGTCGACACGCCGCTGGAGCGATGTGTCGGGGCGACGATTGTCGGCAAGGTGGCGCTGGTCCCGATCCTGCGGGCCGGGCTGGGCATGGTCGATGGCATCACGCAGTTGATCCCCAATGCGCGGGTCGGGCACATCGGTCTCTACCGGGACCACGAGACGCTGCTCCCCGTGTCATATTATTTCAAGGTGCCCACACCGGTGGCCGACCACCGGTTCCTGCTGCTCGACCCGATGCTCGCCACCGGCGGCTCTGCGATTGCCGCGGTGAGTGAGCTCAAGCGGGTGGGTGCGACCGATATCTCGCTGCTCTGCCTGGTCGCTGCGCCGGAGGGTGTCGCCGCGTTCACGGCCGCCTGTCCCGATGTGCCGATCTACACCGCCGCCCTGGACCGCGAACTCAACGCGCAGGGCTACATCCTACCTGGACTCGGCGACGCCGGGGACCGCCTCTTCGGGACACGATGAGTTCACCGCGCGTACTGACGTTTTTCGGCGGGGCCGCGACGGCCACCGGGTCGATGATGCTCCTGGAGGCAGCTGGTGCCCGGGTCCTCCTCGACGCCGGGCTCTTCGAGGGAAACCCTGCCGCGTCGCACGAGAAGAATCGCGAGCTGCCGCTCGATCCGCGGCGGATCGATGCGGTGCTGCTCAGCCAGGCCGCGCTCTCCTATGCGGGTCGCGCGCCGCAACTGGTCAAGCACGGCTACACCGGTCCGATCTATGCCACCCCGGGTACTCGTGACCTTGCGGCAATCGTGCTCGCCGAGGCGGCCATCGACTTTGCGGCGCGCGGCGGCGGGGCATTGTACGACCTCGACGACGTCCTGGCCACGCAGCAACAGATCGTCGGCCAGCCGTATGCCCGCGCGTTGCACCTGCGCCGCAACCTGGTCTTCGAGTTCGCCGATGCCGGGCACATTCTCGGGTCGTCATCGATCGAGCTCCGCACCGGCGAGGGTGGATCCCACCGCATCGTGTACTCGGGGTGCATCGGTCGTCCCGGCTCGTCGATCTTCCGCGATCCGGTACCGCGCTCCGGCGACGTCGACACCCTCATCGTCGGGTCACCGTTCGCGCACGCCCGTCACCTGATGTTTGCCGACGCACAGCAGCGCCTTGCGTCGATCATCAACGACACGGTGGCACGAGGAGGTCACCTGATCGTGCCGGCTGCGTCGCTTGGACCGATGCAGGAGTTCGTGCGCAGCGTGCAGTTGCTGTGGCGGCGCGGGCTGATCGCAGAGTTGCCGATCCTCATCGACACCACCACACCGGTGTCGCTGCCGACACTCCTGCGGGTCCATCCGGACGTGGTGTCGGAGGGGGCCCGCGCGTACGGCGCCGACGGCGGCCCGTTCGATGAGTCGCTGCTGCAGTACGCTCCGTCCACGGGGCCCCGCGAACTTCCCGACACACCCGCGCTGATCATTGCGACGGGGCACACCGGCGATG
The DNA here is from genome assembly GCA_963806875.1 of uncultured Gemmatimonadales bacterium. GTDB lineage: Bacteria > Gemmatimonadota > Gemmatimonadetes > Gemmatimonadales > GWC2-71-9 > Palsa-1233. The sequence continues at coordinate 911,596 of CAWDYU010000003.1, read as the reverse complement.
CAGGGCGCGCGGCGCTCCACCTGAAGCGGTGCATCGGCGACGCGCGCAACAGCGTCTTGCTCCTGTCGTTCCAGGAAGAGGGATCGGTGGGTCACGAACTCCTGGCCGGCGGCGATACCGTGACGATTGGTGGCGAGCCGGTCGCGCGCAACGCCGCGGTGCACGAGATACCGGGCTTCTCGGGGCACGCCGATGGCGAGGAGATGCGGGCGTGGGTGCGCGCGCTTGGCGGACCGATCCGTCGCGCGTTCGTGGTGCACGGCGACGACCTCTCCGTGGCGATGATGGTCACGATCCTGCGCGAGGAAGGGGTGCGCGACGTGATCGTCCCGCGCGAAGGGGAGTCGTTCCCCTTCTGAGCACCACTGCCCGTCAACTGCTTGCGCTTGTCATCTTCGCGGTGGCCAGCACCTTCCTGCTCTCGTTCCTCGTCGTCCTTGGCGTATCGCGCACCGACCAGCGGTATGAAGCCGATGCCGTCGTCGTGCTCGGCGCTGCGCAGTACAATGGCCGACCATCTCCGGTGTTCCAGGCGCGACTCGACCACGCCGCAATCCTCTATCGCGACGGGTACGCCGACCTGATCGTGGTCACCGGGCGGAATCGTCGAGGGCGACAGGATGAGCGAGGCCACCGCGGGGCGACAGTATCTCGTGTCCGTCGGGATCTCTGCCGACAGCATCGTCGTCAAGGCGGTGGGCCGCAACACGGCCGGTTCGCTCGAGGCCGTCGCCGAGTATCTGCGTGGTGCGGGGATACACCGGGTGCTGCTGGTGAGCGATCCGTTCCATCTCGCTCGTCTCCGTCTCGAGGCCCATCGCCTGGGCTTCGATGCGCTGACATCACCGACGCGCACCTCGCCGATCTCGGAGCATTTCCGGACCGAGCTCGGCTACCTGCTCGCGGAAGCCGTCAAGCTTCCCGCGCTCCTCATACTCGGATTTGCCCAGTGAGTGGAATCGACCTGACGTTCTGGGGTGCGGCCGGACAGGTGACCGGTTCGTGCCACCTGCTCAATGTGCGCGGCACCCAGGTTGCCCTTGATGCCGGCCTCTTCCAGGGAAGGCGCGACGAATCGAGGCGCCTCAACGAGGCGGTCCCGTTTGATCCCCGCCAGCTGGCGGCGTTGGTGCTGAGCCATGCGCACATCGATCACGCCGGCCGGATCCCGCTGCTCGTCGCGCGACAGTTCGAAAAGACGATTCATGCGACTCCGGCCACGCGCGATCTCTGCGCCGTGATGCTCGCCGATTCGGCGCATATCCAGGAGAGTGACTTCCGGTGGCTGCAGAAGAAGGGCCGAGCGGGCCCGGAGGCGGCACCACTGTACACGGGGAAGGACGCAGTGCGCGCGCAGGAACTGATGCACGGCCATCCCTACCAGAAGTCGTTCCGGGTCGCCGACCACATCGAGGCCACCTTCCACGACGCCGGGCACATCCTCGGCAGCGCCAGTGTGGAGGTGCAACATCGGCGGCAGTACGCCGCATCGGCTCGTGTTCTCGGGGGACATCGGCCGGTGGGACCAGCCGATCATTCGCGATCCACGCGCACCACGCGGCCCCGTGGACACGCTGATCATCGAGAGCACCTATGCGCGCAAGCAACATCCCACCATCGTCGATGCATCGGGAATGCTTGGTCAACTGGTGCGCCGGGTGTACGACCGCGGCGGCAAGATCATCGTTCCCGCCTTCTCCGTCGGGCGCACCCAGGAGCTGGTGTACGCCCTCCACCAGCTGGCCAAGGACGGCGCGATCCCGGAGATCCCGATCTTCATCGACTCGCCGCTCGCCGTCGAGGCCACGTCGGTCTTCCGCATGCATCCCGAGGTGTTCGACACCACGGAAGAACTGATTGCCTCCAAGGCGTCGATCTTCGATCACCATCTCGTGCGCTACACCCGCGACGTCTCCGAATCGAAGAAGCTCAACACCATGGCGGGGCCGGCGATCATCATCTCGGCTTCGGGCATGGCCGAAGCGGGCCGGATCCTGCACCACCTGCTGAACCACGCCGGCGACCCGAAGAACTGTGTGCTGATTGTCGGGTTCCAGGCTGAGCACACCCTCGGCCGGCGCATTCACGACGGCCGCAAGGAAGTCCGGATCATGGGCGAGGACGTCACGGTGCGCGCCGAGGTGGCCAGCATCGAGGGCTATTCGGCCCACGCCGGTCGTGACGAGCTGCGGCAGTGGGTGCGCGACCTCGGTGGACCGGTGAAGCGGGCCTTCTGCGTCCACGGCGAGCCGGAGTCCCTCGCAGCGATGAAGCTGTTGCTCGAGGAGGAAGGGGTGCAGGAGGTGCATGTGCCGAAGCATGGGGAGAGTTTCGCGCTGGTTTGAGATCAAGGGAAAAAGGGTGACAGGTAAGAGGTAAGAGGTGCATCGATGCAGGAAGGCCAGTCGCGCGGAGCGACTGGCCTTCCTGTTACCTGCTACCTGTACTACCTGTCACCTGTACACCTGTCACCTGTCACCTACTTCAACTCCGCCACGATCGTTGCCAGCTTGTGCACCTTCTCATGCTCCGGTGCGGCCGGTGCGTCGCGGTTGAGGTGGGCGGCCAGCGCGATCAGCGCCTGCTTCCGCAGCGACGGCGAAAGCTTCTCCGCCCGCGCCAGCTCGGTCCGCGTCGTGGCGATCATCGAGGCCTTGAACCCCTTGGTGCGCTCGAGCTGGTCGACATACGCCCGGGCCAGCGAGAACGTCGCGCGGCCAGGTGAACTTCGGCTGGTTCTGCGCGTTGAACTGGTCGAAGCGCACCGTCTTCGCGGCGTCGATCTCGTTCTGCGTGAGGTACGCGCTCGGCACGAGCTCGAAGATGTCGAGACCGCGCGCGATCTCGGAGCTCACGATCACGCCGTTGTACCAGTAGACCGACCACGAGCCACCCATCGTGAACCGCGTCGAGTCGACCGGCCCGCGGTCGAAGTAGGCGATCTCCACCGGCTTCGCGGCGTCGGTCCAGTCGAACACCGAGATGCCGCCCTGGTACCACGCCTGCACCATCACGTCGCGACCCGGGATCGGGATCAGCGAGCCATTGTGCGCCACACAGTTCTCGAGCGCAGTCTGCGCCGCGGGAATCTTGTAGTAGCTCTTGAACATCAGCTTGCCGTCCTCGAGCGTGAAGATCGCGTTGGCACCCCATTCCGGCTTGTCGGTCGCGCGGCACTTCGGCGCGCCGCCGCCGCCCCACTCGTCCGTGAAGAGGACCTTGGTGCCGTCGTTGTTGAACGTGGCCGAGTGCCAGTAGGAGAAGTTGGAGTCGGCGACTGCACCGATCCGCACCGGGTTCGCCGGGTTGCTGATGTCGAGCAGCAGGCCGTAGCCACCGCACGCGCCGCCGGCCAGGCCGATCGCCGGATACACCGTGATGTCGTGGCACTGGTCCGGCCCGCTCGGCGTTTCGCCGCCGCCCACCAGCGACGCGATGAGCTTCGGGAGATACGCCCGGAACGCGGCGCTGTCGGCGGCAGTGGGGCTGCCGGTGCCGTTGCGCGCCTTGACCACACTGTCGAGCATCGGCGCCACGAACTGCGGCGGGCAGCACGATCGCCTCGCTACCGACCACCGCGATGAACGCGCCAGCGCGCCGTGCGTTCTCGATCTCCAGCAGGTCGTCGGTACCCGGACCGTGGACCGGCGGTGCAGCGAGGTCGTTGAAGATTCGCGCCGAGCCGACGATTGCTGCCTTCTCGGGACTGCGCCACCGGCACCTTGATCACCTCGATCCGGAACAACGACGACTTCGGATCCTCGCGAGAGTGGTCGATCGGAGCAACCGGCGAGTTCGTTCGGCGAACGCACGCCGGCCTGGCCCGAGATGTAGATGTAGAAGGTGTCGGGATCCTCCGGATCGGTCACGATCGTGTGGGTGTGCGAACCACGGCAGGTCTGCACGTTCGCGACGTACTTCGGGTTGTTGATGTCGCGGATGTCGAAAATCCGGATACCGCGCAACCGCTCTGCACTCACGGTGTCCTGGATCCCGCCGCCGCCGCAGTCGAGGCGGCCGGAATTGGACTCGTTCGACATGATCATGAGGTGCTTGTACACCGACACGTCGTTCTGTGAGGCGGGGCAGAGATCGGTCTTGGTGAGGACCGGCTTGGCGGGGTTGCTGATGTCCCAGACCAGAGGGCCGGCGTAGTTGCCCTGGATGACGTAATTGCCGGTGAACGCAAGGTCGGAGTTGGTCTGGCCCATGAACGGCGCCGGCGGCATCGCATTCGCGATGAGCCGGATGTTCCACGCGGCCTGTGCAGCCGGCGTGACCGCACCGTTGGCGGCCTGGGTGCCACCGCGAAGTCCGACCCGCGGATCGGGCTTGGGCGCACCCTGCGCGAGCGCGGCGGTGGCAAACGGTGGCGGTGGTCACGAACGCGACCAGCAGCAATCGTGCAAGGTGCTTCATCGGCGGTCCCCTGGCAGTGTGAGAAGCATGATCGTCATGCGGTTGATTTCGGTTCCCTGGTCGGCCTGGACATCGTTGGCAAGCTTGAAGGTCGCTTCATCCTGACCCGCTCCCGGGGTCTGGAAAAGCTTCTCCACCATCACGATCGCGCCGCGGTGGTGCTGCAGCATGTAGGTGAGGAACTTGCGGTCGAACTCGCCACCGCGCGCCTGCCCGAGGTCGGCCAGTTGCTCGGGCGTGAGCATTCCCGGCATGTGCGCGGTGTGATCCATCCCGGGCATGGCTGCGTGTGGCGATCCCGGGTCCGGTATCGGCTGGTTGCGGTCGCGCAACCAGCGCTGCATCAACGCGATCTCGTCCTGTTGCGCGTTGATGATTCGCTCGGCCAGTCGTTGCACCGGCGCACTGGCGCCCCGATCGGGAACCAGCCGCGCCATGACGAGCGCCTGGGCATGATGACCAATCATCCCGTTCATGAACTCGACGTCCGCGGCCGTCCACGGGCAGTCGCGCGCTGTCTGCGCGCGCGGTCCGCACCGCCACCGATTCGCCGGGCCGTGCGCCGGGCTCCGCGGCAACCGGCGCCGGTGCAGTGACCGGAGGATCCTGCGCCGGTGAGCCACAGCCGAGCACTACTGAGACAACAACGAGAGCCGCGACAGGGCGGCGGAAAAGCGTAACCATGCCTTGAATGTACGATGAAACGGACACGGACGGCGAGCCGACTCGCATGAGCCGGCTCGAGCTGTGGGCTAGCGCATCAACAACGAACTCATGGCGCCCAGCACGCTCACGCCCAGTGAACCGGCGACGACGAGCGGACGGTGGAACAGCGCGGTGCGCTCGACGTGGGCGTCGGCGGCATACCGTCCGAATCCGGTGAAGGCGAGCCCCAACGCCATCACCCCATACAGCAGCGGCAACTCGATCCCATTGGTGGCGGCAAAGAACCCATTCGGGAGATGGACGGTGGCGATTGCCACGGTCATCACGCCAACTATCATCGCCGGCCCCAGGACCCCCAGGAAGCCCAGGGTGACCAGCAACCCGCCCACCAGCTCGGCGCCGCCGGAGAGCAGCGCGAACGCGGTTCCGGGCGTGAAGCCGAGTGACTCGAAGAAGCCTCCGGTGCCGGCCAGGCCATAGCCGCCGAACCATCCGAAGAGTTTCTGGGCGCCATGCGCCATGAATGCGGGACCCATCACCGCCCGCATCAGGAACAGGCCGATGTCGGTCATCGAGCGGGGGGAGGTCGAGGTGCTGCGAGTCGTTGCGGTCATCGAGATACTCCTGGTGATTGTCATCACAGTTTGCGTTATAACACATATTAGGCCAAAAAAATCAGCGATTGTTCCTGACCGCGTCGAGTCCGGCAATCATCGCCGATACCATGGCGTCGTCCATTCCCCTGAACATCCGCTCTTCCAGCGCCTGGAGATGGGGGCTCACTGCACGAAGTACCTCGACCCCGCGCGAAGCGATCCGGGCCGTCACGTGCCGCCGGTCGTCATCAGCGCGCTCCCGGGTGATCAATTCCAGCTCCGCCATTCGGTCGAGAAGCCGGCTGACGTCGGGCACCTCCGACACGAGCCGTGTCCCGACCTCCCGGCCGCATAGCCCGGTCGCGGACGATCCCTGCAGGATCCGGAGGACGTTGTACTGGGTAGGCGTGACCCCGAACGGGCGGAGCACTTCACCCACGGCGTGATCCAGCACGGCGGCGGTGCGCTTTATCGCCACCGACGCTTCTTCCGTGCTCCGGGAAAACGGGGCACGCTGCTGGATCTCTTCATGAACGCGGGTCGCCATGGCAGAAATATGAGTGTTATAACTTGCAATGTCAATACCCGGCCCTCACTAGCTTAGAACCTTGGCGCCAGATCGCCGTAAGGCTGGTGTCACCCCTACCCATCTCACCGGATTGCCCATGCTCCGTCGCCTGCTCGCCACAGCCACACTCGTTGCACTGGGGGCGTCCACCGCTGCCTCCCAGGGCATCCGGGTGCCGGCCACGGTGGATACCCTGCCCAATGGCCTCACCATCATCGTGCATGAGGATCAGTCGGCACCGATCGTCACGGTCAACACCTGGTACCACACCGGTTCGGGCTCCGAAAAACCCGGCCGCACCGGCTTTGCACACCTGTTCGAGCACCTGATGTTCATGGGATCGGAGCACGCTCCGTATCCGATGTTCGACCGGGCACTCGAGGCTGCCGGCGCGAACAACAATGGCTCCACGACCGAAGACCGCACCAACTACTACGAGTCCGGCCCGGTCAACGCGCTGCCATTGATGCTCTGGCTCGAGGCCGACCGCATGGGCTGGCTGCTGCCCACGATGGACGAGGCGAAAGTCGATGCCCAGCGCGACATCGTGAAGAACGAGCGGCGCCAGAGCTACGAGAACCAGCCATACGGGATGGTCGGTGACGTGATGCCGACGCTGATGTATCCACCGGCCCACCCCTACTCATGGACGGTGATCGGATCGATGGCCGATCTTTCGGCGGCGTCGCTCCAGGACGTGAAGGATTTCTTCCGCTCCTACTACGCACCGAACAACGCAGTGATCGTGGTCGCGGGTGCAGTGCGTCGCGACAGTGTCCTGTCGCTCGCTCGGCAGTATTTCGCCGCGATTCCCCGCGGCCCCGCGATCGAGCGCCCCGCGCCGTCGCAACCTCGTTTCACCGCCGACACGCTGGTGACGCTCGAAGACCGCGTGCAGTTGCCGCAACTCCACTACAACTGGCCCACCACGCGTGCGTGGGGTGACGACGACGCCGCGCTCAGCGTGGCCGCCTACATGCTCACCGGTGCGAAGAACTCGCGACTGACGCAGCGGCTGGTGTATCAGGACCAGAGCGCGGTGTTCGTGAGCGCTCGCCCCGATCACCGCAAGCTCGCCGGCGAGTTCAGCGTCGTGGCCCGGGCACGGCCAGGCAAGGCGCTGCCGGCGCTGCAGCACGCAATCGACGAAGAGCTCGCAAGGTTCGCCCAGTCGGGTCCGACCGACCGCGAGATGGAGCAGGCCCGCAACGCCGTCGAGGCTTCCTTCCTCCGTGGCATCGAGACCGTGCAGGGCAAGGCTGACCAGCTCAACCAGTACTACTACGAGATCGGGATGCCCGACGGCTTCCAGCGCGACCTCGATCGTGTGCGTGCGGTGTCCGCCGCCGACGTGCAGCGCGTGGTGCGCCAATATCTCGTCGGCCCCCGCGCGATCGTGTCGGTGGTGCCAATGGGCAAGAAGGAACTCGCCGCCGAGCCGCGCTCGAAGGAGATGACACCATGAATCGGGCAAAGAGCCTTTTCGTCGCGCTGGCGTGCTGCACCGTGACCACGGCCTCCGCACAAGTGACCACCGCTCCGCCACTCGGCGCTGCCCCGACATTGACCGTGCCGACGCCGGAGCGCGCGGTCCTGCCCAATGGCCTCACCCTCATCGTGGCGCGCAACACCGAGGTACCTGTTGTCGAGGGCCGGTTGCTGATCGATGGCGGCGCCCGGATTGCCGGTGTCCCGCCGGGCCTGGCGACGTTTACCGCCTCGGTGCTCACCGAGGGCGCAGCGGGTCGCAGCGCACTCCAGCTGGCCGAGGAGATCGCGTACCTCGGCGCATCGATCAACGCCGGCGCGGGCTGGGAAAATTTCACGATCTCGGTTCGCGCCCCGAAGCGCACCTTCAACGATGCGCTCGGCCTCGCGGCTGACGTCGTGCTCCGCCCGAACTTCGGGTCCGCCGACGTGACGCGTCTCCGTGACCTCCGCCTCGCGTCGTTCCTGCAGGCCCGCGACCAACCCGGGGCAGTGGCCGAGCGGGTGTTCTATCGGAACGTCTTCGCCGCCAGTCACCCGCTGCACCATTCCACATCGGGTGACTCAGCCAGCACCGCGCCACTCGACTCGGCAACGGTCAGGGCATTCTGGCGGCGCGCCGCCAATCCGCGCCGCGCGACCCTTGTGCTCTCCGGCGACGTGACGCTCGCCGAGGCGCGCGCGTGGGCCACCAGGCACTTCGGTGGTTGGGCTGCACCGGCCAGTCCGGCGGTCAAGCCCGCCGCGAGCCAGCATCGCCGCCGCCGCTCCTCGTGCCACCCGGGTGATCCTGGTCGACAAGCCCGACGCGGCGCAGTCGGTGATCCTCATCGGCGCACCCGGGTGTCGCCAAGTCGTCGCCCGATTATGCCGCGCTCACGCTGATGAACACGATCATGGGCGGATCGTTCTCGTCGCGTCTCAACGACCTGCTCCGGGAGCAGCTCGGATACAGCTACGGCGCCGGCTCGAGCTATTCATGGGCACCGGTGGCCGGGCCGTTCGTCGCGAGCTCGCAAGTCCGTACCAACGTGACCGACTCGTCGCTCGCGGTGTTCTTTGCGCAGTTCAAGGCGATGCGTGATGAACATGTTTCCGCCGACGAACTCGAGCGCGGCCGCAACTACCTCGTGCTCGGTACGCTGGGGGATTACGAGACGGCCGGCAACGTCGCGGGTGCGATCACCCAGAGCGTGGTGTTCAACGAGCCGCTCACCGCCATCGTGGCCGAACTCAAGGCCATCGGCGCACTGACGGCGGCGCAGGTGCATGGCGCAGCCCAGCGCCACCTCGACCCCGCGAAACTGACCGTCGTCGTGGTCGGAGACGTTGCCAAGATCCGCCCCGGTATCGAGAAGCTCGATCTGGGTCCGATCGAGGTGCAGACGTATTGACGCTGCTCTCCTCGCGCCGCGTCTATGCCGGCCGGATCGTGTCGCTCGACGTCGACACGGTCCGGCTCCCCGACGGGTCCACTGCCGACTTCGAGATGCTGCGGCATCCGGGTGCAGCGGCGGTGGTCCCGTTTCTCGACGATCCCTCGGAGCACCGATCCCCGGGTCGATCCTCCTGCGGCAGTTCCGCCACGCCACCGACGGCTACCACTGGGAGATCCCGGCCGGCCGGCGCGACGAGGGCGAACACCCCGACAGCACGGCCCGGCGTGAGCTGGAGGAGGAAACCGGCTACCGCTGCGGCACATCTGGTTCGCCTCACCGAGATCTGGACCACGCCGGGGTTCACCGACGAGGTGATCCATCTCTACCTGGCCTGCGACCTCACAGCCGGCACCCGCGCCCTCGAGGCCGACGAGTTTGTCGAGCTGCACGAGCTTCGCTGGTGCCGGGTGATGACGATGGTGCGTGATGGCACCATCACCGATGCCAAGACCCTCAGCGCGCTGCTCCACATCGAGGCGCTTCAGCCGGCGGCGCTAGATTCAAGCGATGCCCCGTGTTCGCTTCGACCAGCTCCGTCGGCAACTCGCCGACCCCGCCCAGCGGGTCGTACTACGTGCATGGCAGCGAGCCGATCCTCAGCGACGAGGCCGTGGCAATCGCTCCTCGACGCCGCGCTCGACCCGGCCATGCGCGACTTCAACCTCGACATCCTCTCGGCGCAGCAGATCGACCCCGACGCGCTCGAGGCCGCGTGCGCCACGCTGCCGATGATGGCCGAACGACGGGTCGTGGTGCTGCGCGACGTCGAGGCATGGAAGCGGAAGACCAAGGCGAAGCAACCGGCGGTGGCGTATCTCGCAACGCCCCGCGGCCGAAACGGTGCTGGTGATCGTGCAGGGCACCGACGACTGCCCCCGACACCGAACTCGCGAAGCGTTGCACCACGATCGACTGCGGTGACCTCGCCGGACCGGCCCTCGACGAGTGGCTCGACGCCCGGCTCGAGAAGGCCGGGGTCAAGGTGGCCGATGATGCGCGCGAGCACCTCCTTCGTGCCACGGGCGCCGACCTGGGGTTGCTGGCGGCGGAGACCGAGAAGCTCGCGGGACTGGGGGGCGCTGAGCCATTGTCGCTGGAGACGGTAGGATGCACTCGTTGGCGTGCGACACGGCGAAACCGTTGACGACTGGCGCGACGCCGTGTTGCGTGACGACGTGCCTGCCGCGCTGGCGGTCCTCCCCCGGGTGCTCGACCAGACTGGCGTGACCGGGGTGAAGCTGGTCAGCTCACTGGGCACCTCACTGGTGATACTCCGATGGGCGCGTGCGACCGCGAGTCGACCGCAAGATCCGGGGTCGGCCGCTCGCGGAAGCCGTCAAGAACTTGTGTTTCGAGCGACGTCCCTCCGTCGGCAGCTACGATCCGTTCTCCCGGATGATCGCGGAGAATGCTCCTCGCTGGAATGATGAACGCATTGCCCGTGCGATTGCTGCCGCGCTCACGGCGGACATCGCGCTCAAGAACACCACGGTTTCCGATCCCCAGGGAATCCTCACCGACCTCGTTCTCACGCTGGCCGCAACGCGCCAGAAGAAGGCTGCATGAATATCAGGAATTGCATCACCCTTGCCATCGCGCTGGGCGCGTTTCCCCCGGCAGCCGTCGCGCAGGACAACGGCATGCCCATGACACCGGCATTGCAGCGGGTGGTTCGCCTCGCGCAGGACGGCTTCGGTGATTCGGCGCGGACGACGGTCGCCCGCATCATCGACCGCACGCCGCCCACTGACCCGCTCTACCCGGAAGCGCTGTACGCCGCCGCAACAGTCTCCAAGAGCGGTGAGGAGATGCGGCTGCTGTTCTCACGGGTGTCGGTGGAGTACTCGCGCTCGCCGTGGGCCGACAATGCCCTGCTCCGCCTGGCACAGCTCGACTACGGTGCCGGCAACCTCGACGGCGTCCTGGCGCGGGTGCAACGGCTCATGAGTGACTACCCCAGGTCGCCGGTGATCCCGGTTGCCGCCATGTGGGGATCACGCGCCGCGTTCGAACGCCGCCAGATGGCCACCGGGTGCGACTGGATCGACTCGTGGCATCGCGGCTGCCGGCACGGACGTCGAGACCCGCAACCAGCTCGAGTACGCGCGGGTCCGGTGCACCAACGTGACGCCGGAGAACGCGCCCCATTGCCGCCGCCACCCCTCCGCCGGCAAGCGTGCCGACCCCACCGCCGGCGAACACCACCACGGCCGACATCCCGGTGACCCGCGGCAACACTCCGCCCGCACGACCCACGACCGGTGGATGGCGTATCCAGGTCGGTGCCCTGCAGCGACGACGCGGCGATCCGCCGCACCCGGCAGGCGATCGAGCGAGCCGGCTTCACGTCGTATGTGCTGCCGGCCACGGGAGGGCTCACCAAGGTGCAGGCCGGCCCGTTCGACACCCGCGAAGCAGCGACAGGCGAGCCTGGCCAAGGTGAAGGCAGCGGTGAACGGCGATGCGTTCGTGACGAGGGCGCCGTAAGATGGTTGAAGGGTTGAAGGGTTGAAGGGTTTAAGGGTTGAAGGTTGATCATCGTCACTCCTCACCATTTCCCACTCTCCATCAAGCCCTTTGACCGTTGACCCTTCAACCTTTCAACCCTTAAACCCTTCAACCCTTAAACCCTTCAACCCTTCAACCTTTCAACCCCTCAACGGACTTAATGGCCGACACCCCGCTCCTCACCCAGTACCGCGAGATCAAGGGTCGTCACACCGACGCGATCCTGTTTTTTCGCATGGGTGACTTCTACGAGATGTTTTACGAGGATGCGCAGGTGGCAGCGCGGGTCCTCAACATCACGTTGACGGCGCGCGGCGACGGGGTGCCGTTGGCGGGCGTGCCGGTCAAGGCGGCCGCGGGTTACTTGCGCCAGTTCATCGGCCAGGGATTCCGGGTGGCGATCTGCGAACAGATCGAGGATCCGCGAGCTGCCAAGGGAATCGTGCAGCGCGCCGTCGTCGAGACGATCACGCCGGGCGCGTTCCTCGACGAGGACTGGACACCCGGCGCCCGCAACAACTGGCTCGTGGCGGCCGCGCCGGGCGCCGACAGTGCGGGTGTGGCCGCACTCGACCTGTCGACAGGTGAGTTCACGCTCGAGACGGTGGCCGCCGATGGCCTCGACGAGGCGCTCGCGCGACTTGTCCCCGCCGAAGTCGTGGTCCCTCGCGGCGCCGACGTGGTGCTTGGCGAGGGCGTGATGCGCACCGAGCGCGAAGGTTGGGAGTTCGACCCCGCACTGGCTGCGGAAGAGCTCGCTCGACGCTTGCACCTGGCCTCGCTCGACGGACTCGGCCTGGGCGACGCCGACGCACCGGCCATCGGCGCCGCCGGCGCCCTGCTCCGCTACGCACTGGAGCTGCAACCCCAGGGCTTGCCGCATCTCGCGCGTCCTGCGGTGCGGCGTGCCGACGATTGTTGCTGGGTCGACGAGATGACTCGCCGCAACCTCGAACTGGTCGAGCCGCTTCGGAGTGGCGTCAAGGGCGTCACCCTCGTCGAGGCCCTCGACCACACGCTCACACCGATGGGTGCGCGGTTGCTGCGGCAGTGGGTCGTGTCGCCGCTCAGCGATGTCGCCCGCATCGAGGACCGCCTCGATGCAGTGTCGGTGATGGTCGATGCCGGTCGACTGCGCACCGACCTTCGCGCGGCGCTCGACGGGGTTCGCGACGTGGAGCGCCTCGCTGCGCGCGCCGCGGCCGGTCGTGCGAACCCGCGTGAGCTCGGTGCGCTCCGCGACTCCTTTCTCCGCCTTCCGGATGTGTCGGCAACCGTGGCGGCACTCGCCGACCGCGTCGTCCCCGACTCCGGGCGATCCGCGCGACATCTCCAGCATGCGGCGGCTCACCTCGACATTCTTCCCGACCTGGCAGCTGAACTTGCGGGTGCACTGGTGGAGCGGCCGCCGATTTCGGTCGCCGACACCGACACCATCGCGCCCGGTCATGACACCGAGCTCGATGAACTTCGGCACCTTCGCGACCACGGGAGGCAGGCCCTCGCGGCGATCCAGCAGCGCGAGCGTGACCGGACCGGGATCTCGTCCCTCAAGGTGGGCTTCAACAAGGTGTTCGGGTACTTCATCGAGATCACGCGGGCCAACGCCGGTGCGGTTCCGGACGACTACGAGCGACGGCAGACGCTGAGCAACGCCGAGCGGTATGTCACGCCCGAACTGAAGGAGTACGAGGCGAAGGTGCTCGGAGCGGTGGAGCGCATCGGCGAACGCGAGTCGGCGCTGTTCACGGCGCTGCGCCAACGGGTTGGCGACGCGATCAGCCGGGTGCAGGCCACCTCGCGGTTGCTCGCGCGGCTCGACGTGATCGCCTCGCTGGCCGAAGCGGCGGTCAGCGGTCGATACACGCGCCCGACGCTCACCACCGGGCAGGAACTGGTGCTCACCGGGTCGCGTCATCCGGTGATCGAACGGATGATGCCCCGCGAACGCTTCGTCCCGAACGACGTGCGCTTCGACGACAACGCCAGGGTGCTCCTGGTCACCGGGCCCAACATGGCCGGCAAGAGCACGATCCTCCGCCAGATCGGGTTGTGCGTGCTGCTCGCGCAGATGGGCAGTTTCGTGCCGGCCGCGGCAGCAACCATCGGCGTGATCGACCGGCTGTTCACGCGGGTGGGTGCGAGCGACAACCTCGCCCGCGGGCAATCGACATTCATGGTCGAGATGAGCGAGACCAGCGCGATCCTGCACGGCGCCACCGCCCGCTCGCTGGTCCTGCTCGACGAGATCGGGCGCGGCACGAGCACGTACGACGGTGTTGCCATTGCGTGGGCGGTCACCGAGCACCTGCATGACCACGTGGGATGCCGCACCATGTTCGCGACCCATTACCATGAACTGATGCAGCTTCCCGAGCGCCTGGCTCACGCACGCAACGTCAACGTTGCCGTGCGCGAGACCGCGGACGGCATCGTCTTCATGCACCGACTGGAACCGGGCGGCACCGATCGGTCGTACGGCATTCACGTGGCAGAACTCGCCGGGCTTCCCGACACCGTGGTGGGACGCGCGCGCGAAGTGCTGGGCACACTGGAAACCGGGCATCGGATGGTCCCGGGCGAGCCCCCTCGCGAGCCCGACCCAGCCCAGCCGTCGCTTTTTGATTCGATGCTCGCCGACCAGTTGCGTGCGCTCGACGTCGACCGGATGACACCCCTTGATGCCCTCAACGAACTGGCGAAACTGCGAGGCGGCGTTTCCTGACCTTGTTCACCCGATCCAGCAGGTGAAGTGATGCAACGATTCATGCTGATGGCTGCGCTGCTCGCAGCGTGCGGCGGCGACACCGAGCCAGAGCCGGAGGGTGTACTCGTGCCGCCGGTGCCGGTTGCCGGACAGCCCGAGCTCCCGTTCCCACCCGAGTTGTACGCGCAGCACATCGAGGGGGAAGTCCTGCTCTATCTCGTCGTCGATTCCACCGGCGCGGTGCTCCGCGACTCGACCCGAATCGCCAAGTCGAGCGGCCGCGTCGAGTTCGATGCCGCAGCGATGAAGGCTGCGCCCACGCTGCAGTTCTCGCCGGCCACCCGCAATGGCGTCGCGGTGATGCACCCGATCCAGGTTCCGATCAAGTTCACGATTCCCGACTCCCTCGCCACCATCACGGATTCCACCCCATGACCGTGCCGCATCCGCATGTCTATGCTTCGGTGCTCGACACCATCGGATGGACGCCGATGATTCATCTCGCCCGGATCGGTGCCGGTGTGCGCACGCCGATCTATGCGAAGGCGGAATACGCCAATCCCGGCGGATCGGTCAAGGATCGGATCGGGCTGGCGATCATCGAGGCCGCCGAGGCGAGCGGTGAACTGCAAGCCCGGTGGTGTCGATCGTCGAAGGCACGAGCGGCAACACCGGCGTCGGCCTCGCCATCGCAGCAGCGATCAAGGGATACCGGTGCATCTTCACCATGCCCGACAAGATGAGCCAGGAAAAGGTCCGGCTGCTCAAGGGTTACGGCGCGGAGGTGGTGGTCACGCCCACCGCGGTTCCGCCTGACCATCCCGAGAACTACGTGATGAAGGCGAAGCAGATCGTGCACGACACTCCCGGCGCGGTGCTCGCCAACCAGTTCTACAATCAGGTCAACCCGGAGGCGCATTACGCCACCACCGGTCCCGAGATCTGGGTCCAGACCGGCGGTCGGGTGACGCACTTCGTCGCCGGCGCAGGTACCGGCGGCACGGTGAGCGGTGCCGGCCGGTACCTCAAGGAACAGAACCCTGCCATCACCGTGATCGCCGGCGACCCGGTCGGATCGCTGTACACCAACTACCATCGCACCGGCGCACTGGGCGAGGGCGGTCCCTACAAGGTCGAGGGCATCGGTGGTGACAAGGTGCCGAGCACCGTGTGGTGGGATGTGATCGACGACTTCAGGCAGGCAAGCGACAAGGAATCGATGACCATGGCGCGTCGCCTCGCCCGTGAGGAGGGATTGTTCGTCGGCGGCTCCGCCGGCCTCAACGTGCATCTCGCACTCGAGCTCGCGCGCACCCTCGACGATCCCGATGCGTGCATCGTCACGATCCTCTGTGACACCGGTGAGCGGTATCTCTCGAAGGTGTTCAACGACGAGTGGTTGCAGGAGAACCAGCTGCTCGATGCACCCCGCCCCACCGTGGCCACCCTGCTCGCCCGTCGTGCCACCGACGCACCGGCCCTCGTGCAGGTGGCGCCTGCCGCGCAGGTGCGCCAGGCACTCAACCTGATGAACACCTTCGATGTGTCGCAGATCCCGGTGATCGAGGACGGTGTCTGTGTCGGGGCGCTCACCGAGAACACCCTGATGACGCGCGCGCTGGAGCACCCCGCGGCACTCGATCGTCCGGTGCGCGAGGTCATGGAGGCGCCGTTCCCGGTGGTCGATGCGTCGCTCACCCTCGACCGGCTCGCGACGCACGCTGACCCGTGAATCGCCCGCCGCCCTCGTGTCCGAGGACGGCGTCGTCGTGGGCATCGTGAGTCGCTACGACGTGCTGCGGGAGATGATCGGCCGCTAGTGAATCGCGGCCTCTACGCTACGGCGTGACGATTCCGCAGGCGATCCGGTCGCCCGAGTTGCCTGACGGATCGGTGCGGTGGTCGTCGCGGTCGGCATGCACGATCAACGAAGCGCCGTCGAAATCCAGCAGCGCGGCAACGGTGCCTTCGGTGGTGGTGAAGTTCAACGTCGCGGTGCTGTCAGCCTCCACGGTCAGGTTGGGCAGGTCGCCGAGGTGCGGGCCGGCAGGATTCTCGAGTCCGTGCTGCTTTTCCGACGGATTCCAGTGATCGCCGGCCGACGCAAACGGCGGCTCGCACCGTGCTGCCATGTGCAGGTGGATACCGTGCTCCCCCGGCGGCAGCGACCTGCAGCGTTCCGGTCACCGACACCCTGCCGGCATCTTCCGAGATCGTCAGGCGCCCGAGTTCCCTGCCGGTGGCGTCTTGCATCGTCGCGTGCGCAGTTGGTGCCGGCGCATCAACCGCAGCGCTCGCGGAATCGGGGGCCGGGTCGGCCTTGTCGCCGGAACACGCCACACCAACTGTGACCGCGACGGCAGTGAGCAGGATACCTGCGATACATGGCTGTCTCTCTCGGGTCGGGTGAGATGGTTGGAAGTCGATCAAGTGTAACCCGCCGTACAGTGACGGGGACGATGCCACGGTGCCTCGCTGCACGGTTGGACACCATCCTCCGCCGGTGATAGGATGCACCGCTGTCTCTCCCACCACGACCGGACCCGACATGCGGATCACAGTGCTTACCGGCGGTTCATCGTCCGAACGCGACGTCGCCCTGGCGTCCGCCGCCCAGGTGGTGGCAGCGCTGCGGAGCCGCGGCCACGCGGTGACGGTCGTCGACACCACGGTCGGCGTCATCGACGCCTCCGCTGAGCCGCTTGTTCTGGCGGCCCGGGTGGGCGCGCATCCCCCCGACGTCGCCGCGCTGGCCGTGGCGGAGCGCAATACCCTGCTGGCCGGCCTGCTCACCCAACCGGAGGTTCGCGGCGCCGACGTGGCATGCCTGTGCCTCCACGGCGGCACGGGCGAAGACGGCACGCTCCAGCACCTGCTGGGTGTGGCCGGGGTGCCGTACACCGGCTCCGGCCCACTGGGATCCGCCCTCGCGATGGACAAGGACATCTCGAAGCGACTCTTCCTCGGCGCCGGTGTCCCGACGGCCGCGTGGAGGATGTGGCCCCCGACGCACGACGAACCCGCCATCGACGCCGAACTGGTTGGGCGCGAGCTGGGCTGGCCGCTCGTGGTCAAGCCCTCGAAACAGGGGTCGACGGTCGGCCTCAGCGTGGTCGACGACCCGTCCGGCCTGGGTCCGGCGATCGCCGAAGCGGCGCGCCACGATGACGAGGTGATGCTCGAGACCTTCGTTCCCGGGCGGGAGCTGACCGTCGGCATCCTGGGCGATGCCGCGCTCGCGGTGGGCGAGATCATCCCGCAGCACGCGCTCTTCGACTACGAATGCAAATACACCCCCGGAATGTCCGAGGAGATCTTCCCCGCCGACATTTCGGAGACGCTGGCGTGGGAAGTGCAGCGCCTTGGGTTGCTGGCGCACCGCGCACTCAAGCTGTCGGGGTATTCCCGGGTCGACTTCCGGCTGACACCGGACGGGCGCCTGTTCTGCCTCGAGGTCAACACCCTGCCGGGGATGACGGCGACGTCGCTGATGCCCCAGTCGGCTGCCGCCGTGGGGATCGCATTCCCCGAGCTCTGCGAGCGGATCTGCGAGCTCGGGCGTGCGAACCCCGCCCGCCGATCGACGTTAAGTTGGATGGGCCCTGATTTGCCGGAAGCCCGCCATCACCAGATACCGGGAAGCTGAACGTGTCCGATTCGCTCTTCGATCGCATCACCCCCTGGGTTGGTCGCCTCCTCGCGATCAACGCAGTCGTGCTGCTGTTGCAGGAGACGATCCTCACCTCCGACGTGCTGGCGCGCACCGTCGAGTTCGATCCCGCACGCGCCGGGTCGGCGCCATGGTCATTCTTCACCTACATGTTCGTGCACGGCGGCCTCCTCCACCTCCTCGCAAATTCGGTGGCGCTCTTCGTCTTCGGACCGCCGGTCGAACGTCGACTCGGCAGCCCGGTGTTCATCCTGTTCTATGTGTACTGCGGACTCGGCGCCGCGATCGTATCGTTGCTCGCCACCGTCATCGGCATACACGTGGGACCGTTTGTCGGTGCATCGGGTGCCGTGCTCGGCATCGCATTCGCATTCGCGCGGATGTACCCCGACGCCGAGATGATGATCTTCCCGCTGCCGATCCCGATCAAGGCGAAGCACATGATCCTCGGCATCGCCGCTACTCGACGTCGCTGGCGCAATGCTTGGCTCGGATGGCATCGCCCACATCGCCCACCTGGGTGGAATGGCGTCTGCCCTGCTGTTCTTCGCGCTCCAGGGGATCTCCCGGCCGATGGAGCCGCCGCGCCTCCCGGCCATGCGCCGCCGCGTTCCCGTGGCGCAGGCCGGGGGCGACGAAAGCGAAACCCAGGGTGAATTGCGCGCACGGCGCGCCCCTGCCCCCGCGCCGGCGGCGCCTGATCCGGCCGCACTCGAGGCCGCCGAGCTCGACCGCGTCCTCGACAAGATCAGCGCAGCCGGCATCGCGTCGCTCACCGATGACGAACAGCGTTTTCTCGACAGCGTGTCACGGCGCCGCAAGGGCGACCTCCACTAGCGGGTGCTGCATGACCTCGTCTCACCGTGGGCCGCCGCGGTCGAGACCGCAGACCCCGCGGCGATTCGTGCGTTCCGGGAGCGTCACGCCGATCTGCTCGCTGCCCTGCAACGCCAACACGCTCCCGACCGCCCCACCCTCGAGCTGACCTCCGACATTCCGCTGCTCCGGCTCCTCACCACCCGAGTTGCCGGACGCGCTGCCCAGCACCGGCTCGAAGCCGCCGTCGAACGCGCTGCAGCACTCGGTGCCGACATCGGCTGCGATGTCGCGCTGCTCGCCGGCGAAGCTCGCGGCGACATCCTCGAGGTCCTGCCGCACGCCGCCCCGCCCACGGTGGTGTTGTTCGCTGAGCTCGCCGGTGGCGGCGCGGATGGCGCGCGTCGCATTCACGCCGCAGCTGCCCGGGGGATGGCGCTGATCACGCGCTGGCGCAGCGCTGATTCCGGCAGCCCGCTGGCGAGTGGCGAGGGGTGGGATCGCTGGGCGCGGGCCCGCGACGTCCCGCTCTCGGAGTGGATGTATGCCGAGGGGATCGCGATGCACCTCGCCCTTGCGGTGGAACCGGACGTCCCGCCCCACCTGGTGCTTGGCGTGAGCCGCAGCGGATTCGCACGGCTGCGGCAGCAGGAGCGGTCACTGAGGGCGCAGCTCGCGCCGGAGTTGGAGCGCACCGGGCTCGGGCCGATGCTGGCATGGTTGATCAGGGGAGCGAGTGGGCACGCCCGGGTGGGCGGTAGCAGCCGCCTCCCGGATGGTGCCGGGCGCTACCTCGCCTGGCGCATGACGGTTGAACGGGTTGAACGCCTCGGACTGCGCGCGGCACTGCGCAGCCCGAGCTGACGGCAATCAGGGCATGGTGATCGTCGGGCACGCGCCGGTGAGGGCGACGTCGAGCGTCGGACCGGCACAGAGCGAGACCGCTCTCCCCGACGCCGTTCGATCGAGCGATATCGTGGTATTGAAGATCCCGCTGCCGTCGGTCTTTACCAGCGGCGAGTAGGTCGTGGCGGGCGCTGCCCGGTACCAGATCTGGGCGTTCACCAGGCGGGTCCCGAACCGTGACGTGATGTTCCCCTTGAGTCTCACCTGACATGGACTGTTGAGCGGCAGGCACTCGACCGACGTGTCCTGCTCGAGCTGGAAGATCAAGTTCACGGTGTAGGGGTACTCATCTTCGGACTTGAGACCGGAAAGGTCGGTCCCGCAGGCGTTGAGTCCGACAATGCTGGCGACAAGGAGTGCAGCAGCGCGCATCGTGATTACCAGTTGTGGGGAGGTGGGGAAGAACGAGTTCGCCTCGTAAGGAAGGTGCGCAGGGAAGGGGGTGTCAAGTTGGTTGGCACGCCTCACTTCCCGACGCAGAAAGCCGAGAAAACCTTGGTCAGGACGTCGTCCTGGTCGAGCGGGCCGATGATATCCCCCAGAGTATCGGCAACCCGCCTGAGCGCCTGGGCTGCGAGGACAGCTTCGCCGCGCTGCAGTTCGGCCTGTGCCGCAGCCAGCTCGTCGGCGGCGGCGACGGCGGCGACCCGGTGCCGCACCCGTGACAGGAGCGGGGCCGAGGGATCAGCCTGCGCCATCGTGAACAGTCGTGATACGATGAGCGAGCGCAGTTGGGCTACGCCATTGCCCGTCGCCGCAGAAACGGATGCGTCGGCGCCGGGGATACTGGACCGGAGATCTGCCTTGGTGTGAACCACCACCGTCAGACAATCCAGACAAAGTGAATGTTCGCTTAATAGCGAGTTATCCGCGCCATCGCTGCACCACAGCACCATGTCGGCACGCCCTGCGTACTCCCTGGAGATGCCAATTCCGGTTGCTTCAATGCTGTCTGAGCCTTCCCGTATTCCCGCGGTGTCCACCAGCGTGACGGGCCAGCCATCGAACTCCACTTCTGACTCCACCGCGTCTCGCGTGGTGCCTGGGAGCTCCGACACGATAGTTCGGTTTTTCCCGAGCAGAGCGTTGAAGAGCGAGGACTTGCCGACGTTGGGAGCGCCCGCGAGGACGACGAGTGCGCCCCTTCGAACTCGCTCGCCGGTTTCGGAGGTCGCGGCCAGCGTTGTTAGTTGTTCTTGCAACTCCGTCAACGCCACCATGATTTTCTGTGGAGCGATCGGCCCGTCGTCTTCCTCCGGAAAGTCTATGGAATAAGCGAGGAGTGCGGACGCAGCGATGACGGCGTCGCGGACCCCCTCCACCCGTTTGGACGTGGCTCCGTCGAGTTGGTGGAGCGCTTGCCGAGCCTGTGCCGGCGCGGTGGCGTCGATCAGGTCGGCGACCGCCTCCGCCTGGAGCAGGTCGAGCCGACCGTTGAGCACCGCCCGCCGGGAGAACTCTCCGGGGAGGGCCAGCCGGGCGCCGGCGGCGAGTAGCGCCGCCACGGTCCCTGCGGGCACGAAGGCTCCGCCGTGGGTCGAGAACTCAACCGTGTCATCGCCACTGTAACTGTGGGGTGCTGCGAAGGCGGTGACCACCGCCCGGTCGATCAGCTCACCGGTGGCGGTGTGCACGCCCAGGAGCCGGGCCTCGCGGATCCGGTTGGCATCGAATCCGGGCGCGACCCGACTCGCCATCGGGAACGCCCCCGGACCGGCGAGCCGTACCAGTGCCAGCGCACCCCGGCCCGGCGGGGTGGCCAGCGCGACGATCGTGTCGTCGGCACCGGGTGAGAACGCTAGCGTTTCCGCTTGGCGCCCCCCGGCTTGGTGTTCACCACCACCGGCGCGGTTCGGGTCGCGGTGAGCTTCTGGCGCTCCTTCATGATCAGCCACTGCTGGGGGAGCGATGCCAGGTTCTGGACCGCGTAGTACAGGTTGAGCCCCGAGGCGAAGTTGGCGAAGAACACCAGCATCATCACCGGCATCGCGTAGGCCATCATCTTGGCCTGCGGGTTGGGCGGGATGCCGATCATGCCGATCTTCGACAGCGCGAACATCGACACCGCCATGATCACCGGGATGATGTAGAGCGGATCGCCGCGGGAGAGGTCGGGCATCCAGAGGAACGAGACCCCGCGCAACTCGATCGTGTTGGCGAGCACGAAGAACACCGCCACCAGCAGCGGGTACGGGAGCAGCATCGGCCAGCAGCCGCCGAACGGATTGACGTTGTGCTTCTTGTAGAGCGCGAACATCTCCTGCTGCTGCTTCTGCGGTTCCTCCTTGTAGCGCTCCTGCATCGCCTTGATCTCGGGCTGGATCGCCTGCATCGCCGTCATCGACCGCATGGCTTTCTGGTTGAGCGGCCAGAGGAGGATGCGCACCAGGATACCGAAGAGGACGATCACGAGGCCGTAGCCGACGTTGAGCGTCTCGTGCATCAACACGAAGAGCCCGCGGATCGCCACCGCGAACGGCCTGATGACGGTCCGGACGATCGGCCAGCCGTAGGGGTTCACGTCGTCGAAGTCGCGTCCCATCGCGGTGAGACGGTCGTATTCCATCGGGCCGAGATAGAGCGTCCACCCGGAGATGCCGGTTGCGGGCACCGCGACCGAGGTGGTGACCGCGACATGGACGGGGTTCTTGAGGGTGTCGAGCACCTGCGCAATCACGCCGCCGATGTTGCCGTTGACGCCACTCGCGGTGGAATCGAATGCGAACAGGCCGGCGACGAAGTACTTCGACTTGACCGCGACCCACTCGAACGGGCCGGCGATGGTGCGGGTGGACGCGCGGTCGAGCGAGTTGAACCGGATGAGCTCGGTATCAGTGAGCTTGGTGACGACACCCTTCTCGTTGTTGTTCTCGACCGGCTTGGCCTCGGTGTCGCGGAAACCGCTTCCCAGCCCGACGTACATGGTGGCGCCATTGGTGCCGATGCCGGTGAAGCGGGCGTCGACCCGGATCCGGTAGTCGTCGGGCACGAACGTGTAGGTGAGTTCGACACCGATGCCATCGGCCTGACCGGAGAGCGTGAATGCCGCCGGCTCGCTGCCGACCTGCAGCGAATCAGTGCTCGGCACCAGCGTCGCTCGATCGAGGCGCACCGTGCGCTCACCGATGCGCAGTTCGCTGGCGAGCATCCGCGAGTCGGCAGGGAGGAGTTCGATCGTGTCGCGCACACCGGCAGCGGTCGTGTCGCCGTCACGCATCGAGCGGTAGCGGAGAAACCGGCTCGAGACGATTCGCCCGCCCTGCGTCGAGATCGCGTAGCGATAGAGCGCGGAGCGCACCACCACCGTGTCCTCGGGAATCGCGGGGACGGCGGCGATGCTGTCGGCCGCCGTGGTGTCGGCGGTGATTGCGCTGTCGGCAATCGCGATGCCACTGTCGCTGGCAATCGGTGTGGCCGCCACCGGTACGGACGCAACCGGCGCACCGCCGACGGCGCTGCTATCCACCGCGATCGGGGCAGGGCGTGAGCGAACGCCCAGGAAACCGGGGACGATCGCGATCATCAGGATCAGCGCAATGGCGAGCAGGGGACGACGGTCGGTCACGCATCACTCATGGTCAGGGTACCGGATCGTAGCCACCCGGGTTCCACGGATGACATCGGGCGATGCGGCGCAATCCCAGCCACGCCCCGCGCAACGCGCCATGCCGCGTGATCGCCTCGAGTGCGTACTGCGAGCACGTCGGGGCGAAACGGCACGCCGGGGGAAGCGCCGGCGAAATGAAACGCTGGTAGCCACGAATTACGAGGGTGAGACTTCGCGCTGGAACGCGTGCAACGTTGGTGAGCATTCACGCCACCGCGTCCCGCCACGCAAGGAGGTCGGCGCGGAGCACGGCAAACGGCACCTGGTAGGTGTCGCGGCGGGTGCGAATCACCACGTCCAGGAGCGGAACGGCGTGCTGCAGGTCTCGCCGCCAGATTTCCTTGAGGCGGCGGCGGAGCAGGTTGCGTTCGGGGGCGGTGTGCCGGAACCGGGGGACGATCAGTCCCATGCGCGAATGCGCGGCGGTACCGGCGAGCCAGGATATGTCAAAGTGGGTGCGGCGGGCCCGGTGCCCCGAGTGGAGCACGCGTCGAACATCAGGCCCGCCAGTGAGCCGCGACGAGCGCCCGAAGCGCTCGTCCGTGCTCAGGCGCGGGCGTGCTTGGAGCCGATCGCCACGGTCAGGCGCTTGCGCCCCTTCTTGCGGCGGCGAGCCAGAACGGCGCGGCCCCATCGGTCTTCCATCCGGGTGCGGAACCCGTGCTTTGCTGAGCGGCGCTTGTTGCGCGGCTTGTACGTCGGCATCATCTGGAACTACTCCCTGGAAACTAGCCCGAAAAAATAGGGCGTGACCCCGTCACTGGTCAAGGCCAATGGTCAAGGTTTGACTTTTCCACATGCGGGCCGTAGAATCGGCGTCCCTTGGTCCTGCCGTCGTTCACACTGTCATCCCGCGAATCCAACCGAATGCCGCTGTCCGCCAAAGAGCTGTGGAAACGTGTACTGGACGGGGCGCGCCGGGTGCTTCCCGACCCCACGTGGCAGAGCTGGCTGGCACCCGCCGAGGCGATTTCGTTCGAGGACGGCAAGCTGGTCGTTGGCGCCCCGGACGACTTCGCGAAGCGGTGGAACGAGGAGAAGCACGCCGAGCTGCTCGGCTCGCTCGCATCCGACATCGCCGGCGAACCGGTGACAGGTCACCTTCCACGTGAGTGGCGAGCGGCAGAAGCGGCCGCAGATGGACCTGTTCGTTCCCGCGGCCCCAGCCGAAACGCCCGCCACGCCTGCTGTTGCGGTGAATCCCAGCGCCCAGCCGCTGAACGGCCGCTACGCCTTCAATGCCTTCGTGATCGGCAAGTCGAACGAGCTCGCTGCTGCCGCCGCGCACGCTGTCGCCGAGGCGCCGGGCAAGCAATACAACCCGTTCTTCATCTACGGTCCGACCGGTCTCGGCAAGACCCACCTGATGCAGGCGATCGCCCACGAGGTGGTGGGACGGACCCCCAGCACCCGGGTGCTGTACATCGGCGCCGAGCAGTTCATCAACGAGGTGATCGAGTCGATCCATTCGCGCACGATGCCGGAACTCCGGCGGCGCTACCGGGCGGACGTCGACCTCTTTCTCGTCGATGACGTGCACTGGCTGGAGGGGAAGGAGGCCACCCAGGAGGAATTCTTCCATACCTTCAATGCGCTCTATGAAGGCGGGAAGCAGATCGTCCTGACCTCGGATCGGCCCCCGAAAGAGATTCCCGGCCTCGAGTCACGACTGGTTTCCCGGTTCGAGTGGGGCATGGTCGCCGACGTCAAGCAGCCCGACCTCGAGCACCGGATCGCGATCCTGCGCAAGAAGCAGGAGCAGGATCACCTCGAGACGACGATTCCCGACGACGTCCTCCGCTTCATCGCCGAGAGCGTGAAGTCGAACGTGCGGGAGCTCGAGGGATGCATCATCAAGCTGCTGCTCTACGCCTCGTTGCGGCACCGCGAGATCTCGATCGACCTGGCGCGCGAGGCGCTGGCCGACAAGATCCGGCCGAGTGATGACGCCGAGGCGCGGCCGCGGCTGATGCCGACGATCGAGAAGGTGCAGGAAGTGGTGGCGCGTCGCTGGGGCGTGACCCCAGAGGGGCTGCGGTCCAAGGCGCGGATCAAGACGCTCACCGTGCCCCGGCAGATCGCGATGTTTCTGGCGCGTGAACTGCTGCAGATGCAGCTGGTCGAGATCGGGCAGGCCTTTGGGGGCCGGGATCACTCGACGGTGATCCACAGTGTCGACAAGGTGCAATCGCAATTGTCGCGCGACCGGCAGTTCCGGGAGCGCGTGGAATCGGCGCGACAGGAGTTGCTCACAGTCTGATCCACAGTGTGTCAAACACGACGTGGACGGCGTGGGCAGGCGGGAGAACTCGTGGGGAAAAGGTCGGGATCTCGACAACGTCCACCCGGTCTCCACGAAGCAGGAATCGCGCAGGGTGTTGTCGGGACGCACGTTGTGGAGCTGTTCCACAATTTCCGGCCCTCTACTACTGCTACTAGTCTATAAATCACTGTAAGTGGAAGTGCCTTTAGCAATCCGGGGAAGCCGATGAAGTTCACGATCACGCGGGAACAACTCCTGGAGGGACTCAACGCCGTGACAGCGGCGGTGCCCACCAAGACGACCCTGCCCGTGCTGGCCAACATCCTCGTCGAAGCCGTCAAGGACGGGCTCAGGCTCTCCGGGACTGATCTCGACATCGCGGTGGGAACCACGGTGCCGGCATCGGTCGACCAGGAAGGCGCGATCACACTTCCGGCGCGCAAGCTCCTCGAGCTCGTGCGAGAACTTCCCAGTGCCGGGATTCGTGTCACCACGCAGGGCGAGCAGCGGGTCACGATCGAGTGCGGGCGTTCCAAGTTCAAGCTGCTTGGCCTTCCCAAGGAAGAATTCCCGGCATTCCCGCAGGTGGTCTTCGATGGCGCCTCCAAGACCACCGCCCGTGACCTCCAGAAGCTCGTGGCGCACGTTGCGTTCGCGGCAAGCACCGAAGAGAGCCGTCCGATCCTCAACGGCGTCCTGTGGCAGCTCCTGGCCGACAGGATGCGCATGGTCGCCACCAACGGTCACCGCCTGGCCAAGATGGAGATCCCGTTGCAGGGTGCTGCCTCGCAACAGGGCGAGCTGATCGTCCCGCCCAAGGCGCTGGAACAGGTGCGCAAGCTCTTCGGCCCCGACGACGAGATCGAGATCGGTCGTAGCGAGAACCACCTCGCGTTCCGTTCGGCGACGACCCAGGTGTTCACCCGTCTGATCGAGGGTCCGTATCCCAACTACGAGCAGGTGATTCCTCGCGAGAACGACAAGGCCGCGACCGCCGAAAAGGCGTCACTCATTGCCGCGCTTCGCCGGATGAGCATCGTGGCGTCCGACCAGACCCACCGGATCCGGATGTCGTTCAGCGATGGTTCGTGCAAGCTCTCCGTGACCACACCCGATCTGGGCGAGGCGCAGGAAGAGATCACGGTGTCGTACGAGGGAGAGCCGCTCGATATCGGCTTCAACGCGAACTATCTCCTCGAGGTGCTGAAGTTCATGCCGACCGAGGAGGTCCGCCTCACGTTCAAGGCACCAGAGCGCGCCGCAACGGTGGAGCCCGTAGGCTGGGACGATCCGGCGGCGTACATGACGCTGGTGATGCCGTTGCGGTTGCTGGATTGATGGCGGGGTAATGCACCCTGTCGGACCCTGTTTGACCCTGTCGGGTCTTGGGACGGACGGGGCAACGGGGTGCAAAGCGCCATTGCTCCACGGGCACAAGGCTGTCAGGCACGGGGTGACAGGTGACAGCGACGCCGCTCGTCGACGGTGCGTCTGGCGCTGAATCGGAATTGCCCCGATCGACGTAGCGTGCTTTGCAGTTCTTCCCCCCGATGCCCGACAGGCCCGTTACCTGTCACCTGTCGCCCCGTATCCGATCCCCTTCCAGCTTCACGCAGGAGCCGCATGTGATCCGTTACTCCCCTCTGTTGATGGCGCTCGCTGTTACCTCTGTCGCCGCACAAGGCAAAAAGGCTGCACCGACCAGAACCGTGTGGCCCGACGAAGGCGTGCGCACCGTGACCGCCCGTGCCACGACGCCGGAGATCACCGCGAATGACCTGCGGGTCCGGCTCTACCAGTTCGCCGATGACTCGATGATGGGCCGCGAAGCGGGCACGCTCGGCAACTGGAAGGCCACCGAGTACATCGCGCGGGAGTACAAGCGGATGGGCCTGGTACCCGCCGGCGAGAACGGCACGTACTTCCAGGAGATCCAGTACGGGCAGCTCCGCTACGACAGCACCAAGGTCCGTCTGGTTGCGGCAGGCAACACCCTTGCGGTGGGGACCGACTGGATGCCGGTCATCCCATCGGCGGCGACGCGGCTCTCCGGAAACTTCGCGGCCACCGATGCCGGCGTGGTGTACGGTGGACGCTTCATGGATTCGACCGTGACGCTCACGCCTGCGATGGTGCGCGGCAAGGTGGTGGTGTTTGCCCCGCCCACCCCGCCTGGTCCGAGGCCAGCGGGCACGCCTGCACCGCGCGACCACCGCGCCAGTGAAGCGGGCGCTGCGGCGATTCTCCTGGTGGGCGATCTCTCGACCCGGATCGCGCTCTCCGGCCGCAACGGCCTGATGCCCACCGTGGAGGGCACGACCGCTGGCGGCATCGATCAGCCCCGCTGCCGCGTCCGCACTCTTCGACAAGCCGCTCGACCAGCTTTCGCCAGGTGATGTCGGCAAGCCCGTGACCGGCTCCTGGACGTACGAGTACACCGCGCCCGAGTACCCGGCCCGCAACGTGATCGGGGTGCTGGCCGGCAGCGATGCGGTGCTGAAGCACCAGTACGTCCTGATCGGTGCGCACAACGACCACGTCGGCATGGTGCGCGGCACCGTGAAGCCCGAACACGACTCGCTGCGCGCGTTCAACAAGGTGATGCGTCCGCAGGGCGCCAACGACCGGGTGTCGATGGAATCGGTCACGTCGGCGCAGTGGAAGCAGATCAACGACCTGATCGCCGGCGGCCCGCAAGATCCGGCCCGCCGCGTCGGACAGCGTCAACAACGGTGCCGACGACGATGGCTCGGGCACGGTGGTGCTGCTCGAGATCGCCGAGCGGATGGTGTCGCAGCCGGCGCCGAGGCGGTCGATGATCTTCATCTCGCACACCGCCGAGGAGAAGGGCCTGCTCGGCTCGATGTGGTGGACCGACCACCCGACGTTGCCCCGCGATTCGATCGTCGCGGCGCACAACATGGACATGCTCGGCAAGGGCCGCGTGACCGACGTCCGCTTCGGCGGTCCCGCCTCCGTCCAGATGCTGGGCAGCCGCCGGCTTTCGGCGGAGTTCGGCGACGTGATCGACTCGCTCAACGCGGTGCGCAGCGAGCCGATGGTGATCGACTATTCGTGGGACCGCACCAACGCGCTCAACCGCTTCTGCCGCAGCGACCAGGTGAGCTACTTCCGCTTCGCGATCCCGGTCACGTATTTCTCGCTGGGCTACGCGGTGGACTACCACCAGCCGACCGACGAACCGCAGTACATCGACTATGTGCACGGCGCACGCGTCGGTCGGTTCGTCGAGGAGATCGCGCGCACGGTGGCGAATCGCACCGAGCGCCTGAAGGTCAATCCGGTGGGTGAGCGGGATTTGTCGGCGCGGTGCTGAGAGGAGGGAACAGGGTGACAGGTGACAGGTGACAGGTGACAGGTAACAGGTTGTGCGGATCAAGTCGGCGCCCCTGGAACGCCGCGGTCGACTTGAGATCACCTGTTACCTGTTACCTGTTACCTGTCACCCCGTTGTCGCTGATTTTCGACCTACGACCCGTTGCTGCACCACCCTCCACACCGCTCACATCCGTTTCAATATCCACGCCTGCTTCCACCGCATCCGACCCGGCTGAAACGCCGGGTTGCTTGTTCTGGGGTGCGGCAGCGTGGCGGCGAGAGCGGCGGCTTCTGCGCGGGTGAGTCGCGCCGCGCTCTTCCGAAAGTATGCCTGGCTCGCCGCCTCGACGCCCCAGATCTCGTCGCCAAATTCGGCAGTGTTGAGGTAGAGCTCCAGGATCCGATCCTTGCTCAACCACAGCTCGAGTCGCGCGGCGGTCACCGCCTCCTTCACCTTGCGGAGCGGATTGCGTGACGGCGAGAGATAGAGGTTCTTCGCGAGCTGCTGCGTGATCGTACTGGCGCCCCGGATCTCGCGATCGCTGGCATAGGTGCGGCGCGAGCGCGCGCACCAGGTCCTTGCGGTCCCTGGCGTCGAGGATGTCGAACGAATCGCGCGGGTAGCCCACCGCCTTTCGCATCTCGAGCATGTCGAAGCCGTGGTGATCGTAAAAGCGATGATCCTCGGCCACCAGCACGGCGCGACGGATCGCCGGGGCCATTTGTGACAACGGTACGGGTTGGTATCGACGGCTTGCGGCGGACGCCGGATCGTCGTGCCGGCGCATTGTCTGGAACGCCGTTTCCCGGGGCCACGCAAAGTTGTACCACACGGGGGGAGGCCAGAGGAAAAACAGCCATACGATCGCCAACGCGACCAGCAGGCCGATCGTGCGGCGAACGTGCCGCGCCCGGCGTGGCGGCGCTGGTGAGGCGTCTACGGCTGATGCGTCAGCGTGGTCCACGCGCCGCCGGGGTGCCGTAGTCGATGGCGGTGCGGGCGAACTGCATCGTGGGGATGCTCTGCCGCGTTTCGGCGATCGTGATGAACTTCGCCACCGAATCCTGCAGCGTGGCGGTGTCGACGCGGCCGTCGAGCGTCATGTAGTAGGTACTGGTGCGACGCCCCTGTGCGGTCATGGTGAGTTCGCGGCCGGCTTGATTGCCGCGACCGAGCTGTTCGTATTCCTCGCGGGCGCGAAGCGCGATCACGGGAATGCCGTTGCGTTCGGTCTGCTGCCCGCCGTTCCACTCCGAGGTGCGTTGCTCAGTGGCGGTGAAGATCTCCACGCGCACCGCGCCCGCCGTGGTATCGGTCCAGCGTGCACCGGGCTCGAAGCGGCCGCCGGGAATGCGTGGCAGGAACGCGCGCACCACGTTGCCGATGTCGTCGCCGAGTGTGGTGTTGCGCGACGCCTGGAGGTTGGTGATGGCACCGGATGCGCCCACCCGACCGGTCCACGTCGTCCCGATCACGTCGGTGGCCTCGTTGCCGAGCGAAGGCCGCAGCACGAGGTCGTCGAGCTTCACCCGCAGGGTGCCCGGTGCGATGGTCATCGTGAAGTGTGCCGTGCGCCCCTGCCGCTGCACCTGTCTCGAGCCGTCGGGAAGGGTGAGCACGATCGAGTCCTCGCGTTCCACCCGCACCGTCGTGGTCCAGTCGCGACGCAACGTGATCGCGCGTCGAAGGCTCAACCCGCTCGGGCGCGCGCGGCAGCGGCGCTCGGGTTGGGGCGTGGTGCGGAGGCCGACGGGGCGCAGGCGGCCACGGCCACGGCTCCGGCGAGTGCAAGGTTGGTGATGCGCATCGGTACTCCTGAAACAAGCATGTGCGGAAGGTGGTCACGGAGGGCGACGCCTCGCCAGCCCCAGAATGCACGCCGGCCGCCACGAAGGGTGGCGGCCGACGGTGCATCAGGGGTCGAGTCGGTTACGGAAGCGCGGTGACCATCACCGTCGTGCTGCCGCTCACCGGGATCGGGTCCGGGACCTGGCTGGTGATCACGGTGGCGTCGATCTTGCATCGTGTTCTCGCCCGTCCTGGACGGGCCCATGGCGCTCGTCGTGACCTTCTGGGTGCCGGTCATCTTGGTCGCGATGTTGAGCTCACCGCCGCCCTGCGTGGCGGTCATCGTTCCCTTGGAGGCGCCTTCCATCACATAGCCGTCATCGGTCATCGAGAGCACCTTCCACTCGGTGACGGTGGTGCCCGTCTGGCTGCCGGCCTCCGTGGTGGCGTCGTTCTTGGTGGTGTCAGACCACGTGTCGCCGACCTTGGCATTCATCTTGTGGCCCGGGAAAAGCAGCGAGAGTGACTGCTGCACCATGCCAAGCGCCGCGTTCTCGATCGACGGCTTGGGGGTTCCGGACACCTTCCCGTCCACCACGTAGACGTGGAAGAACGCGCCCTTGGCTTCGGCGAACGACTCTTCCGGTCATCTGCTGCGACATCATCCCGGTCGGCGTGCCGACGAGTGAGTCGACAACGATGTGTGCCAGCTTGCCGCCAGCGGTGTCACTCATGGTGACCGTGACCCAGGCGGATGCCGTCAGGTCGCTGACCTGCTTGGGGCCACCCATGGCGCTCAGGTCGACTTCCTGGGACGTCTTGAGATCGATCTTGTAGCGCATCGGCGCCTGCTGGGGCGTGACGGCGGTGATCGAGGCGAGCATCATCAGACCTGCGAGCATTCCTTACCTCTTGTTGGTCGGGACGTGGGTCCCGGGGAATTTCACCCGCGTGGCATCGGGCCATCGCGGGACGGGTCGAACCGTAAGCCGAGTTCTGTTTCACCAGCTTTCAGCTCGGCGAGATGATCATCTATCTGGGACGCGTGTCACCACGCGCCTCGTGCAGCCTACCCGTGGCTCCGGCGGTGCGGGCCGCACCTCGCCACCTATTTGGCCTTGCTCCGACCGGGGGTTACCCAGCCACTCACCGTTACCGGGAGTGCGGTGGGCTCTTACCCCACCGTTTCACCCTTGCCTGATCCCTTTCGGGCCATCGGCGGTCTGCTTTCTGTTGCCCTGTTCCGTCGCCTCTCGGCGCCCAGGCGTTACCTGGCGGTCTGCCCTGTGGAGCTCGGACTTTCCTCGAACCGGATTGCACCGGCCCGCGATCATCACGTCCTACCCGTACCCAAAGCTAGCGGGCTGGCCCCGTACGCGGGATCTGGCCCCGGTGTGTCACACTCGGGCCCCGGGGGCGCATTGAGTGCTGATTGATGCCTTGCCGCGACAGTAACGCCTCAACCCGCGCCGAGGTTCACGATGCCGCTCACCCCCACGATTGCCGCCGTGCTCGATCCCGTCGAGCGTTCCCGGGTCGACGCTGCCAGCAGCGGCTGTTTTGCGCTCGTGCACCGCGAGTCGGTGCGCGACGCGCTCCGGGTGGTCCGCGAGCGCCCGGTGGATGCCGTACTGGTATCGGTCCGGCGCTGCGCCGGTGAAGCGCCCGCGCTGCTGGAGCAGTTCAGCCGGGCGTTCCCGGCGGTACGGACGGTCGCGCTCATGACGCGCCACGATGCCTGCGACAGTGAGGCGCTGCTCCGGCTGGGGGCCACCGGGGTGCGACAGGTGGTCGACGCCACCG
The DNA here is from genome assembly GCA_963806875.1 of uncultured Gemmatimonadales bacterium. Lineage (GTDB taxonomy): Bacteria > Gemmatimonadota > Gemmatimonadetes > Gemmatimonadales > GWC2-71-9 > Palsa-1233. Next base: position 879,012 of record CAWDYU010000003.1, on the reverse strand, counting down.
ATGCCACCGGCTGGCGCCGGCTCCGCGAAGTGCTGGGCGCGCCGCCCACCGAGCGGGGTCAGGCGATCCTGCGGCCGATCGTCGAGACGATCGGGCCGATGTCGCCCGGGGCCCGGCGCTTCTGGGAGGAGCTGGTGCGAACGGCGCCGGAGACGACGACGGTGAGGATCCTGGCCGACCTGTTGTCGATCACCCCGTCAACGCTGGTGTCCCGGTTCATCCGTGCCGGGCTTCCCAGCCCGAAGGACCACCTTGTTGCGGTGCGCCTTTGCCACGCGGCCAAGTTGTTCGACGAAGGTGACCTCACCGTGAGCGACGTCGCGTACCGGCTCGAATATGCGAGCCCGCAATCGTTTGGTCGGCACCTCAGGGTGGTGCTGGGGATCACGCCGAGCGAGTTTCGGTCGAGGTTCCCCTTCGGGATCGTGCTCGATCGGTTCATGGACCGGATGGTCCGCCCGCATGTGGCGACGTGGAAGGGTTTCAGGCCGCTGGCGCCGGGGCGGGGGTGAGGGCGCCGGTAGATTACAGGGAACACTTCTTGCCCGATTGGGTTACCAGCCGGCGGACGTGGCCACCTCGCAGGTGTGTCGCGGCCGCTACATGTGCCCAGGGGGCATATGGGGGCGTCCATCTTCCAAACCCGCGCCATGGCGCTGATTGCTGCCCCGACCGCCGATCCAGACCATTCAGGGGACGAGGATATTTCAGCCGATCAATCGGTGTTGGAGCGGCATCGCACCCGCCTCCCTGATGCACCAGCGCAACGGTTCCGCCGCTCGCCGGTGGGGCGCGTCGCGTATTTGCGGGACCAGTTCCTCGTCCTTCAGTTCATGTCGGTTTCAAATTTCCTTCGATCCGGCTGCCGGTTCGAGCGTCGGGGTCCCTCCGGTCGACGAGATGTCTGGCGTGGGGACGTGGCGTTCCAGGGCGAGGTCCGCCCGGCTGGTCCGGCGGCGAACGTGATGAACGCGTACGATGGGGCGACCCTTGTCGTTGCCTGACGCAACTCCGGACGCGGTGCAACGCGAAAGGCGGTTCAGTTCCGTCGATTGGTTCCTGTTTGCGCTGTTGAGCATCGCGGGGTTGGTCGCAATCGGGAACTTCACCCTTGCATGGATGGGCGCCGGATGGGGCTCGCATCCCATGCTCACCATGATCCTTGCGGGTCTGGCCCTGATGCTGGTCGTGAACCAGCAGGGCCGGTGGGCACTGCTGCTGCCGATGCGTCGCCCGCTTCGCATGGTGCCCATCCCGGGTGCCCGAGTTGCAGTCGTGACAACATTTGTACCCGGCGCCGAGTCGCACGAGATGCTCGTGGCAACGCTTCGGGCAATGGTTTCCATCGACTATCCCCACGACACCTGGTTGCTCGACGAGGGCAGCGAACCCGAGACGATTGCGCTGTGTGAGTCGCTTGGTGTGCGGCACTTCAGTCGTCGAGGTCGCCCCGAGTACCAGCAGGAGACTGGACCATTTCGGTCCGGCACCAAGCACGGCAATTACAATGCATGGCTGCGAGAGGTGGGGTTCGCCAGCTACGATTTTCTCGCCGCGTTCGACCCCGATCACATGCCACTCCCGACGTACCTGGACGAGACGCTGGGCTACTTTCGCGACCCGAACATCGGCTACGTGCAGGCAGCGCAGGCATTCTACAACCAGCACGCCAGCCTCGTCGCCCGTGGCGCAGCGGAGGAGACTTACGCGTATTTCTCCGCCGTCCAGATGGCTGGTTACGGGCTCGACTATCCGATCATCGTGGGCAGCCACAATGTGCACCGCATCGCTGCGCTCGAGGCCGTGGGCGGACTGGCGGCCCACGATGCCGATGACCTCCTGCTGACGCTCCAGTATCGTGCGGCAGGTTGGGGCGGTGTTTACGTCCCCCAGATCCTGGCGCGCGGCACCACACCGGTGGACTGGCGAGGATACCTCGCGCAGCAGCGCCGATGGGCACGCTCGGTTCTCGACCTCAAGTTGCGTCATCAGGCAGGCTACGCCACCCAGCTTCCGTTTCACGCCCGCGTGATGAGCCTCCTCCATGGGCTCAACTTCCTGCATCGAAGCTTTGCCTGGCTCGGCGGGATCGCCGTGCTCGCGGTCCTGCTGGCGACGGGGAGTACGATCACGCTTCTCTCTCGTGGCATGGTCACGCCAGCACTCATCCTGGCGTGCGCACTCGGTGCGCAGGAGCTGTACCGGCAGCGTTTCTACCTCGACTGGTCCAACGAACACGGATTGCATTGGCGTGCCACGATGCTGGGCTTCGCGAAGTGGCCCTGGTTCGGGCTTGCTCTAGTCGACGTACTCACCCATCGTCAAATCGGATATGTGATCACGCAGAAGGCGGCGCAGGGGCAGCGTCACACGCTCTTCGTTCGGTGGAACGCCGGCCTCGCCGCGGCTGTCGTGCTTGCAGCCGTCGCGGGGTGGTCGCACGGGCCGATTCCGCGTGCTCCGCTCGTCCTTGCAGGTATCCTCGTGTCCGCGTGCCTGTTCCTGCTGATCGAGGGAACGCGAACTCCGCCTGTCGCGGCACCGCCGGAATGGTCGCCCGAGTCCGACGCCGTGCGGGCTCCGCCCGTGCCGGCAAAGGCTACCCCGTGAGACACGTGCTGGTGGCTCGCGAGTATCCCCCGGCGCCTGGCGGTGGTATCGGGACCTACTCGTTCGAGGTCGCCAACGCGCTCGTAGCTGCCGGTGACACGGTCGACGTGATCGGGTCACGCTGGCCCGGCGCCGACTGCGCTCGAGAAGAACTCCACGATGGACGCCTGGTGGTGCATCGCCTGCCGATTGAGGCCCCAGGTCACTTCTTCGGCACGGTGCCGCACCCCGAGCTCTCGGCAGGCGATCGCGAGGCATTCATCCACGACGGGCCAGCTGGAATGTTCGCCCGGATGGCTTCAGCGCTCGTGGAGGTGCTCGTTCAATCGGAGCCCATCGACGTCATCGAGGCTCCCGAGTACGAGGCGCCGCTCGCACCGTTCCAGGCCCGTCGCGCTTTGGGGCTCGGCCCAGAGCGCAAGCCGCCGTGTGTGATTCATCTGCACTCGCCGTCGGAGCTCATCGCCGCCGCCAACACTGGCCCAGGATTACCAGCGATTGCGTCGCCGCTCGCGCTGCTGGAGCGATACACGATCGCCCACGCCGATTACATCCGGTGTCCCAGTCGATACCTCGCCGCGCAGGCGGAGGCGCATTTCGACCTTGACCAGGGCATTGTTGAAGTCATCCCATACCCGTTCCGGCCCCAGGCGGCATTGGCCCGCTCCCAGGCGGTGTGGCATGGCGGCAGCATCCTCTTCATGGGCCGACTCGAACTTCGAAAGGGAATTCTTGAATGGCTCGACGCAGCGGTGATGCTCGCGGCCGGGGATCCTTCGCTCCGGTTTGTGTTCGTCGGATCCGATCACGTCGATGCACAGCTGGGTGGAACCCGCAACATCGAACGGCGAATTCCCGCCGCGTTCCGCTCTCGATTTGATTTCCATGACCATCGCGACGCAGCAGGACTGAGAGAGCTGCTGTCAGCGGCTCGCCTGGTTGTGGTCCCATCGCGGTGGGAGAACTTTCCGTTTACATGCATCGAGGCGATGGCGAGCGGTGTCCCGGTGGTGGCTTCGCCGGAGGGCGGGATGCGGGAGATGATCACGCACGGTGTCGATGGCTGGATTGCGCCGACTGGCGCGCCCGAGGATCTCGCGAGCACGGTTCGGGAGGCGTTGTCGGCAGGGCCATTCGGCATTGCAGATGCCGGGCGCCAGGCCGCCGCGTCGATCTCGGCAATCTGTGATCCGGCCACGGCGGCGGTTCGCCAGCGAGGGCTGGTGGCCATTCCCGCCGCCCGCCCGGCAGGCGTGGTTTCCGGGGTGATCGATGCCGAAACGGTGCTCTCGATGTCGTGGAAGGATGAATCGGTCAGCGGGCTCTCGCGGTGGCTGGATGTCGCGCGCATGGTCCACCGCGCCGCAGCGCGCCCGGTCGTCACCGCCCGGCGCGTGCTTCGCCGTGTGAACGCCGGCCGGATCGGGCAAGGACGCTGACCATGAAATTCCGACCATATCGATGGCTCTCGTCGCAGGCTCGTCGCGATCGCGGTATCGTCGATCGATGAGTTGAGCCTCCATCGCTGGATCATGGCATGCTCGCATCGGTGGCGGTGCTGGCAGCGGGATACGCCGTTACCGCGCGGCCGCCGGGATTCGTCGTCTCGATGGTTCTCGCTGCGGCAACGATTGGTGCGGCGGGGCTTGCTGCTCGCAACAGGAATCTGCGTTCTGTGCGGACCGCGTCGGCCTCGGCGCGGCGACCCTGCTGTGGTACGTCGTGGCATCTCCTGCGGAGGGGGCGGCAGGAGCGTTCAGGTTGGGACAGGTGGCCATGCTCTCGCTGGTCGCCGGCATCATGCTCGCGCTGGTTGCGACGCGGTTGCGTCTCAGCCCCGCAAAGGCCCTGTTCAGTGCGCTCGGCCTGGTGGCGGGGGTCGTCATCATCGAAGCGATGGCTGGCGTGGTGTATCCCCCAGTGGGTCCCGAGCCCGTTCCGCTGCGTGCAGAATGGTCGGCGCTTCGTGACGCCCGGCCTCTCGTCGAACTACCGTGGAATCGTGTGCCGCCACCTGCCGCACCTCCGGGGGCAGACACCTTCGCCAATGCGCTCTCTGCGCCGGAGATTGCGACGGCGTCGTTCGTACCCGGTCCATTGTGGGCCGGAAAAGTTGAACCCGACTCCGTCTTCGGGATGCGGGTACCGCCGCACAGCACGCTCACCACTCGATATGCCGCAAATCCTCGCGCGTACTTCGATCGTGATGACCTGAGGGCTGCGACATGGGATCTCGGCGCGGCGGAGGAAAGCTCGGCTTCACTCGTGTTCCCGGACGATCACCCGACACGAATCCGCGTCAACATCACGCAGGCGCGTCGTGATGTCCCGGGGTGGCACATCCGGCTCGATCAACTTCGCCTCCCGATGGACGCATCGACCTACGTGCTCGAGTTCCAGGCTCGTGCTGACGAGCCACGATCGGCGGTGGTCGCCGTCACCCAGGCCGTCGAACCGTTCGACCTGCTTGGATTGTTCGAGACGCTCGAGCTCACCGCGCAGTGGAAATCGTTCCGCTTCTTCTTCACCCCGCCGCGCGCCGAGCGAAACATGCGGTTGCACTTCGCCCTCGGAGGCAACCGGGCATCGGTGGAACTCGACTCGGTGATGGTGACGAATCTTTCCTCCGGATCGGTGATCACCACAGCCGCAGCCCGAGTGCCCTACTCGGTGAGTTACGCGTTCAACGAGACAGGGTGTCGCGACCGGGACTATCCGGAAAATGCGCCGGGTCGCCCCCGCATTCTCATGATGGGCGACGGATTCACCATGGGAGTCGGGGTCCATGACAGGGACACGTTCGCGGCACGTGTGGAGGCGTCACTGGTCGCGAATGGCTCCGGAGAGGTGATCAATTGCGGCATTCCCGGATTCGGGTCGCGGGAGGTCCGTGCTGCCATTCCGTGGCTCGCCGGTCGGTACAATCCGGATATCGTGGTGGTGACCCTCGGCCTCGATGATGACCGATCGGCGTGGGAGGATCGACAGGCCATATCGACGCCAAGCAGATGGGAACGGGTCTCCGCGATCTGGGGTCAGCTGGGAGCAGCGGTCAGGGGGCGGCGCACGCATGAGTACGCTTCCGTGGCCGCCGACCTCAAGGCCGTCGCCGGGGAGATCCGCACTCGGGGTGGCAGGTTGATCGTGCTGGTGCCTCGAACCTCGGACGATCCACTGTGGGATGAACTGGCAGCAGCTGTCACCACGGGACTCGCGGGTAGCCAGGCCGTGGTTGTCGATCTCGGAGACGCTGTCCGCGGTGGACGTGCGGCGGAGGAGTTGATCGTGGCCCCGCACGACCTGCACCCGAACGAGTTGGTTCACGCAGCCGTGGCAGAGCGGCTCCTTCCCACCTCCTCGCCGCGCCCGGCGGGGCCACGGCCACCTCATCCACCGGCGGCAACTCGATGATCACGCGGCCAGAGGGTCCAGGTCGAAAAGGAATCCTGCTTGTCGGGGGATCCGGCACCCGCCTGCACCCGTTGACGCTCGCCATCAGCAAGCAATTGCTGCCCATGTATGACAAGCCGATGGTCTACTACCCGCTGAGCGTGCTGATGCTCGCGGGAATCCGGGACATTCTCGTGATCTCGACACCGCGCGACCTGCCAATGTTCGAAAAGTTGCTGGGGAGTGGGGAGCAGTGGGGTTTGTCGTTCAGCTATGCCGTACAACCCATGCCGGCGGGCGTCGCGCAGGCGTTCACGATCGGTCGTGACTTCCTCGGTGACAGTGCAAGCTGCCTGATTCTGGGCGACAACGTCTTCCACGGTGAAGACCTCAGCCGCACCGTGCAGGCCGCCGCGGCGCGATCCGACGGGGCAACGATCTTTGCGCACCGTGTCGCCAACCCCCAGGCCTACGGCGTGATAGAGCTTGGGCCAGAGGGCGAGCTCCTCGGGATCGAGGAGAAGCCGGCACAGCCACGTTCGAACTACGCCGTCACCGGGCTGTATTTTTATGACTCGGAAGTGGTCGACGTCGCTGCGGGACTCAAGCCGTCGGCCCGTGGCGAACTCGAGATCACCGATGTCAACCAGCATTACCTCGATCGGGGCAAGTTGGTGGTCGAGTTGCTCGGCCGAGGCAACGCCTGGCTCGACACGGGCACGCATGACGACATCATCCAGGCCAGCACGTTTGTGGAGACGATCGAGCGCCGGCAGGGGTTGAAGATCGCCTGTCCGGAGGAGGTGGCCTGGCGGATCGGGATTCATCACCGTCGAACAACTGGAGAAGCTCGCGACGCCATTCCGCAACAACGGTTATGGTCGCTACCTGCTGCAGCTGGTCCGGGAAGGGCGTTAGCATGCGCACGATCCCCACGGCAGTTGACGGCGTGGTGATCATCGAGCCCCGCGTGTTCGAGGATGATCGCGGGTACTTCATGGAAGTCTGGCACGAGGGGCGCTACCGGGAAGCAGGCATCGGCAGATCCTTTGTCCAGGAGAATCACTCGCGCTCGATTCGGGGGACGATCCGCGGCCTCCACTACCAGGTGGAACGTCCGCAGGGAAAGCTCATCCGGGTCACTCGTGGCACCATCTACGATGTCGCCGTCGACATGCGCCAATCCTCGCCCACGTTCGGCAAATGGGTCGGCGTGGAACTCTCGGCCGACGATCCACGCTTTCTCTGGATCCCCGCGGGCTGCGCCCACGGGTTCTGCGTCACCAGTGACGTGGCGGACGTGTCCTATCTCTGCACCGAGCTCTATGCGCCTGCGCTCGAGCGGACCCTGGACTGGAATGATCCCGCAGTTGGCGTCACCTGGCCGATCGACGGGGAGCCGCTCCTGTCGGCCAAGGATGCCGCGGGCCTGGCATTCAGCAGCGCCCCGCTGTTTCCGTGAGTTTGTCCGCAGGCCCGATGCGGGTGCTGGTCACTGGCGCCGCCGGTCAGGTGGGCCGCGCGCTGCAGGTTTCCGTGCCGGAGGGCGTGACGCTCCATGCCATGCCCTCGACGACGCTGGACATCACCGATGCCGCTGTCGTGCAGTCGACGGTCGATCGGCTCCGCCCCGATGTCATCATCAACACCGCCGCCTACACCGCTGTTGACCGCGCGGAATCCGAACCGGAGGTGGCCTATCGCGTCAACCGTGACGGTGCTGCCAACGCTGGCGATGGCTGGCAGCAGGCGGGGTGCCCGGATCATCCACCTCTCGACCGACTACGTGTTCGACGGGGCGCAGCGGGAGCCGTACCCACCGGATGCGGCGTGTCACCCCGCCGGGGTGTACGGGGCCAGCAAGCGGGCGGGCGAGCTGGCCGTGCTGGAGCATGGTGGCGCCGGAGCGTGTGTCGTGCGCACCTCGTGGGTGTACTCATCCACGGGGAGCAACTTTGTCCGGACGATGTTGAGGCTGATGGCAGAACGGACCGAGGTGCGAGTCGTTGATGACCAGCACGGCCGACCAACCTGGGCAGACGGGTTGGCTCGGGCCCTTTGGTCGCTGGCACGGCGTCCGTCGCCCGTCCCCATCGCCCACTGGACCGACGCCGGGAGCACGACGTGGCATGGCTTCGCGGAGGCCATACATGAGGGAGCACTGTCCCGCGGGTTGCTCACCCGGCGGGTGGCAATTCACGCAATCCCGACCGCCGAGTATCCGACCCCCGCCGCGCGTCCACTGTTCAGCGTGCTCGATGTCTCTTCGGCCGGGGCAGTGTTCGGCCAGGAGCCGGTGCATTGGCGGGACTCGCTTTCCCTGATGCTCGAGGACATATGCAGCGCAGCATGATGATCACGGGTGGGGCGGGGTTCATCGGCTCCAACTTCCTGCATCATTGGGTCCGGACGCATCCGGGCGATCGAGTCGTCGTGCTCGACGCGCTGACCTATGCCGGCAATCGCGAGAACCTTGCTCCGGTCGAACACCATCCGACGGTGGTGTTCCTCCACGGCGACATCTGCGATGCAGCGCTTGTCCGCCACGCCATGGCTGCGCACGCGGTCGACACGATTGTCCACTTTGCGGCCGAATCACACGTCGATCGCTCGATCGCGGACCCCGGCCTCTTCCTCCAGACCAACGTCCTCGGCACGCACGTGCTGCTCGCGGCCGCTCGCGACGCGTGGCGGGTGGAAGGCGGATATCGGGATCACGTGAGGTTTCACCACGTCTCCACCGACGAGGTGTACGGCTCACTTCCGCCTGACGCGCGGCCTGCGGTGGAAACGACGCGGTACGAGCCCAACTCGCCGTATGCTGCGAGCAAGGCTGCGGCGGATCATCTGGTGCGGGCCTTTCATGGCACCTACGGCTTACCCGTCACGACATCGAACTGTTCGAACAACTACGGTCCGTACCAGTTCCCCGAGAAGCTCATCCCGCTCCTCCTGATCAACGCGCTGGAGGGCAAGCCGCTTCCGATCTACGGCGACGGATTGAATATCCGGGACTGGCTCCACGTGGACGACCATTGTCGCGCCATCGATGCGGTGCTGGAACGCGGAAGGCCGGGTGAGGTTTACAACGTCGGCGGTGATGCACCGAAGACGAACCTCGACGTGGTGGAAATGCTGTCGCGATTGGTGGACGAAGCGTTTGGTGCCGACCCCTCGCTCGGCCAGCGGTTCCAGCTGAGTCCCGCTGCCCGGGGCGAGCCCACTGCGTCACTGCTGCGGTTTGTGGCAGACCGGCCCGGGCACGATCGTCGATACGACATCGATGGGTCGAAGATCGCCACGGAACTCGGCTTCAGGCCCGCCGAAGGTTTCGAGTCGGGGCTGCGGCAAACCTTAGCGTGGTATCTCGCGAACGAGGGTTGGTGGCGGGCGGTACTGGACGGAAGCTACCGGGACTGGGTCAGTCAGCACTACGGCGCCGGCGGACCGGCTGGGCACCAGGAATCGTATTGAACGGGATGGCCTCCAGCCGGCGCCCGACGAGCTATCGCATCCGATCGTGGATCCATCGTAGTGGGGCGGTGAGCCGCCAGCTCCACGACGTCTGCAGTCCGGTGAGTTCGTCCTTGCTGTGCTGGAGCTGGAGCGCTGTTGCGTCGAGTGAAGCCTGCACGCCATCCCGGTCTGCCGCGAGGGCGCCGAATGCGCGGGAATGTTCACGCGCCATGTCGTCTTTCTCGACCCGTATCGCCTCGAGCGCTGTATTCAGTCGGCCCACCTCCATGGCGACACGATCGTGTTCGTGCTGCACGGCCTGCATGGCTTGACGTAGCCCCATCAGCTCCGTCTCCAGCCCGCTCACCGTCTGTGCGGCCCGCGCACGGCCGATTCAACCCGGGCTGCCTCCGCGCGCAGTTCTCCGGCCGCCGAACGCTGGGCGGCGGCCTCGACCCACTCGGCGTCGAGACGGACCTGGAGCGCCACCAGCGATTCTTCCAGCGCAATCTTCGCGGCGTTCAGCGTTGTCGTGGTGCTCCGGAGTGATGTGGTCTCGGCCCGCAGCGCCTCAACGCCGCGATGCTCGAGCGTCAGGTCCAGCCGAGCGGCGTCGGGATCGAACGGAACGAGGTCGGCGGGGTCGCGGATGAAATTGTGCGTGTGGGCGATGTCATCGTACTGGACATGCCACCCTCTTGCGCGCTCCCCGACGCTCGAACCGTGCCCGTCGCTCGAGAAAAACCTTTCGTTCACCGTGCTGCTGGCTGCGAATCGGGTAATGGCGCAGCAGGAAGCGGATTGGAAACACGCGTCGATCGGGAAACGTGGCGTCGTGGCCGCCAGTGGACACCAGGTCGACGGGTGCGTCGGTTCGCTTCCAGCATTTCACCTGCAGGCGATCGAAGCGCTGACCGGGCTCATAATGGACAAAGGCCTGTCGAACATCATCGCCCGGAGCGAAACCGTTGTGCGTGGGCCAGAAGTTCAGCACCGCGAAATCGATCGCGTTGTACCCGGCTCGGTCAACGACCGCGATGGCGGAAGACAGGGTGCGGTCTCGCCACGGACTTTCACGGAACTCATCTGCGTCATGATGGATGAACCAATCGGCCTCGAGTTCGCTGGCCGAGTGCTTCCTTGCGCTTGAGGATCGCCTCCCACTGGAACGGACTGCCATCGACCGCCGCGCCAGGCGCCCCTCCAAAGGATTCAATGCCGATCACCCCCCGGTTCAGGAATGGGCGGACTTCGTCCACTGTGCTGTCGGTCGATCCGTTGTCGAGGAAGTACACCGCTATGCCCTGTTCGATCAGGTGGCGAATCACCCAACCGATGACATCGGCCTCGTTGTAGGCAGCCAGCAGCGCGACGATGCGCAGCCGGTTCCCGGGTGGGGGCGACATGGTGCCGCCGGGATCCCTGCCAGCGGCTTCGACCCGGCGTTCCGTCACGTTGCGACCTCATTGGTGATAGATCTGTCGGGCGTGGGCGTAACGTAAGACTTGAGCGGAATGGCGTCCACCCGACGCGATGCAGCCACTCCCCCGTACGCGTCACGGGCATGTATCTTCTCGCCCTGGTACGCGTTGCCTCCAGCCGCATTTTCCCGCCGAGTGTTGCGATGGCCCAACTGTCCGAGGTCGATCCCAGGCAGCTACCGGGTGGTCTGGTGGGTTACCTCGATCACCCCGTCGCCGATCAGGTGATCGAAGGCGATACGCTTGTCGTGCGCGGGTGGGTGGCTGGCAACGACGAAGCCGTGGACCATGTGGTGCTCAACAGGGCCGGGGCCCCACCGCTCGTGATTCAGTGTTCGGTGCCACGGCCGGACGTCGCCGAGGCGTATCCCGACCGTGCGGGAACTACGCTACCGGGCTTCGAGGCCAGTGTGTCGGTGGCGGGGATGCCAAGCGGGCCTGGTGTCCTCGAGATCTGGGCGGCGCAGGCTGGAAGCTCGCCGAAGGCGATCTTTACCCGCCGCATCACGCTCCGGCGGGACCGCGCGCCAACCTTCATCGAGTTCATCCGGTCCGCGATCGGTGAAGGCGCTCCTGGCCTTCCGGGAAGGTCGGTTGTCGTTATCGCCTCGGCGGATGCTGGACGCCCTGCGTCGGCATCGCGCGGACTTGCAGTCCCGGACCCCGGGTTGACGCTTCGGCGATCCGGCCGCACCCCTCGACGTGAAGGCGGCCGTCACGCGACTGGCGATTGCGCAGCTCCATGCCTTCATCGATGCCGGCGCGCGGCTCGTGTTTCCGGCCGCGCCTGCGCCGATCATCTCCATCGTGCTCGTACTCTACAATCGGGCCGAGCTGACACTCCGCTGCCTGCGATCGCTGCTGGAAATCGGCGGGCCCCCGATCGAGATCATCGTGCTGGACAACGCATCGAGTGACCTGACCGCCGAGCTCCTGTCGCGGCTCGAGAATGTCACCATCATCCGGAAGTCCGACAATGTCGGTTTCCCTGCACGGGGTCAACGAGGCCGCGCGGCATGCCCGGGCTCCATACCTGCTGCTGTTGAACGATGACACCGAAGTCCTTCCAGGTTCACTGGAGGCAGCACTCGATGTCATTGTCGGGGAACCCGGGGTGGGTGCCGTGGGAGCGCGCCTGATCCTGCCTGACGGCACGCTCCAGGAGGCAGGCAGCATCATCTGGAACGATGGCTTCGTGTGCGGGCTACGGCCGGGGCAGCTCGCCCCACGCACCGGAGTTTCAGTACCGCCGTGACGTCGACTACTGCTCCGGGGCGTTCCTGCTGACACCTCGGGCGTTGTTCGAGGAGTTGGGCGGTCTCGACGCGGCGTACGAGCCGGCGTACTATGAGGAAGTCGATTACTGCGTGCGATTGCTCAAGCGAGGCCTCCGCATTGTGTACGAGCCTCGCGCGATCATTTCGCATTTCGAGTTTGCGAGTTCACGGACCGACGATGCCATCCGCCTGCAGGTTGAGCGCCGCTCGTTGTTCGTGTCGAGGCATGCGGAATGGGCTGCGGAACCAGCACCCGCCGGTCACGACGCCCGCCTGCGTGGCCCGGACGCGCCTGCGGGCCCGGGCGCGTTGAAGATCCTCTACGTCGATGACCGAGTTCCATTCGATCACCTCGGCTCGGGGTTTCCGCGGGCGCGCATGTTGGTCCGGTCGCTCATCGCGCAGGGACACGCCGTCACGCTCTATCCCGTGACCGCGCCCGTCGACGAATGGGCCAAGGTCTACGAGGCGGTCCCTCGCGAGCTCGAGGTCATGCTCGGGCATGGAACGGGAGGGTTGCGTCCGTTTCTGGTGGACCGGCGTGATCTCTATGACTGCATTGTCGTAAGCCGTCCCCACAATGTACAGATCCTCCGGGCCGCACACACCAAGGACGGTTGGCCGGCCGCGCCGTTGATCTATGACGCCGAGGCGTTGTTCTCGCTGCGCGACGCGGAATCACGACGCGTCGCGGGCGAGGTGGTCACCGATGCGACGGTGCGCGCCAATGTGGAGCAGGAGATCGACCTGGCGCGCGGCGCATCGCGGGTGTTGTGCGTGTCGCCGCAGGAGGCGATGTGGTTCGATGGGGCCGGGTACGCGACGACCACCCTGGCCCACACGGTCGAGTGCGCGCCCACTCCCCGCTCATTTGCGGAACGGAGCGGATTGCTCTTCGTCGGCGCGCTCAACGCCGACGGGACACCCAACTCCGACTCAGTGGTGTGGTTCGTCGACAAGGTGCTCCCGATCGTTCGAGACTCTCTGGGCGTGGACGTCGCTTCACCATCATCGGCGAATGCCCCCCGTCGCGGGTGCAGGCGCTGGCGGGCAACGGAGTGCAGGTGATCGGGCGAGTCGACGACTTGACTCCCTGGTTCGACCGTGCGCGGGTGTTCGTGGCACCGACCGGCTATGCGGCCGGGATCCCACTCAAGATCCTGCATGCGGCGGCGCTCGGTGTCCCGGTCGTGTGTACCGGGCTGCTGCAGCGCCAGCTTGGCTGGACCGACGGGGTGGAACTCAGGGTTGCCGATGATGCCGCCGGGTTTGCAGCAGCATGCTGCGATGTCTACCGGGACGAAACGGAATGGTCGGCACTGCGCGACGCAGCCCTTCTCAGGATTGCCGGGGAGTTCTCGCAAGTCCGGTTCGATGAAGCGGTGGCTGATGCCCTGCGATCCGTCACCGCCACGGGCGACACCCGTTGATGCGCAAACGGGCGTCGAGACCATCGGGGTACCGGGGATGAGCCTTGTCTCGCAGCTGGATGCAATCCGGGGTCGGGTCGTTCCCCGGTTGGGTCTCGCGAAGCTGGTGTCTAATCGCCGGCGATTTCTCGGGACGGAACCAGCGCCGCTCGCTCCCAGCGGTGCCGGCGACGCCGACATCACGGTGGTGGTCCCTTCCTACCAGCATGAGCACTTCGTCGAGGACGCGCTTCGGAGTGTCCTGGCCCAGAGCTATCAGGGGTTTCGCGTGGTCGTCGTGGATGATTCGCTCGCGCGACGCGACGGTCGCGCGCGCCGCAGCGATCGGCGATCCCCGCATTGTCGTACGCGTCAATCACCGGAACGTGGGACTTGGTGCCAGCATTGTCGCTGCCCTCGACTCTGTCGACACACCGCTGGTCGCGCTTCTCAACTCCGACGATCTGTTCCACCCGGACCGGCTCCAGCTCTCCCGCGACGCGCTCAGCGCCGATGCATCACTGCAGGTCGTGGCGACAGGCGTCGAACTGGTGGATTCCGATGGGCGAGTGCTGGACGAGCGCAATGCGAGCCGCCTGCTCGACGGCTTGCGGGTCTACCACTGGGTGCGCTGGTACGATCGTGCGATGAGAAAAGCAGACCCTGCCGAACCATCGTTCCATCGGTTGCTCAGGCAGAACTTCCTGTTCACGAGCAGCAACATCGTCTGCCGCACCGATTTCCTGCGCGAACACGCCACGGTGATAGCGGGTCTCGACTACTGCGTCGATTGGCAGTTGTTTCTTGCGGCTGCCGTTGACGGGAGGCTCGGAATCCTTCCGGATAGGCTGGTGGGATACCGGCTCCACGGGAGCAACACCGTGTGGTTCGAGGAGGCTACTCAGAGCGCGCATATACGCGGGAAGTGGTCGAGGTGGCCTTGGCGGCAGTGGAGCGCCTCTGCACGTTCACGCCGACCGCGGGCCGCTCCGCGGCGTTCGCCGCCGCACGACGCTGCCTGCTCGAGAATGAGGCGGTCGATTCGGCCTGCCTGGCCGAGGCTTTCGAGTCGCTGGCGGCGGACACGTCAGCCGGCGACCGCCCGGAGCACTGATCCGCGATCGGACATCAGGTGTCGAACTCCCGGGCCAGGTGTGCCGCAAACGTCGCAATGTTGCCGTTCGTGATCTCGATCCGCGGCAGTTGCATGGGATCGGCAGCCTGACGCACCAGCCGCCCCTCAACGGTGACAGCGTACGCGAATCCCGCGTCTCGAACGACCCCGACCGTGGTGCCATCGAAATCACCGTACGGGTACGCGAATGTATCGACGCGACGCTTGAGCAGATGTTCCAATGTTCCCTTGGAATCCAGCACCTCGGCGGACTGGGTGGCCACGGGCTGCCCGCGAAGACAAAGGTGCCTCACCGTGTGCGCACCGATGCCATGGCCTGGTCGTGACCCGAGTTCGACGACCTCTTGCTGATGTCATCGGCCGGTGGCTGCGCCGGGGCGTGAGGTCGCGTCCGCTCCACCGGACGAGGTGATCGGCAACCGTGATCCGATCCTCAGCCGACATCGGATAGGTCAACTCCACCAGTCCCCGGTGAGCGATTGCCCGATCGGCGGCGTTCGCTGCCGGGCGCACCCAACGTCCGTCGTCGTACAGATCCAGCACCGGTGGTGTCTCGATGCCGGGTGTCATCAGCACCTGCTCGATGATGTCCCACCAGCATTCGTGTTCCTGGTCGCAGTCGGTCGGTGTTCACAAAGAACGTCGCGGGAACCCCGAACTCGAGCAGGATCGGCGATACCACGTCGAGATTCTCGACATAGCCGTCATCCAGCGTGACCGCAACGGCACGAGCCGGCGCCGTTCCACGGGCGACTGCTGCGGCAAGCTCGTTGAGTGGCAACGGGGTGCAGTTGTCCCGAAGGTGCCGCATCTGGGCGCGGAACTCGTCCACCCCGATGCACAACCCGTGCGTGTCGGGCGAACGAGTGCCGACCCTGTGATAGAGGAGGATAGCCCCGGCATCGCAATGCCTCGCTGGCTGGGGGCGAGGCACGGCCGGGCCGGGTGGAGGGGGGCGACAAGCGGCTTCACGGCGCGAATCGAGCACAACAGCGGAAAGGCCGGGTCGGGAGTTTCCATCACCTCCCGCGGGACTTCGTGCGGGGAGAGGCCGTGAAGGAACGCAGCGCATGTCATCACGTTGCCGTAGCCGGTGACCTCGAACGCATCGGCGGGAAAGACCTCGGCAAACAGGGCGCGCAACGACGACGGCGTGAAGCGCCAGAAATCGCCCTCGTCGAGGCCGCCATCCTCGTACGACACACGACTTACGCACGGTACCGTGCACAGGAGGACTCCGCCGGGCTTCAGGAGGCGATAGATGCTCCGAAGCACGGCGGGCACATCGTAGATGATGTGCAATGTCTGCGTGAAAATGAAACAGTTGAACGCGCTGTCAGGCAGGCTCGACGGTTCGGACAGGTCGGCGATGATCGTCGCGACCGGGTTTGACTCATCCACGTCCAGAATCTCGACCTGGGCGACGTTCGCGCCGCCAAAGTACCGCGTGTAGCCGGCGTCCTTGATCTCCAGCACCCGACCCCTGATGTCGGTACGGTTGCGCGCGAGGAAACCCTCGATGTACTCGCGGTCCAGCGGTTTCCCTCGATCAAGTCCCCACACCGGACTGATCGGGCTGACCCGACGGAGGTCGCCCCAGTCGATCAACTCCTTCCCGGCGGACACCAGCTGTGCCTTGGCCTGCCCGACTTCATGTTTAAGCGCGGAGACGACCTGATCGAGTTCTGCCCGGCGCGCGGCGAGATGGTTCCGGTGCGCGCGCTGCTCCGCGAGAAACTCCTCCTTCTCCAGCAGGAGTGACCGCCCAGCTTCGCGTGTCGCTGGCGGGTGCTTTCGCTGGATCGTATCCATGGTCGCGGCGTACCGAGCGCCCATGATGGCCTGCTGGTAACGTGACCCCGTTCGCACGCGGTAGCGAAGCAGCGGTTCCGGGATCACGACGCCGCGGTGATCGCCTTCGACCACCGACAGCCAGAAGTCCATGTCTTCGTAGCCCTCCAGCGCCGGGTCGAATCCACCGACATCGTTCCACGTGGACCGCCGGAACATCGTCGAGATGTGAGGCCCACCGCGGGCAAGGACCTCGACCCACGTGCACTCGGGCGGGGTCCAGACATAATCGGCTTCACCGAATGCCTGCATGCCGCAGGTCACGAAGGCGAGATCCGGCGCCGCGTCGAGTGTCCCGGAGAGTCGCTGCAGATACGTCGGCTCGAGCAGGTCATCTGCATCGAGCAGGACGATGTACGGGGATGATGTGAGCGACACACCGAGATTGCGTGCGGCCGCCACGCCGCGGTTCTCGGTCCGCACGACCTGGACCCCGTCCTGCGCCACGCGTGCGAGCGCCTGCAGTGTGTAGGCGTCGTCGGACCCGTCATCGACGACGAGCAGCTCGGCGGCTGGATGGGTTTGGCGGCGAACACTCTCCACGGCCTCCTCGACGGTGCGGCCGAGGTTGAAGCATGGGATGATGACCGCGACGCCACTCATTTGATGGCGCGGACGCTGATGATCAGCGGGAAGAAGGGATCGTGCGTCTCGAACTCCTCGTCAGTCAGCTCGTGGCAGGCCAGGCCGTAGAGATAGGCAATGTTGACGAGCACGTTGCCATACGCCTTCACCGTGACCTGTTGGGGTGAGAAGAACTCGCCGAACAGCCGCCGTGCCGACGACGCCGTGAAGCGCCAGAAATCACCGTCGAGCCCTTGCTCGGGTGCCATGCGGCTTGCACAAGGCAGCGTAGCCAGGAGCACCCCGCCCGGCGCGAGCACGCGCAGGGCCTCGCGCAGGACTGCCCGCATGTCGTAGATCACATGAAGCGTCTGTGTCATGATGAAGCAGTCGTAGCTGTCCGCCGGGATGGCAGGTGCGTTGCGCAGGTCGGCGATCACCGTGGCACGCGGGTTCATCGGATCGATGTCGATCACATCCGAGTGGGTGACGCGGGCTCCCCCGTACTGCACGGTGTAGTCCGCGTCGTGCACCTCGAGCACGCGACCGCGGACATCGGCAGCGTGACGTTCCACGAACTGTTCGATGTAGTACCGATCGATGCAGCGTCCACGGTCGGCGCCCCACTCGGAACTGATCGGGGTCAGCCGGTGAAGATCACCGAACTCGATGCGGCCGCGATCAAGCGCATTGAGTGCAATCGTGGCGGATTCGACCTCACTCCTGATCTGGTGCAACGCCTGCTCGGTTGCCGCGCGTCGGTGATTGAGCTCCTGTCCGGCGTGCCGCAGGCTCTCGAGGTGACGATCCCGCTCGCATACCGCGTCGGCGAGGAGGCGCGAAAGATCCGGGCGATGCTGTTCGATCACGGCGTCCAGCGGAGCCCGTACCACTCCCGCAGCGTCCCCCGTGGCTGCGTCGACCGAGTTCCGGATCATGAGCGGCTCGTCGATTGCCGCGCCACGGAAACCCCGGGCGAGCAGCCGAAGGCAGAACTCATTGACGATGCCGTGCGACAGCGTCTCATCAAACCCGCCGACAGTCACCCATGCGTCTCGACCAAACACCGTGGCGGGATGCACGAACTCGGCAGCGGCAAGCGCGTGGGGCAGGTCGAGGCGGTCCGGGTGTCGCCTCACCTGTTGCACCACCGGGGAGCTGGCTCCCGGACGTGACGAATGCGGCTTCCGCCGCCTCGCCCATCGCGACCGTGCGCCCGAGATATGCAGGATCGATCCGGTCGTGCGGATCCAGGATGACGACCCAGCTTCCCCGGGTGGCCCGGACTCCGGCATTGTGCAGCGCGCCGACAGCCGCACCCGGCGAATCGTCCACGACGGGCACGCCCCGCGCGGCCAGCATTTCCCGGGTGGTCGCGGTGAGTCGGCGATTGGGCGATTCCACGACGACCACTTCGACCGGCCCGTTCGTTTGTCGATTGAGGCTGTCCAGCGCCCCTTGCAACTCAGCGGACGACCCCGACATGACGACGGATACGGATGGAGTCACGAGGTTCGACCGAGCAGCCGGGCTACCATGTCGTGTACGATGCGCAGGGGAGCCGTGAGCTTCCAGCTTCGCGACTGGCGCATGCTGTCAGCCTCCCAGGACTTCCGGGAAAGTTGGTCGGCCAAATCTGCCAGGCGGGTGCGTTCGTCGTCAGCCGACGGACCACCGCTAGCTATCCGATCCTCGAGTTCGGCGATGCGCGCGACGAGGTGACCCCCGGCCTCCTCGTCCGCCATCCGCTGCTCGAGCTCGGCAACGCGGGAGGCGAGTTGGTCGCGCTGTTCACGAACTGCGCTTTCATCCTCCGCCCTCTGGAGCTTCCTGCGCAGCGAGGCCAGTTCCTCGCGTCGACGCTCGACCTCCGGCTCCAGCCAGGTCTGGATGTGCCGCTCGGCCTGCAGGTTCTCGCGCAGCACCTCCGCAGTATCGCGGTCCTTCCGCCCCAGGACTTCCAGCAAGTGCAGATCGTAACTCTCATGATGCTTGCCGACGAGATAGCGCATCAGGCGCTGGTGGGGGTCTCCCGAACAGCAGATCGAACTCATCGAGCCGGCGCGCCGACGGTAGTAGAACATCACCTCGGGAATGATGGTCCCGGTGAAGCCTCGCTTGACCAGGCTGATCCAGAGGTCCCAGTCCTCGTACCCCTGATCGGGCATGTGTTCGTCGAATCCGCCGACCGCGAGCACGGCAGATGTGCGCACCAACGCCGCCGTGCAGACGGTGCACTCGCCGAGCAACGTCGCCAGGTCGCAACGATCCTGCTTCCAGGTCCACTGCTCGTCGCCGAACGTCTCCAGCCACGAGGACACGAACGCCACGTCGGGATCAGCATCGAGGATGGCCACGGCCTTCTCGATGTACTCCGGATGGAGTCGGTCGTCGGCATCGAGGGCGCAGATATACTCTCCGCGCGCGGCGCTGATGGCCATGTTGCGTGCGCCGGCAAGCCCGCGGTTCTCGGTGTGAAGAACCCGAGTGCGGGGTCGGCGGTAGTCGCGAAGGAGCTCGTTGGTCGCCGGGTCAGTCGAGCCGTCGTTGACGATGAC
The DNA here is from genome assembly GCA_963806875.1 of uncultured Gemmatimonadales bacterium. Classification (GTDB taxonomy): domain Bacteria; phylum Gemmatimonadota; class Gemmatimonadetes; order Gemmatimonadales; family GWC2-71-9; genus Palsa-1233. Next base: position 859,281 of record CAWDYU010000003.1, on the reverse strand, counting down.
GATCTCGAGATCCTGATAGGTTTGTTGGAGCGCGCTGTCGACAGTCTCGTCGAGGAACGCGCCGAGATTGTAGCAAGGGATGATGACCGAGACCTTCGGGCCGCGGCTCATCGCAGGATCGGGGTCATGGAGCGTTTCCATTGGCGGGTGCGGGCGGCCGTAACCCGCCGTTGCGCCCGCGGTCGAGATATTTCAGGCCAACCTCCCCCGGTGGCGAGTCGATGTTCCTAAAGATAGAGTATGATCGCCGGTAGCGAATGGGGTGATGCGCTTGAGGCGCCTGGGTGGCAACGGCCATCGCCCTCGCCGCTGCACGCAAAAGGTGACCGAAGCCGCCGCATCTTTTCAACCGAGCGCTGGGGGGATTCTCGAGGTGGCAGAACTCCATGACACGGACAAATATGAGAGCGGGTATCTCCCTCACTACCTAGAGCGCATCGCGGCCCCCAGGCGCCTTCTCGAAGTGGGCGTGAAGAATGGAGGTTCGCTGCTGCTCTGGTGTGACCTCTGGGGTACACTCGAACACGTCATCGGTGTTGATATCGCGCTGCCACCCCAAGTGTTGCATCCGAAGGTCATCGTCCGCCAGGTCGATCAGACCGACACCTCGGAACTTGATCGGATCGGCATGGAGTGGGGTCCGTTCGACGTGGTTATTGACGATGCCTCTCACCTTGGTGCCGCTTCATGGGCGACGTTCGAGGCGTTGTGGCGCCACGTGGCTCCCGGGGGACTCTATGTCATCGAAGACTGGGGAACGGGCTACTGGGCCAACTGGCCGGACGGCAAAGCATACGCTGCAGCGCCTCCTCCCGGCCATGTTGCAGGAATGGCCGGGATGATCAAGCGCCTGGTTGACGAAATCGACAACGGCAACGTCGCACGGATCGACCTGCTCCCCGGTATCGCGTTTGCTTACAAAGACCTTGCAGGGCGATGAGCTTCGCAGGTGATCCTGGCCCGCCGCCATTCCACCGAGGGCACCATGTTCGTGACATTGACAGTCGCGTCCTCTGGAGGAAGTGATCGCAGCCGGGGCGACGTGAACTAGACTTCCGTTCCATGTCCGTCCCCGTCACCCGCCGCACCATCCTCTCGCTGGCATGGCCGATCGTCCTGGCCAATGCCGCGATCCCGCTCCTGGGGCTCGCCGACACCGCGGTCATCGGCAACACCGGCTCCGTTGCCGACCTCGGCGCGATCGCCCTCGGCGCACTGCTCTTCTCGTTCCTCTTCTGGGCCTTCGGGTTCCTCCGGGATGGGCACCACCGGCTTTTCCGCTCAGGCTGCTGGCCGGGGAGACAGCGCGGAGGTGCGGGCCACGGTGGCGCGCGGCCTGATCCTCGCCGCAGGGCTCGGGTTGGTGCTGGTCGTATTACAGGTACCGATCGCGTGGGCAGCATTCGAATTGCTGTCCGCACCCCAAGGGGTCGAGCGCCTCGCGCGCGACTACTACGACCTCCGGATCTGGGCGGCTCCCGCGTCGCTGGCGACGTTCACTGTCACCGGCGCGTTGATCGGGCTCGGCTGCACCCGGCAGGTGCTGGTGGTACAGCTTGTCCTCAACGGACTGAACATCTTCCTCGACATCCTCTTCGCCGGTGTGCTCGGGTGGGACGTCGCTGGAATCGCGCTCGGTACCGCCCTGGCGGAGTGGACCGCGGTCGGTATCGGTCTCTGGCTCCTGCGCGGGGTGCTGCGACAGGAGCGGCGGGACGACGAACCGTGGTGGCCCACCGTGCGCCTCCGTGACATGTCCCGTGCCCGGGCGATGATCGGTGCCAACACCGACATCATGATCCGGACGCTCTTCCTGTTGCTCGGGTTCGGCTGGTTCACCAACCAGGGCGCGCTGTTCGGCCCGGTGATCCTCGCGGCCAATCACGTGCTGTTGCAACTGACGGCGTTGAGCGCGTACCTCCTCGACGGTTACGCGAACGCGACGGAGATCCTGGTGGGCCGTGCGGTGGGCACCCGTCAGCGTGAGGCGCTGCGCAGTGCGATGGGGCGCTCAACCGAAGTCGCGGCCCTCACCGCGCTTGCCTTCGCCGGCGTCGCGCTGCTGGCAGGACCGTGGATCATCGCCCGTCTCACCACCCTGCCGGCAGTGCGCGAGATGGCCGAGGCCTTCCTGCCTTTCACGGCGGCCTACATCGCACTGAGCTGGGCAGCATTCCAGCTCGACGGAATATTCATCGGCGCCACCGCGACACGGGCGATGCGGAATGCCAGCGTCGTGAGTTGCCTGGTTTTCATCGCAGTGTCGTTGCCGCTGATCGGCTGGTGGTAGAACACCGGCCTCTGGGTTGCCATGATAGGGTTTGTCGTTGCGCGCGCCGCGGCGCTCGGGGTGGAACTTCCCGGGGTCGTGGCAACGGTGGAGTGATCTGCACCGTGGCAAAACCATCGCAGGGCATCACCTTTTCGGCCTACCCCCGCAGCTCCTCGATATGCTCCTGCGCCCACCGCGCCAACTCCGCCCGCGATCCCACCCCAATCCGTTTCCGCAGCTCGCGCAGGTGGGGTTCGATTGCCTTCCTCGTGACCTGCAATGAGTCGGCAATCTCCGAATTGGACTCGCCGCGGTGCACACCGAGCAGCACCTGCATGTGGCGCCTGGAGAGCGGAACCGCCCCCACGATGAGATTTGGTGGAATCCGGCCCGCCGCCCGCACCGAAGGCGTCGGACCGTCGGTCAATGCCACCCTGACCAGCGCGAGCAACTCCGTCGATGCCAGCGTCTTGGTGAGGTAGGCGGTGCCCGTCTGCTCCACCGCCTCGACGATGACGGATTCGTCACGCGCCGACAGGACAATTACCCTGAGCGACGGCCGCCGTATCCGAAGACGCTTGAGAAGCGGGAGCGCCGAATCCCGTCCGAACGACAGGTCGAGTATCAACAGGTCGGGTCGCACCGCAGCCAGTGTTCCCTCGAGCACCGAAAGCTGGGTGACGATACTGACGATGTAGCCTTGGTCGCGAAGGATTCGCGCGATCCCTTCGGCAAATATCTGGTGGTCATCTGCCACCAGGATGTGTGCTGGTCGGCCTTTCACTAGATGCCCCTCGATAAGGTGACCGTGATCGTCGTGCCAACCCCATGGGCACTCGCCACGGTGCATTGCCCGCCCACCGCAAGCGCACGTTCCTGCATACCTCGGAGCCCGAGTGATGCAAGCGTATTTGCCGCCGGGACCTCGAACCCTGCACCGTCGTCCTGAATTGTCATCACCACCCCGGCTTCGGTTGCCCGAACGGTGACTCCTACCATTGTCGCCCCGGCATGCCGACGAACATTCGTGAGCGCCTCCTGCGCAATCCGATACCCGGTCAGCTTGGCTTCGTCGGCAAGGCCCTCGGTGTCCTCGGCGTCAAGCACGACGACGAACGGCCAATCGGCTGCGGTCGTGAGATGGCGCAGCGCCTGATCGAGGGTGAGATGATCGACCACCCCAGGGTGCATCAAGCGACTGATATTGCGGAGCCGCTCGGCGATTCGTGACGCCGTGCCATCGCCACTTGCTGTTCCCACCAGCGCGAGGTCGAGACTGATCAACTCCGGTACCACCGCTGTCGTGCAACTCGCGCGCGATACTGCGACGCTCCTCGTCCTGTGCCGCCAGCACGCGCCGCCCCCAGTCGACCGCTGCGCGCTCACGATCGCGGTGCACCGACCCGACGGCCCAGGTCATCACGAGCGCCGCGATGAGGCCGGCCACCACGGTGATCACCACCACCCAGACTACACCGTCCACCGAATGCCCCGGCGGGTGAACGCGAGCAGGATCACGATCTGCCCGATCGTCTCGAGTACCAATGATGTCATCAGCACACCCATGAGAGCATCACTCTCCGCAGCCAGGAGCATGTGCGCCACCGGGTTGATGGCAATGGTCGGAAAGTGCGAGACCACGAACGCCACACCGATCCACGCCATCGCGTTGGCGGCGGGCGGAACGGTGGTATCGCGCAGACCCATCGCGACCATGCCGAATCCGACCAGCGTTCCGTAGAGATATGCCGGTGGGCCCGAGAGTTTCGGGAACAGCTCGATCGCGCCGGGCTGCATGACCCCGATTGTCCAGGTGATGCCCACCGCGACGGCACCGATCACTGCGGCGACCTGCCACTGCCGCTTCGGGGCGAACGCGACCAGGGCGATACCGGCCAGCGCCGCCGTCGCAAGGAGCATGTAGCCGTGGCCGATGAAGTGGGAGTTGAAGCCACTGTACGACACCGCGAGGCCCCCGACGTTGCCAAGGGCGACCATGACGCACCACGCAGCGACCCAGCCGGCGAGGCGGCTCGTGTGCCTACGCCACAGGCCGACGCCTGCAACAATTGCCGACAACGCTGTGTAGACCATGGGAATGATGAAATAGATCATCCGAGCGGCGAGGCATCCGGACACATCGGCGGGCACGGCCACGCATGCTCAGCCAGAACGCCCTCACTGAGATCGTTCCCATCCGGGTCGGTCCCCACCAGAACCACCGTGCTGTCGGCACCGTTGCCCGCCCGATAGATCCGCATCCCCGCACATTTCTCTTGCGTCAGGATCTCGTCGATGATGCTGCGGGAGAACATCCACGCCCGCGGTTCGTCGGCTGTCGGATTGCGACGGCGTACCAGCGCAACGGCGTCCGCCAGCGAGATGTGGTGGTCGCGCTCGGGCATGAGCTGCTCCGTGACATGGCAGGGGTGGTGTCAGTCTAGGGATGGCCCGGGGGTCCAACAAGTAGGGAAAGTCCTACGTCGCGGCGTTCCGGTGTTGCTATGCCAGTCCCAGTTCGACGGCGTTGGTCAACGACACCACAGCGAAGCCCTCGGCCTCGATCCGCTCGCGCCCGCCGGCGCTTCGATCGACCACCGCCAGTACACCAAGCACCACGCCGCCGGCGGTGCGCACCGAGGCCGCCGCCCGCAAGGCCGACGCGCCACTGGTGATCACGTCCTCGATCACCACCACCTCGTCACCCGCGGCGAAGTTGCCCTCGATGACCCGGCCTGTGCCGTGGTCCTTTGCTTCCTTGCGCACCGAGAAGGCGTCGACCACGGGGCCACGGTCAGCACTCGCCCGTGCAATGGCATACGACACGGGGTCGGCGCCCATCGTGAGCCCACCCACACTGTGGGGCGCCCACCCCCGAGCGCGAATCGCTTCGAGCCCGAGCGTGCCGATCAGTACCTGCCCGCGAGCGGACATGGTGGTGAGTCGGCAGTCGATGTAATAGGAGGATGTGGCACCCGAGGCGAGGGTGAACTCGCCGAACCGGATCGATCGTTCGCGCAGCAGCGCCAGCAGGTCAGCGTGCGCCGACACCGTCAACCGCGGTTGAACAGTCCGGTGAAGAATCCCTTCTTCTCCGGTTCCGCGTGCGCCGCGTCGCAGAATGCACCCGTGAAGTCGGTCACCGTCTTCCACCGCTTGGCCGGCTCGCGTGCCAGGCCCTTCATCACCACCTCTTCGAGCTTGGTGCTGAACTTGAGACCCTTGGCGGCCTGATTGAGCGGGATCGGGTCCTGGGTGAGAAGCTGCTGGAAGAGTTCACGAGGGTTCTTCCCCGGAAACGGCGTGACCTCTGTCAACATCTGGTAAGCGATAACTGCCAACGAATAGACGTCAGCCTGCTCGCCCACCAACTCACCGGACAGTGATTCCGGCGAGACGTACTGCAACGTCCCCACGAAGAACCCCGCCCTCGTGAGCCGCTCCTCGGCCGGCAACTCGGCGTCCCGCGCGATCCCGAAATCGAGGAGACGCGCCTTCTGCTCCTCGGGATCGTACATGATGTTCGCCGGCTTGAGGTCCCGGTGGATGATGCCCGCCTTGTGGGCCTCTTCCAGGGCGTTGCCCAGCTGCTGGACGATATTGGCAGCCACCGGCGGCGTGAGGTTCCCCGATCGAGTGAGGAATGTCTCCAGCGGCTCACCGGGCGCCCACTCCAGCGCGAGATACTGGACGCCGTCCTCCTCACCGAAGTCGTAGGTGCGCACCACGTTGGGATGCACCACCCGAGCCCCGAACTCCGCCTCACGAAGGAATCGCTTGATGGCCACCGGGTCGCCGGCGAGACGCGGCCGCAGCACCTTGAGCGCGACGGTGCCGCGTTCAGAATGCTGTGCCTGGTAGACTTCGGCGGTGCCGCCCTCGCCGACCGCCCGAATCAGGGTGTAGCCGGCGACAGTGCGCCCGATCAACGGATCTTTTGCCATGGGATCCACCAAGATACCGCAGCGCGTTCCATGGCGGAAGCGCAAGCGGCGGCGCCCCGGACGTCCTATTATCCATCATGGATCCTCGCAACCTTCGGCCGATGCGTGTGGTCACCGCTGCAGCCACCGTCCTGAGCCTCTCCCTGCCGGGCTGCACCAGTTGGCAGCGGGTCGGCAGCCCGTCCGGCCCCGACGCCGAGCAGACCCTCACCGAGCTGTTCAACCCCGGGGCGATGTACACCCGACTCGGCCGCCTCGTGTCGACCGGCGGGGTGCCGTTCATCGGTACCGTCGCGTTCTTCCCAGGCCGCAACGATTCGACGATGGCGATCGTGGGCGTGTCGCTGGAGAACCGGGCGCTGTCATTTCAGCGAGACGGCGATGGCTACGGCGCGCGGTATCACGTCGACTACGAATTCCGCCCCGTCAGTGGGCCCGCGATCACGGTGTCCCGTGACGAGGCGGTGCGAGTCGCCCAGTTCCAGGAAACACTCCGTACGGATGAAAGCATCCTGCTGCAGCAGAACGTCACGCTTGCACCGGGCACGTACAACGTGACCGTGCGGATTCGCGACATCGGCAACACCACCACTGGCACCGCGACCAAGTCGTTGGTCGCGCCGACGTTTACGCCGGGCTCGGTGACGTCGCCGGCCCTCGCGTACCAGGTGGCCGGACGCGGCAACCGGAGTGACTCGCTCAACGTGATCCTCAACTCACGCGGCACCGTGGCGTACGGTGGCGACACACTCCTCATCTACATCGAGGGCGTCGGCTTCAAGGGACCAGCTTCGGTGCCGCTCGAGGTACGCGATGAGGGCGACAGCGTGATCTACCGCAACACAGTGCAGTTCACCGGCGCGCGCGAGATCGAGGGCCAGATCATTCGCCTCGCGCCAGAGGCCGCTCCGCTCGGACAGCTCGAGATCATCCTGGGCGAGGGAACCTCCGCGCAGCGCACCTCTGCGCTGGTGTCGTTCTCGCAGAATTGGGTCGTGACCAACTTCGATGACCTCGTGGGCCTCCTCCGCTACTTCGGCCACACCGAACAGGTCAACGGCCTCAAGAATGCGACGGCGGGTGAGCGCGCCGATCGCTGGCGTGAGTTTTACCGCGTCACCGACCCGAACCCGGCAACGCCCGAGAATGAGGCGCTGGATCGGTATTTCGCGCGGATTGCCCTCGCCAACACGCGGTTCCGCGACGAAGGAATCGCCGGCTGGCGCACTGACCGCGGCGAGGTCTTCATCGCACTGGGCGACCCCGACGAGACGTACGACGCCACGCCGCGCCAGCAGGGCCGGTTCCTTGTCTGGTCGCTACAACGACCTCCGGGTGACGTTGCAATTCCAGGACGAGACCGGCTTCGGTCGGTATCGGTTGATTCCCCAGTCGCGCTCGGAGTTCGAAAGAGTGAAGAGTCGAGTGCGGCGGTAGACGAGAAGCGAGAAGGGAGAAGCGAGAAGCGAGTCGGATCTGGCGCTTCTCGCCTCTCGCCTCTCGCTTCTCGTTGTATTCTTGATCCATGTCCAACCACACCCCGCCGCAACTCTTCCTGATCGACGGCTACGCCCTGATCTATCGCGCCTTCTACGCGATGATCAGCCGCCCGCTTCGCACGGCCAAGGGCGAGAACACGTCGGCCGCGTGGGGAGTGACGAATTTCCTCCTCCGACTTCGCGAGCAGTATCGCCCCGACCATGTGGTCTGGATCAACGACGCCGGTGACTCCTTCCGCACCGCCGAATACCCTGAGTACAAGTCGACGCGGGAAAAGCTCGACGACGAGCTGCAGGCCGATTTTGATCGCTCGGTCGAGCGGGTCACGCAGCTTCTTGCGGCGTTCCGGATCCCGCTTGCCACGGTTGACGGGTATGAAGCCGACGACGTGATCGGCACCCTCGCCCGCCGCGCCGCAGGCGCCGGCCTGCATGCTGTCATCGTATCTGGTGACAAGGATTTTTATCAGCTCATCGCGCCCCGCATCTCGCTGCTCAATCCCGGGCGTGGCGGCGCGGCAGGCGTCGAGGAAACCTGGGTCACGGAGGAGAATGCCTCCGAGCGCCTCGGTGTCCCACCCCACCAGGTCATCGATTATCTCGCGCTCGTCGGCGATTCATCCGACAACGTGCCGGGGGTCAAGGGAATCGGGCAGAAGGGTGCGGTGCAGCTGCTGGGTGAGTACGGCGACCTGGAGAACCTTCTGGCACACGCGGGCGAGATCAAGCAGAAGCGCCCGCGCGAGGCGCTTGCCCAGTATGCCGACCTCGCCCGACTGTCACGGCGGCTCGTGACGATCCAGTGCGATGTCCCGGTCGATCTCGACATCGAGGCATTGGTGCCCGGTGTGCCCGATCGCCAGGAGCTGGCGAAGGTGTTCAACGAACTCGAGTTCCATTCACTGATGGCCCGTGTGGACCGACTCGATGCGTTGGGTGCACCGGTGCTGGTGCCGCCCACCGAATCGTTTGCGGCGAATGCCGACATGACCACCACCGCCGCCCCGCCGATTCCCGAGGTCGATGTCACCATCGTCAGCGACCCGGCCGAACTCGCCGGTCTCGCTGGCGTGCTGCGACAGGCTTCCCTGGTGGCGTTCGACACCGAGACCTCGTCGCTCGAGCCCCACGACGCCGAGTTGATCGGGGTGTCGTTTGCGATCACGCCGACCGAGGTGTGGTATCTCCCGTTCGGACATCGGCCGCCTGCCGGCGATCTCTTTGGCGAGGACAGTGCAGACCGCTCGGGACCGGCGATCCCGAACCTTCCGCCGCTCGACGATCCACGTTGTGCCCCGATCCGCGACCTGCTCGAGGATGCTTCGGTACCGAAGGCGGGCCACAACCTCAAGTACGACGTGCAGGTGCTGCGCCGCGCCGGGGTCACGGTCCGCGGCCTTGCGTTCGACTCGATGCTGGCATCGTTCGTCCTCGACCCTTCGCGTCGCTCGCACGGGATCGATTCGCTGTCGATCGAGTTCTGCGGCCGGACGATGACACTCTACACCGACCTCGCCGGCCGGGGAAAGAAGCAGATCCCGTTCGCGGAGGTTCCCGTCGAGCAGGCTGCAGCGTACTGCGGCGCCGACAGCGCCACGGTGCTCGCCCTGCACGAGTGCTTCGTTCCCGAACTCGAGCGCCAGGCACTCTCGGAACTGCTCGCAACGGTCGAGATGCCGCTCATTCCGGTGCTGGTCGACATGGAGTGGGCGGGGATCGCGATCGATGCCCCGCACTTCGTGCAGCTCGATCACGAGCTGGTGCGGGACCTCGCTGTGCTGGAGGCCGAGATCCAGGCTGCTGCCGGTGGTCGTGACCTCAACATCAACTCTCCCGCGTCAGCTCGCCGCGATCCTCTTCGAGGAGCAGGGCCTGCCGGTTCTCAAGAAGACGAAGACGGGTGCCTCGACCGACGCGGAGGTGCTGGAGCAACTCGCCGACATGGGGCACGAGTTGCCCCGGCTGATTCTTGGCTACCGCGAGTTGCAGAAGCTCAAGAGCACCTACGTCGACGTGCTGCCGACGCGCGTCAATCGGACCACCAGCCGGATCCACACCTCGTTCAACCAGGTCGGTGCGCAGACCGGCCGGCTCTCGTCGAACGACCCGAACCTCCAGAACATCCCGGTACGCACCCCGCGTGGCGAGGAGATCCGGCGCGGGTTTCGTCCCGCACGCGGGCTCCACGTTCATCGTGGCCGACTACTCGCAGATCGAGTTGCGCCTGATGGCGCACCTCTCTGAAGATCCGGCGTTCATCGAGGCGTTCCGGCGCGGCGGTGACATCCACCGCGAGACCGCTGCGATCATCTTCGGCGTGCTGCTGCCGATACCGTCACGAGCGAGATGCGCGGCCGGGCCAAGACGATCAACTTCGCGACCATCTACGGTCAGGGACCGTTCGCGCTCTCGAAGAAGCTCGGCATCACCATGGACGAGGCGAAGCAGTTCATCGGCGACTACTTCACCCGCTTTGCCGGCGTGCGCACCTTCCTCGATCGACAGGTCGAGATCGCGCGTGAACAGGGATATGTCGAGACCCTCTTCGGACGCCGCCGCTACATCAACGAGATCCACGACCGCAACTTCAACATGCGCTCCTTCGGGGAGCGCACTGCCCAGAACACCCCGCTGCAGGGCTCGGCGGCCGACCTGATCAAGCTCGCCATGATCCGGATCCACGCCGCCCTCCCGGCCGCGGGACTCTCCGGTCGATTGCTCCTGCAGGTACACGACGAACTGGTGATCGAGGCCCCCATTGCCGAAACCGATGCCACCATCGCGCTGGTGCGCGAGCACATGGAAGGCGCCGCAGAGTTGAGGGTGCCGCTGGTGGTCAGCGTGGGGACGGGCGGGAACTGGATTGAGGCGAAAAGCTGAAAAGCTGAAAGGGTTCAAGAGTTCAAGGGTTCAAGGGTTTAAGGGTTGAAAGGATGGGAGGTGCTCTTCTTACCCAAGAACCCTTCAACCCTTAAACCTTAAACCCTTCAACCCTTGAACCCTTAAACCTTTCTTGGCCTGTTTCCCGGCCACCAATTCCACTCGCCCGCGATCTGCATGATCGATGGCACCAGCACCATCCGGATGATCGTGGCGTCGAGCAGCACTGCGACCGCCAGCCCGAAGCCGATGAACTGCACCACCAGGATGCGCGCGAAGGCGAAGCTGCCGAACACGACGATCATCACCAGTGCGGCCGACGTGATCACCGATGCGGTGGCAGAGAGTCCCTCGCGGGTGGCCAGGGTGTTCTGGCCGGTGCGGTCGTACGCCTCCTTGATCCGTGCCAGCAGGAACACCTCGTAGTCCATCGACAGCCCGAACACCACCGCAAAGACCAGTACCGGCACCATCACGTAGATCGCCGATGTCGCCCCGTCGATCCCGAAGAGTTGCGGCGCCGATGCCGTACTGGAAGACCAGCACGATCAGCCCGAAGGTTGCAGCCACCGACAGCGAGTTGAGCAACACCGCCTTGATCGGGACCAGCACCGAGCGGAAGACGATGGCCAGCATCAGTGCCGTGACGCCCAGGATCAGCCCGATGATGAGCGGAAAGCGGTCGAGCAGGAGTTTCTGGAAATCGACGGCGCCGGCGATGTACCCGCCGACATGCACCTCGGTGCCCCTGAGTTGTCGGATCGATTCGCCACTGATGATCTCGCGGACGTCACGCACCACGACCATGCCGGTGGTGAGCGACGTGGTGTCGTGCAGGACGACATCGACCAGCGTGGCCCGGCCGTCGCGTGAGAGGTATGCATCGAGGAAGTCGGGATAGCGCGCCCGCACGGTGTCCGGCTCGCTGTAGAGCAACGAGTATTCGAGAATCCCGCTGCCCGGCGAGATGTCGACCAGCGACTTGACGTCGGCGACCCGCGGATCGGCCCGGAGCGAATCAGAGAGCTTCCGGAGCCCGCGGAGGGCCGTGGCCGACGTCGCATCGGTGCCCTCAGGGAAGTCGATCAGCACGCGAACCGGCTGGATGTATCCCGATGCCCCCATCCGTTCGAGCGCCTGCACCCCCGCCCCCGCTTCCGTCTGCACCGGCCACCACGCCCGGCTCGGCAGGCCCACCTTGATCAGGAACAGCGGCGCGGTGAGCAATGCGATGGCGCCGGCGCCCATCGCCAGTGCCCGGTACGGATGGCGCGAGAGCGACCGTGCCCACTGCTCCCAGATCTGCGGACGGTGATACCAGGCGAGTCGACGTGCCAGCCACTTCGGCCGGTCGATGGTCGGGCCCAGCATCGCGAGCACCGCCGGCAGCAACGTGGTGGAGAGCAGCACGGCCACGGCCACCACGACCAGCCCGGCCACGCCCACGCTCCGCGTCTCGTGCAGGGGCGTCAGCAGCAGCGCGGCAAAGCCCACGACCACGGTCATTCCCGATGTCACCACGGCGTGACCCGCCGTCGCGACGGTGCGCACGGCTGCCTCCGATGGACGGAGTCCGTGCCCCATCTCCTCCCGGAATCGGGTGACCACGAGCAGGGAATAGTCGATGCCGACGCCCAGCCCGATCATCGAGATCATGTTGAGGACGAACACCGACATCGGCATCAGTTGCGCCAGGATTCCGACCACGGTGAGTGCGATCGCGATCGCCATCACTCCCACCACGATCGGCAGCACCGCAGCCACCAGTGCACCGAACGCGAGGATCAGGAGAACGAGTGTGATGGGCAGGACCGCTCGCTCACTGCGCGTCGCGTCCTCGGCGCTCGTGGTGCGCACGTCGAGATCGAGCGGCGCGCGGCCGGTGAGCCGCACCGTGTAGAGATCGCGGTCGGGCATCCGGCGGATCACGGAGTCGATCGCATGACGCATCGGAACCACGAGCCGGGCCGTTGAATCACGGTCGACGTTGAGTGCCGCGAGGAAGAAGGTGCTCCGGCCGTCGCGGCCGGTGAACGTCGAGTCGTCGGCGGAACGCGCCGAGATGACGCCCTGCACCCAGGGCTGGGCGACCGCCGTTTCAATGAGGGCGTCGAGAACCTTCCCCGGTGCCCCGGTGGTGATCCCCGGGGGCCCTTCCAGGGTCACCACGAAGTATTCGGAAAGTGGACGTGCGAATCGTTCGGTCAGGAGCGAATCGGCGATGCGCGCCTCGGTGACCTCGACGGCGCCGCCGCGCGCGTCAAGTCGTTCGACCGTGTGACCGGCACGAAATGCCGCCACGACGCCGATCGCCGCCCAGGTCGCCACCACGACCCATCGCCAGCGGACCAGCGCCCGCCCGAAGTACTCGAACACGGCACAATGGTACGGACACGGCAGTCGTGACGCCAGCGCACATGGCGCCCCCCTCGCACGATCGAGGTGATCCGGCCGATATTGAAGGATGATGCCACGACTTCCACTCATTCTCGCGATCATCGTCGGCGGACTGATTGCAACCGACCTGCTCCTGCGGCCCGACGAGCGGGCCAGGGCATCGTCGGGTGTCGTGCCCGTCACCGCTGCCGCCGACCCGAGCAATGCACCGAACCGTCGACCTTATGTCGAGATCCTGCCCGGAAGTGTCGGTCCCGAGCAGGGCACGCCCACCATCGACCTGCGCGCACGGTTGGCGGTTCGGCAGCGGATCGAGCGAGAGGGGGGTCGGGTCTATCTCGACTCGATGCTTGCGACAACAGATTCAATCGTCATTCGATGGTCCGATGTGCGCGCCCGTGAACTCGCGGTGAAGATGGTGATCGACACCATGATGCCAGGCTGGGATCCGACGGCGACCGACGATGTCCGGGGTGCGGTGAGAGCGTGGCAGGGAAACGGTTCGGGGCTGGGCCTCCGCCTGGTACCTGACGGCCCCGCCGATGTCACCATTCAGTGGGTGCCATTCATCGATTCCGCCCAGACCGGATCGACGACCGTCGCATGGGGGCAGGACGGCCAGATTCGCAGTGCCAACATCACGCTCGCGCTTCGGCAGGGCCGCGATTCGGTGGTGATCCCACCGTATGGTCGACGTCGCGTTGCGGTGCACGAGATCGGACACGCCCTCGGTCTCCCACATTCATCCCGCGATGATGACGCCATGTTCCGGTCATCGCCACAGGATGCGCCGTCGCGTCGCGACCAGGCAACGCTCCTCCTTCTCTACTCCGTGCCGCACGGCCCGCTGCGCACCCCGTGATGACGTGACACTCCAGGTGGCCCTTGTTCGTCATGGTTGTTCATGAAGACTTCCCTGCGAACCACGTTCCTGCTCGCACTGCTCGGTATCACCGGCGCACCGCTCCACGCACAAAGCCGTTTTGGCGGCGTTGATGTCGCGGTGCGTGCCGGCATCGCGCGCGGCGTGTATCCGGGTGCGGTGGTCGTCGTGGGCCGCGCCGACACCATTCTGTATGCCCGGGGCTATGGCCACTTCACGTGGAGCGCCAAGTCGTCAGTACCCGACCCGGAGACCACGCTCTGGGATCTCGCATCCCTCAGCAAGGTGATGGGCACCGCCAGCGCCCTTGCGGTGCTCGCGGCCGACCGCCGTGTCGACCTGGATGCATCGGTACAGACATACCTCCCGGAGTTCGCGGGTACCGGCAAGGAACGCGTGACGGTGCGGATGTTGCTCGATCACACCAGCGGCCTGCCGGCGTACGCGCAGCTTTACCGCAGCGCATCATCGGCGGAGGCAATCGCGCGCCTCTTCGCCATCCCGTTGCAGCGAAGCGTGGGTACCTCACCGATCTACAGCGACCTCAACGCGATGCTCGCCGGCCTCGTGATCGAACGCGTGAGTGGCCAGGCCCTCGACCAGTTTGCCGAGGCGACCGTGTTCATCCCGCTGGGAATGCGCGCGACAAGGTACCGGCCGACCGCGAAGGACAAGGTGCGCGTGGTGCCTACTGCGTTGATTCGCGGGAAGAGTCTGTCGGGCGAGGTCAATGATGAGAACGCCCGCCGCCTCGGCGGCGTGGCGGGTCACGCCGGTCTCTTCTCCACCGGCCTCGATGTGGCGCGCTTCGCCCAGTCGTGGCTGCGCATCACCCCGCTCTCGGCCCCGTGGGCCGACGCCAGCACGCTGCTGCAGTTCTTCCAGCGCACCCCGCAGAGCGGCTCACGGGCGCTGGGTTGGGATACGCCGGAAGTATCGACCACGGGCAGCCCGTCGGCGTTCGGGCGCTGCGCCAGCGCAACGACATTCGGGCACACCGGTTGGACCGGCACCGCGCTCTGGATCGATCGCGAGGCCGACCTCTTTGTCGTGCTGCTCACCAACAGGAGTTACGCACCGCACACCCGCGGCTCCTCGTTCACGCAACTCCGCCTCGTGCGTGCCGATGTGTCCGACGCGGCACGTCGGGCACTCGATGCGTGTGCCGCGCCTTTCAGCGCTGCCGACTAGGCCCTAGTTGCCGAGAAAGGCCCGCACCCGCGGGTCCATGCGCTCCGGAGTCCAGTAGGGCTCCCACACCAGGTCGACATCGACTGCGGTGATCCCCTCCAGTTCCGCCACCGTGCGCCGTACATCTTCCATGATCTCGGCCCCGGCGGGGCAGCCTGGCGACGTCAGCGTCATCGTCACCCGGGCGGCACCCTCTTCCGATACGGTGACATCGTAGATCAACCCGATGTCGATGACGTTGAGGCCGAGCTCGGGGTCCTTGACGGCCCGCAACGATTTGCGGGCGATCTCGGCGGTCGTGACAACTGACATCTTGTTTCCTTTCGAAAGCGGTGTCGAAAATGCGGGGCTCAGCCAGGTGCTGGTTCCGTCAGCGCGGCGAGCATCTCAGGACCGAACTCGCGTACCTGCCAACGGCGAACCTCGCGAATGGCTCCCAATGCGTCGAGGTCTTCCGGTACAACTCGTGCGACCGCCTCGAGGGTTCCATTGGGGCAGAGGACACCAGGGGCGAGTTCGTACTGCGTGGCGAGACGGTTGCGGACCCGCTTGAGCGCCTCGAGTCGTGCCTCGTACGCCGGATCGATCACGCGGCGCGGCTGACGCTCGACCTTCGGCAGCTCCGAATCCGGTATCGCAAGCCCTCGCTCGATCGCGGCCAGGATGTCGTCGCCGCGACGCTCCAGCGTGTCGCGACCAATCCCTCGTACCCGTCCCAACTCCGCCGGGGTCCGCACCGGGTGCTGCGCGAGCTGGAAGAGGACCTCGTTGCCGGCGACACGAAAGCTGGCACGGTCGAGTTTCGAGGACAGCTCCTCTCGCCAGACGTACAGCTCACGGAGGAGGGCCAGCGACCGACGGTCGAGTGCCTTCGCGCCCTTGAGGCGCATGAACCCGGTGTATGGGTCGGCATTTGATCCGGTCCAACGGGTTTGCTCAGTGAGCCCGAGCTCCTCGGTGACCCAGTCCATCCGACCGCGCTCGATCAGCTGATCACGTAGTATGTCTCGCAACTCACAAAGATGCGAGGTATCACCCGCGGCGTATGCCGAGCATCGGCGGGGTGAGCGGCCTGGCCGACCAGTCGGCACGCTGGAAGCGCTTGTCGGCGGTGATCCCGAAGTATTTCTGGAGCAGGGCGCCCAACCCGATGCCGGGTTCGTTGAGGAACTGCGCCGCGATCCGGGTGTCGAAGAGGTTCGCGGCGTGAAAGCCGAACTCCTTGTCGAAGAGACGCAGGTCATAATCGGCGTCGTGGAACACCTTCTCCACCGACGGATCGGCAAGCAGGCTCCCGATGGGATCGAGGCTCCCCACCCCCAGAGGATCGATCACCGCCGTCAGGTCTCGAGTCGAGAGCTGGATGAGGTAGATCCGGTCGAGATACCGATGGAACGACGCGGCCTCGGTGTCTATGGCGAGCAGCGGCGCGCCCGCCACCTCACCGAGCAGGGCAGCGAACGTTTCCGGGGCGATCGATCAGGCGTGGCTCGCTCACTCGCGGCGCTTGGCGACCTGCTCGAGTCCATCGGCGATATCCTCGAGCGCCTTGGCGAGGGTCTTGTAGAAGTCAGGGTCGGGGGCCGCCTCGCCGCCGATCGAACCGTCGAGGTAGATCTTGCGGGACAACTTGGCGGCGTGCCGGATGTAGTCGACCGTCGGGGCCATCGGGCCTCCACTGGGGGTGGGCACGAAACGTAGCGGAGGTGTGAAACTGGTGGGTGGTCAGTCGTCGTGAGAGATGGCGGACCTGGTGACACTTCACCGTTCACCGCCGCCATCGAATGCAGCCTGCCTTAAAGGCGCTCCCTGGGGCCAGGAACATCTGGTTGGCCCCGTGGGAGCGACCTTTGCGTCTGCCCCTCGCGCTACTTCCGGGGCCGCCCCGGTGGATCGTCCGACTCGAAGATGTCCCGATTCTTGACGATGTAATCCTGGAGGTTCTCCGGCACATCCTCCTCCGGATAGATCGCGCTCACCGGACACTCCGGTTCGCAGGCGCCGCAGTCGATGCACTCATCGGGATGAATGAACAGCTGCTCCTCACCCTCGTAGATGCAGTCCACCGGACAGACATCGACGCAGGCGCGATCCTTCACACTTATGCATGCTTCCGTGATGACGTACGGCATCGACTGGACCTTTCCGTCTCGTGACGAGGTGGAGTGGTGCGGGCGGGGAGCCGCTGCACCGATGCTAGAGTAGGAACGTCCACCCGCACCGCGCAAGTCCCACGTCGTTCGGGGCCGGCGCGGTCGTCGCGGAATGTGGGCGCGAGCGCGTTACGTTTGGTGCGATGCGCCTCCCTCACACCGCGCTCCTTGCTGCCCTCCTCCTCAGTGTGCCGGCTACCCTCGCGGGCCAGCAGGCCGGTCCCAATGCGTGCTCGGCGGGCACCGCGCTCGTGCTCAGCGGCGGTGGCGCCAAGGGGATGGCGCACGTCGGTGTCCTGGCGGCGCTCGAGGAAGCGGGCATCCGCCCCGACCTCGTCGTCGGCAGCTCGATGGGAGCGGTGATCGGCGCACTCTACGCGTCGGGATACAGCGCCCGCGAAATCGATTCGATGGTGCGAACCCTGCCGCTCGCGCGCGCCTTCCGCACGGTGGTTCCCCGGGGCTCCGCGGCGTGGGGCTCGGTGGTGCCGCAACTCGTCTTCGAGGAAGGTCCGCAGGGATTCGCCGTGCAGAACGTTGCGGTGCGGGTCGCCGACGTGAATGCGCTCCTCAACAGCGCACTCCTTCGCGGCAACCTGATCGCACGCGGCGATTTCCGGCGGCTCCCGATCTCGCTCCGGGTCATCGCAACGGACATGCGCGACCGCGGTGTCGTGGTGCTGGACAGCGGCGATCTTGCGCAGGCGGTGCGCGCCAGCATCGCCATTCCGCTGGTGTTTCCGCCCGAACAGCTCGGCACGCGCACCCTCGCCGACGGCGGCCTGGCGGCCAACATCCCGGCCGCGATCGCCCGCGGGCAAGGTGCCCGGCGACTGATCATCAGCGACGTCACTGAAACGCCTGACGATTCGCTCAACCTCTCGTCGCCATTCGTGGTGGCCGATCGCCTCCTCAATTGGCTCTTCCGCCAGCCACCCGACATCCTCACTGCCGCCGATCTCTACCTCCGCAGCGACGTGCGCGGATTCAGTGCACTCGATTTCTCCGTCCAGGCCGTCGACTCGCTGATCAAGCTCGGCCGGGCTGCGGGCGATCGCGCCGTGCCAGCATGGCGGTGCGTACCGGATGCACCCGACTCCTCGCGTCAGGTGAACCTGTTGCCGAGTTGGCTGAGCGGTGTCGTCGATGATCCTGATGATGGTGATGGCACCCAACTCGTCCGCCGGGCGCTGGCGCTCGACGCAGCCATCACGCTCGACTTGCCGGCGCTGCAACAGCGCCTCGACGCACTCACCGAGCGCGAGCTGTTTCGAGAGCTCTGGTTGAATCCGCAGGGCGCCGGCGATTCGGCCTATTTCCGCCCGGAGATGCGTCGCTTGCCACGCCGCGGCGCCGGTGTCGCCGTGGCCTTCGATGCCGAACTCGGCGGGAGGGCGTGGGGCGGTGTCGTCGATCGCCGCCTCCCGGGGATAGGCGTGGAGGCGGCAGCAATCCTCACCGTCGGCAAGTTCCGCAGCGACGTCAGTGCGTCAGCGCGACGTCCGACGCTGCTCGGCCAGCGTGCCATCACCCCGGTGCTGACCCTGATGATCGGGGGTGAGGATGTCCGCCGGTTCGATGCCGACGGTGTCGAGTTGCGATCGGACGACATTCGTGAACTGGCGCTGCGCGCTGGCATCGAACGGCATGTCGGACCAACCGTGCGGCTGACACTCGGCGCTGAGGTGCTGTGGTGGCACGAGAACGATCTCATCACCCGCGTCGAACGGAATCGCACCGCATACGGACCCCGCCTTGTCGCGGAGAAACTCACCTCGGCCCTCGATCGAGTTGCCACTCTCGAACTCGCGTGGACCACCGACTATGCCCTGGCACTGGGCGAGGCGCGGTGGCGCGCGTCGGTGGGCAGCGTCCAGCTGGAACAACGGGTTCGCGTCGGTGTCGGCGACCAGCTCCCCGAGCACCGAACCTTCGCCCTCGGCGGCGAAGAGGGATTTCCGGGTCTGCACCTGGGAGAACGCCGGGGCGACCGCGAGACATCGAGCTCGCTGTCCGCTTCGGTCCCGGTGATCGGGCCGCTCCGGTTCCGCGTGACCGGGGCGCTGGGCCGTACTGCCTTTGGCGACGTCTCGAACTCGGTGGAATCTGCCGACGAGCGAGGATTCCGCGGCGGCGGGCTGTTCGCAACCGACGGCTGGCTCGCCGGCGTGCGGGCCGGATTCGTGACCGATACACCCCTCGGACCAGTGCGCGCTGAGTACGGATGGAACGACGACGGCCGGACGGCGCTGCTGGTGCGGCTGGGGCGGTGGTTTTAAGGGTTGAAGGGTTCAAGGGTTCAAAGGTTGAAGGGTTGAAGGGGTGAAGGGTTAGCCCATGAGGAGGAATCGATGAATCGCGTATTGCTGGGCGTCACCACGATCGCAAGCATCGTGGCTTGCTCGCCGAAAAATCCTCCTGAGGGAGCTGCAGGAGCGGAACCGGCGCCCCTGATCGGGACCGAATGGACCTTGGACGAACTCGAGCGAAGCCCTGCGCCCCTCGGCGCCGATAATCGACCGGCCACCCTGCTGCTATCGGCCGGAGAGCCCAGGGCCAGCGGTTTCGGGGGGTGCAATCGCTTTGCGGGGAGCTTCGCCGTCAAGGGCGATTCGCTGCGCCTGGGTCCGTTGGCGATGACCCGGATGGCGTGCGCCCAAGGCAATGAGCTCGAAATCCGCTTTGCCCAGCTCCTGGAGAGGGTCCGAACCCATCGGATCAACGGGCGTGCCCTCGAACTGATGGCGGGCGATTCGGTGGTGGTGAGGATGGTGGCCGACGACAGACGACGTTGAAAGGTTGAAGGGTTCAAGGGTTTAAGGGTTCAAGGGTTCAAGGGTTCAAGGGTTCGAGGGTGAACTTCTCAGCCTTCACAACCCTTGAACCTTTGAACCCTTCAACCCTTTACGCCATTCTATTGGCGCGAATTGACTATGGCTGGCTAAAGCGGTAGGATTGCCGCCCCATGGGGAATCAGGTCTTCTCTACCGATTCAGAGCCGGCAGTGCCCGGCCCGCCGGGCCATCGCGGCCCGCGCGGCGAGATCCTGTTGTGCCTGAAGCGCGAGGGTAGCGCCACCGCGAAGGATCTGGCTGCCGCGCTCGGCGTGTCGCTCAACGCGGTACGACATCACCTGAAGGAACTCGAGAGCGAAGGCGTCGTCTGCTATGACCGGGCCCATCAGGGCGTCGGGGCCCCGGCCCATGCCTATCGCCTGAGCTCCACCGGCCACACCCTGTTCCCTCACCGGTATGAACAGACCCTCGCCGACCTGCTCGATCACGTGGTGCGCACCGAAGGTCGTGGTGCGGCCGTCGCGTTGCTCGAAGCGCAGTATCGCGCACTGGCCGAACGGCTTCAGGTCGAGACGGCGGGGATGACCCCCGACGAGCGCGCCACCGTCATCGCTCGGGTGCTGCACGCCGAGGGATACATGGCAACCTGGGCCGACGCCGAGAATGGCGGGTTGCTCACCGAATCCAACTGTCCGCACCGATTCATCGCCGAGCGGTTTCCCGAACTCTGTGATGCGGAGGAAGCGTTCCTCGCTCATGTGTTCGGGGGCTCGGTGGAGCGGCGCTCGCGCATCGCGGGCGGTTGCGGCACATGCACGTATCACGTGGCGTTCGATGCCGCGCAAGGAGAGGTAACCTGATGGGTTCGTCAGTCGAGGAACTGGTCAATCGCGAGTACAAGTACGGGTTCGTCACCGACATCGAACAGGACACCGCACCGCCGGGCCTGTCGGAGGAGACGGTCCGCTTCATCTCGGCGAAGAAGAACGAGCCCGAGTGGCTGCTCGACTGGCGCCTCAAGGCCTACCGTCGCTGGCTCGAGATGGATGAGCCGACGTGGCCCAATGTGTCGTATCCGAAGATCGACTTCCAGGCGATCTCGTACTTCTCCTCGCCAAGGAACATCAAGCCGCTCGCGTCGCTCGACGAGGTCGACCCGAAGCTGCTCGAGACCTACGAGAAGCTCGGCATTCCGCTCAACGAGCAGAAGCTGCTCTCCGGCGTGGCCGTCGACGCGATCTTCGATTCGGTGTCGGTGGGCACGACGTTCAAGGCGACGCTCGCCAAGTCGGGCGTGATCTTCTGTTCGTTCGGCGAGGCGGTGCAGGAACATCCCGAGCTGGTGAAGCAGTACCTCGGCTCGGTGGTGCCGGCGTCGGACAATTACTTTGCGGCGCTCAATTCCGCCGTCTTCTCCGACGGGTCCTTCGTGTACATCCCGAAGGGCGTGCGCTGCCCGATGGAACTGTCGACGTACTTCCGGATCAACGCAGCCAACACCGGGCAGTTCGAGCGGACCCTCATCGTCGCCGATGAAGGCGCCACCGTGAGCTACCTCGAGGGCTGCACCGCCCCGAAGCGCGACGAGAACCAGCTGCACGCAGCGGTGGTCGAGCTGGTTGCACTCGACAACTCGTCGATCAAGTACTCGACGGTGCAGAACTGGTATGCGGGCGACGAGAACGGCGTGGGCGGGATCTACAACTTCGTGACCAAGCGCGGCAAGGCCATGCGCGCCGCCAAGATCTCCTGGACCCAGGTCGAGACCGGCTCGGCGATCACCTGGAAGTACCCGAGCGTGATCCTGCAGGGCGACGACAGCGTCGGCGAGTTCTACTCGGTGGCGGTGGTCAATGGCATGCAACAGGCCGACACCGGCACCAAGATGATCCACATGGGCAAGAACAGCCGGAGCACGGTGGTCTCCAAGGGAATAAGCGCCGGACGCGGACAGAACTCGTATCGCGGCCTGGTCAAGATCATGCCGAAAGCGGCCGGCGCACGCAACTACACCCAGTGCGACTCGATGCTGATCGGCAACAAGTGTGGCGCCCACACCTTCCCGTACATCGACGTGCAGAACATGTCATCCGATGTCGAGCACGAGGCAAGCACGTCGAAGATCGGAGAAGACCAGATCTTCTACTGCAAGCAGCGCGGGCTCAACACCGAAAACGCGATCAGCGTGATCGTCAACGGCTTCTGCAAGGAAGTCTTCCGCGAGCTGCCGATGGAGTTCGCGATCGAGGCGCAGAAGCTGCTGGGTGTGAGTCTGGAAGGGAGTGTCGGGTAGAAAGGTTGAGGTAAGGGTTTAAGGGTTTAAGGGTTGAAGGGTTGAAGGGTTAAGGGTTGCCGTACGAAAAAGTGCATTCACAACACCGGAGCTACACAAGCATGTCGCTACTCGAAGTCACCAATCTCCACGCTTCCGTCGATGAGAAGCCGATCCTCAATGGCATCTCGCTCACCGTCAATGCCGGTGAGGTCCATGCGATCATGGGCCCCAACGGATCGGGGAAGAGCACGCTCGCGCAGGTGATCGCGGGGCACCCGGCGTATGAGGTGACCACCGGCTCGGTGACCTTCGACGGACAGGACCTGCTCGACATGGAGGCAGAGGAACGGGCGTGGGCTGGTGTCTTTCTCGCGTTCCAGTATCCGGTCGAGATCCCGGGTGTGACCAACGCCTATTTCCTGCGGACCGCGTACAACGAGATCCGGAAGGCGCGAGGTCTCGACGAACTCGACCCGATCGACTTCTACGACCTCCTCGAGGAGAAGCTCAAGGTCGTGGCATGGGGACCGGAAGTGATGGAGCGTGCGGTCAATTTCGGCTTCTCCGGTGGTGAGAAGAAGCGCAACGAGATCCTGCAGATGGCGGTGCTCGAGCCGCGACTCGCCGTGCTCGATGAGACCGACTCCGGGCTCGACATCGATGCCCTCCGGATCGTGGCCGATGGCGTGAACGCACTCAAGCGCCCCGACAGCGCGACCGTCCTGGTGACGCACTACCAGCGGCTGCTCGACTACATCGTCCCCGACGTGGTGCACGTCCTGGCTGGCGGCAAGATCGTGCGCTCCGGCGACCGTTCCCTCGCGCTCGACCTGGAGAAGCGCGGGTACGAGTGGCTCACCAGTGGGGCAGCAGCTCCGGCGGGTGTGTCCTGATGGGAGCCGCGATCGCACCGGTGGCGTCGGGCGCACCGCGCGGAGTGGCCGGCGCTCTGGTCGAGCTCGCCTCCCAGCCCGATTTCGGCAACGGTCCGGAGTGGCTGGTCGCCCTTCGGCGCGCAGGGTTCGAGCGCTTCGCTGAAGTCGGCATTCCGACGTCGAAAGATGAGGAATGGCGATTCACTCCGGTCGGGCCGATCGGCACCGTACAGTGGAAGGCGGCCGGTGATTCGGAGGTCGTTCGCCGCGAAGACATCGCGCCGTACCTCTTCGGGCAACGCGATTGGCCACTGCTCGTGATAGTGGACGGCGTGGTCGATCAGTCGTTGTCATCACTACCACTATTGGCTGGTGGTGCCACGTTCGGGTCGCTGGCCGGGGCAATCAGCGCTGGCCGCCCGGAAGTGGAGGCGCATCTCGGGCGGCATGCCTCCCCTGAGGTGACCCCTTTCGCCGCGCTCAATGCCGCGCTGATCGCCGATGGCGCCTTCCTGCACGTGCCGGCCGACGTGGTGCTCCCGACTCCGGTTCAGGTGCTCCACGTCGTGACTCGGGGTGCCCACGACGCGGTGCTCTCTCCCCGGGTCCTCGCGGTCCTCGACCGCGGCGCCCGCGCCTCGATCATCGAGAGCTTCGTCACCCTCGCCGACACCTCCTACCTCACCAACACCTGTTCCGAGGCGGTGGTCGGTCAGAACGCCTGGCTGGAGCATGTCCGGGTACAGCGGGAAGGGTCGAAGGGGTGGCACATCGGCCTGAGCCGCGTGGACCAGGATCGTGACTCGCACTACCGGTCGTTCACCCTCAACATGGGTGCCAAGCTGGCGCGCCACGACCTGCACGCCCGGCTCAACGCGCCGAACATCGAGACGTTGCTGTACGGCCTGTACCTCACCCAGGGTGAGCAACTCGTCGACAATCACACCGCCGTCTTCCACGACCAGCCCAACTGCAATTCGTGGGAGGTGTACAAGGGAGTGCTCGCCGAGCGGTCGCGTGCGGTGTTCAACGGCAAGGTGTTCGTGCAGCCCGAGGCCCAGAAGACGGACGCCAAGCAGACCAACCGCAACCTGCTGTTGTCCGACGACGCGAAGGTCAACACCAAGCCACAGCTCGAGATCTTTGCCGACGACGTCAAGTGCACCCACGGTGCCACGATCGGCAAGCTCGATGAGCACCAGCGCTACTACATGGCCACACGCGGGATCGGTGGGAAGACGGCGCAGGCACTCCTCATCTGGGCGTTCGCTGCCGAGGTGCTGATGGAAATCAGCGTGACACCGGTGCGCGAGGCGCTCGAGGGCGTGGTGCGCCGCCAGCTCGATGCGCTGATCGGATAGCAGGATGACCACGGCGGTAGGCGAGGCCAGCACGGTGCAGCCGACAGCGCTCGACGTCGACGCGTTGCGCGCCGAGTTCCCGATATTGGCCGGCACGTCCCGCGGGAAGCCGCTCGTCTATCTCGACAGCGCTGCCACGACGCAGAAGCCGCAGGCAGTGCTTGGTGCGCTCGCCGATTTTTACTCGTCGGGCAACGCCAATATCCACCGCGGTGTCTACGAGTTGAGCGAGCGCGCCACCGTGGCCTACGATGGTGCGCGCGCTCGCGTGGCGAAGTTCATTGGTGCATCGAATGATTCCGAGGTCGTGTTCGTCCGCGGAACCACCGAGGCGATCAACCTGGTGGCACGGTCATTCCCCGCGATCACGTCCGGCTGCACCGTGCTCGTCTCCGAGATGGAGCATCACGCCAACATCGTCCCGTGGCAGCTTGCCGGCGCACGCACCGTGCCGATTCCGGTGACTGACTCCGGCGAACTCGACATGGCCGCAGCGCGAGCAGTTGCTGAGCCAGCGGCCGGCGATGCTCGCGGTGGTTCATGTGTCCAACGCGCTCGGCACCGTCAATCCGATCGCCGAGCTCTGCCGGATGGCGCGTGCCGCCGGCGTGCCAGTCCTGGTTGATGGCGCGCAGGCCGTCGGCCATTTCCCGGTCGACGTCGCCGCGCTCGGTTGCGATTTCTACTGCTTCTCAGCGCACAAGCTCTACGGCCCCACTGGCATTGGTGTCCTCTGGGCCAGGGCGGCACACCTTGCGCAGATGCCGCCATGGCAGGGCGGTGGCGACATGATCGATACCGTTGGCTTCGATCGCACCACGTTCGCGCCGGCGCCTGGCAAGTTCGAGGCGGGCACACCGCACATCGCGGGTGTCATCGGAATGGTGGCTGCGATCGACTGGCTCGAGCGGCAGGACCGGGCCGCGCTGCACGCGCACGAGGTCGACCTGCTGGCGCACGGTACCGAATTGCTCGGCTCGATCCCGGGGCTGCGACTGGTGGGGACCGCCGCAGAAAAAATTGGCGTGCTCACCTTCACGCTGGCTGGGGTGCATCCGCACGACCTCGCGTCGTTGCTCGACGCCGACGGCATCTGCGTGCGTGCCGGCCACCATTGCACCCAGCCGCTCCACCGGCGGCTCGGCATTGCGGCCACCACCCGTGCCTCGCTGGCGCCCTACAACACTGCGGCCGAGCTCGACCTGCTGGCCGGATCGCTGGAACGCGCTGCAGCGGTGTTTGCTCGATGAGGATGAACGAGCTTTACCAGAGCGTGATCATCGAGCACGACCGGTCTCCGCGCAATTTCCGGACGATCGACGGCGCCACGCACCATGCGGACGGGCGAAATCCCCTCTGTGGCGATGAAGTGAGCGTCGAGCTGGTGGTGACCAACGACGGCACCATTGCCGACGTCGCCTTTCAGGGAACCGGCTGCGCCGTGTCGCGCGCGTCTGCGTCGATGATGACTGCGGCACTGCGCGACCAGTCGACCGACGAGGCGCGGGAACTGTTCAATCGATTTCATGCGTTGCTCGTCGATGGCGGCAACACCGACGAACTCGGCAAGCTGGCGGCGTTCGAGGGACTGGCCGCGTTCCCGATGCGGATCAAGTGTGCCACGATGGTGTGGCATGTGATGATGGAGGCGTTGGATGGTGGTGAAGCTAGCGTAGCGGGCTTCGGTCAACAGGGTGACGGTGAACTGGTCAACAGGTCAACAGGTCACAGCGGGTTCGGTCGCGACGGGTCGCGGCCGCGACGGATGCACCTGTCACCTCATACCTGTGACCCTGTTCAAGTCACGCCGTCACATAGCACCTGAACAGTTCAGATGATCTACACTCACCAACAGGAGCCAACCAGATGTACCCCGAAATGATGGTCAAGCCGATGCGCGACGAACTCACCCGCCTGGGTGTCGAGGAACTCCGCACGGTGGAAGAAGTCGACACTGCACTGGGCGGCATGCAGGGCACCGCACTGGTGTTCGTGAATTCGGTCTGCGGCTGTGCTGCGGGCGGCGCTCGACCGGCGATGACCAAGGCGATGAGCGCCGGCAAGCGCCCCGACAAGGTTTACACCGTGTTCGCCGGCCAGGACCTCGACGCCACGGCGCGTGCCCGCAGCTACTTCGGCGAGTACCGGCCGTCGTCGCCGTCGGCTGCGCTGCTCAAGGATGGCGAGGTGGTGGCCTTCGTCCATCGCCACGAGATCGAGGGACGCTCGCCCGACCAGATCGCCAGTGACCTGGTGAACGCCTTCGAGCAGCACTGCGCGTGAGCGGACACGTGTTCCACCCCGGTCACGACGAACTCCACGGTGTCACCGTGGTCGTGACCGGCGTGAGCGGGCGGACGTACCTCGGGCGGTGGCACGAGCGCGCCGCCCGGGGCGTGACCATGAAGGATGTTGCAATCCGTGAGCCCGACAGCGACATCACGCTCGACGCGTGGCTTGCACGTCAGCGGAAGTTCGGGCTCGATTCCAGCGAGAAGTTCCTGATTGTGCCGAACGACGAGGTCGGGTCGGTCGAGAAGTTCTAGGCCGCCGCTCTGGTCATGGCCTGCGGCGACACAGCTAGCGACCAATGACTCACGACCTTCCGTCACGCGGCTCGGTCGGTGCGCCGTCCATCCGTCGGACCGGAACTCGCTCGCTGGGCTCGCTCAGACAGCCGGTCCTCCTCTGGCCGACGCGCCCGTACCTCGCCGCAACGATGGTCATAGCTAACGACTGACGACTCGCGACCCTTCGTCGACGCCTCCGTTCGTCACGGGCTTCGCTTCTAACTCGGCCCCGCGATCAATGCGCCCACAACGAAGCCCACAAGCGCACCACCAACGGTGGTGAGCAACACACTTCCGGCCCCGCCGCCGGTGGAATCAGAATCCCCCGCGAACGCGGCACTTACCGCAAGCCCAAGAACGCCGCCTACCACTGCACCAATTACAGCCGTTTGACGTTGCGGACCTTGAACTGCGGTGGGGATGATCCGCGTTTTTGATGCCCCAGTCTGTGACATGCCAGCCCGTAATGCTTGTAGGGTCGGCCCCGAACGAACCGCGACTGGGCTGGTGTCGCCGACGGCTGGGGAACTAGTCGGCCCTGCGATCAACCCGAGGAGTAAGGTCAGTGTCAGCACGTCAGGCTCCGGAATGAAGGTGCGCTCAGGTACGCGGGCGTCCTGCGCAACACTTCTGCGCTTCGCGTCGGCGTCTATCCAGGCCCGGCGATCAGTGCGCCAGATATGAATCCTACTAGGGCACCGACGGCCATGATGAGAATCACTGTGCTCACTTCCCCTCCGCTGTCGGGCGTGAATGTCAGACCGACCCAAAGGCCGGCAACCCCGCCCAAGACGGCCCCGGCCACCGCAGCTTTGCGTTGATTCGGTTGCACGACCAAAACGGTCGTTTCCGCTGCACGAGCGTCGATCGCGGACATGCCCGCCCGCGCGGCCTGAATCGTCGGTCCGGCGCGAGGGGACACACGAGTCGTGACGCCGATGGATTGCGAACTGGTCGGGCCCCCGGCCAGTACGAAGAGCATCAGGCTCAGGGTTAACATGGATGACTCCGCATCGAGGGAAGCGCGAGGGCAGTTCGATGTCGCATTGTCATGGGATGAATCCGAAATCCGCCAAGCGATCCCGATATGGGTCAGAGTCTGGATTGATCCCCTGCCAGCCGCCGAAGCGGGAACCCGACCAGAAACACTCCTGATTGCTTGAGTAGAACGGACTTCCAGAATACACGCAATCCACGAACTGGTGCGCGTAGCCACCTAGGTTGGCGTTGCCGTAGATCTCGAGCCGTGCAGGACTCAGCGAGGTACTGCAGTTGTCAAGATTTCCTTTGCCGCCTGAATCACATTCGCTGTCACTGACATAATTCGCATGCTTGTTCTCCGAAACGAATACAATGGGATAGCCGCCCAACTTGTCTCCGTAGCCGATGCCGGATGCATATGGATGCCCATTCGGAAATGGAGAATCAATCAAGTTGTAGCCATCATGACCTGACAACAAACCGTCAACGAGCAACCAATGCTGTGTCGTCGAGACGTACGTCACACGAAAAAGTATCGCCTCTGAGTCTTCCCAATGTGCATCGCAGAACAATACGAATCGAGCGCATGCAAGGAAGTTTCCTTGAACGCCCGCGTCGTTGTAATACGCCATGAAGTAGGCGATGTAAACCAGGCCGTCCGAGTACCTCACAGCCCATTTGGGCTCACGACTGACGTCGTCACCATACGAAAAATTCATCAGCGGAGCGAATGCCTGCGCCAGCGCGAACTCGCACGCATCTCCGATTCCATCTTCGTCGACGTCGTTCTCCACTCCGTCAAAACACTCCAGCTCGTCATACGTGTTGATGAACACGCCTGCTGAATCTGGATACGGATCCTCTGCTGGAACGCAGTATCCCTGTTGACACATCGGGCTTACTGCGAGCAGGGCGCGCTCTGATTCCGGCGAGGCAGGTGAATCGACGGTGCAGCTTGAAAGAAAGCTGCATAGCAGGACAAACATACCGAACGAAAATGAGCGCACTGGAACCTCGGTCCTCGAAGGGGGGGGTGTCGTGAGGCGCAAGCTACATGTCCCCCCCCCCCCCCCTCCGCCAGTGGCATTCCGAGGCGGGGGACTCGGATGCACGAGCGGTGTCACTCGAAGAAATCGACCCCACCACCGCTGTTCCCGAGCCGCGAGTTCACGACGTTGTTGAACACCGAGCCGAAGGTGTAGCTGAGCCCGACCGACGTGTAGTACCGGTAGTTGGTCTGGAGCTGGCGGAGGCGGAGCAGGATCTCCTCCTGCGAGGCACCCGCGGCGGAGAGCGTGATCTGGTCGCGCACGCGGTTGTACGACCCGTTGATATTGAACGAAAGCCCTTTGAGCAGCCGGATGTTCGTCCCGCCGTAGATGCCCAGCGAGTTCTGGCTGAAATCGCTCAGGTAGTTCGACCCCGAAACTCCGATATTGGCACTGCCCCACGTGGTCCGGGTCGCGTAGCTGAGTGAGAGCGTCTCGAAGGCCCGGGTCTCGCAGTCTTTTCCGAAGATGGTTGGCTCGGTGTAGTCGTAGCGGACGACGCCAAGGCTGTAGGCAAGGATAAGACGTCGGCGGGTGTACTCGCTGTAAGGCATGAAGTCGTACTCGATCGTCGGCGCGATCCGCATGGCGAGATCGATGTTCTGCTGGGTGGAACTGTTGCCGCTGAAGGTGGCGCCCGCCGAGAGGTGCGGACCTAGCGACTTGACCAGCAGCCCGCTGGCGTAATAGCTGTGGCTGTCGGCCTCATACACGTCGCCGTCGCCCAGGTCGTAGGTGCTCTTGTTGGAGTTGCCCGAGAATGTCGCGCGAAACTTCCAGTCTTCGGTGACTCGGCTCGCTGACATGTTGCCGTTGAGGTACCGTGACTTCGACTGCGACTCGCCGTTCAGGAATGCGGTGCCTGCGGCGTGTTGTCTCGTGGAACACTGTAGTTGATTGCGGGTGAACTCCCGTTGCGTCTCGTCCGACGTTGCTCCCTGCTTGTTGCTGAACCTGATCTCGTCATTGAGGCCCGCGAACTCCTTCAGCCCGACGAACTTGAGCGTCACTTCCGAACCACCCCCACCGCTGCCCAGCGAGGTGGATATGACGTGGACCTGCGCGTCCGTACGGTCACGCACGTAACTCACCCAGGTGAGCTCAGTTCGCAGAAAGTCGAAATCGCAGCCGACCGAGGCGCAGTCGAGGAAGAGGCGGAGCGCCGACGTCGTGTCGGCTGCAGGTGGGGGCGGGCGCCTATCCTGGGCGCGCAGGGTGACGGGCGCGACAAGAACAGCCAGGAGCACGAAGGCGCGCAGCGATGCATGGGACCTCGGGGGGAGGGGAGGGACCCGCAAACGAAATCTCCGCATATACAACCGGGAGTGTCAATAGGTTTCTGGCGAGGTCCGTCACGCGGCCCGGTCGGTGCGCCGTCCCACGGCGCCCTGCCGAATCGTAGCGCTAGTGAGTGTCGCGCCGTCGCGCCCTTCGCGCACACCGTCGGACCGGAACTCGCTCGCTGGGCTCGCTCAGACAGCCGGTCCTCCTCTGGCCGACGCGCCCGTACCTCGCCGCTGGCCCGGTCAAAGCCGCTCTTCTCTTTTCCTACAACTCCGCGTCCCGCGTCTCCCTCACCAGCGCAATTCCCACCAGCGCCAGCGCGCCCGACGCCGCGATGTACCATCCCACCGCTGCCAGGCCGTAGTTACGCGCGAGCCAGATGGAGGCGTAGGGCGCCAGCGATGCCCCCAGGATCCCGCCCAGGTTGTACGTGATCGCGGTGCCACTGTAGCGAACCGTGGTCGGGAACTGCTCCGACAGGTGCGTGCCCAGCGGCCCGTACACCGCGCCGATCAACCCCATCCCGACGATCGACATCACCAAGGCCCCGGTGTCGCCCGCATTGAAGAGCGGCGCGAACGCCAGCCCGAACGCCACCACCAGCAGGTTCGACCAGACTCCCACTACTCGACGGCCCCGTTCGGCGAGCATCGCGACAATCGGAATGGTGACCGCGAACGCCACCGCGCCCCCGAGCTGGTAGAGCAGGAAGCGGTTGCGGGTGATCCCCATCTCGGCGGTCCCCCATGAGAGGGTGAACACCGTCATCACGTAGAACAGCACGAAGGTCGAGAGCGAGAGAAGTACGCCGACCGCGAGAACGGGGAGGTGATGCCGAAAGACCGACAGCATCGGAAGCCGGACGCGCTCGGGCGCGGCATTCGCGAACACTGGCGTCTCGGTGATCGCGAGTCGGACATACAACCCGACCGCCACCAGCACTGCACTGCCCAGGAAGGGAATCCGCCAGCCCCAGCTCAGGAACTGCTCGTTGGTGAGGCCCTGCGAGAGCAGCAGGAAGATCGCGCCCGAGAAGAAGAATCCGACGGGCGCGCCGAGTTGCGGGAACATCCCGTACCAGGCGCGCTTGCCCGGGGGCGCATTCTCCACCGCGAGCAGGACGGCTCCACCCCATTCACCGCCGAGTCCCAGCCCCTGACCGAATCGGCAGAGCGCCAGGAGCAGCGGCGCCCAGATCCCGATCGAGTCGTAGCTCGGCAGGAGGCCGATCGCCACGGTCGAGACGCCCATGGTGAGCAGCGCGGCCACCAGCGTCGCCTTGCGCCCGATTCGGTCGCCGAAGTGCCCGAAGAGCGCCGCACCCACCGGCCGCGCAAAGAAGGCGATCGCGAAGGTGGCGAGCGATGCGAGGGTCGCCGCCGTGGGGTCGGCACTCGGAAAGAACAGCTGCGGGAAGACCAGGACCGCGGCTGTCCCATAGATATAGAAGTCGAAGAACTCGATCGCTGTCCCGACCAGCGACGCGAACAGAACTCGGCGGGGAGAGTTGGCGGGCATGCGAAATGGTAACGCGTGTCACGTTGGGCACGCACCCCCGGCCAGCTGCCGACCCCCCGCTTCAGCGGGCGGTCGGTCGGCCTCAATGCGATGATTTCGCGACAGGACTAGGTTGTACCGATCCTCCACAGCCGGAGCCCTGGTTCATGTCCCACCTCGCTGTACACGTCGATCACGTCACCAAGCGTTTTGCCGGTCACACCGCGGTGAGCGACCTCTCGATGGAGGTCCCGTCTGGCGGAATTTTCGGCCTTCTCGGCCCCAACGGCGCCGGGAAGTCGACCACGATCCGGATGATCATGGACATCATCGAGCCCGACGAGGGGACGGTGAAGCTGTTCGGAACCAAGGGCACCGGCCGCGAGCTCTCTCGACCGGGTCGGCTACCTCCCCGAGGAGCGCGGGCTCTACAAGGAGATGAAGGTCTTCGATCACCTCGTCTTCCTGGCAGAGGCGAAGGGAATCCGCAGGGCCGACGGGAAGAAGCGGTCGCTGGCCTGGCTCGACCGGCTGGGGATTGCCGACTGGGCCGACAAGAAGGTCGAGGATCTCTCCAAGGGGATGCAGCAGAAGGTCCAGTTCGCGGGCGCACTGCTGCATGACCCCGAGTTGCTGATCCTCGACGAACCGTTCAGCGGGCTCGATCCGGTCAATTCCCAGGTGCTCAAGGACGTAGTCGTCGACCTGGCACGCAACGGGCGCACTGTCCTCTTCTCGACGCACATCATGGAACAGGCCGAACGGATGTGTGACCGGGTCGTGATCATCGCGCGTGGGAAGAAGGTGGTTGACGGCACGATGGCGGAGGTGAAGCGTGAAGCGGGCGGGCGGCACATTGCGCTCGCGTTCTCGCGTGACAAGGAGAAGGCGCTCCGCGTCCTGGCGGACCCGGCGCTGGTTGCCCGCACCGACGACTACGGTGCCAGTGCCGAGGTCGAGATGACCGAGGGGGCGGATCCAGAAGCGTTGCTTGCGTTGCTGGTGAGCGAAGGCGTGGGCCTGAGCCGGTTCGAGATCGTCGAGCCGTCGCTGCAGTCGATCTTCATTGCCAAGGTGGGCGACGCACAGGTGGCGCACCGTAGCGAAGCCAATGGGGGGGCCGCATCATGAACAAGACCTTTGCAGTGATCCGTCGCGAGTTCGTGGCCCGGGTGCACACCCGGTCATTCGTGATCTCCACGCTTCTGGTCCCGGTCTTCTTCGTCGCGATCATGGTCATCCCCGCAATGATGATGACCGGCACCAGCCGCAGCATGCGAGTGGCAATCGTCGATGGCACCACCAGCGATGTCGGCGCACGCATCGAGTCACACATGGCGATGGAGCGGCTCGGCGATGATTCGTCCGCAACCCCACGCTATACAGTGAACAGAATTGCTGCGCCCGACCGCGTCGACGCCGTGCGCGATTCACTGGTGGCGCTCACCGGCCTCGGCAAGAAAAGTGAGACGCCCTCGTTCGACGGCGTACTCGTGATTCGTGACGACGCGCTCACCACTGGCGAGCTGGAGTATTACGGCACCAACGTCGGGTCGCCCGAGGCAATGGGCCGTCTCGAAGGCGCATTGCGGCAGGTAGTCACCGGCACCCGCTTTGAGCAAAGCGGGATCGAACCGGCAGTGGTCGCTCGCGCAATGGAACGGGTGAATGTCTCGACCCACAAGGTCACTGACGGCAAGGCCACCGGCGAGAGCGGCGGTGCATCCTTCATCATTGCATACGCGATGGGATTCATCCTGTACTTTGGCGTGTTCATGTACGGCCAGCAGACGATGACGTCGGTGGTAGAGGAGAAGACGTCGCGCATCATGGAGGTGCTCGCGTCGTCGCTGACCCCATTCCAGATGCTGCTCGGCAAGGTGCTCGGCGTTGGCATCACCGGGCTGCTCCAGATGGGAATCTGGGGCACCACGATCTTCCTCGTGACGTCTCAACGTGGTCGGCTCGCGTCGCTGGCGGGCGTAAGCCCTGATGCGATGCAGCAGATGCCGATCCCGACGATGCCAGTCGACCTGCTGGTCGTTTTCCTGATCTACTTCGCCCTGGGTTTCCTGCTCTACGGTGCGCTCTTCGCCGCGATCGGGTCGATGTGCAACTCCGTCAAGGAGACCCAGCAGTACGCCAGCGGTGTGATGATGCTGATCGTCTTCGGCTTCTTCGGCGTCTTCGCGATGATCAACGATCCAACTGGCGGGATCGGCATGGTGATGTCATACGTACCGTTCTTCTCGCCGTTCGTGATGCCGGTGCGCTGGTCGCTCGCGTCGGTGCCGCTGCACGAACTCGCACTGTCGATCGGCGCAATGATCGCAGCACTCGTCGCGGTGTCGTGGCTTGCGGGGCGGATCTATCGCACCGGCATCCTGATGTACGGCAAGAAGCCATCATTGGGCGAGCTCTTCCGCTGGGTGCGCGCAGGGTAGTTCACGCCCTGACAGTGGGTGGCGTGGGATCCGTCACGCAGTCTAGGGTTTCGGAAAACGCCAAGCGGGCCGCGACCCGCTGCTTGGTCGGACTTACTCCGCGCGCCTCGCTTCCCTCGTCGCCTTCCGCCGCTGCGGCCCGCTCCGCGGGCACGCAGCGGCACGGCTTCCCTCGGGAAGCGAATGGTGCATGCGGCGGGGGCGCGCGGAAGAGAAGTCCTCCCGCCGCAGCGCGCCGCGAGCACGCTTGCGCTTACCCAGTGGAAAGCGTGAACCTCCACGGCGGCGAGGTACGGGCGCGTCGGCCAGAGGAGGACCGGCTGTTTGAGCGAGCGGAGCGAGCGAGTTCCGGTCCGACGGTGTGCGCGAAGGGCGCGACGGCGCGACACTCACTAGCGCTACGATTCGGCAGGGCGCCGTGGGACGGCGCACCGACCGAGCCGCCTGACGGAGCGCCCCGCGCCCGAGGCCGCGTGAGGGGTGCGTCGTCGTGACGGGTCGTCATGCGATCCTCGGATCCGCAACGCTGGTCACCGCTGACGACTGACGACTTCCTCTATACTTCCCCCATGCGCAACGATCACGACGTCATCGTTCTCGGCGGGGGCCACGCAGGCGCCGAGTCCGCCGCGATGGCGGCGCGTCGTGGTGCGCGCGTGCTGTTGCTCACGCAGCAACTCGAGACCATCGGACAGATGTCGTGCAACCCCGCGATCGGCGGCATTGCCAAGGGTACCGTTGCTCGCGAAGTCGACGCACTTGGCGGGATCATGGGCCGCGCCACCGATCGCGCGATGCTGCAGTTCCGCATGCTCAACCAGAGCAAGGGACCGGCAGTCGCGAGCCCGCGTGCGCAGTGCGATCGCGCGCTCTACCGCAGCGCCGTCCGCCAGCTCCTGGAAACCGTCCCGTCGAAGCACCCGATCCAGTTGGTGCAGGGAACCGCGGTTCAGTTTCTCCTCGAAGGCCATCGGGTAACCGGCGTTGTAACGAGCGACGGCCGACGATTCCACGCCCGAGCAGTCGTGATCACCACCGGCACCTTCCTGCGTGGCCAGATTCACGTGGGTACTCACCTCACCACGCCTGCAGGCAGGGCTGGTGAACCACCAGCCGTAGAAATTTCACAACATCTTGCAGCGCTTGGACTTACAGTCGAACGATTCAAAACAGGGACCCCGCCGCGGGTCGATGGCCGCACCGTTGATTTTGGTGTGATGCAGCGCCAGGATAGCGATCCGGAGCCCTATTGGTTCTCGTTCCACCAACGGGCGCCACATCCCGACCCGGTACCGTCGTGGCTGACCTGGGCTGGCGAGCCGGTGAAGGATCTGGTGCGCCGACATCTCGCAGAGTCCGCACTGTTCGGTGGATCAATCTCGAGCGCCGGTCCACGATACTGCCCGAGCGTCGAGGACAAGATCGTGAAGTTTCCCGACGCACCCCGGCACCAAGTCTTCCTGGAGCCGGAGGGCCGGGACACGGCGGAACTGTACGTTGGTGGCCTCTCCACCTCGCTCCCGCCCGACGTGCAGCTCGCGATGCTGCGACTCGTGCCGGGGCTCAAGCACGTCGAGATGACCCGCCCGGGTTACGCCATCGAGTACGACTACCTCCCGCCCACCCAGTGTGACGCGACCCTCGCGGTTCGCGACGTCCCCGGCCTCTACTCGGCCGGCCAGATCAACGGTACCACAGGATACGAAGAAGCAGCGGGCCAGGGTGTAGTCGCCGGCCTGAATGCGGCGGCCCACGCGCTCGATCTCGAGCCGGCCCGCATCGGGCGGGATGAAGGGTATTGTGGGGTCCTGGTCGACGACCTCGTGACCCGGGGCGTCGACGAACCCTACCGACTCTTCACGTCGCGCGCCGAACACCGCCTCCTTCTCCGTCAGGACAACGCCCTGCGCCGGTTGGCGCCGCTGGCCACCCGCCTCGGCCTCTGGTCCGATACCGAGCGACGCACCGCCGAAGCTCGGCTGGAGGCAGAGGAACGGGTCTATCAGCTTGCCGTTGATACGGTGATCACCCCCCGCGATGCCGCGCCGCTACTGCTCGCCGCGGGCACCAACGGTCTCGACGAGGCCGTCCGGGTGGTTGAGATTGCGAAGCGCCCGGGCGTAGTCCTCGATGAAGCGCTGCGCGCGGCGGGAGCGCCGGTTGAACCCGACCACGCCGAATGGGCTGCCATCGAAATTCGGTACGCGGGGTATCTAGCCCGTGAACGCGACGCAGTGGCTCGACTCCAGCGACTTGAAGGCTCTCCTCTTCCCCCCGACTTCGACTATCTCGAGTTCGACAGGCTTTCGATCGAGGCTCGGCAGAAGCTCGATACCGTTCGGCCGATGACGATTGCCCAAGCGGGACGGATTCCCGGGATATCTCCGGCAGATCTTCAGCATCTGCTGGTCGCGGTGGTGAGTCGGGGCCGCAGCGTTTCACGTGAAACACGGGCTTAGGCCCTTTAGCCCTCCCTGAGCCGCCGCTCATTCCGTTTCACGTGAAACAATGGACGCCATTCGCACTCCCTGGTGCCCTGTTTGTGCCTACGCGCCTTCTCCTGCTCGCAGCCAACGCGTATCTTGGTGCATCTGCAGCTCGTCCCGCCACCAACGAGATTCTCGATGGCCCGTACCATCGCTATTGCCAATCAGAAAGGTGGAGTCGGAAAGACCACCACCGCCGTGAATCTCGCGGCTTCTCTCGCCATTGCGGAGCGGCGAACGCTGTTGATCGACGCCGATCCCCAAGGCAATGCAACCTCCGGACTTGGGGTCGACAAGGCCGAAGTCGTTGCCTCGCTTTATGATGTGCTGATTGAAGGTGCGTCGATAGCGAGCGTCGTCCGGACGGATCCGCAGCTTCCATTCCTCCATGTCCTCCCCGCCACCCAGGATCTGGTCGGCGCGGAGATTCAGCTGATCAACATCGAGCGGCGCGAGGAGGTGATGCGCCGGGCGCTCGAGGCGGTGAGCGCGGACTATGAGTTCATCCTGATCGATTGCCCGCCGTCGCTCGGACTTGTCACCCTCAACGTCCTGACCGCGGCCGACGCAGTGATCATCCCGATCCAGTGCGAATACTATGCGTTGGAGGGTATCTCTCAGCTGCTCAACACGATACGACTCGTTCAGCAGAACTTCAATCCCGACCTCCAGATTGATGGCGTGCTGCTGACCATGTACGACGCCCGGCTCAACCTCTCTCGTCAGGTGGTGACCGAGGCGCGCGAGTACTTTGGCCCGAAAGTTTTCCGGAACGTCATTCCGCGCAACGTCCGTCTCGCGGAGGCACCGTCCTTCGGCAAGCCGATCCTGCTGTATGACCTCCAGTCCGCTGGCGCGAAGAGTTACCTCTCAGTCGCCCAGGAGCTGACCAAGCGTACCGACGCCCTGTCGCGTCCGGCGAAGGGGGCGACAACATGAGCGAGAAGCGGCTGGGTCGCGGGCTTGAGGCGTTGCTCGGCCCGATGTCCCGCGACGTCGTCGAACAGGGTGGAACGCTCCGCGAAGTGCCGGTGACATCCATCAGCCCGAACCCGTGGCAACCGCGCCGTTCGTTCGACGCCGACGCACTCACCGAGTTGACCGCATCGATCGATGCATCGGGATTGTTGCAGCCGATTTCGGTGCGTCCCGTCGGTGCGCGCTTCGAACTCGTTGCCGGTGAACGTCGCTGGCGTGCCGTGCAGGCACTGGGCTGGAGCAAGATCCCGGCGATCGTGCGCGAGCTCGACGATCGCACGGCGCTCACGCTCGCGATGATCGAGAACCTGCAGCGTGACGACCTGTCTGCACTCGATGAAGCGCTGGGCTATCACCGCCTGATGCAGGAGTTCTCCATTCCGCAGGCGGAGGTCGCACGCCTGGTCGGCAAGGATCGATCAACCGTCTCCAACACACTGCGATTGCTCAAGCTTCCCGCCGACGTGCAGGAAATGTTGCAGGAGAAGCAGCTCACCGAAGGTCACGGTCGCGCACTGCTCGGCCTCGATGATGCAGCGGCGATTTCCCGCGTCGCCGCGGACGCCGTGACCCACGGCTGGTCAGTGCGCGAGGTCGAGTCGCGGGTCCGCGGCGACGCCCCCGAGTCGGCTCGCCCGCGCAACATGATGAAGAAACCAGCCGCGCAGAAGCCGGCGAGCGCCGATGCGCGGCGGATCGAGGACGCGCTTCGCAAGCACCTCGGCACCGATGTCCGCCTCACGGCCAAGCGCCGCGGCCGGGGCCTCCTGTCCATCTCCTATTACTCGAACGACGACCTCGCCCGTGTACTCGAACTGGTGCTCGGCAAGCCGTTCGACGGCTGAGCCCGTCCCGGCCGCCCCTCTCAAACGTGCATGGCACAACCGAGCCAGACGTCGAAGTAGGACTGGACGGCGGATCCGCGCGTCGGCAGCCAATCCCTGCCCGCATGGCCCGCCAGTACTGACGTGAACCCCGGAGAAGTGCCGATGCGATGGAAGTTGACTATCCTGGCGACCCTCGCGTCGGGCTTGGTGCCCGGAGCGCTTGCTGCACAGGCCAAGATTGATACTGTCGTCGCAGGATCGCACTACGACGTCAACGGTTTCGTGCGGATGTTTGCCGGCTCGAACTGGCGCGACGTGTGGTCGGCGCCCATCGCCGTCCCGGTTCTCGACCTCGGGAGCTACGCCGGCGGTATCGTCCCGTTCCAGCAGGGCGGCAACCAGAGCAAGACACTCCGGTTCCACGGCGCCGACGGCCGGACGTATGTGTTCCGGTCCACCGACAAGGACACCCACAACGCGCTGCCCGACGACCTGTCCCATACTCCCGTCGGCGCGGTGATCCAGGATCAGAGCAGCGCGTTCCACCCGACCGCGCATCTCGCCGTCGCCGTATTCCAGGAACGGCTCGGCCTGCTGCAGGCTGTCCCGACACTCTATCGCATGCCCGATGACGCGCGCCTCGGCGAATTCCGCGAGGACTTTGCGGGCAAGCTCGGCCAGATGGAACTCCGTCCGGAGGAGGCCGAGAACAGCGAAAAGGTTTCGTTCGGTGCGGAGGCGATCGACGGCTCCGACAAGGTGCTCGAGGAACTCGAGGAGAGCCTCGATCGCGAGATCAACACGCGTGAATACCTCACCGTGCGCCTCATCGATTTCCTCATCAACGACACCGACCGCGGCGCAGACCAACTGCGTTGGGCTCGGTTCGATAACGGCGACTACGACACCTACCGGCCGATCCCGCGTGACCGCGACTACTCGTTCATGAACGCCAACGGCTTCATGGTCGGGGTCGCACGGAGCTCGTTGCCGAAGGTGCAGGCGTTCAAGACGAACATCCCGAAGGTCGGCGCGATGACGTTCATGACCCGCGAGTTCGACCGTTCGGTGTTCGCCGGCCTCTCGTGGAGCACCTGGGACTCCGTGGTCACCGCGATCACCACGACGCTCGACGACGCCACCATCCGCGAGGCAGTGAACCGTACGCCGCAGGGCCACTTCGATGTCAACGGCGAAGAGGTGATCGCGACGCTCAAGGCGCGGCGCGCGGGCCTGCGCGCACGGGCATGGGAGTACTTCACGATGGTGAGCCGCGAGGTCGACATCTTCGCGAGCGAGGAGGACGACCTCGCGGTGGTCGACCGTCACGCCGACGGGTCGGTGACCGTCCGCCTCTTCAGCGAGGATGAGGTCAAGAAGCCCGTGGAGGGTCGACGCGCGGCGTTCGATCGCACGTTCATCCCCACGGAGACCAAGGAGATCCGGGTCTACATGTACGAGGGCGACGACCGGGTGATCGTGCGAGGCGCTGCCGACCGGAGCATCAAGCTCCGCGTCGTCGGTGGCGATGGTGACGACGTGCTCGCCGACTCCGCGCGTGTTGGCGGCAAGGGTACCACGGTGTTCTACGACGCACACGGAAAGAACGAGTTCGTGCGCGCCGCGGGGACCACGGTGAACGAGAAGGAGTACTACACGTACCAGCCCAAGAAGGAGCGCGAGTCGAAGTTCGAGGAGGAGGATTGCCACAAGGACGGCAAGGACGACGAAGTGTGCGAGGAGCGGCGCGGTCGCTTCCAGGACCTCATGAACACCGGCCAGGGGTTCGTGCAGGAGAAGCTGCAGGGCGGACATCGCTATTGGGGCGGCAAGTCCGGTATCGGCCCGACTGCCGGGTGGGCCGATGGGACCGGCGCGGTGGTGGGTCTGTCGCGCACCGCGATCGATTACGGATTCCGTCACAACCCATACAACACCAAGTACACGCTGTCCGTGCTGTACGGACCGGGCACGAGCCGTCTTGGCGGGTACTTCGACGCCGAAGTCCGGCCGGAGA
Source organism: uncultured Gemmatimonadales bacterium (assembly GCA_963806875.1). Lineage (GTDB taxonomy): Bacteria > Gemmatimonadota > Gemmatimonadetes > Gemmatimonadales > GWC2-71-9 > Palsa-1233. Next base: position 818,623 of record CAWDYU010000003.1, on the reverse strand, counting down.
ATTCCGCGGTGACCTACGCCATCGAGGCGATGGCAACCAGCCTCGCTTCGGATCGCTTTCCGGGGTTCGGCAACGACACGCCCTTGCTTGACAGCGAGACGATGTTGGTGCGCCGCGACGAGTACTTCGTTCATCCCTCCATTCGCCTCAACGTCGGCGCTGGGCACTGGTTCGCGATCGGGCCGGTGGCGCGCTACATCAAGGCTGATCCGCAGCCGGGGAGTCCCGCTGCGCTGTTGCTGCCCGACGCGCAACAGCCGTACGGTCAGGTGGGCGGCCAGTTCGACCTGAACTTCGACGGACGCGACGATCCGTCGTACCCCACCAAGGGATACACGTTGAGGGGAGTGGCGTCGTTCTTCCCGGAGACCTGGGATGTCCCGACCGCGTACTCATCGACCCAGCTGCAGGCGACCGCGTACCTCCCGCTCGGCGGCCCGGTGCTCGCACTTCGCGCTGGTGGCGCCAAGGTCTTTGGTGATGCGTTCCCGTTGCACGATGCCGCGCACATCGGTGGCACCAGTTCCCTCCGGGGCTATCGCGGTGAGCGATACGTCGGCGATGCCGAAGCTCACGGCTCGGTCGAGCTGCGAGTGCCACTCGGCCGGATCACGCTGCTGACCCGCGGCACGCTCGGGGTCTTCGGCTTCGCCGATGCGGCTCGGCTCTGGTACCAGGACGAGTCGCCCGGTGGCTGGCACTCGGGATTCGGGGGTGGGCTGTCGTTCTACACCCTTGGCACCGCGGTCACGGCTTCGTATGCTCGGGGAGAACAGGGCCGCTTCTACGTCAAGCTGGGGATGCCATACTGAGGAGGGATCGGGTGTCGGTGAACTCGTCGAGGCAGCGATGCGAGCTGGTATGGTGAAGGATTCGCTGCTCGACGAGGTCGTCGATTACCTCGACGCCTACCTGGGCATTGCCGAGCTGCCCGACGAGCCTGGGGCGCTCAACGGACTGCAGGTCGGGAACAGCGGGCGGGTCAGCGTCGATCGTGGCCGCCGTTGACGCTTCGCAGCGCACCATCGATCGCGTGGTGGCCGAGTGCGATCCCGGCACGCTCCTGCTGGTCCATCATGGGCTCTTCTGGGATGGTAACCAGCCCGTTGTCGGCCGGCGCTATCGGCGCATCAAGGCGCTCCTCGATCACGATGTCTCCCTCTACAGCGCGCACATTCCGCTCGACGCCCATCATGAGGTGGGAAACAACGCGGTGCTGGCACGCATGATCGGCATCCTCGATCCGCTGCCGTTTGATGAGTATCGGGGAACGCCGTTTGGTGCATCGGGCCACCTCATCATGTCGCGCGAACGATTGGTGGACCTGGTCAGCGAGGTGCTCGGTGGACCGGTGCACCTGATCGCAGGCGGACCAGAAACCACGACCCGCGTGGGCGTGATCACGGGTGGCGCAGGTGGGCGCATTGGTGCGGCCGCGCGCGCTGGCCTCGACACGTTCATCACCGGCGAGGGCGCGCACCATACCACGTTTGACGCGTTGGAGTCGGGCATCAACGTGCTCTACGCCGGTCATTACGCGACCGAAACAGTTGGCGTCAAGGCGCTCGCCGAACACCTTGGCCAGCGTTTCGGTCTGCGATGGAACTTCCATGATCACCCGACCGGACTCTGACCGTTGTCCGGCGCAACCGACTTGACCCCTCGCGCAATCGGTGCACCCAGCCGTATTGTTCTGTCGCGGTGTGCGTGACGTGTTGCGGACCGCGCCATCGGCGCCATGCGGTGGCGGCAGCGGTGGGCGATCGCGGTGACTCTCTCCGGGAGGCTCCAATCACCGTGATCGTTCCTGCTGTCGAGCGGTGTCTCCCCCACCATCGCAACACGTCCCCGTCGGTATCCTCACCCACCGTCGAGTGTACGATGCGCCGAATCGCCACCATGATCGTGCTGGCCCTTGCATCCGCCTGCAACGCCGAGGTCCGCGAGGTCGCGCCAATCCGGCTCGAACCGGTTGGGACGATGGGCAGCAACGACGATTCCGCCGCCACTTCCACCTGGTCCCGGGTGAGCCCGTTGCATCCGCTGGGCTACCGAATCCTCGTGCCCCAGCCCAATGGTGTCACCGCGCTCCCCGCCGTCTATGCGGAGGACGGGGCATATCTCGGCGTGCTCGGCACGTCTGGTGATGGGCCGGGTGAGTTTCGTGAGCCGTTGTTCGTGCGGTTTGGCCCGGGTGACTCGCTGTATGTATTCGATGTGGCCCAGCGAGTACTGATCTTCGCACCGACCCGTGAGTTTGTCCGCTCCGTCATGTTGCCGGTCACGCCCTGGGATGCTGCCGTGCTGGCCGACGGGCGGATGGTCGTGGCGTCGGCGATTCACGATCACGGACTTCCCCTGCTGGTGATCGGCCCCGATGGCCAGGTCATGCAGGAGCTCGGAGGTTCCGACAGCGCCTCGATGGCCGTGCCTTCGCCACGCCGCATCGTTCCGGCGGCTGACGGCACGATCTGGACGATGCCGATGACGGGGGCGTGGCGCGTCGAGCAATGGAACCTTGACGGGAAGTTGGTCGGCGCGCACGACCGGGCACCGGCGTGGTATCCCATCATCGATCCGACTGCCGGCTCCGATGTGCCGCGTCCATCGGTGCAGGATGCCTGGTTCGACGCAGCGGGGCGTCTGTGGATCCTGGGCAAGGCGGTTGACGAGCAGTGGAAGAAAGGTGTCGACCAGGATGTGGCCGGTGCCACCGACACCACGAGCACGATCGAGGATCCCGACAAGGTGCATGATACGATGGTCGAGGTCTTCGACGTCACGTCGTGGCGGCTCCTTGCGGAAGCCCGCTTCGATCCGGCGTATCCGTTCGCAGTCGAACCGGGAGTGATCATGCGGGTGCGGGTGGAGAACGGCGGCCGACGTCGTGCCGAACTCGCACGACTGGTCCTCGACACCGCGCGTGCGGGCGGGGCCCGGCCGTGAGGTGGTCACACGCCGGCGCATGACATGACGACCGAACGCGGGGGCGTCGAGCACCTTCGCCGGATCGCGCGCCTCTGGGACGACCTGGTGCCGTTGCCGCTGATCGGTCGGCGGATCGGGCTCGACTCGATCGTGGGGCTCATCCCCGGCGTTGGGGATCTCGCGGGCGGGGCGATGGGCCTGTACGGCATGCTGGTCGCCGCGCGGTTGCGGGTGTCCCCACTCGTGTTGCTGCGGATGCTGCTCAACATCGCCATCGACACCGTCATCGGTGTCGTTCCGCTGCTCGGTGACCTTTTCGACCTCGGCTGGAAGTCGAACACGCGAAACCTCGCACTCGTCGAAGACTGGATGAACGATCCGGCCGGGGTGCGGCGATCCAGTGCCTGGGTTCTGGCCGTCACCGGCCTGGGTGTGCTTGCCGCGGTCGCGTTGGTGGTCTGGGCGGCCGTGAGGCTCATCGCCTGGATGTTCTCGAGTGTGCCAGCCAACTGGCTGTGAGGATTGGCGTGGCTTGTTCGTCCATGCCAGCAATGTCGGGAGGGGAGCGAGCGGCCTCCCCGCTGTCCCGGCGGATATACCGGACGGGTTCCGGTGAAGGTGGAGGTGAAGGTGAGTGTGCAGGACCCGGCGATGCCGGGTACGGTTGCAGGTTCACACATCTAGACAGGAGCGTACCGTGAACATCCTCTGGACCATCATCATCGGTTTCATCATCGGCGTCGTGGCCAAGTTCCTCATGCCCGGCAAGGATCCAGGTGGGTTCATCATCACCACCATCCTGGGCATCGCCGGTTCATTCGTCGGCGCGTTCCTGGCTCAGGCGCTCAACCTGGGTACGTCGGTCGGGTTCATTGGTTCGGTCATCGGCGCGATGATCCTGCTCGCGATTTACCGGATGATGAATCGGTAGCACCTGCTGGCCGGATCGGGCCCACCGTGCCCGACCATCTTCCGTCGCGCCGCTGGCCCTCCGGGGCTGGCGGCGCGCGGTCGTTGCGGGGCACGTGTCTGGTAGATTGAATCCGTTCAACCAGGAGGCACCATGATGTTTGCCATTGCCGCGCTTGCGTTCCTCTTTCCGGCGCCGGTTCAGGATACCATCCGCCAGCCGACGGTGATCGTCGTGCGTCACGCGGAGAAAGCCTCGCAAACCGACCGTGACCCGACGCTGAGCGCCGCAGGGTTCCTGCGCGCGGAGGCGCTCGACAGCGTGCTCGCGCACGGCAAGGTGACGGCCGTGATCGTGACCCCGTTTCGACGTACCGTCGAGACTGCTGCATTGGTCGCGACCCGGTACCTGCTCACACCGATCGTGATCCCGGTCGAAGGCGGTGTGTCGGCCCACGCATACGCGGTAGCCCGCGCGGCGCGCGGCTTCGACGGCGTCGTGCTCGTCGTCGGCCACAGCAACACCGTGCTCCCGATCGTCCGGGCACTGGGCGGGCCGACCCTCCCTGATCTGTGCGACAGCAGTTACGCCCAGTTCTTTGCGGTGAGCATCGCAGCCGATGGCAGCGGTCGCCTCGTTCGGAGCCAATACGGCGCCCCCGATCCTGCGGGTCCGACCTACTGCGCCGAGCTCCCTCGGCAGTGAAGACAGCGCGCGGCAATGCGGGCCCCATCGTCGTGGAGGAACAGGGCGAGGGCGGTGTCCCGATCGTGTTGATTCACGGGATGGCGGGTGACACCGGGTTCTGGCGCACCACGCTGGCCGCCCTGTCGACGCAGGGTAGGGTGATCATCCCCGAGCTGCGGGGACACGGCCGCTCGGCGCTCCCCGTCGACGGCGATCACGCCATCGCGTCGCACGCCGACGACATGCTGCAGGTGCTCGATCAACTCGATGTCGAACGGTTCGTCGCGGTCGGACACTCGTTCGGTGCGAGCGTCGCGATCGAGATGGCGCGGATGGCGCCGACACGGGTGGCCGGACTGGTGATCATCGATGGCGCCGGCGATTTCACCAACCTTCCTGCCGGCGCACTCGACGCCTTTCGCATCAATCTGGACAGCGACGAGCACTTCCTCGAGACGGTGGAAGGCGCAATCGACGTGGCCCTGTTGGGCGCGCAGCCCGGGACCGAACTCACCGTGCGCGCCGCGATGCTCGCCGCGCCCCGCCCCATGGTGCGGGCCATCTATCACGCCCTCTTGTCGTATCGCCCGGCGCTGGCTCTCGCGGCGTATCCCGGGCCAGTGCTCCTGCTCTCATCGCCCTCGAATTCGGCTGATTTTGCGCTGCACGCCCTCCTGCCGAACCTCCCCCATCGGGCGGTGCCAGGCGTGTCGCACTGGATCATGATGGACGCTCCCGAGGAGGTCGCCCTCGCGATCGACACCTTCACCCGTTCGATTCCGTCGTGATGTTGCGTGTCCCAGTCCGACCCGTTCGATTCCCCAACGCCTCAGACTTGTACCGGAGCCCGCCAATGAGGGATGAAGTCGCAGCTGTTGGTGATGCTTCTGCATGTGGGCTGCGTTCGCTACCGGGATGTGGATTTACAACTCTCGTATCAGGCGCCGGCTCCAGGATCGTCTCTGGGGGATGGCCGCGGCGCAGGGCGTGCACCCGGCGAGCTTCACCGAAGACGTGCCCCTGCCTCACCGGCCGGGCGGTGACGGTCGGGTTCAGCAACTCGAGGCACAGGTCGACCAGATGGCGCAGCAGATCGACCGCATCGTCGAGTCGCAGGAATTTCTGTCACGGGTGCTCACCGACCGTATCGACCAGATCCCTGATCCGAGGCTCCGGACGCCGCACTGACCGGCGACGGATGACCGACCACAGTGAGGAGGTGCCGGTGATGATTCGCCGCATGTTGCAGTGCACCGTCGTGGCGGTCGGCTTGGTGGTGGCGGCTCCATCGCCGGCGGTTGCGCAGGATGCCTCGGCACCGCTCGACTGGCTCGTCGGATGCTGGCGCATGGAGCGCGGGGCCACCGTCATCGACGAGCACTGGGGCGATATGCAGGGCGGCCTGATGCTGGGCACCAGCCGAACGGTGCGCAACGGTCGTGCGGTCGAGCACGAGTTTTCGCGAATCGTCACGGGCGCCGCAGGCACGGTATTCGAGGCGATGCCCAGCGGGCAATCGCCCGCCAGCTTCCCTGCGGTGCTGATTGCGACTGACTCGGTGGTGTTCGCCAACCCGGCGCACGACTTCCCGAAACGCATCGTGTATCGCCGCATCAGCGTCGATTCGGTGCATGCGAACGTGGAAGGCGACGGGCGACGGTTCGATTTCCCGTACGCACGGGTGGAATGTGGGGGAGGGGGACGGCGTTAGCCGTCCACTTGCGTGATGGGCGGTTGACCGTGCCTCGAAAGCACTCGGCCGCCACTCGTCGTTCTCCAGTCTCTGGTCTCTAGTCTCTAGTATCTAGTCTCCAGTCTCCAGTCTCTAGTTTCTAGTCTCTAGTCTCCAGTCTCTATTCTCCGTTACCTTCTGCAGATACCCTCTCAAGGCCCTGCCATGTACTCTCGCCGCGACGTTCTTCGTGTGCTCGGGAGCGTCTGTGCAATCGGTGCGCTGACGCCCGACCAGCTCCTGGCTGTGAGCCGGCGCACCCATCGGGTGCTTGCCCTTGGTGGGCCGCCGCTCGGCTTCTTCGACATCCACCAGATGCACACGGTGGCGGCTGCATGCGACCGGATCATTCCCGACACCGACACACCCGGTGCCCGGATGGCGGAGTGCCACCGGTTCGCCGAGCGGATCGTGGCGGACCATTATCCCACTGCCCGACAGAAGCGCTTTCTCGAAGGACTCGTCGACCTCGATGTCCGCAGCGCGCGCACCGTCCAGCATCTGTTTGTCGATGGCACCGCTCCGGAACAGGACGCGATCCTGACGGCGGTCGAACGTGATGCCGCAGGAGTGAGCGGGGGAACCTTCTGGCGCGACCTCAAGGAGCTCACGCTCATCGGGTACTACACCTCACGCATCGGTATCGAGGACGAACTCGAGGTGGACTTCTTTCCCGGGAAGTTCGACGGCTGTGCGCCGATCGGGGGAGCCCGCTGATGGCACGCGACACGTGGGATGCCATTGTCATCGGCAGCGGCATCACCGGTGGGATGGCCGCCAAGGAGCTGAGCGAGCGGGGACTCAGGGTGCTCGTCCTCGAGGCTGGCCGGCCGATCGACCCGGCCCGCGACTACCTCATGAACGCACCGGCGTTCGAGTTCGACTATCGCTACCTCGGCGACCAGCGCGCGCTGACCGCACGGCAACCGGTGCAGAGGAAGTGTTACGCGTGCGACGAAGGCGCGACACAGTTCTTTGTCGACGACGTCGACAACCCGTACACCACCCCCGACGACCGACCGTTTGACTGGATCCGTGGTCGTCAGGTCGGCGGCAAGTCGATCATGTGGGGACGTCAGTGCTACCGGTGGAGCGACCTCGACTTCAATGCCAATGCGCGGGACGGCAATGGCGTCGACTGGCCGATCCGCTACCGGGATATCGCACCGTGGTACGACCGGGTCGAGGCGTATGCCGGGATTTCCGGCGAGAAGCTGGGCCTTTCGCAGCTTCCCGACGGTCCGTTCCTCCCGCCGATGCCGATGACCTGCTCGGAACAGTTTGTCCGCGATGGGATCACGCGTCACTACGGCGGGCGCCGGGTGATGACCGTCGGGCGAGTGGCCAACCTCACGCGTCGCGCACAATGGCCGCGCCGCCTGCCACTACTGTGGCGATTGTCATCGCGGTTGCACCACCGCTGCGTACTTCAACTCGGTACAGACGACACTGCTCGACGCCACCTCCACCGGTCGTTGCACCATCCGTCCGTTCTCGGTGGTGCATTCGCTCATCTGGGATGAAACCAGGGGCCGGGTCACCGGTGTGAAGGTGATCGATGCCCAGACCCTGCAACCGATCGATTACGACGCCCGCATCATCTTCGTGTGCGCTTCCACGCTGGAATCGACCCGGATACTCCTCAACTCGCGGACCCGGTCGCATCCCGATGGGCTCGGTGGCAACAGCGGCGTGCTCGGCCGCTACCTGATGGATCACACGATGCAGGCGGGAGCACGGGGCGTCGTACCCGGTTTTGAGGATCGGAAGACCACCGGGTCCCGTCCCAACGGCATCTACCTCGCCCGGTTCCGCAACGTCACCGATCAGGAGCCGAACTTCCTGCGCGGTTATGCGTATCAGGGTGGTGGGTATCGCAGCGTCGAGGGCTGGCGCCGAGGGGTCTCGCAGCCCGGGTTCGGCGCCGACTTCAAGCGCGACCTGCGCACCCCGGTGTACGGGGCGTGGCGGATGTCACTCGGCGGCTTCGGCGAGTGTCTGCCCCACGCCGACAACCGGGTGACGCTCCACCCCGACAGGGTCGATCGCTGGGGGGTTCCTGTGCTCCACATTGATGCGCGGTGGCGGGACAACGAAACGGCGATGATGCAGGATGCCCAGGTGGCCGCCGCGGAGATGCTCGAGGCGTCGGGATGTACCAACGTGAGCACGTACGACAACAAGACGCCGCCGGGGCTCACGATCCACGAGATGGGCACCGCGCGAATGGGCAAGGACCGCAAGACGTCCGTGCTCAACCGCTGGAACCAGGTGTGGGATGCGAAGAACGTTTTCGTCACCGACGGCGCGTGCATGGCTTCGTCGGCATGCCAGAACCCGTCGATCACGTACATGGCACTGACCGCGCGCGCCGCTGATCATGCGGTGCAGGCGCTGAAACGCAAGGAGCTCTGATGGATCGCCGGACGTTTGTAGGCACGATGGGAGCGGTGGCCGCATCGGCAACGATGCCGTCGGTGCTGCTCGCCGATGACAAGCTCGACAAGATCGGGCTGCAGCTGTACACGGTGCGTGACGAGATGAAGATCAGCGTGGAGCGGACGCTCGCCAACGTGGCGCGCATCGGCTATCGCGAGGTCGAGTTCGCCGGATACTTCAACCGGCCTCCCCGGTCAGTCAACCAGCTCCTCAAGCGCAACGGCCTCTCGGCGCCCGCTGCCCACGTGGGGATCGACGCGGTGCGGGGTCCGTGGAACCGGACGCTCGCCGATGCCGAACAGGTCGGCCACAAGTGGCTGCTGGTGGCGTGGCTTGCCGAGTCGGACCGCGATTCCGTCGATGCGGTGCGGCGGACCGCTGACCTCTTCAACAAGGCAGGGGAGGACGCGAAGCAATCGGGATTGCGCTTTGCCTACCACAATCATGACTTCGAGTTCAAGCAGCTCGATGGGCGGCCGATCCTCGACCTGTTGATCGAGCACACCGACCCGAAGTACGTGGATTTCGAGCTGGATCTCTACTGGACCGTCAAGGGTGGTGCCGACCCGCTCGATTACTTCGCGAGATACCCGGGGCGATTCCCGCTCGTGCACGTCAAGGACGGTGGACCCCCGCCGGAACGGGCCATGACAGAGGTCGGCAAGGGTGTGATCGATTTCAAGCGGATCTTCGCGGCCCGAAAGCAGGGCGGGATCAAGCACTTTTTCGTCGAGCATGACAATCCGTCGAGCTCGCTGACCAGCGCGGCGACAAGCTACAGGTACCTGAAGTCCTTGCGGTTCTGACCGATGCATGACCGCGCTGCGTCGTGGTTGGCAGGTCGCATGAAGGCCGGCTCCCGCGCGGGGCTGGCCGTCCCACGACAGTGAGGACCGTGATGAAGCGCCGCTCATTTATCGCAACGACAGCTGTCACCCTGGGTGTGATGGGCTCTGCAAGCGCCGTTGTACCCACTGTCCGCGATCGGCTCCGTCAGTCGGTGTGTCGATGGCCGTTCGGTCGGCTGCCCTACGACCAGTTCTGCGAGATGGCGAGGCGGGTCGGAATGGGCGCGATCGACCTGGTTGACCGGGGCGACTGGGCGCTGGTGCAGCGCCATGGGCTGGCGATCAGCACTGCCAACTCCAGCGATCGCGCGGGACTTCATCTCACGCGGCCTCAACGACCGGGCCAATCACGCACTGATCCTCGGTGAACTCGAGTCCGTGATTCCTGCGGCTGCAGGCGCCGGGATCCCGAACGTGATCGCGATGTTCGGCAATCGCGGTTCGATCAGCGACGCCGACGGCATCGCCGCGTGTGCCGAAGGGTTGGCGAAGATTGCGCCGTTGGCGGAGCGTCATGGTGTGACGGTGATCCTGGAGATGCTCAACAGCAAGGTCGATCACCGCGATTTTCAGGGCGACACATCGGCCTTCGGCGTTGCGGTGGCAGAGCGGGTGAACTCTCCCCGGGTCCGGCTGCTCTACGACATCTATCACATGCAGATCAGCGAAGGCGACATCATCCGGACCATCCGGAAGCACGGCAAGTGGTTCGCGCACTACCATACGGCGGGCAATCCCGGGCGAAACGAGATCGGGGCGACGCAGGAGTTGAACTACACCGCCATCGCTTCGGCGATTGCCGCCACCGGATTCAGCGGGTGGGTCGCCCACGAGTTCACGCCACGGGGCGACGCCGAGTCGGCGCTGGCGGAGGCCAGCGCCATCGTGGCGGCGGGCGGAAGAGCTACTTCACCCGGCTGAGCGTCATCTCCATGAACCTGATCCACGGCAGCGAAGGGTCGTGGTTGCCGGATGTCGTGAGGAGAGGCAGGTTAGAACGATGCAGATCATTCACGGGATCGCCACCCTCGCCGCATTGGCGGCCGCCGTTGCTGGCGCCACGCCGCTGGCGGCACAGGATCATTCTCAGCACAGCATGAGTCACGAGGGGATGCCGGCCTTGCGCCCGATCCCGCCGGGCGCACTGCACACGATCCCAGACGTGCAGTTCATGCAGGGGATGATTGCCCATCACGGCGCAGGCGATCCACATGTCGCGGCTGGCCGATGAGCGCGGTGGCGGATCCGCGGTTGATCCGCTTCGCGAAGAAGATCGACCAGTCACAGATGTCAGAGATCGCCATGATGCAGGGCTGGCTGCACGACCATGGGCAGGTGGCACCCGACACCGCGGCGTATCACACGATCATGATGACCGGGATGCTGACCCACGAGGAGCTGGCGGAACTCGGCGGCCTGCGCGGCGGCCGGTTCGACAAGCGGTTTCTCGAGCTGATGATCCGGCATCACGAAGGCGCACTGCAGATGGTGGCGGAGCTGCTCGGCACCACGGGAGCAGCGCAGGAAGTGGACATCGATGTACTCGCAAACGAGATCGAGATCGTGCAGAGCGCCGAGATCGACCTGATGAGACAGATGCTGGCCAACCTCGAAGGAGCCCAATGATGACCGGATCGATTCGCCAAGTTGTTGCAGCCGCGGCCGCAGTGTTTCTCGCCGCGTCGTCCGCGCTCTCGGCGCAGACCTATCCCGACGGGCGGCGATCCGCGCGACGGGCTCAAGGCCGGACTCAGCGACGCGGGCGTGGCGGTCGAGGGGATGCGACTGCTGGGCACGGCACCGAAGCCGGCCGAGTTCGACTCGGTGCGCGGTCTCACCTTCGTCAATTCCGATCTCGCGTTCCGCGGCAACATGGTCTATCAGGGGAACTTTGCCGGTTTCTCGATCTGGGACGTGAGCAACCCCGCCAAGCCGAAGATGGTCTCGGTGGTGCCCTGCATCACGTCGCAGGGAGATCCCACCGATCGTCGGCAACCTGCTGTTCGTCTCGGCCGAGGGCGGCGGCAACCGGAATGACTGCGCCAAGGGCGGTGTGAAGGATCCGTCGGAGCACATGGCGGGAGTGCGCATCTACGACGTGTCGAATCCAGCGAAGCCACGGTTGGTGAAGAATGTCCAGACCTGCAAGGGCTCGCACACCCATACGCTGATCCCGCACCCGACCGACAAGGGCGTGGTGTACATCTATGTGTCGGGCAGCCAGGGAGCACGTACCGACATGGCAGGTTGCGTGGCGGGAACCGATCCGGCCGACGAGAAGAACTCGATGTATCGCCTCGACGTGATCAAGGTGCCACTGGCCCGTCCGGAACAGGCGGAGGTCGTCACCGGTGCCCGGATCTTCACGGGGCTCGGCGCGGCGCCGCGGCGCGGTGGAGGTGCGGGTCGGGCAGGCACGGGTGGCCCGCGCAATTGTCACGATGTCACCAGCTATCCGGCGATGGGTCTCCTGGCAGGGGCGTGCGGTAGCTACGGATTGCTCGTCGACATCTCGAACCCGGAAAAGCCGGTGCGGCTCGACGCCGTGGCCGACACCAACTTCTCGTTGTGGCACACCGCGGTGTTCAGCAACGATGGCAGCAAGCTGCTGTTCACCGACGAGTGGGGTGGCGGTACGCAGCCGATGTGCCAGGCCACGTCGATGATGGAGATGGGCGGCAACACCGTGCTCACGATTGGTGCAGACAAGAAGATGAAGCAGCACGCGTACTACAAGCTGCCGACTGGCCAGTCCGCCCAGGAGAACTGCGTCTCGCACAACGGGTCGCTGGTCCCGGTCCCGGGCCGCGACATCGTGGTGCAGGGGTGGTACCAGGGTGGCGTGAACGTCATCGACTTCACCGACCCGGCCAAACCCTTCGAGATCGCGTTCTTCGACCGTGGGCCGATCGATGCTGCGCCCGCAGCGGGCGACACGACGCGGGGCCGCGCCACGATCGGCGGATCATGGGGCGCGTACTGGTACAACGGCAAGGTCTACTCGTCAGAAATGGCGCGCGGGCTCGACATTCTCGAGATGCTGCCCACTGCGCACCTGTCGGCCAACGAGCTTGCGGCCGCGAAGCTGGTGATGATGGACGAGTTCAACCCGCAGAGCCAGCCGCACGTCACCTGGCCGGCGGCATTCCCGGTGGTGCGGAGCTACCTCGACCAGCTGGTGCGCGGCAACGGGTTGTCGGCGGCGCGGACGACGGCGATCGACCAGGCGCTCACTGCGGCAGAGAAGCAGAGCGGCACGGCGCGGGCGGCGGCGTTGAATGCACTCGCCAGGCAGGTCGATGGTGACGTGAGCGGAGCAGTGGATGGCGCACGGGTCAAGACGATGGCGGCAGAGATTCGGCGGTTGGCCGGAAGGAAGGGTTGAAGGGTTGAAGGGTTTAAGGGTTTAAGGGTTTAAGGGTTTAAGGGTTGAAGGGTTGGAGGGTTGAAGGGTTGGAGGGTTGGAGGGTTGGAGCCCCTTATCAGAGGAGTCGTGGCGATGACAAGCAATCCGGTGGGCTGGTTCGAGATCTACGTTCAGGACATGGCCCGCGCGCAACGTTTCTACCAGACCGTGCTCGGCCTGAAACTGGACAGCCTGCCAATGCCCGAGACGAAGGGCCGACGGTCGAGATGCTTGCCTTCCCGATGGACATGGCCGCCGCGGGCGCGGCGGGTGCACTCGTCAAGATGGACGGCTTTCCGTCGGGCGGAAACAGCACGCTGGTCTACTTCAACTGCGAAGACGTCGCGGTCGAGGCTGCTCGCGTGGCGTCGGCGGGCGGGCGCCTCGAGCGGGAGAAGATGTCGATCGGTCAGTACGGCTTCATCGCGCTGGCCTTCGACACCGAGGGGAACATGTTCGGGCTGCATTCCACCAGGTAATGCGGGTCGATGCGGGTGCGGCACCGCCGGTCCACTGATGGTTGTCCAGGTTTTGGCGTCTCGTGCACCGTGCCCCTGCTTGCACGTCAGAAAGGGAGACGTTCTCCCCTCCGTCATCACCGATACCCGAGGGGCACGCAGGGAAGCCAGATGACCACCACGAATACCAAGCTCGATGAGCTGTACGAGCTGATCGAAGAGATCGAGATCGCGATGCTCACCACCCGGCGCACCGATGGTCAGTTGGTGTCGCGACCGATGGCCACCCAGAAGCGAAATGCCATTGCCGACGTCTGGTTCGTGACCAGCATCGAGACGCACAAGATCGACGAACTGGAGTTCGAGCCCAATGTGAACCTGTCGTATCTCGACGGGGGCTCGATGGAGTGGGTGTCGGTGAGCGGCACCGCAACCATCAGTCAGGACCGCGCGCTCATCCGCAGCCTCCATCAGCCCGACTGGAAAGCGTGGTTCGGCGACGAGGGCGGCGCCAAGGACGGCGGACCCGACGACCCACGTCTTGCGCTCATTCTGGTAGAGGCCCGCTCGGCCCACTACATGAAGGCGAAGCACTCCAAGCCGCGGGTCCTCTTTGAACTCGTCAAGGGGATGGTGACGGGCGACAAGCCGGATGTAGGCCGCGAGGAGCAGCTGTCGGGGTCGGAGATCAAGTAAGCGTCGACGAGATGGAACGTTTCCCCCGTGGCGTACTCACCGGATCGGCAGTAGCGTAGTGGCGACAGGATCGAGCTGGCGGGTTTCCACGGGTGGAGGCGGTCATGGCAAAGGTCACCGGGATCGGCGGCGTCTTCTTCAAGAGTACCGGCGATGGCAAGGCGTTGGCGAAATGGTACCAGGAGCACCTGGGGATGCCTGCCGAGGATTGGGGCGGCGCGGTGCTCAAGTGGCCCGAGGACAAGGCGGATGACGACGGCCTCACCGTCTGGAGCCTCGCAGCCCACGACAGCAAGTGGTTCAGCCCCAGCAGCTCCTCGTTCATGATCAACTATCGGGTCGACAACCTCGACGAGATGCTGGCACAGCTGCGCCATGCGAGCATCGAGGTGGTCAAGGGGCCGGAATCACACGAGAACGGAAAGTTTGCGTGGATCATGGACCCGGAGGGCAACAAGGTCGAACTCTGGGAGCCGATGGCCTGGGACGACAAGAACAAGGTCACATGAGCAGCTTCGACTTCACGCCGGCGATCCGCGACGCACTCCTTGCGGCGCGCGATTGCGCCCTCGAAATGCGCCATGAGTACGTCGGCACAGAACACCTGCTCCTCGGTCTCGTCCGGCGCGACGATGGCCCCGCAGCGGCCACGCTGGCAGCACTTGGCATCAGCCGCGACCAGGTGCGAACCACGGTTCTCGGTCACATGCTCGTGGGGAAGGCCACCAACGAGGCCGGCTCGGACCTGCCGTATACGTCTCGCTCACAGAAAGTGATCGAGCTTGCAATGATTGCCGCACAGGAGCGAGGTGACCATGCGGTCAGCCCGATCCACCTGCTGCTTGGCCTGTCACGGGAAGAGCGGGGAATCGGCGCGCAGGTGCTGATGCAGCTAGGTGCCGGGCCCGCCGAACTACTTGCAGCGATCGATCGGCTTGGCACGAGCGATGGCACCGCTGACACTGGCCACGATATTGGTGCCGCACCCCGCGCCATTCCTGCGGGCGAGGCAACGATCGAGCCGACCGCCGATGATGCGACGATTGCACCGCGCGGCCCGACCGTCCTCGGCATCGTCGTCGCATTGATGGTGGCTGCGTTGGTGCTGTGGGTCGTGTTTCGATGAACGTTCAGCCGTCGCCGGAGTATCCATGACAGATCCCCATAAGCCCGACAACTACACCGCTGTCTCGCCCTATCTCGTGGTCAACGGCGCCGACGCGACCATCACATTTCTTGTCAAGGTTTTCGGCGCCGTGGAGTTGCGGCGTTTTCCCGGTGAGGGTGGCAAGGTCATGCACGCGGAAGTGCGACTCGACGATTCGGTGATCATGATCGCCGACGGGCAGGAGGGGTGGCCAGCAATTCCGGCGCATGTGCACGTGTATGTGAACGACGTCGACGCGACCTACGAGCTGGCCCTGAAGACTGGCGCGACTTCCGTGCAGGAGCCTGTCCAGAAGGGTGATGCTGACAAGCGCGGTGGCGTCAGGGATCCCGGTGGAACGACCTGGTGGATCGCCACGATGGTCGGCTGACCGGTATCAGGCGTAAAAATTCAGGGTCGCAAGTCGGATGTTCGGGGGCCGACGGCTCCTGCCCTTCGCTCCCCGATCGACCGGCCCTTGCAACACCGCACTGCACTGCCGCCCTTTCCAATCAGGAGCCCGCGTGCGCCCTTCCATGCAGTTCGTCCTGCTGGCTTCGTTCGCTGGTTCGCTTGTTTCCTGTGCTCCCGCCCGTGGTCCGGCACCAATACCGAGTCCGCAAAGATCAGCCGACCAGGTTGAAGTGCTCGGCGTCGTGCAACGCTTCTTCGGGGCGTTGGCATCGAGAAGCGCCAACGAGGCCCGGGTTGTCCTCGATTCCACCGGCCGGTTCATCGTCGTTTCGTCGAATGCCAGGGGGGAACCGTTCATCCAGCGGACCTCGGCCGCGGCATTTCTCAAGAGTCTCGAAACAGGAACCACGTCATTGCTCGAGAGGATGTGGGACGCCGAGGTCCGGGTGCACGGTGCGATCGCCAGCGTGTGGACGCCCTACGATTTCCATGTGGACGGCAAGTTCAGCCATTGCGGTGTCGATATTTTTGACCTGGTCAAGACACCGCGCGGCTGGGTGATCACCGGCGCGACGTATACCGTCGAACGCACTGGCTGCGCCCCAAGTCCGCTTGGCGCACCGTGACCGGCGTCCGCGAAACGTCGTCCGTCGGTTGGTTGCTGACGGTTATCGCTGTCCTGACCGCCGGGTGCTCGACTCCTGCACCGCACAACAGCGCAGATAGCGCGGCACCACCCGCAGCCAGCCCGGACGCGGCCGCACAACCTGCCGCGGTCGATGCAGCAACTCTCCGGGACTCGGCGCAGGTCACCCTCGCTACGCTGCTCGACAATCCGGCAAACGCGACATTCGACAGCGTCGTAGTTGTCCAACCGCCACCATCCGAGGGGCGGGCCACCGAGCCCGCCGTGTGCGGTCGTATCAATGGCAAGCCCGGGATCGGTGGTCGATCGACACCGACTCGTTTCGTGTACCAGGGGCGCTGGACGGTGTTCGTCGAGGAAGCCGGCAACAAGGCGGAGTTTGCGGCGGTGTGGGCAAAGCTGTGTGACGTGACCACGGGAACGGTCCTGCTCGGATCGCTCACGCGTTCGCCCGCTGAGGTTTGATGCACCAGGACGTCACGCGATGGAGTGCTGAGCTGGAGGACGCCGATCGGTCGACCTGCTAGCGGTGGAGGTTGACCGCCATCTTCGAGGCAGAGAACAAGATCTCGCACGCGCATCCGGTCCGGCTGGATATCCGCCCCGCCCGCGCGTACCTTCAATGCTCCTCCCCATCGTCAGGCCAATTCCATGTTCCTTCGATCACTCACTCGTGACGTCTACGACGTCGTCATCGTCGGCTCCGGCGCCGGTGGCGGCATGGCCGCCTACGAGCTCACCCGCGCCGGCGCGCGCGTGCTGCTGCTCGAGGCCGGCGGCGATGTGGGACAACTCGAGGGACTCCAGCATGCTCACCAATGCCGTGGGAAACCGAGCGCCGCGGTGCGCAGCACGCCCGACCGGCCGTTCGGCGAACACGACGCCTGCATCGGCGGCTGGGACATCGAGGGCGAGCCGTTCACCACCGCGCCGGGCACCCGCTTTTCGCTGGTGGCGCGGCCGCATGCTCGGCGGACGCACGAACCACTGGGGCCGCATCTCGCTCCGCTTCGGCCCCGACGACTTCAAGCGCAAGAGCATCGACGGACTCGGCGACGACTGGCCGATCACGTACGACGACATCAAGCCGTACTACGACGCGTCGACGAGCTGATCGGCATCTTCGGCAGCAACGAAGGGCTGCGAAACCATCCCGACGGCGACTTCCAGCCGGCGCCGGAGCCGCGCTGCTACGAGCTCCTCGTCAAGAAGGCGGCCGACAAGCTCGCACGTCACCTGCATCCCGTCGCGCCTCTCGATCATCACCAGGCCCGCCAATGGCAGCGCCCGCCTGCCACTACTGCGGGCAGTGCAATCGCGGCTGCGCGGTGAAGTCGAACTTCTCGTCGCCCGACGTCCTGATCGTCCCGGCGCTGCAGACCGGCCGGCTCACGGTGATCACCAACGCGATGGCGCGCGAGGTCACGGTCGGCCGCGACGGACTCGCGACGGGCGTGCTCTACATCGACAAGACCACCGGCAAGGACGGAGAAGGCCGAAGGCGCGTGGTCGTGCTCGCGGCGAGCGCGTGCGAGTCGGCGCGCATCCTGCTCAACTCGAAGTCGTCGCGCATTCCCGCAGGGCCTCGGCAACTCCAGCGGCATGCGTCGGCAAGTACCTCACCGACACCACCGGCACCGATGTCGGCGGATTCATCCCGGCGCTGATGGACCACGCCGCGCCACAACGGGGACGGCGTCGGCGGCATGCACGTCTACATGCCGTGGTGGCTCGACAACAAGAAGCTCGACTTCCCGCGCGGCTACCACATCGAGGTCTGGGGCGGACTGGGGCAGCCGGGCTACGGCTTCATGGGCGGCATCCAGAGCTATCCGCCGGGCGGCGGCTACGGCGCGTCGCTCAAGGACGACTACCGCAAGTACTACGGCGCGACCATCGGCTTCTCCGGCCGCGGCGAGATGATCCCGAACGAGAACTGCTACTGCGAGATCGACCCGCGCGTGGTCGACCAGTGGGGCATCCCGGTGCTGCGCTTCCACTGGAAGTGGAGCGACCACGAGTACAACCAGGTGAAGCACATGCAGGAGACCTTCCGCACGCTCATCGCCGAGATGGGCGGCCAGGTGCTCGACGATGCCGACGAAGGAGC
This sequence comes from uncultured Gemmatimonadales bacterium, assembly GCA_963806875.1. GTDB lineage: Bacteria > Gemmatimonadota > Gemmatimonadetes > Gemmatimonadales > GWC2-71-9 > Palsa-1233. The sequence goes on along the minus strand of CAWDYU010000003.1, from coordinate 800,202 downwards.
AGGGTTACGGCATCGCCACCGGCGGCTCGATCATCCACGAGCTCGGCGGCGTGCGCATGGGCAACGACCCGAAGACGAGCGTGCTCAACGCGCAACTGCCAGGCGTACGACTGCAAGAATCTGTTCGTCGCCGACGGCGGGCCGTTCGTGACGCAGGCCGACAAGAACCCGACGTGGACCATCCTCGCGCTGTCGATGCGCACCGCCGGCACATCACCGCGCAGCGAAAGGCAGGTGAGCTGTGAGCAACCACGAGACGCAGCCAGCCGCCGGTGCCGGTCGCGGGCAGCGGTGGCACCATGAATCGCCGCGAGCTCCTCGCCGCAATGGCCGCCACCGCCGGCGCATTCGCGCTGCCGACGCACGCGCGCGCCGCCGAGGTCAGTCGCGAAGTCGCTGTCGCCCACGCCGCTCGCCGACGGCACACGCGGTCGCTACGACCCCAAGGTGTCTTCACGGCGCACGAATGGCAAACGGTCCGCGTGCTGGTCGACTACGTCATCCCGCAGGACGAGCGCAGTGGTCAGCGACCGATGCCGCGCGTGCCCGAGTTCATGGACACCTTTCTCGACCTCGAGCCGGGGATGCGCGTGGCGCACCGCGGCGGCCTCGCGTGGCTCGACCACGAGATGCGCCGGCGCTACGAGCAAGGACTTCATCTCGGCCAGTGACGCCGAGCGCCGTGCACTCCTCGACGACATCGCGTTCCCACGGCAACGCCAAGCCCGAGTACTCGCACGGCGTCGCATGGTTCAACTCGTTCCGTGACTTCACCGCATCCGGCTTCTTCTCCAGCGAGATTGGCGTGAACGACCTTGGCTACCAGGGGAACACGCCAGTGGCGGAATGGACCGGGCTGCGCCCGACGAGGCGTAGCTCGAGCGACGAGCTGCGGGCGACGGCACCGCAGAGTCCGAATATGCCCAGAGCGACTCGGTGTCGGTTTCATCGGCTCCGGATTCAACACCCGCTTCCACATGCTGGCGTGGCAGGCGGTGCGCGACGCCGACGTGCGCGGCGTCTGGAGCCCGAACGAGAAGAACGCGGCCAGTGCGGCCGGGCTCGCCAACGATCTCGACGTCGGCCCTGCGAAGGCGTACAAGAGCATCGCCGACATGGTCGCCGATCCGGAGATCGACGCGATCTGGCTCTCCGGCCCGAATCACGCGCGCATCGAGAACGTCGAGGAGATCTGCGACGCGGTGCGAAGCGGCAAGGGCGAGCTGCTCGGCATCGCCTGCGAGAAGCCGCTCGCGCGCAACGTCGCCGAGGCGAAGCAGGTGCTGAAGCTGGTCGAGAAGGCGGGGATCCGGCACGGCTACCTCGAGAACCAGCTCTTTTCGCCCAGGTACGACGCGCGGTCGCGACCTCATCTGGGCGCGCGGCGCCGCGACGACCGGCCGGCCCTACCTCGCGCGCGCGGCCGAGGAACATTCCGGGCCGCACATCGCCTGGTTCTGGCAGGGCGACAAGCAGGGCGGCGGCGTGCTCAACGACATGATGTGCCACTCGGTCGAGCGTCGTGCGCTTCCTGCTCACGAAGCCCGGCGAGCCGCTGTCGACCGTGCAGCCGGTGCGATCACGGGCACATCGCGTCGCTCAAGTGGACGCGCCCGGATACGCGAAGCAGCTTGAAGAAGCGCTACGGGAAGGACGTCGACTACACGAAGCGTCCCAGCGAGGACTTCGCGCGGTCACGATCGAGTTCGAGACGCCCGACGGGCTACACCGTGATCGGCGAGGCGTCGACCTCGTGGAGCTTCGTCGGTGCCGGCCTGCGACTCAGCGGCGAGCTGCTCGGCCCCGAGTACTCGATGGCGTGGAACACGCTCGACAGCGGGCTCTCGTGCTTTTTCTCGCGCGAGGTGAAGGGCAGAGCCGGCGAGGACCTCGTCGAGAAGCAGAACGCCGAGATGGGCCTGATGCCGGTGGTGCCGGACGAGGCGTCGGCCTACGGCTACGAGGCGGAGAACCGCCACTTCGTGCGCGTGCTTCCTCGGCAAGGAGGAGCCGCTGCTCACCTTCGACGACGGCGTCGAGGTGGTGCAGATGCTGATGACGGCGTACAAGAGCGCCGAGCAGGGGAAGACGCTCGCCTTCCCGCCGCGCGGGCTCGACGGATTCCTGCCAGAAGTCGCGAGAGGGGTGTGGAAGCCGTAACCCTTCAACCCTTCAACCTTTCAACCTTTCAACCCTTCAACCCTTCAACCTTTAAACCCGGATCGCCAATGTCACCGATTGTTCGCTCCCAGATTGCTGACCTCCCTCACGAGATGACCACCACGGGTTTCGACCTCGCCGGCTATCGGGTCGTCGAGAACCTTGGCGTGGTGCGGGGGGTGGTGGTCCGTAGCCGCTCGATTGTGGGCACGTTGGGTGGCAAGTTGCAGACGATCTTTGGCGGCAACATCAGCGCATTCACGTCACTCGCCGAGCGCGCTCGGCAGCAGGCATTCGATACCATGTTGCACCAGGCCCACGGCGCGGGGGCGAATGCGGTCGTCGGAATTCGCTACGACGCTGGTGAGATCATGACAGGCGTGACGGAAGTGCTCTGCTACGGTACCGCCGTTTTCGTCGAAGCCGCTGACTAGCGGCGTCCGCTGGCATGACTGAACCGAAGTCCGGCGCGGGGGTCGACGAGATCGAGGCGACGCTCGTGCCGCCAAGGTCCACTACGTACCAGATCTTCATCCTGATCCTCAGCACCGTCGCGCTCGGGATCGTCGCTGCGCTCACCTTCGTCAAGCTTCCTCCCGAGACTGTCGAGGTCCTGCATTGGGCAGATCTCATCGTATGCGTCTTCTTTCTCGCTGACTTCGTGCACTCGCTCGCCACGGCACCGAACCGCGCGCTCTACTTCTTCAGTTGGGGATGGATCGACCTTCTTTCCAGCATCCCTCTGGTCGTCGGGCTTCGTTTTGGTCGGGCTGTCCGGATCGTGCGCATCCTGCACGTGCTTCGCGCAGTCCGGGCGACGAAGATGGTGGCAACCTTCCTGATCGATCGACGCGCGTCGAGCGGCGGACTGGCCGCCGTGCTGATCGCGTTCCTGGTGCTGTTCTCGGGTACGATCGCTATCCTGCAGTTCGAGCTCCACCACGGTGGCCCGATCGATTCTGCGGGCAACGCGCTCTACTGGGCAATCACGACGATGACCACGGTGGGCTACGGCGATTTCTATCCCGTGACCACTGGCGGAAAGATCGTGGCCTCCGTGATGATGGTCGGCGGCGTCATGCTGTATGGCGTGGTAGCAGGCCTGGTAGCCTCGTGGTTTGTCCGGCCGATCGAACGTGAACTCGAACCCGACATTCGTGAGCTGCATGACGAGGTGCGCACCCTCCGTCAATTGATCGAAAAGGATCATCGATCACCAGATCCTGTTGGGAGTCCGGACCAGGGCGGTCCCGCCTCGCCATGACCCCTGCCGCCGGAGCCACGTTCATGCACCGTGCCGTACCTGCACTCGCCCTCGCTGCCGCCGTTCTCACTGCGCTGCCGGCAGGTGCACAACTCATCCCCAGTGAAAAAGCGAGCGTCTCGCAGACGATCGACGGCACCACGATTGCCATCAACTATTCGCGTCCGCGTTCGCGGGGACGGGACTCGCTGATCTACGGGACGATGGAGCCCTGGGGTCGCGCGTGGACCCCGGGCGCCGACGACGCGACCACGATCGAGTTCAACCGCTCCGTCCACATCCTCGGCAACGCGATCCCCGCCGGTCGATACTCAGTGTGGCTGGTGTTGCGGGAACAAGGGCCCTGGACCCTGGTGCTCGACCCGCGCGCCGACCTCTTCCACACTCGGCACCCCGATTCGACATCGCAGCAGTTCCGCTCGGCGATCACACCGCAGGATGTGCCCCAGACCGAAGTGCTCACCTGGGGCTTCCCCGCGGTTCGGATCACGGGCGTGACGCTCGAGATGCGCTGGGGGCTCAAAGGGGTGAGCATCCCGATCGATATCATCCCGACCTTCCCGCTTTCGATTTCCGCTGCCGATGCAGCGCCGTACCTGGGGGAATACCAGCTCGACGGACAGCGCCTCACGGTGGAAATGCGGGGGAACACCCTCCTTGCCAGGATATACCAAGCCGGGCGTTCGAACCCAACGGAGTATCATCTTGCTACCACTAGAGAACGATCGGTTCGTTCAGGGGATGATGTTACGGGGCGAGGTGGCGCGCACCAGCGCCGACACCTACCTGCAGTTCATCCGCACCGACGGCCAAGTGACCGGCCTCGAAACCTGGGCCGACAGCCGCAAGACCGGGACGGCAAAACGGCGACCCTGAGGTCGCCGCATCGGCCAGCAATCACTCGTCGCGCATCGGGTGCCATGGATTCGCGGGGTCACCGAGCGCGATGAGTCGACGCTCCCAATCCTTGTTCGCTGCGACCCGTTGGGGGCGGCGACGTGGGGTGGTGCGGGGAGCGGGATTCTTGGGACGGTTGGTGCTGCGGGGACTGGACCGGCGACCTGCCATGATCGACCTCCTGGGAGGGGGCTGACGATCTGCAAGCTGTGCGACCCAATCCCATTGCCCGGGACTGATTTCGCGCAGGGTTGTACCAGATGACGAGCGACCTCGTCATGGAAGCACAGGTTAATACTACTGCAATCGATCCTAGGGAGTTTCGGGGGTGAGCGCAGTCGGTCGTCGCCAGGCAGTCGTTGCGGCGAGGGACGCGGGTCCGTCGGAGGAGACTCGGCGCTTACGTGCGCCGAATGCGCGGACTGCCGAGCCGACGGTCGACGGAATACCCGCGCCCGAGGCCGCGTGACGGAAAACGGAGAAGCGTACGCGTCGTGCGGCCCGTTGGAGCGTCAGCCGTTGGCCCCTTCGTCGTCGGCGTTCTGCACGTTCGACGACTTTTCCGCCTCATCAGCAATCGGCTCCTTCTGCTTGCCGCGATCATCCTGCCCGCGGCTGCGCTCGATTTCATCGCCCTTCTGCTGGGGGTCACGGACGTTGGGGGCGGATGGATCCTGGCCCACGGTGCGGTGTCCGATATTCGGCATGGTGACCTCTGAGTGATGGTGTGTCAGTTGGCATTCCATCAACTGACGATAGTCCATCGCAGCGGGAGCACAGCCGGACGAGAACAGAGAACGGAGAACGGCGAGGCTACGAGCGGTCGAGCGCCGCCAACACCTTCGGGAGCCGCCTGGGACCGGTCGCTCGCAGGTGGATCTCCTTCACGCCCGTTTCAGCCACCAGGCGGGCTACACGGCTGCCCCGGATCCCGCCGCCAGCTACGATCGCGATCCCATCGCCGGCTGCTTGACGGAACTCCTTGAGCACCTTCCGCCCCTTCCACGCCGTCAGGTGCTGACCGGAGGTGAGGATCCGGGCCACACCCAATGCCTTGAGCTCCTCGATCGCCTCGAGTGGATCGACCACTTCGTCAAAGGCACGATGAAATGTCACCGGGATATCCTTTGCGGCGTCCATCAGTATCGCCATCGCCACCGAATCGACCTGCCCTTCGGCGGTGAGGGCACCGGTGACGATGCCGTGGGCGCCCAGCCACCGGAAGTGCTTGACGTCGCGACGCATCAACTCAACCTGGTCGGGCGAGTAAGTGAACGGTCCCTCGTTTGGCCTGACCATCGCAAACACCGGTATGGCAACTCGTTCCACGGCCATCGAAACGAGGCCGTGGCTCGGCGTCACGCCGTCTCCCCGGAGGTTGGCGCACACCTCCAGGCGGTCGGCTCCGTACCCCGCCGCGGCAATCGCGGTGGGCAACGAATCAACGCATGCCTCGACGATCATCCGCGCCTCACAGCGACCAACCCTTCCGGTAGTCGGGATCGATCCAGTCCTTCGGAAGGTCAGTCTTGACCACCCCTTCGGGAGTGAGCTCTACGATCTTCCCCGAACGCACCGCGAGGCAGCCGTACAGCACCATCTCGGTGAGCGGGCCCGAGTGCTCCACAAATGATGAATTGGGACGTGGGCCCTTGCCGGTTATCGCATTGACAAGTTCGTCGTACACCCCCGGCGAACGCTGGTAGGTGACCTTGGGTGGCGTCTTCTTGAACTGGGCGTCCTTCTTCTTGTCGAGGACCCGCAGTCCGTCACCGTAAGCGTCGGCGATCATCGCGCCCTCGGTACCGACCCACATCTGGCCGCCCACTTCGCCCACCGGCCATTCGTCGTACTCGCCCAACTCCGACGGCTTCTGCGGCCAGAGCGAGCCGTCGCGCCAGACCACCTTCACCGCTGGCCGGTTGCCGCGCGCGGGAAACTCGTACTCCACGCGCGACGACTTCGGGGCGGTCTCCTCATAGAGGGTGGTGCTCTCGGGAATGATCCGGGTCGGGAAGCGCAGGTCGAACGCCCAGAACGCGGCGTCCATGGCGTGACAGGCGATGTCGCCCAGCGCCCCGGTGCCGTAATCCCACCACCCGCGCCAGCGGAACGGCGCATAGGCAGGGTTGTACGGACGCTCCGGCGCTGGGCCCTGCCAGAGGTTCCAGTCGAAGCTCGGATGGGGATTGTGCGCGTCGGTGGGGCGGTCGATGCCCTGCGGCCAGATCGGCCGGTTGGTCCAGTAGTGCACCTCGCGAATCTCGCCGATCGCGCCGGCATCGTAGTACTCGCGGATCAACCGCGTTCCGGCTCCAGCGTGCCCCTGATTGCCCATCTGGGTTGCAACGCCCCGCTTTCCAGCCTCGGCCATCAGTGCCCGCACCTCACCCAGGGTGCGGGTGAGCGGCTTCTGGGTGAAGACCGGCTTGTTCATCTTGAGCGCAGCCATCGTCGCTGCAGCGTGAACGTGATCGGGGGTCGAGATGGTGATCACGTCGAGTTCGCTGCCCATCGTGTCGAGCATCTCCCGGTAGTCCTTGAACCGTTTCGCATCCGGATAACGACCGAACGACTTGCGGCCCTGGCGCCAGTCGACATCACAGAGTGCTGCCACCGACACGCCGGCCTTGACCATTCCGGTGATGTCGGAATCGCCCTTCCCGCCAATGCCAATCGAACCCATCCGAAGCGTATCGCTCGGCGCGGTGTATCCCTTGCCGAGCACGTGACGCGGGACGATATGGAATGCCGCGCCGACGGCAGCGGCAGATTTCACGAAGGTTCGGCGGGTGGGCATGTGTGGGGTGTCCTGTTTGTGTGGAAGAAAAGGGCGACAGGTGACAGGTAACAGGTAACAGGTGATTGGTCGTTGGTCGTGAGCCATGTCGGCGAAGCCCGCTGCGATCTCCGCCGATCGGCGACACAGCCAACGACTCACGAAAGACGACCTGTTACCTGATACCTGTCACCCTCCTGCTCAGTATCAAACGCCAACTGCAACATCTCTCCTCGGCTTGAACAGGAAAGCAAACAACACAAAGATGACCAGTGCGCCGATGGCGGGCACTCGCCAGATCGCTTCCCAGTCGTGCGTGGTGTCGGTGATCTTGTACGCATCGACAATCCGACCGGAGAGCCAGGCTCCCACGAAATTGCCAAGGCCCAGGGTCACCAGTGCGATGAACCCCTGGGCCGCTGCGCGGATCTTCGGACCGGCCTGCTGGTCGACGTAGATCTGTCCGCTCACGAAGAAGAAGTCGTAGCAGATGCCGTGCAGCAGGAGGCCGCCGTAAAGCATCCACATCCGTGAATCGGCATTGCCCATGCTGAACAGGAAGTAGCGCGCTGCCCACGCCAGCATCGCGACCAGCAGGATCGTCTTGATGCCGTGCTTCCTGAGCAGCACCCCGATGAACAGCATGAAGAAGACCTCGCTCATCTGGCCGAGTGTCATCTTGCCGGCAGCACTCGCGACCCCGATCTCGTTGAGGAAGGGGTTCGCGAAGGCGTAGTAGAACTGGAGCGGGATGCACAGCAGGAACGAGCCGATCACGAAGATCGTGAACGAGCGATCCTTGAGCAGTGCCAGTGCATCGAGTCCGAGGACGTCGCGTGCGGTGAGGGCCTGTCCCCGGCTCGGCGGTGGCGTGTGGGGAAGCAGGAATGCGAACAGTCCCAGGGCGGCGGATACGGCGGCGGCAATGAGGAGCGGCGTCGCCGTGGCGTCGACGGCGAGCTTCCCGAGAAGCAGGCCGACCGCGATCCAGCCCATTGTGCCAAGCACCCGAATCCCGCCGAACTCGCCGGCCGGGTCCTTGAGATGACTCATCGAGATGCTGTTGCTGAGGGCGAGGGTCGGCATGTAGCACAATGAGTACGCCAGCATGCCGATGAACATCGTGTCGAATGTCGTGAGCGTCGATACATAGAACAGCAGCGCGGCACCGAGCAGGTGCAGCAGCGCCAGGATCTTTTCTGTCGCGAAGATCCTGTCTGCCACCATGCCGACGAAGAACGGCGAGATGATCGCCGCGATCGCCGTGGTGCTGTAGATCAGCCCGATCTGGGTGCCCTCGAACTGCAGGGTCTGGCCGAGATAGGTGCCGAGCGTGACGGCCCAGCTGCCCCAGATGGCGTACTGGAGGAACATCATGATCCGGAGCCGCAGGCGGGTGCTCACTTCAGCGGGCGGATGTAGATGTTGCGAAACCAGACGCTGCCGTGATCTCCCTGCAGGCCGATGCGACCGCGGCGGTTCTTTCCATAGGTGGGCCACTGATTGAACTTGCTCGCCGCGATCAGCGCCTTCAGCTCGTCGGAATCGAAATCACCCTTGCCGGTGGGAACGCCGTTGAGAAAGTGCTCCACCTTTGAGCCCTTCACGATGATGCGTGCCGTGTTCCATTCCCCGCCCGCCCGTGCCGCCGTGATGGGTGCGGGCGAGAGGCCGTAGAGGGCGCCCGCTGCAGTGAGCGGAGAGAGGCCGTCGCGATGACCGACATTGTCGAGGATCTGCATCTCGGGTGCGTTTTCGTAGATCTTCTCCGTCGCCTCGTGCGCCCAGTAGAACACTCCACTGTTGCCGTTCGGCGGAACTTTCCACTCGAGGGTGAGCTCGAACGAGTCGAACTGCCGATCGGTCACGAGGTCGCCGCTTCCGGGTCCGGTCGTGGTGAGTTCACCATCCACGACCTGCCAGCCGGAAGCGGAGTTCATGCGGTAGGTGTGCCACCCGGCGGTGGAGCTGCCATCGAACAGCAGTTGCCAGCCGTTGCGGCGTTCATCGTCGGTGAGCGTGTTGTTCATCGGAGTCATCGGGATGTCGGCGCGCCTGGAGTTCGAGGCACACGCCGCCATGATGATGGCGGCGGCGCTCGTCAGGGCGACGCGGGTGAACGCGCGTCGAGCCATGCTGGATTGCCTCGGTGAGTTGTCGGGGTGGTGACCCCCAACGTTACCGCACCGAGGCGATGCGGGAAAGTGTCAGGGTGCCAGCAGGGCCTTCACCGCTCCCACACCAACAGGGCGGAGCAGACCGAAAGTCTTGCCCTCAGTGGCTGCCACGACAGAATCGGCGTGGATGCGCCACCGGGCTGGCGGCGTGGCAGCACGGCGTCGCCACTCCAGGGCCTCGAGGCCGACGGTGGCGAGCCCCTCGCTTGCAGTGGCGAGCGGCAGGCCATCACGAGCGAGCGGCACCCGCGGCGCCATCTCGAGCAACGTGGTCCGGAACCCGGCCATGCGCGTGAAGTCTTCCCGAAGCTGTCGCGCTGCTGCACTGTCGCCCGCCACCGCGCGCTCGGCCCGGTCCTGCATCCGCCAGTCGGCCCAGGGGTCGGGCCATGCCGCGTCAATCAGGCGGGTGAGCGGCGACAGTTGAGTGGTCCCCCTGCCTGCGAATCCGCGCGGGCGGGCGTACGCGATGAACTGCTCGAGACGTTCCGCATCCGGTCCTCCGGCAATCCGGCGCACCATCGATGCCGTGTGGGATTCGTGGCGAGGCCCGACTTCCTCGATCCTGCGTGACACCGCTTCGAGCCTGCGATACATGTCTGGTACGTCTCGCACCTCAGCCGGCGACCAGAACCGCTCTGCCACTGCGGCGAGGCGTGGCCACAGCCGTGACTCCACGGTCTCGGCGGTCACGTACTCGGCCCACATGCACGCTTCGCCGCCAAGCACCAATGCCTGCTGCGCGTCGGTGAGGCCGGGGGGAATCACGTCGACGAGGTACATCTCGCGCGACGTCTTCATGTGATCCAGGTACCACGGCGCCGAGAGGATCGCCGGGCGGCCCTGCCCGACGGCCTCGGTCAGGCCGTTCATCCCGCGCCATGACTGGATCACCGCGCCAGCAGGCAGATCGGCTTGCAGGATCTCGTCCCAGCCAACCGGCTGCTTGCCGTGGCGCTCGAGAATCGCGAACAGGCGACGATTGAAATGGGTCTGCAGCGCGTGGAGGTCGGCCACGTTGTTCTGCGTCATCCACTGCTGGATCGTTGGGCTGGACTTCCACTGCGCTGGATCGACCTCATCGCCCCCGATGTGCCACGACCGATCGGGAAAGAGTGTCACCATCTCGGCGATGAACCGCTCAAGGAAGGCGTAGGTCGTCTCGCGGGTCGGGTCCATGGTGGGGCGGAAGACACCCCAGCGTCGTTCGATGCTGTATGGACCGGGCGCACTCGCGAGCTCGGGATGGCCGACGAACCACGCGGTGGTGTGGCCGGGCATGTCGAACTCGGGTACGACGCGAATCCCCCGATCGGCGGCGTATGCCACCACATCGCGGATCTGCTGCTGGGTGTAGTAGAGCCCGTCGGAGCCCAACTGGTGGAGCTTCGGGAACGTCGTGCCCTCGACCCGAAACCCCTGGTCCTCGGAAAGGTGCCAGTGCATGACGTTGAGCTTGACCACGCTCATCCCGTCGAGAGTGCGCTTTATCACGTCGACCGGCATGAAGTGTCGCGACGCATCGATCAGCACGCCGCGCCACGGGAATCGGGGTGCATCAGTGATGGTGCCTGCGGGGAGGCAGCAATCCTGCGCTGTCGGCGCACTTGCAGCTGGAGCAGTGTTTCCATCCCGCGGATCGCCCCGACCACGGTGTTGGCGGTGAGCGTGGCGCGCGTCGGGGTGATGCCAAGGGTGTAGCTCTCGTCCTCGCGAAGGTCGGGAATGGCGTAGCCCGCAGACCGTACATTGATGATGACCGTCGACTGGCCCGACGCACTCATCTCCCGGCTGAGGGGCTGCGCGAGCCTTGCCTCGAAGCGATGGAGCATCCGAAGCACGGCGCGCTCGAGCCGGGCGTCACGGTGACCGGTGAAGCGACACCGACAGGCTCGAATCGAGCCGGAGCGCGCCGGCGGTCAGCGCAATCGATCGCGGTGCCGGCATCACGGAGTGGGTCGGTTGCTGGGCACCGAGCGGGGCGGCAGCAAGCACGAGGACGGCGACCAATGCGAGGCAGCGCATGCGGGGTCCGGTTGTAGGGATGACCCCAAAGATGGCACGGCAGGGCCCGGGCGGCGCGGCGGTAGTTCAGTTTGTGACGTGGGGCCGCGGACGGAGGGTCTGCGAGAGGCGAGAGGCGAGAGGCGAGAGGAGGCGAGAAGGGAGAGAGCCCCCTTGTGGTGGAGACCCCGAATGAACCCCCTGAACTGTTCGATGCTGTTGCTATCACTCGCGCTCAGTACCACGAGCTGCAACGACTACGTGCCGAGCGCGCCAACCCAATCGATGGAACTGGTGAAGGTGCGTGGTGGTGGCAAGGACGTCACCGTGCTTGCCGATGCCGATCGCCTTGACTCACTGGTCGTGAAGGTGGTCGATCGCGACGGTCGGCCGGTGGGCGGAGCTCAGGTGACGTGGTCCCAAAGCGATCCAGCCGGCAGGGTTGTGCCCGCCACGTCAGTCACCGGCGCCGACGGCACCACGTGGGCCAAGTGGACCCTCGCAGGGTTTCCGGGAGTCCACACCGCATCGGCTACGATTGCCGACCGGCCGGCGCAGTCGTTCAGCTTCCGGATCCGTAGCTGGACGGCGAAGGCGTTGGTGCAAGGTGCCAATGGTTATCGGTGCGCGTTGGCGGGTGATGGACGGCTTTCATGTGCCAGGCTTCCGGATCGCCTGCGGCCCGTGCTCGTCGACCATCGGTTCATCGATATCGACGCCGACATCGGTGGCGTTCCCCAGGGCAACGGGATGTGCGCGCTCACCAATGTGGGTCGCATCTGGTGCGCCGACATGACGCAGCCCACGTTGATGTTCAACGAGGTGGCAGGGGGGCATCCCCCGTTTGCGGCCCTCGCGGCAGGTGGAGGAAGCACATTCTGCGCGATTTCCACCGGTGGCGAGCTCTGGTGCTGGGGAAACGCCCATCATGGGCTTCGAGCAGATGGTGTCACGACCCCAAATCAGTTTGTGAGCTCGCCGGTCAAGTCGAACTATCCGGGCACCGTGGCGTTGCGCGACGTGGCGCTGGCCGATGATGTCGGCTGTGCGCTCGCGCAGGACGGCGTGCCCTGGTGCTGGGGAACCAACATCACGGGCGCCGTAAACCCGAATGCGCCCGGCACCGACACCGAAGCCGCGCCACCCAGGGCGGTGCTCACTCGGCGAGCCCATCACCGCACTCGCGCTGGCGGGCGATGGGGGTGGTGTCTGTGGGGTGGGCCAGAGCGGACGCGTGATTTGTTGGGGCCTGACTCGATCGAGTGGGGGTGTCGCGCCCTCGGGCACGTTCGTGATGCCGGGATACATCGCCTCCACTGAACGCTTCAAATCGGTCTCGCCGATGCGATCGGGGTATGTCGCATTGACCCGCGACGGCGTACTGAACGTGTGGGGTTCGGTCTGGCACGGGAGCTACCCGAATGCTGTTGTGCCAGTGCGATCACCGTTCACGCAGCGCGCTCCGTTTCGACACCGTGTTCACCCAGCGGCCGAGTATCGAACGCGTCTGCGCAAACGTGGCGGGCGGTGGTGGGACGACCTGCCTCGACTTTGGGAGCGCACTCTGGTGGGCGGCGGGTGATGAACTCGCCTTTCGGTTTCCCTGGACTGGCCTGCTGCCGCCGGTGCCGATCGACTCGCTGTGATGAACGAGATGCGAGAGGCGAGAAGCGATACTCCTGCCTGGTGAGGACTGTGATGAACATTGTCAGAAACTTGACGGCGCTGGTGCTCCTGATTGGAGCATACGGGTGTGACACCTCCGACCCCACTGGCTCCGCCACGGACGCGTCGCTCGTGACGGTGAGCGGCGGTGCAAAGGACGTCACCATCCTGCGAGAGAGTGACCGCCACGATTCGCTCGTGGTGCAGGTCCGGGACAAGGGTGGTGCACCGCTCGCGGGCATCAACGTTTCGTGGTCCCAGACGGATGACTCCGGAATCATTGTTCCTGCGGTGTCCCGAACCGACGCGAACGGGATGGCGTCGGCCCGCTGGACGGTGTCTGGTGTTCCAGGGGTCCAGCGGGCCACTGCGACTGTCGATGGAGGCCAGTCGCAGCCCTTCACCTTTGCCGTTCGCAGCATATCTGTGAAGGCGGTGGTCCCGAGGGCTGGTGAGCACCGCTGCGTGATCACCCAGGACGACCGACTCGCCTGCTCGCGTGGCCTGCTGGAAGCACCGCGCGTTGTGCTCGCCGAGCGTCGATTCCGTGATCTCGCACGCATCTCACCGCAGTTCAATACGGCTTCGGTCTGCGCTGTGGAAGTCGGCGGGTCGGTTTGGTGTGCACCAGCCGGAGGGCTGACGCTTGCCTTCGCTCCCGTTGGCGGGCCGGGGTTCCGGTTGCTCCGCGGCGGAGGCAGCGGCAGGGGTACGTACTGTGGGGTCAGTCTGCAAGACGAGGTGTGGTGCTGGGGAAACGGCCGCGATGGTCTCCGGGGGGACGGGATACACGCATCTGATTTCGTCGCGTCGCCGCAGCGAGTCATCATTCCAGGTGCCGGCCCGATTCAGACACTGACGGTCGGATACGCGCAGGCGTGCGCGCTGAGCGTGGCCGGTGTCGTGTGGTGCTGGGGCCGGAACACCTCCATGATGATCAATCCCGATCCATCAACCCAGTACACGGTCTACAGCCCCATTCGCCTCGACGCTCCGTACCCTTTTGCCCAGTTCGGCCTGGCGACCAACGGGGAGTCGGCGTGCGGATTGCTGGCGGACGGCCGAGCCGTTTGCGCGGGTGACTCGTTCCAGGTGGCTCGTGCAGCCAGCAGCCGCGGTTTTCGCTCGTTCGACTTCGCCGAACCCGAGACGCGCTTCGCAGCCATCGCCCCGGTGCAGGAGGGCTACATCGGTCTCGGACGGGATGGTTTCGCGTATCTGTGGGGGTCGATGAGCTTCGGCGACATCGGCGGCATCCGGACGCAGATGGTGAGATCGTCCGATGTCGGGGATCGACGCGTCCGGGCGGTGTACACGGATGATCGCAGGTTTTCGCGAACTTCGTCTGCATCGACATGGAAGATGGAAGCGGCACCGCCTGCGCCGAAAGTGCCTACCTTCTGTGGCGTACAACGGTGATCCGGGGAAAATTTGGTGGCGGGGGATTCCCGCGGTGTTGCCGCCCGAGGGACCGTGACATTCGTCGTTGGTGACGACACCGCTGACGAAAACCGTGAGCACTGCCTGGTGCTGCTTTGATCGCGATTGGCACCGCGAGTTGCGACGGCTACCTGCCCAGCGCTTCGACCCAGTCGATCGAGCTGGTGAAGGTGAGCGGTGGCGGGAAGGACGTCACCATCGTCACCGAAACAGATCGCTACGATTCACTGGTGGTGAAGGTGATCGACCGGGACGGTCGACCGGTTTCAGGCGTCGAGGTGACATGGACGCAGACCGATCCCGAGGGCGAGATGGAACCGGCGGTTTCGACGACCGGCCCGAACGGAACGGCATGGTCGAAGTGGACGGTATCGGGACTTCCGACGACGTATCGCGCATCGGCGATCCTTGCCGACCACGGTACGCAGGACTTCGCCCTCACCGTAAGATCGTGGGACGCGAAGGACGTGGAGTGGCGGTGTGCGCTGTCTGCAACGGGCGAACTGGCATGCGCAGGAGCGGACGGTGCGCGCCTGCAGACGCTCATGCCTGCGAAACGCTTCGTCAGTCTGACCGCCTTCAACAAATCGAGCAGTCAGGCTCCACCAAGCTCGATTTGTGCCCTGGACACGCTAGGAACGGTGTGGTGCGCGCCGAGAACAGCGGGGCTCCCATCGTTCACGGAATTCAATGCTGGTCAACCACCCCTCCGGGAGTTTCGCGCGCAGGGCGACACCTATTGTGGTGTCAGTTTCGACGACCAGTTGTGGTGCTGGGGAAGCTCGCGCTTCGGGCTGCGAGGCGATGGAGTCGGTGATGGGAGCATCACCTACGACCCGATTGCGAAACGGGTGAGCGCGGCCGGCATGAACGCGGTGACGGCGCTCGACATGGGGGGCAATTTCGCTTGCGTCGTTGATGTGAATGGAGTTCCATGGTGCTGGGGACGCAACGCGGAGGGGGTCGTCAGTCCTGACCCCGCTCTTCAGTACCAGACACTTACACCTCGACGCGTGGAGACACCGGAACCGGTACGCCACTTGTCGCTGGCCGGCGAAGACACCGCGTGTGCCATCGCGACGAGCGGGCGGATACTCTGCTGGGGCGACGAGCTTTTTAGTGGGCGAGCTGTCAATGCCGGGGGCGGCGTGGCCGCGTACATCGACTCCGGCGATTGGTTCGGTGCACTGACGGAGGTGATCAGCGGCTTTATCGGTACGACGCGGGATGGCAACGTCGAGTACTGGGGTTCGTTGTGGTATGGACACTTTGCCTTCATCCGCACGCCGGTGAAGCTGCCCCTTCCCGAAGGGGTGGGAGTTGCTGCAATCCTGACCCAACGCCACTCCAGCAACCACGCCACCTGCCTACGGACGCGCAATGGCGGCGGCACGGTCTGCATGGGCTTGGCAAGCTCGATGTGGTATCGCACCCCATCACGCTGGTTCGGCATTCTACCGCCGCTTGCGGCCACCTCCCTTTGATCGAACGTGGGGTTCGGTAGCATCTTCATCGGATGAAGACGCCCCCCGCCCGTCACGAAGCTGCCTCGCCGACTCGGACAATCAGTGGCGTCGTCTGGCTCAGTGCCCTCCTGGTCGTCGCCACTCACGTTGTCGTCAACTTCATCACCCCCTACGAAATCCATCGCGACGAATTCCTCTACGCCGCCATGGGCCGGCACCTCTCGCTTTTCAAGATGGATTTCCCGCCGCTGATTGCGATGCTCTCGGAAGCCCAACGCGCACTGTTCGGTGACACGATCTGGGGACTGCGGATGGTGCCCGCGCTCGGGCACGGGGTGCTGGTCGTGCTGGCCGCGAAGATCGCCGTCGAGTTGGGAGGCGACCGTCGGTCGCAATGGCTGGCGGCGCTCGCCGTGACCTTCACGCCACTGCTCATGCGGTCGGGAAGTCTCTTCCAGCCCGTGATTCTTGATCAGGTTGCGTGGACTGTCGGCTTTCTTGCCCTGGTGATGATCGCGCGAGACAACCGGCCCAGGTGGTGGATCGTCCTCGGCCTCGCTGGCGGGTTCGGACTCCTCGCCAAATTCTCGATTGCATTCTTCGCCTTCGGTGCCGTCGTCGGCATACTCCTGTCCCACCGCCGCGCCGCCCTGCTGACCCGGTGGCCCTGGATCGCGGCCCTCATCACGCTTTGCATCGGGGCACCCTCGGTCATCGGCCAGATCGCGCTCGGCTGGCCAGTGAGAACGCAGATGCAGGACTTGCAGGCTTCACAACTCGCCGTGGTGACTCCCGGCGCATTTCTGGGCGAGCAGCTCCTCTATGGGCCGATGACGTGGCTGGGCGTGCTCGGCCTGACCGCACTCCTCGTGCATCCGCGGCTGCGCCAGTGGCGCCTGGTCGGCATAACCGCGGTGGCGATCATCGGTTTGCTCCTCGTCCTGCACGGGAAGCCATATTACCTGGGTCCGATCTGGCCGGCGCTGGCCGCTGCAGGATCAGTCTGGCTGGTCGAGGTGACTCGCGAACGGTTCCGCGCGGCGATTCCTGCATTCGGTGTCCTGACCGTCCTGTTCGGTGCGTTGATCGCCATGCCGATGGGTCTGCCGATCCTGCCGCCGCAACAGATGGCGAACTACGCGAGCCGCATCGGTGCATCATCGGCCGTCACCACGAACCTCGGTGAGGTCGCCGAGTTGCCGCAGGACTTCGCCGACATGCTCGGTTGGGAAGAGTTCGTGAACGAAGTTGCGGATGTCTGGCGAACACTGCCGGCATCGGAGCGGAGCACTGCGGCGCTCGTGGCAACGAACTACGGGCGTGCAGGCGCAATTGACTGGTATGGCCCGCGCCTTGGCTTGCCGCCGGCCGCCTGCGCCTGCGGTTCATACTGGTTCTGGGGCCCGGGAGAGCGCCGCGGGGCCGTGACCGTGGTCACCGGCGCCACCGAAGCAGACCTTCAGCCCGTCCTCGACGACATCACCCTGGCGACCACGATCACGAATCGGTGGCGGGTGCGCGAGGAACAATCGGTGCCCATCTGGATCGCGCGCGGCTGGAAGATCCCACTCGACACCTTGTGGGCGTCGTTGAAAGGTCGTGAACTGACCTGACGCAGCCGGGGGCACACTCCCGCGAAGTGTTCACTCTCGACAGGAGATTCGCATGCAGCGCCCGGTTCACTTCGAGATCCACGCCAACAACCCCGATCGCGCCATCGCCTTCTACAACGGGATGTTCGACTGGACATTTACCAAGTGGGACGGACCGTGGCCGTATTGGCTCATCGACACGGGATCGGGGATGGGGATCAACGGCGGACTCATCGCCCGGCAAGGGCCACAACCGGTCGAGGGCCAGGCGGTCAATGCCTTCGTGATCACCGTTGACGTGCCGTCGTGTGATCGCGCCATTGCCCAGGCCGCAGAACTTGGCGGATCGCTGGCGCTCGAGAAGATGGAGATCCCCGGCATGGGCTGGCTGGCCTATGTGAAGGATACCGAGGGCAACATTCTCGGCGTGATGCAGGGCATGACGGCCCCGTGATGCGTGTGGCCTCCCTGCACCGGTATCCGATCAAGGGCTGTCGTGGTCACCGTCTGTCAGCAGTCACCATCGACGCCCTCGGCGTGGTGGGAGATCGCCGATTGATGCTCGTGGACGAGAACGATCGTTTTCTCAGCCAGCGCGAAGAACCACGATTGGCGACACTGATCCCTGTGCTGGAGAGTGACGCACTTGTGGTGCGCTCAGCGGGGTCAACGTACGAACACCATCCCCCGCACCATGCCGATCGACGCACCGTCACGATCTTCAGTGATCGGGTGTCGTCAGCCGACCAGGGCCACGTCGCCGCAGCGTGGTTCACGGGGGTGCTCGGTCGCCCCTGCCGCCTGGTCGCGTTCGACGAGACGTCGCATCGCCTGGTGGATCCGTCGTTCTCGCCACGCCTCGACGCCGAGACCGCGTTCACGGACGGGTACCCGCTGCTGGGGGTGCTGCAGGAATCACTGGATGACCTCAACCTCGTGCTCGAGCAGTCCGATCCCGATGGCACGCTTTCGCCCCAACGTCGTCCTCAGCGGTGCAATGGCATGGAGCGAGGATGCGTGGCGTTCGCTGTCGATCGGTGACGTGACCCTGGATGCCGTGAAGCCCTGCGCGCGGTGCGTCGTCACGACCACGGACCAGGTGACGGGAGATCGCCATCCGCGCCAGGAGCCGCTCCGTACCCTCTCGCGGCTCCGGCTGCAGCGGCCATTCGGCGCGATCTTCGGCCAGAATCTTGTCGCTCGCGCGACCGGTACCATGTCTGTCGGTGACATGCGTGACCTGCGAGTGAACCAGTGATCACCGAGCGACTCTACTACCGTGACGCCGCGCTGCTCGACTTCACGGCGACTGCACTCGAAGGTGGCGACCCGTATCGCGTTGTCCTCGATCGCACCGCGTTCTATCCCACGTCAGGCGGACAGCCACACGACACCGGAACCCTCAACGGCATCGCCGTGGTCGACGTGATCGACGAGGACGATCGCGTGGTCCACGTGCTGGACGCACCCATCGGCCCCGGTGTCGTGCGTGGAAACGTCAACGGGCTCCGCCGCCGCGATCACATGCAGCAGCACACTGCGCAGCACCTTCTCTCGGCGCTCGCAGAGGACCTGTTTGGCTGGACCACAGTCAGCGTGCACTTCGGCTCGACCCATTCAACCATCGAGTACGACACTGGGTCCGCTGGCGCGGCGCAACTGCAGCAACTGGAAGACCGGGCCAACGCGGTGGTCGCGGAGGCACGACCCGTCACCATCAGTTTCGAAGACGCCCAGGCTGCCCCTGGATTGCGCAAGCCGACGGATCGATCGGGAGAGCTGCGGGTGGTGACCATCGAAAGCATCGACCGCAGTGCGTGCGGCGGTACGCACGTGTCTCTCACGTCGGAGATCGGCGCGATCTACCACACAGGCATCGAGCGCCTTCGCGGGCGAATCAGGGTCGGGTTCGTGGCCGGACAGCGTACGGTGAATCGACTCCGCGACCGCGACGATGTTGTCCGGCAGGTTGCCGCGGCACTCTCGTGCGGCGTTGATGATCTCGCCACCATCGCAGCGAACCGTGCCGAGGAACTGGTGATGCTGGGCCGTGAACACGAGCGATCGCTGGACGCGCTTGCCCAGGCCCGTCTTGCGCTCATGGTGGCAGCATCCAGTCCGGGCCACGATGGCGTGTGCCGCATTGTCCACCGCGTCGAACCCGGCGAGATGGAACTTGCGCGTCGGATGGGCAAGGCCGCGGCCACCGCGCCGCGCGTGGTGTTTGTGGCTACCTCCTGCTCGCCCCCGACCATCGTCGTGGGCACAAGCGGGGATTCGGGTGTCGATGCCGGGGCGGTTCTGAAGGCGGCGCTCGTGGCGGCCGGAGGACGGGGCGGCGGGTCACCGCGCATGGCGCAGGGTTCCGTACCCGATGCCACTTTGCTTCGTGCGGTCGTCGATCGGCTCGTAGCCCCGTGATGTGACCGTCATTCTCGCGACGGGGTCGTTCCCGTGCCCCCCGGTTGACCGCACCCCGAATCTGGAGTCCACAGTGTGCAGGATCGTTGTTGCTGCCCTGCTCGCCGGTTGTGCCGCCGAGCCTGCTACTGCGCCAGCGTTGACCACGCCTCCCACCGCTGAGCGCGGGAACAACCAGGCCGGGACTCCCGGTTACCTGCTGGCCGACTCACTGGAGATCCGGGTTGTCGACGCCAATGGCGAGCCCGTGCGTGGCGTTGCGGTGACATGGGAAACGCAGCCTACCAATGGGGTGGTCACGCCGGGCTCACCGATCACCAATGCCGACGGCATTGCCCGGGCCGCGTGGCGCATGCCATCGGGAGAGGGAACCCATTGGGCGTCCGCGCGCGTCGGTTCCCAGCCCGCTGCCCGGTTTGCCGCTCACGTGACGAGCCTTGAACTGGGTTCCGTGGGTGGAACGGCGGACGCACTCTGTGGTGTCACGCTTCTGGGAGCGGTGCGATGCTGGCGCCCGCCGACCAGGGACTCGATCCCGGTTTCAGGTGTTGTTGCGATCCCCGAGCGCACCGTGACGTTGGCGTTCGCCCGCGACAAGTGGTGTGCCGTATCGGTGACCGGACGAATCACCTGCTTCACGACAGGCGATCTCTATCGCACCGGCGCCTTCGCGCCGAACATGGCTGTGGCGTCGTTGCTCACCTCGTTCGGCCCCCCATTGGTGTCGCTCACCGCCGCAACCGACGACGAGGCTGTGCCAGTCTTCTGCGGGCTCACCAGTGGTGGCGAAGCGTGGTGCTGGGGGAACAATGCCCACGGACAGATGGGTAACGGGACGAAGGGTGGCGAGGTCGAGCTGCCGGTCAGGGTGAATTTTTCCGACACGTTCAGGGCGATCGACGTCTCGGGGAAGTCGGTGTGCGGGATCACGATCTCGGGTGAACCGTGGTGCTGGGGAAGCAACGCCACCGCGCTGATCGGATCCGACTGTCGGGCTTGCGGAGTCGCTCGTGCCTCGCGCCGTGGCGACAACCGATCGGTACTTCGCGATGGCAATCACCCTTGGCGGCACGGCGTGTGGACTGCGCGGGACCACCGGTCAGGCAGCATGCTGGGGTCGTGCCGCTCGTGATGCACTGGGACGCCCCGGCGTCACCGCTGACGACCCCACTCCCCGGGGCATCTCCTCCGACAACGTGCTCGTGTCGATCGCCCGCAACGGCGCCGGTTTCAGTGCCGTGAGCATCGACCGCGAGTTGGTTGTCTGGGGGCCCGTCCCGAATGCCACATCAGCAGAGGGTGCGGGCTACCCGACCGCCACGCGAATCTTCTTCGATGAGCGGTTCACCAGCATGCTGCGCGGGGGGACCACCGGATTCAGTTGCATGCGGTCGCTATTCGGGGGTGCGCGATGCGTGGATCTGTACGTGCTCGGCCCGGCGTTGGCCCGGGAAACCCCGTCCACGTCACGACCGGCGCAATTCGGCGTGCCGCTTCGTTGAAGATCTGTCGGGTCACCGCAATGATGTCTGTCATTGCAGTCTCGTTTGCCTGCTACACCGGCGACGAGTACGTCGGTGATGTGACGCCGGCGAGCCTCGCCATCATCGATGCCCCGCGTCCATGATTCCAGGTGACACCCCCGACACGATCACGGTTCAGGTTCGCGGATTCGCCGGACAGGCCGCCGCGGGGCACCGCGTCGGGTGGTCGACGCCAGACGTTCAGGCCGTGGTGACACCGCTTGACACCATGAGTGATGCAAAGGGGTTCGCACGCGCCGTGTTCTCGCCCGGTCCTCGACTCGGCGAGCAGTCGGTCTCTGCGACTGTCGGTATGCTTGCGCCGTTGCGCGTGCCGATCGCGGTAACGAGTGGCGTCTGGAACGCAGTGACAGGGTCCGCCGACCGATCCTGCGGGATTGGCCCCAGCGGCACGCTCTCATGTGTCGAGAGACATGGGGGATCGATCACGCGACACACTGTTGGCCCGCTTGCTTACACCGACATCACAGCCGATGAATCAGGATTGTTCTGCGCCGCGCGCGCGACGGGCGTCGACTGCTTCAGGTGGGTCGGTCCGGCCGGTACGCCCCCACCCACCCCGCAATCCGTCGCCGGCATCTTTACGACTTTTGTCTCGATTGCGAGTGAGGACGGCGTCTTCTGCGGTGTCGATGTCGCCGCCGCGGCATGGTGCTGGGGCAACAATCAGTTCGGAAGGCTGGGCACCGGGGACGAGACGCCGAGTCTGGCTGCGGTGCGAGTGCTCCCTGGGATGACGTTTGTCGAGATCACCGTGACGTACACCCATGCGTGCGGGCTGACCACAGGCGGCGAGGTCTGGTGCTGGGGCAACAACGTCGAGGGTCAACTCGGTTTGCCCGCGGACTACGTCCGTGTACGTCCGCCTCAGAAAATTGACGGGCTTCCGCCTTCGTCGGGCCACGCATCCAGCGCGTACGCAACATGCGCGGTGGGAGTTGATCGGATCGTGCGGTGTTGGGGACTCGACGCATTTGGTGCCCTTGGCCGAGGGGGACGGTCCGGTCCGCCATGGACGGATCATGTACCCGCACCAATCGCCCGGATCGGTGCGGCGCGTGCCGTGACTGGGACAAGGCATGGCTTTGCCGTGATCGATTACTCTGGTCGCGTCCACGCCTGGGGGAGAATACCAAGCAGCAGCGGTGTTTTCGTCGGTGCGCCCATCCTCTTGGTGGACGCGAGCACCACGCAGTTCGTCACGCACAACGCCGACTGGATGGCCTGCGCACGCCAGGCTGCACCCTCTGATGGCGTTCTCTGCGTGAACACCGCCGTATCGATGACGGCCCATCTCTTCGGCAGCGTGCCGCCCACCGAGATTCGGGCGTTTCACGGCCTTCCGCCTTCCCCCTGACGCGAAATGGCCGCAGAATAGGGCATGATCGAACGCCTCATCGAGCACCTGATCTGGGCCGACCGTCGCGCCAACGACGCGCTGGCGACCCTCACCCCGCCCGATCCCGCCCTGCTCCGGATCCAGTCGCACATTCTCGGCGCCGAAGCCACGTGGCTGGCGCGCATCGATGCGGTGCATGCACCGGTACCGGTGTGGCCCGACCTCGACCTCGACGGATGTCGCCTGCTGGCCGATCAGGTTCACGCCGCCGCGCAGTCGGTGATGATCCGGCGGCGCGAACCGCGAGTTTCCACGAGACGTCACGTACACCAACACGCAGGGCGCCACCTTCACCAGCTCCGTCGACGACATTCTGCATCACATGGCGATGCACGCGATGTATCACCGCGGTCAGGTGATGCATGGAGTTCGCGCCGCCGGTGGTGAGCCGCTCCCGACCGACTTCATCGTGTTCGCGCGTGGCAGGTGAGCAGTGATCGGCGAGAATCAATTGCTGCACCCGCGGTGCACGCATGATCCGTATGGTTAATTTTCCTCCGGGTCGGCAGGCGTCGGCCACTCCCTTCGACGCGGAGACCGGATGTTCGCTGGTGCTTGCCTCGCTGATGCTCCTTACCACATCACATGACACCATCATCCCGAAGCCGACCCAGCTCGGTACGTTTCACCGGAGACGCCGGATACGTGGCCACGTCGGGCAATTCGTCGGTCCAGACCCTGAATGTCGGCTACAAGGTGACGGCCAAGCTCGGAAGCTGGGCGTTCAACCAGCAGTTCGCCGTGGTGCACGGCAAGAACCGCGGTGCCACGGTCACGTCGCTGTGGCGCGGATCCATCCGGGCGGACTACAGCCTGACCACGACGGTGACCACCTATGGCTCGCTCAACTACGAGCGCAACATCTTCGCCGGCCTGGATTCGCGTGTCAGCACCGTCGGCGGTGTGTCGGCCGTGGTCGCAGAGGACGAGCGCAACAGGCTCGCGCTCGAGGCAGGCGTATCACTCACGGCGCAGCGAGGGGTCGGCCCCAAGGGTCGGGATCTCGACTTTCTCGGCGGTCGGGCCGCGACATCCTACGTGCACCGCGTGGGACCGAAGGCATCATTCACGCAGTTGGTCGAGTTCCTGCCCAACTTTCGCGAGAGCGAGGACCTGCGGGTGAACAGTGAAAGCACGCTCCTCGCCCCGATCACCAGACAGATCAGCCTCAAGCTGTCGTTCGTGATACGCTACGATGGCCTCCCGGAGACCGGATTCATGACCACTGATCGACTCTTCACGTCCGGTGTGCAGGTGAGCCTGTGATCGCTCCACCGCGTCGGCTGCTCGCGATCGTGCTGGTTGCCGCAACCTCCGCATGCGCCGAGGACGCGGGGCGCTCGGCGCGCACCACGGTCGATTCGGCCGGCGTATCGATTGTCACATCAGCCGTCCCGGTCTGGGGAGACAGCGCCAAGTGGAAGATCGATTCGGCGCCACTTCTCGTGATTGGCGATCCGACTCGCGCAGGCGCTGCACTCCTGATCGACATCGTGGGTGTGCGATTGCTCGAAGACGGCCGCGTGGTCGTGGTGAGCAATGACGACAAGTCGATACTCTTTTATGACAAATCGGGACTGCCAGTGGGGCGTGCCGGCGGTCTGGGTAACCGCGTGGGAGAGTTCCAGCAGGTCACGCTCATCGGCGCGCCATCGGACTCGATCCTGATATGGGATCACGAAATGGATCGTGGCACGATGTTCAGTCCGGGTGGGCTCCCGGTGCGGACGTTCACGATCAGCGGTGATTCCGGTTCGCGATACGGGTTTGCACCTGCCGCCCGTTTTGCAGATGGCGAGCTGCTGGTCGCGGCACGCGTGGGTGCAACGCTGGGCGAGCTCACCGGAGTTCGCCGCGAGCCGGTTCCACTCCGCCGGGCGTCGGCCACCGGCGTGATCGGCGACTCCGTGATTGTCGTGCCCGGCAACGAACAGCTCGTCGTGTCCACCAGCCAGCACGTCTCGGCGATGGAGCGTCCCTTCGGACGGCGCACCCTCATCGGCACACATGGTGATGAGGTGCTCGTCGCCACCGGTGAACACGATGGGGTCGTGGTGGTTCGTCCGAAAGGGCGCACGCAACTGGTGTGGCGCATCGATCGGCCTGCCCGCCTCGTCGATTCAACAGACCGGAGGATGCAGATGGCGCGGCACGAGGCACAGGCTGCCCAGCTGCCGCCGGAATTCGCAGGTCCGATGCTCGATGCGATTGCCGAAGCCGGATTTCCGCGCGACCTGCCGCCGTACGATCAGCTGCTGGTGGACGCGACGGGAGCTACCTGGTTGCGCCGGGATGTCGGGCCTGTTCGCCGCGACACTGGGCCGCAACAGTGGACCGTGTTCGACCGGAAGGGCCGTTGGCTCGGCGACGTGACCACGCCTGCGGGCCTCGTCGTGCATCAAGTGACAAAAGACCGGATCGTGGGAATCTGGGCCGATGAAGATGGTGTCCAGCAGGTTCACGTACACGGGTTGCGCCGCTGACGCTTGTGCGGTTGACCGTTCAGGCGTACGCTCCCAGTTCATGGACGGCATTCCGGGCAGCGCAACTCCATGGCAGCAGCCGGCAAGAGCGCAATGCACCGCGCTTGGATGCCGTCCCACCTGAGCAGGAGTGCTCGATGACCGATGACCTTCGGTATCCAACGGGGCGGTTTGTACCGCCACCGAGCTGGCCTGCTACCAGCATTGCCGAATGGCGTGCGGCAATCACGGCGCTCCCAACCGAACTTCGCAGTGCGGTCGACAGGCTCGACGACGGCCAACTCGACACCACCTATCGCGACGGCGGATGGACGGTGCGACAAGTCGTGCACCACGTGCTCGATAGCCACGTGAACGCGTACTGCCGGTTCAAGCTCGCCCTGACCGAGGACACCCCGACGATCAAGTCGTATGATGAGGCCCGCTGGGCGGAGTTGCCGGACGGGCGGACCGGGTCGATCGAGCCCTCGCTGGGCGCGCTGGCTGGCATCCACCAGCGGTGGGGTCGGCTCCTCGAGGAGATGTCCCCCGGCGACTTCGACCGTTGTTTTCATCACCCCGAGCACGATAGCACGTTCCCACTCGGCCGCACCCTCGCGATGTATGCGTGGCACGGCCGGCACCATGTGGCGCACATCGCTGCGTTGCGGCAGCGGGAGGGCTGGTCATGATACGAACCGCAATCGCGGTCGCGCTGGTGACGGCATGTGCCTCGAGTCCGAACGACCGTGCCGCCGAGAGCGCAGTCCACGGGTCGGACATCGATACGACGCGGGTGCGCGTGCTCGCGGCGTTCCAGCAGTCCGGTTGGGATCAGGCCACCACCGTCGTGATCGACGATCAGGCGGGGCTGACAGCGGCGTGGAACGTGGCTCACTCGGCGATGTCTGACGTCCCGCCGCCACCGCCACTGGATTTCTCCCGCGACCGGGCGTTGGTCGTGGCGGCTGGCATGCGCACCAGTGGCGGGTATGTGTTGAACGCAGGGCCGCACCGCGTCTCGCATGACACCCTGGTGATTGGCGTTGTCCTCCAGCGGCCCGGCCCGAACTGCGCCACGACCGCGCAGCTCACGGCACCGGCGATCCTGCTGGCAGTGCCACGCACTGCGGTCACGCCGAAGGTCACGATGTCCGAACGCGACAATCCGCCCTGCTGAACTGAAGTCTCAACCCCGGAGGCCTGCTTGGAGCGACGCATCACGAGCATCGGTGGCATCGTGCTCTACGCCGATCACGCGGACGTGCTGGCGCACTGGTACGAGAAACATCTCGGGCTCTTTTTTCAGCGCGAACCTGGTTCACACGAATGGTGGTGCGAGTTCCCGGGCCGGATGTCGTTCGCGATTCATCAGGCCAAGCACCCCGTAGGACACGAGCGGCGCCTGATCGAGATCACGTGGTGCGTGGATGACCTCGACGACACCCTCGAGCGCCTGTGCGAAATGGGCGTTTCGCCCCGTGAACGACAAGAGACCGTGGACGGTGACTACGCCTGGTTCGACGATCCCGAGGGGAATCGCGTCGAGCTGTGGCAACAGGCTTGAGCCCCCTTCGGTGTTCAGCGGATGCCCAGCGTCTCGATGACCGCCACCCGGATATCGCGAAACGTCTGCAACGGCCCAAGCCCGGGATTTCCGGGCTTGAGCCAATCGAGCCCGACTTCTCTTCCGGTGACCAGAAAATCGGTGGTCGCCACGCGGTAGGAGCGGGCAGGGTCGATCGGCATTCCGCCGACCAGCCACCTCCCCCCGTCCCGTGCTGCTCCCGCCGCATGCAGGAAACCCCCGCTCCCACGATTGGCCTCACCCTGGGTGAGCACCCTGTCCAGGAGCGCTCCCGACATCGTGGTGCCCACCACATTGCCGCCGAACGGCAGCACCCTGATCACATCGTACTGCGTCACCACGCCGGCCGCGATCACGTCGTCGATCCGGATCGATCCGCCGTTCATCACTCCAACCTCTGCGCCGGGAACCTCTCGCCGCAATGCATCCGCGATGAGCGCCGTGAGCGGCCCCGGTCGGCTCCGCACCACTGACTCACGGCCGTCCAGTGGCTCGGCGATTGTCGCGACTACGGTGGTCGGCTCCAGACCCTGGGCCCGATACGCGGCGTCGCTCAGCGCGACCCACTGCGCCACACCCTGTGCCACATCAGGCGATTCGGCGACCGAGCGATCGATCACCTGCAGGGCCGATTGCACCGTCGGCCGGCTGGTGGCGGTCGGCCACGCGATCGTGACCACCGCGACGGTGCGGACATTGGCATCGGCCTTGACGATCGGCGTGAGCCCCGCGCCCCGCCGGATCTCGTAATTCTCGTGCTCGTGACCGCCCAGTATCACGCTGATCGCAGGCAATGCCTCGGCGAGACGCTGGTCCTGCGCGAGCGTCAGGTGCGTCAACGCGACGATCGCATCGACGCTGTCACCGAAACCGACGATCGCCCGACGTGCTGCGTCGATCGGGTCCTCGAAGCGAACCCAGCCTGGTCGGTTGCTGTCGATGGTGAGCCCGAGCAATCCGATGCGCACCGGTCCGCCCGGCGTGACCAACTGGACGATCACGGATCGCGTGGTTCCGGGGAACAGTGCGCCTGCGGAATCGGTGACGTTGCTGGCGACGATGCCAAATCGCGACTCTGCGAGCCGTTGGCGGAACTCATTCTCTCGAAGGTCGAACTCGTGATTTCCCAGCACCGCCCAATCCACCCCGACGTCATTGAGGGTCGCCACCATCTGGCGGCCCGCCAATCGCTGGCCATCGACCACGGCAAGCCCCATCGCCGACGGTGACAGGTAATCGCCACCCAATGTCGTGAGCAGTGCTGCCGACGATGCGGCGAGGTGGTTGCGTACC
This sequence comes from uncultured Gemmatimonadales bacterium, assembly GCA_963806875.1. Taxonomy (GTDB): domain Bacteria; phylum Gemmatimonadota; class Gemmatimonadetes; order Gemmatimonadales; family GWC2-71-9; genus Palsa-1233. The sequence continues at coordinate 772,051 of CAWDYU010000003.1, read as the reverse complement.
GTGGTCACGCGGGCCAGCCCGCCGCTGGATCCACCGCTGACCGGGGTGATCTCGTACACGTCATTGAAGTGCAGGAACGTGACGGTGCGCGGTTCGACGGGGGTTCGGCGGGTCGTCGAGAGTCCGGGCGCGCAAGCGGTCAGAACCAGCAAAAGCAGGAAACATCGGGACATTGGCGGACCTCGGTGGCGAGCTGTCAGAATATTGTACACCATCGGGCTGGCGTGTTGGCGTCTGTCTGTGCATCGTACCCATGTCACGACGTCCCAGTCGTCATCAACCTTTTCAGGGAACAGGCATGAGAAAGGCACTCATGACGCTCGCCGCGATCGCCACGGTCAGTGGCTGCGTCAGCCAGAAAAAGTACGACGATATGGTCGCGGAGCAGAGTCGGGTTTCGGAGCAGAAGGATTCGCTCGTTGCCGACGTGCTCGCCGCAACCCAGCTGGTCACCGAGATCAATGCCGACATTGCCCGCGTGAAGGGCCTTGGAGTGAGCCCGGTATCGTCCGGCGACGTGCCGCTCGCCGGCAAGGCGGAAGAGCGTGCCGCGATGCTCGGCAAGATCCGCGAGGTGATCGCCCGGCTCGATGCTGCCGAGAAACAGGTCGAGGATCAGACGCAAGCGCATCGGCACCATGACCGCCGAGCGTCGCAAGCTCGCGACCCAACTCGAGAACTTCCAGCGCACCATCGAGGATCTCCGCACCACCGCGCAGCAGCAGGAGACGTTGATCACCGAGCAGCGCGTGCAGATCCAGACCCTGTCATCACGGGTTGATACGCTGGCTCGCGCCACCGATTCGCTCACACTCGCCAAGGCTGCCGTGGTGGACACTCTCACGAGTGTCGTGGACGAGGCCAATACGGTCTACTACGCCGTGGGCACCAAGGAAGAGCTGATCAAGCGCGGGATCGTGGTGAGCGAGGGCAGCAAGTTCCTGGTGTTCGGCGGCAAGTCGCTCCAGCCGGCGCGTGATCTCCGCCCCGAACTGTTCCAGCGTCTCGACCGCCGCGTCGACACCGTCCTCACCGTGCCGGAGCCGAATCGTGAGTACCGGATCGTGACCCGGCAGAGCCCGCAGCTCCTGGGCTCCACGGTGCTGGCCAACGGCAAGATCAAGGGAAATCTCAAGATCAGCTCGCCCGCATTCTGGGACAGCGGGAAGTACCTGATCGTCGTGCGCGACTGACCTGCGGGGGTTGCCCGAAGTGTTGGAGTGGGAACGTTCCGCGGGTTGGGGCGTTCCCACTTCTGCTATCTTCAAGCGTCATCCATTCCTGAACTTGCTCGAGGCTTGTCATGCGTAACCGGGTCGTTGCATCCCTCATAGCAGCTGTCCTCGTTGGCGGAACTGCGGTCACCGTGACGGCCGCGCACTCGCCCACCCCCGTCCCGATGCGCGTGGTGAAGTCGGCCAGCTGCGGATGCTGCCAGAAGTGGGTTGACTACATGAAGACCCAGGGATTTGCCGTCACCGTCGAGAACCGCGACGAGTTCACGGCGCTTAAGCGCGCCAATGGAGTGACCCAGGACCTCCAGTCGTGTCACACCGCTTTTGTCGGGAACGTGGTGATCGAGGGTCACGTGCCGGCTGATCTCGTCAAGAAGCTGCTGGCCGACAAGACGGCGGGCGTGAAGGGGTTGAGTGCGCCGGGAATGCCGATGGGATCGCCCGGAATGGAGGGTCCAGTGTCGCAGCGCTACACGATCTACAGCTTCGACGCGAAGGGCAACGCCAAGCCCTACGCGGTCCGCAACTAGGCGCCAAGCTCCTCCCGAAGCCGGGTGCGGGCCGCATCGATGCGCACCCGCACCCGGTCCCGCAGCGCCGCGATATCCTCATGTGTCAGCCCCGCAGTCGGCTCGGGTTCCAGTATCTCCACCACAGCTGTTGACGGGTTGATGCGCCAGTCGTGCTTGGCGATGGCGTTGCGGGTGCCATAGAGGGCGAGTGGGAGGATCGGGACACCAGCGTCGATCGCGAGCCGAAAGGCACCGTCCTTGAACGGCAGCATCTCCGACGTTTTTGACCGGGTCCCCTCGGGGAACATCATCACCGATGCGTGCTTGCCCAACCGGTCGCGACACTCAGCCATCGCCGCCTTTGCGCTGCTTGCCAACCCGCGATGCACCGGGATGTCCCGGACTCCCCACATCATCCAGCCGAAGATCGGCACCTTCATGATCGACGCCTTGCTCAGCCACTTCATTTCCCAGGGGAGGTGGCACAGCAGCAGCATGTCCGCGAATGATTCGTGGTTCGCAACCACCACGTAGGGATTCCGGGGGTTGTCGGGCACCGGACCACGCACGGTGAAATGCCATCGCGGCGTAAGCGCGACGACGAACTTGCCGAGCACCCGAAAAAGGCGGCCGCCATGGTAATTGGCCGGGTCCACGCCGGACCCGAGGACTCGCCAGAGCACGACGAAGGGCAGGCCGAGAATCACGACCGTGATGAGCACCGCCCACATCCAGATCGATGCAATGGTCGTGCGGATGGAACGGAGGGTCTTCGACATTTGCGGGAAGCTACGCTCGGCCGACCACGATGCAATCCGGGCGACCGGCCGTGCGCCTAGCTCCGGCGGGCCAGGCCTGCCTTGGCGCCCGGCGTACCGATCTCCTCAAGTGCCCGATAGGCAGCGGTCCGGACGGTTTCCTCAGCGTGGCGCAGCAAGTTGGTGAGGGTGGGCACGGCGCCCTCCATCCGCCGGAGGCCGACCGCTTCGGCCGCTCCTGCCACGAGGTCGGGGCGATGGCTGCCGAGCGCGGTGACCAGCGCCTCGGTGGCGTCGGGTGCCGACACCAGCGCGTCGATGTACGCCCTCCGCTCCATGCGACCTGGCGCGCCGTTCAGCGCCTCCACCAGCGCGCTGGCACCGTCATCACCCAGGGCGTGCACGGCGGCCAGGATCACAGGCGGAACCGGTGGACGCGGAAGTTCGCGGACCAATGAATCGATGACGTGCGGGGGAGCCACCCGTCGACGCTCCCGGGAGATGATCGCACGCGTAGCATCGTCACTCGCGCGGTCGAGCTTCTGCAGGTCAAGTACCACCTGCGCGACCCTCGGCCAGTCGCGGGCCTCGACCGCCTTGGCACCCGCCTCGAGGATCGGGTCGAGACGGGTCGAGAACTCCGCGCGGTTGGCCTCGCGGGTACTGAACGCTTCGGGTGCCTGGTCGCGGCGAGGAACCGAGCCGGGGATGTCGAAGAGCGCGGCACGAAGCGCATCGCTCATCGAAGGGCGTCCCGAAGCCACGAGAAGAGTGCCCGGCACGCTGGACGTGAGTGCATCGCGCACGTGATCCGCAGTCGGGAAGAGTCCGGGTGCCGATGCCATGACGTCGGCCACATCGCCCCACTGGCGAGGGCCCAGTCCAGATGGAAGCTGCAGTCGACCGGTGTCGTGCTCGATGAGCGCCGTGCGGACCAGCAGGGCGCCTGGAGCGTCTCCGCCCACCGGCACGCCGTTGACCAGGAGGCGTTCATCGTCCAGTTCGAAGACAACGACACTTCCGGCCGCAGCCCGGGTGAGGAGGCCGAGGACGCGCTCGGTGCCCACCGGGTCGGCGTCGGCGGCCCGCGCGTGGTGAATGGCGGCAGCGAAGAGGGCGGTCAGTGGTATTGGCACGTCAGGACTACCTCAGGCGGTGGGCTGCGAGGGCGGCAGCGACGTCGATGAATCGGTCATGTGGACTTCGAAGGTGCAATGCCCGGGCCACAACGAGCGTCGCCGGGGCTGGGAGGAGGAATTCGTCGAAGATCGCCCCGAACGGCGTGACCGCGTGAACTCCGCCGGCCTCCACGCGAAACGCCGTGTCGAGAGCTTCATGCGCAAAGACCGGATCGTGCGTCACCGTCAACGTTGACCCCCCTCCTTCGGTTCGGTCCCGTACCACCTCGATCACGCGCTGACGCGAGCCGGAATCGAGACCGGCCGTCGGCTCGTCGAGCAACAGCAGCTCCGGCTCGGCCACCAGCGCGGCTGCGAGCGCGACCAACCGCCGGAGCGGAAGCGGGAGGTCGCCGGGATGGCATTCTGCCACGCTGGCGAGTCCGAGTTGGTCGAGGCAGGCCGCAACCCGCTCATCGATGCGGGCGCTGTCCCATCCAGCCTGTTCAGCGGTGTAACGGCACTCCCGGCTTACCGTCGTCGCGAAGAGCTGCCGCTCGGGCTGCTGCGAAATCATGGCAACGCGAGGTGCAAGGTCCTCCGCGCGGATTCCGCCGGTCGAGCGATCGAGCACGTTGACGTTCCCCCGCTGGGGATGCTCCAGTGCCATTGCCAGGCGTAGCACGGTCGATTTCCCCGCACCGTTGACACCGAAAAGCCCGCACGCGCGGCCCCGCTCCACCGCCATCGAGGCGTCCCGCAGCACCTGCCGCCGCGTCGAGTACTCGAATGACACATCGCGCATCTCGAACACCAGGGAGGCTGGGCGCACCACACTGCCGTGCACATCGCCAGTATCGGTCGGGATGGGCTCGATCTGCTCCAACAGCGCCTGTGGTGTGATCGGCCTGGGTGCCGGGATCCCTGCCGCCGCAGAGAGCGCGGCAGTTTCGGTGGTGCCAGCGCCGTGCGCCGGAAGCGCGTCGCCCGCGAGCAGGTCACTGGGATTGCCGCCGAGCACCACCCGCCCGCGCGCGAGCACGAGGACACAATCGGAGATGGCGTGCATCGCTTCTGCGTTCTCACATGCCACCATCACCGTGGCGCCGTCATCCGCGATCGAGCGGAGGACCCGCCCGAGCAAATTGCGCGATGGGTGATCGAGAGCGGCAAACGGTTCATCGAGGAGCCAGACACGGGGGTCAGTCGCTGCCAGCGCTGCGAGAACGACGCGTTGCGTCTCGCCACCAGACAGCTTCGACGGTGCGCGATCGGCGAGCGCGACCAGGTTGAACCGTTCGAGTTCCCGCTCCACCCTCGACGCAATCACGGTGGCGTCGAGGCCCATGTTCATCGGACCTACCGCCAACTCCATGCGGACAGTCGGCGCGATGCCGCTGAGTTGCAACGCTGGTGAGGGTGACAGGTAGCCGATGCCGAGCGCGAGCGGCGATCGGTCGGCGGGGTCGATGCCGGCGATCTGCACCAGGCCGTGGCGTTCGCCGCCGGTGAGCCGGGGTGCGAGGCCCGCCGCGACCAGCAGCGTCGGTGCTGGTGCCGCTCCCGAGTGCACCGGTGAGCCACGTGATCATGCCGGGTTTGGCGTTCAGGTCGAGATCGTCGATTGCTGCGGCGATCTGCGCCGGGTACCGGAACCGCAACGCATTCATCGTGACCGTCATCCGAATCGCCACCACGCGGTTGCGCCGACGAGGAGGAGCGCCATCCAGCGGATCAGGCGATCGAGCAGCTGGTCTGCTGGCGGATCGATCGGCGTGCGACGGCCTGGCAGCGTCAGCCCACGAGTCTCGAGCGCCAAGGCGCGTTCGTCCGCCTCCATCACCGACATCAGCATCAGTGGGAAAACCAGTGCCGGGAGGGCACGGGCCTTGGACAGGAGTGACCTGCCAGTGCGGAGCCCGCGGGTGCGTTGCGCTTCGCGCAGGCGCACCGCCTGCTCGCCGAGCCGGTCGGCGGCGTCGAGCGTGGCCACGACGAGGAACGCCATGTCAAAGCGCCAGCCCCGCGCGATCGCGGCTTGCAGGAAACGGTGCGGGTCGAAGCTGGTGGCGAACACCAGCGACGTCGTCACGATGGCCGTCAGGCGAAGGCCCTGCTCGACAGCCCACGCCGTGCCAGCGGTGGAAAGCGCGACGCCGAGGAGCATGGTGGCGCGCGGCGGATCACCCATCACCCCGTGCATCAGCAGCAGCAGCACCCAGAATGGTGCACAGACCGCCATGCCAGAGTCCGACGCCGCGGCCTCCGCCGGTGAGCGAAGGCGATCGCGACGGTCAGGAGGTAGACCAGCAGTGTGCCCTGCGGCGGCGGTGCAAGCAGCGCCATGAGCGCCAGCGCCAGCGCGACCGTCGCGGGCGTGAAGGGGTGGGCACGGCGCGCGAGTGCGATCATCGGCCCACGGCGCGGGCGGCGAGCGGAAAGCGACCAAGGATGCGCAACGGGAATGAACGCAGCAGGAAGCCGAGAAGTACGAACGAGATCGACTTGTCGAGGATGTCGGTGAGCATTGACGCGGCGGTGACAGCGGCCGGGAGCGACAACCCGCGGATCGGAACAATGCTCCGACGGCGGTCACGCCGGTGGCCGTCACGCCGCCGAAGAGGAAGTAGGAGATTGCTGCCGATGTGGCGCCGCACGCCACGCCGCATGCCACGCCCCAGCCGATGCTCCGCGGAACATTCGCGAAACCGCCTCGGGAGGCGGCGACCGCGGCAAGCAGGGCAATCAGCCACTGGATCGGCGTAAACGCGAGCCACACGTAGCCTCGCAACATTCCCGACAGCAGCTGGCTGAGGGTCCCCACCAGGAGGCCGCCGCTGAGGCCGTCCAGGACCGCAACGAGGGAGGTGCCGAGGGTGTCGAGATAGACCGGAAGTGCGAGCTCGCTCGCCACCTGGCCGACCACCAGGTTGATCGCAATGGCCGCTGGAATCAGCGCGAGGAGGCGTGGTGACATGTCGAGCGTGGCTCCCGGGGTGCGGGGTCGGTAGAATCTAGGCTCATTCAACCTGGATTCTCGTGATGCGCACCGTGCTCATTGTTTCGCTCCTCGCCGCCCTCGGCGCTGCTCCGCTCGTCGCACAGGGCAGCGGACTCGGCCTCCACACCGCGCCCCGCGCCGATGTCGGGATACGGCGCGTACTTCGGGTCGCGGCCCAGCATGGACGAGGTCGGGACCGGCGTGTTGGTCGAGGCCATCACCGCCGGTTCGCCTGCCGAGAAAGGTGGGGTGCGAGCCGGCGACGTGCTCCTGAGGATGGGCAAGCGCGACATCGCCGATCTCGCCGCGATGACCGAGGTGCTTCGCAGTCACAAGCCGGGTGACACGCTGGCGGTCGTGGTGCGCCGCGGCACCGATACGCGGACCCTGCAGGTGATCCTCGGCGTGCGTCCATGACAGCCGTCCTCGATGCCGAGCGGGTGGTGACACGGCTCCGGGCCGGATTCAATCACGGCGTCCCGCGGGCCCAGCTCCTGACGATGGCCGCGGAACTGATTCGCGAATCCGGTGGTCCCTACACGTCGGTGTATCTCTACATGCTCCATGGTGATGATCTGGTGCTCGAAGCGTGGAGCGGTCGCGAGACTGAGCACGTGCGGATCCCGGTCGGGCAGGGGGTCTGCGGCACCGCGGTGGCAACCGGGGAGGACCAGAATGTTCCCGACGTGCGGGGCCGGGAGAACTACATCGCCTGCAACCTTTTCACGAAGTCGGAACTGGTGGTGTTGATTCGGCGTGGCACGCAGATACTCGGACAGATCGACGTCGATTCCGACCAGGTCGACCCGTTCACTGCCGATGAGGAACACGCCGTGCGGCAGGTCGCCGAGGCGCTTGCGGTGCTGCTTTGAGCGAGCACACGCGGCAGGTGCGGGGTGTGGAGATCTTTGAACGGCGTCATGGCACCGGACCAGAGGTGGTGGTGCTGCACGGCGGTCCCGGCGCACATCACGACTACCTCCTCCCGGGCTTCGACGCCCTGTCGAACGGCCGTACGCTGGTCTATTACGACCAGCGCGGCGGTGGTCGTTCGCCGGTGGCGCGCGACGTGGCGGTGGGCTGGCGGGAACAGGTCGCCGATCTCGAGGCGCTGCGTGATGTGTGGGGCCTGGAGAAACTGCATCTCTGCGGGTATTCGTGGGGTGCGCTGCTGGCGATGCTGTATGCCACCACCCATCCAGACCGCGTGGCCTCGCTCGCACTGGTGTCACCGGCGCCCGCGGCACTCAACGAGCGCGACGAGTACGAGGCCATCCTGGCGCTGCGCAGCAACACGCCCGCGATTCGGGAGGCACGGGAGGCGCTGCAGCGCGAGGGACTTCGTGCCAGCGACCCGGCTGCGCACGCGCAGCGACTCTTCGAGCTCGCCGTGGCAGGATATTTTCACGAACCCGCGCGCGCACGCGAGCTGACCCCGTTCCGCGTGACCGGCCGCACCCAGCAGCAGGTGTGGGAGTCCCTGGGGGCTGATTTCGATCTTCGTCCCGCACTCCGCCAACTCGATGTTCCTGCCATCGTCGTCCATGGCGATGACGACCCGATCCCCGTGTCGACGGTCGCCGCGACCGCCGACGCATTGAACGCGCCGTTGGTGGTGCTTCCCGACTGCGGTCACGTACCGTACGTCGAGGCACCCGAAGCGTTCCTGGCCGCGCTCGACCCGTTCCTCCCTCGCGCGTGACGACAGGGCGTGTCCATCCCTTTCGCCTCGTGTTCGACGGCATTGCCGACGAGCGATTTCCGGCGATCCGGGATGCAATGGATGGCGCCGTAGGGCTCGATGCCTTCCTGATCGCCCATCCGGCAATCCAGTTGCTCCACGATATGCGTCCCGAGGGCGGACTCGGCGAGGGAATCGACGATTTCGTCCGCTTCATGCACGCCGCCTACCGCTTCTGGGACGCTGGTCAGGCAACGACCGAACTCGACCAACGTGCTACCGAACGCCTCTGCGGAGCAGGTGATACCCCCCGTTGCTCCGGTAAGACCGGCCGTGCCAGGCGCGATGTACATTCAGGTGGCGCCCCGCCTCATCTGGGGGCAGCTCGAGGTCGATGGGGCATACGAGCCCCTGGACGGCTGGTTTGCGATCCAGGAAGGACCGATCAGGCGGGTGGTCGGGTGCTTCGGCGTTCATCCCGACCGACCAGGCCTTTCGGTGATGTCGGTCGACGAGCCCCCCCCGCCGAGTTTGCGTCGGGTCGACGGCACGCCACTGTTCAGCCCCACGATGCCCGGGGGCGACGCCGCCGGACTGCTACGCCGTGAGCGGTCCCGAGGAACTGTCGCTGCTCGCCGCGCTTGCCGATGTCTTGACGGAGGTCGACTGATGGCTGCCATGATGGACCGCACCGGCGTGGCTCGCTCGCTCGAACAGATCGCCTCCTATCTCGAACTCAACGGTGAGAACCCGTTCAGGGTGCGGGCCTTCAACGGCGCCGCCAAGACCGTACTGGGCTTTCCGGCCGAACTCGACGAAGCGCTGGCCGACGGGAGTCTGGCGCAGGCCAAGGGTATCGGTCCAGCGATCCACCAGATCGTGACCGAGCTCGTATCGACCGGACGATCGGAGTTGCTGGAACAACTACGCGAGGATGTTCCTGCTGGATTGGTCGAGATGCTCGGTATACCGGGTCTGGGTGTTGCCAAGATCCGGCTCATTCATGACGTGCTGGGGGTCGAGTCGATTCCTGAGCTGGAGGCCGCCGCGTTGGATGGTCGGCTCGCTCACCTCCCGAGATTCGGGGCCCGGACGGCCGAGAAGATCCTCAAGGGGATCGCGTTCCTGCGGCAAGCCAGCGACTGGCGGTTGAGCCACCACGCCGGCGACGAAGCCGAGGCACTGCGCGCCGGGCTTGCCCGCTTGCCGCATGTGCTCGCCGTCCACGTCGCGGGTGACGTGCGAAGACGACTGGAGGTGGTCCAGGGAATCGTGATGGTCCTGGTGGCCGATGTGTCGCCGGCCGAAGTCTTCCGCCAACTCGCGACAATGCCGGGTGCCCGCGAGATCGCCGGCCAGGACGAGCGTCGCGCAACCTTGCAGCTGGCAGGCGGGAGCAGTGTTCAGGTGATCGTGACGCCGCCGCAGAACCTCGGGGCTGTGCTGGTGCAGGCCACCGGGACCGAGGCGCACCTGGTCGCGGTGGCGGCGCACGCCAAGGCTCGGGGTTACAATCTCGCTGGCGCCGCACTCTGGGAAGGCAGCCGGTTCGTTGCCACTCCCACCGAGGAAGCGTTGTACGACGCCCTCGGCCTCCCCTGGATTCCGCCCGAACTCCGGGAAAGCGGCGACGAGGTCGGCCCTCCGGTGCCACCGCTGCTGGAACGCGCCGACCTCCGCGGCTTCCTGCATTGCCACACGAATTATTCCGATGGCACACCAACGGTGGCGCAGCTGGCGGAAGCTTGTCGCGCTGCTGGATACGAGTACGTCGGGATCACCGATCACTCGAGGGCCGCTGCGTATGCGGGCGGGCTCACCCCCGACGACCTCAAGCGTCAGTGGGACGAGATCGACGAGGTCAACGCGGGCGCTCCGGGGATCCGCGTCCTCAAGGGCATCGAGAGCGACATCCTCGTCGATGGTGCCCTGGACTATTCGGACGACGTCCTGGCCGGGTTCGATTTCATCATCGCGTCGGTCCACTCCCGTTTCACCATGACCGAGGCGGAGATGACCGATCGCGTCTGTCGCGCGATGGCGTGTCCGTACATGACAATTCTCGGTCACCCCACCGGTCGCCTGCTGCTGGCGCGCGAGGCGTACGCGATCGATCTCGACCGGGTGTTCGAGACTGCTGCAGCCAACGGTGTCGCCATCGAGATCAATGCCGACCCGCACCGACTCGACCTCGACTGGAGGGTGCTGCGACGCGCCCGGGAGGCCGGCGTCACGATCTCCATCGGAGCCGACGCGCACAATGTCGCGGGCCTGGGTTATGTCGACTACGGTGTCGGCATCGCCCGCAAGGGCGGGCTTGGTGCGGCCGATATCCTCAATTGCCGCGGTGTCGATGCGTTCCTCGCGTTCGCAGCGGCCCGACGCGTGCGAGCGTAGGACCCGACCGGTCGATGCCACGCGAATCGAAGCGGGCGCGATCGGAACGTGCCCTCGAAATCCTGGCGCGTCTCGGCGCCGAGTATCCGGATGCACACTGCGAACTGGTCTTTGCCGATCCGTACCAACTCGTCGTTGCCACGATCCTGAGCGCCCAGTGCACCGACGTGCGGGTCAACATGGTGACCCCTGAGCTCTTTCGTCGATGGCCGGATGCATCGGCGCTCGCGGCGGCACCGCAGGAAGAGGTCGAGACCGTGATTCGTTCCACCGGCTTCTTCCGCAACAAGGCGAAGAACCTGATCGGGCATGGCTCGGGCGCTGGTGTCGGACCACGACGCTGCGGTGCCAGCTGCGATGGACCAGCTGCGCCCGCTCCCCGGCGTGGGGCGCAAGACGGCGAATGTGGTCCTCGGCAACGCATTCGGGATCAACGACGGCATCACCGTCGACACGCATGTGGCCCGACTCTCCCGGCTCCTTCGGCTCACCGCAGCCACGACACCGGAGCGCATCGAGGACGACCTGATGCCGCTCTTCCCGCGGGAGCACTGGACCCTCATCAGTCACCTGCTCATCTGGCACGGCCGAAGGGTGTGCATTGCCAACCGCCCGCGCTGCGAGGTGTGTGTGCTGAATGACATCTGTCCGTCGAGAAGACGGATGAGGGAGTGGATGATCCATCATCCGTCATCCATCATCCATTAAGTTCCTCCCTCACCCCAACCGGACCTGTCCCACATGAAGACCGCCACCATCGAGACCGAGAAGGGAACCATCGTTGCCGAGATGCACGACGCCGATGCACCGGGCACCGTGGGAAACTTCGAGAAACTGGCCAATAGCGAGTTCTACGACGGCACGCGCTTCCATCGCGTGATCCCGAATTTCGTGATCCAGGGCGGCGATCCGCTCACGCGCACCGCCAATCATCCGCGCGCCGGCACCGGTGGACCAGGCTACACCATCAAGTGCGAGACCGCGACCAGCAAGCACAAGCATGTGGCCGGCACGATGTCGATGGCGCACGCGGGCAAGGACACCGGCGGCAGCCAGTTCTTCATCGCCCATTCACCGCAAGCGCACCTCGACGGCGTCCACACCGTGTTCGGGCAGGTGACATCCGGGATGGACGTGGTCAACGCGATCCGGCAGGGTGACCTGATCAAGTCGATCAGGGTGAGCTGACCCATCCAGGTCGATCTCGCGCTCCTCTGCGATCACGCCCTGATCGACCAGCAAGGGAAACTGTCGGTGCTGGGCATCTGGCGGCACGTGGTTGTCGGGCAGTTTCCCTCCGTGCATTCCCGCGCGCACCTCGTCCTCCAGGTGCGCGGCCGACGGACCGAACTCGGCACCTATGCCCTCGCGGTGCGCCTGCACGACCCGGCCGGGACAATGCTCATCGAGCAGTCCGGTACGATGCAGGTCAACGAACCACCCGCCGGCGTGGTGGATCTCGAGTCGCCCGCGATCCTGGTCTTCGACATCCCGCTGCCCATGGCCGGGGAGTACGCCTTCGAGGTCCACCTCGACGGAGTCGAGGTGGCCCGTGTCCCGTTCAAGGCGTCTGCTTCGCAGTAGCTTTGGGGGATGCCAGACTCAAGCTGGACCCCCCCGCGCGCGCAGGCGCTGATGGAATCGTGGACCGCCTCACCGGCACTGCGCGCGCACATGTGGGCGGTTTCGCATTCGATGCGCCACATGGCACCCCGGTACGGCGCCGACCCAGACTATTGGGCGGTCGTCGGATTGCTCCACGATTTCGATTACGAGCGATTTCCCAATCCTGACCGTGCACCCGACGCTGAGCATCCGGCGGAGGGTGTTGCCGCCTTGCGGGCAGAGGGTTTCCCCGACGATGGATGCGCGGCAATCCTGGGCCACGCCGCGTACACGGGCGTGCCGCGCACCACCGATCTTGCGCGGGTGCTGTTTGCCGTTGACGAACTCGCAGGATTCGTCGTGGCGTGTGCGCTGGTGCGACCGTCGCGGTCGCTGCAGGACCTCGAGGCGCCGAGTGTGCTGAAGAAGCTCAAGGACAAGGGTTTCGCGCGCGGGGTGAGCCGCGATGACGTGCGCTCTGGCGCGGAGGAGGTCGGCATCCCGCTCGACGCGCTGGTGCGGGAGGTCATTGCCGCGCTTCGACCGCACGAGGCCCAGCTCGGACTCGGCGCGGTCGGGTGAACGCCTCGCACAAACTCGCGGTCGGGTCCGACGTGTTCGAACGGGCAATCGAGCGCGCAGCCGGCGCGCAGGGCATTCCGGGCAATCTCGTGGCGATGCTCGTTGACGGCCCACACACCTACGACGTGATGCTCGAGCAGATCGCCTCCGCCACACGCCGCATTCACATCGAGCAGTACATCTTCGCGGGCGACGCCACTGGTGAGCGTTTTGTGTCGGCACTCGAGGCAAAGGCACGCGAGGGCGTGACGGTTCGTGTGCTCTACGACTGGGTCGGATGCATTCGCACTCCACGGCGCATCTGGCGTCGGCTCCGGGCCGCGGGTGCGGAGGTGATCGCGTTCGGCATCCCCCGGTTCCGCGATCCCCTGCTCATCGTCGCGCGCGACCATCGCAAGGTGCTCGTCGTCGACGGCAAGCGAGGAGTCACGGGCGGGCTCTGTATCGGCGATGAGTGGGTCGGCGATCCCGCGCGCCAGCGGTTGCCCATGGCGCGACACCGCGATCTCGATCGATGGTCCCGGCGCACGGGCACTCGACCAGTCGTTTCGCCAGGCGTGGCAGTTTGCCGGCGGCGACGCCCCGGATGACGCTGCCGAGGTCGGACCGGAAGTGACCGCGTGCGGCGACACGACCATCAGGGTCGTCGCGACGGAGCCCGGCCGCGAGCGGGCGTTCAGGACCATAGACCTCCTGCTGGCCGCGGCGGAGGAAAAGGTCTGGGTCACGGAGGCTTACCTCGTCGCCCCTCAACGCCTGTACGAGGCGTTCAAGGATGCGGCCCGGTCGGGCACCGATGTCCGGATGCTGCTCCCGGGCCACAGCGACCTCCGCGTGGTTCGGAACCTGACCCGGATCGGGTACCGCGGGCTCATGCGCGGGGGTGTGCGCCTCTGGGAATGGGACGGCCCGATGCTGCACGCCAAGACGATCGTCGTCGACGGAAGGTGGGTTCGCATCGGGTCGAGCAACCTGAATCCTTCGTCGCTGCTCGCGAACTGGGAGATCGACGTCCTGGTCGAGGATGCCGACCTCGCCGCGGCCATGGAGCGACAGTTCCTCAGCGACATCGCCCGGAGCCGCGAGGTGATCCGGAAGCCGCGGAAGATTCCCGCGCTCTTCGGCCGGACCATCCCGCCCTCGCTGGCCCGTGAGCACCCCAACGCCGGATCGAGTTCACGCCATATCCCCGGGGGTCGCGAGCGGCGCCGTAGGGCCATCACGGCAGTTTCCGGGCTGGTCCGGGGGGCCCGCGCAGCGCTCTTCGGGCCGATCGCAGCGGTAATGCTCCTGGCCGCGGTGAGCTTCATCCTCTTCCCCTACTTCATGGCCTGGCTTGCGGCTGCCCTCTCCGGGACCCTTGGCTTGATGGCCCTGGTCCGCGCACTTGGCCACCGTGGCCGGGGATGAAACTCAACGTGCCCCGGACTGGCCGCGTATGACTGGCGTGGACGAAGCCGCGATCGCCGCCCGTGCGGCTGGGGGTGATGCCGATGCGTTCGGGATCCTCGTCGAGGCGCATGCACCGATGGCCCGGCGAGTTGCCTTCACGATCCTCCAGGATCAGGAGGACGCGGACGACGCGGCCCAGGAGGGCTTTCTGTCGGCGTGGCAGGCGATCAAGCGGTATGACCAGCGTCGCGCGTTCCGGCCGTGGCTGATGCAGATCGTCGTCAACTCCGCCCGCGACCTTCGCCGGCGCCGGCGGGTGCGGGTCACCGAGCAACTCGACCATGTGTCGGCGACGTCGCGAGACGACCCGGCGCGTGAAGCGGGAGCGCTCGACCTGGGGGAGCGGCTTCGCGCCGCACTGGCCACGCTCCCCGAGCGCCAGCGACTGGCGGTGGTGTTGTTCGATGCGGAAGGATATCCCCAGTCGGATATCGCAAAGATGCTCGGGATTCCCGAGGGTACGGTCAAGTCGGACGTGTTTCATGGACGCCGGGCACTGCGCAAGGTGCTCGAATCAGTGAAGGAGGAGTGGGATGAGTGATCTGTCGCCGTTTTCGGCGTCGCGGGACGAAGAGCTGGGAGGGATGCTGCGCGATGCACTCGCGACGCATCACGACGCGGCGTTCGTGACGCGGGTGCGGGCGCGGCTCAACAGCGCGCAGTCCGGCTGGGAGGACGACCTGGCGCGTTGGTTCTGGCAGGGGCTGGCGGCGGCTTCCGTGGCAGTGGCCGCAGTGGGTTATGCGATGGCCACGTCTGCAACGCCGCAGCAGGCCGAAGCATCGGTGGCCATTGAGCTCCTGAACGGGACGCGTCCCGGGGCCGAGATCATCCTCGCATCGTTCTCGGTGGACCGATGATCCGATCACGGAACCGCGCGTTCCTGCTGCTCGCCGCGGCGTTCTCCATCGGCTTGCTGGTCGGCGGGTCCGCTGCTGATGGCCGCCACCCGGGCCGGCAAGGCTGACTTCCTGTGGCGCGGGGACCGGCGGGAAGCGCGCAGTGGGGCGTCGGGTGGTCCAGCGGCGTGGATCGCGCGCGAACTCGACCTCACTGCCGCGACGCGCGACAGTGCAGATGCGATCTATCGCCGGATGGCCGTCGAAATGGACTCGCTCCGTGCCCGGATCCGGCCGCAGGTCGATTCACTGTATGAGGTGATCCGCCCCGAGGTCGAATCCCGGCGCCAGCAGATGCGCACCGAGATCCGTGCCCTTCTCACGCAGCCTCAACGGGAAAAGTATGACTCGATCGTTACGAAGGATGATGAAAATCGCCGCCGCATGCGGGAACAGAGTCCACGCTCGGATGGAGGTGGGCGTGGTACGCGCTAGCCTTCTTGTCGCAGTCCTCTCGGTCGCATCGCTGGCGCCCGTTGCTGCGCAGGTGCCAGCCCAACGCGGTGTGACGCTTTCCGACGCCATTGCGCGCGCCCGTGCGGTCACGCCGGCGGTGGTGTCGGCAACTGGCGCTGTTCGCAGCGCCGAGGTCGCGGTACGGTCGGCCAAGTGGCAGTTGTTCCCGCAGATCACCGTGACCCCGCAGGCAACACTGGCGCTCAACTCAGGGCAGTCGCGTGTCGATCCGATCACCGGTGAGATCATCAGCGGCAACACGAGCAATCCCAGCTACGGTGTTCGTGGCGCAGGCCGACCTCAACCTCTTCGACGGGTTCGGCCGGAACTACAGCCTGAAGGCAGCCCGGGCCCGTGAGGCGGCGGCCGACGCCAATCTCGTGACGGCACAGTTTGCGAGCGCGTTGAATGTCACCAACGCGTACTTCGACGCGCTTGCCAACCAGGAACTGCTCAAGGTCAATGAGGCCGCCGTGCTCCGGGCTGACGAACAGCTCCGGGTCGCATCGGCGCGGCTCCAGACCGGTGCCGGGCAGCGGACCGACTCGCTCACCGCGCTGGTCACCCTGTCGCAGGCCCGTCAGAATCTGCTCACTGCCGAGGCGGCCCTCGCCACGTCCGAGGCCAACCTGGCGCGATTCATCGGCGAGCGTGGACGCGTGGTCGCGATCGACGACCCGTCCTACTACAGCCAGCAGGCTTCGATCGACACGGTCGCGATCCGGGCCGAGATCGCCGCGAGCGCGCCGGCGCTGACGAGCAGCCAGGCGAATCTCGAGGCGGCGCGGGCCGGACTGCGCCAGGCGAGGTCCGGCTACTGGCCGACGGTGCGGGTTTCGGCCAACACCCAGTACATCGCGAACCGCGCAAGTGACTTCGAGTTCGACCCACGCCGTGGGCTGACCGTCGGCCTCAGCTTTTCGCCGTGGACATCGTATCAGCGCGAGGCACAGGTCGAGAACGCGGCCATCGCGATCGACAACGCCGAAGCATCGCTGGCCGACCAGCAGCGCCAGATCGATGCGCAACTCACGCAGTATTTCGCCGCGCTGGGCAACGCGCAGCGCGCCATCGACGTCGCGCGACTCACCGTCGAGGCGGCCACCGAGAACCTTCGCGTCGCACGGGTGCGGTACGACCTCGGTGTGATGGGGATCGTCGAGTTCACCCAGATTCAGGAGCAGCTCACGCAGGCCCAGGTGAGCGAGATCCAGGCGCGTTTCAGCTATCTCCGCGCCAAGGCGCAGGTCGAGGCAGTTGCCGGGAGAGTGTACTGATGGCGCGTGATATCGCCACGACTGCCGAGCGGATGGCATTGCTTCCCACGGACATACCGCGGGATGCAGTCATTGTCACCCGCAACCTGCAGCGCGAGTACGTGATGGGTACGGAGCGGGTGCGCGCCCTCCGGGGCGTCGACCTCGTGATCCGCCGCAACGAGTTCGTCGCGATCATGGGCCCATCGGGTTCCGGCAAGTCGACGATGATGAACATGATCGGTTGCCTCGACACGCCGTCGGAGGGCGAGTACTGGCTCAATGGGTACCGGGTGAGTGAACTCGAGGATGACGCGCTGGCACGAATCCGCAACAAGGAGATCGGGTTCGTGTTCCAGACGTTCAACCTGCTGCCCCGTGCCACGGCACTCGCCAATGTCGAGTTGCCGATGGTGTACGCGGGAGTGAATTCCCGGGAGCGCCGGGAGCGCGCCACCGCCACGCTCGAACAGGTGGGGCTGGGCGATCGCATTCATCACCGCCCCAATGAGCTGTCGGGCGGTCAGCGGCAGCGCGTCGCCGTCGCGCGCGCGCTGGTGAATCGTCCGTCGATCCTGCTCGCCGACGAACCCACGGGCAATCTCGACTCGAAGACGTCGGAGGACATCATGTCGCTCTTCGAGTCGTTGTACGACCAGGGCCAGACCATCATTCTCGTGACCCATGAGCCCGATATCGCGGAGCACGCGAAGCGGCAGGTCGTCCTTCGTGACGGCCGCGTGGCGCGTGATTCCAGTGATCCAAGTATCGGGGAGGAAGTACAGTGACATTCGTTCGCCGCATGATCCCGCTCATCGCCCTCGTTGCCGCGTGCAGCAAGGAAGCACCCCTGCCGGTGTACCAGGCCGAGGCGATAGGCAAGCGCGACATCGTCGTGACCGCGCAGGCAGCCGGCGCGATCCTGCCCGACACCGTGGTGCAGGTGAAGTCCAAGGCATCGGGAGAGGTCCTCGACATTCGGGTCGAGACCGGCCAGCAGGTGGAGCGCGGGATGCTGATGGTGCGGATCGACCGCCGGGTTCCGGAGAACCGGGTCGCCCAGGCGCAGGCGCAGTACGACCTGGCGCTGGCGCGCATGAAGAACGCCGAGGCGGTCGTCAATCGGTCGAAGGAGCTCTTCGCGGCCCGCGCGATCACCGAGCAGGAGTACGAGGTGTCGCAGCTCGATGTCGCCAACCAGCGCGCGCAGGTGATCCAGACCCGGGTCGAGCTGGAGAACGCCAAGATCGCGCTGTATGACACGAACGTGATGGCGCCGATGAATGGCACCATCATCCGCAAGAGTGTCGAACGTGGTGCGGTGATCTCGTCGCCGACCAGTGATGTCGGCGGGGGCACGGTGCTGCTGACGATGGCCGATCTCACCCTGGTGCAGGTGAAGACCTTCGTCGACGAGACGGACATCGGCAAGCTCCGTCCGGGGATGTCGGCGGACGTGACGGTCGAGGCGTTCCCGAACCGGCCGTTCCGCGGTGAGGTGCTCAAGATCGAACCACAGGCCGACACCATCCAGAACGTGACGATGTTCCCGGTGCTGGTGCGCATTCCGAACGCCGATGGCAGCCTGAAGCCGGGGATGAACGCCGAGGTGAAGATCAACGTGGGCCGGGCCGACGACGTGATCGCGGTGCCGAATGCGGCGCTGCGCACCGAGCGCGACGCCACCAGTGCCGGCACGGTTCTCGGGATCGGCGAGGAAGACCTGCAAGTCATGCTCGCCGACGCGCGCGGCCGCGATGGAGCAGGCCGCGCCACGGGCAGACACCGCCCGCGGCGACACGCTGGCGCGGGCCGGAGCATCGGCCTCGGCGGGCAATGGCGCATCCCGCGGCGCCGCGACCTCTGGTTCGCCGAGTGCCATACCCGCGGGGATGCAGGCGGGCGGCAACAGCGGTGCGAGCGGCGGGCAGTCGCGTTCGCGTAGCGGGGCCAGCGGCCAGTACATCGTCTTCGTGCTGCGTGCCGGAAAGCCGACGCCTGTCTATGTGAAAACCGGGATCACCGACCTCGACTACACCGAGGTCAAGTCGGGACTCGCGGTGGGCGACTCGGTGCTGATGCTCCCCAGCGCGTCCCTCATCCAGAGCCAGAAGAGCCTGCAGGAGCGGATGGGCCGCAACTCGACTCTTCCGGGACAGAGCAACACCAAGGGAACCAACTAGATGCTCATCGGCGAGACGGTCGTTGTTGCCTTCGGCAGCATCCGGGCCAACAAGCTGCGCGCCGCGCTCACCATGCTCGGCGTCATCATCGGCGTCGCGGCGGTCATCACCGTGGTCGCGATGGGCACCGGTGCGCAACAGTCGGTCGAGAACCAGATCAACGCACTCGGCGCCAACCTGGTGCAGGTCTACGGCGGCCAGGACCGGTTCTCGGGCGTGGCGCGTCAGGAATCGGCACCGCTCCTGGTCGACGACGCGCTGGCCATCCAGCGCGACGCGAAGACCATCGAGGAAGTGGTTCCGGAGATGTCCCGCAACCAGCAGGTGGAGTACAGCGGAAGCAACATCAACGTCAGCATCGTCGGGACCACGGCCAACTACGTGGCGGCGCGCAACTACACGGTGCCAGTGGGCCGGATGTTCACCGAGGGCGACAACGGCAGCCGCGAGCGCGTTGCCGTTGTCGGCTATGCCGTCCCGCAGATGCTGGGGGTGAACCCCGGTGCGATCATCGGCCGGCAGATCGTGATTCGCAGCATCCCCTTCGAGGTCGTCGGGGTGCTGAGCGAGAAGGGTGCGCAGGGATGGCAGAATCCTGACGAGCAGATCCTCATCCCGATCAGCACGGCGCAGTACCGGGTATTCGGCACCGACCGGCTTCGGTCGATCGCCGTGACGGTGCGCGACGGCGTGGCGCTCGAGACGGGGATGGTTGACATCGAGCGCATCATGCGCCGCGAGCACCGGATCCGTCCGGGCGCCGGCAACGATTTCCAGATCCGCTCCCCGAAGGAGTTCCTCGCGACCGCCGAGCAGACCAGCAAGACGTTCTCGCTGCTGCTGCTGTCGATCGCGGGCGTCTCGCTGCTGGTCGGCGGGATCGGCATCATGAACATCATGCTCGTGTCGGTGACCGAGCGGACGAAGGAGATCGGCATCCGCAAGGCGCTCGGCGCGACCCGCTTTACCATTCTCTCACAGTTCCTGATCGAGGCGCTGGTGCTCTGCCTGAGTGGCGGGATCATCGGGATCGTGCTGGGCTTCGTGATGTCCCTGCTGGTGAGCAACAAGCTGGGCTGGAACACCGTGATCTCGCCCGTTGCGGTCGCTGTTGCATTTGCCTTCTCGGCACTGGTCGGCCTGTTCTTCGGCATCTGGCCGGCGCGCCGCGCCGCGTCGCTCGACCCGATCCAGGCGCTGCGGTACGAGTAGGACCACGCGAACAGCGGGACTCGCGGAGCCACGGAGAATTTCTTCGTGGCTCCGCGTGTATTTTGGGGCCATGAGAATGTCCGCCCTGCTCTTCCTTGTCGCATCGGCCGCGCCCCTCACGGCGCAGGATGCCCCCGCACGGCCGACGGTCGTGATCCCCCGTATCGAGGCCGACGTCGAGGTGGACGGCGTGCTTCGATGAGCCGGCCTGGCAACAGGCGACGATCGTCCGTGATTTCCACCAGTACCGACCGGTCGACGGGCGCCCCGCCGAGGATTCGACGGTGGTGATGGTGTGGTACTCGCCCACCGCGATCCACTTCGGCATTCGCGCGTACGATCGCGACCCGGCGGGAGTGCGTGCGACGCTGGCCGATCGCGACAACATCGGAAGCGACGACCAGGTCACCATCTATCTCGACACGTTCAACGACCGGCGTCGCGCGTACTTCTTCGGGGTCAACCCGCTGGGTGTGCAGGACGACGGGGTACGTGCCGAAGGCGGATTCGTCGCCTCGTTCCAGTCGGGGACCGTCGACCGGAACCCCGACTTCATCTACGAAACGAGTGGACGCCTTACACCCGACGGATGGGTGGTCGAGATGCGGGTGCCGTTCAAGTCCCTCCGGTACGGCTCGGCTGACGTGCAGACATGGGGCTTCAACGTTGCTCGCACGACCCAGCGAACCCAGTACGAGGACACCTGGACAGATGTGCGTCGCGCCGGTGCATCGTTTCTCGCACAGGCAGGATTGATCACCGGCATTCGTGACATCAAGCGCGGCGTGGTGACCGAGCTCCAGCCGACCGTGACGGCCGGCCTGCCCGGCGTGCGGACCGGTTCGCAATTTGAACGCGGAGACGTGGCGCTCGACGTGGGCGGCAACGTGCGACTCGGCTTCACCAACCTCACGCTCGACGGGACCATCAATCCCGATTTCTCCCAGGTGGAGTCGGATGCCGGGCTGGTCACCGTCAACGAGCGGTTCGCACTGTTCTTCCCGGAGCGTCGTCCGTTCTTCCTCGAGGGGATCGAGCTGTTCGCGTCACCGAACAACCTGGTGTACACACGGACGATCGCGAACCCGCTGGTGGGCGCCAAGCTGACCGGCAAGTTCGGGAAGTGGTCGGTGGCCCACCTCAGCGCCATCGACGAGTTCAGCGGTGACGCTCCGAACGCACTCGTGAACATCTCCCGCGTGCGCCGCGACGTCGGTGCCAACTCGGTGGCCGGTGTCACGGTCACCGACCGTGAGCGCGACGGCGGGTTCAATCGCGTGCTCTCGGCAGACACCCGGCTGGTGTTCGCCGAGCTGTATTACATGCAGGCACAGCTCGGCGCGAGCTGGACCCGCGATGATGCAGCGGGTGAGACCCGCAGTGACCCGATCTGGCAGCTCGAAGCGGACCGGACCGGCCGGCTCTTCGGGTTCAACTACAAGCTGATCGGGATCGGTGAGGACTTTGCGACCCAGAGCGGTTTCGTCAACCGCACCGGGATCGTCACCGCGAGCGGGTTCAATCGCCTGGCGTTCTACGGCCGTCGCGGGGCCCTGGTGGAATCGGTCACGCTGTTCGGCGGCGGCAATCGCATCTGGAACTACGACGATGTCTTCGCCTCCCGCGCGCTGGAGGGTTCGCTGGAGCTCAATACGTCGGTGCGCCTGCGCGGCGGCTGGAACCTGAGCACACGAACCGAGAACCGATTCGTTCGCTTCGATGCAGACGACTACGCCGGATACATGGTCGTCGCGCCCGGTCAGCCCGAGCCGTTCGTCGTGCCATCTGGCGTGTTCGATGCCTGGAGCGGGCGCCTCACGGTCGGGACTCCCCAGTACCGGCAGTGGGATGGATCGGTCTCGCTCAGCGGCGGAGCAACCGCGATCTTCCCGGAGGCAGCTCGCGGCAACGCTGTGTCGGTGCAGGCATCGATGAGCGTGCGCCCGACGCCTTCGCTCAGGGCGTTTGGCACCTTCACCTGGACCCGACTCGACCGCTCGTCAGACGGTTCCGAGTTCGCACGGACGGTGATCCCTCGCCTCAAGGTGGAGTATCAGCCGAGGCGCTCGCTCTTTTTCCGGGTGGTCGGTGAATATCGCTCGGAGCGCCGCGACGCCCTGCGTTCTGCCGATGGCCTGGTGTTGCTGGTTGGAGGCAATCCAGCCCCCAACGCCCGCACGAACCGCCTCCGGATGGACTGGCTCGCGTCGTACGAGCCGACGCCAGGGACCGTGGCCTTCTTCGGATACGGCTCGACGCTCGAGACCGACGAGGAACTCTCGCTGCGCGGCCTCGAACGTCGTGATGACGGATTCTTCGTCAAGCTGGCGTACCTGTTCAGGCGGTGAGTCGCCTACTTCCGCTTGGCGCCCGCCTTCTGGGCCAACGCGCTGCCGGCCGCCGACTTGGTCGCGGCAGCAGTCCGTCCATCGCGCAATGCCTTCGACGCAGCGGTGGCCGCCGCTGCCGATGTCTTCTTGGTGGACTTCCGCTGTGACAGCGCCGACCCAGCCGCAGACTTCGACGTTCCCGCCGTGTCGGAACTGCTGAGCGTTTTCGAGGCCTTTGAGGCTGCGGCCTTGGAGGTCTTCTTGGTGGTCGCCATGGTGAGCATCTCCTCGAGTGAATGATCGATCCGCCGCGGCAGCCGCGAGCTGGCACAGGGCACCCTTTCAAAAGGCGTGACGAGTCCGGCGCACGTTGGTGCACGGATTCCGGGTCGCGGCCATCGGACCACCAACCCACCCCTGCCACCATCCGTTACATTTTCTTCCATGCCTCAATCTCGGATCATTGGCACCGGCCACGCCGTGCCCGACCGCGTCGTCACCAACGACGATCTCGCCGCTCGCATGGACACCTCTGACGAGTGGATCCGGCAGCGCACCGGGATAGCACAGCGACACTGGGTCGTCGAAGGCGAGTCGGGAACCCAGCTTTCGTTGCTCGCTGCGCGGCGCGCCATGGATGCCGCGGGCGTGGAGCCTGGGGAGATCGACGCGATCGTGTACGCAACATCATCGCCCGACCATTTCGCCCCTGGCAATGGGGTGTTCGTGCAGCGGGAGCTGGGCGCCGGGCCGATTCCCGCGATCGACCTGCGGACCCAGTGCAGCGGGTTCGTCTATGCCCTTTCCATGGCTGATGCGTACATCCGCGCCGGAATGTGGCGCACGGTGCTGGTGATCGGGGCGGAGGTCCAGAGCACCGGGATGGACGTGAGTTCGCGGGGTCGCAACACGGCGGTGATCTTCGCCGACGGAGCGGGTGCGGTGGTCGTTCGGGCCACCGACGACGCCGACGGATCTGCGGTGCTCGCGTGGGACCTCCACTCCGACGGCAACTTCGCCGAGATGTTGTGGGTCGACGCCCCCGGGTCGATCTACCATCCGCGGAACCAGGCCGAACATCACGAGGACAAATCGTTCCTGCAGATGGACGGCAAGGAAGTCTTCCGGCATGCCACCTCGAAGATGCCCGAGTCGGTGCGCGCCGTGCTTGCCCAGGCCGGCAAGAGCCCCGAGGATATCGCGCTGCTCATTCCGCACCAGGCAAACCTGCGCATCTCCGAGCTGGTGCAGCGCTCGCTGGGGCTCCGCGACGATCAGGTCTACAACAATATCGAGCGGTTCGGGAACACCACGGCCGCCACGATCCCCATCGCTCTCGACGAGTGTGTCCGGGCCGGCCGGCTCGAGCGCGGCGACCTGCTGGCCATCACCGCCTTCGGTAGCGGTTTTCTCTGGGGAAGCGCCCTGATCCGCTGGTGAATCGGGGAACTGAAACCCCGGGGCAGTTGTTTCGTACTGAAACAATCACCTCCACCGGGAGTGCTCGTGTTCGAATCGATCTTTGGCCTCGTTCGCGTCATCTTGATGATCGGCATCGGGATTTTCGCGTTTGGCGTAGCAAAGGGGTATGTCCGCAGTCGCTTGAGGTTTGTCGATGCGGTGCGCGGCCCCCTGATCCCGTGGATGGTCGGTCTTGGGGCGTGGCTCATCGCCGTGCCCGTCGCCGCCATTCTCCCACTGATCACCGCCGGGACTGCGATCGTGTTCGGACTTGCATCCGGGCTTGGGACGGCCAGCGGCGTGAAGGCGTTGCAGCGGGGCGAATAGTCAGGCGTTAGCTTCAGGGATGGCTGTCATCACATGCTCGCGCTGCGGGCTCGACGGGGAATCGCAGGCGTTCAAGCCGCTCCCGACCGAGTTCGGCCAGCGGATATACGAGACGATCTGCAAGACGTGCTGGGCCGAGTGGCTCAAGACCCAGCAGCAACTCATCAACCATTACGGGCTGGTACCGCACCAGCCCAAGGCGAAAGAACTGCTGCTCCGCAACATGGAGCAGTTTCTCTTCGGCGACGGTGCTGCTGACAGCATTCCCTGACGGGGTGCCGGCACACCCGTGTTTGATCGTCCCCAATCGTACCTGACACACTTCAGCGGGGGTTGATGCATGACCCGGGTTTACGATCCCACCGATTATGGCACGCCCACGAGTCCACGCGAGGGAATCACCGCGGGGATCATCGGTGCGGCGGTCGTTGCGTTGTTCTACCTCGTTTTCGACATCCTGATTCGTGGTCATGCGCTGATCACGCCGACGATCCTGGGCGAAGTGCTGGTGATGCAGAATCCCGCGCCCGACCTGACAGCGTCGAACCTCACGGCGGTGACGGTCTACACCGCCGTGCATGGAGTGGCATTCGTGTTGTTCGGGATCGTGCTGGCCATGCTCGTCGCGAGGTCCGAACGCAGTGCCCTTGCTCGCTACGCGACGCTGCAACTGATGATCGTCTTCCTGCTGTTTTTCTACGGACTGCTCTACGTGGTGTCGGCCACGACTGCCGGCGCGTTCCCGTTCTGGAGCGTGCTGGCGGCGAATGCGCTCGCCGCGCTCGCCATGGGTCGTTGGCTCTGGGTGCGCCACCCCGCCGCACGAGCCGCGTGGGGACGTGAACCGCTGGGCGCAGCCCGGCAGGAGGACGTGGTCACCACCGGGCGCCAATCTTGAAACCGATGTCAACGGCGGGCCCGCTCGGGAGGAGATCCTCGGTCAGGCCCAGTTGCAGCTCGGGAAATCCGCCGCCGACCTGAAGCAGTGCCCCGAAGTCGAGCGTGACCTCGGCGCGATCCATGGTGGCGAACCCCGTGTCATGCCACGCGGCTGTCTGCCCCCAGAGCGTCGCAAAGACCGCCTGACGTCCCGCGAACCGCCATCGTCCCGCCAGCATCCCACCACCGAACACACTCTGTTGATACCGGCTGAGGTCACCCTGGGTGGGCGTATAGCCGACTGTCCCGCTGACGTCGAGCGCGATCCGCGACGACTCCACGGCCCGTGCTGACGCCGCCAGTGATGTACCGACCGTCTTCCGGCCCCAACCCGCGCGCCCCGTTGTTGACGTCGGTAGCGTGATCGTGCCGGTGAGTTGAACACGATCGCCCAGGCGGACGCCGGCGCCGATCCTGGCGTCGCCGAGGAACGCCGCACGCGCTCGGGTGATCTGGGCATCGTCGAGCTCGAACTCCCACGTGAAGCGATTCTCGGTCCGCCGGTTGCGTGCGGGCACGCGCAACCCGATGACGTCGTGGTACCAGTTGAGGAACCCGTCGAGATGTCCGGCGTGGCCGCTCCGCAATGCGATGTTGCCGATCACGAACACCTTCGGCGACACATCTCGGGTCATCCAGAGATCGACCTGAAGCAGTTCAGCATCGAGCGCGAACTCGCGGCGGTCGCTCGAGACCGCGGTCTCGACGGCATTGGTGTAGTCGGTTACCACGCGGAACTGCCAGCCATCGGCCGGGCCGATGTGCGGCTGCGCGTAGAGCGCACTGCGCGATTGCAGTACCGGGTTGATCGGCACGTACTGCGGGATGTCCTGTGCTGACAGCGGAGCGACGATGATCCAACCCGTGAGCAGAAGATATTTTTGCATGCGGAAGGATACCCGCGCATGGAGCCCCGGCGCGGGTAGATTGTCGCATGTCCCGGCGCCTGGTGCGTTTCCTCGTCATAGCTGTGCTGGCCGTGGTCGTGGCCCACCTCGCCGACCCGTGGGCGTGGGAGAACCTGCGCCATGCCGACGTGTACGAGCGTGATTGGGGCCGCGCACTGCGCGTGGTCGGCTATCTCCCGCTGTGGCTCGCTCTCGCACTCGCCCTTTGGCTCCACACCGGCCATCGCAGCCGAGCCATCTGGTTGGCGCTCACCCCGGCGCTGGGAGGGCTCCTGGCCGAGGTGGTGAAACTGCTGGTGCGTCGCGAGCGCCCGAACCTCCACGACGGCGAGTACTTCTTCCGGCCGTTCGCCGAGCAGCTCATGTCGAGCAAGGCGTTGGCCGTACCAAGCAGTCATGCTCTCGTGGCGTTCGCGGCTGCGTGGTTGCTGTGCAGGTTCTACCCGCGCGCGTGGCCCGTGTGGACATTCCTGGCAGCCGGTTGCGCGCTCACCAGGGTCCTGGCGGGCGCGCATTTCCTGAGCGACGTGGTGATTGCGGCTGTGTTGGCGTGGCTGCTCGTCGAGTGGATCTGGTCGCGAACATCGCTCAGCGCGGACGTTGCAGCGACGGGATAGCGCGGGCCGGTGGGTTGGAAGGGATGGCGACCACAGTGTCGCGCAGCAGGACGGAGTCGGGTTGCATGACGGCGTCCTGGTACCGTGTCCGGCCCAGGATGAATTCGATCAACTCGCGCCACGCGTCGTCAGCCGGGTGCTGGGGAGCGCTGCTGAACCCTCCACCTGGCAGCACCCCCACCCGGGACTGACCCGCTGAGGAGGCGAGTCGTGCAGCGTCCCGCTCACCGAACTGGTCGTCATCCGTGGCTCGGAGCACCAGCACTGGCGCGCCCCATGACGCCAACCGGACGTCGCTCGGCGCGGCGACCGGCCTGATCGTCGCCGGCAACCGTGCGAGCCAGCGCTTGATGCCGGTCTGTTCGGGTCGACCCGGTGCGATGGCCGACAACCGTCGACCCCGGAGTGAGTGACCCACGGGGGTCGCCACCAGCAGGGAATCGAGCGCTCTCCCGAACGTGACCGACACCAGCGGACGACCCGTACGTCCCCACCGATCGAGCAGGCTGTCGACTGTGGTCCGAAGGTGGTCGTGCCACACCGGGCCAGGCGGCACCAGCACCACTGACCCGACGCCGTTGCGCTCCATGAGAGCCTGTACCGCCGCCCACTCAACGGCCCGGGTGCCCGGCGCACCTACCATCAGCACCAACGGTCCGGACGAGTCGTGGGTATCGACGTAGCTCGACGATCCGGTCGGGCTGAGCTCACCGATGACCCCGAACAGTCCAGGCGTCAGATCACCGGCAAACGACACGGAATCAGGTGCGATCGACTTCCTGAACAGGTAGTAGTCTGTATAGCAACAACGCACCGGCAAGTCAGCCCTATTGTTCCCAGGACCACGCCGGCGGACGGCCTCGCCCTCCGCCGGCGGTGGCGGTTTGGCCAATGGGTCATCTCAAGCCGGACGACTGTCGATGCCGTGGGCGGTGCGGTCGGGCAAGGCGTCGGGGTGCATCGCCAAGTCGATGGCGACGAACAGCACCCGGGAGAGCGGGAAGAAGGCGAGCGGCGCGATCACCATCAGGATCGGGGCGCCGTACTGCAGGATGGTCCAGGGGGGATCCGGCCAGGTCGCGACGACCAGGGTCACCAGCGCCGTGACCAGCGTGAGCTCTGCCAGCACGAGATTCAGCAGGTTGGCCCCCACACTGTTACCGGGTGCCAACGAAAACCCGCACCGGGCACATCGCTCATGCATGGCGAACCAGTGCCTGAACACGCCCCGTTCGCCGCAATGCGGGCACCGCAGGCGTAGAGCTCTCGAGAAGACTGTCAGCCGCCTGTGGCTCAATCATGGCCTCGGCCGGGAGGACGCAACGTCCTGATCCTCACCTTGCCTGCCGGCACCGACGGTTCGAGCGGTTCCGGCTCGGCGGGCGGAGCACCCAGCGAGGCTGCCGCCTCTGCCCAGCTCGACTCGAAAACCTTTTCCGATCCGATACGAGGGAGTCCCCTCACCGCGAGCTCGATCGAGATGTCGTGGGGAGATTGGGTCGGGAGTGGAGGGAGGTAGCGGAAGAACGTAGCCTCCCAGATCGCGTTACCGACCACGCTGGCACCGAGCCCCTGGGCCGTTGCTTCAATAGGTAGTAGCGGGAACTCCTCCCTTGCCATCCCATGCCTGCAGAGCTCTCTCCACCGCCTTGCAACCAACAGATAGTAGTTGCGACGTATACTTCTGGGTCGCTGACGGGAACGAAACGGCCTCCCGGACTATCAGGATGAGGGCTGTCCGGGGCCCCGGCAGCCTGAGATGGGCAGCCCATCGGTGGAGCAGTAGCCCCAGCACCTCGCGCGCGGTGAGCGACCCGTAGGCGTCGGAAATCTCCTTGCCGCGGGTCCAGTCGATGTCGATGTAGCGCTCGATCGATTGCTCGAAGAGCGATTCCTTGGAGGGGAAATAACGGTAAACCGTGCCAACCGTCACTCCCGCCGCCGAGGCGATATCCTCGACCTTCGCCTGCGCGAAGCCGACCGCGAGGAAACGCTCGGTTGCGGCGTCGAGCAACTCGACTGGTCTGGCCTTGGCGCGGCGGTTGAATTTCATGGCCACAAGTTAGCGACAGACAGGGTACGAAAACCAAGAAGGACCCCCTTGCGAGAGCCCTTCCTGGTGCCACCCTGGGAGAGGCAAGTCTTCAGGGCAGCTTGATCGAAATCGACTCCGCGCGCTTCTGCCGCATGATCTGGAGCTTGGGCGCTTCGTCCTTCTCGTACGTACGCATGATGCGCATCAATTGTGACGGCGAACTCACCTTGCGACCATCGATCGCGGTGATCACGTCCCCGGCCATGAGTCCGTAGTTGTCGCTGTCCGGCACGCTGATGACCAGCACACCTTCGGATGTCCCGAAGTAGGAACCAAGCCCGGCGTTGAGCGAAGTCAGCTCGAGTCGACCCAGCGGACCGCCCGAGGTGAAGGCAAACGCGTAGGAACCGGGACCGGTCGTGCTGATACGGAACGGTGCGTCGGGGCTGCCAGTCGGTGTCGGCGCGAGGCGGAACATCCGCCGAACCGAATCGACCATCCTGGATCCAGGCATGTCGAAACGGGTCACGAGGCCATCGTCGCCGCGCCGCCACACCGTTCCACCGGTGATGGAAGCGATCGCGTCCTCGTTGAGTCCCGCCTCGTCGGGCGTGATCTTCGTCGACAGATTCCGCGTTCCGCGTCGGTACTCGACGCTGACCGCCTTGCCCGCCTCCAGTTTCGCTGCCAGTTCAATCAGCCGCAGGCCGGGCGCCGACTCCCCGGCCGACCTGACGATTCCCCGGTCGACTTCGGTGAGCGAATGCTTGTCGATCTTCATGATGATGTCGCCCGAGCGGATCCCGGCCTTGTCGGCGGGCCCATTGGGCGTGACCCCGTTGACGTACGCGCCGATGTTGTCGGTGGATCGTGCGTCCAGCGCGACCGTGATTCCCAGCCTCGGTCGCGCGGTCGCGACTGACACCAGTCCGGGCATCCGCGCAGAGTTCCGTTGCAGGACCACGCGCATGGTCCTGAAGGCGGACCGCGTCGGTGTGAAGGCGAACCTCGGCGGCTTCGATTGCCGGCCGCAGTTCGCGGAGTCGGACGTCTGCGGCCTCGAGCGCTCGGCCGCATCGCCCGAAGCCGTACCTCGAGGTCCCGCTCCCGTGCCTGTTCAGCGCGAGCCTGAGCCTCCACGGCAACCCGACGCTTGGTGGCGACGGAATCCCTGCCCTGCGCCGACAGCGCGGTGACAGATGTCATGGCAATCAGGACCAATACAGTGGTGCGCATCGCACGACCCTCTCGTTTCATGTGGCGGACCATCACAGGTCCACGTTGCTTGCCTGCGTGACATGCACATCGACCAGTGCGTTCATCAGACCAACGCGCTCACGCCAGAGTTCGACCTGGCGGTGCAGCCGCGCCGCATGTTCGAGACGGGCCGCGTCCTGCAGCTGGGCATCGACGGCTGCGATCCGGTCCTCGATCACGACGGCGAGGCGTGCCGTACGGGCATCGACAACGCGCTGGGCGGGATCCCAGGCATGCAGGGTCGCCTCGAGTCGCTGCGATGCATCGATCGCGGTTTGCAGTTGCTGCTCGGCATCGAGGCGGGGCGGATTCAACAGGTCACGACCCACCACGGTGATCAGGACAGCAGCCGCCAACGCCGTGAACCCCGCCGACACCTGGCGGATCCGGCGTTGCCTCCGCTCCCACTGCCACCGCGTGCGAACCTCGGGAAAATGGTCGCGAGGCGGAGACATCGTCGGCAGCGCGCGCAGCCGTGCGGTGCGTTGATGGAGTCGGTCCAGCTCGATCCGGCACGGTTCGCACGACGCCACATGCCGGTGTGCCTCGGCGAATGCCGGCTCGCTGCGATCGTCGTCGCGGACCGCCAGCAACTGCTCGATCGAAAGGTGCGTCATGCGGTCACCGCCTCATCGCCGAGCCACCCGCGAAGGCGCTGGTGGGCACGGGCTAGCTGGGACTTCGAGAAACTCGCAGTCCGGCCCATCTGGGTGCCGATCTCCTCGTGCGTGTAGCCCTCGACATCGTGCAGCCAGACGACCGCGCGGGCGGTGTCGGAAAGCCGGTCCAGCGCTGCCTCAAGGTCCATCCGGAGCGCCGTGCTCGCGCCGCGCGCCGGGGCGAGTTCGTCGTTGAGCTCGTCGGTTGCCCGGTACTTGTTGCGACGGAGGCGCATGAGCGCCTTGCTGGAGGCCACGC
Source organism: uncultured Gemmatimonadales bacterium (assembly GCA_963806875.1). Taxonomy (GTDB): domain Bacteria; phylum Gemmatimonadota; class Gemmatimonadetes; order Gemmatimonadales; family GWC2-71-9; genus Palsa-1233. The sequence continues at coordinate 740,912 of CAWDYU010000003.1, read as the reverse complement.
TGCGGATCCAGCCCCATATCGATCCGTCGCCCCGGTAGCTCCGGATGCTCCGGCACACCTCGAAGAACGTCTCCTGAAGCACGTCCTCCGCATCCTCGGTGGTTCGGCAGATCCGTCGGGCGAGGTTGTACACCCCGGTCGAATAGGAGCGGTAGAGTTCCTCCAGGGCCACGGGGTCGCCCAGTCTCGCTCGGGCAACCACCGCGTCGGCTTCGGTCGGGGACAGGACGTCCATAGTCAGCGCTCTTGTCATGGCACCCGGAAAGATGCGGGTAGGGACCAGATGGTCGCAGATCTGTGCTTCAGGACGATCAGCACGAGGGGCATGTTTCAGATCGTGACGGAATGGCAACGTGCCGCATTCCGGTATCTTTAGGGCCTTCACCCACAGCGAGATGCCGATGTTGTCAGCCCACGTTCAAGCCGCCCTCAACGACCAGATCAACCTCGAACTCGCGTCATCGTACGCATACCTCGCCATGGCTGCCCATTTCGAGGTGTCGGCGCTCCCTGGGATGGCAAGCTGGATGCGGATGCAGAGTGAGGAAGAGCGGGTCCACGCGATGCGCCTCTTCGACCACATGATCGACCGCGGCGGCAAGGTGGTGCTGCAGCCGATCGAGCAGCCGATGCTCGAGTTCGACTCGCCACTCTCCGTCTTCGAGGCTGCCCTCGGCCATGAGCAGGCAGTCACCGAGGCCATCAACTCCCTCTATCGACTCGCCGAGGACGCCAACGACTACGCGTCGCAGGTGATGCTTCAGTGGTTCATCAATGAGCAGGTCGAGGAGGAGAAGAACGCACAAACCGCGATCGAGCAGTTGCGCATGGCGGGCTCCGATGCATCGGCCCTCCTGATGCTCGACCAGATGTTCGGCTCCCGCACGCCTGAACCCTCGTCGAAGAGGTAGCTCCCATGGTCAAGTGGATACTCGGTGGCATCCTGGTGCTCGCGGTGGCGCTCGGTGGTACCTGCTGGTACGGGTACAAGAAGGTGACCGAGGGCGGAGATACCGCCGAGGTGGTGATCGCGTCGACCCGGGAACGAGTATTTGCGTCGCTGGTGAATACCGACTCGATGATGGTCTGGATGGATCAGGCCGAGGTCTCGCCGCCGGGGCGCGACCTGGTACCCGGGGACTCGCTGCGCATCCGTCCCAGGGAGATGGGAAAGTCGGCACCAAGGTGGACATGCAATGGGTGGTCCGCGAGGTGCAGGCCCCGTCGCTGATCGTGATGGACATGGTCGACGACAGTTTGGGGCAGGCACTGATGACCCGCCGCGACGAGATCAGCATGCGCAACGACTCGGTGGTGGTCCGCAGCATGTTCTCGTCGGCGCTGATGGATTCGATGCGCATTGCCGAATCCGACAGCAGCAAGATGGCAGGCACCGTGATGGGTGGCGTGAACAAGCTGATGGTGGGCGGGGCGCGGATGATGAGCCAGATGCAGCTGGAGCGCCTCAAGGCGCGGGTCGAGACCCCCTAGAAGACGCGGCCACCGAGTGGGCGTGGCGCGATCGGGCGAAATCAGCACGACCGCGCCGTCCGCATCGGGTACACCAAGGACCAGTACTTCGCTTTTCACCCCGGCGACGCGACGGGGCGGGAAGTTGACCACCGCCAGCACCCGACGACCGCGCAACGTTTCGGGCGTGTAGTGCACGGTGAGCTGCGCGCTGGACGTGCGGGTGCCGAGTTCCGGACCGAAATCGATCGTCAGCACCACCGCCGGCTTGCGCGCCGTCGCATTGGGCTCTGCAGCAATCACCTCGCCGACGCGAATATCGACGGCGTCGAACTCCTCCATGCTTATCACGTCGACGACGAACGAGAGCATCCGACCCGGAACCCAGATCACCTTCCGGATCTCGCGATCGGCAAGGTGACGCGCGACCGATTCGTCTGCCATCGCCACGCGGCGAGCATCATCTTCCGACGCACCCCGGCCGAGCGAGACCGTAGCACGGGTTTTTCCGTTGACCTGCACCGCAACGGTGACGACATCGTCCACCGTGAGCGCCTCATCCCAGGTTGGCCACGGCGCGTCGAACACCGACGACCGCTGGCCCAGCCGCTCCCAGCATTCCTCGGCGAAGTGCGGCGCAAACGGGGCGATCATCTTGACCAGATCGGCAACGATGCCACGCTCGGCGCATTGCTGCTCGCGGAGCATCGCCCACCAGCTCCATCTGTGCGGCAATGGCCGTGTTGTAGTGCAGGCCCTCGACGGCTTCGGTCACCTTCTTGATGGTCTGGTTCCACTTCACCATGACCTCACGGCGGATCTCGGCGTCCTCGCAATCGGGGTCGGCCGCAGTGGTCACGAGGTCCCATACCTTGTCGAGATAGCGTCTCGGACCGCTGATGCCGGCATCACGGAAATCGCCGCCTTCCTGGAACGGTCCGAGAAACATGAGGTACGTCCTGAAGGTGTCGGCACCCCACTTCGTGATGTAGTCGTCGGGGTTCACCACGTTCCCGCGTGACTTCGACATCTTGGCGCCGTCCTTGATGATCAACCCGTGCGCGCGAAACTCGCGGAACGGCTCCTCGGTGCCGATCATCCCGGCATCGTGCAGCACCATCGTGATGAACCGCGAATAAAGCAGGTGGAGCACGGCGTGCTCGTTGCCGCCGATGTAACGCGCCACCGGCATCCACCGGTCGAGGCGGGCGCGATCGAAGGGACGGTCGTGCATGTCGGTGCACGGATACCGGAGGAAGTACCACGCGGAATCGAGGAACGTGTCGGAGACGTCGGTTTCCCGTCGCGCCTTGTTGCCGCACTGCGGGCAATCGACGAAGTACCACTCGGCGTGACGGGCCAGTGGCGACACCCCCGAGTCGTCGGGCCGGAAGTCCTCGATCCGCGGAAGCAGCACAGGCAGTTGATCCTCGGGCACCGGCACCGCACCACAATCATCGCAATGGATGATCGGAATGGGCGGTCCCCAGTAGCGCTGCCGAGAGATGCACCAGTCATAGAGGCGAAACTGCACCTTCGCCTCCGCCACACCCTTGCCCTGCAGCCACTCGGTGATGGCGTGCCGGGCTTCGTCGGCCGCCATGCCATCGAACTCCCCGGAGTTGACCATGCGGGCGCTACCGAGGTCGGTGAATGCCTCGGTGAGTGGCGCTGGTTCGGCTGCGCCCACCGGCGCGACAACCCGGACGATCGGCAATCCGTGCGTGGTCGCGAACTCGAAATCCCTCTCGTCGTGCCCCGGGACCGCCATGATCGCACCGGTGCCGTACTCCATCAGCACGTAATCGGCAATCCAGACAGGAATCAGGCTCTCCCGTTGCCGGGTTGATCGCGGTGCCGCCGGTGGCGACACCGGTCTTCTCACGGTCGCCGATGCGACGAGTGGTGAGATCCTTGGCGGCGGCCTGGGCGCGATACGCTCGCCACGGCGTCACGCTGTGCGTCGGTGGTGAGCGTGTCGACCAGCGGGTGCTCGGGTGCGAGTACCATGAAGGTCGCACCAAAGATCGTGTCCGGTCGGGTGGTGTACACCGCGATCGAGGCGTCGCTTGCGGGTACGACGAAGCGGAGTTCCGCTCCCTCCGAGCGACCGATCCAGTTCTTCTGCGCGAGCGTTGTCGACGCCGACCAGTCCATCTTGTCGCGGTCGTCGAGGTTGCCGAGCAGGCGCGCGGCATAGTCGGTGATCCGGAAGTACCACTGCTCGAGGACTCGCTGCTCGACCGGGGATCCGCAGCGCTCACACTCGCCGCCAATCACCTGCTCGTTGGACGAGCACCGTCTTGCACCCCGGGCACCAGTTGACCGCGCCGTTCTTCCGGTAGGCGAGACCGCGCTTGAACAGCTGCAGAAAGACCCACTGCGTCCAGCGGTAGTACTCGGGGTCGGTGGTCGAGAGCGCGTGCTCCCACGCGTACATCCCACCCATCGACCGGAGCTGGCGAGTGAAGTTCTCGATGTTGCGCGGGATCAGGTCGGCCGGGTGCATCCCGACCTTGAGTGCAAAGTTCTCGGAGTGGATCCCGAATGCGTCGAACCCGATCGGCTCGAACACATCCCAACCCTGCATCCGGCGGAACCGGCCGAAAACATCGGCGCCCGTGAACGCAAAAAGATTCCCGACGTGCAACCCTTCGGCCGACGGATACGGGAACATCATCAGGTTGTAGAAGGGCCGCTTGGCGCGGTCGAGATCAGGTTCGTTGGTGCCGGCTCGGCACTCCAACGCGCCTGCCACTTGGCCTCGACGTCGGTCGGCGAATACTCGGATGTGGACATTCGTGAAGATAAATGGCCATGCACGCGAAGAGAGGGAGGCCGCACCCAGCGCCCCCTCCCCCACCTTGATCGCAGTCTCCAGGCGCCGACCTCCTGCCCACAGACTCCGGCCTCTAGTCTCGTCTCCAGTCTCTAGCCTCTCGTCTCTAGGCCTTACTGCCCTCGTCGCACCGCCCGTCGCGCCGCCAGGTTCAGCGTGAACGTCTCGCCGTTGACCGTGGCCGGCACGTTGGCAGTGCCGTTGAACGTGACCACGATCGTGCGGGTGACCGGCGCTCCACCGTCAGTCCCGGTCGGCGTGATGGTCACGATTCGCGTGATCGTGCCCGACAGCGGCCAGGGTGCGACGCCCTCTCCCCGGACCGGCATGACGACATCCGTGATCGCGACCGTGCCGTCGAGGTCGTACGACCGCGTGGCACCGCTGCCGCCGTTACCGCTGGCGCCGGAATGACGTGATCCACGACACCGACTCCGTGCCAGTGCCGTTGACGGTGCGGGTGGTCTCGGTGCCAGCCAGTCCGGTGATCGTGAGGTCGCGGCTGCGGTCGACCGTGGCGGTCCAGTTGCCGCGGGTCACGGTCGCCCTCGATTCGAACCGCGATCTGGATCGACGCCGTGGTCTCGGCGTCGTACGCAGCCTGGGTCGCACCGAGCGGCATCGAGGAAGGTCACAGTGCGCTCGAGGGTCAGTCCCTGATGGATTGCGCGGCGGGCAGGCGAATCGCCCCGCTGCCGAAGATGCAGCCGTTCACGGTCGGGCCGACCGGGATGCCGTCGAGCAGGATCGCGCTGCCGGTGAGGAGGCCGATCTCGCCGTCCATGCCGGCCATGATGTCGACGTCTTCAGCGTCGCGTCGGCGGCGATCGTGGCCACGTCGAACGCGAGCGTGGTGCCGTTGCCCGGCCCGGTGACGTCGTTGTCGCTGCTGCATGCCGTGGCCACCAAGGCAGCCAGTGAGGCCGAGGACGAGTGTTCGAATGCGAGTCATGAAAGCCAGCCTTGTCTGAAGGAAATGGGTTCGGGATCGGTGATCGAGCAGTAGACGATCTGGGTATCCAGGTGTTAACACCCCGGACGAGGGTCAGGGTTCCACTCGCCCACCGGCCTGACCCTGCGCGACCCCGCCCGATACGATGAACGCCATCAAGTCGGCACTGTCAACATTTACCGGAACCACCGATTCGAGCCGGGGACAACGATCAGGTTGCCGGCGATGTTGTAGGACTGGGGGAGGTAGACGGCTACATGGCCTGGAAGGCCGAGTCGGGCACCGTCATCGGAGGTCACGAAGCCGAGGAACCAGAGGTCGAGCTGAGGGTCGGGTTGGACTCGCACGGCGCGGTTGAACCGCTTCTTCTCGCCCACGAATGCACCCATCAGGTCCTTGGCCGCAGTGTACAGAAGGCGGATCAGCGGCAGCCGGTCGAAGACGCTCGTCGAGCGTGGCCATCGTGGCCCGGGCAACCACGTTGCGGGTGAGGGCTCCGAGCAGCGTGATCAGCAGCACGATGAGCACCAGTCCCACGCCCGGGATCGGGAGGCCGAGCCAGGAGTCGATCCACGCCACTGCGCGCCACGCGATCCAGAGGGTCAGCGCGGCGGGAAGGGTGATCACCAACCCACGCACGAAATACTGGGCGAACGGGATGGCACGGCGCGGTTCGGGGTCCATCGGATCTCCGGTGGAGATTCAGCCGGTGATGGTGACGGTGTCCGTCACCGTGATGCCGTCTGCTGCCCACCGGTCGCACAGCGCGGCTCCGGCGGGTGCGTCGATCGCAGCGATGGCATCGCGCACCACCACCAGGGCGGCGTCGGGGAGGTGCGAGCGCAGCCCCGCGACGGCGGCCGCCACGCAGAAGTCGGTCGCGACGCCGTAAATGACGACGCGTTGCGGGGCGAAGGTCTCGAGAACGAGGTGGGCATGCGGATTCCACTCGAAGACATCGAGTCCCGCCTTGTGCAGCAGGATGTCTCCACCGTGATCGGCGATGCGACGTGCCGCCGACGTGTCAGCCGGGATCGACTGCAGCAGCAGCGGGTCGTGCAGAGAGGTTTCGGGAATCTTCAGCTGTCCGGCAGTGCCCCGCATGCAGTGCGGCGGAAACGTCGTGCGCCAATTGGCGTTGGCAGCGGTGGTGATCTCGGCGTGGCCGAGGTCGTGGTCGTCGGCCGTGGCCACAACCCGGATTCCTGTCGCGTGCGCAAACTTCGTCAGGCGAGCGAGAGCGGGGATGATGGCCGCGCCGCCGGGCACCGCGAGGAGGCCGTCGGCATGCACGAAATCCACCTGCGTGTCGACGTCCCAGAAAATGGTGCGCGTTGCATTGGCGTTCGTGGCGGGGGTCACGTCACCGACTCGAGGCGGGAGTTGTCGCGCCAGCTCCGACCGACCTTCGCACAGGGTCGTCCCTCGACCAGCACCACGTCGGCGGTGAAATCGTATCGGCCCTGGAAGAGCGATGATCCGACGCCGTAGGCATCGACCGGGACGCCCATCGTCTCGAAGGCCGTGATCTTGGCAACATCGAAGCCGCCGGACACGACGATGCGAACGTGCTGGTGTCCCGCCGCGTCGAGCGCCGAGCGCACGTTGTGCACGAGCTGCGGATTGACGCCGGTGGGACGCGTGCGTCCCATCATCGGCATCACCGACGTATCGACCATCATCTCGCTGGTATCGAGGCGGACGCCGTAGAGTTGCGGGCCGATTGCATCGGCGATTGCGAGCGACGTGCCGACGCAGTCGTTGTTGAAATCGACCAGCGTCACCAGGCGGATGTGCGGTTCCATGTGCTCGAGAAACTTCCGGGACGCCAGCACGGTGTCACCGCCGTACGCGGCGATGAGTCCATGCGGAACGGTGCCGATGCCTTCGCTGCCCCACCACGATGCCTGCGCATCGGTCGACACGCCGATTGCCCCGGCAATGTGTGCGGCATAGCCGTCGCCGGTCTGCACGAGCCAGTGATCATGCCGTGCCGGGAAGAACATGATGTCCTTTGGACGGGCCGCATCGACCACACGGCGGGTGTTGGTGCCCACCCTGGTGCGGCGCGCGAGGACGCCGAGATAGAGCGTCTCCAGGTGGACGAAGTGCTGGTACGGGCCCTCGATTTCGAGGACGACGTCCCAGGGCTCGATGGGGTCGCCGTCGTGAAGGGCGCGCACCGTCAGCGCCGACCAGTCGTCACTGCACAGCTTGAGGATGGCGATCGCCTCGTCGATCCCGCCGAGATAGGCTGCGACTTCCCGAACACCTGCACGGTCACGCGGGGGGAATGGCCGTCGAGTTTGAGCAGGTCCCGGGCGCGGACGAAGTATTTGTCGCTATAGTACCCGGCACGCATCCGCTCGACGGGGAGATGGAAGATTTCCGGGTCGAGCCGAGGGCGCCTGTCTGATGTCATGGACGGGAAATCTATAGATTTCCCCAACTCCCGCCTTCCAGAGGATCCTTCATGTCCGACAGCTCCGTCTCCCGTCGTTCGTTCCTCGGTACCGCCGGTGCCGTGGTCGCCGGTACCGCGCTCGCCCCGAAGGCGGCACTCGCCGCGCCTCCGGGTGCTCCCGCGATCATCCGTCCGGCCGCCATCGCACCCCGTCGCCGTCGCGTCGGCCAACGGCATCCGCGGGGTGGCACGGGCCGTCGAGATGGTCTCAAGGGGGCAGACACCCTCGATGCGGCTGTCGAAGGGGTCAAGATCCAGGAACTCGACCCGGCGGATGATTCGGTGGGATACGGCGGCCTGCCGAACGAAGAGGGCACGGTCCAGCTGGACGCCTCGTGCATGCACGGGCCGACCCGGCGCGCCGGGGCGGTGGGTGCGCTCGAGGGCATCAAGACTCCGAGCGAGGTGGCGAGGCTGGTCCTCAAGTACACCAATCACATCATGCTCGTCGGCAAGGACGCACAGCGGTTCGCGATGTCGTACGGGTTCAAGCTCGAGGACCTGCTCACGCCCGAGTCGCGCGAGAAGTGGCTGCGGTGGCGCGCCAATCGGGGAGCGAACGATGACTACCTCGATGTCCCGAACACCGAGAAGATGGCGATCCGTCCGACCGGGACGATCAACATGAATGTCGTCGCACCGAATGGCGACATCTCGTCCGTGACCACCACGAGTGGCCTGGCGTGGAAGATCCCGGGCCGAGTGGGTGACTCGCCGATCGTGGGTGCCGGGCAGTACACCGACAACGACATCGGTGCGGCCGGCTCCACCGGGCGCGGCGAGTCGAACATCATGGTGTGCGGAGGCTTTCTCACGGTGGAGCACATGCGTCGCGGGATGCACCCCAAGGATGCCGCCCTCGAGACGCTGAAGCGCGTCGTGGCGATGACGCCGCCCCGATTGATGCGTCCCGATGGCAAGCCGTCGTTCAACCTGCAGTTCTACGCGGTGAACAAGAATGGCGACTACGGCGCCGCCTCGATCTTCCGCGCCCGATTTGCAGTCGCCGACCAGAAGGGCGCGCGGGTCGAGGACACGGCGGCGCTGTTCGCATGATCCGATTCGGCCTGCTTGCGGCATTGCTGCTGGGAACCGCTGCGTCGCCGGCGCATGCCCAGGACGACGACGAGTCGCGCACCTGGCCGCCATGGCGCACGTCGTATTTCCCGTACCTGACGGCGTCGCCGAACGACGGCGTGATGGGTGTGGCGCGGTGGATCGCCTTCCGACAGGCCGACTACGACGACCGGGTGTCGTTGCGCAGTGCGGTCGCGGTCGAAGCGGGATATTCGACCCGCGGTAGCCGATTCGCGAGCGTGCGGGCCGACCTGCCGCGCCTCGCCGAGGGGTGGCGGGCGGCGGGTTCGGTGCGCGCCGGCCGGCAGGCGCACTTTGGCGTGCCGAGCGGTGACATCGACCGGTCGCGTTACACCGGATGGGGTGAGATCACCCGGCGGTTGACTGGGCCCCTGCAGTTGGCAGTTCGGCTCGCTGGCGATCATACCGCACTGCACGGCGACCTCGGCGAACTCGGGTTCCGGTATCCCTATGCGCCGTCCAACGGATGCACGGTGGAGCAGCTCTGCTTCGCAACCAACGGCCTGCAACAGGATGACGCCCAGCTTCGCGGCGCATTGGTGCTCGACCTGCGCGACCGCGAGTACGACCCACGCCGTGGTGCGCTGATCGAGGCAGGTGCTTTTTCAGGCACCGCGGCTGATGGCTACCACGGCGCCTACGCGATGGGCAGCGGTTGGCTCACGCCCCGCGAGGGGACCCGCGTGACTGCGCGCGTCGGCATGCGCGCGATGTCCAATGGCAGTGCCATTGCCGCGTTGCATGAGATCCCCGCATGGGAGCAGCCGATCACGGTGCTTGGCGGAATTTCCTCGCATCGCGCCCTGGGCGAGGGCGAGCTGGTCGGGCGGGGCGTGCTGATGGCAGGGATGGAGCTCCGCCACGACCTGCTGAACTTTGGTGGCATCGGTGCTTTCACGCTGATCGGATTTGTCGATGGCGGTCGGGTGTTCACCGACCTGTCACCCGTGGTCGATCCCGATCCCACCCAGCCCTATTACAATGGCGACCTGCGCCTCACACTCGACGACTGGACCTGGGGCGCGGGTGGTGGGTTGGCCGTCCGGATCTTGCGCGCCGCACAACTCACGATGACGGTCGGACGTGCCGAAGGTCGCACCCGGGTCTATGTCGGATCGGGAACGGCCTGGTAGGGCTTTTCAGAGTGGTGGGGTGATCGCTGGTGATCGACGTGCACGCGCAACCACGATGATGGCGATCAAGCGGCAGCCACACGATCCAGATTTCGTTCAGCCCCTGCACCGGCCGCCAGGCCGACTCGTAGCGAACTCCATTGAATGGCATCAACAGGCCCACTCCCTGCCCACGCGTCGTGAGCAGGTCGAGCAGGCCGTGCGAAGCGGTCGCCAGCATCAGGTAACCGGCAACCCGCCATCGATTGCCAGTCCATGTCCGACCGCGGAAGAATACGATCGCCGCGATGGCACCAAGTGCGACCGCAAACGGCAGCGAGTGGGTGAGGGCGCGGTGGCCACCGAACAGTGCGATGTCAGGGTATCCGAACAGCCGACCGACTGCGCTGATGTCCACCACCACTGCGCAGGCCACACCCACGATCCAGTACCTGCGGGTTGTCGTCGCGGGAGCCATGACCGCACCGATGGCCCCCGCCGCCAGCGCGTGGCTCACGGATGTCGGCATGTCAGCCCTTTCGCGGCTTCCATGAACGGATCATGCCCAGCACCATGCAGGCGATCCCGATGACCGACGCCACCGCGACCGCGACGTTGTTGTCACGCCAGATGAGGTTGGGGGCGCCGTAGAGCAGGAACCCGACCCCCACCAGCATGAGCGGCTGGGAGGGCCGTCCGTCGCGCCGGGCGCGCCGTGCCGCCACCAGCAGGGCGGCGGCCCCCGCAACCAGCACCACGCCAATGACCACTCGCACGGGGCTGAGCGGCACGACCGGGTGCAGCACGTCGTCGGGACCGATCATGATTCGCGAATCAGGACGCCGCGCTCCTTGAGGCCGCCGACATAGCGGTCGAACGGCATTCCCTCATCGGGAGTCGTGACGCCGAACCGGACCACCTGCCGCCGTGTCTGGGTGAGGCCGGTGAGCGAGAGCGAGAATCCGGTGGTACGCATCATCGCCGAGATCCCATGCCGCTCGTCGTAGTAATCGATCAGGTCGAACGTCGTGGTGTGTGGCTTGCCATCCTGCGTGCCGGTCGCGATCACGCGCAGTGCAACGAGGTCGTGGCCGTCGGGCTTGGTGAGCTGCGGAGACACCGCTGCGATGAACGCGTCCCGCGGCACCACCTTCTGCCCCTTGACGGTGATCGGCTTCAGGCCGAGCAGGCCCATCTCACGGATCGCGCGCATCAGGTCGGCATGACCGGGATAGCGGAGCGTCTTGTATTCCATCTCGCGCACCTTGTCCTTCCAGGTGAAGGGCATCGTCGAGATGCCTCCAGCGGTATGGAACGCCTCGAGCGTGCCGACCGGCTCGGGGAACTTCACCGGTTCCAGTTCGCTCAAGGCATCGACCTCGGTCGGGCGACCGCCGCGGAGGATCCATGATGGCGTCGTGTAGTAGTCGAGTGCCCCCTCGAGCGAGTACACGATCTGGTAGTTGAGCGGCGGCTCGGGGTGCTGCGGGAGTCCACCCACGAAGATCCGCACCGCGTCGGTCTTGTCGAGACGCCGGATACCCTCAGCGGCCAGGATGTTCACCATGCCCGGCGCGAGGCCACAGTCGGGCATGATCGAGAGTCCCTTGTCATGCGCCTCCGCGTCGAGCTTCTTCTGCTCCATGACGATCTCGGTGTTCCCGCCCAGGTCGGCGAAATGACATCCGGCCGCGACCGCAAGCTTTGCCATCGGTCCATTGAAGTAGTATGGGATGGCGCTCATCACGGCGTCGTGGGACCGCATGACCTCGAGGACGGCGGCGTGATCGGTCACGTCGAGTGTGATGGGACGAAGACGTGGATCGTCACGACGGCTGAGAAACCGGGCCATGCGGTCGGGCTGGAGGTCGGCGAGCGTGACCTGGGTCACTTCCGGGGCATTCAGCAGATCGAAGGCACACGCGCAGCCCTGCAGGCCGGCGCCGAGTACGAGCATCTTCATAACCGGGTATCCTCTGTTCGGGGCAATGGTCTCGGCCCGAAAATAACCCGCCCCGGGCGGGTCCCCACCTTGTCGAGGGCCGAACGTGTCCGAATCTGCTCTCACCACGCGAGATCGCCTGATCGAGGCCGCCCGCGAACTCTTCACCACTTCGGGCTACCACGCCACCACGACCCCGATGCTGGCGAAGCGAGCCGGGGTGGCTGAAGGGACGATCTACCGTCATTTCCCGAGCAAGCAGGCGCTGCTCAATGCCGCGTACCGGGAAACCCAGTACTGGGGTGCCGCCCTGGCGCGCGACGCCGGAACGGGGACCGGCCGCACGGTGGGGGAGCGGCTGGGCGGCCTCGCCCGCGAGTGGCTCGCCGCGGCGGAGCGGGATCCGGCTCGGACAAGGCTCCTGCTGGGGTGGAAACACCCTCGTGAACTCGACGAACCGTCCCGCACGGCCGCGGCGGAGTTTCGCACTGCGCTGGAGCACCTGATCGCGCTCGGCAAGCAGGAGGGAACAGTACGGGCAGGTGTGGTGGAGTTGTGGACCTCGGTCTGGTTGACACTCGCCACGTTCGCCACGGAGAAGGTTGCAACCCGGGAATGGAGCGCATCGCACCCCCACGCCGCGGCGACACTCGACGCCGCCTGGGAAGCGATCGCGTGGCGACCGATCGCGATGGGCGGTGGCGGCACACCCACGGCAGACATCGCCGGAGGTACCGCCTAGTGCACGGCGCAACCGCCTTCCTCACGACCTTCGCCGTGGTGCTGTGCGCCGCAGCCATCACGACCGTCGTGTTCCAGTGGCTCAAGCAGCCCGTGATCCTCGGCTACCTGCTCGCCGGCCTGCTCATCGGCCCGCACGTCACCGCGGTGCCATTCACGGCCGACATCGAGACCACCGAGCTGCTCGCCGAGCTCGGTGTGATCCTGCTGCTCTTTGCCGTGGGCCTGGAGTTCTCGATTCGACGACTGATCCGGGTCGGGGCGAGTGCCGGGATCACGGCGGTCATCGATGTCTCATTGATGGCACTCCTCGGGCTTGCGGCCGCAAGGATGCTCGGCTGGTCCGGACGCGAGACGATCGTTGCCGCTGCCGTCGTCGCGATCTCGAGTACCACCATCATCGCCAAGACCTTCGAGGATCATGGCGTCCCCAGGAAATTGCGCGATCACGTCTTCGGCGTGCTGATCGTCGAGGACATGGTCGCGATTCTCGCCCTCACCGCCATCGCCTCCTTCGGTCCGGCAGGCGGCGAAGAGACAGGCGGGTTGTTCGGCACCGGAATGCGCCTCGCGACACTGGTGACGATCTGGGTGGTGGCTGGGCTGTTGGTGATCCCGCGGCTGATGCAGTTCGTGGTGCGACTCGCGAAGCCCGAAACCACCGTGGTCACCAGCATCGGCCTGTGTTTCGTGTTCGCGTTGCTGGCGCAGTGGCTCGGGTACTCCGTGGCACTGGGAGCATTCATCGCCGGCTCGCTGATCAGCGAATCGGGGAAGTCCCATCACGTGATGGAGCTGGTGCGCCCGGTGCGCGACGTCTTTGCCGCGGTGTTCTTCGTGTCGGTGGGGATGCTGATCGATCCATCGGCACTCGCCGAGCACTGGGTGGCGATCGTTGTCCTCGTCGTGGTGGTGCTGTTCGGCAAGGTCGTCGCGGTGAGCCTGGGCTCGTTCCTGGCCGGACAGGGCACCCGTCGGGCGGTGCGTGCCGGAATGAGCATGGCGCAGATCGGTGAGTTCTCGTTCATCATCGCCGCCGTCGGCATTGCGAGTGGCGGGGTGCGCGAGTTCCTCTACCCGGTGGCCGTTGCCGTCTCGGCGATCACCACGCTCTCGACACCGTGGATGGTCGGTGCGTCGGATGCCGTCGCGTCGTGGGTCGACCGCAAGTTGCCCCGGCCGATCCAGACCTACTCGGCGCTGTACGGTACGTGGGTCGAGGACATCCGTCGCGATCCGGGACGACGCTCGGCGGGATCTCGCCTGCGACGGCTCGGACTGTGGTTGCTGGTGGACACCGCGTCGCTCATCGCGGTGATCATCGGGATGTCGGTGGCCGGTCCCGGGCATCCGTGACCGCCTGATGGATGCCCTCGAAGTCTCCATGACCGTCGCGCGATTCATGGTCTGGGGGATCGCCGCGGTCCTGGCCACGCCATTCCTCTTCGGCGTCTTCCGGGTGGCACGAGGTACTGCCGGGCTGCTCGGCGATCTCGCCCTCCCAGCCGAACGATTTGATCGGGCCCTCGCTCCGCGGCGCGCACTGGTCACGACGATCGAACTCACGATCGTGCTGCTGCTTGGCCTGCCGCTGCTCTTCATCACCGAGCCGTTCCTGCCGCGCTTCGGCGGTCTCACCGTGTTGCTGGTGCTGTTGTTCGTGCTTGGGCTGGCTGCGTGGCGGAGCGCCACCAACCTGCAGGGCCATGTGCGAGCTGGCGCGGAGGTCCTGATCGCCGCGCTGAGCTCGTCACTCCCGCCCGAGCAGGCGACCGAGGAGATGCGTACGTCGGGCGATTTCACCGAAGAGATGCCAGCAGCGAATGCCGATCGCACTGCGGAACGGCTGGTGACCGCGACCCACCTGCTTCCGGGGATCGGGGCGCCGACCACATTCGCCGTCGGACCGGAGCACTATGCCGTGGGGCGCACCCTCGCCGAGATCGGCCTGCGAGGGCACACCGGTGCGACGGCTCTCGCAATCACGCGTGCGGGCGTGGGGATTCCCGCGCCGAGCAAGTCGGAACGGATCGAGGCCGGAGATATCCTGGTGCTCGTGGGGACGAGATCTGCATTGCAGGCTGCGAGGCAGTTGTTGCGCACTGGGGAGTACGACGCCATCTAGCGCCGGGCTGACAACGCGGTGGCCGCCGCAGACCTCAGCACGCGCACCTGCGCCTCAGTGATCGTCCCGGGGTATGTGTTCGGAAATGTGCTCGGTGGCAGGTCGTGAACCACTGCGGAGATCACCAGCGCGGCGAGCCACGCACCGTGGACGCTCGGATGGAAATCGTCGGGTCCGTACAGCGGCATCGACGGATCGATGGCCCAGGTCTCTCGCCACGCTGCAGCCACCGGTATCAACAGGGCTTCATTGGCCTGAGCGGCGTCGGCATGGTTGACAATGCCGGCGTCGATGTCGCCGCCCCTCGGTGGCCACACCCCATAGATCGCCGGCCGGGCCCCGCTTCGACGAGCTTCCGCGCTCACCACGCCGGCCCATCGCAGCAAGTCGACCCTGCTCGCCGGCAGGGTCGACGGGCCCTGCTGCATGATCACCACGTCATATGACCCGCTCGAGATCAGGGCGCGCGTCTCAGGGTCATTCCAGTGATCCTCGAGACCCAGATTCGGCGCCGCGCGCGTCGTCACCAGGGACGGCGCACGTCCGACGGCCGCCGACATGCGGACGACGATCTGGGGCACGTCGTGACCATAGGTGAGCGAGTTGCCCAGGAACAGCAGCCGCAACGCCGCAACCGGCGCAAGCGTGGTGCCGTCATGATCGTTGGCAGGCGCTGCGCACGCGACGCTGATCATCGCGATGAGTCCCAGCATGCGACCACGCATGAGACGTCCGCGGGTTGAGGGTTGCGTCAATCTGACGCCCGGCTCGGCGACCGGACAGGCGCATCGGGTCAGGTGTCGCCGGCTATGCTCCGTGTGATCAGTTGCCGGCAGTGGTTCGTGCGAATGCGACATTCAGGGCCCGGGGGACGCTGACGATCATGCCGACGATCCGGTCTTGCTCGTCCCGCTCGAACCTGAGGGTGGTTCCGGAAATGGTGAAGCGGTCGCGACTGACCCCTCGCAACGGTCGCCGGTCTCCGGGATGCCTGGACGCGAAGAGGGTGTCTCGGTCCATGGTGAGGGTCCACTCGGCATCCGCTTCCACGCTTTGCCAGCTCCCCGTGTACGCCTGGAGCGCCGCACCCGTGAGCGCCGGGACAATCCGTATCGCGGCGGAGTCAAACGTGTTCGCCGAGATGCCCGGCGTCGAGGGCATGAATGCCACGTGCGATGCAACCGACTGCCGCAACAGCGTCGTAGCGTTGATCGTTCCGCCGTTGCAGAGCACCGCAGCCGAGACCCCTGAGGCCGGGTACCTGGCGAGGTGCGTGCGGTACCCGGCGGTGGCGCCGCTGTGCCCGATCTCGAGCACGCCGCGGACCGAGTCGACGACAAGGCCAGCGGCGTATGTGATCGCGCGGCCGTCGGAGAGTACTCCGACGTGTTCCATGATCTCCGCGACGCGGGGCGAGCCGATTCTCCGCTGGGCGAGCGCCCTGTTCCACACGAGCAGGTCACCGACGGTGGTGAGCAGGCCACCATGTCCATGCGGGTTCTCGAACGGCATGTCGAGACGCCATCCGCTGCCCGCGTCTGCATAGGCCTGCGCCCGGTTCCGGACGATACGCGAGTAGTCGTCGCGCCACGAGGTGTGGGTCATCCCCAGCGGCGTGAAAAACTCGCGACGGGTGAACTCCGCGAACGGTTCACCAGTGGCGCGCTCCACCAGCATCACCAGAAGCGAATACCCGCTGTTGGTGTAGCTGTATGCCGCACCGCTGGAATGGTTGAGGTTGCGCTGCCGCGCGATGACGGCGAGCACGTACCGGTGATCGATGGTGCGCGTGCCCCGGGGCCATCCCTCCAGCTCGACGATTGCCCCCCAGT
This sequence comes from uncultured Gemmatimonadales bacterium, assembly GCA_963806875.1. Lineage (GTDB taxonomy): Bacteria > Gemmatimonadota > Gemmatimonadetes > Gemmatimonadales > GWC2-71-9 > Palsa-1233. The sequence continues at coordinate 724,337 of CAWDYU010000003.1, read as the reverse complement.
CCCGCAGGCCGCTGGTGTGCTGCAGCAGGTGGCGGATCGTGATCGGCGCCGGGTAGCCGTGCAGCTCCGGAAACCAGCGGTGAACGTCGTCGTCGAGTGAGAGTCGATCCCGCTCGGCGAGGGTCACGACCGCCGCAGCGACAAACTGCTTCGAGACCGATCCGGCCTCGAAGATCGTTCCGGGGGTGTTCGGCACACCGCGCTCGAGGTCGGCCATCCCGAACGCGTGCTGCGTCACCACGCCCCTGTGCTCGATTCCGACCGCGCATCCCGGCGTGGAATCGGTCGCGAAGCGCGCGAGCACACCGCCCGGCACGAGGCGGTCGGCCTGCTGTCCCAGGAGTGATGCCACGGGGAGCAGCGCCATGACGACTGCACGAACAAGCAAACCACTCACGGGTCGCTCCTGGGAGGAACGTTTTCGGTCAGGCCAGCGGGCCCACTGCGGTCTCGACCGCATCCTGCAGCAGTCCACTGACCACCAGTTCGCGCACCGCTGCGAGGTCACCGGTCATCAGGCGGTCGGCGTCAAGCGGGGGAACCACGCTCCGCACCACCCGAACGGCCGCACCAACACCCGGTCCGGGCTGGAGCGGATGATGAAAGTCGAGAGCCTGCACCGCATTGATCACCTCGATCGCGATGACCCAGCGGGCATTCTCCAGGATCATGGCACATTGCCGGGCACTGGTGGTGCCCATCGAGACATGGTCTTCCTGGTTGGCGCTGGTCGGGATCGAATCGACACTTGCGGGGTGCGCCAGCACCTTGTTCTCGCTCACCAGCGATGCAGCGGTGTACTGCGAGATCATCAGGCCCGAATGCAGTCCTCCCTGGCGCGCGAGAAACGCCGGCAGCCCCGACACTGCCGGGTCGAGCATGTGCTCGACGCGGCGCTCGGCGATGTTCGCGAGTTCTGCGATCGCGATCTTGGCATAATCCATCGCGACTGCCACCGGCTGGCCATGGAAATTGCCCGCCGAAATGACGGTGTCATCGTCGGCGAACACGAGGGGGTTGTCGGTGACTGCATTGATCTCGCGCCCGATGACATCGGCCACGTGTCGGAGCGCATCGCGACTGGCCCCGTGCACCTGCGGCACACAGCGCAACGAATACGCATCCTGGATCCGGTCACAGTCGGCGTGCGAGGCATGAATTGGTGAATCGGCCGACACGGCGAGCACGTTGGCCGCAGTGACTGCGGCGCCGGGGTGCGGACGGATCATGGTGACGCGCAGGTCGAACGGGGCGCGGGTTCCCTTGAGGGCCTCGAGCGACATCGCCGCCGCGATGTCGGCAGCGGTCGCCAGCTGCTGCGCGTCGTGCACCACCAGTGCGCCAATGGCCGTCATTGCCTGGGTGCCATTGATGAGGGCAAGACCCTCCTTGGCCTCGAGCACCAGCGGCTTGAGGCCCGCGGCAGCGAGTGCCTGTCCCGCCGGGACCACGTCGCCGCGATACTCGGCCGGTCCCTCCCCAATGAGCGTCAGGGCCATGTGGGCCAGCGGTGCAAGGTCACCACTGGCACCCACCGACCCCTGCGCGGGAATCACGGGATGCACGCCAGCTGCAAGCATGTCGATCAGCAATTCGATCACGTCGATGCGTGCGCCACTGTACCCGAACGCGAGGCTTTGTGCGCGGAGGAGGAGCATGGCGCGCACCACGTCGGTCGCGAGCGGTTCGCCAACTCCCATCGCGTGCGAAACGATGAGGTTGCGCTGCAGCTGCCGGACGTCATCGGGTGCGATCCGGACGTGGGAGAGCTTGCCGAAGCCGGTCGTCACGCCGTACACCGTCCGATTCTCTGCCACGATCCGTTCGATGTACTGTCGTGATGCGGCGATACGCGGTCGCGCCGAATCCGAAAGCACCACCGAGGCACCGTCGCGGGCCACCCGGGCAACATCGTCGATCGAAATCGGGACTCCCACCGCTACCGGTTTCATGCGACCCGCTCCCCCCCGATGTACATGTCTGCCACGGGTGATCCGCCCATCACATACACCACGGTGCGCCAGTCGTTGTCATCGACCACGAGGAAATCGGCACGCTGCCCGGTGCCCAGCCGACCCACGTCGTCGAGTCCGAGGGCCGCGGCAGCGTTTGCAGTCGCCGCGGTGAGTGCCTCCGCCGGCGTGAGCCCGTTGACCCGGACTGCCAGTGCCATCGCGAGCTGCGAGGAGAACATCGGTGCCGAACCGGGGTTGAGGTCCGTCGCGACGGCGATGGCGCAGCCCGCATCGATCATCGCGCGTGCCGGTGCGGCCCGCAGCCCGAGGTGGATGGTCACGCCCGGGAGGATGACGCCGACGGCACTGCTCGCGGCGAGCGCCTGGATCTGCGGTGCACCCGATGCCTCGAGATGATCGACCGAAATCGCGCCGTGTTCGAGGGCGAGCTCGAGTCCGCCGATAGCGTTGAACTGGTCGACGTGTGCCTTGATCGGCAGGCCGGCGGAGCGCGCGGCCTCGAAGATTGCGCGGGCCTCACCGATCGTGAACGCCTCACGCTCGATGAACACATCAACGGCACGGGCGAGACGCCGCCGTGCCACCTCGGGGATCAATCGCTCCGTTGTCATCGTCATGTACGACGCGCGCTCGGATGGATCGCGCGGCGGGACATGCACCAGCAATGTCGGGATGATCCGCGCCGGAACGCGGGCAGTGACGGCGTGAATTGCCTCCAGCGAGGCCAGCTCGGCGTCGTGCGTCCCGCCGTAACCACTCTTGATCTCGATGGTGGTCGCCCCACTCTGGATCAACGCCCGAATCCTGCGTTCGGCGCTGGCCACCAGTTCCTCCCGGGACGCTGCAGCGGTGGCTCGCATGGTGCTGCGGATGCCGCCCCCCCGGGCGAGAATCGCTTCGTAGGGCACGCCGGCGCAACGCGCCTCGAAATCGGCGAGCCGATCACCTGCCCAGACGGCGTGGGTATGCGGATCGACGAGCCCGGGAACCACCGCCCGCCCACCGAGTTCGGTGATGACCCCGGCCGTGCCACTCCACGTCGATGCCGCACCCACCCATGCGATCCGACCGTCGGTGACCGCCAACGCGGCGTCGTCGATCACGTCGAGTTCCGCCATCTCGCGCCCCCGAACGGCAAACCGCCCGCGCGGGCTCGCGAGCTGGGAAATACCGGTGAAGAGCTGATCGACGAGCATGACGCAATCTACCGATGTACGGTGGCATTGTGACCCCGGCAGCGCAGCGACCGTCTACTCTGAAGACTCATCACCGAACGGGACAGACCGATGATCACACGATGGGGCCGGAGAATCGCGACCCTGCTGGCTGCGGGGGTCGTCGCATGCGGCGGCACGGTCCCCGACGACGGCACACCCGACGGGCCGCTGTTTGCGACACTGCCGCTTCCTGCCGATCGCATCGCCTGCATCCATCCGCTGGGTGAGGTGGTGCTACCGGGCCAGGTGATCGGCGCCAACCTGTCGCGCTGGGACGTTCGCGAACGTGGCGCGTGCGGCACTCCTGCTCCGTTCACCGGCGGACCGGTGCCGGTGGTCGCGGCGGCACGCGGAACGGTGGTCGCCGTGCGTGGGGTGGATGGACGCAGCGTGACGATCGCCGTCGACGACAACCTCGAGTACATCTATTCCGGCGTGGCGCTCGATGGTTTCATCCGTGAGGGAATGACGGTGTCGGCTGGCCAGCGGCTCGGTCTGGTCGCCGATGCCGACAGCGGACTTGGTTTCGGGATCCTCGATTTCACCCGGGTCAACGCCTGGCTCGCGACGCCGCGCTACCCCGATACGTACCGCCATTCCCGGCACCCGGTCGAGTTGTACGAGGGTGCGCTGCGCACCGCGGTAGTCGAGCGAATCGGCGGTGTTGCATCACCGGCGGGGCGACTCGTCTGGGACGTGGACGGCCGGCTCGCCGGCAACTGGTTCCGTGAGTTCACGCCACGGTCGGCTGAGGCCCTGACGCCCGCGTGGTGGGATGGACACTTGTCGTTTCGCGGTGACGCGCGATTTCCGGAGCAACCTCGGGTAGGGCTCGGCACCCTGTTCGCGGGCGGCTGCAAGTGCGCGCCGCGGGCCGGCGAGCCGGCGTTCGACAATGTGACCACGGCATCGGGGCCGGTAGCGTACCACCTCGTCCGGGTGCGTTCCGACGGGACGGTCACCACCGAGTTCTTCGGGACGCTCCTCGTGGAACTCGTGGCAACTGACCGATTGCGCGTCGAACTGCTTGCCGGAGATATCGTCCAGCCGGTGTTCACCGCTGGTGCGGAGAACTTCGTCCGCTAGCCGTCGATCGATGGCAGGTCGAGGCCGCGCTCGGTCGCCACGCGGCGCGCCAGCTCGTAGCCGGCATCGGCGTGCCGGATCACACCCATGGCAGGATCATTCAACAGGCAGCGCGAGAGGCGCTGCGCCGCCTCGTCAGTTCCATCGGCCACTGCCACCAGGCCGGCATGCTGGGAGTAACCCATCCCCACGCCACCGCCGTGATGGAAGGACATCCATCCGGCGCCACTCGCCGTTCCGACCGCAAAATTGAGCAGCGGCCAGTCGCTGACGGCGTCTGATCCGTCCAGCATCGCTTCGGTCTCGCGATAGGGGGACGCAACGCTGCCCGCATCGAGATGGTCGCGCCCGATCACGATCGGCGCCGACACCCGTCCGTCACGCACCATCTCGTTGAAGAGCAACCCGGCGCGGTCCCGCTCCTTGTAGCCGAGCCAGCAGATCCGTGCGGGCAAGCCCTGGAACGCGATGCGTTCACCGGCCCAGCCGAGCCAGCGTTGCAAACGCTCATCATCGGGAAACATCTCGAGCAGCGCGGCGTCGGTGGCGGCAATGTCAGCGGGATCGCCCGACAGTGCCACCCAGCGGAACGGGCCGCGTCCTTCGCAGAACGAGTCGCGGATGAACGCCGGCACGAAGCCCGGGTAATCGAAGGCGTTGGCCAGGCCGCCGATCTGTGCCTGGGCACGAAGGTTGTTGCCGTAGTCGAAGGCAATCGCACCGCGCCGTTGCATCTCGATGATCGCCTCGACGTGGGTGACCATCGCCGCGCGGACGCGTGTCAGGTAACCCGCGGGGTCGGACGCCCGAACGCTGTCGATATCCTCGGCGGCGCTCGATGGCGGGATGTATCCCCACATCGGATCGTGTGCCGATGTCTGGTCGGTCACGAGATCGGGAATGAAGTCGCGCTGCAGCATCGCCGGGATCAGCTCTGCGGCGTTGCCGAGGAGGCCGATCGACAACGCACGGCCCTCGCCGGCAGCAGTGCGAGCGGTGGTGATGGCGTCCTCGAGCGACGACGCCACGGTGTCGAGATAACGGGTGTCGAGCCGTCGCTGGATACGCGTCGGCGTCGATCTCGACGTTGATCGACACGCCACCAGCCAGCGTCACGGCGAGTGGCTGGGCGCCGCCCATGCCGCCGAGTCCTGCGGTCACCGTGATCGTCCCGGAAAGGTTGCCACCAAAATGCTTTGCGGCAGCCGATGCGAATGTCTCGTAGGTGCCCTGCAGAATTCCCTGCGTGCCGATGTAGATCCACGAGCCCGCGGTCATCTGGCCGTACATCATGAGACCGGCCTGATCCAGTCGATCGAACTCCTCCCAGGTGGCCCACTTGGGCACCAGGTTCGAGTTCGCGATCAGGACCCGTGGCGCCATCTCGTGGGTGCGGAGCACGGCCACGGGCTTTCCGCTCTGCACCAGCAATGTCTCGTCGTTCTCGAGGCGGTCGAGCGTGGCGATGATCCGGTGATAGCTGTCCCAGTCACGTGCCGCCTTTCCACGACCACCGTACACGATGAGTTCCTCGGGTTTCTCGGCGACATCCGGATCGAGGTTGTTCATCAGCATCCGCTTGGCGGCTTCCTGGATCCAGCCCTTGGCGGTGCGGACCGGGCCGCGGGGGGCGCGAATGGTTGGTGGCATGAGGGAATGTATGTCGGAGAGAGAGACTAGAGACTAGAGACTGGAGACTGGAGACTGGAGACTGAGACTGGAGACTGGAGACTGGAGACGAGAGCGGGGCTAGTTCGTGACCCGGATCGGCACATCTACCGTCCACGTATCATCCACCGCGGTCTTCACTCGCAACGTGATCACGCCTGGCGTATCGTGACGCACCGCGACATCCATGGTCTCGCCCGGACCGGACATCCACCGGGCCGGCGTGCGAGACCGATCGGCTGGCGCGATGTCGTACCCGTCCTTCGCGATCACGGTCCACTCCAGTTGCTTGTCACCGTCCATGAGAGTCGTCCAGGTGCGCCAATCAGGGTTGATCTGCACGATCCGGAACCGGTACAACCGCCCCGCCGAGATCGTCATCGTGTCGGGGGCCAGTGATCCATTCACTCTTCCGCGGTCGAAGACCGTACCGTTTCCGCCAATGACCACCACGCGCTCGAGTTCCGGGCGGTAGCTCGCCGGGTCTACCACCAGGAGTGCGCCGTAGAGACCCGACGTGATCTGAAACGTCTCGTTCGAGTGTGCGTGATAGATGAACGTTCCGGTGCGGGGCGGGGTGTACGCCGCAACGAACGAGTCGCCGGGGGCGATCGCCTTGGCGAGTCGGTTGTCGATGCCGCTCCAGCCCGGCACGCCGTCGGGGAAAGACGGGATCTCCATGCCGTGCCAATGCACCGCCGTTGGTGCCCGCAGGTGATTCACGACGTTGAGGCGCACCGGTTGGCCGCGAGTGAGCACGAGCGCTGGTGAATACAGCAACGTCGCATCATCCGACGTGACAGAGCTGTCGAGTACGTAGCCGAGCCCCTCGAAGTTGCCGTAGCGACCCGACTGGCGCACATCGATACGGATCATCTTGCCGGTGTCGGGTTCTTCTCGCCGTGACATCGCGGGATTGGCGGCCACTGTCACCGGGATCACCATCCCACGCATCCCGTGATAGCTGTGGTCCGAGTCAGCGCTCCCGGGATCGACGGGGTCGGCGACGCGCCTGAGGGAGGCAAACGTGGACGTGTGGAAGGCGAAGTGACAATGTGCGATCCAGTTGCCCGGCTCACTGGCGACCCATTCACCGGCAAACGTGCCGCCTGGAATACGGGTCTCGGTGACCACGTGCTGCGGTATGACGGCGGTGTCGGCCGCCCACGTGCCCCGGTGAGTGACATTGAAATAGAAGCCGTGCAGATGGATCGGGTGCGCATCGCCGGATGGATTGATCCAGCGCCACCGCACGGTGTCACCCTGGGTGACGGCGAGGGTGGAAACGTGCGGAAACGACTTCCCGTTGATCACCGTCATGAACGGCTCCACGAACGGCTCGCCCAGCGCGGAGTCGACCGGCATCACCCATGTTCCCATCACATAGATCCGGTCGGGCGCCGATCCGCCCACGGGGTCGACCACGAGCGCACCACTCAACATCGACGTCGGCCCCGGACGGTCGGCGAGTTCCTCGTCGTCGTAGCTACCCCAGTAGAAATAGGTCCCGGGCGCGCCGGCGTCGAATGTGATGGTGGCGGAGTCTCCCGGTGCAATCCGGATGGGGCTGCCCTCCATGCCGGGGCGGGCGAAGAGGCCGTGGAGGCGGAGGGTGTCGGTCGAGTTGGTGTTCCGGGCAATCACCCTCACCGACGTCCCGGTGGGCATGCGGAGCAGGGGCCCCGGGATCATCGGCGGACCGTCGTTCTCGGCAAACGCCCAGACCACCGCCGAGGTGTCCTGCTCGGTCTCGGGAAACCAGTTTCCCTGTCGCACGGCAAGATTGACGGTGGTCGTGTCGCCGTCTCGCGAGCCCGCTGGCGTGGTGTTGTCGTGCGTGATGACCTTCGAGGAAACCGTGTCGACCGGCCCCGGAGAGCACGCGGATGCGATCAGGGTGACCGCCACCATCACGCGAATCGTGATCATAGGAAATTCCCCTGGGCTGGCAGGACGGTGGGCTGCAAGGTAGAATCGAAGTATCCCCAGAAATCAGGATGCGTCAATGGCGACCGTGCGCGAGCTCATCGACCGCAAAGGCGGCGACCTGCTGATGGTTGATCCCGATACGACCGTGCTCGAGGCTTCGCGACTGATGAATGATCGCGGGGTCGGCAGCGTTCTCGTGATGACCGGCGGCACGCTCGCCGGCATCTTCACCGAGCGTGACCTCATGCGACGGGTGGTGGCCGTTGACCGACTGCCGGGAGCCACCAAGGTCGGCGAGGTCATGACGTCCTCGCTCGTCACCTGCACCCCAGATGCCACCATGCAGGATTGTGGCACCGTGATGAGCGAGCGTCGAATCCGCCACCTGCCGGTTGTCGATGATAGCGGTGTGGTCGGGCTGGTGACCACCGGCGACCTGCTCGCCAACGAGCTCAAGGAGAAGGACGCTGCGATCCAGCAGCTGGAGTCATTCGTGTTTTATGTGAGGCAGTGAGGGGGAGCAGGCTTCTGCCCACAAGCCGTAACAACAGTGGTCGTCAGTCATTGATCAGTTGTCGTTAGATTCACGACTACGACTTACGACTTACGACTTACGACTTACCCCCCGTCCAGGACCTCCGTCATGCGCTCATACGTCCTCATCGCCCTCGCGTTCACCGCGGCGTGCGCATCCCGAAATCCTTCGCCCAATCCGTCGTCGGTCACCACGCACGGCGAGTGGATCAAGTATGCCAACGCCGGCGGGGACAGCGTGCGCGCATACGTGGCATACCCGGAACGGAAGGGGAAGGCGCCTGCGATCATCGTGATCCATGAAATCTACGGTCTCACCGGGTGGGAACCGACGGTGGCGGACGATTACGCCCGCAAGGGCTACGTCGCGATCGTGCCTGACATGTTGTCGTCGCGCTACGGCATGACGCCAGCGACCGAGGACAGTGCCCGGAAGCTCATGGGGACGCTGGCACCGACCGCGATCGTCGCGGACCTGGACGCCACCTACGGCTACGTGCGGACACTTGCTGCAACGAATGCTGATCGAATCGGCGTGATCGGCTTCTGCTGGGGCGGTGGCACGGTGTGGCGCTACGCGTCGGCCAATCCCGACCTGAAGGCGGCGGTGGTCTGCTATGGACCGCTGGCCGACACCAGCATGCTCCGCACCGTGCGGGCACCGGTGCTCGGCGTGTACGGTGAGAACGATGGCCGCGTCAACAATTCGCTCCCCGAAATCACCCGGATCATGTCTGCCCTCGACAAGCCGTTCGTGGCGGACAGTTATCCTGGCACCGGGCATGGCTTCCTCAAGCCCGGCCGGCGCGGCAGCGGCACCGAGGCCGCAGTCGACGCGCAACGTGACATCGACGCATTCTTCGCCAAGCACCTCGAGCGCAAGTGACGCGCTGGCTCTACCTGCCCGCGGCGATGCTGGCCGTCGCCGCGTGCAGCTTCACGCCACTCACCAACCGGGTCGACCTCGGCAACGACGACTTCGTGGTCTTTGTCGGTGAGGGCGTCGATGGCAGAACCGACCTCTTCGTGTCGCTGGCAAGTGGCGGCACCGTGACACAACTCACCTATACAGGTTCGGTGGAATCACTGCCACGGCTTTCCGCCAATGGCGACGTGCTCGCGTTCATCCGCGCGCGCGACACCGCGGCCGCTTCCCCCCGTGCACTCATCGTGATGAACCTGCTCAGCGCCAGCGAACGGAGGATCGACGTCCCGGCCGAAGCGGGCCCGCCGACGGCGCTCGGCTGGAGCGTCGATGCGTCGACGTTGTATCTGCGCACGTCAGCTGGCACGTGGGTCGTCGCGGCACCGCCCGCACCCCTGGAGTTGATCGCTGTGGCGGACGGTGACAGGGCCGCTGCCGACACCGCGCTCGGTGCGTGGCTCGGCACTGCGCGATTTGCCCAGGCTGTGGCGTGCCCTGACGGAGGGGTGTGCATCACCGGGCCGCGCGGTGACACGACGATGATCGCACCGGAGGGCCGGGGTGCGTTTCGATGGGGCGCCGACTCAGTGGCATGGTTCGAGGGGGACAACCTGATCGTGCGTGGGCTGGGGCCGGGGTCAGCGCGACGCGTGACGTGGCGACGGGCGCCGGCGAATGCGCGAGATGGAAGTTATGCAGGAGCGGTGAACCGCAAGCCGTAAAAAGGTATCGACATCAACCCTTAAACCCTTCAACCCTTAAACCCTTCAACCCTTAAACCCTTAAACCCTTCAGTCTCTGTACCTGTTTCTCCCCGCCCGTTTCGCCTTGTACAGGTTCTGGTCGGCGAGCTTCAGCAGCGCCTGGTCGTCAGCGGCGCGGTCATCGGGAAACGTGGCGAGTCCGGCGGATGCCGTGACGCTGATCTGCGTCCCGTCCTCACCGAACTGGAACTGCTGCACCCGTCTCAGGATACGATCCACGAAGAGTCGTGCACCGGTGCCGCCGGTTTCGGGCAGCACGATCAGGAACTCCTCGCCGCCATACCGGGCCAGGAAATCCATCGTGCGCAGCTCGCGGCGGAGCAGGCCGGCAAGTTGGCGCAGCACCTCGTCACCGGCCGAGTGCCCGTATGTGTCGTTGATGCGCTTGAAGTCGTCGACATCGATCATCACCACCGTCACCACCTGGTCGTAACGGCGGGCACGATCGAGTTCCTCCGAAAGCCGCTGGTCGAGCACGCGACGATTGGCACACCCGGTGAGCGGGTCGGTGTCGGCGAGTTCGCGGAGCGACGGCTCGCCGGTCCGCCCGCGCTCGATGTCGTATGCCTTGTCGAGTGCGGCAACCGACGACTGGATCACCTGTTCGGCAAAACCGAGATCGATGTCGTTGAGCGGCGGATCCTCCACAGTCGTGCGAAGGAAGAAGACCCCGCCAATCTCGCCCCGCAGCAGGAACGGCACGGCGATCACCGACTGGGTGCGACCCGCGCTCGGATCGGTGGCCCACGATGACCGTACCGCCTGGTAGAGCGGATCAACACCGACGTCCGACACCATCACCGTCTCACCCCGTTCCAGGGCGCGAATGATCTCGGGGTACTTGGCGAGCTCGACCCGCAGGTCGCGCAGCGTCGGATTCTCGAACGCCGCCACGACGGTTCCCTCGGTATCACCGGGCGACGCGAGCACCACGGAGCAGCGCGCGATCCGGAGGCCATTGGCCACGCGTCGCACCAGCACCTGATAGATCTCGGCGGGTTCGGTCATCCCCGTGACTTCCTTGAGGATCGCCACCATCTCGTTGCGCGAGCGTTCCGCCGTTCGACTCTTGTTGAGCTCACGGCCGGCCCGGAGGTGAGCCTTGATCCGGCCCAGCAACTCCCGCACGCGGTAGGGTCGCTGCACGACGTCTGCGGCGCCGAGGCCGAAGATGTCGAGGAGGCCGGTATCGAACTCCGGCTCGCTCATCAGGAGGAGCGGCATGTCCTGATAGCTCGGATCAGCCCGGACGCGGGTGATGCGATCGATCGTGCCGGCGTCAGCGCCGGCGATGTCCACGATGAAGAGGTCGTACGATTCCTGCTCGAGTCGCTCGATCAACTGGGGCCCGCCTGCCGCGGTGACGACATCGTACCCGTTCTCCTTGAGCACCCACGAAAGGGTCCGGGAAAGGGCAGTGTCTTCCGTGGCGAGAAGAAGACGGGGGTTCAGGGGCATCAGGCCACGAGCTCCGTGTAACGCACTGGGTCCACATTCCCGCCCGAACAGATCAGGGCGACAGGGCCGTCCGCATCAATGCGACCGGCCAGGAGGGCAGCCAAGGTGACCGCGCCCGAAGGCTCCACCCGCTGGCCGTGGGCAGCGAGGCACTTCATGGCCGCCCGGATCTCGGCATCGGTGACGCCGGTGACTCCTGCGAGACGGCCCTCGATCAACGGCCAGGTCATCTCGCCCACGGAACGGGTGAGGAGACCGTCTGCCAGACTCGTGCCGGGAGGCAACGTGACCGGCTGCCCCGCGGCAACGGCCCGGGAAAGCTTGGGGATCCCTACCGGTTCGACCGCGATGATCCTCACGCCGGGGCGCAGAAGACGCACGGCGGCGCAGGTTCCGGCGAGGAGCCCGCCACCACCAATGGGCACCACGATGGTCTGCACCGACGGCCACTCCTCCAGGATCTCGATGCCGCAGGTTGCCTGACCGGCGATCACGTCGGCGTGCTCGAAGGGAGGGACCAGCGTCATCCCGAGGGCCGCGAGGCGGTCCGCCTCAGCGGTCTGTTCGGGCCCCCTGACCGCGCCCACCAGCACGACCTCGGCTCCCATTTCCCTGATCCCGTCGATCTTCACGCGGGGAGCGTTTTCGGGCATCACGATGACCGCCCGGACGCCGTGGCCCCGGGCCGCATACGCGATCCCCAGTCCGTGGTTACCGCTCGAGGAAGTCACGACGCCCCGGGCGCGGGCGCCGGCGTCGAGTCGACGGATAGCGGTCCACGCTCCCCGCATCTTGAAGGCGCCGATCGGTTGCAGGTGCTCGGCCTTGATCCGCACTTCGGCACCAACCGAAGGAAGGTCGAGCGGGATGAGCGGGGTCGGTGGCGAAACCTCCGCGAGGCCGGCGTGCGCCTCGCGGAGGTTGTCGAGTGTCAGGTCAAGCACGCAGGCCTTCCGGGCCGGTCATGCGTCCGACTCTGGCGCGTCGCTTTCAGGCTCGCCCACGCCCTCGGCCTCGACCTCGGCAAGTTCGCCGACTTCGTCCTCGTCATCGTCTTCCTTCTTGACGCGCGCGACATCGGTGATCACGTCGTTGGTGTCGAGGTTCATCAACTTGACACCCTGCGTGTTGCGACCGCTCACGCGAATTCCCTCGACCGGGCAACGGATGATGATGCCGCCCTTTGTGATCAGCATCAGCTGATCCTCGGGCACCACATCCTTGAGTGCCACCAGGGCGCCGGTCTTCGGCGTCTTCTGCATCGTGATGATGCCCTTCCCGCCGCGCTTCTGCACGCGATAATCATCGACCACGCTGCGCTTGCCGATGCCGTTCTCGCTCACCACCAGCAGCTCGGCGCGTTCGCGCACCACCACCATGCCGATCACCGCGTCACCCTTGCGCAGCGTGATGCCCTTGACGCCGGTGGTGGCGCGTCCCATGTCGCGCACGTCGCTCTCGTGGAAGCGGATGCTCATGCCGAACGAGGTGGCGAGCACGATGTCGTTGTTGCTCTGGGTCTTCTGGACGTCGATCAGCTCGTCGTCGTCATCGATGTTGATCGCGTTGATGCCCGCCGAGCGCACGTTGCCGTAGGCCGAGAGGACGGTCTTCTTGATGGTGCCCTTGCGGGTCGCGAAGATCAGCGATTCATCGTCGGTGAAGTTGCGCACCGGCACCAGCGCGGCAACGCGTTCGCCCTCGCGGATGTTGATCAGGTTGATCACCGGCTTGCCGCGCGTGGTACGGCTGCCCTGCGGGATCTCGTGCACCTTGAGCCAGTACACGGTGCCGCGATCGGAGAAGAACATCAGGTAGTCGTGCGTCGAGGCAATGAAGAGATGCTCGACCCAATCGGTTTCCTTGGTGTCCATGCCGTTGAGGCCACGCCCACCGCGACGCTGCTTGCGGTAGGTGGTGATCGGGATCCGCTTGATGTAGCCGGTGTGCGAGATCGTGATCACCATGTCCTCTTCGGCGATCAGGTCCTCGATCGAGAACTCACCCTGGTCCTTGAGGATCTCGGTGCGGCGCTCGTCGCCGTAGGTGGTCGCCATCTCCTCGACTTCACCCACGAGGATCGACATCCGCTTCTCGTGCGACGCCAGGATGCTCTCCAGCTCTGCGATCGTGGCCCGTACCTCGGCCAGCTCGGCTTCGAGCTTCTCGATCTCCAGGCCGGTGAGCCGGGCGAGCCGCATGTTGAGGATCGCGTCGGCCTGCGCCTCGCTGAACTTGAAGCGTTCCCGCAGCCGTCGATCGGCCTCGGGGGTGTCGGCCGACGAGCGGATGATCTGGATCACTTCGTCGATGTTGTCGACGGCAATCTTGAGCCCCTCGAGGATGTGCTCGCGCTTCTTCGCCTCGCCGAGGTCGAACTCGGTCCGCTTGACGATGATCACATGGCGGTGATCGATGAAGTGCTGCAGCATCTCCTTGAGCGCCATCACCTTCGGTGCGCCATTGACCAGCGCCAGGTTGATGATGCCGAAGGTGCTCTGCATCGTGGTGTGCTTGTAGAGCTGGTTGAGCACCACCTGGCCGATGGCGTCGCGCTTGAGCTCGATCACGAGGCGCATGCCCTCGCGATCCGACTCGTCACGGACCCCGCTGATCCCCTCGACCCGCTTGGCGATCGCGAGGTCGGCGATGTTGGCGTGCAGCGTCGCCTTGTTGACCTGGTAGGGCAGCTCGGTGATCACCAGCGCCTCGCGACCGGTGCGCTCGTTCTCCTCGATGCGCACCCGGGCACGCATGATGACCTTGCCACGACCGGTCTCGTACGCCTCGCGAATTCCCTGTTCGCCGTAGATGAAGCCACCGGTCGGGAAGTCGGGTCCCTTGATGTGCTTCGTCAGCTCATCCAGCTCGCACTCCGGATTGCGTGCCAGCACGCCGATCGCCTTCGCCACCTCGCGCAGGTTGTGCGGCGGGATGTTGGTGGCCATGCCGACCGCGATGCCGCTCGAGCCGTTGATGAGCAGGTTCGGGATCTTCGCCGGGAGGACCGACGGCTCCTCGCGCTGGTCGTCGAAGTTCGGGACAAAGGTGACGGTGTTCTTGTCGATGTCCTCGAGCAGCTCGAGCGCGATCCGGGTGAGGCGGGCCTCGGTGTATCGGTAGGCCGCGGCGGGGTCGCCGTCGACCGAGCCGAAGTTGCCCTGCCCCTGGATGAGCGGATAGCGGAGCGAGAACTCCTGGACCATGCGCACCAGCGCGTCGTACACCGAACTGTCGCCGTGCGGATGGTACTTGCCGAGCACATCACCCACGACCGTCGCCGACTTCTTGAAGGCGCGAGTCGGGAGGAGACCGAGCTCGTTCATCGCGTAGAGAATCCTGCGATGCACCGGCTTGAGTCCGTCGCGCACATCGGGCAGTGCGCGGGAGACGATGACGCTCATCGAGTAGTTGATGAACGACTGCTGGAGCTCGTCCTCGATCAGGCGCGGGACGATACGTTCGCGGGAAATCGGTGCGGTCATGAGGCCTGGCGACAGAGGAGGAACGGGCGCCCGGGCGGCCGGGCAGCAAGCATCAAATATACCCCCGAAAGGGGTCGATTTCCTACCCCGACGCTGGATGGCGAAAGCGTTTCAGGGCAACAGGTTACGAGGTCCAGTCTAGCCGGCCAGGTCGCGGTGAAGTCCGTCACGCGGTCTCGGGCGCGGGGATTCCGGCAACCGTCGGCTCGGAAGCCCGCCCATTCGGCACCGGTATGGTCCGAGCCTCCTCTGCCGGACCCCGCGTCCCTCGCCGCAGTCGAGTCGTCACCCTCGTACCTCGCCGCCGTCGAGGTTCGCGCATTCCGCCGGGTGGGGCGAGCGGGCTCGCGGCGCGCTGCGGCGGGAGGACTTCTCTTCCGCGCGCCCCCGCCGCATGCACCATTCGCTTCCCGAGGGAAGCCGTGCCGCTGCGTGCCCGCAGAGCGGGCGGCAGCGGCGGAAGGCGACGAGGGAAGCGAGGCGCGCGGAGTAAGTCCGACCAAGCGGCGTGTCGCGGCCCGCTTGCCCGTGCGCCGCGACCGGGTCCAGCGCGGTTACCGCGTCCGGTTATCCTCCATCTCCCCGCCACCCACAGGCCCCTCCCATGCGCCCACTCCTCCTGGCTCTTGCCGCAGTGACAGCCGTGGCTCCGCTCCCGGCCCAGCGCGTTCATAGCCGAGCCGACACACTGCGCGGCGCGTACGACACCCCCGGCACGGGCCTGGTGGGACGTGACGTTCTACGACCTGCATGTGACCATGTCGGCGACGGTCTCCAGGAAGTGAACATCACCTTGGATAGGAATGACCTTGGATCGTTGGGACGTCGCCGTGAAATCCACGTCACTTCGCGATCCAATCGGTAACGCCGATCCCTGGACGCCGCGTGACATCGTCGGGCACAACGCCATCACCTATCGCGCGCTCGCAGACGGGCGCGAGATGCAGATCGACCTGATGACGCCGCTCGTGGTCGACAGCATGGTGCAGGACGGCAAGCCGGTGACGTTCCGGCGCGAGGGCAACGCGTTCTTCGCCACGCTGCCCGCGGTGCAGCGCAAGGGGACGACGACCACCATCACGGTGTACTACCACGGCCTTCCGCAGGAGGCGAAGCGTCCGCCGTGGGAGGGCGGCTTCACGCTGGCCGACGGATTCACTCGGCCGCCCGTGGATCGTGACGACCGACCAGGGGATGGGCGCCAGCGTCTGGTGGCCCAACAAGGACACCCAGGCCGACGAGCCCGACTCGCAGCGTGTCGCGATCACGGTTCCCAAGCCGCTGGTCAACGTCTCGAACGGACGGCTGCGCAGCGTGACGCCGCACGCCGAATGGCACCACGACCTACGAGTGGTTCGTGACGCGCCCGATCAACAACTACGCGATCGCCGTGGCCGCCGGCAACTACGCGCACTGGAGCGAGACGTACGACGGAGAGGCCGGCGTGCTCACGATGGATTACTGGCCGCTCGACTACAACCTGACGGCCGCGATGAAGCAGTGGGGCCAGGCCCGCAGCATGATGCAGTGCTTCGAACACTGGTTCGGTCCGTATCCGTGGTACGAAGACGGCTTCAAGATGATCGAGGTCCCCAACTCGGGAATGGAACACCAGAGCGCCATCGCCTACGGCAACTGGTTCCGCAACGGTTACCGCGACCGCGATCTCTCCGGCACCGGGCTCGGCCTGACCTTCGACTTCATCATCATTCACGAGAGCGCGCACGAGTGGTGGGGCAACAACATCACCACCCGCGACATGGCCGACATGTGGGTGCACGAGTCGTTCGCGAACTACTCGGAAGGGATCTACGTCGAGTGCCAGTCGGGGAAGGCCGATGGCGCGCGCTACACCGTCGGCAGCAGGCGCGGCATTCGCAACGACCGGCCGATCATCCCGGCCTACGGCGTGAACGCGCAGGGGTCAGGCGACATGTACCCCAAGGGCGGGAACATGCTGCACACCATCCGGCAGCTGGTCGACAACGACGAGAAGTGGCGCGGCGTGCTGCGCGGGCTCAACAGCACCTTCCGGCACCAGACCGTCACCGGCGCGCAGGTGGAGGAGTACATCGCGCAGCAGACCGGGCTCGACCTGACCAAGGTGTTCGATCAGTACCTGCGGACCACGATGATCCCGGTGCTCGAGTACCGGGCTGCGGGCAGCAACGTCGAGTATCGCTGGGCCAATGTGGTGCCGGGGTTCGCGATGCCGGTGCGGGCGCAGATTGGCGGCGCAGAGTGGACGATGCTGCGGCCGACCTCGGCGTGGCAGCGGGTGGCGGGGACCGGTGCGGTGAATGTGGACGTGAACTACTACGTCACGGTGAAGGAGGCGGCTGGCGGGTGAGCGTGGCGGTTGGTGAGCGGCGCTACGCCTCGGCGAGCGCTGTCTTCCGCCGAGCCTTCCAACGAGCCACGATCCGCCGCATGAACCCCGGCCCCTTGGGCGGACCCTTCGCGGCGCCGCTTCCCGCGCCTGAAGCCGAGCAGAATCGGCGGCAACAGGAACATCGCGCCGATGGTGCCAGCCACCGTGCCGCCAGCCGTCGCCAGCGCGATCGCGCCGAACATCGTGTCGGTCGCGGCGCCCCACGCCATCGGGATCAATGACGCCAGCGTGGTGAGCGTGACCAGCACGATCATCGTCGATCGGTCGCGCGTGGCGCGCACGATGTCGGCTCCATTGACTCGCCGCCCCTCTCGGCGCGCGACGCCGTGCACCGAGTCGATCAGCATGATCGCCTGGTTGACCGCGAGCCCGATCACCAGGATCACCCCCACCGCCGCCTCGCGCGTGAACGCCGTGTCGGTGATCCAGAACGCCGCCACCACGCCGCCCAGCGCCATCGGCAGCGCCGCAAAGACCATCAGCGCCGCCCACACCGAGTCGAACACCATCGCGACGGCGAGCAGCACCAGCACCACACCCGCCACGAAGACGAGATAGAGTCCCTTCGAGCTCTCGTCGGGTGCCCAGCGGCCATCGTCGTCCGCCACCGAGTAGCCCGCGGGCACCGAGATCGATGCCATGAACGCCTTGTGCGTCCGGTCGGCGAGCTTCTGCGGCCCGCGAAAGTCGTAGGACTGAGGATCCGGATGTACTGCTGGTCCTCGCGCTCGATCGTGGCGAGTCCCTCGAGCTCGCTCACCGTGGCGACATCGCCGACCCGTATCGGCGCATCACTGGCGTTGGTGACGAAGGCATCGGAGAGGTCACGCAGCTGTCGTTGATTGGCGCCCGCCGACCGCAGCGCGATGTTGAACTCGTCATCGCCGATCTCGAGCCGCTGCGACCCCGATGCACCCTGCACTTCGCGCGCGACACTGTTGCCGAAATCGGTGGCAGTGACACCCAGCTGCGCCAGCTTGATCCGGTCCGGCGTGAGCGCGACGCTCACCGAACGCTCGGCGCCCCAGAACGAACCCGCGTTGATGTTGACCTCACGCACCCGCGGGATGCGGTCGAGTCGTTCCTGCAGGTTGGTGGCCAGCGCACGCACGCCCTCGAACGAGTAGCCCAGGATCTTGACTCGCTTGCTGACCGACCCGCCGCCACCCGAGCTGTTGTAGAAGCCCGGCCCCTCGGGCTTGCTGACGCTCACGCTCTTGGCACCGCCCACCAGCACGGCCCGCTGCGTGAGCTCGTCGGAGATCAGCCACGGTGCCTCGCCGCCACTCGCCTCGGGTGTGAACTCGACCACCAGGCCGCCGCCATCCGGGCGTCCGTTGGCGCGCACCAGCGCCACGCCGGGACGGCCGACCGACACCTGCTCGAGTTCGCTGATCAGGCGATCGACCTGCTCGGGGTCGGAGCCGCGCGGGAACGACACGTTGGCGCTCACCGTGGTCCGACTCCCTCCCCACCAACCGCCAACGCCCCAGCTGCTCTTCGGCACCTTCTTCTGGAATCCCCAACCCAGCACCACGAGCACTACCACCGTGAGCGTGATGGTCGCGTAGCGCCAGCGCATCAGCCGACGCACCATCCAGTCGTAGCCGCGTGCGAGCCTGGGCCATCCGTGAAAGTCGCCAGCGCCACCGCGCCCCACTGCGGGGATCAGCACGAGCGCCGCGAACACCGACCAGACGAGTGCCAGGATGAACGCCGACGCGAACGGCACGAACGCAGCCCGCGCGTTGCCCTGCAGATAGAGGAACGGAAAGAGCACCACGGTGGTGGTGAGCGTCGATCCGACAACTGCCGGCGCGATGCGCCGTCCGGCCGCCGCCTTGCCGTCGGCGGTGTCGGGCGCATGCCGCAGGCGCTCGACCACCACCAGCCCGTTCTGCACCAGGATCCCGATCCCCATTGCGAGACCGGCCAGCGTGAGCAGGTTGGCGGGGATCTTGAGCAGGTAGAGCGACAGCGCCGTGCCGGCAATCGCAAAGGTCGCGCTGCCGATCACCTGGAAACTTCCACCGATGCTGCGAAGCGTCAGCATGAGCACCAGGAGCACCGCACCGAATGCGATCCCGCCGCGTAGCATGAGATTGCGCAGTTCGCGCGAAAGGTCGACGCTCTGGTCGCTGTCGATCCTGAGCGCCACCGACGGCGGCAGCGTGCCGCGGATCTCGTCGATCACGTCACGAACACGCGCGGCCGTCTTGATGGCGTCGGCACCGGCCTGGCGTTCGAGCACGAACGAGACGGCGGTGCGTCCGTTGAGCCGGTAGAAGAAGCCGCGACTGTCCTCCTCGGGGCGGATCGTCGCGAGCTCGCTCAGCGCGAACACCCGGTTGCCCGACGCCCGCACCTGCACGCGGCCCAGATCCTCGATCGCGCCGGGCTGGTCGCGCAGCATCACGACCCGCTCGGTGTTGCCGTCGTTCGACACGCCGAGTCCACGAACCACGCGGGCTTCGGAGAGGGCGGTGGTGAGTGCGGTGGGAGGGATGCCCAGCTGCCTCAGTCGCGTCGCGTCGTACTTGACCGCCACGCCGTTCTCCGCGCGACCATTGAGCCTGACGCCCGAGATGCCGTCGATCGATTCGAGCCTCGGCCGGATCCGGTCTTCGGCAATCTTGGTGAGTGCGCCGGGGGTGTAGCTCCCGATCACGCTGACCTGCATCAGCGGTTGTTCGTCGAGATCCTCGGGCACCCAGTTGCTCACCTGCACGGTACCGCGTGCCTGATCGGGGAGGTCGCGGCGCAGCGTTTCCATCCGCTCGAGAATCGCGAGGCGCGCCATCGTGACATCGGTGGCCGGGTCGAGTTCGACCTCGATGGTGGCGCCGCGGTCGTTCGATGTCGACTTGGTCTTGCGCACGCCGCGCACGCCCTGGATGGCGCCTTCGATCGGCGAGGTGATGTACGTCTCGGTCAGCTCGGGCGATGCGCCGGGCCAGCTGGCGCTCACCATGATCCGCGGCAGGTCGACTTCGGTCTTGGTGGCGAGCGGCAACTTGGTGAACGCCACTGCGCCGGCGAACACCACGCCGGCAGCAAGCGCCCAGACCACCGAGGGCCGGCGCGCCGCCCACGCGATCATGCCGGAACCACTGCCGGTCGCGCCGCTGCGCGCCGTTCCTTGCGCCGTTCCACCACCGCGTATGCCGTCGGCAGCAGGAAGAACGTCACCAGCATCGCCGTCACCGACCCGCCGATGACGGCGGCCGCGAGCGGCTGGTAGAGTTCGCCACCGCTGCCCCATCCGAACGCCAGCGGCAACACGCCGGTGATCGTGGTGAGCGCGGTCATCATGATGGCGCGCAGGCGCTGGCGACCGCCCAGCTTGACGGCTTCGTCGATCGGGTGACCGAGTGCGCGGAATCGCCGGATGGCGTCGAGCTTGACGACCGCTTCGTTGTCGGCCATGCCGATCATCACGACCAGGCCGATCAGCGACACCGCGTTGAGCGATTGCCCGGTGAGCCACAGCGCCGCGATCCCGCCCGCACCGGCCAGCGGCACGGTGATCATCACCAGCAGCGGTGTGGTGAACGACGCGAACTCGCCCGCCAGCACCAGAAACATCAGCGCCACCGACAGCAGTGCCACGATGCCCAGCTCGCGTGATGTCCGCTGCTGTTCCTGATCGGCACCGGTGACTTCCCACTGGGTGCCGGCGGTGAGCGTCACCCCCTCCACCGCCTTGCGCACATCGGCTGCGGCGCGCGCCGTGCCGCCGCTCTCCACCACGCCCTCCACCACCGTGACCGGACGCTGGTTGACCCGCACCACCTCGATCGGCGCCCGCACTTCGCGCACCGACACCAGCTGCCCGACCGGGACGCCATTCACCGTGGTGGCGAGCGCGATGTCGAGATTCTCGTTCGACGTGCCGGCATACCGCACCTGGATCGGCGTGCGACGATCGGTCTCGCGCAGCTCCGACGCGCGCACTCCCCCCAGTGCACCCGCCAGCGCGTTGGCCACGGTGCTGATCGGGATGTTGCGCTGCGCAATCCGTTCGCGGAGCAGCGTGACCTCGATCTGCGGCTCGGTGCCGGCAAAGGCGTCGCGCACATCGGCGAGTGTCGGCACCGAATCCATCGCGGCACGCACCCGCGACGCGTCTGTCGCCGATTGCGTGAGCCGCGGTGCCGACACCTCGACCCGCACCGTGCGCCCTTCGCGACCGATCAGTGACCCGAACTCCGACTGGCCGGCGAGGTCGATGCCGAGCATCCCCTGGGCGAGGTCGGGCACCGACTTGCGGAGTGAATCGGCAAACTGCGCCGCATCAGCACCGTCAGGCACCGGGATCACGAACACCGCCGTCCCCGCCGTCCCCGGCTCGGCGCCCGCCAGCACTTCTTCGTCGGACGCGACGCCGATCCGGCTGTAGATGCCCTTGCTGCCGAGTGCCGCGCGCGGCGGCTTCGAGCCGCGCGGCCTGGCGCTGGGTCTCCTCGATTGCCGTGCCCGGTGGCAAGCGCAACTCGGCGACCGCCGTGCCTTCATCCACCTGCGGCAGGATCTCGCGCGGCAACTGCAGCGCGATCAGCAGCGTGACCAGCGTCGTGACCACGCCGAGTGTGAACACCGTGCGCGGCCGTGCGAGGCACCACGCCATGCCGCGTTCGTAGGCTTCGGCGACGCGATGGCCCCAGGCATAGACCCCGAACCGATCGGATGGTGGCGTCACCTCGCGTGGCGTTGCACCGCGCTTGCGCCGTCCCCAGTTGAGCATCACCGGCATCAGCGTGAGTGCCATCACCAGCGACGCCGTGAGTGACGTCACCACCGCGAGCGACAGGTCGCGGAAGAGTGCCGCGGCGAGGCCCTGCACGAAGACGATCGGTCCGAACACCAGCAGCGTCGTCAGCGTGCCGGCCACCAGCGGCCCGGTGACCTCCTCGGCGGCTTCCTGCGCGGCGAGTACGGGTGCGATCCCTTCCTCGCGCTTTCGACCGGTCGCTTCGGACACCACGATCGCGTTGTCCACCAGCAGGCCCACCGCCAGCGCCAGTCCGCCCAGTGACAGGATGTTGATCGTGACGTCGAGCACCTGCAGCAGCGTCAGCGTCACCAGCACCGACAGCGGCACGATCAGCCCGATCGCGAGCGAGGTGCGCCAGTCGCGCAGGAAGACCAGGATCAGCAGGATCGACATCACGCCACCGGCGATGATCTCCTGCGACAGGTTGGACAGCGCGTCGCGCACGAACTTCGCCTGCGCCGCCACCAGGCGAATCTCGACATCGGGAAACTCGGTGCGCAGCGCCTCGATCTGTTCCTCGAGGAGGCTGGTCACCTTGACGGTGTTCGAGCCCGCGTCCTTGTAGACCACCAGGCCCACCGCCGGGGTGCCGTCGAGCCTCACCACGGTGCGCGGGTCAGCCGACGCGGCGATCACCGTGGCGATGTCACCCAGAAAGACCTTCTTGCTCGCCGGTCCCACCGGGATGTCGCGCATCTCGGCGGGGTCGCGCAGTTCGGTGAGGGTGCGCACCGAGAAGCGAAACTGTCCGCGACGGATCGTGCCGCCGCGCGCCGCAGCGTTCGCCGAGGTGATCGCGGTCGCGACATCGTCGGGCGTCAGGCCGAGTGCGCGGGCGCGATCAGGGTCGACATCGACACGGATCTCGTCGTCGGGGTCGCCCACCACTGCGACGCTCGCCACACCCTGGATCTGCTCGAGCCGGCGTGCGTGGACGTCGAGTGCGGTGCGGGCGATCGAGCGCAGGTCGCCGGGGCCGGTGAGGCCGAGCACCGCGATCGGGCGTTCACCCGGGTCGGAAGTGAGCAGGGTGGGGCGTTCTGCTCCCTGCGGCAGGCCGGCGCGCGCATTGTCGAGGCGTTCGCGCACCTGGAGCACCGTCTTCGGCATGTCGGTGCCCCACTGGAAGCGGAGCGTGGTGTTCCCCTCACCGGTGCGCGACACCGAACGCATCTCGACCAGGCCGGGCGTGGCACCGACCGATTGCTCGATCGGCTCGGCCACCAGTCGCGAGACTTCTTCGGCGCCGGCGTTGGGGTAGATGGTGCGGATGGTGAGGACCGGCAGCGTGACATCGGGCAGCAGCGTCACCGGCATCCGGCCGAGTGACACGGCGCCGAGGAGGACGAGAGCGAGGGTGGCCGCGAAGGTCGCGACGGGGCGACGCAGTGCGGCGGAGCTCAGCGACATCGCGCCGGCGTCAGTTGGAGTCGGTTTCGCGCTTCGCGCTCAGGCGCACCGGCGCCATGTGCGAGAGCGTGCGATGGCCTTCGGTGAGCACCACGTCACCCGGCTTGAGCGGGATCAGTCCGCTCGCGCTGTCGGGAAGGATCTCGGTTTCGCGTCCGTTGCTCCGACCCTGCTGGATGTAGACCCACTCGGCGTGATCATCGACCACGGTGAAGACCAGCGGACGGCCGTCGCGTTCGATCACCGCACTGGTCGGCACGATGATGCGACCCGGGAGCCGGGCGGCCTCGAGGCGAGCGCTGGCGTACATCCCCGGGCGGAGGGTGCCGTCGCCGCGGATCCGGATGATCACGCGACCGGCGCGGGTGGTGCTGTCGACCATCGGGAGCACGGCGGCGATGCGACCGCGCACCGGCTTGTCGGGTGCGGCCGGCACCGTGATGAACGCTTCCCCGCCGACGCGCAGCAACGGCAGGTCGTGCTCGAGCACATCGGCTTCGACCCGCAGGTTGAGCATGTCGACGACGACGGCCACTTCCTGGCCGGCGCCGATCCGTTCGCCCACCGACACGCCGACGCGTTCGACGATCCCGTCGAACGGTGCGGTGATCACGGCGCGCTCGCGATCGAGCTTTGCCTTGGCTAGGCGCACCCGGGCACCCTCGAGCCCCGAACGCGCAGATCGCGTAGTCGCGTCGTGCCTGCGTCGGCGGTTTGCCGCTGGCGATCGAGTCGGGGCCGATCTCCACCATGTAGCTGACTTCGGCGGCCTTGACCGCTGCCTGCGCCTCGTCGACGGCGAGGTCGAACGTCCGGGGGTCGAACCGCATCAGTGGCTGCCCGCGCCGCACCCGGTCGCCCGGTCGCACCATCATCTGTTGCACCGTTCCCGACGCCTCGGCCTTGAGCGACGCCGACGCGTCGGTGCGGATCTGCCCCTCGGCGGTCACGGTGAGGACCAGGTCGCCCTTGCGCACCTCCTCACCGACGACGGGCAGGGCCAGTGTCGACTTGGTGGCGAGGGTGTCGGTGGCGAGGCTGTCGGGGTTGGCGGCGTCGGATGCGTCGGACTTGCCGCAGGCGGCGGCGAGCACCAGGGAGGCAGCAATGGCGAGCGAACGGCAGTGGCGCATGGACACCCTCGAGATGAGCAAGCGATGGCCCGCGGGACGGGCCGGCGCCTGAGAGATGCGCGGGGGGAGCGGAACGACGCGCGGCGCTGCGATGGGGGTGCGCAACGGGGGCCTCACGGGAGAGAGACGGGAACGGCGAAACTTACTGCCCGACGCAGGCGCACTCAATCCGCGACCGGCGGGTACGCCCCTCACGCGCGCCGGCTGGCAACTCGAGCGCCGGGCTGATGGCGGAGGCTGCACCGCCGCAGAGTGCTATTCGGCGGACGCACGGGAAGGCCGTGAACACATCGGAATCATCCAGTGGATGTAAGGTTGTCGCAACTCCGGACAATTAGTTGCCAAGCCCACGTGGTCTACCCCGCGCAGGTCGGTGAATGCTAATTCCTGGTTACCGCGGCGATCGTGCAGTGGGAACGACATTCTGCGAAGTAACCATCTGTAGGGCTGTAATTGCAGGCGCTGCAAGTACGCTACAATCATGACCTTACAATCAAGCCTAGGAAACGTCCTAGGCACGTCACTATTGACGGATTGTCTCGCACGCAGAACATTGATTGTATGATGCTGCATACCTTGCCTATGGCTCACAGCGATACTTGGTCGGATGACTTCGATGACCCCATTATTAGCCCTCGCAGTTCACCGGCTTTCGCGGCGGGGTAACGGGACGTATCGTCAAGTTCTATACCGGCTCGCTTGGGGCCGCCGATCTGTGGGATGATGGATCTCAGCCGGCGGTTCCGACACTTGCAAGCCAGTTAGTGATGCCATTCAGGATGGCGGCGGCAACCAAAACCAGCCCGCGGCGGCGGGGCTTCCAGTGGCCGCATGATGTATGCGACTGACTGAGAACGTCAGAACAGCTGAAGCTCGACCTATGCCCTTACGACGCTGGACATCAACATACACCGGATTCGTAATGAGTAATTTCGGCCTCCACTTTGCGCGACATGATCGACCGAGTGCCGTCGTGACCAGGGCTGCACTGACAACGCTCGTCGTGCACGACCGATTCAAGATTCCTTATCGACAGAGCCACGACTCTACGCTATCACGGCCCTGCTGGCGTGCACTGCTTTCGATCCTAATGGCTGCCACGACGGGAGCAACTTGCGCTCCGCAAGGTCGATCGACCTTTCCGGAGCCGTACGCTTGCCAGATAGGCATTGGGTCAGGTGTTCTGACGCTTCAGTCCGACACGGGCGTAAATGCCGCCGAACCAGGTTTCCGGTTTGCTCGCGATTCACGAGGCAATTTCATCGGGGATTCGTATCAGGGTGGTGAGGTGTTGAAATGGGCTCCCGACGGTAAGCTCATTGCGCGGCTGGGGAAGGTCGGTGATGGGCCAGGAGAAATTGCCAAAGGCGCGATCACAGTGTTCGTGGTAGACGACACGCTCTACGTGCGCGATAATCACATGCACTGGGTCGTGTTCGATTCTGAGGGAACCTACGTCCGGGACGCCCCATTGGGGCCGCTGATGGCAATGTCGCACGCCAACACCACGTTCTTGGGCGGCGACCGTATTCTCGTCGTTCATCTCCCCACAGCTCGCGGGCTTTACCGCTGTCATCGTCAGCCGCAACGGTGACGTGATTAGGCAGTTCGCTTCAGTAGACTCCGCAGCGGATGGTCGATGGTATCCCCAACCGCGGGCGTCGACGCCAGTGGGCGACGGAAAATATTGGGTTGCCCCGGTGGCGGGTCCGAAGCACGGATACCGAATTGAGGTGTGGGATACGACCGGCCGTCTCGTAGACTCGATCGTCCGTAACGTATTCTGGTTTCAGCCGCGACCCGACTACAGCGATGCGAACGTCGATCGAAATCACGAGCGTTCATTTCCCTTTCCCAATCTTGGATTGCTTTATCGTGACGACCATGGGTTAGTGTGGGCAATTATAAGCGTGCCGAAGGGTCACGGAGCAGAGAGAGTATTGAAACGGGCCAGTCTTGCGGAGTACGAGCGGGTGATTGGCGAGGTCTTGGAGTATCGCGTTGAAGTGTGGAATCCAACAAGCAAGCGCATACTGGCTTCTAGGACTCTGCGGGCGGGGGAGGCCTCGATGCACTCGCCCATCCCTGATAGCCGATTGGCGCATCGGGTCACGACCGACAGCTCGGGCTCCCGGATCGTGTCGATCTTCGAGTTCACTCTTACTGATTCCGCAGGGCACACCTGCACGCCGGCAACGCGGCCGTAGCGTTGCGTCCACAATGGGAGGTTGCGATGAGGAGTCGACTTATCATAGTCAGTTTTTCTGCGGCCATGGTGCTAATCGGAAGCTCGCTGCGGGCGGCCGACCAAATTGTAGAGGATTCACCGAATGGCGAGGGGTGTGGGTCAATGACCGACTACTCTGCTTCCGCAAGTGGCGGCGGCGTGCAGTGGGGACATGGCGCATCGCCGACTGGTGGGGGGTGGACCGCATATGCAACGTATTACAATAGAGCAAACGCACACGGCGGCTTCTATGCCGCACGTACCGAAGCGCTTCCGTGGCACACATTTTGTTTTTAAAGCTGATGAAGGTTTAATACGACCTGCGTGCCCCCCCGACCGGCCGACTGCGGGTCGCATGTGAGCCGCGAATGTTTACCGCGCAGCGGCCCGCGGGTGAGCGTCGGAAGCAGTAGCATATCATCGAAACCGATCGGGTCGACCAATATCGCACTGGTCGACCTGGTCTGTCTCGGGAACTAGGTCCGAGGCGGCGCTCGGCCGAGACTGTGATGCGGCGGCTCGGTGTCGTACATCTCTAACGACTCCTCCGTGACCCGCCGGACTACTGCCAGCGAGGTGAAGGCCCACGCATCGAGGATCCGCGCCGATACGTTCCATTAAACCGCTCGATAAAAGCGCATTGGTTCGGCATGCCTCGATGAATGTTGTGCAGCTTCACCCCGCGCTCTGCGCACTGCCCGCGGCGGCGCTTGCAGCGGGTGGAGGCGGAGCTTCACACGCTACCTAGAGGAGGCGGCTAAGCGAGGTTTGGGCTAAAGTGATTTCCTCGATGAGCTGCTCCCACTCGAGACGCGCTCGAAGTACGAGAAACTTTTCGCCATGCGCATCAGCATGGTCCGCTTCCCGCTTCAGAAGACGCTGAGGTGGTTTGACTGGACGTTTAGCCGGCGATCGGTCCTAAGGTGACAAAGGAACAGGCCACCGGACGCTTCCTCGCCGAGCGCGAGAATGTGCTGCTGCTCGGGCCCCAGTTGTGAGGAAGACGCACCTCGCCGTGGCGATGGGGATGTCGGCTGTGCGCTGGGGCATCGCACGATGTTTACCAGGGCCGCTGGCCTCGTTGCGCTGTTCAGCAAGGCGCTCGACAAGAATCACCTGAAGGAACGGCTCATGCTGCTCACGCAGCCCACGCTCTTCATCATCGGTGAGATCGGCTCCATCCCGATCGATTGCCAAGGGGGTGAATCTGATTTTCCAGCCGATCAGCCGACGGGATTGGCGGACTCCTCCCGCTGACGGACAGTAGCAGCGTCGGCACATGGGCGAGATCTTCGGGGGTACCATGATTGCGGGTGCCATCGTCGACCGGCTCCTGCATCGCGGCGATGGGCAACATCAAGGGCGAGAGCTATCGCCATAATGAGAAACGAAGCCCTGGGCTACTCCGTGCCCAGGTGCTGTCCCACGCACGTACGGCGTAGTCATCAGGTGGGGGAGTTTCAGGCGAACGCCTTGGGGCAGATTCACACGAACATTAACACTGCCGAATCGGCCTTCATCAGCCTTGGTAGGCCTATACCCGGCGTGCGAAGTGAAACGCCTCGCAACTCGATCGTCACACGGCAAATACTCACGCGCACTGCCGCGCCCAATCACGCATACACGACGCCGGTACAGCAGCCCATGCCAACTTCCGATGACTGATGTTCGCTGGACTCGCCGCGCACATGGGGTGGGGACGGGGCACAGCATCACACACGACCCGTCTAGTGTAGGCGTCACCCCGGGGGGAAACATGGCGCGGGGATCGCTGGCCGGTGGGCACGATGGTCAAAAGTCCGCTTGCGCTAGGGAATCGGCGTGGGGCCACCCGACACCCTATGACCATTCTGTTCTACCCCCGACGTGGGGAAGGTTGCGCAGACCGTTGTGCCATGCTTCGCTGAGCTTGTTATCTCTAGTTTACCGCCCAGAAACTCACACCTCTCCCGCATCGATCGAAGGCCCAGTCCGGCACCAAGGGCTGCAGCGCGGGTATCAAATCCGGGCCCAGAGTCGTGGATTCTTACTTCTGTGATGCCATCGCGAGCGCTCAACGTTACGCGAACGGCCGCGCCGCATGCGTGATACACGACATTGTTCAGTGCATCTTGAACCACGCGATACACGCTCAATCTTTGGTGCGCCCCCAGAACAGGCGTGCCTTCGCAGATGAAAACGGCTCCCCCTGTGAGGGGGCGTATTGACTCGGTGAGTCCCCGCAAGGCCTGCTCAAGGGGTAAGTGATCGATGATTCCGGGGTGCATGCCTCGGGCGAGGTTTCGCAAGGAGGTAGCGAGTTGGTCAAGGTCGTCTTTCACTTGCGAGATGTCGGTAGCGGAGGCGTTACTGAGGCGCGTAGAGGCGACAGTCAAGCGTTGCAGCACATCCGAATGCAATTCGTGGGCTATACGCTTTCGCTCATCGTCCTGGGCGGCAAGTAACCGACCACCCAGATTGGCCCGAGTTCGAAGGTAGCGTCGCTGGTGCAGAATCATTGCGAGCAGGGCCCCAACAACCAGCACAAGCGATGACGCGATAAACACGATCACCACGGCGAACATACGTAGATCACCTCCATCGCTACAACTGGATTGGCCGGCGGGGCTTATTTCGTTCTAGAGCGCGTAGAATCCCGCCAAAAGCCAGCAACACGCATATGTGACGCATTGCATAAATCACCAAGAGATCACCTGGACTAGACACGTGCCAGAGTCTTGCAACCGTGGTGAGGTACGCAGTCGGGACTGCGTACGTTACAAACGCAGCGCCAATCAAGAACCTGGGGTCATCAAGTAGCGCGCACTTGGCGAAGCCAACGCGGCGGAAGAGGATGGCAGCCCCTAGGCCGAGAAGTGTGAGTGCGTGAAGCGGCGACGTAAAGGTTCCGTAGGAGCCCAAGTTTTGCACCGTGACCATCGCCAGACCCCACACGCACAGGTAGGTGGCCGCAAGATAGGCATAGGTGGCCTTTCCACGCTTGCCGGTGGACGCAGCAGATGCGGTAAGTGACGCTACCGTAATGCTGACAAGGTGCCAGATGTTGGTTGATACCTGACTATTCTGCCACAGTTTCGCGGATGCGATCGCAATGCACGAGAACACGCCACTCGCAACCATCCACATTGCAGCATCGCGCCGGAATGAATCGAGCTGTTGCCAGCGCACAACCAGCAGAGCTGCTCCGATCAATGCCAGGCAGAGTGAGGTATAGACGCCCGCCCAGTACCACGCAGGGATTTCCGTCACACTACTACGTATTGAGTGCGTTCGTTTCGGAGCACAATGGCGGGCAGGGCACGCACTCTTCCTGGATCAGAGGCTCGCCGCTGGTGTCCGGAATGAGGAGATCGTTCCCCGCGCTGTCCGTTGGTACGAGCACAAATGCCAAGCGACCATCGGGCTTCCGGCCCGGGTAGATTCTCAGGCCCGCGCACCCAGGAACCGCCAAGATCTCTTCGACCGCGGCTCGCGCAAACATCCCCGCCTTGATGTCGCCAGGTGCGGATTTCCGCCACGCAGCCGTTAGTGTAGTCGCGTCTGAGAGTCGAATTCTGTGATTGTGATTGGTATTCGGCATCGTGCCCTCGTTGTTCGGGTGGCTGGGTAAACTGTCTCAGGCCCCAAGAGCGTTCGGCCTGCCTTGCGGGCGGGGTGACATTGAATGGTAGGGGTTTCATGCCTGCAATGGAAACTAGGACAAGTGCTAGGGACGAAAGCAGCCATTCGCGGCGGAGTCCGTTGTGATGTTCGACATCCTACCGCACATTACGCGCATCCGTCGTCACAATCGTTTCGCGAGTGCAAGCAGTTTCGGGCGCCGTGGCGCTGGAGGGTGTGGCTGCCGGCCCCTACATGGCCTCGTCAACAGGATGAGGTGACACGCAGCGGGGCAAACAGTGAACGAGCAGCCACATTTATCCCGGTTCGGCAACCCACAGGATGTGCAAATGAGCGCATTATTCCGCCAGAAGGTGGTTATAGCAGACGATCATCGTCTGGTCGCCGAGTGCTTGGCGGAGCAACTGACAGCTAGGTACGATGTCGTAGCCGTCGTCCATGGGCTGGCTGAGGTCATTCCCGCGATCGTACGGACAGCTCCCGACGCGATCATCCTCGACTTGAGTTTCGGAAGGGACTCCGCCCTTCCGCTTATTCCGGTGATTCGCCGCTCACATCCGAGTGTCTTTGTTGTGGTGGTAACAATGCATGAGGAGCCCGCGTTGGCTGAGGCAAGTGTTGCTGCTGGCGCCCATCACTATGTAGTAAAGACCCAAGGAACAGCGGAAGTGCTCGAGGTATTGTCCACAATGGATTCAATGCACGCGGTACCTCAAGCCGAAGCAACCCGCTCGTCAATTCCTACGCCGTTCGGCGGCAGCGTCAGGCGAGGCAGGCGGCAGGTGGGCGCAATCAATCTGAGCGCACGCCAGTATGAGATCCTCCGTCTGCTATCGGTGGGCGCAACTCGCGGGGCCGTCGCCCTCGAACTCGGCATCTCTGCCAAGGGAGTCGACTACAATGTCAATGAGGTGAAGCGACTTATAGGAGTCAGGCGCTTGATAAGCGTCATATCCTGGTTTCGGGATGCAGTTGCTGCAATGGGGAATGGGGAGGAGAAACCGCCCGGCGCCGAGCACGACGCATTGAAAACGGTGCCGTCGCTAGAATAGTGGCCGTGCGTTCCGCGCGCCTCGATACACGATGCTTCAGCGGGGGAAACACAAACCCGGCGCCGGGGTTCGATGCATTGTTCCTGACGGGAGGAAGCTCGCAATCGTTCCCGAATTCTGTTCGCTTCGCCTACACGACGTGAACGCTCACGCGGCCGACCAGGATTGGGCGCTCCGGCGCAAGTGTCTTCTGACTTCGATTAACCGGCCCTCGAAAGCGGAACATCACGGTAAGCGGGCCAGCCCGCCGGCCCAAACGCGACAGCGTCCTGGATCCTTCAGTAGGTTACCAAGGGGTTCGGACCCGTGACCCCTGCCATGCGGGAGTTCCTCGATGTTGCTGTTCGAGGCTGCCCTACACTCGTTAGTGTGCGTTTGCTTGCTGCCCAGATCGCCGTGAACCCAACGTCGCTGGTCTCGCGGTTCGTGCGGAGCGGCCTTCCGTCCCCGAAGCAGTACCTGAGGGGCCTGAGGCTCATCTACGCGGCCTCGTACCTCGAGAGTCAAGACGGGACAATCGCAAGCACGGCCTATCGGCTCTCCTTTGCATCGCCCCAGAGCTTCGGCCGGCACCTGAGGAGCACGCTGGGAACTACGCCCACAGAGTTCAAGGCACGCTTCACAGGGGAGTTGATGCTCGAGCGGTTTCTGGCATCCCTCTTCCTACCCTACGCGGACACTATGGCCCTGTTTGACCCGCTCCACGGTCTAGGACCCCGCCGGGCGAGAACGACGCGAATGAAGGTGACATAACGAAAAGGCCGCAGCTTACGGTGCGGCCTTTTCGTGCGCCTTCCAGAATCGATCCTTCGAATCAAGGTGCTTCTGCTGACACGGCGAGGCTCAGCGCCCACCAGTTCGACCTAAACATGGCGACTAGGAGATTTCCTAGTTTGGACCGCCGTTAGGTGTGCAACGGTGGACCAAAGCCTCAACGATAGATTCATCCGAATTGGCGGCCATCGGGTTAAAGCCGTACCTTTGCGGAAGAGTTTTGAAGGCTTCTCGGCAAGCACAACGCCTAGGTCGCATCGTTTCGGGCATGTCGCTTCCTTCGAAGCTTTACTGTGCGTGCGGCGGCTTTCGTATGAAACCCGCACTGAATTATGAGCGGGTAGCGTCAACTTCGAACCATCTGATTGACAAAGCATCTTGACGTCAGGTTTCGGCTTATGATACGCTGATCCTATCCGCGCAACGGCGAGTAACCACATTTCTACGCGTCAGGAAGATCCCTTGAAGCTACCCGAACTCAGCTTTCTCAAAGACTTCTGGGCCGCGGTTATGGTTCATGCGTTGGCGGTAATGTTCGCAACGGCGGTCACCGCCATTGCTGCAGTCCTCGTGAGGGTCCAGTTCCCTCAACTCGACCGATTTGCGATCCCAATCGCGTTTGTCGCCGGTTGCATTGCCGGCGGCATCGCTCTCGTTGCCATCGGGCGGATCAGGCTGGTCTATCCAGGAATTCCACGTACCGAGTATGAGTTCAAAGTCCTATCTCATCGTATCGTTTACACGTTGTCAAACGGTGGCACGATCACGTACAGGAAACTCAAGACTCTTCAAGCCCTGAAGCCTGGATTGACAGAATATCGTGACAAATATCATTGGAGTGGGGACAAGCCACCGAAAAGCATTTCATGTAGTTCGAAGGACCATACGTTTACGGAGGCGAGCCGTTCCGGCGTCTGGCGCAATTACTCTATCGGATTCCAGCGCCGCCTAAACAAAGGCGATGTCATTGACACCGAAGTAGTGTGGATCCTCGATGATTCCTCACACGCATCGTCGCCTTTCATTTCAGCAACGATCGAGGAGCCAACGAGGTCGTTGGAGTTCCTGCTGGTATTTCCTGTGGATTACGTAGTCATTGGAGCGGAGTGCCGCGTACTGACGGGGATGAGTGCCAAGAAACCGCTTGAGTCGAGTTATCATCGAGCGGAGGTCAACGGCACCATACACTGGCAGCCGCGACCGCCACATCCACGCCTTATGCACCACTACGAGATGGTT
Source organism: uncultured Gemmatimonadales bacterium (assembly GCA_963806875.1). Lineage (GTDB taxonomy): Bacteria > Gemmatimonadota > Gemmatimonadetes > Gemmatimonadales > GWC2-71-9 > Palsa-1233. Next base: position 690,673 of record CAWDYU010000003.1, on the reverse strand, counting down.
TGGACGCGCCCGTGTGACATACCTAGTCATCTACACGTACATCCATCTACCTAAACGAAAGCCATACTCATGCCGATAAAACCCCTCGTTTGCCATCTCATCTATTCATGACCGCGCAACTCGGAACAGGCTGACCGCCCACTGCCAGGATGTATCCGACTTTGGCGATGCGCTGCGCGACCTGGCAACGGACCTTCTAGATACGATGGCCCACTACCGCATCGCCGTTGGCTTGGCAGCTCCGCAAATCGGCGTTTTTCAACGTGTCGCCGTAATTGACTTGAAGACAAAGGAACTGGGATACCCCTCAGTTCTTGTCAATCCAATCATCGTTTCAGTGGATGGCCCAACGGATCGGCGCAAAGAGTCGTGTATGTCAGTTCCGCATGTGCGCGGACCCGTGACCCGGAAGAGCGCGGTCACTATACAGTATCAAAACTTAGAAGGCGTCGTAAACGACTTCACCGCCACTGGCTTTCTTGCTCGCGTCATCAATCACGAGATTGACCACTTAAACGGCATTCTCTACATCGATCGAATGGACTCGCCGTCTCAGTTGGAGAAGACAGACATTTTTAAATAGTGATGGCCATACAAAGGCTGTTCCAGGAAACGCAGAGGTGGCAGCAATGGGAGCGTGACACACACGGCGCGAGCGTTCCGCGCTAGCGATCAGCGCGGCAACAATGGCTACGGACTGGCTTCCGGCGTCAGTCGCTCTTGATAATGTCTCCGTGGTCAGCTTCGCGGCTGCGCCATTTTAGCTGTCCAAGTCGACCTAGGCTGCCGCACTCGAATCTAGCGGTTATGGCGGGAGCGATCTGCCCTGGCTAATCGCAGTCGCCATGATGGCCGGGGTTAGCCCGACATTTCCCGAACTAGCTTCGAGGGCAAAGTGCGCGCGTTTTGTCAAAACAACCGGAAGCGCCGTCTGTTTCCCGCTGGCCTCATCACCTCTCGGTTCAGCCAGATTGATCGCTCCTACGTCGTCCAACGCCTGACCGGGGCAAACCTCCTCACATGCTCGAGCAGCTCGTACAAATCGCATTGCCAAGCTACAGACAGTTGAGGCCAGATGGGTGAGATTCCGTTCGCGGACCAGCGCGACTTGCTCCAATCACTCGCGCGGTATGCTACGACTGGGCAGATGTACTGACGCGCGGCCCTTGGCGACAGTGAATCGCCGGGCTCAGCGCCGCCGCGGGTATCAACAGCCCGCGTTGTTCCTGACGCACAGCGTGGTATTGGCGGGGGCAGGCTCGAATAGGAGTAATCATCCTTCAGAACGCGTCCATGCTGAGGCGAATGCGGGTACGAGCGGCTGCTTCCAGTCCAAGTTGCACTCGCTTTACCAACCCATTTGAACCCGATTCTACTCCAACATCCTATTGCAATGCTCGTTGCGCGGGCACTGTGGCCCAAACACAGGGTTAGCCCCCGAACAATGTGGGAGGCGTGTTGCTACTCTACGGCGCTTCTCGTGCTACAACCAATGCTATTGCTCCTGTGGAATAATGTGTTCAACGTGCTCGGCTCTCAGCTGCGCCCGGACGCATCCTTTCGGTATCTTCCCGTCGCTCTCGCGATGGGCGTCGCGACCCCGATATGGTTTTTGGTCGCTGTTGCAAGTGGTCACAGACGGCCAGTGCTGAAATACGCGACGATTGCATACCTTGGCTTAATTGTACTCAACATTCTTCCGGCGTTCGCCGGCCTTTTCGTTGACGCCGTCGACACGCGGCGATCCGCAGATCATTCTTAACACGGCATCGCATGACGGTCCGCTGCTGCAAGTTTCGTATTCAGTGGACGACGCTGGTGATCCTGGTTGGGCGGCTGCGGTGCAAGCGTCGCCGGGTGACACATAGCTGCTTCGGCTCGTGTACGATAACGCCACGCGCTTTACGGCTAAAGACGTCCGACTCTCGATCGAGATTACTCGTGCCTCATCGCTCGACAACAGCCTGTTGTTCGTGGCGTTGTTGGACTGTGGCACCTGCCGGCGTCCTGTTGTCGGCGCGGTGCGGGTTCTCCTACGTGGTGAGACGGGACAGACGATCTGGACCCGAGGAGAAAAACTATTCTGGTACGCCTTTGACGGCACCGAACATGGCACATTACCCGGGAACCAGAATCCGGCCAGCCTGTCTCGGCCCGTCGGAGCTCAAACTAGGGGACGTCGCGCCAGGACGAAGGCACGCTGGGCAGGTGGTGGTTCGATTCGTGCTCGATACGGGCAGTACCAGCGATACCAATTAGCTGGCTCCACCCGGTTGGGCGTCCGGCAGGTCAGCGTGACGTGCTGCAAATGCGAGTGCGGGTGAGGGTGCGCCACCATAACAATAGGTTCCTATGCCGTGTACGCAGACAAACCCATTAATCGATCGGGTATACCTCTAACAGCGGCGGGGCAGCGTTCACAACAAAGTCGGGTGGAGTCCACGTGGGTTCACGGCCTGACGCAGCGCAATGGCCGGTAGTACTCTCCAGTGTACGACCACGTCCAACAAAACCGCCCGTCGAAATGGAACGAGCTGTTACAAATCGATACCAAAATCTAGTGTTTTCCGGTACCACGACTTGGTGCTCGACGCTGCTTGAATCCATAGATGTCTCTCGGTCGTGATCCTGCCCAAGTCAGGCGTCTCCCCCATTCGAACCATGCGGAAACTTGCTCGCCGGCTGTGAGAATCGTACCATATACAGTAACAGAACAGGAGTCGCTAGGCAGCGTGACTGGGCGGACTGACATGTGAGGATTCAGATACGGTCGGCGCAGCGATACCACGATCGCAATGCAGGCGCTCGTGAGAAGTAGGAGCACCGCCACCTTCCGTCTCAAGATACCTTTGGCTGTCGTGATCTCTGGCACCGGAACATGCTTCTTAGGCATTCGATGGCCCATCGGTCGGAATAACACTCTCCCAAGTACAGGCCGCCATATCTAGATCGCAATTCGCTAGCAATTGTGCGTCGCAAAGAGTCGACCATTCCGTATGTCCTACCGAACTGATTCAAGAATCCTGCCCTGTAGTAATAGCGTGTTCCCCCATCGAGGCCAATCAAGTTCTGCCGAAACATCATGTCGCGCTTAAGTATCCGATACGTGGTTCGGTTTGCCGTCGCATGTGTGGTACCCCATTCGAACCACACGCGGGTCGGTTGGCCATGGGTTTCTACCGTGCCTGTTAACGTGACTGCTCCACAGCTGACGATAGCGTCTCCCAAGTCCGCTTCGTCGTCACTCGTTCGCATGACGGCAACTGCAGTCAACGAAAGTCCGGCTACGACAATCGCAGCAATCACATTGCTTGCTACCGGGTCATGCCAGATCCTATGCACGTGGCGGTGCAATCCTGTGGTGCTCTCGGTTCTATCAGATGCAGTCACTCCAGTACTGCCTGCGATTACAAACCCGCGCCTGAGCAAATTCCGTTCTCGCCAGGTGTTGCCATAAGCACCGTAGATGCAGTTGAGGACTCCGCAAAGGCCGACCAACCAGAGTTCCGCTCTACCAAGAAGAGGGGTGCTGGTGACAAGGCTGATTACGGACAGGTTTGTCGCGATCATCCCGACACCAACCCAAGGCATCCTGGTCGCGAAGGCCCAAAACGGGCCGAAAAGGAACGCCCGCCATGACCAGCCTTGCTCAATTCGCACGGATGCGCCCGACCAATCCACGAGTACCTGGTGTGGCCGTTGCGAGCGTGGCGTGCCCGGACGAAGCCTTGCTGACATTACTCGTACTCCTTTGACCCGTTGCGACGCGATCCAAGCTCGGTTGTCGGAGGAACTTCGGACACGACGCCGCAATAGTAAGCATACGGAGTGGTCGCAAAGTTGGTTCCCGTCACAATTGCTGGTCCGCCGCGACTCGCTCCCAGCGACCGGACTTTCGACTCAAGCACCGGACGCACGCACTAGCCGTTAGCCTGAGCCCCGCGAGCGGCGGGCCACGGTGATGCCATATCCTTATACTGCGCGATTGCAGAACCCGCTAGCAATCGCCGCGCGCTAGGATCTACCCTCGTAGCCGGGTCGCCGCGGGGGCGCTACACGATTCGTCCACTCAGAGGGCGCTCGATCGAGCCGATCCCACAATGGTCTTCCTACGCAAGAGTCGCGCAAGCCATCCAGGTCTACAATCTTCCGTGACGTTGCCATCAAGGACCTGCACTGGCACCAGGGCTTATGCTGGGCCTAGGGCGATAGGCCTCGATCGTGCGGAAGAGGCCCTGCGCGACCATGCCAACGACAAGCGGCGCAACGCCTGACGCTCAAGAACCCCGGGAAGGAGGCGAAAAGGCGCGTACCAGCTGCTGCAATCCTACCTTCATTTCGTGCTTAGAGCCTCCGACATTGTCCGAGCTCCACGTGCCCGCGATTCGTAAACTCTTGCCGCCCACTCCTCCGAATTGATATCCCAAGCTGTAGCCCACGCTAAACACGGTGCGTGCACTGCGCTCCTCGCCATTGGCCGCCGGAACAATCTCACGTCCAATCATGTACGTGACGGATGGACGAACGGTGATATAAGCATCTATTAACGTTGTATCCATCTGCACAGAAGGATGGACTTCCAGGTTGTACCCGGCTGACACGCTTCCGTTCCACGACAAGCCCTCGTCAGCAGTGCCGGCAACCGGAATAAGCCTGGCATCTACAACCGGATTACCGGCCCACCAAAACTGAGGGACTGTGTCCACCCGAGTGTTGAAGCCAATGAAATTCAGGTTTGGGGCGATCGTAACTGGCGACCCGCTTGCAGATAGCAAATACTCTCGTGTCGCCGCTTGCAAAATCATTGACCCCATCCACAATCTGGCTTGTCAGGTTGACTGAAAGCTTCACTTGGCTAACGCAAACCCGCTTGCCGCCCTTGATTTCGCAAATAGGTCTTCCAAACACTCCGATTCTCACGGCCGTCAGGTTTACGGAGGGCTGAGCGCCATCCAAACCAAAGGTCATACCCGGTGCATCGAGTATGCGACTCGCGACCTGGTTCTCTGTCACGGGAACCGACAAGATGCCAGTCGGGCCGTGGGTGATCGTTGGTGGATCAATTGATTCTTGGGCGTGAAGCGCTCGGGTGGATACGAACAGCAACACTGCGGTGACCAGACTGCGGGAAAAGCCCTCGGCGAATCGTATCATACGTGCTCTCCATGATCGGTTGGTGACTTGTGCCCGAGGGGTAGTTGCAGAGAGGAGCCATCACTTCATGGCACCTGTTTTCGTCACTCTCCATATAGCCCGAAGTCCACAAGCCCGCTAGCGCGTGCGATGGCTAGGAGTTGTGATAGTTTGGTGGAGCACACGAGCTCCAACGTACTTGACTACAAATCACGACCACGCCAATGCGGCCAATTCAGTAGGTGAGGCGGAGCTACATGCTTTGTTCGACACGCTAAACACAAACCCGACGCCGAGGCGTCGGGTTTCTTTGTTTTGTCCTGGACTCGCCTGCTCAGGATGACTGCCGCGGCCGTTCAGCAGTTAATGACCTCGCTACGTTCTTGGAGAATTCATATAACCTACCCTAACGCAGCCAGGATCGAGCACGTCGTGCATAAAAGGCTTAAATGGCGACTGGATGCACATGATCACCCTTGTCGGAATAGGTCGTGGAGAGTTTACCCGTAATTGTTAGGGTACCCGCACCGGTCGGATGCTGAACTTTGACATCGATTGAGGAGAGTGAGCTCGAGACCGCGACTTGTAGACGCCAGTCGCCGTCGGCAACGGGCCAGAACTCCAACCGATTCCCGTCAACCACGATGTGCCTTACATTCACAGTCTTCCCATGATCCGTGTGGTAAACGATCGGCGTTGTCCATACAGCATCAGACTGGATCAGGAAAATGTACTGATCGCCGGGGACACCCGCGGCATCAATCAAAACACGCTTCACGGCCATTGTGACCTCGCTGGGATGAAGACCACACCGTCAGTCACGCCACATCGACGGCGTCAGTCGGTGTACAACTTAGCTATCTAACGCCATACCGTAACGCTGAGGGCAATGGAACGCCAGAGCGACACCCTTTTCAGCAGCGTCGGGATACATAACAGTCGCTTCGCTATCAAGACCGACACGTTTCTCCTGCAGCTTACCGGCTTCTACCTAGGATATGTACTAGCTAGTGAACTAAGAGGCCGTGGTTTATTGGCTGGTTGAATCCAGGTGCTTCTTCGACATCGTCAAAGCAGCACCCCGCGGCTAAGGGCCGCTGCCGGCCGCACCCATCGCCAACCTCGCTGTACAGTGGTTACCGCCTCTACTTCAACCAGTGCCGAAGGTCTGCGAGGTAACTATGGTACTGAATAACTCTTTGACGTGACACTTGGTAGTCATCCGGCGCGTGATGTGAGTCGTCTGTTGTGTTGAATGTCGATGCGACCCGATCCACCATTGCTTGATCACAACCCGCTTCTGTGAGAATTGATCGGCAATCAGTCTGATTGATGCTGTTGGCGCTCCTGTCGCGCTTCAAGCGCGTCTTGGCTGCCTGCGCGACCAGCATGCTTGCCGCGAGACGGATCTCTTCTTCCGCTTGCTGTAGGCGAACGCTACTGGCGGTCTGATCCTTGGCAATGGCCAGAGCCTCTTTCAGCCGCTGATCGACTGTCGCCCACTCCACTTGCTTCAGTTGCGGACCCAATTTGGTATACCCTGTGATTTCATAGCGAGTGCCGTTGGCGGTTCGCGTCCCGTCTGCGACGCCGTTGATCCAAGTCTTGCGGTGAGACAGGAGTACGACCTGCTTGCCGTCAGCAATTAGCGTACGCACGATCTCATTGAACTGCTGTTCATGCTCTTCATCCCATGATTGGATCGGGTCGTCAATTACAAGAAATCCCCAGGGCTTGGGAGCGCGCGTTGCCGTCGCAATGCTTACGCAGAGACCAAGCGCATTGAGCTTGGACTCACTTAGCGATGACACAGCGCTAGAGAGCCGTTCACCGTACGATGTCGCGTTCACTTCGACACGCCTGCTCTTGAATGCCCCTGACTTGACGCGCCCCATTGAGAAGCCAGAGAAGTGCACATCGGGGTCACCGGCGGTTTTGATCATACCGTACCATCGCATCACTGACGCGGTCAGGTCCTCAGTGAAGGCAGTTTCCATGACCTCCGCTACAGATTGCTCCACATGCTTTTTTAGCGTCTTCATTCCTTCGAGGGTATCGCGGACGTCGAGGGTGCGCGTGACCTGAGCGCGTTGACTCCACAGGTCAGTTAGAACGCTGAGTTCGGCAGATCCGGATTGTCCTTCTATGGCCGCGCGCACCATTTCGGCGGGGAGGCGGACGACTGGCTTAAGGCGTTTTGCTTCCTCGTGCACCTGGGACAAAGCGGTCAGGAACTCTGCCGCGGTCTTGGCTAGCGTTTCAATGTCAGCGATCGCCTCCTTTTTCGATGCTACTGCCGCTAGGCAATGACTCGCTGCATCTGTAAGTGCGACTTGGGCTGCTCTTACGGCCTTCGCAATCCCAACAGTGGTCTGGCTTGCCGGGTGAAGAATCGCCCATTGGTCATCGAAGCGGTCCCCCAGCAAAGATTGTAGCTTCGCCTTGTCAGCCTCCTGCCCGAGCACCCCGAGATCAGCAAGGCGCTTGAGAGTAAGATCGGCCAGGAGCTTGGCCGCCGGCTCGACTGCGCGGAGGGTGTCGCCGATTCGCGTTCGTAACATATGGATCGGATCCGTTGGCTGGCCTTCCTGCAAGTCATTACGCCGTTTAGCGATATGGTCTCGGTGCACCTCATCCAGGGCTTGCCCACACACAGGGCACTTGGTCGGCGCGAGCTCTATGAACTCCGCACTGAGCTTCAGCATCTGATACTCGTTCTGTAGCCGCTCTTGCGCGTCGCCAGCCGCAAGCCTGGAATAGCCATCAACTGTCGCGGGCGCGACCAAGATCGTAATTGACGGTGTAGTTGCTTCCACTTGGCGCAGGTCGGTTGTGCTTAGGTCCCGTACGTTGGCAGACCGCGCGTATACCTTCGCATTCGCCTCATCTCTCGCCCGGATAAGTAGTGCCAGCATTTCGTCGTCGGAGCGAGTAGGGCCCACCAGCGCGGTCGCCCTAGTCATCAGCTCCTGAAATGCCCTTGACGACCCAGCCATCTTGTCGAGCTCTTTTGCTGCCTTCGCCAGCGACGGAATCGGGTCCATACGTGTCCGTAGAACCTTGAAGTCGCTCAGCGCCTGCTTTACCGCATGGCCCGCGTGAACCTCCGGCTTTGTGCAAAGATTGACGAGCAGACGTTGCATCTCCTCGATGTCATTCAGTCCCAGGAGGCCGGCGAATCCTTGAAACCGGTCGGTGGGAGGGGCCATCAACAGATTTTTTAGAGCGTGCTGAACAACAAATGGCCGTGATGCGTCGTTGATTGTGTCAGCGACAGGCCACTCCAGTACGGCACTGCCATCGACGAAGCGGCTAGTTCGCCCATCATTTGTCAACTCGACTCGGTAGAGCGTATCGGTACCATCACTACATTCGAACGCAGCCTCGATGACCGCGGGACGGCTAATCGAAAAGTGGACGTTCCTGTAGGAGTCGCTGTACTCATCCTTCGATCCGGTGGCATTTCTCACTTTTGACGTGTACCCGTACACCAGAAACTCCAGAGCTTCTGTAATACTTGTCTTGCCATGGCTGTTCGGTGCGTCGATCAGTGTGATTGAGCGGCCGAACTCGATAACGGTCTTATCGTTGAAGCCGCGAAAGCCCTCGATCGCCAGAAATCTAAGTTTCATGAAGTTGCTCTTCCAAAATCTTCGCCAGCTCCGTTTCCATTGTCTGCTGCGGAGCAGCGGCTCGCGCAGCCTTCAAGAGTCGCTTGTGGGTCGACGACACCGTCTTGCTCTCGATGCTGGCCAACAAAGCTTCCACGGAACTAGCTACCGAATGCGGGCCCGACTTGTCGATGGGTTCGGTCATATGCACCGTGTCATTAGGGATAGTCCCATAAGCGTATCATGAGTTCTGGTGTCTGACTAGCGCATGCTGCAACATCAAGGGAAATAGACTGTTATGGAGACAGTGTGACTAGGAAATGTCCTAGACGAACGCACGACTACTGTGTTGAGATGAACGACACCAGCCAAGTGCTTCTTCGACATCACAAACGCAAAACCCCAACACCGTAAGTGTTGGGATTTTGTGCGTCCGCCTTCCATTCAGATGCGGCGCATAGCGCCGTCAGCTGCACTGGCTTGTTGGCCGCCGCGCGACACACTTTGGCTCCGGACGCAGTGCTCACACGGGCTTACCGGTAGGTTATCTCTCTCTATCCCGGCGCGCCTGCAAAGCCGCCTCCGCCAAGAATGCCACGCGGCGCCAGTCCACAACCGGAAACACCCATTCTGTGTTGTCGACAAGTTCGGCACGATCGGAGCGTTCGATATCGATGCCGAAAGTGAAGAGTACACCGTCGAGAACGACAGACAACACGGTGTGCTCGTCCTCGTCCCACCACTGAGGAGGGAAGAACAGGTCGATTCACTTCCCTTCCGACGAGAGTGCGTCGCAGGCTACTGGGTAACGCTCGAGTTGATTCAGGCTGACGCCGCTCAGGATGGATCCGAGCCTGTCTGAATGGGCACCGAGGTCAACCATGTCGACCGCCTGCGACACTCCCATGCGCCACAGGAGAGAAAGAAGCCAGATCCGTATGGTGGTCCCATCAAGGCCTGAGACGCTAAAGGCGCCGTTGAGAATGTCTGAAAGGTTCGTCGGGAGATATCGCCACACATCAGCGACGTAAGTATCCAATTCCTCGAACCTGCTGGAGCTGGATACGCAAAGCAACCACTCCTTTGCCGCCGCGTCGCGAGGGGTAAGGAATTCCGGAAGGACGGAAGTAGGTCCCGTCGGGGGACGGGTCACAGAACGGGAAAATCCGCCGCTCGCCTTGGCCAGGTAGTAGGGTACCCGTCCAGCCGAGCCCAAGCCGCGCACCTGAAGGAAACTGCGCGACTACGGAAGTTCGATCCGCGGTAGCAACATGGTCAAACGTTACCGGCAGGTCAAAGGCTTTTCCCTGATAGCTTGCATGCTGAGCCACGCTACCATCAACACTATCGTACGCGTGATGCACCGTCACTTGAGTCGAACGAGACGGTCTGAATCGAAACGTCTGCGGAGAGCCGAATGTCCGCCACAATCTCGCGTCCGGCGCCCAGCTCCAACTCTAGAACGGCTCCTGCTCGCGATGCCGCGTCACGAACCGAAATCAGATCGCGGTCAGTCGCGTCCAAATCGACCTGCACTCTCGTGACCGACCCGTCGCGCGGAAGGTTCTCGAAGCGCCGAGGATGCGTCATACCGTGGAATTCCCACAAGTCCATCGGAGGACACGGCGAGATGACGAACTCATGAAAGAAGCACGGGAGCCAGGGATCAGAGAGCTCGACATAGTCATCAGACCCGTCAACGTCGGCCGGGGCAATCTCCGACAGCGTGCGAAGCTCAATTCCATGACGAGCAGCAGGCGGGCAGCTCCAATCAATGAATGCCGTAGATCGTGTTCGCCCAGGCAAGGTTGGCGATGAGTGAAGCAATACTGATGCGATACTGACCAGGTCTGACAAGTTCACCGCCGGCACGAACGTACGGCGCCACTTGTGTACTGTACGAGAAGCTCAGATACGGAAATGGGTCATTTACCAAGACGTCCTGGTGCGAGTCTCGATAGTCGTAGCCGACGATCACCGCGACGTGCTGGCCAATGTTAGGTAATGGCGCGCCCCCCTGGGGATTGATTCCGACAACGATGGGCCGGCCTGCGCCAATCTCCAGTGCGATTTCGGTCGGCGTTAGTGCACGAAATACCAAGGTTGATTGCAACACGCGGGACCCAACGCCGATTGCACGCGCAAAATTGCCATATCCATCTATCAGCGTACGGATCTGGGACATCGAGCCAATCGTGCTGACACACGAAAAGCAATCGACAAGACATTGCCCGCCGAACCACGCAGCCACTACCCCGCACTGGTAATTGCCAAACCCGTTCAAGTTCGGGAGTCCATAGTGGCGTAGCACCATCTCAGTGGATGCTGCCCAGCACCATACCTCTGTTTGCTGAACTACCGGAGCGATGTTAAGCGCACCGACCACTTCTCCCGATGTAGGTGGTGGTGGAGGCGGCGGTAACGTTACAACATCATCGTCACAACCACTGGTCAGAATCGTCAATAGTAGCGCCAGCACACAATCCATACTCCAGCGGTCCTGCGGCCCACGGGTGCGGGCGCTGGGCCCCGATGCAGCGCCATGTGTTTGCGCCGCCGAACCCGTGACCGCACCTGCAAGCCCTCGAGGCGGTACAGGCGCCGCACCCGCTTGATGTTCACGTGCCAGCCGTCACGGCGCAGCAGGACGTGGATTCGCTGAAACCCGAAGCGCGGCCGCGCGGCCGCGATCTCGCGTATGCGTGCGCGCAGCGCCGCCTGCGGATCCGGCTGTGGGCGACGATACCAGGCCGTGCGACTTACTTGGGCCAGCCGACACGCTCGCACCACGCTGACCTGGAACGTGGCCTGCAGCCACTCAGCCAATGCGCGGCGGCGGGTCGGCGTCAGCTTTTTTCGCAGGGCCTCGCTCAACATGTGTTTGTCCAGCGTGAGATCCGCGACCAGCTGCTTCAGCCGGTGATTCTCGTCCTCCACTTGGCGCAGACGACGCAACTCACTGACCCCCAAGTGCGCGAACTTCTTCTTCCAGAGGTAGATCGTCGCCTCGCTGACGCCAATCTGGCGGGCCACATCGCCGGCGGGTGTCCCGCCCTCGATCTGCCGCAGGGCAAACGCCACCTGCTCCTCGGAAAGCGTGGATCGCTTCATGGTCCCGCTCCTCCTGGTGAGGACCACAGACCGAATCTACCCGAGTTTAGAACTGCCCAACTTTTTGGGGGAGACGTCACCCAGCAGATCTGGATGACACACCGTGTCACCCCTACGGGACTAGGACATATCCCACTGCCGGTTCAATCGAGCAGGTGTAAGTTCCGTGCGGAACCGTGATGTAACTCCGACGAACTTGAATTAGTCCAAGCACTAGAAGGGCCGCGACATAATACGTGGGTTGGCAGGTTCGCAGCCGACGCCAGTTCCGAACTACATACAAGTGCATCGAACTCGAACTACAACTGCCTCTGACCCGGAACGTCGAGCATGCGTCTATCGCTATTGATATCGTTCGCGATCACTGCCGCATGTCGAGCGGAGACTTCAGAACCCTCCGTAGTGCTCAACCGCGAGGAGCGCCTTCAGCTTCCGCCAACCTTTGAAGTTGCCGCCGCTAGCTGGTCACCTAGTGGAGAAGTATTGCTGTGGTCGTCGAACTCACAGCATCTGTGGATCCAATCACTGTCAAGATCTCCGCGTAGCATCATACTGCCGACCAACGACGTCCTCTTAGATGTGCGCTGGTCACCTGACGGTGATTCTATTCTCACGTTGGGGCGCGTCTATGGCCGCCTTCAGATATTCACTCGTGAGTTGGATCTAAAGCGCGAAGCATTTGCCTGGGAACGAAATGAAGCTGGGCCGTATGTCGTCGCCCGAACAGGAAGCCATTGGGTCGGCCTTCGGTCGGGTCGTGACAGCACCACCGAGGCAGTTGAGTTCGGTGAGGGGCTGCCGATGCGTGTTATCGCAACACTAGCGCTTCCGCGGGTTGATCGAGATTATGCGGCCGAAGGCGCTATGCAAATGGCGGTCATCGGTGGGAGCGATGCCGGACCTGTGGCCATCGCGACGAAATGGCCTCCGTTCAAGATCCGCGTGTTGTTGGATCAGCGGTGCGGCGACCAATGGAAGCGGACAGTCGGCGTACCGGGCGATAGCGCTCGATGGGTGGCGGCGTCCATCGTGAACCTGGGCGAACAATGGCTACTTACAGTGAGCGACCTCAGAAGTAATCACCGTCATCTTATCCGCCTGTCACAATGTGGGGACGTGCTTCACAGCTCGTTGATTAGACAACCCTTTGGAGCAATCGCGTCGAATCCGGTCACCAAGACGCTCCTTGCTGTGTCCAGGGATTCGGGGCTTGTGTATTCACGGTACACCTGGAAGTAGATCGTGTCACCAAAGTGTCCGCCTCAAGAGGATCTAATGGTCTCTCATCGATTGCTAATCTTCACTCTCCTGTATGCGGTTAACCCGATGTCGGCTCCGGCGCAGAATCGGCCGTGGCGATTGGTCGTTGAACAGGCTCACGTGCTTCCAAGCGAAATTGGAAATCCGGCTGGCCTCGTAGCGCTGAGTGGCGGGCAGATCGGCATACTGGATCGGTCAGCCCCCTATGTACACATCTTGAATATTGACGGCAAGCTTTTGAGGTCGTTCGTTAGCGCTGGACAGGGTCCAGGCAGCGCAAGCGCGCCTCGATCCCTCGGCTTCGATGGTACGAACATATGGATCTGGGACCCCGGCAACGGACGACTCAGTTACTTCGCTTTGGGTGGCGATTTGCGACGTGAAGTTACTCTCCGAATCGAAGGTTCAGTATACCCGCTTTCGTCGAATCGATTCCTGGTCGCACCGGTCAGCGCATACGATCCGAGTGGGGATATGATCCGTCGAGTGTCACTTCGATCAGTGGATTCGGCAGGTCGCGTTCAATCGACCGTGATGAGTTACGCAGACTCTGGACAGTCCTTGGTTGTTCCCAGATCAAACGGGACCACAACTGTTGGAGCCCAACCGTTTCGCCCTAGGGTTGTTCCCATGGTGACGCCAGTGGGCCGCGGTTTCGCCCTCGCATATCCAGCCATCGAACTGAAGAACGGCGCCCCGTCGTTTCGGCTCATACGGCTCGGTGTCGCAGGAAACATTCTATTTGACGGCTGGGTCAAAGTGCCGGCTGTAAGGATCACGTCGGCACATGTTGACACTGCAGTACTGCAGTTACGTCCCGGCCCAGATTCTCTCGATCCGAAACTACCGGGAAAGATCCGAAGCGCGCTGAACATTCCCACATACTTGCCGGCGGTATTTCATGGTTTTCTTGGGCCGAACAATGAGACATGGCTGCGGGAATTCACTTTGAACGCGCGGGCCCCGCAGCGATGGATTGTTGTCGACTCACGTGGAGTACTCATTGGACGTATTCAACTTCCACCCAATGTACGCGTCGGTGCGCCCACACCAGCCGGATTCTTGGCCTTAGGTGAAACGGAGAACGGAGAACCCACGCTGCACAGATACCGAGTAGTGCGATAGGCATAGCTGATCCCAGGCATCACGTACGCCAATGGAGGCACAATGCGACTGATCAAGCTGGTTCTTGGGGTGGGGGCGATGCTGCTACTGAGTCCCGCCACACCCAGCGCCACGGTGACGACTTCGAACGGAAGTGGTCCGCAGTACTGTTACAGATGTGAGCTGGCCCCGGAAAACGATCCGAACTATCCATGTAATGTCTGCTGGCACCCTGTGACGGGTCCGTCAGCAGTGGTCAGCTGCGTCCCGTATTGCAACCGAACCTGCTTGGTTGGATTGCACTGCGAAGACACCGCATTGCGGAACCCGATACTGGCCCCCGACGGGTCGCGGCTTAATCCGCACCTCCAAGACGCTTTGGTCACTGAACTTGCAGCCTTGGACACAGAAGATGCCGAGCTCGGTGATGTGGGTAATCCGCGGGTTCTGCGAAGCTGCGGGGAGGCCATTGCGGCCGAGGTGTTGCTGCCTGCAGAACGGGTTACTCGTAACTCTGAGCTGGGTTCTCTTACGATCTGATCGGCCATCTCCGGAAACCCTGCCTGGGATCTTCCGGATGCTGCAGATACGTGGATGCTTGAAGGCAACAGCGCGAGTTGTCGAATTGTCGGCTGGCGGCCATGTAGGATTGTGTACACCATGCCAGCCGGCGCCACGAACTACGTTGGCCTCAGGTCCAATTGGCCCAACTCCTTGGGGTCAGCCCGAGTTTGCTTTCGACCTGGGAGGCCGGTTTGGCCTGTCCCAGCCCCTTGAGGTTGTCAGCCGTGACCGCTTGGCCCGGGTACGATCCCACGACCCAAGAGGCCTGGGGACGCCTCGCCTCCGGCTGGTTGCACCCCACACGAAAGGACGCCCTGTCGGGGGATTGTGAGTCCGGTGATTAGCCCTTCTGAATGCTCCACACCCTGATCACGTACGCTCCATCGTCCCCTTCGCCGATGGTGTACACGCGGTCGGCGGTCCAGTAGGTGCGATAGGTGCCCTCGAACATCGCGGGGACCCGACCCCGCAGTACGCCCTCGGCGGTGAACACGTCCCAGCGATCGCTCTCGCCGCGTGGCCCCGGGACGAGCACCCAGATGTTGCCGGCGCCATCACCCGTGGCGGATGTCCATGTCGGATAGTTCGTGGGGATGTCGTCGAGCTTCGCCACGGCGGCCCACCGCGGGTCTTCCTTGACCTGCTGCTCCACGGCCTGCACACGCAACGAATCCGGCAACGGAACGCTCTCTGCGCTCGACTCGATGATCCGGACTGTGTCGCGCCCGGTGCGTGACACGATCAGGCGATAGCTGCCCTGCACACCCCAGAGCATCGTGCCGTCTTCGAGAAACCGGGTGGTCAAGCCCGGCTGGAAGGGGATCGTGTTGATAGACCAGTTGTCCTTGTCACCCATCCGCCAGACCGGCTGATCGGGTTCGGGCGGGAACATCATCGTGTCGACCACCGATCCGTCGAGCCCGTAGCGCACCACGCCCGACCCGCTGAACATCGCCGTGGAACTGCCCGATGTATCGGGCTTGATCGTGCCGGGCACCGGCACCATACCGTCGCGTGACGCGATGAGCGGACGCTGGTGACAGCACATCGTTGACCACGTTGCGATGAGCGTGCCATCGAGCGCAAACAGCTGCGTTCGGCCCTGGCGCGGGCCATGATGAATCAACGTGTCGCGCGAGATCATCAGGATACCGTACTGCCGGAACTCCCCGGGCCCGCTGCCGTCACGTCCGATGGTCTGCGTGTAGCTCCCTTCAGCGTTGAACACCTTGATGCCGACCGGCTTGTGATCGAGGACATACACGTTGCCCCGCGAGTCGGCGACGATCCCGCCGGGTTGGCCCAGGTTGCTCAACGAATCCGGCCCGGGCTGAACCTCACGCTCGAGCACCAGCTTCCATCCGTTGGTGTCACCCCATTCGGTGGCGCCGTTGTTGACCACCCTGACGATGCCACCCTGTAGCGTATCAACGGTTGCGCGGCCGAGTGCGTTGTCGCCATCGGGTCGCCCACACGCGGCGACAAGCAATGCGACAGGGAGCAGGCCCCGCATTCCCCCCGACATCAGTTCGTGCTCGATATCGCGGTGCCGTCACCCTCCGCCGTACCCCGCACTTTGGTGTCAACGCGCCACACGCGAACCTGCGGCAATCCGTCGTCGGTTTCGCTGGTCTGGTAGAGTCGGCCGCCCTGCCATGTGCCGTGCATCTTGAATCCGGGAGGCGGTGTCGCGCTACCCAGCAGCACGCCGTCAGCGCTGAAGATGTCGATCGTGCTCACCGCGCCCTGCTTCCCCGGTCGCCCGACCCAGATGCGTGAGCGATCGTCGACCATCACCTGACTCCAGGCAGGCCACGTGTTCGGAATGTCGGTGGCCTTGGCCGAGGCCCGCATGGCGTCGCGCCACTGTGCGCCAACGCCCTCCACCGTGGCGTCGTAGATCGAGTCACGTTCGGTGTCGGTGATCGTGAGCGTGCGGCGCAACGCCGGTGAAGACCCGCAACGTGTCGCCGTGCAAGCCGATGATCGCGAGCGAGTACGTCGCCGTGTTGCCCCGCACGACTTGACGGTTCGGGAAATAGGCGGATACTGGCCCGGGCTTGAGCGGGATACCCATTCCCATCATCGAGGTGCTCTTGCCCGACTTCAGCGTGACCCGCCACATCTTCGACTCGTCGTCGTTGCGCACCGGAAGCAGGATGGTGTCGGACACGGTGCCATCGAGATGCGTGAGATAGAGCGCTCCCTGGCGATCGGTGGCGGTGGCAGGTGGCGGCCCCATGATGCCCACGGTGCCATCGTCGAACACCGGGAAGGTCGACGTCCACCAGCAACACTGACTCGGGTGCGACGCGATGAACTCACCCGACGCCAGGAAGGTGGTGAGTCGGGTGTTGTTCGGGTCCTGGATGAACAGCGTGTCGTGATGGATCCCGAACATTCCCTGGCGATACTCGCCCGGTCCGTCACCTTCACGTCCGATGTCGCGTATCCACTCACCGTCGGGACCATAGACGCGGATCAGCGCCGGACTCCGCTGGAAGACATACACATTCCCGGCGGCGTCAGCTGCTACCGCGTTGATGTCCGACAGTTCGCCGGGGCTGCCCTCGTCCGGGGCGATCACCATGTCCTCAACCAGGCGCCACGACGTGCTGTCGTCCCACAGCGTGGGGCCGGTGTTGGTGACCCGTACCACGCCGCCGGCGAGCGTGTCGATCGTGGGGACGTTGAGCGCGGTCTTCGCGTCGCCCGTGCCGCAGGCAGCGATCAGGAGGACGGCAATCCACGACGTTCGGCGGTTCATTGCTTGCTCCTGGCTGTGCGCCGCGGGCGGGAGGAGGGGTATCACTGACACGGGGGAATCTCATGCCTGATGCGCGATCCGGCCAGTTGGTCGCCGCCGGGGCCAGAAAGGAGCCCGGCCAGATAGATCCCCGGTTCGCCCGCGGGTATCTTTCCGGGTCCATTCCTCCCGACTCCCGGCCCGGAACTCCCGTGCAACAGACCGCACTCTTCGATCGTCACACCGCACTCGGCGCCCGGATGGTGCCCTTTGCGGGCTGGTCCATGCCCGTCCAGTACCAGGGAATCATCGAGGAACACCACGCCGTGCGCACCGCGGCGGGGCTTTTCGACCTCTCCCACATGGGCGAACTCTATGTGGAGGGCTCAGAGGCCGATCGCGGTCTCGATGCCTCCCTCGTCACGACGCCGAGCAAGCTGGCGGTGGGCCGCGCCCACTATTCGATGATCACGGCCGACGACGGGTCGGTGATGGACGACCTGATCGTCTACCGGCTCGATACCACGAAGTACATGGTCGTGGCCAACGCCTCCAACGCCGCGACCGTGGTCGAGGCGCTGAAGGAACGCCTCACCGGCTTCGACGCCCGGCTCGACGACTCGACCACCAAGGTGTCGCTGGTCGCGATCCAGGGACCGAAGTCGGCGGCGATCCTCCAGCCGCTGACCTCCGTCGACCTGTCGCAGCTCAAGTACTACGCCAGCGCGCAGGGCACGGCGTGCGGCGTACCGGCTCTGATCGCCCGAACCGGTTACACCGGCGAGGATGGCTTCGAGTTGTTCGTGGACTGGAACGATGCGCCCAAGGTGTGGGACACCCTGATGGAAGAGGGCGCCGACCATGGCCTGGTGCCCGTGGGGCTGGGCGCCCGCGATACGCTCCGGCTCGAGGCCGGGATGCCGCTCTACGGTCAGGAGCTCGACCGCGAGACCACGCCCTTCGAGGCCGGACTCGGCCGGGTGGTCAAGTTCGACAAGCCCGACAACTTCCCGGGGCGTGCCGCGCTGGAAGCCGCCAAGGACGCGCCTCGCAAGGCGTTGGTCGGGCTTCGGCTCACCGGCCGGGGCATCGCCCGCACCGGCTATCCCGTCTATCTTGCCGAGGCGCCGGAGCAGTCAGGAGTGGTCACCAGCGGTACCGCATCGCCGACTGTCGGCGCCCCGATCGCGATGGCTTACCTGCCGGTGGGAACCGCCGTCGGGACCTCCGTCGAAGTGGGAATTCGCAACCAACGCGTCGCGGCTGAAGTCGTGGCGCTGCCATTCTATCGCCGGCCGTCCTGAGCCGAGGAGACATCGTGGCAAATCCGGGCAACCTGAAGTATTCGGCCGAGCATGAGTGGCTGGCCGACGATGGCACGGTGGGAATCACTGCCTTCGCCGTCGAGCAGATCGGTGACATCGTCTTTGTCGAGCTCCCCGCCGTGGGCAGTACGGTGACTCAAGGCCAGCCGTTCGGCGTGATCGAATCGGTCAAGGCCGTCAGCGAGCTCTTTGCACCCGCCAGCGGCAAGGTCGTGGCGGTCAACGACACCCTCGCCGACGCCCCGGAGACCGTGGGTGATGATTGCTATGGCGCCGGCTGGCTCGTGAAGATCGAGGTGAGCGACCCCGCCGAGCTCGACAAGCTCAAGGACGCCGACGGCTACCAGGCGATGATCGACAGCCAGTGACATCACGCGGCGGGGTTCGCCCCGCCGCATCCCCGGTGTGATTCGCATTGAATTGATGGAAGGCTCGATGACCAGCGTGACCACCCGTGAAGTTCGCACCCCGGCCGGCGGCGAGACCGCCCCGCACCCGTCCGCATTCCCGCCCAACGAGTTCGCCTCCCGCCACGTCGGCCCGCGTGCCGATGACATCCAGGCGATGCTTGGCGTGCTCGGCTATGACTCGCTCGATGCGTTCATCGACGACGTCGTCCCCGACAGCATCCGGCTCGACCGGCCGCTGGCGCTGGCACCGGGGCGCGGTGAGCGCGAGACACTGAACACCATTCGCGACCTTTCGGAGCGCAACCAGGTGTTCCGTTCGTATCTCGGCATGGGATATCACGGCACGTTCGTGCCGCCGGTGGTGCAGCGGAACGTGCTGGAGAACCCGGGCTGGTACACGGCGTATACACCCTATCAGGCCGAGATCGCGCAGGGCCGACTCGAGGCGCTGCTCAACTTCCAGACGATGGTGAGCGACCTCACCGGGCTCGAGGTTGCGAACGCATCGCTGCTCGATGAGGGCACTGCCGCCGCCGAGGCGATGGCGCTCACCCTCGCGATGACGAAGCACACCGGCACGGCGACCTACCTCATCGACGCGGCCTGTCATCCGCAGACTATTGCGGTGGTGCACACCCGCGCCGAGGCGCGCGGTGTCACGATCGTCGTGCAGGACCCGGAGAAGTTTGTCTTTGGTGAAGTCGATGGCGGCACGGTCGTCGGTTGCCTGCTGCAGTACCCCGCGACCGACGGCGCCGTTCGCGACTGGCGGGGTGTGTGCGAGAAGGCGCACGCGGCGGGCGCAGTGGTCACGGTTGCAACCGACCTGCTTGCGTTGGCGCTGCTCGAGGCGCCGGGTACCTGGGGCGCCGACGTGGCCGTGGGAAATACCCAGCGTTTCGGTGTTCCGATGGGGTATGGCGGCCCGCACGCCGCATTCCTCGCCACCAAGGATGCCTTCAAGCGTCACATCCCCGGTCGCATCATCGGCGTGTCGCGCGACAGCGATGGTCGGCCGGCACTGCGGATGGCGCTGCAGACGCGCGAGCAACATATCCGTCGCGACAAGGCGACGAGCAATGTCTGCACCGCACAGGTGCTGCTCGCGGTGATGGCATCGATGTACGCGGTGTGGCACGGCCCCGAAGGAATCCGCAAGATCGCGGAACAGGTGCACGGACGCGCGGTGCTGCTGGCGCGCGCCGTCAAGCGGCTCGGATATGACGTGGCGCACGAACACTTCTTTGATACCGTGTCGGTGGTGGTCGAGCCGTGGCAGCAGGACCGGGTGATCGAGGCGGCGCTTGCTCGCCGGATCAACCTGCGGCGGATCGGCCGTGACCGCGTGGTGGTGGCGCTCGACGAGACGGTCACGCTGGGCGACCTCGCCGACCTGATTTCGTGCTTTGCGATCTCGCACTCGTTGCCGTTCATGGTCGAGGGCGAGGCGGTGCCGGCCGACGAGGCGATTCCGAAGGCGCTTTGCCGCACGACGGACTACCTGGCGCACCCGGTGTTCCATCTCCACCGTTCGGAAACCGAGATGCTGCGCTACCTGCGCGCGCTGGAAGCGAAGGATCTCTCGCTCACCGCGGCGATGATCCCGCTCGGCTCGTGCACGATGAAGCTCAACGCCACCACCGAGATGATGCCGGTGAGTTTCCCGGGCCTGTCGAAGCTGCATCCCTTCGTCCCGCGCGAGCAGGCGCAGGGATACGCCGAGCTCTTCCGGCAACTCGAGGACTCGCTGTGCGAGATCACCGGGTTTGCGAAGGTCTCGCTCCAGCCCAACGCCGGGTCACAGGGTGAGTTCGCGGGCTTGCTGGCGATCCGTGCATACCATCGCTCACGGGGTGACGAGCATCGCACGGTGTGCCTGATCCCGATGAGTGCGCACGGCACCAACCCGGCGAGCGCCGTGATGGCGGGGATGAGCGTGGTGGTGGTGGCGTCCGACGCGAACGGCAACATCGACGTTGCCGACCTGCGGAAGAAAGCCGAGCAGCACGCCGACAATCTCGCGGCACTGATGGTGACGTATCCGTCGACGCACGGCGTGTTCGAGGCGTCGATCCGCGAGATCTGCGACGTGGTGCATGAGCATGGTGGGCAGGTGTACATGGACGGCGCCAACATGAACGCGCAGGTCGGGCTCTGCCGACCGGGCGACATCGGCGCCGATGTCTGTCACCTCAACCTGCACAAGACGTTCTGCATCCCGCACGGCGGCGGCGGGCCGGGGATGGGGCCGATTGGCGTGGCGGCGCACCTCGGGCCGTTCCTTCCTGATCATCCGGTGGTGTCGCTCGGTCATCCGAAGACCAGCGGGACGATCTCGGCAGGTCCGTGGGGCAGCCCGAGCATCCTGCCGATCTCGTGGACCTACATCCAGTTGATGGGTTCGGAAGGGCTCACCTTTGCGACCAAGGTCGCGATCCTCTCGGCCAACTACATCGCCAAGCGCCTCGAGGGCCACTACGACCTGCTGTACGCGGCGCCGAACGGACTGGTCGCGCACGAGTGCATTCTCGACACGCGGCGTGTTCAAGGCATCCGGGGTCGAGGTCGAGGACATCGCGAAGCGGATCATCGATTACGGCTTCCATCCACCGACGGTCTCGTTCCCGGTGCCGGGCACGCTGATGGTCGAGCCGACCGAGTCGGAGCCGAAGGAAGAGCTCGACCGGTTCATCGAGGCGCTGATCATGATCCGCGACGAGATTCGTGAAGTTGAGACGGGCGTGGTGGCGCGGGACAACAATGTGCTGGTGCGCGCGCCGCACACGCTGGAGCAGGTGATTGCCGACGACTGGGACCGTCCGTACGGTCGCGAGAAGGCGGCGTTCCCGATGCCGTCGACGCGTGCGCGGAAGGTGTGGCCGACGGTGAGCCGGATCGATAGTGCGTTTGGCGACCGGAACCTGGTGTGCACGTGTCCGCCGGTGGACGCGTACGTTTAGGCGAGAAGCGAGAAGCGAGAAGCGAGAAGCGAGAAGCGAGAAGCGAGAGGGGTGCAGGAAGAACGACGTCCTGGGGGCTGGATGCATCGCACCACGGTACTTGCCGCAGCGCTCCTGTTTCTCCCAGTGTTGCCGGCACGATCACAGGCACCACCATCCGCGCCGATCCGCACGGTCGAGCGCTTCATGGATGCATTCAATGCGCACGACGTGAAGGCCATGGCAGCACTCGTGACCAACGATGTGCAGTGGCTCAACGTTGCCGACGACAAGGTGACCGAGGAAACCGGGAGCAGGGACGCGCTGGTCGCCAGCATGACCGCCTACTTCAAGTCGTGTCCGACGTGCAGGTCGTCGTTGGCCGGGGTCATCGCAACGGCGAACCGGGTCAGCGCGGTGGAAGTGGCGCACTGGCAGGGACGTGACGGACCCCGGACGCAGCGAGGTATCGCGGTCTACGAGTTCTCGGGGGAGCTGATCCGGCGGGTCTACTACTATCCGGCCGAAAAGTAGGGTCATCGGAGAATGTGTTCGTGAAGCATGGCGGCGCGGGGTCACTCATCGCGCCGCCAGTGGAGAATACCGATCGCAAACCGGAGAGTGTCGATCCGGCAGCCTTGCGCGTAGCCGTTATTCCCCGGTTCGCGTGAACTGACCGACACGCGTCGCGTGAATCGACCGACTCACGCGGCATCAGTCGGCGTCCGCACCCACCGATCGGCTGGGGCACGGACGTAGTTGCGAAGTACGTAGCCCCAGGGGATCGCGAGCGGAAAGATCACCAGCCCGAAGACGTTGGCGAACCACGTCTCGTTGAACGCCCCCTCGAGCTGACCGGCGCTGCGCAGCGGCAGGCCGATCGTCACGACCCAGATGGCCTTCCACAACAACTCGAAGAACAGCACCGGCAGCATCTTGAGCGGGTAGCGCACGCCGAGGACCGCGAGCAGTGCGACGGTGCCGAGCAGGCACCACGTCACGCCGCGGAAATGCTCGACGGATTCTGGCGCGCCCAGGAGCAGTGGCCAGATCGTGCTGCCCACGCCGACGGCGATGAGGACGTACGTGGCGCGCAGGATGTAGAGGCGGAGGAGCGAAACGTCATGCATCGCGGTACTCCAGCGGTTGGAGGGTTGCGACAACTCATGAATCAAGACGCGCCGCGTGATGCCAATCATGTCATGTCTTCAAAGATTCGCTATTCGCACCCAGCCCGATGCGGTTCTCATGAGCAGAAGTTCGTAGCCGTGAGAGTCACCGTCGCCCCGACCATCCGGCAGTCGGACCAGCCACGTGACGTTGACCCGCACTCGCACGAACGGCCCCGCCTGAATAATCGGCGAAACGGAGAGAATGAGTCCGCTGTCCTCCGCCGGCAGCCGCCACGAGCCATCCGTGAGAGTGAAGCCGGCCGTCGCCGCAATAGCTCGCACCGAATCGGGGAGTCCATTGGCCGTGAAGTAGCTCGGCAACCGGTTTGACCGGAGGTCGATCAACCCGCGACTATAGTTGCCCCATTCGACGGAATCGCCGAGCGGCGTCCATTGCGGGCCGCCGTGGAGCATGGCCGCGAGCAGCTCCGTCCCGATGTCCGTTGCAGTGGCATCGTCCGCCGGAGTTCCGTCTTCCGACACCAGGCGGGCAACTTCTTCGCGCGCAATCATCCGATCGAGCGCCGTGCCGTCGGTGAGCGCGCGAACCAGCGCCTGGGCGTCGCGCGGGGGTTCGCCCAGCTGTGCCAGCAACGTGCCGAACACGAGGCGCGCCGTGTCCGAAGGGGCGGTGGCAAGTTGTTGTCGAAACGCCGGTGCAAACTGCTGCTCGGTGAGAATCTCGTTGATCCGGATTGCATGCGCGTAGGCGCGGCCGGTCGGGGTGATGGCAAGAAACTCGGGGTTCGGAAGTCGCAACGGGGCAGACGGAGCGCCAGGCGCCTGCCCGTGCATCCAATGCACCCACTCGTTCCACGGTGCATGGGGGTCTGGAATCGGGACATCTGACGGCGACACGATACCGCGTGCCAGCCGTGCGGCACCGCGCACCAGGTGATGTCCCGCCGCGTCGAGCGCAATGATCGTGTCGACCCATCGTTTCGGGTCGAGCACGAACGCGGCCACGATCGCAAGATCCCTCAACCGCGGATCGACACGAGGGTTGTCCCGCTCGGCGGCGAGCATCTGGCAGGCAGCAGGTTCGCACGGCCAGTTGCGTGGATCGGTAAACAGCGCCGGTGGATTCTCCACGAGGCGTTGCGCAGCGTTCTCGTAGAACCCGTCGGGGCCGAATCCATGGCTGAACGCATAGCCGGGTTCAGCCATCGGAAGGCGGTACAAGGGGTAGAAACGCGCACGCAACCCACCCACCAGATCCCAGTCGTTAACCAGGTCCTTGATCACCCGTGCCGAGTCACCGGCGGCCAATGCGATCTCCCGCAACGAGTCGTGTGCCACAGGGTCAAGGCGCCAGTTGAACCGAAGCAGTTCGGCAATGCTGTCACGCTGCTCGGCGCGTCGCGACGTGCCGAACAGCGACCACAACGAGTCCCGGGCCCATCGTTCACCGCGGTGCAATCGCGCCTCGAGTCCACCCAGTGGATCATGGTGCACCATGCCGATCCCCCGGTTCTGGCGTGATGCCGTCTCCTGCCGCAGACGGTAGGTCTGGGTGTCAACCAGTTCAGACTGCTGCACGCCCACGTAACGTGCCGGTGAGGTCCAGCTCCGTCCATCCGGATAGTGAAGCTGTGCGGTGCCCGTCAGCGATGTGGTGTCGGCAAGCCAGACTGCGCGCGACAGCCGAGGGTCCACCAGCCGAAATCCGACGATCGTCCCTTGGCCAGACCGTCTGGTGTGGATGGGTCGCCCGAGCGTACGGGGCACGGCTTGCGTCGCCTCGGCGAAGGTCACCGCGGCACTGTCGCGCACCAGCACGTAGCCGACGCCGTCGATCATCGAGTCGCGCACGACCCACGATGTGCGGGTGCCGCGCACTGCGAAGCCGACCGAATCACTGCCGACGGAGAAGGTGATCGGGGTGGTGCGCCGACGGCCGGGAGGGGGCGCCGGCGCCAGCATCGGCGAGATCAGGTGAAGACGCTTGCCGAACGCGACAGCGTCGCTACGGTCGCCGAGTGGGCGTGGGTCGTTCGCCCGGACAGAGTCGAGGTGAATCGGCGCGCCATCGATCTCCGTGGGGGAGTCGTACATCGGGCTCTGGTGTCCGTGCATCCAGTGCGCGAACTCCTTTGTCACGACCATGGTGCGCGGCGATCCCTGCGCCGCCGCAGTCGCGGTGGTTCCGACCATGGACGCGGCGAGGACGACGCTGAACCTCAGTGAACCCTGACGCTTCATGGCCTTATAGATACAGTGCCGCGGTGGATCGGTCACGTGAGAGGCTCTGGACGCGGGCAGGCACGAGCACCGTTGTGTTTCCCCAAGCCATAGTTAACTTTACCACATAAAGTTAACCACGCAACGATCGGAGCCCGGAATGCCGGGGACGTGGATCACCCAGACCTGGCGGCACGACCCCACGCTGGCGGCGCCGGCGCGGTATCGCCGCGCGTGCCGGTACAGCGCGTTTGTCCCTGCGCCCTTGGCCGGTCTCGAGGTTCGGCTCAGCGGCGAGACCGCTGGCCTCATCGCCGACGCCGAGTTGGCGGTGCGGCAGCTGAACGAGGGCGGCGGCCGGGCGCTGGCACCATTGGCGCGAC
This sequence comes from uncultured Gemmatimonadales bacterium, assembly GCA_963806875.1. Lineage (GTDB taxonomy): Bacteria > Gemmatimonadota > Gemmatimonadetes > Gemmatimonadales > GWC2-71-9 > Palsa-1233. The sequence goes on along the minus strand of CAWDYU010000003.1, from coordinate 664,734 downwards.
TCCTCCTGCGGACCGAGTCGATTGCGTCATCGAAAGTCGAAGGACTGCAGGTTGGTGTCGCGGAGTTGGCTCGCGCCGAAGCGAAAGTGCGGGTTGGAAGATCGGTGGGGCCGGAGTCCACGAGCATTCTGGCGAACATCGATGCGATGACGCTTGCGGTCGATGAGACCGCCAGAGCCACCCAGGTCACGGTGCGACACCTCGTCGCGATACATCGACGGCTGATGCACGCCGATCGTCTCCGGCGGCTCGCCGGGAAGCTGCGGACCGACCAGAACTGGATTGGCGGGAACGACTACAACCCATGCGGCGCGGATTTCGTCCCGCCGCCTCCGGAGCGTGTCGGCGTGCTCCTCGACGATCTGGTGGCGGCAATCAATGATGACCTGCTGCCACCAGTCGTTCAGGCCGCGCTGGTGCACGCGCAGTTCGAGACAATCCATCCGTTCGCCGATGGCAACGGTCGCACGGGTCGGGCGCTTGTTCACGTTGTGCTGCGTCGTCGTGGTGTGGCGCCGCGCTTCGTGCCGCCAGTCAGTGTGGTGCTGGCAGCTGCGCCCCAGCGGTACATCGACGGCCTTACCCGCTTTCGGGACGATGACGGCGTGGCCATCTGGGTCGATCAGTTTGCGGCCGCTGTGGCGCGATCAGCGGCGCTGGCAACGACCTACCTCGCCAACGTCGGCCGACTCCATGAGCGATGGGCCGCGCAGCTTGAGAAGTTTGCGCCGGGGTTGCGCAGCGACGCGACCGAGTGGCGGATCCTCGAGCTGCTGCCGGCGCATCCCGTGCTCACCGGGCCGATCGCGCTCGCCGAGTCGGGTCGATCGAGCCCCGCGGTGTACCGCGCGCTCGACGCGCTGGAGGGCGCGGGTGTGCTCAAGTTGTTGTCACAGGGCGCGCGCAACCGTTCCTGGGAAGCGGTGGGAATGCTGCCGCTGATCGAACGGATGGGGTAGCGGCGGTCGCTGGAGGAAGAATTTTCGAGACCTTCTCACCGCACCGAAACGCCGGGAATGGAGACTAGGGACTGGACACCAGGGCGTATAGACTAGAGACCACGCGCCCGGTGCTCGGTCATGTCCTGCGACCGGCTGATCACTCACACCAAGGACGACTGAATGACCGACCACGTATCCTGGATGCTGGAACTCGACGTGAATGACGGGCGCGAAACGGACATGAAGGCGCTGATGGAAGAAATGGCCGCGGCGACGAACGCGAACGAGCCCGACACGCTTTGTTACGAGTGGAACTTCAGCCCCGACGGCAAGCACTGCCACCTCTGGGAGCGGTATGCCGATGCGGATGCTGCGATGGTCCACATCACCACCTTCGGCGAGAAGTACGCCGGCCGGTTCATGAGCGTGTTCACGCCAACCCGCCTCACGGTGTACGGTTCACCCAGTGCCGAAGTCCGCAACGTGATGGATGGCATGGGGGCCGCATACATGGCGACGACGAACGGATTCAGCCGGTAGATCGCTGATTCTCGTGTGCGGGCTCCGACGGTCGAGGCATGTGGGTAGCAGCAAGACAAGGTGACCAGGAGGCGAGAAGTGTCGCAGGACGGGGTACGGCCACGGGTATTGCTCACAGGCGCCACCGGCTACATCGGCGGGCGCCTGCTGCGCGTGCTCGAGGCGCACGAGTACCAGGTGCGGTGCGTTGCACGGAGACCGGAAGCGGTCCGGTTGGCGCCCGGCTCGTCGGCTGAGGTGGTCGCCGGCGACCTGCTCGACCGCAGCAGCCTCGACAGCCGCCATGCAGGGCATGCACACCGCGTACTACCTGGTGCACTCGATGGGCTCGAGCAGTTCCTTCGAGGAGACCGACCGCCGCGCTGCCACCAACTTCAGTGAAGCTGCGAAGGCGTGCGGATTGAAGCGCATCATTTACGTCGGGGGCCTGGGCAGCGACCAGGAAGATCTCTCACCGCACCTCCGCAGTCGGCAGGAGGTGGGGCGCATCCTCCGCGATTCGGGCGTTCCAGTGGTCGAACTCCGGGCATCGATAGTCATCGGGGCCGGCAGCCTGTCGTTCGAGATGATCCGGTCGCTGGTCGAGAAACTGCCCTTCATGATCACGCCCACATGGGTTGGCGTGATGTCGCAGCCGATCGCGATCGACGACATGCTTGCCTACCTGTTGGCCGCGCTTCGTCTTCCCGCGAATGGCGACGTTACCTACGAGATCGGTGGGGCCGACCGGGTCTCGTATGCTGACATCATGCGCGAGTACGCCCGGCAGCGTGGGCTTCGCATCCGGATGCTCGCGGTGCCGGTGCTATCGCCCTATCTGTCGAGTCTGTGGCTCGGGCTGATCACGCCATTGTATGCGCGCGTCGGGCGAAAGCTGATCGAGAGCATCATGCATCCCACCGTGATTCAGGACGATTCCGCGCTCACCACGTTCGCGGTGAGGCCGATCGGGATCGAGGCGGCGATTCGTCGCGCGCTCACCCACGAGGACCGGGACTTCGCAGAGACCCGCTGGTCCGACGCACTCTCCTCCTCGGGCGATCCCAAGTCGTGGGGCGGGGTGCAGTTCGGCACCCGCCTGGTTGACTCACGCTCGGTGGATGTCGACGTGCCGGTCGCGTCGGCGTTTGCTGCAGTGCTGGCACTCGGCGGAAACAGTGGTTGGCACCGATGGAACTGGCTCTGGCGGTTGCGCGGGTTCCTCGACCTGCTGGTCGGTGGCGTGGGTATGCGCCGAGGCCGACCGCATCCCACCCGGCTTCGGGTGGGCGACCCGCTCGATTTCTGGCGGGTCGAGGCGATCGAACCCAACGCCCTGCTGCGGCTCGCTGCGGAGATGAAGCTGCCGGGTCGGGCATGGCTCGAGTTCGAGCTGGTGCCGCGAGGGGAGTCGGTGACCATCCAGCAGACCGCGATCTTCGACCCGATTGGGCTCTTTGGTCGGCTCTATTGGTACGCACTCTTCCCGGTGCATCAGCTGGTGTTCACCGGGATGCTGCGTGGAATCGCGGCTTCGGCGATCAAGCGTGCGGCGACAGGTTCACCGCCCACCGACAGCATCGACGACGAAGTCGACGTGGTCAACCGGACTCCTGGTGATCCTGCTGTCGAAGGCGTGCCGAACCCACGGGCATGACCCCCGTGTCGGGGCAACGGCACCTCCGGTTTTGTTGACCGTTTCCGCTCCGCAGCCAGGGAGATGGCTGTCTATATATTCGCGGGCGACCTCTTCGACCGACGGAGCAGCCATGATCCCGACCCTTTCCGATGACGACCAGAAGCAGGCCGTGGTATCGCTGACCCGGTTCGTGGCCGACGAACTGGACGCCGACCTCGGTGGCATTGAGGTCGAATCGCTATTGCGGTTCTTTCTCAGGGAGATCGCGCCGGTGGTCTACAATCAGGGCGTCAGCGACGCACAGACATTCCTCCGCGATCGACTCGTTGACCTCGAGGCGACCTGCTACGCACCCGAATTCACCTACTGGCCGAAGGCGTCCTCGGTGCGCCGCAAATGACATGGTCGCAATCAGTTCGACTTGTCGCATCCCTTGTGCTCACCGGTTGCGCGGCGCAACCAGTGAGTCACGCCCCGCCAGCCAACGCCACGATCGACAGCATCGCCCGCGCGCTGATGCAGCGCGCGAACGTGCAGGGGCTTGCACTCGCGGTGATCGATGGCGGCGCGGTGGTGCACGTCGCGGCGTTCGGAGTCCGCAATGCTGCCCGCGACCCGCTCACCACCGAAACAATCATGTACGGCGCGTCGCTCACGAAGACCGCCTTTGCATACCTGGTGATGCAGCTGGTGGACGAAGGCCGACTCGACCTCGATGCCTCTCTGGCCGACCTGTTGCCGAGACCACTGCCGGAGTACGACGACTATCACGACCTGGCGGGCGACGATCGCTGGAAGCGCCTGACGATGCGCATCCTGCTCACGCATACCACGGGATTTGCCAACTTCAGGTGGCTGGAGGATGACGGCAAGCTCCGATTCCACCACGACCCCGGCGCGCGATACGGCTACTCAGGCGAGGGGTTCTACATCGCGCAGCTGATCCTCGAGGAGGCACTCGATCTCGATGTCGGAGCGGAAATGCAGCGCAGGGTGTTCGATCGTTTCGGGATGACCCGCACCAGCATGCAGTGGCGCCCGGATTTTCAGGCCAACCTCGCCGACGGATTCAGCGTCGAAGGCACGCCGGAGCCCCACGACGAGCGGTCGAGCGTGAGTGCCGCCGGGTCGATGGACACCGATATCGACGATCAGGCCAGACTGTGGGCTGGCATCGTCCGGGGCGAGGGCCTGAGCACTGCCCCTCGCACGGAGATGATGCGGGCTCAGGTTCCGATCGCGTCGCGATATCAGTTTCCGACGATTCTTCCCGACACGAATCCTGCAAACAGCACGATCGGTTTGTCGGCCGGCCTGGGTCTGGTCACGTTCGAGGGACCGCGCGGGAAGGTGTGGTTCAAGGGCGGGCACAACGACTGGACCGGCAACATGGTCGTGTGCATCGAACGTCAGCAGCGTTGTCTTGTCATGCTCTCCAACGACGTGCGCGCCGAGCGGATCTACCCGGAGCTGACCGAGGCGATCATGGGGAGCACGGGAATGCCGTGGAGTTGGGAGTATCACTGACTCTTAAGGATCGAACTGACCGTCGGAAACGCGAGGCGATACATACGTGGATTCTACCGCACAACGAAACCCAGCGACGGGCGGTGCCAGCAACGCGGCCGGGCTTGCCCTGCTGTTGCTCGTGATCCTCGGTGTCGTGGCCGTGGTGATGCTTGTCGTCCCGAAAGCCGACAATGACCCGTCCGAACCCGTGGAGATCGCGGTCATCGGCGACGCCCCCTATGACTCAGCGACGGTCGCGCTCTTTCCCGAACTCGTGGCGGCAATCAATGCCGACTCCGCGGTTGACCTCGTGGTGCACATGGGTGACCTGAAATCCGGTCTCGAACTCTGCAGTGATACCCGCTTCGAGGTGTCGGTTGAGCTGTTCAGCCGATTTGAGGATCCATTCGTCTATGTCATGGGCGACAACGAATGGGTCGATTGCCACCGCGCGAACAACGGCGGATACAATCCACTGGAGCGACTGGGCAAGGTGCGTGAGTTGCTGTACCCGGGGCCGGGCCCTTTTCTCCGGGACCGCGCCGAAACCGTCGAGGCACAGCCAGGGTACCCCGAGAACAGGCTCTGGGTGGAATCACGGGTCACGTTCGCGACGCTGCATTTGCTCGGTTCGAACAACGGGCTCGTTCCGTGGTTCGCCGATCGGACGGCCGACGGTGTTCCAGTTCCCGAAACCCCCAGCGACTCGGCAAGCCGAGTGGCAGAGGTCACGGCGCGTCAGGAAGCCAACCTTGTCTGGCTTGAGCGAAGTTTTGCGACGGCGCACAGCAGCAGGTCCGTCGGGATCGCGCTCTTCTTCCAGGGCGACCTCTGGCACCCCGACGATCGCGCGCTCGGCGCCACGTTTACGGCGCACCAGGCGTGGATCGAGAAGTTCACTCAGCTGGCCCGCGCATTTCCGGGCAAGGTGCTACTGGTGGGTGGGGACAGCCACGAGTACCGGGTCGACAATGGCGTGCCGTGGATGGCCACTCATTATGGGGTTGAGGCCTCGGCAAACGTGACCCAGGTGATTGTCGATCGCAGCGTGGAGTGGCCCGCATCTGACGCCGCTCCCAACCGTACTTCAGTGATCGAATGGTTGCGACTGCGCATCGATCCGGGTGCACCGGACGTCTTCAGCTGGGAGCAGGTGATCGTCCAGTAGCCCTAGGGTGGTTATGGTCCGACGTGGGGAGCGAGATCGACCTTCGTCAGTTGTCAACCGATTCACCAAGCCATGCCTCGGCCTCGTTCATCGAGGCGAACACCCGGATCTCGATTTGCGGATTCTTGTTGATGGTCTGGAAGATCCGCGCGAAACCGTGGGACGTTTCGGTTGGCGCGAACAGGGCTGACCGGAAAGCATTGGGGAAGTGTTCGATCCGGCGATACCGGGCGGCTGCCATCACCAGCTTGAACGCCACTCCCGTGGCCTCGACGCCGGAGAGGTCAACGAGCCGGTCTGGTTCCCGACCCAGGTCGTGCTGATGACGCGCCAATGCCAGCCCCACGCCGAGAAGGTCAGAAGGCGTGAGGGTGCCGGTGAAACAGACCCGTACGAAGGGTTCGTCGAGCTCGACGCGGTATGGCATGAACGACAAAATATATCTGATGCGGCAGTACCTGTTCATCAGCCCTCCCACCCGGCGGTCCCATGACGATGTGGATTCATTGAGCGCCCCAGCCAAGCTCCACCAGGTCCTCGGTGTCGCCTTCGGCCTCGCCGTTCTGGTCGGCAACACCATCGGTGTCGGTATCCTCCGCACCCCCGGCGAAGTCGCAAGCCTCCTCCCCTCCACAGGGCTCTTCTTCGCCGTCTGGGTGGTCGGCGGCGTCTATGCGCTGCTTGGTGCGATCTCGCTCGCCGAGCCGGGCGCCATGATCCGGCGATCGGGCGGGCAGTATCCCATCGTGCATCGCGCGCTCGGACCATATCCGGGATTCGTGGTCGGGTGGTCCGACTGGCTGTCGACCGCTGCGTCGATGGCACTGGTTGCGATCGTGTTTGCCGAATATGCCGCACCGCTCGTTCCGGACTTCCGGGGAGAGCAAACGGTGATCGCATGCTCCGTGGTCCTCGGGTTTGCGTTGCTGCAGTGGCGCGGCGTCAAGGGCGGCGACATGACCCAGCAGGCCCTCACGATCATGAAGGCGCTCGCGTTCAGTGCGACTCAGCGTCGCGGCGCTGGTGATGATCGTACCCGATCAACCGGCATCGGTCGGCGTCGCGCTCCCCGTGGGCACTGCACTGATCGCGGCGTTCGTGATTGCGCTGCAATCGGTGATCTTCACCTTCGACGGCTGGACCGGTCCGCTCTACTTCGGTGATGAAACGGTCGACGCGGGCAGGTCGATCCCACGGGCGATGATCGGCGGCGTGCTCGCCGTGCTGGTGATCTACCTGCTCTTCAATCTGGCCACGGTGCGCGTTCTCGGCATCGAGGCGATGGCAGGCGATCCATTCGTTGCTGCGAGCGTGGGCACCGCGCTGTTCGGCGCCAAGGGCGACCTGATCCTCCGGCTCCTGGTGCTCGGCACGATTCTCGGCGCTGCAAACGCCCTGATGATGATGCTCGGCCGGATCCCGCTCGCGATGAGTGAGGACCGGCTCATGCCGGAGCGATTCACGTCGGTGAATGCCGGCGGCACGCCTGTGGTGGCGCACTGGGTCTCGGCGGGAATAGCTCTCGGATTCATCGTGACCGGCACATTCAACACCGTGATCGCGATCGCGGCCTTCTTCTTCGTGGCCAACTACGTGCTGTCGTTCACGTCGGTGTTCGTGCTGCGCCGGAAGGAACCCGATGCGCCACGCCCGTTCCGCGTACCGGGCTTCCCTTACATCACCGGGCTCGTCCTGCTGGGATCGATCGCGTTCATCGTCGGATCGGTGCTCAGCGATTCGTACAACTCGATGCGGTCGATCGTGCTGCTGGCGGCGAGTTATCCGGCATACCGGCTCGTCATCCGGTTACGGTCGTCGCCGTGATCGAGGATGGATTCCGCTTCACCCGTGCCATCGTCTGCCCACCTGCCGATACCTACGCCGGCGGACTCACCACATCGGACCTCGGGCCACCCGATCTCGGACTCGCACGGTCACAGCATGCCGCCTACTGCGACGCACTGGAATCGCTCGGCGTTGCGGTCACGCGTGCTGCCGCCCGATGTCGTGCACCCTGATTCGTGTTTTGTGGAGGACACCGCCATTGTCACGGCGCACGGGGCAATCATCTGCCGACCCGGTGCCGACGCCCGTTCGGGCGAAGTGCACGCGATGCGCGCCGCGCTCGAACGCCTCCTGGGTCACGATGTGCCAGCGATAACCGAACCGGGCACGCTCGACGGCGGCGACATCTGCCAGGCCGGTCGGCACTTTTTCATCGGCCTGTCGGCGCGCACCAACGAGGCGGGCGCCGAGCAACTCGGTCGGTGGTTGCATGACAAGGGGTACACCGCGTCGACCGTGAGCATCGGGCACGATCCGGCGCTGCTGCACCTCAAGAGCGGCGTCGCGTGGCTCGGTGGCAGCCACCTCGTGGTGGTGCCGTCGCTGGCAGGACACCCGGCATTTGCCGAGTTCGACCTGACGACAACTGCCGAGGGCGAGGAGTACGCGGCGAACTGCGTGCGCGTGAACGATGCCGTGCTGATGGCCGCAGGATTCCCGGAGACTCTTGAGCGTGTGGCACGGCTGGGCCACAGGGTGGTGGCCGCTTGAGATGTCGGAGTTCCGGAAGATGGATGGCGGGCTCAGCTGCCTCAGCGTGAGGGTGCCGTGACCAACAGCTCGCCGCGCGATGCGCTCGAGGCTTCTAGAAGTCGGTGAGCACTCGTGGCTGCGCCGTTGCCCGCAAGGCGTTCAGCACCGCGAGCACGTCGATGACTTCCTGCGCGACCGCGCCGGCGACCGGCGGCAGGTAGCCCGCGGCGGCGAAGAGCATTCCGACCACGCTCAGGGCCATGCCGCCGATCGCCGTTTGCAGCGCGATCGATCGCATCCGCCGGCCGATGTGCAGCAACTCGTCGACCCGCTCCAGCGAACTGTCCAGGATCACCGCGCCCGCCGCTTCGGCGGTGACGTCGCTGCCCTGGCCGAAGGCGATGCCGACGGTGGCCGCGGTCAGGGCCGGGGCGTCGTTGATCCCGTCGCCCATGAACACGGTCGCCGCCTTGGTCGTCTCCTCGCGCACGAGCGCCAACTTCTGCTCGGGGCTCTGGCTCGGCGTACACCTCCGTGATGCCGACCTTCTCGGCCAGATAGCGTACTTCCGATTCCCGGTCGCCGGAGACGAGCAGGACGCGCTCGAACCCGTGGTGCGGCTTCAGGTGGCGGATGAACGCCTTGCCTTCCGCCCGCGGTTCGTCGCGGTACCGGAACGTGGCCGCGTACCGACCGTCGATCAGCGCCACGCACTCCAGCCCGCCGGCCAGCGGCGGCAGCAGGTGAGTCGGAGTCCGGGAGCTGGGCGAGCAGCTTCTTCCGGCTCGTCACCTGGACGGCGCGGCCGCCGATGATGCCGCGAAGCCCTTCGCCGGGTCGCTCGCTGACCTCGGTCGCGTCCGCGAGCGCGAGACCGGCCTGCCGCGCGGCGTCAATCGTCGCGGCCGCGAGCGGGTGGCGCGAGTACCGCTCCAGGCTCGCGACCGCCGCGAGCACTTCATCGCTGGTGAAGCCGTCGGCGGGAATACCTCCGTCAGCTTCGGCTGTCCGTAGGTGAGCGTGCCGGTCTTGTCGAAGATCGCCGTCCGGCACGTGTCGATCTTTTCCAGCACGGCGGGATCCTTGATGATGATCCCGCGCCGGGCCGCCAGCGAGACGGAACCGATGATCGCGACCGGAATCCCGATCAGCAGCGGACACGGCGTGGCGACCACCAGCACGGCCAGAAATCGCAAGGGATCGCCGCTGGCGGCCCAGGCGACGAGCGCGATGGCCACCGCCAGCGGCGTGTAGTACGCGCCGATCTGGTCGCCGAGTCGCCGCAGTTGCGGGGCGGCGCTGTTCCGACTCGCGCATGACCTGCATGATCTTGGCGTAGCGCGAATCGACGGCCGACGTTTCCGCGCGGATCGTCAGCGCGCCGTCGCCATTGATCGCCCCGGACAGCACCGCCGACCCCGCCACCTTCGACAGCACGTACGGTTCGCCGGTCAGGTACGACTCGTCCATCGTGCTGCGCCCTTCCACCACGACCGCATCGACCGGACAGGTCTCGTGGGGGAAGACGACGAGCAGGTCGCCGACCGCGACCTCTTCGAGCGGGATATCGACCACCGCGCCCGCGTCCTTGCGATGCGCATGCGAAGGCATCCGTCGGGCGAGGGCGAGGAGTGCAGACGACGCCCGGCGGACGGCATAACGCTTCCAGCGCCTGGCCGCCCGAAAGCATCAGCACGACGAGCGTGCCGGCGAGGTACTCGCCGAGGATCACGGCGGTGACGATGGAAATGCCGGCGAGAAGGTCCGAGCTGAACTCGAAGCGCACGAGCCGGGCCGCGAGGCCCGCGACGAGCGGGATGCCGCCCACGGTGAGTGTCACCAGTAGCGGGATGACCGCCCATGGCAAACCGAGCACCGTGCCCTCGCTCGTCCACGCGAATCGCAAGAGAAGGTGCAGCGCAATCGCCAGGATCGCGATGGCGGCGATGGCCACGTCGCGGGAGAACCACGACGAGGTTCGGGATTCCGGTGGGGTCACCACACCTGTCCGGCGTCGCTGGGTACGCGGATCAGAGGTATCGCGCCACCGCCATTGCAGCGGTCGCAGCTACAAGGAGCAGCGCCATGATCGTCTCCGCGCCCTGCAGCCGTGCCTGTCACCTGCTCCGTTGTAGCGATGCGATCGCGCCTGTCCGCACGACTGGGGGATGCCGCAACGTTTTGTCGGGCTCGATCGAGCTGTGCATGGATGGGGCGCACCACGGCCACCAGGATCGCAAACGCGATCAGTGCCGCCACCATCCCGACGGAGATGGTCACGCCGAACCGGGTACCGAACCATGCCGAACCGAAGCCATCGGAATCGTCACCGCAGAGCAGGTAGGCTCCCGACAGGATGGTGACGGTCGCGGCCGCAAGCGTCAGGTCGAGCATGCGCCGTTCGGGCCAGCTCGCTCATCAACGGTGCGGCGGCTGCCCCGATTGCCGACGCGGCAGGTCGTAGCAACAGGATCGTGAACCCGGCGATACCCACCCAGTAGGCAGCAGCGCCGATGTGAGCAAACCGTGCAAAAATGGAGAGCGCATGCATTGGACGAATTCCCCGCTTGGAGGGTCGACGCCCCCGATGACGGCAGGTCGCCTCGGTCACCGGACGCCACTTGTCATGGAGTATAACGCATTGAGGAGGCAGGCCTCGCCGGCCACTGTATGGAGGACTGCGCGAAGGGGCCGAGCGTGCTGATCATGGCGGCGCCATGGCTCAACAACGGGTAGTATCAATGCGCCATGGCCCGCGGTATCGGCCATGTGACACCGTGGCAACCCTTTGGATGTGTGGAGTCCGATGCTCTACATGGTGATCGAGAGGTTCCGTGATGGCGATCCCGTTCCGATCTATCGCCGGGTCCAGGAACGCGGCCGACAGCTGCCCGACGGATTGCGCTACGTGTACGAGCTGGGTGACATCCGACCTGACCCGCTGCTTCCAGGTGATGGAGTCGACCGGCCCGAGCTCTTCGACGAGTGGTTTGCCGCATGGAGCGACATCGTCGAATTCGAACTGCTGCCCGTGCTGACTTCCGCTGACGCGCACACACGGTTGCACCACGCTTGTAGCCCTGCCATGCGGTAACAATGCCCGCTCAGCGCCATTCGGCAGTAGCTTCAGGTGGCTGATCCCCTGTCAGACACCTCCCTCCCGCCCCTACCACGGAGTTCGCCCATGCACGCTCGCTCGCTGCTTGCCGTCGCCACGCTCTTCGCTGCCGGTCTGACCGGCTGTGACACCACCAAGTCTGCTGATGCAGATGCAGGTGCGCCCGCACAAACCGTTGCCACGGACGCCCCGGAGTACTTCCAGCTGCGGCCGGAGGTCGAGAAGGCGTACGGCTACAGCCATGCGGTGCGGATTGGTGACGACCTCAAGATCTCGGGCGCCGTGAGCATGGACGATCAGGGCAACGCGACCGCCGTCGGCGACCTCGAGCAGCAGATGAAGAATGTCTACGCCGATCTCGACCGGGTGCTCAAGCACTACGGCTACACCTTCGATGACGTGATCGTGGAAAACGTCTTCACCACCAACATGGCGAAGTTTCTCGAACTGGCGGCGTACCGCAACACGATCTACACCAAGCAGTTCCCCACCGGCTCGTGGCTCGAGGTCAAGGGGCTGGCACTTCCGGAGTTCCAGATCGAGATCGAGCTGGAAGCACACCGGGCCAGGTGACGCCTGCGCCCGGCTCTTGATTGGCAGGCCGCGCACCCATACCCTGAAGGTGGAGCACCAAAACCGCCTTGAGGGAGGGGTCGCCAATGCCGAAAAAAGCCCGATCAGCGACGGGCCGGAAGCCGCCCGAACCAACCGACAGCCCCGTCGAGATCGCCGAGTGGATCGAGCGGCTCGCGCCCGCGCTGCGACCGATCGTCAAGCACCTGGACGGACTGATCCGCGAGACCGTCCCGGGGCTGCAGTTCGCGTTCAAGTGGCGGAAGGCCCACTACGGTCTCGAGAAACATGGATGGATCATCGAGATCGCGTCGTACGACATCTCGGTGAACATCGTGTTTTATGCCGGTGCGTCCTTCGACCCGCCGCCGCCACTCGGGTCGGGGTCTGCGCGTTACATCAAGCTCACGTCGCTCGAGGAGGCAAAGGCACCGGAGATTGGAAAGTGGATCAAGCAGGCGGCGCGCGCGCCGGGGTGGAAGTAACCGGCACGGCGAGGAATCTCTCCACACCTGTGGCCTGCCAGCAGCGTCGTCCGGCCTGTTCCGGCGACCGCCACACTGCTGCGACCGCAGGTATCCGCGGATTCCGCCGCCAGGCGGAGCCGGTTAGATCCGATTGACAGGACCCGGACCACGTGGTAACTCCCAGCTGCCGGTGTTTCTTGTTTTCAGGTATTTCCCCGTTCACGGAAGGTTACCATGAAAATCACCCGCAGTGTCCTTGTTGGCGCCATAGCGCTGCTCCTGCCGAGCGTTGCCCTCGCCCAGACCGACTCCGCGCGGGCGCCTGCCCACGTAATGGTGCCTGCCGAAGGCGTGATGTTCCAGCCGCTCGAGGTGCCGGGCTTCGATTCCGGCATGAAGGTCGCGGCAATTCACGGCGACCCGAATGCGGCGTCGGGTATGTACGTGATCCGGCTCGCGTTCCCCGCGGGCTATCGCTTTCCGGCTCACTGGCATCCCAACGCCGAGAACCTGACAGTGCTCGAGGGTGAGTTCCTCCTTGCGATGGGGGCCAAGGCAGACGCCTCCAAGCTCACCTCATACAAGCCGGGGTCCTTCCTGTACCTCCCTGGCAAGCATCCGCACTTCGGAGGCGCGGTTGGCCCCACGGTCATTCAGCTGCACGGGCAGGCACCGTTCACGATCGAGCTGTCGAAGTAGCCAACTGCATGACCACCGCGGCGGCATGAGACACCGCGCTGACGGACCGGTTCCGTGAGTCCGGTGTTGGTCATTGCCGCCGCGCTGTTGTTCGCCCTCGGTACGGCGCACTCCTATCTCGGCGAACGGCACATCCTGACGCGGCTGTTTCGGCGCACCGATCTTCCCAAGTTGTTCGGCAGCGACCTGTTCACGCGCCGGACCCTTCGGTTCGCCTGGCACATCACGACCATCGCCTGGTGGGGGTTCGGCCTGCTGCTGCTTGCGGCGGCACGTTCCGATGAACCGCTTTCGCGCACCACGCTCGGCGCGATTGTGGGCGGGACTTTTCTGGTCAGCGGCCTGGTCGCGCTCGTGGCCTCGCGCGGGCGGCACCTTTCCTGGCCGGTCTTTCTGGCGATCGCTGCGGCGGCGTGGTTCGGTCTGGCGCCGACATGATCGCGCCGTTCCCGACCGGACGAGGGTGCAGGGCATCCTGGCCGAACCCGGTCGGGAGTACGCCGCGCCGAGGAGCCGTCAGCTCACGCATTTCAATGTCGTGGGAGGTTGCTGGGAGACCGACCATCGGAACATTGAACAGTTTACTCTGGCGTGCCCGCGTCGTCACGACAGCACCTGAGGGACACCGAATGAGGATGGACAGGTACGCACAGATCCTCGCGCCGTCTATGGGACGCGCATGACTGCTCAGGTGTTGTTCATACAGGGGGCAGGCGAGGGCACCCACGCCCACTGGGACAGCAAGTTGGTGGAGAGCTTGCGATCCGAGCTGGGTCTCGACTTCGCAGTTCGCTACCCGCCGATGCCGAACGAAGGCGAGCCGAGCTATCCCGAGTGGAAGGCGGTAATCGAGCAAGAGCTTGCCGTCATGGCCGATGGTGTGATCGTCGTGGGACACTCCATTGGTGGCACCATCCTGATCCACGCGCTCGCCGAACAGCCGCCGGAACGGAAGATTGGCGCGATCGTCCTGCTTGCGGCGCCGTTCGTCGGTGAAGGAGGATGGCCGAGCGACGGCTGGGAGCCACAGCGCGATCTCGGTGGGCAGCTGCAGCGCGGGGTTCCGGTGTTCATCTTTCATGGGATGGCGGATGACACGGCTCCACCCTTGCACGCGGAACTCTTTGCGCGGGAGATTCCGCACGGCAAGTTGCGCTTGCTGCCGGATCGTGATCACCAGTTCAACAACGACTTGCGCGAGGTCGTAGCGGAGATCCGGTCGTTGCCACGCGTCGGAAACGGGGTGACCAGATGAGCATCATCCGCGTGGTGCCCGACATCAGGTCACGAGACCTTGAAAAGAGCCGGGCGTTCTACGTCGACTTCCTGGGTATGGATGTGGCGATGGACCTGGGGTTCGTCGTGGCGTTTGCCTCACCAACCAATCCGAGCGCGCAGGTCATCGTACTGAGGGACGACGGTGGGGTGACGCTGGAGCCAGACATGAGCATCGAGGTCACGGACGTCGATCAGGTTCATGCATGCGCGGTGGAACGCGGCCTCGACATCGTGTACCCGCTGACCAACGAGCCGTGGGGTGTTCGTCGCTTCTTTGTCGTGGACCCGAGCGGCACGATCGTCAACGTGCTCAGCCACCTGCCTGGCGCGGTCAGTGGAAACGACGCAGCGACTCTGCCCGGGAGTGTCGTAAGCAGCTGACGAACGACGCCACGCCGTCGCCGGCGTGGCTGTGTGGTTCCGTGGGGGGCAAGCCCGTCCCCGAGGCATCGTCGTCGCCGCGAACTTGCCGCCACCGGAGGAGCCCATGTCGGAGCGCCATCTCACGATCCTGCAGCTCAACGACCTGCACGGATACATCGAACCTCACCCCGAGGTCTTTCGGGCCGGCAGCGGCTTCCGCTACGCGACCCGTGGTGGCCTCGCCCGTATTGCGACGCTCTTCAACCGGGTGCGGCGGGAACGGCCTGGAGCAGTACTGGCACTGGACAACGGCGACAGCTTTCACGGAACCTATACGGCGGTGGAGTCACGGGGCGAGGCATTGGTCCCGCTCATGAACGCGCTCGCATTCGATGCGATGACGGCGCACTGGGAGTTCGCCTACGGCCCCCAGCATTTCCAGCACGTCGCCTCCACCCTGTCCTATCCCGTTCTCGCCATCAACTGCTACCACGCCGACAGCGATCAGCTGGTGTTCGCACCGAGTCGCGTTGTAGAGCGTGCCGGGCTGCGGGTGGGCATCATCGGCATTGCCTCGAACATCGTCGACAAGGGGATGCCGCCGAGTTTCTCGACCGGCGTCCGCTTCACGCTGGGCAACAAGGAGCTACCAGGGCATATCGACCGTCTGCGCCGTGACGACAACGCTGATGTTGTCGTCGTGCTCTCGCATCTGGGCTTTGCGCAGGACGCGAAGCTCGCCGCCGAGGTGGCGGGCATCGATGTGCTACTGAGCGGGCACACACACAACCGACTCTATCGACCTGTGTGGGTGGGTAGCACGCCGATCATTCAGTCGGGCTGCCACGGATCGTTTGTGGGCCGGCTCGACCTGACGGTAGACGGTCGCAAGGTGGTGGACGCGCGACACGAGTTCATTGATGTGGACGAGGCGATCGCGCCCGACCCGGAGATGTCGCGCCGGGTGGATGATGCAGTGGCCCCGTATCGCGACTTCCTGGGCCAAGTGGTGGGCCAGACTCGCAATGCACTCAACCGCGCGACATCGCTCGAAGCGACCATGGACAACGTGCTGCTCGACGCCATGGCTGGATCCGCGGGGACACCATTGGCCTTTTCCAATGGCTGGCGCTATGGGGCGCCGGTGTTGCCAGGCCCGGTGACGATGGAGCAGCTGTGGAACATCGTCCCCACCGCACCCCCGATCTCTACCGTCGAGATTGAGGGCCGCGAGTTGCGCGAGATGCTCGAGGGCAATCTGGAACGGACCTATGCAGCCGATCCGTACTGCCAGATGGGTGGGTACGTGAAGCGGTGCCGCGGACTCACGATGTATTTCAAGATGGAGAATCCGACCGGGCACCGGATAGAGGACCTGCTCGTGGGCGGCCGTTCTGTCGAGGACGGCAGAATCTATCGAGCGGCGATGCTGGGTGAGCAAGGCGTGCCGAGGCAATTCGGTCGCAACCGGCAGCCTGTCGGGATGAATGCCATCGAAGCGTTGCAGGCCCTGTTTGCGAACACCCGCCCGGTGCGGGCACAGCGACGTCGCAGCGTAGTGGCGGTGTGACGTGACATCGATGCGTCCGGCAGGCGATGAAGCCAGGTCAGCGACAAATGTCGAATGAGTTTTCCCGCGCAGAGGACCATATGCCAATTTTCAATGGTATCGCAAGCCTCACTGTTCGCGACCTCGCAGCCTCGCTCCGGTGGCACCAGCGGCTCCTGGGCCGCCCGGCAGACTCGACGCCAATGCCGGGAGTCTCCGAATGGAAATTCCAGGATGGCGCGGTAGGAGTTCCAACCCGTGACCTTTGATCTCGTCGATGCTGTCGCCGTGCTGGAGCGCACGCCGCGCGTGCTGCGGGAGTTCCTCACCGGACTCGCAGCGGATTGGCTTCATGGCACCGAGGGCCCCGACACGTGGAGTCCCGTCGACATTGTCGCCCACCTCATCGGCGGTGAGGAATCCGACTGGATTGTGCGGGCAACGATCATCGTTGCGCAGGGCCAGAACCAGCGATTCGAACCGTTCGATCGCGTCAGTGCCATCGATCGCCTGCAAGGCCGGCCGCTGGCCGAGCTCGTGCAAACCTTTGCCGACATCCGCGAACGCAACCTTGCCGTACTCGCATCGTGGCAGCTTACGCCGGCGCAGCTGCAACTCACTGGCGAGCACCCGGAGTTCGGGCGCGTGACTCTGGAGCAGCTCCTGGCGACCTGGGTTGTACACGACCTTGGTCACATCGCGCAGGTGGCGCGGGTCATGGCCAGGCAGTATCGCGCTGAGGTCGGACCGTGGGAGGCGTACCTCCCGGTCCTCACGCGATGACACCCATGCCCGCCGTCATGAAATTTCTTCCCACTTTGATACGGGCGTCCGAAGGTTCCATCATGGGCGTGTGGACCGCGGGATCGGACCAGTACTCGAGGCGGGGTCGATTGACCGTAGGGTCAGCGCACGGCCAGCCGCGCCACCAACCAATCAGCCATCGCCCCGAGCACCGCCGGGTCGACCTTGTTGTCGGTCAGCGCCCCGTAGTTGCTGGGTCGGCCGTCCGGATCGGGCAGGAAAAAGTGATTGCGATCCTCGAACATCCGCACGGTCACATCAGGATTGCCGCCTGCCCGGAACGCCGCCGCGAGTGCCGCAGCCTGCTCGGGCGTCACCTGGCGGTCGGTCTCACCGTGCAGGATCAGGATCGGGGTGCGGACCGTACGCGCCACGGCCAAGGGATCGTGAGACCGGAAGAACTGGAGCCATGAGCCGGGTGTACTGCTCGCATCGAGCGTCGCCACCAACGCCGTGAACGCCGAATCGCGGGACGCGAGGGCGATCGTCGTGTCACTCTCGATCCCCTGACGATACTGGAAGCGCAGGATCTCCTCGCCGGTCTGGGACGGTCCGGCCATTAGCACGGCGCCCTTGAGGAGCGGGTCCGTGGCGGCGACCAGCGGCGCGATCAGGCCACCCTCGCTGTGACCCACCACCGCCAAGCGATTCCCATCGATCTCGGGCTGCTGGCGCAGCCACGCCAGCGCGGCGCGGATGTCGTCGGCGTAGTCGGCACTGGTCCCCCCAGAGCCGGTCGATGCACCGACCATCCGATCGTCGAGCCGAAGGACTGCGATGCCACGGCGCCCGAGGGTGTCGGCCACCTGCCTGAAGAGCCGATAGCCACCGGCCACCGGGATATACTCATCTCGGTCCTGCTGACCGCTGCCGGTGATCGTGACCACGGCGGGCAATGGGCCGGTCGCCCCCATGGGCGCGGTGAGCGTCCCGCCCAGTGTGATGCCACCCGGACCGGTGAGTGACACCTCGCGCGCGGTGTATGGTGCGTCCCCGGGTGCGGAGTAGTCGGGGCGTCCAATCTGCAGACCCTGCGCTGCATCGCCGTCGACGCGACTCACCACGAGGCGCGCCGTGAGAACGGTCGCGCCCAGGATTCTGCCGTCGCGATCAACCCTGAGCCGGTGCGGCTGGTTCGCCACGGTGAGTAACAGCGAATCGTTGTCGATTTGTCGAACGACGACGGGGAACACCATTCCGCCGTTGATTGACCAGCCGGGGACATCGATCGAGTCGCCGGCGGCGCGGGCACGTCGGGTGAACAGTTCCGTGATGGCGAAGGAGTTGTTGAGCAGCGGGAGGGCTCCCGCGGGCGTCGCGAAACCACGCCGCCCAGCGGTGTTGTCGACATACGCACTGTCGCCGCCCATCGTGATGCGGGCGCGCTGGATCGGTGCCGCATCCACCGGCGCATTAGGCCCGAATACGGTGAGCGTGAGGGTGTACACCAGGCCCTCGGGATCGATCACTGCCACGTAATCGAAGCGCGGCTGCCCGATGAGGCTGATCGTGCCGCTGAGCGTGTCGGCCGAGACGGTGAATCGTTCCACTCCGATCGTGTCGCCGCCGACGCGCAGCACGAACGCTCCACGCTCGACCGGCGCCTGCGCGGCGGCGACCACCGGGAGGAAGAGGGCGAACAACGCGATTGACCTGCGCATCATGATGATCCGGGCTGGAGACTCAGGGATGATACCCCGTGCGATCCCGGAATCGAACTGTGCGAAGCTGAGCAAGACGGTGACTTTCGACTAGTCCCCGGCCGCCTCGACCGGATTCGCTTCGCCCTCATTCACCAGATAGTCCAGCAGGTCCTTCTTGGTCGGCTTGCTGTCGTTCAGCACTACGCTGATCTCGCCCGTCACTTCGAGCACCGCCATCTCGACCTGCGACAGCGCCACGGCGCCGTGCACCCGGAGGTTGGCAGCGAGTTCGCGAGCGCTGGTGCGTTCGTGTCGCAGGGCGTCGTGATCGACCTTGCCGTTGTGGATGAGTACCCGCGGATGCGATTCCAGGTAGTCGCGCACCGGGCGCGAGCGCGCGGCGATCTTCTCGGTGATGATGGTCAGCAGAGTCATTCCGAAGAGCACGACGACCACATGGCCGATGGCGACTTCCGGATAGAGCATCACGTCACCAGCGGCGGCGCCGAGCGCGATCAGCAGCATCTGTTGCATCGGGCTGAGGCTGTCCTGCTCGCGCTTGCCGAGCAGGCGCACAACGATCAGCAGCAGGGCGAAGAGCATCAGGATACGCAGCACCAGCTCGCCGTAGAACAGGAGTGGTGCCTCGCCGACCAGTATGCGGATCCAGTCGAGGGGCTTGAAATGGTCCATGTGCAGGCTCCGTGAGAACCGGTCGTAAACCGTAAGTCGGGAGTGGGGTCGAGTACAGGTGGCACGAGCCGCTCTCGACTGTCGAGCTGCCCCCCGTTCTGCCGGCCTAACCCTGAGTACCGCCTCGGTGCCGAGCGATCACGTCGGGATGCTTTCCCTCCTTGCACTCGGCCACGAACCGATCGGCAGCCGCCCCGTCGGGAAACGTCATGTAGGCCAGGGCACCTTCGCAGATCTCGTCAATGGTGGTGCTGTCCGCCGCACTTCCTGGCAACGGAATGAACCGCACCGACTCGATCAGTGGCCGGAAGTCCTGCCGCAGCCGCGACCCCGCATCGATGAACTCGCCCCGGAAGACATACACCAGCCCGCCATGCGCGACCACGACCACATCAGCAGCATAGAGACCGTCGGTCGGGAAGCGCACCGCATTGGCACCGCCCACCACCGCCTCGGTCACGTCGCCCTGCTTGAGATTGATGCCGCTCGACGAGGGGTGTGACTCGGCCCATTGCCCCGACCACTGATTGTCAGGATTCGTATAGATCCTGACCGAGATCTGGGCCGGACCCTCGCCGCCGGCTCGGGCCGGCTGGTCGGCCGCATCAGTGGGAACAACGTCGATGGTATGCACCAGGCTCGAGTCAGCTGTCCCCGGCTGGGCTTCCTGGAGCACGTAACCGTCGGGCCCACCGCGATAGGCAAACTCGAGCCCGACGTCGGGGCTGAAGTAGGTCGCGAGCGGGACGATGTTCTGAGGCGGCTCTTGTTTCGCGCAAGCCGCAGCGGCCGCGCCCACCAGCGCCAGTGTCAGGGTGGCGACGACAATGTGTTGTTGGGTCATTTGCGATATCCCGGGACGCACCGGTTTGATGGCGGCCAGCAGTGAGCACCCTCAAAATCGCGCATTCACTCCCATCGTCAACTGCCTGCCGATCACCGCTCCACCGAAGTTCTGGTACCGCTGCTGATTGAACAGGTTCGTCGCCACACCTGTCACACGCAGCGATCGCAACACCGGCACACTCAGCGACATGTTTACCGTGGTGGTTGCCGGCACCGGACCGGTGAACACCCCGGCCGACCAGTCGAACCCGCTCGTGAACCGTGCCCCGAGCGTCGCATCGACGCCGCGGAAGTCACGCAGCATCACCATCAGGTTGCCCTTTCGCTCCGGCGCATTCGGCTTCACGACATCACCGGGGACAAAGGTGGCGGCCTCCAGGTCGAAGTCGAGCAACGAGAAGTTCCCCTCGACCCGCACTCGGGGCGCCACGGGTAGCGACGCCCCGAACTCGATACCACGAATCGTGGCGCGCCCGGCATTACCGACGCTGAGCACGATCGCGGTGCGGCCATCGGGCAACCGGGTGAGCGCCGACGCCGCCAAGGCCTGGCCGCCACCGACCAACGCATCGCGTACCGCCCCCTCCACCGCTGAGCGTGCATCGACCGGCACCGCAGCGGGAGCGGTCCACGGCGCGTAGCCCGGATTGACCCCCGGCAAGACGTCGGTGATGAAGCCGTTCATCACGCTGTAGAACGCATCGACGGTGAAGAACGCCGAGCCGATCTCACCCTTGTATCCCACCTCGTACGAGTTCACCCGCTCGACCTCGAGATCGGGATTGCCCAGCGCCAGCAGCGGTACCGCTGCTGACTGGGAGAACAACGTGCCGTCCGGAACGCCCGCTAGCGAAGGTCCCACCGGCGACGCACGCAGTGCTGCCTCGATCCCGCGAAAGTCGGCCGGCGGTCCCGCCGGAAGCGAGACGAAGAAATCGAGGATGTTGGCGGTCTCGAACGCCCGACCATACGTGGCACGCAACGACTGCTTCGGGCTCAGCGCATACACCACCGCTGCCTTGGGTGAGACCTGCGTACTGAAGAGGTTGCTCTCATCGACGCGCGCGGCACCGACCAGCTTGAGCCGAGGCGTGATGTCGTGCTCGACCTGCGCAAACACCGCGCTGTAGTGATCGTTGCGGTCGTCGTACTCCGGTGCCACCAGTGTCCCCTCTGTATTCACGCTCGCGCCCCGCCACGATGCGCCGGCCACCACCCGCCCCTTGCCGCCGTCAAACCGTCGATTGAACTGTCCCTCGAGATGCAGCGTGTGCGACTTGTCCACACTCTCGGTACCTGCTGCCAGGTTATGCTGCTCGGTGCCGGTGCGCCCCGAATACCACGCCATCAGGTGGTAGTTGTCCGTGGCCCACGCGAGCCGCGCCCAGGGCCGCTGTGATTCGGTGATCTGGAACCGCGCCGCACTCCCGAGCAGCACCGCGTTCCTCGCCACCGCCGTGCCACCCTCGGCCGTGAATACCCCACCATTGCTGGCGTAATGATCGATCCGTGCCGTGCCATACAAGCCGGTTACAGGGTCGGGGTCACCAGTGGCCGGAGACGGCAACCCAAACGTTCCCGCCGTGCTCTGGCCGTTGAGTGGCCGCAACTCGTAGCCCGGGAACGGGTGCACGATGCCGTTTGCTGCCGTGTCGATCGCCTCGGCGTACTCTTGCGCCAAGTCGCCAATGTTTGTCCGGCTTCCCGACCACGATTCGGCACGACTGGAGCCCGCCGCCACGCGGTACGCCCACCGGTCACCACCGAACACTCCCGCATGCCTGAGATCGAGCCGCATCGCGCCGCGGTTGCCCCCGGCTGCGCTGATGCGCGACCCCGGAGTCTCACGTGCGGCGGGTGTGACCATGTTGAGCACGCCCGAGAATGCGTTCGCGCCATAGAGCGCCGCACTCGGTCCGCGCACGAACTCGACCCGCGCCATGTCCTCGAGCGTGGCGGCGAGGCCGAGCCATTCCTGCGAACCGAGGAAGTTGATGGCGAGGTCGCGACCATCGAGGAGGACCAGCACCCGCCGATTGAAGACAGTGTTGAACCCGCGGGCGCTGATATTGAAGTCCTGTACGTCGGTCTGCACCACATCAACGCCCGGCAGCACCGCAAGCGCGGCAGCGGGTTGACCGGTGATCGAGAGGTCGCGTGCCATCTCCGGATCGAGGTAGGCCACCGCCCCCGGCGCCTCGACCAGTCGTTCCGGCACCCGCGACACAGCTGTCACGGTGAGGTCGGCGATCGAGAGGGCCAGCTCTTCGAGTGCGATGGTGAGGCCGCCCGAGGCGGCGTCTCGTTCCACCGGCGCGTAGCCGATCCGGATCACTCGCAGGCGCTGCGCTCCCGGTGGCGCGCCCCGGATCGCAAACCGTCCGCTCGGCCCGGTGGTGGCGGCGAGCCCGGTACCGATCACGATCACCGTGGCACCCTCGAGCGGCGCGGCATCGGCGGAACGGACCACCATCCCGGTGATTGCCACCGACTGCGCCGACAGCGGGTGACCCGCGCTGATCACGATCAGGGCAGCAACGAGCGCGATCAGGCATGATCGGGCGTCCGACAGGGAGAGGCGCAGGACTCCTCCGGGTACAAACGACTGTTGGGGGATGCACCAAGATACAATCGACGCACTCGCCGCGGGGCTGGGGCCCCTCTAGGTTACTGCCGATGCCCTCGACCGACCCATCCCTCGACGACCTGCAGTCTGCCCTTGGCGCGCGCTATACCCTGAAACGCGAAATCGGCCGTGGCGGCATGGCCACCGTCTACCTGGCGCACGATCCGCAGCACAACCGGGACGTGGCCCTCAAGGTTTTACACGCCGGCGTGGCTGAGCCGCTGGGCACTGATCGGTTCCTGCGCGAAATCGAGATCGCCCGCCGGCTCTCACACCCCAACATCCTGCCGCTCGTCGATTCCGGACGGATGGGTGATGTGCCGTTCTTCGTGATGCCATATGTGGATGGTGAAGGGTTGGGCCATCGCCTCAAGCGGGACCGCGCGCTTCCGGTTGTCGAAGCCATCAGCATCGCCTCCCAGTGCTTGTCCGCCCTGAGCTTTGCGCACGGGATCAACGTCCTGCACCGTGATATCAAGCCCGACAACATCATGCTCGATGCCGGGCAAGCATTCCTTGCGGACTTCGGTATCGGCAAGGCACTCGGTGGCGATCACGCCTCGCTCACCCAGACAGGCATCGCCCTCGGAACGCCGGCCTACATGAGCCTCGAGCAGGCCGCCGGCGATCCCGATCTCGATGCCAGGTCGGACCTCTACAGTCTTGCGCTGGTGCTCTACGAGATGCTCGCCGGTGCACCGCCTTTTGTCGGGGCCACCCCTCAGGCATTGATTGCCGCGCGGTTCATCCAGCCAGTGAAACCGCTCGCCGGTGTGGTAGCCGGCGTGACCCCCGCACTCGACGCGGCGATCATCCGGGCGCTGGCGCGACAGCGCGACGACCGCTTTCCGACCGCCGGAGATTTCGCGCAGGCATTGCACGATGCCACCAGGGTGACAGGTTGACACATTCATGATTCGGGCGTAACTCCACACGTGGCGAATCTCAACGGCAAGGCGTACGGCTTCTCAGCATTCACGGCAACCAAGCCGGGGCTGCGGACGCTGGCCACGCGCATGGCGTTCGTGCTGATCCGCCTGGCATCACCACCGATCGTCCGGAAACTGCTCCACAAGGTCGACCTCGTCGCCGACCAGACGCGCCTTGTCGATCTCCAGTTCATCCACTTTGCCCGCTGGACGATCATCCGTCGCAAGCACTTCCGTCGGCTCAGCCCCGATCAGCCGGCCGAGAAACTGAAGCACGACTACATGCTCTTTGCGTCGAACTTCAACGGCGACTGGGCGCAGTACATCGACGCATTCTCGGCGGTGGTGCCGGGCGGGATGGACCTGATCTGGCGCTGGAGCGAGCGGTACCCGATGGCGAAGCCGATCACGCCATTCCTTGCCTACATCCGCCGGTGCCAGCTCGATACCGACTATTACTATGGCGCGTACCCCGAAGCGAGCACCCGCGACATCCGCTCCGCGCTGAGCTTGCAGGAGGCGCTGTTGGCATTCGATCAGGCGACTCGCGGCCTCGACGATGGCGCGTGGGAGATCGCCTGGCACAAGTTCGTGCCCACGTTTCAGCAGTACCTTGCCACCACTGGACCGGCGCCGTGGGCGGACGACCCGCTCGAGCCGATCCTCCCCGGACAACGGGCATGACCGACTGATGTCGAACCGCTTCGAGCAGGTCTACGGCCTCACGGTGGTCACGCCGATTCTCGGTGGCCGCCTGACCGGCGCACAACACGCGGCCGCGATTCGCGGGGTGCTGGCGACCATTCCCACCGATTCGCGAAGCCCCTTCGCCCGCATCCCGATGACCCACTTTGCGCGGTGGGTGGTGATCGACGACGTGCCGACGCTCGACGGCCCGGCTGCCGAGGATCATCTCGCGTCGAACTACCTGCTGTTCGTGGCGGAGTTCGATGGCGAGCTGGAGCCGTTTCTCGACTTCATGGCCACCGCGTGCGCCGATCTCCTCACCGATATCTATTCGCACTGCGTCGCGTTCCCGGGCGTGACCGACCTTCGCGAGTTCGCCCGGTACATCAGGAAGTGCCAGGTCGAGACCACGCTGCTCTTTGGCGGTTATCCGAAGGCCACCGTGGGCGACGTGCACGCCGCACTGCGCGCGCAGAAGTCCCTGGTGGATTTCGCGGGCACGAATAACACCGCGGATCCCGCGACGCGTCGCAAGCGATTCAACGAGATGATGCTGCGCATGGCCAGCGCCGGCTCCGGCGGGGCATCATGATGCCTCAGGACTCCCATGTCGGTTGAGCTCGAACTTCCCGAGATCCAGGGCAACATCCTCTGTGCCTACGGATTGCCGCTCACTCGGTACTGCCATTTCCGGTTTGACACCCCGCAGGCCGGGCGATCATTCGTCGCCGCGGTGACGCGGGAGGTGACGACCGCCGAGGACAGGCGCCCCGATGGTGGCGCGTGGTCGGACGACAAGCCGGAGTCGACCGTGAACCTCGCGTTCACGTTCACCGGCCTCGCGGCGCTGGGGCTCGGGGCCCCGGCACTTGCAGGGTTCCCGACCGATTTCCGGATGGGAATGCGCGCACGCGCCGGCATCCTGGTCGATCGCGGAACCAGTGCGCCGGAGCAGTGGGAACCGGTGTGGCAGTCCCGTGAAGTGCACGCGTGCGTCACCCTCTACGCAAGCAGTGAAGCAGCGATGGACCGCCGCGCGGCGTGGCTGGAAGAGTGCCGGGCTGCCGGGGGCGTCACGATGATCGAGGTGCAGGAAGCCGGTCAACTGGTGATCGACGGCCAACGCACCCTGAAGGAGCACTTCGGATTCACCGACGGTTTCGGCAACCCGGAGGTGGCTGGTGCTGGGTGCAAGTCCCGGCCGGGGCGCGGCAAGGTGATGCCTGGCGGCAAGTGGGCCCCGATCGCGGCCGGCGAGTTCATCCTCGGGTATCGCAACGAGAACGAGGAGGTGGCGGTCACACCGGAGCCGTCCCTGCTGTACCGCAACGGTTCGTACATGGTCTATCGAAAGCTTCACGAGAACGTCGCGTCGTTCCGGGCCTATGTGCAACGCGAAGGGGAGAAGTATCCCGGCGGCCCCGATCACCTGGCGGCAAAGATGATCGGACGATGGCAGGATGGGACGCCCCTCGAACTGTCACCCGACAAGCCGGACCCCGCGCTTGGGGCCGACGAGGATCGTCACAACGACTTCGTCTATGGCGCCGACCCGACCGGCGCGCGGTGCCCGATGGGCGCGCACATCCGGCGTGCCAATCCCCGCGATGCGCAGGGATTTGGCGGGATCCTCACCAACCCGCATCGGATCGTTCGCCGGGGCGTCCCGTATGGTGAGTGGACCCCGGCTGAGCAGCCCGGGTCGGATGACGGCAACCACGGCATCATCTTCGTCGCGTACATCGCCAGCATCGAGAACCAGTTCGAGTTCGTGCAGCAGCAGTGGATGAACTACGGCAACGATTTCGGCATGGGCAACGACAAGGATCCGGTCATCGGCAGCCACCTCGACGATGACATCCATGTGATCGGCGCCGACGGCCGCAATCCGTTGCACATCTGCCGGAAGCTGCCGCAGTTCGTGGAAACGCGAGGGGGCGAGTACTTCTTCGTACCCAGTCGCACCGCGCTCCGCATGCTGTCGGATTCGCTGGCCAGCGCCCCCAGGCACGTCGACACCCCGGCCCCGGAGCCGACGATGAACGCGTTTGATCATCTCTTCCAGAAGCTCGAGTCGTTGGTGCGCCACATCCCGGTCGTCGGACACGCCCTCGACCACGAGTTCGAGAAGATCCACGATGCGGTTGAGCGGTTCGCCGAGCACGTGCAGAGGGAGGCGCTGCACGCCGACCCGGAGCCGCTCTTCGCGATCCTGCGGCGGATCAAGCCGATCGTGCACGTCAAGAACTTCGCGATCGTGACGCGCTACAACGACTGCGAAGACGTGATGAACCGCGATGACATCTTCGCGCAGCCCTATGCGGCCAAGTTCGCCCAGCTCACCGGGGGGACGAACTTCTTCCTCGGCATGTCGAACACCCCGGAGTACACCCACGATGTGTCGGTGATGCGCATGGTGGTGCGTCGCGAGGACATTCCCGAGCGGATCGTGCCGTTCGTGGGCAGCACGGCCGAAGCGCTGGTGAAGGCATCGGGCGGGCGGATCGACGTCGTGTCGGGCCTCACCTCGGCGGTTCCCACGGCGCTGGTCGGTGACTACTTCGGCACGCCGAACCCGCCGGGTGGCGCGTTCGCCACGCAGTCGGCGGAGATGTCCGGGTACCTGTTCCTGCCGATGGGGGGCAGTGCCGATGCGTCGGTGGCGGCAGCCAGGTCGATGCGCGGTGTGATCACCCAGCAGATCGTGGCGCGACATGCCGATCGCGGCCGGCGCGACGACGTGCTCGAGCGGTTGCTGGTCCTGCAGGACGCCGGGGTGCCGGGGATCACCGACGCATGGATCCTCGACCAGCTGTTCAGTTTCGTGGTGGCGGCAATCCCCACCACGTCTGCGGCTGTCGCGCGGGCGATCGACGAACTCATGAAGCGGCCCGCCGAGTTGGCTGCGGTGCAGGCGGCGGCGCGCGTGGGCAACATCGCGCTCGTCGGCCGGTACGTTTCGGAAGCGACGCGGTTCAGCCCGCTCGGTCCGGGCGTGTTCCGCACCACCACTGCGGAGTACACCATCGGGGCGGGGACATCGCACGCGGTCACCGTGCCCGCCGGCACCACCGTGCTGGTGTCGCTGCTCTCGGCGATGTTCGATTCGGAGAGGATCGATCACCCGAATCGGTTCGAGATCGACCGGCCGGCGTGGACCAACATGGCGTTTGGTTTCGGCATCCACACCTGTTTCGGGCAGTACATCAACGCCGTCCAGATGCCCCTGATCGCAGCGGCAATCCTGAAGCAGCGCAACCTGCGCCGCGCTCCGGGCGACGCCGGCAAGCTGCAGTTCGATGGCTCGTTTCCCTCCAGCATGACGCTTGAGTTCGACCCCTGATCGCTCTCCCGCCGGCCCGCATTCCAGAGGAGCATTGCCATGTCGTATCCGAGTGTGCTCACCCCATTTGACCATCGCCAGAGGATCCTGCTCCGCATCGGTGCGATCTACGACGGTGGGTTCGGGGTGCCGCTGCTGATCATGCCGGCGTTCCTGACCAGCCTGCTGGCGCTGCCGATGCCCAACCCTGGGGAGATCTGGCTCCGCCTCGACGGTATCTTTCTGATCGTGGTGGCGTTGATCTACCTGGTGATGGCCCAGGACCCGGCGCGTTACCTGGGCATCATGCCAGTCATCCTCCTCGGCAAGGCGGGATCGGTCGTGTTCTACACCTGGTACGTGATGTTCGGGCAGCAGTCGAAGACATTCCTCCTCTTCGCGGGGCTCGACTTCATCATGTTCTGGCTGCACCTCTGGGCGCTCGGCCCCAACGGTTTCGATCGCATAAAGTCGGCGCTGCGGCCCGCCGAACCTGCACCCGCCTGAATGGGCGACCCCCGGGAGTTTGACGGGACGGCTCGATTCACCGTCCTGAGACGCCTGGGGGCCGGCGGCATGGGGGTCGTGTACGAGGTGCACGACGAGGAGCGCGACGTCACGGTCGCGCTGAAGCTCCTTCCGCTGGGCAATCCGCTGGGACTGGTGCGATTCAAGCGCGAGTTCCGCGCACTCACCTCGATCGTCCACCCCAATCTTGTTGCCCTCTACGAACTGGTGGCCGACGACAATCAATGGTTTTTCACGATGGAAGTCGTCGAGGGTGTCGACTTCCTCGAATGGGTGCGTCCCGACGGACTCCGGCCTGACAGGGTGCGCGATGCGCTCCGCCAGCTGGTTCACGGCGTCGGGGTGATTCATGCTGCGGGTCGGCTGCATCGCGACCTCAAGCCATCCAACGTGATGGTGCGGCCGTCGGGACGGGTCGTGATTCTCGACTTCGGCCTCGTGACAGATGTCGGGGTGAGCACCACCGGCTCGCAGGTGGGCGGGACCGCAGCCTACATGGCCCCTGAACAGTGGCAGGGTGAACCCGCGACGGCCGCAGGCGATTGGTATGCCGTCGGCGTGATGCTCTTCGAGGCACTCACCGGCGTGCTGCCGTTCACCGGTCGCAAGTCGGAGATCCTGATCGCGAAGCTCGGCGCCGACGCGCCGTTGGCGTCGAGCTTTGCGCCCGACGTGCCGCCGGCGCTCGATGCCCTCTGTGCCCATCTGCTGCGGCGCGACCCGGCCGCGCGAGCGACCGACGACGACATCTTCCACGCACTGGGAGCGTATGTCGACCGGTCGCCTGGGGCGACGGCGATGTACCCCATCCCCGACCGTGAAGGTGCGGCGCCGGTGGTCGGACGCGAGCGGCATCTTGCCGCAATGTCTGGCGCGTTCGCGACCGTCGAGCAGGGTGGCACCGCGCTGCTGCATGTGCATGGACAGTCGGGGGCCGGGAAGAGCACGCTGCTCGACCGCTTCCTCGGCGACCTGCGTCGGCGCGACAATGTCGTGGTGCTGGCGGGGCGCAGCTTCGAGCAGGAGTCGGTACCGTACAAGGCGTTCGACAC
The DNA here is from genome assembly GCA_963806875.1 of uncultured Gemmatimonadales bacterium. Lineage (GTDB taxonomy): Bacteria > Gemmatimonadota > Gemmatimonadetes > Gemmatimonadales > GWC2-71-9 > Palsa-1233. Next base: position 635,243 of record CAWDYU010000003.1, on the reverse strand, counting down.
GGTCATCGATGCGCTGGCCGCATATCTGGTGATGCTTCCCCCGGGCGACGCGGACAAGATGGTGCCGCCCAACGTCGCGGTGCTCGCGCGCCTCTTTCCGGTCCTGCAACGGGTTCCGGCCATTGCGGCAGCACAGGCTGCACTCTCGATTCCCGACCAGCGGGAGTTGCGACGCACCGCGTTCGCCGCGCTGCGTGAGCTGCTTCACCGGATCGGGACGGGGCAGCGCCTTGTCGTGGTGATCGACGACCTCCAATGGGGTGACGTCGACAGCGCCCTGCTCATTGGCGAGTTGCTGCATGCGCCGTCGCCCCCGCCGCTGCTGATGGTGCTGTCCTACCGCAGTGAGGATCGCGAGCGGAGCGCCTGTCTGCGCACCCTCGCCGAGGTCGAACGCAGCATGGATCTTGGTGATCGTCGGGTGGAAGTCGGAGTGGGACCGCTGACGCTGGTCGACGCCGAACGGCTGGCGCTCACGCTGCTCGACACCGACGAGCCCAGGGCACACGTGCAGGCGCGCCAGGTGGCGGTCGAATCACAGGGCAATCCGTACTTCGTCACCGAACTGGTGCGACACCTGCGCGAAGGTGGCGGCTGGGGTGCGGGAGACACGGGGGCACGGCGGGTTGATCTGGAGGAGGTGCTGTGGCACCGGGTGGTGCGTCTGCCTGAGGACCCCCGCACGGTGCTCGAAGTGGTCGCGGTGGCTGGCAAGCCGCTTCGGGCCCAGATCGCGAGTGACACCCTCGATGCCCATGATCATCTGCAGCATTCGATCGGTGTGCTGCGCAACGGTCACCTGATTCGCAGCTCGGGGCCGCGGATGACTGACGATCTCGAGACATACCACGATCGGGTCCGCGAGAGCGTGGTGGCGCACCTCAGTGCCAACCTGGTGAAGCACTACCACACCGTGCTCGCCGAGGCGCTGGAGGAAACCGGCGAGGCCGACGCCGAGACTGTCGCGGTACACCTCGATGGCGCGGGACAGGGCGAGCGGGCGGGGCGGTTCTACGAGATGGCGGCGCGGGCATCGACGGCGTCACTTGCATTCGATCGGGCAGCAAAGCTGTTCCGCCTGGCGCTCGACCGGCAAGGTGGCAAGTCCGGGCAAGTGCGCCCCTTGCAGCGCGACCTTGCCGAGGCCCTCGCAAACGCTGGTCGCGGACGCGACGCGGCGGAAGCATTTCTCGCTGCGGCAGATGGATCGAGCGGCGACGAGCTGGTCACGCTGGAGGGCCTGGCTGCGGCACAGTACTGCATCAGCGGTCATCCTGACGAGGGGCGCACGATTTTCAGGCGCATCCTGGCACGGGTCGGGTTGCCGCTTCCCGATTCGCCGGTGCGCATCATCGCCACGCTGTTGTGGCGCCGTGCATGGCTGCGGCTTCGTGGGGTGGGATTCACGGAGCGGCACGAGGGTGAGGTTGATCCGGCGGTACTGCGGAAGATCGACCTGCTGTGGTCGGTGTCGACAGGGCTGTCGCTCCCCGATGCACTGGGCATCGCTTCGATGCAGACGAAGGGATTGCTGTTGTCACTCGAGGCGGGCGAGCCATATCGCCTGGCCCGTGCGCTGGCCTTCGAGGCGTTCCTGGTGAGCTCGACGGGTTGGCCCACCGAGAGGCGGACTGCCGACCTCTTCAAGCGGGCCGAGTCGCTGGCCGCCCGGATCGATCATCCCCACGCACTCGGCATGGTGCAACTGTCGGCCGGGTTGATCGCGCTCGACCAGACGCGGTTTGCCGACGCGATGGAGCACTGCGAAGCCGCCGAAGAGATCTTCCGGACACGCTGCACCGGGGTGTGGTGGGAGACGGCGACGGCCCGATCGGTGATCGCGTGGACGCTGTGGCACCGTGGTCACATCGCTGCGCTGCGACTGCGGGCGACGGCGTACATCGCCGAGGCGCGTGACCGCGGTGACATGTTCACGGTGACGAACCTGGGGGCGGTGGCGTTGCCGCACCTCAGCCTTATTGCGGACGATCCCGACGCGGCGACGCGCGAGGTGGATGAGGCGATCGCGGCGTGGGGGGTCGATGGCTTTCACCTGCAGCACGTTGCGGCGATGCTGAGCCGGGCGCACATCCATCTTTACCGGGGTGACGGTGCGGCGGCGCTGGCGCACATCGACAGCTTGTGGCCCGCGCTCAAGCGAGCCCTGCAGCTCAAGACCCAGATCGTCCGGATCATGATGGTTGACCTCCGGGGCCGGTGTGTCTTGGCGGCGGGAGTTGCGGCGGCGGATCCGCGGCCCTTCGCCAAGCGGGCTCTCGGGTACGCGCGCGACCTGGACCGTGAGGACACGATCATGAGCCGTCCGTTTGCGGCAACCCTTCATGCCGGCGTAGCGGCGCTCGACGGCAAGGCGGAGGAAGCAGTGGAGCACCTGCAGCGGGCGATGAAGTATTACGCCACATTCGATGACAGGTTGCGGTCGGCTTCGGTGGAGATGCTGCTGGGTCGATACGCCGCCGGTGTTGAGGGCGAGCACCACTTGGCGGCGGCGAATTCGGTGTTCGAGCACGAGGGGGTGAAGCGCGCCGAGGGGATCGTGGCGATGTATGCTCCGGGGCGATAAACCCGGCGAGTTTACGCCCCCCGCAGGCTCGGGTCGCGGGTAGATTCCCTTCCATGCGTATTCCCAGCCTGTTGTCGCACCCCGCGCCCCTTGTGACCTCACCTGGATCCCGTCCCCTGATCATCGGCATCGTGGGTGGCTCCGGGTCGGGGAAGACCACCGTCGCTCATGCGATCGTGGACGCCACCGGCGTCGCGAGCATCATCGACCACGATGCCTACTACAAGGATCTGGCGCATCTCTCGCTCGATGAGCGTCGGCAGGTCAACTTCGATCACCCCGATTCGCTCGACAACGACCTGTTGGTCGAGCACCTCGAGGCGCTGGCGGCTGGACGCGGTGTCGAGAAACCGACTTATGACTTCGCGCTGCACACCCGTGCCCGCGCCACGGTCAGGATGGAACCTCGCGATATCATCATCGTCGAGGGAATCCTGCTCTTTGCCGATGCGCGCCTGCGCGAGCTGTTCGACATCAAGGTGTTCGTCGACGTGGCCGACGACGTGCGCTTCATTCGCCGCCTGGTGCGCGATGTCGAGGACCGCGGGCGGTCGATGGACGACGTGATCCGGCAGTACCTCGCCACGGTACGGCCAATGCATCTCGAGTTCGTGGAACCGTCGAAGCGGTGGGCCGACGTGATCCTTCCGGAAGGCGGGCACAACCGGATCGGTGTGGAGATGGTGATTGCGCGGGTCCAACGCGAGTTGCAGGAGCGCGCATGAGGTCGACGCTGCACGGTGTGGGATTAGCGTGTGGTGCTTTTCGCCGCACAGGGGGTCCACGCGCAATCCCCAGCCGTCGACTCCGCGCTGGTGCGCGTGGAGCAGTTGCGCTGCGCCGCGTCTCTCTCCTGATGCGCGCCGAGTGGTCTTTACCCGGATTGTCGCAGGGGTGCCCGACGTGGCGGTCGTCGATGTCAGCGGTGGCTCCGTGCGCATGATCGGCGAGGGAGCGGGCGCCGAATGGTCGCCGAAGGGCGACGAAGTGGCCTTACCGCAGTGCCGATGCCGCGCGACTGATCGTGCGCCCAGTTGATGGCGACGGCACTGAACGCGTGCTCGCCACGGGTGTGGCGATCGGTGCATTGCGCTGGTCGCCCGACGGCAAGCAGGTCGCATTCGTGATGGCGGATGGCGACATCGAGTCGGAACGAGGCACGACACTCCAGCTTCATGTCGTGCCGTCGGCGGGTGGCACGGTGCAGCGCCTCACGCCTGCGGGTTTTCGCATCGCGGGGCGCGACACCGGACTCCCCGAGCCGGTGTCGTTCGACTGGCTCGACGCCAATACGCTTGTTGTGGCCGGGAGCGATTCGCTGGTTGCCGGTGATTACTTCGTGTCGCAGCTCTATCGCGTGAGTGCGGCCGGTGGCGATCTCCGCCGTCTCACGCTCCAGCCCGGCTTCTGGCACTCACCGGTTACGGCACCCGATGGCAAGTCCGTCGCCTACCTCGGCTTCCCGGCGACCACCGCTTCCTACCGCACCCAGGACCTGCGGGTCATGCAACCGGACGGCAGTCGCGACCGGTTGTTGAGCATCGGCTTCGACCGCGATCCGATGGCCGTTCGCTGGTCGGACAAGACGACTCTCTGGTTCAGCGCCCAGGACCGTGGCACGGTCAATACCTTCACCATCAGCACGCGCTCCGGGCGGGTGAAGCCAGCATCGAACGGTGCACACCGCATGATGCTGGGCGACGTGGACGCGGGTCGCGGAGTGGGGGTCGCCGTGAGATCGACGATTTCCCGGCCCGACGAGGTCGTGCGTTTCCCCCTGGGCAAGCCGTGGGAGATCACGGCGGTTACGTCCCTGCACACCTCGCTCGCTGACCTCCTGCCCAGTGGGGAATCGGAGGAAGTCGAGTATCGCGCTCCCGACGGCACGCTGGTGCATGGGTGGCTCTCCCGGCCCGTGAACTTCGACCCCGATACGCGCATTCCCCTGGTGGTGATGCTGCACGATGGACCGCACGGCATGCACGACGCGGGGTTCGATGGGCGCGTCACGCGCCTCACCAACGCAGGCTACGCGGTGTTCCGGCCCAACGTTCGGCAATCCACCGGATATGGTACCGACCACGGTAACAGGCTCATCCGGTTTCCCGACGCCGACGTGGGCGACGTGATCGCAGGTGTCGATGAACTGATCCGCACCGGATTGGTCGACAGCGCACGGGTGGTGCTGCGCGGTTGCGGCAGTGGCGCGGTGATCGCGCTTGCCGCGGTGGAGCAGTCTGCCCGGTTCGCCGGCGCGATTCTCGAGTGCCCGTGGGATTTCCTTGCTGGCCGCAACGTGGTCGCGCAGCACGACGCGACGTTCATGCGACCGTTCAGGGCCGACCCGGTTGATTGGCTGGCGACATCACCGCTCCGCGACGTGTCGAGGATCCGAACCCCGACGTTGTTCGTTATCGAGCCATCACCGGTGCTCGCACCAGCCGATCAACGCGCCGCGTTTCACCGGGAACTGCTGCTGCGGCGGATTCCGACGACATGGTGGGTCGCCGACACCGATGGGCCGCGGAGCTGGGTGGAAATGGAGCGCCTGGTGGTGGGATGGATGGAGCGTATAGCGGCAGGCCGGACGCCGTAAGCGAGAGGCGAGAGGCGAGAGGCGAGAGGCGAGACCGCTGACCTCCTCGCTTCTCCCTTCTCCTTACCGCTTACCGCCTCCCTCGTCCAACCCGCTCTGCGCCCACGCCTGCTCGATGACCTGCCCCGCCGTCATCCCGCGCTCCCGCATCGAGGCGACGGTCTCGCTTCGGTCCCGCTTGCTGAGCTTCCGCCCGTCAGCTGCCAACACGAGCGGATGATGCAGCGTGACGGCGGGCACGGATCGGCCCAGCATCATCCCAAGAAGCTGCTGTCGCCCCGTTGATGTCGCCAGGTCGTCGCCACGCACGATCAGGTCGATCCCGTCCCGAATGTCGTCAACCACCACGCAGAGCTGGTAGGTCCACTGCCCACGCGCGTCGCGGATCACCATGTCGCCACCCTCGCGCGCGGGATGCTGCTCGATCTCGCCCATCACCAGGTCAGTGATCCGGACTGGCACGTCGGGGAGGCGGACTCGCCACGAGGCCGCTTCGCCCCGCTCACGAGGCATGCCGCGACAGGTCCCCGGATAGTTTCGTTCACCTGATTCGTCAGCGGGGCCGAGGTCTGCGCGGGTGCAGGTGCAGCCGTAGACCGAGGACAACAAGGCAAGCTTCTCGGTGGCTTCGGCATACACTTCCGCGTTGTCGCTCTGACGCCAGGGCGACGGCAACGTCGATCGAAGCGATTGCAGCGACTCGCGGTGGGGCTGGAATCCCAGCCAATCCATGTCGTCGAGGATTCGCCGCTCGCTATCGCGACTACTGCGAGTCTGGTCGTGGTCCTCGATTCGCACGATCACCGTTCCGTCGAGCTCGCGGGTCACTCCCCAAACCCAGAGAGCGTGGACCACATGACCGAGATGCAGGTCACCGGTGGGCGACGGCGCGAATCGCGTGACCGGGTGTTTCGCTGCCCCGGGACTGTTGCGATACCGGTCTGCGACACTTCGCAAGACAGCGGAGGCGGGGATTACTGACAGCAGGTCCTCCGGGTGACAAGAACCAGGGTCTTCTCCCTTCTCGCTTCTCCCTTCTCGGTCACTCCCCGTACAGCATCCGGTACATCGTGGCGTTCCGGATCACGATCCGCACATAGTCGCGGGTCTCGATGAACGGAATTCGCTCGACAAACAACTCGACATCATCAAGAGATGCCGTCACGGCCTTGTTGTTCGGCACCGCTCAGCAGGGTCGCTGTCCAGCGGTTGACCCTGGACTGTCCGGCGTTGTATGCCGCCAGGGCGCGCTCCGGTTCCGGATAGCGCTTGAGCGCGTTCCCGAAGTGCCGCATACCGAGGGAGATGTTGAGCTCCGGCTGCCAGAGGAGCGCCGGATCGAGATCACTGAACCCGAACTGCCGGCCGAGTTCCTTGCCTACCGCGGGCATCACCTGCATCAGCCCGCGCGCATCGGTGCGGGAGGTGGCGTGCGGCTGGAACGCTGATTCCTGGCGGATCACCGACGCGGCGAGCAGCGCATCGACACCTTCCCGTTCGCCGGCCGCGAGCAGGGCATCGGCCCACGGCAGGGGATAGAGCAACCGAAATATCCGTGAATCCCTTGGAGCGCCCGCCGCGATTGCGCGCTGGCCGAGCTGCGAAGCGCGCGCGGTGTACCCGTTGTGCCGCATCGCCTCGGCGACCACGAGCAGTGCTGATGCGGTGCTGGCCCGTGCCCCCAGGTAGTCCAGTTCGTGACGTGCCTCGGTGTCGAGGCCGAGGCGTTCGAGCAGCGCCACCCGGGCAAACGTCGGTGCAAGAGAATCCGACGACGAAAGAGGCGGCTCCGCGGTGCTCCACGGCACGGTGTCGAGACGGATGGCTGCGCGCGTGGCATAGTAGCTCTCGGGGCCGCGAGCCAGGAGCGTCCGAAGAATGGAGTCAGCCGCGATCTGGCGGCCGGAAGCAGCCGTGGCCCGCGCCAGCCAGTATCGGATCGCATCGCCCTCGCTGCTCGTTGCGTACGTACCCAATGCGCGGCGAAGCTCACGCTCGGCGGTCTGGGGATCGTTGCTCGCCAGGGGTATCAACGCGGCGAGGAGCGCGCCGCGCGGCGCAAAGGAACTGGATGGATAGCGGGTGCCCAGCTGGTTGAACCACCGGCGGGCGCGCGTGACATCGCCGCCATCGACGGCTAGGTCGCCCAGGAGGAAGAGCGCGGTACCGGATGCGAGGGTGTCACCGGGATAGGTGCTCACCACTCGTTCGAGCGCTGCGATTGCCTCGCCACCCTTTCCGCTGCGCAACAGGGCCCGCGCGTTGAGGTATGCGGCGTGGCCCGCGAGCGACGGGTCCGATACGCCACGAAATTGTGCCGCAGCCTCCGGCCACCGTCCCAGGTCGGCGAGCGCCTTTCCGTAGGCAAATCGATCGGCACCGGCCAGCGCTGCGCTCCTGGCAGCGGCGCCGAAAAGATCAGCGGCCTGTGCTGCGCGCCCCAGTTCCGATGCCCTGCGGGCGACGGCCAGCCGTTCGCCACCACTCACCGCCACCGGAATGCGTTCGATCAGGATCAGCGCTTCACGGGCTGCACCGGCGCCGACACCGGGCCGCAATTGCGCCATCAACGCGGCTCGTGCCGCGCCGCGCTGGGCGTCGGTGCTTGCCGCCTGCCAGCGAAGGCGCAGGGCCGACGACGTCGCGCCGAGTCGTCCGTATGCGTCAGCTGCGGCGGCAACGCTGCCGAACCGCTCCAGCGCCTGCGCCTCCGTCCATCCGATGCGCGGTATCGCCGCACCCGATGAGACGCCGCGGTAGAGAGTCTGACGCGTTGCGGAGTCGTTGGTCACGCCTGCGGCACGCAGCCGGAGCCATTCGGCGGCGGCAGGCAGCTGTGCGGCGGCATCGCGGTAGGCCGACGCCGCCGCGTCGCGCTGATCGAGTCGGTCGAGTGCGCGCGCGAGCAGCACCAGCCTGAGCCCTTGTTCGGCGGCATCACGGGTCGTGCTTCCCGCCACGGCTGCGCGCGACTCGATCAACGCCTGCTGGTTGCGCTGGGTACCGAGCGCCGCCTCGGCGAGCAGCCTGCGACCGAGTCGGTCGAACCGGGTGTCGAGCCATGGTTCCTTCTCGAGCAGCGAGCGCACCGTCGACCAGCCTTCCCAGCCAGCGGCAGCGCGCGCCGCGAGGATGACTGCCTCGGGCGTTCGCGTGTCGGCGCGGGCGAGGAGCGGTGCGGCAAGTTGCGTTGCCTGCCACGACTGACCCGCATCGAGCGCGCGCTCGATGTCGCGCAGCGGTGACTGCGCGCACATCGGTGCGGCCAGCAGCACCGCCGTGAGGGCCAGTGCAGAATTGCGCATCATGTGGTGAGCGGGACGTCCCATTCGGCTTCACCTTCCCAGCGTGCCACCACAGCGGTCGCCAGGCAGTTGCCGACGAGATTCACCATGGTACGCGCCATGTCCATCAGTTCATCGACGCCGAGGATCACGGCGATCCCCTCCAGCGGGAGGCCGAAGGAAGACAGTGTGCCGGCAAGTACCACCAACGAGGCCCGCGGCACCGCGGCGATGCCCTTCGACGTGATGAGCAGCGTGAGCATCATCAGCAACTGCTGACCGAGCGACAGGTCCACGCCAGCGGCCTGGGCCACGAACAGTGACGCCACCCCCAGGTACAGGGTCGATCCGTCGAGATTGAACGAGTATCCCGTGGGCATCACGAACGCGACAATCCGCCGCGGCACGCCAAACTCGGTCATTCGCTGCATCGCCAGTGGCAGTGCGGCATCGGAAGACGTCGTGGTGAACGCGATGATCGCCGGTTCCTTGACGGCGGTGAAGAACTTCCGGATCGGTACGCGGAAGATCAACATCGACGGGAGGAGTGCCACGAGCGCGAAGACAATCAGGGCGAGGTAGAGGGTTCCCACCAGCTTGGCGAGATTGGCGATGACCCCGATCCCGCTGTGCGACACGGTGACGGCCATTGCCGCGCCGATGCCGATCGGGGCGTACTTCATGATCACGTTGACCATCTTGAACACCGTCTCCGCCAGGCCCTCGGCGAAGTTGAGCATCGTTTCCTTGGCCTTGCTCGCCGGCACCTGGGAGAGTCCGATCGCGAACATGACCGAGAAGAAGACGACCTGCAGCACGCTGTTCTTCGAGGCGGCCTCGAAGAACGACAGCGGCACGAGGTGGTCGAGGAACCCGCCCAGCGTGGTGGGCGCAGCCTGTGGCAACTCGGCGTTGAGATCGGGGGGAGGCAGGATCACTCCGATGCCCGGCTGGAACAGGTTGCCCGCGACCAGCCCGATCACGAGTGCCATCGTCGTCATGATCGTGAAGTAGATCATCGCCTTGGCCGCGAGTCGGCCGATCCGCTTCATGTCATCACCATGCCCGGCGATGCCCACGACCAGCGTACCGAAGAGGATCGGTACCACGATCATCTTGATCATTCGAAGGAAGAGCGTGGAGAATGGCTTCAAGCCGGCGGCGAACTCCGGCGCGAGCCAGCCGAGCAGGATGCCCACTCCCATCCCGATGAAGATCCACCCCGTGAGGCCGATCCGTTTGATCACTCCGATCATCTGTGTTCCTCGTCGCGCGGGAGGGTCAGCCGGTGAGTGCCCGGCCTTTTGCTTCGATGCTGTCCAGCAGTGCGTTCCAGCTTGCCGCAAACTTCGCGACGCCATCCTCCTCGAGGAAGACGGTGCGCTCGGCCAGGGGCGCCACGTCGAGTGCCGCATACGCAGCCAGCATCGCGGCCGCGTCGCGCTCTGCGTCGACAGTGATCCGGACGTGGGGGTCACCGTGGTCGGCGTAGGCGCGGAAGGTGTCGGGCGGGAGGGTGTTCACGGTATCAGGCGCGATCAATGCCTCGACGTACCAGACGTCGGAAAGCGACGGATCCTTCGTGCTGGTCGATGCCCACAACGGGCGCTGGGCACGGGCGCCGAGCGCGGCCAGCTTCTGCCACCGGGGGGTGTTGAGCGACTGTCCGAATGCTTCGTAGGCGTGCACGGCGTTGGCGATCGCGATCCGGTGAAGGAACGGTTCACCGCGCACCCCGGCCGATGCAAGTGCCGCATCGGTCTGGCCGTCCACTCGGCTCACGAAGAACGATGCAACCGAGTGGAGGGTGTCGATCGCGCCACCGGCAGCGGCGCGCTGCTCGAGGCCGCTCATGAACGCATCGACCACCCGGCGGTAGCGTTCGACCGAGAAGAGCAGCGTGACGTTCACGTTGATCCCCTGCGCGAGGCAGTGCGTGATCGCTGGGAGACCGGCAAGCGTCCCGGGAATCTTGATCATCACGTTGGGACGATCGAGCCGACTCCAGAGCCTTTCGGCCTCGGTGATTGTCCCGGCCGTGTCATTGGCGAGCGTCGGCGAGACCTCCAGCGAGACGGTCCCGTCACCGTGTCCGCTCGCGTCGTACACCGGGCGGAACACATCACATGCCGCCTGCACATCCGCCACCGCGATCGACTCGGCGATCTCGCCGGGCGTGGCACCGCCAGCGGCAAGCGCAGCGATATCGGCGTCGTAATCGCTGCTCGACGCGATGGCCTTCTCGAAGATCGTCGGGTTGGAGGTCATCCCGCGGAGCCCTTCTTCGCGGATGAGGCGGGCGAGCTCGCCCGAATGCACCAGGTCGCGGGTGATGAAGTCGTACCATGGACTCTGGCCGAGTTCGCACAGGCGGACCAATGGATGCTGCGTCATCACAGACCTCGAACGTCAGGCGATCGAACGGATCGCGTCGACAACATGGCCCGGCGTGAAGCCGAACTCCTTGAACAGCCGGTCACCCGGCGCAGACTGGCCGTAGTGATCGATCCCGATCGCCACTCCGCGGTCGCCGATCCACTGGCGCCACCCGAAGGTGGCGGCCGCCTCGATCGACACGCGGGCGGTGAGCGAAGGTGGCAGCACGCGGTGCCGCCACGCCTCGTCCTGCATGGCGAACAATTCCCACGACGGCATCGACACGACACGCACGGGGACGGACTCCTCGCCAAGCTTCCTGGCCGCCTCCATCGCAACCGATACCTCGGATCCCGTCGCGATGATCACGGCGCGCGGCGCGTCGCCCGGTTCGTGCAGGATGTAGCCACCGCGTGCGACCTCGCCGACGCGATCACCGTCCCGGGTGAGCGCCGGGAGCTTCTGGCGGGTGAGGATCAATGCTGTCGGGCCGGTCGTGCGCCCGATCGCGGTGCGCCACGCCTCCACGGTCTCGGCGGCATCCGCAGGGCGGAGCGTCACGAGTCCGGGAATGCCGCGCAGCATCGCGAGGTGTTCGATCGGCTGGTGCGTCGGTCCGTCCTCACCGACGCCGATCGAATCGTGCGTGAACACGTAGATCACCGGCAACTGCATCAGCGAGGCGAGTCGAATCGACGGCTTGCAGTAGTCGGAGAAGACCAGGAAGGTGGCGCCGTAGGGCCGCACACCGCCGTGGGCAGCCATGCCATTGAGCGCTGCGCACATCGCATGCTCCCGGACGCCCCAGTGCAGGCGGGGACCGGTCGATTCCGGGCCGAACGTGTCACCGAACTTGATGTTGGTACCGTTGCTCCCGCCGAGATCGGCCGAACCACCGGCAAGCCCGGGGATGATCGGGGCAAGTGCGGCGAGCGCTTTCTGCGAAGCCTGTCGACTTGCCAGGGACTCGTTCGAGAGATCGGGGAGCGTGGCGTCCCAGCCCTCGGGGAGCACGCCGCCGAGCTGTGCACTGAATGCGTCGGCGCGCGGATGTTGCGCGAGTGCCTTTTCCCACTCGTGCCGCGCGCTGGCGCCACGTTCAGCAGCGGGTTGCATCTCGGTGTACGCCTCCGCTGGCACATGGAACGGGTCGGACGGCCAGCCGAGGATCTCCTTGGTGCGGGCGATCTCATCCTTGCCGAGGGGTGCACCGTGTGCTTCGGAGGTGTCCCGCTTGGTCGGTGCGGGGTCGGCGATGATGGTTCGCAGCACGATGAGCGTGGGTCGATCGGATTTCCTCGCCGTGGTGTACGCTGCGTCGATCGCGTCGAGGTCGTTGCCATCGTGCACGTGGAGCACGGTCCAGCCGTACGCCGTGAACCGCATCCCGACGTCCTCGGTGAACGCGAGGTCGGTGCGCCCATCGATGGTGATGTGATTGTCGTCGTACACCACGGTGAGTTTGGCGAGCTTGAGGTGACCGGCGAGGGACGCCGCCTCGCTCGCCACGCCTTCCATCAGGTCGCCGTCGCTGGCAAACACCCAGGTGTGATGATCGACGATCTTGCCGTCGGGATTGTACTGACTGCCGAGGAGCCGTTCCGCAATCGCCATCCCGACCGCGTTGCCGAAACCCTGGCCGAGCGGACCGGTGGTCGTTTCCACGCCAACCGTGTGGCCCCTTTCGGGGTGGCCCGGAGTCTTTGATCCCCACTGGCGGAAGTCCTTGATCTCATCCAGTGAAAGGTCGTAACCCGACAGGTGGAGCAGGCCGTAGAGCAGCATCGATGCGTGGCCGCACGAAAGCACGAAGCGGTCGCGGTCGGCCCACAGCGGATGTGCGGGATCGTGAATCAGGTGGTGCCGCCACAGCACGTAGGCCGCAGGGGCAAGCGCCATCGGCGTTCCGGGGTGGCCGCTGTTGGCGCGCTCCACGGCGTCCATCGCGAGGACCCTGAGCGAGTTGATCGCGTGCCACGCGGCGGGAGTGGAAATCGGGGTGCTGGAGGGCTGGCTCACGGGACTCGAGGCTGGGGTGCGAATTGATGTCGGCGGGGAAAGGTAAATGGGGAGCGGGAGGCGAGGCGGATCGCGAGCAATCGAAAGGCCGGGTGCCAGCATTTCAGGCTCGATCGTCACCATTCGTGAAACAGTTGCACACTTCTCTACACCGATGGGGACACGATGGCCACCGACGACGCAGACACCACCACACCCGATAGCCCGGCTCCGAAAGCGGCAGCCCGCCCCCGCCGCAAGGCGGCGAAGAAGGCCGCTTCGCGACGGACGAGTGTTGCGAAGAAGTCGACGACGAAGGCGGCAACGACCACCAAGCCGTCGAAGGCCAGTCTGGTCGGTCGTGCATTGGGCAAGTTGGCTCGGGTCGGGGCGCAGTCGGGTGCTCGCGCGGCCGCGGCCGCGCTTGCCGTTGCAGCAGCCCGCGAGGTCGGGTCGCGCGTGGCCGAGCGCAAGGAGGACAAGAAGAAGGCAAAGCGCGCCACGGTGCTGAAGGTGGCCGCTGGGGTGGCGACCGCTGCGGTGGTTGGCCGAGTTGTCACCAAGGCGGTCAAGGCTCGCAAGGCGAGGACGGCCGCCAGCGCCAAGGCAGCGGCGACCAGGAAGAAGTAGGCCGGCGGGGATTTTGAGCGTCGACCGTGCCTGTGGAGTTCCCGGGACGGTCGGCCAGATGTTGCAACCGTGACACATAAAACGTTGGCCCGGTGCTTCGATCGCAGTGCGCGGTGCACCGGGAACGGCGGAAGTTGCCGTGGGCGGGCAATCTGGTTCCGGCACGCGTGATGCATGGGAAGTGGGCTCGAGCCGCTGGTGCGGCCTCACCCCCTGACCATGACCTCAACGGGCCGGTATGAGCAATGACAGCTTGCGATCACGCATCCGCCTGGCGATGGGCGGCGACCTGATGATCGGCGATCGTTTGCCCTCGTCCGATGGGTCATACCGCTACGCGGCGACCCGGGGTCGGGATGCGGCGCTGGTCACCGTCTACCCGCGGGCACCGATCGGTCCCACGCCCGAGGCGCTGCGGAGCATGGTTGACCGCTTCCGTGCCGCGCAGCATGCGGCCCTGGCGGCGCCGGGGGATGCGGCCGAGGTCGATGGTCATGCCTGCCTGGTCACCCCTCGCCCCGAGGGGCCGACGCTTGGGGAGCGGATCGCCCGACGTTCCGCCCTGCCGGTTCACGAGGCGATCGCAGCGCTGCGGGACATTGCCAGGGCCCTCGCCTCGCTTCACCGACGGCAGCTCACGCACGGAGCCATAGGCCTCGATTCGGTGTACCTCACGCCCCGCGGGGCGGTGCTCGGATCGGTCGATACCGCCGGTGCGGGGTCGGTCAGGGGTGACCTCGACGCCCTCGGGATGGTCGGTTACGCGCTCTTCGCCGGCACCCTTCCAGCGGAAACCCCGCTGCCGTTGTCCCGCCATCGGCGGGCGCTCCCGCCCGAGCTGCATCACCTGATCGACGGCATGGTCGACCCCGATGTGTCCCGCCGCCCCGAGCGGGCTGAGCAGATTCTTGGCGCCCTCGATGCGGTCCGTGCGCGGCATCCCATGCTGATTCCGTCCTTCCTCGACGGGGCCGATCACGGTGCCCGCTTCCCGCAATCGGTCTCGACCAGGATACTGGTGGCCGTCGCCGCGATCCTGCTGGCGGCATGGTTGGTGGCCGTCGGGGGTTGAGCGGACGCACCGGGCTAGAGACTAGAGACTAGAGACTAGAGACTACCTTGACCCTGAGACCCTTCGACCCTGGAACCGTCTCAGCCCTTCAACCCTTCAACCCTTCAACCCTCTCAGTCTCTCCGATTATCTTCCCCAGCTGTACCAGTAACCAAGAAGGATTTACGTGGCACGTTCGAGACGCCGGGGCGGCACTGCTGTTGCCCCGCCAGTGGAAGAAGAAGTTGAAGGAACAGCCCGGAAGGGTGGCGGGCTTCGCCGCTCATCTGGTCGCTCGTATGGATCGCACCGTGAATGGTTGCTCGCACGTCATGGCGCGGTCTGCGCGTACTGCGGCACCCGCGTTCCCGCCGAAACCATCACGCTGGACCATGTGCGCCCACGGCGCGGTCAGTCTGCCTACGACCGTGCGGACAACCTCGTGCTCGCGTGCCGGCCTTGCAATGCTGCGAAGGCAGACACGCCACTGATGGCGTTCCTGATGGCACGCCGCGCCCGGGGAGTATTCCTGTTGCACTACGGCGAGCACCTGTCGGAACCGCTGAAACAGCTCGCCCGGCAGGCGAGCGAGCGACCGCTCCTCCCGCCAAGCTGACCACGGGCGGCTCAGCCGCCCATTGCCTCCGCGACAATTCGTGCCTGCTCCGCCTTGTGCGCGCCGGGATAGCCCTCGGCGGGCGACGCACGCTCGGGCCTCCCGACGTAGCGCAGCTGGACTCCGTCGGCGAGCGCCTGCCGGAGGCGCGGCTCGACAAATGTCCAGCCGCCCATGTTGCGCGGTTCTTCCTGTGCCCACACGACATCGGAAACATTGGGGTATCGATTGAGCAGCTCGCGGAGCTCGCGATCGGGAAACGGATAGAGCTGTTCGACCCGCACGACAGGCACCGCGGTGTCGCCGGCGTTTTCGACCAGGTCGTAGTACAACTTGCCGCTGCAGAGCACGATCGTCTTGGCCGTTGCGGCGGCCTCGTCGGAACGCTTGTCGTCGATCACGGTGTGGAACCGACCGCTAGCGAGGTCATCGAGCGATGAGCTCGCCGCAGGAAGGCGAAGCAGCGACTTCGGCGTCATGATCACCAGCGGGCGCTGCATCGACCAGCGCGCCTGACGACGGAGCACGTGGAAGTACTGCGCCGCCGTGGAGCAGTTGACCACGCGCATGTTGCCCTCGGCTGCCGACTGCAGGAAGCGCTCGACTCGCCCGCTGGAATGCTCCGGGCCCTGCCCCTCGTAGCCGTGCGGCAGCAGCAGCGTCAATCGCGACGTGACACCCCACTTGCTGTATCCCGCGGCCATGAATTGATCGAGGATGACCTGCGCACCATTGACGAAATCGCCGAACTGCGCCTCCCACAGCACCAGGACCTCGGGCGCTGCCGTCGCATAGCCGTATTCGAAACCGATCGCGGCGAGCTCCGAGAGCGGCGAATTGTACGCCTCGATCGGCGCCTGGGCACCCGGGAGTGATTGCAGTGGTGCCCACTGGGCGTTGGTGTTCACGTCGTGCAGCATGAGATGGCGATGCGAGAACGTGCCCCGTTCCACGTCCTGCCCGGTGAGCCTGAGCGGCGTACCCTCGACGAGCAGCGATGCAAAGGCCAGCGCCTCGGCGTGGCCCCATTCGATGCCGTGGGCGTCCTGCAAGGTGCCGCGCCGCCGTTCGAGCTGACGCGCGAGCTTTGGGTGCACGGCGAAGTCGCTGGGAAACGCGAGGAGTTGCTCGTTGAGGGCAGTGAGTGTCTCCGGATCGACTGCGGTGTCGGTGTACTCATCCGGACCAGGATCGCGCCGTGTCTCTTCCCGCGGACGGTTGCTCGCGAGAGACGCCTTGAACGTCGTCTGGGTATCGAGGAAATGCTGGTAGGCTGTCTCTGCCATCGTATCAGCCTCGCCAGCCGCGAGCGTTCCTTCCGCCACGAGCGCGTTGGCGTAACGTTCCCGAACCGTCGGGAGCTCACGAATCCGGCTGTACATCGTCGGCTGTGTGTAGCCGGGCTCGTCGCCCTCATTGTGACCGTGGCGACGATACCCGACCAGGTCGATCACCACGTCGTCCTTGAATGTGATCCGGTAAGACATCGCCAGCTCGATCGCGGAGAGACACGCTTCCGGATCATCGGCGTTGACGTGGATGATCGGGATGTCGAAGCCCTTGGCGAGATCGGACGCATACCGGGTTGACCGTGCCTCGGCAGGGTCAGTGGTGAAGCCGACCTGGTTGTTGGCAATCAGGTGCACCGTCCCACCGGTGCGGTAGCCGTTGAGGCCGCCCAGGTTGAGCGTCTCGGCAACCACGCCCTGACCCGGAAATGCGGCGTCGCCGTGGATCACCACCGGCAAAGCGATGGTTGAATCGAAGTGGGCGTCGCGCCCACGACGGTCGGTCTGGAGCGCGCGGGTGCGTCCGTCGACCACCGCGCCAACGAACTCCAGGTGGCTGGGGTTCGGTAGCAGCGTCACGCCCAGCGACTTGCCGTTCTTTGCCACGTACGCGCCCTGTGCCCCGGCGTGGTACTTCACGTCGCCGGTTCCGCGATCGGGGGCGTCCGCCTGGGATTCGTGCCGCGCTCCCTCGAACTCCGCGAAGAGCGTCTCGTACGGGCGACCGACCGTGTGCGACAGCACGTTGAGTCGGCCGCGGTGCGCCATGCCAAGCACCACGTCCCGAACGCCGGCCTCGGATGCGATCTCGAAGGTGCGGTCGAGCATCGGCACCATCATGTCCACACCCTCGATCGAGAACCGCTTCTGCCCGAGGTATGCCTTCCCGAGGAAACGCTCGAGCCCCTCCACCTGGGTGAGTCGCGCCAGCACGGCCTTCTTCTCGTCGGGGTCCAGCTTCGCGCGGTGTGCGCCCGACTCGATCTGGTCTCGCAGCCACGCCCGCCGTTCGTGCGACGAGATGTGCTCGACCTCGTACGCGATGGTGCCGCAGTACGTCGCGCGAAGGTTGGCGATCGCCTCCGCAAGCGAGCTGCCCGGCACCGCGACGCGCAGCGGTGCAGCGGGGATCGCCGCCATCACTTCATCGGTAAGACCAACGGAGGCGGGGTCGAGCGCAGGATCGCCGACCGGCGCTGTGCCGAGCGGATCGAGCGACGCCGCGAGATGTCCATGGGTCCGGTACGCGTTGACCAGCATCATCGCCGCGGCCACCGCATCGACCTGCGCCGTGGTCGCGACCGCACCATTCGCGACGGCGGACGTCGGCGCCACAGGTGCCGCGGCGGAGCCGGTGACGGGCGCTGGACCGAGCGTGATTCCTATCGAACCCGCCACCTCCTCGTAGAAACCCTGCTCGCCGCGCAGCAACTGGTCCACCAGGCGGAGAAAGCTTCCTGACTCCGCGCCCTGGATGACTCGGTGGTCATAGGTGCTGGTGAGCATCATCACCTTTGAAATACCGAGCTGACGGATGGTGGCCTTGTCGGCGGTGGCAAAGGCGGGCGGGAACGCGATCGCGCCGGTGGCGAAGATCGTCCCCTGTCCCATCATGAGCCGCGGCACGGAACCAACCGTGCCGAGTCCGCCGGGGTTGGTGAGCGTCATCGTCGCGCCGGCAAAGTCGTCGGGCATGAGGCGATTGTTGCGCGCCTTGTCGACGATGGTCTCGTACGCCGCGAGGAACGTCGCGAAGTCCATCGTGTCGGCTTGCTTGAGGACCGGCACCACGAGCCCACGGGACCCGTCCTTCCGCTCGACGTCGACCGCCAGGCCGAGGTTGACGTGTGTGGGGTCGATCCGGTACGTGTCGCCGCCCGACTGCAGCACGCTCGTTCCCATCACGGGGAACTCCCGGCTCGCGCGCACCAGTGCCCACGCGATCAGGTGGGTGAACGAGAGCTTCTCGCTCCGACTGGCCGCCTTGAGTGCCGCGTTGATCTCGGCGCGCCGCGTCTCGAGCACCTGAACCGGCAACTCCCGGAAGGTGGTGGCCGTGGGCATCGAGAGCGACGCGTCCATGTTCTGCGCCAGCCTGAGCGGTATGCCCTTCAGCTGGACGGCGCCTGCTGGCACCGGCGGCGCGGGCGGGGCAGGTGCCGGCGGCGGCGTGTCGGGCTTTGGCCCCGATCCGTTGCTCGCTGGAATCGGCTCGAATGGAACGGCGGACTGGGCTTCGAGCAGGGCGGTGTAGACCGCCTCGGCCGGGATGCCGAATTCAGGCTGCTCGGGATCGATCGCTGCCACGACAAGCTCCCTCATGGGTAACGGTGCAAAGATACACGACCGCTCTCGCGCGATCTCGGGTTCCCCTTAGCTTTCGGGGATGATCACCCCGCGCCCCGGTCGCCGAGCAGTCGTCATCGCCGGCCTTCGCACTCCGTTTGCCAAGGCCGGCACCAGTCTCGCCGATGCCTCGGCCACCGATCTCGCCCGTCACTGTACCCGGGAATTGCTCTACCGCACGGAGCTTCCCGGAGACGAGGTGGACGAGGTGATCTACGGCCAGGTGGTTGTCTCGCCGCTCGTGGGCAACGTGGCCCGTGAGATCGCGCTGCTCCCGCAGATGCCGCGCACCGTTCCCGGGTATTCGCTCAATCGGGCCTGTGCGTCGGGCGCGCAGGCGATCTGCAATGCTGCCGACCAGATCGTCGCGGGCCACGCCGACGTGATCCTGGCTGGCGGCGTCGAGACGCTCTCGGACGTGCCGATCCTGCACAGCAAGCGCTTCGCGCGCACGCTCGTCGCGGCCAGCAAGGCGCGCTCACTCGGCGCGCGGTTGGGCGCCTTTGCCGCGGTGCGGCCGCGCGACCTGAAGCCGGTTTCGCCAGCGATCGCCGAACCATCGACCGGCGAATCGATGGGACAGTCGGCCGAGAAGATGGCCAAGGAAAACGGCATTTCCCGCGACGAGCAGGATGCATTCGCACTGATGAGTCACCAGCGGGCTGCCGCGGGCACGGCTGATGGTCGGCTGAGCGATGAAATCGTCCCGTGGTTTGGCGGGCGTGAGATGGACAAGGTGGTGAATGCCGACAACCTGATCCGTCCTGACACCACGATGGAACAGTTGTCGAAGCTCAAGCCGGTGTTCGACCGACGTTACGGCACCGTGACTGCAGGCAATGCATCACCGCTCACCGACGGTGCCGCGACGGTGATCATGATGAGCGAGGAGAAGGCCGCCGCGCTCGGTTACCGACCGCTGGTGGCGGTGCGCAGCTATGCGGTGGCTGCGGTCGACCCCGGCTGGCAGCTGCTTATGGGGCCGGCGTATGCCGTTCCAACCGCGCTCAAGCGCGCCGGCATCACGTGGCAACACCTCGGATTGGTGGAGATCCACGAGGCGTTTGCCTCGCAGGTGCTGTCGAACGTGCAGGCATGGGCCTCCGCCGAGTGGGCGCGGCGGCTCGGACTGAGCGGCCCAGTGGGAGAGGTCGATTGGAGCCGGACAAACGTCATGGGTGGCAGTATCGCGATCGGTCATCCGTTCGCCGCAACCGGGGCCCGCATCGTCACCACCATCGCCAACGAGATGGTGCGGCGTGACGTCGAGTTCGGGCTGGTATCGATCTGTGCACAGGGCGGCATGGGATACGCGATGGTCCTGGAGCGTGTGGCATGACCGCGGCCTTTCGCACCGAGTATAGAGAGCGCGTGGCCGTCGTGTCGTTCGACCTGCCATTCGAGTCCGTCAACAAGATCAGCAAGGCCGTCGGATGGGAACTCGAGGAGCTGTTGCGCGGGCTGGATGCCAACGACCAGGTACACGCCATCGTCCTTCGATCCGGAAAGCCGGACACCTTCATCGCCGGCGCAGACATCGAGGAGTTCCTGCAGTTGCGATCGGTGGAGGAGGCGGTGCGGCTTTCGCGCGACGGCCAGTTGCTGATGCAGGCGGTGGCCGATTCGAGAATCCCCGTGGTCGCAGCGATACATGGCGCATGCATGGGGGGCGGGCTGGAGCTGGCGCTCGCCTGCCGTTATCGCGTTGCGTCCGACCATGCCAAGACCAATCTCGGCCTGCCCGAGACGCAGCTCGGGCTGATCCCCGGTGCCGGTGGATCGAACCGGCTGCCGCGCCTGGTCGGCGTGCGTGCCGCGCTCGACATGATCCTCACCGGCAAACCGGCGGCGGCTCGCAAGGCACTGCGCATGGGGCTCATCGACGAGATGGTGCCGGAGTCGATCCTGCTCGACACCGCCGTCGCCGCAGCCAATCGGATCGCAGGCGGATGGTCACCGAAGCGCGGTGGCCGTGGGATCGTCGCCGCGGTGGTCGATGGCACGCCGCTCGGTCGACTGGTGGTGTACAAGAAGGCCCGTGAGGGGGTCGACGCGAAGTCGGGTGGGAACTACCCCGCATTGCCGCGCGCGATCGAGGTGGTGCGCTGTTCGATGGAAGAAGGCATGGCGAAAGGACTCGCCGCAGAGGCGCAGGCATTTGGCGAACTCGCGATGACCGATGTTTCCCGTCGACTGGTCGAGATCTTTTTCGCCACCAACGCCCTCAAGAAGGACGATGGCGTGCCCGCGGGAGTCGGGCGTGCCCGACCCGTCCACCGACTCGGCGTGATTGGCAGCGGGTTCATGGGTGCCGGGATCGCCGGGACCGCCGCGCTGGTCGCTGGGGTCGAGGTGCGGATGAAGGACGCCGACTTGTCGCGGGTGGGGCGGGGCGTGAAGGTGGCGATTGATGTGCTCGCCGAGCGGCTCAAGCGACGCCGGCTGACGGCCTGGGAGTTCGAGCGCCAGAAGGCCCTGATCTCGGGCACCGCCGAGTACGACGGTTTCGCGCGGACCGAGATCGTGATCGAGGCCGTGTTCGAGGAACTGGGCGTCAAGCGACAGGTGCTCGCCGAGATCGAGGCCGCGGTGCCCGCCACCACGGTGATCGGCACGAACACCTCGACCATCCCCATTGCCGACATCGCGGCCGATGCGCGGCATGCAGAGCGCGTGCTCGGAATGCATTTCTTCTCGCCGGTGGCGCGGATGCCGCTACTGGAGGTCATTCCGACCGATCGCACCAGTGTTGACGCGCTCGTCACCGCCGTCCAGTTCGGTCGGCGCATGGGGAAGACGGTGATCGTGGTGGGTGATTCACCTGGTTTCTGGGTGAACCGCCTCCTTTCGCCGTACCTCAACGAGGCGGGGTACCTGCTCGAGGAGGGGGTGCCCATCGACGTGCTCGACCGGGTGATGACCGAGTGGGGTTTTCCCGTCGGGCCGGCTGCGTTGCTCGATGAAGTCGGGCTCGACGTTGCCGAGAAGGCAGGCAAGGTGATGCACGAAGCTTTTGGTGATCGCCTCGCGCCTTCCCGGGTGATCAGCGTGATGCGGTCCGACGACCGGTTGGGTCGCAAGAACGGACGCGGCTTCTATTTCTACAAGGACGGACACAAGAGCGGTGCCGATGGCAGCGTGTTCCAGTTGCTGGGCGTGCGACCACAGGGCGAGGTGGATGAGCAACGGGTGCGCGACCGCCTCGTGTTCGCGATGCTGAATGAAGCGGCGCTCGCCATGAGCGAAGGCGTGGTGCGTACGCCGCGTGACGGCGACATCGGGGCGATCTTCGGGATCGGCTATCCACCGTTTCGAGGCGGTCCGTTGAGGACCCTCGACGGGATGGGCGCCGCCGAGGTCGTGGCGCGGCTCGAACGCCTGGCGACGAGTTGTGGACCGCGCTTCACGCCCGCACCTGTTCTCGAGGAGATGTCGCGCACGGGGGGACGTTGGTACCCGGCCAGCAACGGTCGCTGAACGCCGTTCGACGCCCGCTGACCGCGTTCGTGGTCGTGGCGGCGCTGACGTGGTGGATCGCCCGGGGCAGCGATGTGTTCTACGTGATCGGGCTCGACGGCCCGGCCTCCGCGCTGGCGGGCCCGCTCCTTCCGGCGCTCGCAGCCGGTGCGACGGGCGCGCTGGTACTCTCGCTGCTCGAAGCCGGTGCGGGGCGGCTGGCGGGTTTGACCGGTGTCGTGGTCGTGCTGTTGCTGCCGGCCTTTGTCGACATCCACCGGGAATCGGTGCGGGGCCCGCCGCTGCTCGCACTCATGCTCTTCATGGTTGCCGTGATGGTCCACGCGCCGAGGTTCTCGTTCGCGTACGGTGGCCTGGCGGCCGTGATGGCGGTCTTCGTCTCGCCTGCGGCAATCGGATTGCCCGTGGCGGCCGCAAGCTGGTCGCTGCTGCAGGCGCAGCGACGAGGACGGAGGAGATGGCGACGGGTCGCGCTGGGGCTCGCACCGCTCATGGTCGCACTTGCGCTCGTGCCGTGGGTGGGAACCGACGCGTGGCCGGCTGGCGTGTCACTAGGTTGGAGAGGCCATCTCGACGGTGTGCTGGGTGCGGTCGGCCGGGTCCTGGGCGATCATCTCGCGCCCGGTGTGGGCCCCGGCGGATTCCGGTGGCTGATCGTGGCCGACGTGACGCTGATCGTGTTGGCGCTGTTCGCCGTCACGTGGCGGCGGACCATCGATCCGATGCCTCCCACCCGCACCGCGCGGCAGCTCTTCGAGGCACTGGCCATCACTGCGGCATGTCATGCGGGCGGCATGATCGCGGGCTCCCTGCTGATACGGGGCGCACCCGATCCGGATGTGGCCGGAATCTTCCCGCTCGTGGCTGTCCTCGCCGTCATGGTGGTGCTCGCGATGGCGCTGTCGTGGTCCGGTTGGAGCCGCGCCGGAAAGCTGGTGTCCCTCGCGTTGGTCCTTGGTTGGGCGGGCGCATCGATCATTCTTCGGTGAGACGATGAGACCAAACGACGGCGAAAAGACGAGCGTCCTTGTTCGCGAAGCAACGATTGACGACGCACCGTTGATCCACCGATTCATCACGGCACTCGCCGACTATGAACGGCTCGCTCATCAGTGCACGGCCACCGTAGCCGATGTTCGCACGTCGCTGTTCGGCGCCAAGCCTGCGGCGGAGGTGCTTGTCGCCGAGGTCGACGGTGCCGCGGCCGGGTTTGCACTCTTCCATCACAACTACTCGACGTTTCTGGCGCAGCCTGGCATCTGGCTCGAGGATCTCTTCGTGGATCCTGCATTCAGGGGGCACGGTGTCGGGAAACGGTTGCTCGGTCGGCTCGCCGCGCTGGCGCAGGAACGCGGTTGCGCCCGGATCAAGTGGTCGGTGCTCGATTGGAACGAACTCGCCATCGGGTTTTATCACTCGATCGGTGCGGAGCCGTCGGAGGGATGGACCGATTTCAGGCTGTCTGGTGACGCCCTCGCGGCGTTGGCGGGCGCCGAAGCGAAGCACAAGGCCGCCACTGGCCTCCGTCGATCGATCCCGCAGGTGGGCACCGGTGAGCGCCGGATCATGGTCGTCGACGACAGTCGGGACGCCGCGGACAGTCTCGGCACCATCCTCGAGTTGATGGGCGCCACGGTGCAAGTGGTGTACGACGGTGCCACGGCCCTCGATGCGCTCGACACGTTCAAGCCACACGCCGCCTTGCTCGACATCGGCATGCCCGGAATGGATGGCTACGAAGTCGCACGCCAGATGCGACAGCGGGCCGGCACGGAAGCACTGCGGCTGGTGGCGCTCACCGGCTGGGGCCAGGACGAGGCGCGCAAGCTCTCGCGCGAGGTCGGTTTCGACGAGCACTGGGTCAAGCCCGTCGACCCACAGACGTTGCTGTCGCTTTTCGCCACCGGATCATGAGCGAGCGATGACGTGCAATTGAACGCGCGTCTCGGCGGCTGCCTCGTCCTTGCGGCACTCGCCACGAACCCCGCGGGCGGCGCGGACGATCGCTGCACCGATCCGCGTCCCGACTCCGCCAGCCCTGATCTCTACTGTATTCACCTCCTGGCCGCGCCTGATGTCGGTGCGGTCAGTGGGCACGTGGTGCTCGACTTTGTCCCCGGTCCGTTCACGATCAGTGTCACCCGGGATGGGGTGCAGCGGTATCGTCCGACGATGGTGATCGCCGGGCTTCCGGGTCCCACCGTGCTCGACCCGCGTGCGACCACGTACGTGGCATGGGTGACCACGCCTCGGTACGCCGAGTTCGTGAACCTCGGCCCGGTCACGAATGGCGTGACGATCCTTCCTCCGGTCGAGTTCGACCAGTTCGTGATCGTGGTGAGCGCCGAGTCGACGCCCGATGCGCGGGAGCGAACTGGTCGGATCGTGCTACGGGGCGGGAGTCCGAGCACCAGGCTCCAGCCGCCGGACATCCAGCAGTTCGCGCTCGCGGTGACCGGAATGACCGACACCATGCCCGGGCACGATCATGCGCCGACCACACCGGGCGTCGGACACCGGTGGACGGACATGCCGATGCCGCCAGGCATCGCGATGCTTCCGTCGGAGATGGCGCTCCGACCGCCGGTCGCCCCGACCCTTCCCGCGGCCACGGGCGCACTCGCGCGGTCGGGGCGGCCGAGCATCGTGCGCCTCGCCAGCGGCGACACACTGTCGCTGGTCGCCGGTTTGGTGCAGCGACGCATTCACGGTCGTGACTACACGATGTACGCGTTCAACGGTCAGTCGCCCGGGCCGTTGTTGTCGGTCGAGCGTGGTGCGCGCGTCACCGTACAGTTCCGCAACGCGCTCGACGTGCCGACGACAGTGCATTGGCACGGGCTGCGACTTGACTGGCGCATGGACGGTGTGCCCCACCTCTCGCAGGAGCCGGTTCCGCCCGGGGGCCATTTCACCTACACCCTCACCTTTCCGGACGATGGGGTGTACTGGTACCACCCGCATGTGCGCGAGGACATGCAGCAAGACCTGGGGCTCGCCGGTAACATCGTGGTGCGTTCTCCGCGAGTGAGCGGCCGGGAAGAGATCGTGATGCTCGACGACCTTCTTGTCGGTACCGAGGGGCTCGTTCCCTTTGGGGCCACTCAGGCCACCCACGCGCTGATGGGACGGTTCGGGAATGTCTTCCTGGTCAACGGGGAGCCCCGGTGGGCGGGCAAGGCGCGAGCGGGTGAAACGGTCAGGTTCTGGTTCACCAATGCTGCCAATACCCGGACGTTCAATCTTTCGTTCACCAACGCCACACTGAGACTGGTGGCATCGGATCTCGGGACGTATGATCAACCGATTCCCGTGGAAAGCGTCGTGATCGCACCCGCCGAGCGGTACGCGGTCGACGTGACCTTTGGTGGCGGCCGGGCGGTGATGGAAAACCGGGTCAGGGCGCTCGACCATGTTTTCGGGCGGTTCATTCCGCAGGTCGACACGTTGGGCGTCGTCCAGGTCGACGGCTCCGCGCGCGCTGCGGTGCCGGTGAAGGCGATGCCATTGCCGCCCGTGGAAGTTCCGCCGGGTGAGCCCGACCTCACGCTCGCGTTCGGTGTGAGGATGTCCGACCTGCCGTACGTGACGTCACGAATGATGCTGCTCGATTCGGCGTACTTTCATCCGGTCGAGTGGAGCGGCACGATGGTCGGGATGAATTGGGCAACCACCAGTTCCCAGGCGCACTGGTTCGTGCGGGACGTCGCCACCGGCCGTGAGAACGAGGCGATCCAGTACACGGTCCGGCAAGGCGACCGCCGCCGGATACGGCTCGTGAACCAGCGAGGCTCGGTGCACGCGATGCACCACCCGATCCACCTGCACGGTCAGCGTTTCATGGTGCTCTCGGTGAATGGTGTGGCGCCCGCTGCCAGGGTGTGGAAGGACACCATCCTGCTGCCCGCTGGTGCCGTCGCCGATATCCTCGTGGAGTTTGACAACCCGGGTCGCTGGATGCTGCACTGCCATATTGCCGAGCACGTTGAAAGCGGCATGATGACCACCCTGACCGTGGAGTCTCGATGAAGTTCGCATTGGTCCCAGCGCTGGCAGTGTGCCTGGCCAGTTCACTCACTGCACAGGCGGCCACGTCACTGTCGCCGTCGGTACGGCGCTTCGTGTCGGTCGGCGAGCCGGTGGTGGCGCTCACCAACGTCACGGTCCTCGACGGCACCGGGGCGGCTGCGCGGACCGGGCAGACGGTGGTGATCGCCAACGGGAAGATCGCGGCGGTCGGCCCGACCTCCCGCACGACGGTTCCTGCCGGAGCTCGCGTGATGGACCTGCCCGGGCACACGGTCATTCCCGGCATCGTCGGTGCGCATAATCATCTCTTCTACACGGCCGCTGGTGGTCGGCGGGTCCAGGCGAGCTTCACCGCTCCCCGGCTCTACCTCGCGTCGGGCGTCACCACGGTTCGCACGACCGGAAGCAACAGCGCCTACGCCGACATCAACCTCAAGGCTGCGGTGGACGCGGGTGAACAGGTGGGGCCGCGAATCCACATCACCGCGCCATACATGACCGGAACCGATGGCGCCGGCTACATGACCGCGATCGGGTCGCCGGAACAGGCCCGCCGGTTCGTGAATTACTGGGGAGACGAGGGCGCGACCTGGCTCAAGTCATACACCGAAATCCGCAGCGCCGACCTCAAGGCTGCCATCGACGCAGCACACGCGCGCGGGATGAAGGTCACGGGGCACATCTGTTCGGTGTCGTTTCAGGAGGCTGTGGCCCTGGGAATCGACAACCTCGAGCACGGCCTGTTCACCGCCAGCGATTTTGCACCGGGCAAGAAGGCAGATGCCTGTCCGACCAATATTCTCGCAACGGCCACCGCCAGCGAGAATGCCAACCCCGACACCGACGCGTGGAAGTCCACGATCAAGGCGATGGTCGACAACGATGTCTCGATGACGTCGACGCTGGCGATCTACGAGACGATCTTCCCCGGTCGGGCACCGCTCGACGAACGAACCTCCGCGGCCATGGCTCCCGAGGTGCGGGAGGCGTATCTCGCCCAGCGCAAGCAGATCGATGACAACCCCAATCCGTCGCTCACCGATGCCCGGCTCAAGACGGCGATGGCCTTCGAGCGTGCGTTCGTGGCTGCAGGTGGCCTGCTGGCTGCCGGCGTCGATCCCACCGGAATTGGTGGTGCCCTGCCGGGATTCGGTGACCAGCGCAACTACGACCTGCTCATCGAGGCTGGATTCTCACCGCCGGTTGCCCTGCAGATCATGACCCACAACGGCGCCCGGGTTCTCGGCATCGACAAGGAGCTCGGTACGATCGCCGCGGGAAAGGTCGCCGATCTGGTCGTGATCAAGGGCGACATCGTGAAAGAACCTCGTCAGATCAAGAACACCGTGGTGGTATTCAAGGATGGCGTCGGGTATGATCCCGACATGCTGATCGAGTCGGTCAAGGGCCGGGTCGGGATCAATTGATCAACCTCATCAAGGAACAGACAATGCGCATTGCCTCCCTCGTTCTCTTCACGCTCGTCGCGGCCACGCCGGTGGCCGCCCAGGAGCACGACATGAAGATGTCGGGCGGCGGGTTTGCCGACATCAAGCCGCTGCACTCCCAGTTCATGGGTTGGGTCGTGGCTGCCGCGGAGCAGATGCCCGAGGCTGACTACTCGTACCGTCCGACCGCTTCGGTACGCAGCTTCGGCGAGATGGTCGGCCACATTGCCGGCGCCAACTACACCTTCTGTTCGACGGCGATGTCGGAGGACAATCCGTCGACCGTCGATTTCGAGAAGGTGACCGGCAAGGCCGCGCTGGTGGCAGCCGTCAAGGGCGCGATGGCCTATTGCGACAAGGCGTACGCGATGCCCCACGGCAAGGAACACGACGAAGTGAGCTTTGTTCGGCATGAAGGGAAGCCGGCTGTGGGCGCTCACCTTCAACATCACGCACAATGCCGAGCACTATGGCAACATCGTCACGTATCTCCGGATGAAGGGGATGACCCCGCCGTCCAGCCAGGGCGGCTGATCCCGGGCTGAATGATCGTGAACGGGTGGCTGGCGCAATGCTGGCCACCCGTTCCTGCGTTTCCCCGGCTTTGCTGTGGAGCCCCAATGATCTTCTCGTTCGACGCCGACATCACCCGCGCCACCACGATCCCCTCCCGACTGTATACCGACCCGGTGTACCAGGCGCTTGAGGACGAGCGCATCTTCGGTCGTACCTGGCAGCTCGTCGGCCGGACCGACCAGGTTGCGGAGCACGGGCAGTTCTTCACCTCAGAGGTGGCCGGGGAATCGATCGTCGTGGTTCGCGATGGTGATACGCTGCGGGGCTTCCACAACATCTGCCTGCATCGCGCC
The DNA here is from genome assembly GCA_963806875.1 of uncultured Gemmatimonadales bacterium. Classification (GTDB taxonomy): domain Bacteria; phylum Gemmatimonadota; class Gemmatimonadetes; order Gemmatimonadales; family GWC2-71-9; genus Palsa-1233. The sequence goes on along the minus strand of CAWDYU010000003.1, from coordinate 606,650 downwards.
GGCCCGGTGGCGTCCGGATGTGGCACCCGCCGGTCGTTGCAGTGCCGCTATCACGGCTGGACGTATCGGCTCGATGGCACGTTGCTTCGGGCGCCCGAGATGGAGGAGTCGGTCGGCTTCCGGCCCGAGGAAATGCATCTCCTCCCGGTACAGGTGGCGACATGGGGGCCGCTGGTGCTCGCCAATCTCGACCTCAAGGCACCGCCGCTCGCGGCGTTCTGGGACGGGATTGATGCCCGCACGGCGGCCTTCGACCCATCCGGCATGCGGTACGTGATGCGGAAGTCGTGGACGGTCCAGTGCAACTGGAAAGTGTACGTCGACAACTATCTCGAGGGCTACCATCTCCCGATGGTGCACCCCGGACTCCACCGCGAGCTCGATTACGACGCGTATCGTGTCGAACCGAACCGGTACTGGTCGCTCCAGCACGCGCCACTCCGCCCAGCGGGCAATGACTCAACTGGGCGTCAGTACGCCGCGACAGCTGCTTCGGCGGACGCCCAGTATTACTGGCTTTTCCCGAACATGATGCTCAACGTGTACATGGGGCAGATGCAAACCAATCTCGTGTTGCCCCGGGGCGTCGGGGCGTGCGAGGTCGTGTTCGAGTGGTTTGCATCGAATCCGCCGAAGGACCCGGTAACCGATCGAAACTGGTCGCGGCTGGTGGGCTTCAGTGACGAGATCCAGGCGGAGGACATCGCCATTTGCGAGACCGTGCAGCAGAACCTCCGGTCGCGTGCCTACGATCGTGGCTGCTACTCGCCGACCCGCGAGAATGGCGTGCACCATTTCCACGGCCTCCTCCACGAGTTCCTCACCTGAGCGGGTCTTCTGCGTGTGGCGTGCAGCGCCTGTGACTCGTCACCCTCCATGGAGGGTACATGACAGATGACGGAGAAGTAGAGGCGCGGGAGCAGGCGGACCAGCGCCGTCAATCGCAGAAGATGGAGGCCATGGGCCGGCTGGCCGGCGGCATCGCGCACGACTTCAACAACATACTGGGCATGATTGTCGGGTTCACCGAGCTGGCGCGTGCGAGCGCGCGCGATCGTGCACCCGGGATCGTCGACGATCTCGACGAGGTGTTGCGCGCTGCCGAGCGAGGCAAGGAGCTGGTCGCGCGCATCCTGCGGTTTTCCCGCCGCGAGCAGCTGGTCCCTGAGGCGATTCACCTCGACACTGTCGTCACCGACGCGGTGCGACTGCTCAGGGCGACCATCCCGGCGAGCATCGACATTCGCCTGCGCCACGCCGGGTACCTCGCCCCAGTCGTGGGAAACTCCACCGGCGTGCATCACCTGCTCATGAACCTGGCCAACAACTCGGTTCATGCGATGCCCGAGGGTGGCGTGCTGGAGGTGGCGCTCGAGCCGTTTGTCGCCGACGAAGCGTTCGTGCGCGCACATCCCGATGTGCAACCCGGAGCATTCGTGCTCCTGAGCATCCGGGATGACGGTCACGGGATGGATGAGGCCACGCGGCGGCGGGCGATCGAGCCATTCTTCACCACCAAGGCGTCGGAGCGTGGCACCGGGCTCGGTCTCTCGATGGCGCACGGCGTGGTGCGCGAACACGGCGGAACGATCTGGCTCGACAGCGAGCCCGGTCTCGGGACCACGGTGTCGTGCATCTTTCCTGTGTCGGACGGACAATCGGAGTCTGCGGCTTGACCTGAACCTGACCACGCCGGAACCGCGTCGGCTGGTCATGCTGGTCGACGACGAACCATCGCTCATCCGGCTCGGCGAGCGGCGGATGCGGGACCTCGGCTACGATGTGTGCGGATTCACCGAGCCGCAGGCTGCCCTGGAGGCGTTCCGGGAGCGGGGCTCGAGCATCGACCTGGTGATCACCGATTACTCGATGCCTCGCATGAACGGCATCGAATTCGCCCGCGAGGTGCACCGTCAGCGTCCCGACTTGCCGATCCTGTTGTTGACCGGCTATGTGGAGGACTTTCCGCTTTCGGCGCTGGAGGCCTCGGGAATTCGCCGCGTACTCATGAAGCCGATAACCGTGGCCGCGCTCGCGGATGCCGTACAAGGGGCGCTCGTGGCGCGTTGACGCACCGCGTCAGTCGCGCCATGTGTCGATGAATCGGGTGTGACGGCTGCGAGGAAGCCCCGCGGGGAGCTGCGCTGATGCGCAATTCCCTGCGGGGCTTTCTCGACGTCGAACGTATCAGGTTGAGCGGCGAGGGCGCAGCGCGCGCAGGATGACGAGCAGCACAACGGCGCCGATGAATGCGACGAAGATCACGCCAGCAAGTCCGCCGAACGGCGAAGCGATACCGAGCGCCGAGAACAGCCAGCCGCCGAGGACCGCGCCGACAACGCCCACGATGATGTCACCGATCAGGCCGTAGCCGATGCCGCCCATCACGAACGAGGCGAGCACTCCGGCAATGAGCCCGACGATGATCCAGGTAAGTATGTCCATTTCAGCCCACCAGAAGGATCAGGATGATGATGCCGAGGAGGAGCGTGACGACCGGAATCGTCACCGTCTCCTTGCGAACCGCGGAGTTGACCTCACGGCCTTCGGACTGGCCAGGGAGGAGAACCGGCGTGGGCTCCCATCGCGGAGCCAGGCGAGGTCCGGCCTGCTGAGGCTCGGGCGCCGTGCTTGGCGCAGCGATCGCGCTGGTCGGGGCCTGGGCGCTCGTGCGGCTGGGCGCGAGCGCGAGCGCGCAGATACCCATCCCAGCCAGGATTGCTGCCTTGCGGAACATGATCATGTGAATTGCACCTCCGAGTGTGGACCGCTGCCTGCCCTGCAGCGCATGCCGGCCATGCCGACACCATAATGAATGACGAGCGTCCACATGCCGGGAGGCACAGTCGAGGTCAGCCGCGTTGGATCGCGTCCTTGACCACCTCGATCTGCTTGGTGGATGGGAGGCCGGCGGTCTGCTGACGGAGGGCGTGGGCCCGGGCGAGGTTTTCGGGGTCGAGCAGGAGTTCCTCGCGCCGGGTACCACTGGCCGCGATGTCGATGGCCGGAAAGACTCGCCGGTCAGCGAGTTCGCGGCTCAGGACGATCTCGGCGTTGCCGGTTCCCTTGAACTCCTCGAAGATGACCTCGTCAGCCTTCGACCCAGTGTCCTTCAGTGCGGTCGCGATGATCGTCAGCGATCCTGCACCGTGCCGAGGGTCGATGGCCCGGGCGCTGCCGAAGAACCGCTTCGGGCGCTCCATCGCCTCGGCTCCGATGCCGCCTGACAGGGTGCGTCCCGAGCCCTTGTCGATGTTGTTGTACGCTCTCGCCAGTCGAGTGAGCGAATCGAGGATGATCACCACGTCCTCGCCGAGCTCGACGCGGCGTCGGGCTCGTTCCAGGGTGGTCTCGGCAACCGCAACGTGGCGTGCTGCACCGTGATCAAAACTCGACGCGATCACTTCGGCGCTCACGGCCATCTCCATCTCGGTCACTTCCTCGGGCCGCTCATCGGCAAGGAGGATGAAGAGCGTCGCGTCGGGATGGTTGGCTGCGACCCCACGGGCGAGCGTGGTGAGGAGCGTTGTCTTGCCAGCCTTGGCGGGCGCGACCACGAGGGCGCGCTGGCCCTTGCCGAGCGGGATCATGAGATCGACGATCGCGGCGGTGAGGTCGGAGTTTCGCGTGGGTGGAGTCGGGAGCGTCAACCGCAGCGGTTGAGTCGGGTGCGTCGCCGGGAGCCGTCCGAAATCGATTCGCTCGAGGCAGTCAGCGGGGTCGCGACCGAAGATCGACGTGACCTTTTCCAGCGCCGGGCCCTTCCCGTTGCGGGATGGATTGGCCTCGCCCACGATCTCGTCGCCTGGACGCAGCTTTGCCCGCGCGATCACGGATTGCGGGACGAACACGTCGCCATTGCCGGGTAGGTAGCTGGCCGAGCGGCGCCGAAGGAATCCGCCACCGCGGTCAACCAGCTCGAGCACCCCTTCGGCGGGAATCCGCTGCACCGTCCCGGTTGCGCCGTCCGGCGTCTCCAGGGCGGTACCACCTCCGTTGCCTCCAGCGACTGTACCCTCACGCGCTCCACCTGCGCGACCTCTTCCGCGTCCCCGTCGCCTTGAGGGACGACCACGCGATTCACTCATGACGTCACCGGCGCGGTGCGCGACGGGGTGGACAACTTGGTATCGGGGCTGGTGAGGGTCGGTCGCGGCATCGGGATGGACATCACATTCCTGGAATGAGAGCAAGGATTGTCGTTGCAGTCGCCCCAGGTGGGGCCCGCAGCAACGGTGGTCAGGTGATCGGTATATGGTGGATGGCGGCGACGGGCGTCATGCGCTCCGGGTCGTTCCGCCGTGCTGCATCAATCGTTGCCGGCCAGCGTGTATGGTGGAGATGGACCTCGCCGCGGGGTGTGCGACACAGGCTAATCAGGCGAATAGTACGGAAAAGCGCCAGCCCCGGATTCACCCATGCAAGGCCGAGGGGGCCGTCAGGTCGATTGCATGCCGGACGCAGTCGGCGAGTTCCCGGGGTGTGAACGGCTTCTGGAGGAAAGGTACCTCATCGGCCCGAATGCCGAGCTGGTGCAGCTCGTCACCAGGGTATCCGCTGACGAAAAGGACCCGCAGCTCGGGATGGCGCGCGGTGGCGATGGTGGCCAGCTCCGGGCCGGTCATCCCCGGCATCATGACGTCGGTCAGCAGCAACGCGGGGGGCGTGTCCAGGTCATTCAGGAGCTCGAGGGCCGCGGACGCGGAATCACACCCCATGACGGTGTACCCCAGGCGCACCAGGATTCGGCGCGTGACATTGCGCACTGCCTCCTCGTCCTCAACCAACAGGACGACCTCTGCGCCCGTTGGATGGACGTCGGTGGTGGCGAGTGTCCCGTCCACCGTGGTGACTTCGGACTCGGGTTCGGTGGGGAGCGTGATCGTGATGGTGGTTCCCTCGCCGAGTCGGCTGTGCACGTCGATGGTGCCGCCGTGTTGCTCGATGATCCGGACGGTGGTCGCCAGGCCGAGGCCCGTACCCTGACCCGCAGCCTTGGTCGTGAAGAAGGGCTCGAACATGCGCGCCTGGACCGCGGTGTCCATTCCTGTACCCGAATCCCGAATGGTGAGCACGATGCGGCCAGTGCCGTCGGTGGGCGACAGCACCGGGACGACACTGACCGCAACCACGCCCCCGCGGGGCATGGCGTCGCGGGCATTCAAGGCGAGGTTGATGATCACCTGTGCGAGCAGGTTGGCGTCCCCGAGGACTCTCGGGATGCTTGGCGCGGCATCAACGGTCACGGTGACATCCTGTCCGAGCAACCGGCGCAGGAGGTTCACGGTGTCGGCAATCAGCGCGCTCATGTCAACCGGTCGTCGCTGCCTGACATCCTGGCGTGAGAACGCGAGCAGTTGCCCGGTCAGGCCTGCAGCCCGCTCCGTCGCCTGGCGCACGACGTCGAGATCTTCACGGACGGCCACCGCGAGCTCGCGTTCCAGCACCAGGTCGGTGGACACGAGGATCGTCGTGAGCAGGTTGTTGAAGTCGTGAGCGACGCCGCCTGCGAGGCGGCCGACGGCTTCCATCTTCTGCGACTGTCGCAGTCGGGCTTCCAGTGCGTTGCGCTCGGTTACATCGCGCGCCACGAGCACGACTCCCTCGACGGCCGCCTCACCGGTGAGGTCGGTCGCGACCACCTCGAACTCACGCCACTGGTCATCCGACGCGGCAAGCCGAAGCTCGGCCGTGGTCGGCCCCGCATCATCAGCCAGCAGTCGCGTCAGCGCATCGATATCGTCGGGGTGCACCAGCGACTCCAGCTTGCGGCCAGTCAGTGCTTCGGCGGTAGCGCCAACAATTCGCTCGGCGCTGGGGCTCACGAACCGCAGCGATCCGTCTGCTTCAGCCACCATGATCAGGTCAGACGCGTGACGCACGAGCGCCGCGACACGCGCGTCTCCATCGCGCTGCGCCTTGAGCCGGAGCAACGCCGCATTCTGGGCCACGGTGAGGCTCTGTCGGAGGAGCACGAGCGTCGTGAGTCCAACGCTCCCGAGAATCAGGGGTGACAGCGGGGCGGTCCAGTGGCGCAGCGCGACCACACTGAGCACCACGGCAACGGCACCGGTTGCCAGCAGGGAGAGCGGTGACATCGGCAGCGCTCGGGGAACAGTGCGTCGGGCGCTGCCGCCCAATGCATAACGTATCGCGGCGCCCAGGAAGAGCAGGTACGAGAACCCGAAGAGGACCTCGCTCGCCAGGCTCAGCACAGGATCTCCCGACCCGGTGCCGTAGTACAGGATCTGGTACAACGATTCCGCGAGGACGTACGCGATGATCGCCGCGACCAGCCAGCGGAATCCGCGGATGCCATCAGCCGGCCCGCCGGTGATGAGCACGCGATTGACCGCGAAGAGGAATGCGATGTCGAGGGTGGGGTAAGCAATCCGGACGAAGAGGTCGACGGGGCCGGTAAGCGCCACCGTGGTCGGGCGAAGGATGAAGTACCACGCCAACAGTGCCACCGCGACGAGGAGCACCGACGCATCGAGCACGACCTTCCAACCCTCGTACGCGGTCGGGGTACGTCGCGGAAGCTTGAACAGCCCCACCAGCAGCGCCGTGTACGAGATGAGGTACGCGATGTCGCCCAGCAGTGGACTGCCGTAATCCGCACCCGAGAAATGGTGGGCCCAGATGTACATCGCCATCCCGACCAGCATGCCGAGCAGGGCGCTGCCGATGAGGCGGAGGGCCGCACGCGTGCCGGGGAGAAGTGCGCCCGCCGACGCTGCGTGCCACATCGAAAGGCCTGCCACAGCGGTGATGGGGATGTACTGGACAAAAGTCCCGACGACCAGATGGAGCGGACCATCGGCGCCCTGGATGTACGCCACCAGCAGCACGACGGCGTATGCCACTGTCAGCGACCAGAGGGCGGACAGCCCACGCGAGTCGATCCGCAGGTTGGCGAACGGGGCGCGGGCGTGGTTCTCGAGGTGCGGCGAGATGGCGGTCACGCCCTCCATCGTGCCAGAACCGTGCCGTGCCCACCGAATCCGGCGCCCGGAGACACCCGGCACGCCGGATCATCGTACCACGTCGCCGGCTTACTGGCTGAGCGGTTCCAATTCGGCGCTGAAATGCCGCAGTGCCGGGGGTTGGTTGACGATGCGGTAGCCAGCGATCTCGTTCTTCCGCTCGTTGACGTACACGAGCACTTCGGCGAGATAGTCGACATGACTCTGGGTATAGACCCGTCGGGGGAACGCAAGCCGCACCAGCTCCATGGCTGAAGGTCGTTCGGAACCGTCGGGCTGCAGGCCGAACATCACGGTCCCGATCTCCACCGAACGGATGCCGCCTTCGACGTAGAGGGCGCACGAGAGGGCCCAGGCCGGATATTGCCGCGGCGGGACGTGGGGCAGCATGGCGGCTGCGTCGATGTAGAGCGCGTGTCCACCTGGGGGTGTAACCATGGGGATTCCCGCGGCGGCGAGTCGATCCGCGAGGTACGCAACCGAGCGCACCCGATAGCGCAGGTAGTCCTCGTCGAGCGCCTCCTCGAGCCCGATCGCGATGGCTTCCAGGTCATAGCCCGCGAGACCGCCATAGGTTGGAAATCCCTCGGTGAGGATCAGGTTGTCGCGACACCGCCGTGCCAGCTCGCTGTCGTTCAGCGCGAGGAACCCACCGATATTTGCCATTCCATCTTTTTTCGCGCTCATGGTTGCGCCATCGACCTGCGCGAACATCGCACGGGCGATCTCTCGCGGGCTCTCCGCGGCATGACCTGCTTCGCGCTCGCGGATGAACCAGGAATTCTCCGCAAAGCGGCACGCGTCCAGGAAAATCGGCACCCCGTGCCGCCTGCAGATCTCGCTGGCGCCTCGCAGGTTCTCGAGGGAGACCGGCTGCCCGCCACCGGAGTTGTTGGTGACGGTCATCATCACGACCGGCACCCGGCCGGGGTTCTCCACCAACACCCGTTCGAGGGCACCCAGATCCATGTTGCCCTTGAATGGATGGTGCGTCGCGGGTTCGCGTCCCTCCGCAATCGGTATGTCCAGCGCCGTGGCCCCGCGCGCCTCGATGTTTGCGCGAGTGGTATCGAAGTGCGTGTTGTTGGGGACGATGTCGCCGGGGTTGCACAGTGCGCCGAAGAGGATCCGCTCGGCCGCGCGACCCTGGTGGGTCGGGATCACGTGGTCGAGTCCAGTGATCCCCTGCACGGCGTCCCTGAACCGGAACCATGAATCGGCGCCGGCGTACGATTCGTCGCCCATCATCATCCCCGACCACTGTCGTGATGACATCGCGCCGGTGCCCGAATCGGTGAGCAGGTCGATGAGCACGTCACGCGCCCGGAGCTGGAACAGGTTGTAGTGGGCCCGGCGCAGCGCGTCCACGCGTTCATCACGGGTGGTCTGGCGAATCGGCTCGACGCTCTTGATCCGGAAGGGTTCGATGATGGTGCGGGGCTGGAACATCACGTTTCCGCGGCGCGGCGGCGCCAGTAGAGGAATACCGGAACACCGAGGGCCAGCAGCGCGGACCCGCGCAGGGCATTTCCGGGATTGGATATCACCGATCCCATGACGACATAGGCAGCGGCTGCAATGAACGCCAGCGTGGTCCACGGATGCAGCGGTACACGAAACCCGTGGGACGCCGGGCCGTCGCGACGACGAAGAACGAAAAGGGTGACGGCGGTAAGCCCGAAGAAGATCCAGTCGGCAAACACCACATAATCGAGCAAGTCGCCATAGCTTCCCGAGAGGAGCAGCACAACGGCCCAGACGCCCTGCAGCACGAGCGCCGCCACGGGAGTCCGCCAGCGCGGATGCAGTTCGGCAAACCTGCTGAAAAAGAATCCGTCTCGCGCCATCGCCTGGTAAACTCGTGGCGAGACGAGAATGACGAGGTTCAGGAAGCCGAACGTCGACGCGACGATGCCTGCGGCGATCAGGCGCTGACCGGTGTCGCCCGCGACCGCTGCCATGGTTTCTGCCGCTGGGGCCTGACTCGCCGACAGGCCGTCGATCCCGAGCGTCCGCAGGTACGCCAGGTTGACGAGCAGATACGCGGCGACCACCACGAGGACGCCGAGCACCAGCGCGCGCGGCAGGTTGCGCTCGGCGTCGATCATCTCCTCGGCGACGAAGTTTGCCTGCTGCCAACCACCGAACGCGAAGAGGACCGGCACGAGGGCGGCACCGAACACCAGCAGTGGATTGCCGCCGTCGATCGGCGGCGCTGCGGGGGTGACCGGCACCACCGACGGTGCCAGAAACGCGGTCACCACCAGGGCCGCGATCGCCGCCAGCTTCAGGATGGTGAAGATGTTCTGGGTCCACGCACCAGGACGCACGCCAAAGATGTTGACCAGCGTGAGCAGTGCGATGGCGACCCCCGCAAGCGGCTGCCGGGCGGAGTCAGGCAGGCCGAGAAGGGGAATGGCGTACGAAGCGAATGTCATCGCGACCGCAGCAATGGCGCCGGTCGCGATGATCAGCAGGAGGCCCCATGCGTACAGGAACCCCGCGATCGGACCGAAGGCTTCCCTGAGGTAGGCATATCCGCCGCCGGCGGACGGGCGTCGTTGCCCGAGCTCGGCGAAGACGAATGCCCCGAGAAGCGCGATGACGGCACCAGCGACCCATACTGCCATGGTCCCGCCGGCGGTGCCGACACGCTCGGCCACCACCGACGGATTGAGGAAGATTCCCGAGCCGATGATTCCCCCGACGACCATCATCGTCGCCGAAAAGAGACCGAGCTGGCGCTGGTAGCCGATTGGCTCGCGCATGTCGTCGGGCAGGACGCCTCCGGGGTGCGACGGGGAAGGGGCGCTTGAGCGGGGCATGCAGAGTGTCGCGAGTCCCGCCGGTGAGCGCAAGCGTCTACCTTTCGCCGGTACACCGAGGCCTGCCCGATCACTCCATCGAGGGCGTCACCAAGAGATGATGCGCACCACGCTGCTATGGCTCTCCCGCCAGCAATCGATTTTCAACTTCGTGCGTCGCAACAGCCTCGCCCGGGGCTTTGCGTCACGGTTTGTCCCCGGCGAAACACTGGACGAAGCACTTGCCGGTGCCCGGGATCTCCAGGCACGCGGGATCACCGTCACCCTCGACCTGCTCGGTGAGAGCGTCACCGGAGCGGCCGAGGCCGAGGAGGCACGCGATACCTACATCGAGATCCTTCGCGCCATGAAGCGTGAAGGATTCGAGGTCAACGCCTCACTCAAGCCGACCCAGATGGGCCTCGACATCGATGCTGCGCTGTATGAGTCAAGCATCCGATCGATTCTCGATGTGGCGCGCGACAGCGAAGGCTTTGTCCGGATCGACATGGAGGGAAGTGACTACACCCAGCGCACCCTCGATTTCTTCTACGAGCTGGCGCCGGAGTACATCGGTCATGCTGGTGTGGTCATCCAGGCTGCGTTGCGTCGGTCGACCGACGACATCGAACGACTGATCGCGCTCGGTGCCCGGGTCCGTCTTTGCAAGGGTGCGTACCTCGAGCCGCCGCTGGTTGCGTACCCCGACAAGAAGGATGTCGATGCCCATTATATCCGGCTCATGGAGCGGCTCCTCACCGACGGAAATTATCCCGGCATTGCCACGCACGATGAGGTGATGATTGCGCATGCCAAGCGCTTTGTCGCCGAGCACGGCATCTCGCCCGACCGCTTCGAGTTCCAGATGCTGTATGGCGTGCGCCGTGACCTGCAGGACGCGCTGGTGCGCGAGGGATACCGGATGAGGGTGTATCTCCCATTCGGGTCGCAGTGGTACCCGTACCTGATGCGCCGGCTGGCGGAGCGCCCCGCGAACATCGCGTTCATTCTCGGCAACGTGATCAAGGAAGGCATGAGTCGTTCGTGAGTGAAGTCACCCTTGGCGGGTACATGGCGAAGCACGATCGCGCTGCCGCCTTCACCGGCAGTGATGGCGGTGCCTACTCGGTCGCGCTCTGGGTGGATGACGAACCCGATGCACAGGGCCGCTACGGCGGTGCGTTGCTGTTCGTCCGATGGAATGCATCGGGTGACAGTCCCGACGGGCATCACGAAAGCGAGTACCTGGTGTGGGGGCGTACGCCGGGTGAGGTCGAGCAGCGACTTGGCGCGCTCTCGCTGTACGACGTCAAGGCGACGCTGGATGAGCTGATCACCGCTGGCCGCCCGGGTGATTTTTGACCGACCCCATAGCCATCGTGCTGGCCCGCGACGGGGGCAGCTACCGAGTCCTCCTCGACGGCCGTGAGCAGTCCGCGGTGTTGCGCGGCAAGGCCAAGCGCCAGCATGAACGCGCGGTAGCGGGAGACCGGGTTCGGATCGATCCCTCGACCCTCGACACCGATGTGCTCGGCATCGATGCAGTCGAGGAACGCACCACGCTCCTGGCGCGGCGCGTTCCCGATGGACGGGGCACGCGGCCGGTGGCGGCCAATGTCGATCAGGTCGTCGTCGTCACCGCAGCCGCAACACCCGAGCCAATCCCGCAGCTGATCGACCGCTTGCTGGTGGTGGCCGAGGCCAACGGGATCGCTGCCTCGGTCGTGGTCAACAAGGTGGACAAGTCGTCGTCGGAACCGGTCAGGCGGCACCTCGAAGGAGCCGGCTACCCTGTGCTCGACACGGCAGCCAAGACCGGTGCCGGGATCGATGCGCTACGTGACCTGCTGGTGGGGCGTGTGTCGGTGTTTACCGGTCCGAGTGGGGCTGGAAAGTCGTCGCTCCTCAACGCGCTCGAGCCCGGGCTTGGCCTGCGTGTGGGAGAGGTGTCGCGCAAGGTCGGACGCGGCACGCACACCACCGTCACGGCGGAGATGGTGCCGCTCGCCGTTGGCGGGTTCGTCGTCGACACGCCGGGATTCAGCGACGTGGGTGTCTGGGACGTGGAACTGTCGGGATTGGCCGAGTGCTTTCCCGAGTTCAGGCCGGTGCACGGCGACTGCCGGTTTGGCGACTGCCTGCACCGCACCGAACCGGGCTGCGCGGTACGGGAACTGGTCCGCTCAGGAGTCGTGGGCGAGGTACGCTATGCCAGTTACCTGGCAATCCTGGACGAACTCCAGGCCATGCCGCGGGACTGGGAGTGACGCGCCGTCCCTAGAGCAGCGCGCCTCGACGGCACGGTGCAACACCGTCGGCGGTCGCGAGCGCGCATGCGGCGGTGCGACGTACCGGGTCCGTCGGATAGAGCGTGGCAACCTGCTCTCCAACGGCCTGCCAGCATTGCACCCGATTCTCGCCGGGTGCCACTTCGCGACAGAACCTGATCCCGTCCTCAGGTTGGGCGGTCACGTCGATGAAGTTCTTGACGGCACCGACGAAGCACCACGGCTGGTACCGCGGATCGCCCTTGCGGCAGTTCGCGATCGACGCCTCGGTTGACTGGCCGGTGGATCCACTGGCATTGGTACCGAGACTCAGGTAACACTCGCGACGGAACGCCTCCGGGGCGCGGTTGCATTCACCGGCAGCGCGCCCGAAGTCCTGGTTCGACGCATTCAGGATGATCCCGCCCTGAACCTGGAAGCATGATCGCAGATAGCGCTCGCCGAGCACCGTGCACGGATACAGCGCGTCGGTCGAATCACGCATCCTGAATGTGATCGTGCCCGGATTCGGGGTGTGACCGCCGTGTCCTGCGTGGCCCGCGGGCGCGGGGGCTGCCGAAGCCTCGAGGGCCCGCACCGACGTGTGATGTCGTCCGGGCTGCGACGCCACGGCATTCTCCATGAACGCCCCGCCGTAGCACGATTCACGGTCCCACCGGTTGACAGCCAATCGCAACTGGCAAGGGCTCGGGGCAGTTCCCAATCGAGCGCCATCTCGAAGCCGTGGCCGAGTCCGTGCGCACACTGGAAGCGCAGCCAGCGATCCTCTGCGGCCGCAGCCACCTGGTCGCACAGCGAGACTGCGCGAGCCGAATCGAGCGTGCCCCCCTCGGTGAGATACGCCTGAATCACCCCGTGGTAGCATCCTGATTGATAAAGGCCGGTACAACTCCGAAACACATCCGACACGTCGTCGCCCGGCTTCCATGCCCGGATCCCGATCACGTGCGTGTATCCATGCCCCTCGAGAGCGACATCGGGATCGGTGTTCCCGAGTCGCTCGAGGGCACCCAGCGCCAGCCGGACACGATTGCCGGAGGCGAGCGTGAGGAAGTAGGCCTCGAGGCACGATTGCCGATCATCGCTGTCCACCGTGCTGCAATGCTCGCGCGCGAGATTCGCGAGCGCCGCCGTGTCGCCCGCGGAGGCGAGCTTGTCGATCTGCGGGCCGCACCTCCTGCGGGGCGATTGGTGAGCACGCCGTGAGGATCGATGCAGCCACCAGCAGGAGGTGCGCTCTCATGATTTCTTCTTCCACCGGAGTCGTCGCGGTGGTCACCTTGTCCATCATCCGGTCGAATGCCTCGATCGAGGTCGATGCCTTCGCGGTTGGCCATGCAGATGATGACGAAGAGGATGTCCGCCATCTCCATCGCCGAGGTCGCCCTCGCGCCTCGTCGGGCTTCTTGGTCTTCTGCCCGAAACGATGATTGACCTCGCGGGCGAGTTCGCCGACCTCCTCGCGAGACGTGCGGTATTGGTGAGCGGATCGAAGTACCCTGCCTCGAACTGCGAGATCCACGCGTCGACCTCGGTCCTGCCGGTGCTCGAAGCGACAGTCACTCATCGCAGTGCGGCGATCAGCGCCTTGCTGAACACACCGAGGTCGGCTGGCGTTCGTGACGAGATCAGGTTGCCGTCCACGACGACCGCACTGTCTTCCCACTGCATCCCGGCGTTCACGAGGTCGTCGCGAATCGCACCGACCGACGTGCCGCGGCGCCCGCGCACGATGCCCGCGGAGATCGGGACCCATCCCGCGTGGCAGATGAATGCGATCGGCTTGCCGGCCTCGTGGAACGCGCGGGTGATGTCCAGCAGGCGCTGGTTGCGGCGCATGATGTCCGGCGCCCAGCCTCCGGGGATCACGAGCGCGTCAAAGTCCGACGCCTCGACCTGATCCACCGACGTGTCGACGGTGAGCGGATAGCCCCGCTTGCCCTGGTAGGTCGGCTCGCCGAGGCCGGCAACGACGGTGGTCGCTCCTTCCTCTTCGAGCCGGAGCTTGGGATACCAGAGCTCCAGGTCTTCGTAGTAGGGAGCGGCGAAGAAAAGGATCCGGCGATTCGACAGCGACATGGCACCTCCTGGTACCCGGAAAGCTAACGGCGGGCTCCGGCCCTCGGGACACGACCCTTCGTTCGCTGGCGCCGCGCACACATATTGGCAATCCCGCCTTCACGAGACAGTCATGCGCACACAGGGAACGAATCCTCAACAATCTCGAGCAGATCTACCGTGAGTCCTACGACCGTGCCAGGGCCGGCAACGAAGAACACCGCATGGTCGAACTGGACAATGGTTTCATGCGCGACCAGCTCATGCTCGAGATCCTCCTCGACATTCGCGATCTCTTTTCGGTGACTCCTGCCGCCCCGCGTCGACCGGGAAGACGGCACTGGAGCAACTCGAATCGTTCCGGCGGCTGACCCGCCGGTAACACGGAGGCATCATGCGCGCACCCCTGGTCATCGCCCTTCTCCTTGGCGTCGCGGGATGCGAGCCCGGCGGTGGATCGGCTGACCTCGCCGATCTTCGGCACCGTCTGGACGGGTGAGGGCAGCGGCAGCGAGGCACGGGCCATCGCGATTCGTGGCGACTCGGTGCTCGCGGTGGGCGACAGCGCCGACGATCGCCGGCCACGTCGGGCCGCGGACACGCATCATCGTTGCGGCCACGGGCCTTGTGCTTGCCCGGGTTTGCCGATGACCACGTGCACTTCTCCGACGGAGGATTCCAGCTCGGCTACGTCGACCTGCGGGACGCGGATACCCCGGAAGAATTCGTCCGCCGCATCCAGGCGCACGCTGCGACGCTCAAGCCCGGCGAGTGGATTCTCGGTGGCACCTGGGATCACGAACGCTGGCGCGGAGCCCCGCTGCCCCGGCGCGCAGTGGATCGATTCGGTCACCCCCGACAACCCGGTGTTCATCCAGCGTCTCGATGGTCACATGGGTCTCGCCAACTCACGCGCCCTCACGCTGGCCGGCCTGTCGAGCATCGTCGGGCGATCTCGCGGGTGGGACGATCGTGCGCGACGCCGATCGGGTCGCTCACCGGCGTCCTGAAGGACGAGGCGATGAGCCGGTGTTCGCCGTCATCCCCGCGCCCACGTGCCGACGCAGCTCGACTCCGCACTTGTCACGGGCAATGCGCCACGCGAATTCTCTTGGGGTGACCTCGGTGTCAGCCGTTTCGGCGTCCGTGGTCGGAGGTCGCGGCCTTTCAGCGTGCCCGCGCGGCCCGGCACGCAAACCGTGCGTGTCTCGCTTTATCCGCCGCTCGGCGACTGGCGCCGTGTGGCCGACACGATGACGGTCCTGCGGCGCCGGAGATGACTGGGTTCAGGCTCGCGGGCGTCAAGGGATTCGTCGACGGCTCACTGGGCTCGACCACCGCGCTCTTTTTTGATACCGTACCTCGACGAGCCCACCCAGAGCGGGCTCTTCGTGACGCCTGAAGATTCGCTGCGCCGCTGGATCGGCGCCGCCGACTCGGCCGGGCTGCAGGTCATCGTGCACGCGATCGGCGATCGTGCCAACTCGATCCTGCTCGACATCTACGACTCGGTGGCGACAGCGCACGGTGCCCGCGACCGCCGATTCCGCATCGAGCACGCGCAACACCTCACGCCCTCGAACATCAGCCGGATGGCGGCCCTTGGCGTGCTGGCGTCCATGCAACCGTACCACGCGGCCGATGACGGCCGGTGGGCCGCCAAGCGGATCCGCCCGGTGCAGATCGCGGGCACGTATGCATTCCGCTCACTGATCGACGCGGGGGCGACGTTGATGTTCGGCTCCGACTGGGTGGTCGCTCCGCTCGATCCGCTGCTGGGAATCTGGGCGGCTGTCACCCGGCACACCCTCGACGGGCGGAACCCCGACGGATGGGTCCCGGAACAGCGCATCACCGTCGACGAAGCGCTTCGGGCCTACACGGCAGCCAATGCGAGGGGCGTCTTCGCCGAACAGCGCCGGGGCACGCTCAGGCCGGGCGCGCTGGCCGATGTCGTGATTCTCGATCGTGACATCCGCAAGGTGCCCGCCGACAGCATTGCCGCAGCGCGCGTGCATGCTCACCGTGGTCGGTGGCAAGGTGGTGTTCGAACGGTAGCCGTCCCGAGGTCGACCGTCGTCAGCCACGGGCGAAGTTGTACGCTCCCGCGTCGGCGAACTCCGTTCCCGTCCCACATCCTGATCGTGACGATCACGTTGTCCGCGGTGACCGTCACGATGTTGTAGCTGTTGGGCTGGCTGCGCCGGCGGTCTGGATATCGCCGTGCCGGCCTGTGACAGCACGACCGGATGCGGGCGATCGGATCCGGGATCGACCCGCACCACGAACGCGTCGTGCATGTGCCCCGTGAGCACCACGTCGACCCTGGCGCTGGCTCATCGCCGCCGAGGGCGGCCTTCGCGTTGCCCACCGTGTTGTGCACCGGGAACTCCGGCGGCACGTAGGCACGGGTGGTGCATCATCACCACTCGGCACGCCGGTCTTTTCGGCCGTCGTCGAACGCCCGCTGCCATGCGACGGATCTGTGCCGTCGAGACCGTTCCGTCCTTCCACAGATAGTGTCGTGCGGTGCTGATCGTCACCACCGCGAGCTGGTCGTCGACATACGACGGCTCGATGTCGCTGGCGATGTACTCGCGATAGGCCGTCAGCGGATGCAGTGCGCGCGCGATCGGATTGTACAGCGGGATGTCGTGGTTGCCCGGCACCGCCAGCAGGGGTTCGGGCAAGCCGTGCGAGGAAGGCCCGCGCCGCCTCGTACTGCGAGCCTGAGTGCTCGCTGCGTCGCGTCGCCGCTGAACGCGACCAGATCAGGGTGCTGCGACGATCACGTCGGAGACCAGGGCGTCCGCGATGCGCGGCAGTTCGGTGCCGAAGTGCAGGTCCGAGATGTGGACGATCGTGGTCACTCGCCCGATCGGTCCGGATGACGCGGAGCGCGCGGCCGGCCGAACTGCGGTACTGCGAGCGGCGCCTCGAGCTTGACCACCTCGCCGTCGAGCGACACATCGACTTGCCGCTCCGCAGGACACGAGCGTCAACTGCACGGCATGCGGACACGTCGCAGAGACCGCTCGGCGTCGAGACGCCCGACCAGCGCGTGCAGCAAGGAGCCCGAGCGTCTGCCACCGCGAGTCGCGTCTCGCACGACGTAGACTCCGAGCACGTCCCGCGTCGAGTCGCGTCGCGGGTGCCGAGGCCGCGGAACGAGAACTCGTAGACATTGTTGCCCAGCAGGACGGCGGGGGTCCGGCGCCTCGATCGGTCGCCCGTCGGCCGTGATGTCGACGATGAACGTCGGGAAGCGGTGGAAGAGGGCCAGCGAGGCCCGGATCATCGCCCACCACTTCGAGCGTGCGCAGGCGGGAGCGCTGGCGGTCGCGGTCGCGCACCATGAGTGGGTACATGCCGATCGACGAGTTGTTGAGGAAGATCCGATCGTTGACCGAGGCGACGTCGACGGTCATTGCCTTGCCGGCTGCGATCAACTTCGCGGCATCGGCGAGGTCGAGCGGGATGCCGGCATCCTTCGCGAAGTGGTTGAGCGTGCCCATCGGAAGGACGCCGAGGATCGCATCCGATTCGAGGACCGCGTGGCAACCGTGTTGACGGTCCCATCGCCTCCGGCAGCCACCACGACGCGGGCACCGCGATCGCGATCGCTTCCCGCGCGGCGTCGGTGAGGTCGGGGCCCTCGGCCTCCACGATTCGACGGGGTGACCCCCGATCCCGCGAAGGCCGCCGTGATGATCGCGACCCTGTCTCGTCCGTCGGTCCCTGCGGCCTTGTTGGTGATCACGACGATCATGTGGTGTCCGTGGTGGAGGTGGGCGTTCTCCTCTCCAGACGAATGGCCGCGTCATTCCCGGCACGCACCACCCCTGCCGGCGCCTCAGCTTATCGGGACGCCGTCGATGACCTTCACGATGAAGAATCCCTCGCGGACACTCGTGAAGATGATGACACCGCTCTTGAAGAACGGATAGTTGCTCCACGCGCCGCTCTGGGTGGCGCTGTGCCCCGGTCCATCATCGTTGAAGGGCGCACTGTCGAAGAACCCGATCTCGCGGGGATTGGTCCGATCGCGGATGTCGAGCACCCGCAGGCCGCTGCCGTAGTTGGCCTCGTACACCCGGTCGCCCTTGACGAACAGGTTGTGATCCGACGACTTCACCGGCCCGATGTACTCCCGTGCCACCACCGGGTCGTCCAGCTCCGCCAGGTCCCAGACAATCGTGCGGGTGCCGGCCACCACACCAGCAATCTCGTCGCCCTCGTCGTTCATGTAGAAGTAGCGCTGCTCGTCGTCGAACCAGCCCTGATGGGCATACGCCACGTTGGGGTAGCTGTTGCGACCGATGGTCACGGGTCTCGCCTTGTCGGTGACATCGGCGATGTTGATCTCGGTCTCGTTGGAGGCCGACGCAGATCTGTCGTCCGCGGTAGCGGGAGTCCGGACCGCGGTAGGCGAGGCACTGCGCATCGTGGGTGTAGCCGCGCGGGTTGGTGCCCGCCCGTGTCGTTGTGGCAGCCGGCAAAGGCCGGCTTCTTCGGGTTGCGGACGTCCACCATGTGCAGCCCACCACCGCAGGTCTGGCCTCCGCTGTTGCTACCGACGATGTACACGTATCCGTTGGCCGTGTCGGCAACGACGTTGTGCGCGCTGAAGACTTCATGGTACGTCGTGTCGGGCGTGAACGCGACGGGTGCGCCGCGCACCGTGCGCAGCCGGCGTCAGGTCGAACACCTGCATACCGTGCGGGCCAGCGCCATCGGCCACGATGTAGGCGTGGTTGCTCGACGACCTTGATGTCGCGCCACACCGACGGCGGCACGCCGCGCGTGCGCGAGAGCGTCCCCACCAGGCGGGGTGCCGACGGATTGGTGACGTCGACGAACGATGCGCCGTCGCGCCGCGCAACCAGCGCATAGTCCCTCGATGTGAGCGGATCGGTCCATCCCCAGACGTCGTTGACCCACGCACCGCGGTCGCCGCCCAGCGCACTGGTCGGCAGGTGCGCGACCAGCTCCATGTTGGCGCAGGTGAACTCGCCGATGTGTCCCGTCCGGTGCAGCGCTGCACCCGGCTTGACATCGCGCTGCCGATCGCGTAGATCTGCCCTTCCAGCTGCTGGGTCCGCTGCCAACCCGACGCGGTCCGACGCGACATGAGCACGCGTCCCTCGCCGAAGTCACGCGCGGCATCCCGATCGCCGAGCGCTGCGCCGTGCCACTGATCGCGTACCCGAAGGTGTATGGCCACGACGAGCCTGCGGTGGAGTCGGGGTCGATCGCCGTCGCACCCTGCCATCCGCCGTCGTTCCCGGGAAGGAATCGGTAGACCCGTCCGCTGCCTCCGTTGGCACCCGGTGCACCGACCCAGATCTCGCTACCCGACGGCGGCGATCGCGAAGCCGAACTGGCCGGCCCGCGGCGTGTCGAACGGGCGAAGTTCACCCGCCGCTCGCCATCCACTCGCGCCTTCCCGCTCCATCACGAGCACCGCACCGGCACCCGGGGCACCGAGGTATGCACGCTCGCCGTGCATGAGCAGTGCTCCGCCGATGGCCGGCGCCGACGCGGACAGCGGCCTCCGCACCGCCATCGGAACCGGGTCCGACCATTCTCCATTTGCGCCGCGAACGGCTGAGTAAACCCGTCCGGCGCCGGAGTCCGCTGCCGGCGCACCGATGAGCAACACGTCTCCGTCGATGCTCAGCGTCCGACCGAAGCCGGTCATTCCCGGGGCCGCCGACGGGCGAATGGTGTCCTGCACGCTCCAACCGGCGCCGGCCGGGCGGTAGCGATACACCACGCCAGTCTGGTCGACAGCCGGCGATCCGATCAGGATCTCGTCACCACGACCACCACGGCGCTCGCGAACTCGGAGTGATCGCCGGAAGCGGCTGGTTCGATCACCCCCGCTCGTTCCCACGCCGCGGATGCCGACGTGCGTCGGAACACGAAGGCCACGCCTGACGTCCCCCGCTTGCGCGGGGCTCCAACCACCAGCGTGTTGCCGTCAAGCGACACGGTCCGACCGAAGTCGTCCATGCGACTGGTGTCGGGTGCGCTCAATCGTGCCCGTTCGCGCCACGCCCCGGCGGCGTCGAGCCGGTAGGTGTAGACCACGCCCGGACCATACCAGTTGACTGGTTGCCCGATGACAAGGTCGGTCTCGGTCATGACGATCGCGCGACCGAAGTTTGGTTCCTGTGAAGCGGCTGCGATTGGGGATGACGAGCGACCAGCGCAGCGCTGGCGGCGGCAATGAGCATCCGTGGCATCGGCGTCTTCCTGATGGTTCGGTGTCCCTGAACTTAGCCATGAGATGCGGCACGGTGGCGTGGCATTGGCGCTCGGGCCGGTCCCCGGCCATTTTCCCTGCATGGCTACTCGAACCGCATCGCGCCCGACGCACTGCCGCCAAGCTCGACAAGACCGAGCTCGTCGAGCTTTATCGGCTGATGTACCTCTCGCGCCGGCTGGATGACAAGGAAATCCAGCTGAAGCGCCAGAACCGGATCTTCTTCCAGATTTCCGGCGCCGGCCACGAGGCGGTGCTCGCCGCCGCCTCCCGCGTGTTCCGGCCCGCCCACGACTGGTTCTACTTCTACTACCGCGACCGGGCCATCTGCCTCGGCCTCGGCATGACCCCCGCCGAGCAGCTCCTCTCGGCCGTGGCAGCCGCCGATGACCCGAACTCGGGTGGTCGGCAGATGCCCTCGCACTGGGGCCACAAGGACCTCAACATCGTCTCGACGTCGAGTCCCACCGGCACGCAGTTCCTGCAGGCCGTCGGATGCGCCGAGACGTGGCTGCGCGCGTCGGCCGACGAGCGGACTGCGGACATGACGCCCGGTGACGAGGTGGTGCTGTGCACCACGGGTGAAGGCACCACGAGTGAGGGTGAGTTCTGGGAGGCGCTCAACAGCGCCAGCAATCTCAAGCTGCCGGTGGTGTTCCTGGTCGAGGACAACGGCTACGCGATCTCCGTTCCGGTCGAGGTGAACACCGCCGGTGGTTCGATCTCGAAGCTGGTACGTGGCTATCCCGACCTGCTGGTGCTCGAGGTCGACGGCTGCGATCCGTTGGCGTCATACGATGCGCTCATGAAGGCTCATGACCATTGCCGCCTGCGCAAGGGTCCGGCGCTGGTGCACGCAAAGGTGATCCGGCCCTACTCCCACTCGCTGTCGGACGATGAGGTGCATTACCGCAGCACGGCCGAGCGCGAGGCCGACGCCGCGCGTGACCCGCTGGTGACGTTTCCGCGATACCTGCATCGAGCAGGGTGTGGCGACCGAGGCGGAGCTGGAGATGATCCGCGACGCAGGTCGGACGACGAGGTCAACGTTGCCACCGATGTCGCGCTGGCATCCCCGCAGCCGGCGCTCGACACCATCTACGACTATGTGTATTCCCCGACGTCGACCCGACGGCCGAGCAGTTCGACACCGAGGACGACCCGCAGTTCTGTCGGCGAGCCGACGACGATGGTCGACCTGCTGAACGTCGTGCATGAAGGACGAGATGACGCGCGACCCCCGGATCCTGGTCTTCGGACAGGATGTGGCCGACGCGTCACGAGAGTCGACGCTTCCCGACGTCAAGGGGAAGGGCGGCGTGTTCAAGGTGACCTGGGGGCTGCAGAAGCAGTTCGGCGGCAACCGGGTGTACAACTCGCCCCTCGCCGAAGCCAACATCGTGGGCCGCGCCATCGGTCTTGCCACCCGCGGGATGAAGCCGGTCGTCGAGATCCAGTTCTTCGACTACATCTGGCCGGCCTACATGCAGATCCGCAACGAGCTCGCGCTGATGCGCTGGCGGTCGAACAACGCCAATTCGGCGCCGGTGGTGGTGCGCGTCACGTATGGCGGATATCTCAAGGGTGGCGCGGTGTACCACTCGCAGACGGGCGCCGCGATCTTCACCGGCATTCCCGGCCTCCGCGTGATCTGCCCGAGCACGGCGCTCGACGCCAACGGACTGCTGCGCACCGCGATCCGGTGCGACGACCCGGTGCTGTTCCTGGAGCACAAGCACCTCTACCGTCAGGCGTACAACAAGGGCACCTATCCGGGCCCCAACTTCATGATCCCGTTCGGCAAGGCGAACGTCGTCCGCGAGGGCACCGACGCCGACGGTCGTGACCTACGGCGCCGTCGTGCAGCGCACCGTGCAGGCCGCACGCGACCTCGAAGAGGCAACCGGCACCAGCGTCGAGGTGATCGACCTGCGTTCGCTCAATCCGGTCGACTGGGACACGATCGCCGCGTCGGTGCGGAAGACATCACGCGTGATCGTGGCGTACGAAGATTCGCTGTCGTGGGGCTACGGCGCCGAGATCGCGGCAAAGATCGCCGACGAGATGTTCCACTGGCTCGACGCGCCGGTGCGGCGGGTTGCCGCGACCGACACGTTCGTGGCATATGCACCGGAACTGGAAGACGTCATCCTGCCGCAGGTGGAGAGCCTGCGAAAGGCGATGGAGGAGATTGTAGGGTACTAGAGCGAGAAGCGAGAGAGCGAGAAACGAGGGAGAAGGCCGCCACTCACTGGGAGTAGGCGGCCTTTCCATCTCCGTGTCGCTCAGTCTCCGTCTCACACTGCGTCCCGCACTTCAGCTGCCGCCGCAATCGCATGGTCGACGTCGCGGCTCAGCGCCCTCGCCTGTTGCGTGGCCTGGGCGAGATCGTTCGACCATCGCGCCCACGCCCTTCTCGCGCAACCGCAGGACCTCGAACCGCACATTCTGCATCGACAATGCACAGCTCTCGAACCGGTCGGCGAGTTCTGCGCGACGTTGCTCCGAGTTCGGCGCAGGCCTGGCGTTGGCGTTCGAGGAGTGCGATCTGCCGGTTGCGCTCCTCGGTGTCGGGCCGCTGCCTGAGGTCCATGAGACGGAGGTCGATGCGGGTCAGCTCGCCGCCGTTCTCTCCCATCGACTGATCCATCGCGTCGAGCGCCTGTCCGAGGTCGTGCGCGCGCTGGTAGAGATTCTCCACCGTCGGCACGATCTCGGGGAGCATCTCGCGATCCGCATCCGACAGCTTGCCCATCAGCCCGAGAATGGCGGCCCGATCGCCGTGGACCATTCGTACCCGGGCGTAATGCTTGCCGAGGGCCTCGGGCTTCGGGTCGGCCACGGCCTTGATGCCCTTGAACCGCTTGGGCGTGCTGGATGTCACGGCATCCGGCGCATCGGGGCGGTTGAGCACGTCCCGCCACGAGTACCCGGCCTGCCAGAGTTCGGAGTAGCGCTTGAACAACCCGAACGACATCCCGCCCAGCACGAAGAGAAACCATGGGGTGTCGAGGCCGGGCGCCGCTGCGTTGATCATGAAGCAACCGGCAGAAACAGCCACCGTCTTGGCGAAATCCGCGCGAGTCTGCCGGATGATGATCGGCTCACCAGTTTCCGGAAGCGCTGCCTCGTCCTTTGCCTTGGCGCGCGCCGCACGGCGGGCCTCGTGGCGCGACGCGACACTTCCCGGCGAGCGGGATGCGGGCAGGTTGCTCCGGCCGAGGCGTTCACCCAGCGGCGCGCGGGGCGACCCTGGTCGGGTGCCCGCCAACGGGCGCGGCGAACGCGATGTTGCCGGTGCCCGATCGGTAAGCGGGCGGGTGCCGCGAGCCGGCCGGGCAGCGGTGGGCGAACGCTCGGTTTCGGGTCGACTCTGTGCCTTCCAGCCCAGCCCGGTGGGTCGGTAGCCTGCCACGTTGCGACTCTCGAGCGAGCGTCGCAGTGCGTCGGCCGACGGCCACCGATTCTCGGGATCCTTCTCGAGGCAGCGCGCCACCGCCAGCGAGAGGTCTTCCGGGATGTCGGCGTGCATCTCGTGCAGCAGCGCCGCGGGCTCGGTGATGTGCTTCATCAGGATTCCGGCCACCGTCGGCGCATTGAACGGGAGTTGGCCCGAGAGCATCTGGAACGCAACGACGCCCAGTGAGTAGACATCACTCCGGCCATCGATGTCGCGTTCACCGGCTGCTTGCTCCGGGCTCATGTACGACGGCGTTCCGATTGCCATGCCCGCGCTCGTGAGGGTCGCTCCGCTCGCGCCGGAGAGTGCCTTCGCAATGCCGAAGTCGGTCACCACCACCCGGCCCCTGGTCCCTTCCAGCAGGATGTTGTCGGGCTTGATGTCACGATGGATCACCGAGAGCGCGTGCGCGGCGGACAGCGCATCGGCGGTCTCCTTCATGATGCGGCGCGTGTCATCGATCGGGACGCGGCCCCGACGACGAATCCGCGCCGCCAGGGACTCCCCCTCGATCAGGCCCATCACGAAATAGACGATCCCCTCGCCCTGTCCGACGTCGTGGATCGGCACGATGTGCGGGTGCGCAAGTCGGGCAGCCGTCTGGGCCTCGCGGGTAAAGCGCTCGCGGATCTCGCCGGAAAACGCCAACTCGGGCGGCAGCACCTTGACGGCGACGCGCCGCTGCAGCCGCTCGTCGCGTGCGCGGATAGACCACCCCCATTCCACCACGCCCGATCTCACCCTCGATCGTGTACGCCTCGCCAAGCGCGTCCTTGAGGAGGGTTGGCAAGGAATGGCCTGCGGGATCTCTCATTCGGGATCCTGATCCTGGGCGAGTCGGATGTTGGTCACTAACCCCTTAATCTGCACGAGGATGCGGATGCGGGCAACGTGCCAGCGATCACTGCCGCGCCGACAGGCACTGGCTGTGGCCACGATGTCCAGGTGCCCGGATGGCGGGAACGGCTCGAAGATCCCGCCACACCGGCAGATCTTGGTCCCCGAATCGTGGCATGCACGATGCCCTTCAGGAACAGCCGTCGTGCCACGCCCGTTTCGAGGGCATGACCGACACTCTGGTATCAAAGGAGATCGACTTGACTGACATACTTTCGCTTCCCGTCCTTCCCCTCCGGGATGTCGTCCTTTTCCCGGGTGTCACCTCGCCCATCGGCGCGGGTCGCCCGATGACGCTCAAGGCCATCGAAGCAGCGCTCGCCTCGCCCGGACAAGCTGGTGCTCGCCGTGGCCCAGAAGGAGAACATCGAGGCGGTGTCAGCCGAGGGGCTCCACACGGTTGGCACGATTGCCCGAATCGGGCAGCTGCAGCGCGGCATGTCGGGGATGCAGCTCCTGCTCCACGGCGAGCGACGTGGGATGGCGCTGCAGATGAGCGAGCAGGATGGCCATCTGGTCGCCGATGTGCGCCCGATGGAGGACCTGCCGCCGGTCGACCCCAACGACCCATCGTTCGTGGCCCTGCACCGGGAGTTGCGAGCCAGGGCCGCCGAACTCGGCCAGAAGTCCGGCCTTCCCGAGGAAGTCGTTCAGCAGGTGCTCAATGGCGTCGACGAGCCGGGCCGTTTCGGCGACCTCGTCGCCGGCTACCTCGACCTCTCGACCGTAGAGCGGCAGGGGTTGCTCGAGGCGCTGGCCGTCGACGAGCGGCTGCGGCGGGTTCTGGTGCACGTGCAACGTCAGAGTGGCGGTGCTCGACGCGCAGGAAGAGATCAAGTCGCAGGTCCAGGAAGAGCTGGGCGACCGTCAGCGTGAGATCTACCTGCGCGAGCAACTCAAGACGATTCGCCGTGAACTGGGCGACGAGGACGATGCCGGTGAGGTCGACGAACTCGAGCTGCGCCTCGACGAACTCGAGCTCACCGAGCAGGCCCGGAAGGAGGTCGACCGCGAACTTGGTCGGTTGCGCCGCATCGGACGCGAGTCGATGGAGTCGCAGGTGATCCGGACCTTCCTCGAGCACGTGGCCGAGCTGCCCTGGAACGAGCGGAGCGACGAGCGTCTCGCGCTGCCCGAGGCGGCGGCGATTCTCGATGCCGATCACTACGCGCTGGGAGACGTGAAGGATCGGGTGCTGGAGTTTCTTGCGGTTCGTGCGATGCGGGCCCGTCGTGACGCATCGCCGTCCTGCCGAGCGATGGCGACGCACCGGCGTCGCAGAAGGCCGGCGACGTGCCCGCCAATCCTGACGGTGTGGTGCCGGGCGCGGCCGAGGTTCCGCCGCCCGCGGTCGATGCGGCGGAGGAAGCACGCAAGCGGTCGCCGATCCTGCTGTTCGTCGGCCCGCCGGGTGTCGGCAAGACCTCGGTCGCCAAGAGCATCGCGCGGGCGATGGGCCGCAAGTACGTGCGCGTATCGCTCGGCGGCGCCCGCGACGAGGCGGACATTCGCGGGCATCGTCGCACCTATGTCGGTGCAATGCCCGGTCGCATCATCCAGGGCCTGAAGCAGGCCGGTACCCGCAACCCGGTCTTCCTGCTCGACGAGATCGACAAGCTCGGCGTGTCGTTCCAGGGTGACCCGGCGTCGGCGCTGCTCGAGGTGCTCGACCCGGCCCAGAATGACTCGTTCACCGATCACTACCTCGGGCTGCCGTTCGACCTGAGCGAGGTGATGTTCGTCGCGACCGCGAATTTCATCCAGAACATCCCGGCACCGCTGCTCGACCGCATGGAAGTGGTCGAGTTCAGCGGGTACATCGAGGCCGAGAAGGTCGCGATCGCGGAGCGGTACCTGGTGCCGCGACAGGTGATCGACAACGGACTGACGAAGAGTTGATCACCTTCACCGGGCCGGCGCTGCTCGAACTGGTGCAGCGCTACACCCGGGAGGCGGGGGTCCGTCAGCTCGAGCGCGAGATCGGGCGCGTGGCCCGCAAGGTGGCGCGCCGTCTCGCCGACACGGCACCGGACGAACAGGTGTCGGTGACGGCGCCCACTGGTCGCGAGCTGCTGGGTCGGCCGAAGCTGCACCCCGAGGAGAAGTCGGGTGTCGACCAGGTCGGGCTCGCAACGGGCATGTACTACACGCCGATGGGCGGCGACATCATGTTCGTCGAGGCCTCGACCATGCGCGGCAAGGGCGAGCTCGTCCTGACCGGGCAACTCGGCGACGTGATGAAGGAGTCGGCACGGGCCGCGTGGACATACGCGCGAGCCGCATGCCGCTGCGCTGCACATCAACGAGGACATGTTCAACCACGACGTGCACATCCACGTGCCCGCGGGCGCGATCCCGAAGGACGGGCC
Organism: uncultured Gemmatimonadales bacterium; assembly: GCA_963806875.1. GTDB lineage: Bacteria > Gemmatimonadota > Gemmatimonadetes > Gemmatimonadales > GWC2-71-9 > Palsa-1233. Next base: position 579,520 of record CAWDYU010000003.1, on the reverse strand, counting down.
CAGCGCCGGTATCACGATGTCGACAGCACTGGTGTCGTCACTGTCGGGTCGCGAGGTGCGTCACGACATCGCGATGACGGGTGAGGTCACGCTGCGGGGCCGGGTGCTGCCGATCGGTGGCGTGAAGGAAAAGTTGCTGGGTGCGTTGCGTGCGGGGATCACCCGGGTCATCGTGCCGAAGCAGAACGAGAGCGACCTCGATGACCTTCCGGCCGAAGCGCGCAAGCGACTGGAGATCCATCTCGTCGAGGAGCTGGGCGAAGTCCTGGCGCTGGCGCTCAGGGATGTCCGGTACGCGGAGGGGAAGCTGCTCTTCGGCGACGAGAACCCACGGGATGTGGTGCCGCTCTCGAGGCATTTTCCGCATTGACGAGACGAGAGTCGGAAAGCTGAAAGGTTGAAGGGTTGAAAGGTTACAAGGGTTCAAGGGTTGAGAGGGAATGGGTCGCATTGACCATTCAACTTTTCAACCCTTGAACCCTTGAACCCTTCAACCTTTCACGCCATCTCCACCCTGTCACGACCCGACGCCTTCGCCCGATAGAGCGCGCGGTCGGCCGACGATGCCACGTCGGTGGCGGTCGTGCCCGCTCCCGGGAATGACGCCACGCCGATGCTCACCCGCAGTGCGATGGGGTCGGTTCCGGAGATCGCGATGGGTGCGTCGCACAGCGCCTGCCGCAGTTTTTCTGCGATCGCCCGTCCGTTGGCTGGTGGGCAACGCCGCAGGATGATCCCGAATTCCTCGCCACCGTAGCGACCCAGCATGTCCGAGCCGCGAATCACCTTGCGAAAGATGCGCGCGACGTGCATGAGGACCTGGTCGCCCACGAGATGGCCGTGGGTGTCGTTGACGCGCTTGAAATGGTCGAGGTCGAGCATCAGGAATGTCAGCGCCTCGCCGTGTCGGGTGGCGAATGCCAGCGCATGCTCGAGCTCTGCCATGAGCGTGGCGTGATTGAGCACGCCGGTGAGACCGTCGCGATGCACCAGGTCACGGATGCGCCGACCGCGCTCCGTGCGGGTCAGGACAACCTGCAGCAGGTGGCTCCGCTCGACCGGCTTGGCGATGAAATCGTCGCCGCCGGCGCGCAAACCTTCCATCTCATCGGCGAGCGAATGCCGCGCGGTCAGGAAGACGATCGGCACGAGGGCGAGACGAGGATCCTGGCGCATCAGTCGAGCGAGCGCGTAGCCATCGACGTCCGGGAGGTCGACGTCGAGCAACACGAGGTCGGGTGTCTCGTGCGAGAGCGCTTCCCGCGCTGACTGGGCGCTCTCGCAGATGGACACACGGGCGTTGAGCTGGCCGAGCCAGGTGGCGAGGAGCTTGGCCTGGAGCGGGATCATCCTCGACGACCACCACATTGGCGGGCGGCGCGCCGATCTGCGCCAGAGCGCGGGCGTACTGGGCGAGGCCGCGGGGCAGTGTCGTCGGGCCGAACACGGCATCGACACCTGCGGCGGCGATGCGCAGGCGATCGAACCGATTGTCCGGGTCGGCGAGCACGACCGCACGCGGGCGCTCGGGGGTCGACGCTGCCCAGTACCGGGCGAGGGCCAGTGGGTCCTCGCCCGCCTCGGAGCCGATGATGACGAGGTCGGGGCGCTCCGACGGCGCCACATCCCACGGGTCCACCGGGGTGTCGTGCGATGTGGCGACAAAACCGGTTTCCTCGAGCGCCTGGACGATGGCGCGCCGCGGCTCCGAGTCGCCCATCAGGACGAGCGCGCGCCAGCCGAAACCCGGGAGGCGGCCCAGGATGACGGGCATTCCGATGTCTACCGCGGCGTCGTCAAACGCCACTTTCAACTCGTTGATCGCGGCGTCGAACATCTCTGCATCCGTGCCCGGAACCGGGCTCAGGCGGGGTCATGATCCGATGTTCCTGGGCCCTCGCGACTTCGGTGACCCGGGGGAATCCGTACGAGCCGCCGGAACCCGCGAGGCGGTGGAAACGCTGGCGCAACGACTCCAGCGCGTCGGTTTCACCAGCACGAAATGCCGCCAGGTCCTTCCGCAGTTCGGCCAGGCGCGCCGGCGCTTCGCGCAGGTACTCCCGCTGCAGCGCGGCGTATGCCGGGTCGAGTTCCTCCAACGTGTCCGTTGCTCATCGACCCACTCCGGATGCGCGCCAGCGCGTGGGCGGCGGCCGCCACGAACGCATCGCCGCTGCCCCAGTGGCCCGTGAACTGATCGCCGTCCCGACTGCCGATCAACGCGGCACGTGTCGTCGACCACCATGATCACCGGTTCACCAGGCCATTCGCCGCGAATTCACCACGTTCACGACGATCGTCCCGAGCGGGACGGTCGCCGTGGACGATACCGAGAGCGCGAGTTGCGCGTTCGCCGCACGCCGCAGCTGCGGCGCCAGCGCGAGGCAGCCGTCGGGCGGTGCCAGGAGTTCGACGCTTCGTTCTGCACGCGCGATCTCATGCCCCATCAGTTGTACTGCTCCGCGCGAAGAGGTGAGTTCGACCAGCGTGGCGGTGGCGGGCGCCGACAGGGCGGAGCAGCGCGGCGGCTGAGACGGTCGATCGCCTCGCCCTGCCGATCGGTGAGGCGGGCGAGCAGCGTGGTCGGTGGTTCGGGCCGGAACCGCCGCGGCCGCCCATCCTCGACCCTCGCGGCACCCTTCGTCACCAGGCCCTCCAGTGCGGCATAGACGTTTGCGCGCGCCAGGCCTGCGCCCCGGGCGATGGTGTACCCGGTGCCGGGTCCGCCGGTGAGCAGCACCTCGTAGATCAGGCTCTCCGTCGGCGTGAAGCCGAACGGCGTCAGGTCAATGGCTGTGCCCATGTCAGGAGTACTCGAGGCTCCATCCGAGCTGTTTGGCGATCAGGGCGAGTCGGAACGTGATGTCCGCCTGGCGCGACTCCAGCGTGTTGTCGTCCTCCGAGAGGGGCCAGCAATGGTAAGTCACCGGCGACAACGCCTTGGGCTGCGAGCGCAGGTTCTTCGGATGCCACACGCCGTCGGCATCGAGATCGCCCAGCAAGCTGGAGGAAGAGCGTGTGCGCGCTCTCGACAGCCGCAATCTGTCCCATGTTCGCGAGGAGCTCGATGAAATGCAGCGCGAGCGGCAGGTCCTTCGGTTGACCCTTGGCATCGAGATCGATCGGGTCTCCGAGGACCAGGTGAACTGGCTTCCAGGTCCGGGAGCCGATGCCGATCATGAAGCTGCGCGTCTCGCACGGCTGGGACGAGATACTGTCCGAGCCGGTCCATGAATCCCGCGCGTTCCCGTTGCAGCGACGGCATCGCAGCGAACATCGCCAGCGACCACCAGCTCGGTGGGATCACGTCCGGAGGGAGCTGCCAGCCGCCCGACCGCTTGATCAGGGCGTCTTCGGCCTGCGGCGAGCGCAGGAACGCCGACACCGCGCTCGCAACCTTGTGGGCGGACCCGCGCAACCGAGGGTCATCCTGATGCCCCGCTTCCGCCAGTGCTGCGTTGACTCCCTCACGGACCTGGTATCGGTACCACTCGGCGTAGCGAGGATCCTCTTCGGCAGCATCGGCGAACTCGCCGTAAAGCAACAGGTCGGGGTCGCGCGACAAAGTCCGGAACATCAGGCGTTCGGCGAGACGGAACGGCCGGGTGGTACGCGGCAGTCCGAGCTGGATCAGCCGGCGGTACTGCGCGACAGTGCCCGCCTCCTCGATATTGTCGCGGGGCGACGGCCCATATCCCAGATAGTTGGTGCCCCACATCCCGTTTTCCTGCTGCCGGGTGGTCACGGCGGAAACGGGTGGCGAGAGGACGGCAGCGGTCAGCGCCTCCGTCAGGGTCGCGCGGTCAACGCTTCCCGCTGGGGCAAGCTCTGACAAAGTGCGATACCGAACCGAGGGGCCGCCGTGCTGGAGCAGCCAGGTGAGCGGGATTCGATGTGAGGTCGGGAGGTCCAGTTGCCACTCCTCGCGTGCGCGCATGATGCCGAAGCCCTGCAGAGAGGGCAATGTAGCAGTCGGGAGATCAATTGTGGTTGGATCGTGCCTGAGGTTGTTCATTATACTACGCGCGGACATTCATTTCAAGGCTGGAAACCCGTACTTCGGGCCATATACATGGAGAAGTATCTGTTGATACTACTTCCTTGCCTGACCTCCGAATACCCACAGTAGCCACAGCTACTACGATCTCACCCGCCTTTGCTGGATGGGGGCGTCGTTGAATTGAGGTGCTTCACGTAAAGCGCTACCGATTCGACCTCGGAATCGGTCAGCCTGGACCCACCCCGGGCGGGCATCACCAGCTTGCTGTGAGATCTGTCCGCGGCGATTCCGGCCTTGATCAGTGCAGTCAATTCGGCGACCGTACCGTTGGTGTGTGTGAAAGGCCGACCGACCAACTGCGTCGTGGGTCCCAGCAATCCTTCCCCCCGCTTGCCATGGCACGAAAAACAGAGGCCCTTCGACTCGAACAGCTTCCGGCCCAGCGCGATCCGGGTTGAATCCATCACATCCGGCTGGCCCGATGCCTGGCCGACTGCAACGCCCGGCACTGTCACCAGTGCGAGGGCCGCAGTGAAAAGCCACGGAATCCGCCTCACTGGTACTGGATGTAGAGAGGAATCGGCCTGAGCGCCAGAACCTGAGCCATCGTCATCCTCGGTTTGTCGTTCTTGTAGAAGATCTTGAGTCCGGCGTACTGGACAGGCCTGCGACCGACGACCAGGTCGAAGATGTTCTTCTTGAGCGCTGGGGCACCGAATCCGTCAGCGTGAATCACCACCTGGACCCTGGGATCGACCCGGATCTGCTGGTGGTTCGTCAGCATCTTCTCGGTGAAGCGATGCACCACCAACACCTTCGGCGGCAAGTCGTAGTCCTCGACCAGCTTTGCTAGAACGCCGATGGCGTGGTTCACGTTCCGCGCATCGAGCGTCCCGATCCGGCGGCCGGGGACAGCCTGTGGCCGACATTGCAAACTCAGGATCGAGGCCAAGGTGGACATACGGCTTCCGAAGCCAGGGTAGAAGCCGCGGGATCTCGGCCTCGATCGTGCTCCGGCCCGGCTGGATGTCGAGGAACAGCAGGTAGCCGTGTTCCTCCGCCCATTGGGCCACCGTCGCGATCACCCGGTCGCCGGTGCGCGCCACGATACATCCCGTCACGTCCGGGCGCTGCCTGTGCCACCGTTACGATCATGTGGAGCGCCCGCTTCACCGGCGTAGTGGAGTCCGCCTTCTCCCATTCACGGGCGGTGGAGTCGAGCCGCGCGAGCATCACGTCGGGCGGGATCTCGCCCAGGATGCCCATACGCTTCGAGAGCGGCGTTCCGTAATAGGCAATGATGCGCTGCGACGGAAGCACTGACCCTGGAAGCACCTCGAGCGAACGAGATGTGAGTGGTGGATGCGCGGAATCGGGCACGCCACCCCCGGGGGACGGCGTGACGGCAACGGATGGAACGGGTGCCTGGGCGCGGGAAGTGGCGCTTGCGCCGAGCACAAGGGCGGCGAGTGCAAAACGAAAAGCATTCATGCCGAATATTAACGGGCCCGGCTATTGACGGAGCGATCGATACACCCGGGCTGCATTGTCCGAGTAGAGTTTGCGGAGGACCTCATCGGGGAGGTCGAGACCGTACAGTTTCCAGCCGCCCGCATACGGTCGGATCCAGTCGAAGTATTCGTCTGTTGTCTCGAAGATCCTGAAGTAGGCACCGTACTCCGCGGGATTGAACGTGTCCTTGCCGAGCATGACACGATCCTGGTAGCGGATCATCCAAGCACGAGCGGTGCGCGGTTGCCGGGCGAGTTCGTGCGCCACGGCGGCCACCTCGGTCACCACGTTGGGCAACGAATCGAGCATCGCGCCCAGCGCCGCCAGGTCGTTCCCACGCCAGGCGAGGTGGGCCGCGATGAACGTCGTGCGCGGATGCCGCCTGAACATCCGGCGCTGCTCCGCCATCACTTCCTCGAACCGGGGATAGCGGTCCGGAGGCCGCCCGCGCCCCGGGTGCACCTTGAGCTCCAGCCACCGCTCGTTGAACCGGTCCATCGGCTCGAACAGCGGTTCGGGTTCGCCGCTGTGAATCAGCACCGGCACGCCGAGTTCGCCCGCCTTCTCCCAGAGCGGGGCGAGCCGTGGGTCGTCAACCGCGCACCCGCTTCCCGGTGGCGTCCTTCAGGTCGAGCCCGAGGTTCTTGAAGATCTTGAGTCCGCCCGCTCCCCCTCGCCGAACGTCCGCCTCGAACTGGGACACCGTTCGTTCCGTCCATCCCGGGGTTCCGACGCCGGAAAAATCGACATTCGCGAATGTCACGAAACGCCCGGGATGGGCGGCAGTGAGACGCACCAGGCGTCGCAAGGCGTTCGCCGCTCCCGCCGCTCAGGTTGACCATTGCGCGCATGTTCAACGCGTCCATCTTCGCGACCAGTGCGTCGACATCGGCGGCGGTACGCAACCCGCCCTGATGGCCGTGGACATCGACGAACGGGAACCGTGCCCTGGTGACCAGGTGTTCCGGCACCCGGAGGGTCGAACGGGGCTGGTACTCCTCGACCCCCATCGTGACCTGTCCCTGGAGGGCGCCGGGGACGAGCACCAGGGCGAGCGTGAAGAGCTGGGGGAGGGGGCGGCGCATGGTCAGCATGGCAGATCCGGTCGGGGACGAGGGATAATACGCTCGTTCGCCTGCGATTCTTCAACCAGTTCGGCACGTCTCGCTGCTACCCTATACTTTGCGCAATGAATGCTGCCGCTGCGGCGTGACTGGCGTCCCGCCGGTCGCGCGGGGCGGAACAACGATCGGGGTCGTGTGAAGATTGCAATTTCAACGGGCGGCGGCGACGCGCCCGGTCTCAATGCGGTGATCCGTGCGGTGGTGCTCACCGCCATCGACCGCGGGTGGGAGTGCGTCGGGATCCGCCGGGGCTTCCACGGGATCTACGACGGGACCGGGCTGATGCCGCTCGGTGCCGAGGAAGTACGTGGAATCACCCACCTCGGTGGAACCATTCTCGGCACGACGAATCGGGGCAACCCCTTGCGGTGGCCGAAGCTGCAACCTGACGGCAGCGTGGTCGAAATCGATCGCTGTGACGAGTTGATCGCGGCGTTCCGTCGCGAGGGGATCGATGCCCTCGTCTCGATCGGCGGCGACGGTTCGCTCAGCATCGCGGCGGAGCTGGGCCGGCGCGGCCTTGCCGTGGTCGGTGTGCCGAAGACCATCGACAACGACGTGTGCGGAACCGAGACGACGTTCGGTTTCGACACTGCCGTCTCGACCGCGACGGACGCGCTCGACAAGCTGCACACCACTGCCGAGGCACACGACCGCGTGATGGTCGTGGAGCTGATGGGTCGTGACGCTGGATGGATCGCGCTGCACAGCGGCATTTCAGGGACCGCGGATGTGATCCTGATCCCGGAAATTCCGTTCGACATGGAGAAGGTGTGCGACAAGATTCGTGAACGGGAGCGTTCAGGGAGGCACTTCGCGATCGTGGTCGTGGCCGAGGGCGCGCGCCCCGTTGATGGATCGGCCGTGTACGCCGAGCGTCGGCAGGCGGGCACCAGCGACCGGCTGGGCGGCGTCGGTGAGCAGGTGGCACGGGGCATTGCACAGCGCACCGGGAAGGAAACCCGGTCACTGGTGCTGGGACACCTGCAGCGTGGGGGGTCGCCGACAACGTTCGATCGACTGCTCGCACTGCGTTTCGGATCAGCCGCGATTCGCTCGATCGCCGACGGGGAGTTCGGGGTGATGGTGGCCTACACGCCGCCCAACGTGTCGCGGGTGCCGCTCAGCGAAGCGATCGGCAAGCTCAAGACCGTTCCGCTGGACTCGGGCATCATCCTGACCGCGCGCCATCTCGGGATCTCGTTCGGTGATTGATCCGCCGAACCGGACGCGGGGCGCTGCCGCCGCACGCGGCCTGGTGATGCTCCGTCTTGTCGTCGGCGGAATTTTCCTCTACGCCGGCATCGGCAAGCTGACGCTGTACACTGTGCTCGGCTTCCTTCCGGTGCCGGTCACGTCACTCCAGTGGCAGCTCGAGTTGCCGGCCCGCCTCGCCAGCTGGTTGGCGAGCCATCCTGACGGTGCGATGGCAGCCATCGTGCGCGACCTGCTGATGCCAAACGGGATCGTGGTGGCGGCCGTGGTTGCATGGGGGCAGGCCGTCACCGGACTGCTCCTCATCGTTGGTGCCTTCACCACGCTGGCTTCAGCCATCGGGATCGTGGTCGCGATCACCCTGGCGATTGCCGCATCGTCGCGGGGACCGGTGGACGCTCGCCAGTACATCCTCCTGGTCGCGCTCTGCATCTCGTTCATCGTGGGACGAGCCGGTGAAGTGGCCGGCATGGACTCATGGCGGCGCGAGCGGCGCAGGAACCGGGACCTCTAGGCGATCAACGCCCTGTCGCGCCAGCTCGATGAAGGAAGTTCCCCACTATCGCATGACCGTGATCGGTCAACACCGACTCCGGGTGGAACTGCACGCCCTCGACCGGATGGGTGCGGTGGCGGATTCCCATGATCTCGCCATCGTCCCCGGCCCGCGCAGAGACCACGAGGCAGTCGGGCAAGTCGTGATCCCGCACCACCAGTGAGTGATACCGGGTGGCGGGAAACGGACTGGGAATGCCGGTGAGCACGCCCCGGCCGTCGTGCTCGATGGGCGACGTCATGCCGTGTCGCGGCGTATCTGCGCGGGCGACGACTGCACCGTGACTCGCACCGATGCACTGGTGCCCCAGGCACACGCCGAGGATCGGGGTCACCGGGCCGAACCTCGTGACCAGCTGCGTGGCGAGCGGGCAGTCAGCCGGCGACCCGGGGCCGGGCGACAGGATGATTGCCGACGGCGCCATGAGGTCGATGTCGTGGATCGTGAGTGTGCTTGCGCGCCGGACCAGCGGCTCCGATCCATGCATCGCCACATATCCAGCGAGCATATGCACGAATGAATCGTCGTGATCGACGAGGAGAATCATCCGCGCCCCTGCGAGAGCGACGGTAAGCGCGTGCGCCTTGTCGAGCGTCTCGAGATACTCGCGCGTGCGGCGATGACAATGCGGTGATCCCGCCACCGGCATGAAATGACGCACTGTCGCCATCGAGGGTGATGGTCCGAATCGCGATGCTTGTATCGAGCGCCCCATCGAGCCCGATCCACCCGATCGCCCCGCAGTACACCCCCCGCCGCACCGGCTCGATCGACGCAATCACCTCCATGGCGCGGATCTTGGGCGCACCGGTGATCGATCCGCCGGGAAAGGTTGCCGCGAGGAGATCGAGTGCGTCGAATTCCGGGCGCAGCGTTGCCGTGACCGTTGACACGAGATGATGCACCGTCGGGTGCGTTTCGAGTACGCACAGCGACGGCGTCTCGACCGTGCCGGTGACGGCGACGCGTGCGAGGTCGTTCCTCAGCAGGTCGACGATCATCACGTTTTCGGCGCGGTCCTTGGCGCTGTTGACCAGTTCAAGGGCCAGTGCCGCGTCTGCGTCGGCGGTTGATCCGCGGGGCCGGGTACCCTTGATCGGTCGGGTCTCGACCTGGCGTGTGGAGGGATCGTACCGGATGAATCGCTCCGGCGACACCGACAGCACATGATGCGGAGGATGGGCCACGAACGCGCCCATCGGGGCGGCACTACCGGTGACCAGGTCACCGTAGAGCTGCACGGGATCGGCGCTGCAGGTCGTGACAAATCGCTGGGAGATGTTCGCCTGGAAGATGTCTCCCGCCCTGACGTGCTCGATCACGCGTGCAACGGCGGCGCGGTACTCATCGGGCGTGAAGTCGGCGCGCGGGGTGACGGGCGTGCCCGACTGCCGTGCGGGAACGGCCGGGATCGTCCCGAGGCCCGACAGCGCTGCCAGCACCGCCTCGGCGCGCTCCGCAGCGCGATTCGCACTGCGTTCTCCGTGAACATCGACACCGGAACTCATCAGCCATGCACGGTCGGCGGCGTGATCCCACGCGACCACCCAGTCGTACAGCGCCAGGGCGATGTCGGGCGTGCCACTGCCTGGACCGCTGGAGCACTGCATGGTGTCGAAGGCCCGACCGAGCTCGTAACCCAGCCATCCAGCCCAGCCACCTTGAAATGGCGGAAGTGAGGGATCGCAGGGCGGCTGTGACTCGAGCGTTCGCCGGATCGTGCGTGACACTTCGGGCCACCCCGCGGCATCACGCAGCAGTGTCGCGATGGGATCGGCTGACAGGTACGAATAACGCGAAAGCGGGTGCTGTGGTGCGGCACTGTGGAACAGGATCGGTGACGCATGGCCGGCAAGCCGACTGAGCACCGCCACTGGCCCCGGAACATCGTCGAGCGGGATCACGATCGGAGGCGTCATGATCACGCGCGGATCAGCTGCGGAGCCACTCTTTCGATTGCCCCTCGAGCCCCGGGAACTCACCCTCCGGCTTCCAGGTGATCGTCTCCTCGAGGCGAGCGGCGAGTTGCAGGTCCTTCTCGCTCACGCCGCCCGCAGAGTGAGTCTGGAGGCGGACCGAGACACGCCCCCAATGCACACCGAGATCCGGATGGTGGTTGGCGGCTTCGGCGACAAAGGCTATCGCGCCCACGACCAGCATGGTCGTCCGCCAGCCGTCAGTCTTGTACTCACGGGTGATCCATGCCCCGTCACTCGACCAGCCGGGGAGGAGCGACAGGCGTGCGTCGAGGTCGGTTCCGGTGATCAACGGTTCATTGGTCGGCATCTGGTGCTCCGGCATTGCGTGAACTGGATTCGTCGAGCCTCTCGCTGTAGCTCGCAACCTGGCCGAACGACTCCTCGACCTCGATCTCCAGGAAGGAGATCCGGGCTCCGCTCGCGAGCAGGTCATCCCGCACGCCGATGGCCATCCACTCCGCGATCATCTCGGCCGTCGTGTTGGCGATCGGTATCATCGCACAATCGCGAGTCGGGAACTGGTAGGTCTGCACCCCGAAGTACTCGACGTAGGTCATGCCGCCTTCCTCCCGGAAGCCGAGCTTGCTGTTGCGCGTCGGGAGGAGGACCCGGTGATCGACCTGGTCCACGTAGCGACGAACGACCTGCTTCAGGATCGCGAAATCGATGACGAAGAGGCACTCCGAATCGATCGGGCCTTCAACAGTCACGGCGACCCGATAGTTGTGCCCATGCAATGATTCGCAGGTGTGCCCGCGAAAGGTGATGAAGTGAGCGGACGAGAACACCAGGTAGTCCTTGCTCACGGTAACCCTGAACGTTCCCACGATAGCGCTCCACGGAGGTCGGTCGACGAAGCCCACAAGTTACCACCGAGCGGCGGCAGGGCCGACATGACCCTCAGGCGGGACAGCATGTCCCGGAAAGAGGACACTCCCGATCTTCAGGCACCGCGCAAGTCCTTGCAGTAAAACATCATGCGTTGTGGCATGGGGCTGGCAATAGCAGTGGTCGAGAGGCGATTACACGAGATTTTCCATGGAGGTTCGACCATGCGCTCCCAGATCCTCGCCATTGCAGCCGCCACGGCCTTCACGACACTGGCACCCGCACCCGCAGCATCACAGGTTTCGGCCATCATCGAGGCCGGCGTCAACGCCGCAAGGAGCCGGGGCAACGACGGTCGCGGTCCGATTCGCGAAATCATCGTGCGGCCCTATGACGCCCGACGTCACGGCGACTATCGACGGACCGGACAGGATTGGCGCCCGCTGACCGCGTACCTGCTGGGCAACCGGTACTACCAGCAGCCCTACCGGAACGCCCGCCCGGTGCGCGTGTACACCTACCGCGACAACTACTTCCTCGAGCCGCGGGATCGGAACTGGGCCGAGTACCGGAGCCGCTACCAGCGCAACGACTGGCGCAGGGATCGGGACGACGATCGATACGACGCGACGACGATGACCGATATGAGCGGCGGGACGACCGGTACGACCGCGATCGGAACAAGGCTCGGGCCAAGTATGAAGCCGAACGCTTGAAGGCGCGGGCCAAGTATGAACGCGAGCGCGCGAAGGATCGTGAGAAGTACGAGCGTGAACGCGCCAAGGAACGCGAGCAGCAGGCGAGGAAGCAGGGCGGGCGGAGCAACGGCCGCTGGTAGCTCGCACGCTGCTCGACAGAACGAATGGCCGGACCCCGGTGGGTCCGGCCATTCGCGCATCCGCCGTTGCTCCAGGTATCAGGGTGCCGCGATGATCTCGCCGGTGATCGTCACCTCGGGAAGCTCGCCCGTCATGCGCAAGCGAAATGTTCCACAACCGTGCGCCGATGACGGGGTCATGCGACACCAGCGACGATGTGGATGGCGTTTTCTGCCGGAAGTACTTGCCGGTCACGCCCTCGACCTCCGGCGACGTCGCGAGGTAGACGACCGACTCGCGCGCCTTCCTCGGCGGTGATGAGGAAGCGCTGCGCGAGCGGCCACGCCCAGCGACTCCACCAGCGGTCGAACCACGCCTCCAGCAGCCGGGTCTTCACCCGGCCGGGGTGCACGCAGTTGACCGTCACGCCGCTTCCCTCGACACGGTGGGCGAGGTCGTACGTGAACATCACGTTGGCCAGCTTGGAGCGGGAGTATGCCGTGATGCCGTTGTAGCCCTTCCGGCTTTCCCAGTCTTCGGGGTCGGACACACGCTCGTGGGCTTCCGACGCGAGGTTGATGATCCGGGCGGGCGCGCTGGCGGTGACCAGCGAGAGCAGCTCGTTGGTGAGCTGGAAATACGAAAGATGATTGACCTGGAAGGTCGCCTCGATGCCATCGGCGGTCGTGGTGCGCCGCATGAAGAACGACCCAGCGTTGTTGATCATCACGTCAAGTCGGCTGTGGTCGGCCCTGATCTCATCGGCCAGGCGTCGGACCTCGGCCTGAACGGCGAGGTCGGCGATGTAGAGCTTGATGGTCGCGCCGGGATACCGTGCCGCGAGGTCATCCCTCACCTCCTGACCGAGCACGCCATTGCGACCGTGCACCAGGACGGTGGCGCCGAGGGCCGCGAGCGCGTGCGCGGTGGCGAGCCCAATTCCGTGGGTGGCGCCGGTTACGAGGCAGACCTTCCCTTGCATCTTCCCTCCAGGCATCGTGTCGACTGGCGCCTCCCCGGCGCCGGACAAGTATACCCGCGCGGTCTACAGGTTGTTGCCGTGCCGGGACTTCCACGACCGCGGCGCCGCTATCTTTGGAGCGTGAAACCGCTTCGCGACCATATCCTGCCGCCCGATCCCGAGGCGTACCGCAGCGCCGTGCACCCCCGTGGTCGGGTAATCGTGATCGCCCCGACACGAGCCGCCTGCGAGACGATCGAGCTCGCGTTGCACACCGACCTCGACACCGTCCTGCAGCGTGAGCACGGCGCCGACCTCAGGGAATGGGCGCGGAGTGGCAAGCGGTTCGGGATTGTGGCCGGCACCGGAACCGGAAAGACCCTTGCAACCCGGTTCATCGCCGAGGAGATCCTGGGCGAGCCACTCAGGGTGGGGGTGGTGAATCGCGAGCGCGAGGCGACCCCCGAGACATCGCAGTGCAACGTGGTCGTGGTCACCACCGGAATCGCACGCCGATGGCTGACCGACGACCTCGTCTTCCGCCGTGACACGATCGTGGTCGACGAGATCCACCAGACATCGGCCGAGCTGGAGCTGTGCCTCGCCCTCGGCAAGCGGATCGGGGTCCGGTACATATGGCTGTCGGCCACCGTCGATCCAGCGTTCTACGCGCGCTACCTGGAAAGCGACGAGGTGCTCGAGACCAGCGCGTACGATCCCAACCTCGCCGCCACGGTCCAGGTCCTCGCGAAGAAGCCCGAGCAGTTCCTCGATGATCGCACCGTGCGTCGGTTCATCAGCGAGCGTCGTGGCGTCGCGGTGTTCCTGCCGACTCGTGCCGAGGTCGAGCGACTTGGCGAGGACCTTGGTGCGCGCTTCCCCCGCCTCAACGCCGCCTTCTATCATGGTGGCCAGCCGATTCGCGTCATCCGGCCGTTCCTCGAGGGCGAGGTGCCGAAGCCGTTCCTGCTCGCGATGACGGCCGCTGGACAGTCGGCGCTGAATGTCCCGGGGCTCGATACCGTCGTGATCTACGACGCCCGGTACGGCAACGTGGTCGATCGCGGGCGCAACGTGCTCCACCGCCTCTATCTCGGCGCCAACGAGATACTCCAGATGGCTGGCCGCGTGCACGGAAGAGTGGCGGGCGGTGCGGTATTCATCCTCACCGATCGCATCCTGGATTTCGCGTCGCTCCGCCCGGTTGCGCCGGAATTCCAGCTGGCAGGCGACGCCGAGCGGGTGGCGCTCACCTGCGCCGCGATCGGCGTCGATGCGACCGACCTCGAGCTTCCGGTACCCCTCGACCGCGAAGCATATCGACGTGCGGTTGCGCGACTCACCGAGCGCGGATTGATCGCCGATGGTCGCCTCACCGATTATGGCAGCCAGGTCGAGGCTCTCCCGGTGGACCGCCCGTGGGCCGAGTTGCTCCTCCATGCCGGACCCGACCTGCTTCCAGTGGTGGCCGGGGCCAGCAGCATCGATTCGCTGCACCGCATGACGCGCGAGGAACGCAACCTCGACGGTGTGGTGGTGCCGGGCAGCGATCACCTCACGACGTACAATCTCCTTGCCGAGGCCGTCAACCGGTTCGGGCGTGTGTCCAACGTGCATGGACTTGCCACGGCATGTGTTCGACGAAACGGAACTGGAGCGATGGGCGGAGGCTCGTGGGGTGCTGATGAAGGCGATCGAAGAAGGCGCACTCGGCATGGCGGCGGCGTACCGTGCACTCGACATCGAATTGCCCGCGCAGCTGCCGCCTGTCACCCGGGAGTTGCGCAGGGCGTTCATCGAGCTGATCGCGGAGTTCCAGCCGTTCGACCTGGTCATCGACGAACGAACGGTTGACGGCCACGACGCGCGGGTCTCGAAGACCTCGGTCGCGAAGAGTTGGGGCGGCGTGTCGGGATCGATCCGGTACTTCGCCGATCGCCAGGGCATTCCGCGCGCGAGTATCGAAGGCACCACCATTCCCCACGACGTGATCCGGCGCCACGCAGAGTGGGGTCGTGCTTCGCTCGCCCTGGACGGTGGCAAGCCCCGGCAAGGCCTCGCCGTGACACGCCGACTTCGATACTTCGGTTTCACGCTGGAGTCGGGGATGGAGCGGGTCGATCGGAGAGATTCCTGCGGCACTTCAACCGGACGCGGTGATGTTGCTGGCGCGGACACTGCTGGCCGGCACGGTGGTTCATCCGTCGCAGGGTCGGGTGCATCGGGCCGCCGAGCGATTGCAGGAGTACTGGCGGCGCTCGGGCGGCGCACTGACAGAGGCGTCAGACGAATCGCTGCTCGAGCTGGTGCGAGCGCAACTCGCCGATGTGACGTCATGGGATGAATTCCAGTCGACGAATGTGGTGCTCGACGTGAACGCGCTGATTCCGGAAGTCGGCTCGCGAACACCTCGATCGGTTGCCGAGCAGCGTAAGGCTCCACGGCGACGCCGCGCTGATCAGCTACGAAGTGCGCGACGGCAAGCCGATCGCCCGGTTGATGCTGCGACAGGGTCAGGCCCGGCGCGTGCGACCCGACGACCTTCCCGCACTCGACCGACCACTCGCCTTCGCGGTACAACGCGGTGACGCCGTGCTGCAGGCGGAATCACTCGACGCGCTGCGCGAACTGCTTCGGCGCGAGCCGACCCGGGCGCCGAAGGCGCGGAAAGGCGGGCCAGTGAAGGGCGACCGACCCGCGACGGGGTGGCAACGGACCTCGTCGCGGACCTCCAGGGAAACGTGGGGGAGGCCGCGGCCGGCGTCGCTGATCAGGACGGGCGGTTCTGGCCGAGCGTGCCGACATGGCGGCGTGGTACGGCCTGCTGCGCCCGGCGTTCGAGCGACGCCCCGACCTTGTCGAGTGTCTCGGTGGTGCACCACGAGCGCACGTTCCATGTCGATCCGGTCCTGCAGGAAGCGCTCGAGCGTTGCACTGAGGTGCTGATCCCGGGCTGACCGGCGCTCAGCAACTGCATTGGCCTCCTCGAGCGCGGGGCGCAGGGAACGGGATGCACTTTCCAGCTCCGCTGCCGCGGTGCCGAGATGGCTGGCCGCCTGTTCGCCCGCTTCGGCCTCACGCATCGCCTCCGCCAGCGCAGCCGAAACCTCGTCGATCGCATTCACTGCGGCGGCGACCTCTCCCGCCAGATCCGCCGTTCGGGCCCCGATCGCGTCCGACGTTGATGCAGACGCATCGGCGAGTCGCCGGATCTCCTCGGCAAGCACACCAAAGGTGCGTCCCGCCGATCCCGCCCGGGTAGCCTCGAGGGCAGCATTGTTGGCGAGGAGGTTGGTGCGGAACGCGACACCGCGAACGGATTGGTTGCTCAGGTCGATGTCCTCCCCGTGCAAGGCCAGCCGTCGAATGTCGCTGGAGAGCTTGCGCAACCCATCCAGCGAGCGTCGCAATCCGGTCGGTCGCACAGCGCGCGCGCTCGCGCGCCGCGTGCGATTGCTGCTCGAGGCCATCACCCTGACGGGACACTCGCGCAATGCCATCGGCCAGTTGCCCGAGCACCTCGCGGGCGTCGACAGGCGGCGGAACAGCCATGCCGCCATCGTGAGGCGCCCTGGGCAGGAGCTTGGCAGCGGCGCCCAGTTCCACCGCGCCGCGCGCCAGACCATTCGCCAACTCGTGGCGTTCGTACCTCCCACGACTGCTCACGACTCCGCGCCCGCAGTGCCGTGCCAACCGGGACAAGGAATGCGACCAGCCACTCTCTTTCGCGTCGACCATAGGCGCCGGAGTGGCGGGCCTCGAGTCGAACCTCGCCCAGGGGACTGCTGGCGCGTCCGATGGGTGCGGTCAGGACCCGCCGGTCGTCCGACGTTTCGGCCTCGGCTGTCATCGATGAACTGGCACTCGCGGCCCGGGTCACGCCGACACTCACGCGGTTCGATCGCTCGGCACTCGGCCTGTCGCCGCTGCGAACCGTCACGCCCTCGGCGTCGAACTCCTGCTGCAAAACGACGGCAATCGGCGTTCAGTGCATCGTGGATGGTGCCCTCGTCGAGAACGCGCTGTGCGAGGGCGAGCGCGCGCGAATCGCGCACCGCGCCATCGAGGAACGGCAGGGTGGAGAGGCCCACCAGGGCGAGCAATGGGAACGCAACCAGCGACAGGTCGATAGCTCGGAGCCCCTCGAGCGCGACCTGATCGATCCCGTCGAGCCAACGGATCGCGACCAGCGGAATCATGCCCAGGGCAATGGCGCCCAGCGACCACAACGCCGCGCGCCGCTCGGAAGCACGGCGGGCCGGGGAAACCGCTGCGATCCCTGCGGCCGCCAGGGCGATGACCGTTCCAACCGGCTCCAGGATCGCCTGCCGGAACGTTCCGTCGAGGGCCCGGACGAGCGGGGCCTCCTCGGCGATCAGACCGCCGACGACCGCCACCCACATCGCGAGGTGGATCAGGTACCACCCTGTCACCACTCCAAACCAGTACCGATGGCGGTGCGGCCACCCAATGGCGAATGCAAGATGGACCGCGATCGGCGTGAGTGCGTATCGAGCCGGTGACGTGAACGCGAACGCCAGAGTCGAAGGCTCAAGGGAGGGCGCCGCTGTCGCGCCCAGCGCGAGCAGGACGGCAGATGCCGCCGCCACGCCCACCACAGCCTCGCTGCCGTCCACCCCCTCCGACTTGGCCAGAGCGATCGCCCCGCACGCAAGTGCTGACAGTGCAAGGAGTAACAGCGATGGTTCCGCCCAGGGGACGGGCATCCCGGTCACACCCGCGAGCGCCAGTGCGCCGGCGCCCACCAGACCCACGACGGCGGCGGCGAGGGGCCAGGCCCGGATTGCGTCCCGTCGGGTGAAGTGCGGGTGCGGCGCGGAGTGAGCTGGATTGTCGGTCATGGATGGCCTGCCATGCCGGTTCCGTGCCGAGGGCGGTATGCTTGATGTCCCCAAATGAAACCAGCGGCGTGCGCTGGGCGTATGTGCTTCCATGACGCAACCGATGAGCACTCCCTCGCTTCCGTCCGTCTTCTCCCCGCTCGCCAAGGCGCTGCTCGATGCCTTCAACGAGGGGGTCATCGTTTTCGACCAGCAGGGCCGCATCACCTACGTGAATGCGTCTGCCCGCGAAGTCCTAGACGAGGCGGGTCTCGACCAGACCAGCGACAAGGACGACCTGCTGCCCGAACTGGCCAATATCGGCGGTCGGTTGGCACCATTGCGCGTGGGCGCGCTGGAAATCGGCGAGGCCATATTCATCCCTCGACGGGAAGGACCGACGACCCTCGCCGACCGTGAGAAGGACGCGATCGTCCGGTCGCTGGAGGCGCATGGCTGGCGCCTCGCCGAGACCGCCAAGACGCTTGGCATCTCCCGAACCACGCTCTGGCGGCGCTTGCGTGCCTACGGACTCCATCGCGACGGGCGGACCAAATGGGACCAGCAGTCCAACTCCTGACGCTCGCCGCACTGGTCGGGTCTCCCCAGGCAAGTCGTTCCGACACCAACACCTACGCTGATCGAGCCACCCGGGACCTGGTGGCTCGTGCCATGTTGCGGCACCGGTTGCAGGACACAACTGTCCAGTCGTATGCCGCCGTCACTCCGGTACAGGTTGTCGTTCGGGGTCGGAAAGCGGCGGTGGGCAGATGTTCCACCCGTGGCTGCGGAGGAGCAGCAGGGACGGGTCGTGTGGGCAGCTACCCAATGACCTTCGAGTGGACCTCGATGGCCGTCGCAGCGCCAGCAGGATGGAGGGCATCGACCTCACGTCGAGCTTTGGGCGACCGTGGTTTGTCCCGCGGACGCTGGGCGATTCCATCCGGGTCTTCGGCAGCGAGGCGCCCGAGCGCGCGGCACCCCATCCGCTGGCACCGGGCGCCGACCGGTTCTACCGCTATGCAGCTGGCGACTCGGTCACGATTGCGACCGCTGGTCGCCGGGTGACCATCCGCGGCGTCACGGTCACCCCGAAACAGGCTCAGGGCGCGTTCATCACCGGCACGCTGTGGCTCGATGTCGCGAGCGGCGATGTCACCCGATTCACCTTCCGGTTCGTGGGCACCGAATTATGGGCCACGCCGGATGGCAACACTCCCCAGGACAGTGCGAGTGCGCGGCGTGAGAGTGGATATGTGTCGCGGATCGTGCAGCTCGATGCCGACCTCGAGTATGGCCTCCAGGACAATGCTCACTGGATGCCGTATCGCCAGGTGCTGTCCGGGCGCTTCACCATTCCGTTCGGCGTCGACGCCGTCGTGCCCTTCGAGGCGCGCACCACGTTTGACGATTACGTGATCAACCGTGGTACGGTGGTCGTGTTTGACGCCCCCTTCCCGGACTCGTCAACGGCGTCAAGCCACCCGGGAATCGCAGCAGGCGACCCGCGATTCGTTGCGGAAGGAGACGGCGCTCAGAGACTCCCGATTCGCTCAGGCCCCGGAACCGGACGGGGTACCTCGCCAACGGCGGACGCTACCAGATCCACCGTGCCCCTGCTGATTCGCTGAGTGACTATGCCGAGTGGGGCGATTCGCTGGTGCTCGACGACAGCGACGCCGACCGCGATCGACTGCGGCGGGCGTTCGCCGAGCTTGCCCGGATGGCCGACGCGCTGCCGGGGGAAATGACCGGGCGCACGGGGACGGGGCTCACATGGTCGAGGATTCCCGACCTCATCCGCTACAACCGGGTTCAGGGAACCACGGTCGGCGCGACCGGGCGAACGCTGGTGCCGATCTCCTTCACCGAGGCGCGGGCCACGGTGCGGTATGGATTCGCCGACGAGCGCGTCATGGCGAACGTTGCAATGGTTCGCGACGCACCGAGTGGGCGGACGACGCTCGCGGTGCATCGCGACCTCGTCGATCTTGATCCGTTTTCGCACGGCCTTACCTTCGGCAATTCTCTGCGGGGTATCCTGATCGGGCACGATGATGGCGACTACGCGCTGGCGCACGGCGTGCGGTGGACGCACGAGAGATCGCTTTCCACCGGGCGCGAACTGACGATTGGTGCGCTGGTCGAAGACCATCAGGCCGTGGCGACCTCGGCCCGTGCCGGCTTGCCGCGAGTGTTCGGGATCGACGGGTTCTTCCCGATCAATCCGCAAGTTCGGGAAGGATTGGCGATCGGCGCGTCGGTTCGTGTCGATCATCGGCGCTATGGCCCGAGCTGGTCGTTGATCGGCGATGCGGTTACGGTCGATGGCGAAGCCGGGGTGCGGGCTGCGATCGAGGTACAGCTTCCCAAGGTGATCACCGACATACTGAGCGCCGATATCCGGCTGGGGGCGTCGAGCTCCGACGTCATTCCGCAACTGGGATTCGCCGTCGGCGGGCTCCATACCGTGCGTGGTCATGACCACGGCACCGCGCGAGGAGATGCGATGTGGGCCCTGCAGGTCGAAGCATCGCGCCCGGGACGCCGCGCCTTCACGCCATATGTCTTTGTCGATGCCGGTCAGGCAGGCAGGATGGCGAATTTCTCGTCTGCACCGTTCCTGGCCGGGGCCGGCGCGGGTGTGTCGCTGGTCGGCGGCCTGGTCCGGGCTGAGTTGAGCCAGCCACTCAGCCGCGCGCCCGGCCGCGGGCCCCGGTTCGACGTTGTCTTCGGGTCTCCGTGGTGAACCGGCGCAGGGTCATCGGGCTGCTTGCCCTGATCGGTGCCCTCATGGCCGTTGCATGGTGGTGGCGCAACGAGTCACGCCGGCGATCGGGTCAACCGTCCAGCGGCGAGATCGCGATCAACTGGCGGGGGCGGTATCGCGGCAGCACGATTCTGCCGGCCACGCTCAACTGGTGCCCCGAGAGCCGGATGGCCCTGGTCCAGGGAGTTTCGGCCGACACTGGCGTCGTCCTCGTGCTCCACGTCGCGAGCACCCTCTCGCGTGGTCCGCACACGGTGGTGGGACCGGGCAACGTTGGCGCGATTCCGCGGCCCGGCGGCACCGTCGGGTTTCGGTGGGTTCGCGACTCGGCGACGATCGTCGGATTTCACGCAACCAGCGGAACGGTCGACGCTTCTCGACATCGGTGCCACGGCGTCGGGCGAAGTCGACGTGCGGATGTCGAAACCCGGCACCACCGACACTTTGCGGCTCCGTGGCACGTTCGCGCAGCTGCCGGTTACCGCGACGGCAGCCGGCTGTCCCTGACCGCGGACTATCTTCCTCCATGGAATCGACGTACTTCCGCCGCGGATTCGGCCTCAAGGGCGCCATCGACGCACAGCTCTCGGCTGACTATCACAGCACGATCGTTGACGAGATTCGCGCCAACGGCAACGAACTCGTGATCGGGCCGCTCACGTTCCGGCTCGCGCAGGAATTCGGTTTCTGCTACGGCGTCGACCGTGCGGTCGACTACGCCTACGAGACGCGGAAGAAGTTCCCGGACCGACGCCTCTTCCTCGTCGGCGAGATCATTCACAATCCCCATGTCAACGAGAAGCTGAGCGCGATGGGCATCACGTTCCTCTATCCAGGGGCCGACGGGGTGTTCGATTTTGGAATGATCACCCCGGACGACGTCGTGATCATCCCGGCATTCGGCGTGACGATGCGGGACTTCAAGCGGCTGCGCGAGATCAACTGCATCCTCGTCGACACCACCTGCGGGTCGGTGCTCAACGTGTGGAAGCGCGTCGAGAGCTACGCCCGCGACGGCTACACGGCCATCATCCACGGCAAGCACTACCATGAGGAAACGCAGGCCACCGCCAGTCAGGTCACCAAGCACGAGGGCGGCAAGTACATCGTCGTGTTCGACATGGCTGAAGCACGAATGATCTGTGACTTCATCGAGGGCAGCGGCGACGCGGCGGCGCTCAGCGCCCATTTTGCGAAGGCATGCTCGCCCGGATTCGACTTTGCCACCGACCTGGTCAGGGCCGGGGTCGCCAACCAGACCACCATGCTCTCGGGGGAATCACTCGCGATTGCGGCAGAGGTGGGGAAGTCGATGGTTCGCCGGTATGGTGTCGAGAACCTGACCGACCACTTCCGCTCGTTCGACACGATCTGCTCAGCGACCCAGGAGCGCCAGGATGCGGTGGACGAGCTCCTGAAGGGACAGGTCGACGTGATGGTGGTCGTGGGCGGCTACAACTCGTCCAACACCTGCGCACTCGCCGCACTGGCCCTGAGCCACGGGGTTCGGGCTTACCACATCGAAGATGCGACCGGGATCGATCACGAGGCCGGCACGATTCGGCACCAGCCGGTGGCGACCAAGTCCGAAACAGTGGAGGCTGGCTGGCTAGGTGATGCTCGCATTATCGGGATCACCGCAGGAGCATCGACGCCAAACAACAAGATCGGGGAAACGATCACGAGGATCGCTGCGTCGGTGACGTTAACTCATCACTCGCGTGCAGCTATGATAATAAAGTAACAATGTTTATACTTTATATATGACCAAAACACGCGTCGCGACCGCTGCCCTTCGTCCCCTGGATGCAATCATGGGTACCAGGGGAAAGCTTGCGGTGTTGAGGGCTCTGGCTACCTCGACGGTTCCGCTGTCCACCCAGGCAATCGCCAGAAGGGCGGTGATGGCTTACCGGTCGATTGATCTGGCTGTCCGGGACCTTGTCGAAGTTGGCGTGGTGGAGCGGATTGGTGCGAGCCACGAGCGGATGTACGCGCTCGTGGCGTCGCATCGTCTTGTGTCAGCGATCAAGGCAGTGATTCGGGCCGAGGCCGATTACAGGCCGGCGTTGCGGGCCGAGCTGGGTGCTGTCGCGGCCGGTACAGCCGGGGTGCTTGCGGTGGCAATCGTCGGTTCGGGGGGGCCGCCGGCGGAGGGTATCGGCGAACCGGTTCACGTCGTGGTAGTGACGGATTGCGAGGATGCCGTGCGCCGTTGGGGGGATCGATTCGTCGCAGCTAGTGACGGACTGCTCGACCGGTTCGGGGTGCACCTGCGGGTCACGGTGTACACACGGGCCACGATGGAGAAAATGTGGCAGACCCGAACTGCCCGCGCTGAGGCGACCGTAACCTCGGCGGAGAAAGTCTTCGGGATGTCACTTCGGGAACTGGTCTCGGGAGACGTGCGTAAGTAGGTAATGTCAACATGCCGAGGGCGGGCATGTGTGGGATATACACATTCAACGGTGGGACTGATGTCCGAGAACCGCTATCACCATGGCAATCTCCGATCGGCGCTGATAGATGCGACCCGCCGACTCCTGCTCGACCGCGATCCCGAATCCCTGTCGCTTCGCCAGGCGGCACGCGAAGTGGGGGTAAGCGCTAACGCGCCGTACAGGCACTTCGAGGACAAGGATGCCCTGCTGGGCGCGGTGGCAGCCGAAGGGTTCCGGGTGCTGACCGAACTGATCCGAGCAACTTCGAGCGAAGCAGAGAGTGAACGGCGACTCGAGGCAATCGGGGTGGCGTACTGCGAATTCGTCGCCCGTGAGTCCGGGTTGGTGCGGGTGATGTTCGGTCCACGCCTCCGCGCAGCGAAGCGGCACCCCGGGCTCGACGAAGCCGAGCGCGGGGCCTTTGCAGAACTGGCCGCGGCGATCGATGCCGTCGATCCGTCGTCAACGCCCGAAGACGGAATCAGGAACGCCGTCGGCCTCTGGTCGGTGATGCACGGATATGCCACTCTGAGGGCGGACGGCGCCTTTGGTTTCCTCGACCGCTGGATGCTCCCGAGTGCCGCCGACCTGGTGAGCTACTTTCGGCGCGTCGGCACCTGAGCTGGCCCGGCGCGTCAGGATTACGTGCACGAGGCCTGGGCTGGACGGTACGAACAGTTCGGGCTGATGCGTTGGCGCGAGCAATACGACGGAATCATCCGCAGCGCCCCCAGCCGCACGCAGCGCAGGTGACGCATCCCGACGCAGGCACGATCGGCCCACTGCACTCGGGACAGACTCGATAGCGGGTCGTGGGAACGCGGGGCGGAACGGGGTGACGGGCCAGCACGCTCAGCAGCGGGAGAGACACCAGCATCACGGACTCCAGAAGAAGCTGCCGTACCATACCGAACAAATACCGAAGACACAAGGGTGGTCGTTCAGTCGCGCCCTGTTATCGTCCCGCGCGTCGACTGTCCGACGGGGTGGAGGTTTGTGATGGCGTTGTTGGCTCTGCAGGACGTGACGCACGCATTCGGGGATGACCCCGTGCTCGATCATGCAAATCTTGCGATCGAGTTGGGCGAGCGGGTCACGCTACTTGGTCGCAATGGAACCGGGAAGAGCACGTTGCTCCGGATCCTCGAAGGTACGCTTGCACCCGACGAGGGGATGGTCGTCCGACGGAGCGGGTTGCGGGTGACGAGGCTTGAGCAGGACGTCCCGGTTCGTGCAGAGGGCACGATGTTCGATGTCGTCGCCGGTGGACTCGGGACGATCGGCGTGCTGCTCGCGCGCTACCACGATGCGGCACATCGCATCGCCACCGATCACGGCGATGCGGCCATGGCGGAGTTCGATCGCCTCCATCAGGCACTGCAGGCCGCGGATGCGTGGCAGGCCCACACTCGCGTCGAAACCGTGCTATCGCATCTGGGTCTCGATCCCGAATCACCATTTGCGGCTGCATCGGGCGGTCGGAAGCGACAGGCGCTCCTGGCGCGCGCGCTGGTGGACGATCCCGACGTACTGCTGCTCGACGAGCCGACCAATCACCTCGACGTCGATGCGGTGGCGTGGATGGAGACCTACCTCGTGGAGCGAGGCACCGCCCTGGTGTTTGTGTCCCATGATCGCGCATTCATCCGCCGCCTGGCGACCCGCGTCGTGGAGCTCGACCGCGGAGTGCTCTCCGACTGGGGCGCGGATTACGGCACCTACCTCGAGCTCAAGGAGGCGTCACTCGAGGTGGAGGAGCGGCAGCGAGCTCTCTTCGACAGAAAACTGGCGCGTGAAGAGGAATGGATCCGGACCGGCATCAAGGCCCGTCGAACCCGCAACGAGGGGCGGGTGCGAGCACTCGAGCGGCTTCGCGCAGAGCGTGCCGCCCGGCGGGAACGGGTCGGAACAGCACGACTGCCAACCCAGGATGCTGAACGATCGGGTCGGATGGTGGTGGAGGCACGCAACCTGACATTCGCCCACGGTGCCAATCAGATCGTCAACAACTTCACCACCACGATTCTCCGGGGCGATCGCATCGGCATCATCGGCCCGAATGGATCAGGCAAGACGACGCTCATACGCCTGCTGCTCGGCGAGCTGGCGCCGGACGGCGGCACGGTTCGTCACGGCACGTCGCTGGCGGTGGCGTACTTCGATCAGTTGCGGGAACAGCTCGATCCCGATCGCACGGTGATCGAGAATGTCGGTGATGGTGGCGAGTTCATCGACATCGGTGGAACCCGCAAGCACGTCCTCGGTTACCTGCAGGATTTCCTGTTCACGCCGGATCGTGCGAGGGTGCCGGTGAACGTGCTGTCAGGCGGCGAGCGCAACCGCTTGCTGCTGGCCCGGCTCTTCACCCGCCAGTTCAACGTCCTGGTGATGGACGAGCCGACGAACGACCTCGACATCCCGACGCTCGAGATGCTGGAGGGGATGCTCGGCGAGTTTGCCGGAACCCTGTTGCTGGTGAGTCACGACCGCGAGTTCATCGACAACGTGGTGACCAGCACCATCGTGATGGAGGGAAACGGCATGATCGGGGAGTACGTCGGCGGCTACTCCGACTGGCGGCGGCAGGTTGCCACCGGATCACGTCCGTCCGAATCGCCGCCTGCCCGTCCGCAACCGCAGACTCGACGCGACACGCCACGGTCCAGGCGTCTCAGCATGGCCGAGCGGGAGGAACTTGGCGGCCTGCCCGCGTGCATCGACGCACGAGAACAGGTCCGCGACGAACTCTTCGCCCGCCTGGCGGCCCCCGACGTGCTGCGTGACGACGCGTTGCGCGCCCGGGCGGCACTCGAGCTCACGGCTGTCGAGCACGAGATCGCAGGGCTGATGGAGCGCTGGGAGGCGCTGGAAGCGATCGCCCAGCGGGGCTGAGCGATGTGCGCCTGATCCGTCGGGGCACGTCAGCAAAGGCGTCGCCCCGGTGACCAACTGTCGTCTCAACACAGAGGAGCACAAGATGTCCATCGCACGCGTGACCGAGATCAGTTCAACCTCGAAGAAGGGTTTCGAGGATGCCATCCACACCGGAATGAGCCGTGCCACGAAGACGCTGCGCAATGTGCGGAGCGCATGGGTCAAGGAGCAGTCGGTCCGGGTTGAGGGCGACAAGATCGTGGAATTTCAGGTCAACCTCATGGTGACCTTCATCCTCGATGACGGTGACTCCAAGGACATCGCCTAGCATGACGCGACTCGGTGAGCGGGTGGCATCGCTGTGCGTGCCTGCTCGCCATCACGAGCGGATGCGGTGGGGCTCCTCCAGCCCCACCGGCCGACTCGTTGCCGGCGGCTCCGGTGAGTGTCCTGCCGACATTCGACACCGTCACGATCGTCCGTGCGGGTGACGCGGCGCCGCCGGTGTCGATTCTCGACGCCGTCGACGCCACCGACTCGTCGGTCACGTTCACGCTGCGCGGTGGAGTGACGCCGAACATCAACATCGGCTATGCGAGCGCGCCAGTCATCCAGTGCGGGTCCGGCGAGCCGGTTGCCGTCAGCGGCGACGCCATCCTCATCGTCAGGCTCTTCCCGACCGATGCCCATGAGTTCAACGGGGAGCAGGCAAGCTCGACAATCGCCGACCGGAACCGGATCCTCAGCGGACCCCTTCTTCGCCAGATGACGTTGATCTGCGATTTCGAGGCGCAGGTGGAGTGGGCAATCGGGCTCAGCCAGCGGGTTGGATTCCGCCTTGTGGATTCTGCCAGCCCGGGTCGATTCGTGATCGAGTTCGATCGCCGCTAGAATCCATTCCGGCTTGTCAACCCGGAGATTCCCGTGCCCGTTGTCCGTTCGCGCCTTGCTTCAGCCTGCGTCGTGATTGCGTTGCTCGCCGTTGGCCCACGGCTGGGCGCACAGGATGCGCCCGCTGCCGGCACTGCCGACGCCGCGCGCAACCTGGTGGCCCAATTGGAGCTTTCACGCTACAAGGAATCGATCCGGGGTCTCACCCGGTTCGGCGATCGGCGTCAGGGAACCGACCGCAACCGTGCTGCCATCGACTGGATCGCCGAACAGTTGCGATCCATACGGCTGCGCGCCGGAGCGCATGGAGTACGAGTACACCGGGCAGCAGCTGCGCTCGCCGGCGAACGCCGCGGCGGCGCCGAGCACGCCGCGCCCCGCGACCGCTCCGGCCCCAGCGCCGCGTTTCATGCCGGCGCAGAAGGGGAACCGAGGCCCGACCGGCGTCAACACCCGCCAGGAACTGCAGCCGGATTCGGCGCTGCGTGTCCTCAATGCCCAACCCGACACACCCGGCAAGCGCGAGCAGGTGTACTGCACCAAGATCGGACACCACGCGTCCCGACGAGATGTATATCGTGAGTGCCCACATGGATGGTCACGGCTTCGGTGAGGCAGCGAACGACGATGGCTCGGGCACGGCGATCGTGCTGGAGCTTGCCCGCGTGCTCAATGCCCCGGGCGTGACCAGCGAGCGTTCCATCCGCTTCGTGCTGTGGAACAATGAGGAGACCGGGCTCAACGGGAGCCGCGCCTATGTCGCCACTCGCGGGCCGTTGCAGGGTCGGGAGTATCCGGAAGGTTCAGGGCGTTATCCCGAACCCCGCTGGCTCGGAGTGATCCAGCACGACATGATGCTGTTCGATCACGGCATGCCCGACTCGACCGGGAAAAGTGAGCGCCGTGCAACGCGCCGAGGCAGACGTGAACATCGAGTTTGCGGGCGGATCGACCATGGCATCCGAATCGCAGCGGCTCGCCTGGATCCTGCGGGCGGCGAACGATCGATATGCCACCGACTACCCCGCAGCTGTCGGCGACCGCATGAGCAACACCGATTCTGCACCATTCGCCGATGTCGCTCCCGCCGTTTCCCTCCGCGAGAATGAGCGGCTTTCGCAGATCGGTCGTGGATGGGACCCACACTGGCACCAACCGACCGACGTATTCGCGACGTTCTCCGACGACGATTTTCGGCTGGGGTTGAACGCCGCCCAGACCACGCTTGGCGGCGATCGTCCAGCTGGCCGGCGTCGCGCACCCCATCCCGTGAGGGCGAGTCGTCACCGAGCGGCCAGGATCCACCCTGCCGCCGTCCCCCGGCACCCGGTAGTTTGCGCCAGTCATGTCCCGCGATCCCGAGTCGAAACCACCGGAGTGAGCAGCGATGGACTTCAGCCTGACCGACGAGCAGGACCAGATCAAGCAGATGGTGCGTGACTTTGCCGAAGCGGAGATCAAGCCGAACGTGATGGAATGGGACGAGGCACAGCATTTTCCGGTCGACGTCATGCGAAAGCTGGGCGAACTCGGCATGCTGGGCGCCATCTTCCCGGAGAAGTACGGCGGCGCCGGGCTGTCGTACGTCGATTACGTCAACATCATCGAGGAGCTGGCGGTCGTCGAGTCGGGCGTGGCGCTGGCTGTTGCCGCCCACAACTCGCTCTGCGCCGGACACATCTATCTCGCCGGCAACGAGGAGCAACGCCAGCGCTTCCTTCCGAAGCTCACCAGTGGCGAATGGATCGGTTGCTGGGCGCTCACCGAACCGTCGTCAGGGAGTGACGCTTCGGGAATGCACACCATGGCGGTGCAGCGACGGCGACTGATGGGTGCTCAACGGCACCAAGAACTTCATCACGAACGCCACCCACGCGAATGTCGCGGTCGTGCTGGCGGTGACCGACCGCAACGACAAGAAGCACGGCATCACCGCGTTCGCCGTCGAGATGGATCGCGACGGCATCCGCCCGGGCAAGAAGGAGAACAAGCTCGGCATGCGGATGTCGGACACGGCCGAGCTGGTGCTCGAGGACTGCCGCGTGCCAGCGCGACAACGTGCTCGGCAAGGTCGGCTACGGCTTCATCGACTCGATGAAGGTGCTCGACGGCGGACGGATCTCGATCGGCGCGCTGGCCGTGGGCATCGCGCGCGGTGCGTACGAGGCAGCCCGCGTCCTACGCGAAGCAGCGCACCGCATTCGGGCAGTCGATCGCCGGTTTCCAGGCGATCCAGTTCATGCTGGCCGACATGGCCACGGAGATCGAGGCGGCGCGCCTGCTGTGCTACCGTGCAGCGGCGCACGAAGGACGCCGGTGACCGGACCACCACGTGGTCGGCGATGGCCAAGCTGTATGCATCAGAGGTTGCGGTGCGTGCCAGCGACAAGGGCGTGCAGATTCACGGTGGATACGGATTCATCAAGGAGTATCCCGCCGAGAAGTACTACCGTGACGTCAAGCTCTGCACGATCGGTGAGGGCACGAGCGAGATCCAGCGGATGGTGATTGCCAGGGCCATCCTGGCCATGTAGCCGCCATCGATTTCGAGCGTGGCCAGGAGCCCGGGTGTCAGATCAATGGCACCCGGGCATTACTGTGTCAGTGGATCCCGAGCCCGATGGTGAACGCGCGACCGGGGGATCGGAAGCCCAGCACCGATTCGTACCGCTCGTCCAGTGCGTTGCTCAGGCGTGCCGTGACGCTCAGCCCGGGGTGCCCCGCTGATGGCCGACGCACGGCAGCATTCGCCGACAGATCGACGGTGGTCACGGCAGGCAGGACGGCCCGGGCGTTCGCGGCGTAGTCCAGGTCCTCGCGGGCTGCCCTGGTGCACTGCCTGCACCCGAACCCCGGTGCCGTCACCGCTGCGTCCAGGAGACGCCAGCTGCGGCGCTGTGCGCTGGGCGCCGCAGCAGTGCCACGCCGTCGAGGAAGAAGCCGGTGGGCGTGCCGTCGAGACCCGCATCCGTGACTGCGGTGTGTAGCCAGGTGAAACCGAGGTCGGCGCGAACCCGCCCGGACAGCGTCGCCGATGCCTCGAGCTCGAGGCCACGGGCCTCGGCACCAGCGACATTGAAATAATTCGGGACCGACGGATCGGTACCGAATGAATATTCGATCAGATCCGTGAACTGCTGTGCAAACCAGGTGGCACGGAACAGCACCGTGCGTCCGGCAGCGTACTGGTCGATACCGATCTCCCAGCTCGTTGCCTGTTCCGGGCGAAGGTCGGGATTCCCGACCACGAAGCCCGTGGCAAAGTTCTGGTAGAAGGTCGGTTCGCGGAAGGCTGTTCCTGCCACGGCGCCGCAAACGGGTCGTCGGGGACGCGGTGATTGCGACGCCACCACGCCAGGTGCCGAAGGTCCCGAATACGCTGCTGTGATCGATGCGTGCGCCAGCGTTCCACGCGATGAAGGATGCAGCGCCCACCAGCTGGACATAACCGGCGCGCGTGACACGATCGACGTCGGTCGTGCTCGAGAACGGACCGAACTCGCTGTCGGTGTCGAGGGTGCCCCGCTGCTGTTGCTGTTCCGCCAACCCCCCGACGGTCACCACGGTGTTGCGGGCGACTGTCACGTTGAATCGGAAGTCGGCGCTTCGTCGGGATACGTGATCGACATTGGTCTGGGCGAAGAAGCCGACGCTGTCGGCGATATCATCGGGCCGGTCGGTGAATCCCCCGTCGGTTCGATGTTCAGCGAGCAGCAACCGTGCCTCCACCCGATCAGCGAGTTGCCGGCCCAGGTCGACGCCGACGGTGACCCGCTCTCCTGACTGGAATGCGTTGCGGTCGACAACCGCCCCGCTGCCGTTGGTCGGAACCTGCACCTTCGCATCGGAGTAGTGCAGCGCGATGGCGATGTCCCCGATGTCGGGTCGGCTGGCCCGGCCGGTGCCGTTGATGAATGTCTGGCTGTAAGCGCTGTTGAAGGCGTGGATGCCATCGGTCTGGGTGTGGCCCACGCCGATCCGGTAACCCGTCTCCCCACCACCCGCCGATACCGCGCTGTGAACGGCGCGAGAGCCAAAGCTTCCAGCGCGTGCCTCGCCTTCGATCCGGACCGGTCCCCGCCCGTGGCGGGTGAACACCTGGATCACGCCGCTCACCGCATCGGTACCGTAGAGCACGCTCGACGGGCCGCGGATCACCTCGATCCGGTCGACATCGTCGATGGTCAGGTTGGCATAGTCGTACTCACCACCCGGATCGTTGACCGCCACGCCATCGACCAGCACCCGGGTGTAACCGCTTTCGCCACCGCGGGTGTACACCGAGGTCCGCGTTCCCATCGACGAGGTCTGCACCACCGCGAGACTGGGGACGAGCTGCAGCGCGGCGCCCAGGGTGATGATTCCCTGCCGGCGGAGTTCGTCGCCCCGCAGCACCGTGGTCGAGGCAGTGACTGCCGCGATGGGAACCTTGGTTGCGGTCACGATGATGGGCGGGAGGGTGGGTCGACTTGTGCTGTCCGTCCCGGCCTGACTGGCCAGCGGCGCGGCTGCGGACATGATGATGGAGGTCACGCCTAGCGATGCCAGGCGGAAGGCAGGAGTACGCATCTGTTCCTCGTCCGGGTGACCGCCGTCACCCCTGATGGGACACGCCGCAGGCCAGCGACGGAATGTCGCTGCTTGGGACGTGATGCGCGGATGGTCAGGTCTCCTGGCTGCGAGGCTGTACCGCTCGCCTTCCCGGGATGTTTTCCAGTGGCAGATGGAGCGGACAACACCGAGTGAACTCGGGCCTCTTACAGTGGCGGGGCCGCGCCGGACTTGCACCGGCTTCCGAGATGGCCCACCCGCGTGAATCAATTGTGTGTTGCGAGGCTACTCTACCGGGCCGGGATGGGGCAGTCAACCCTGCGCAGGCGATCGCGTGTGCAGGTGGAGTGGGGGTCCGACGTCCTTTTGTGGTCAGGGCAACACTTGATTCCCGTTTCAGGCGAGGTATTTGTGGCCACACGTCATCAGGCTCTTTCGGCGTCCCTCATGATCGCGATGCTCGCGACTGCCGGTTGTGCAACCAAGACCCAGACCGGCGCGGTAGCGGGCGCTGCTGGCGGCGCTGTCGTCGGCGGTGTCATCGGAAAGGTGGCGGGCTCGACCACCAAGGGTGCCATCATCGGCGCGGTTGTCGGTGGGACCGCAGGTGCCATCATCGGCGCCAAGATGGACAAGCAGGCCAAGGAGCTGGAGCAGAACATCCAGGGTGCGAAGGTCGAACGGGTGGGCGAGGGGATCCAGGTGACCTTCGACTCGGGCCTCCTCTTCGACTACGACTCCGACGCGGTGCGGTCCGAGGCTCGCGAGAATCTCCGCACGTTGGCGAACAGTCTCGGCAGCTACGCCGACTCCGACCTGCTGATTGTCGGTCATACCGACGATCGTGGCACCGATTCCTACAATCTCGGGCTGTCGGAGCGCCGGAGCGCCGCCGCAGCCAACTACCTCGTGACGCAGGGCGTGTCGCGCTCGCGGCTTCGCACGATGGGACTTGGCGAGACCGAGCCGGTCGCGCCGAACGACAACGATGCCGGGCGTCAGGCCAATCGTCGCGTCGAGATCGCGATCTACGCGAGCGAGGCAGCCCAGGAGGCGGCGAAGAAGCAGGCGGGCAACCGCTAACCGCCGGATCCTCCGCAAGATCACGCCGGCCCCGTTCATTGAGCGGGGCCGGTTTGCGTTGGCGGTACGAAGTATTCGGTGCTTTCTTCAACGACGCGCCCCAGTCGTGCCGTGCGCTTCGTCGCGGCATATTCTCGCCACGGATGATCCCCATGAACCAGGACGTGATCGACGCAGCGCGCGACGCATTTGGCCGGAATGGTCCGGGCATCGTGCTCGGCGCCGTCATCCACGACGGAACGACGCACCCCGAACCGCTGGTGACCGTGCCGCTCGCGATGATGAATCGGCACGGCCTGATCGCGGGTGCCACCGGCACCGGAAAAACCAGGACGCTCCAGCTGATCGCCGAACAACTGTCGGCGGCCGGAGTCCCGGTATTTCTTGCCGACGTCAAGGGCGATGTCTCGGGCGTCGCGGCTGCGGGGGCGGCGCACCCCAAGATCGACGAGCGGGTGCTCGCCACCGGATACGCGTGGGAGCCGACCGGCTTTCCCGGTCGAGTTCCTCAGCCTCACCGGTCGCCAGGGTGCCCAGCTGCGTGCGACGGTGTCGTCGTTCGGTCCGCTGCTCCTTTCCAGGGTCCTCGGCCTGAACGACACCCAGACCAGTGTGCTCACGCTGGTGTTCAAGTATTGCGACGACAACGGATTGTTGCTGCTTGATTTCGAGGACCTGCGATCGGTGCTGCAGTATCTCGTGCAGGATGGTGCAGGCGAGCTGGCCAGCTACGGTGGCATGTCGAAGCAGACGGTGGGTGTGCTGTTGCGCGAGATGGTCGAACTCGAGGCCCAGGGTGCTGGCGAGTTCTTCGGCGAACCGGAATTCGACCTGGACGACCTGCTCCAGGTCGATCGCGATGGTCGGGGCGTCATCAGCATGCTCGAGCTTTCCGACACCCAGGACAAACCGGCGCTCTTCTCGACGTTCATGATGTGGATGCTGGCAAGACTGTACAACACCCTGCCCGAGGTCGGTGATCTTGCCCAGCCCAAGCTGGTGTTCTTCCTCGACGAAGCCCACCTGCTGTTCGATGGGTCCAGCAAGGCGTTTCGCGAGCAGGTCGAACAGGTCGTGCGGCTGGTGCGTTCCAAGGGAGTCGGGGTGTTCTTCGTGACCCAGAGCCCCAAGGACATCCCGGCTGACATCCTCGGCCAGCTCGGCAACCGGGTGCAGCACGCGCTTCGGGCATTCACGCCCGACGACGAGAAGGCGTTGCGGGCGGCGGCGCGAACGTTTCCGCGCACCTCGTTCTACGACATCGATCGGGAGCTGACCACACTTGGGACCGGTCAGGCCCTGGTGACGGTGCTCACGCCAAAGGGTACGCCCACGCCGACGTTCGCCACGATGATGGTACCACCGCGCGGCCGGATGAGCCCGCTGGCAGACGCCGAGCTGACCACTGCCATGAGCCGCTCCCGGCAGGTGAGCGAGTACGCCAAGCCAGTCGACCGCGAGAGCGCGCGGGAGATCCTCGCAGCCCGCGCCGCACGTACTGCAGCAGAGGCCCCGGTTGCCGTTCCACCTGCACAGCGCGGAGCGTGCCACCAAGGCGCCGCCGTCGACGCTCGACAAGGTGCTCAAGTCCTCGATGGCCCGGACGGTGGTCGGGGTGGTGGCGCGCGGAATCATGGGTGCACTGCTCGGGACGGCGGCCCGACGCCGCAGGTAGGGTGATCGGCTGCAATCAACGGAAGTCGGCCTGACTTCCCCAATGCATGAGGAGAGCAAAAATGGATCGGAAGGCAACAGCACGCTGGAACGGAGACCTGAAGTCTGGAACTGGAAAGGTGAGCCTCGGCAGTGGAGCGTTCGAAGGCCCGTATTCGTTTGGCACCCGGTTCGAGTCCGCTTCCGGCACCAATCCCGAGGAGCTGCTTGGAGCGGCGCATGCCGCCTGTTTCTCGATGGCGTTCGCAGCTTCCCTCGCGAAGGCCGGACATGCCGTGGCACATGTGGAGACGGATGCGATCGTGCACCTGGGAATGGTCGGTGAAGGTTTCCAGATCATCGGTATCGACCTGGACACTCGCGGCACGGGATCAGGGATTCCCAGCGACGAGTTTGCCCGGATCGCCGAGGAAACGAAGACTGGCTGCATCATTTCAAGGGCGCTGTCGAGTGTACCGATGACGGTGAAGGCCACGCTCTCCAGTTGACCGTGGTGTGACGCGACGTTCACGGCGAAATCGCCGGCCACCCAGGGAACGGGCGACCGGCGATTCGCGCATCCGCGAATGATCAGGCGTCAGGGCGTGACCATGCCCGTCATCCGGATCACCTCGAAGTCTGAGACTTTCACCTGCTTGAGCGTCGAGATCACCGCGTCGTTCCAGCGTGCGTCGGCTGTGCCGCTGAGGAAGAAGTCGCCACCGTTGTCGGCGACGATCATCCCGTAGCGTTGGAGCGCACGCAGGATCACCTGTGCCTGCGCCGGGTAGCCGGCGATGTTGAACGAGGCCTTGAGCCGGACCCTCATCCCCATCGGCGGATGGAGCGGGTCGGTGCTCGAACTTGCCCAGTGGCGAGCCGGGGGGATGTAGGCGCGGCGACTGCGGGTGACGGTAAACCGGAGCGCATGATTGATCGCGCCCTGCTCCACGACCTCGTCGTACCGCACCAGCCCCGGGAAGATCGGCAGGCCGGCGGCGTCGGCAGACGTCCAGCCAGCAGGCCGCGTGGTGCCGTTGACCAGGTCGAAAATCGCGCCCGAGCCCGCGCGCCATGGTGAGCCCGTCTGCACACTGAACAGTTCGAACAGCCTGAACTCGTCGCGCGTGACCATGAGGAGGTGACGGTCGCCGCCCGGTTCGATCGGCGGGTTTGGGGGAATCGGGTAGGGGCCTGCGTCACTTTCGCCGGCGTAGGTAAAACTCACAGGTTGCCGGGCTTGATCATCGGGCACGACGATATACGGAATGCCGAACGGGCCACCGTTCCAGCTTGCCCCGAAATCGGGATGCAGTCGCTTGGTGAGCCCGATGACGGTGAGTATCGCGAGTGAGTTCGGGTCGACCGGCGCACCATCCACCGGCGTGTTCCACGGATCGGTGGCTGGAAATATCCGCCGGCCGTGCAGGCTCGCATTCAATCCCAGGTCGGCCCGCGGTCCCGTTGGCGGCGGCGGTGGTGGTGGTGGTGGCGGTGGTGGCGGCGGGGGGACAACCGCACCACCGTTCACTCTCACCGAATCGATGACTCGTGCGGGAGATCCGTTGGCTGAGCCTGCGCTGACGGTGATGGTGTCGACATACAGCCCAGGACGAAGCGCGGCAACGTCGCGGCTCCACCGTACGATGCCATTGCCCCTTCCGGACTGGGTCACGAAGACGGTCCAGGGTTTCCGGGCGGTGGCGGTCCACGACTGCTTGTACGCTTGTCCGTTACCGCTGATCGACACCGAAGCCTTTGCCGATTGTGGCTGGGTGCCGGAATCGACCGCGATCGCGATCGACCCCGGTGTCACCCTGAGACGCAGCGCGGAGACCGCTGACTGCGCCGTGGTGCCGGGCTGGACGGATTCCTCGGCAACCGACGCGGCCTGGTCGGCGCAGGCCGCGACGAGGAGCGCTGGAGCCAGGGCGAGCAGGAACTGGTTGGACATGGCTATCCTTGCGGGGCGGAGATGATGGGGATTCGTCTGAAGAATCGGCGTTTGCACAGCGACTCTTTAGTCCAGCCGACCATTTGCGTGCAACTCGAACAACGCCTTAACTCCCGACATGCCGCGGCAGTTCCGCATCCTGCCACCCACCCGTTTCCCGCGAGTTTGGGCATGAACGTCCGGTTCCGCCGTGTGTTGCTGGGTGCCCTGCTGATCGAGTTGCTGCCGATCGCGTTCCTTGCCGTGGTGACAGCCTGGTTTGGTCCTTCCGACAAGGCATCCGCCGCCGTATTTGCCCGGACGGCTGCGCAGATTGTTGCCGTGGTCGGCGGCATCGTGGTCGGGGTCGGCGCCGGATGGTGGGTCGCGCGCCCCGTTCCCTCGCTCGGAACGATGCATGGATTCATCACCGGACTGTTTGCCGGCGCGTTGGAAGCTGCGATGCTCGTGGTGGCGGCGGTGCCGACTGATCCTGCCTTCGTCTTCGCGGTGTTCGCACGGATTGCGGCCGCCACGGCGGGCGGCGCACTTGCCGCGCGCCGGGGGTCGTCACCGCCGTGAGCTATTGCAACTCGACATTCCCGTTTCGGACGAGGAATCGATGAACGACGCCGCGACATCCGGTTCGTGGTTGACCTGGGCGCTCCTTGCGGCAGTGTTCGCCGCACTCACGGCGATCTTCGCGAAGATCGGCCTCGAAGGGATCGATTCCGATTTCGCGACGCTGGTCCGGACCGTGGTCATCGTCATGGTGCTGGCGGTTTTTGTAGTTTCGACAGGGCGATGGCAGAGTCCGCTCACGCTCGACGGGAAGACCGTGGGGTTCCTGGTGCTGTCCGCCCTGGCAACTGGCGCATCCTGGGTCTGTTATTTTCGGGCTCTCAAGCTCGGTGATGCGTCGCGTGTTGCACCCATCGACAAGCTGAGCGTCGTGCTGGTGGCCTTGCTCGGCACGTTTGTACTCGGTGAGCGTCTCTCCCCGCGAGACTGGCTGGGTATCACACTCATCGGCGGAGGCGCCGTGCTGCTAGGATTGAAACGATGACGTCACTCGACGAGTTGTTCGTGAAGAACCGTGCGTGGGCAGCCGCTCGTGTCACCCGCGACCCGAACTTCTTCTCGGCGCTGGCGGGTCAGCAGGCTCCCCGGTTTCTATGGATTGGCTGTGCCGATTCCCGGGTTCCCGCCAACGAGATCGTCGGGCTCCAGCCGGGCGAACTGTTCGTGCATCGCAACGTCGCGAACCTCGTGGTGCACACCGATCTCAACTGCCTCTCGGTGGTCCAGTTCGCTGTCGACGTACTCGGCGTGGAGCACATTCTTGTGGTGGGGCATTACGGTTGTGGCGGGATCACGGCGGCGTTGCGCAACGAACCAGTGGGCCTGGTGGACAACTGGCTGCGACACATCCAGGATGTAGCGGATGTCCACCAGTCGCGCCTCGATGCCGTTCCCGAGCACGCAGTGGCCGACCGGCTCTGTGAACTCAACGTGATCGAGCAGGCAGTGAATGTCTGTCGCACCTCCATTGTGCGCGATGCGTGGTCACGGGGCCGAACGCTTGCGGTGCATGGCGCCGTGTACGCACTGCACGACGGACTGATGCGGGATCTCGGTTTTCACGCGTCGGGGCCCGACGACGTGAAGCCATCCTGGGCTGCAGCAGTTGACCGCCCGGCGACGACGGAACTGTCGCCGGGCTGACCGACTCCCCCCGGCGTCACCTGGCGCCGGGACCGCCGAGATAGCGGAGCAGCGATGACTCTTCTGCCCGGAGCCCGCGGGCCGTGCGCCCGATCTGTGCTGCCTGCCAACGCTCGCGGGCGACAGGGTTTTCGTAGGCGTCGATGATTGCCGGGTGGATGTAGCAGCGCCGGCAGACGGTCGGCGTGTTGCCGAGCTTGTCGGCCACGGCGGCCACCGCATTGAGCAGGTGGGAACGCGTGGAGGTGCTGTCGGTGGCGTCGATCCGGGCGAGTTGCTCTGCGGCCAGCAGCGTCCCGGCCCAGGTGCGAAAATCCTTGGCGGTAAACTCGTCCCCCGCGATGGCGCGCAGGTATTCGTTCACATCGGTGGACGTGATCGGCTGCGGCCCGCCTTCGTCGTCGATGTACTGAAAGAGGTCCTGACCGGGAAGGTCCCGGCATTGCGTGACCAGGCGAGCGAGACGGCGGTCACTCACATCCACGGTGTGCCGGACGCCGCTTTTTCCCGTGAAGGCGAGACGCACCCGACCGTCCTGTACGATCGCATGGCGGTCGAGGAGGGTCGTGAGTCCGAACGACTTGTTCGTCCGCGCGTACTCCTCGTTGCCCACGCGTATGAAGGTGGTCTCGAGCAGCCGAACCGCGACGGCGAGCACCTTGTCTCGCGGGATGCCTCGCTGCGCGAGGTGACTGTCGACGGTGCGGCGGATGCGCGGCAGTGCCGCGCCAAAGGCCACCATGCGCTCGTACTTGGTTTCGCCGCGTACCCGGTTCCAGTCGGGGTGGTATCGGTACTGTTTCCGTCCTCTCGCGTCCCGACCCGTGGCCTGGAGGTGCCCCGAGTCGGTCGGGCAGACCCAGACGTCGGTCCAAGCTGGTGGGATGGCCAGCGATCGGATGCGCGAAAGGACGGCGGGGTCGGTGAGTCGCCGGCCCGCTGCGTCCCGGTACGTGAAGCCCTTTCCCGAACGTCGGCGGGTGATGCCTTCGCGCGCATCCGTCACATGGCGCAGCGACGCGGCTCGAGCCGCGTCACGGGGCGCCATGAACGGATTGCGCCGACGGCCCCGCCTCAGGCTTTCTGGCGCCACGCGCTGCGGATCGTCTCTTCGATCTCCGGAAGGACTTCGTCGCGGGCCGGGAGGCCTTCTTCCTTCAGCAGCGCAACAACGGTGCTGGGAATCAGGTCGTTGAGCGACATCACCATCCGGGTGTAGTCGGTCAGGTGGCTCTCGGCCACCGCGGCGACCCGGGCGTCGCCCAACGAACGCGCCGTGGTGTGCAGCATCACGTAGCCGATCGTCGCGAGTGAGAAAGCGGTGTAATCGTCGCGGAGGTTCTTGGGCAGCTTCTCGGTACGGACGAGGTCGATGGCTGCTGCACCGAGGCCGGCGACGGTCGACGCCGCCCGCTTGATGAAGTCCGCGACATCGAGCCGGGGGCCGGCGTCCCGAAGATCCTCGAGACCACGAAGCGAGGTGATGTGGCGCTCGATCGTGCCGTGCATCTCCTTGAGCGCGGCGCCGACTGCGGGGTAATCGTCCTCGAAATCCTCAACCTGTGCCATGATCGCCTTCTCGATGTGATCCTCGAGTGCGAGCATGTCGGTGACGTAGCTGTGAATTGCATCCTGGGAAGTGCGTGCCATCAGAAACTCTCCTCGAGAACGGGGCCGGGTCATCCGGCATGGGACAGCGTGTCGAACCGGCGGGGTCGGCCCGCTCGACAATCAGACGCGATTCGCCCCGGCCGTTCCGCACAGGGAGGCCTGCCGGTATTTTTCGGAGACCATTCAAGGGGGAGGGCTCCATCGGCCGCACGCTCGCGCGATTCGTTCTCCGGCTCTTTTACCGGCGCCTCGAGGTGGTCGGTGCCGAGCGGGTGCCCTCAGGCGGTGGGGCACTCCTGCTGCTCAACCATCCCAACGCGCTGGTCGACCCGATGCTGGTGTTGGCGCTGTCGCCGCGTCCGGTCGTGTTTCTCGCCAAGGCCCCGCTGTTCCGCCTTCCGGTGATTGGCCAGCTTGTCCGGGCCAGTGGCGCGATTCCGGTGGAGCGGCGCCAGGACCCGGGGGGTGACGTCGCTCGCAACCATACGATGTTTGCGCAGGTCCAGGAGGCTCTTTCAGTCGGGCGCTGCATCGCCCTTTTCCCCGAGGGGGTTTCCCATAGCGACCCCCAGCTGCATCCGTTCAAGACCGGCGCCGCTCGAATCGCGTTGGGTGCTGCTGCCGCGGGCATCGACGTACGCATCGTTCCCGCAGGGCTCTTCTACACCGCGAAGTCGACGTTCCGCAGTGCGGCACTGTTGTCGGTTGGCGAGTCGATCCTGGTCGAGGGCAACCGCCCTGGGGCCGAGCCGGATCAGGCGTCAGTGCGGTTGCTGACAGACCAGCTGGAGGACGCCCTGGCTGAGGTGACGCTCCAGGCTGACCGGCACGACTCGATGAGTATCGCGTCGCGGGTCGAGCTGCTGCTGACCTCCGGTGACGCCGCCGATGGTGGGCGATTGCCGCTGGCCGAGCAGCTCGCGGTGCGCCGTCGCGTGGTGGCGGGCCTGCAACAGATCCGGGCCGGGCGTGCGGATGACTACGCGAGTCTCACGCGGCGTGTGGAGCGGTTCGAGTCGAGGCTTGCGGGTATCGGCCTGGATACCGAGACGTTCAACTACCAACTCCCGGGTGCCGCGGCGGTGATCGCCGCAACCGTGAGGATGCTGCTCTACGTTGCGATCGTGCTGCCTGTTGCCGCCACAGGCGTGGTGATCCACTATCCCGCGTACCGATTGATCGGCATTCTCGCGAGATCGGCAACTCGTACGAGTTCCGATGTGGAGGCGACCGCAAAGATCGTGATCGCGACGCTCCTGTTCCCATTGACCTGGGTGATGATCGGGCTGGCCATTGGGGCTGCCTACGGGTCGGCTGCAGGCTGGTCGGCGGGGGTGCTTGCGCCCGGCGCCGGTTTCGTCGGGCTGCGGCTGGTGGAGCGTCTCGACCGGTTCATTGGTGAAGGACGGGCCGTGCTGCTGTCGGTGTTGCGCCCCACCGAGTATCAGTCACTGATGTCCGAACGCGCCGCACTCCGTGACGCGATCCTGGAACTGGATCCGGTGGGGGTCAACGACTGATGTCGACGGGACGAGGCGCGCGTGCGGGATCCTGATCGCGCGTGGGTGCGTTGTCCGTGATCATGTCACGAAGCCTGGTCCTTGGCGTGCTGATCGGCCTCGCCGTTTTCCCGGGCGCGGCGAACGCACAGCGACTCGAGCTCCGCACCGGCGCGCGTTCGCTCGGGGTCGAGCTGGCGCGGGAACTCTCGATGGACATCGATTCCCTGCGACCGATCGGTCGCGGGGTGTGGTATCACGATGTGCAGGTCGGAAGCGGGGAAGCCGCGGTCGACGGCGCCACCGTCTCGGTGCACTATGTCGGCATGTTCGTCGACGGCGCGCGGTTCGCGGCGACCGACCGGGTGCCGTTCGCGTTTGTCATCGGCGAAGGGCGAGTGATCCCGGGGTGGGAAGACGGTATCAGTGG
Organism: uncultured Gemmatimonadales bacterium; assembly: GCA_963806875.1. GTDB lineage: Bacteria > Gemmatimonadota > Gemmatimonadetes > Gemmatimonadales > GWC2-71-9 > Palsa-1233. Next base: position 538,225 of record CAWDYU010000003.1, on the reverse strand, counting down.
AATGCGGGTGGGTGGGAGGCGGCAGCTCCTTATCCCGGCGTTCCTCGCCTATGGCCGGGAGGGTTCGGGGAAGATCCCGCCAGACACGCCGCTGGTTTTCGACATCACCCTCGTGGGTGTCGCGTTAGAGGCGTTCTGCCTCGGGTATGTCGTGAATCGTGACCAGGTCGGTCACCCGGAGCGATCGCCGCATCGTTGGCAGCTGAAGCGTCACTTCATCGCCCACCTGCCGGTCCTTGAGCGCACGACCGAGCGGTGATGCCAGGGAAATGTGTCCAGCGTCGATGTCCATCATTTCGGCCAGGACGAGCGTGTACTCCTCGGGTTCGCCGGTGTTGACATCTTCCACCTTGACGCGCGAACCGAGGCCAACCCGATCGGTGGGTGCTTCGGTATTGGCGAGTTCCGACACCTGGTTGAGCCGCTGGTGGAGCTGGCCAAGGCGTGCCTGGACGAACTGCTGCCGCTCGAGGGCAGCCTTGTACTCCGAGTTCTCGCGGAGGTCGCCCATCTCGACCGCGGTGGCGATCGCCTGCGGGAGGGTGACCGCCAGTTCATGGCTGAGTTCGCCGATTTCCGCCCCGAGCTTTTCGCGCATTTCCCTGATCATGGCATCGAATCCTTCGTCCAAGTCGAAAAACGATCCACGGCCCACTCGGCGTCTGGCCGGGTGGACCGCATCTGACTGAGTATAGCGCCCAGCCGGGGTGGAGGCGAGGGGGAGGCGCTGTAGATTGGGGTATGCGATCGAGCCTGGGACTGTCGTGCTTGCTTGCCTCACAGCTGCTCGGGTGCGCTCCGACCGCCGCGGCTGCGCGGCCCGGAGGCCGACGCGCAGGCTGTCGCACCAGACTCGCTGGCTCGAGTCCGCCTCGCCGACGTGACCGGGGAGGTCCCGACGGCCGTCATCGAGCTCCGGTATGCGACGACCAATAATTTCACCGAATACAGTCCTGCCTGGGTACGACGGGTCGGTGGCGCTGCTGCGCCGTGAGGCTGCCCGCGCGCTGGCGATCGCCGACGCAACGCGTCCGGGCGCAGGGATATCGGCTGAAGATCTGGGATGCGTACCGCCCGGTGCGCGCCACGCTCGCCATGGTGGCCTGGACCGAGCGGAACGGGCGGACCGACCTGCTCGATGACGGATACATCGCGCGCCGTTCGCGCCACAACCAGGGCGTGGCGATCGACCTCACCCTCGTCAGGGCGTCTGACGGAACCGAACTCGACATGGGGACACCATTCGATGAGTTCTCGTCGCGGTCGCACACGGCAAATGCATCCGGGACGGTTGCAGAGAATCGACGCATCCTCGTCGACGCGATGGCAGCCGCCGGGTTCTCGAATTACAGCAGCGAGTGGTGGCATTTTTCGTTCGTCGTGCCGGATCCGCTCCCGTTCGACCTCCCGCTCGGTGCGTGGCAGGCGCGCGAAGTCCGTTGATGACATGGGTTTTCGCTTGACCCGGCGGGTCGCCGCGGGTATCCTAGAGCGCGAATTTCGCTCGTGCATCTGTTCACGAGCGACCCACCCCGCAGCCGGGATGTCCAGCTGATGCGATTCGTGCGCACGCCGTGGCGGCGTTTCCTGCCAGTCGGCCTTCTGTCATTCGTGGTCCTTGCCCTTGCCGGGTGCACGGACGGCTCGAAGTATCCGCAGTCCACCTTGCATCCGAAGGGCGATTTCGCGGCGATGGTCGACGAGGTCTTCATGACCACCGTCTGGCTGGCGCTGATCGTGTTCATCGTGGTCGAGGCAGGCCTGCTGTGGGCGATCTGGCGCTTCCGTGCCAAGCCCAACGATCCCAAGCCCAAGCAGATCCACGGCAGCACCGTGGTCGAGATCATCTGGACGGTGATCCCTGCGGTGGTGCTGGCGTTCGTCGCGGTGCCGACCATCAAGACGGTGTTCGCGACCGCCCGGATCCCTGCGGCGTCGCCGGGCGGCGAGGCGCCACTGAAGGTCGAGGTGGTGGGGCACCAGTGGTGGTGGGAGTTCCGCTATCCCGAGTACGGCATCACGACGGCGAACCAGCTGCACGTCCCGGTGGGGCGGACCGTCGACCTGCGAATGAAGTCGGTGGACGTGTTGCACGCCTTCTGGATCCCGCAGGTGACCGGCAAGCGGGACGTGTTCCCCAATCGCGAGACGCGGCTCTGGTTCACGGCCCTCGAGACCGGTGAGTTTCCCGGCGCCTGCACCGAGTTCTGTGGGTTGCAGCACGCGCGGATGGACCTGTACGTGATGGCCGAGACACCGGAGCAGTTTGCCGCGTGGGTGGCGTTGCGCCAGCGGGACCCCGAGATGGCGGGCGCGGCGGGGACGGGAACGGGGCCGGTGACGGTGGACACCATCGTTCGCGATACCCTGTCGGGAACGGCGATGGCGGTGAGCGGCGGTCCCGACGCGTTGCCCACCGACGCCGAGCAGGCGGCGCCAGCGCCGGGCGACCCCCGGATTGCGGAAGGCAAGGCGCTCTTCACCAAGAAGGCGTGCGCCGGTTGTCATTCGCTCAACTCGATCAACCAGCCGAAGCGCTCGGTCGGCCCGAATCTCGCCGGCGTCGGCGTCCGGAAGATGATCGCTGGTGGCTGGCTGCCGAATACCGACGAGAACCTGAAGCGCTGGATCATGCATCCCCAGGACGTCAAGCCCGGCGTGTCGATGAAGGGCTACACCCTCACTGATGCCGAGGCCGACGCGATCGTGGCGTACCTCCGCACCAAGCGCTGATCGAGGACACGACTTACATGGCAACCACCGCACTCGAACACGCGCCGGCGTACCAGCGCAGCACCATCGTCGAATGGCTCACGACCGTCGATCACAAGAAGATCGGCATCATGTACGGCGCCTCGGCGTTCATCTTCTTCCTCATCGGCGGCATCGAGGCGCTGATCATCCGGGCGCAGCTCGCCACGCCGAACGGGACGCTGGTCAGCGCCGAGATGTACAACCAGCTGTTCACCATGCACGGCACGACGATGATCTTCCTTGCCGTCATGCCGCTGAGCGCGATGTTCTTCAACTTCTTCGTGCCGCTGCTGATCGGTGCGCGCGACGTGGCCTTCCCGCGGCTGAACGCGATGTCGCTCTGGGTGTTCATCCTCGGCGGCATCTTCCTCAACGCGTCGTTCCTGTTCGCCGCTGCGCCCAATGGCGGCTGGTTCGGGTACGCGCCGTTGTCGAGCCGACAGTACTCGCCCGGCATGAACATGGATTTCTGGGCGATCGGCCTCCAGATCCTCGGCATCGCGTCGATCGCTGCCGGCGTCAACTTCTTCACCACGATCATCAACATGCGCGCCCGTGGCATGACGCTGATGCGGATGCCGATCTTCGTGTGGATGACGCTGATCACGCCAGGTGCTGGTGCTCCTCTCGTTTCCCGTGATCACCATCGCCCTCGTGATGCTGACCGCCGACCGCACCTTCGGCAGCGGCTTCTTCGTCACGGCGGCTGGTGGTGACCCGATGCTCTGGCAGCACCTGTTCTGGGTGTTCGGCCATCCGGAGGTGTACATCCTGATCCTCCCGGCGTTCGGCATCGTCTCGGAGGTCCTGCCGGTATTCTCGCGCAAGCCGCTCTTCGGCTACAGCGCGATGGTGTTCTCGGGCGCGTTCATTGCCTTCCTCGGTTTCGGCGTGTGGTCGCACCACATGTTCGCCACCGGGATGGGACCGCTGGCCGACTCGTTCTTCTCGCTGGCCACGATGCTGATCGCGGTGCCCACTGGCGTGAAGATCTTCAACTGGATCGGCACGGTATGGGGCGGGTCGGTCAGCCTCAAGTCCCCGATGCTCTTTGCGCTCGGCTTCATCGCGATGTTCATCATCGGCGGCCTGTCGGGCGTGATGCACTCGGTGGCCCCGGCCGACCTGCAGCAGACCGACACCTACTTCGTCGTCGCGCACTTCCACTACGTGCTCTTCGGCGGATCGATCTTCGCCCTCACCGCCGGCGCGTATTACTGGTGGCCCAAGATGTTCGGGCGCATGCTCGACGACGGCCTGGGCAAGTGGCACTTCTGGCTGTCGATGATCGGCTTCAATGTCACCTTCATGCCGATGCACTGGGTCGGTCTCCTCGGCATGCCGCGCCGGGTGTACACCTACCCCGAGGGACTGGGCTTCGACCTGTTCAACATGGTGCAGACCGTCGGCGCGTTCATCCTTGCGCTGTCGATCCTGGTGTTCATGTGGAACGTGATCAAGACGTGGCGGGGTCCGGCTGATGCTCCCGCCGACCCGTGGGGTGGCGCGACGCTCGAATGGGCCATCCCGTCGCCTCCGCAGGAGTTCAACTTCGCCGACGAACCGGTGGTGACCGAGAAGGACGCGCTCTGGGCGATGAAGGATGCGGCGGGTGTCGAGCGGCTCCCCGAGCCTGCGCTGGTGAGCGGGAAAGGGATTCACATGCCGGGCCCGTCGTGGTGGCCGTTGATCGTGGCGGTGGGGTTGCTGATGTTCTTCGTCGGGTTGATGGTCCCGCGTTCAGGGTCCTTCCCGTTCACCCCGGTATCCATTGCAGGGTTTGCGCTGATGGTCTTCGGTACCTTCAAGTGGGCGTATGAGCCGGTCGATGCTCACGCCCCACAACACTGAGGAAGCGGTCATGACGTCCGCCGTGCTCGACCACGACGCCCATCCTCCCCACGAGGGCCACCACACCTCGCTCCCGATCGACAACCGGAAGCTGGCGATGTGGACCTTCATCGGGTCGGAGTGCCTGCTCTTCGCATCGCTCATCACGACGTTCCTGATCTATCGGGACTCGTCTGTGGGCGGGCCCGGCCCGAAGGACATGTTCGAGGTCCCGCTCGTCACCTTCGGCACGGCGATCCTGCTCTTCTCGTCGTTCTTCGTGGTGATGGCGCTGGACGGCGCCAAGCGGGGCGACCGGAAGAAGCTGATTCTCTGGCTCTCGCTGACAGTGATGTGCGGATTGTTCTTCGTGGCGATGCAGGTCTACGAGTTCAACCACTTCTATCACAAGGGGCTCGGTTACTCGACCAACCTCTTCTCGTCGAGCTTCTACACCCTCACCGGGTTCCACGGCGCCCACGTCGCCATCGGCACGCTGTGGCTCGCCACCCTGCTCAAGGACGCGATCAAGGGACGCATCCCCGCCGAGAAGGCGATCAACCTGGAGCTTTCGGCGCTGTACTGGCACTTCGTCGACGTGGTGTGGATCATCATTTTCCCGGTTGTCTACCTCATGAGCCTGGGGCGCTGAGCAATGGCTTCGCACACTGACGCGCACGGCGAGCACCTCGATCATGCGCACGCAAGCGCAGGCCGCTACATCCAGATCGCGGTCGTACTGTTTGCGCTCACCGCACTCGAGGTCCTGCTCTACGAAGCGATCTTCGGGTCGCTCGCCGCGAGTTCCGGCTCGCTCGCGACCTCGCTCGGGCCCTGGTTCGTCGAACTCCTGCTGGTGCTGTCGGCCCTCAAGTTCTTCCTCGTGGCCGCGTTCTACATGCACCTGAAGTTCGACATCAAGGCGCTGACCTGGGTGTTCTCGTTCTCCCTCGCGCTGGCCACGACCGTGATCCTCGGACTCTTCCTGCTTTTCTGGTACAACCGTGGGCTGTGGTGGATGGACGGACCCTGGTAAGGCGAGCGACCGAACGACTGAACGGGCCGATGTCTCCAAGCGACATCGGCCCGTTTCGCGTCATGGCGCTGGTGTGGCACCCTGTCGGCTGGCCCATGTCAGGACCGCGCCCGCAACAGTAGTGCTCACCCAGCCACCGTCGGCCGCCTCCAGATCAATTGCCTCGAGGTCGGATTCGATACCGTCGAGATCGATCGGTGCGGCGGGCATGCCGGCATAACCAGGAAACTCGGCCTGTATCGGGCAGGCATTGGCCAGTACATCGCCATCTCCCGCGTCCCACCCCCGTCCCATGAGCCTGCAGGTCGACGGTCGATGCCGATAGACGGCACAGGTGCCCAGGCTTCCGAGCGCCGGACACGGCGCGGTGGCGCGAAGCTCGGCGATCGCGTCGAATTCGGCGTCGCCGAGGGAGGCGATGGCAAACGGTGCCTGCCAATCGGGGTGCACCTGCTGGAATGCCGCGATCTCGTCACGCGCTCTCGATACAAGGAGCTCGCGCGCGTGGTCGTCAAGCGTGGTCATCCCGTCGGCGATCGTGACGGCGTCAGCGGGCGAGATGTCGAAGGGGCCGTGGCAGCAGGCGCTGCATCCACTGCGGCAGGGCACCGGTGGCGCGGCGCGGAACGCGGCGTCGATGCGCTCGAGCACGGCGAGCGCCCTCACGGTTCGCCGTTGGTCAGAGCCGTCGTGCCGCCAGGGCGATGAGTGCCCAGCCGGCGATGAAGGCGGCGCCACCCAGGGGGGTGACCGCGCCGAGCCAGCGCGCGCCGGTGAACACCATGAGGTACAGGGATCCCGAGAACAGGATGATCCCCGCGAGGAACGCCCAGGCCGCCGTACTGGCGTGGGGCGCTCCCCGTGCGAGCATCGCCGCGCTGACGAAGAGCGCGAAGGCATGGTACATCTGGTAGCGGACGGCGGTCTCGAAAATCTCCAGATCCCGCGGTTCGAGACGGCTGCGGAGCGCGTGCGCCCCGAACGCGCCGGCCGCGATGCCGACCAGCGCGAGCACCGCACCGAGTGTTGCAGCGAGCCGGGTGTTCATCGCGTCGGATGCATCAGGACGGACTGTCAACGGGGATGTCCGGCACCGCCATCCCCATCGCGTGATAGCCGTTGTCGACGTACATCGTCGAGCCGGTGATCGCCGCCGCGAGGGGAGAGCAGAGAAACGCTGCAGCGTTCCCGACGTCGGTTGCCTCGAAGTCGCGGGTGAGCGGCGAGTTTGCCTGGGTGTAGCGAATCATGGTGTCGATGAAGCCGATCGCCGATGCCGCCCTCGATGCGTACGGTCCTGCGGAGATGGTGTTCACCCGGACCCCGAACCGCCGCCCCGCCTCGAACGCGAGGGTGCGCGTGTCGGCTTCGAGCGCGGCCTTTGCCGTCGACATGCCGCCGCCATAGCCGGGTATCACCCGCTCGCTGGCCATGTACGTCAACGACAGGAAGCAGCCACCGGGGCGCATGAGGGCACCGAGTTCACGCACGAATGCCACGTTGCTGTAGGCCGAGACACCGATGGCTTCGAGGTACCCGCGTCGTGAGGTGTCGAGCAGCGGCTTCCTGACCTCGGGGCCATTGGCGAGGGAGTGGATCACGATATCGAGGGGCTGCTCACCGAAGTCGGAGCGCAGTCGCTCGATCACGCCCGCGATGGTGAAATCGCCCCGTTCCCGGTAGCGCTTGTTCTCGCGCACCGATTCGGGAACGTCATCCATGGTGTCGTACGCGGCGTCGAGCGGATAGATGCGCTCGAAAGCCAGCGTTCCGCCCCGGGCAAGTTCGAGCGATCCCGCCATCTTGCCACGCTCCAGGAGCGCCTCGAAGATTCCGAGAGCAGGCGGCCAGGTGCCGACGCACACCGACGCGCCTGCCTCGGCAAGCGCCTTCGCAATCGCGAACCCGAATCCGCCGTCGTCGGCCACACCTGCGACAAAGGCACGTTTTCCGGTGAGGTCGATCGGCAGCATCGGGCGGGGCTCCTGAGGCGAGACGGGGTCAGGAGGAAAATAACCGATGAATCCGTTGGCAGGGAACAGGTCGCTGGTCGCAAGCGATGTCGCCGATGGAGGCGGAGAACCATCCCCATCGGCGACACCGCTTGCGACTTACGACCTGTTACCCGTCACCTGCTACCCGTTTTCCTACGCCGCCCTCAGCTATTCGGCTCCAGGATACGCTTGATACGGATCGCCGCATCGGCATAGTGGGCACGGGTGACAGCGTCACCGCCCCGCGCTGCGAGCAGGCGCGCCCGGACGCCGGCCAGTTCCTGGCGCACGAGCGCCCGCATGTCGGACAGCGAGATGTCGGCAGTCGGCGTGATCGTGCCGCGGAAACCTGGCGGAAGCGTCAGCGGCGGCGGCTCCTGCGTCATCACGTACTCCATCCGCTCGATCCATGCGCGCTGCAGCGCACGGCGATACACATCGGGCGACCGGCCATTCCCGAGTTCGGTCCAGACGCCGTTGCGCACGTCGGAGAGATACTCGGGGAGCGCATACGTCCCGATGCCCAGTGACTGCAGCTCCACGAGCCGCCCCATCCGGGATGCGTCGAGCATCCGGTTGAGCACGCTGACCATCCAGCCCTTGACCCGCTCGGTGGTCCCGAGCACGCCGATCCGCTCGAGCACGGGCTGTTCGACCATCCACTGCGGTGTGTTGAGGGCCTGGGCGGTGAGGAACCGGACCGCGTCGCGCTGCTGGTCCCGACTCACGGCGGTGTAGGCGGCGCCCGCCTGGTCCACGTTGCGTCGGGTCCAGTCGACGCCACCGATGTTGGTGAGCACGTGCCCCATGTACCGGTTCCACTGCGTCCCGACCTGCAGGTACATCTCGCGGAGCTGCGAGTAGTCGGCGCCTTCGCGGTAGCTGTACCGAATCAGCTCGGGCATGATCCGCTTGAGGTTGGCGATGCCGTACTCGCTGGCCTTGACGCTGTTGTCGCCGAGGTCCTCGGTCTGCGAACCGGGATCGGTACCCGACGGGTCGCCAAAGCGGTACATCGGGTCGCCTTCATGGGCACGAATCCACTGGTCGAGGGTCTTCTTCTCCTGGTCAGGGGTGCGCGCCGAGAGGATCGGGCGGTAACCCCACTCGATCGAGTACTTGTCGTAGATCCCGATGCGCGGGATTCATCGCGACGTTTCCATCGCCGGGCTGGGCAACGTAGTTGAAGCGCGCGTAGTCCATGATGGACGGCGCCGTCGCGTAGGTGGCCGTGAACGTCGGCGAGCGAAGTGAATCCACGGGGTACGACGAGCTCGCCTTCATGTTGTGCGGCAAGCCCAGGGTGTGACCCACCTCGTGCGACGACACGAAACGGATCAATTCGCCCATCACCGCGTCCTCGAAGTCGACGCTGCGGGCCAGCGGATTGATCGCCGCGGTCTGGATCAGGTACCAGTTGCGCAGCAGGTTCATGACGTTGTGATACCAGCCGATGTGCGACTCGAGAATCTCGCCGCTTCGCGGGTCGGTGACCGACGGGCCATAGGCGTTCTCGATATCGGACGCGAAGTAGCGGATGACGCTGTAGCGAGCGTCCTCGGTCGAGAACTCCGGGTCTTCCGCGGCCGTGGGCGGTTCCTTGCCCATGATCGCGTTCTTGAAGCCTGCGGCCTCGAACGCAGCCTGCCAGTCGTTGACGCCCTGGATGAGGTACTTGCGCCACTTCATCGGCGTCGCCGGGTCGATGTAGTAGATGATCGGCTTGATCGGCTCGACCAGCTCACCGCGAAGGAACGCCGCCGTGTCCTTCGGCTCGAGGCGCCAGCGAGAGATGTAGCGGCGCGCCACGGAGCGTTGCTCCTCGCGGCCGTAGTCCACCTGCTGGATCGAGAAATAGCCGACCCGTTCGTCGGCCACGCGTGCCATCATCGGCGTCTCGGGCAGCAGCACCATCGAGTGGTTCATCTCGAGGGTGATCGCGCCGGTCGATGCGTTGGAGGGCGGCTTGCCGGCCTCGTAGGTCAGCACCACTCGGGTCTCGGTGTTGCGCGGGAACGACTTGATCGACGTGATGAAGGTGCGGCTCGGGTCGAGGCGCCGGACCTGGTAGGTGGTGCGGGCCGTCGCGCCCATCCCGAGCAGCGGGACATCGGCGACATAGAAACTCCCGATGTCGATCGACCGCGCTCGAGTCCTTGCCATAGGCGGCGACATCGAAGCCGTACACGATCGGCTCGAGGTTGCTGTTGCGCACGGCCAGGGCGATCGGCTGGCTGGTGTCGGCCACCGTCGAGTAGGAAACCTGCCGGAGGTACATCCTGTCGCCGCTCCGCTCCCAGCGGACGACGTCGGTGTTGTTCTCCTCGCCGCCGTACCCGATGCCGGACGCGGTCCGCGCGATCCGGGTGACGAGGAGGAACTCGCGGCCCATCATGTCGTGCGGAATCTCGTAGTACCACTTGTCGGCGACCTTGTGCACGGTGAACGCGCCGCTGTCGGTGATGGCCTTGTCGGTGATCACCGTCTTGTACGCCTTGGGCGCATTCCGCGCTGTGCTGGGTGCGCCGCGTGCGGAAGAATCACCCGCCGCGGTCGTGGGTGCTCCCGCCCTGGGAGTGGGGGTGGCAGCGGGTCGGGAACGGTTGCAGCCGGCGACCGCGAGCGCAACGAGCACGAGTGCGGCCGAACGGGAACAGTGCATCATCTGCATGAACCTCTCAGCATGGGAAGAGTGCGGCGCGCTATTCGGCACGCAGCACCTCGAGGGGAGGACGCTCGAGGACGTCGAAGGAGTTCCAAAGTCCGACAATCGTGGTGAGCGCGACCAGGCCGATGGCAAGCAGCACCATCGGGACAACGGGGAGGACGAAGCTCGCCTTGAACACCTGTCGCGCAAGCGCCCAGCCGCCGGCCGCTGCGAGGAGGGTGGCCACCAGTGCAGATGCCAGCCCGAGTGCTGCGTACTCGACGCTGATGATGCGGAGCACCTGCCATCGGGTTGCGCCAAGGGTTCGCAGGAGCGTCCCCTCGCGCACGCGCTGCCAACGGCTGGTGGCGATCGCGCCGATCAACACGATCGCACCGGTGACGAGCGAGAACAGCGCCATGAACCGGATGGCGAGCACAATGCGGTCGATCACTGCCTCGAGGGCCCGCTGCACGTCGCCGAGGTCGACCGTGGAGACATTTGCGGCTTGTTCCGCGAGGATCCGCTGCACCCTTCCGCGGGCGTCGGGATCAGGGGCACGCGCCAGGGTCACCCAGCTCTGCGGCGCAGCATCGAGCGCGCCCGGGGCAAAGATCACGAAGAAGTTCGGCTCGAACTGGGCCCAGTTGACCTCCCGCAGTGACGTGACCCGGCTGTACACTGGCACGCCTTGTACGTCCCACGTGACCAGCGAGTTGAGCCCCACGTTGATTTCCTCGGCGAGCCCCGATTCCACTGATATCTCCACCGGATCGCCGGCGGTCCGACCCGTGCCGCCGATGGAATCGCCGAACCATCGTCCCGAGGTGACGCGTTCGGCGGAGCCGACCTCCGGTCGGTACGTCGAGCGATACTCACGGCGAAATGCCCAGAGTGAGCCATCGCGTTCTCCGCCCTCCGGCGCCACCGAATCGGGCACGGCGGTGGTGCCGCGTTCCAGGATCTGCCGCACGGTTTTCCCGTCCACCTCCGACAGTCGCATCGGCACGATGGGCGTGAAGGGATTCAACGCGATCCCCTCGCCGCTGATCGTTGCCCTCACCAGTTCGCGCTGGTCTGGCTGGATATCGAAGAGGAGGAGGTTGGGTCGTCCGCGACCACCGTCGTCGACCCGGAACTCGCGCAGCAGGTTGTACTGGGCGGTGAAGAGCGTGGTCAGCAGGAACGCACCGAAGCCCAGCGCCACGACCACCGTGACGGTCTGGTTGGCTGGTCGGTGCAGGTTGGCGAGCCCCTGGCGCCACACGTACGACCACGAGGACGGCGTCCAGCGTCGCGCGGCGCGGATGAGGGCGAGCGACGCAATCCACAGGACCAGCAAGGCGCCGCCGATCGCCGCCGCGAACCACGTTCCCTGCCACCACGAACCCACCTGGATCGACGCCAGCGACACCACACTGGCCGCAAGTACCACGGCGGCGGCGATGCGTGCCGGGTCACGCCGGCGCCGCGGTGGATCGACATCGCGACGCAGCGTCGCGAGCGGTGAAATTTCCCGGATGCCGAGCAAAGGCATCAGGGCATAGACCCCCGCCGTCCAGACGCCCAGCCCGATGCCGAGGAGAATCGCCCGGGCTGACGGGACGACCCGGACTCCCACTGGCAGGAAGCCCTCGAGCACGATCGGCATCACCTGCTGGAGGCCGACTCCGAGAAGCGCACCGAGTATCGAACCCAGGAGGCCCATCGCAAGGGCCTGCACGAGGTGGATGGCGAACACCTGGCCGCTGGTCGCTCCGAGGCAGCGGAGCATCGCGATCGTGTCGAGCTTCTGGCGGATGAATACGTGCACCGCACTCGCGACGCCGAGCCCACCGAGCAGCAGGGCGGCGAGCGCGACCAGCCCGAGGTAGTTGCCGAGCCGGGTGAGGCCGTCGGTGAGATTGTCCCGATCGTCTGCGACCGTGCGGATCCGCATTCGCTCTGCGCGAAGCGCCGAACTCGAGGCTCCGGCGACGGCCTGCGGGTCGATCGTCGCCGGAAGGCGCAGGAACGTCTCGTGCTGCACGCGTGCCCCGAAGCCCAGCAGGCCGGTGCTCGGTAGCGCAGCGGTGCTGATGAACACGCGTGCGCCCAGCGCCATCTGCAATCCGACATCGCCCGGCACGTTGATCACCGTCGCCACGATCGGGAACCGGCCTTCGCCCAGCCCGAGGGTATCGCCAATCTTCGCGCCGATGGCAGCGAGCAGTGACGGGTCGACGATCGCCGCACCCTCCTGGATCCGGGGCCACATCCCGGCGGGCGAGGTCTCTATCGTTCCGTAGAACGGCCAGCTTCCCTCGACGCTCCGCAGCTGCACCAGCCGCGCGCCGCCGCTTCGCGGGACGTAGGCCATCGCGGCGAAGTTCACCGACGACGCGACGAGCACTGAATCACCGCCCGTGCTCCGCAGTGAATCGACGAGTCGTTGCGCTGCTTTCACCTCGCTCACCGGTTTGCGACCCGAGATCGCGAGGTCTGCACCCAGCAGTGCTTGCGCCTGCTCGGCGACCGAAACCGTGAGGTTGTCCGTGAACGAGTTCACCGCGACGAGCGCGCCGACCCCGGCCATCACCGATGCGGTGAGCAGCGCCAGGCGCCGACGCGCTGCGCGCGCTTCCCGCCACGCCATGCGCAGGACGAATCCGATGCTGGTCATGCGGCGCTGTCGAAGACGATGGCACCGTCGGCGAGCCGGATCGTGCGACGTGCCCTGGCTGCCAGGTCGAGGTCGTGTGTCACGAGCACGAGGGTCGTGCCGAACTCGACGTTGAGCGACTCCATCAATTCAACGACTGTGGCGCCGGTCGCCGCATCGAGGTTCCCGGTGGGCTCGTCGGCGAAAAGAATCCGCGGTCGGGTGCTGAACGCGCGGGCAAGGGCGACGCGCTGTTGCTCCCCGCCGGAGAGCTGCGACGGATAGTGATGACTCCGGGCGCCGAGCCCGACGCGGTCCAGCAGGTCCTGGGCAACCGGTGCGGCTCGGTCGGTGCCGGCAAGTTCAAGCGGGACCTGTACATTCTCCCGAGCGGTGAGAGTCGGAATCAGCTGGAAGGATTGGAAGACAAAGCCGACCTTGCTGCGGCGAAGACGCGCCCGGTCATCCTCACCGAGGTTTCCCAGGTCATCCCCCTCGAGGAGAACCCGGCCGCGCGTCGGGCGATCGAGGCCGGCGAGCAATCCGAGCAGCGTGGTCTTCCCACTGCCCGACGGGCCGACGATGGCGACGTACCCACCATCCTCGATCCGGAACGTGATATCCTTGAGGACAGTGAGTGTGCGGCCAGCGGACGCATAGTCGTGACCGATGGCATCGCATTCGAGCATCTGGAACTCCGTAGGGGAGAGTCGCATGGTCAGGCCGAACAGGGCGCCGCCAACACGTCACTGGGTGATCCTGCTGGCCCTGACGGTGGCGGCGTGCGGCTCCCAGCCGGGCAGCAACACCGAACAGACCGGCATCAAGAATAGCCCGCCCGGGCCGGTTGCGACTGACGTCCGTCGAACCGTCATGTTCCTGGGCACTTCGCTCACTGCGGGCTATGGGCTTTCTCCTGCCGAGGCCTACCCGGCGCTGATTCAGGCGCGAATCGACTCGCTTGGCCTCCCCTTCCGGGTCGTGAACGCCGGCGTGAGCGGTGAGACTTCGGCGGGAGCGCTTCGGCGCATCGATTGGATCGCGCAGCAAGGGCCGCTTGCGGTGCTGCTCGTCGAGACGGGCGCCAATGACGGACTGCGGGGACAGTCCGTCGACAGCCTCAGGTCGAATCTGCGGCAGGTGCTTGCCCGTGCGACCGCTCTCGAACCGCGCCCCGCCCTGATTCTCGCGGGCATGGAGGCGCCGCCGAACATGGGCCGCCAGTACGTCTCGCGCTTTCGCGAGGTGTTCCCCGATGTCGCGGAAGAATTTGGTGTTTCCTATCTTCCGTTCCTGCTCGACGGGGTTGCCGGGACCGAGCGGTTCAACCAGCGCGATGGCATTCATCCGACGGCGGAGGGTGCGATGCGAGTCGCCGAAAATGTCTGGCTGGTGCTGGCGCCGATCCTTGACTCGATTGCACGGGCCGGTGGCGCGGCGATGGCGCCGTAGCACGATTCCCTGCGCGGACCGACGTCGGAGCACGACGCCGACCCGACATCAGTGGTTTCACCAACGATTCGACACCTCACCTCGACGCCGACTATTTCATGACCGTTTTTGACACCCCGCACCAGCGGGCGGCCGGGCTGGTTGCCATCCTCGGCGTGATCATCATCATCGCGCTGGTCCCATATGCCTCGGGGCTCCTCGGCGCACCGATCCTCTTCGTCCTGGTCGAGCCGCTTCATACGTGGCTGGTGCCCCGGGTGCGCAGCAGGGCGCTGGCGAGCGCCATCACCATCGTCGCAGCCCTGGTGGGGATCGTGCTCCCGCTGGCCTGGCTGATCTCGCTCCTGGTGGGACAGGCCCAGGGAGCCGCCGCGAGCATTCTTGCCTCCCCGGTGCTCAACCAGCTCGACTCGATCCGGATCGGCCCCTACGACATCGGGCCGCAATTGAAGGAAGCAGGTTCCCAGGTGGTCTCGGCCATTGGCGGAAGCGCCCTCGCGCTTCTGGGCAAGGCGACATCGATCACGCTCAACCTGTTGTTCACGTTCTTCGGGCTGTACTACCTGCTGATGGATCCGCAGGGCGCGTGGCAGTCCCTCAGGGCTTACATCCCTTTTTCGGACGAGAACGTCGAGATCCTGAAGTCGCGGTTCGACGCCGTGACCAAGTCGACGGTGATCGGTACCGGTTTGTCGGCGGTCATCCAGGGAACGTTGCTCGCGATCGGGTTTGCGGTCGCGGGCGTCGGCAACCCGGTGTTCTGGGGGGCGGTGACCGTCGTCGTGTCGATCCTCCCGGTGGTCGGGAGCGGCATGGTGTGGGGTCCCGCTGCGATCATGCTGTTCGTCACCCAGCGCCCGGTTGCCGCCGTGGGGCTGATCGTCTACGGCGCCGTCCTGGTCGGCAACGTTGACAACCTCATCCGGCCGTGGGTCACCAACCGGTATGCCCAGATCCATCCGTTGATCACGCTGGTGGGGGCCGTGGCCGGCGTGAGCTACGTTGGTCTCCTGGGGCTCCTGCTCGGACCGCTCGCGCTCACGTATTTCTTCGAGCTGCTCAAGATGTATCGACGGGAGTATCTCGACCGGGACATGGCCATCGTCGACTTCGGTGTAGGCTGGCCAGCACGCCCAACGCACAACGCCCCCGCAGATCGCTGTCTGCGGGGGCGTCGTGTATTGCGTGGAGCTGGAACTAGCTCATCAGTTGTTCTGCTTCACTTCGGTCCGGCGGTTGAGCGCGCGGCCAGCCGTGCTGCCATTGTCGGCAATCGGCTCTTCCTCGCCACGCCACTTCACCATGATCCGGCTCTCGCTGATCCCGTTGTCCACCAGGAAGCGACGCACGGTCTCGGCACGCGCCTGTGACAGCTTCATGTTGTACGCGTTGGTACCGATCCAGTCGGTGTGACCAATCACGTCGACATTGACAGTCGGGCGGGCCTTGAGGGTGTTCACGATCGCCATGACCGTGTCGCGACCACCTGCGGTCAGATCCGACCGGTCGAAGCGGAAGTGCACCATCGACAGCTCGAAGGTCTCGACCGGAGCCGGGGCCGGAGCAGGAGCGGGGGCCGGAGCCGGGGCCGGAGCTGGGGCCGGCGGCGGCGGCGTGCGAACCGTCACGTTGGCGCTCGACATCAGGCCGCCCTTCTTGCTGTAGGCGGTGACCTGGGCGGTGCCCGGCGTGGTGGCCGTGTAACGACCGGTCAGGGAATCAAGCGTGCCCGGTCCGGTGAGGCGGTAGACCACCGCATCGTCCTTGCCGCAGTACATCGCCGTCGAGCTGAACGTCTGGCTCTGGCCCGGGGCAAGCGTGGCGGAAGTGGGCGAGATGCTGATCATGTCGCCGTCGTGGCTGCAGCCCCCGAAGAGGAGCGACGCGCCGGCCTGAAGGGCGATGTTGGTGTTGCTCTCGTCATTCCAGCCATTCGGAATGAAGTCGACAACGCCCTCAAGGCGGATGTTGAACCAGCTCGCCGGACGCAGGCGGATGCCCGCGAGGCCACCGACCGTGAAGGCTGTGTGGTCGATCGTCTTGGTGAGCTTGGTCACGCCGACGCCGGCGCCCAGCATCAGGCCGATGCCGCCGTTGCCGATGTTGTAGACGCCGCGAAGATTTGCGTTGCGGTGAAGGAGCGGACAGCTCCGGGCGCTGACGCAGAGGCCGGGCGCATTCGCCACGATATCAGTCGGGTTGGCGTTGCCGTCGATCTCAAGGGCGAAGTTGTTGCCGATGAAATAACCGATGCGCGCGCCGCCACCCCACTTGTTGCGCGACTCATCGACGGTGTTATACGAGTCGTCGTAGCTGATCGTGTAACGACCAAAGCCACCGATCTCGAAGGTTCCCTTGCTCTGCGCGGTCAGGCTTCCGACCGGCGCACTGAGCGCGAGTCCCGCGATGACCAACACTGCTCGACGCATACTACCTCCTGAATTGTTCGGCCGCGCCCGGGTGAGAACACCCGTCTACATGGGGCCGTAAGTCGAATATCCACAACGGTGTACAAACTGAAACAACCACCTGCTGCTGTGCAAGAGGGACGCCGCAGGCCGCAACATGCACACACCTGAGGTCTGGGCCGGCTGCGGACAGCACGTCCGCCCCGTTCAAATGCGGTGTCGCGATCGGATTATCATCAACGGCCGCAGCCGAGTCTCGCCTCCATTTATGTTGCTACGCGTATTTCCCCGGAAACTGGAAGAAAGAATGATGTGGTGGACCAAGAAGGGGGCGAGCAGGGCCGGCCGTGCCGCATTGCTCTGCTTGGTGGCATGGGCAGGGTCCGCCAGCCCGCTTGTGGCGCAGTGGCGGGTGGAGGCGTGGTTCGGGGACGCATGGAACCTGCCGACCGAGCTGACGCTCAAGCAACAGGGCGAGGCGGACATCCACATCGATGCCGATTGGTCTACCCGACCCTGGAGCCCGACCTGGTATTACGCCGGAAGGATTGCGCGCTGGTCGGGAGATGCCGGGTGGGGTGCAGAGTACATGCACCACAAGCTGTACCTGGACAACCTGCCCCAGCAGGACGTGACCCACTTCCGGATCACCAACGGGGTAAACCACATCATCGCCCAGCGTCTCTGGCGCCGAAACGGCTGGGAGCTCAGCGCCGGCGCGGGGCCGACATTGGTGGTTCCGATCACGATTGTGCGTGGCAAGCGTTACGGGGAGCGGAAAGGTGTGTTCGGTTCGCGGTATGAACTGGGTGGGGCCACGCTCCACGGCAGCGTCGCCCGGCGGCTCAAGCTGCTTCCTTATACCTATGGCAGTGTTACGGCCAAGGGGACGCTCAGCTACCTCGACGTCCCGATTGCTGACGGTCGCGCCACCACGATGAATTACGCCCTCCACCTTCAGTACGGTCTCTCCCTGCAATCCAAGCCGTAGGAATAATCCGCGAGTGCTAGTGTCCTGCTTCTGATCCCGAGTGTCCTCGTTTGAGGACACTTCGGGCCCGGTGGTCGCGCCACGCAGTTTGCCCAAGCTGTTTGACAGCAATCGGTTAAGCAGCTGGTGACGCGCGGCGCGGTGCTTGCCTCCTTCCATCGTGTACTTCGACATGGAGCTTCAACGATGCTCATCCTGCTTGCCGCCGCCGTGGTGGCCACGCTGCCCCCGGCACCGACTGCGAACCTCGCCGGTCTCCGCCCCATTCACGATCACCGTTGCACCAGATTCGACCGCAGAGCTCTTCGCCCGGGCCAGGGAATCGGCCCGGGACGGCGAGCATGCCGCCGCCATGCGCTACTATCTCGCCGGGGCACGAGTTGCCCGGCAGTCATCTGAATGGGATCTCTATCGCCGCGACCTCTCGTGGGTCGCTTCCGGTGCGGAGCTGAAGGAATTCGGTTCGCTGGAGGGTGCCGACCGGGTGATCTGGATCCGTGACTTCTGGGCCTCGCGCGATGGTCGGGACGGACTCACGTCAGGCGGGCGCTTCCTCGAGCATGTGCGTCGGGTCGACATCGCTGTCTCGGAATTCGCGGTCAACCCGAAGCGCGGGAAGGTGCCCGTCGCGAGGGTCGCCAACACCAGCGGCTCGGCGTTCGACCTGACCGTGGGATCAGCCTCGCCGCTCAGGGATTTCGTCCCACGTCAGGGTCAGGTCGATGATCGTGGAACGATCTTCATTCGGCACGGTGAACCCGACGCGCGTGTAGCAGGGAGCTCGGGCATCGAGAGCTGGGTGTACCAGCGCGAGAACGGCGACAACCTCGTGGTGCATTTCAGCCAGAATGTCTTCGACGGGTCTTCCGGGAACACGACATTGATCGCCGCCCCGCCTGTACCGGCGCTCGAGGCACTGTGCGGCTTCGACAGCGCATCATGCTCAGTGGCGCAGCGATTCGGCGGTGCGGCCTCCGAGCGCAGGGAACGCCTTCGCCAGCGAGCGCTGTCCGCAATTCGCGAACTCACCACCACCGAGTCCGCTGCCCCACAGGCAGACTGATCGTTGGCGGTGGTTGGTGCGGGGCAGTAACGTTGACGCGTTGCTGCCCCGTTTTCTTTCCTCGTACACCCGATGGAGTGAACTTCATGCGTGCTCGGCTTGCGGCTACCGTGCTCGTGGGAGTGCTCGGATTGGCTCGATCGGCCCACTCGCAAACCGGTGCGGATCGGGCTTTCATCGACTCGGTGGCGAGCGAACTTTCCCGCTCGTCGTCGGAGTCTTCCGTCGCGGAGTCACGGTGCGGCACAGTCGATGGTGCAATCCACCGTCTCTGCGCCGGGATGGTCCTCGCCCGTCGCGTCGAGTTCACCGGGGCGCGCGACGACGCCGTCGCGGCGGAGAAACTCTTTCGCCGCACCGTCGAAGAGCGCCCCAACTGGGCGATGACATGGTACGGACTCGGCATAGCGCGCCTGCAGCTGGCGCGGTCCGGGCTCACCGCGAAGGAAGGTCCACTGCAGCCCGTCGGTGTGAGCTTCGAGGCCGGGGCGGGCTATGCGCTGGTTCGCGCCCTCGAACTCGATTCGGCGCTGGTGGGCGCGGGTGAGGCGCTGGCGCTCGGACCGATCCCCCGCGAAGGCGCGTCACGCCTGCGCGAACGGCTCATGATGCTGCGGAAGATCCGGGACTACCAGTCGCTGTCACCTCTTGCCCGACTCGCCATGGTTCGGGTGGAGCGCGAAGCGGGGCATGCCGACACCGCCGTCGTCATGCTGGAAGAGGCGCTCGCACAAGGCGCGGATTCCGGCGTGACGTACCTCGAACTTTCCCGATCGCTTTACCGCGGTGGACGGGCCAGCGCCGGACGGTCCGCACTGCTGCAGGGAGCCATGGCTGCCGTCACCCCGCTCGCGCAGTCGCGGTACCGCGAGGCGCTGGGCTGGGTGGCGACGCCCGAGGAACTCACGGAGTGGGATTCGCTGCCGTTGCCCCGGCGTGCTGAATGGTTGGCTGCGTTCTGGAGCACCCGGGACGTGCGCGATGGTCGGGAAGACGGTGAGCGACTCATTGAGCACTACAAGCGGTTGGAGTTCGCATTCGAGAGTTTCCGGATCGTGATTCCGCAGAAGGGTCGCCAACGCCTGCGGAGTACGGCGATGGCGGGCGACCGATCCACCTTCAGCGCGGGGGAGGTTGCCACCGTCGAGGGGTCGGAGCAGGCGCGTAACAGCAGCAGCGACGGGCTTCGAGGAACAGTTCGATGCCCTCGTGGGCGCGGGTGTGCCATTTCGCAGCTTCGCGATCCAGCAGGACGTGATCGACGACCGCGGTGCGGTCTGGATTCGTCATGGCAAGCCGGATACACAATTGCGAACGTCCGGTGGAACAGCGAAGGAGGCATGGATGTACCGCCGAGCCGGCGAAGATCCGCTGATCCTGTTCTTTGCGGAAACCGATTTTGACGGCACTGCCGGCGCGAGCGTCCTGGTCCCGACCATCGCGGGCGCCGATCTCCAGCAGATCGGACAACTTTGCGGGGCCGGACAGGGCATGTGCGACGAGTTGATGCGGTATGCCCAGACCGAGGGGCCCCGATTGACCGGCGGGATCGGCAATCGCCGCGCGAGTGCGAGCCCGGTAACGTCGCCGCGGGCGTCGACGCAGGACATGACGGCGCTACGCGATCAGGGTCTCGAGCGGATCAGGCGCGCTGTCACGACCGATGCCAATCCAGTGACGTTCGACCAACCGATCGAACCCATCGCACAGATCTACGGACTCGATGCCGCAGCAGGTGGTTCACCGCGCCTGGTGGTGGCGTTTGCGATTCCAGGCGACAAGCTCAGCTACTCGAACCCACCAGAGGCGGGTGGGCGATCGGTGTATCCGTTGCGCATCAGGGTGCTGTCGGCCGATGCCGGCACCGGGCGACGAGTCCAGCTCGACACGACCCGGCAGTTCGCCACCGCGCAACCGCTCAAGGCCGGGCAGTACCTGACCGGCCAGGTCGAGTTGCCGGTTTCCGCCGGACGGCATGGTGCCACGTTGATCCTCACCCAACCAGACGGTCGCGGCGCGCTGGCGCGCCTGTCGACGGTCGTGGTGCCGGGAGCGGGTCGTGGCCTAACGCTGAGCGACGTCGTACTCGGTCGCGAGGGCAGCGGCGTGCGCTGGAATTCAGGCGCGACCATGGTGCCGCTGAATCCGCTCAACGCGTACCTCACCGCCGAGAGCGCGGAACTGTACTACCAGGTTGGCGGGCAAATGCAGGGGGTGTCTTATGCCACCCGCCTGGAGTTTTTCAAGGCAGGCGAGGAGGACAAGCCAGCAAAGCTCGCGATCGCCTTTCGGGGTGACGCCCGGAGTGCCCGTGAGGAGGTGATGCGAACCGTTGCGCTCGGCGAACTTGCCCCGGGCCGCTACCGGTTGCGGGTGACCGTATCGGGCAACAACGAGTCGGCAACCTCAACGGCGTGGCTGGCGGTGAACCGGAAGTAGCGTTGCCCGATGCGCAGCTGCTGGGTGCTGGCGCTCGACGCCCGTCACGCAGGGCGAGGCCCGAGGGGCACGTCGCGCCAAGGTCCGAACGGGAGCGCCAGGATCGCCACTCCGACCCTCCATGAATCCGCTGCTTTTATGCAGTCCGGGTACGACCACGAAGAAAGCGCCACCCGGCCCTTGTGCGCGGCGGCCATACTCCCGATAATTATGCACTATGCAATCTCAGCCGATCCTGGCCCTCGCCTTTTCAGGCGGGCTCGATACGTCCTACTGCGTTCCCCGGCTCGCTGAGCGGGGGTTCGTCGTGCATACCGTGTTCGTCAACACCGGTGGTACCTCCCCCGAGGCCTGCGCCGCGATCCGCGCCCAGGCACTCGCGGTGGGATCCGCCGAGCACCATGAGGTCGATGCGCGCGAGGCGGTGTTCGACCGCTTCGTGAAGGTGCTGATCCAGGCCAACGTGCTCCGCGGTGAGGTGTACCCATTGTCGGTGGCGGCCGAGCGGACCCAGCAGGCGATCTCGGTGATCGATGTCGCGCGACGCATCGGCGCTGCGGCGATTGCGCACGGTTCGACCGGTGCTGGCAACGACCAGGTGCGGTTCGACATCGCGCTGCGCGTACTTGCGCCCGAAATGGACATCGTGACGCCGATCCGCGAGGAGTCGCTCACGCGCGAGCAATCGATCGCGTACCTGGAGGCGCGCGAACTTCCGGTGCCGCCCAAGTCGGGAGCGTTCTCGATCAACCGCGGTCTGTGGGGGACAACCTGGGGCGGTGGATGGACCCACGACACCTGGGCCGCGCCGCCGGCGGAGCTGCTCGATCCTGCCGAGTCAGCACCACCGCCGACCGACTTCGTGATCGGCTGGTCGGCGGGCGTGCCGGTGTCGCTCGATGGCGACGGCGATGAGCGGTCATGCGCTCGTGGACGCGATCAGCGAGCGGGCCGCCAGGTATGGCATCGGCCACGGGATTCATGTGGGAGAGACCGCCCTTGGCATCAAGGGCAGGATCGGCTTCGAGGCCGGCAGTGCCCTCATCCTGATCGCTGCCCACCGCGAGCTCGAGAAGCTGGTGCTCACCAAGTGGCAGTCGTTCTGGAAGGACCAACTCGGTCGGTTCTACGGCGACCGGCTGCACGAGGGACACTATTTCGATCCCACGCTCCGCGACATCGAGGCGATGGTCACGTCGTCGCAGCAGCGAGTCGAAGGCGAGACGCGTGTGCATGTCGCGCGAGGCCGGTTCCTGGTCACGGGTGCGCGATCACCCTACTCGATGATGGACCCGGCGGTGGCGACCTATGGCGAGGAGAACCGCCTCTGGACAGGCGAGGAGTCAAAGGCGTTCGCGCGCGTCGGCGCCATTCCGGAGCTGCTGGCGATGCGCGCGGACGCTCGCGCGCGCGAAGGGGAGGCGTAGATGGTCGTCACCACTCGGCTGACGCTCGATCGTATCGCATCGTCGACCAAGAACGCCGGGCTCACCAGCGAGGTCATCGTCGGTGACGAGATCGTCGCGGCAGAAGGTTATATCCTCGCCGTGAGGATCATGAGCGACAAGAGCACCTACAACACCCTCGAGGACACAACGGGGCGGATGGTGTCACTGCGTTCCGGCGACATCCTCGCCGGAACGCTTGGCGTGCGGCGCGCCCTGCGGGGCTACGCGGGCGACGTTCCATCGACGATAGCCGTCGGCGACACCATCGATGTGCTCAACCTGGGCGGGATCCTGGGCCGCTGCACGTCGATCAACCCCGATATCGGCCCGCCATTCCAGGCAGAGGTGCTCGGCGCGATCCTGTCGTTCCCCGAGCTCGGCGATCGGGTCGGCCGGCCTTCACACATCCGCGATCGCGCGATTCCGCCAGCTGATGTCCTCGCGTGCGACATCCCGGTCGTCTACGTGGTCGGGACGTGCATGAACTCCGGCAAGACCGTCGCGGCCACGGAACTGGTACGCGGCCTGGCGAGGAGCGGGCTGCGGGTGGGTGCACTCAAGCTCACCGGCGTGTCGCTGATGCGCGATGCGCTTTCGATGCAGGACGCCGGTGCGGTGGCCGCCATCACCTTCAACGACGCAGGCGCCGCGAGCACTCACGCAGGAATGACCGTGCCGGTGGCGCGCGGCCTGCTCAATCGACTCGCTGCACCGCTCGGCCCGCGTCCCGACGTGGTGGTGGCGGAACTTGGCGATGGCATACTCGGCGAGTACGGCGTGCAGGACATCCTCCGCGCGCCCGACCTGATGGCCCTGGGTGCGGCGTGGGTCATGGCGGCACCTGATCCCGTTGGTTGCTGGGGTGCCCGTGAACTGATGACCCGCGAGTTCAACCTGCCGATCACGCTGATCACCGGACCGGCCACGGACAACGCGGTCGGGCGCGACTACATCACCGCGTCGCTCGGTCTTCCCGCACACAACGCACGTCGCGATGCCGAGGGAATGGTCGATCGGGTTCGTGACGCACTGGAGTCGTGGCACGCCTCGCGCGGTGGCGTGAAATGAAGGTCGCGGTGCTTGGCGGCGCCGGCTACGTCGGCGGCGAGTTGCTGCGTCTCGTGCTGCAGCACCCCGATATCACCGAAGTGGTGGCGACGTCGCGGTCCCAGGCGGGGAAGCCGATTGCGTCGATTCACCCATCGCTCGGGCTGCTCACCGATGCGCGATTTGCCGCACACGCCCCGGCCGACGTGGCCCGTGGACGGGACGTGGTGTTTCTCGCGCTCGAGCACGGCGAGTCGGGCGGGGTGATCGGCCAGATCGTCGATGCCGGACCCGGCCTGGTCATCGACCTCGCCGCCGACTTCCGGATCCAGGATGGCACCATGCATGCGCGCCACTACGGCGCGCACCCTGCACCCGAGATGGTGCACCGGTTCCGGTATGGCCTGGCCGATGTCGAGGGTGCTGCGCTTCGCGGAGCGCGTGCGATTGCGGCCCCGGGGTGCTTTGCGACTGCGGCACAGCTTGCGTTGTACGCCGTCGCCGACCTGCCGCTCGCATCGACCCCGGTGATCTTCGCCGTGACCGGTTCGAGCGGCGCCGGGCAGGCGGCACGGCCCACCACGCATCATCCCGCTCGTGCCCACAACATGTTCGCGTACGGGGCGATGTCGCACCGACATGAGGGCGAGATCCTCGAGCAGTGGCGCCGGTGGCGCAACGACGACACCGCCCACGCCCGGCTGATGCCGCATGCCGGACCGTTCGTGCGGGGAATCCATGCGACGCTGCACGTCACCGTCGATGCGGGAGGGGCCGGTGACATCAATGCCCATGTTGCCGAGCGTTTTGCCGGCCGACCATTCGTGCAGGTTACCGACAGTCCGCCGGAGCTCACCCGCGTCGTGGGGTCGAACCTCGCCGCGTTGCATGCCGTTGCCTCCGACGACGGCCGTGAGGTGCAGGTGATGTGCGTGCTCGACAACCTGATCAAGGGCGCCGGCGGCCAGGCCGTGCAGGCCATGAACCTCGCGCTCGGCCTTGACGAGCGCTCCGGACTTCTCGCACCAGGATGCTATCCGTGCTGACAGGCGTCGACACACCCGCCCTCCTTCCGGTGTATGCCACGTTCCCGCTCCGGGCGGCGTCGGGCCACGGATCGTGGCTCGTTGATGAAGCGGGCAACGAATGGCTGGATGCCTATGGCGGACACGCCGTGGCAACCTGTGGTCACTCACACCCCGATGTGGTCGACGCCATCGCACGGCAGGCGGCCACGCTGCTGTTCTACTCCACGGCAGTCCCGCACGGTGCCCGTGAGCGACTCGCGGAGGAACTTGCCGCGCGCGCACCGAATCCCCTGTCGAAGGTGTTCTTCTGCAATTCGGGGGCTGAGGCGAACGAGAACCTCCTGGGACTGGCACGTCGACGCACCGGTCGCACCACCATCGTCACCATGCGCGGCGGGTGGCATGGCCGCACCGCGGCGACGCTGGCATGCACGGATGGGGCTCGTTATGAGGCGGGAGCGGCGCGCGCAGGTGTGGCACTTTCCCGACGCGTCCCGTTCAACGACGTCGATGCGATGCGAAGTGCCGTCGACGAGACCGTTGCGGCGGTGTTGCTCGAGCCGGTGCAGGGGTTCAGCGGGGCACGCGTGGCAACCCGGGAATTCCTCGAGGCGGTGCGCACGCGTTGTGACGAGGTCGGTGGGGTCCTGCTGTACGACGAAGTGCAGTGCGGGTCGGGTCGCCTCGGCACGTTTACCGCGGCCGAGTTGATGGGCGTGACGCCAGATGCGTTGTCCATGGCGAAGGGACTGGCGTCGGGCCTCCCCATTGGCGCGGTGATCGCGGCCGACTCACTGGTCAGCGACCTCAGCATCGGGGATCTCGGCTCGACGTTCGGTGGCGGGCCGGTTCCGTGCGCGGCCGCGCTGGCGAACCTCGACGTCATGGACCGCGAAGACCTGCTGGCCAACGCCCGCAGGGTCGGTGAGTTTCTGAGCGCCGGCGCCTCGCGGTTGCCCGGGGTCGTGCAGGTCCATGGCATGGGTTGCCTGCTGGGGCTCGAACTCGATCGGTCCGCCGCCGACGTCCAGCGGGCGCTCTGGGCGGACCGGATCCTCACGGGTACATCCACCGATCCGCGCACGTTGCGACTGTTGCCACCGCTCTCGTTCTCGATCGCCGAGTGTGAGTTGCTCCTTGCTGGCCTCGGGAGGGCGTTGACATGACCAAGCGTGATTTCCTCGCAATGGAGGACTGGGAGCCCGATCTCATCAATCACGTGATCGAGATCGCCAGACGCTGCAAGCGCGGTGAGATCACCGGTGGACTGACTCGTCGGGTGCTTGCGATGATGTTCATGGACCCCTCGCTGCGAACGCGCGCGTCGATGGAGACGGCGATGTTCCTCCACGGTGGCCACGCGCTCGCGCTCGAGCCTGGACGGGGGAGCTGGACGCTGGAGACTGACCTCGACGTGGTGATGGACGGCGCCAGCGTCGAGCACATCATCGAGGCCGCGCGGGTGCTCGGACGCTATGCGGATGCGCTCGCGGTCCGTGTCTTTCCCAAGGGTGACGACTGGGCCGTCGAGCGTGAGGATCACGTCATCCGCAATTTCGCGCGATTCTGCGAGAAGCCGGTGATCAACCTCGAATCATCGAGGCGTCACCCGTGCCAAGGCCTTGCCGACGCGATGACCCTGCGTGAGCACCTCGGTGAAACCGAGGAGAAGAAGTTCGTGCTGATGTGGGCGTGGCATCCGAAGGCGCTGCCGACGGCGGTTCCCGCCAGCGCGGGCATCGCCGCCGCGCACCTCGGCATGGACGTGATCGTCGCCCGTCCGCCCGGATTCGACCTGGACCCGGACGACTATCGGGCAATCAATGAATTGGCGACGCGGCAGGGCGGGTCGCTGAAGGTTACCGACGACCTCGAGGGAGCCATCGACGGCGCCCACGCGATCTACCCGAAGTCGTGGGGCTCGCTGGAACATTTCGGGCGCCCCGACGACGAGCGAGCCCTGCGGGAGGGACGCCGCGATTGGCGCCTCACCCAGGCACACATGCGGGCGACCGAAGGGGGGCGCGGCATCGCCATGCACTGCCTTCCCGTGCGCCGGAACGTCGAGATCGACGGCGAGGTGCTCGACGGCCCGAACAGCGCAGTCATCGACCAGGCAGAGAACCGTCTCCATGCGCAGCGCGGCTTGCTGCTCGAACTCATCGGGTAGCAGACCCGAACACTCCAACGGCTGGAATCATCATGGCGCTCGACACCAACAAGGGAATTGCCGGACTCAAGGGTGCACTCCGCTATGTGCGCGCCTATCGCGACCACGTCTTCGTCGTCAAGCTCGGCGGCGATGTACTCGGCGATCAGCACAACCTCGACCAGGTCGCCGAGCAACTCGCATTGCTCTGGTCGTTGTCGATCCGGATCGTGGTGGTCCACGGTGGCGGCCCACAGGCGAGTGCGCTTTCCCGCCGGCTGGGACGCGAGCCGCAGATGATCGCCGGCCGCCGTGTCACGGACGATGATGCACTCGACGTTGCGAAGATGGTCTATCGCGGCCTTCTGAGTACATCGCTGGTGGCGGCGTTGCGCAGTCACGGCGTGCAGGCCGCAGGCCTGTCGGGAGTCGATGCCGACCTGCTGACCGCGCACCGGCGCCCACCGGTGCGGGTTGTCGGTGATGACGGGGCCGACCAGGTCGTGGATTACGGGCACGTTGGGGATATCGACAAGGTTGACCCACGGATCCTGCGCACCCTCATGGACGCGCGCTTCGTGCCAGTGGTGTCGTCACTGGCCGGCGACGACGATGGCGAGGTATACAACGTCAACGCCGACACCGTGGCTGAGTCGCTCGCGATCGCACTCGGCGCGCAGAAGCTGATCTTTCTCACGGGTGCGCCTGGCGTCCTGCGGGACCGCAACGATCCCTCGACGCTGGTCACGTTCGCCGATCCGGACGACCTTGCCGAGCTGATGGCGAGCGGTGCGCTGGCGGGCGGGATGCGGCCCAAGGTCGAGGCATGCATCCGGGCGGCAACCGGCGGAGTGGAGCGTACCCACATCGTCGACGGCAGAACCCCCGACGCGTTGCTCATGGAGATGTTCACCGGTGCCGGTTGCGGCACGATGATTGTCGGTCGCAAGGAGAAGGCGACGTACATCGGGGTCGACCTCGCTGACTGAGATCGAGTTCCTCCGCGACCTGGTCGCGATTCCCTCGGTGAGCGGCGCCGAGGAGGACGTGGCCGTGATGGTCGAGCAGGTCGCCCGGGCGGAAGGCCTCGACGTGTTGCGTGACGATACATCCGTGCGCATCACGGTGGGCGACGCCTCACTCGGCCCAACGCTGGTGCTCGCGTCGCATCTGGACGTGGTGCCGCCGGGAGAGGGATGGACCCGGGACCCGTTCAACCCGGTGATCGAGGGTGACCTCCTGTATGGCAGGGGGTCGGGCGATGCGAAAGCTTCGGTGAGCGCGATGTTCTGGGCCATTGCCGACATCGCGAAGGGTGCGCGGCCGGCTGGGCGCGCGATGGCCGTCTTTTCGTATGGCGAGGAGACGCGTTTCGCGACGATGCCGCAGGCAGTTGAGCGCATCGGACGCATCGACGCCGCACTGATCGGTGAACCCACCAACCTGCAGGCGGCAGTGGCGCAGCGTGGCCTGATGATGGTCGACCTCGTTGCGCACGGCGACCAGCGTCATGCCGGCTACGCGTCGGAAGGCGAGTTCGGGAATGCCATCACCCGACTCGCGAGGGAGATCGTCAAGCTGGACGGCATCGTGGGCGAGCGGGTTCACCCGGTGCTCGGTGTCACCACGGTCACGCCGACGATGGTTGATGCCGGGGTATCCCGGAATGTCACCCCCCCCACGGCGCGAGCGGTGCTCGACATCCGCTCGACTCCGGCCTGGACGCACGACGAACTGGAGGCCGCGCTGCGGGAGCGTCTCGAGTGCGAGGTCGACGTCACCTCGAAGCGACTCGTGCCGTGCGAGACACCGCGATCGTCACGGCTCCTCGATGCGATCCGCTCAGCCTCGCCAGCGGTGTCCACCTACGGATCACCAACCTGCTCCGACTGGTGTTTCCTGCGACATGCCGATGCGGTCAAGATCGGCCCCGGCACCTCGCGACGCTCGCACACGCCGGACGAGTCGGTGAATATCTCGGAGGTCACCGCAGCACGGGCGCTCTACGCCGCGATCATCGAGGGATATTTCGCATGAAAACAGCTGACACGCTCTGGTCGCCCGGCGCAGCTCCCGACCGGCAGATGCTGGCCTACACCGTCGGCGACGATCGCGTGGTGGATGCACACCTGCTTCGGTGGGACGTGATCGGCTCGCTCGGCCATGTCGAGGCGCTGGCGGTGGGAGGGATCATCACCAGTCGCGAACGCCAGGCGATGCGCCGCGCGTTGCGGGCCGCGTTGCAGGCGGTGGACGATGGTGAACTCGTGATCGGACCACAGCACGAGGATGGACACAGCGCGGTGGAGCTCTGGCTCACCGGCGCGTTTGGTGATGTCGGTGAGCGGTTGCATGCGGGCCGGTCGCGCAACGATCAGGTGGTGACGGACATTCGCCTCTACCTGAAGGATGCGGTGCTGACCGTGCACGCCGGGATGACACACCTCGCCGAGCAGTTACTCGACTTTTCGCGACAGCACCGTCGCGTACTGTGGCCTGGTTATACCCACCAGCGAATCGCGATGCCGTCGTCGGCCGGTCAGTGGGCAGCGGGTTATGCGGAGGGACTACTCGATGCCGCCGCCGGTGTACATGGATTCTGGGCGCGCCTCGACCGGTCACCGCTCGGCTCTGGCGCCGGCTATGGGGTGCCGCTCCCGCTCGCGCGTGAGGCGGCCGCGGAAGCACTCGGGTTCGATGGCATCGATCAGGTCGTGACCACCGTGCAGAACGGACGCGGCCGGATCGAGGCAGCCACAGTGGGCTGGTGTGCCGACGCCGCGCACGAGTGCGCCAAGTTGTCGGCGGACGTCATTCTCTTCTCGGCGGATGAGTTCGGGTGGCTGGTGCTGCCCCCTGAGCTTTCCACAGGGTCGAGCATCATGCCCCAGAAGCGCAACCCGGATCTCTTCGAGCTCACCCGAGCTCGTGCGGCCGGCATCGACGGCGACCTGATGACGCTGCTGGCCATCCGGGGCAAGCTGGCGGGCGGGTATCACCGAGATTTTCAGCTGCTCAAGGCGCCGCTCTTTCGGGGAGTGCAAGCGACCCGCGAGATGCTGGCGATGCTGGCGACTGCGGTGCCCCGGCTTGGCGTCAACGCGGCCCGCGGGCGTGCTGCACTCAGCGGGGACGTGCTGGCGACCGACGAGGTCATGCGGAGGGTCCGCGAGGGAACGCCGTTTCGCCGTGCGTACCGCGAGGTCGCGGCCGAGCTCAAGCGCAACGTGCCGATGCCGCATCTGTCCACGACCGCGATCATTGACGCTCGCAGCTCGACCGGCGCGATGGGCAATCTCCCGATAGCCGCGCTTCGCAAGCGAATCGCTGCCGCTTCCCGATGGAATCGGTTGATGCGTCGCCGGTTCGACACGGCGATCTCCCGTCTCAGCAAGGGTTCCCGGCGATGACGATCGACCGTCGAAAGCGCCATCTCAAGATCCTGGAGCTGGTGGCAACTCGCCCGATGCGTACCCAGGAAGATCTCGCCGACGCTCTCTGTCAGGAGGGATGGGAGGTCACGCAGAGTTCGGTGTCACGGGACATCACTGCGCTCGGCCTGGTGAAGATCGATG
The DNA here is from genome assembly GCA_963806875.1 of uncultured Gemmatimonadales bacterium. GTDB lineage: Bacteria > Gemmatimonadota > Gemmatimonadetes > Gemmatimonadales > GWC2-71-9 > Palsa-1233. Next base: position 507,723 of record CAWDYU010000003.1, on the reverse strand, counting down.
GCATCTATCGGCGCCCTGCTGCCACGCGGATCAGGCGGATTGCCGATCCCAACGAGCGCCGTCTCGCCGAATCGCTGCTGGCGCTCGATGTTGCGGGGGACGCGCTCCTGGTGCTGCACACCCCACCGGGTGAGGCCCAGCGTGTCGGGAACGCCCTGGACCTGCTCGCCTGGGTGGAGGTCGTCGGCACCATTGCAGGGGACGACACGATATTCGTTGCGGTGGAGAATGCAGCGGCGCAGAAGCGGATCGTCGCCCGGCTCAGGCAGATCATGAACGGACCGTCCTGACAACGCACCGCGCACGTCACGTCAACAGCCAGTGACGGACCGCAATTCCTCCGGCGTGGCGCAGTAGTGATCGGGACACGCGATTTCCAGGTGAGCTCGATCGAATGGACCCCACGTGACACCAGCGGTGGCCACTCCGGCAGCCTTTCCACTGTGTACGTCGTGATGTGAATCCCCGACGAACAGGCATGTCGATGCCGGCATCCCCAGCAGTTCGAGCGCGCGGAGCACCGGTTCGGGGTGCGGTTTGGGATGCACGACATCATCGGCGCCGACCACCACCTCCATGTCGTCCTCGAGCCCGATCAACGCCAGACCCCTGCGTGCCCCGTGGTGGTTCTTGCTGGTCACCAACCCGGTGCGCATTCCGGCAGCCCTGATCCGCTTGACGAGGTCGACCACTCCAGGGTAGACGCGCACCCGAGCGTCGTGGTGAGCGAGATTGAATTCCCGGTAGGTCGCGATCCATTCCAGCATCGTCGATTCATCGCCCACATGACTGGCAAACACCGTGCGTAGCGGCGTCCCGATTCCGGCCAGGACCTCGGTGCGCGTCGGCGGGACCACACCGTGCGTGTCGAAAGTATGGAGGTAGCTGTCGATGATGAGGTCGATCGAATCAATGAGCGTGCCGTCGAGATCGAAGAGAACGGTCTGGAATCGTCGCATGGAGTCAACGTAGCGGGCCCCGTTCGGAACGGAAGACCAGCGCCGCCACGACCCGCAACTGCACTCGCTCGGCGGAGCACTGGTCGGGCACCGCGAGCCCGGTGAGGTCGAGGCGTGACTCCAGCTCTACCCGGCGGATCAGGTCGCGGCCGCCGCGATTCTGACGGTTGCCCACGAAGCGCAGCAACTGGTCGAGCTCGCCGAGCCGCGGGAGATCGCGCTTCTGCCGGGCCCGTGATGCCTGACCATGAATTCGCGCCACCAGGTCGGGGTGACGTGGTGTCGCGTCGCACACCAACCTCGTCGCGGCAGCTAGCGCATCCACGATGAGCGTGGCGCCCTCGCTGCCGCGGATGTATCCCAAGGGAGATGCGACCGCCCGGGCAAGGAGGCTCGGCAACGTCGAGTCGGCCACTTCCCATTCACCGTTCCGCCTGCAAAGCACGAACGTGCCGAGACGCGCGCCTCGGCCAGCCTCGATCGCTACCACGGTGACTCCGGCGCCGCGGGTGCGGATGAGGCACGTCGGCGCTGGTGCAGGGGGAACGGAACCCGCCACGACGGGATCGCGCTCGAGGCGGTCCAGCCATCGCTGCGCGCATGCATGCTTCCGCTGGACGCGTCGGTGCATCGCCAGCTGTTCCTCGAGGCGTGCGGCAGGAAGGCGGGTGAGCACGGCGACCGACGGATGATGCTGGCCGATGCGAGTGAGGCGGCCCTCGCGCTGCGCAATGCGCATTGCGGTCCACGGAACATCGACATGCAGCACTCGGCCAGCGCCCTGCAGGTCGAGCCCTTCGGCGGCGACATCGGTGGCGACCAGCATGGTTGGTATGCGGCGGAGGAGCGTCCATGTCCGGCGGCCCGGGCCGAATGCTGCCAGGACCTGCTGCCGCGTGAGGCGGACGGCGCCGACACCCGCAGCATCGCCCGTGATCCATGCGACGGGTCCTGACAATGCATTGCGCAGCGCCGCTGCTGTCGCGCGATGTCGGGAAAAGCAGATGGTGGGCACCTCGTCCAACTGGAGGTGCTGGATCGCGGTGATCCACGGCTGGTCCTGCGGCCGCAGTTCACGCAGGATGTCTTGAACCGTGGCCACATCATCCAGTGCCAGATCGAGGTCATCGGTCTGATCGTCGAGCAGCGGCCACAGTGCGGTCTGTTCCAGGTCGGGTCCGGCGTAGCGTCGCAGTACGTGGCGCGACGCACCGTTGGCGTCGCGGGCATGGGAAAGGAGTGCACCGTAGCGGCGCAGCGTGCCAAGGAATGCCGCATCGCTCGACGCCAGCGCGTCGAGCAATGTGACCCGGATGAGCCGTGCCACCCGTGGCTGGCGACTCAACGTGAGACGATCGATGGCGGTGATGCCACGGGCAGCACGCGCATCCTCCAGCGCTGACGGTTCGAGGCTACCGGCCTCACGCTGCCAGTCGGCTTCGGTGCGTGCAGTCCGTATGACGACCCTGTCGAGTGCGGTCGGTGGAAATGCTGCACCCACCATCGCGGCGAGCGACCTCACTCCGTGCAGCGCGAGCACGTCATCGGGGAAGAGCAGGTCGAGCACCGCCAGGAGGTCTGTGTCGGCATTGACGATAGGCGTCGCGGTGCACGCGATGGCGCGGCGACCGACCAACCACGGTGCGAGCGCGATGGCTCGCCGGGTGGACGCGTTGCGGAAGCGGTGGGCTTCATCGATGATCACGGTCCCACCGCCGCTGGGCAGGGCACCGCGGCTGAGTCGTTCGTGAGAGTGGAACACGATCGGGACACGGGCCGCGGCCGACGCCGCGTTCCACTGCGATTCAAGGATCGCAGGCGCAATGACGGTCGTCGTGCAGTGAAACTCTGCAGCCACTGCCAGCGCGATCCATGTCTTCCCCCGGCCCACCGATTCGATGATCAGCGCCCCGCCATGCGCATTCACCGCCGCGACTGTCCGTCGCCAGGTCACGATCTGGTGAGGGTGAAGCCATGCGGGCGGCGGTCCGCAGACGCGCGGCGCGTCGAGGCACGCGGCAACGGCCGCACCCACCGTCGCCGCAGGGGACGGATGCAGCCTGGTGCTGCCGGCGAGAGGCGGGACGATCTCCCGGAGGGCCTCAGCGACGATGCGAGGCCAGGTCGGTGAGTGCGACACGATCATGATGCGATAGTCCGAGCGCGGTGGCGACGGTCTCGTCGATCGCGCGGTCGAGTTGCGTGGTGTCGGCCGATCCAGTCGAGCGAGCTGCGCCGAGTTCGGCGAGGTGACGCCAGTCCTGATTCTCCGCAGCAATCGGGAGCGATGCAATCGACCGCGCCGCGAACCGCGCGTACCCGTTGGCGGCCGGTTCCGCGCGGACTCGGGCGAGTCCACCGATCCACGTCGAGTTGAGCCATGCCGTGAGTGCGTACATCGTGGCGTTGCACCCAACCGCGATGACATAGCACGAGTTGAGCGGAACGGGATCGCGCGGACCCAGTGCCACGGCAGCGAGGGTGCGCGAGATGTCGCTCCACGCCACGCGATGCGCCGCTGTTGCCGCACGGGTGCGGAAAAGCGCCCACCACGTCTCCGTTGTTCCATCGGACCGCGCCTGCAATCGCTGCCGGAACGGCAACAGGTGCGTACGCACCGGCTGCGGAAGCTCGCGCCATGGCGTTCCGTCGGGCGCAGCGGGCCAGAGGAGCCCGCGCGTGCGCAGGACCCTGTAGGGAACGATGTCGGCGCCACGGATCGCCGGTGCACACCAGCGTGCCAGCGCGGCGGGTGGATCGAGGAACGCCTCGTTGAGTCCGGTCTTGAGCCCCAGCTGGGGACGATGCCGTGTGCCAAGGGGTGCATGCGTCGTGGCAATGCGACGTGCGATGCATTGCACCACCGGCGGGGCGATCGACCATCCGGCAGGCTCCCGCCAGTCCGATTGCTGCACTGTTGGTGAACCTGCGTGCAGTCCCAGCCTGACCGAATGTCGTGCAGGAGGGCGGGTCCGCGACACGACCAACACAAGGGGATAGGTGGTGGCGTCGAACCCGGCACGCGGGTCATCCGAGAGGTCGGCAACGCGGTGCACCGTCGCGTGGTGGGCCAGCTCAGCCCGCGCGGCCGCCGCGTACGTCGCGGTGACGAGCTTGGACGGAACCAGCATCGCCATCGTGCCGTTGCTGCCGAGCGAATTGAACGCACGCTCCAGGAACGCCACGTACAGGTCGGGGATCTGTGCCCACGCACCCTGGCTCACGGGTTTCCACCAGCGGTAACGAGCGGCGAGCAGCGCGCGAGTGGCGGGCGGGAGGTGCTGCCCCCGCACCCAAGGCGGATTGCCGATCACGAGATCGAAACCTCCGCGCCGGTCCATCACCGACGCGAACGCGACCTGCATCGCGAACGCACCCGACGTTGTATCCCGCGCCATCCGTCTCCTGTCCCGTCGCACCTCCGTGCGTTCCCGGCGCAGTGCAGCAAGGCCGCGACGGTGAGCTGCGGTGAGCCGCGCGCGAACCCCGAAGAGCGAAGTCGATTTCGCCGCGTCCAGCAGGTCGCGGATGCTGTGGTTGATCACGGCCTCGCGCGCCAGCAATGCCCGAATCACGGTGTCGCGTTCGGCCTGACGCGATCGTCGCAGCAGTGCGCGATGGTTCTGGTGGTGGGACGCGGGTATTGCCCGCTGCGCCTTGCGCAGCGCGATCAGTTCGGGACGGGCCACCCGCTCGACTATCACCGGATCTGCAAGGACGTCACCGGCTCGTATGACGGTGTCGAGGTTGGGGAGCGGGCGGATGCTGTCGGGGTGGCGTCCCCGCATCGATCGCAGCACCTCCAGCCACAGTCGCATCTCGCAGAGCCGCACCGCTCCCGGATGGCGATCCACGCCGTGGAGCCGGCGCGTGACGAGGTGGAGCACCCGGGGCGCCGACCGCGGCCCCGGTCCGTGCAGCACCGTGAGCGCGCCGACGAGAAACGCCCCGGATCCCACCGCGGGGTCGAGTACGGTCACATTGAGCATCGCCCGCCGCAGTTCCGGATCGGGGTCATCCAGCGCCGACTCGACGTCTCGATCCGCCCGCCCAAGCTGCCCTGCGAGATGCACCGACACAGCCGAACGCACCACTGCGTCGACGAGTGACGGTGGCGTGAAGAACGTTCCGGCAGCCCGACGTTCTTCGGGCTGCATGACACCCTCGAAGACCCTCCCAAGCGCTTCCGGTGTCACCGCGCTGCCAACAGGGGCGGCATCAAGCGTGACGTCGAGCCGGTCCACCATTGCGTCGAACATTTCACACCAGCTCTCGGCGGGGAGCGAAAAGCGGTGCTTGCGTTCCACGACATGCGGCTCGAACAATCCCCCGTTGAGGAACGGCACCTTGCCGAAGGACCTGGCGAGCCGCGAACGATCGCTGACCGGGCGATTGAGAGTGCCGAAGAAGAGGGGGTGCAGCAGATGACGTCCGGGATCACGGTGAGCGTGGAGGCACCGGTCGAGTTCCTCATGCAGGAAGCGCGGCCGCCCGTCGAGCCATCCCTCACTCTCGACGAACCGCAGAAACAGGAGGCGGGTCACCTGGAGCAGTGCCCACTCCTGCCGATCCGCAAGACTTGCCCGGTGCGGCAGGAGCGCCGCAGCGTCGTCGAGCAGTCGACGCAGCATCCTGAATGTCCGGCGCCCGGCCGCATCGATGTCGATGGCCTCATGACAGGCCAGTAACTGCTCGATCGCGGTGCTTCGTGGCTCGTCCAGCACCTGGCTGAGCCTGCGCATCACCGGATCGATGCGATTGCCGGGCTGTATCGTGCCGATGACGATCGGCAGGCTGCTCGCGGCAATGGCGATGCCCCCAGAACGTGCGTCGACGCCTGCGACGAGGGCGCATCGGGCGGCGCGCGCAAGGCGGCGTGCGGCTGGCCCCACACGGTCCGAGCCTGGGGCCACCCAGCAGGACACGACACCGGCGTGCCCAACCTCAGTGACGTCGTCGTGGGTGACAGCGTGGTCGGTGACCAGCTCCACCCCCAACGCGCGATAGAGTTGTCGGACGGGATCGCGATGTGGCGGGACGAATGATGCCATCCCGCAGGGTCGCACCGGGTGGACATCGCGCCGGTGCCGAGCGGGACTTCAGCGGGCCGCTTTCACGCGGACCGCGGGCTGCTCAGCGCTTCGGGATGATGGTGCCGAGCTCGGCTTCGAGGGTGTCGAGCTGGCGGGCGAGATCGTCGCCGTTGGCCTCTGTGAGTGCAAGCGTGGCGCGATCCGTCATGAGAAGGCTGGCCACCAGCGCGTCGGTGTAACCGACGACGGACTGGGCGATGCCTCGATCGACGATACCATTGAGCCGCAGGAACACCGCGACTGCACGGCGCGGTCGCATCGCGGCCACAAAGGCCCCGATATGCTTGATGAGGAGGAAGCGGAGCTGCTGGAGCTCCTCGACAACTTCACCCGCCGCGAGCCCGCGGGTGGCGGCAGTGCGGCCGTAGTGTTCCATGATGTGCTGCCAGACTACCTTCGCCTCGCGACGGAAGGGGCCGAGCATCTCGATCAGGCCATCCAGGACCAGCTCGAACTGGCGCTCGAGGTGTTCACGGGAGATGTTCCCGGTACCGGACCGATCGGCGAGCCAATCGACCCACTCCGATACCATGACTTCACGGTTCTCGGCGACAAACCGTGCGGCTGCGAGCTGAGTAGAATGGGAGGAGCGCAGTGTCGTCTCCTGAGTGTGTGGGTCAATCGTAACCGGAGCCAGAATGCCTTCCAAGCCGATCCTGCCGCCCCGTCTCAGAGAGGGGTCCCGTGTCGCTCTCGTCGCCCCGGCCGGCCCTCTGCTGGAGCGCGATGACCGCACCCGGGGCGCCGAGCTCTGCCGGGCGCTGGGGTACGAGCCCGTGCTTGGGCCACATGCCGGAAGTGCCTACGGCTATCTGGCAGGCACGGACGATGAACGCATCGCCGACCTGAATGGTGCCCTGGTCGATCCGGGGATCGACGCGGTCTGGTGCCTGCGCGGCGGAAACGGGATGAACCGGATCCTCGACCGGGTTGATTTCGCCGGGTTCGCGCGCAACCCGAAACCGGTGATCGGATATTCCGACATCACCGTGCTCCTGCTCGGTCTGCTGAGCCAGACGGGCGTGGCGACGTTCCATGGTCCGGTGGCGCGCGCGCCAATGCCGAACTTCTCGCGCTGGCACTTCGATCGGATCCTGACGAACGTGTCCGCTCCCGGCACCCTCGGTCGCCTCGCACCGAGACCCGAAGTGCTCGTGCCCACCGAGGGGCGGATCATCACGATTCGCGGGGGCGTCGCCCGCGGTCCGCTCATCGGCGGCAACCTCACGCTGCTGCAGGCGCTTGCAGGCACCCGATACTTTCCCGACCTCCGCGGTGCCATCCTGTTCCTCGAGGATGTGAACGAAGATCTCTACAGCATCGACCGCATGCTCGCGCACCTGCGCATGCTCGGCGCACTGCAGGGACTTGCCGGGGTGGCAGTGGGCAATTTCACCGAGATGCGCCGGTCAACTGACGATGGCGGACTCGGACTCGACGTGGTCCTGGACACGTATTTCGGGCCGCTCAACATCCCGGTGGCAGCGGGCTTCCCGATTGGGCACATCACCGACCAGTGGACGGTGCCGGTGGGTGTGATGGCCGAACTCGACGCGACCGCGCACGAGGTCACGATCCTCGAGGCAGCAGTTCGCTGATGGCGACGCCGACCACCACCCGGCATGAACTTGCCGGCACACTCGGCCCGATCCTTGTCGACACGCGGGCCGCGACCCGGAACGAGACCGCACCGGCGGTGATCGTGCATCATGGCTTCAAGGGGTTCAAGGACTACGCGTTCCTGCCTGTGTATGCCGAGCGCCTGGCACGATCGGGGTTTGTGGCGGTAACCGCATCGGTGAGCGGTTCGGGCGTCGACGCCGATGGTGACTTCACTCGCCTCGATCGATTCGCCGCGAACACCTATTCCCGGGAACTCGACGACCTTGGCACGGTGTTGCGGGCGTTGCAGGGCGGCGAGCTCGGCACCGCCCCGCCGTCAAGCATCGGGATCGTCGGTCACTCACGCGGTGGCGCGATGGCGCTCTGCCTTGCGCGCGAGGCTCCGTCGATTGCTGCGGTGGTCACGTGGGCCGCGATGGGTCGAGTGCGCCGCCACACCGACCCCGAACTCTCGGCCTGGAAACGTGCCGGAACGATCTCGATCCTCAACACTCGCACCCGCCAGCAACTCCCGCTCAACTATGAGATCGTGGAGGATTGTCTCGCCCACGAACATGGCCGGCTGGACGTTGCCGCCGCCGCCGCGACGCTCGATCGACCATGGCTGCAGGTTCACGGGACGGCTGATGAAACGATCCCGATCGAGGAGGGGCGCGCGCTCCACGCCGAGGCGCATGCCGAGCTTGCCGAGACGTTCTGGGTCGAAGGCGCCGATCACGTCTTTGGGTCACGGCACCCGTGGGCCGGAGCATCGGAGGCGATGGAGCAGGTGTTCAACCGAACCACGCAGTTCCTCGCCCGCCACCTCGACTGACATGGTGACGAGCAGCCGCCTCGATCGGCTCATCGCGGAGCTTGCTTTGATCGAGCCGGTCGTCGTCGATGACGTGGTGCTCAGGCAGGCTGCCGTTGCGGTGCTCCTCGCTCCCGACCCGGACCAGCTGCTCGTCATCCGGCGCGCCGAGCGCACGGGCGACCCGTGGTCGGGTCACCTCGCGCTTCCCGGGGGTCGCCGCGAGCCGGCCGACCGCGACCTGCTGCAGACGGCGATCCGGGAGACGGAAGAGGAAACCGGCGTGGTGCTGGATCCCGCTTGGCGCCGCGCGACGCTCGACGACCTCGCACCGCAAGCGACCGTGCTGCCTTCGATAGTCGTTCGCCCCTTCGTATTCCAGTTGCCGACCATAGTCGCTGCGGCATCGAGCAGCGAGGTTGCAGTTGCTCAATGGGTGCCGCTCGAATGGTTCGCCCGTCCGGGAGTTTTTCGGTCTCTCGCGGTCGAGTCGCGGGGTCAGCGGTTTACGGCGCAGGGCTACCAGCTCGATCATGGCTTCCTGTGGGGGATGACCGAGCGCATGGTGACGCCGATCATCCGACGCTGGATTGCCCACGCCGAAATTTAGCCTTCGCTACTGTTGACTTTCTGGCTGACGATACTAGCTATTAGGTATGCCTAAACCGGCCGTTCCAGAGTTGACCTCGTCGGTCGAGGATTATCTCAAGGCGATTTACCAGCTTTCTGAAAGCGACAAGTCGGCCTCCACCAACGACATCGCTCACGAACTGGGCCTTGCGGCGCCCTCGGTGAGCGGGATGATGAAGCGGCTCGCCGAGCAGGGCCTGATCAAGCATCTGCCGTACAAGGGGGCGACCCTCACGCGCGCCGGCAGGAAGGCCGCGCTTCGCATGATCCGCCGTCATCGCCTGATCGAGGCCTATCTCGTCCGACTTCTCGGGTACACCTGGGACACGGTGCACGAGGAGGCGGAGCGTCTCGAGCACGCGGTGTCTGACGACCTCGTGGAGCGGATGGCCGACGCGCTCGGCGATCCCCGTTTCGACCCGCATGGTGACCCGATCCCGACTGCGGATGGTCGCATCGAGGCGGTGGACAGCGTTCCACTGCCGGAGCTCGCTGTTGGCGAGTCCGCCGCGATCAACCGTGTCGATTCCGCGTCGCCGGAGAAGTTGCGCTGGCTGGCAGAGGCGGGTCTCGTGCCCGGCGCGTGCGTGACGATGCTTGCACAGCAACCCTTTGACGGTCCGGTGACGATAGCCGTCAATGGCACCGAACAGGTCGTGGGTCACGACCTCGCGCAGCAGTTGCTGTGTGTGCGCGGAGAGGTGCCGTGAACACCTCTCCCCCGCCGCACGACGGACTCGACGGTTGGCGCTTCCGGCGCACCAATCCGTCGCTCCCCGAGTCGTTCCAGACCATCGAGATTCCGAAGCAGGGCCCGGTGTGGCGGAAGGCCCTGGCGTTCGCGGGACCTGGCTACATGGTGGCCGTGGGATACATGGACCCGGGCAACTGGGCCACCGACCTCGCTGGCGGCGCGCAGTTTGGCTACACGCTGCTGAGTGTCATCCTGTTGTCGAACCTGATGGCGATGCTGCTGCAGGCGCTGTCGATCAAGCTGGGCATTGTCACGGGCCGCGACCTGGCACAGGCGTGTCGCGATCATTTCTCGCGACCGACATCGTTCATGCTCTGGGTGCTGTGCGAAATCGCCATCGCCGCGATGGATCTCGCCGAGGTGATCGGCTCGGCGATTGCACTCAACCTGCTGTTCGGCATTCCGCTGATCTGGGGCGTGATCCTCACCGCGGCCGACGTGCTGCTGATCCTTATGCTCCAGCGGAAGGGGTTCCGCTATCTCGAGGCGTTCATCCTGGTGCTGGTGGCGACCATCGGCGTCTGTTTCGCGATCGAGATGGTCCTGTCGCGGCCCGACATGGCCGGCGTCGCGCAGGGCCTCATTCCCACCGGCCAGATCATCACCAACCCGGTGATGCTCTACATCGCGATCGGGATACTCGGCGCCACGGTGATGCCCCACAATCTCTACCTTCATTCGGCGATCGTGCAGACCCGGAAGATCGAACCGACGCCGGCAGCGAAGCGCGACGCGATCAAGTGGAGCACGATCGACTCGACCGTGGCGCTCTTCTTCGCGTTCCTGATCAACGCGGCGATCCTGATCCTTTCGGCCGCGACGTTTCACGGCACCGCCCACGAGTCGGTTGCGGACATCGGCGATGCATACATGTTGCTCGATCCGCTGCTCGGCACCACCATCGCCAGCACCTTGTTTGCCGTCGCGCTGCTCGCGTCCGGACAGAATGCCACGATCACCGGTACGCTCGCCGGACAGATCGTGATGGAGGGATTTCTCGACATCCGCCTGCCGCCCTGGCTCAGGCGAATGATCACCCGGCTGATCGCGATCATACCGGCCGTGATCGTGACGTACATTTATGGCGAGCAGGGCACGGTGTCGCTGCTCATCCTGAGCCAGGTGATCCTGTCGCTGCAGCTTTCGTTTGCCGTGATCCCGCTGGTCTGGTTCACGTCGTCGAAGGCGAAGATGGGTGAGTTCGTCAATGGCAGGAAAATGATCGCGGTTTCGACGGCCGTGGTGGTGATCATCGCCGGCCTCAACATCTGGCTCCTCATAGGAACGGTGCGCGAATGGCTCGCTTGATCTTGATGCTGACATTGCTGACCGTGGCCACTGCCCCGACGCTCGCCGGGCAGGATGCGCCCTCACCGCTCGAGACCGACCGACCTGACTACACCGAGGCGAGTTCGGTTGTCGGATCTGGTCGGGTGCAACTCGAAGGGGGGTGGACCCACTCGCGACCGCGGGGTGATGTCGCAGCGGGCGAGCATTCGTGGCCCGAGGTATTGGCTCGGGTCGGCATCACGCCCTCGATCGAGCTTCGTCTCGGGCTGGGGTTCGTGTCGATCAAGCCACCTGGCGGTGGCGGCTACACGGCCTTCGAGGATGTATATGTGGGGACCAAGATCGCCGTACGTGAGCAGCGCGGCGCAGCACCGCAACTCGCGGTGATGCTGCAGGCGACATTGCCAGCGGGCGATGCTCGGGTGACCAGCGACATGGTGCTCCCGGGTGCCGCGATCCTGGCCGGCTGGTCCACCACAGGGCGCGTATCATATGCCGCGGCGCTTCAGGTCAATCGCCTCCCGGTTCGCGGCATCGAGATCGCGCCTTCACTCGCGGCGGGACTGCAGATCAGCGGCGCCCTCAAGGCATACGGCGAATGGTTCGCGCTGGTGCCCTCGAATGGCGCGCCGGGCGTCGACACACAGCAGTACATCAATGGGGGTCTCGCACTGGGACTGGGGCCGGACCTGCAGCTCGATGCCCGTGTCGGTGCGGGGATCGGCGACGCGGCGGACCGGGTATTCTTCGGGCTTGGAGCTTCCGTCCGCCGCTAGTCCACCCGCAGTGAGGAGTGCCATGCACCGGCCCGTGGCCATGGCCCTCCTCGCGCTCGTCGCCACGGCACCGCTGGCGAATTCCCAGGACGTCGGCATCGCTGTCGAGCGGCGATTTGCCGAAGCGGCGGGGTTGGTGGTGGGAGACACCGTTCGGGTGGCGAGTGACACCGGTATCGGTGTGCCCGCCACGGTTCTTGCCATTTACGACCCTGCGCCCGACCCCGCCACGATCATGCGCCGTGACTTCCACGTGCGGTTCCAGCTCGCCGACCTCGCGAGGCTGCTCGGCCAGCCAGACCGCGTGGATCGGTTCGGCGTCGTCTTGCAGCCGGGCATCGATGCCGACAGCGCTGCGGAACGACTGGCGCGCACCGCATTCGGTTACGCCATCTTTTCCTCCGCGAGAATTGCCGCCGGCTCTTCCACGACGTTTGTCGTGGTGTCGCGGTTCCATCGGGCCATCGCCGTCATCTCCATCGTCGCGAGCGCGATCTTCCTGCTCTGCCTCATGCTGCTGAAGGTGGAGGAGCGCCGTTCCGATGTCGCGATTCTTCGGCTGACGGGAATCTCCCGCCGCACCGTGTTCGTTTCGTTGATGATCGAGGCCGGGGTGATCGCGCTGGTCGGTTCGGCTCTTGGTGTGCTGATGGCCGCGGGTGCCAGTGCGCTCACGAACTGGCATTACCAGCGCGCGTTCGAGACCACCCTGCAATTCTCGCTGATGACGATCCAGACGATCGTGTTTGCGGTCGCGCTGTCGGTGCTTCTGGGAATCGCGGCCGGCGCGGCGGCAGCGTGGCGCCTGGTCGGTACACCGCCGATGATGCTCTGGAGGCGGGGTTGAACTGGCGCTGGACCCTCCGCGACCTGGCCCGTCACCGCCTCCGCACCGGGTTGTCGCTCGCCGGGATCGCCGTCGCGGCGGCGCTGCTGCTCGACATGATGATGCTGAGTGGCGGGTTGGAGCGGTCGTTCGAGCGCTTGTTGCTGAGTCGCGGGTACCAGCTTCGGGTGACACCGAAGGGCACGTTGCCTTTCGATACCGAGGCCACGATGGGTGGGGCGGCCAGCCTGGTGCAGCGCATCCGCATCGAGCCCGGGGTGGCCGAGGCGGGCGCGATGCTGGCGACGTCGGTGCACGCGCTCGTGCGCGATGAGCGGCGCTCGCTCGTGGCCTACGGCGTGGACCCATCGGCACAGGGATTCTACGTACTGGAAAGCGGCGCTGACCTCGGGGCCTCGGACACCAACGGCGTCCTGCTTGGCGGTCCGGCGGCCGAACTGCTCGGGGCCGTCGTCGGCGATACACTCGACCTGGCGGGGCGCCTCGATCCGCAGGTCGCGGTGGCGTCGACCACCCGACGAATGGTGGTGCGCGGCACGGCCCGGTTCCTGTACGACGCACGTGACCAGCCGTCGGTGGCGACTCTGCTCGCAACAGCACAGGCGCTGGCAGGGCGAGACGCGACGGACCGCGCGTCGGTGATCATGGTGCGGGTGAGCGACGACCGTGCCGCAACCGAGGTGGCGGGTGTCCTCAGGGAGCGCATTCCCGAGGTCGGCGTCAGCAGCATCGACGAGATGGTGGTGCAGTTTCGAACCCGTTTGTCGTACTTCCGGCAACTCTCGTTGATCCTTGGCGTGATCGCCCTGGTCGTGACCGTGCTGCTCGTCGGAACCCTGCTCGCGATCAGCGTCAACGAGCAGATCGGCGTCATCGCGACCCTCCGCGCGATTGGCGTGGCGCGTCGCTCCGTCTTCCTGCATGTGATGCAGCAGGGTGTGGTACTTACGGTGCTGGGCGGCGTAGCGGGACTCGCGCTGGGCGTGCTCACGGCGCGGTGGCTGGACACGATCCTGACTTCGTTCCCCGGGCTGCCGGCGTCGATCTCGTTCTTCGTCGCCGACGACGGCTCGATGATCCGGGCTGCGGTGACGCTGCTCATCACCGGCGCCGTCGCGGGGGTCGCGCCTGCATGGCGCGCGATGAATGCCCCGATTGCCGCCACGATCAGGAGCGATGCATTGTGACGCCGATCATCGAGGCCCGGGACATCTCCATGACGCACGCGCTGCGCGGCCACGAGGTCGAGGCACTACGCGGCGTATCGCTCGCGGTGCAAGCTGGCGAACACGTTGCCGTCACGGGCCCATCGGGTTCCGGCAAGTCGACGTTGCTCACGCTGCTCGGTGGCCTCGAGCGACCGACCAGCGGCGAGGTGCGGGTGCAGGGGCGTTCTCTCGCCGAGCTCTCCGACCGGCAGCTCACCAGGCTTCGCCTCGAGCAGGTGGGCTTTGTCTTCCAGCGATTCCACCTCCTGCCCGTCCTGACCGCGCGTGAGAACGTCGAGCTTCCGATGGCCGAGATGGGTGTGGCCGCCCGGGAGAGGCGTCAGCGTGCGGCGACATTGCTCGAGTACGTTGGACTCGCGGCCCGATCGGATCACCGCCCCACCGAGCTTTCCGGTGGCGAGATGCAGCGCGTCGCCATTGCCCGGGCGATAGCGAATCGTCCCGCGATACTGCTCGCGGACGAGCCGACCGGGGAGCTCGACATGGCCACCGGGAGGGCGATCCTCGACCTGCTCGAGCAGCTGAACGCCGACGGCATGACCATGGTGGTGGTCACGCATGACGAGCGACTCGCCGAGCGGGCTCAACGCGTGGTTCGTATGCTCGACGGCAGGATGGCCGACTGATGCGTGGTACGCTGGCATTGCGTCATCTCGTCGTGCGACCGGGACGATCATTGGTGCTGCTGCTGGGGTACGCGATCGGTGTTGCGGTCATGATCGTACTGCTGTCCGTGGGTGACGCGATGTTGATGCAGTCCCGCGATGTCTCGCTGGTCGGTGGCGGCGACCTCACCGTACTGCCCGAGGGCATTGACGTCGAGGCGCTCCGCACCGGCGGCATGACGGGGATGTTCTTCGGCATCGACCGTGCCCGTTTCGTGACCCGGCAACTGCTCGGCGGCCCACGACACGCGTCGGTCGTCCGGGCGGTGTCACCGATCCTGGAGGGCAAGCGGGTCGCGATCACGGTTCGCGACACCACGTGGACGGTTCGCGGTGGTGGCGACCTCCCGACCGTAGCGGCGCTGGCCGGGGCACCGCTGCGTGTGGTGGCGGGGCGCTGGGGTGATGCGTTGCAGGACAAGCAGTGGTCGGAGCCGACACCCCAGCAGTTCTACGACGAAATCGATCGCTTTCATCATCCGCGCACCGGGGACAGCACGCTGGGGCGAGTGGCACTATTTCAACGTGGTGGTCTCGCCCGACGAATGGTGGTACATCACGTTGCTCGTCGGTGGCGACCTGACGTCTGATCGGTGGGGCGGACAGGTGCTCGTCACCCGCCGCACGGCATCAGGCCACGAGCGCTTTGTCCAGGATGTGCCGTCGGCGGCCGTCACCTTCGACACCACCCGCGCCGACGTCACCGTTGGCCCCGCCGATGTCGTCCAGCGCGACGGTGAGTACCGAGTGCGCGGGGTCGTCGAGGGTGCGTCGTTCGACATCGCGGTGGTCCCTTCGCGGCATGCATACTTCCCACCGCTCGAGTTGCGCGATGACCGCGTGACATCGGGGTATGTCGTTCCCGCGCTGGCAGCGAGCGCAACCGGCAAGTTGTGCGTTCGCGGCGTGTGCCGCACTGTCGCCGATGTCCCGGCATATCACGATCACAACTGGGGCGTCTGGCGGGGGATCAGCTGGGAATGGGGCACGGCACGCGGCAGGTCCCACTCGCTCGTTTACGGCGGGGTCACCGAATCGGCCGCGCTGGTGGCGTCGGGCACGGCGCCGTTTTTCTTGGCGCTGGTTGATTCGCTGGGCGTCCGGCAGGTGTACCGATTCTCCAGGGTGGAATGGACGGGACTTCAGGACGTGGAAGGCCAACCGGGCGTGCGAGCGCCCCGAACGCTCAGGATCGTGGCGACCCGGCTTGCCGACACGGTGATGCTGCACGTCGACGTGATCGATGTCCACGCAACACGGCTCGGACAAGGCCTGGCCGACCGGGTCTTTCTCCAGATGCGCGGAGCGTGGACGATCTCGGGCACCGCGGCGGGAAGTCAGGTGGCTGACAGCGGGACCGGGTTCTTCGAGACCTGGATTCGGACCGGCGGGCAACGGTCCCGACCGATGATGCATCCAATCCGAACAGATCCCGTTCGCGCTCGCCACCCGTCGCTGGCTACATTCCATGGGTCTCCCTTCGATCAGGCCAATGTCCGACACCCTTGAGCGACTTCGCGCCGCGGTCCACGATGCTTACGAGGTCGATCGACAGATCGGCGAAGGCGGCATGGCGACCGTGTTCGTGGCTGAAGACCGAAAGCATCATCGCAAGGTTGCGATCAAGGTCCTGCGCCCCGAGCTCGCAGCATCCCTCGGAACCGACCGCTTCCTGCGGGAGATCGAGCTTGCCGCCGGCTTGCAGCATCCGCACATCGTGCCGGTCTACGACTCCGGGTCCGCGGACGGCTGCCTCTATTATGTGATGCCCTTCGTCGAGGGCGAGTCGCTTCGCGACCTGCTCCGACGCGAGGGACGTCTACCCACCGAACGCGCCGCGACGATCATGCGCGAGGCAGCGAGCGCACTCGCCTACGCCCATTCGCACGGAATCGTGCACCGCGACGTCAAGCCGGAGAACATCATGCTCTCCGGTGGGCACGCCGTGGTGGCGGATTTCGGCATCGCTCGCGCGATCGATGCGTCCCGCTCGGCAGACGCCGGGCTCACCGGCACCGGGATGGCCATCGGGACCCCGGCATACATGAGCCCGGAGCAGGCGACGGCAGACGCGGTCGACGCCCGCAGCGACCAGTATTCGCTCGCCTGCGTGTTCTACGAGATGGTGACCGGCAGCCAGCCGTTCACCGCGCCCACCATGCAGGCGCTCCTCACCAAGGTGCTCACCGGTCCGAGACCCCGACTCTCGAGTGTGGTGCATGAGATCCCGGTCGAGGTCGATGCGGCGGTCCAGCGCGCGCTGCAGCAGGAGCCGGCGAAGCGGTTCCCGACGATCATGGACTTCGCCGATGCGCTCACCAACGAGAGCACGGGTGCGGCAGCGGCCACGCGGGAGAGTCGCCGCTGGAGGCGCCTCGCTGTCGTGCTGCCGGTGATCGTCGCTGCAGCGGCTGCGATCTGGGTGATCTTCATCGCGTCGCCGCGGACGAACATCGTGTCGGGCGCCGAGACGATCGCCATTGTGCCGTTCACCACGAGCGGCGCCGCAGTCGAGGGACTTGGCGAGGGGATGGTCGACCTCCTCGGGGGTAGCCTCGACGGAGTCGGCGAGATCCGGACGATTCCCTCTCGACAGGTGATGCGCGAGTGGCAGCGGCGCGCCGACAACGGTCAGCCCGGACTCGACGGCGCGATTGCCGTCGCGCGGAGCGTGAAGGCGGCATCCGTGCTTACCGGTAGCGTGGTGGCCAGTGGCAACAGCGCCAGGCTCACCGCCGAGCTCTACGACCTCGCCGGAAAGCAACTTGCCCGGGCGCAGGTGGACGGTCCGGCCGACTCGATCCTCAATCTTGCCGACCAGCTTGCGGTCGGGGTGCTGCGCAACATCTGGAAATCACGGGAACCGTTGCCGTCGGCGAACTCGTCTGGCATCACGTCGGCGTCGATGCCGGCCATTCGCGCGTACCTCGATGGCGAGCGGTTCCACCGGCGTGGCGAATGGGATTCGGCACAGGTGGCGTTCGAGCGCGCGGTGACAGCCGACTCGACGTTCGCGCTTGCGTGGTACAAGCTGGCCAACACGATGGGATGGTTGGGGGCGTACAACAATCCCCGCGGGCGGGCCGCGAGCGCAAATGCGGTGAGATACTCTGCCGCGCTGCCTGATCGGGTGCGCAGCATACTGGTGGCATATGAGATGTTCCAGCGCGGCGACGTCGCGGCGGCCGACTCGATGCGTGCGTATACGGCACGCCATCCGCAGGACGCGGACGGCTGGTACCTCCTCGGCGAGTCGCAGTATCACACGAAGCACATGATCCCGCGCCCCCGGTCCGAGTTGTCGGCCCCGTTTGACCGGGTCCTCGAGATCGACTCGTCGCTGGTGCCTGCGGCCATTCATCCATTCGAGATGGCACTTCTGGCGGGAGACTCCGACCGGACAGCGGCGCTACATGACGGTGTTCGAACGGGCCGGGGCCGCCGAAGAGCTCCGCCGTGCGAACGCGGGCCTGCTTGCCGTGCAAGGCGTCGACAGCGCGGTGCGCAACATGATCTCGCGGTATGGCCCGACCGGCGTGGTGATGGCTGCGATCACGCGCCGGATGACGGCACCCGAGGCGACGTCGGCAACTCTCGGACCGATGCTCGACTCACTCGCGAGCGGCATCCCTGTAGCGCAGCGTCCCAATGCGCTGGCCTCGCTCGCGGCGCTCTATGACGGGCTCGGCCAGATCAAGACCGCCAAGTCCATTGCGGACACGGTGGCCCAGATCAACCCGAAGATGCGCGAGTCGGCGGTCATGCTGCCCATCTACGCGGGACTCCTCAACCCGACTCAGCGGCAGGCGTACGCCGCCAGCCTGACGCGCGCGCCCAACGACAATCCGTTCGTCGCCTTCCTGCGCGCCCTCATCGCCGTGGACATGGGTGATGGTTCCACCGCTGCATCGGAGGTGGCGCGCGCCCAGGCGATGCCCGATTCCATTCGACCGCCATTCCTGGCCGCGCCGCTCGAGGTTCTCGGCGGTCTCGCGATCGTTGCGCAGGGCGATACAGCACGGGGACTTGCCCGCGCGGAAGCCGGGTTGCGTGTTCCAAGCGGGATCGCGGTGACACCGTTTGCGAACGCGGTGTCCCTGCGGTTGGCACTCGTGCAGGCCGCACGACCGGCGACCCGCGATCAGGGTATTCGACGGCTGCAGAATGGATTCTCCGACCAGGTGGGATTCATTCCGATCACCCAGCTTTACCTCGGTCGCGCGCAGGAAGCTGCCGGGCGCCGGGCGGAGGCCAGTGCCGCCTACGGACAGTTTCTCCGCCTCTGGGAACGCGCCGACACCGCCTACGCGGCTCAGGTCGCCGAGGCCCGTGACGCATTGGTGCGTCTGACTGCGGAAGGCGCCCGATGATCGATTCCTTCCGGTAGCAGGGTGACGGCACCAGACCCGGCCATCATGCGCGCCCAGGGGCGCGAGATCGCCGATGCCTTTGCTGCGGCGTGGAGCCGTGGCAAGCCCGACGCGCTGATCGCCCTCTTTGCCGACACCGCCACGTTGATCGAGACACCGTTCGCCGCCCCGGTGACCGGGATCGACGCCCTCCGCCGGTGGGCGGGGGACATTCCGTACAACCAGTCGGAGGCAACCTTCACCGTGGGCGAGATCTTCGTCGCAGGGCCGTGGTTCTCGTCCGAATTCAAGTTGACCTTTCGCCGCCGTCGCACCGGCGAGTGGGTCGAGGCGCGGGGCGCGCTGTTTGCCGAGACCCACGACGGGCGATTCACGGAACTGAGGATGTACTGGCACCGTTGGACCAAGGGGCGCGAGATCTGACCGGTGGGTAGCAGTCCAGCCGGTGTCCTAGACCCGGGTCATGTGTCCACATTTCAGGACACCCTGACTCCGGGTGTCCCGCCGAAGCCGCATCGGGACTGGGTTCCAGCGTGGCACGAAACTGGAACCTGATAGGGCTGTCCCCATTGTGTCCGTCGTCCGGAGGTCGTCCATGTTTGCCCTGATGCTGCCCTTCTTGCGTCTCCCGCTCCCATTGCGCTCGGCAGCGTGCCATCCGTGGCGGTCGATCCCGATGACGCCCTGCGAGCCTCGATCCGCATCACGCTCAATGGCGGGGACTACAGACCCGGTGACGAGGTGCGCGTCCAGGTCGAGCCAGGCAGCGACGGCTACCTCGTCGTCTTTCGGGTCGATGGTGATGGTCGCGTGCGCGTCCTGTTCCCGCTCGATCCGGATGTCGATGCGTACGTGCGGGGTGGAAGGCGCTATGAGATCCGTGGTCGCGGTGAACGCAGCACCTTCCTGGCGGACGACATCGACGGTACGGGATTGATCTACGCCGCACTCTCCCGCTCGCCGATGGCATTCAACGATTACGTCGCGAACGATCAGTGGGATTACGGCATGCTGCGGTTGCGCTCGGACGAGGATCCCGAGGCCGAGTTGTCGTCGATGGTTCGCCGGATGACGATCAGCGACCGATTCGATTACGACCTCGTCGGATATCGGGTTCACGGCGGGCGGACCTATGCGAGCGGCGGGTACGGCTACGATCCGTACAACGACTGTCTCGCGTGCGGCTATCCCATCGGAAGCACGGTGAACATCCGGATCGGCAGCGGTTATGGCTGGTACGATCGATACGATCGATATGATCCGTGGTATTACGGCGACGCAGGATACGGTTACTACCGTTACGGGTCACCGTACGCGTACGGCTATCCCTACGGGTATGGCTATCGCGGTTACGATCCGTACCGTCCGATCGTGGTGTATCCGACGCGTCCGAGGCCGGTGGCGACGCTTGCCCCGTACGGATATCGCTCGCGGTCACCGCAGAACACTGCCGGCGTCCCCTCGGCATTTGCGCCGGACCTCGGCGGAAACCTTCGGCCGGCTCCGAGGCCGGTGCCGCAGGACAGCCGCGACGGTCGTTCCCGCGTCAGGAACACGACCGCTGAGGCATCCCGACCCACGAGCGCGGGAACCGGCCGTGTCGAAGTCCCCCGGGAAGCGCCAGCCACGCGCGAACCACAGCGCGAGCCCCAGCGGCAGCCACAGCCCTCCGCCCGGCCTTCGTCGCCTGAGCCGTCGACTGGCAGCGGCCGCTCCAGGAAGCCGAACAACGTGGGCGACGAGCCCGCCGTCACACTGCCGGCCGTGGACCGGCAGGCGAATGGCCAGCGGACGGTTGTACCCGACGGCAGGCCCATCTTCCGCGAATTGCCGTCGGTGACTGGCCGGGGTGAATCGGAGGCGCCGGCGACCCGCCAGGGTGAGCGGGCTCCCGACCGGCCGGTGTACCGCGAGCCGCCCCGCCCTGAGCCCAAGGCGGAGCCGCAGCGGCCAGTGCGATCGGCGCCTCGTGAGACCCCGCGCGAGACCCCGCGTGAAACTCCTGCGCGCAGCGCACCGGCCCGCGAGGCTCCGCGACCCACGCCGCAGCGTCAAGCGCCCAGGCCTGCACCAACCCCGCAGCGGGAAGCACCGCAGCCGGCGCCCCAGCCGCGCACCGAACGGACCGCGCCGCCGTCGCAGCCCTCGTCGCCCGCGCCGGAGCCGTCGTCGCGGTCGCGGCGGCCGAACAACTAGCTCGGCGCCAAACCAAGCGAAAGGCCGGCCCCCGTCAGGGTGCCGGCCTTTCGCGTGCAGGGTTGTGACCCGTGTCAGCTATCAGTCGCTCTTGCCGTGCCGTCGCGCGTAGTCCACTCCCCACTCCATCAGGCCCGCGTTGCGCAGCCCTGCTGCCATGGCCGCGTCGATCGCCGCCTGCTCGTCCATGCCGAGATCAAGGATGAAATACGGGATGAGTGCGCCTCCCACACGATTCGCGCTCGCGCAATGCAGGAGCACCTGCCGCTCGGCATTGTCACGGATTGCGGCCAGGACCGAATCCATCGTTGCATCGTCGAGACTCCCCGGGTTGACCGGGGCATTGACGTATTCCATGCCGAGCTCCCGCACCTTCGAAGCTTCGTCGAACGGGCGGGGTTCCATCGGATCCCGGAGGTCGATCACCACCTCGGCACCGGCATCGCGCGCTGCCTCGAGATTCGTCGGCGGTTGGTTGACCGGCTGTTGCCAGCCAGGGGAGTGGCGCCCCGATGTTGGGTGCGTCGGCGAGTGCGTCGTGGATCGTCATGCGGGTTCTCCGTGAGGTGATCCACGGGAATATATGCGGCACCGGTAGCAGGTAGATTACGGCATGACTGCTTTCACGGTGGCACTGTGCCAGTTCAGGCCCGAGAAGGGCAACCGTGCGGCGAACCTCGCCCGGGTCGAGGCGTACTTCACCGAGATCGCTGGCGCTGCCACGACCCCCGACCTGGTGATCTTTCCGGAGGCGATCCTCACCGGGTATTTCCTCGAGGGTGGAGTGCGCGACCACGCGGTGTCCGCCAGCCACGCTGCACCACGAACTGGTCGAATGTCATGCACGGTCCGGCGCACCGCCGCTGGATGTATGCCTGGGTTTCTACGAGACCTGGCAAGACCAGCTCCACAACTCAGCACTCTGGGCAGGCCTTGGCGGGCCCGATGCCGGCATCCGCCACGTGCATCGAAAGATCTTCCTGCCGACCTATGGGGTGTTCGACGAGGAGCGGTTCGTGGAAGCGGGCACCGAGGTGATGGCGTTCGATACGCCGCTCGGTCGGGCGGCGGTCCTGGTGTGCGAAGACGCCTGGCATTCGATCACACCGACGATCGCCGCGCTCGACGGCGCCCAGTTCATCGCAGTGGTCGCTGCCAGTCCCGCGCGGGGCATTGCGCCGGACCCGCTGCAGCCAGGCCAACCGCAGTCCCTCGCGCGGTGGGAGCGGTTGCTGCGCAACATCGCCGGGGAGCACGGAGTCTTCGCGGCACTCGCGCAGCTGGTTGGATTCGAGGGGGGCAAGGCTTTCCCGGGGGGGTCGCTGCTGGCGTCACCGAGCGGCGAAATCATCGCGCGTGCACCTCTCTTCGAAGAGGCGCTGGTGCCGCATGTGATCGATTTCGCGGAGATTGCGCGGGTGCGCGCTGCCTCGCCGCTGCTTGCGGACCTGCAACAGCGCCTGCCGCACCTCCTCGAGTCGCTTCAACGTGGACGCCGCACGTCCGCCGCGCCCGCCCGTGCAGCCCGACCCGGGCTACGTGCGCCGGCACCGATTCCCGATCTCGAGATCGATCCGGCGCTGACGCGTCGATGGCTTGTCAACTTCATTCGCGACGAAGTCGAGCGCCGCAGGGGTTTTGCAAGGGTCGTCGTCGGTTTGTCGGGCGGTGTCGACAGCGCGGTGTCGGCATGGCTCGCCGCCGAGGCGCTTGGGGCGGAGAACGTGATCGCGGTTCGGATGCCCTACCGCACCTCGAGCCCCGACTCGCTGGCGCACGCCCGACTGGTGACCGACGCGCTCGGGGTGATGGAGCACACCGTTGACATCTCCGGGGCCGTGGACGGATATGCGGCCGCGAGTCTCGATCCGCCGACACCGGCCCGACTGGGCAACGTCATGGCCCGGGTGCGAATGCTGGCACTCTTCGACACGGGTGCTGCGCGGGACGCGTTGCCGATCGGCACCGGCAACAAGAGCGAGCGGCTGCTCGGATATTTCACGTGGCATGCCGACGACGCGCCGCCGGTCAATCCCCTCGGCGACCTCTTCAAGACGCAGGTCTGGGCGCTTGCCCGCCACCTGGGGGTTCCAGCCGCCATCATCGACAAGCCGGCGTCGGCAGACCTCGTGGCCGGCCAGACTGACGAAGGTGACTTCGGGATCAGCTACGGGCGAGCCGACGCGATCCTCGACCTGTTGCTGCACGGGCATCGGGACGATGCGATCGTTGACGCCGGGTTTCTCGAAGCCGAGGTCGCCATCGTCCGTACCCGACTCGACTCCACGCACTGGAAGCGGAGCTTGCCGAGTGTGGCGATGCTGAGCCAGACCGCAATCGGCGAGTATTACCTCCGACCCCTGGACTACTAGCCCATGCCGTTGCCAGCCGACCGACCGATGTCCTATTCCAGGGGCGAGATCTCGACCCTGGTGATGCCGCACATGTCGAACATCCTCGGCGACCTGTTCGGTGGCAACCTGATGTCGCTTGTCGATCAGGCGGCGGCGATCGCCGCGATTCGACACTGTGGAGGGCGCGCCGTCACTGCTTCGATTCACCGCGTCGACTTTCGCGAGCGGATACCGGTGGGTTCACTCGTGACATGCCTGGCAACGGTAGATTTTGTCGGCAACTCTTCGATGGACATCACGGTGCAGGTGCATGCCGAGAAACCCAGCACCGGCGAGAAGCGGAACACGCACTCGGCGCGCGTGGTGTTCGTCGCGATCGATGAATATGGCCGGCCAATGAGGGTGCCCCGCTTGATTGCCGAGACCCCGGAGGAGCGGCACCGTTACGCCGAGGCCGAGCAGTACCGGAAGGAGCACACCGGAAAGTGACCGACCGTGTTGTGGTCGTGCTGGGCGGAGGCGGAGCGAAGTGTGCGGCGCACCTCGGCGCTGCACGGGCCATTGCGGAGGCTGGCATCAAGCCGGTTCGGTGGATCGGCACCTCACTGGGATCGGTGCTCGCGGCAGCGCTGGCCGCCGGCGAGAGTCCCGACGAGATCCTGGCGCGGTTCCTGTCGGTGCGTCGTGAGGACGTTCTGGTCCCGGCGCGCTTTGCCGCCATTCGGGGGCTCTGGAATCGCGGGCTGTTGCAGGCCTCCGCACTTCACGGCACCGTCGCCAACCTCCTCAGCGCGCGTTCCTTCGAGGCGCTGCAGACCGCTTGTAGCGTCACGGCCGTTGACGCTGACACCGGCGAGGAAGTGGTGTTCGGCGCCGACGGCATCGATGTTCCGCTTCTTGAAGCCCTCGCCGCGTCATATGCCTTGCCGCCATATTTTCCTCCGCATGTGATTGGCGAGCGTCGCTTCTATGACGGAGGGTTGCGCGGTGTGGTCCCGCTCGGTGTGGCCGCGGCGATCGATTGTGACCGGGTGATCGCCATTGATGTCGGTCCGGGGTTCGACGAGGTCGGACCACCGATCCAGCTGCCGCCACCGCTGATCCAGGCGACCGACACTGCGCAGGGTTGGTTGATGGCGGGCACCACGGCGCTGTTGCGTGAGCGGTGGCGGTTGCAGGACAACCTCCCGCCGTTGACGTGGGTTCGCCCCGTGACGGATCGGGGCGCAACGTTCGCGATGGAGCGTGCGGCTGGATGGGCCGAGCAGGGCTACGTCGCCACGCGGCAGGCACTCGACGTCCTTCGTTCCCCGCAAGGAGCATGACATGACCCGCGGACCGAATCGAGACACCGAATCCCGACTGTTCACGCCCGAAACTGCCAATGCAGCGCTGCCGTTCGTCAGCCGGATCGTCCGTGACATCGTCGAGCTCCATCCGCGGTGGCGGGAAGCCATCAGCGCGTTCGAACTCGAGCAGGACGGTGTCACTGCACAGCACGAGTCGGATGAGGCGAGGATGGCACGTGAACGGGCCGGGCAGCTGGCTGGCGAGATCGAGTCGTGCCTCGACGAACTCGAACAGGTCGGCTGTCACTTCAAGGGTTTCGAGGACGGACTCGTCGATTTCCCATCGTTGCGCGACGGTCGCGTGGTGTATCTCTGCTGGCAGCACGGCGAGGCCGACGTGTCCCACTGGCACGAAGTCGACGATGGTTTCCCGGGTCGTCGCCGGCTCGAGGACTCCCACGCTGGTCGGGACGCATGACGACCTGGCGACTGATGCACTTCTTCGGGCTCGTCGCGTGGCTGGGTGGCGGCATGGCGGTGATGGTGTCCGGCGTCGTGATGCGGTCGCTTGACCGCGGTTTCTGGGGCGCGATCGCGGACGTTCAGTCGATGCTGTATCGCACGCTGCTCGGCCCGGGGTCGGTCGTCACGGTGATGTCCGGCCTGTTCCTGACGTTTGGTTTGTATGGACGGCTCTCGGGTCAGGTGGCTGCGTGGCTCGGAGTGATGCAGGCATGCGGAGTTCTCGCCGCGCTCGTCACCTTGCTGGGTGCGATGCCCGCTGCCGCCCGACTCTCGCGTCTCGAGCCGACTGGGCGCCACGGCGGGCGCGTTCGATGCCGCGAGACGCCGGCTGGCGGTGACCGGTGCAGTGGCGGGGTTCCTGGGAGCGGTCGCGCTGGTCGCCGGGGTGCTCTACCGGGCTGGCTGACGTCCGCCGGAGGGGAGCGCGGCGCTGGCGGTCGCGCATGAAGAACGCACCGGGCAGTTGCCGCAGCGCATCACCCGCGCCGTGCAGATCAGTGCGCCGAGTTCCATCAGGGCCTGATTGGTGATCCAGGCACTGCGTCCACGCCGCGGGACCAGTGCCTTGGCGGTCGCATGGAGGACTCGCTCACCGGCCCGTCCGGCAGCGGCATCGGGGTGGAACACCCGTCGCAGGACCCGGGCGACATTGGTGTCGACGGCGGGCTCGGCGAGTTCGAAGGCGAACGACGCGACCGCACCAGCGGTGTAAGTTCCCACCCCGGGGAGCGCCTGCAACGTGGAGACGTCCGGTGGGACTTCACCACCGTGGTTCGTCACCACGTCGCGTGCAAGACGGTGAAGGTTCGCGGCCCGCCGGTAGTATCCGAGGCCTGACCACGACTCCCGGACTCGTGCCGGCGTGGCGCGGGCGAGGTGGTGAATGGTCGGGTAGGTGGCCAGGAAGCGCGGCCAGTACCCCTCGACCCGACTCACCTGGGTCTGCTGGAGCATGACTTCGGCGACGAGGATTCGGTAGGGATCGCGCGTGCGGCGCCAGGGCAGGTCGCGACCGTGACGACGAAACCAGGCGAGGAGCTGGCGCTTGAACTTGCGGCGCTGTTCGGCGGTCGGTGCGGGCGAGGGCTTCACGAACTCCCAAGATAGAGGTTGCATGGCCGTGGGTCGAGCGGATCAGCACGCGTGAGTTCAGCGATCAACCGGGTCCAGTCATGGGTCGGCCGCAGCGTGCTCGACGGTCTCGCCTCCGTCGGGCGATTCGCGAACATGATCGTCGACATGGGGCGCGGGCTGGGCGAGGTGCGCATCTGGATGCCGCGCGCGATAGCGGAGGCGGCCAACATCGGCGTGGGGTCGTTGTTCATCGTGCTCCTGATCGCCTCGTTTGCGGGCGCGGTGACCGCGCTGCAGGCTGGCTACCAGTTCACCGGCAACATCCCGATCTATGTGGTCGGATCCCTCGTCACCGAGACGATCGTGCTGGAGCTGGGTCCTGTGCTCGTGGGCCTGATCCTCGCGGGTCGCATTGGTGCGCGGTACGCGGCCGAGCTCGGCACGATGCGGGTCACCGAGCAGATCGATGCGCTCGAGTCACTCGGCCGAGCTCCATCGAGCCACCTGCTGATCCCCAGGGTTCTCGCGTGCCTGGTGATGATTCCGGTGCTCGTGATCTTTGCGGACGTGGTGGCGGTGGCGTCCGGCTGGTTTGCGGCCAAGCAATCGTTGCCGATCACCGACCAGGATTTTGCGTACGGTGCACGAATCTTCTGGCGGCCGTTCGACGCGTGGTACTCGGTCATCAAGGCGTTCAGTTTTGCCGCGGCGATCGGACTGGTGTCGTGCTACCGCGGGTTCACGACCCGGCAGGGCGCTGAAGGCGTGGGCAAGTCGACGACCGGGGCGGTCGTGACGAGCTCGGTGCTCATCCTGCTCCTTGATCTCCTCCTCGCCCAGTTGCTCCTCACCCATTGATCGAGATTCGTGATGTCGCGAAGCGCTTCGGCGCACAGATCGTCCTCGATGGCGTTTCGCTCAATATCGAGGACGGCGAGACGATGGCCCTGCTCGGGTCCGTCGGGGACCGGCAAGAGTGTCCTGCTCAAGCACATCATCGGGCTGATCCGCCCCGATCGCGGCGAGGTGATCGTCGATGGTCAGCATGTCGAGGGGCTGGGGCGCAAGCAGCTGTCGAAGCTCCGTCGGACGATCGGGTATGTCTTCCAGAACGGCGCGCTCTTCGACTCCATGGATGTCTTCGAGAACATCCGGCTCGGGCTGACAGATCCCGACGAGTTCGGCGACCCGGCCTATGCGCGCGAGCGGGTCGCCGAATGCCTCGCGGTGGTGAACCTGCCACCTGAAACCGCGAAGAAGATGCCGTCGGAACTCTCCGGGGGGATGCGGAAGCGGGTCGGAATCTCGCGAGCGATCGCCGGCAAGCCGAAGTACGTGTTGTATGACGAGCCCACGTCGGGCCTGGACCCCGTGAACTCCGACATCATCGACGCGCTCGTGCGCCGTCTCAACGACGACCTGGGTGTCACGGGTGTGATGGTGACGCACGACGTGCGAGGGGCGTTCCGCACCGCGGACCGGGTGGCGTTGCTGACCGGCGGCAAGGTGATCGCGGTGGGTACACCTGCGGATTTCCGCGAATCGACCAACCCCGAGGTGCGCGCATTCCTGGAGCGCGACTTCGATCTCGAGCCAATCTGAGAGGACCGACACGATGCATTCGTACCAGAAAGAAGTAACGGTCGGGGGCCTCGTCCTCCTTGGCGTGGCGGCGTTCTTCTTCGGCGCCACGTGGCTCCGGGGCAAGTCGATCGGGCGTGCCGATCACGTGCGGGTGCTCTATGAGGACATCGGCACGCTCAAGAACGGTGCACCGGTGCAGGTGTCGGGTGCCCCGATCGGCCGGGTCGAGGACATCGAGCTCCTCGGCACGGGTCGGGTGCTCGTCACCTTCACGTACGACGCCAAGAGTGTGCAGCCGACCAAGGACGGCAGGGCGTCGCTGGTGTCGGTGGGAATGCTCGGTGACATGGCCATCGACTTCGATCCCGGCCGCGGCGCACCGCTCACCGAGGCGGACACGTTGATCGGCACCAGCACGCCCGGGCTGTTCGATGTCGGCGCGGTGCTCGCAGCCCGGGCCGACACCGTGATGTCATCGGTCAACCGCATGCTCGACACCGTCCATGATTGTCGACCTGCGCCGGACGCTGAACCGCACCGAGCAACTCATGACCTACCTTGCCGATCCGCGACGCGGGCCCACGGCGGAGCTGCCGGCGACGATGCGGTCGTTGCAGGCGGTGAGTGCCCGCCTCGACACGACCCTGCGCCAGATCGATGCTCCTGCGCTGCAGGTACGCCTCGACTCGACGATGCGCTCGGCCTCCGACATGGCGCAGCGGTTCGCCGCCACCAGTGCCCGCCTCGATTCGCTGCTGGCCAAGGTGCAGCGCGGCGAGGGCACCCTCGGGCGTCTGGCCAGTGATTCGACGCTCTACGACGAGATCCGCCGTACCATGGCCGCGACCGCGGCGCTCATCGATGAGATGAAGAAGGATCCGGGCAAGATCGGGATCACGGTGAAGATGTTCTGACGGCAACGGAGAGCTCGGGCGGCTGCGTTACGTTTGGACGGCCCTTCGGGGCCGTCAGTCTTTCCACCAGCAGGAGGGGGCAGGTGAGCAAGATGCAGGAACACGTCCGGAACATCCTGTCGGAGATCGGTGAGGATCCGGATCGCGATGGCCTGGTGCGCACGCCCGGAGCGCGTCGAGAAGGCGCTCGCGTTCCTGACGCAGGGGTATGCGCAGAGCGCCGAGCGGGTGATCGGGGACGCGCTGTTCGAGGAGACCCATCACAACATGGTGATGGTGCGCGACATCGAATTCTACTCGCTGTGCGAGCACCACATGCTGCCGTTCTTCGGAAAGGCCCACGTGGCCTACATCCCCGACGGCAGGATCGTCGGGCTGTCGAAGCTGGCCCGGGTGGTCGATGTGTTTGCCCGTCGCCTGCAGGTGCAGGAGCGGATGACCGACCAGATCGCCGACGCGCTCGAGGCCACGCTGCACCCGCTCGGTGTCGGCGTGGTCATCGAGGGTGCGCATCTCTGCATGATGATGCGGGGCGTGCAGAAGCAGGAGTCGCGGACGATCACCTCGGCGATGCGCGGGGCGTTTCTCGACGACCCCCGCACACGCGAGGAGTTCCTGCAGCTCGTTCACGGGTCTCGGTGATCCAGGTCACGCTGCTGGGCACCAGTGCTGCCGTGCCCACGGTCGATCGCAACGTCTCGGCGCTGATGCTGCAGCGTGAGGGCGAGCTCCTCCTCTTCGACTGTGGAGAGGGCACCCAGCGCCAGATGATGCGCTACAATGCCGGGTTCGGTCTCGACGCTGTTTTCATCACGCACTATCACGCCGACCACACCCTGGGTGTGGCCGGGCTGCTGCGTACCTTCGGCCTGCAGGGCCGCACCGCACCGCTGCGTGCTGTACGGGCCGCGCGGTGCCAACCAACATCTTGGTGCGCTGGTGGACCTCGGCATGGAGCGGATGAAGTTCCCGGTGGAGATCCTCGAAGTGGCGCCCGGTGATGTCGCTCCCGCGCGGTGACTACGACATCGTCGTGGGTGAATCGCTGCACAAGGGTGCGTGCGTGGCGTACGCCCTGGTCGAGCATGATCGACTGGGCCGGTTCGATCCCGAAATTGCACGCCGCCTCGGGGTGCCAGAGGGTCCGCTTTGGGGCCGGCTGCACCGTGGCGAAGACGGTCGAGGGGCCGAAGGTGGCCGCGTGGTGGCCCCGGCCGACCTGGTCGGACCGGCCCGACCCGGGCGGAAGGTGGTGTACACCGGTGACACGGCGCCGTGCACCCCGATCACCGAACTCGCCCGAGGCGCGGACCTGCTCATCCATGAGGCCACCTTCGGGCTGGACGAAAGACAGCGTGCCCGGGAAACCCTCCACAGCACCGCGCACGGTGCCGCCACCACCGCTCGTGATGCGGTGGTCGGGAGACTGGTGCTGACCCACATCTCGGCCCGCTACAATCGCGAGGCCCCCGAGCTGCTGGACGAGGCAAGGGCGATATTTCCTGACACCGTCATCGGTCGGGACGGCATGGTGATCGACGTCCGACACCGAGGGGAAGAGGACGGGCAAACGTCCCGGTCGCCGACGTGACCTTGCCCCGAAACGCCTTTCTGGCCTATGTTTGGCCCCCTTCAAGGGGCTGTAGCTCAGCTGGGAGAGCGCACCGTTCGCATCGGTGAGGTCAGGGGTTCGATCCCCCTCAGCTCCATCGCCCGTCATCGTACCTGATGGCGGGCATCTTTTTTGCCCCCACCTGTTGGCCATGCACGATTCCGCCCGATCGGGTGACCGCCAACCCCTCCTCGCCACCAAGCCGCACACCGGCGCCGCTCCGGTGGCGGGAGGCGTGCTGGGCGACCGACCTCGCCGTGGCCCAGCCGCAGCACGGTGATGGCGCGTACGCCGGGATCCGGCTGACCGACGTGGTGGGCGCGATGTCCCATGCGCTCGACCTGGCTGAAGGGCAGCCGATGGGGCACTCTGTCCGCACCACAATGATCGGGATGCGGATCGCGTCGATGCTGGGCCTGGATGAAGTCGACAGTAGCGCACTGTTTTATGCGCTCCTGCTCAAGGATCTCGGCTGCTCCACCAACTCGGCGCAACTCACGACACTCTACGGTGGCGACGACCGGGCCCTGAAGCACGCCCACCGGTTGATCGACTGGACGGACCGCGTCGACATCGCTCGCTATACGATGAAGCATTCCCGGCGCGACACGTTCGGGTCTCGCCCGAGGGTGGCGGGCCCTGCGAGCGGGATCGCAGGCGCGAATGATCCGCCATGAAATGGCGCGCGGCAAGAGTGAGCGTGGAGCGGCCATCGCAAAGATGCTCGCGATGCCGAGCGCGACCTGCGAAGCGATCCGCTCGATCGACGAGCACTGGAACGGCGACGGCATGCCACAGGGGTTGCGCGCAGACGCGATCCCGGTGCTGTCGCGCATTGTCTGCCTTGCGCAGACGGTCGAGGTGTTCGAGCACGACTTCGACGTCGACGCTGCATACGCAGTCGCGCATGCTCGCCGCGGACGATGGTTCGATCCGACGATCGTCAATTGTCTTGATGCGTTCCGTGACGACGCGATGTTCTGGGCTGACCTCAAGTGCGCCGACACGCTTTCAGCACTGGCCCGGTGTGAGCCGCGGCAGCGCATCGTGTATGCCGATGAGTTGCGCCTCGACACCGTTGCAGAAGCGTTTGCCAAGGTTATCGACGCCAAGAGCCCGTTCACCGCACGGCACTCGCAGAATGTCGCGTTCCTGGCCACCCGTACTGCGCGGGAACTCAGCCTGCCGCAGCGGGATGTGCGTGCGATCCGCCGCGCTGCGCTGTTGCACGACGTCGGCAAGCTGGGCGTGAGCAACTCGGTGCTCGACAAGCCCGGCCCGCTCGACCCTCCCGAGCTGGCCGAGATGCGGCGACACACCGCATACACCTTCGATATCCTGCGCCAGGTCAACCGCTTCCAGCGATTCGCACTTCTCGCCTCGTCGCACCACGAGCGCCTCGACGGCAACGGGGTACCATCTCGGACTCAAGGGCTCCGACCTCAACCTTTCGGCGCGCATCCTGGCGGCTGCCGACGTGTGCGAGGCGCTCTCGGCGGACCGACCGTATCGCGCCGGCCTGCCACTCGACGAGGTGATGGCAAAGCTCAACGAGCTGGTCGCTTCGGGCGAGCTGTGCGGCGTCGCGGTCGAGGCATTGAGCGGGTGGTTTCATGGCCTCCCCGGTTCGCCGGTGGACCAGACCGAACACGGCGATTCGACGTCGCTCGTCAGCGTCTGACGCAGCTCGAGCCCCTCCATGGACCGCCGCATTCGCATCACCGACCAGCCAGTACCGATCCAGTCACTTCGCGCGATGCAGGCGCCCGCCGTTCGCCCTCCTTCCAGCCCTGACGGTGGATTGATGGGCGGGCGCGCGGGTGCCACAATGACTCTCGCGGGCTCCGGTGGGTGACCTGGTCAGGCTTTCCGAGGTCGTGGCGGCGCTGTCGTACGCCCTCGATATCACCGAAGGACAACCGATGGGCCATTCGGTGCGATCGACGATGATCGGCATGCGCATCGCGACCACGCTCGGGCTCTCCGATGAGCAACGCAGCGGGTTGTTTTACGGACTACTGCTCAAGGACCTGGGTTGCTCCAGCAACGCTGCGCGACTGAGCACGTTGTTCGGAGCGGATGACCGGTTGCTCAAGCACGCTCACAAGCTCACCGACTGGAGCGCGACCACCGAGTCGGCCCGCTACGCGTTCCGGTACTCGGTGCCCGGGCGATCACGACTTGCGCGCGCCTGGCATGCACTGATGATGGGCGTGACGGAGAAGGGCAGCGGGCGGGCCATCACCCAGACTCGCTGTGAGCGTGGCGCTGACATCGCGCAGATGCTCGGCCTGCCTCACGGCGCCTCGGACACGATCCGCGGGCTCGATGAGCACTGGGACGGAGCCGGCATGCCGTTTGGCGTGCGCGGTACGAACATCCCGATCGTTGCCCGGATCGCATCACTCGCCCAGACCGTCGAGGTGTTCGTCAGTGCCTTCGATGTTCGCACGGCCTACGAAATGGCGCACGCCCGGCGGGGGCGCTGGTTCGATCCTGTGCTGGTGGACTGTCTCGACGTCTTCCAGGATGATCAGGAGTTCTGGGCCAGGCTGCGCGCGTCCGACAACCTTGCCGCGGTGCGCGCACTCGAGCCGGGCGAGTTGACGGTGTACGCAGATGATGATCGCCTCGACGTCGTTGCGCACGCGTTCGCGCGGGTAATCGATGCTAAGAGTCCGTTCACCGCGCAGCACTCCCATAATGTTGCCGCCATCGCGGTCGCCGCCGCCCGTCACACTGGCCTGGGCCCAGCGGAGATCCGGACACTGAATCGCGCGGGATTGCTCCACGACATCGGAAAGCTTGGTGTGTCCAATACGATCCTCGACAAGCCGTCGGCGCTCGATCATGCCGAGATGGATTCGATGCGCCAGCACACCCGGTTCACGCTCGACATCCTCAAGCGTGTCTCGCGGTTCAGGCAGTTTGCCGCCACCGCAGCGGCTCATCATGAGCGGCTCGATGGTGGTGGGTACCACCTTGGCCTCAAGCAGGGCGAACTCGGTCCGATGGCCCGGCTGCTCGCCGCGGCCGACGTGACCGAGGCGGTGTCGGCAGATCGACCGTACCGCGCGGGTATGTCCCAGGATGAGGCGTTTGCCGTGCTCGACCGCCTGGTGGCGATCGGCCACCTGTGCCCGGTCGCCGTCGAAGCAGTCCAGGCAACGTTCAACGGTCTCCCCAACGCCTCCGCACCGGGACTGACGGTGGCCGCGTGAGCGCCGCCCGAATTGCATCCAGCCCACGTTTTGGCTAGTTTGGCCGGTCCTGACAGCACCGCTGCCCCTTGGTGTAACTGGCAACACGCCTCACTCTGGATGAGGAGAGTCTAGGTTCGAGCCCTAGAGGGGCAATCAGGCGACATACCGACCGCCCCGCACCGCAAGGTGCGGGGCGGTCCTGTTTCCGGGTGGCTGCTCGTTGTGTAATGATTCCCGTCCTGGGGGCAACAAGGTACTGGGCGGCCCCGGCGCGACCTGCTGGAATACCCAATCAGATCGAGGAGTCATGCAAAGTGGAGATCGATCCACCTCGCGCCGGTGGATCGCTGGAATTGTGGTGGTTGGAGCGATCGTCGTCCTGTTGCTGGGTGGGCGCCAGCTGGCGGCCTTTGTGCCGGATGCCATCGCTGGCATCGACCGCCTTGGAGCACTGGGGCCCGTGGTGTTCGTGCTTGCCTATGTGGCCGCCGCGGTCCTGATGATTCCCGGTTCGCTCCTCACCCTGGCCGCGGGTGCAGTGTTCGGTGTGGTCGCGGGCTCGGCGTATGTATTTGCCGGAGCTGTCCTGGGTGCCACGGCTGCGTTCCTGATTGCCCGCTACGCAGCGCGGGGGCCCCTGGAGCGACGCTTCGCGAGTTCGGATCGGTTCCGGGCACTCGACACCGCTCTGGCCGCCGATGGCCGAAAGGTCGTCTTCCTGATCCGCCTCTCCCCCGTTTTTCCGTTCACGCTGCTCAACTACCTCCTCGGCCTCACCAGCGTTCGGCTTCGGGACTTCCTGCTCGGATCGGTCGGGATGATCCCGGGCACGATCGCCTACACCTATGCCGGGATGGTCGTGGGTGACCTGGGCCAGCTTGCTGCGGGGACGGCGATCCCGCGGGGCAGGGCGTACTACGCCTTGCTGGCGGTGGGCTTGGTGGCCACGGTGGTGGTCACGGTGGTTGTAACGCGAATCGCGAGACGCGCGCTCGCAACATCTGCAGGAGAATTGGTGAAATGACGCAGTCCAGTAGTGCCACGATAGTCGACGAGAATGACCGCCGCCGGATCGCCAATGTGCACCCGGAGGACTGGGTGAATCCGGTTCCGACCGCTCGTTATCATATGGTTGTCATCGGCGCGGGCACGGCGGGATTGGTCACGGCCGCGGTCGCAGCCGGTCTCGGCGCCCGGGTAGCGTTGATCGAGAAGCACCTGATGGGCGGCGACTGCCTCAATGTCGGTTGTGTTCCCTCGAAGGCGCTGCTGGCCGGTGCCCGTCAGGGTGACTCCGGTTTCGGCGAGGTCATGTCGCGCATGAGGCGGCTTCGTGCCGACCTGAGCGCGATCGATTCTGCGGCACGCTTCCGCGACCTCGGCGTCGATGTCTATCTGGGTGCAGCAACATTCGGTGGCCGTGACAGCATCATCGTTGATGGCCAGGCACTGAGCTTTCGCCGGGCCGTCATCGCCACCGGGGCACGGGCCGTGGCGCCGCCGATTCCCGGTCTCGACACGGTCGCGTACCTCACCAACGAGACCATCTTCGACCTGACCACGCTCCCGAAACAACTGCTCGTGATCGGTGGGGGACCGATCGGGTGCGAGTTGGCGCAGGCGATGGCGCGGCTGGGCAGCACCGTCACGATTCTCGATCGCGAACCGAGGCTCCTGCCGCACGATGACGCAGATGCCGCTGCGGTTCTGGCTGACTCGCTCCGCCGTGATGGCATCACCCTGGAACTTGGCGTGAAGATCACGAGTGCGTCGAGCGAAGGTGGCGTGACCATCGCCTTCGAACGCGATGGGAAGTCGGGCAAGGCACAGGGCGACGCGTTGCTGGTGGCTGCGGGGCGCGCGCCCAACGTCGAAGGCCTGCTGCTCGACCAAGCCGGAATCGAGTTTGGCAAGCACGGCATCACGGTTGACGATCGCCTCCGCACGACCAATCACAGTGTCTTTGCTGCAGGCGACGTCGCGTCGCGCCTCCAGTTCACCCACACTGCTGATTTTCAAGCTCGCATCGTGGTGGCAAACGCCCTCTTCCCCGGCCGGCAGCGGGCCAGCAAGCTGGTGGTTCCGTGGTGCACGTACACCAATCCGGAGGTGGCGCAGGTGGGGCTCACCACGGCCGCTGCCGAAAAGGAGGGTGTAGCCATCGACACCGTGACGGTGCCATGGACCGACGTCGATCGCGCGGTGCTCGACGGGTCGACGGAGGGCTTCGTCCGGCTTCATCTCGCCCGTGGCACGTCGCGCCTGGTCGGAGCGACGGTGGTGGGCGCGCACGCCGGTGATCTCATCGCCGAAGCGACGCTGGCGATCACCAATGGCATCGATCTTGGCGGCATTGGTGCCACGATCCATCCCTACCCGACGCTCGCCGAGGCGTACCGGAAAGCCGCGGATCAATGGCGGCGCGGCAAGCTCACCCCGCTGGTGCGACGTGCGCTGGCCCTGTGGTTCCGCGTGACGGCATGACACCCACGCACCCGATTGCATCAGGAGAGATCCCCGGAGGGACGCTGATGCGTTGGACCAGGCCACGGTGGGCTCTGCTGGTGGTGATGGCGGCGATCGTGGGCGCAGCGATGCCGATGACGAATGCGACTGCGCAGGACTCGGCAGCGGTGTCGGGAGTGGTGAGGAGCCAGGCAGGTGCCCCCCTGCCGGATGCGCTTGTCACCGCTCCTGGCGGCGCGGCCACATCAACCGACCGCGATGGCCGGTTCCGCCTGATTGTGGTGGCCGGCGTGCCCGTCGTGGTTTCCGTGCGGGCGGTCGGATACACTCCGCTCGACATCCCGATCGCTGCACTCTCGCGTGGTGCGCGCCGGGAAATTGCAGCCACGATGCAGCCACTGTTTCTCCTCGATGCGGTGACGGTCGTGGCGAGCCGAGCACGTCCGTTGCTCAACACCGAGGACGCTGCCATCGGTGGCGCGCTCGAGGAGCACGAGCTCCTGGCGCTGCCGTCCGACGCGCGGGATGCCCTCTCGCTTGCCTTCAATCTTCCCGGCGTCGCCCAGTCAACAGGATTCTTCGGGGATGCGCCGCCGCTGACCATTGCAGGCGGCAACAGCCTCTACTCGCAGTACTTCGTGGACGGCCTCAACAACACCGAGGGATTCCTGGGAGGGCCGCGGGTGGAGCTTCCGCTTTCGGGATTGCGTCGTCTCGAGGTGCTTTCCACCACGTATGGCGCAAGCCATGGCCCGAGTGCGTATGGCGTGATCGACCAGCAGACGCGAGCCGGCGGATCGAGGTGGAGCGGTGACGTCTTCGCTATGTCGCGACCGGGCAGGAACGGACCACTGGGAATCTCGTTCGACGCCGCCCCGAAGCAGCTGCCGGCGGGGGTCGACCCTGCAGGTTTTCAGCGCGTGCAACTGGGCGCGAGTGCCGCCGGGCCGATCTCGCGCGACAAGACGTTTGCGGCCATGGCGCTCGAATATTCCTCGGAAGACGAGGCGCGAATCGGATCGACGGCCCAGGCTTCATTCACGGGTGTCGAGCGCAGGCAGAAGGTGCGGGCTTTCGGGCGACTCGATCATGGGTGGACGCCCACCCAGACGACCACGTTACGAGTGGTGTACAGCAACACCGACCGGGCAGGTGCCGGCAGCGGGTTGGTGGTACCCGAGGCGGATATCACGACCCGGCGCATCGGAAGCCTGACAGCCCTCACGCACCGCACGGCATTTCGCGATGGGCTGGCAAGCAACACGGTCTCGGCACAATACGGAACGTTCCGCTGGTACTTTCCGCCGTCTCGCAGCGATTTCACGCGTCCGCAAGTGACGATCCTCGCACCGGATTCGAGTGTGCAGGCGATCGTCGGGTCCAGCAATTTCGTGTTCGATGAAACCGAGCGCCAACTGCAGCTCCGGAATGTCTTCGAATCCGTGGTCGGGCGCGGTCACACCGTCCGGGTTGGAGTAGAGGCAACGCGCAGCTGGTTCAAGCTCACTGGCGCGAGCACGAATCCGAACGGCACCTACACCGTCTTCAACGATGGAAACATCCAGGCGAGTGGCGAGTTCGTGTCGATCAACGACATTCCGGACGATGTTCGCGTGCTGCGCTACACGATCGACGCGAACCAGCAGCAGGTTGACCTGACCCAGACGCTGGCGGGCGCGTTCGTCGAGGATCAATGGCGCGTGACTCCGTCCCTGGCCGTGGTCGCCGGCTTGCGCTGGGATTATGACGACATCACCAGCCGGGGTGCCAGCTCGCCCGACCTCGACAACTTCCAGCCGAGGATTTCGGTGAACTGGTATCGAACCCCGACGACGGTGATCCGCGCCGGAGCCGGGGTCTACACCGGCAAGCTTCCCTACGCCATCTACTCCGACGCTGTGCAGTTCGGCCCCGATGGGAATTCGGTGGTGAGCTTCGAAGGAGGGAGCGCCCCCGCCTTTGGCAACGGCCTGACCAGGGATGCGCTCCAGGCGCGCCGCGACCAGCTTCCAGCGCGTGAAGTGCGCCAGCTCTTCGCGCTGGGGTTGTCGCAGCCGATGAGCTACCAGGGATCGTTCGGCGTTCAGGCGCAGCTGGGGCGCCGTTGGGCACTGACGCTCGACGCGACGTGGGTCGAGACCCGCAACCTGCCGCGTTCGGTCGATCTCAATGCGATCACCCGACCGCTCGGTGTTGCCGACAGCGTGGCCCGGGAGCTGGCCTTTGGCGATTCATCGCGGCCCACGGCACCGGTTGCAGGGTCATTTCGCCGGTTGACGACCACACAGTCGGCGGGTCGCGGTCGCTACGTCGGCCTGATCACAACGGTGCGCCGCCAACTCGGTGACGCCTGGTCGCTGGATGGCAACTGGGTATGGTCACGGGCACAGAACGACACCGAGGACATCAATTTCAACGCAACGCAGGCCAACTGCTTCGGCGCCGATTTCCGGGACGCGATTACCGGTGCACCGTGCAGCACCAGCGAGTGGGCCGATGCCATCAACGACCGACGCCACAAGGTCACGCTCCGGGCGGTTTACTCAGCCAGCCAGGCGCTCCGGCTTGCTGCCATCGGCGACTGGCAAACGGGCCAGCCGGTGAACCGCGTCGCGGGCCGGGCAAACACAGACGGATCGTTCGGTGCATTCGACCTTGACGGTTCAGGGCCGATCTTTGGTGAGGGCTTCGTGGGAAACCTCGACCGGTTCGTCGGGGTCGGTCGGAATGATGAGCGCCTGCCGAACTTCCTCGAGCTGAGTGCGAGCGCCACGTATCTCCTCGGTGTCGGCACCAACCTGCTCGAGATCCGTGCCGATGTATTCAACGTCCTGAATGCGACGGAGTGGGGCAACTATGCCAACGGCGTCCCGGGTGGCGGCAGCCGCACGCAGGCGGGCCGCCCGGGTGATCCGATCGTGTTGCGGTCCCCCGGCAGACCCCGGCAGGTGCAGGTCTCGGCTCGTTATGCCTTCTGACACCCGCCCCTCTGCATGGCGGTGTCGGACCTTGGCGTACCTGGCGTGCGTCGCCACCGTTGCCGGATGCGATCCGGGTGGCGGAGACCCCGTTGCACGCGGGATTGATTCGTTGCCCTGGGACAGTCTACTGGTGCAGGCGCGCGGATCGACGGTCACCTGGCGAATGTGGCGAGGCGATCCGTCGATCAACAGATACGTTGACGAATGGGTGGGACCACGTTTGCTCGATCGATTCGGGATCACGCTCGAAGTCGTTCCGGGTCAGGGCCCCGGGATGATCAACCTGCTGGTCACCGAGCGCGAAGCCGGTGCGAGAGGAAGCAGCGACCTTCTGTGGATCAACGGTGCGACGTTTGACGGCCTGAAGCAGGAGCAACTGCTCTACGGCCCATGGACCAGCCGGCTACCGAACACACAGTACGTCGACACCGCATCCGTCATTGTCAGTCGCGATTTCGAGCAGGACCCGGCAGGCTATGAATCGCCGTGGGGGCAGGT
Source organism: uncultured Gemmatimonadales bacterium (assembly GCA_963806875.1). Taxonomy (GTDB): domain Bacteria; phylum Gemmatimonadota; class Gemmatimonadetes; order Gemmatimonadales; family GWC2-71-9; genus Palsa-1233. Next base: position 467,998 of record CAWDYU010000003.1, on the reverse strand, counting down.
GCAGTACGCATTGATCTATGACAGCGGACGCGTTCCTGACCCACCCCGGACTGTCGCCGAACTGGGAGCATGGATCAATGCCAACCCTGGCCGGTTCACCCACGATCAGTCGTTCAGCGGGATGACCTTCCTGAAGATCCTCATGTATGCGCTCGGTGGCGGGGTGGATCGATTCCGGGGTGGGTTTGATTCGGTGGCCTACGTCGCAGGGCGGGATTCGGTGATGGCGTGGCTTGACCGGCACCGTGCGAGTTTCTGGAGGGGCGGGGCGACGTACCCTGCCGGTGTTGCCGACCTGCACCGCCTCCTCGCCAACGGAGAGATCGATTTTTCGATGTCGAACAACGAGAACGAGGTGATCACGAAAGTGGGCCAGGGCGTCCTGCCGCGTACAGCGAGGCCACTCCTTCTTGCCGACGGCATGCTCGCGAACGCTCACTATCTCGGCATCGCGGCAAACGCGCAAAACCCGGCAGGCGCGATGGTTGTTGCCGATTTCCTGCTCTCGCCCGAGGCACAGTTCGAGAAGTCGCGAGCCGAAGTCTGGGCCGACGGAACCGTGCTGGATCTGTCGCGGATCCCCGAGCCGTGGTCGAGCCGTTTTGCGTCGTTGGGGCGTGACCCGCATGCGCTTTCACCCGCTTCACTCCGCCTGCATGCACGGCCGGAGGTTCACCCGGAGTACCATGAGCGCCTCACCGAGGACTGGCGCAGGCTGATACGCGCCAACGCGCCCCGATGAATCGACGGTGGGCAGGTCTGGCTTCGTTCGTGGTGGCTGCACCGGTGCTGGTGGGCATTGTCTACAGTGCGCTCGCGAGCCTCGGCGTCGTTGGCCCCGGATCGGGTCGTGTGTCCCCGGATGCGTGGGTGGCCGCATTGAGCGATCCGCAGTTGCTGCGCGGGCTGCGCTGGTCGATGTGGGTCGCGGCCGCGGCAACGTTGCTCGCAACCGCCGCCGCCACGCTGGTCGCGACGTTGTTCCGCGCAGGTACGTGGTCGAGCAGGATGGCGCGGATCCTGGCCGTCATTCCTCTCCCGCTCCCCCACGTGGCGGCGGGTGTGCTCGGCGTGCTGGTACTCGGGCAGAGCGGTCTCCTGGCACGAGTTGCGTTTGCCGTTGGCTGGATCGATCAACCGGCAGCAATGCCTGCGCTCGTCTATGACGGCTGGGGAATCGGGTTGATCCTCGTGCTGGCATGGAAAGAGTTCCCGTTCCTCGCCTTCGTCGCGTTCTCGTTGCTGAACGGGCGTGGGGCAGCGTTGGAGGAAGCCGCGCGAACACTGGGTGCCCGTCGATGGGCAGTTTTCCGGGTGGTGACCTGGCCAGTGCTCTGGCGCGGCCTTCTGCCCGCCGTGGTTGCCGTATTCACGTTTGTGGCCGGCACGTACGAGGCAACGGTGCTGCTCGCGCCGAGTGATCCGCTCGCGCTGCCACTGCTCACCGTTGAGCGATACACGGATGTCGCCATTGCGAATCGGGGCCAGGCGCACGTGCTCGTACTGATCGGATTGGTCGCCAGCCTCGGCGCTGTGTTGCTGCACGAGGCCGCTCGTGCGTGGGATCGACGCACCGCGTGATGACTGCCCCGGCGGTCATCCGGCGCGGGCTGCTGCCCGTTCTGCTGCTTTCGGCGGTCGCGCCGCTCGCGCTCCTCGTGATCGCGTCCACGGGGAGTGACTGGTTCTTTCCCGTGCTCGTGCCGCGCGCTTTCAGTGCCGATGCATGGCGTGCTGTCATCGGGACCGGCGCGCGACTCGGGCCGGCGCTGATCGCGAGCGGAGGTCTCGCCCTGGCCACTGGTGTTGCGGCGATGGCGGTCGGCATGGTCGCTGGCTCAGCCATCGCGGCCGCAGGCGGGTGGCGCCGGGTGGTGGGCGCGGGCGCTGCGTTCCTGCCAGTCGCAGCTCCGCCGGTAGCAGTGGCGACAGGCCTGCACGCCTCATTGCTCAGTGCGGGAATGGGAACTTCGATCATGGGCGTCTTCATCGCTCACATGGTGCCGGCGTGCGGCTACACGACGCTGTACTTCCTGGGGGTCTTCACGGTGCGTGAAGGCGGATACGAAGACGCAGCCAGGACGCTGGGCGCAAGCACCAGGAATGTCGTGATGCGCGTCACCCTTCCGCTGCTGCGACGGGAGATGCTGGAAGCCGCATTGCTTGGTGCGATCGTGTCGTGGGGACAGGTCGCGCTCACCCTCGTGGCTGGTGGCGGGAGCGTTCGGACCCTGCCACTCGAGGTCATGGATTACCTTGTCGCCGGGCAGGATCAGCTTGCCGCGACCGGGTCGCTGCTGCTTGTCCTGCCTCCCCTCGCGGTTTTTGGCCTGCTGCGCCTCGCCCTGCCAAGGGTCGAAATGGTGATGCCTTGAGCGACATCCTCAGACTCGAATCGGTAGCTGTAGACTTCGGGACGCGTCCGGGCCTGGCTGACGTGTCGTTCGCGCTGGGTCGGGGAGAGAGGATGGTTCTGCTCGCGCCGTCTGGCGCGGGGAAAACCACGTTGTTGCGCGCCATCGCCGGACTCGATCCTGTGGTGCACGGGCGGGTATGGGTGGACGATCGCGACGTGACCAGAGACCCCCCCGAAACACGTGGTGCGGTGTATCTCCACCAGGTTCCGATGCTCTTCCCGCACCTCGATGTCGCCGCGAACATCGCATTCCCGATGCGACTGCAAGGCATCAGCCGGGAGGTGATCTCCCGACGCGTGTCGGAGCTTTTGGCGTCGGTGCAGGTTGCTGAACTGGCTCACCGCAAGCCGGCCGCGCTGAGTGGGGGGCAGCGTCATCGCGTGGCACTGGCCCGGGCGATGGCAGCCGATCCGAAGGTGCTGCTGCTTGACGAACCACTGGCATCGCTCGACCCGGGACTGCGACAGGAGGTCAGGGAGGTGCTGTCGCGAACCGTGCTCGGTGGCACCGGGATGCTGATTGCCACCCACGATCTCGACGATGCGGTTTTGCTCGCCGACCGCGTGGCGGTGCTGCTCGGAGGCCGAATCGTGCAGGTCGATCGGGCGGACAGGCTCTTCCGGTGTCCCGCCACGCTGGACGTCGCGGCGTTTCTCGGGATCCCCAACCGAATCATCGGGCGCGTCGAACGGGGGACATTTCGCGCGCCGCCGTTGCAACTGGAACTGCGCGATTCGGGGCCTGACCGCAATGGCGTGGCCGTGTTTGCAGTCGACGCGGTGAGGGTGGCAGCGAGCGGTGAACGACCGACCATTCACGGCGAAGTGCAGGAGGTGCGGCGACACCTGCGCCATCCCAGCATGATCGTCCGCTGCGGTGCGCTGACGTTGGAATCGCTTGCGCCGCGGCCTGACCCGAAGCCTGGTGACATCGTCGGGCTGGTCATAGATCCCTCCCTCATTCATGTGGTTGCGGGGATCGATGATGCTTGATCGATGGTTGCGGGCCTGGAAGGATCGGCTGCTGGCGCCCGTTGCCCGTCAGGTCGGGCGACACGCCAGTCCCGGAATGGTGACGCTCGCCGCTCTGCTGGCCGGGCTCGGGGCCGCGTTCGCCCTCTGGCGCGGTTCATCGGGTCTGGCGCTGGCGCTGTGGATCGTCAACAGGACACTCGATGGGCTCGATGGCAGTGTTGCCCGTGAGACCGGTCGGTCGAGCGATCTCGGCGGTTATGCCGACATTGTGTGCGATTTCATCGTGTACGCTGCAATTCCGTTGGCAGTCGCGATGGCGCGGCCCGGGCTCACGCCAGGTGTGGCGGTTCTGCTCGGCACGTTCTATGTGAATGCAGCAAGCTGGATGTACCTCGCCGCGATACTGGAGCGACGGGGACAGGGCGCAGCATCACGGGGTGAGGTCACGCAGGTCACGATGCCGGCGGGGCTCGTTGGCGGTTCCGAGACTGTCCTGCTGTACGCGCTCTTGATTGGCGTGCCCCCGGCCACTGCCGCGACGATCTGGGCCATGGCCGTGCTGGTGGGGTTCACCACCGTGCAACGCCTGCTCTGGGCAGCCAGGACCCTCCGATGACCGCCCACGCAGCGGCGACGCCGTCCATTAGCTTCCGGGACGTGAACCCCGACCGGATCATCCGCGAGGACCCGCTGCTCACAGCCAGGATCCGGGCGCGGGATCCGGCCGTGCTGCAGCAGATGGTGCGCGATAATGTTGCGATGCTGCTTCGGGTGGGGCGGTCGTGGGGCATGTCAGTCGATTTTGCGGAGGACGTGGTCCAGGAGACCATGCTCACGTTCATCATGCGGGCTGGCGACTTCGACGGTCGCTCACGGGTGCGCACCTGGCTCTACGGGATCATGCGCAAGAAGGCTGCGTCACTCCGGCGTTCATCCGACCGGGAAGCCGAGACCGACGCGATCGATGAGGTGGTCGAATCCCGGTTCGCCGCAAACGGGCGCTGGAGCCGGGGCCCAAGGGCTCCTGATGCAGCAGCGGACGCCGACCGCGTCCGGACATGGGTATCCGAATGCCTCGAAGGGCTCACCGAGCGGCGCCGGCAGGCGTTCGTGCTCGCCGAGGTTGATGACCTTTCCACCGACGAGATCTGTCGTGCACTCGATGTCACGCCGGGGAATCTCGGTGTCCTGCTCTTCAGGGCGCGCAATGGACTGCGCGAGTGTCTCGAGGCGCGCGGTATCCGGGGACGGCACGATGCTGACGTGTAGGGAGGTCGCCCGTCGCCTCGCGAGTGCGAGCGGTGACGACAGGGCGCCGAAGCACGGTATGATGATGCGCCTTCACCTCATCTTGTGCGGCGACTGCAGGCGCTACGCTCGTGAACTTCGGTCCCTCGGCGCCGCGTTGCGCGGCGACCGCGTCGCAATCGACCCGCAACGCACCCGCAATCTCGAACAGCGGATACTCGACATGGGCTTCCCGGACGATGGGTGAGATGAGCATGCGAAGGATCGGAAGCGTTTTCGGGGCGTTGATGATCGTGGCTGCCATGCAGCGTGAGGCGTCGTGCCAGGAGCCGCTCACGATTGGTTCGACCTTCACGCTGCAATCGGTGGAGTTGAGCGAGCTGCGGCGAATCAACGTGTATGTGCCCGCCGGTGTGCCGAGCGGGACGAGGCTTCCCGTGCTTTATCTCCTCGATGGCGGGATCGGCGAAGACTTCCTTCACATCGCGGGGCTGGTCCAGGTGTCGGTGGGCAACGGCACGATGCGCCCGTTCGCACTCGTCGGGATCGAGAACACGGAGCGTCGGCGCGATTTTACCGGCCCGACCGCGAATGCGCGCGACAGTGCGATCGCACCCCGCGTGGGTGGATCGGCAGCGTTTCGCGCCTTTCTGCGGGCTGAGTTGATTCCGGAAGTCGAGCGGCGCATCGGCGCGAGTGCCGAACGGGCGCTCATTGGCGAATCGCTCGCGGGACTCTTCGTGGTGGAGACTTTCCTGCTCGAACCGTCGTTGTTCGGGACCTACATAGCCATCGACCCGAGCCTCTGGTGGAACGACAGCCGCCTCGTGGCTGAGTCGGGGAAGACCATGCGTGCCCACCCAGGGTCGGGCGCGACGCTGTATGTCGCGCACAGTGGCGAACCCGGGATCGCGACCCTGGCCAGGCAATTTGCGGACAGTCTCGGCGGCTCAGCCGGGCCCCGGGTGCGGTGGCGCCTAGACGCGATGGCAAACGAGAGCCACGCGACGATCTTCCACCCGGCGGCGCTGCGTGCTGTCCGGTGGCTCTTCCCCATCCCGTCAGCGAAGCCCGCGACGCGGTAGAATCCTGCACGGGCCACCGTGCGTAGGGACCGCCGTCTCCACTCAGGGCGGCACCATGGTTCGGTTCCTTCTCTTCGCGACGATCATCGCGCGCGCCTCGCCGCTGGCGGCGCAATCCCTGGTCATCACCAACAAGCAAGACGCCACCGCGTCGATCATCTCACTCGCCGACGGCCGGACGGTGGCGACGCTGCCCACAGGACAGGGGCCCCACGAGGTCGCGATCTCTGCCGACGGAAAGCTCGCCGTCGTGGCAGACTACGGCGCGCAGGTTGCCGGCAACACGTTGACGGTGATCGATGTCATTGCCCGGCGCGTGCTGGCCACCCATCCATTCGGGGATCACCAGCGACCGCATGGCATCCTGTTTCTTCCCGACAACCGAACGGTGGTGGTCACGGCCGAACGTGGCGGGGCCATCGTGATGGTCGATGCGATGACGGGTGCGTTGACGGCGGAGCACGCGGTCGGTCAACCGCTCGGCCACATGGTCGCGCTCTCTCCCGATGCGAAGACAGCGTACACGGCCAACATCCAGCCTGGCACGCTCTCGATTGTGGACCTGGCGGGCAACAACCCGCCGGTGATCGTCAAGGTCGGGACCCAGACCGAGGCGATCGGTGCATCGCCCGGTGGCCGCACGGTTTGGCTGGGCAGCAACAACACCGGCATGGTGTTCGTGGTCGACGTCGGGACGCGCACGGTGGTCGATTCGATCCAGACGTCCGGCTGGCCGTATCGAATCGCCTTCACGCCGGACGCCTCACTCGCGATCGTCACGAATCCGGAAAGCGACGAGATCTGGTTGATCGACACGGCGACCCGGTCGGTCCGCAAGCGGATCAGCGTTCAGCCGACCGGCGGGGGCGGGCGCAGGCCGTTCGGGATCGCCGTGGCGCCGGCGGGTGATCGCGCGTGGATCACGATGTCGGCGAGCGCGGAGGTCGGGGAGCTCGACCTGCGCACCGGGATGATGATTCGATGGATGGCGACCGGCCAGGTTCCCGACGGGATCGGGTACGCGCGCTGATGGCCCCGTGCGAAAATCGCGTCGTCGTGTAAGATTGGGGCGACCATTTCGACGGGGATGAGGATGAACGATCGCTACGATGACGAAGACGCCATCGACGAGGGCTACGAGGCCGACCGGGAGCCGGGCGACGATCTCGACACCGAGGCCGACGTCACATGTCCATGGTGTGGCGAGGGGATCACGATCACGCTGGACGCTGGCGGCGGGACGGAGCAGGAATACGTCCAGGATTGCGAGGTGTGCTGCCGCCCGTGGCGGGTGAAGGTGCACTATGAGGAAGACGGCCACGCCGAGGTCACGCTGGACGAGGGCTGACGGTCCGAGTCCACAGCCCTCGAGCGCCACACATTCCAATCCGGAGCCGCTCGCATGTCCCACGACCGTCGCAAGTTCCTCGGCGCACTCGGAGTTGGCGCGCTGGCCGCTGCGGGCGCGGCTCCGCTGGCGGCCTCCGAGCGCAGCCCGCGGCTGCCAAGCCCGGTATCCGCCAAGTACGACATGTCGTGGGTCGAGCGGATCCGTGGGAAGCACCGCGCGGTGTTCGATTCGCCGGAGTTTTCGGATGGCGGAGCGGTCTTCCGTGCGGCGATGTGGCGCGACCAGCTGGCAGAGATGTACGGCATCGAGCGCACCGATTCGACGCCGGTGGTCGTGATCCGCCACACCGGGATTCCGCTCGCGATGAACAGCGCGTTCTGGGAGCGGTTCGAGATCGGCAAGAGCCTCGATGCCAAGGACTCGAAGAAGAAATGGGTCACCGAGAATCCGGTCGAGAAGGCCGCTCCGAATGCACGCGGGCCCTGGGCAGAGTACAACATCACGTCATTGGTTGCGTCCGGAGGGATCGTGCTCGCGTGCGACCTCGCATTCGGCCAGATGGTGTCGAAGGTTCGCAACGAGGACAAGAAGGTGAAGCGGACCTCCAAGGAGGCGCGCGAGATCGCTCTCGGCTTCCTGATTCCCGGGGTCATCCTTCAGCCTTCGGGGTTCTTCGGGGTGCTGCGCGCACAGGAAGAGGGCTGCGGGTTCATTGTGGGGAGTTGAAGGTTGAAGGGTTGAAAGGTTGAAGGGTTGAAGGGTTGAAGGGTTTGGGGGTTGAGGGAAACGAAACAGCCGGCCCATCCGAAGATGAGCCGGCTGTTCGTGTGTCGTGGCTAAGCCACGACGCTAGGCCTTAGCGGCCGAGCTTGACGACGTTCTCTGCCGCCGGGCCCTTCTGGCCCTGCACGATGTCGAACTCCACCCGCTCGCCCTCGGCGAGGCTCTTGAAGCCCTGCGCCTGGATCGCCGAGTGATGGACGAAGCAATCCTTTTCGCCATTCTCGGGGGTGATGAAGCCAAAGCCCTTCGCGTCGTTGAACCACTTCACAGTGCCGGTCGTACGCATGCTGTCCTACTCCTTTAAGGTGTAATCGGAGTCCGGACGATGCCGTGCTGACCGACTACAGATACTCGTGAAATTGCCCCTCACGCCGGGGTGGTTTCCAGTCCAGACGACGGTTTGCCGAAAGAGCTGCTGCGATGGGATACAACGGGGGGGCTGACGCGAACGCCAGCCCCCTTCGACGTTCCTGAAACCGTTCCTACCCCTCACGGGGTTGGTAATCGCAAGCCCTATTATGCTACATCCGTCAAGTTCGCGCAATGCCCCCCTCGGCTCGACCTCCAACCCCCCGGACCTCGCATGCTCCTCGACGGCATCCACCATATCTCCTGCATCACCGGCAATGCGCCCCGAAACCTCGATTTCTACACCCGGGTGCTGGGGCTCCGGCTGGTGGCCAAGACGGTAAACCAGGACGATCCGTACGTGTACCACCTCTTCTACGCCGACCAGTTGGGCTCCCCGGGCTCCGACCTGACCTTTTTCGAGTATCCCGGGGCGTTGCCGGGCCGGGCGGGCGCCGGGATGGTGCATCGGATCTCGTTCCGGGTGGTCCGTGTGGAGGCGCTCTCCTTCTGGGAGGCCCGCCTGGCCGAAGAGGGGATCGAGACCGAGCGAGTCGGCCCGGCCATCCGGTTCAGCGACCCAGAGGGTCTCGGGCTCGAACTCGTGGCTCGGGACACCGCCGACCCGGCGCTGGTGGCCGATCGACCGGACATTCCGCGCGAGATGGCGCTGACCGGGTTCGACGGGGTGAGGGCGTATGGGCGCCGGGACGGGTCGAGGCGGGTGCTCGAGGATATTCTTGGCGCCACTCAGGCAAGCGAATGGGAGTGGGAGGTTCGGGGCAGCACCCGCGGCGGCACGATCGCCTTTGATGCGCCGCCCGACCTCGCCGGCCGCCCGGGGGCAGGGACGGTGCACCACGTTGCATGGGCGACAGAGTACGCCGAGCATGAGCAATGGCTCGAGCGGTTGCAGGAAGCAGGTGTTCGATCCACCCCGATCGTCGAACGGTTCTACTTTCGGTCGATCTACTTCCGCGAACCAAGCGGGATACTGTACGAACTCGCGACCAAGGGTCCGGGATTCACGATCGATTCACCCGTGGCGGAACTGGGACAACGCTTGATCCTTCCCCCGGCGTTCGAACCGCGACGCGCCGAAATCGAGCAGCGGCTGACGCCGCTGCACACTCCATAGGAACACCATGCCTGCTCCGCTCAACCTCGTGACCATTTCCGGTTCGCTCCGGCGTGGTTCATTCAACACCGCGCTGCTCGAGAACATTCCCGAGCTGGCACCGGCTGGCATGAGTTTTCGCCGACTCGAGATTCGCGACTTGCCGGTACTGAACGAAGACCTCGAGACCGATGGCTTGCCGCCTGAGGCCGTGCGCGCGCTGCAGCGGGATATCCGCGCATCGGATGGGATCATCATCGCCACGCCGGAGTACAATCACGGCGTTCCAGGCGGTCTCAAGAATGCCATCGACTGGTTGTCTCGTGGACCCTCGCCACATGGAATGGACGGCGTGCCCTGCGCCATGCTGGGCGCGTCGAATGGCACGATCGGGACGACCCGGGCGCAGGCGCAACTGCGGGTGACCCTGGCGGCGCTCAACTCACCAGCCCTGCCACAGCCGCAGGTGCTGGTGGCGCGTGCCCAGGACAAGATCGACGAGAATGGTCGGATCACCGACGAGTCGACGCGCAAGTTCATCGGGCACTGGCTGGTCGAAGTCGAGCGGTGGATGCGCCGTTTCCCTCGCAGCGAGCGAGTGTGAATCTGGCGGGCCAGGCGCGCGGCGGGTGTCGCCCCGCCACGCGCCTGGTGTCGTTCAGTCGGTCGGAGCTTGCTGGATGAGTGTCCGCTGGTCGGGTGCGGCCCTGAGACGCCGCAGGGCCTCCTGCATCGCCGCATCGACCGGCACCTGCCTGCGAAACGCTTCCGAATCACCCAGCGCCAGACCAGCCACCTGGGCATCGATCAGCCGGTCGATCACCGGTTGTGCGGCGTCGAATTGCGCTCGTGTCACCGGCAGGTTGGCGGCCTGCAGTCGCACGAAAAGCGAATCGCGCCACGCGGGCTGCAGGGTGTATCCGCCCTGGATGGCTGGGCGTAGCGACCGCGCGGTCTCATAAATTGCCTCATGGAACTCTGCTGCACGGGTACCGAGCGCCTGCGCCAGCTCGCGTTCGCCGCTGAGGACAGAATCGGCGGTGATCGTGACCTCAGGCGTGACGCCGCCGCCGCCGAGGACCTGGCGTCCGCCGGTTGAACGGAACACGGGCCGTTTGCCGAGGCTGTCGGCCTCGACGAATCGCTCGTCCCCGAACCCGTTGTGATCCGCCTGAATCGAGCGTCCGCTCGGCGTGTACCACTTGCCGGTGGTAAGACTGAGCGCCCACCCGTTGTTGAGCACGCGCTGGGTCTGGACCAATCCCTTCCCGAAGGTGCGGGTTCCGATCACCAGTCCACGGTCGTGGTCCTGGAGGCTTCCGGCCACGATCTCCGAGGCAGAGGCCGACCCTCCGTTGACGAGCACGGCAATCGGCGCATTGCCGATTTCGAGAATCTCTCCGACAGTATAGATCACGGGCTGCTGACCGCGATGAAGAACGCGGGCCACTTCCTGCCCACCCTTCAGGAAGAGTCCCGCCATCGCGACCGCGGCGTCGAGATCGCCGCCGCCATTGCCGCGCAGGTCAAGCACGAACTTGCGTGCGCCGGCTGCGTAGAGGGTTCGCATCGCCTCGGCCACGTCCTCGGCGGCGGTGCGATTGAAGCGTTGAATGGGGAGATAGCCCACCGTCCCGTCGAACGTCAGCGTGAACGGAACTGCGGGAACCCTGATCACGTTGCGAACGATGTGCGTCCGGTTCTCGGTCGACTCACCGGCTCGCACGAAGGTCACGTCGATTCCCGTCCCGGGTTCACCCAGCAGGTGCTTGGTCACCGAGTCCACCGACATCCCCGACACCACCACGCTGTCGACGCTCAGGATCCTGTCACCAGCGCGCAGCCCGGCGAGCCACGCCGGGGTGCCATTGTTGACCCGGAACAGCGTCACCCGGTCGGCCTGGCTCCTGACGGTGGCGCCGATCCCGCCGTACCGGTTGCCGATGGTGTTGCGCTGGAACCGGGCGAGATCCTCGGGCGACAGGAGCGATGCGTACGGATCGCCGAGCTCGGACACGAGGCCCCGGGCTGCCTTCTCGAAGACCGCCGCCTGCGAGAGCGAATCGAGGGCCGTTCGCGAGACGATCTCGAGCACCTGCGAGAAGAGCGCGGCAGGGTTGTCGGCGCGGGCCTGTCCCTGGGCCGTGATCGGCCCCGCGAGCGGTAGCAGCAGGAGCAGTGGAGCGAGGCGTTGAATCACGAAGTCGTCCGGGAGAGGGAAGGTGCGTGCCGACGGGTGTCGTCGTTCGCGACGGGGTCCATACGAAGGGTAACGGTGGTAGGCTTCAGCGGGTTCTGAGTGACCTTGGAGGAACGATGACGATCGCGACCGCCACTTTTGGCGGAGGGTGTTTCTGGTGCCTCGAAGCGGTGTTCGAGGAGGTGGCAGGCGTCGAGCGGGTGGTGTCGGGTTACGCCGGCGGCCGAATCCCGAACCCCAGCTATGAACGCGTCTGTGCGGGTGCCACCGGTCATGCCGAGGTGGTGCAGGTCACGCATGATCCGGCGACGATCAGTTATGCCGACATCCTCCGGCTGTTCTTTGCGTTCCACGACCCGACCACGCTCAACCGGCAGGGTCCTGACAGCGGAACACAGTACCGGTCGATCATCCTCACCCACGACGATGGTCAGGCCGACGTGGCGCGGCAGGTGATCGCCGAGTTGACTATCGACGCAACGTTCGACGCGCCGATCGTGACGCAGGTGGAGCCGCTCACCGAGTTCTGGCCGGCCGAGCCTGCACACCAGGGGTATTACCGGCGCAACCCCGATCGTGGGTATTGCACGGTGATGATCGCGCCGAAGCTCGCAAAACTGCGTGCGATGCGCGGAGTGCCTCGATGAAGCACGCCGGAGGGGACACCACGATCGGATCAAAGGCGATCGAGTGGATCAAGGCTGCCGCATGGGCGCTGGGACTCTGGCTGGTGCTGAGCACGTTCATCGGGCAGGCGTACTTCATTCCGTCGCCGAGCATGGAGCGAACGTTGATGGTCGGTGACGTGCTGTTCGTCAACAAGTTCCTGTATGGCGCCAAGCTGCCGCTCATTGATGCACGCATGCCCGCAGTGCGTGATCCCCGCCGGGGCGACATCGTGGTGTTCATGTCGCCGGTCGAGGACTCGATCCTGGTGAAGCGCCTCATCGGCATACCCGGCGACACGGTTGCGATGCGAAATGGTTCGTTGTTTCGCAATTCGGAAAGGCTCGCCGAACCGGCGGCCCAGTCGCTGGAACCCGACTGGCAGCTCGATTCGCTGTCGCGTGCGGCGATGCGCGCGATGCACATCGACCAGTATGTCGGTGACGATGCCGCCACGTATTTTCCGGATGTCCACGACTGGGGGCCCATCGTGGTGCCGCCCGATTCGCTGTGGATGATGGGCGACAACCGGGATCATTCCCGTGATTCCCGGTTCTGGGGGTTCGTACCCCGCGAGAACGTGCGCGGGACGCCGGTGATCATCTACTACTCCTGGGATGCGTCGAGCTACCGGCCCGTGCCGTTCCTGTCGGCCATTCGCTGGAACCGACTTTTCACCGTGCCGCGCTGAGAGCCTGGACGCGGGTGTCAGATCGCCGCGGTCAGGCGTCCCTTTCCGACGATGGCGCGCGTGCGCCATGGAATCCCGAACCGCGGAGTGAACGATGCGCTGGACACCAGGAGGGAGATCCTCGAACCTCGAAGATCGTCGGGGCGGTGGCGGGGGAATGGGGATTCCCGGCGGAGTGGGCGGGATGGGGATCGGTGGCATCGCGATCCTCGTGCTCTTCGCGGTGATCACCAAGCAGAACCCCCTCGAGCTGTTGGGCGCGGCGGGTGCGGGTGGGGGAGCGGTCGCCGAGGCGCCAATCAGCGACCCGTCCGAGGAACCGCAGGTCGAGTTCGTGTCGTCGGTGCTCGACAGCACCCAGGTGATGTGGCACCGGAAGCTTGGCGGCCGGTATCGTGACGCGAAGCTCGTGCTCTTCCGCGACCGCGTCCAATCGGCGTGCGGATCGGCGCAGTCCGCCAGCGGACCGTTCTATTGTCCGGGCGACGAGAAGGTGTACATCGACCTCGGATTCTATCGCGAACTGCAGGATCGTTTCGGCGCGCCCGGGGATTTTGCGCAGGCCTACGTCCTCGCGCATGAGGTCGGTCATCATGTGCAGCGGGTCCTCGGGACCGAGGAAGAGGTGCGGGCCGCACAGCGTCGCAATCCGTCTGCCGCGAACGCGCTCTCGGTCCGCCTCGAGCTGCAGGCTGATTGCTACGCCGGTGTCTGGGCAAACGCGGCCGCGGAAGCTGGCCAGGTGGAGGCCGGCGACATGGAGGAGGGAATCGGCGCCGCGGCAGCAATCGGTGACGACCGCATCCAGCGGGAAACGCAGGGAACGGTGCACCCCGAGAGCTGGACTCATGGCTCCTCGGCGCAGCGGGTTGAATGGTTCCGCCGGGGCGCGGCGTCTGGCGATCCCGCAGCCTGCGACACCTTCGCCCAGTAGCCCACCAGCAATCAGCACTCGCCGTGTGAGCGCGGGCGCCGTATCTTCGCGGGTACGGCGCTCGTCGCTGCGTCGTGTCCCCTGGCGTCACAATCCGGAGCGTTCATGTCCCCAATGGTCCGCCGTGTGATCGCGGTTGTCGCGGCGCTGGTCGCTGCCAGTCTCGTGGTCTTCCTGTTCGAGTATCTCGGATCACGATTCTTTCCCGCGGTCGGCGTCGACATGACCGACCGCGCCCAGATCGAGCAAGCTGTGCGTACCGGGATGATCCCGACCGGCGCGATGGTCATGGTGGCGGCGGGGTGGATCGTGGGTGCGGTGGTGGGTGCTACCGTGGCGCTCCGGATCGGGCGGGTGGGCGGCGGCGTGCCAACGATGATCTTCGCTGCGCTGTTCACCGTCATCTGTGCCATGAACCTCCTGGCATTCCCGCATCCGTCGTGGATGTGGTTCGCCGGGCTGGTGATGGTTCCGGCAGCGGCCGTGCTTGCGGGCCGGGATCGATCAGCGTCGTGACCGCCGACCCGATGCGATGCGGATAGCCCGGTTCCTTCCTCCCCGATGATGGATCGACCACCCATGCGTCACGTACGCGTTGTCATGCTCACCTGGGTCATCGCGGCAGCCGGCGCATTTGCCGGGTCGCTGGTGGGGGGCGCCCTCGGACGAAAGGGTTTTTTCGTGGGCGCCACGGTCGGCGGAACCCTCGCGCTGCTCGCTGCCATCCACCTTGCCGCGGCCCTGCAATGGCTCGATGTCAACCGCCAGCGTGGCGGTGCGATCGGCGGGCTTGTCGGCCTCGGATTCGCATCGACGCTGGCTGTCATGCACCTGGACACCCCGATCATCCCCTTGCTGGTTGCATCACTCGTTGGCGTGGGGGTGATCCTTGGCGCCGGTCCCGGAGCAGTGCGGTGATCCGGCCATGTGTCGGCTTGTTCGTCGCCGTTGCATTGCTGCACAACCACATGGTGGCCCAGGGCCGGCCCCGTGCCCGGGAGGTCGGGGTCGCGCCCGGGATCTTCAATCCCGGCACCTTCAACGCGATCACCGACGTCGCGGGTGTGCGAGTCGGGCACTCCACCGTGATGGTCGGCGATTCAATCCGCACTGGCGTGACCGCGATCATCCCGCACGATGGAAATCCCTTTCTCGACCGTGTACCGGCCGGGCTCCATGTCGGCAATGGTTTCGGCAAGTTCATCGGCTCGACGCAACTCGCCGAACTGGGCGAGCTGGAAACGCCGATCCTGCTGACCTGCACGCTTTGCGTCTGGCGCGCTGCGGATGCGATGGTAGCCTGGCAGCTTGCACTTCCCGGCATGGAGCAGGTGCGGTCGATCAATCCGGTGGTCGCGGAGACGAACGATGGCGGCTTGAACGCGATCCGGTCGCGCCCGATCACGGCGGCCCACGTGGTTGCCGCACTTGAAGGGGCTCGTGGCGGTGCGGTCGAGGAAGGGAGTGTCGGTGCGGGAACCGGGACCATTGCCTTCGGTTGGAAGGGTGGGATAGGCACGTCGTCGCGACGTCTTCCTGAGTCGCTGGGCGGGTTCACGGTCGGTGTGCTCGTGCAGACCAATTTCGGCGGCGTCCTCCAGATTCTCGGCGCACCCGTTGGCAAGGCACTCGGCCGCCATTCCTACCGCAACCAGCTCATGCAGGAGCGTGGTGACGGATCGGTGATCATCGTGGTGGCCACCGATGCACCGCTCAGCGATCATCAGCTGGAGCGAGTGGCGGCCCGTGCGATGCTGGGGCTCGGCCGCACCGGATCGGACGCATCGAACGGTTCGGGTGATTACGTGGTCGCGTTCTCGACGTCTCCGGATGTTCGCCGCCGACAGGGCGCCGGACCATCCCGTGCCACCACCGGGCTCGCCGATGACGCAGTGTCGCCCATCTTCCAGGCGACGATCGAGGCGACCGAAGAGGCGATCTACAACTCGCTCTTCCGGGCGACAGATGTACGCACGGCGCGGCGAACGGTGACTGCGCTGCCGATCGACTCGGTGAGAACGATCCTGCAGAAACACGGCATTGGAGGTCGATGATGCGCTACGTCACGACCGAGGACGCGCCGACCCCGGCAGGACACTACAGCCAGGGCGTGGTCCATCACGGCCTGGTGCATGTGTCAGGACAGCTACCGATCGATCCGGTGAGCGGCGCGGTGCTGGATGGAACCACCGAGGCGCAGGTGGAGCGCACCCTCCGCAACGTCGAGGCGATCCTGATCGAAGCGGGAAGCGGCCTCGAGCATGTCGTGTCGATGACCGTCTACGTGATCTCCCGTGATGACTGGGGCGAGGTCAACGCAGCATGCGAAAGGATCTTCGGGTCGCATCGTCCGGCCCGGGCCGTCATCGGTGGCGCACTCCTGAAGCCGGGATGCAGGGTGGAGATTACCGCGATCGGCGCCGTACCCGACCGACCCTGACCGTCCGGTGACGAGCGTGGAAATCGCGGGTGCGGGGCTGATCCTGCTGGCCGCAATCCTGTACAGTGCGGTAGGGCATGGAGGCGCGTCGGGCTATCTCGCGGTCATGGCATTGCTCGGCACCACACCCGAGCAGATGCGACCGACGGCGCTGGTGCTCAACGTATTCGTCGCGTCGATCGCCACGGCACAGTTTGCCCGGGCCGGTCACTTCAGGTGGGCGCTCTTCCTCCCGTTTGCCATCACCTCCATTCCCGCGGCCTACCTCGGCGGCCGGATCGTGCTCCCTGGCACGACGTATCGCATCCTCGTCGGTGCCGTGCTGGTTATATCGGCTGCGCGTTTTCTGCTCTCGCTCAAGGATGACGACTCCACACCGCGGTCGCCACCGTTGCCGGTTGCGCTCGTTGCCGGTGCTGCGCTCGGTTTCCTGGCAGGTCTCACCGGGGTCGGGGGCGGGATATTCCTGTCGCCGTTGTTGATCCTCAGCGGCTGGGCCACCTTGCGGGTGACGGCGGCCACTTCGGCAGCTTTCATCCTCGTCAACTCGCTCGCGGGCCTCGCCGGACAGGCCGAGCAACTCGAACTGCTTCCCGGTCCGATCGGGTGGTGGATCGCGGCGGCCGTGACGGGAGGCCTGATCGGATCCCGGTTGGGCAGCGGCATCCTCGGCGGCACGGCATTGCGGCGATCGCTCGCGCTGGTGCTGGTCCTCGCCGGGACGAAATTGATCCTGGAGTGATTCAGTGTCCAAAATGCGGTGGCACCCCACCAGTCTTCGCCATAGAATCGCTTCATGACACACGCCGCCAGTCTTCCGAGTCGCCGGACCCTGCTTCGCGCCGTTGCCCACCGCGACCCGGCGTGGGACGGCCTTTTCGTGTTCGCGGTCCGGACCACGGGGGTGGCATGCCGACCTATGTGTCCGTCGCGCCGAGCGCGTGACGAGAACATCGAGTTCTTCGCATCGCTCGGCGCCGCGCAACAAGCCGGGTTTCGCCCCTGCCGCCGGTGTCGTCCCGAATCCGACCGTCAGCCGACGTGGTGGCCAGCGCTGGTCGAGACCCTCGATCGACACGACGGCAAGCTCACCGACGACGAGCTGCGGTCGCGCGGCTTCGATCCGGTGGTCGTGCGGCGGCAGGCTCGCCGTATCCATGGTTCGACATTTCAGGCCTGGGCCCGGGCGCGACGCGTCGCGAGTGCGCAGCGCCGCCTCGCGTCGGGGGATTCGCTGGACCGTGTCATCGTGGAATCAGGATACGAATCGCACAGCGGGTTCCGTGATGCCTTCGCGCGCGTGGTCGGAGACGCACCGGGACGCGCACGCGAGGGTGAGCCCGTGATCACCGCTACATGGGAGTCACCGGTCGGACCGATCGTCGCCGGCGCCGTCGACGAAGGAATCTGCCTGCTCGAGTTTGGAGATCATGCGCGCCTCGAGCAGCAGGCGCCCCGCCTGAAGCGATGGTTTCGCGGGCCCGTGGTTCCCGGTACGCATCCGCACCTCGACTCACTCCGTGATGAGCTGCAACAATACTTCGCGGGCACGCTCACCCGTTTCCGCGTTCCGATCGTGGTGCGGGGGACGCCTTTCGAGATCGCTGTCTGGACTGCGCTCAGGGATATTCCTCACGGCGCAACCTGTTCATACGCAGACGTTGCGCGCGTGATCGGTTCGCCACGTGCGGTACGCGCCGTCGGGAGTGCCAACGGGCGCAACCGGATCGCGATCGTCATCCCCTGCCACAGGGTGGTCAATACCGGCGGCAAGCTTGGCGGGATACGGCGGTGGGTTGTGGCGCAAGGTGAGGTTGCTGGAGCTGGAGGGCGCACCGCCGGGGGCATTCGTCCCGTGACAGCAACGCGCCGCAACCTCGACGGATTGCGGCGCGTTGAACGTGGCTCAGATGTTCGAGCAACTCGTGACTACTGCTTGACGTCGAACTCCTTGATCCCCTGCGAGACGCCGTCGAGGAATACCTCGGCGCGGTACTTTCCTTCCGGCCAGGCAGTTGCCTTCTTCAGGTGAAACTCGGTTGTTGCCGAAGCAGCGGCAGCACCGGCTGCGATCTGTTGCGCGGTCGAGTCGATCGTCTGGCCCGCTTCCGTCATCCAGCGCACCGCGATGGTCGAGCCAGGAGCGGTGTTCTCGCTTCGCACGGACAGGTACAGCGTATCATTGACGCCGAAGGTGGACGTGACGCCGCCGACAATGTTCTTCAGCGAGTCAACGGCGCGACCGAGCTCCATCGCCGCGACCCGGGCGGTGGCAGGGATGTCCGGCGTGGTCACGACCAGGGTGGTGTCCGGCGCACCGTCATCCGGTGCATCACCCTTCGAGCAACCGGTTGCGGCGCCGATGGTGAGGGTGGCGATGAGCAGTGTTCGACGGAGCGGCATCTTGTGAACCTCCAGAATTGACGAAGTGTTACCCAGGGTCTACGAACGCCCGGTCAGGAACTTGCACGCATCGACCACCCTGAAGCTATCGGGACAGCCAAAACGGCGGAACTCGCCGGGGTCCCATCCACTAGAACGATCCGGTACGCCGACCTCGCACGCGCCCGAGCGTTCTGGTCGGGTCGCGGCGGTGGCGGGGAGCAGCGCGCGCCGGCCTCCTGAACCGGAGTGCGCCACGACTGAGCTGGACAGGAACCAGCATCACCCGTCATCGGGTGACTCGCCACGCAGCCGGCCGGCGTCGCGCACCGCGCAGCGGAGCAGGTACTCGACTTGCGCGTTGAGTGAGCGGAGGTCGTCGGCGGCCCACCGCTGCAACGCCGCATGCAGCGTCGGGTCGAGGCGGACCAGGAACGACTTGCGGTCGCCCATCAGGTCAGTACAGCGACCCGGTGTTCACCACCGGTTGCATCGGTTGCTCGGCGCACAACGTCACGAGGAGATTGGACACCATTGCCGCCTTGCGCTCCTCGTCGAGCTGGACCATGCCCTTTTGTTCGATCGCACGCAGCGCCATGTCGACCATCGATACCGCGCCCTCGACGATCTGGACCCGGGCCGCAATGATCGCGCTCGCCTGCTGCCGACGGAGCATCGCGTTGGCGATCTCGGGCGCGTATGCGAGGTGGGCTATCCTCGCCTCGATCACCCGCATGCCTGCGCGGGAAAGGCGGGCCTGCACCTCGGCGGCGAGCTGGTCGGCGATCTCGTTGGCGTTGTGGCTCAGCGACACCTCGCCCTCCGAATGGGCATCGTACGGGTACGACGTCGCCAGCGACCGCACGGCCGACTCGCTCTGGACCCGGACGTAGTCCTCATAGTTTTCCACCTCGAACATCGCCTCGGCGGAATCGACCACTTGCCACACCACGATTGCACCGATCTCGATCGGATTCGACTGCTTGTCGTTCACCTTGAGCTTGGCGGTCTCGAAGTTGTGGACCCGGAGCGAGATCGGGCGCTTGGCGTAGAGCGGATTCACCCACCAGAGGCCGGGCCGCTTGAGGGAGCCGACATAGCGGCCGAAGAGCGTCAGCACCCGCGCCTGATTCGGCTGCACCATCGTGAGCCCGAACCAGAGGACCAGGGAGATGATTCCCACCAGCACCGACCCGATTCCAGTCAGGGCACTCTCCTGCAACGTGGCGCGCGCAAAGCCCAGAACCGATCCGGCAGTCAGCGCGAAGAGCAGTGCCACCGCCAGGATGCCGGGGAAGCCCTTCCGTTCGATCTCGCGAATCATCGTTCCAGCTCCGGTGGATGTGTGATTCTGATATGATATCACTATGACATCTATATCCGCAAGTCACCGCCCTACGCACCGGTCGGCGGCTGGGCTACCTGCTGGTGGGATACCTCGCCGTGGTCATCGGCGTGATCACCCTCGCGCCGTTTCGGTTCGCGATCCCAGATCCGTTCCGGGCGCACCTCATCGTTCTCGACGGAGGGTGGGTGGCCGACGTCCTGCTCAACGTCGCGCTGTTCATTCCGATCGGATTGGCGTTGCACCGGACGATGCGATCGCGGCTATCCACGCTCGTGATGGTGGCGGCAGGGGCGAGCGTGACGATCGAGGGTCTCCAGCTGTTCCTCATTCCGCGATACAGCACCGCAACCGACGTGATCGCCAACGCGCATTGGCGCGTTGCTGGGCGCATCGATCTCGATGATGGTGGACCTGCGGTTCGGATCGGGCCAGCGCCTGATGGGACGCCTGATGCTCGACCTGCCGTTGATGGGCGTGACCTACCTGCTTCTCCCATTGCTGTGGCTCGACGGTCTCGGCGCCGCCGGCGATCCCGGACGGGCATGGCTGGCGCTGCCCGTTGCGCTCGCGGGAGCGCTGACGCTCGCGGCGGTTGCCCGCACGGTGCCCGCGGCTGCCACCTCGGCGATCGGACGAAACGTGGTGATTGCGGCGTTGGCCTGGTTCGCGATCGGATCCGTTCCAGCGCTTCGAACCAACCCTGCCGTGGTGGTCGTGGGTGCCCTGGCGGTGGTGTGCGGCGCGAGCCTCGGTCAGTGGGCGTGGCACCGAGCCGTGCAACGCGACCGACGCCTCGAGCCACAGGTGGTGCGCGTGCTGGTGCCGCTGCTCGGCGCGTACCTCATCGGACTCTCGCTGCATCCGGGTTCGCTGGCCATCGATGGTGGCGGCGACGCCCGGGTCGGAATCCTGCGCTGGCTCGAGCATGTTGCCGCGCTGGCCTCGCTGGGCTATCTCCTCGCGGAATGGCGAGGTCGCGGGGGGGAGCCGGAGTTCGTTGCGGTGATCAAGCCAGCGCTCGCTACCGGCGTCGCGTGGGTCGTTGTGGTGGCGGTGTCCGGGGGCACCGCGCTACCGGGGGCCGGGCTCCTGGCACTCGCCGCGGGGGGATTCGGGGCCACGCTGTATCGTCGTCAACGAGATCACATCATTGCCCTCAGTGAGAGCATTGGCCAGCCGGGATAGCTTACGGGGATGAAGACCGTGGCGTTGTTGCTGGGAAGCTTGGCGGCAGTGGTCGCGTGCCATGACGTCGACGGTCATCGACAACGAGCCGATGCGTGCGGTCACCGCGCTCGTTCCGGTTCGGCATGCCCTCACCAATGCGACCTTCCTCGGCGCGTGGACGAGCGTTGACGGTCGGCTATGGGTTGCGGGGCAGGATGGCGTCGTGCAACAGCTCGATGGGAACAGTTCGGTGATCGAGCCCACACCGGTCAGCGCGACGCTCACCGGTATCTGGGGCCTGGGTGCCGTTCCGTTGTTCGCCAGCGGCGCCGGTGGCACGATCCTGCGGCGGGAATCCGGTCGGTGGACGAAGGAAGCGATTCCGTCGAGCGAAGTACTCCTCGACGTCTGGGGTCTCGATCCGAACAACGCGCTGGGCCGTGGGCAGCGCAGGTACCATCCTGCGCTACGACGGTGTCTCGTGGCAGCGACAGTCAACGCCGCTACCCGCGGAGTTGTGGAGCGTTTGGGGGAACTCCCCGCAGTCGCTCGTCGCGGTCGGGCAGAGCGGGGTGATACTGGAGTGCTGCGAGGGCGGACGGTGGTCGCAGGTCACGTCACCCACAACGAATGGCTTGTTTGATGTCACCGGCGACGGCGCGGGACGGGTCGTTGCCGTCGGGGCGGCAGGAACGATCCTGGTGCATGACGGCGGTGAATGGCGACGAGTACCTTCGCCGACACCGGTGAATCTCTTCGGCGTGACAAGCGACCGACCAGGTCGATTCACCGCGGTCGGTGACGGTGGCAGAATCATCACCGGCGACGGAGTGAACTGGTCATTGGTTCCCGTTCGTGGTGCCGTGGAGAACCTCCGGGCAGCGAGCAGCGGCGGTGGTCACCGCCACGCAGCGGGATGGTACGGCACGGTGCTGAGCGACTCATCGGGTTGGAACGGCATCGAGAGCGGAGCGCTGCTCTTCGGCATCCATGTACCATCCGCTGGAGCAGCACTGGCCGTTGGGTCGGGCGGACTGGCGTTCGAGCGTGTCGGAGGCAGGTGGCAGCGCACTGTCCTGCCCACGACGAACACGCTCTATGGCATCGCCGGGCCGCTTTCAACGGCACGGCTCGTCGTCGGCGACAGCGGGACCATTCTCAGGGCAGCAGGTGCAGCGTGGCACCGTGAAGCTTCTCCGTTCGATGGGTTGCTTCGGAGCGTCTGGTGGGGGAGCGATTCCCGCCAGATGATCGTTGGCGCGGGTGGGACCATCCTGACGTGGACCGGTGCGGCGTGGGAACGTGCGAGCTCCCCGACATCGGCGACGCTTCGCCACGTACACGGGCGCGGCGGCGGCGATGTCTGGGCAGTTGGCGACGACGGTACTGCGCTGCGCCTGCGCGATGGTCGCTGGCAGGTGGTGCCGACGTCACTCACCTCGACGGTGCGCGGAGTGTGGGCGCGCTCGGCGCAGGAGGTGTGGATTGTCGGCGACAGTGGAGTCGTCCGGCAGCTCGTCGGTGATCGGTGGCGCACCGTGAGTCCACCGATCCCTGGTGCGCTGCGCGCTGTCCGGGAGATCGAGGGCTACATCTACGTTGTCGGGGAGAACGGCACTGCGTGGCGTCGCGACGGCGAGCAATGGACGACGCTCGCTTCGGGGTTGCCGGTCCTGCTGCTCGCTGTCGACGGCGAGTCATCGGGCGACGTGGTGGTCGTGGGGGATCTCGCCGCGATTCTCGCCGGCGTTCGCTGACGTCCCGCTAGGAGAGGAGCCGTCGGCGTGGAGACACCGCGTTCGCGATGAGGATCCCGGAAACCAGCGAGATCGCGATCAGCACCATCTTGAAGGCGCTGTCGACGCCTCCGATCACGTCATCGGCGCCGCGGCTCGCGACCAGTGCGTCGAGCGAACGGATGCCGATGCTGCCTGGCACCATGAGTAGCAGGCCTGGCACCAGCGTTATCGGCGCTGGGCGATTGGTGATGCGTGCATACCAGTTGCTGCCGAGAGCCGTGGCGAATGCGCCGACGAACGCGCCCAGCTCCGCGCCAAGCACCCGGGCGCCAAGGCGGGTGCCGAAAAAGGCCAGCAGGCAGGCCATCATGATCCACGGTGCGTCGCGCCACTCCGCCCGGAGCAGGACCATGAACGCGAGCGGCAGGATCACGAGCGCAATCGGAACGCTCCAGTCCGGCAGCGGGATCGGCGTGCCCACGAACGGAGTGGGTCCAACCATCAGCGACATCACCTTCCCGCCGACTGCGATCCCGAACGCGATGCCCAGCAGCGTCACAACCGCACCCATGAAACGAGCGGTGCCCGACGCCAGGTGCTGAGTGGAGAGTTCCGTCATCGCGGTGGTGAGCGTCAGCCCCGGGATCAGGACGATGACACCCGCCAGCGTTGCGGTGAACACGGAGATCGGCATCCCGCCGACCGCGATTGCGGTGGCCGCGGCCGATGCGATAGCCGCTGCGACTGGGGCGAACACCCGACCGAGCGCCGGCAGGCGGGTGGTGAGCAATGAGAGCAACCCGATCCCGATCCCGATCGCAAACCCGGCGACCACCTCATTGCGGGCCCCGCCGAGAAACTGCGCGACCGTGCCCGACGAGAGTCCGAATGCGAGCGTGGTGAGGACGGCGCCGTACGGCGGTGGGGCGTTCTCGATGCGCGACAGCGCGTTCAGCCCCTGTGAGGGCGTCTTGCGACCCTCGAGCACGTCGTGGGTCACGGCGTCGACCTGAGCCAGCTTGCCGAGGTTCGTCTCGCCGGGCCGTACGCGGATGAGAAAGGTCTGCTGGTCGTCCTGCGACGCCGAACGACGACATGATGGAGGTTGGCGTCGAGAAGAACTGCCCCATCAATCCCAACTTCTCGCTCGCCATCTCCATCGCCTCCTCGAGGCGGTGAGCGTCGTAGCCCGAGACGTGGAGGGAGCGGCCCAGTTGCAGCACGAAGCCGATCCGGTCATCGCCCTGGCGCAGGGCAGGCGGGATTGCCATGCCCCCGGTCGGGGTCCAACCAGCCCACGTTGTGCGGGGCTCGGGCTCGGGAGGCGTCTTGTTCACTGGGGTATGATACGACCAACGGGAGGGTGTAAGCCAATGCGCGTAGTCATGTCGGTCATCACAGCAGGCATTCTGGCCGGTTCCGCAGGCGTGTCGGGTTGCGCCACGAACCCGGTCACGGGACAGAGCCAGTTGTCGCTGGTGTCGGAGTCGCAGGAAATCGAGATGGGTCGAAGCCAGGTTCCGGCGGTGCAGCAGTCGATGGGATTCGTGGCTGATCCGGCCCTGCAGGCATATGTCAGCACCATTGGCATGCGCATGGCCCGTGCGTCGGAGCGACCCCAGTTGCCCTGGGAGTTCCATGTCGTCGATGACCCGATGGTCAACGCATTCGCCGCACCGGGCGGCTTCATCTTCGTGACCCGCGGCATTCTCGCCGTGATGAACTCGGAGGCCGAGCTCGCGGGTGTCCTCGGGCACGAGATCGCGCACGTGACGGCCAAGCATTCGGTGTCGCAGATGAGCACCGGCCTCGGCGCACAGCTCGGCGTGCTCGCCGCGGCGATAGCGACGGGCAGCGAGACCGTGGCACAGGGCGCCGGCGCAGTGGCGACGCTGTTCACGCTCAAGTACGGGCGTGACCAGGAGTCGCAGGCTGATGCCATCGGGCACCGGTATGCGCTGACCCAGCGATACGATGTTCGCGAGATTCCGAAGACGTTCATGACACTGCAGCGCCTCGGTGCCGCAAGTGGGGGCTCGTCGGGACCATCGTTCCTCGCGACCCACCCGGATCCGGGCAATCGCGTTGCCAAGACCCAGGCGTGGGCGGACACGGTCAGCACCTATGCCGGGTTGATGACAGATCGTGACGAGTTCATGACCCGCATCAACGGAATGATGTACGGTGCAGACCCGGCCGAGGGATACTTCGAGAACGGGCGATTCCTGCACCCGGCGTTGCGGTTCCAGTTCAGCGTTCCGTCGAACTGGCTCACGGCGAACCAGAAGGCGGCGGTGATCCTGGGCGAGCCGAACGGTCAGGCACAGATCCAGCTGAGCGGTGTGCCACAGACCTCGCCGCAGGCGGCGATGCAGGCATTCCAGCAACAGCAGGGCATCCAGAGCGGCGGCTCGCAGAACATCTCGCTGGGCGGCTCGACCGGCTTGATTGCGGACTTCAGTGCTGCAACCGGGCAGGGTCAGCAGATCCGCGGTCAGGTGCTCATGGTGCAGCACAATGGCACCGTGTTCCAGTTCGTCGGCTATTCCACGGCGCAGGCCTGGGGATCGCAGGGAGGCACCGTGTCGTCGGTGCTCCGGTCGTTCCGGCCGACCGCCGCCAATCAGGTGTTCCAGCGTGCCCGGGCGATACGAGTGGTCACGCTGCAGCGGGCGACCTCGATCGCGACCCTGGCGCAGCAGAGCGGCGGCGCGATCGCGACCGCAGAGCTCGCGATCCTCAACGGCGTGGACGGGAACGTCACCCTTCCGGCCGGTCGACAGGTGAAGACCGTCCAGTATCGGTAGGTGTGAAGTGGTGAAGGACTGCGGCCCCACGACGAATCGTCGCGGGGCCGCAGTTGTTCATCCCCTCGTTGTCTTGCCTTTCAGGAAATCCATCAACAGGAACTCGCCGAGCGTCATCGGGTTGGCGAAGTATGCCTTGCCCCGGCAGATCCGGGACACCTGCTTGACGAATTCCACGAGCTGCGTGTCGCGGGCGAGCATGAACGTATTGATCATGATGCCGCTCCTTCGGCAGGCCGACACCTCGCGGTATGTGGCCTCGAGTACCATCGGATCCAGCCCCGCCGAGTTGATGTAGACACGCCCGTCGGGCATCGTGAGCGCCGTGGGCTTCCCGTCGGTGACCATCACGATCTGCTTCATCTCCTGGCGCTGCGAGGCAAGAATCCGCCGGGCCAGTGCCAGGCCGCCCGCGGTGTTGGTGTGGTACGGTCCAACCTGGACATTGGCGAGGGCAGCGAGCGGTATCTCCTCGGCGCCATCATGAAACAGGACGACGCGAATGGAATCGCCGGGGAAGTGGGTGCGGATCAGGTGTGTGAGTGCGAGCGCGACCCGCTTGGCGGGGGTGAAACGATCCTCGCCATAGAGAATCATCGAGTGCGAACAATCCAGCATCAACACGGTGGCCGCAGACGACCGATAGGTCGACTGAGTGACCATCAGGTCGCGATGATCGAGTTCAAGCGGGAAGCGCAGTCCGTGGCGGGAGATGGCACTGGTGAGCGTCGCAGCCACGTCCAGGTTGAGGACATCACCGAACTCGAATGGCCGACTCGCAGCTTCTGCCTCGACGCCGGTTGACAGGTCGGTGGTGTCGTGGGCGCCCACCGCCGACCGGCCGAGTGCACCAAGCAGCGCCTTGAGAGAACGGTAGCCGAGGAAGTCTGCGCCTTTTTCGGCGACATCAAACCGGACGGTGCGCGCGGCATCGCGGGCCGAGCCCTGGGCATCGAGCACCTTGCCGGGACCGTCCTGCGACTGCCCGGCAGGAATCGACAGGTATCCTTCATCGACCAGGCGATCGACGACACGGTCAAGCAGTTCGGCGAGTTCACGACCGATCCGGGCATCGCGATCGTCATCGCCCGTCGTCCCATCGGTGAGCAACTGGAGCATTTCCGGCGTAAGCTGTCCCGACTCCACCAGCGCCCGCAGGATGGCTGCCCTCAGGTCCTCGACGGTTCGTCCATCGTCCGCATCGCCGGGATCTCCCCACCACGGCATCCCGCTGAATCCCGACTGCAGGAGAAAGTCTCCCAACTGGTCGAGGAGCCCCTGGAGGTTGACCTGCCCGGCGAGCCCCTCGAGGTATCGGGCATACGTGGTGTAGCGCATACCGGGAAGCTACTACCTTGAGCGTCATGTCCCTGCTGCCGATCGTACGGACCCGTCAGGCTTTGAGCGATCTCGGCGCCGGGATGGCAACCGGGCCGTTTCGTGCGCTCCGGCACGCCGACTTTCGACGATTCCTCACCGGTCAGGCAATTTCCCTCGTGGGCACCTGGATGCAGGTGATCGCTCAGGGCTGGCTGGTGCTCGAGCTCACCGGCTCGGCGTTCGCTGTCGGCCTGACGGCGACGATGTCGACATTGCCGATCCTGTTCTTCACGCTGTACGGTGGCGTGGTCGCCGACCGGGTCGACAAGCGGCGATTCATCATGCTGCTGCAGTCGGTGATGATGGTGGAGGCCGCGGTGCTTGCGGGGCTGACGCTGTCGGGACTCGTGACCGTCGAGTGGGTCTGGGGCCTGGCACTCATGTTCGGTCTCGCGACCGCCTTCGAGGTACCCGCCCGGCAGGCGATGGTGGTCGAACTCGTGCCTCCCGAGGACCTCGTGTCCGCGGCTGCGATCAACTCCACCGTTTACAACCTCGGCCGGGTGGCGGGGCCCGCGATTGCCGGTGTGGTCGTCGCGATTGCGGGGGCCGGCGCTGCGTTCGCAGTCAACTCGCTCAGCTACGTGGCCGTGCTGGTCGGGCTGTACCGGATCCGGCAACCCTTTGCGGCAGCCATGACGCGATTGCGACCGTCGGTGTTCACCGGGGTGCGTTTCATCCGATCGCGCCCGGTGCTCGCGGCGCTCACGATGCAGATGGTCATCCTGTCGGTATTCGCGGCGAGTTTCATCCCGATCATGCCGGTGTTCGCGCGTGACGTGCTGGGTGCCGGTGCGTCCGGCTACGGGGCGCTCACGTCGGCGGTAGGGGTCGGCGCGGCAATCGGTGCGATCGGGATGGGCGCGATCGACCGGCGGATCTCCCGGGCGCGCGGAGCAGTCATCGCCTCCACCGTGCTTGGCGTGGCGGTCATCCTGCTGGCCATTTCCCGCGAGATGACGCTCGCGCTGTTGCTGCTCGGGGCGGCGGGATCCGCGATGGCCGCGCAGGGAATAGCCACCGCCACGTCGCTCCAGCTGGCGGCTCCGGCGGAACTGCGGGGTCGGGTGATGGCGGTGTATTCATTCGTGGTGCTGGGGCTCACACCGATCGGTGCGTTCCAGGCTGGCTGGATCGCCGAACATGCGGGCGCACCGTGGGCGATCGCGATCAGCGGCGCCATCTGCCTGCTTGCGACTGCCATCCTGAGGCGCCGACTCTGGCATGGAGGGAACACCTGATGCTTATCACGATCTCGCGGGAGTTCGGGGCCGAAGGCTCGGTGCTCGCCCGCCTCGTGGCCGACAGGCTGGGGTGGCAGTTGATCGACAACGAAGTGATTGATGAAGTGGCTCGTCGCGCAGGTCTCACTCCCGCCGATGTTGCGCAGCGGGAGGAGCGCGGGCCGACCTTTGCCGAGCGACTGGCCCGGGCGCTGGTGGCGGCGACACCCGAGGTGCTCGCCCCGATGGACATCGATGCGCCGGAGGCGGAAGAGGCGCGACTGGTTCGCATCACGGAGCAGGTCGTCGCCGACGCCTGCGCGGCGACCAACGTCGTGATGGTCGGTCGGGCGGCGGTCGCGGTCATCGGGCGACGCGATGATGCGCTCCACGTGAAGGTGGTCGCGTCGCAGGCTCATCGCGCCGGCATCATCGCGCAGCGCGACGGGATAAGTCGTGAAGATGCGGCGCGAAAGGTGCGCAACAACGACACGCACCGCGCGCGATATCATCGACAGTGGTACGATCGTGACTGGCACGACCCGCACAACTATCACCTCGTGGCGAACACCGAGTGGCTGGGAATGGATCGGGCTGTCGAACTCATCGTCAGCGCCGTCCGCTCACAGGCCTAGGGTGTCGCCGTGCGCCGGTCCGCGCCGGCGCTGCGGCTTGGGGCGGCCCCAGCCGTGATCGTCCGACCGTGAGATACGGTGGGTTGCCGCCAGCGCCTCGAGCACCAACTCGCAGGCTGACACCGTGAGGCCGTAGTCGTTGCGCTCGGCCATTCCGGCCTCCTCGACCAGGTCGAACAGCCCGCCCACGAGGGCGAACCCCTGCCAGCACGCCTCGGTCGCGGTCGTCAGTCCCGATCTTGAGCGCGCCCCCCTGCTCGAACCATTCGACGACATCCTCGACATCGAGGTCTCCACCGCGAGATGCGAAAACGCTCGCCGCTGCCGACCGGATCACTTCGCGGGCAATCGCGTCGCCACCCAGCAACTCGCCCTCGTATTCAAGCTCGATCTTTCCGGTGATCGCAGGAAGTCCGGCGTACACGTCACCCACCCGCGCCACCGATGTCCCCTCGCCCGCGGCGATCGCGCGACGCTCGGCGTTGCTGATGACCAGCTCCAGCAGCGATATCGGAAGACGCTGGCTGACCCCGGATCGGCGATCGACGCGCTTGTCGTCCCGTGCCTCGAAGGCGACCTGTTCCACGAGCTCGGCGATGAACGGCGGAACCTCCACGCGAACAGCACCGGGGCGATTGGTCCAGGCCTCCTCGGCAGTGATCTGCATCCCCTCCCCGAGCGAACGGGGATAGTGGGTCCGGATCTCCGACCCGATGCGATCCTTGAGCGGCGTGATGATCTTGCCGCGAGCCGTGTAGTCCTCGGGGTTGGCGGTGAACGCGAGCATCACATCGAGCGGCAGGCGGATCGGGTAACCTTTTATCTGGACGTCGCCTTCCTGCATGATGTTGAAGAGACCGACCTGGATCTTGCCCGCCAGGTCGGGGAGTTCGTTGATCGTGAAGATGCCCCGGTTCGATCGGGGGAGCAGCCCGAAGTGCATGGTCAGCTCGTGGCCGAGGGTGTGGCCGCCGCGGGCTGCCTTGATCGGGTCCACGTCGCCGATCATGTCCGCAATGGTGACGTCGGGGGTTGCAAGCTTCTCGACGTAACGGTCGTCGCGGCCGAGCCAGGCGATCGGGGTCTCGTCACCCAGCTCGGCCACGAGGTTGATCGCCTCGCGCGAGATCGGGTTGAAGGGATCGTCGCGGAGCTCGCTGCCGGCGATCATCGGGACCACCTCGTCGAGGAACAGCCCGAGCGAGCGCAGCAGCCGGGATTTGGCCTGCCCCCGGGTTCCCAGAAGGATGAAATGCTGCCGGGAAAGGATTGCGTTGTAGACCTGGGGCAGGACGGTGTCGTCGAAGCCAACCAGCCCGGGGAAGCCCGAGCCGGCGTTCCGAAGGCGATCGATCAGGTTGGTCCGGAGCTCGTCCCGGACCGAACGACCGCGGAACGGCGGCAGGGCCCAACGGGTCTCGCGGAGGGCTCCGAGGGTGGCGACATTGGTGCTCATAAGGTTCTCCGAAACCGGCTGCGCGGCCTCCGATAGGTGCGGTCACGGGCCGGAAGCGGTTGGCAGGGTTGAGCTTAGGTGCTTGACAGGACGGTCCCATGCCCTAACTTGGACGGCGGTGCATCGAGTGTTAGCGGCCGATACACGGTACCGGCCTCGGTGACCAATCATCCAACAGGGGAGAGGCGATGCGGAAGTTCATGATGGTTGCGGCGTTGGTTGCTGTTGCTGCATGCGGAGACAAGAAGGTGGAAGAAGTTGTCGATAGCGCGGCGATGATGACCCCGCCGAACGCCGATTCGATGCGTGTTGCTGATTCGATCCGCGTTGCGGATTCGATGCGTGTCGCCGACAGCATGCACATGGCCGACTCGATGAACATGGTGAAGCCCTGATCTGACAGGTCACCAACACTGATGCACCCAGACGCCCCGGGCAGAAATGCCCGGGGCGTCGTGTATCCAGTCATGCGTCACCGAACGGCAGTTCCACCACGGTCGCAACGGCGCCACCGGCGTCAACTTCCGTGTTGCTGTCCACCTCGCGCCGCAGCTTGCTCAATCCCACCGGCTGGTCATCGATCAATCCCCACGTCGAGACGGTACCGACGATCCGCTCCGTCGTCGTGACATCGCAGTGGGTCGGAGCAACATCTCGCCAACGCAGCCCTCGCAGCGTCCGGTTCGGGTGTCCACGGAAGTGCAGTCGAGCGACCGTTTCCTGTCCGGTGTAGCAACCCTTGTCGTGACGAACGCCGCCGAGCGCGTCGAATCGCACTTCCTGAAGTAGGGTGCGGTCATCAATCTCCCGCCCCAGCGCGGGCCAGCCGGCGAGCGCGCGCGCCGCGTGAGCCCATTCGGCCGGGGCCGTGGGAAGCGGCGTTCCGCCTGGGCTCGAGCCGGGCAGGGTGATCCGGAGTGCGGCGAACGGTGCCGGCCCCGTGGGCAGCACGACGTCGGGGCCAGCCGGCGGACGGGAACCGAAGATCCACGCTATCCCCACGTCGGCGGTGCGGTCGGTAACCTTCGCGATACGCGGTGGAAACGAACGGCGGAATCCTTCTGCAGCCGTTTCGCGCGCCGACGCGGGGACGATCATCCACGCAGCATCGCCATCGCGCAGGACCCACATGTCGAAGATGATCATGCCCTTCGGCGTGAGCACCGCGCCCCACACCAACGCGTCGGTCGCGACGCGTAGCACGTCATTGGTGAAGATGCCCTGCACACACTGGAGCGCACCGCTCCCTTCCACCCTGAACACACCGCTCGCGACCGGGATCTCGTGAGAGCCGTTGCGGAACGCATCGAGATCAGCTGCCGAGAGAACGAAGTCGGGCGTCGTGCTCACGACGAGAGTTCCGGCAGGTGTGGGCCCTTTCCGTTGGTGGACGCGCGCGTGTGCACCGCCGCGCGCCCCTCGAGCTCGGGTACGATTTGCGGGAGAACCTGCAGCAGGACGTCGGCGCGACCGGCGGCAGATCGGATCGCCAGGAGTTGGCGTGCCTGACCCGCGCTCCACGGCACCACCGACGCCACCTCGAAGGTGAGTGCCGCGCCGTCGTCTGCCCAGTTTCCGTTCGCATCCCCATCGGTGAGCTCGGCAAGGGCTGCCCGGCAACGTTCGCCCAGACGTCGCAATGCCTCTTCGGCATCAGCGGGAATATCGTGTTCGCCAGGGTCGTCATCGAACTCGACCACCGATCCGAGGAGGTATGGGGCAGTGGTGGCGACGCTGTCGCCGAAGATGAACCGTTTGCCTCCGATCACGGTGACCAGTGACCGGTCGTCGGGGAGTGGCTGGTGGGTCTCCACGCGCGCGACGCACCCAAGCGTCCCCGGGGTCGGAGCACCACCGTCCTCACCGGGCGGCAGGAGGCCAAACTCGCGATCGCCTTCGAGGATGTCGGCCAGCATCGCGCGATACCGGGGCTCGAAAATGTGCAACACCGAGCGGGTGCCAGGAAACAGTATCGCGTCGAGCGGAAATAGTGGGATCGACCGGTTCATGACGGAGTATAGCGATGGATCCGCCCGAATCAGCCCGGGCGTGACGCCGGGCGTGCCCGCTTGCGGTGATCGAATGGGCGTCGGGGTGGCGGCGACCAGTCAGCGCCCTATGCCGCGCGGAATGTCCCCAAATGCCTGACTTCGGGGCAGTCACGCAGCTTCGCGAAGGCTCGTTCGCGAAGCTGCCGGATCCGTTCGCGGGTCACACCGAGTGCCTCGCCGATCTGTTCCAGCGTCCGGGCTTCGTGGTCGGGGTCGAGGCCGTAATAGAGCGAGAGGATCCGGCGTTCACGGGGCGTCAGGTAGCGACGAAAGAGTCGGTCGAGAAATTCCTTCCGGAGCGCTTCGTCGGTCCGGGTCTCGATCTCGCTCGCCTCCCCCATTGGCAATCGCTCGCCGAGGGTAGCCGCACGGGTGTCACCGTGGTCGACCGGCGCATCGAGCGACACCTCGGTGACAAAGAGTCGCTTCGCGTTTCGAACGTCAGCGAGCGGCATCTGCAGCGCCGTTGCCAACTCTTCATCGGTGGGTGTGCGACCGATCTCCTGCGCGAGCAGCCCCTGGGCCTTCGCGAATCGGACGACTGCCGTGTTCTGGTTGAGCGGGAACCGGACCGAACGGGTCTGCTCCGCGAGCGCCTTGAGCACTGCCTGCCGGACCCACCAGACCGCGTACGAGATGAACTTGACGCCACGGTCGGGATCGAACTTTCCGACGGCGCGCAGCAAGCCCTCGTTGCCGATCGCCACCAGGTCGCCGAGATCGAGGCCGTGCCCCTGATACCGCTTGACGAACGCAATGACGAACCGAAGGTTGGCGGTGACCAACCGCTCGGCGGCCTCGGCGTCGCCAGCGCGAGCCAATCGCGCCAGCGATCGCTCCTCCTCGACATTGCTGATCATCGGGAGATCCTTGATGTCGCGCAGGTACTGCTCGAACGACTCGGCGGCGTCAAGCGGGACGCGCTGCCGCGGAACGGACCGGCGGGTACGGGGCATGGGGGCCAGGGCGATTTTGAGGATGTAGAGAGGATGGCACACCAGTGCAGGCAACAAGCAAGATCGCGGCTCCCAGGCGCCTGTCAAGACCCCGTAAATCTCTACATTGCAACGAGTTGGAGCACATGATGTTGCGCGATTACTGCACATTGTCCACGCGTAGTTTTGCACCTCATTGTGCACGAAAGCGACAACTCTCGACGCAAGTTGATGTTGCGACGACGCATCAGGGCATCTGGATGTGGAAAAGTGGGTAGTGGCGGGGTCGCGTCAGCCGATGGCGGTCGGGTCGATTGCGATCGTCCACGCTCCATCGTGGCGAGCCGCGGTGCCGAACCGTTCGAGCAGCGAGGCGTGAACCACTCCCGCCCGATTCTTCTTGTCGGTGCCCATGGCGAGTCGTGCGATGTCGAGATCGACGGATTCGGGGATGCCCACCGGGAGGTGCAGCGCGTGCAGGAGGTCGGCGATTCGGTCGGCGGTTCCGGGTTCGCAGACACCCATCGATTCGGCGAGGCGCGCCTCCACCACGAGTCCGATGGCGACCGCCTCGCCGTGCGGAATCGCGTAGTCGGTCGCGCGCTCGAGTGCATGGGCAACGGTGTGGCCAGCATTGAGGATTGCGCGGGCACCGGATTCGTGCTCGTCGCCCGCGACCACCCCGGCCTTCAGCTCGACGCTGCGTGTGACGAGCTGCGCGATGGTGGCAGGCATCACGGCCCAGGATGGCGGCGATGTTCGCCGCCATCCAGTCGCCGTATGCGGCGTCGAGGATCGCGGCGTGCTTCACGGCCTCGGCGAGCCCCTCGCGAAAAGTGCGGTCGGGAAGGGTGCGCAGCATGTCGATGTCGGCAAACACCGCCGACGGCGGATGGAACGATCCGACGAGGTTCTTCCCGCGCTCGGTGTCGACTCCCGTCTTTCCACCGACTGCCGCATCGATCATGGCAAGCGTCGTGGTCGGTAAGGCGATCCATGGCACACCCCGAAGGAACGTTGCGGCGACGAAACCGGCGAGGTCAGTCGTCACCCCTCCACCGAACGCCACGACAACGGTGTTGCGGTCGAACCCGGCACCGAGGAGTTCATCGGTGAGGTGGCCCCACGTGGCTCGCTGCTTGTGTTTCTCGCCAGGCGGGAAGTGATAGGTGCGGGCCGAGGGAAGTGGCGAAGCCAGTGCCGCGAGCACCGCTTCATCGGCGATCACGGCAACAGCTGGCGTTCTGCGTGCGCGGTGTCGAGGTGTTGCTGCAGCGCCTCGCCAAGCCCTGAACCCACCACCACCGGATAGCTACCGCCGGTGTGCCGAACCGTGATGGTTCTCACCACGTCACGTCGCTCCTGCCCGCCCGGTGGTTCGCAAGTCGTGCAATGGTGAAAAGGAGGTCCGAGAGTCGGTTGAGATAGATCAGGAACGCTGGTGGAACCTCTTCCTCCGATGCCAGCGTGATCACGCTGCGTTCGGCGCGTCGGCACACCGTTCGGGCGACGTGGAACGCCGCCGCTCCGGACGTTCCACCCGGCAGGATGAAGGCCTTCAGCGGCTCGAGTTCGGCGTCGGCGGCATCGATCGCAGCCTCGAACTCTGCCACCCGGCTCTCCGACAGTTCTGCCTTCGCCAGCGCCCGGCGGACTCGCGCCGGGTCGGGTGTCGCGAGGTGACCGCCGATCGAGAACAGGTCGCGCTGTACTGCTTCCATCAAGTCGTCGTGCAGCCCGGGACTCGCGGCGCGAGCCACGCCGATCGCGGAGTTGAGTTCGTCGACATCTCCATACGCCGCTACCCGGACGTGGTCCTTGCGGACGCGTCCGCCGCCGAACAGTGCGGTGTCGCCCTCATCGCCCGTGCGGGTATAGATCTTCATGCTCATGGCGTCGCCGCCCTCCGCTCGCGGTTCATGACTCGTGCTCGCTCGACCCGACAATATCCAGCATGTCAGGCACGCGGACGACCTTCTCTCGAGGGCGTCCACCCTGTTCGCCGGCGGCTATCTCCGCCCGGTCGATGGCCTGCCAGCCGGCCCAGCCGACCACCCGCACATTGCGGCCAGCGAGGACGTCGTCAGCCGTGGCACCGGTCGGGGCCGAGGTGTCGATCGTTCGAGCGGCGAGATCGTCGAGCAGCGCCGCGACGGTGTCCGCCGCGCACGACTTGTTGGTGCCAATCACTCCGCTTGGGCCCCGCTTGATCCAGCCACAGGTGTACATCCCGGCGACTGTCTGCCCGGCTTCGTCGACGACCCGGCCCGCAACATTTGGGATCACTCCGCGCCGGTCATCGAACGGCATTCCTTCGATCGGCACGCCGCGGTAACCCACCGACCGGAAGATCAGCCCGACGTCGAGGGTCTCAAAACGGTCAGTCGCCACAGCGCGGACACTCCCGTGGTCATCGGGCACCAGATCGTTGCGCACAATGCGCAAGCGCGCTCACTCGCGACTCACCGAGGATCTCGACTGGAGAGGCCGAAAAGTGAAACACGATCCGCCGTCGCGCACCGGTCGGTCCACGATCGGCCCAGGCGCGGAAGATCTCCATGTTCTTGGTCGCAGTGCGGTCATCGCCTGTGGCGAGATGGGCGGCGCTCACTTCGTCGAGGATCAGGTCGGCTGGGTCGACGATGGGATCGACGCCATCGAGCTCGCCGAGTTCGCGAAGTTCGGGCGTGGTGCACGCAGCCTGGACCGGCCCGCGCCGTCCGATGACATGCACTGTCGTGAGCGACGAGTCGCGCAGCGCATCGAAGCGCGGGACTGACCAGGTCGGTCGGTGTCAGCGTCTCGGGATCCCGGGCCAGGATCCGGGTGACATCGATCGCAACGTTCCCGAGGCCGACGACGGCCGCTTCGCGCTGGGTGAGATCGAAACTGCGGTCGACGTAGTCCGGATGGCCGTTGTACCAGCCGACGAAATCGGTGGCAGCGTGACTCCCCGCCAGCTGCTCACCGGGAATGCCGAGCTGGCGATCAGTCTGCGCACCCGTCGCAATGATCACCGCGTCGATATGCAGACCGCAGTTCCTCGACCGTCAGGTCCCGACCGATCGTGACGTGGCCAAGGAATCGAAAACCCGGATGCGCCGCGATCCGGTCATAAATCCGTGTCACCGACTTGATCTTGGGGTGGTCGGGCGCGACACCGCCCCGTACGAGCCCGAAGGGTGTCGGCAGGCGATCGTACAGGTCGATCATCACGTCCGGGAGCGCCTTCTGGAGCGCCTCGGCGGCGTAGAAGCCGGATGGCCCGGCGCCGATGATCGCGATCACCGGGGGAACCGTGCTGGTCGTCATCGAGATGGGCGGGCACTTGAAGGCCGGCCGACAGCGGGAAGCCGACCGCCGAGTTCGCTCACGACGCTGTCGATCGCCGGGATCATCCTGGAACTTCCGAGGGTGTGATGATTGGCCTGGACGGAGAAGACCAGCACACGACCGTCCGCGCGCTCGACGTAGCCCGACAGCGTGTTCACCCGTGAGATGCTCCCGGTCTTGGCGCGTACCCGCCCCTCGAGTGGCGTGCCCGATGAATCGCCGGCGCAACGACCCACTGGCGCCGGACAACGGCATGGCGGCTGCGAACATCGGGTAGTTGGGGTGACGCCGCATGAACGTGAGCAGGCGGGTGAACGCGAGGGGAGAAACGAGGTTGTTGGCGGCGAGGCCCGAGCCATCGCTGACCGCGAACTGCGTCGAATCGATGCGCATCGAATCGATCAGGAAGCGGCGCTCCACGCGGATCCCCTCGTCCCACGACCCGGTCGCACCGAACTGGCGTCCCAGCTGCTTGAGGGTCATCTCTGCGAACCAGTTCTGCGAGGTGTTGAGGATCGGGTAGATCCAGTCACGCAGCGGCCGCGACGTCAACTCCGCGAGCGGCATCCCGTGGCGGGCGTGGTGAAAAGCCAGCGAGTCGTTGGTGGATGTCACCGCCCCGCGGATGGTGATCCCCTCCGCGAGAAGGGCGTGACGAAAGGCGAGGGCTGCGAATCGATTCGGGTCGTGAACGGCGGCGCTCTCGACCTGCGGGCTCGCACCCGCCGGCAACGACGCCGGTGGCCACGTAGCTCAGTCCGTCGGGTGCACGCAACACGTCGAAGGTGCGACGCGATCCCGCGCGGCCCGATCTCCGCACGGTTGTCGATCGACGCCAGTCCAATGTCGGGCGACAGGGTCAGGATGGGCGCTCCGCCCGCCGTGTCCCGCGACGTGATCCGGATATCCACCGAGTTGTCGTTGAAGCCCAGCGCCGAAACCGGTGCGGCGTACCACCAGTAGAGGTCGTAGAACTCCCAACCGGGATGCACGATGGCGTCGGTGAAGTACGAGCCATCGCCGACCAGGTCGCCGGCGATCGTCCGCACCCCGCGTGACTTGAGCTGACGGGCCAGGTCACGGTACCGTCCGATCGGCTCGCGATCGCAGGCGGCGGTGGCCGTCGTGTCCGACTGGAAGCACCGGTTCGAGAAGGTCGGGTCGCCGCGACCGTAGAGCACCAGATCCCCATGCAGGACGCCATCGACAACCGGACCGGTGCCGTACACCGACGTGCGTACCCGGAAGTCGGGGCCGAGCATCGCGCTGGCGACCGCGCTCACCACCAGCTTGGTGTTGCTCGCCGGCATCATCATGCGATCGGCGTTGCGACCGTAGAGGATGTTGCCATCGAGGTCGGTCACGGCCACGCCCCAGATGTGGCGATCGAGCGAGGGAGCGTCGAGGCGTGCATCGAGTCGCTGTGCGAGTGACTGCCCCTGCAGCGGCATCACCAGGGCGAGCGAGACAGTGAGCAGGCGGCAGGCGTGGACGACGCTAGTCATAGGCAACTCTCGGGTCGGCAGCGGCATAGCAAAGGTCCGCGATCAGGTTGGCAAGCGACGAACACCAGCGACAGGAAGAGGATGCTGCCCTGGATGGCCGGCAGGTCGCGCTTGTCGATCGCGGTGAGGACGTAGCGACCAACGCCGGGCCAGGAGAAGATCGTCTCGGTGAGGATCGAGCCGGTGAGGTAGGACCCGAAGTCGAGCCCGACCACCGTGATGATCGGGATCAGTGCGTTGCCGAGGGCGTGCCGCAGCACGACGACGCGTGAGCTCAGTCCCTTGCTCCGGGCCGTTCGGACGAGATCGCTCTGCAGTGCCTCCTGCATCGCGGCGCGCGTCATCCGTGCGAGGAACGCGACCGAGCGCATGCCGAGCGTGATCGCGGGCAGGATGAGGAACAGCAGGCCGCCGTATCCGGACGGCGGGAACCACCGCAGCTGTACCGCAAAGAGCAGGATCATCAGCAACCCGACCCAGTACACCGGGAACGAGATGCCGAGGTATGCGCCGATCGTCGCGATGCGGTCGGACCACGATCCAGGGCGCATCGCACCGCGAATCCCGATGGTGAGTCCGAGCACGATGGCAATTCCCATTGCCGCCGCGGCCAGTCGCAGCGTGGCCGGAAAGCGTTGTGCCAGCTCATCGACGATTGGCCGGCGTGTGATGTAGCTTCGACCGAGGTCGCCCTGCACCACCCCGCCGACGTACCGACCGAATCGCACGATCATCGGATCATCGAGGTGCAGCTCCCTGCGTGCCCGCTCGACGGTGGCGGCATCGGCGCGTTCCCCGACTATGGCCGCGACGGGGTCGCCCGGCGCGAGATAGAGCAGCGCGAAGGTGACCGCGAGCACGCCAAGGAGCGTGGGGATGAGCAGGGCGAGCCGCAGCGCGATGTAGCGAATCATGGGGTGAAGCGTACCCCCGTCCACCGCTGTCCGGTGAAGACTGCCGGAAACTCCCACCCGACCACCTCGGGCCGCATCGCCCAGAGATCGGTCGGGAACCAGAGGAAGATCCACGGTGCGCGCTCGAACGTCCCGGCGTCGATGGCCTGGAGGAGTGCAACCTTGTCGGCGGAGTCGGGCGTGCCCCGGGCCCGCTCCAGCGCAACATCGAGGGCACTGTCACGCACGAACGCGTAATTGCCGCCAGTCCCGGCGTTGGTCGAATGAAAGAGCGGGAAGGTGAAATTCTCGCCGTCCGGATAGTCGGCCCACCAATCCGACAGGAACAGGTCGGCGTCGCCTTTCCGGGCGGCGGCGCGGGCCGTCGACGCGTCGCGTTCCACGATCTCCACGGCAATGCCCACCCGTTCGAGGTCGGCCTGGATGGCCTGTGCGATTCGGGCAAACTCAGCGCGCTGGCTCCTCCACAACTGGAGCTTGAGGCCGTTCGCGTGCCCCGACTCGGTGAGGAGGGCGCGGGCGCGGGCGGGATCGAACGCGTAGCGGTCGCGGGTGGCAAAACCATCGAGGCCAGGCGGAATCGTGCCGGCAGCGAGTACCCCGCGCCCCTGCGCTACGCGGTCGAGGATCGCAGGCACGTTGACAGCATGATTGATTGCGCGCCGGACGCGGACATCGGCGAGTGGTCCGCGGGTGGTGTTGATCGCCACATACACCGCCCGGAACGCGGCACGACGCTGAAGCTCGGCGCCATGCTCGCGCTCCCATCGCTGGGTTTCACCAGCCGGGATCTCCACCACCGAGAGCCTTCCCGATTCGTACTCGGCAGCTTGCGTGAAGGTTTCCGGGATCATCCTGATCCTGATGGTGTCGGCGAGCGGTGCACCCCCGTACCAGTCATCATTGCGGGCCAGCACCAGGAGGTCGTCATGTGACCACGACACGAACTTCCACGGTCCGCTGCCGATTGGATGCTCCCCGAAGTCATCCGCCGTTGGGGTCGGCACGATGGCTGCCACGGGCATGGCAATCAGCTTGGGGAAGATGTTGAGCGGCTCCACCAGGGTGAACGAGATGGTGGTGTCGTCGACGATCGTGAGGCCTCGCAGGGTCGTCGCACCAGAATCCAC
This sequence comes from uncultured Gemmatimonadales bacterium, assembly GCA_963806875.1. GTDB lineage: Bacteria > Gemmatimonadota > Gemmatimonadetes > Gemmatimonadales > GWC2-71-9 > Palsa-1233. The sequence continues at coordinate 427,739 of CAWDYU010000003.1, read as the reverse complement.
GACTGCGGCGGCGCCGTCGATCGGGAGGAGGGGCCAGACCCTGCCGCCTTCCCGCGCCATCTCGAGAGCGCGCATGAACGACGCGGCAATGGCGTTCACGTCGAGCGGGCGGCCGTCGTGGAAGCGCACCCCGCGGCGAATGGTGAAGGTCCAGATACGACCGTCGGGGGATGGGTGCCACGCGGTGGCCAGCCCTCCCACGAGGCGTCCGGCAGGGTCGAACTGGGTCAGGTTGTCGAACAGGAGTGTGACCGACTCCCCGGTCGGGACGTCAGTCGAGAGTGCGGGGTCCAGCGACCTCGGGTCGGCCGAGAAGTAATAAGTCAGGCCCGGAGGGATCCCGCTCCCGCAGCCGAGCAGGACCGCAGCGACCAGAAAAACAGCCAGTCGAGCCATGAGACTCCCGGTGGGGCGGGTGACCGAAGGTTGGCGTAACCCCTTCAAGAAACCAGATTTAGAGGATGCGGTCAATTTTGGCGGGAAGCTTCACCGGCAATCGTCGGTATTCGGGATTCGGCATCGTCGCCGCGGCACTCGCCTGCCTCGGTGGTGCGCAGCCCGTCGTGGCCCAGCTTCAGCAACCACTCGTCATCCGGGCGCTCAAGTTTCAGGGCAACAAGTCGATCGATTCCGAGTTTCTCGCCACATCGATTCGCACCACCAATTCGGCAGCGTTCGCACGGGTGGGACTGATCCGCTGGCTCGGACTCGGCGAGAGGCGCTATTTCGATGAGCGCGACTTCCAGGCGGACGTGCTCCGCCTCGCCGTCCTGTACAAGCGCAGCGGATTTCCCGATGTGGTTGTCGACACCGTCGTCGAGCGTTCGCCTGAAAGCGTCAAGCTCACTTTCCGGATCACCGAGGGCGAGCCCATCCGGATCTCGCGACTCGATGTGACCGGGATCGACACGCTGGAGGATGCGTCGTCGCTGCGCCGAGATCTTCCCGTCTCGGAGGGCGATCCGTTCTCCGAGTATGCACTGATCGCGGCGGCGGACACGCTGGGCACCCGCCTGCTCAATTCGGGATATCCCAACGCAATTGTCGACCTCGTCGTCGGGGCAGCCGACACCGCAAACCATCTCCGAACTGCCGAGTTGCACGCCGAGCCGGGGCGATACGCTGTTTATGGTGACACTCGCGTGGTCGGTTTTTCCCGGATCGACTCCAGCTTCATTGCGTCGCTGGTCACCGCTCGCGAGGGCAACACCTATCGGTACCGCGACGTCTTCCGGTCGCAGCGGTCGCTGTACGGATCGGAGTTGTTCCGGCTCGCAACAGTGGGGATCGACACGGCGCGGTTCACCCCGGGCGACTCGATCGTGCCCATGCTCGTTACGGTCACGGAGGGTCGGTTCCACCGCGCCCGCGCATCGGCCGGGTACGGCACGATCGATTGCCTCCGCGCAGGTGCCGGCTGGACCGCGCGCAACTTCCTTGGCGGTGGTCGGGTGCTGGACATCTCCGGCCGGGTCTCCAAGATCGGTGTGGGTGATCCACTCGGATTCGGTCTTGAGCGCAGCATCTGCTCGCCGCTCGCCGACGACTCCATCGGTTCACGTCGGCTGAATTACAGCCTCAACACGTCGATCCGCCGCAACGGCTTCCTGTCAGCCGAGAACACCGCTGTCGTGGCCGCGTTTCTGGAACGTCGCAGCGAGTTCAACGTGTATGAACGCGAGGAGCTCGGTGCTTCGGCGACGATAACCCGCGAGACGGCGGCGCGTGTCCCGATCACCCTGAGTTACCGCGCGGCCTACGGCCAGACCCGCGCGAGCGACGCTTCCTTCTGCGCCTTTTTCAATGCGTGTGCGGCGGCCGATATCGCGCAGCTGCGCGAACGCCGCTGGCTCACGACACTCTCGCTGAACGCCACGCGGCAGCGCGTCAACAACATCCTCGATCCGACCCGTGGCAGCGTGATCTCGGCCGGCGTGACGCTGGCCAGCAAGCTCCTCGGATCCTCGGATGTGCAGCAATTCACGCGGGTGGTGGCGGAGGGTGCGCTGTACCTGCCGTTGACCCGGAGCATCGTGCTCGCGACGCACGTTCGGGGCGGGTACATCTTCGCCCCGCGATCGACACTTGGCGGTGGCTCCAACTTCATCCCGCCCGACCAACGGTTCTATGCCGGAGGGCCCAACGATGTGCGTGGCTACGACCGCAACGAACTCGGTCCGGTTGTGTACGTCGTTCCGCGCGACTCACTCATCCAGCCCACCGATAGCACGCCGCTCGGGTTTCGTGAGCAGGATGCGCGCCCGGCGGCAACCGGCGGGAACAAGGTGGTCGTGGCAAACGTCGAACTCCGCTTGCCATCACCGGTGTTCAGCAACCGGATGCGATTTGCGGTGTTCATCGATGCCGGCGCCGTGGGCGATTCACGGAGCGAGAGCGAGATCCGGGTGACTCCTGGAGCCGGGCTGCGATTTGCGTCGCCGCTGGGACCGATCCGATTCGACATCGGGTACAACCGCTATCGCCTTGCGCGAGGACCGGTCTACACGACGTCGCCCGAGGGAGACCTGGTATTGATCCGCGAGGGTTTTTCGCGGGACAACACCGATGGTCGGTGGACGCTCCATTTCTCGGTGGGGCAGGCGTTCTGATGCGCTGGGTGAAACGGATCACCGCCGGCCTGGTGGCGCCGCCAACGGTCATCGTGGCGACCATCCTCGGCACGGTGGCGGCACTGATCTGGTCGCCGCCGGGCCGCGCGCTCAGCGCACGCCTGGCGACCGACCTGATCACGTCGAGTGTCGACGGTCGGGTGCAGATCGGCGCGATCCGCGGGAACGTGATCAATCACCTGGTCCTCGAGAACGTGCGCATCACCGACTCATCCGGCGCCCCGGTCGTGGAGGCCCCCCGGATCGAGGTGCGCTATCTCCTGCCCGAGCTGCTCGCCGGGAGACTGGTGTTCAGCGAACTCCGTGCAGACCGACCGGTGATCCACCTGGTCAAGCTGCGCAATGGTTACTGGAATTACGAGAAGGTCTTCAGGGTGCGGAAGGGCGACACCACGGCGAATCGGACTCCCCAGTTGGTGGAACTCCGCGACGTGACCCTGCGGGACGCGACGATTCGCATTGATGTTCCCACGACCCCGCGCCCGCCCAAGGCGCCGATATCCCGGAACGCGCAGCAGCCCGCACAGCCGCGGATCGAGCGGGGCGTGGATGGCCCGGTGCGTGTGTACGAATTGACGAATGCCTCGGGACGCCTGTCGCTCGTCCGCATCTCGACGCCCAAGCGTGACCCGCTGCTCATCCGGATCGACGAATTGCGCACCAACCTCAGCGATCCGGCGGTGACGATCACGTCGGCCGAAGGCGAGATCATCACGGCAGCGGATTCCGTCCGCTTCACGTTCGCGCGTGCCGAGATGCCGGGCACTTCCCTGCGCGGCGGGGGCGCGATCCGGTGGCCGCGCGACACCGTCCTGTTCGACTTTGCACTCGACGCAGACACGGTGGACCTACGTGACCTGCTCTGGGTGTCGCCCGATTTCCCCGCGTGGCAGGGGAAGGGCCGGGTCGAGGCGCTGTCGCGAAGCGATTCCCGCACCGACTACGCGCTCACGAACCTCGCGCTCGGCGCGGGCGACGCGTTGGCGGTCGGTCGGCTGGTCGCCGTGGTCGACAACCAGCGCGGGCTCGGGATGCGCGACCTCGACCTCACCTTGCGCGATGTCCCACTCGACGTGGCGCGACCTTACCTCGACACGCTGCCATTTCGCGGGCCGATATCGGGACGGATCACGGCCGACGGATTTCTCGACCGGATGGTGCTGGGTGGTGACCTCGTGCTCGCCGATGCGCTGGTTCCCGGCAACCCCCGGTCGCATTTCATCTTCAACGGCGCAATCCGGTTCGGAGGGGTCAATGGCGCGGTGTTCGAACGCTTTCGACTCACCGATTCAGACATCGACCTGGGTACCGTCCAGCGGCTCGTGCCGGCCGTTGTCGTGCCCGGCGACCTTCGACTCACCGGTGTGCTCGACGGTCCCTGGCTGAATGCCCGGTTCGAGGGGCTCGCCGAGCACGTGCCGCCCAACAACGCGCGCAGCCGGATGAACGGATCGGTGCGGTTCGACGCGCGCGGTGCGGTGCTCGGGTTGGCACTCGACGCCACGTTCCCGGTGATCTCGTTCGATGGACTCCGGACGGGCTACCCGGACCTCACACCAGTTGGCTCGGTCGCTGGGCGGGTCACCGCGTTCGGGCCGATCACCGATCTCGACCTGCTCGCCGACCTCGAGGGTGAGATCGGGGTGGTGCACGCGCGCGGTCGAATTGGCATGGACGCGCCGCGGATGTCTGCGAACGCGCTGGTACTCGATGTCGAGCGGCTCGACTTGCGGGCGCTCCTCGGCAGCGGCGAGCCGACGTCGTTGAATGGACGGATCACCGCGACGGGCGTGATCGATCCTGTGGAGCCGCCGACCGGAACGCTCGATGTCACGCTCTCTCCGTCGAGCGTCGGCGGCATCGAACTCACGTCGGTACTGGCGTCGGTTGCCGCGTCGGGCGGGATCATCCGTGTGGACACGGCGGCCGTCACCTGGCCTGACGGCACCGCATCGGCCCGCGGGTCCATCGGCTGGGCGGCGCCGAGTAGTGGCACGCTGTTGGTCGAGCTGGAGGCGAGTTCGCTTGACGCCGTTCGACTCGCTGGTCCGCGCCATGACCGGATTCGCCCCGGACACCCTCGAACCCCGCACGCTCGACGGCACGGGAACCGCGTCGCTCCAGCTGAGCGGAGCGATCGACGACCTGGACATCGTCGGGACGTTCGCGGCGCAGCACCTCCGCCTCGATGACTGGTACGTCGCGAATGTCAGCGGCGACATCCGCGCCGATTCGTTGGGTGCCCGGGGCATCGCCATCGATGCGACCATCGACACGCTCCTGGCAGGCGTGCAGCTCGTCCACGGCATCACGGTCACCGCGGGAGGACGCTCCGATTCGCTCGCGGTGGCAGGACAGGCCGATGTCGGCCTTGCGACGTTCAGCGGCGGCGGGCGGTGGCGCTCGATGACCGGGGTGTCGACCGTTGACCTCGACTCGTTGACGATGGGCTTGCCACAACAGGATTGGCGATTGACCCGGCCGATCACGTTCTCGATCGGGGAGGGAGGTACCGCCCTCTCCGATACCCTGGTGCTTCGCACCGACGACGGCAGCGGGGCGGTGACCGTGAGTGGTACCGTTCCGGGGCTGGATGAGGGCGAACTGCGCGCGAGCGTGGTCGGGCTCGATCTCGCCGACCTGTTTGCAGTGGTCTACAGCGATTCGCTGCTGGGGCGCGGTCTCGCTTCGCTGGATTTCAGGCTGGGCGGGACGAAGTTCTTCCCGACTCTGCGCGGCAATGTGTCGGTGACAGGGCCGGTGCTCGGCGATGTCCGTCCTCCGATGCTGCGCGGTGCGTTCGACTACGGGGCGCAGCGGCTGAGGTCGAACCTGGCGTTCTGGAAGACCGGTGACCAGGTGCTCGAGATCGACGTCTCGGTCCCATTCGACCTGGCACTCACCGGACGACCGACCCGCCGTTTGCCGGGACCGATCGAGGTGACCGCCCTTGCCGACTCGGCTGATCTCTCCCTGCTGGAGGCGTTCACCCCGTCGATCAGGAATGCCCGGGGCGTGCTGAAGGTCGACATGCACGGGAGCGGAACGTGGGAGTCTCCGCGCCTCGAGGGGACGGTGAGCGTGATCGAGGGTCGGATGACGCTTCCGGACCTGGGTGTGCGGTACGGGCCCATCGATGGTGTGGCCCGATTCGCTGGTGACTCGCTGCTGATCGATACGCTCTCGATGAGCAGCGGCGAAGGGCTCGCATCGGTGAGCGGCAGTCTCCGTTTCCGGGAACTGACGTCTCCCGAACTCAACCTGCGTCTCACATCGGCGGGCTTCCTTGCCGTCGACGTGGTCGGGTTCATGAAGATGCGCCCCACGGGAGAGGTGACCATCCGCGGGCCCCTGAATCATCCCGTGATGCGGGGCACGTCGGCCGGGATCTTCATCGAGGACAGCGACATCTACTTCGCCGACTTGCTGACGAAGAACGTCATCAACCTCGACGACCCGGTGAACGCGGCGTTCGTCGACACCGTGGCGATCCGGAAGCAAGGGCTCAGCGCGCGGTTCCAGAGCAGGTTCCTCGACTCGCTGCGGATCGAGCCGATCAACGTGCAGATCGGCACCGACGTGTGGCTCAAGTCGGGCGAAGCGAACATCCAGCTCGAGGGAGAGGTGACCGCGCAGAAGATCGGCCAGTCGTACGGCCTGATCGGCAACCTCAACACCCCGCGCGGGACGTACACCGTCAAGATCCTGGCCTTCAACATCGATTTCGATGTGCAGCGCGGGTCGGTGCGGTACTTCGGCACACCCGACCTCAATGCCGCGCTCGACATTCTTGCCAGCAACACCGTTCGCACCCAGGACGGCGACGAGATCCAGATACAGGCGCAGATCGGCGGCACGATTCTCGTGCCCACGCTCAAGCTCACAGCGCCCGGGCGCAACATTCCCGAGCGCGACCTGATCTCCTACCTGGTGTTCGGGCGGCCGGAATTCGACGTTGCCAGCAGTGGTGAGTCCCAGGCGCTCCAGCTCGCCATTGGTGCCCTGGCCACGGAGACCGAGCGGGTACTGGTCAACGATCTCGGTCTTGGTGTCGAGACGATCGAGATCCGCCCCGGCGGCGTGCCGGGCCAGGGCTCGTCTTTCACCACGATCGCGATCGGGCGCCAGTTCGGTGACAAGTGGTATGTGACTGGCAACGTGGGTGTCTGCTTCGGGCAGCGTTCGAATGGATTTGGTGCACGGAACTTCGGCGCATCGGTGGAGTACCGCTTCGCCCGCAACTGGCGCGCCCAGGCGTCGGCCGAGCCGGTGCAGGCGTGTTCGTCCAATCGGGCGTCCGACCTGCTCACCAACTTGCAGGGGCGCTACCAGCTCGGTGCCGACCTGCTGTGGGACCGTGAGTACTAGTGCGCGCACTCCTGATCACCAACCCGGCGGCTGCCCGGACGAGGGCGGTCACGGTGAAGGCGATCGCCGCGATGCTCAAGGCTGGCGGATGGAAGGTCGACGTCCTCGCAACCGGCGGGCCCGGTGATGCACGTCGACTCGCGGAGGCAGGCGTCGCTCAGCGTGTCGATGTCGTGGCGGTTTTTGGCGGCGACGGTACGACCATGCAGGCCGCCGCCGCGTTGGTCGGGACCGACGTTGCCCTCGGCCTGATTCCCGGTGGAACCGGAAACCTGCTCGCGGGCAACCTCCGCCTGCCATCGAATCCGCTTCGAGCGGCTGCCGCCATGTTGCGTGGTGAGCCCACGCCCATCGACCTCGGACGAATCATGCGGGAAGACGGGGCCCACTATTTTGCGGTCGCTTGCGGCGCCGGAATCGACGCGAGGGTGATGGTCGAGACACCGACGCTGCTCAAGCAGAAGTGGGGGATGATGGCCTACGTCGCCACCACGCTCCGGTTGATCCCGGAGCTTCGGAGCGTGCCGTTCGACATCACGGTGGACGGCGAGGCGTTCCACGCCGAGGCCGCGATGCTCCTCGTGGCCAACTGCGGCGAGGTGATCCCCAGGATGATTCGCCTCGGGCCGGGTATCGCCCCCGACGACGGTGTCCTCGACGTCGTTGCGATGCACGCCAATTCCTTCGGTACCGGTGTCCGGGCTGTCTGGGACCTGCTCCGGGATGCGCCCGGTGTCTACGGTCGCGACGCATTCGTGGGCTACGCCCGCGGCCGGGAGATCACCATCCGTTGCCCCGAGGGTCCGGTACCGATACAACTCGATGGCGAACCGGGCGGCACGACGGACTTCACCGCGACGGTGGTGCCGGGCGCCATCCGGGTGATGATGCCGCCGCGGAGCTAGTTTACCTCATGGCACTGGTACGCCCCAGCCGGGATCCTCGATGACCGACTCAATCCTGCTGATCGATGACGACATCGCGGTTCTCCGCGCGGTGGGCGCCTTTTTCGAGCAGAAGGGATGGGACGTGTTCCGCGAACTCACCGGCGAGTCCGGCGTGAGCACCTTCGAGCGCACCTTCCCGGACGTCGTGCTGGTGGATCTCGAGTTGCCCGGCATCCACGGCCTCGACGTTCTCGAGCAATTGCGGGCGCGCGACACCGGCGTCATCGTGCTCACCGGGGATGGCGATGTCCCGACTGCGGTCCGCGCCATGCAACTCGGCGCCGAGAACTACATCGTCAAGCCGGTCGACATGGCGCACCTGTTGGCCGCCGCAGAGCGCGCAGCCGAGAAGGGCAGGCTGAGGCGCGTGAACAGGACGCTCATCGGGCAGAGCTCGGCGACGTCCGACGGTCTCGAGGGCCTCGGTGCCTCTCCATTCATGCGCGAGGTCGCCCGTCAGGTCACTCTCGTGGCGCGGAGCGATCGCACCCCCGCGTTGATCGAGGGTGAGAGTGGCGCCGGGAAGCGTTTCGTGGCCCGACTGATCCATGACCTGTCGCCGCGATCGCAAGCACCGTTCATCGAGGTGGCGTGCGGCACGGGCGACGCCGAGGCGATCGAGGCGGAACTGTTCGGGCGTGAACACGCAGCTGGTGATGGTGAGCGCAAGCCGGCGCTGGTGGAGGTGGCCGACGGCGGCTCCCTGTTTCTCGACGAGATCGGTGAACTTCCTCAGAACCTCCAGTTGCGCCTGCTCAACGTGATCGAATCCCGGGCGTTCCGCAGGGCAGGTGGTGCGCGCGAGATTCCGGTGGATATCCGACTGATCGCGGCGGTGACCGGTCGCTTGCAGTCGGCCGTGGACGAGGGGAGGTTCCGTGAGGACCTGCATGCCCGACTCGGCGTGATGCCGGTCGTGATGCCGCCGCTCCGCGAGCGGACACGCGATGACATGCTGGCCCTCATTCGCAGGCTGCTGCGTGAACTGGCGCAGACGTTGCCCGGCGCACCTACCCTGCTCACCGACGAGGCACTGGAGCGGTTGCTGGCGCACTCGTGGCCCGGCAATATCCGCGAACTGCGAAACGTTCTGGAGCGGGCGTTGCTTCTCGCCCGTGGCCAGTCCCAGGTTGGGGGCGAGCATCTTCCCGGCGAGCTTCGGGCCAAGGCTGGTCCATTCGACCGGCGGCACACGCCGCTCACGATGGAGGAGGTTGAGCGAATGCACATCGAGCGCACGCTCAAGCATCATGCTGGCAACCGCACGCGGACTGCCGAGGAACTTGGCATCTCGCGCGCCACGCTGATCGCCAAGATCAAGCGCTACGCGATCCCGCATTGAGCACGCGCGCCACCGGAACACCTGACGTGCGCGAGCGCGATGCGATGCTCTGTCGCGCCTGTGGACGCGAGGAGCGGGCCTCGGAAGGCTACCCGTGCGAGAGCTGCGGAACGTTCGTGTGCCTCGTGTGCACCATCCGCGGCGTGACGCTCTGTCGTGATTGCCGCGAGCGGGAGCGAGGGTCGTGAGCGCTGCGGTGCTGGTCACTTCTGCCGTCGCGCCACTCCTTGCCGCACCCTCGCTGGCCGCAGAGCAGGTATCGCAGGTCGTGCTTGGTGAGGGTGCCACCGTGGTCGGTGACCACGGACCATACTACCGGGTACGAACGCGCCTCGACGACTACGAGGGTTGGTTGCACCGCGGGTATGTCCGTGCTGCCGACGTGGCGACCGCCGACCATTGGCTGGCCAATGCGGCGTGGTCGGAGGGGGCGCTGGTCGAGGCGTCGGCTGGAATGGCGGTTCGGGCTCCGCACCGGGCACGACTGATCCTCGAGGGCGGCGACGGGGTGCGGTTGCCGGATGGCAGTGCGGGCAAGATTCTTTCCGGGCGGGTTCGCCCGTTTCATGAAGTGCTGGCACACACGCGTGATATGTCGGCCTCCGATTGGGCGTGGCAGCAGTTCGCCGGTGCGTCGTATCTCTGGGGGGGAGTCACCGGGTCGGGCATCGATTGCAGCGCGCTGGTGCAGACCACGTTCCTGTTGCGGGGCGTGTCGCTGCCACGCGACGCACGGCAGCAGGTGGCGGTCGGCATCGAGGTGGCGCCGCAGGACGCCTGCCCCGACGACCTGCTCTTCTTCCGCGGCCAGGACACCGATGCCGTCACCCACGTGGCGTTGCTCGCGAGCCACGACACCCTGGTCCATGCAACCATCGAAACGGGGCGGGTGACACGGGAATCCTGGGGCCCCGGAAGCCGGGCGGCGGGACTGCGTGAACGGCTCGTCTCGATCCGTCGCGTCGGGTGATGCGACACCTCGTCCTGTTCGACATCGACGGCACCCTCCTCAGCAGCAGTTCGGCGGGGCGCACCGCACTCCGCGCAGCGTTCGCCGACGAGTTCGCCGACCTCGACTTCTTCGATGGCGTCCGGTTTGACGGGAAGACCGATCCGCAGATCGTGGCGGAGTTGTTCGACGCAGCGGGTGTTCCGGACCGATCGACCCCCGACGAGATCGGTAGGGTCATCGAGCGGTATCTCGCGCATCTCGACGAATGCGTCAGCAGCGGGCGTCATGAAGTCAGGCCGATGCCCGGTGTGCCCGACCTGCTCGACGCGCTCCATGCGCGCACTGACGTGGTCGTTGGCCTGCTCACCGGCAACGTTGTCCCGGGAGCCAGGATAAAGCTGGAGGCTGCAAGGCTCCCGTTCGCGCAGTTTGCGCTCGGGGCGTACGGGTCGGACAGCGCCCATCGTCCCGACTTGCCGGCGGTGGCCGCCGCCCGGGCCGACAAGGTGATGGGCCGGGTGCCATCCGGACGGGATGTGGTCATCATCGGCGATACGCCCGCCGATGTCACTTGCGGCGCGGCAATCTGCGCTCATGCGATCGGGGTCGCGACCGGCGCCTACTCAACGGATGCACTGCGCGCTGCCGGCGCCGCGGCGACTTTCGAGTCTCTCGCTGACACCGAACGCGTGATGGAGGCAATACTCTGCTCGAACTTGAACTGAAGGCCGTGGTGCCCGACCCCGAGGCGTTGCGACAGCGCCTTCATCGCCGCGGACCGGGCGGCATGCCGGTGTTTTCGGGTCGCCTGTTCGATCGTCGGTACGACATCGACGGTGAACTGGCGGAGCGCAAGGAGGTGCTCCGCGTGCGACGCTACAAGAGCATTGACGGCAGCGTGCACGACGAACTCGCGTGGAAGGGTCCGACCACGGTGTCGCCACAGGGTTACAAGGCCAGACCTGAACTCGAGTGCCGACTCGGCGCTGGTGCGTCGATCTCGGACCTCCTTGCAGCGCTCGGTTACTCACCGGTGCACGCCGTCGACCGATTCGTCGAGGTGTATGCGATCGAGGGCGCAACGGTGCGCCTCGAGTGGTATCCCGAATGCGACACGCTCGTCGAGGTGGAAGGCGATGCTGACGCCATCGAGCGGGCGATCGCCACGCTCGACATCCCGCGCGACACGTTCACGGCAGAGGGCCTGGCATCGTTCACGGCGCGGTTTGCGCGGCGCACCGGTCGGCCTGCACGGGTGGCGCTTCACTTCCCGGACGAGCATCCCGCCCATTGGCCTCGATGAACCCGATCGCGAGCACTCTTGGCCGGCTCGCGGCGCCCCCGTCGGGACAGCCGTACGATGCCATCAGGCTCGATCTCCTGCACCAACTCCTGACCGGCCGCGCGCTCGACGCGGGCCACGATGCGTGGGCAGTCGCCTGGGATCGTGCCGTGCTCTCGCTCCGGGACACCGTGATCGCTGATGCCCGGGCGGGATTGCATGCTGCTGCGCACCACTCGAAGTATCCGGCTCGCAAGCTGGCGGGGGTGGAGCCCGATCCCGAGACGGTCGAAACACTCCGCCATCGTCTACTCGCCGAGGGGATGCGGCTGGAGGAATTCGAGGGGCAACCCGCTGATAGTCAGGTGGACAGGGGCCGGGGCGCCGCCCTGGACGTAGCGTGGACCGGCGCCGTCAGGGTCGCAATCGAGGAGTCGCTTCGGTGGCGACGCGCGGCCGGACGGATCGCGTCGTGGCGCCGGCCGATGGGAGTCTTCTGGGCAGCGGCTGGCATCGCGATCGCCGCCACGATCATCGTTTCGGGCTGGTTGGGTGGGCAGGTGCCGAGCCCAGCGTGGTTCGGGCCGATCCACGACGCCTGGTGGAGCCTCCCGTGGCTGTGATCGGCGTCGGCCTGGATGTGGTTGAGGTCGCGCGGGCGCGAGCCCTGCTGGAAAGACATCACAGCCGGATCCTCGATCGAACCCTCACTCCCGAGGAACGGACATACGTCGATTCCCTTGGCGACCCCGCCCCGGCGTTCGCAGCGCGCCTGGCGGCCAAGGAGGCTGTATTCAAGGCCCTGCAGGTGTTCGATGGTGCGCGAGCCATAGGCTGGCGCGAAATCGGGGTGCGCCGGCTGGGCGATGGCCGCCCCGAGGCGGTCCTGCTGGGGTTGGCAGCCGAGGTGGTCAGCCGCCGACCGGTCAGCTTGCACCTTTCGCTCAGTCACTCCCGCGACGTGGCTGCTGCCGTCGCGATCCTCGAGGATGCCCGGTAGGACTCCCCCGCGCTGGCACGAGTTCCGCATAGTTGTGATTCGCACCAACCTACCGTAGTTTATTCCGTCCATAACCAAAGCGTTTGGGAATGATTCTCATCGGTGCGCTGGTTTTTCTCACAACATTGTCCCCTCCTACCGCCTCCTCGGGCGCCGATTCCGTCGCGGCTGCGCGGCGGGTCGCGGCATCGGCCCAGCTGGCCGCGCAGGAGTACCGGATTGGCGTAGTGGACAATCGGGTGGTGATGCCGGCGGAAGTGGAGGAGGCTGAACTCTTCCTGCGCGAGGCCGTCCGCACCGCCCGAACGCTCCCCAACTCCGTTTCATCGACCGCTGTGACCGGGCTTGAGCGGGCGCTGTCGGCGGTTCGGCGTACCGCTCCCCCGGATTCCGTCGACATTTACGTGCGGGCTGTCACCAGCGAACTCGCGAGCGTGCTCCGCATCACGCTGGTGGATGTTCCCGTGACGACTCCGTCGCTGGCCCGCGGTGCGGAGGTCTTCGCCCGGGAGTGTGCGACATGTCATGGCTCACGCGGGCGAGGCGATGGTCCGGCGGGCCGAGCCCTGATGCCGGTGCCGGCAAACCTGGCAGATCATGCCGCGCTCACCGACGTCACTCCCCTCGCATTCTATCAGCGGATCACGATCGGCGTTGCCGGCACGGCGATGCCGGCGTACGAGTCGCGGCTCAGCGCCGAGGATCGGTGGGCGGTGGCTGCCTATGCCTCGACCCTCCGTCAGGAGCGGTCGGGCGGGGTGGTGCCGGTATCGCTCCGCGCGTTCCCGGTCGTCGCGGAGCTGAGCGACAGCCAGGTACTGGCCGCCCTGGGGCCTGGTGCAGACCGCGCGGGCCTCGGCGCTGTGCGCGGATTCCAGGACGCGGGTGAATCCGGGGATGAAATCGCGGCAGCGTTCGGTGCCGTTCGGGCGCGGCTCAGGCAGGCCAGCGACCTCGCCGCAACCGGGCAGCGGGAAGAGGCCACGGCGGCGGCGTTCGACGCATACCTCGCCTTCGAGCGTGTCGAGCGTACGGTGCGTGCGAAGAAGCCCGAGCTGGCGGCCCGACTCGAGGCGACATTCGCCTCGCTGCGCGCCCGAACGTCCGGCGGCACGGCCGGCGAGCTGGCAGCGGTGCAGGCCGACCTTGCGGCCGATCTCGAACAGGCGGAACGCGTTGTTGCCGACAAGCTGTCGCCGATCAATCTCTTCCTGCAATCACTGGTCATCCTGCTCCGTGAAGGCCTCGAGGCGATCCTCATCATCGGGGCGCTCATGACCTTCCTCGTGAAGACGGGCGCTCCCGAACGCCGACGCGACATTCACATCGGGGTTGGCGCGGCCGTGGCGCTCTCGGTGCTGACGGCAGTGCTGCTCGAGACGGTGTTCCAGATTTCCCCGGCGCACCGCGAGGCGATGGAAGGCTTCACCATGGTGGCGGCCGTCGGCGTGCTGTTCTACGTCTCGTACTGGCTGCTGTCCAAGATGGAAGTCGCCAAGTGGACCGCGTTCGTGCGCGAACGCGTGCAGGTGGCCGTGACGGGCGGCTCGGCACTCGCCCTGGCGTCGGCTGCGTTCCTTGCGGTGTACCGTGAGGGATTCGAGACGGTGCTCTTCTACAAGGCGCTCTTCGTGTCAGGCGGATCGGCGGGTGGGACGTTCTGGCCGGTGGTCGCCGGGATGGCGGTGGGCGGAGTGATCCTTGCGGGAGTGTATACCGCAATGAATCGCTACGGAATCCGGCTCCCGCTCAAGCCGTTCTTCGCCGTCACCAGCGGCTTCCTCTACTACACCGCGTTCGTGTTTGCCGGCAAGGCAGTGGCGGAGTTGCAGGCGGGTGGCGTCGTTGGCACCACCGTGCTGCAGGACTGGCCCCGGCTCCCGGTGCTGGGCATCTACCCCACGCTGGAGTCGATGCTCGCCCAGGGGCTGCTGCTGGTGCTCGCTTCCGGAGCGCTGTTGTGGATCCTGGTGTTCCAGCGCCGCCGCGACGAGCGGGCATTTGCGGAAGCCGTGGTTGCCGCGTCTGCGGTGCCCCCGGCGGTCGTGGCGGATCCAGTTCCAGCAGCCGCGCTGCCCCTCGAGGGTGCGGTGCTGCGCTCTCTGGAGCAGATGGAGGCCGACCTGGCGGCGCTCAAGGCCGAAGTGGAGATCCTTCGCAACCGTATGGCAGGCGCTGCGCTCAACGGATGAAGCCTTCCCGTTCACGCTATCGTCCGAACGCAACAACGGCCCGCCATCACTGGCGGGCCGTGTTGTTTGGGAGGTCCCAGAACGCCCCCTGAGTAAACGAAGACGAACAGGTGTGTTCGCTTCACCCTTCTTCGTCCTGGGACTTTCTCGATGGGCGCTTCGACTGCCTCGCGCCACCTAGGGATAATCCTACGTTTTCGTTCTGAAGCTGTCAAGAGTCACCCGGCCCGACCCCCGCTGGCACCACGCTCCAGCCACTCTCCCGGCGCGACCTTCCCCCCCTTCGACCACTGCACGATCAGCACGGCTCCGAGGAGTACGAGAACAACCGAAAAGGCCTGGGCGATCGTCAAGGCGCCCAGCAGCCGGTCGTCCTTGGCCCGGAAGAACTCAACGATGAATCGCTCGATCCCCGCCATCACCAGGTACGCGCCGAGCAGCCAGCCGGTGCCGCGCGGCGAGGTACGCCAGCGCCAGAGCAGTGCAAACGCGAACAACATCATCGCCACCTCGTAGAGCTGGGTGGGATGCACCGCCATCACCGCTTCAGGCGGGAGCGACGCGGGGATGTCGAGTCCGGGAAACTCGGCCCGCATGACGCCCGCAGTGGTTGGCGGAATACCCTCGGGAAACGCCACGGCGAATGCGCTGCTGCTCGGCTTGCCGTAGTCGTCGCCCACCAGATAGCACCCCACGCGACCGATGGCGTACGCAGCCGCCAGCACCGGCGCAATGATCTGCCCGGTCCAGCGCACCGGTACGCCCCGCCGCCAGCCGTTGAGGATCACGGCGAGCGTGCCACCGACGAATCCGCCGTACCACACGAGCCCGCCGCGGGTGAGTAGTGCATCGGTGCCGTGGAGCGCCACATACCAGAGTTTTGCGCCCACCACCCCACCGATCACTGCGGCCCAGAGCATGTCGCCGGCGTAATCGGACGCGAAGCCGAGGCGCTTGAGCTCGCGATCGGCAATCCAGGCGCCGACCAGGAACGCGACCATCATCATGATCCCGTATCCGGTGACCTCGAAGCCGAACACGTCCAGGTTCAGCGGGTGAGCGACGATCATGCTGCTGCTCCTGCCGGGACGAGCCCGGGAAGGGGAAGGGAATCACGGGCATCGAGCTCGGCGCCATGCCGTTCTCCCCGGGCGAGGCGCCAACTGCCCGCCGCACCGATCATGGCGGCGTTGTCGGTGTTGAGCCGCGGCGACGCCACCGCGACACGTATCCGGCTATCCGCCTTGGCGCGCATCGCTTCAGCGAGTGCCCTGCTGCTCGCAACGCCGCCGCCCAGCACCACCAGCGACCTGTCGTGCTCCCGCGCCGCATGCAGCGTCTTGCTGACGAGGACCTCGATCACGGCGTCCTGGAAGCCCCGTGCGAGGTCGGCGCGATCACGCTCGATGTCATCGCTTAGCTGCACGGCGCGCAACACCGCGGTCTTGAGTCCGCTGAACGAAAACTCGTACGCCTCGCTCGCGCTCACCCCCCGAAGGAGCGGCCTCGGGAACGTGAACCGACGCGGGTCGCCCTCCATGGCCAGGCGTTCGATCGCGGCGCCGGCGGGATAGTCGAGGCCGAGCAGCGAGCCGACCTTGTCGAACGCCTCGCCCGCCGCGTCGTCGCGGGTCTGGCCGAGCAGGCGATAGTCGCCCCACGCCGGAACGTCGAGCAGCATGGTGTGCCCACCGCTTACCAAGAGCGCCGTGAAGGGCGGAGCGACAGTCGCATCTTCGAGTGTCGGCGCGAAGAGGTGACCCTCGAGGTGATGCACACCGATCAGCGGGATGTCGTCTCGCCATGCCACCGTTTTTGCCCAGGTCACCCCGACCAGCAGCGCGCCGAGGAGTCCCGGGCCGCGAGTCACGGCGATTCCGTCGAGGCCCGCCGGTTCGAGGCCGGCGTCGGCAAGCGCAGCATCAACGACAGGTCCCACCGTGGTGAGGTGCGCGCGCGATGCGAGTTCGGGAACGACACCACCAAAGATCCGGTGAACGTCCTGCGAGAGGATCGTGAGCGATTCAAGCGTCACCACGTCGCCGTCGCGGCGCACCACGGCGGCGGAGGTTTCGTCACATGAAGTCTCGAGAGCCAGTACGCGCATCGGTCAGCGAACCGGCCCAAGGAGGGAATCGACCAGCGCGACGTTGGCTGGGGAGTCCCATCGCTCGGCGCCGAGCGAGATGTGCGCGATCCGACCGTCACGCCCGACGATGATGCTCTGCGGTACGCCCACGACACCGTACGCCTGCTGCACCAGGCCGGTCGGGTCGTGCAGCAGGTCGAAGGTAAGGCCGAGTTCGCGGCCGAAGGCCCGGACCTTCTCGGGATCGCCCAGATCGATGCTCACTGCGGCGATCCGGAAGCCGCGCTCGGCACGGCTCCGGAAGAGACGCTCCATCGACGGCATCTCGGTCCTGCAGGGTCCGCACCACGTGGCCCAGACATTGACCAGAGTGACGTATCCGGCGTATCCGCTGCGCAGCGCGATGCTGTCGTTGTCGGTGAGGCGGAGGGTGCGGTAATCGGTGGCACGATCGCCGAGATAGGCGCCTTCCGGCGGTGGTGCGTAGCGCGTGATGCCCCACGCGCCGAGCGCGAGGCCAGTCAGGATCATGCCGACCCACAGCCACTGCCGGTTCATGGAGAAGGTTCCCCGGACGCTGGTCGTGCGAGCAGCTCACTGATGATCCGCTGGTTGCCAGCGCTCGCCCACGGATGGTCGGCGTAGACGATCCGCACGATGCGTCCATCGCGGTCGAGAAGGAAACTCTCGGGTACACCGCTGGTCTGGTAAACCTGCTGGATCAGGCCATCGGGATCATGCAGAACGTCGAAGGTCACGCCGAACTCATCCATGAACTGCCGGACGGGTACGCTATCGCCTCGGTCGATGCTCACCGCCGCGATCCGCAGGCCCTTGGGTCCGAGTGCACGGTAGAGCGAATCGAGAGCGGGGATCTCCTTCTTGCACGGCTCGCACCACGTCGCCCACACGTTGACCAGCGTCACACTCCCGCGATAGTCCGCGTGCAGCGAGCGGGAAGTGCCGGACTGCAGGTGGGTCGCGGTGAAGTCGGGTGCGATCCGGCCAACCTCGATCGGAACGGGAGCCCGCCGAATCAGCACCATCACCGCGACGGCGAGTGCGGCAACGACCGCGAGCACGCCCAACCATTGGCGGCGCATCAGGCCCTGGCCATGCAGGCACGCTTCAGCGCCCGTACCGCCTCGGCCGGGTCACGCTCACCGAACACCGCCGTACCGGCCACGAACGTGTCGGCGCCGGCATTGCGCGCCTGCGCGATGGTGTCGACGGTGATCCCACCGTCCACCTCGAGCGATGCCTCGCTGCCCCTGGAGTCGAGCAGGTCGCGGACGCGCGCAATCTTGGAGGTCGATGCCGGGATGTACCCCTGACCACCGTAGCCGGGATTGACGGACATCACGAGCACGAGGTCGACATCGTCCACGACTTCCTCGAGCCATCCAAGCGGCGTCCCGGGGTTCAGTGCAAGCCCGGCGCGCATCCCATGTTCACGCGCCATCGCGAGGTGACGCTGCACGTGTACCGTCGATTCGGGATGGAAAGTGAAGACGTTGGCGCCCGCCGCGGCGTACTCGGTGATGTACTGCTCCGGCCGCTCGACCATGAGGTGCACGTCGAGTGGAAGATCGGTGATCCGTCGAAGTGCGCGGATCATCGGAGCGCCAAACGTCAGGTTCGGGACGAAATGGCCGTCCATCACGTCGACGTGCACCCATTCCGCACCGCCGTGCGCTGCCTCAGTCACCTGCTCCGCGAGCCGACCAAGATCGGCGCTCAGCACACTCGGCGCGATCCGTGCCGTCATGGTCGTTCCTCGCTGATGATGATCTCGACCTTGGCACCCCGGGTAACTGTTGCACCCGGTGCCGGTCGTTGTCCCTGAATCACGCCCGGCCTCCCCTGATCGGTGCGCCGGACGAGTCCGACCACGAGGCCGGCGTTCTCGATGCGTTCGGTTGCTTCAGCCAGCGTCAGCCCGTCGAGTTCAGGAACAGCGATGTTCGGCTGGCCAGCGCTCACCCGGATCGCGACGGTGCTCGCGCGCCGCGCGGTTGCCCCGGCAGCGGGAGAGGTCCCGATCACCATCGCAAAGGCCATCGAGTCGGAGACCGTGTCGACACGACCCGGAACCAGTCCCGCGCGGTGGATCGCGTCGCGTGCTTTCTCCACGCTGAGTCCGGCGACGTCCGGCACGTTCGCATAGATCGACCCCGCGCTCACTGTCAGGTTCACCATCGCATCACGGCGCGCCCTCGTGCCGGCGGCGGGTTCCTGTGACGTGACCCGGCCCGCGGCGATTGACGTATCGGGCACCGCATCGGCAACGCGTCCGCGGAGCCGGCTGTCGGTGAGGATCCGCATCGCGTCATCTGTCGGGACGCCGCGGAGGTCGGGCACCGCGACGTTCCGTCGCAGGAGCGGTGAGCCGGTGAGGCTGCCGAACACGACGAACCCCACACCAATCGCGACCAGCAGCACGATGATGAAATTGGCAGTGCGCGTCAGGGTCCGCCGCGAAGGTCGGCTCACGGCGCGCGGACCAGCCGTGCGGCGTAGGCGCCGTCCATGCCATCACGGTGCGGGAGGATCAACAGGTCGCCCTCCGGTGTGAGCAGCTCGGGGGGAAAACCGGCAGGTGGTTGGCGGGAGAACTCCGGGTGCCGCTCGAGGAACGCTGCAACCTGCTCCTCGTCCTCCTCCGGTTCCAGCGAACATGTGGCATAACATAGCACGCCGCCGGGGACGATCACCGTGGCCGCGGCGTCGAGCAGGGCAGCCTGTTCGCGAACGATCCGCTGCAGTGCAGCCGGCTCCACGCGGAGCCGCGCATCAGGGTGGCGGGCAAACGTGCCGGTGCCAAGGCACGGGGCATCGAGGAGATATCCCGACGTCCCCGAAATGGGCGGGTGCAGCGCGTCGGCCACCACCGGAAACGCATTCCCCTGGCCGGCGCGGGCGATGTTGTCGCAGAGGCGCAAGATCCGGCGGCGGGAAGCGTCAGCCGCCACCACGACCCCACCGCGTCGGCTCAATCCAAGGGTCTTGCCGCCTGGTGCCGCGCACGCGTCGTAGACGTTCGCCTCGGCGGGAAACGCCGCGAATCGCATCACCAGCGCCTGAGCCGGATCCTGTACGTAAAACGCCCCCTCGGCAAAACCGGGAAGCCGTTCCGGGCGCGTTTCGGAAACCACGATGCCCGCGCCGTGCGGCGCCGGGAAGCCCTCGACGTTGGCCGTGCTCAGGCGCGCCTGCAGCGAGTCGGCGTCGTCCCGTGCCGGTTGGACCACGAGCGCGGGATGGGTGTTGTTCCACTCGAGGAGGTCCTCGGTGTCTTCATGCCCGAAGCGCGCGAGCCACCGGGAAACGAGCCACTCGGGATGTGACCAGCGGGTGGCCAGCGTTGCTGCGTCGTTTGCGTCGTCCACGCCCGATTGCTCGCGCGGTGCGTCGGCGATGCGCCGCAACACCGCGTTCGCAAACCCGGTCACGCGCTCGCCTGCGGTTTCACGGACGAGCGCGACGCTGGTTGCAACCGCAGCGTGCGCCGGAACCCTCGCGAGGTGATGCAGTTGGTAGGCGCCCAGTCGCAGGATGTCGAGCACGATGGGTTGCACCGACGCGAGCCCCCGGGGGACGAACTGTGCGATCAACGCATCGAGCGATCCCTGCTGTCGCAGGACGCCGGCAGACAACTCGTGCGTGAGGCGGCGATCGACCTCGGGGAGGCCGCTCAGGCCACGGTCGAGCGCGGCGTCGAAGGGCAAGCCGCGGCGCACGTTCGAGAGAATCCCAAGCGCAGCGCGGCGGGGTGCGAAGCCGGTGTCGGTCAGCTCAGCATTCCGTCACTGGGCGTCGACGGCACGGCGACCTCGCGCCTCGGCATCCGACCGGCGAGCCACGCGTCGCGGCCGGCATCGACCGCGAGACGCATTGCCGTCGCCATCCTGACCGGGTCGCGAGCTTCCGCCAGAGCCGTGTTCATCAGGATGCCATCAACGCCCTGTTCCATGACCAGGCACGCATCTGATGCCGTGCCCACGCCAGCGTCGACGATGATCGGGCACGGAAAGCCGTGACTTGATCGTGCGGATGAGATAGGGGTTGAGGAGCCCGAGCCCCGAGCCGATCGGCGACGCGAGTGGCATGACCGCAACGGCGCCAGCGTCCTGCAGGCGGAGCGCGGTGATCAGGTCGTCGTTCGTGTACGCGAGGACCTTGAAGCCCTCACGCGCCAGGATCGCCGTGGCTTCCAGCAAGCCCGCAGTGTCGGGCAGGAGTGTTTCCTGGTCGCCAATGACCTCGAGCTTCACGAAGTCGTTGAAGCCCGCTTCCCGTGCCAGGCGGGCATAGCGGATCGCCTCATCGGCGCTGTAGCACCCCGCAGTGTTCGAGAGCAGGAAGAACCGGTCGCTGGAAAGGTGATGCAGTATCCCTTCCTCGTCGCCGCGATCGAGGTTGACGCGCCGAACCGCGACGGTGACCACCTGGGCACCCGACGCGTCGATCGCACGGACCATCTCGTCGTTGCTGCGATACTTTCCGGTTCCCACCATCAAGCGTGACCGAAAGGCCTGCCCGGCAATCTCCAGCATTCATCCACCTCCCACGAAATGCACGATCTCCACCGTGTCGCCATCCTGCACGCGCGACGCAGCAACATCGGCGCGCCGGATGATCGCCCGGTTCAGCTCAACCACGACGCCGCGAGGGTCGAGGCCCAGCTGGCGCAGCATCCCGTCGACGGTGTCAACCTGATCGAGGGTGCGAGATTCGCCATTGATTGTCAGCTGCATCGTCATCTCTCCTCGTTGCCGCGCCACGGGGCCAGCAGCGCAAGGGCACTTCGATTCGGGTCGTTCGCATCCCAGAGTGCGGAGATCGCCGCGACGCCCCACGCGCCGGCGTCGAATGCTTCGGCGGCGCGGTCCGCGGTCACTCCTCCCACTGCCCAGACCGGAACGCCACAACGCGCCACCCGGTCGATCAGTTCCGGGCCACTGGGCACGCGCCCCGGGTGTGACGGCGTGGCCCAGATGGTCCCCAGCAGGAGCCCGTCTGCTCCGGCAGCAACAGCGTGTTCGGCCTCGGCAAGGGAATGTACCGACTGTACCAGGACGATTCGTCGCGAGACCGTGCTCCGCTCGATCGCTTCCCGCATCGCACGCGGGTCGAGGTCACCCGTTCGGCCGATCACGCCGTCGGCGCCGCACGCCAGGGCGACATCGACACGGCCCGTGACGAAGACCGACGCCATCGGCGGACGTGCCAGCGCCACGAATCGGGTGGCGAGCACCGAAAGCGCATCGGCCGATCCATCGGGCAGGCGCGCAACGAGACTTGCCGCCGCGCCCACGGCGGCGATGGCGCCGGCACGCTGAGCGAGATCGTCGAGTGCGGCGACCCGATCGTCGGTGAGCGCCAGAAGGCGTGGGAGCGGCTTCACTCCAGCACGATCCTCTGGCCGGGTTCGATTCCGCGCAGCCAATCGCCGGCAGACATCCGGCGCCGACCGGCGGGCTGCACATCGGCAATCTGTACCGTGCCGCGCCCGGTGTGCACCACGAGCGCATCGCGAATTGCGTGGTTCACCTCGCCCGGAACGCCGTCAGGAGACCCGGGCAATGCGACCGCGCCGAAGCACTTGATCGTCTCTGAACCGGCCGTGGTCCAGGCACCGGGCGCGGGATCCATCGCGCGAACGTGACGCGACACCGTGTCGGCATCGGCACTCCAGTCGATCCGGGCACGCTGCCGGTCGATCTTGGGCGCCAGCGTGATGCCGCTGGTCGGCTGAGCGACCGGCGATTCACCCGCTTCGATCCGAGGGAGCGCCGCGACGAGTGCCTCGGCCCCCAACGCGGCGAGACGCTCGAAGAGAAGGCCCGTCGTGTCGGTGTCGCCAATCGCCAGCGTGGCCGAATGCCACACGGCGCCGCTGTCGAGACCTTCCTCGATCCGCATGATCGACACGCCCGTGAACGGATCACCACTCGCGACCGCCCAATGGATCGGCGCGGCGCCGCGCCACCGAGGAAGGATCGAGGCGTGCACGTTGACCATGCCGAGTCGCGGTATCGCGAGGAGCGCGGCGGGAAGCAGGTGACCGTACGCCACCACTACGCCAAGGTCGATGTCGAGGTCACGGATTGCGGCCACGAAATTCTCGTCGCGTGGCCGGTCGGGTTGCAGCACCGGAATCCCGTGGTGCAGCGCACGCTGCTTCACGGGTGGCGGAACGAGGGTGGAGTGGGAGCGGGAACCGGGTCGGTCTGGTTGGGTCACGACGGCCGCCACACGGGTGCCGGTGCGCACCAGCGCGTCGAGCGACGGAACTGCGAAGGCGGGGGTACCGAAGAATGCCACCCGCATCAGTTGGCGGCGTCCGACTCCTCGGGCCGCGGGGTGCGGGTGAGGCCCTCGCCGCGGTGCTCCTTCTTCCAGCGCGTGACGAGGAGCTGCCGCTTCAACGGACTGAGGTGATCGATGAACAACACGCCATCGAGGTGGTCGATCTCATGCTGGATCGCGCGGGCAACGAGCGCTGTTGCCTCCAGCCGGAACGGCTCACCGGCCTCGTCGAGTGCCTCGAGGACGATGGACTCGGGACGGGTGACTTCCGCGTATGCATCCGGAATCGAGAGACACCCCTCTTCTGCGCCTGCCCGACCCGTCGTCTCCACGATGACCGGATTGATCATCGCGAATGTCTGGCCCTCGGCATTGATCACCGCGACCCGCCGGGCGATACCGACCTGGTTGGCGGCGAGGCCCACACCACAGGCGACACCCATCGTCTCGAACATGTCGTCGATCAGCGCACGAAGTTCGTCGTCGACGACGTCGATCTCCTCAGCTCGCTGGCGCAGCACGGGCGAGCCGAGGAGGTGGATGTCCATCACGCTCATGGTGCGGCGGTGCCTTCGGCCGTGGTGTTGCCGACCCGGATGATGCGGGCGCGATCTACCACCACGACCGACGTCCCGCTCTCGACCGTCAGTCGATCCGTCTTCACTTCCTTGACCCGTCCGACGAGTCCGCCGGCGGTGGTCACCTCATCGCCCTTCTTGATCGCGGCAATCATCTCGGCAGCACGCTTGCGCGCCTGTCCCTGCGGCCGGATGATGAGGAAGTAGAACACGGCACCGATGCCGAAGAGCTGCAGGACGATGATCAACTGAGCGTTCATGCCGGGGAACCCTTGCTGAAGTAGCGGCGCCGCCACTCGGCGGCCCATGCGTGAAATGTCCCTTCGAGCACCCGCGCCCTGGCCGTCTCGGAGAGGCGGAGCAGGAAGCGGATGTTGTGGATCGACACCAGCCGCTGACCGAGTTGTTCCTCGGCGACGAACAGGTGGCGCAGGTACGACCGCGAGAACCGTGTGCAGCATTCGCAGTCGCAATCGGCATCGAGCGGCGCCGGATCGACCCGGAGTGCCGCGCCCCGCACGTTGACCTTTCCGTCGGCTGTCCACGCGCTCCCGTGCCTGCCGTTCCGGGTTGCCGCAACGCAGTCGAAGAGGTCGATCCCCCGGGCAATTCCCTCGATCAGGTCGTCCGGAAAACCGACCCCCATAAGATAACGGGGCCGATCGGGCGGGAGATGCGGGGCGAGGCCCTCGATCACCCGGTGCATCACGGGCTTGGGTTCGCCCACCGAGAGCCCTCCGATCGCGATGCCACTCCATTCTCCCCGCTCGAGGATGCCGTCGAGAGATTCTCGCCGGAGGTCGGCGTGGGTGCCTCCCTGCACGATCGGCCAAAGCGTCTGGCGCGCGGGCTCGGCCGCGACGAGTTCGTCGTGACGCCGCCGGGACCGCTCCAGCCAGCGGTGAGTGCGATCCATGGCATCGCGCGCGTCATCGTGCGACGCCTGACCGGGAATGAGGTGGTCGAACGCCATTGCGATGTCGCTGCCCAGTGCCCACTGGATCTCGATCGACGATTCCGGGGTGAGGCGTCGAGCGGAGCCGTCGATATGCGACTGGAACGAGACACCGTCTTCGTCGAGCCGACGCATCGCACTGAGCGAGAACACCTGGAAACCGCCGGAATCGGTGAGCATCGGGCGCTCCCAGCCCGAGAACTGGTGCAGGCCCCCCATCGCCGCGACCACATCCTCACCGGGACGCAGGTGCAAGTGATAGGTGTTGCCCAGGATGATCTGTGCGCCGGCTCGGCGCACCTCGTCCGGATGCAGGCCCCGGACGGCGCCACGGGTCCCGACCGGCATGAAGCACGGTGTCTGGACGACGCCGTGCGGAAGCACCAGCGTCCCAGCCCGCGCGCCACCGTCGGTACCATCGAGCGTGAAGTCGAACATCGTCAGCTGAACGACGCGAGGAGGCGGTCGATCTGGCGTCGGTGCCGGAGATCGTGACCTGCAATCATGCTGCGCAGCGTCGCGAAGCTTTCAGGCCCGCGTTCCGAGTGGACGGCGATGCGAGACAGGTCAGCATCGTTCGTCGAGCGCCAGACCCGCAGGTTCCACTGTCCGGAGCGCTGCGAACGCCTGGAACGCTCCCATCGCGTCCGCGTCCGCATACGCAAAACGGGTGACCCACGCTCCCTCGTCAAAACCGTGCAGCGGCGCGCGGTCCTGGGTGAGCGTGATGCGCATCCGCCAGCCGAATGCAATCTCGGTGTCGGTGAGATGTGCAAGCACCTGCACCAGCGACCATTGGCCCGGTCCCTCGGGGCGCTGCAGCAGTTCGTCGTCGAGGTCGCGCACCCGGCCAAGAATCCAATCAGGGGTTGCGGCCAGCACCGCCAGCGGATCCTGGGTTCCGAGCAGCGCAATCGTCTCCTGCACGTAGGCGGAGGTCGACGGGGGTGGATGGTGTGGCATCACGACCTCACACGACGCACATGGCGTCGCCATAACTGTAGAAGCGGTAGCGTTGTGCCACCGCGTGCCGGTAGGCATCCATCGTGAGGCCATGTCCCGCGAATGCTGACACCAGCATGAGCAGCGTCGATCGGGGCAGGTGGAAATTCGTCACGAGGCAATCGACCACCTTGAACCGGTACCCGGGCGTGATCATCAGGCGGGTATCGGCCCCACCCGGGATCACCGTGCCGTCGCCGCGCGCCGCGCTTTCGAGCGCGCGAACCACGGTGGTGCCCACGGCCCACACGCGCCCGCCGCGGCCACGGCACGCGGCGATCTCGTCAGCAAGCGCTTGCGGAATGTCGAAATGCTCCGCGTGCATCACGTGCTCGGACAGGTTGTCCACTTCGACGGGGCGGAAGGTACCCGGTCCGACTTCCAGGTCGAGGTCGGCAACGAGCACTCCGTCCGCTCTCAACTGCTCGAGAAATGACTCGGTGAAGTGCAGGCCGGCGGTGGGGGCGGCCACGCTGCCCTCGCGCGCGGCATAGACAGTCTGGTAGCGATCGTGATCGGTGGCGTCAGCCTCGCGTTCGATGTACGGCGGCAGGGGCAACCGCCCGAAGCGAGCGATGGCATCGACGTCCGTCATGCCGACGAACCTCACGTGCCGGAGGCTGTCATCCCGCACCGCTACCGTCTCGATGCCCACGCCGTCCGCAATCTCGATGATCCTGCCGGGTTGCATGGCGCGGCCAGGCTTCCCCATCGCCACCCAGGTACCGTCACCAGCCGGGTGAATCAGCAGCACCTCGGCCGCGCCCCCGGAGGGGCGCCGACCGATGAACCGCGCCTGGCGTACTCGTGTCGAGTTGACCACGAGCAGGTCGCCGGCGCAGACGCGCGTGGCGAGATCGGTGAACACGCCGTCGCTGCAGCGGCGGAGCACCGGCCGGGGGCGAACGATCGACAGTGAGGAGGCGTGACTTCCCCCGTTCGTCCGCTGGAACCTGTGCGATCAGGGATTCGGGGAGCGAATAGTCGAAGTCCGACGCCGACCAGTGCCGTTCAGCCATCCAGCAGCGACTGCTGTGGGTCGTCGCGCCGGTGCGGCGTGAGCCCGAGCCGTCGGTACGCGTTCGCGGTGGCGGTGCGCCCGCGCGAGGTGCGTTCGAGGAAGCCCTGCTGGATGAGGTACGGTTCGTAGACTTCCTCGAGAGTGGCGGCATCTTCGCCGACCGATGCAGCAATGGTCCCGAGGCCGACCGGTCCTCCATCGAACTTCTCGATGATGGTGGCGAGGATGCGTGCGTCCATGTCGTCGAGACCGAATTCGTCGACGTTGAGGCGCTCAAGGGCTTCGATCGCGACCGCTGCAGTTATCGCCCCATCCGCCCGCACCTCTGCGTAGTCACGAACTCGCCGCAGCAGGCGATTGGCGACGCGCGGTGTGCCCCGTGAACGTCGCGCGATTTCCGTCGCACCGAGGGTGTCGATCGGCACGCCCATCACCCCGGCCGATCGGGTGACGATCGTGGCCAGATCCTCCGGCGGATAGAACGACAGCCTCTCGACCAGCCCGAAGCGCGCGCGCATCGGTGGGGTCAGCAGCCCGAATCGCGTGGTCGCGCCCACGAGCGTGAACCGTTCGACACTCATCGGAAGCGTCTGCGAATGGGGTCCATCACTCAGGCGCACGTCGACCCGGAAATCTTCCATGGCTGGATAGAGGAATTCCTCGAGTTGCGGCTTGAGGCGATGAATCTCATCGATGAAGAGGATGTCGCCAGGTCCGAGGGAGGTGAGCAATCCGACCAGGTCACCTGCGCGCTCGAGCACGGGGCCCGACGTGGTGCGGCACTGGACGCCCATCTCGCGCGCCATCAGCATCGCGAGGGTGGTCTTGCCGAGTCCTGGCGGTCCGAAGAAGAGGACGTGGTCGAGTGCCTCACCACGCTTCCGTGCGGCGTCGATGGCGATCTGCAGCGACGTCCGCACCTGCGGCTGGCCGACGAACTCGTCGAGGCGCGACGGCCGGAGCGCGGTCTCGAGGCTCGTTTCCTCGGGAAGCGCGGCCGGCGTGGTGATCTCGATGCGTCGTGGTTCACTCATCCTTCAGGCTGCCCTCGCGCGCCAGCGCACCGGCGATTCGTCAGGCATGATGCAATGCGGGACCGCGCACGTCATGCACCGATCACGAATCTCGCCGGTGGTCGGCGCAGTCAGCAAACGGTTCGTCGCGCCGCAGCGAGTGCAGAGCCATTCGGCGGTCACGGTCGGGCGGGCGGTCTTCCACATTGTCACTTCCTCTGCAGATCGGAGAGTGCGCGCCGCAGCAGGGCTGGCGTGTCTGCGGTATCGGAGGCGGCAGCGTTGCGGACGGCCGTGTCGGCAGCCGCCTGCGGATATCCGAGCGCAACGAGCGCGCGCACCGCGTCGGCAGCTGGAGTCGCGATGGGGGCGGCTGCCGGCAAGTCGTCGAGCCGGTCCGCGAGCTCGAGGACGATTCGTTCGGCTTTTTTCTTGCCGATCCCGGATACGGTCCCGAGCGCGGCGAGATCGCGGTCGCGCACCGCACGCACGGTGCGATCCGGTCCCAGCGCCGACAGGATGGAAATTGCAAGCCTCGCACCAACTCCGCTCGCTGCCATCAACCGCCGGAACACAGTGCGTTCACTGGTGCTGTCGAATCCGTACAGCGACCAATCGTCCTCTCGCACCACCAACTCGGTGTGCAGGCGCACGCTCGAACCCTCGCTCGGGAGTCGCTCGAACACTCCAAGCGGAACGAAGACGAGATAGCCGGTGCCGCCTGCGGTCTCGACCACGATTCCCGCGGAATCCCGCTGGCTCAGCACACCGGTGACCGATGCAATCATCGCGGCACCCCCGTGCCGAGCCGCGCTCTCGGTTGCATCCGCATGAGGCAGGTGAGCGCGATCGCCACGCCGTCGGATGCGTCGGCCGGTGTCGGGGCTGATGCCAGGCCAAGGAGGCGGGTCACCATCGCGGAAACCTGGGCCTTTCCCGCGGCGCCAGTTCCGGTGACGGCACGCTTGACCTCCGCTGGCGATATCTCGATCACCGGCCGTGCCGCCTGGCTCGCTGCGAGGAGGACCACGCCGCGGGCATGACCGAGCAGCAGCGCGCTGCGTGCGTTGCGGCCGTGAAAGAGGCCTTCAACGGCGATCGCATCCGGCTGGTGTCGGGCAATGAGTTCGCATACGCCGTCGATATACCGTTCCGAGACGTGCGGCGAAACTCGACGTCGCCCGGGTTCGGACCACCCCGCATTCGGTGAGTCGCGCATGCGCGCCGGCGACGCACGACACCACGCCGTAGCCCATGGTCGCGGTGCCGGGGTCGATGCCGAGCACGACCAGCGGGCCGGGCACCGTCAGGTGCCAGCTTCCTCGAGGTCGAGGGCGTCGACATCGAGGTTGGTGAACACCTTGGACACGTCGTCAAGTTCCTCGAGTACCTCGATCAACTTGAGGACTTTCTGCGCGTCGCTCGGGTCGGGTCGCACCAGGTTTTGCGGGATCATCTCGATCTCGGCGCTTTCGGGTGCGTATCCCGCGGCCTTGAGCCCGTCGATCACCGCGTGAAATTCGGTGGGTTCGGTGCTCACGACAAAAAGGTCTCCGTCGACGACGAAATCGCTCGCACCGGCTTCGAGCGCATCGTCCATCGCCTTCTCCTCGCTCGCGCCGGAAGCGGCGAGCAGGATCTGTCCCTTCCGATCGAACATCCACGCCACGGAGTTGGTCGCGCCGAGGTTGCCGTGGTTGCGGGAAAAGGCGTGACGGATCTCGGCCACTGTTCGATTTGCGTTGTCGGTCGATGCCTCGATCAGGATCGCGGTGCCGCCCGGACCGTATCCCTCGTACGTCACTTCCTCGTACGTGGCGCCCTCAAGCTCTCCCGTCCCCTTCTTGACGGCACGCTCGATGTTTTCCGTCGGCATGTTCCCGGCCTTGCCGTCGTCAATGGCCTTGCGCAGGCGGGCATTGCCGTCGGGATCCCCGCCGCCAGCCTTTGCGGCCACGGTGATTTCCCGGATCAGCTTGGTCCAGGTCGAGGCGCGCCGGTTGTCGGTGATCGCCTTCTTTCTCTTGATCGTCTTCCACTTGCTGTGACCTGCCATCGGCGCCTCCTCGCGTCAGACCGGGAACAGTAGCAATCGGCGAACGGTGCGGCAACGCGAACTGCTTGCCCCCCGCCGGGCGCGCCGCTACGGTTGAGGGATGCGAAACTCACTCCTGCTGCCACTGGCAGCCGCGGCACTGCTCGCCGGCTGCAAGGGCGGCGACGCCGCGCCCGCCCCCCCGGCTGCGCCGCCCCTCGAGACGGTGCTCCCCAACATCCCGTTCCCACCGAACGCCGAGCCGGTGGCGTCCGAGCGCGCCGACAAGGCCCTCAAGCTGGTCTTCGCGTCGAGCTCTCCGTCCGACACCGTCGTGGCGTACTACCGGACGATCCTGGCTGCCGCCCCGTATCGCCTGATCAACGAGGGAGTGTCCGGGAACATCACGTCGTTCTATGTCGAGCAGGACGGGCCTTCGATGTGGGTGACGGTCCAGCCGGTCGACATGAACAACAGCCTGGTCACCATCGCTGGCGCCCAGTCCGATCCCAACAAGAAGCCCGATCCGGCGATCCCCGATCCGGTTGGTGCCGACGGCCGGCCCCTCCCGACTCGTACCAGCGTGCCGCTGCCCGACGATCAGCAGGGCAGGCCACAGGAGTAAGGGCAGGCCACCGGATCAGCTGTCGGCTTTTGCTCCGGAGCGATCGTGAACCAGTTTCGCCGCTGACGCAACCGCGTCGGCGGCGTTTTGTCCGAGGGCTTCCCGCGACGGAGCCACGAGCTGGGTCAATGCGATGCGTGCGGCGGTGGCAGTTCCTTCCTCGAGGTGGGCCATCGCCGTTCGGAGTCCGCGTTCGAGCGGGCGAGGGATCACGAGCGCGTGCAGCCGCTGCCGGAGCAGGACGACCCGCCTCCGCAACGCCTTCTCTCCGTCGGTCGATCCCGCTGCCGTGTCCAATGCAACCCGGGTGATGAGCCACAGCGCAAACGCCCCCTCCCGCTTTGGACCCCTTTCGAGTCGCTGCTGCATCTCCAGCAGCGTGATGAGCGGCCCATCCCAGTCGGTCATCGGGGGGCAGCCACTAGTGCCGCCGCCACATCCTCGGGCAGGATGTCGACCAGGCACCGATGGTGGCCCAGCGGGCAGACCGGCCCGCCGTGCGAGCTGCACGGGCGGCAGGTGAGCGGTTTCTGCAGCACCACCGAACGCGCCTGGTACGGGAAGAAACCGAACTCCTCGACCCCCGGGCCGTAGAGCGCGACGACCGGTGTTCCCACGGCCGTTGCGAGGTGCATGACGCCGGTGTCACCGCCAGCCATCACGCGAGCACGCTTCAGCAGTGCGGCGGTGCCCATCAGGTCGAATCGACCGGCGGCGTTGGCAACTGCCCCTCCGCCGGCCGCCACCAGCGCCTCGCCGAGCGATTCCTCCCCAGGGCCTCCTACGACGACGATGTCGCTTGCCGCTCGCGCCCGCCGCACGAGCGCCTCCCAGTGCGCCAGCGGCCAGCGCTTGGTGGCATGGGCCGCCCCCGGGGCCACGGCAATCAGGGTGCGTGCCTGACCAAGGCCGTGCTGGACAAGGAACTCGTCGGCCCGCTGCTGTGCCTGGGCCGGGAAGAAGAACTCCGCGCCCCGCCCGTCCGGCTCTACGTCGAGGCCCCGAGCCGCAGCGAAGTACCGATCGGCCACGTGCCCCAGATGGCCGCCGCGACGTCGGCCCGTGCGAATGAGCAGGGTACGGCGAAGTCGGTGCTTGGGAAATCCGGTCCAGCGACCGCCAAGCAGTTGACGCAATGCCATCGCCCGGAGCGATCCGTGAAGGTCGAGACGGTGGGTCCAGTCGGTTTCGCGGAGCCGGGCGGCGAGCTTCGAGAGTGGTGTCGAACGATCCCACGCCACCAGTTCGGAGATTCGGGGGTTGTGCCGCAGCGTGTCCGCCATGTCGGCACGGACCACATAGGTGATCTGGGCGGCTGGGTGCCGGGCGCGAAGCGCGCGCACCAGCGGTGTGGTGAGGAGGATGTCGCCGATCGACGAGAACCGGACGATGAGAATGCGAGGGATGTCACCGGACACGGATCGAATCTACTTTCCTCCATGGCCAGACCGCGCAGTATCCTCTGGATTGACGATGAGATCGATACCCTCGATTCCCAGGTGCTCTTTCTCGAGCAGCAGGGGTTCACGGTAGAGCGAGCCGCCAACGGCGAGGATGCCCTCGCCATGCTCCGGCGCCAGTCGTATGGGGTGATCCTCCTCGACGAACAGATGCCGGGAACTCGCGGTCTCGACCTGGTGCCGATGCTCCGGGCCGTCGACAGTTCGTTGCCGGTGGTGATGGTGACCAAGAGCGAGGAACCCGACACCCTCCGGGATGCGATCGGGGTCGAGATCGCCGATTATCTCATCAAGCCGGTCAGCCCTCGGCAGGTGCTGTCGGTCATTACCCGTCTTCTGGAGGGGGACCGGATTCGGCAGCAACGCCTGTCACGTGATTTCGTGACGCGGTTCCGGGAGCTGGAGTCCCGCCGTGGAGCAGTGCTGGCGTGGCGCGAATGGATCGAGCTGGTGGCCGAGCTGGCCGACTGGGAAGTGCGGCTCGGCCAGGGGAACGAGCCCGGCCTGCAGGAGGCATTGCGCACCCTGCAGAGTTCGGTGCGGCTCGACTTCGCACGATTTCTCGAGCGCAACTACCCGGGTTGGCTCGCCGAAGGTGGTGTAGACCGCCCTCCGCTGTCGGTGGACGTCGTCTCCGAATTCGTGCGCCCGGTGCTCGACGCGCACGCGCGCGTCATGCTGGTGGTGGTGGATTGCCTCCGGCTCGACCAGTGGACCGTGATCCGTCCGTTGGTCGAGCAGTATTTCGATGTCGAGGTCGACCACTATTTCTCCATCGTGCCGACCGCTACACCGTACAGCCGGAATGCGATCTTCTCGGGCCTGTACCCCAACGAACTGCTGGTGCGGCACCCGAACTGGTGGAACGAGGAGGAGGACACCTCGCTCAACGCGCACGAGGGAGAACTCCTCGTCGAGCAACTGCGCGAGCTGACCGGGCGCGACGTCGAGGTGCGCTACGAAAAGATCGTCAGCGCGTCCGACGGTGAGCACATGATGCGCCGCCTGCCCAGCCACCTCGCCCGCGACGGCGTCACCGCGCTGGTCTTCAACTTCATCGACCAGCTGACTCACGGGCGAACCGAGAACGAGGCGCTCTATGAGGTCGCGCGCGACGCGCCAGCGCTCCGGTCACTCACCCGCACGTGGTTCGAGCGATCGGCGCTGTTTGATGCGCTGAAGGAGGCCGAGCGCCGTCGCGTGCCGGTGATCCTCACCACCGACCATGGGTCGATTCATTGTCATAGTCCGGCAACGATCTTCGCACGGCGCGATGCCACCCAGAGCTTGCGATTCAAGTTCGGAGAGGACCTGCGAGTGGAGAAGGACAATGCGGCAATCGTCGTCGACGATCTCGCTGCGTGGGGCCTGCCGCCACGCGGCGGGCAGGCGCGCATGGTGCTGGCCACCGACGATCATTTTTTCGTGTATCCCACCAAGCTCAGGGAGTACCAGGCCCGGTACCGCGGAGCGTTTCTCCACGGCGGAGTGTCCCCCGAGGAAGTGGTGCTGCCGGTGGCATTGTTGACGCCGAGGCACGCCTGACCCGGCCCGGGGTCCGGCGCCGGCTCTTTTCCCTCCTCAGGCCACGCGCTGGGCTGTTCTCGGTCGGACTCGGCGCGGCACTCGTGGCCTCGGTCGTGGATGGTCTGGCAATCGTCTTCCTGAACCCGTTGCTGACCCACCTCTTCGGTGAGGAGGGCGCGCTCGCGCGAAGC
Source organism: uncultured Gemmatimonadales bacterium (assembly GCA_963806875.1). Classification (GTDB taxonomy): domain Bacteria; phylum Gemmatimonadota; class Gemmatimonadetes; order Gemmatimonadales; family GWC2-71-9; genus Palsa-1233. Next base: position 394,218 of record CAWDYU010000003.1, on the reverse strand, counting down.
AACACCGCACTCGATCGATGGCTGTCGGTGATCCTCGACCCATTCACCGGTGCCGGTGCGCCCGTCACGCGCAACCTCGTGCTCCTCTTCCTGGGCGCGTTGCTGGTGAAGAACATCGCGAGTTACGTCGCGGCGTACTGTCTCTGTGCTGGTGCAGGAGGGGCTGGTTCGCGACCTCCGGCAGCGGCTCTACCGGCACCTGCTCCGTCTCGACCTCACGGTCTTCCAGCGCACCCGTGGCGGACAGCTGGCGGCGGGAATCGTGAGTGACACCGACCAGGTCAAGCTGGTCGTGGTCGCTGCTGCGGCAGCGTTCTTCCAGAACCTGGTGCTGATCGCCACCTACGTGACAGTGATGATGCTCGCGTCGGTACGCCTCACCCTCATGGTGCTGCTGCTGGCCCCCATACTCGTGATCGGCATCCAGTTGCTGCTGAAGCGTCTCAAGCGGTACTCGCGGGCGTTCGTGCACGAGCGGGGTGAACTCACCTCGACGGTGACCGAGCGGCTCGGCGCGATGAAGCTCATCCGCGCGTTCGGTGCGGAGGAGAACGAAGGCAGGGCATTCGATGCGCAGGCCGAGCGCTACCGCAAGGGATTCATCCGTACGCAACGGTACGCGCTGATGACGTCGCCGGTGAGCGAACTGTTCGGTGGCGCGATGATCATGCTGATCATGTGGGCGGCGAGCAACCGCGAGCTCTCCGGCGTGATCATGGATGCCCCGACCACCCTCGTGTTCCTGGTGGCCGCGCTCAGGATGATGTCGCCGGTCAAGTCCATCACCCAGTTTCCGGCACAGCTCGCGATCAGCGAGGCCAGCGCCGAACGCGTGTTTGCCCTGCTCGACCTGCCCGACACCGAGTCCGATGTTCCCGGAGCGACTGCGGCGGTGTTCGAGAGGGAGATCCGGTTCGACCACGTCACGTTCGGTTATGATCCGGCGGTACCGGTCCTTGTCGACGTATCGCTGACGATCCGCAAGGGCGAAGTGGTGGCGCTGGTCGGACCGAGCGGCGCGGGGAAGACGACGATGCTGGAACTGGTGCCGCGGTTCCACGATCCCCAGCAGGGCACGGTGTTTCTCGATGGCGTTCCGCTGCCGTCCCTGTCGCGGTCGTCGCTGCGAGGGCTCATCGCGGTGGTGAGCCAGGATACCGTCCTCCTTCACGACACGGTCCGGGCCAACATTGCCTACGGTGCCCCGGCAGCGAGCGACAGCGCGATCGAGGAAGCCGCCAGGGCCGCCAACGCCCACGAGTTCATCGTTCAGCTGGGCGATGGCTATCACACGACCCTGGGAGAGCGGGGGACCAGGCTCTCCGGTGGTCAGCGCCAACGGATCGCGATTGCCAGGGCACTCCTGCGCGACGCGCCGATACTGATTCTTGATGAGGCCACCAGCGCCCTCGATACGGAGTCGGAACGTCTCGTCCAGGAAGCCATTGATCGACTCATGCGCGACCGCACCGTGCTCGTGATCGCGCACCGTCTCGCCACTGTGCGGGACGCCGATCGGATCGTCGTCCTTGAGTCGGGGCAGGCGGTCGAATCGGGTCCGCACGCCGAATTGCTCGCACGAGGAGGACTCTATCGTCGACTTCATGATCTCCAGTTCTCGGCCGCCGAGGTGATTTCATGATGACCGACAGGCCGGTCCTGTTCATCGCCCGCTTTGACGACGCGGCACACGCGCACTCGTTGCAGCGCCGGCGTGCACTCGAGCGCCTTGGCGCCAGGGTGACGACGTTCGACCTGCTCGCGAAGCCCTCACTGCTGGAACGGTTCAGGTCGGGAGACCAGGCGAAGCGGCTCGAGCGCACGCTCATCGACGCAGATCCGGAACTCGTACTGGTGTGCGGCAGCAACCTGCTCGGGGAGGAGCAGGTGGATCGGCTTCGTGCACTTTCGCGGGCGCGATGGATCACGTGGATGACCGATGACATGCGCACCGTGGACACCGCCGCCCTGCAGGCGCGAGCATACGATCACATCTATGCTGTGGGCACCGACGTCGCCGCAGAAGTTTCCGAGCGGCTGGGCCGCACCGTCGATGTGCTCTCGCACGCCGCCGACCCATCGGTCTACCGTCCGATCCGGACCCGTGACCAGTACCGTGCCAACGTCGTTTTTGCCGGGACCGCAACGCCGCACCGCGAGCGCCTGTTGTCGGAACTCGTCGAGTTTGGTCTCGCCCTCTGGGGACCGGGGTGGCGGCGGACGTCGTTGCGTGACTACTGCCGCGGCGAGGCGCCGAGCACCGAGGAGTATGTGCGGGCCTACGCGGGGGCGTCGGTCGCGATCAACATCCATCACGTGATCGGTGAGGGGATGGACGGTGGGGCGAGCTGCAACGAGCGCCTCTTCGAACTCGCCTCGATGGGGGTCGCGCAGGTGGTCGACGATCGGGGCGACATCGCCCGCTCGTTCGCCGTCGGCCGTGAACTGGCCGTGTTCCAGGGCGGCAGTGACCTGCGCCAAATCGTTCGCCGGTTGCTCGAGGATCCCCATGAAGCCGAGCGCCTCGGACAGGGGGCCCGCGCTCGACTGCTGCAGGACCACACCTACATGCATCGGCTCCGACACCTCATCCTCGATCAGCCGAGGCCGCTGGCCTCTCGTTGAACCGGTCGTAGACTCACGACCGGTCAATCAACGATCGATAAAGACGCAGATAGTCCTCCGCCATCCTCCCGTGGGTGAAGTGGTCGAGGACATGTTGCCTGACTGCCGCCCGGTCCAGCTGGTCGAGTCCCGATCGCAATGCAACGAGCTCGTCGATGGTGTCACCCATGGCACCCGATCCCGGCGTGATGATCTCCGGCAGTGCACCACGCTTGGTACCGAGCACCGGCGTGCCGCTCACCATCGCCTCGATGGAGGTGAGCCCGAACGGTTCGTCCCATTGTGCCGGGGCCCACAGGCATGCCGCATCGGCGAGCAGCTGGCGCTTTCGATCGCCTCCGACCCGGCCGACGAACCGTAGGCCGCGGCGCAGCGAAGGCCGCCAGCCGCCTGCGACGGTGATCGATCGGCCTGCATGGCGCGCACCGGTCACCGCGAGGCGCCATCCCTTGACGCTGTGCAATCGACCGAGAAACAGGTCGCCACCACGCGTCGAGGGCGTGAAGCTGTACTCAGCGGGATCGAGACCGTTGTGCACCCAGCGGGAGAGCCCGTGACGCTGCGCGTGGTCGGCCGACAGACCGACGGCAGTGTCAGGGAGGATGCGGCCAGCCTTGGCGTTGCCGTGGAAGGTCCAGAGGAACGGGACGTCGGCGGGGAGCGGCTTCACCGGGACGTGGGCATGCACCACGTCGACCCCAGGTGGCAGGTATGTGGTGAGATCGACTCCACCGGCGCGCTCGGCCACCGCCGGCTCGATCGGGATCAACCGTGCCTCCGGCACGATCGTCCCCGGATACGCGACGAGCGAAACCGTCACCCCTCGCTCGGCGAGCCCTCGTGCGAGCCAGGCCACCACGCGCTCACTCCCCCCGTAGTCGCGCACCGGAAGCTGCGCCGGGTAGTAGAGCAGCACATGGAGCGTGCTTGCCATCTGGCATCCGTGGGTTGAGTTTGGGCCGACCCGAACGGCCAGCGAGGCAAGGTGGCGATTTCCGGCTTCACCATCGTTCGTAACGCGACCATGCTCGATTTTCCGATCGAGGCGAGCATCCGTTCGGTCCTGCCAGCGGTGGACGAATTTGTCGTCAACGTCGGCGTGTCGGAAGATGACACCCTCGAGCGGATTCGCGCGATCAACGATCCCAGGATCCGGATCATCGAGTGCACCTGGGACCGCAGCCAGGGGCCTGCGATGCTGGCCCATGAGACCGATCGCGCCCGCGCCCTATGCACCCATCCATGGGGCATCTACATCCAGGCGGACGAGGTGCTGGAAGATGGTGGAGCCGCGAGGATCGCCGCCGCGATCGCGATGCACGATGCGGATTCCCGCGTCGAGGGACTCGTGGTTGACTACGCGCATTTTTATGGCGGGTTCGATACCACGGCCACCAACCGCACATGGTATCGGCGCGAGACCCGGGCGCTACGGCTGGGTGCCGCGCATGAAGCGCATTCGTTCCGCGATGCCCAGGGTTTTCGCGTGGGGGCGGCCGATCGACGGATTCGCTGTGCCCGTTCCGGCGCGGTGATGCACCACTACGGGTGGGCCCGGCCGGCATGGGCGCTCGCCGCAAAGCGGCGTGAGGACCTCGAGATCTACCCGTGGCGCCGCGGTCAGGACGCCGCGCGGCCACTCCTCCCGTGGATCCCCGGTATCCGCCGATTTCGCGGCTCCCATCCAACTGTCGTGTCCGATTGGATCGCGGAGCGCGCCAGCGGGGAGCAGCTCGTCGCACCGTTCCGGTGGGAGGCGCATCATTTCGGCCTTGCAACATCGGCGCTGATCGAGCGGGTCACCGGGTGGCGCCCATTCGAATACCGCAACTACGTGCTCCTGTGACCGATCTCTCGCCGCGTCAGTGTTGAGGTGGCTGTGAGCGCATTTCGATCAACCCGACGGAAGCGGCATTTCCCGATCGGCGAACAACAATTCGAGACGCGCGTCATAGGTATGGCACTGCATCGCATGCGCATGGCCTCGTGCAGCCATCGCACGGCGTTCGGCGGGATGAGCGAGCAGGTCGAGGACGATGGCCACGCATTCATCGTTGCTGTGGAACCAGCGACAATGCTCCCGGTCCCGCGCGTACATCTCGATTCCCGGCACCCACGGTCCCACGTAGGCACCGCCGCAACCCATCACCTTCCACATCCGGTCGGACGCCGATGCGAGTTCGCCGTCCTGGGCGGGCACCGCGTTCGCTCCCAGCGAAACCGCGGCTGCGCCGACCACTTCCGCGAAGCGGGTGCCGACGACTCGGCCGCCCCGAACCGGGATCGTCGGCGGCGCGATGTTCCATCCCGGGCCCCGCACCTGCAGGTCGCACACTGCCGCGACAGCCGACAGCAGTGGCCAGCGATGGGGGTACGGACCAGAACCGACGAAACTTGCCTCGCAGATGTCGCCAGGGCGAAGCTTGCTGGCCGGTCGCTCCGTGTCAGGATCCAGCGCCTGGGGCAGGAATCGAACCTCCGGCACGCCTCGCGATCGCCACACTTCCCGCTGGTTTGCATAGGTGGTGTACATCACGTCACAGATCTGGCCAACCTCGACCACCCCGGCGTGCTCGACCGCGTCGAAGAACCAGAATACCGAACGACGTCCTCGCACAAGCGCGCGGAGCCGGTGTGCGCCGAGTCGGATGGCGTGGCGGGTGCAGAGAATGAAGTCCGGGTCGAAGGCCGAGATCTGGTGCGCCATCATCGTGGCACCCAGCGTCCCGAACCTGCGGGTGTTGCCGAGTACATCGAACACCCTGGCGGTGGCACCCAGACGACGTGCCGCCCGGGCGATCTGCGCTTCGGAGCGATGCGGCGCATCGGCCCCCACGATGGCAATGCGCTGGTAGGGCGACGCCCCGTGCTGCGATGGCTTCAGCTATGACCTCACCGCGAACCGTGGTACTGCTGACGTCGGTGACGGGGTGGCGCGGTTCCGTCACGTCGTACCAGAAGATAGCCATCGGCCTGATGGCGAATGGGTGGCGCGTGCATGCCCTGGTGGGTGGTGAGGCGCTGCGCCACCCGTTCGAGGGATGCGGGGCGAGTGTCGGCATCGTTCACTTCGCGTCGACAGGCCTGGGTGCCGCGATGTCGCTCGCCCGACAACTTGCGGCCGTCGATGCGTCGGTGGTCATTGCGGACACGCCGCGTGACTACCGGGTGGCGGTGCTGGCGCGACTGTTCCGTCGCACTCCCGTGGTCTACCGATACAACCTGTCGTACCGAGCAGCGCATACGGGGTTGGTGGAACGGGTGTACCTGCGTCGCGGCGCAGGGTGCGTCTTCCAGAGTCGGGCGATTCGGGACGAATTTCTGTCGGCCTATCCGTCGCTGCAGGACCATCCGCGTTGGCTCATCGCAAATGGCTATGAAGTTCACGACGATGCCGCGAACGATGCGGCGGTGATCGAGCTGCGGCAGCGCCTGGGCCTCGAGCCGGGACGCCCGGTCGTCCTTTGTGGCGCCATGCTGGCAAGTCGCAAGGGGCACGACGTGCTCCTCGAGGCGGTGCAGCGCACCCGCGGGGCAGACGACGCCTTTTCGCTGGTGTTGTGCGGAACCGGGGGAGACGCCGAGCGGATCGCGGGCGAGGCGAGATCGCTCGGTGTGCCGGTGTCGTTTACCGGGATGCTCGATGCGACGGGAATGCGCGCGGCATATCACCTTGCCGATGTGGTCGTGCATCCATCGGAGCGCGAGATCTTCCCGAATGTGGTGGCCGAGGCGATGGTGGCGGGGAAGGCGATCATTGCAGTCGATTCGTGGGGCACGCCTGAAGTGCTGGGTGATGCAGGAGTGCTTGTCCCGCCGCGGGACGCCGATGCGATGGCTGTCGCCATCACAGGATTGCTGCGCGACCCCGCCAGTCGGGTGTCGCTGGGTACGATGGCGCAGGAGCGGGTGCGTACCATGTTCCCGATGGAGCGGATGATCGACGGTTACGTCAGGGTGCTCGACGCGGTGGCTTCGCGCTGAGCCGGGACGCTGGAGGCCGTGCGGACACGACCTCCAGCGCGAGCCGCTACAGGCGGATCGAGCCGATCAGCGAAATGGTCCGGGTCTTGATGTTCGGTTCCAGGTTGATGCCGTCGACCGACCCTTCGTACACGTTGGTGAGTCCGAAATCGGCGCGAACGCCGACAGCAAACTTGCCGAACTCGACTCCCGCCACGCCGATCCCGCTGAACTCGGTAGACTTCGCCGCGAGCCCGTTGCCTTCTTCGTCCTCAAGATCCTCGCAGTCCGTCGATGCACTGACGCCGCCGCCCGATGCCTTGAGCTTGCAGCTCAGCTTGAAGCCCAATGCCGGACCGGCGCCGAGGTAGATGCGGGCTGTGTTGCCCATCGGGAATCCCACTTTCAGGAGCACCGGAATCTGGGCGTACGTGAGCTTGTTGGTCGCGGACACGCCGTCATCCACGTCGACCTTGGCGCCCTTGCCGGTGTAGTAGATCCCGGGCTCGATCGAGAAGCCTGACATGTCGAAACGGGCGAAGGCGCCGGCGATGAAGGTGGTATAGGTGTCAGTGTCATCGACCAGGTCACCCGTCAACGTTGCGAAGGACACGCCGCCGGCGACTCCGTACTGCGCCGATTGCGCGGCAGCCGGGGCGAGGGGAACCGCGATGAGGGCGAGGGCGAGCGCCCCGAGCGAGATGGAACAACGCATGTAAACTCCGTGTCGGTAATGGTGATGGCCGATCGTCGGCCGGAGGACGTGCTCCGGACTCGGTGGCTTACGAACTACGTTCCGTGAGGTTTCACTGTGTAACCATAGCGCCCGATGCCCGTGGTTGACCAACAGACCTCTCGCCGCCGAGGACCGGATAACGCGTACAGACCTGCTGTTGACCTTTGATTTTCCCCCCATGGGGGGTGGAATTGCGCGTTGGATGGAGGCCCTCGCCGACTCGCATCCTGCCGGGACGCTACTCGTGTCCACCGGTTCGATCGAGGGTTCTGCGACCTTCGACGCCCTCTCTCCCAGCGCGGTGGACCGTATCGCGACGCCCGCGGAGCGGCTGAAGACGCTACCCGGCCTGGTCGCATGGAGTCGGCGGGCAGTCGGTCTTGCGGCGCTTCCCGACGTGCGTTTCGCGTGGTGCGGCAACGTACGTCCCGCGATCTATCCTGCGTACGCGGCGCTGCGACTCAGGGGGCTGCCGTTCGGCGTGATCGTTCACGGCGGCGACCTCATGACGCTGCGGGATCGGATGGTGGGCCGGTGGTGGAAGCGCCGCCTTTTTCGCACCATGCTCGGAGCGCCCGCGGTGTTCGTCGCGAACTCCTCGTGGACGGCGAGGCTGTGCGTCGGCATGCTGCAGGAGCTCGACGTCGAAGGTGTAGTCCGGGTGGTGCCGCCGGGTACCGACCCGGTTCGGTTCCGTCCGGATCGGGCGGCCGGTGAGCGGTTCCGGACGAGTCGCGGCTTGCCGGAGGGACACTGGGCAGTGACCGTGGCCCGACTGGTTCCCCACAAGGGGATCGACGTAGCCATCGAGGCGATTGCTTCGCTCGCCGACACTTGGCCGACGCTCCACTATGCGGTCATCGGCCGCGGCAACGATCTCACCCGCCTCGAGGCCCTGGCGACACAGCTGGGGGTCCGTGAGCGGGTGCACTTCATGGCCGACGTGGATGACTCCGAGCTGCCTGCGGCGTACTCCCTGGGTGACATCTATCTTGGGTTGTCGCGGGAGGATGGGGTCGAGGTCGAAGGGTTTGGTATCGCCCTGCTCGAAGCCGCGGCCTCCGGCCTTCCCGTCGTGGCAGGAAGGAGCGGGGGCACTGGTGATGCAGTGTCCGACGGCGCGACCGGGTTGCTGGTCGATCCGCTGTCGGTGCATGAAGCGGCCAGCGCAATTCGCACCCTGCTCGACGATCCCGAGCGTGGCTTGGCACTGGGCTCCGCGGGTCGGGAACGGGTGATTCGTGAGTTCACCTGGGATACGGTCGTCACGAAGCTTCGGTCCCTCGCGGAGGAGTACGGCAGACGATGATGGCGTCCCCCGGTTGGCTTGCGGTGCGTTCACGTTGGCGTCGCGACCCGCTCTTCAAGCTCGGCGCAACGCTGGTGGCGCTCGTCATTGTCGCGGCGGCATTCGCCCCGTGGCTGGCGCCGCACGATCCCTACCGTGGCGATCTCGCCAATGATTATCTCGCCCGGCCCGGCGGCAAGTTCCTGTTCGGCGCGGATGCGCAGGGGCGTGATGTGTGGTCCCGCGTGCTGTACGGTGCCCGGATATCGCTCCTGGTGGGGACCATATCCCAGGCTGGTCGCCGTCACACTCGGCCTGACAATGGGGCTGCTTGCTGGCTACTACCGTCGGTGGGTCGATCTCCTCATCATGCGACTGGCGGACATCACGCTGGCGTTTCCCTCACTCCTCCTCCTGATCGCGGTGGCAGCCGCCGTCAAGCCGTCGCTGCCGATGATCTTCGTGGTGATCGGCGCGGTGGGCTGGGCCGGGATGGCTCGTCTCGTTCGCGCACAGGTGCTGGTCCTCTCGCGCAGTGAATACGTGATGGCGTCGCGCGCGCTCGGCGCGGTCGACCGATGGATCCTGTGGAAACATCTCGTCCCCAACGTCCAGGCGCCGGTGATCATCACGGCCACCCTCGGCGTGGCGGGAGCGATCATGGCCGAGGCCGCGCTTTCGTTCGTGGGGCTGGGTGCCCAGCCGCCAACGCCCAGTTGGGGCTCGATGGTGGCCGAGGGCCGCGATCTCATCCGGGTCGCGCCCTGGGTGAGCGTGCTGCCCGGTGTGGCCGTGGGCGTGGCGGTGCTGGGATTCAACCTCGTGGGGGACGGCCTGCGCGAATCGCTCGATCCTACCCTCGAGCGCAGCGCGTGACCGATTTCGCAGCGCTGCGCCGCGACGAGTTCGGGGCGCTCGACGGGCATGGGATATTCATGAACATGGCGTCAGTCGGTCCGGTGCCGCGCCGGAGCATCGAGGTGCTGCAGGTCGCCAATCGTGATCGCGGGTGTCCGGCAACGTGGGCCGGCGACCGCCTCGACACCGTGCTCGCCGGCGCGCGCAGGGCAGCGGCGCGGTTGATCAACGCACAGGTTGCCGAGATAGCGCTCATGCCCAACACCACGACAGGCATGAACGTGGCGGCACGGGCGCTCCCGCTGGCAGCCGGCGATATCGTGCTCACGTTCGACGGTGAGTTTCCGGCGGTGATGTATCCGTGGATGGCCAGGGCAGATGAAGGGATCGTCGTGGAGCGCATTCCATGCACCGCCGATGGATGGCCCGACGAGGCACGGATGCACGATCGGCTTCGCGACCCTGCCGTGCGCGCGGTGTGTGTATCGCTGACGCAGTTCGTCAATGGTTACACGATCGACCTGGATGCGCTGTCGCGAGCGACAAGAGCCGGTGGGCAGTGGCTGATCATCGATGCGATCCAGGCGTGCGGGCAGGTTCCCGTCGACGTCGTCGCCACGCCGGTCGACTTTCTTGCTTGTGGCGCCCAGAAGTGGTTGATGAGTCCGTGGGGAACGGGATTCCTCTACGTGCGTGAGGCGCTGATCGGCACGATCACGCCCACATTCGCGGGGTGGGCGGCGTACCGTTCGAGTGCCGATTACACGAAGCTGACTTCGTATGATCCCGAGCCCTGGCCCGATGCGCGTCGCTTCGAGTTGATCACGTTGCCCGTGCAGGACCTCGCGGCGATGACGGCCTCGATCGAGTTGCTCCTCGAGGTGGGCATCGCGGCCGTGGCGGCGCATCTGTCGGCGCTGCAGCAACCGATGCTGGGTGCCGCACGCGATGCAGGCTTCGAGGTCCGGTCACCACACGGCACCAACGGTTCTGGCATCGTGGCTCTGGCGGGGCACACCGCCTCCGAGACGGCCGCGCTCCACGCCTCTCTCACCGCCGGGGGTGTCATCTGCTCCTCTCGGGAGGGGGTAGCGCGGCTCAGTCCGGGGGTGTGCACCCTTGTCGACGAAGCAGACCGGGTTGCCGGGCTGATCTCGCGCGCGGGTGAACGACGGCCCAAGGCATGAGCACTGCATTGTTGGAACGTTGCGACGAGCGGGGCCGCCGACCCGCGAGCAGTCGAGGTCCGGGAGTAGATTGTTGGCCATGACAGCACCGGACCGGGGGGACCGACCCCTATCGATCATCATCATTTCCTGGCACTTCCCGCCATCGTCGGAGGTGGCGGGAAAGACCGATTGGCGGCTCGCGCGCGCGCTTGCTCTTCGCGGTGTACGGGTGAGGGTGATCACCCCGCCGATCAGCGAGGCACCGGCGCTGGACGAGGCCTACGGGAAGCCCATCCCAACGGGGTTGGATGTCGAGCGCGTGAAACCGTGGTGGGACCCGGTACGGAGTGCGGTGAAATGGAAGCACCGCCGCCGCGCGCGCGAAGGCGGCGACTCCCGGAAGCCTCAAGCTCGCAACAGCTCTGTCGAGTCCGAAGGATGGGCCCGCCGTGTGGTCAGGGCGTTGTACTTTCCCGATCGTGCGAATCGCTGGATCGTGCCTGCGGCCTGGGCGCTCCGCCGACTCCTTCGTGAGGAGCCCACCGACCTCGTGATTTCCGTTTCTCCTGTGGTCTCGGTGCACCTGGCCGCGAGGTTGAGCGGGTTGCCGACGTCGGCAACCCGCTGGTATGCGTGGTTGCACGACCCGATCGTCGGCAATCCGTTCAACAACGAAACAGGCTGGGCTGCGAGGACGCTCGAGAAAATCGAGGCGATGATCATGCGCCGGGCGGATCGCGTGCTCGTCACCACGCCCGCGCTCGCTGCGCGGCTCAAGAGTCGATACTCGATCGTTCCTCCACTGGTCCTTCCGTGCAGTTTCGCGAAGGAGGAGTTGGCGGTGACCGCATCGTCAACGCACCTCGGATCACGGCTTGAGCTGGCGCACGTCGGCACGCTGTACGGCCCTCGCTCGCCGGTGCCGATTCTCGAGTCGCTCGCAAGACTCCGCAAATCGGGGCAGCTTGCCGACGATGCCATCCGGATCAGGTTCGTGGGAAGCTTCGAGGTCCCGGGGGAATTGCTGGGTGACACCATCGAGCGACTGGGATTGTCGGGCGTGGCAACCGCGGAGCCGCCAGTCCCGCAGGCGGTCGCCCTTCAGGTGCTTGCCGACGCAGACTGCGGCCTGCTCATCGCGGAAGGCCAGCCGCTGCAGATTCCCGCGAAGGCATATGAGTACATCGGAATGCGAAAGCCGATCTTCGCGATCGCCGACGGCGCAACTGCCGATCTGGTCACGAGCAATGGCATCGGGATCGCGTGCACGCGGGACGAACTCGATGCGGCGTTACTCTCGTTGGTGGATGCCTGGCGATCTGGCAGGTTTGCGGACTTTGCGGCGGGTCTGGACGCCGCGTGGACCCAGTATGAGGCCGGCCCCCTCGCCCAGCGTGTCATCGACAGCTTGACGGAAGAACTCGGACGCTGAGTCCCTGACGCCGTTCGTTCACGACACGCGAAACAACTCCGACATCATTCCACGCGCCGCGTTCTTCCGGAAATCATGGTGCACCCGGGCGGCCAGGTTTGCCGGGGCCGGGCCCGACGTGCGCGCGAGCGTGCGCAGCGCATGCGTGAACATCCATATCCAAATGCGGAAGGTCCGCTTTGTGCCTGGCTTTCGCAGCGACTCGCGAACATTGGTGTGCCCACCAACGTACGCCCAGTTCCGGACAAATGCCTCAGTGAGCCGATACGCCGGCAGCACATGCACCACCGAGGCGCTCGGCAGCCAGCGGGTGGATGCGCCCTCCGCCACCAGGTGCTCGAGGAGGACGGTGTCCTCGCCGGACACCGGAACCCCGCCACCCAGGCCGAAGTCCGGATCGAACCCCACGCCCAGCAGGTCGCGTCGAATCACCATGTTTGCGCCATATGGAACACGTCCCGGTGGAAACGGTCCAGGCAGCGGTCCCAGTTCGAGGAGGGCAAATACCTGGGGAAACTGTCGGACAACCTCGCTGACATAGGCGTCAGGCTCTGCCTCGAACTGGGGGACAATCGGTCCACCCGCGATGTCAGGCGGAGTCGATGAAGTGAGCTCGCGGTGATACGTGGTCAACCACTCGTCCCCCACGAGAACATCGTCGTCGGTCCAGGCAATCCATCTTCCAATGGCGTGACGGATCGCGCGGTTCCTCGCCACCGAGATTCCGGGCTGTGTTTCGACAAGGGTGCGAATCGGAAGGAGTGGGCCAAATCGTTGGAGCACACCCTGGGTTCCGTCGGTCGACCCGTTGTCGACGACGATCACTTCCCACGCCGACGTTGGCGGATGCGGCACATCTACCAAGCGCTGCAGGGTGCGTTCAAGCGACGCAGCGCGGTTCCTGGTGCAGATGGCCACCGTCAAGATCGGTGCCGTCATGCAGCCGGTGAGTCAGGACACAAGGCGAATCGCCGCCCAGTTGCGCTTCCCCTTGCGGAGCAGCACCACGCTTGAGGCGAGCAGGTCGGCGGGCGTGACAACCGCCCCCGCCTCGGCGATCTCTCCATTGATCGAGAACCCGCCCGCGTCGAGTCCGCGCCGAGCGTCGCCCTTCGAGGCCGCGAGGGACGCCATCACCAACGCATCGACAATCGGTATCCCAACGTCGAGCGCTTCCGAATCAACCGTCACGGTGGGGACCTCCGCCGCCACCATGGCGAGGATGCCCTCGTCTGCGCCGCGGAGGTCGCCGCCACCGAAGAGGATCGCCGCCGTCGCACGCACCCGCCGCACTGCATCGGCACCGTGTACCCGTCCCGTGACGTCGTCGGCCAGCCGGCGCTGCGCCGATCGCTGGCCCGGGTCCGTCGTGCGTGCTTCGCATGATGGACATCGATCTCGTCGAGTTCGATGAACGTGAAGAACGACAGCAACCGCCGGACGTCGGCGTCGTCGGCCTGAAGCCAGAACTGATGGAAGGCGTATGGTGAGGTGCGCTCGGGATCCAGCCAGACATTGCCCTGCTCACTCTTCCCGAACTTGGCGCCCTGCGCAGTGGTGAGCAGCGGGACCACCAGACCGTGCAGCTTCCGGCCATCGCGGCGTGCCGCCAGCTCGATCCCGGCGGTGATGTTGCCCCACTGGTCGCTGCCACCCATCTGCAGCTCGCAGTCGTCGGTCTCGGCGAGCCGAGCGAAGTCGTACGCCTGCACGAGCATGTAGGTGAACTCGGTGAACGAGATCCCGGTCTCGAGTCGCGACTTCACGCTGTCCTTCTGGAGCATGTAGCTCACCGTGAAGTGCTTCCCGGCCTCGCGCAGGAACTCGAACAGGCCGAGCGGGGCCAACCACGAAGCGTTGTCGCGCAACAGCGCGCCGGTGGCCGAGGGACTGAAGTCGAAGAAGCGCGCGAGCTGCGCCTGCAGTGCCGCGCTATTGCTCGCCACCAGGGCGGAGTCGAGCATTGGCCGCTCTGCCCGCTTGCCGGATGGATCACCCACCAACCCGGTACCGCCACCGACGAGCACGATTGGACGGCCGCCAAGACGTTGCAGCCAGGCCAGTGCCATCACCGGCACGAGATTGCCGACGTGCAACGATGCAGCGGTCGGGTCGAATCCCACGTATCCGGCGAGCGGGCCCGCGGCGAGGCGGGATTTGAGGCCGGGGGTGGCGTCGTGCACCATGCCCCGCGCGGTGAGGACGTCCAGGAGGCGGTTCATGGGGCACAAGATGCCGTTGGCGAGCGGGGACGTGCAAGGTGACCCGGCCCACGATAGCTTCCGCGACATGAATAGCACTGCAACCCGGATCCGCCGCTGGTGGAAGAGGGCACCGAACCGGAAACGGGTCGGCTACCTCCTCGCTGGTTCGTTCGTCGCGTCGCTGGGCGTAATCCTGGCTGCCTGGTACACCGCCTGCGCCGGATCGGCGTGTCCGGCCATCAGCCGGCTCAACGAGTTCGACCCCATCCAGGCCTCCAAGGTCTACGCGGCCGACGGTCGCCGTATCACCGACTACGGCACAGAACGGCGCACGGTCAAGACGCTTCGTGAAATGTCCCCGGCGATCCCGGCGGCCTTTCTTGCCGTCGAGGACAAGCGGTTCTACGAGCATCACGGCGTCGACTGGATCCGTTTCTTCGGCGCGATCAAGAACAACATCCTGAGCGGCGGGATGAACGAAGGCTTTTCCACCATCACGATGCAGCTGGCAGGGAACCTGTTCCCCACCGAGATCGACCGCCGGCGCCGGGGCATCGGCGGCATCCCGCGGAAGATTCGCGAGGCACGCTTCGCAACCGAGATCGAGAAGCGCTATTCGAAGGACCGCATCCTCGAGCTGTACCTGAACCAGATTTCGCTTGGCAGCCGGGCCTTCGGCGTCGAGGAAGCGTCGCAACGCTATTTCGGGAAGTCCTCCGAGTTGATCAACGTTGCCGAAGCGGCGATGCTCGCAGCCCTGCCAAAGGCGCCCGAGCGCTACAACCCGCGCAAGAGCCCGCGCGCGGCGGTGACGCGTCGCAACGTGGTCATCGACCTCCTTCACGACGACGGCGCATTGACCGCCGAGGAGGCCGACACCTGGAAGGCCTATCCGCTCACGCTGTCTGCCCGGCCCGACAACAGCACGCTCGGCGAGTATTTCGTCGAGTATGTCCGAATCCAGTTGGGCAAGCGATTCGGGGGCGACCTCTACAGCAAGGGCCTCAGGATCTACACCACGCTCGATCTCGACGCCCAGGCCGCGGCCGAGCGGGCGATGGAGGAGCAGCTCCAGCGAATCGAGCGGGACGAACTCGGCGCGTTCCCCCACAAGAGCTATGCCGACTATCTCGAGAGCGGCCAGCGCGGCGCCGAGGGTAACAGCAACAACTCGCCCTACCTGCAAGGTGCGTCGGTCGTGATGGAGGCCAAGACCGGAAACATCCTGGCGATGGTCGGCGGTCGCGACTTCGGCGATTCGAAGTACAACCGCGCGGTGCAGGCCGAACGCCAGCCCGGATCGACGTTCAAGCCGATCGTGTACGCGGCCGCCCTCGAGCAGGGAATGTCGCTGGACGACTACGAAGTCGATTCGCCGGTCTCGATTCCCATCTCAGGTCAGCCGAACTGGGAACCCGGCAACTATGACGGACGCTTCAGCGGCGCGTCGATGTCGATGCGTGAGGCAATCTGGAAGTCCACCAATACCGTGGCCGTCCGGATGGGCCTACGTGCCGGTGTCGGCAACATCGTCCAGATGGCGCGCCGGTTCGGGATCACCACGCCTTTGCCCCGCGTGCCGGCGATCACGCTGGGCGCTGCATCGGTGCATCCGCTCGAGCTGATCGCGGCCTATTCCACCTTTGCCAACCTCGGCACCCGGGTTGTTCCCAATGCGATCCTCCGGGTCGAGGACAGCGACGGGCACATTCTCTGGGAACCGGAAGTCGAACGGGTGCAGGTGTTGAGCGACGCCGTGGCGTGGTCGCTCACCTCGGCGCTTCGCGGCGTCGTCACCAACGGCACCGGGTCGACGCATGTGTATCGGGCCGGGTTCCAGATCCCGTCGGGCGGGAAGACCGGCACGACCAATGACTATCGCGACGTATGGTATGTCGGCTTCACGTCGGATCTCGTTGCGGGTGTGTGGATCGGGTTCGATCGACCCGAAAAGATCATGCCCAATGCGCAGGGTGGTCGCCTGGCAGCGCCGGCGTTCACCACGATGATGCTGGAGATATACCAGCGACGCAAAGCGCCACCCGCGTGGCCCGAGCCGGAGCAGGTCATGGTGTCGGTGGAGATCGACCGGACGACCGGGTTCAAGGCGACGCCGTTCTGCCCCGAAGATGTCCGTGAGTCGAGGTCTTTCGCCCCCGGGTCCGAGCCGAAGGAGTTCTGTCCGCTGCACTCGCCGTTCCGCCCCGGCGGAGGGCCCTGACGCTGCTCAGGCTCGCCGCGCCGTGGCTGCTTCCCGTCTCCGGGCCGGTGGTCGCAGACGGCGCGGTGTTGATCGACGACGCCGGCCGGATTGTCGCTGCGGGCCCCGATGTCACCGTGCCGTCACCGCCGGATTGTGCAACCGTTTCGTATCCTGGATGTGCCCTTGCTCCGGGTTTCGTCAACACTCACACCCATCTGGAACTCACCGGCTTCGCCGGCATCGTGGACGACGACAACTTTGCCGAGTGGATCCGTCACCTCATCGCCGTGAAGTCCGGCCGGAGCGAGGAGGCGTTTTTCGACGCAGCCAGCTCGTGGCATCGAAAGTTGCTGGCGACAGGGCGTGACGACGGTCTGTGACACGGGCAGTACCGGGCAGGTGATCGCAGCGTTGGCGCACCTGCGGGCGAGCGGGGTGGCGCACCACGAAGTCTTCGGGATGCACCCCGAACAGTGCGAACCGGCGATGAAAGTCTTCGAGCGTGACCTCGCGCGACTGGCGCATCACGCTACCGGTCGCATCGCGACTCGGCGTCTCCCCGCACGCGCCATATACCGTGAGTGGTGCCGCTGTACCGCGCCAGCGCCGAGCTCGCCCGGGCGCACGGCGTACCGATTGCGGTGCACGTCGCGGAACCCGCTCGATGAAGTGAATCTCCTGCGCGACTTCACCGGAACGTTCGCGGAGATGTGGCGAGCGCGCGGTGTGCCGCGCCCTTCGGTGGAACCGGTGTCGCCGATCGCGTGGCTGGACGCTCACGGAGTGCTGGGTCCGGACACGCTCTGCATTCACGTCCTGCACGTTGATGAGCCCGATGTCGACCGTCTCGTCCGGCACCAGTGCGCCATCGCCCATTGTCCGCGCTCCAACATGCGGCACCACGCCGCCCGGGCGCCGATCGACCGCTACGTGGCGCGCGGGGCTGCGAGTTGGTCTTGGCACGGACTCGGAAGTCAGCGTTGCCCCGATCGACTTGCTGGCCGAGGCACGCGAGGCGCGCCTGCTGGCAGGCTGGACCGCCGAGGAAACACTGCGGGCGCTGACTCTGGGTGGCGCGGAGGCACTCGGACTTGGGAGCAGCATCGGCGCGCTCTCGCCGGGGTATTGGGGGGATGTGGTTGCGATAGCGGTTGGTGACGCATCCGACCCGATCGAAGCGGTGCTGCAAAGTGGTACCGACGCGGTCCGCGCGACCTGGCTCGGCGGGCGCCTTCCCCTTGTCTCGCAGGGGGCGCCATGATAATCATGGATGTCCCCTCCCGGAGCCGTGGGTGCGCTGTCTTGCCCTCAATGCATCGTTCGAGCCGCTCACCATGGTTCCGACCCGTCGGGCGCTCAGGCTCGTCATCGAGGGGAAGGCCGAGATCGTGGAGGCCGACGGGAACGAGGTGATACGCAGCGTCCGAATGCGAATGCCGAGTCCCGCCATCATCCGTCTCGTCCGGTTCGTGCACGTTCCCCGCCGCTTCCGTCGCCAGGTCACCAACACATTCCTGTTCGCCCGTGATGGCTACCGCTGCCAGTATTGCGCCCGCACACCGGCTGTGTTCCGGCCCCGTGAGTGTCTCACGCGCGATCACGTCGTGCCGCAGTCGCGGGGTGGTACCAATGCGTGGGACAACGTCGTGACGGCTTGCTCGTCGTGCAACACCCGCAAGGGCAGTCACCTTCCATCGGAATGCGGCATGCACCCGCTGCAGGTCCCGACCGAGCCGCATTTCGTCCACTTGTCGTGGGCGATTCGTCGGCTCACGCCCACCCAGATGAAATACATCCGGCTCTTTTATGGGGAAGACGCACTCGAGGCAATCCGCACCCACTGAGTGCGACCGCAGCGGGCTGATTCAGTTCCGGCGCCGCGACCCTGAACACCGGCGATTCCTGCGCGAGCCTTGCCGAGGGAAGGCTGAGGCTCACCAGGAGCCGGGCGATCTGCGCGCCCAGGCCACTTGCGGGTGCCGCACCCCCCGGCAGGCGTTCCAGACGGTCAAAATCTGCTGACGTCAACGTCGTGACCTCGAGCCTGACCGCGTAATACCACTCACCATCCCGCGTCGGCGCCACCCCCGCCACTTCCTGCTGACGTTCGTAGTGATACCGAAGCTCCTCGACGCTCGAGAATGCGGTGTCCATGACCCGCCTCCCGCCTACCGTCTCGGTAAAACGGTACTGCTCGAGCAGTGGCTCCCGGCGGATGACGACATCCCATTCATTGACGGGTCCGGGGGTGTCGAACCCCGCACGGGAGCGCCAGAGTTGCAATCGCCAATGCAGGCGTATGGGGTAGGACTTCTCCACGAGCGCGTCGCGCCAGCGATCCTCATCGAACAGGTTGTAAAGGCGGATCAGCGGCGTGCGACGTTCGGGGTGTGTCTTCATTTCCAGGCGCAACGATTGCGCCGACGCCATGGTCGGCACGCCGCAAAGCACGGCGAAGAGGAGTAGCAGTCGTCGCGCCACGGAGGTCAGAAGCGGCGGCGGAGCCGTACGGAGACCCTTGGACCGTCACTGTCGGTGACTGACTTGGCCACAAAGACCCCGAAGAGTCGGCCCTCGATCCCCACCCCGACGTCGGCGAGCCACTCATCGAACGCCTGGATGCGGTCTGCCGGAACCCGACCGGCCCCCGACCCCGCAACCCAGCCCGTTCCGGCATCCGCGAGAACAATCACGTCGGCCTGCTCGAGGCCGAGCGAAAAACCAGCGAGACGCGTGTTGATGCCGACGTCGAACGTGCGGCGCAACTCGACCTGGGCGATCAGCTGGCGGTCACAGAGTGCGGTCGCGGCCGGGTCCGGTCGGCGTCGGCGGTCGCAGGTGACTTCCCGGAACCCGAACCCGGCCAGGGGATCGGCGCCACCCATCGAGCGACGCCGCTGAACGGTGAGCGGATCTCCGCCCACCCATCCGCCGCCGGCAACGCGGACATGAACCGCCTGCCGGGGATCGAGGCGGAGGTACCGACGGATATCGAACTCGATGTCGGTCGACCCGTAGTTGGTCGTGGGCATGTCATCGCGCACCAGGCTCGGCAGCGTGATCGGGCTGAGCTTGTCGCTGGTGATGTGCTGGACGCCTCCGCGAACGAGCCAGCCAGAAAGCGGCCTCGTCGGGTCGTCGCGGCTGTCCCATTGAACGGTCGCACCAAGCGTCCGGTAGTCGCCGTCGTCGATCGCCGGGTTTGGTCGCCAGACCTCGTCAGCCCGGAGCAGCGTGAAGGCGTCGACGGCGCGGACAGTCCGTTCGCGATCCCAGCGTGCACCGATGCTCGCAGAGAGAGTCGGCTGCGGACGGTAGGCGAGCCGGATCCCGACACCGCTGGAGTTCATCCAGTCACGATAGTCGCGACGCATCAGGAACGCGCTCAACCCCGATTCGAGGGAGGAGAAGGCCTGGTCCACGAGCGGCACGATTGCGGAGCCGCCGTCGACGTTCAGCGTGAGCGGCACGGGATCGAGTCGTGCGATCTCGATTCCTGCGCGCCACCCGAAGTCGTTGCGCAGTCCGTCGGGGTCGGCTGCAGTCCGCACGATACCCGCGAGGTGAACGCGAACGGCAGTGGCGTCATCCGGCCGCCACCGCAGCGTCGGCCCGATGACGATTGGCAGCCCCTCGACCCGGTTGTACGCATCAGCTTCCGCGCGAACGGTGGTCTGCACGGGTCCCGTGACGAACGTGGCACTCGCCGACGTGTACTCCGAAAGCCCGCGCCGGCGGGCCCGCATGGTGATCGTTCCGTCGGGTTGCGTGCCCACCGGGGCAACGCCGGCGAACTCACGCCGGCTCCCCTGATGCATGGCCGCAGGGGCCAGCACGATACGGCCGCCGAGCACGACGATGTTGCCCACCACCCGGCCGCCGTCGTCGATCCGCAGGTCACCGTTCAGGACAACGATGTCACCCCTCACCGTCCCGGCAACGCGCAATGTGCCGCGGTGGACACCGAGCGATCCGTCGATCGTGTTGCCCGCAGTCACGACAAGGGTGCCGTGGGTTCGCGTCGTCGACGGCGCATTGAACTGTGCGATCGCGGCCCGCAGGACGGGATCGGGAATTTCGTCACCGGGCAGGGTATCCATGGCGCTGAAATCGATGGTACGGGTCGAGTCCTGCGCGGCGCCTTCATGCGGCGCTATCAGGACCAGGCCCATGAGGGCGAACGGGATCAGCCACCGCCGCTGAGGAGTCGAGCATTTCATTCACCACCTCCACGAATTCCCAGCCGACGCATCCGGCGGTACAGGTTCCCGCGATCGGTCTTCAGCAAGCGCGCCGCTTCCGCAATGTTTGTCGATGCGGCGTGCAATGCGCCCTCAATCAGGTTGCGCTCGTAATCATCGAGACGATCGGTGAGCGGACGGGTGTCACCGCCCGTGAACGATTCCCCCGCCCCGGGCTCGGGTGCAGCGGGCGCCGTGATCCGCAGCACGCGGGGCACGAGCTCTCCGGTCACTTCGTCGCCGCCCACGATCGACAGCCGTTCCACGAGGTTGGCCAGTTCCCGATGTTCCCGGGCCACGAGTGCGCGCCGAGCTGGCGCAGGGCCTCATCGGTGAACCGCGTGGGATGTCGTGGCCGCAGGCGCGCAGCGAGGTGACGCACCAGCTCTGGGAGATCGCCGAGCCGTTCCCGCAGTGGTGGCACCTCGATCGGGAAAACATTGAGGCGGAAATACAGGTCCTCGCGGAATCCGCCGGTCGCGACGGCTTCCTCCAGGCGGCGGTTCGTCGCTGCCAGGACCCTGATGTCGACTCGTCTACCTCGTTCGGCACCGATCCGCTGGATCTCGCCACTCTCGAGCACACGCAGAAGCTTTGCCTGCGCCTCGAGCTGGAGGTCGCCAACCTCGTCGAGAAAGAGCGTGCCGCCATCGGCAAGCTCGAACCGACCGATCCGGCGGTCAGTGGCCCCGGTGAATGCTCCGCGTTCATGGCCGAACATTTCGCTCTCGACCAGGTCCCGGGGAATCGCCGCGCAGTTCACCGACACGAACGCCTGCGAAGCGCGAGAAGAGAGGCGATGGATCGCATTGGCGACGAGCTCCTTGCCGGTGCCGCTCTCACCGAGGATCAGCACCCGCGCGTCGGTGGCAGCAACCTGGGCGATGAGCTCGCGAACTCGCTCGATCTCGGCGCTGGATCCGATGAGGTCGGGCTCGGGACCGAGTTGCTCGCGAAGGGCGCGGTTTTCTGCCTGCGTACGCACCAGCGTCTCGGCGGACCGCACCGCGACAAGCAGCGATTCTGGCGCAAGGGGCTTCTCGAGGAACTGGAATGCGCCCATCTGCACGGCGCGCACGGCGTCGGCGAGTTGGGCCTTGCCGCTCATCATGATGACCGGGATGTCGGCGTCGCCCCTGCGGATCTGTTCGAGGGTTGCCAGGCCGTCGGGGCCCGGGGGCATCATCAGGTCGAGCAGGATGAGGTCTGGTTGTACGTCGGGGATGGCGAGGAGCGCAGCGTTGCCGTTGGGTGCCTCGGCCACGTCGAACCCTTCGGCCTTGAGCAGCGCACCGACCATCCGGCGAATGTTGGTCTCGTCGTCGACGATCAGGATTTTCGTGCTCATTCGCGGGACCGGACAGGGGAGGTGACGCGGGCATCGCGCCGCCAGTCCGCTGGCGCCGGGCCCGCAACGCACCCGGAAGGTAGCTGAGGTGGTCGCCGGTGAGGCGACCCCGCCGCTATCGGCGAGTTCCGGCGAACATGTTGTAGACCCAGCCGATCAGGCGGCCGAATCCGTAGCCCACGACGAAGGCGTACACGAAGCCGATGAACGCGCCCAGTGTGCTGACCCGGAAGCCGGGGAAATACACCGCCAGGAGCTCCAGGTGTTGGCCGGGGTTCTCGCCACTCTTGATCACGAGGATGATCGTGGCGATGAACAATCCAAGCCCGAAGATCAGGCCGAATGACACGCCCCAGGCCTGCGCGTTGAGCTTCATCATGACGCGCTCGACTTCACGCGCCTCTTCCTGTGTCAAGTCACTCAATTGATGCTCCGGAACAGAATTCAGATGTGATCGAGAAAGTCGCGGGTCTGCATGAACTCAGCCCGGGCCCGCAGCACGACGAGTCGTATGCCGAGCACGGCGTTGCGGGCGAATGCCACGAACCAGCCTGCCACAAACCCCACGAATCCGGCCCATGCGGCACCCACGAACGCACCGGGCCAGGTCACGGTGTACCCATTGAAGTACTGCGCAACCAGATGCAGTGAGAGTTCGTCAGTCGTGCCCGTGACCAGTGGAACCGCGGTCATCAGCAGTGTCAGCAACGCCGATGCCGCGCCGACACCGAAACCGAGCGCGCGCTTGTGCAGTGGCGCGAAGAGCAGGCCCATTTCGGGCTCCCTCGGCTGCGCGCGCCGGTCCTGCGCCCTCCGGTCGGGTCCCCGTGCGATGGGGGATCGGGGCGACGCGGCCTCCAGTCGGTTCTCATGCATGAATCAGCACCGGGGGTGGCAGGCGGATAAGGTGGCGAGCAGTACCGATTGCTGCAGCCACGGAGTTGCTGACATAATAGCCGAGGTGAAGCGGGATCACCGAGAGGGCAAAGCGCCAACCCCGTTGGGCCGCGAACCAGCGGTAGACGGCGAGGTTGGTCATGACGAGCGCCACGAGCGCAGTCACGCCGGCGGACGCCAGCACCATGCTCCCGAGCACCGCTGCGACGACCAGCAGGGACACACCCAGTGCGGCCAGGGCCACCTTCAACTGTTCCGCGCGACCGGTGTTGAGCGCGGTCGCGTTGCGCTGGCGACGCTCGATGAGCAAGCCCATCCACGGTATACCACGATCCAACAGATCGGTCCGCCACATGCTCATCAGCGTCCAGCGCTTCAGGTGCGTACCCTGGATGCGGGGGTCGAGCAGGATCCGCCCGCCACGATCGCGCAGGCGATAGCCGAGGTCGATGTCCTCGATCTGGGGCCGCGGAAACCGCGCAGTGTCAAATCCCCCGACCCGACGGAACGCATCCAGGCGGACGGCGCCACAACCTGCCCAGAACGTCTCCGCTTCGCCGGCGCCCACCAGGTGGGTGTAGCGGTGCAGCAGGTTGCGGTACTCGCTCACGAGGCCGCGCGCCTCGGGCTGGCGTCGTAGGACCCGAACACGGCCACCAGCGCGGTCGGTGTCACGATCATGGCGTCGACCATCAGCGCGAGCGCATCGGGATGCACCCGCACGTCCGAATCGACGAACATCAGCCATTCACCCGACGCGACCTGTGCGCCCTCGTTGCGAGCACCGCCAGGGCCGCGCGGTGGCGACGGAAGCCGGATCACGCCGGTCAGCCCAGTCGCGCCGCAACTTCGGCGGTGTCCGTCACGACTTGCGTCGTCGACGACGATCAGCTCCCAGTCGGACCGAGCCAGCGTACTGGCCTGGAGCGCCGCCGATCGTGTCGGGGAGAAGGTGCGCGGCCTGGTGTGCCGGCATGATCACGCTGAGGCGCGGCCTGGCGGTCATGATGCCCTCCGCTGCGCCGCGCCCGCCGGTTGCGGCGTCGGCGGCAGCGGGGCTCTCGAGTCGCTGCTCCTCGTGATACTCGAAGTCGGTGTTCACTGCCCAGATGTCATGCGATGCGCCCTGCATGTTCCAGATCGCCATCATCGCGGTCAGCATCGAGTGGTCCTGGTTGTTGTACTTGTGCATCCCGTTGCGCCCGACCGTGTGCAGGTTCGGGATCGGGTCGATCCAGTCGCGCACATTGTCGAGATGCTCGCGGTACTCGGCGTCGTAGATCGGGTACGCCTTGGGCATGCGAATCACCGTACCGTCGCGAACGAGTCCCGGCGGCACCAGGCCGAGCTGCTCCAGTTCCTGTGCCGCAAGGGCGACGAGTTCGTCGTCGGACGATTCCCAGAGACCGTCGCCCTCGAAGCAGAAGTACTCGAGGCCGAGACAGGTTTGTCCCGGCGTCGGGCACCATCGCGGCGCTCCAGTTGTTGAAATTCTGGATGCGACCGACCCGGACTCCCGGGCGTGTGGATGTAGATCCAGTTGTCGGGGAAGAGATCCTCGGTCTCGAGGATCAGCGCGACCACGAGGAAGTCCCGGTAACGCAGGCCCTCAGCCGCGGCGCGCACGCGGTGCGGGCACCGCGGGCTCGAGCGCGCGGACGAGCGACCGGACGTCGGTCGTGGAGATCACGTGGTCGGCTGCAAAAAACTGCGGACCGTCCGCGGTTTCCACGTCGACCCCGACGACCTCACCGTCAACCGTCCGGATCTGCCGGACGAAGTGTGCCGAGCAGCACCTCCGAGCCCATCTCGCGAAGACGGTCGGTGCACACCTCCCACATCTGCCCGGGGCCGAGTCGCGGATACCGGAACTCATTGATGAGGCTCTTGATGTGCACGCTGCGGCGCTGCAAGGCGGTGGCATTCAGGATGGCGCGGGCCAGCGAGAGGCCCTGGATGCGCTGCGCGGCCCATTCGGCGCGAATCTCGGTGCAGGGGATGCCCCACACCTTTTCGGTGTACGTCTTGAAGAAGATCTCGTACAGGCGCTTGCCGAACCGGTTCGTCACCCACTGCTCGAAATTGTCCTCGATCGGCGAGGGCCTGAAGCTGCGCCTTGAGGTAGCTGAGGACGATGCGGACGGCGTTGATGATGCCCAGCCCGCTCAGCGCGTTCATCGCCTTCAGCGGATAGTCGAAGTACTTGCCGTCGTAGTGGATGCGGGACATGCGCGGGAACGCTGATGAAGTCGTCGCCCAGGATCTCGTTCCACAGATCCTCGACCGGCTGGATCTTGGTGAAGAACCGGTGGCCGCCGATGTCGAAGCGAAAGCCCTTGTACTGCGCGGTGCGGGAGATGCCGCCCACGATGGTGTCGCCCTCGAGCACCGTCACCGCGTGGCCGGCCTTGGCGAGGAGGTAGGCCGCGGTCAGGCCGGCCGGGCCGGCGCCGATGACGACGACCCGGTCGCCCTTGGCCAACGGGCGTACGGTGCGGGGTCCGGGAACGTGGTGAGGCAGAGACTGGCTCATCCGCGATTCTCACCGGACGCCCGCGGGAATCGCCACACCCCGGTAGCCGATGGCTCACGCACATGTACTGGATTGGTCGGTACAGGTATTCCTCCGCTGACAGTCCCAACGCACCGCCAAAGGGCAATTCATGTGCCGATAGCATCGTGCGACATCTCGAACATCGTGACGATCGTAATCGAAGTCGGCGGCGGCCGTGGAGGCGACGCTGTCGCCAAAACTCGACGAACGAATCAGGAATCGACGCCGACTTCGCTCTTGTGCTTCCCTAGCGCGTGGCAGGCGTCGCGATCGTCTCTTTCTTCGTGTCGCGCGGCGAACAGAACGGTGCCGAGTGGGAAATGCTGCAACACGGTCATCTCTTCACAACGACGAAGAAGTCATCGCCTATCCATGTTCTGTTCATTCACCGTACTTCGCGTCAAAATTATTAGACGTGAAGTGCCAGCCTCGACCGACAGCAGACGGCTGAATCGCGCCGTCCACGTTCCAAGATCGGGCGGTCCGGTGACCTGAGAGATAGTAAATCGTCGCCGGGTCGGCTGTCGCGATCACGGCGCTGGACGGGATCGAGTCTCGGACTAGCGGGCAGCAGGCATGAAGTAGGGAGCCTCCGGTCGTGCGCATCGTTCTCGATCAGCCAACCATCTGCGCCGGCATCGATCTTGCGACGTTCGCCGCCGCCGCCGAGCTGATGCCCGCCACTGCGAGGGCTGCCGCCGCCAAACTCATACTCCAGGTTCCCTGTCCGGTCGCTCTTCCGCGATGCGATCGCGCGGACGCCCAGAAGCATCGAAACCACGACCCACGGAACGGTCGGCGTAACGAGTCGCGGCAGCGCCCAAGGCCAGACCACGAGCAGGCCGAGAGCGAGGACGAGGCGGACTGCCGCTGCGGGCCAACGAGTGTACAGGTGCCAGATTCCCACCATGAAGGCGCCGCCGAACAGCAGTACGTAAAACGCCGTGTCGAGTGGTGTCCCGGAAGGTTTGGCGCACCGAACTGAAGAAACGGTGTGCGGATGATGTGTGAGACCGTCACGATTGCCATGCGCTTCGCGATGGCCGCGGGCTCCGGGAATTTGCGCCAAGTCCAAGGCGTAACTTCGACCAACCGTCGCATCTGACGCCCGCCCCGTGTAGCCGAACCAGAAACCCTCCTGCCGTCAACGCGATCGCTGCCGTGATAAGGGCCGTCCGGCGAGTGCTGAAGATCGCTCGCATCGCGATCGCCCCCAGTACCGAAAGTCCAGCCGACCTGGTGAGAAATGCGGCCGCGGCAGCGGTTGCTGCAAGTGCGGTTCTTGGTTTTCCGCTCGAACTGCGCGTCGCGATGGTCGCCCACAACGCGACAGTAGTCAGCGTCAAGAATAAAGTTTCGGACCTGAGCGTTCCAGCGATCGTGAGCAGGGCGGGATTGAACATGGTGACCACGACTGCGGCGACCCCGACTGTCGGAGCATGCAGCCGTCGCAGCGCATCACCAACCAGCAGTGACGAGACGCCAAACAGAAAGAGGTTGGCCGCGCGGACGAGGTCGAGGTTGGATGAAATGATTCCAAGCAAGAGCAGCCACACGGACATGAGGGGCGGATACTGCGCATGCGGGGGAGTCCGACGAGGAACTCATCGTGGTATCGGCCCGAGGCGAGCGAGTTGGCAAGGCGAGATGGGTCGCCTCGTCCACGTCTCCGTGCGTCCGCGCGTTAGCCACCCCAATGAAGCGCGAAGGCTATGGTGGCTGCTATCAGCCCAGCTGGGCCGGTGTCCAGCGGGGGGGTGTCGGGCAGCTCGATCACGGGGGCTAACGGGGGGCATACGGGGTGGCCGCGCAAGCTTTGCGCCAGCACACCCCACCCGGTCCTTGGTCTCCTCAAGGCGCGTATGCGGCCGGCCCGAGGCCGAACGTGGGTGGCGGCGTTTGGACATCGCAACGAGAGCAACAAGAGGGAGGCACCGAACAGCCGTCGTCCACCGCCAGATCGGACGATGAAAGTAGCGCCGCCACCATGCGAATCCGAGACCGATATGGCGCCGCCGTGCTGCTCTATCGTCTGGCGGACAATCGCGAGCCCGAGTCCGGTGCCATCCCGCTTGTCGGTGTAGTAAGGGCGGAAGATCATTTCGCGCTGGGCCTCAGGCACTCCCGGGCCGTTGTCGCTGATCGCGACCTCCACCCATCCCTCCCCCGATCTCAGCCTTACCCTCAGCGAACCCTCGCCACTGCAAGCGTCGACAGCATTCCTGAAGACGTTGCTGAAGGCCCGGCGGAGGGGGTCATAATAGCCGCTGATTTCCGGGACGTCCGGTTCGGCGACGAACTCCCTGAGCATCGAGTCTGGGACGGTGCTTCGGAGCAGATCGTCGATCAGTTCCCGGAGGTCGACAGGCGCGGCGATCCCCTCGGGCAGCCGGCCGAGTTCGGCGAACTCACGGGCCATGGCCTCGAGTCGCGCCGATTCGACCGCGATCACGTCGAGCACTTCCCGAGTTTCGGGGGTCGCATTGCGACTGAGTTGGGAAACCGCCAGGCGGATCGGCGTCAGCGGATTCTTCATCTCGTGGGCCACCCGGCGGGCGACCTCACCGAATGCACGGAGACGTTCGGCCTCCAGCTCGGCATCACGCGCCTGGTCGAGTCCATGCGCCAGGTTGCGCAGCGCTGCGCGGAGCTCGGCGAACTCGGGAATCCCCCGATCGTCCGGCGTATCGGTGTCGAGCACCTCGTGGCGCTGGATGCGACCGGTCCAGTCCACGACCTCGTCGAGGGGCGCCGAGAGCTGCGCCGAGAGCTTGCGTCCGACGAACATCACCGTGAGCACCATTACCACGGCGGCGATCAGCATGACAGCACCGAACACCTGCGGCACCGATTCCTTGATGTCGATCGCCAACGGCGTCTTCTCGACGATATAACCAACGGTGGTCCGGTGACGGTCGAGCGCGAGCAATGAGCCATCACGCAACGAGTCGAGTGCCAGTTCGCGGTTCAACGTAATGAACGTCCGTTCCAGGTCGGTGACAGCCTTCGCCACCTGGACACTTGGAAGGTTCTGCAGCACATAGACGCCAGCGCCGGTGACGATCGTCACCGGGAGCACGGTGGCCGTCAGGAGCGCCAGGAAAAGACGGGCACGGAAGGAAAGGCGCGACACCCCTGCAATCTAGCGCAGGCTGGCGCCGGCCGATCCCTGGAGCATGGGGGCATTTGTCGTGGCACCCCTCGTGCAACGTCAGGCGAGCATGAACGTGCGCCTCCTCGACCCGGGTCCGCCATGAGCATCCTCGGAGTTCCCCGCATTGCAGCGATGGTGCTGCTCGCCAGCCTTGCATCCGCGCCGCTCGCAGCCCAGAGCATCACCGCGTCCCGGGTCACGGGTACGGTGTCCGACCCAGCCGGTTCGCCGGTCCGGGGCGCCTTCGTGACCCTCGAGCGTCGCGGGGTCGCGTTTCGCACGGCAACAACGGATCAGGCGGGACGATTCGCGTTCGATCTCGTTCCGCCGGGGCGCTATGCCGTCCTCGCGGAGCAGGTCGGGTACCAGCCCGTGAGGGCTGCGTCGGTCGATGCGAATGCCGGGGTGACAACGGACCTGGCAATCACGATGCCCCAGCGACCTCCGCCGATCGAGGCGGTCGAGACGATCGACCCGCGCGCCACACGACTGGGTGGGATTTCAGGGAGAGTCGTCCAGGGCGATGAACTCGACCAGTTCGATCGACATTCCGACCTCACTGACCTCACCCGTGGCGTGTCGATTGTCGATGCCGCCCGGAACAGCGAGCGCGGCTTGTTGTCCAGTGCCAACGGTCTGGGCCCCGCCTTCTCGCGCCTTCTGGTCGATGGCATCGAGGAGCGCCTTCTCTGGCACCCTGGACTGCCGGCCGCAGCGGTGCCGTCGCCCGTCTTCCTGCGCCGCGGAACCAGTCAGGCAGCCATACTCGATGCCACCCGTGACGCCGAGTTCCGGGGCGTCCAGGGCGCGGTGGTTTCCGCTCAGAGTTCCTCCGGCGGCGGCCCGACGTTCTTCCGGCCCTTTGCACGGTTGGGCAGCAGTTCGCTCGGGCCGTCATCGCTTGACAACGCTGGCGATTCGTCAGTCACCTCCGCACAGGTCGGGGTGATCCTCGGTGGGGGCTCCGAGGGTGACACGTTGTCGTGGCAGGTTCACGCCGAGTACGAGCGCGCCGGACAGCCCACCGCTGCGCCATTCGCGCAGACTTTGACCGAGGCGGACCAACCCCGTCTCGCCTCCCTGCGGGCCGCAGCGGGACGCGACATCGATCCATGGCTCGCCCCGGTCGTGCGTCGGCGCGACAGTTTCTCGGCGGTGGGCAGGGAGCATGGTCACCGGGCGGGAACACCGTGCTCACGGCTCGCGCTGGTGTCGCATCCTGGTCGGAGGACAACCCGGAGATCGGGAACGCATTGAGCAATGCCGCTGGCACCAGGGTCGAGGGCAGCGATTTCTCAGCGGCACTGGCGCTCGTGGCTTCGGGCGAGGGCTGGATGAACCAGGCTCGCGTCGGGTTCAACACGGCGAGTCGCGACTGGACGGCCGGCGATCTCCCGTCCACCGTGCTCGCCAACGATGGCATCATGCTTGGCGCAGCAGTGGCGGCGGGTCGGTTCGGGGAGCAGGCAATCGAGTTGAATGACGTGGTGTCGGTGCCACTCGGTAACCATCTCATCAGGGTGGGTGGCAGCATTCAGCGGCGAACTCACGACTTCGAGTTCACGGACGGCATCGGCGCGCGGTACGCATACGGATCGGTTGCCGATTTTGCAGCGGCGCAGGGCTTCCGGTCGGAGACCCTCCACCCCACCGACGCCACGAGCATTGGAGTCACCCAGTACGGCGGTTTCCTGCAGGATCGGTGGTCGATCTCGCGGCGCCTGGTCGTCTCCATCGGCGTCCATCTCGACCGGGAAAATTTGCCGGTCACGTTGAGCGCTCCCAATGTCCAGTGGGGCCTGCTCAGCGGGATCAACTCTGCGGTCAGCCCGGTGAGCAAGCTCGTAATTGCGCCCCGCGGTACGCTGTCGTGGGTCGCCGATGGCGCCGGTCGCACCGTGATCCAGTTGGGCGGCGGGTTGGCCGCGGGACAGTTCGATGCGTCATCCCTCGCCGAAGTGGCAGCCCGGGACGGAACTGTCCTCGTCCGGCGCAGCCACGGTTTCGCAGACATGGCCGACCGCGGGTTCGTCCGAGACCACCCGTCCGACGCTTACCCTGTTCGGTCCGGACGTGCGACGCCCGCGGACGACAAGTGCCGACCTGTCGCTTACCCAAACCCTCGGCGCACGCACGACCCTCACCGTCACCGGTGGGTACCGGCACGCTGATTACCTGCTTCGACGTGACGACATCAACCTTCCCGTCGCACCGCTATCCACGTCGAATGACGGACGATCGGTGTACGGCTCGCTTCAGCAGTATGGGGGCGTGATCGGCGCAGCGACCGGGTCGAACCGCCGCTTCAACGAGTTCGATGCGGTGTTCGGACTCACTTCGACGGGGTACGCCGATTACTACGCCGGCACGATCGCGGTCGAGCGGCGGGTCACCCAGGGAGTGACGATTCTCGGCTCATATACCTGGTCGCAGGCGCGGGACAACGTGACAGGGCAGCGCTCGGCGCGCGTGGAGGACCGGCTGTCGCCGCTTCCCGATGATCCGTCGTGGTCCGAGGGCGTCTCCGACTTCGACGTGCCGCACCGGCTTGCCGCCACCGTCTCGCTCGAGCTCCCCGGAAAGTTGCCGGTGACGATTGCCGCTCGCGGCAGGTACCGCTCCGGCCTTCCGTTCACTCCGGGCTATCGAGCGGGCGTCGACATCAATGGCGACGGGTCATCCGGAAACGACCCCGCATTTCTGGGATCTGCCATCCCCGGGATGGCGGAACTCGTGTCCATGAATGATTGCCTGTCGAGTCAGGCAGGCGGGATCGCCGAGCGCAACAGTTGCCGTGAGGATCCGGTGCAATCGATCGACCTGCACGCGTCACTCGGGATGAACACAGGTGGTCGGCGACTCGCGCTCGTCGTTGATGCGTTCAACCTTGTCAATTCGGAGTCCGGCGTCGTGGATCGCGCCGCATTGCTGATCGATTCCAGTCGCAGCGCGACGGTCGACGGCGGCGGACGCCTCGTGTTGCCGGTGGTGGCCAACGAAGGTTTCGGCACGCTTCTCAGTCGGCGATCAGATCCGCGCATGGTGCGGCTCGGCGTCCGGATGGAGTTTTGAAGATGCGCATCACAGCCTGCCTCATGATCGTGCTCTCGATCGCCGGATGCGACAACGCCGGCAGCGACCTCGGATTGCCCCCGCTGCCACAGGGTGCGATCGGCGTGGGATTCTTTTTCGACCGCGACGGTTCGGGCACGCAGACGAGCGGGGATACCGTGTTTGCCGGTGCGCGAGTGTCGCTCCTTGCAGCGGGCGGCACCGACACCATCCGGACCGCGGTGAGTGGCGCCAATGGACTGGCCGTCTTCGACAGCCTGCCAGTGGGTAGTTACCGAGTGGTTGTCGACCGCCGCGCGCTCGGCGACACGATCGGCGTGGTCGTCGGGGACACCGGGACACTCGTGGTGACCGCTGCTCCCGGAGGCGTTGCCGCGGGGAGGGTGGTGCGCCTCGGCTATCGCGAGGTCACGGTGGCCGAAGCGCGACAGCTGGCGGGTGGAATGCGGGTCTATCTCCGCGGCATCGTGCAGGCACCACTGCAAGTGTATCGCGATTCCTCCACGTTTCTGGCGTCGGGTAGCGCTACCATTCGCCTGCCCGGTTCGAGGCATCGCCCGGGGCGCGCCGGGAACAATGCCGGGGACTCGGTTCTGGTGCTTGGTACCACGGGCCAGCGCGACGGTCAGCCGGTGGTCCTCAACGGACTGATCGGAACCCTGGGCGTTTCGCCGCCTCCGGTTGCGACGGTCGTCACCATTCCGGAGGCCCGCACGGCCCGCGGCGGGATGCTGGACGCCGCCTTGGTGTCCGTGACTGGTGCAGTGATCGTCGACACCCTCGCTTCCGGTCCCGACTTGCTGGTCCGGATCGGACTTGCGACCGACACGACCATCACCACCGACGTGATCATCGATTCCGCCCAGAATGCGCCGCGCACGATCTTTCGTCCGGGGTTGCCGATCACCGTTCGCGGGGTCCTCGTGCCTCGCGGCGACGGCACCTGGGTGCTCAAGCCGCGCGGTGGCGGCGACGTGACGATCGGGTAGCGAGCGGCGTGATGCCGATCAGGACTGTGGGGCGGTCTTCGGGCCGCCCCGCGTCCGTACCAGATTGCGAGCAGCCCCCACGTTGTCAACCAGATCGTCGTCCATATGCTCCGGCGATGGTCGAACGCCATCCCGCCGGTAAACGGGTTGAGCAACATCCAGCCATCCGACGCCCGGTAACGGCCCGCAGCCTGCGAAACACCGCGAACGGATGTCGCGACGAGCGCCGCACTCGTACCCTCCCACTTGAATCTCGCGTGCACTGTATCGCCGGCGACAGTTCCCGGTGGGACCGATACCTCCACCACCGGGCTGCGCAGCCTCCAGGTCGATGCGCGCGAATGGACATGGATCCGAATCCGGTCAACGCGCTGGTCAATTGACAGCACCGCGTCGCCGCTGGCGCCGTCGATCCGCGCGATGGTTGCGGTCCCTGTGGACGGACCCGGCCACTGCGCGGTAATCCCCGCGTCGACCGTGCCTCGTGGCAGCCCGGCCGGGACGTCACGATCCTTGTAGGCTTGCCCGTTGACCGTGAACTCAACGACCTCCCCACCAAATCGCGGTCGTCCCTCGACTTCGGGTGCCAGTCTGGCGCGGGTGTACTCCGCGTCATGCATCGCTGGCTGCAGCAGCTGGGTGGTCATCGCCGCGATGATCGCAAAGGTGACAGTCACCGCAACGAGCATAGCCAGCGCCTCGCGCCGGGACGGTCTCAGGAGCGCGTCGCGGCGTCGCGCCAATTGCCACCCGAGAATCCCTCCCGCAGTGTTGGCGATCACGTCGCCAACCGAGGCGTCCCGGCCGGGAGCCGCCAGCGCCTGGTACAGTTCGATCCCGATAGTCAGCGCAACGATCCCGATGATCGCCGAGCGCTGCCGCAGCCCGGCCAGCGCCAGCGCAAAGCCGAGCGGAAGGAAGAGCACGACATTCTGGAACAAGTCTGCGGTGCCGATACTGCCACATGCAACGCACCACCACGGTGTCCGTGCGGCGGCGGCAGCAGCCTCGGGGGCTGCCGGCAACGTCATCACGGCGATCAGGCAGAGCGCCGCGACAATCGCCGCATGATCCCGAAGTCGATTTATGTTGGTACCGGCAGCGCCCACCAAGGTCTCCCGCAATGATCATCATCATGATGTATAAATATCGAACAGTACAGTGTTCAAAAACCCCACATTTCCGGATTCAGCAAATTTCGTAACTACCGTATATACAACAGGTTATCGTGAATCGTCGCGGCTTGGACATCTCGGCCCACAAATTGCCTGATCATTTGACAGCAACGGGTCGGCCAGGTGGTCCGTTGCGCCGCTGCTCAGAGCAGATCCGTGAGAAATCCGGATTCGCAGAGCCAGGGAGCTACCGCGCCGAGTCCCGACGCCACGCCCGCCCAGCCGCCAGCGCATTGGCTCCCGGACCAATCCGGGAATCTCGTCGCCAGCAATTCTCGCTGGCGGATGCCGCTGGGGTCCAACCCGTGACGTACACCTTCAAGCTCGCTCGTCGGCTCGCATCGAACCACAGGCTCGCCTCGGTCGCCGTGTTGTGCACGCTGGCAGCGTGCGGCGGCGGATCACCCACTGGTTCCGATTCCACCCCGCCACCCGTGACCGCCACGTCGGGTTGGCTCACCGTGCAGCTTGCGACCCCAAATTCGGATGACGGTGCGGTGCAGTTTGTCATCTCCGGGCCTGGTGTCGACAGCGTCCGGACCGTCTCGCCGTATACTGGGCACGCCGCTGTTTCGGTCAGCGGGACTGGTCACCTCGTGATCACCGGATCGATCGCAAGTGGCGTGGTAGCGCGAGTTTGGGTGCGCGACGTGACCAAGGCGTCACAGGTCACGGCATCGGTTCGCGCGGCAGCCGTGCGCACCACCTACTCGCTTCAGGACGTCAGCGCGTATCGAGCCCTCGTGGTTCGGTGAGGCCTTGCTCGACGAAGAGGTCTGTCACCACGATGCGGTGATCTGACCCAAGGGTGGCGCCCACGGTTGCTCGCACTGGCCGCACCCCGTGTCCGGTGAGCACGTGGTCGATCCGGACGCCGAACCAACGCGTCAGCTTGGTGTGACCCAGCCCGAGCCCTGAGCGAGAGAACGCGTTGGTGTAGTCCCCCCAATGGCGCCGGTAGATGGCACTCTCCACGGGCAGGTTGAAGTCACCGCCGACGATCGCGACGTCGTCGGGCCCACCGATCCACTCGCGCGCGGCCCGAGATTCGTCGTCCCGTAGTCGCATGTTGGCGTTCATCACTCCACCACGAAACGGCAACTCCGACAGGTCGCGAAGCGTTTCCAGTGCGTTCCTTGGTGTCGCGAGATGGACAATTCCCACCTTGAGCTCGCCTGCGGGACTCGCCAGCGTGGCTCGAGCGACCGCCCCACTTCCGCTTCTCCGCCAGAACTCCATCTGGTCGCGCGCCGCCCAATCCCTGATCGGGTGGGGCGAGAGCAGGCACAGCCGGCCTGTGGCCTCGAAGTTCCACGCGAGCTCCTCGGCGAGTGCGCGCCCGGCATCCACGGAACATTCCACGAGGAACGCAGCATCGGCTTTGAGGGCGCGAAGTTCGGCCGTGAGTTCACCTCGGTGCCCGGCCTTCCCCGCCATGTTGAATTCCACAACTCGCAGCGACGCTTCGTCGGCTGCCAACCGTCCCCGACCTGTCCGCAGGTCGAGCACCCCGATCGTGAACGCACCGAACGCCAGCACCGTTGCGATGCTTCCCATGCGGGGCTCACGGATCAGAAGCGGTATGGTAAGCGCGGGAAGCACGGCGAGCATCCAGCGGGGTCCGTACAGCAGCAGCATCGTGGGCCACCAGCTGTCGCCGAGCAGCTGCGTCGCGACCACGGCACCGAGGGTGAGGATGAGTCCGGCAGCTGCGATCAGCCGCCACACCCCGGCACGCCGGCCTACGGCGTCACGTCGGGAGTCAAGCCGCATTGCGCCCGACTCGCAGCGGCCACCAGAGCAGGCCGGCCAGGAAGCTGGTGCCCCAGGAGAGATGCACCAGCAGGAACACCAGCGGCAGCAGCGGCAGGTGCGACCACGACGTCCGCGATGCGACTGTCGTGCTTGCCGCGACATTGGCAATCGCATACCCGGCGAGATGCAACCAACCGATTGGCCCGAGGGTTGCGACGGCGATTGGAGTCATCGGGATCGAGATCACGAACACCGGTGCCACGAGCTGCCTCCACCGCAGCGAGCCGGGATGATCGAGGAGTGTCCGGACTTTCCAGAATCCGTACCGACCATATTGCCGGGCGAGCTTGGGCAGGGACGCTCGCACGAAATAGGTCGACCGGATGGTCGGGGAGAGGTAAACACCATGCCCAAGCTGGCGAAGCCTGACGTTCATCTCGTAGTCCTCGTTGACCGCGAGGTCCGTCCGCATGCCCCCGAGCTCGCGCAGCATCCCCGTCCGCCACGCGCCCAGGTACACGGTGTCCACCCAGCCCGGCTCGGTTGCGTTACGGTACTTGGCGTCGCCGGCCGCGAATGGCGACGACACCGCAGCGGCGATCACTCGGCCGGTGAAACTCGTGCCGGATGCGCGCTGCACGCCTCCCACGTTGCCGGCCCCGGTCTCTTCGAGAAGTCGGAGGCTTTCAGAGACATAATCGGGAGCGTAGCGCGAGTGCGCGTCCATTCGCACCAC
This sequence comes from uncultured Gemmatimonadales bacterium, assembly GCA_963806875.1. Classification (GTDB taxonomy): domain Bacteria; phylum Gemmatimonadota; class Gemmatimonadetes; order Gemmatimonadales; family GWC2-71-9; genus Palsa-1233. Next base: position 357,819 of record CAWDYU010000003.1, on the reverse strand, counting down.
GTAGCGGCCGCGGGCCTCCTTGATCCCGATGTTGAACGCCGCCGCTTGAAGGCGGGCCGGGTTCGGCAGGAGACGGACACGTGAATCCCGTCGTGCGATCATCTCGACGATTTCTCGCGACGAATCGGTGCTCCCGCCGTCGATCACGAGAAACTCCATGGCGCCGTCAGGGATGGAGTTCGCGAGCGCCGACTCGAGGCAACCCTCGATATGCCCCGCCTCGTTCCGCATCGGGATCACGACCGACACCGTTGGTGCGTCGCTCACGGCGCGCCTCGGTGCGCATCGCCGTCGCCGTCGTGCCCGCGCAGCTCATTCACGAGTGCGAGGCCTCACGATGACGCAGGTCACCTACCTGTACGACATCGAGGGATGGGCGCTGCACGACATCGGCCTCTGGATGCGGGAACATCTCGCGCCCGCGGGGATCACGGTTCATTGCATCGACGCGGCGCAGTGGCACGCCGACCCCCAACCGACCGACGTGGTCTATGTCAGCTTCACCGGGTTGATTCAGCCGGGATTCGATTACCGCCGGTGGACCGGTCGTGTCATCTCCACAGTTCACGACCCGTGCGAATTGTCGCACTTCCAGGACCGATTGTCGTGGAAGCGCTGGCCACTCCGGCCGCTCCCGCTCGACGCCATCGACGCCCTCTCGGCGATATCCGATGAACTCGTCGACGTCATCGCGAATCGGTACGGCTACCAGGCAATGAGGACGCCCACATGGCCGAGCAACGCCGAGCGGATTCGCCGTGCGGGGCAGGCGCGTGAGCCGATCGGTGCGATCCGGCTTTTCTCCAGCACCAACGCCGACGCGTACTTCTCGAGGTGGGCCATCAGGAGACGGTTCCGTCGCCTGCCGACGTACCTCCACGGCCACGACAACCGGCTTGACCTGCGGCAGGGCGCGGCACTGATGGTGAGGCGTCAGCGCAAGAATATTCCGCTGCTCCGCCGAGTGGCGCGACTCGCGGCATCGTTGCCGGGGGCGTCGGTCGATCTCAGCGTCGGTCAAGAGGGGATACTCCCGAGGTCGGACTACGAAGCTGCCTTGCACCGGTGCACCGTGTATCTCTGCACCTCGAGCATGGAGGGAGGCCCGCTGCCGGTGATGGAGTCCGTGCTCGCCGGGGCGGCGGTACTCAGTACCCCCGTGGGACAGGTGGCGGAGTGGGTGGAAGATGGTCGCAGCGGATTCATTTGCCACAATTATCGCGATTTCTGCCTTGCGCTTGCCCGGTATTCCACCGATCCCGATCTGCTCATCCACCATCAACACGCCGCCATGGATATCGCCCGCGCCTGCCGGTCGCCCGACATCGGAACGTGGCTGGAGTTCATACTGGGAAGGTGATCAATCATCCGCCAGCAATCCGGGGTGACTTCGACGAGGCCCGGCGTGCGATCTGACGCACCATGTCGGCCATCACGACCGGTACCAGGTTCAGGCGCCAGACGGCAAAGCCGGTCGCGAGCGTCACCAGCGTCGACCACGCGAGAGAGTAGGCGATGGAGTCCCACAGGACCGGCGTGAGCGCGTAGGCAATCATGGCCACGAGGAACGTTTTTCGAACGCGTGGCCACCTTGGATCGTCAAACGCCTCGGGAAACTCCTCCCGCGCGGCCTTGTAGTAGTAGGCGAGCACACCAACCCCGGCAAGAATTTTTGAGGCCCTCGTTCCCACCGGGCCCGCCACCAGTGACAGCGGGTAGATGACCAGTAGCGCGCCGAGCTGGCTCCGAAATGCACCCCGGGTGATCACGCGCTCGCGATCCGCGGCGAGCAGTGCTTCGCTGCAGAGCGAGCCGGCTGCCTTGAGGGGGAGCGCCAGGATCGCGACGACGAGCACCGGCCACGCAGCGATGAACTTATCGCCGAATGCCAATTCGAGAATGGCGGGCGCGGCGGCCATGGTCGCAAGCGTCAGTGGCCAAACGACCAGCTGCAGGCCAAGCACCAGTTCGCCGAACTGGCGGCCGAGAGACTGTCCGGCGCGCCGCATCTTTGCGAGCGCGGGGAGCATGGCCGTGCTCACGCTGTCGGGGATGATGAGGATCCGGTCTACGAGCGACACCGCAGCGGAGTAGATGCCCGCCTGCGCATCGCCGAACACGGCCTTGATAATCACGATGTCGAGTCGCGCCAGCACCGAGCTCAGGATGCCGACACGGTAGAAAGGAAACGCCTCGCCGATAAGTGTCCGCCACGCTGACGGGTTCCACCCCAGTTCGACGCGCCCGTAGTGGCCGACCGCCGCGCGGCCGAGCACGATGGCCGTGACCACCGGCCCCAGGGCATAGCTCGCGGCCAGCGCGACCTCCTTGCCCCCCATCGCGACCGCGATCACCGACGCGATCGTCAGTGCCACCCCGCCGGTCATGTTTGCCATGCTCACCACCTTGGCCCGCTCGGCGGCGACCAGCGAGTCAACCAGGGTGGTCATCATGGCAATGGGAACCAGCGTGGCGCCCGAAATCCGGATCACCCAGGCGGTACCGGGATCGTCCGTCAAAACCGCAGCGAGCGATGCGATCACCACGAATGCGGTCAGTGCCAGGATTGTCCTGAGGCTCAACAGGATCCCGAGGTTCGTCGCCCCGTGCTCGGGCTGCCGCGCCAGCCGACGGACCGCGAGCGCTCGCAGCCCCATGTCGGCGATGGGCCCCAATGTCATCACGATCGCGACGCCGTAGCTGAACCGCCCGTACGACGCTGGACCTACCTGCCGGACGATATAGGCAGTGCTCAGGAAGCCGAACGCGTTGAGCACCAGTGGCTGCACGCCCAGCCAGCCGGCATTGACCATGATGCGGCGAGACGCGCCTTCGTCGGCGGGAGCCGGAGGCATCCCGTCGGACGTCGGGCCTACGCTCATGCCAACCGCGCCGCAAGAGGGCAATTGGCGTGTGGCGTGGGCGCCGCACCCGCCCAGTGCTCCGGCTTCCGGCAAATTGGAAGACCGGCCTCTAGAGCCACTGTGCGAATTATTGACAATGTGGTTTCGACTGAACCATGTAACCTTTTATAAAACAATGAATTAGACCTCGATGATCTGCGCATGATTTCATGGCACATGTATTGATATCCAATACCCCCGGCGCCCCTTCCGATTGGCGCCCATCGCATCGCTGCTCAGAGCACAGCCGGGGAAATCCGGTGCCGCAGAGTCACGGGACTACAGCTTTCGGGCCACGTCCGCCGGACCGCCAGCGTAAAATCGATCCGTCGACGGGTCGAGTTGTCCTACGCTGGACCTGGAGTCTTCGTGCTGCCCCTTCGAGTCATCGTCAACCTTGCCGTTGTTGCCTCCCTGACAACCCCGGTGCTCCCCGCACAGCGCGCCGCGACGCTGCAGGATTCCGTCTCGACTTCCAGGGGCCGGGTGATCGTCACCCTCAAGTCAGGTCAATCCGGCGCCGCGGCACGTCTGCAGGGTGAGCCTCCGGTGTCCCTCGCCGAACAGGCGACGATCCGCGCTCGGCTGTTCCAGGACATCGGTCTCAGGCCGCGCGGTACCGCTCCGGCGATTGCAGCCGTCTTCGCGACCGTCACCGACGAGCAGCTCGTGGCGCTGATGGACGATCCCAATGTCGACCTGGTCGAGCCCGACGTGCTTGTCACGCTCGCGGGCGATCGGTCGATGGCATCGATCGGGTCCGTCTGGGGAGCTCGCGCCGAACCCACGCCGTGGGGCGTCGGTCGGGTGGGCGCGCCGCAGGCATGGGCAGCAGGGAACACGGGCGTCGGCGCGCGCATCGGCATCATCGACTCGGGCATCGAAAACAACCATCCCGACCTTTCCATCGGAGGTGGGTTCGATTTCGTCACCGGGAGTGCGAGCTCGAGCGCGTGGGACGACAATATCGCCGTCTGCAATGGGCACGGTACGCACGTCGCGGGAATCACTGCGGCGTTGCAGAACAACCAGCAGGTCATCGGGGTTGCGCCGGGCGCGACGGTGTTCGCGCTCAAGGTCTTCGAGGTGGTGAGCGGCAGCTGTTCGTCGTGGTCATCGAACCAGATTGCCGCGATCAACTGGGCGATCACCAACCAGCTCGACGTCGTCAACTTCTCGCTGGCGAGTGCGACCGGATTGACGGCATACCAGAATGCCATCGACGCCGCAACGGCTGCCGGGGTTGTCGTCGTGGCGGCGACCGGAAACAACGGCGCCTCGAGCGTGACCTACCCCGCCCGGTACAACAACGTGATCGCGGTGGCCGCGCTGGACGGCAACAACAACCGCGCGTCATTCTCCAATGCCGGTCCGGAAGTCTGGCTTGCCGCGCCGGGAGTGAATATCGTCAGCACCATGCCCGGTGCCACGACCGGTTCCAAGTCCGGGACGTCGATGGCCGCACCCCACGTGGCCGGTCTGGTGGCGTTGATGCGTGCCGCCAACCCGTCGTGGTCCGTGGCGCGAATTCGCGACGAGCTTCGCATTGGCGCGCTCGACGCCGGCGCAGTCGGCTTCGACCAGGAGACCGGATTCGGACTCGCCCAGGCCTTCACGGGCTCCGTCGCTCCGGTCGTGACCATCAGCGTGAGTCCGCCTACTCGCAGCGTCACCGTGGTGGCCGGCAATGCGGGGCCCGCCGGCCTTGCGACCGTGACCGTGACCGGCGGATCGGCTTCGTGGGTGGCCTCGAAGCGGAAGTCATGGACCACCCTGACGACGTCGGCCGGTACCGGGTCGGGACCGGTCCAGTGGAGCCGCAATGTTGCGGGGCTTGCTCCGGGCGTCTACGTCGACACGATCGCCGTGACGGCGGCGGGTGCCGTGGGTTCGCCGGCCACAGTGTTTGACACCGTTCGAATCACGGCCGCCGGTGTCCCGCTCACGATCGCCGTCGCTCCGACCGGGCGCTCCACCACTGTCCCGGCCGGCGGAACGGCAACCGGAGACTCGGCGACCGTGACTCTCGCCGGGACCGGATCCTCGAGCGTGCCCTGGAGCGCCACCAAGCGGTCGGCGTGGCTGAGCCTCACTGCGCCGTCGGGTACCGGAAGTGGAACGGTTCGCTGGACTCGCAATGCCGCGGGCCTCACCGCGGGAACATACGTCGATACCATCACCGTGAACGCGTCCGGAACCAGCGGCTCGCGCGTCGTGTATGACACGCTGCGGATCACGGCGGTCGTGGTGCCACTCACCATCCAGGTCGCTCCCGCTGGACGGTCCAACAGCGTTCAAGCCGGTGGCACGGCGGCGGGCGATTCGGCCACCGTGACCATCGCCGGGACAGGATCCTCGAGCGTTGCGTGGAGCGCCACGAAACGCTCGGCGTGGGTGAACTTCACGTCGCCTTCCGGCACGGGAAGCGGAACGGTTCGATGGAATCGAAACGCCTCTGGCCTCTCCGTCGGCACGTATGTTGACACCATCACCGTCAACGCCGCCGGAACCACCGGGGCACGCGTGGTGTACGACACGCTCCGGATCACCGCAGCCCCGGTACCGATCACCGTGCAACTGACGTCCACCGGGCGATCGACGACGGTGCAGGTGGGTGGCACCGCGTCGGGCGACTCCATCGCGGTGACCATCGCGGGAACCGGGTCGGGCGCAGTGTTCTGGGAGGGCAACAAGACGTCGGCGTGGCTCGTCTTTACATCGCGGACTGGCACCGGGAGCGGGATGATGCGGTGGAACCGAAACGCCACCGGTCTCGCTGCTGGCACCTACGTCGATACGATCATGGTGCACGTTCCCGCGATCTCGGCTCAACTGTATGTACACGACACGCTGCGCGTGGTCGCTGGTGCCGTCCCGCTTGCGGTGGGGGTCACGCCCGCGAGCTCCAGGACCGTGATGGCACAGGGTTCGTCGGCGCCCAACGGAAGCGGAGTCGTCACGGTGTCCGGGACCGGGGGTGCAACCGCCGCCTGGACGGTCAGCCGGAAACAGTCATGGACGACGTTGCTGACTGCTGCAGGAACCGGCAGCGGGTCGATCTCGTGGCAGCGGAACACCGCCGGCCTTTCTGCAGGGACGTACGTGGACACGATCACTGTCGCGCTCGCGAGCGGCGGCGCAACAGCTCGCATCATCGATTCCCTCGTGGTCAACGGCGTCCAACCACTGGTTGCAACCCTGTCGCCGCTCACTCGGTCGCGCACGGTTGTTCGGGGCAGCGCGCCATACGCAGAGTCGATGTCGGTCAACCTATCGGGCACCGGCGCATCGAGCGCGACGTGGACGTCCACCAACCGCCGGTCGTGGAATCAGTTGACGACCGCGACCGGCGTGGGCTCGGGGACGCTGCGATGGACTCGCACCGTCGGGTCGCTCACTGCAGGGGTGTATGTCGATACAATCTCGGTCTCGGTCACCGGCCTTGCGACGATGTTCGCGATCGATTCCACGATCATCCGGGAAGCTGAAGTCGCGCTGACGGTCACGCCGGCGGGGCGGAATAAAAAAATCAAGAAAGGATTCGGGCACGCCACCACGACGGCGCTCGATTCTGCCCAAGTCGATGTGCTGGGTGCCGTTGCGGGACCTTCGACCTGGCTGGCATCGACGTCGGCGAGTTGGATTACGATCCTCACCCCGAGCGGCGACGCGCCCGGTAGCCTGCTCTGGGATATTGACGCCACCGCGCTCGCGACCGGCGTCCACGTCGATTCCATCGTGATTGTGCTCGCATCCGACCCCACGGTTCGCACCGTGGTCCTGAATACCGCGGAAGTGTCCGAGGTTATCGCGCCGACTCCTGAAATTGCTGCCGAAGACCTCTTCTCGGGTGGTCGCCTCGATAGTGGACAGCGCGACGCTCTCGATCAGGGCGGCAACCAGAACGGCCGATATGACATTGGCGACTTCCTCGCCTGGGTGAACCGCGCCGGGATCCGGCTGAGTGGAGCACTGATGGACAAGGTGGCGGCCCTTCAGGTCGCCGCGCCATCCGCGGCTCCGGGCACGCCAGTGGATGGCAAGCCTTGAACTCCATGACACCGGGAAGCCGGGCACGATAAAGGAATGCGGGGTCACCGTGCAACGGTGACCCCGCATTCCTTTCAGCGTCCTGCGCCTGCGGAAAGCTTACTTCTCCTTCCGGCGCCGGCGGGCCGACGCGCCGCCGAGACCGACCAGACCCGTCGCGAGCAGGGTCATCGTCATCGGCTCGGGGACCACTTCCGACGGATCGCCGAGGGCAAGCGGAGTCACGATCATGTAGAAGTCGTTGTAGTCATTGTCGGATGATCCACCCGCGTTCTTCGCATTGCAGACGGCGAAGAGATTGCCGAGGGCGACGCCGTCCGTGAGGACGCCATCGTCGACCTGATCAGTCGTCAGGCTGCTGGTGCAGCCGCTGTTGAGGTCTTCCCAGCCGAGCAGGTAGCTACCGGTGCGGCGGTGATGTTCCAGAGGAAGTTCTGGATGCCAGCCGGCATCGGGGGAGTGTTCCGCGATGCGTCCGTGCCGGTGTACAGCCAGGTGCCCGCCGGATCACGCAGGCCAAACACCAGTTCGGTGTCGGTGCCCCACGTGAACGTGGTCAGGTTCGGGACGCAGAACATTCCCGACGTCGCCGTGTTGCCGTTCGAGCCGCAGTTGTTGTCGAACAGGAACGTGCCGGGCGTGGTCGGCGAGTTGGTGCTGCCAGTCCGGCCCGGCATCGAGTTGAAGTAGAAGATGTCGTTGACGTTGCCGGCATTCTCGTAGAGACGGGTGACCTCGAACCCTGCCCAGCAGCCGGAGAAGAAGCCGCCGAAACCGGTCTGGACCGATCCGCCAGCAGTGCACGGAGGCCCGATGGCGGCGGCCGGGGCGGGGGTGAACAAGGTGGCGGCGAGTGCGAAACCGCCGATGGCCAAAAGACGATGCTTCATATGCGTTCCCCGTTGCATGATGGTCGTGAACCGGTGATCGGCTCGGATCTGATAAAACCCACTGCTCTGACAGGCACCACATCGAACTGGGTGCCACCGTCCTGCATAACAGGGAAGCAAGTCCCGTGCGAACTTCTAATGGGATTGGTGTCATCTCCATAAGCTGTTGTGCGGCAAGAGTTTAGTGCAATGTGCTTGCGGGCACGCCACAGGTTGGCCGATCGTAATTGTCGCCTTCAGTCCCAACAAGTGTGGTGATCGCGCAACAGGTTGCTCCCTCGCACGTCGGTTGATACCGCGGCGGCTGCGCCGCGGTATGGGTTGGAACCGCCGCGCAGGCGAATGTCGCCCGAGCCATGAATGGCTTGGCTCGGCAGGGGCACCGGCTGCGCAACGATGCACTCGACGAGCGCGGCAAGGGATAAGGAGGTGTAAACTTCCGACGAAACACTCCCCGAATGGAGAACTGGCAGCCGTGCGCATTGTTGACGACCTGGGTACCGATCTTCGGCTCAAGGCCCGCTGGTGCTACGGGACCGACCGCGGTGTCGGCACCATCCTCCGCCTGTTGTTTACCGACGGCACGATGGCCATGGTGTACTACCGGGTGATGCAGTGGGCGCGCCGTCACCGGCTGGCACCGATCGAGATGCTCGCCAACCGCCTCAACGGGATCTTCTGCAACTGTTACATCGGGCGGGGAGCCGAGTTCGGCCGTGGCTTCGTACTGGTGCACGCCGACGGCGTGGTGATCAATCGGACTGGTGCGTGGGGGCGAGAACGTGTATGTCGAGCACCAGGTGACCATCGGTGCCGACAGGGGGATGTCGCCGGTACTCGGCGACAACATCTTCATCGGTGCGGGCGCCAAGATCCTGGGGCCGGTGACGATCGGCGACGGCGCCCGGGTCGGTGCCAACGCCGTGGTGGTCAAGGATGTGCCGGCCTGGTCAACCGTGGTGGGGGTGCCGGCAAAAGTGGTGCGCCAGCGAGGTCCCGACGATGCGGACTCGCTGGCGCACCTTGGTGCTGCGGAGCAGTTCGAGCTGCCGAGCTGAACCGAATCTGGTCAGTGCACCTGCACGCTGTTGGTGTTCAGGGTGAACTGCTGGCTGCCGACGGTGATGGTGTTGCCCTGCGCGGCTCACGGGCGGCGGCGATCCGCGGCCAATTCGCACGACGGAGAAAAGGACTTTCGCCGACGTGTTGAACTTGGTGTGATACTTCTGTTCGCTGGCGGCGACCTGCCCGCCCAGGGTCGATTCGTCGACCAGCACCGCCCGGACCGGGGCATCGGCGAGCATCTCGATCGCGACCGTCTGCCCGCCGGGGGTCTGCCACGACCATTCGTTGCCGGACGCGGTCGGCGGTACCCGTGAGTGCCAGACGGTCCAGGGCAGTCCTTCGCTTGCCGCGATCCACTGCTGGTGCAGCCACAATCCGCTGCTGCGATACCGCGCAAACTTCGGCAGCGACCTGGGGTCGTCCATATCCACCGTGTCACGGGTGATCACCACCGTCCAGCCATTCACCTCGGCGGTCACCGCCGTGCGGCCGGCATATCGCACGAAGCTCGGCGGCGGGTCGTAATAGTTCTCGTAGAGCGGGCCCACTGGTGGCGCCGATCAGCGCCGACCAGTTCGCCCCGCTGTCAACCCGGGTCATCCCCACGGTTGGCCATGCGCCCGAGACCCGCCAGGCTCAATCCGTTCGACCCCTCGCCGCGGTATGCGGGCCATTGGCCGTAGCTGCGGGGCATGGTCAGCGCCCATTCACCATCGCGGTAGACTTCGGCGTTGAACGTCCAGTGCCACTCGTGGTCCTCGTGTGTCCGGTTACTCGCGACGAGCAACACCGTCGACGTGGGGTCCGAACATAGAGGTGACCGCGACCGGTCGAGACGTGACGCCCATACGCCGGTGCGCCGGCTGGGGCGTACGGATCGTAGAAGAGGAACGATCGCGCCCATGGTTCGGCGCTGCCGTAGCCTGTGGTGCCATACTTCGATACGACCGAAGTGATCAATTCCTGCAGGCCGGCGTCGTACGTCAGGCCCTGTGTGACCATCCAGTTCGTCATCTTCTTGAAGAGGCGCGCGGTGAAGTCCCGGGGGTTCTGGTCATCGCCCCACTGGATGTATTGCCGAAGGTCACCGGTCACGCTGTACGAATGATAGCGTGCGTGCGCGCTCAGAAAGCCGTGCACGCCGGCGTAGCTGTTGGCCGGAAGCGCGGTGAGACCCATCATCAGCAACACGGCACTCCCAGAATTGTATTCCATCGATTCGTCGAGTTCGCCACCCGCAAAGGCATTGATGTAGCGCTGCGTGGCAGCGATCATCGGGGCAATCTGCGCCGACCAGTTCGTGCCCGCGACGCGGTCGAGGCACTGGATTCCCAGGGTCGTGCCGATGATCTGGTCCCCGTCGCCCGTGCGGGTACCCAAAGACTGTGACGCCCACGCGTTGAGCCGGCTCAACCACGCCGCGTCCTGGGCCGGCGTGAGAGTTGGCCGCAGGGCGTCGTACATCACGCACCCTTCGACAAACTGCTCGCGGCGATGATTGTCATTGGCAACCTGCGGGTTGACGGCGAGCCACGTGACCGCAGCCTTGGCCGCTGCGCCGGTGTCTCCGTTGACCTTATAGACGATTGCACACCACAGGCCGGTGTCGCCGTAGCGTGTTGCGGCGCAGTTGCTGGTGATGAGCTTCCACCAGACATGATTTTCGCTCGCCATCCGGACATACGTGGCACGCCAGCCTGCAGACCAATAGCCGGTGCGGACCGTGGTGTCCGGCGCTGCCGGAACCGGCGGCGTACTGGTGTCGGGTTTTACAACAGTGTCTGGCGGCGCAATCGGGACCGTGGGGTGATATGCGAGGACACTATCGCCATTGATTGAATCGAGAATGGCCGGTCCCCCGGGTCGGTCGGCAAGCACGGGGATGACTTCGTCACCGCATGCCAGGGTGGAGATGGTTGCCAACGCGATCAGGATTCCGGAGTGTCGAGTCATCGTTTTCGTCTTGCCTGTCGAGGTGAGGGTCCGGGCGCGTGAGGTGGCCCGTTTTGAGGTATCGGCAGGTCGGCACGAAACGGGAAGCCCAGGACGACCGCTGCGGCGAATCCGAGAATGAAGAGCGTGATTGCGGCGTAGGCCTTGGAGAGGAAGAAGCCGGTAGCCAAGGTACCAGCCATGGCAGCCAGCGTCATCGTCGCAAGGAGCGCCTCCAGTTCCGCGCCTTCGACCTTGCCCCGCAGTGCCACTGCGATCCGCCTGTTAGAAAGCAACGTTCGGGCCAAGGTGAACCACATCGCGGAGAACGCCAGGAGGCCGAGCAGCCCAAGCTCTACCCCGATCTCGATGAAAGAATTATGGGCGGCGCGCTCCGGCCCGTTCATCCAGCCGAAGAAGAGGGGAAAGTTCTCGAAACCGTACCCCCAAGGGCGCCAACTCATCCAGACCAGGCCACGCTTCCAGATGGCCATCCGGCCTTCGCCTCCCTCATAGTCCGAAAAATCGGTCATGCGGCTGTCGGGTCCGGCTGCGCTCGCAATCGCGGCGGCGGCAACCGTCACGAGAGTGATGTAAACGATCTTCTTCCACCGCGTGGTCCCGAACGAAATCAGCGTGAGGGCGACGGCACCCAACCCGAGGACCCCCCCTCGCGATTCGGTCGGGACGACTGCCATCGTCAAGATGCCTGCGCCGATTAGCCAGAGGGGATTGCGACCGCCCTTTCGCTGCGCCATGAAGAGGCTCAGCGGAATGAGTGCCACGAAGAGTTGTGCGAGGTCATTGGGGTCGAGAGACAGCCCGAGTTTCACCCGCCCTGTCTTGCCGATGGTTTTTGCGGAGTCAGATAGAGTGTAGATGCCGCTGGAAAACGCCCCGATCAGCAGAACGGTCAGCGTCTTGGTCATCGCTTTCCGATCCCGGAGGAAGAGCGTCGTCGCGATGAAAACGACCACTGCCAGACTGTACCGATACATCGCACCGGTCAGTGATCCCGTCATCCAGATGCCGAGCGGAGCCGTGAGCACCGAGAGGACAACCAGAAGTGCTTGCCACCTCACCGCGGGTACTTCGCGAAAAATCGTTTGCCAGCCGACGAGGGGCGTCGACGTCGCCACAATGACAAAGATGACGATTGACAGGTACATCGGCAGCCGTGGGACCGCGAGCGCCGGATACAGCTCCTGCATTCGCAGCACAAAGAACGCGAGATACACGCCGAGCACGCCGGCAGCGACCTGCAAACCAGCACTCCCCTCCGTGCGGGACCAGGTGTCCTTGGGCCGGGTTGAGAGGGGTGAGGCCATCGCCTGCTGGACGGTGTCCGCCACGTTCGGGGCCGCCCCCGAGCCACTGGAAATGGGCACCGATCTCATCCGACGTTGTTTCATGGCGCCAACCTCTCCAGGGGGTCTGTTCCCGTCGCCAACGCGGTCATGATCGACACAGCCTCCCAGGCTGACGCGAATCCCGAGGCGACACCGCGGCGTTCGCATTCCCGGGCGCACGAGCTGGAAAGTCGTCGAGGCCGCCACCGAGAAGCGCATCCGCGAGGTGATCCTGGGCACCGTGGGTGTGCAACTTGATGAACTGGTGGCTGCCCACGCGGGGCGCGTTCGCAAGCCAGCGCCGTATCCGGTGAGGAGTCGCCGGGTCGACATGGGTCAACTCACCCACCTCCACCGAGGGCAGCCAGCGTTTGCGCTGGTGTCGCCGTACCGCCAGCGGTCCCTGGACCATCAGCAGGCGTCATCGCGGCCCGCCGTCCTGCTGTCACCCGCTCGCCGGAGTCGTGGGATTTGGCCGCGCCCGGATCGTCCGGGCCCAGTAGATCGAGTTGACCATTCGCGTCTGGCACGGTGACGGCGCCGACGGCAAGGGTGAAGTCGGCGTAGCACCCCATCTCGCGTAGCACGGTCAGCTCGTTGTCGAGGCCGCAGAACCGTCCGGACGGGTGCGAGTTGTCGAGCGCCCAGTTGCCGTGGATGAACCCGAACGCGGGTCGCCGTCGCGTCTCGGAGCAGCCCGTGGCGATCGCGCAGGGAGTGAACGAAGCCGCCGCGACCACGTCGCGGAACGCCGCCTCGCCTTCGCCGTCGTGGTGCAGGTGCACCTCGACGTCGGCGATGCCGAGCCCGACCAGCCCGCCAGCGCGTCGAGGGCTCCGCGCGATAGTCCTCTGCCGGGTAGAAGAACGAGTAGCGGGGGCGGCGTCCATGGCTGTCGCGGTGTCGGGCGGCAATGCGTGGCCATTGGGTCGACCCAGGGCGCGAACGCGCCGCCATCGCAAGCGCATCGTCGGCCTGCTTCCAGTAAGGCTCGTAGTGATCGGTGATCAGCAAGCCATACGTGGCTGACGGCTTCGGTGCGCACGCGCGAGCGCGGACCTGACCAGCCCCGGCATCCAGAGCTGCGCGTTACGCGGGAGTTTCATGCTGCACTCGCTTGAACTGCAGATTCCAGGGACGCAACGATCTGCTCGACCATTGCAGCGGTGGTCGGAACCGCCCCACCTCGTACGAGCCGGCGCACGATACACCGTGTCGAGCGCCTCGGCGAACGCATCCACGTTGCCCGAAGGTATCAGGTGTGCGTGCTCCACGTCGATTTCGCCAACGCCGCCCACGTCAAACGCGACAAAGGGGGTACCACAGGCCGCGGCTTCCAGAAGAACGTTCGGAATACCTTCGCTGCGGGATGGCAGGGCGATCAGGTCCGACGCTGATACCAGTCGACCAACTCCTCCGGCCGGAGGCGCCCGATGAACCGCATTCGGGCTCCAATGTGTGCCCTGTGCGCCAGATTGCTCGATCGACCCCCGCATCGGGCCGTCCCCGATCCATGCAACCGTCCAGGGGGCCGTCAATGCGCATTTCGCGAGCGCCGCCACCAGGAGGTCTGGTCCCTTGACGGGCACGAGATTGCCGACGAAAACCAGAAGCCGCACGCCGGCCTCGACACCCACCTTCCTGCGGGCCTTCTCCCGATCACCCGGCTTGAACACCGGATCGACTCCGCGGCGGAACGCGTGAGTGCGATCTGGCGCCGCGCCAAGCGCGATTGCGGCTTTGCGCAGTGCGGTCCCGTTGGTCAACACCGCTGGTGCCTGACGGAGCACCGACGAAACTGCCGCTCTCCGCTTCGGGTCACGCGTGATCACCAGGAGGTCGGAGCCGCCCGCCATGGGAACGACGGGTATCCCGAACTCGCGGCCGAGCCGCTGTGCGATTGCGGCGTCCGGATGCAGCCAAAATGCAAGGATCACGTCGGGCCGCGCCCTTTTGACTGCCGCGTACAAAGCTCGCCGCAGGAATCGGCCCTAAGCCGATCTGGTGATATCGGTGTCGCATCAGACGCGGCGGCACGAGATACGGGATCCACGCACCGTCTGGCGCCGCCACGGTGTCGCGCGACGGATTGCGCCCCCTCTCGGCCAGGTCTGACCGGGATCACGACCTCGACGCGGTGCCCCGCGTCGCGAAGCGCTGCAACCATCCGACGATTGAACACCCCGCGGCCGGGCTGCCAAGGCAAGGGATAGAGGTTGCTGATGAACAGGATTTGCAAGCAGCCTCACGTAGCGGGCGGAGGGGGGAGCGCGATCACCACCTTGTGCTTGCCTGCTGCAGTCCGCGCGATGCCCGGGACAAGTTGGGTTACCACCCGCACCCGTCCCTGAGACACCGCGGCGAGCTCTGCATTCATGGGGCGGAGCGAATCGGGGGCCAGATCGCCATCCAGGACAAGGCGCAGGGTCAGGTCGTCGGGCCCTGTTTGCTCCACCTGAAACTGGCGAAGGCCCGGCACATCCTTCAACAGGTGTGGGAAGAGCAGTCCGGACAGGCGGGTACCGTTTCCAAGGGTGAGAATGTCGGCAGACCGGCCCGTGACAGCCTTCATCATTGGAAGCGTGCGGCCGCATCCGCACATGCCCGTGTGCAACACTGCTCGGTCGCCGTTGGCGTAGCGGATGAAGGGGAGGCCGCTGGTTAAGAGGTCGGTGATGACGACGTTGCCCTCGTCGCCGGTGGGGACGGGTTGGCCTCGGTCGTCGAGGAGTTCGACGAGGAGGTGCTCGGCGGTGAGGTGAAGGCCCTGGTGGGACTCACACTCGGCGGCGATGAGCATGAACTCGCGGGAGCCGTAGGTCTCGAAGACCGGTGCACCGAACACCGATTCGATCTTGACCCGCATGTGGGGATGAAGCTTCTCGGCGCCGACGATCACGCTTTTCAACGGCGGCGCCTCGAGCCCCTCCTGTTCGAGCAGCAGGGCCATCTCGAAGAGCGAAGACGTAAATCCGATCGCCGAGCCGCCCGCCGCCTTCATGAGCGTCCGATGTAGCCGCTGCGATCGTCGACGGCCCCAAATCGAACGTACTGAACGGCATCCTCCCATACAGCGATGTTGATGCAAGCCGGACCTTTCAGACCGATTTACGCGCCGGCCTGATTGTTCTCGCTGGGCACACCCCAAAGGTAGAAGGCCTTTGTCCCCGGGGGCGCTGCCGCCCACTCGTATCCCCGATGCGAAGCGGCCATCCTCCTGTCGTCGCTGTCGAGCTCGACCCTGAACCCCAGGGGCACCCCCGTGGATCCGCCGGTGGACTTCGCAAAAGAGTTCACGGATGGGTCGGACGTAGTGAAGTCGCCTGGCATATCTCTGCATCTGCTCGCGGCTTACCGCAGGAAGGGCGCGGAAGTCGGCGATGGTGCGTATGTCCTGGGCGAGCCACCAAGGTCGCGCAGGGTCCGGGCGTAGAACGCCGTGTGGGTGCTTGCGTGCTGCAAGAGGTCCCTGAGCCTGCCGAGGCGTTGCGCCGCCTGGGCGTCAGGGCTCTGGTACTGAGAGCGGCGCAGCTGGTCAAGGTAACGGAAGGTATTCCTGCGCTTCCAGTGGGTCTCGTAACTGCGCACGAGATGCGGAAAAATGTTCATCCCACGCTTCCCCGACTTGTCGTGAGTATCTGCTTGTACAGCGATTCGTATTGAAGCACCATCGTGCGAACATCGAACCGGGCTACGACTTCGAGTTCGTCCGCGCTCGGCGCGCGCCGCTGCCGCCGCAGGTTCGGCGACCATGCTCAATATCGCGTCAACCAGAGACCGCGAGTCGCTCGGCGGAACCAGTGCGCCGGCGACGCTATCAGCAATCACCTCGGCGCGCCCCCGACCCTCGTCGCAATGACCGGCAGCCCTGAGGCCATCGCCTCCAGGAGGCTGATAGATACGCCCTCGCTCAGGGATGGCAAGACAAATACGTGTGAGCTCCGCAGCAGCTGCGGCACATCAGCGCGTTCGCCGAGAAAACGAACATGGCCCTGGACTCCCAATGATTCCGCCTCTCGTTCGAGGCCTGCCCGGACCGGTCCATCTCCCACAATGGTCCACATGAATTCTGGGTGGAGCGCAATGATCCCTGGTATCGCGTGCAGCATGTGCGACAGGCCCTTGACCGGGTCCAGCCGACACACGGTGATCGCGTGGAGCATCCCGGCGTTCCACTTGCCAGCCGCGCCGTACTGCGACGGATCCCATTCCTGATCACCGCAAGTTTCGCCGAGTCAACCCCCGTTGAATCGCCAGCATGCTCCGCCGAGTCGGCGGACACCGCCACCACTGCGTCCATTCGCCGCGTCGCCCAGCCCAGGGCAACACGATGACGATGGCCGCTCATCTGATTGCGCCCGTGCCGCGTGACCAACAGTCCGACCCTGCTCCCCGTTGTTCGCGCAACCGCGCCAAGTATTGCTGGTGCGGGGTTGTGGCAGTGGAGTATGTCGACGGCCTCCCGAGCGATCAGTTTACGTAGCGAAAGGAGCCGACCGAGTAACGAATCCTTCCCCTCCGCCAGGCTGAATAGTGGAATTCCAGCCTGTCGAAATGCTGGCGCCATGGCCTGTGACGCCGAGATGGTCGCAACCCTGGCCTCGAATTCCCCCGCCGAGGCATGTCGGGTCAGATCGAGGATGACCCTCTCCTGCCCGCCTACGTCGAGGCTGCTGACCAGGTGAAGGATCCGGATCAACTTGGTATTTGGTACCCCTGGCCCACGCCCTTGCTCTTTCACGGATTCGTCACAATTTTCGGCATTATCCCTTTCCTCCTCATTCCCGTGAGCAGCTGCATGTCGACATTCGGACTCGAACTGCAGGATCGGCAGCGCCGCTTGCTGCTCGCCACGTACCCCATCTTCATCGTGATGGCGGTCAACCCGATCATCTCCCTCCTGGTGACCCGGTGGCCTGCGAAGTTCGACAATCTCGCATGGCGTTTCTTTTTCAGCGGACAGCTGATTTCCGATGCCATGCCGTACCACGCCACGGGACTGGCGCTCATCCTCCTGACCGCCACCCTGCTCGGCCACCGCAACGTAGTTCGCGCGGTGGCGATCGCGGCGGTGGTGTCGGCGCTCTTGATCGGGATCGCCGCGGCGAGCTTTGGGCTCGACGCGCTCCAGATGCGGCGAACCGTACCGCAAGGCGGCAAGCCGCAATTCGATGCTGCGGGGCTGAAGACCCTCGTCTTCAGCGTGACCCTCGCGCCCGCTCTTCTCTGGATGGCAATTCGGGCGCTCGGTGCCACCCATGGAACCGTGCCGCGCACGGTCAAGTCCGACGCCGGCCTGGTCGTCGGTCGCTGAGCGTTGTCGACCTGAACCCGGGCTTCTGACCGCGCTTTCGCGCCGATCAGAAGCCGGGTAGTACCGCGTCGACCGCCGGCATCAGCTCTCGTGCGACGCGAGTGGCGATGGCGTCTGCGCCGGCGAGACCATCTTCGCCCACCGGAACCACGATGCGGACGAGGGCTTCCTCGGTGCGGCCGCGCAGCGCCGCATCCCGCAGCAACTCGAACTTCACCATGTATTCGTTGGCCGCGATGCGCCCCCGTCCCTGGTACCAGTAGTACACGACCGATTGCGCTTCGCCCCGCACGATGTGGTAACGGTTCACCTGGACCGTGTCGCCCGAAGCCCGCGCGACCGATGCCTCCCGGGCATCGACGGGCTCCCAGCCCGCCCCCGGCAGGCAGTTGCGGGGTGAGTGAATCGTTTTCCCCTGCCGCTGTTCATCGTAGTAGCCGACATAGACCGTGAACCGCGGGGCGCCCTCGACATCGTGGGTGCGAAGCACGTAGTCGGTGAACCCCGCGACTCGCTGCTCATCCTCCGACACGACGACGTCGGTGCCCGCCAGGCCATCGAACACCCGGCTGATTCCCTCGATTGGTGCTGCAAGGGGAGTGGGTTTGACGCGGCCGGTCACGAGGACGACATTGACGACCACCCCGAAACTCAGCAGGAGCCCGGGAATCCATCGCACCGGTTCACGCATGTCGTGTCCTCCATCGAGTGACTCGCTGTTCCACCGCGCCGATCAGCGCACCCACCCCACCGATCAGTCCGAATGCGACGACGAAGAGTGCCCAGCCCTCGCTCTCGTGCATGAATCCGCGGCCGAGGGCCGGGTCAACGAAGTACATCAGGAACGCGGTCAGGAAGATGCGAAACGAGTTGACCACGATCGCGATCGGGATCGTGAGCACGATCAGCGCGACTCGACCGGTGACGCTCCGGAGCCAGATCCCGCCGATCATCACGCCGAGCGATACCAGGGCTGTCAGGGATCGGAGTCCACTGCACGCTTCGGCGATGAACAGTGTCTGCCCGGGGATCGCGATCACGTTGCCGTTGGTGCGCACCGGGATGTTGCGCCATTCGATGAGTGCAGTCCCGATCTTGGACGCGCGAAACTGCAACGGAATCGCGAGGGAGTTCGTGATCGTGGCCGGCAGCGGGATGGACAGCAGCAGCAGGATCGCCGGCAGCCACCAGTGCCGCAACTGCCTGAAGCCGAACGCGAACACGACGATGCCGATGGCGGCCAGCCACATCGAGAAGCGCATCGTGAACAATTCGGCGGCGAGGCCGGAGAGATAGCGCAGGCCCACGGCGGCCAGGATCAGCGCTGTTCCGAGTCCGATATTCGGGGCACGATCGCGAGCCAGTCCGGCCTTCCAGGCGAGCCAGATGGAAACCGGGAAGAGGAGCAGGCCGTGACCGGCGTCGGGATTGTTCCACCAGTCACGGGCGAGCGTCCGGGCCGGGTCGGCGAAGAGCAGCACGAATGCCAGCAGGCCCGCCACGAAGGGAGCGTACTCGCGTATCGACCAGTTGGACGGCGGGAGGTGAATTGCGTCGGCAGCCCCCGGCAATGCCGGTGCTACCATCCGCCCTTCCGAAACAGCATGACGGGGATCGTCTTGACCATGATGACGATGTCCTGCCACAGGCTTCTGGTGGCGATGTACTCGAGGTCATGCGACACCTTGCGACGCACGTCGTCGACGGAGGTGTCGTACTGCAGGTGTACCTGCGCATGTCCCGTGATGCCCGGCGGGACACGCTGCCGTCGCTGGTAGTGCGGGATCTGTTCCCGGAGTTCCGCGAAAAGCTGCGGCCGCTCGGGCCTGGGCCCGACGATGTTCATCTCGCCCCGGATCACGTTGACCAACTGCGGCAACTCGTCGAGCCGGCAGCTCCTGAGGAATGCGCCGACCGGCGTGACCCGCTGGTCGTTGGCCGACGCCCACACGGCCTTGCCACCGCGCTCTGCGTTCATCGTCATCGTCCGAAACTTGTAGATCACGAACGGGCGTCCACCGAGGTCGGCCGCGCGCCGGGAGTCGGACCGGGGCGCGCCACGCTGCCGCACGTCCTGACCCACCCGGGTCTGGGTGTAGATCACCGGCCCTCTCGAGGTCACCTTGACGGCGATGGCGATCAGGATGAACACCGGAAGGCAGATCACGAGCGCGAGCACCGCGACCGCCACGTTCAGTGCCCGAATGGCACGGTCGTGGCGCGTCAGGCGGACCGGGTGTTCACCGGTGACGATCCCGTCCTGCTGCCGCATGTCTGTCACGCTTTCCTTGTGGTCGGCCAATGCATGCACGCTTGCATCCCGGGGTTAAAGGACCCGCGACACGAGAAAAGCCAATGAGGCCGCACCGCTCACGATTGCCACGACCTGCCGAAACTTGCCCGGTGTGCTGACACCAACCATGATCTCGTCGCCAGCCTGCATGTTGAGTTGGTCGAGTGTTCGCCCTTCCCTGAGCGCGACGGTGAACGCGTCTGATGAGACGATCTCACGGTCGGCCCGGCGCACGGAACTCCGGTCGAGGTCAGCGTTGCCTCCGAGGCCGCCCGCGACGGTCATGATGACGTCGGCGATCGCCTGGCCGGGTGGGACCAGAAAAAATCCGGGACGACCGACGCCGCCCATGATGGCCACCCGGATCTGGGCGTCGGCCATCACCACCGGGTCGCGAAGGTACTTCGAGATCTCCCGCTGCAGGTGCGGCTCGACTTCCGAGCGAAGCAGCCCGCTCACCGAGATCGGCCCCAGCGACGGCAGGACGATCGTCATGGCCGGCGTGACGACATAGTTGTTGGTCACCGAGGCATCGCTCGCGACCGCGACCCGGATCACGTCGCCCGGCCGGATGTCGCCCTCCGCAAGGCGGTGCCGTATGAGCTTCGCCTCGTCCCGCTTGATGTCCTTCAGCGCTCCCGAATAGCCGCCAGACGCCAGGATCCGTTCGATCTCGACGAGCGATGCCTCCAGTTCTGCGCGACTCACACCGGACCGCGTCGATGCCGCCAACTGGGCCACCAGCGAATCTGCTGCTGTGGCCTGGGCCTGAAGCCCCGAGGGCAGGCCTGCGGCCAGAGCGGCCAAGGCGGTGAGTGCCATCATGCGAATCTGGCGCACGTCATACTCCGAGTTCTGGTGAGCTGCACTGCGTATTGAGGGGGCAAGTGCCGTTCCTACCGATGCCATGGAGCAACAGGTGTACCAAATGGTTGGCGCTGCATGACTTCCATGTCGTGGAGAGCATACTTTGTCCTTCGATTACAGTATCGTTGTGGAAGGCGTGCCACGCACTGTGGCGTTTCGCCACCATAAAGATCGCGGGTGGGCCCGGGCAGGACTTCCCCCGGGCGCGCGCCCGCCGATCCCGGCAAATAGCTTGCATGTAGGGAAGCGATCCGGGCGTCGGTCGATCCTCCCGACAATCCCGTGCAAGTCCGTACGAGGCGCCGCAAGTTGTTGTCCTGCATAGTGTTAAGTGACATGGCAACGATTGGATGCAATGGTGGAAGATTGACGCCGACTGTTGTGGCGATCTTGAATTCGTTGCGTAGGTGCATCAGTTACCTCTTCCAAGGCCTGCGATGCGTGTTGCCGATACTGGAGCTGGGTCGACCCGAAAGGGCGGTGGGCTCGTCCTCGTGGCCAATGACCACGAATGGACGGCGCGGTCGCTCGAAACCATCCTGGTGGCCGCCGGAATGCGGGTCATCCGGACGTTCACCGGTCGCGAGACCCTCGCGGTCGCAGGCCGCGAGCTGCCCGACCTGGTGATCCTCGACCTCCAGCTTCCCGATATCAGCGGCGTCGAGGTATGTGCCGCACTTCGATCTGACCCGAAGTTCGGCGCCTCCACGCCCATCCTCATCACCACGGCGGGTCCGTCGGGTCGGCAACAGCGTCTGGCCGCGTACGAGGCCGGCGCCTGGGAGTTTTACGGGCAACCGCTCGATGGCGAGGCCCTGCTTCACAAGGTGCGGGTGTTCCTGGCGGCCCGGCTCGAGTCTGCCCAAGCAATGCGGCAGAATCTGATCGACAGCGCGACCGGTCTCTACACGCGGGCGGGCATGGAGCGTCGCACGAACGAACTGGCCAGCGAAGCGAGACGCACCGGGGGGGGCATGGCGTGCATCGCGATCGCGTCCGTCGGCCCCGCTGCGCCTGCCCGGACGACCATCGCCGATGTGCTCCGGTCGCGGGCGCGGGTGTCCGATGCGACCGGGCTCCTGGGCCCCGATACGTTTGCGGTGGTTGCCGGCGGGATCGGCAAGGATGGTGCGGCGCGTCTCGCGGCCCGCCTCCGGGAAGCGTTTGCCGCAGTCGACCAGGATGCGGAATGGCGAATCGCCATCACGTCGTTCGACGACACCGCGCTGGCCGCGAGCGAGCCGTCGTCGCTGCTCGCCCATGCTGCCACGGAGGTCGCGGCCTGACGTCGCACCGATCTCGGGCGGCGGACACGGGCAGCAAAGCGGGCCGGCATCGATCGATGCCGGCCCGCTTTGCGTCGTGCGAGATCGTGGGGTGTCTAGCGCTCGGCTTCCTGGGTCGCGGGTTCGTCCCCTGACTTCGTCGGGATCATCTTCTTGTCACCGGTCAGCTCGATCTCGTCCACTGCGCCATATCCCTCGCTGTACGAGTAGTACTTGTACTCGTCGAGTGAGGTCTGCACGTCGTTGAGCACCGCACCCACCAGGCGAATGGGAAGTTGATCGACCACCTGCAGCTTGGCCTCGGCGAACATCCGGTCGGTTTCGCCCGCACGGACCACGAGCATCAACTGGCCCGTCACCGTGCCGAGCACGAACGGGTCGATGCCGGCACCGAGCGGCGGCGAGTCGACGATGATGACGTCGAACCGTGACCGCATCGCCGCGATCAACTTCCGCATCCGATCCGAGCCCATGAGTTCCGGCGCGTTGCGGTGCCTGCTCCCACCGGGCATGAGCGTGAGGTGGGCGTGCGACGTCGGTCGCAGGATCGTGTCCACCGCAGCGCCATCAGCGAGATGGTCGAGGAGGCCGGGAATCCGCTCCACCCCGAGCGTGCGGTGCAGCTCCCCGCGCCGGGTGTCGCCGTCGACAAGGAGCGTGCGGTAGCCCGCCTCCGCAAACGAGAACGCGAGGTTCGACGAGATCAGCGACTTGCCATCGCCCGGCATCGGGCTCGTCACCGTGAGCGCAATCGAGGTCGCGTCAGGAACCATGTGCAGGAGATTGAGTCGAACTGTCCGGAATGACTCGATGACCTGTGCCGCTTCCTCCGAACTCGACGCCTGACCCTTGGCCCGCCGAATCTCGGGAATCACTCCCAGGATCGTGAGGCCGAGTCCGCTGCTCACCTGATCCATGTATCGGAAACGCTTGTCGGTGAGGTCGAGGAGGAAGGCGAGCCCGATGCCGAGCACCAAACCAGCGAGCACGCCGAACGCAATGATGAGCGGCTTGCGATTCTTGGTTGGGCGAACCGGCGGGACGGCGGCGTCGAGAACGCGAACGTCCGGGAGCGAACTGGCCTCCTGCAAACGGGAGTTCTCGTATCGGCGGGTCAGGTCGTTGTACTGCGCCTCGGCGATCGTGAACTCGCGCCGAAGATTGTCCTCCTGCATCGAGCGAGTGGGAATATCCCGGAGCTCGCCGGTGGCAGTCCGAATCTGGCCTTCGAGAATCCCGAGATCGTCGTCGAGGCGCTTGATCACGGCCGCGGCGTACGCGGGCAGGGTCCTGGTGCGGATCTCGTTGATCTGTCGGGAGACCTCGATCACCTCGGGGTGGCTTTCGGTCAGTGCGGACCTGCCGGGGGCCGGTACCAGGAGCCCACGGCGGGTCTGCTCCAGGGCCTGCAGCTGGGCGATGACGCTGGAGAGGTTGGGCGACTGCTGCACCGCCGGGATGCTCACCAGCCCATCTACCGCCAGGTCTCCCCGTTTCGCGCCTTCAACGGCACTCACCAGGGCGGCGCGGTCGCGCCGAAGGGACTCAGCCTGGGTCCGCTGCTGGAAGTAGTTCGTGATCACCGTCGGCTGCGTCTGTTGCAGGCCAGCGGTGATCGGCACATCCTCGGTGGGCTTCGTGATGTTGCTCACCCGGAACGTGTTGAGCGCCAGGTCGGCAGCCGTGAGGCGTTGCCGCGCAGAAACCAGCTGCGTGTCAAGCACGGCAGACTGTTCGCTTATCTGCGCGCGCTTGAGGGTTGCTGCTTCCTTCACGAACTGGTCGACCACCGCGTTGAGTGTTCCCGCGGTCTTGTCAGGGTCTCGGCCATCCAGCGAAAGGCGCAGGAAGGCGGCGCGCAGCCCCCTGAGGTCGGTCCTCACCCTGCTCTTCAGCTGGTTGCCCGACCTCGTCGAGCGTGAGCACCGTGAAGCGGTACGACTGGCCAAAGGCGCGACGGTTGGGACTCGGAACCCACTGAAAACCGAATCGCAATCCGACGCTGTCGCCCACCGCCCCGGTTTCCCGGGCGTTCGCATCGGCCGACTCCGGCTTGGTGAGCGTGTATCGCTTGCCGTCGCTACTGAACTCGATCGAGTATGTGCCGGGCATGGTGCGCCGATCGGCCCACGTGAAGTTCCGAAGGAGATACGCATCCGGACCGGAGGGGCCTTCCAGTGCCGCCTCGTCGAGCCGGCCGGGATTGGGGCCGACCAGGTACAGCTGTCGATCCCGGACCACCGGATTCATCACCTTCGAGAGCTGCAGCAGTTCGACCCACTGTCCCGACGTGAAGATCTCGTTGCCCTCGATCGGGCCGGCGTTGTTGTTCGCTCGATTCTCCAGGGCAAGAGCCGAGTTCACCGTGTACTTCGGCGGGAGCAGACGGGTGGCAAAGATGCCGCCCACCAATCCCGACCACGGTCATCGCCAGGATCAGCCACTTGAAACGCTTGAGGGCCGCGACAAACCGGGTCACTGGGTTCATCCGGGCCGCACCCGGCGCCGCGCCTGGCGAAAACGCCGGCCCGACAGCGGAATGACTGGACGGCGCCGGCAGGTTGCCGCCCCGATCGAAGATGGGACTGGTCATGGGTTTGCAGCCTCTTCCTGAAGAGTACGGTTGTCCCCTGATTGGACTGCACCTACGCAACAATGGGACCGTTGTCGAGTGGTTTGGCCGACCCGTCAACATGTCAGCCTTGGCCACATCATCCTGGGTCCCAGATTTGGCGCTCCGACACCACAGGGCGTGGTTTCCGTCCAACACTATACATCTTTTGCGAAGCCTTTTGTGGCGGGTCAGCTCAACAGGTTGGGCATGGATTCTGCTAAGCATGTTGTGGCACCAGCGCCGCGTTGGCATTGGCCCGCAATCCAGGGAGACATCATGACGGCAGTAACGGGGTCAGGGCAGGGTTATGCGCCGACCGAGGCCAGCGGGCCGGGACGTGCTGGCGCTACCCCCGAGGTCAAGGCCTCGATCCGGGTGCTGATCGTCGACGACGAGCGCACCCTTCGGGAGAGCTGCGCGTCGGTGCTTCGGGGCGAGGGTTATACCGTCACCCTGGCCGGGCGCGGTGAGGAGGCGCTCGACCTGATCGCGCCGCCGCCAGTTCGACCTCGTCCTCATCGACCTGTTCATGTCGCAGGTGCCCGGGCTCGAGCTGCTGAACGCGGCGCTCGAGTCCAACCGGGACTGCCTGGTCGTCGTCATGACGGGGAATCCGACGGTGACCTCGAGCATCGAGGCACTACGGATGGGCGCGTGGGATTACCTACCCAAGCCCTTCTCCGCCACCCACCTGCAGGTGCTCATCGGGCGCGCCTCGCACGCGACCCTCAAGGCCCGCGAGGCCGCTGACCTGCGTCAGCAGGTGATGCGTCAGCATTCGCATTCCGACACCACCGCGTTGATCGGCATATCGACGATCTTCCGCAAGGCGGTCGAGTTGGCCCGCAAGGTGGCGCCGACCGATGCCTCGGTGTTCATCAGCGGTGAGAGCGGAACCGGCAAGGAAGTGATCGCGCAGTTCATTCACCAACATTCTCGGCGTGCGAAGAAGACCCTGGTCCCGCTCAACTGCGCTGCACTTCCTGAGCCGCTGCTCGAGTCGGAGATGTTCGGGCACCGGAAAGGGGCCTTCACCGGCGCCGATCGGGACAAGCCGGGACTGCTCGAAACCGCAAACGGCGGGACGCTTTTCCTCGACGAACTCACCGAGATGTCGCTGCCACTCCAGGCGAAGCTGCTCGCGCGTGGTGCAGGACGGCGTGGTGCGCCGGGTGGGCGCCGAAACCGCCGGCGATCCGGTCGACGTCCGGTTCATCTCGGCGACGAATCGTGACCCGCAGGACGCCGTCGAGCGCGGGGTGCTGCGCGGCGACCTGTTCTACCGGCTCAGGGTCGTGCCGATCACGCTTCCGCCACTCCGCCAGCGCGTGGACGACATTCCGTTGCTCGCGAATCATTTCCTCGGGGTGTTCTGGCATCGGCACCGGCAGATGCCTGGTCGCCAGCCCCATCTCAGCGACGATGCGATCGAGTTTCTCCGCACGCGTCAGTGGCGCGGCAACGTTCGCGAGCTGCAGAACGTCATCGAGCACGTGGCGGTCCTGACCGATCCCGACAAGCTGATCGAACCCGGTGACATCCCCCTCTACGACGACGCCGAAGCGGCCAGCCCATCGGCCATGCCCGCGGCCCAGCTCGACGGACCATTCCACGACGTCAAGGACCGGGTGATCTCGCAGTTCGAGCGTGACTATCTCTCGCGCCTGGTGGCCCGTGCCGGCGGCAACATGTCGAAGGCTGCGCGGCAGGCGAGCATCGATCGCACCACGCTGTACCGCCTGATGGAAAAACACGGCCTGCAGCGGGACGAGCGCGGGGAGTGATTCCGCTCCCACCGGCATTGAGCGAACGACTCGACGAGATCGCCGAAGGCATGGTCGAGGATTGGCAGGTCTTCACCGCCGACGCGATCTCGCAGGCAGAGGTCGCCGCATCGGTGGCTGACGTCGTGTCGCGGGTACGCGACGCCGCAGCGTCAGTCGCCGACGCAGTCGACCCCGACCAACCAACGCCGGCCCCGCTTGCAAGGAGGGTCCTCGAGATCCTCCGGCGGCAGGTTGTCGACGCCGAGCCGGCGCTGCCCGCGGTCGAGCTGCTCCGACTCCTGCGCGCCATCGAGCGGGTGGCGGAGCGCGGCGAGCCGCAGTGGTCGGATCGTTTTCAGGACCGGATGGCGGGCCCGAGCGGCCTCGACCTGATCGTCGAGGTTGCCCACGACCTTCGCTCGCCGCTGACGTCGATCCTCTTCCTCGCCGAGACGATGTTCCGCGGACGGAGCGGCCCGCTCACTCCGCTCCAGGAGCGGCAGCTGGGGCTGGTCTACTCGGCGGCCTTCGGATTGAATGCCGTGGCGAGTGACGTGATCGAGCTGGTACGAGGCGGCGACCGACTGGTGCGCGACGAACTCCAGCCGTTCGCGGTGACCGACGTTCTCGAGGCGGTACGCGACATCGTCCTGCCCATCGCGGAAGAGAAAGGCCTGTCGCTCACCTGCGAAGGTCCCGTCCGCGACCGTCGGCTCGGTCATCCCAGCGCGCTCAACCGTGTGCTGCTCAACCTCACCACCAACGCGCTCAAGTTCACCGCCGATGGCGGCGTCGTGGTGCGGATCGCCGACATCGACGATCATACCGTGGAGTGCTCGGTGCAGGACACCGGGCGGGGGATTCCGGATGCGGCGATGAAGATGTTGTTCGAGCCGTTCCGGCGCCGCCAGCAACCCGGTGACTATGCGTTCTCCGGCTCGGGCCTCGGACTGTCGATCTGTCGCAAGCTGGTCGAGGCGATGGGCTCGGAACTGACCGTCAAGACCGTGCAGGGCGAAGGAACCTGCTTCTCGTTCCGCATCCAGCTCCAGCATGCCAACTCGGAACATTTCCTTGGGTGAACCGAGATCGGGCGGGGCAGTGGTCGCATTCGCCAACGACTGGGGCACCGACCCGACCAGCAAGCACCACCTCATGCGCCTGCTCGCTGAACGCCAGGACGTGCTCTGGGTCGAGGCGAGCGGAATGCGGCGACCCACCGCCACGAGTGCGGCCGACCTGCGGCGCATCGTGGCGAAGCTGAAAAAGATGGGTGGAGGGACGCGGCCGGCGCGCCGGGAATGACGGTGCTCTCCCCGCCATCGGTACCATTTCCCACGCATCCTGCCGCACAGCGGCTCAATGCCCTGCTGTATCGGCGCGCCGTTCCGGGCGGCATTGCGCAGCATGGGCCACGACGACGATCCGTTGCTGTGGGTGTACACCCCGACAATGGCGAGATACCTCGACCGCCTCCCGGCGCGCGGACTGGTGTACCATTGCGTCGATCGGTGGTGGGCGTTCGAGGAGTATGACGCCCGCCGAAATGCGCGCCTGCCACGAAATCCTTTGTCGGCGTGCCGACCATGTGTTCGTGTCTCGCTTGGAACTCGCAACGCGATTGCGTCGGG
This sequence comes from uncultured Gemmatimonadales bacterium, assembly GCA_963806875.1. GTDB lineage: Bacteria > Gemmatimonadota > Gemmatimonadetes > Gemmatimonadales > GWC2-71-9 > Palsa-1233. Next base: position 329,859 of record CAWDYU010000003.1, on the reverse strand, counting down.
CTCACCGACCATGTGAGCTACGTTCCGCACGGGGTGGAATGGGCACATTTTCAGTCGGGCGGTCGCGAAAAACTGCCCCGGCCCACCGGTGTTCCGGACGATGGCAAGCCTGTGATCGGGTTCGTCGGGATGATCGACGCCTGGGTCGACCTCGACCTGCTGGCCCGCTGGCGAAACTGAATCCCGAGGCGCATCTGGTGGTCGTGGGTCACGCCCGGGTTCCCACCGACAGGCTTGAGGGCATTCCCAACGTCATCTTGCTCGTGCCGCAAGCCCTTTGCTGATCTCCCGGCTTATCTCGCCGCGATTTCGACGTCGCGCTCATCCCGCCTTCAGTGGTACGACGACCTCAGTCGTGCCAGTGAAATCCGCATCAAGCTCCGCGAGTATCTGTCTGCACGGGCGTGCCTGTGGTCGACCACCGCGCTGCCGGCGAACGAGGCTCGAGACCTTCGAGCGATGGCTGCGGGACCCGGGTGTTGACGCTCGGTCGACGACGATGCCGGTACTTCCCGGCGTGGACATTGTGACCGCCCGACTGGGCGCGCGGCCCGCACGCGGCCGCGCGTCGGCCACGCTGGCCTCCGACGGCATCGGCGCAGAGGGTCGGCGGAGCTGCCATGACCACTGCCCGTGCGGCTGATTGATCCGATGCTGCAACCACTTGAGCAAACGCTTGCCGACTTTGTGATCGCCGTCGCTCGGAGCACCCCGTGAAGGTTCTCGTTGTCGCTGGTGCCCGTCCCAATTTCATGAAGGTCGCGCCGATCCTGGCAGCGCTGCGTGGTCGCGGTCATGTGACGATGCTGGTGCACACTGGCCAGCATTATGACGCCGCGATGTCGGACGCGTTCTTTCGTGATCTCGACATGTCGCCACCCGACCACCACCTCGAGGTGGGCGCCGGGTCGCACGCCGAGCAGACTGCGCGGGTGATGGAGCGCTTCGACAGCGTGCTGGTCGCGGAGCGTCCCGATTGGGTCGTGGTGGTCGGAGACGTGAACTCGACGGTCGCTACCGCGCTGGTCACGGCCAAGCGTCGTCCCGAGATCGGGTGTCGCCTCGCCCATGTCGAAGCGGGGTTGCGCAGCGGCGATTGGAGGATGCCCGAGGAGGTCAATCGGGTGGTTACCGACCAGGTGTCCGACCTGCTGCTGACGCATTCACCCGAAGCCGACGGGCACCTCGCTGCCGAGGGCATCGACCCGCGGCGGGTCGAGTTCGTCGGCAACGTGATGATCGACTCCCTCTTTGCAACGGTCGAACGCGCTCGCGCCGACGAGCCGTGGCGAGAACACGGCCTCGAGCGCAACACGTACGGCCTGGTCACGTTGCATCGACCGTCCAATGTGGACGACCCGGAACGACTCGCCGCTCTCGTGGCTGGACTCGGCATCGTTTCGCAACAGCTTCCCCTGATCTGGCCGGTGCATCCGAGGGCACGCGCTCGCCTCGAGGAACTCGGGCTCACGATCCCCCCCGCGATGCAGCTGGTCGAACCATTGGGGTATTGCGAGATGGCAGGGATGCTCGACGGTGCCGCGGTGGTGATCACGGATTCGGGCGGGTTGCAGGAGGAGTCGACCGCGCTGGGTGTGCCGTGCGTCACGCTGCGGGAGTCGACCGAGCGACCCGTCACCGTGACTGACGGCACCAACACGTTGGTGCCGTGGCCGCCCACCGCTGACCGTATCGTTGCAACCGTGATGGCCGCCATTGCGGCGCCCCCGTGGGCCGGGAAGTCGCGCCGGCAGGCCGGTCGGCTGGGACGGCAATGCGGCTCAGCGCATCGTCGAGGCGCTGGAACAGGCTCCCCGGGACCACGCGCGCTGCCTCCTTCCGGACGTCGAAGCGGCTGCAGTGACCGACGCCTGAACTGGCGCGGGGCCATGCGTCGCGCCTAACTTTCCAGATCATCCGGGCATGGAGGACCATTGGGGTCCCCGCCGGAGAAGCGGCCCAGGTGCATTGCACCGGCCGGACTACCCGCCGTCTCGATCATCGGCGCTCTTCGCGACAGACCGCCCCGACGGGCGGCCGCGGAGAAACCGAGACCGGGGACGGCCTGACAACAGGATCGTCGTGAAACCGTTTCCCGCCCTCCGGGCCGGCCGGCATGTTGCCGCGCCAATCTCGCATGCGCCCAATGCAGCGCTGCTCATCGACTTCGACAACGTCACACTCGGTGTCCGCTCCGATCTCACCAAGGAACTCCGGCACCTCCTCAACAGCGAGATCATCAAGGGCAAGGTCGCCGTTCAGCGGGCCTACGCCGACTGGCGTCGCTACCCGCAGTACATCGTGCCGCTGTCCGAATCGTCGATCGACCTGATCTTTGCTCCCGCCTTCGGCACGAACAAGAAGAACGCGACCGACATCCGGCTGGCCGTGGATGCCATCGAGCTGGTGTTCACCAGGCCCGAGATCGGGACCTTCATCCTGCTGTCGGGCGACAGCGACTTCTCATCGCTCGTGCTCAAGCTGAAAGAGTACGGCAAGTACGTCATCGGCGTCGGGATCCGCGAATCGGCAAGCGACATCCTGATCCAGAACTGCGACGAGTACTACTCGTACAGCGACCTCGCCGGCCTGACCCGCGAGTCCGACCTGCCGACCACGGCGCGCGACCCGTGGGAGCTGGTGGTCGAAGCCACCGCCCAGATGCAGCGCAATGGCGACGTGATGCGGTCCGACCGGCTCAAGCAGGTGATGCAGCAGATCGACCCCAACTTCGACGAGAGCAACGCCGGGTTCAATCGCTTCTCGAAGTTCGTCACCGAAGCGGGCAATCGCGGGTTGATCAAGGTCATCCGCCAGGAGAACGGTCAGTTTGACGTCGCCGCGGGCGCCGCCCCGGCGCCGACCGCTCGCGAAACGCCCGCTGCACCGTCAGGCCCGGGAGCCCGGTCGGGGACGCGGACGAGGCCGCGGCGGTCGCGGCGGATCGACGGCGGCGCCAGCCGCAGGAGCCGCGGCGGCGCCGAGCGCACCGAGCGCACCGAGCGCACCCGCGCCGACCGCGCCGACGAAGGCCGAGCCTTCGACCGACTCACCGGCTGAGCGCGAGGAGCGCGCCGGCCGTCGTCGTCGCCGTGGCCGTGGTCGGGGCGGTCGCACCGACGAGGCCGTTGCGGCACCAGCGGCAACGGTCGCCGAACCGGAACCGGTCACCGGCCTCACTCTCGCCGAGGCATTTCATCTGCTGTCCCGTGCGCTCGGCGAGTTGCCCGCGCCTGCGCCGCATGAAACAGTGCGTGCGCGGATGGCCGCGCTCCACGGGAAGGAGGACCCGCTCCTGGATCCTGCGCGCTTCGGACGATTCCTCCGGCAGGCAAACGACGCCGAGATCGCCGACGTGCGCGTGATCGCCGACGACCAGTTCGAGGTTTCGCCGCACAAGACCGACATTTCAATGCAGCGGCGCACGCCGGTGGCCGCCGCCGACGGCGCGACCGACGCGGGTGGCGCTGCCGCCGCCACCGCGCGGCCCGCTGCATTGCGGTTCAGGTCGGGTGCCCGAACCGGCGCGAAGCGGTCGGAAGTGTCGATGGTGGGGGTGATCAATCTCGATGCACCGGAGCCCGCCGCCACAGCGCGAGTCGTCGAAACCACCACTGTCCAACCGGTGGCGGATGACGACAAGGACATTGCCGAAGCCGCTACCAGGAAGAAGCCGGCACGCAAGGCTCCCGCCCGCAAGAAGGCTGCGGCAGGTGCGGCCAAGACCGCGGCGAAGACGGCTGGAGGTGCGACGAAGGCAGCGAAGGCCGCCAAGTCGGTGAAGAAGTCGGCGAAGTCCGCAAAGCCCGCGAAATCCGCAAGCGAAGAAGTCGGTTGCGAAGGGAGGATCGGCGTCATCGAAGACTGCAGCTACGAAGACGCCTGCCGACTGAGTCCGGACGCGGTCGCGCTCGCGCGCAACCTTCTGGGCCAGACGTTCGCCTCCGACATCGGAGGCGAACGTGTTTGCGGCGTCATCATCGAGACCGAGGCGTACCTGGGCGTGCACGACCCGGCATCACATGCCTGGCGGGGCCGACGGCATCGCTCGAACGTCGGCATCTACGCCGAGCCGGGTTCGTGGTATGTGTACCGCTCCTACGGAATCCACTGGTGCGTGAACCTCACCACCGGGCCGGTCGGCGAGGGCGCAGCGGTGCTCATCCGGGCCGTGGCACCGACAGTCGGCGTCGCGACGATGCGAGCCCGCCGCGGCATGATCGCAGATCGAGACCTCACCAACGGTCCGGGCAAGCTCATGCCAGGCGTACGCAATCACTGGTGAGCACGATGGGATGCGCGCGACGCGATCGTCGCTGTTGCGGGTCGTGGCTCCACGACAAGAAGACGCGGGGTGACGTGACCGTCACCCCGCGCATCGGGATCACCCGCGCAGCGGACTGGCCGCTGCGTTTTGTGCTGGACCAGGCTCAGTAACCGCCGGCCCGGATTCCCTCGCGCGCGCTGCCGAGTCCGATTCGCAAACCACCGTGCACCGAATGCAGCGCACCCCGGAGAAGCTTGTCATTCGACGGCGCGGTTCCGATCTGATACTGGCCGAATGCGGTGAACCGGCCCCAGCGGCCTTGAATGCCACCCATCAACGTCATGAACCCGCTCGACGAGACCTCCTGAAACTGCTCCTGCAGGTCCTGCCTGTCGTTGCGGATCCTGAACGACGGCATCCACCCGCACCCCGACAGCCTGCAGGAAGCCGCCGCCGATGCCGACATACGGTTCGAGCGGGGCGGAGAACGGGAACGCGATCAACACGGCCTGATAGCGGCGAAGGTCGTTGAAGAGCGCCAACCCCGACCGTTCGTCGGAGCCGAACCCTTCGTCGATACCCACCTGCAGGCCGACCCGCGACGCCATGATCAGGAGGTGTGCGCCAAACGACGGCAACACCTCGGTGTCCTGCGTGCGCGTCTGGAAGATCATCGACCCGGCCGAGGCGCCGATGCTTCCACGTGTGTGAATCGCTGCGCTGGGCGTGAACCACGGCTGGCAGCAGAATTGTTGCGGCGAGGGTGCCTGCCTGCGCGACCCGTCGGATGGACAGCATCGAAAACGCCTCCGAGTGGAGATTCTGGTGTTGCACCAGCAAGGAATGCGCCCGGATCAGATGAGGCCCAGTGATTTGCCGACCCGCTCGAACGCGCTGAGCGCCTCGTCAAGGTCCTGCCGAGTGTGGGCCGCCGAGAGCTGACAGCGGACCCGGGCCTCGCCCTGCGGGACCACGGGAAACCCGAAACCCGTCACGAAAACCCCCTCCTCGAGGAGCAGTTGGCTCATCCGGATAGCCGCCGCGGTCTCGCCGAGAATGACGGGCACAATTGGAGTATCGCCCGGCAGGGGCCGGAACCCGAGGTCCTGGAGCCGACCCCGGAACCATCGAGCGTTTTCCCTGAGGGTGGCGACCCGCTCAGGCTCCCGTTCGAGCACCTCGATGGCGGCCATCGCGCTCGCCGCCACGGTTGCCGGCAGGGCGTTGGTGAACAGCTGTGGACGCGCGCGTTGCGTGAGGAAGTCGCAGACTGCCGCCGATCCGGCAACGAACCCGCCTGCGGCACCGCCCAGTGCCTTGCCGAGGGTGGAGGTGATCAGGTCGACCTCGCCGAGCAGCCCGAAATGTTCGGCCGTTCCCCGGCCGTTCTGGCCGAGCACGCCGGTCGCATGCGAATCATCGAGCCAGAGGATCGCATCGTGCCGCCGGCAGACCTCCAGCAGGGCAGGGAGATCGACGATCGTTCCTTCCATCGAGAAGACGCCATCGCTCACCACCAGCTTGACCTCGCGGTCCGCGGCGGCGGTCAGCTTGGCATCGAGGTCGGAGTAGTCGCCGTGACGGAACACCCCGGTCTGGCACTTGGTGATCGACTTGGCGAGGCGGAGCCCGTCGATGATCGACGCATGATTGAGCTGGTCGGACAGGATGATGTCGCGGTCGGTCAGGAGCGTTCCGGGCAGCGCTTCGTTGGCGTTCCAGCAACTGACGAACGACAACGCGGCTTCGGTTCCGACAAGCCGTGCACACGCAGCCTCGAGTTCGCGGTGGACGGTGAACGTCCCGCAGATGAACCGCACCGATGCGGTACCGGCGCCGAACGCATCGAGGCCTTCCTTGCCGGCAGCGACCACCTCCGGGTGATTGCTCAGACCGAGGTAGTTGTTCGACGAGAGGATGATGACCTCGCCATGCCCCTCCATCGTCACCCGCGCATCCTGCGGCGAGGCGATGTGGTTGAGGGTCTTGTATACGCCCTCCGCCCGAAAGGTGTCGAGCCCGGCGGATACCCGAGCGTCGAGGACGCTGGTCCGTGAAGTGGTCATGAGCCGATCTCCAGGATCACCTTGCCGGCTGATCCATCCTTGATGACGCCGATCGCATCGGCGATGCGGTCGAGGGGGAAGCGATGCGTGATCACCGGTGCCGGATCGAACCGCCCCGACGCGAGCAGTCGGCGCATCTGGATCCATGTCGTGTACATCTTGCGACCCGTCACGCCGTACAGGGTGAGCCCCTTGAAAATTATGTCCCGCGCGAAGTCGACCTCGGTCGTTCGGCTCGGTGTGCCCAGCAGGTTGACCCGCGCTCCGGGACGTGCCGCAGCAAAAGCCTGCGCATGCCCAGCGGGGTGTCCGCTCATCTCGCACACCAGATCGACACCGATGCCCACCGGTGAGCGCCCTGACGCGTGCCACCACGTCGTCTGTCGGCCGGATCGAGGGTCTGGTCGGCCCCCATCGTTGCAGCGAGCTCCCGCCGGACCGGATTGAAGTCGGATGCGATCACCAGGGCTGCGCCGGCCGCCTTCGCCACGCCCACCGCAAAGCACCCGATCGGTCCGCAGCCGATCACCAGCACGGTGCTGCCCGGTACCTCGCCACCCTCCAGGACCGTGTGGACCGCGTTGCCGACGGGGTCCATGATCGCACCGATATCGGTGGAGATGCCGTCGAGGCCCATCACGTTCGACGCCGGCATCGCGATATAGTCGGCGAACGCGCCGTCCCGATCGACGCCGATGATCTGGGTGCGGACGCAGAGATGACCGTGACCGGTCCGGCACGGCAGGCAATGGCCACAGATGATGTGTCCCTCGGCGGTGACCATGTCCCCAATCGCGAGTAGTCCGTCGGTCCGTGCGTCGGCACCGAGGTCAACCACCTCCCCCGCGAACTCGTGACCGATGACCACGGGCGGTCGCAACCGACCCGCCGCCCACGCATCCCATTCCCATATGTGAAGGTCGGTTCCGCAGACCCCCGCATGGTGAACCTTGATGAGTACGTCGTGGTCACCGACCGTCGGGATCGGACGTTCGACCAGGTCCATTCCGACGCCGGGAGCTGTCTTGATGAGTGCGCGCATGTGGAAACCGGTTGGGGTGGATTGCGGCAATATGCGCGACTCCGAAGGACAACCCAAGGACCGGGGCGGGAAGGTGACCCGGGGAAAAACTGCTTTCGGAAGTGAAAATTGCACCGGGTGCGGGAACGAGTTTTCCCCGGGAATCACCCCGTTGCTCGACGCGATGCGCATGCCGCGACACCGGAAACAGTCGATGCACGCGGTGACGCCGGATGCCTGCGAATGCCTGGCGTACTCGATCGTCGCGTTGCCGTCTGCTCCCGACAGTCGCCCGCAAACCCGTGCAAACACTGGTGTTTCAGGATGTCACTGCACGGTGCCCAGGCGCGCCACGTAACCGTGAAAGATCCTGGCGAACGTTCGGTCGGACTGGTCAGCGCCTGCTGGAGCCACCGAAAATCGCTCGCTGCCGATGTGGAAGAGCTGGGGAAGGTGATGCCCTGTTGGAGGTTCCGGGTCGCTCGGGTATTGCGCGTGGTACGAAATTTTCGATCTTGTATATGCCGACGCTACTCCGTGTCTCGAGCACGAGCGTCGCTGCGGGTGTCGCCGTGTATGGTCGCCACTCGCCACCATCAACTCCTCAGGGAGGCTCCATGGCAAGGAAGAAGGCTGCGAAGAAAGCGGCGAAGCGCAGCGGCGCGAAGCGCGGCGCCAAGAAGACGGCGAAGCGCGGCGCCAAGAAGACGGCGAAGCGCGGCGCCAAGAAGACGGCAAAGCGCGGCGCCAAGAAGACGGCGAAGCGTGGCGCCAAGAAGACGGCGAAGCGCGGCGCCAAGAAGACGGCGAAGCGTGGCGCCAAGAAGACGGCGAAGCGTGGCGCCAAGAAGACGGCGAAGCGTGGCGCCAAGAAGACGGCGAAGCGTGGCGCCAAGAAGACGGCGAAGCGCGGCGCCAAGAAGGCCGCGAAGCGCGGCGCCAAGAAGACGGCAAAGCGTGGCGCCAAGAAGACGGCGAAGCGCGGCGCACGTCGTGGTGGCAAGCGGGCCGCAGCGGCGAACATGCCGGGCGACGCAGGCGCGATGTAGTACGATGGTCCGCAGCAGCGGCTGCGGACAAGCAGAAAAAGGGCCGGCGCGTCGCCGGCCCTATGCTTTACCCCTGGGCCCGCGCATCGCCGCGGGCCTGTTCGTTTGCTCCCGATGGTCGGACGAACAGCGCACCGCGGGAGACCGTACCGCGCGTCCGGCGCCCCGCGGGCGGCATCGCTTCGCGGGTCCACGATGCATAGTGCCCGGCGAAACCCTCCGGCCCCGAACCCATCGCGTCGGGGACCAGCGCGTGCATCCCCCCGGGCACCGTGAGCTCCTGCAGCTCACTCAACAGCACCCTGCGTTCTCCCGGCGAAAGGGCCGCCAGGGTGCCGGCGTCGATCACGGCCAGGTCGCACGGCGCGACGCACGGTAGCCATTTCCCGAACTGAACGCAGATCGCGAAAAACGTTGACGAGAGCGACTCGGCGGCAACCCGATGCTCGGTTCGCTCGATGACCCCGAAATCTCCGTCAAGAAACGTGACGGTCGCCTCATGCGCGGCGAGCAGGTAGGCACACGACTCTGCGCCCGACCCGACCACGAGCACGTGGTCCTCGGGTTCGAGCCGCGGCGCCAGCCCGGCAACAAGGTGTCCGCTGTCCATTCCCCAGTGGATCGGTTCGCGCTGGCCGGCACGCAACTTGGGGAAGTACTTCCGCCAGGCCTCGAACGACCTCACGCCGAGACGTCGCTTGATCCGCGCGTCCACGGCCTCCTGGATCACCATCTCGGTCAGCACGAACTGTGATTCGCCACTTTCCCCGATGTCATCCATCGACTCCGACGCAAGCCGGAGAAGCTCCTCCCGCGGGATCGAGTTCTTGTAGTGCTCGATCCGATCCATGACATAGAGGTCGTATTGCTGTCGCAGCGAGCGGAGCGGGCGCCGTCGGATGGCGGTGGCGAGGAGTTGCTGCTGGGAGAGCATGTATCAAACTCGTGAAATGCGCGCGCCCCGTCAATCCACGCGGAGGAGAGCACCCTTGAGATAGCCGGTTTCAGGGATGGTCAGGATCTCCGGATGGTCGCCAGGCTGCCCGAGGACCGCGTGAAGGGTGCATCGTCTCCCGGTATCGGCGGCGGCACGAGTCAGCATGTCGAGGAACTCCGGCCGGCGGACATGAAAGGAACACGAAGCGGTGAGCAGCCAGCCGCCGGGCGCCACGAGGCGAATGGCCCGGCGATTGATCTCATGGTAGCCGCGCAGCGCTGCTGCGACCTGTCCGCGTCCCTTGGCGAACGCCGGAGGATCGACCACCACCACGTCGAAGGTGCGACCGATCCTTCCCCACTCGGGGAGCACGTCGAAGGCGTCACCCTGGACGAACTCGATCTGGCCGAAGTTGTTGAGCGCGGCGTGCTCCTCCCCCCTCGCCAGCGCATCGGCGCTGACGTCGAGTGCGGTGACCGCTGCGGCTCGCCGGGCGAGGTGCAGCGCGAACGAACCGTGGTACGCGAAGCAGTCCAGCGCGTTGCCGCCCTCGGGAACGAGAGTGCCGGCGAGGAGCCGGTTCTCGCGCTGGTCGAGGAAGGCACCAGTTTTCTGTCCGGTCCAGGGCGCGGCGAACCAGCGAACCGTTCCCTCGCGCACCTCGATCTGTTCCGGGACATCTCCCCAGGCCACCACCACGTCCTGGGAAAGACCCTCCAGCTTCCGGGCCGGTGCATCGTCCCGGAAAAGAATGCCCGCGGGGTCGAACACTTCGCGCAATGCACCGACGATGGTTGCTCGGTGCGGCTCGAGCGCGGCGGAGAGAAGCTGGACCACCAGCCAGCGGTCGTACCGATCGACGATGAGTGCTGGAAGACCATCGCCCTCGGCGTGTACCGCCCGCCAGGCGTTGGCATCGATCCCGATGCGCCGCTGCCGACACATCGAGAGCCGCTCGATCCACCACGCAGAATCGATCGGACGGTCGGATCGCTCCAGCAGTCGCAGCCGGATCTCACTCCGAGGAGAGCAGAGGCCCTGCCCGAGAAAGCGGCCGCGGGAATCGCGGACGGCCACGATCCCCGCGGTGTCAGGGGCGTCGATGACGTCGCTGCGGTAGATCCACGGATGTCCGTTGCTCCACCGGGCAGCGCCGCGCGCGCTCACGCTGGCGTCACCGACCCGGTTCGCACTGATTTCACTCATGAATGAGAATCTAGCCATCCGGCTCCGCCTGCTGCTGGTCACGGACGACCGGTTCATGGCCGACGGCGACGCCGTTGCACGGATCGAGGCGGCGGTGGCCGGCGGTGTCACGGCGGTTCAGTTGCGGCTGAAGCATGCCAGCGACCCTGACCTGCACACGATCGGTCTCCAGCTGGTGAGGGTGCTCCCGGTGCCGGTCCTCCTCAACGATCGTCTCGACATCGCGCTGGCGTGCGGTGCCGCAGGAGTTCATCTCGGGGCGGACGACCTTGCGCCGCGTCTGGCGCGCGCGGTTGTCCCCCCTGGCTTCATCGTCGGTGCGACCGTCGGCACCCCGGACGAAGCGGCGCGCGGTGCAACGGCCGACTACTGGGGCATCGGTGCACTCCGCACCACGGCCACGAAGCCGGATGCGGGTGACGCACTCGGATGGGATGGGGTGGCGGCGCTGCTCGCAAGAGCCGACGATCGTCCCTGCGTGCTGATCGGTGGGGTCCAGCCCGGGGATGTTGTGGAAGCCACGAGACGTGGTTTTGCGGGCGTGGCAGTGGCGTCGGGAATACTCGGAGCGGCCGACCCGATGAGTGCGGCCAGGTCGTATCGGGGAGTCGGGTAGGAGTCGCTACCGGCGAATCTGGCGGATCGCCTCGAGGTGCTCGTCGTACGTGGTCGAGAATCGGTGCCGCCCCGATGAGTCCGCGACAAAATAGAGGTAGGGGACCGGTGCGGGTGAGAGCACTGCCTCGATCGCCTCGCCGGTCGGATTCCCGATCGGCCCGGGCGGAAGTCCGGGATGGAGGTACGTGTTCCACGGCGACGGGAATTCGTAGTCGGTGTTGAACAGCCGCGGGCGTCGAGCGCCCTGCGACACGAGGTAACCGTACTGGATCGTGGGATCGGCCTGGAGCGCCATGCCGATACGCAAACGGTTGCGATACACGGCCGCGATCGTGGGCCGTTCCGCTGGATCGAGCGCCTCGGCTTCGACGATGCTGGCGAGCGTGAGCAGCGCCCGGTCGTCAAGACTGTCAGACGCGGCGCGCCGTGACCACGACGAGTCCCATGCGACGCGGCGCGCCTCCAGGAACCTGATGAGCACCTCGTTCGCGCTCACCAGCCCGCCGAAATCGAAGGTCTCGGGGAGCAGCCATCCCTCGACGCTCGGCCCTGATGTTCCGAAGCGGTTGCGGAGCGAGGTGTCGCGCGCGGCGGCGAGCACGGAGTCGCGCGGAATGCCGAGGCGGGCCTCGGCGGAACGGGCGAGGTCGTAGATGGTTCCGCCTTCCGGCAGGGTGACCCGGAATCGAACCGCGTCGCCACGTCGCAACTGGTCGAGCAGTTCGCCGGTTGAAGTACCCTGTACGAACTCGTAGACCCCGGGCTTGATGGCGCGGTCCACTCCCCGCAAGCGGGCCTGCAGCATGAACCACCGGCGCGACGATAGCAGCCCGTGCGCCTCGAGCGAGTCAGCGACTGCACGCATCGTCGCACCCGCCGGCACCGACACTCGCTCGACCTCGCCGTCCCCCGGCGGGCTCGCGCACGCGAGGGTGAACGACATGAGTGTTGCCGCGGCGAGCCGTCTCATCACCTTGTCACCGTGCGGCGGGACTCGATCCATCGCGTCAGCGTCACCGCTGCCGACGCGGCGTCGATGGCCGCGGCGCGCTCCAGGCGACGTCGACCGGCATCCCGAAGCGCCGATTCGGCGTCGACGGTGCTGAAGCTCTCGTCGATCCATTCGATGGGGAGATTGCTGCGTGCGGCAAAGTGATCACCCATCGCCCGTGCGGCATCGGCCGACGCACCCTCGATACCGAGGTCTTCGAAGGGAAGTCCGACCACGAGGCCGACCGGCCCATGTGCCTCGACAATATCAAGGAACTCCCGCAGCGGGAGCCGCTTGCCCGCGCGCCGACGCAGGGTGCTCATCGGCGTCGCGATGATCTGCGCCGCGTCGGTGATCGCGATCCCGATCCGCGACGTTCCCCAGTCGAGGCCGAGGACGCGGCCGGTGGGGGGGATGGATGCGATGGTCATTGCGAAGCACCGGCGCGGCATGGGCGAACCATGGTTCGCCCCTACTGCGCCATCGTGGCGAAGAACTCCTTGTTGTTCTTGGTCGGCTTCATGCGGCCGAGCAGGAACTCCATCGCCTCGACCACGGGCATCTCCGCGAGGAAGTTGCGGAGGAGGTACACCTTGTTGAGCTCGTCCTTCGTGAGCAGCAACTCTTCCTTGCGGGTTCCCGACTTGTTGATGTCGATCGCCGGATAGATCCGCCGGTCCGCGAGGCGGCGGTCGAGCACGAGCTCGGCATTGCCGGTGCCCTTGAACTCCTCGAAGATCACCTCGTCCATGCGCGAGCCGGTGTCGATCAGGGCGGTCGCGATGATGGTGAGCGATCCGCCGCCGTCGATGTTACGCGCGGCACCGAAGAACCGCTTCGGCTTCTGCAGGGCGTTCGCGTCGACGCCACCCGAAAGAATCTTTCCGGAGTGCGGCACCACGACGTTGTGCGCGCGGGCGAGGCGGGTGATCGAGTCGAGCAGGATGATCACGTCACGGCCATGCTCGACCAGGCGCTTGGCCTTCTCGATCACCATGTCGGCCACCTGCACGTGCCGGTCGGCCGGTTCATCGAAGGTCGAGGCGATCACCTCGGCCTGGACGTTCTCCTGCATGTCGGTCACTTCCTCGGGCCTCTCGTCGATCAGCAGGACGATGAGGTAGCACTCCGGGTGATTCTCGGCGATCGCGTTCGCGAGCTTCTGCATGAGAATCGTCTTGCCGGCCTTCGGTGGCGCCACGATCAGGCCGCGCTGGCCCTTGCCGATCGGCGACATCAGGTCGACCACCCGCATCGACAGGTCGCTCTCCTTGCGCTCGAGGCGAATCCGCGAATCGGGGTAGCGGGGCTTGAGGTTGTCGAACGCTATCCGGGTCTTCGTCTTTTCGGGTTCGTCGTAATTGACGCTCTCGACCTTGAGGAGGGCGAGGTAGCGCTCACCCTCCTTGGGCGGGCGAACCTGACCGGTGATGGTGTCGCCGGTGCGCAGGTCGAACCGCTTGATCTGGCTTGGAGAGACGTAGATGTCGTCAGGACCGTAGAGGTAGTTCCAGTCCTGCGAGCGCAGGAAGCCGTATCCCTCGGGCAGGATCTCGAGCACACCCTCGCCCCGGATGACCGTGTCCTTGTCCAGCAGCGACTGCTCGATCCGGAAGATGAGGTCCTGCTTGCGGAGGCCTGAGTAGTTGGTGATGTTCAGTTCCGACGCCAGCACATGGAGTTCGGCGACGGATTTCTGTTTCAGTTCGGCGATGTCCACGGCGGGTCTCCGGGTCTGGTCATGCGCCCGTGCAAGCACACGGCGAGCGGAATGACGGAACAGCGGTTCGGGTTGTCGGGTATGATCTTCAGGGAAGTGCGCGTTGGTCGCGTGTTGTTTGCGGATAGACGCCGTGCGGAGGGATCCGAAGCACACGAGGATACGATTCGGTCGCGACTTCGTCAACCCCAAGTCGGCGCGACCCGCTCGCCCGGGTCCGTCAAGTTCCCCTGACCGACGTGCGAACGCAGTTCGAGGTGATCTTCCGGTATCATTGAGCCGTCGAGAGCGGCATACGCGTGTTCCCCCCATGCGAGGTCCCATGAGTCAGCCCGACCCGCTTTCGAAGCTGCGTCACGACATCGCCAACCCGCTCGCCGCCCTCCTCGCCGAGACGCAGCTCCTCCTCCTCTCCGGGGCAACGATGGAAGACGAGGTTCGACAGGGGCTGCAGGAGATCGAGAAGTTGGCCATCCGAATGCGGACCATTCTCCGGAGCGGTTGATGCGGGAGCGGTCCGAACGCATGCTGGGCGTGTGGCTCGCCCTCTGGGCGGCGATGATCCTGATCCTGATCCTCATCGGCGGTGCGACCCGGTTGACCGACAGCGGGCTGTCGATCACCGAATGGAAACCGGTGTCGGGGGTCCTGCCGCCGATGAACGCGGCCGCATGGGAATCGGAGTTTGCTCGATACCGCGCCATTCCGCAGTACGAGCAGCTGAACTCGGGCATGTCCCTCGATGCCTTCAAGCGCATCTACCTCTGGGAATATGCCCACCGGCTGTGGGCCCGGGTGGTTGGTCTCGCCTTCGTGATCCCGTTCGGGATTTTTCTCCTCAAGGGAATGGTGCCCCGGTCGCTGCGGCCGCGTCTCGTCCTCCTGCTCGTGCTGCTCCTCTTCCAGGCCGTGCTCGGCTGGTTCATGGTGAAGAGCGGGCTGAGTGACCGGGTGAGCGTCAGCCAGTACCGGCTCGCTGCGCACCTTTCGGCGGCGCTGGTCATCTATTCGGCCACGGTCTGGATCGCCGCCGACCTGCTCAGGCCGGCCGGTCGCGTCGTCGACCCGGTGCTGGCCCGGGTTCGTCGCCACGCCATCGCGCTGCTCGCGATGACCAGCCTGACTGCTGTTGCCGGAGCATTCGTGGCCGGACTCAGGGCGGGCCATGCGTACAACACATTTCCCCTGATGGGCGGGCGCGTCGTTCCCCTCGATTATGCACGCCTCTCACCCTGGTGGCGGAATGTTTTCGAGAACATCCCGGCCGTGCAGTTCAACCATCGCCTCGTCGCGACCCTGACCCTGCTGCTGATCGTGGTGGTGTGGCATCGGTCGCGGCTCCACCAGCTGCCTGGTCAGGCGCGGTGGGCGATGAACGCAGTGCTGACGATGGGTCTTGTGCAGTTCGCGTTGGGTATCGCCACGCTCGTGCTGGCGGTCCCCGTTGTGCTCGGCGTGGCGCACCAGGGCGGCGCAGTCCTGTTGATCACCGCCGCGGTCCTGCTGTTGCACAGCGTCTGGCACGCCACGTCGGCAGAGGGGGAGCCCTCAGCATCCCAACCGACGTGATGGTGCCGCGCTAGGCCTCAGGCCGGCGTTCGCCCGAGACCAGGTCGTCGACCCCGCCGATGTCCTGCGGGCTTCCCGGAGGCGTCCCGCGTCTCACGAGCCAGCCCAGCCACGGTGGTGTGACGAGTGTCGTCCCGATCACCATGATCATCAGCGCGCCAAACACCGCCGGGGAGATCACGCCGCTCGTCAGGCCCATTTGCGCGAAGATCAGCCCCACCTCACCCCGTGGCACCATTGCCGCGCCAACGAGTGCGTAGCGGAATGGAATCCAGAACGGGGTGTACCCTGCCACGAACTTGGTGACGATTCCAATCACCAGCAGGATCAGCCCGAGCCCGAGTGCCGCCGGGTCGGTGAGTGCAGCGAGGTCGACTGACGCGCCCACCGATGCGAAGAAGACCGGGACGAAGAAGTACCCCAGCACGGTCGTCGAGTTCTCGATGGTGTCGCGCTGGGGAGTCTTGTGCAGGATCAATCCGGCTGCGAACGATCCGATGATGAGGGCGGATCCGCCGCGATCGGCAGCCGCTGCGAGCGCGAGTGCAAACGCGAGCGCGAGGGTTCCGGTCGTTCCGCCGACCGGCAACCGGTCGATGAGCGCGAACACTCGGGGGGCAAGCAGCTCACCGGCCACGAGAGCGACCACCAGGAAGCCGAAGGCGGCCCCTGCCGTCTTGGCGATCTCGAACGGGGTGATCTCCACGCCCGACGCGACGGTCGCCGTCACGGCGAGAATGATCAACCCGATCACGTCGTCGAGCACAGCGGCGCCGAGCACGGTGCGACCCTCTCTCGAATCGAGCACCCCGATGTCGCCGAGCACTCTCGCGGAGATCCCGATGCTGGTGGCGGTCATCGCGGCGCCGCAGAGAATGGCTGGGAGGGAGGCAAGCCCCATCATCGTGGCGGCGAGGTAACCGAACCCGAACGGCAGGGCGACGCCGACGATGCCCACTGCCGAGGCTGCAGACCCGACCTTGAACAGCGAGCGCAGGTCGGTGTGCAGGCCGATCTGGAACAACAGGATCACCACGCCGAACTCGGACATCACGTGGATCACCGGATCGGTGGGGTCGGCGAGGGCGAGCATCCCCGGTCCGACCACGATGCCGGCCAGGAGCTCGCCGAGCACCGCTGGCTGGCCAAAACGCACGGCCACCGCACCACCGCACTTTGCTGCCGTGACGAGCGCGGCGAGCATCAGGAAGAGGGACGCGATGTCGGCGCCCTCGGGTGCCAGTGATGCGAGGAACGTGGGCATGATCGATCAACTCCGGGCGGAAACGAGTGCGTTTGGTCGTGGTGCCGGCTAACAACTTCCGTCGAAGCGGGTCCCGGGGCAAGATTCGGGGAGTGTGTGCGCCCGGATCGAGCACGTCGTCACCCCGCGTGGATCCATCACTCTCGTGAGGAAAGCTTGCCGCTGCCGCCCCCGGTCCCGCTGCGTCGTGACCGCGATGAGCGGGCTCCCATTTTCATACCAGCCGCCCCTGAAGGGCGATGGACCCGTCCCCGCATCGGGTCGAAGCTCCAGCAGTGGCTGTTTGGCGCAGCGGTGGTGCTGGTGCTGGTCCTGGCGATCACCCTGGTCTGACAAGGTGACAGGCGACAAACGGGGCCGGTGAACTGCTGTTCACCGGCCCCGTTGCCCGTCATGCCTGTTTTCCCGGCCGAGACGCCGTGGACACCAACGTCAAACGGCTTTGCGGCCGGTGATCAAGTTCCAGACGAAGGCGATCACGGCAACAACCAGCACGAGGTGGATGAGACCGCCGGCCACCTTGAAAACGGTGAAGCCGAGGAGCCACAGGATGAAGAGGATGATCGCGATGGTCATGAGCATGTCAGGCGCTCCGGATTGAGTGTACGTGCGCTCGCCATCGGGCGGGGCACTGCGAGTGGTGACGTCCGATGGCCCGGGATCTTCACGCCGGGCCCTCAATCGCCTGAAAATCGGCCGTTCCGGCGGTATCATCCGTGACACCGCCAACAGGGAATGACATGAGGGCACCGGGATCTCCAGGCGACGCGGCGAGGCCGACCGTCAATGTGCTGATGTATCACTCGATTGCGGACGGCGCCGGCCCGACCTCGATCCCGCCCGCGGTATTTGCCTCGCAGATGGCGGCGTTGGCACGGTCGGAGTGCGAGGTCGTGACCCTGGGCCAGGTGGCAGCGTGGCTGGCGGGGACGGGTTCGATTCCCGACCGCGCAGTGGCGATCACGTTCGACGACGGGTTCGCCGACTTCATTCCGGCTGCCAGAATCCTCGGAACGCACGGCTTTCCCTCGACGATGTTCCTTCCGACCGGCTGCATGGGTGGCATGGAGAACTGGGCAGGCGCTGACGTGCCGCCACGGGCCATCATGGCGTGGGCGGACGCGAAGGCGCTCATGGCCGACGGTGTCGAGTTCGGGGGGCACACCATATCGCATCCAGACCTGACCACGCTGGAAGCCGAAGCTGTGGAGCACGAGATCAGCACCTGCCGCGACGATATCGAGACACACCTGGGCGTCACGCCGCACGCATTTGCCGCTCCGTACGGGGCGGCGAATGCGGCCGTGCGCGCGGTGGTGGGTCGCCATTTTGCAACGGCGGTCAGCACCGAACTGGCTCGGCCCTCGGTTGGCGGCAATGTGCTAGATGTTCCCCGGATCGAGATGTTCTATTTCCGGGATACGGGCCGATGGGAGGCGTACCTCGACGGGCGGGGTGAATCGTACCTCCGAGTGAGAACTGCTATCCGTCGGGTCCGGCAGATACTGAAGTGATGTCGCCGCCAGCGCGCGCCGGACGCGCCCCGCGAGTGCGATGGTGCATCGCGCCCCGCGGAGCGGTCCGTCCGACAGTCAGTTTGTGCCGGTCACACTGAGCACGCCTGCGGAGGGTATCTGCGCCGTGTACGAACCGGAGACGCTCACGCTCTGGCCAGCCGTGGTGGTCCCCTCCTCGTTGGTGAAGCTCACGATGTAGCGGCCGGCCGGCAGGCCATTGATCGTGGTCGCTCCGCTGCCGGTGGCGCGGATCACGGCGACCCACTTCCCATCGGGGTTGATGAAAGCCGTCGCGATTCGATTCGTTGCAGTGCTCGATGCGCCAATTCTTACCGCTCCGCGCCGCACGTTGCGAAACACCTGTGCCAACCCGCCGGCCCGCCTGGCCGGCCCGATTGCGGCCGAACCCGACTGTCCCACGTTGACCCGGGCATAGTAGGCGCCCTGGTCGGGGGTGTCGGAGCGACCAGCCATCGCCCATTGCTGCCAGCCCGACACGTTCCCGACGATCAGGTCCTCCATGAGCTGGTCGATGCCCGCGTCCACCTTTTCGAGCATCGCCGTCTTCAGCCCGTGGTTCCGCGCGAGCGTGGCGATCGACTGGACCAGCGCCTTGCTCTCCGTGCTGTATCGGTGGTACACGAGCGTGCTCATCCGCGAGCTGGCGCCGGGTACGGTGAGGATACCAGCCATCAGGCCGGCCACGCTTGCCATGGCGGTAGGTGATGGTCCGATGATCTCGGGGGTGAACCCGTTGGCGGCAAGGCGGTCGCTGACGGCGACGATGGCGCGACCGATGTTGCTGCCGGTCCAGCCGACGGTGTTCTCAGGTTCGAGAATCATCTCGAACGCGTCCGGAACGATGCCGTACTTCGTCCGCATGTGCTGGAACATCACCAGCACGAACTCGGCGTACTCCGCCGGATTGTTCGCGTGGGACAATGTGCCCTGACGAGCGCTGTTCCACTTGAAGTCGAGGTAGTTGACGTTGATGTACAGGCGCTCACCCCTTGCCTCGACGGCCTGCTTCATCGGCAGGAGATAGGTCTCGATCCGGTAGTCGAGCCAATCGAACTGGAAACCGGAGAGGTTGGCGACGTTCGGGTTGTTGTTGTCGTTGACCTTCTCGTATCGACCCGGTGACCACGCTGAGTATGACATCGTGCCCGCGTAGAACGCTGGCCAGTCATTGCGCGGGTTTTCCATCCCGCTGGTGATCTCGATGCGGACGGCGTTGATCCCGAGGTTGTTCACGACATACGATGCTGCAGCACTGGCGTGTTGCTCCACGGACTTGTCGAAGCGGTCGCCCGTCTTGTCTTCGTCCCACATCCGGAGTGTGGTGGCCCAGCCGTCGATCGTCTGGTAACGCAACGAGGAATTGAGCGTCACCTGCGGGCCTCCGGCAGCAACCGCGGTGTACGTGACGGCGGCGTTGGCCGTGGCTCCCGACACGACGGTCATTGCTTGCGTTGCCGGGGATGCCTGAAACGACGTGCTGCCGCTCGACACCCCATTGCTTTGCACGGAATACGATCCCGCCACCAGCCCGCTCAGGACGATGCTCGTGGTGAGGGTGCGGGTGTAACCCCCGGGTCCGGCGACGATGACGGATCCCGGCGTGCCGGACGGCAATCCGTTCAAGGTCACGGCAAGCCCACCCGTGGCCGGTGTTGTGACCTGATATGCCACCGCAGCGGTCGCCGTCGCGCCCGCCGTGACGGTCAATGTCTGCGTGGGTGGCGACGCCTGGAACGACGTGCCTCCACTCGATACGGCACTGCTCTGAACGGAATACGATCCCGCGACCAGGCCGCTGAGCACGGTGCTCGCCGTGAGGGTGCTGGTGTAGCCGTCGGGGCCGGTGACGACCGCGGATCCCGCGGTGCCGGACGGCAGTCCGCTAATGGTCAGGGCAAGTGCGCCCGTGACCGGGGTCGTGACCTGATATGCCACGGCGGCGGTCGCCGTCACACCCGCCGCGACGGCCAATGTCTGGGTAGGTGGCAACGGCTGGAACGCGGTGCCACCGCTCGACACCGCGGTGCTCTGCACGGAGTATGATCCCGGCACCAATCCGCCCAGCACCGTGCTCGACGCGACTGAGCGGTTGTAGCCGCCGGGACCGATGACGACCGCCGAACCGGTCGTCCCTGACGGTAGTCCGCTAATGGTCAATGCAAGTGTGCCGAGGGCAGTGTTCGCGCCATGATACGCGATGGTCGCTGCTGCGGATGTGCCGGCCGTCACCGATGCCGTCTGCGATACGGGCGCGGGAGTCAGGACCGCCTCGCCCTCGCCCACATTTGCGGCGACCACAACGTAGTTGCCCGGTACGAGGTCGGTGAGCGAGCTGCTGTTGACCACCGATCGTTGATACCCGGCGGGGCCAGTCACGGTGACAGATCCAGTCGTCCCGTTCGGGAGTCCGGTCACGGTCAGGTCGAGTGTGCCGGTGGTCGGCACCCCGACCGCATATCCGACATCCCGCCCCGCCGTGCTCCCAGCGATGATTGTCGCGTGTTGCTCGACGGGCGATGCGGAGAACGTCACGCCCCCAACCGTCACCGCGTCTGACCGAATTGTGTACTGACCAGGCGCCAATCCTGACAGGACTGTGGTTGCGTGGATGGTGCGCGAGAACCCGGCGCCCGTGACGACCACCCAGGCATCCGTACCCGCCGGCAGGCCGGACGTCGTGATCGCAAGGCTACCGGTACGGACCTGATAGATGATATCGATGCGGGAATCCCCCCCGCCGACCGTGGCGATACCTGTGGGTGAAAGCGCGGACCAACGCTGACCACCTAGTGTTACATCGAATGCCGTGAACCCGTACGTTCCGGCCTCGAGATCCGACAATATCACCGATCGAGCGAGTGTAGTCCGGTATCCGTTTGGTCCGTTCAAGTCCACGTTGCCGTCGCTGCCATTCGGAAGCCCGGAAACCGAAACGGCCAGGGAGCCGCGTGTTGTGCCAAATGCCACGGTCGCTTCGACGGGCGTCGAATCCGCACTGACGTCAGTTCGCGTCGAAGGCGCGGTCGGGGTGTACGCCGCTCCCCCGGCGGTGACCATGCTCGCGCTGATGGTGTATGAGCCGGGGACCAGTCGGGTGAGGGTGTCGGTCGCGTGGACGGTTGCGCGATACCCCTTGGGTCCCGAGACGGCGACACCGGCGGCGGCGCCGGTGGGGAGGCCGAGCACACGCACGACCATCGAGCCGGTGGCGCGGGCGTACCGCACCGCTGCGCCCTTCTTGCCGCCTGCGGCAGCGATCCCTGCGAGGTCCACCACCTGATCGGCCGGAACAGGAGCCCAGTCGGCGTCCGCGAACGCGACGGTGTCGGCATGAATATGGTATTCCCCATCCCGCAGGCCGTCGACCGTTCCACTGCTGTTGAGCGTCCGCCGGAATCCATCGGGTCCTGTGATCGTGATGCTGGGGGTGAGCTGCTGGTCAGGGACGGTGACCGCAATGGTGAGCGCCGCACCGGACCCCACGACGCGGTCGCCGGTGACATCGGCGGCCTGCCCGACGCACGACGTGCCCAGCGCAACGACGAACGGCATCAGGATGATCTGGAGAATGGACGAGGGGGCGTACGGCAGGCGAGCTGCAGCGGCTGGAGTCATGGGTCCGGTGTTCCTGTCGAGAGGCCGGGCTGATGGGGCAGCCCGAGGGTTGTCGTCTCTCGCTGGTGGCCGGGGCGAGCTGCGACGGACGTCGCACCTCCCTGACTCTGCGGCCCCGGGTTACCCCGGGTGTGCTCTGAGCAGCGATCCCACTAACTGAACCGGCTACCTGCCGGCGTTCGTAGTAGGATCGGCAATCACGGTGCCAAATTAATGCACGCGTTACCTGAATATCCGAAATGCTTTGTTCACAAATAGATATACGGTTCGTGCGGGCCCTTACTGTCGAATAGTTATACAGTATAATCGCGAGCGGCAGAATCGTGTGCCTGTAAACCGCTCCTACCGCGCGAGTGGCTGATAAGCGACCTCGCGCGGGAGATCCGGGCAGCGGTATCAGGGGGACGCCGAGAATTGGGTCGAGAGCTCCGTGTTGCCCCATGCGAACCGCAGTTCGCCCCCGAAAACTCCCGCCTTGGTCGAGGGGATGAGCCACATGGTGAGGCTTTCCACGGGTGTTGCCAGCGCGCGTCGCGTGAGGTCGATGCGGGCGAGGTCGGCCGCAGCGTCGTAGCCATCGGCCATCTGACCGACATTTCGCTGGATCACGAGCTTCCATGTGCCGGCCGACGGCACCGTGAAGATCGCGTAATCTCCCGCAGGAATCGTCGTGCCACCGATCGTGAGTGCCATGTCGGTGGTGAGCGTGGTGGTCGCATTTGCTCCGGTCCGCCAGACCTTGTCGAACGGGACGAGGCTGTCGGTGTGCAGGGCGCGACCCCGCAGGTGGGGTTGACCGTAGTCGATGCGGACGGTGTGGGCCGCTACCGAATCGGGCGTGCCCGCGGGCATCACCATCGTGATCTCGCTCGTGGCGCGTCCGCTTGGCGCGAAGCGGGGCGCATCCTGGGCCGTGGCGACAGAGTGGGAAACGACAAGGATCACTGCGGCAAGAACGGGCACTGTCCGGAACGTGGGCATCAAGACTCCGTGGAAGGGACTTCACGAACAGGGGCGACGTCTGGCAAGTCTAATCGATTTGCCCTCGAGAACGCCCTCGGGATTACCTCACACCATCCCCCGCCGCTTGAGCCGCTCGTATTGCGCGACCACCTCTTCAGCCGCACGCTCCGGCGACGTATCGAGGACGATGATGCCCCTGCTGCGCAGGTCCGCCAGGGCACCGTCGCGTGCCTCCAGCAACTCTTCCGCCGCGGCCCGCTCGAACGCCTCCTTTTCGCCGGCGGGCCGTGCCGTCGCGAGCCGCTCCAGCCCCGGATCACGAATGGTCACCGCCACCGGCAGGTGGCGCGGCCGCAGCGATCCCGCGTGGCTCACCAGCACGTCGCTCGCCGTGCGATCGATCACGTCCGTGAACAGCACCGAGAGTGCCCTCCGACGACTCTTCGATGCGAGGAACGCGAATGCCGCGGGATAATGTGGTTCGACCACCCTCCCCTCGATCGTCGAGAGTCCGTCGAGGACCTGACGGAGCGCCCGGCGACCACGTGCAGGCGGCACATACTTCAGGATCTCGTCCGCAAAGACCAGCAGGCCGACATCGTCGTCGTGGCGCACCGCGCTGTGCGCAAGTTCGAGGGCAGCATCGATCGCCGCCTCGAGTCGTGGCCTGCCACCAACGTCGGCGGTGAGCATGCGCCCCGCATCGATGAGCATCATCACCTGCTGCCGCCGTTCGTCCTCGTACTGCCGCGTCATCAGGTGTCCACGGCGAGCCGTCGCCTTCCAGTCGATCGCTCGCGAATCATCCCCCGCCGTCCACTCGCGCAGGCTCTCGAAGCTGCGCCCCTCTCCCAGCCGCCGGAGATTCCGGAAGCCCGCCTCACGACGGCGCTGCGCCTGGGTGGGCAACGCGCGAAGCGCCGCGTTGCGCAGGTTCGGGTAGACGGTGACAGTCCACGGAAGCGGCCGGGTGCCCTGCCGCCACGCGAGCTTCCACGGACCTGCCACGCGGAGTACCAGGCTTCCTGCAACGTCGCGACCGCGCTTCATGGCAAGCAACGTACGTGACTCGCGACATGTCCCCAGAGCGCCCAGCGACAGCGTCCGCGCACGATCGTCATCCGGGCTGAACTGCCGGGGCAGTTCTTCCCGCACCTCGATGATCAGCGGACGGGGCACCGGGTTGGCCCAGTGGTAGTGGACGGGCAGTGCGCGCCCGACCGAGAACGCTGGCGGAGCTTCCCGTTCGACCGGGAACGAGGCGAGCCTCACGTCTCCGCTGCGCACTGCGTCGACAATCAGTGCCGCCACCCACGCGACGTCTGCAACCAGGAGGACCGTGGCCGCGCGGCGGGTATACGATCGCCAGTGGTGCGAGAATCGCCAGCGCTGCGGCGACCTGCAACCAGCGCGTGGACGGGACGATCATCCGTGCGGAGCGTCGATGCGCTGGATGATGGAGGCGAGTGCCTCGTCGGCGCTCACCCCTTCAAGATCGAGTTCGGGTGCCACCATCACTCGATGCCTGAGCACGCGGATCGCCAGGCCCTTCACGTCGTCGGGGATCACGAAGTCGCGTCCGTCGAGCAATGCCGCGGCCCTGCGACAGCTTCGAGCAACGCGACACTCGCGCGCGGCGATGCACCGAGTGTCAGGGCCGGTGCACCGCGGGTGGCGCGAACCAGGGCCGTGATGTAGGCGACGAGGGTCGTCTCGACACGCACCGCGCGCACCGCCCGCCGGAGGGTGATGAGCCCCTGTGCGTCGAGCACTGGCGTGATGCCGAACGTCGCCGCCTCGGATGATTCGAATCCCCCGAGCACGCGGTTGAGCACGCCCTGTTCGGTGGCATCGTCGGGGTAGTCAAGGATGCTCTTCAGCATGAACCGATCGAGCTCGGCCTCGGGAAGCGGATACGTCCCCTCGAACTCGATCGGGTTCTGGGTTGCGAACACGGTGAATGGTGCCGACATCGCGTGCCGGGTTCCGTCGACGGTGACGCTTCGATCTTCCATCGCCTCGAGCAGCGCCGCCTGCGTCTTGGCTGGTGCGCGATTGATTTCGTCGGCCAGCACCAGGTCCGCGAACAGCGGGCCGGGGCGGAACGTGAATCCAGCGCCGCCCTCGAGAATGCTGACCCCCGTGATGTCAGAGGGCATCAGGTCCGGCGTGAACTGGATGCGCCGAAACGTCAGGCCGAGTCCCTGGTTGAGCGACCGGACGAGGAGTGTCTTCGCGGTGCCCGGCGGGCCCTCGAGCAGGACGTGGCCCTGTGCGAGGAGCGCCAGCATCGCCTCACGCAGCACCGCGTCCTGCCCGAGAACCACTCGTCGGAGTTGGTCGAGCACTCCGGTGGCTGCGTCGGTCTGGACGCGAATATCATCGGTACTCATCGCTTGCAGGCTCTCCCATATATCCTCCACGGCATTTGCGGCGCGGGGTACGCTCGCGCGGGACTGCCCCGGCGCGGTCAGTCGTTGCAGGTCGGCGATCGCGCTGGCGCTCGCGGTCTTTGGGGCGGTGTGCCCGAGCTGATCGAGCCATTCGCGCCAGTCGCCCTTGCTTCGCATGCTGCTCGCCGAGAGGCGACGGCGAAGACCACGAACCTGCGACGCGATCGCTTCGTCGGCCCCGCCGGCGGCGGAGAGCGCGGTCGGCCGAGTGCGTGCACATGTTCGAGTGCCGATCGCCTTGGCTGTTGTCGCCGTCGACGGACCGGTCCGAATCGTATCGCCCCGGCGAGCAGCATCACGAGACCGACCGCGCCGAGTTGCCACGCGGCCCAACCCCATGGCGAGTGCGTGCTCCACTCCAAGGCGACTGTTCCGAGTGAACCCGACGCACCGTACCCCTGATGGTACTCGTCGAAGATCACGTCGTCGTAGCCGTCAACCAGAAGCGCGAGCACGAACGGTCCTGCAGCGGTCTCGCGCATCGGGCGATTGCGGAACAGGCTCGCATCGGAGAAGAGCGTCACCGAATGCGCCACATCGGCCCGATCGAGGCGGATTCCGACGTCACCCCTGGTCGACCCGACGAGCCGCACGACGCCCCGCAGCAGGGGCACCGTGCACTCACTTGCCAGGGCGTCGTCGGTGCGACTCGAATCGCGGCGGAACGGTTCCTTGGTGGGAACGATGGTGGCGCTCACCTTGGGCAGCTCGGGGCCGGGCAGGAGCACCGCGGTGGAGTCGAACGGGCGGGTCGCAACTTCGTGTCCGAAGCAGCGCATCAATCTCTCCGTGCCCTCGCCCGCCAGCAGCAGATCGGCGTGCGCGCTGTATGCCACCAGGCTCGACACTTCAGCGGGCGACAATCCCGTGGGCGGATCGAGAATCACGAACAGGGTACGCGGGGCAGTGTCGGGTTCGCCGAGGCGTTGCGGCCGCTCACGGAAACGCTGGACTCGCACCCCCATCGCCTCGGTGGCCTCGAGCAGCGCCTGGCTGCCCAACGGCCCGGTACGGAAGGTCGATGCGCGGGGGTCGCGGTCAGGCGCGTCGGCTCGTGCGAGGATCGCGACGAACACGCCCACCACGACGAGGCCGCCGAGGACGACTGCCGCCTCAGTGCGCGGGCGCATAGCGGTCCGGGTCGACGAAGACCTGCCACGATGCATACTCCGCGGCGCCACACGGCCACCTGGCGAAGAGGTAGCCATAGAGGCACCGGACTGCTTCCGCAAAATCGGCGCGCGCCGCCTCGGGCAGTTTCAGGTTCCGCGCATGCTCGGCGGGGGTCGCGCTGGCGTGCACCCTCAGGACGTCGCGCTCCTCCAGCGCCAGCACCAAAGCCTGGAAATCGGCATCGATGGCCTCGCGATATCGCCCGGCGGCGGCGTGCCGATGCGCTGCCTGCCTGAACCAGCGGGCGTCATGCCGCGGCGCAACGGCGGTCAGCGCGCCGGTGGGCGGAGCGGGGTCCGCCCGGATCGTTCGGAGGAACACCCAGAGTGCGTGTGCGATGATGAGCAGGAGCGCGAAAACTGCCACGTAGACGAGGAGCTTGAATCCCGTCGGATTGGCCTGTTCGAGTTCTCTCAGCCAGAGCATCAGGGCAGCCCATCCGCGTCGCGCCCACGCCAGTGGATCGCGATCGGGCGTCCACTCGTACGCGCGTGCCTGGAATACGGTGTCGAACACCGCGCGGAGACTGTCGACCCGCTGTTGTGCCATCAGGCCCGGGCGGTCGCGCGAGCCATGAGCTCGAGGTCGAAGCCTTCCTTCCGAACCCGCATGTCGTAGTAGAGGACGACGATCACGACGTAGAGGAACGGGTAGACGAAGATGCCGAACGCCATCGACAGGACCGGCCGGATCCAGCTGGGCCATATCCCGAGCACGCTACCAACCTCGCTCATCACCCCCACGAGGATCGCCGGGATCGCGAGCAGGAGCCCGGCCACGACGAGGGTCGCCAGCACCTTGAGGCGTTCGCCCTGGTGAGCGACCACGAGCGACGCATCGCATCAATGGGGCTGATCGGTGCCTCGATCACCACGACCGCGTTGCTGAGCACGAGGCCCGTCATGGCGATCAGCCCGGGGATGATGAGCAGCACGAACCCGAAGAAGATCGAACAGCGTGCTGAGGAGGGTGATGATGATCAGCGACAGCATGAACACCAGCGCGTTGGCGAGCGCCTCGCGCGCCGGGACCCGGTCGCCGAGGTACGCACCCGAGATCACGAAGGTCGAGGCTGCGACAGCGACCGAACTGAACAGGATGGATACGAAGAGGTAGGCCAGAAGCAGGCTGAAATCGTCGATGCCGGCGCTGGACACATCGATGTAGATGCCCATGATCCCCGGCACGCCCTGCATGGCGGCGGCGATGGTGACGAGCACCACGAACTGGTTCCGGTACAGGCCGCTGGCGGTGTCGAGCACGCCGCCAACGGTCGGGGCGGAGCAGCGGGGTGGACATCGATCGGTCTCCTGGGGGATCGGAGCGGTGCGATTCGTACCCTACATTACCGCCGCCGCTGCTCCCAGGCACCTCCCCCCACGGACGGCCGATGACCGACACCGCGCCAACCGACTTCCGGCAGCACGTCGAACTCGAGACGCCGGAGCATGTCCTTCTCGACCTCGAAGTCGCGGGGGTGGGAAGTCGTGTCCTCGCCGCGCTGGTCGACTGGATCATCGTCGGCGCGCTCGGCGCCATGGCGATTGTCGGGTTCTCGTCGATCGCTCCCTCCGCCCGCTGGGTGATGGCCGTGGGCGTGGGGCTCGCGTTTGCGATTGCCTACGGATACTTCACGCTGTTCGAGGCGCTGCGTGACGGACAGACGCCGGGCAAGCGCCAGCTCGAGATCCGGGTGATCCGTGATTCAGGCCACGGCGTGACGCTCGCCGAGTCGGCTGCACGCAATCTTCTCCTGCCCATCGACCTGATGGGGCTTATCGGCGTGATCCTCATTGCTGTCAGCAGGAAGGGACAGCGGCTCGGCGACCTCGTTGCCGGAACGCTCGTGGTGCGAGACCGGCCGGTGCCCGTGGCCACGGGCGACGCTGCAACCACGCAGGTGCTGGAGGCGGCGGGCCAGATCGTTGCGGGAACGCCAGTTCTCTCCGACAGCGAATATCGGCTCCTGCGCGAGTTCTTCCAGCGTGCGCCCGACCTGCCCGCACCTGTCGTCGAGCGGCTGGCGGGCGAGATTGCCGAGAGGCTTCGCGCGGGGCTGGGCCCGGTTCGGGGCGACACGGTCCTGGCCGCGTTGCGGTCGCTCCACGCCGCGGAAGGTGTGAGGCGCCGCGGACGGTTCGGGGCACGAGGGGCCGGTGCGACCGCTGTCGCGGAGCGCCTGGTGTCGCACAAGGCGCCTCGATGGGATGAGTTCCAGTCGCTCGCCGATCGCGTGGCGCACGGTGGACTCGATGCCTTGCGCGCGGACCAGCTCCCCGAGTTTGCCGCACGCTACCGCGAAGTGGCAGCAGACCTTGCACGGGCGCGCACCTACAAGGCCGATCCCATGGTGTTGCTGCGCCTGGAGCGCATGGTGGCGGCCGGCCACAACGCGCTGTATCGGTCGGAACGGCGGACCTGTCGCCGCATGGCCACGTTCCTGGCGCTCGAGGCACCGGCCGCCGTCGTGCATCATCGACGCGTTGTGGCGCTCGCGTTCATCGCCTTCATGCTGCCGGCACTCGCCGGTTTCGCACTTATCCGAGAGCGCCCCGAACTCGCGCCGCAATTGCTCCCGGATGTCATGCTCGGAGCGGGCGGAGGCTGGTGCTGCGCGGACCGAGGCGGGGCTGGGGTATTTCGTCGCCGACGAGGGTGATCGTCCGGTGGTCGCCGTCTCGATCATCACCAACAACCTGCGGGTTGCAGCAACCGCTTTCGCCTCCGGCATCGTGCTCGGTGTCGGTTCCTCCTCGCCCTCGCGTTCAATGGACTGATGCTTGGCGCGTTCTCGGGGCTGTTCGCCAATGTCGGGATGCTGGGGTACCTGTGGACCTTCGTGATCGGGCATGGCGTGCTCGAGTTGTTCGCGATCTGGGTCGCGGGGGCCGCCGGATTTCTCCTGGGCGGGGCGCTGTTCCGACCCGGCGATTACTCGCGCGGCGATGCGATGGTGCTGGCGGGGCGAGCCGCGATCCGGCTCGTCGCCGCATCAGCGATCGTGCTCCTTGTTGCGGGGCTGATAGAGGGGTTCATCTCCGCGAGCAACTGGCCGCTGGCGGCGCGCGCGGCGGTCAGTGCGGCGAGTGCAGTGCTGCTGGTGTTGTATCTGGCGATGGGCGCGAGGTGGGAGCGGCGGGTGGAGTAAGGGCGGGCTCCACGCGACCGCTTGCTCCGGAGCCGACAGTACCACGCGCTAGCGCATCAGCGGAAGGCGATATGCTGCGATGACCGGGACGTCGTCACGTTGCCCCAGCAAGAAGAGCTGCCCCCCACCGACCGTGATATGGGTCATGCTCACCCCCAACCGCCCGGCGAGCTTGATCGTGTGATCGTACACCATCGACGGTAGCTGGTATACATCGAACGCAACGGAAGGCACAGCTCGTCTTCCCACCGAACCAAACAAACAGCGACGCCCCGTCGACTGCCACGTCGAGGCTGAACGGGATTGGCAGCTGTGTCGTGTCCTTGATCTGGGAGTATGGTACGTATTTCCGCTGACTCAAGGTCTCGACAAACGGCACGGTGCGACTCGGTGCACCCGCCTTGAACAGGCTCCAACCAGGCGCAGATTTCCTGCTGGCGACGCAACCATTGGAACCCGCACCTGCGAGATCGTAGATGGTGGCGTTCGGATTGTCTGGAGCAGGCGTGAACTGTTCGGGGATCACAGACGTGCGTCCCGACACAAGGTCGACCGTCATCAGCTGTGGCCCATTCATCGCCGCGTAGTGCATGACGACGGTGGAAGGGCTGACAGCGCACAACCCTGCGACGAAAAGTCCGTTCGGGACGGGCATCTCACGCACGAACTTTCCTTGCGCGCTCAATACGTAGAACCGTCGGGTGTCGTTGTCGGCCACCAGCAGGTCGGTGCCCAGCGCAGTGACAAATGATGGCAGCTTCATCTCACCCGGCCCCGCGCCACGCTTCTCGTAGCGCCAGATGGTCTTCCCGTCACGGGGAGAAAGCGCCACCAGACTGGTGTTCCTGGCATCCAGCACGATCAGTTGACCGTTGACCACCGTGATCCTGTTCGGATCAACCAGTGTCGTGTCGTTCTCATCGGTGCGAAGCCACAGCGCGTGATTTGCATCCAGCGGGAGGTCACGCATCTGCCGACCTTGGGCTTGAGCCAAGGATGGAGCGAAGGCAATAGCGATTGCCAGGGGCAGGGTGTCGATCGGTCGCACGGGTCGCTCCCGGGGATCAGTTCGTTGAGCTCGAATATCGCTGACCGATGGATCGCGCTGCCATGTCCAGACGTGCAGGATTAACGGAGGGAACGGCGGATAACGCGACAACGCCCCAACAAACACCACTGCCCCGCATCGCTCGAAAGCAAGGCGAGGCAGTCAGTTAGCTCAAATGGGCCCGGCGCGATTCGAGCCGCAGGCCAGCCTGCCCGCGGAGCGGGTGGGCTCCACGCGTGCGATACGGTCGCGCGTTCCTGATATGATGTCGAGAATGGGCCCGGCGCGATTCGAGCCGCAGGCCAGCCCGCCCGCGGAGCGGGTGGGCTCCACGCGTGCGATACGGTCGCGCGTTCCTGATATGATGTCGAGAATGGGCCCGGCGCGATTCGAACGCGCGACCTCTTGCTCCGGAGGCAAGCGCTCTATCCAGCTGAGCTACGGACCCGGCTGCCGGTGCCCCGTATTTCCGGTGCGCTGGCGGAGATCAATATAGCCCGGTCAGCCTCCCCCGCGACCCTCACCCAAACACCAGCGGGACCAGCACTACCGCCGCGATCGTGATCACGGCGGTCATCGCCAGGTTGAGGATGACGCCGGCGCGGAGCATCTGTGGCAGGGCGATCCGGCCAGTCCCGTAGACCATCGCGTTGGTCGGGGTGCCCACGGGCATCATGAATGCGCAGGTCGCCGCCAGTGCGGTGGGGACGGCAAGCATCATAGGGTCGATGCCCATCGCGATCGCGAGTGCCGCAACGAGCGGGAGGAACGCCGCGGCGGTCGCGGTGTTGCTGGCCAGTTCCGACATGAGAATCGTTACCGCCGTGACCGCCAGCACCGCTGCCACCAGCGGCCAGGTGTCTATGAGGTGGAGGGAGGTGCCGATCCAGTCGGCGAGCCCCGTGCCCTGGATGCCGTCGGCCAGGGCGAGACCCCCGCCGAACAGCACCAGCACCGGCCACGGCAAACCCTGGATCGCGTCGTCGTCGAGGATCCGTCGCTGGTTGGCACCCGGGAGCAGGAACAGCGCTATCGCGCCAGCGATCGCGATGCCGGCGTCGGACAGCGCAGGCACGACTCCGGCGAGCAGCGGTCGCACCAGCCACAGGGTGGCAGTGACGATCGTGACCGTGGCCACGATCCACTCGGTTCGGGTCATCACACCGATCGAGCGAACGCGCGCCGCGACCGCTTCGCGAATTCCCGGAATCTCCTCGCTACCGAGCCGGAAACTGACCCGGGTCAGCACGAACCAGCAGATCGGAAGCGCGACAAGCACGACGGGAATGCCTACGGCCATCCATTCGACGAAGCCTATGGGGCGATGATACGCCTCCGCCATGAAACCCGCCAGCAGCGCGTTGGGCGGCGTGCCGATGAGCGTGCCGACTCCCCCGATCGACGCCGAGTACGCGACACCGAGCAGGAGGGCGGTGCCGAAACTGCGCCCCTCCTCGTCGTGCGCACCGGCGATGTCGATGATCGACACGGCCATCGGCAGGAGCATCGCCGTGGTGGCGGTGTTGCTGACCCACATCGAGATGAATGCCGTGGCCACCATGAAGCTTCCCACCAGGCGGCGGGGACGCATGCCGCCGAGCGCGACGATGCGCAGCGCCATGCGCTGGTGGAGGCCCGAGCGTTGCCACGCCGCGGCGATCAGGAACCCGCCCATGAACAGGAAGATCACGGGGTTTGCGTAGGGTGCCGCGGTGTCGCCGATAGGTGATACATCGAGGAGCGGAAAGAGTACGAGCGGCACCAGCGCCGTCGCCGCGATCGGGATCGCCTCGGTGATCCACCATGTCGCCATCAGGCCGGCCACGGCGACTACCCGCCACGCCGCCAGCGTCATCCCCGCCGGGGCGCTGCTCGCCATGAGCACGACGAAGAGGACGATTCCTGCGACAAGACCGACCAGATGGCGACGTTGGGGCATCGGGGAGGATACGGCGCACGAGTGGACGAAGGTAGGGGCCGGGGGCGTGGGCTTTCTGGCCCGCGCGTGCACTGGCCCACCCGCGAGTCGTCAGTGAGGCATGAACCCCGACCCGCGCGACGAAGATCGCGTCCAGGCGCTTCACGAGTTCGAGTCCTGGGCTGAACTGCCTGTCCAGTTGCTGGGAGCCGCGTGGCTGGGGCTTCTCGTGCTGGAGCTCACCCGCGGCCTTTCCTCCGCGCTGGTGGTGGCATCGACCCTGATCTGGGCGATCTTCATCGTCGATTTCGCGATCCGCCTGAAGCTCGCGCCCGATCGGAGCAGCTTCTTGCGACGCAACTGGCTCACCGTCCTCTCGCTCATCGTTCCGGCGCTTCGGATCGCGCGATTCGCGCGCGTGTTCCGGTTCCTGCGGGTCGGTCGGGGCGTCCGCCTGGTGCGAGTCGTAGGATCCGTCAATCGCGGGATACGTGCGCTGCGGAGGACGATGGGCCGCCGGGGGCTGGCTTACGTGCTGATGGCGACCGTGGTCGTGACGCTGGTGGGCGCTGCGGGGATGTACGCCTTCGAGGGCATCGATGCGGGAGGCGGCCTCACCAGCTACGCCGACGCCGTGTGGTGGACGGCGATGATGATGACGACGCTGGGCAGCCAGTACTGGCCGACGACCCTCGAGGGCCGGATCCTCTGCGTGATGCTCGCGCTCTACGCCTTCTCGGTCTTCGGCTACGTCACGGCCGCGCTCGCATCGCACTTCATCGATCGTGACGCCGAGCGCCCCGACGCATCGCTCGCCGGCCAGGAGCCGATCCGTGAACTGCGCGACGAGATCGCGCGGCTCAGCGCCGAAGTGCGCGCACTCGGTGAGCGTCGTGGGGTGTGACGCGGCGCTCCGCATGGAGTAGATTCGCGCATACCGACATCCACAGGGGCCCCATGACCAATCCGACCCGCCGCGGATTCACGCTGATCGAGATGCTGGTTGTCGTCGTGATCATCGGCATCCTCGCCGCCGTCGCCATCCCGAAATTTCGAGCCAGCAAGGACAAGGCGAAACTCGCATCGGTCAAGACCGACCTCCGGAACCTCCGGAACGCGCAGGAAGCCTATTTCGTGGACAAGGCGCGCTACACCACGGCCCTGAGTGCCACGCTCTTCAAGCTGACCGCTGGCAACACGTCGAAGATGACCGGCAACACGACGTCGTTCACGGGGACCATCACCAACTCGAGCATCTCGGCCGCGCCCAAGTCCTGCAAGATCTCCGTCGGTATCAAGGGGACAACCGACGGTGTCATGATCTGTAGCTGATCCGTCCCCACTCCACGCCTCATCCGCACCCGGAATCCCCGGGTGCCCATCCACCGATTTCCATCCCTCGGGAGAACCCGTCGATGCAACACGCTTGCGCCCGCCTCACCCGCCGCCTGCTCTTTGGTGCGGCCATCATCTTCGCCCCGGCATGCGGGTCGGACTCGGGGAGCAACCCCAACCCGAACAACGGTTCCATCTCGCTCAGCCTCGGCACTTCCAGCGGGACCGTCGCGCAGGGTTCGGCCTTGCAGGTGGCCGCGACGCTCACCCGGGGCGGCGGTTTCACCGGGAACGTGTCGATCACCGTCGAGGGCGCACCAACGGGCCTCCTGGGGACGGTCGGCAATGTGCAGACGGCGGGAACCACCACCACGGCAACCGTGTCGCTCGCAGCGGCTGGATCGCTGACGCCCGGTACGTTCCCCCTCACCGTGCGGGCACGTGGCACCGGCGTCGCCGATGTGACCGCGTCGTACAGCCTCACCGTCACGGCGACCACGGGTTCGTCGTACTCGATCGCTGTCGCGCCCACCGCGGTTTCCGTCCTGCCCGGGGCATCGACCCCGGTGGTGGTGACGCTCAATCGCACCGGCTTCGTCGGATCGGTCTTTCTGGCACTCACCGGCGCGCCAGCCGGCGTCACGGGGACGTTCAGCGCCAACAACATCACGACCAACACCGCGACCATGACGCTGAATGTCGGCGCTGCGGTGGCGGCAGGGATATACACGGTGTTCGTGGGCGGAGTTGCGGCGGGTCAGCCTGACAAGGTGACGCCGATCCAGCTCACCGTTGGGACCGCTGGCACATTCACGTTGTCGCTGCCCGCTGCCACGGCGAGCATCGCGCAGGGCGCCACGTCGAACATCGCAACCACTGTCACCCGCGCTGGCGGCTTTGCCGCTGCGGTCGCGCTCACGGTGACGGGACAACCGGCCGGACTCACCGCATCGTTCTCGCCAGCGAGCACCACCGGCACCACTTCGACGCTCACGCTCACGGCCGGCGCCGCGCTGGCACCGGGAACCTACGCCCTCACCATCCGCGGCAACAGCACGGGCGTCACTGAGCAGACCACGCCACTCATGGTGACGGTCACGACGAGCGGAGGCGGTGGCGTGGGCAACGTGACGCTCAACTTCGCGTCGTGCAGCGCCACGCAGAAGCCGGTGTGGCTCGCCTATCAGGATGGCACCGGCACGGTCACCCGGGTAACCGGCAGCGGGGACGTGTATCAGTTCAACGTCACATCCGGCAAGGGCGGCTACTTCTACGTCACCCAGAACGGGGCCTCGACATCGGTGGTCGGCCTCTACTTTACCCAGCCCGAACTCACGGCCGCGCCGATCGTGGTGTGCACGCCCGCCACCGGCAAGACCGTCAACGGGACCGCCGCCGGCATCGCCCTGGGAGAATCGGCATCGCTCACCCTCGATGGCGCGTCGGCGACCGCAAGCACCAACGGTGCGTTCCAGTTCACCAACGTGGCGAACGGAACGTTCGATTTCGTCGGGTACCGACGGAGCTTCCTGGCACCGGGCGCGTCGGATCGGATGATCCTGCGCCGCGACCAGAACATCGCCAGCGGCGGATCGCTGACCGTGGCCGATTTCGGGAGCGCCGAGGCGTTCGCGCCCGCGCAGGCAACGCTCACGGTCAATGGTGGCACCGCCCAGCTTTCGACGATGGCCTATCTCACCGGTGCGTCGTGCTCGGTTGCATCGCTCTACGCGAATGTCACCGCGCCATCGCCGATCTACGGTGTCGCCGCAGGCCAGCAGCGCGCCAGTGACTTCCACTACCTCACCGTGATTTCGACGTCGGGCAACGTGTCGCGGATCGTGAGCGAGGTCTACAACGCCTTCGGCAACCGGACCGTGACACTCGGCGCCACACCAGGGGTGCCGACAATCACGCCGCTCACGGCGGGGTTCAAGCGGCTGCAGGCGGCGTTCACGATCCCGACCGGTTACCAGAGCTCCACGAATTTCCAGTATCGCAATGCGGCGAGTGATCGGGTGGTCTCGATCGGTGCGTCGTTCGGTTGGCTGGGCGGTGCCGCAGCGACCCTCCCGGTGCCCGACCTCGGCGCAGCCGCTGGCTGGAACAACGCCTGGGCCCCAGCAAGCGGCAGCACCGTCGACTACACCGTCTCGATGACTGGCAGCAACATCGTGACGAGTCTTTGTCAGGAAGGCGGGCGACTCTTGACGGCTTCGGTCAACGGCACCAACTGATCGCGATCCAGCAGGTGAACACCCCGCGGCGCCACTGGCGTCGCGGGGTGTTCGCTGTCTGGCCCGAACCCTGCCCAGCGGTTACGCTTGGTTGAACCCGACAGCGAGGCCCCATGATCCACGACAACATTCTCGGCACGATCGGAAACACGCCGATCGTGCGCATCAACTCGATCGCACCGTCCCACGTGTCGATGTACGTCAAGTGCGAGGCGTTCAATCCGATGTCGTCGGTGAAGGACCGGCTCGCCCTCGGCATCATCGAGGACGCCGAACGACGGGGCGCGCTCAAGCCGGGCCAGACGGTGATCGAGGCGACATCGGGCAACACCGGCATTGCGCTGGCAATGGTCTGCGCGGTGAAGGGCTATCCGTTCGTCGCGGTGATGTCCGATTCGTTCTCCATCGAACGTCGCAAGCTGATGCGGATGCTCGGCGCCAGGGTCATCCTCACACCAGCGGCCGGTCGCGGTTCGGGCATGGTCGCGAAGGCGCGCGAACTCGCCGATGCCAACGGATGGTTTCTCACCGAACAGTTCGACAATCCTGCGAACCCGGCCTACCACCGGAGCACCACCGGGCCTGAGATCCTGCGCGACTTCGCCGGCAAGCGGCTCGACTACTGGATCACCGGCTACGGCACCGGTGGGACGCTCACGGGAGCCGGCGACATGCTCAAGCGTGCCCGCCCCGACCTCAAGATCGTCGCGACCGAACCCGACGTGGCTGCACTCCTGTCAGGACAGGAGTGGGCACCGCACAAGATCCAGGGCTGGACGCCGGACTTTGTCGGCTCGGTGCTCGATCGCACGCTCTACGACGAGATTGTCACGGTGAGCGACCTCGAGGCGCGCGACGCCGCTCGCGACCTCGCATCGAGAGAGGGAATCTTCTGCGGCGTGTCCTCCGGGGGAACGTTCGCCGCGGCGCGGAAAGTTGCCGAGCACGCCCCCGAGGGATCCGTGTTGCTCGCCATGCTGCCCGACACTGGCGAGCGTTACCTCTCGACGTTCCTCTTCGAGGGGATCAATGAGGGAACGGACGAGCTGTAGTGGCGGGTGAAATCACAAACGCCACCCCTGGGGGTGGCGTCGTGGTATACATCGGGGCGAGAGGATTTGAACCTCCGGCCTCCTGCTCCCGAAGCAGGCGCGCTAACCGGGCTGCGCTACGCCCCGTGATTCCTGGACCAGCTTCCAATATCGTCGAACAATGGGCCCAAAGGGAGTCGAACCCCTAACCTTCTGATCCGTAGTCAGATGCTCTATCCAGTTGAGCTATGGACCCCGTACTACACGAGAAGCGAGAGGCGAGATGCGAGAGGCGAGTCGCCGTCTCTGCGCTTCCCTGGACCGATCCTACCTCTACCCACGTTTCTCGCTTCTCGCTTCTCGCACTCGTCCAGCATGGGCGTTACAAGACTCGAACTTGTGACCTCCACGATGTCAACGTGGCGCTCTAACCAACTGAGCTAAACGCCCGGTCACGAACAACGGGCAGGCGACCCAGGGGCCTCCTGCCCGTCGCATCAAGCATGGCGGGGGTGGGATTTGAACCCACGACCTCCGGGTTATGAGCCCGGCGAGCTACCAGACTGCTCCACCCCGCGACGTATCCCACCGGGGAACCAAACGTTCCGCCGGACCTCCCGCAAGCCGGGAGAAGAAACGAGACCTGCACCAGAGCGGGAAACGGGACTCGAACCCGCGACCCCAACCTTGGCAAGGTTGTGCTCTACCAACTGAGCTATTCCCGCGTTGCAAATCGGACGCCGAACCTACCCGTAGCGCCCCGCCGGCGCAACCGGTCGACACCAGCCCGACCAGTCTTGAGTGGAGGCGAGGGGAATCGAACCCCTGACCTCTTGAATGCCATTCAAGCGCTCTGCCAACTGAGCTACGCCCCCTCAATACCCCCGCGCTGCACCGCGCTGAAGCCGGGCGAAGGTAGCTCGAAAAGCTATTCCCCTGCTTGGGGAGAGTCAAGCAAAAGATCCCCCTTCACGATTCAATCGGGCGCGTGATTATCGTTCCCTCAGGATGCCCTCATCCCAGCCCCGTTCCTATCCCGGGCCGCACTCTTCGGCGGCCGTCACGTCCGTCTTTGCCGACGACGCGACACTGGCTGAAATCCTGGCCGCGACACCGCCGCACCGTCCCCGCCGCCGCGACTCGGCGCGTACCCTCGGCGTGGCCGATGGCGAGCGCGACATTCTCGACATCTACCTGCACGAGGTGTCACGCACCGCGCTCCTCACGCAGCCGCAGGAGATTGCCATCGCCCGCCGGGTGCGGGCCGGCGACGAACTCGCGATGCACGAGCTGGTGCAACGGAACCTCCGTTTCGTGATATCAGTGGCCAAGAAGTACCAGAACCGGGGCATGGCCCTCCTCGACCTGATCGGCGAGGGCAACGTCGGCCTGATGACCGCTGCGCGAAAGTTCGACCCAGATCACGGCGTCAAGTTCATCTCCTACGCCGTGTGGTGGATCCGTCAGTCGATCCTTGCCGCGCTGGCCCGGCACGGGCGGATCGTGCGGGTCCCGTTGAATCGCACTGCCGATCTTGCACGGATCTCGCGAGCCGCCGAGTCGTTGCGGACAGAATTGCGGCGGGAACCGACGCCGGAGGAGCTCGCCGGCTCCACCGGGCTCGCCATCGACGTCGTCCTCTCGCTGGCTTCGCTGAACACCGCGGAGGTGCGGCTCGACGCCCCGCTGTCGCCCGACAATGACCGGGCGATGGTCGATCGATTCGTGGCCGACGGAAGCAGCGACACCGAAACGGAAGTCATGGGGCGCCTGCTGGTCGAGGAGGTCGGCAAGGCAATGCGGGGGTTGCAGCCTCGTGACGCCAAGGTCCTGCAGCTCTACTTCGGCCTGGACGGAGAACGCGAGCACACCCTGGAGGAGATCGGCGCAATGCTCGGTATCACCCGCGAGCGAGTGCGCCAGCTCCGCGACCGAGCGCTGATCCGCCTTCGGGACGGTGAGGCGGGCACCGCACTGCGCAGTTTTGCCGCCTGACAGATCCGGTTCGCCTCGTCCCGTCGTAACACCTCCGAAAGCAAGCAGTCATCGTTCACACTGATTCTTCGGAGTGTCACGTCATGCGCCGTACCCTGCTCAAGGTTGTTGCTGCTGTTGCCATGCTGGGCTTCACGGTTCCCGCGAGTGCCCAGAACCCGATGGTTGGCGGCAAGGAGATGTTTCCGTCCAAGGACATCATCGACAACGCCGTGAACTCGGCTGATCACACCACGCTGGTTGCGGCGGTCAAGGCTGCCGGACTGGTCGAGACCCTCAAGGGAAAGGGACCGTTCACCGTCTTCGCCCCGACCAATGCTGCATTCGAGAAGCTTCCGGCCGGGACCGTGCCGACGCTCCTCAAGCCCGAGAACAAGGGCACCCTGACCGCCGTGCTGACGTACCATGTCGTCTCCGGCAACTACGATTCCAAGGCGATCGCGTCGATGATCAAGAAGGGCAACGGCACCGCGATGGTGAAGACGGTGCAGGGTGGCTCGATCTGGTTCATGATGCACGACGGAAAGCTGATGCTGAAGGATGAAAAGGGCGGGATGTCGATGGTCACGATCGCCGACGTCAAGCAGAAGAACGGGTACATCCACGTGGTGGATACGGTGGTGATGCCGTAATTTGAAAGCCTCCGGATTCGATTGAATCCTCCTGGGTGTAAGTCGACAGTCGACAGGTAGGGGAGACCAACCTGTCGACTGTCGACTTATCGCCCTTTTTGTCGTCATTACGCCCCACCCGCCCCGCACCTAGATTCCGCCCGTGCTGACCTCCTCCATCTCTGCCGTCGGGTCGGGCGCCCGGCGGGTGAGTCGGGCGCTTTCCGATCACCGCACCTGGCGACCCATGCTGGTCCCGCAGATGCTGCGGCTCGGCGTGCAGTCGATCCCGATCGCGCTGTTCATCGCGGTCTTCACCGGGATCGTGCTGGCGCTGCTCGCCTCCTACATCTTCACCGGCACGGTTCCGCTGTACTTCGTCGGGGCACTCGTCGGCAAGACGATCATGATGGAGCTGGGGCCGGTGCTCACCGGGATGGCGCTCGCCGGAAGGGTGGGGGCCAGCATTGCCGCCGAGCTCGGCACGATGAAGGTCACCGAGCAGGTCGACGCGCTCGAGACGCTGGCGTTCGACCCGACGAGCTACCTCGTCGTGCCACGCGTCCTGGCCGCAACGCTGATGTTCCCGGTGGTCACCGCGTTCGCGATCGCCCTCGGCGTCGTCACCGGCTGGATCACCGCCGTCAACCTCCTCGATCTATCGACCGTCGAGTTCGCGAAGGGGTTGCGGATGTTCTACGTCCCCAAAGACCTCTGGTTCGGCTTGATCAAGGCCGCCTCGTTTGGCGCAGCCGTGGCGCTGGCCGGCTCGATCCGCGGGCTACGAACCAGTGGCGGTGCCCGCGGTGTCGGTCGCGAGACCACGCGCGCGGTCGTCCTCGGGTGCGAAGCGATCCTGGTGCTCGACGCCTTCTGGGCCCTGGTGCTGTTGTGATCCGGTTCGACAACCTCCACAAGCGCTTCGGCGATCGCGTCGTGCTCGATGGCTTCACCCTCGAGGTGCCGACGGGCGGGACAACCGTGTTGATCGGGGCTTCGGGAGCGGGAAAGAGCGTGATCCTCAAGCACGTAGTGGGGCTCGATCCAGCCCGACGAGGGCCACGTGGAGGTCGATGGCCAGCGCGTCGACACCCTCGAGCGAGATGATCTTGTTTCGCTCCGCTGCGGTATCGGATACGTCTTCCAGTTTGCCGCGCTCTTCGACTCACTCACGATTGCCCAGAATATCCGTCTGGGCCTCGAGCGGCAGGGCCTCGACGACAGCACAATCACCGCCCGGTTGCGCGAGAGTCTGGAGGTCGTGGGGCTTCGCGACGTCGATGATCGGTTTCCCGACGAACTCTCCGGAGGGATGCGCAAGCGGGTCGGAATTGCGCGGGCCATCGCGCTGAGGCCCCGTTACATTCTCTGGGACGAGCCGACCACCGGGCTCGACCCCGTCACATCGGCGAGCATGGACGACCTGATGCGCCGCACCACCGATGTCTTCGGCGTCACCAGCGTCGTGGTGACCCACGACATGCGCTCGGCATTCTCGATCGGCTCCCGCATCGCGATGCTGGTCGATGGTCGACTTCGCGCCGCGGGAACGCCCGAGGAAATGCGCAACATCGATGATCCATTGGTGCGTCAGTTCATTGAGGGACGATCGGAATGACGACTCGACGCAGCAACCTCACGGTCGGACTCGCGGTCCTCGGCGCCATCGCCGTGGTGATCGCGGCCGCTGTCTGGCTGGGTGAGCTATCTCCCGGCGGGCCGCGCACCCTCGAGGTCGCCCGCTTTCGCACCCTCGGCGGGGTCGGCGTGGGCGACCCGGTGGTGCTCCGCGGCGTGAAGGTGGGGCGCGTCGAGGCGATCCGCCTCGCCGCCGACGACTGGGTCGAGGCGGACCTCAGGATCACCGAACCCGACGAGGTCCCGGAGAGCCCGGTGGCGATCGCCGTCTCCGCGTCGCTCTTTGGCGAGTGGCAGGTTGCGGTGATGGATTCGGCACGTGCCCCGACCGACCCCGATATTCGGCGTGAACTTCGCGACGCCCGAGTGGGCGCTGGCGACCGCTGGCCGGGAGCCACCCTGCCCGACGTGGGGCAGCTGACCGCGCAGGCGAGTCGGATCGCGTCCGACGTCGCGGCGATCACCAACCGCATCGAAGGCGCAGTCGATTCGGCAGCAATCGACGATATCCGCTCCAGCGTGCGCGACCTGCGCCGCATGGCCGATCAACTCGTCTCGTTCACCCAGCAACAGACCGGGCAACTCGAACGGGTGGTGGGCAACGCGGCCACGTCGTCGGGTCAGATCGCGCGGGCGAGCGGACACCTCGAGACCACGCTGTCGCGCATCGACTCGTCGACGTCGGCGGGCGAGATCGATGCCATGGTCGCGCGACGCGCGTGACGCCGCGAGCGAACTGAAGCAGGCAACCGGCGATCTCCGGCTGGTGACGAGCACTGCGCGCGACCAGCGTGAACGGCTCGTGTCGATCCTTGCCAACACCGACTCGGCGCTGAGCCGCCTCAATCGCGGTGAGGGAACGCTGGGCATGCTCTCGGCCGACACGGTGCTGTACAGGAAGCGACGCGTACCGTCGTTCAACTCCGCTCGCTCCTGTCCGATATCCAGGCGAATCCGCGATCGGTACTTCCGGTTCTCGGTTTTCTGGAGCAGACGCCCGCCGAATGCGCCGCGCGGACCGACGCCAGGGATCGCTCAACCCTCGGGGTCACAGTCCGCACCGCACCTTGACCAAGAAACGCGCCGAACGAGAAGTCTCCGCCGGTGGCATCGTCTTTCGACGTGATGCCGACGGCACGCCGCGTTTCCTGCTGATCCGCGACAGCTACCAGCACTGGGGATTTCCCGAAGGGACACCTCGAGGACGGCGAAACGCCCGGCGCGTTGCGGCGCTGCGCGAGACCCACGAGGAAACCGGGCTGGAGCACCTCGTGACGGTCGGGCCGATCCGGGTGATCGACTGGCACTTCCGTTTTCGCGGTCGCTACATCCACAAGTTCTGCCACTTCTTCCTGTTCGAATCGCCGTCGAGGCGATGCCAACCCGCAGGCCGACGAGGGTATCACCGCGGTGCGATGGGAGCACCTCGACCGCGCCCTGGAAGTGCTGAGCTATGACAACGCGC
The DNA here is from genome assembly GCA_963806875.1 of uncultured Gemmatimonadales bacterium. GTDB lineage: Bacteria > Gemmatimonadota > Gemmatimonadetes > Gemmatimonadales > GWC2-71-9 > Palsa-1233. The sequence continues at coordinate 286,983 of CAWDYU010000003.1, read as the reverse complement.
GCGGCGTGCTGCGGCGGGGCAGCGAGATGGTGCGCGCCATGGTCGCCGTCGGCGAGGGGCGACCACGTCCGAAGCCCGTCCCGGGGCCGGCAGCGAAGCGAACTGACGGTGGCGACCATCGCTGCCCTGCTCGATCGCCGTGTCTGCCCTGCTTGCGCTGCGCCGGGCGTTTCCCCGATCGACTGCACGGGTCCTCACGGCACGCATCCCCCGCACAACTCGACCGTCTCCTCCATCGCACCCTGATCGATGCCATCGTGATCGGTGCCGATGCAGTGCGCGGGGCGGTGCTGGAGTCGCTGCGGCGCGATTACCCCGGCGATCCCCCTTCACCTGCTGCTGCCCGGTTCGGTCGGACGATGCCGACGTCGTCCTCCGCGCGCACCGTCATCGCGTTGCGACGGTGCTCGTCGAGAACCTCGACGAGCCGCTACTGGGTGCGATTGATCCGGCGGCACACCGTGGTCGCTCGCCGCAGTGCCGACCTGCTCCCGCTGGCCGCGGCGCTCCACCTCACCGACAGCCTCCAGCGCGAGGCCTGGCGGGTCGCGTGGTCGATGCCCCGCTGGGCCTCGACACCGCGGCCGTCGCCCGCCGGCTGGGTGTCGCGCGGGAAACGCTGTCGCGGCGGTTCGCCGCGGCGGCGCACCCATCTTCAAGCGGGCCGTCGACGCGGTCCGGTTGGTCGCGGCGGCCCAGCTCCTCGGGCAACCCCGCCTACGGTGTGGCAGACGCCGCGCGGCTCCTCGGGATTCTCGTCCGCCTCGCTCCTCCAGCGGACGGCTCGGCGAACGCTGGGCGTAGCCGCCCGGGAGGTGGCGGGGATCGACGCCGAGCGCCTCGTGACGCTCCTCCGCGACACTGACGGACCTCCGGACTGGACCTGATGCGGCGGGTTGTCGGGCTCCCGGCCTTGTGACTATTTTCACAAGCTGTGCGGGAATTGGTGCGATTCACCCTTGAAGACTGAGTGACATGGCGACGGATTCGATGCTGCGGCCCGGCGAACTGAAGTCCATCCTCCTCCGCGAAATCGAGGCCGCCGATCTCGGCTCGATGGACGTGAACGATGTCGGTACCGTCCTCGAAGTGAAGGACGGTGTCGCGCTCATCTACGGCCTGCGGAGTGCGATGGCCGGCGAGATGCTGGAGTTCACTGCCCGGGAGACTGGCGAGGTCATCACCGGGCTGGTGCTCAACCTCGAGCAGGATTCGGTGGGCGCCGCGATCATGGGCGACTACCTGAAGCTCAAGGAAGGCGACGAGGTGCGCTGCACCGGTCGCCTCCTCGAGGTTCCTGTCGGGCCAGTCACTGCTCGGTCGCGTCGTCGACGCGCTCGGCCGCCCGGTCGACGGGATGGGAGCGACCGAGGGCACCACCGCACGTCCGGTCGAGTTCATGGCGCCCGGCATCATCGTCCGCAAGCCGGTGCACGAGCCGATGCAGACCGGTGTCAAGGCGATCGACTCGATGATCCCGATCGGCCGTGGCCAGCGCGAGCTGATCATCGGCGACCGCGGCACCGGCAAGACGGCGATCGCGATCGACACGATCATCAACCAGAAGGGCACCGGCGTCATCTGCGTGTACGTCGCGATCGGCCAGAAGCGCTCGACGGTTGCCACCGTGGTCGAGAAGCTGAAGGCGGCCGGCGCGATGGATTACACCATCGTCGTCGTCGCATCGGCGTCCGATCCGGCGCCGCTCCAGTTCATCGCGCCGTACACCGGCACCGCGCTCGCCGAGTACTTCATGTACGACGAGGGGAAGGCGACGCTGTGCGTGTACGACGACCTGTCGAAGCAGGCCGCTGCGTACCGGCAGATGTCGCTGATCCTCCGCCGCCCGCCGGGTCGTGAGGCCTATCCGGGTGACGTGTTCTACCTGCACTCACGCCTGCTCGAGCGCGCGGCGAAGCTGGACACCGATCCCGAAGGTCCTGGAGCTCGATCCGCGCATCAAGGTTCCGGGTGGTTCGCTCACCGCGCTGCCGATCATCGAGACCCAGGCGGGCGACGTCTCGGCGTACATCCCGACGAACGTGATCTCGATCACCGACGGCCAGATCTTCCTGCAGACCGACCTCTTCTTCGCCAACGTCCGCCCGGCGGTCGACGTCGGCCTCTCGGTGTCGCGCGTCGGTGGTTCGGCGCAGATCAAGGCGATGAAGAAAGTCGCCGGCCCGCTGCGCCTCTCCCTGGCGCAGTACCGCGAGCTCGAAGCCTTCGCGCAGTTCGGCTCCGATCTCGACGCTGCCACCCAGCGTCAGCTTGCGCGCGGTGCGCGCATGGTGGAGGTCCTGAAGCAGCCGCAGTATCAGCCGGTTCCGGTCGAGGAGCAGATCATGGTCGCTCTACGCCGTCACCGAGGGCTACCTCGACCCGGTTGCCGTCGAACATGTCCGGCAGTGGGAGCGCGACATGCTCGCGTGGGTTCGCGCGTCCCGCCCCCAGCTGCTCGACGTCGATTCGCACCAAGAAGGTGCTGGACGAAGAAATCGTCGCCGAGCTCAAGTCGCGCGCTCGAGGCGTTCACTCCGATGTTCAAGCCCGAGTAAGATGGCTTCCTCGAAGGCGCTCAAGGGACGGATTCGCTCCGTCACCAACACGCGGAAGATCACGCGCACGATGGAGATGGTCGCGACGTCGAAGCTGAAGCGCGCCCAGGACCGCGTCATCGCGGCGCGTCCGTACGCCGAGGCGCTGCGCGAAGTGATTGCCGACCTCGTGACCCCGGAGCTGGCGGAACAATTTCCGTTGCTGCGGCAGCCGTTGCCGCCGTCGAAGGGCGGACCGTCCCGGGCTGTCCTGATCCTGCTCACGTCGAACCGCGGCCTGGCGGGCGGATTCAACGCGAACCTGATCAAGGAAGCACGCCGTCGCATCGCCGCCCTCGAAGCCGAGGGCTACGACGTCGAGCTGGTCGGGCGTCGGCAAGAAGGGCGTCGGCTACTTCAAGTACGTCGGACGGCCGATTGCCAGCGAGCGCCCCGACATTGGCGATCGCCCGACGGCCGAGCACGCGGCTCGCTCGTCGAGGCGCTGATCGAGGAGTTCGCGGCCGGGACACTCGGCGTGGTCGAACTGGTCCAGTCGCAGTTCATGTCGGTGCTCGACTCGCCGCCGGTCGCGGTGCGGATCCTGCCGGTCGAGCCGCCCGGCAGGGCGCCAAGCCGGCGTGCGGCACGACTACATCCTCTCGCCCGACCCGGTGACGCTCCTCGAGGAGGTGCTGCCGCTGTACGTGCGGAACATGGTGTATCGCGGGCTCGTCGAGACCGTGGCGGCAGAGCAGGCCGCGCGGCGGACCGCCATGAAGAACGCCACCGACAACGCGGGCGACATCATCGACGCGCTCGAAGCGGACGTACAACCGCCAGCGTCAGGCGCAGATCACGCAGGAGATCGCCGAACTGGTGGGTGGCGCCGCGGCATTGCAGGGATAGACGAGAAGCGAGAAGCGAGAAGCGAGAACGGGGGGACCGGTTGTTGGTAGGCATTGCGGCGAGTCACTCGCCTCTCGCCTCTCGCCTCTCGCTTCTCGAAACGTCAACCAAGCTTTCTGAATGGGAAGATCATGACCGCAACAGCACCTGTTTCCACTTCCGGCACCATCGTCCAGGTCATCGGTCCCGTGCTCGACGTCGAGTTCACGCCGGACCAGCTGCCCGAGATCTACAACGCGCTGGTGATCGAGGACGCGAGCGGGCCCGATTGCAGTGCGGTTGGTCGCCGAGGTGCAGCAGCACATCGGTCGCAACCAGGTGCGCGCCGTCGCGATGAGCTCGACCGACGGCGTCACCCGCGGCATGGTGGCGGTCGACACCGGCGCGGCCGTCTCGGTGCCGGTCGGCGACGCGGCGCTCGGTCGCATCCTGAACGTGCTCGGCGAGCCGATCGACGGCGGCCCGCGATTTCCGCCGAGACCCCGCGGTGGGCGATCCACCGCGAGCGCGCCGATCGTTCACCGATCTCGAGCCGAAGACCGAGATCCTCGAGACGGGCATCAAGGTCGTCGATCTCGTCGCGCCGTTCGTGAAGGGCGGCAAGATCGGTCTGTTCGGCGGCGCCGGCGTCGGCAAGACCGTCGTCATCATGGAGCTCATCAACAACGTCCCGAAGGGACACGGCGGCAAGTCGGTGTTCTGCGGCGTCGGTGAGCGCACCCGCGAGGGCAACGACCTCTATCTCGAGATGAAGGAATCGGGCGTGCTCGATTCCTGCGCGCTCATCTACGGCCAGATGAACGAGCCGCCGGGTGCGCGCCTGCGCGTCGGTCTGTCGGGCCTCACGGTCGCGGAGTATTTCCGCGACGTCGAGGGCCAGGACGTGCTGCTGTTCATCGACAACATCTTCCGCTTCACGCAGGCCGGCTCCGAGGTGTCGGCGCTGCTCGGCCGCATGCCGAGCGCCGTGGGCTACCAGCCGACGCTGGCGACCGAGATGGGCGACCTGCAGGAGCGCATCACCTCGACGCGCAACGGATCGATCACGTCGGTGCAGGCGATCTACGTGCCGGCCGACGACCTCACCGACCCGGCGCCGGCCACGGCATTCGCGCACCTCGACGCCACGGTCGTGCTCTCGCGCGCCATCTCCGAACTCGGCATCTACCCCGCCGTGGACCCGCTCGACTCGACGTCGCGCATCCTCGACGCCGCAGTTCATCGGTGAGCGTCACTACGACGTCGCGATCGGCCTGCAGCGGACCCTGCAGCGCTACAAGGAGCTGCAGGACATCATCGCGATTCTCGGCATGGACGAGCTCTCCGAAGAAGACAAGCTGATCGTCGGTCGCGCGCGCCGCCTGCAGAAGTTCCTGTCGCAGCCGTTCCACGTGGCCGAGCAGTTCACCGGCTTCCCGGGCAAGTACGTCAAGCTCGAGGACACGATCACGTCGTTCGAGCGGGTGCTGTCGGGCGAGTTCGACCAGCTGCCGGAGCAGGCGTTCTACATGCAGGGCGGCATCGAGGACGTGATCAAGCGGTCGCAGGAACTCAAGGGCTGATGAAGATGCGAGTCACCGTCATCTCACCTGAGGCCGCCGTGTTCGACGGCGAGGCCGACGCGATCATCGCGCCGGCGTTCGACGGACGAGATCGGCATCCTTGCCAATCATGCGCCGCTGATGACCGTGCTGGGTGACGGCATCCTCGTCATCCGCGCTGGGGGGTCAGCCCGCCGGTTCCATGTCAACGGTGGCTTCCTTCAGGTCGTGCAGAACACCGTGCGTGTGCTGGCCGAACAGGTAGAGGGGGTGTCCGATGCCGCGTAACGTCCTGCTCGTTGCAATCGCGATGACCTCAGCGGCACCACTGGCGGCGCAGTCGACGGGCACGCCGGTCTTTGCGGCGCCGTACCGGGCCTTCTCGAGCAGCGAGATCGCCGGTTCGCTTTCCGATCCGGGGCCGGGATTCGCCATCGAGGGTTCGTACCGCATCAGTTTCGGGCCGACGATCGATGGCGGGATTCGCGCCGGCCTTGCCGATGGCAAGGGACGCAACGCCGCGCTGCTCGTGGGGGTCGACGGACGCGCTCGCGTGCTCGATCACACCGAGGCGTTTCCGGTCGATGGATCATTCACCTTCGGTTTCGGCGTGAACACCTCTGGTGACGGCATCGGTCGGCGATGCTGCCGATCGGGTTCTCGATGGGCCGACGCGTCCTCATCGATGGCTCGAATCTCTCGCTCGTCCCATATGTGCATCCGGTGCTCACGCCATTGTTCGGCGACGCCGACGGGGTCGACTTCTCGCATCGGCTTCGGCGTGGACCTCCGACTCAACCAGAATACTCGACCTTCGGTTCAGCGCCGCAATCGGCGACCGGGATGGCATCGGATTCACGGTGGCGTACCTCCGCTAGACCGTACCACCGCCACAGGAGATTTTCATGCGCCTCGCTTCCGCATTCACCGTCGCATTGCTCGCGGTTGCCGCGGCAGGCGCCGAGGGCCAGGTGCTGGGGCTGCCCGTCGTCAACAACGGCGTGCCGACCGGGATCGCATTTGCCGCTGATGTCGGTTTTTCCAATGAGGACGCCGGCAAGGGCACCACGATCGGTGGCAGCGCGGCGTTCGGGATCGGGCTGCTGGGTGTGACCGGGTCGGTGGCGCGCTTCGATCCCAGGGATGACGATGCCATCACGTCGGTCGGTGTGTCGGCGACGCTCCGGCTCTTTGGCGGGCCGTTGATCCCGTTCCGCGTCCTGCTGCAGGGCGGCGTCGGCGTACTGGAAGCAGGACCTGGTCAGCATCGAGGGTCCGGTGACCGCCAAGACCACCCGATTCCCGATTTCGCTCGGCTTTGCGGCGACGATCCCCAACCCGGCGTTCGCGATCAAGCCGTGGCTCGCACCCCGGATCGACATCTATCCGGACGTCGCTCGATGGTGGCATGGAAAGCGGGACAGCGACCGACTCTGATTTCGCGATCGCAGGCGGCATCGACTTCTCGATGCTCAACGGCCTCACGCTCCGCGCCGGCTACGACCGGATCTTCCGGGATGGGAGCAGCCCCTCGATCCTCAGCGTCGGGATCGGCTTCGCGCCCTGACTCGGCATGAACAATTGAGCCCGTGCCCCGGCCACGAAAGCCGGGGTTGCTTTTTGTCCAAGAACTGTTCATATTCTGTTCAAGGTCTGTCCAGTCTGGACGCCCGATGACTTTTCCTGGAGATGCAATGCGACGCGTGTTCACCCTCGTTGGCCTCGCCGGCGCCGCAATGGCGGCCCCGCTCACGGCCCAGTACAGTTCCTCCTCGTTCTTCGTCGAAGGTCGCGCGGGCGTGGTCGTCCCCACCTTCGACATCGAAGAGGATGTGACGACCGGTTCCGCCTTCGGTGGCACGATCGGCTACCGCATGGGATCGCGGCTGACCCTCCTCGGCGAATTCGATTACGGCAAGCACGAGGACAAGGCGACCGAGACGGTCGACATCACCACCACCCACTACATGGCGAAGGTTGGCTACGCCCTGATGGAGCCGCGCGAGCGCGGACTCGGCATCTCGGTCAACCTCGGCGCGGGCGCGGTGACGTTCGACGTTGATGGTGGCTCGTCCTATACCTATCCGGCGATCAACGCTGGTGCCAAGATTACCTATGGTTTCACCCGGTCAATCGCGCTCGTGCTGTCACCCCAGGGTGACATCGCCTTCAGCAAGGAAGACGAGATCGGCACGTCCAACGCATGGGTCTGGCCGGTGACGGCTGGCCTGCGCTTCAACTTCTGAACACGGAGCGTTCCATGAAGCCACTCGACATGATTGCCGTGATCCTCCTGATCGTCGGAGGTCTCAACTGGGGCCTGGTCGCCGCTGCCAACTTCGACCTCGTTGCGATGATCACCGGTGCCGGATCGTTCGGCAGCAAGAATCTCTTCGGTACCATCATCTACGGCCTCGTTGGCCTGTCTGCGATCTACCTCGCGTTCAACCTCGGCGCATTCCGCCGCGAGCGGGCGTGAATCATCGGTGGTGTCCCGGTTCTGCTCCTGCGAGGGCGGAGCCGGGGCATGCACCGTGTAGTATTCAGCACCACCCCGATACGGGCGACGTTCTCCGCCCGTCCATCAGTCCGAACGGGCTGCCCACCCCAGGCATTGGTCCTCGCGCTTGACAGCCCCCGATCGTGACGAGACGCTCGCCAACCTGTCGATCGGCGCGTTGTCGGCCGCCACCGGAATTCCGGCTGACACGCTTCGGACGTGGGAACGCCGGTACGGATTTCCTGCAGCACACCGGAAGCCGTCCGGGCACCGGGTCTACCCGTTCGAGACCATCGCGCGACTTCGGAAGATTGGCGAACTGATTGCCCTCGGGCACCGCGCAGGTAACGTGGTGGGCGCATCCGATGCCGCGCTCCACGATCTGGCGCAGGCAGGTCCAATTGCACCGCCGGGACAGGCACCTCCATCCGGGCAGGCTCCGCTCCACGAGTTGATGAGCGCAGTAGCCTCTTTTGACACCACCACGCTGCGGCGATCGTTCGAGTTCGACTGGGCGCACCGCGGCCCGATCGAGTTCCTGCAGGATCGTGCCACACCGCTGCTCGCAGCGATCGGGCGTGCGTGGGAAATCGGCGACCTCGATGTGCGGCACGAGCACGTGGCATCGGCGTGCCTGGGGGACTTCCTGCGATCGGTGCGCGCCCCCCTCGACGAGAACGCGCGCGGTCCCGTGGTCGTGCTGGCAACGCTGTCCGGCGAACAGCACGGACTCGGCGTGCAGATGTGCGCGACGGTGATGGCGCTGGCAGGATGGCGCACCGTGATCGCTGGCGTCAACACGCCGGCCGACGAGATCGTGCCGCTTGCGCGGGAATCGCGCGCCCGCGCGGTTGCCATAAGCGTTGTTCAGCCAGTCAATCACGATGTCGTCCAGACGCTGACATCCCTGCGCGAATCCCTGCCCGAACCCATCGCGCTGTTGCTGGGTGGGGCGGGATTGCCTGCGTCGGTGGCGATTCCGCGTTCAGAGCGGTTGTCCGATCTCAGGGCCCTGGACGCCTGGGCCCGTCAGCGGCGGCGCTGACGCACCGATCAAGGCCGCGTGAGGTGGTGTTCCAGGAGCGCGGCCGACGCAAGCGCAGCCCCCCGCCGTTCCTCGAGCGCTGCCCTCGCCGCCGCGCCCTCCCGTTGCTGAATGGCTGGGGCTGAGAGTCGGGCTAGCCACCACTCTGCGAGAGCGAGACCGGGATCTTGCCGGGGTAGTCGAATCAGCGCGCCGGCGACGGCGAGCATCGCGGCGTCGGCCGAGGCACGATCGTGGGGACCGATGGCGATGGTCGATGACCACGCCGCTGGTTCCAGAACCGAATGAATTCCTGCCGTGCCCCAGCCTCCGCCCACATACGCCATGCCTCCGCATTCGATAGAGCGCTGCGAGCACCCCGGTGCGGTCGACGAGGACCAGCGAGGCATGTTGGTCACCGGTATCTCCGAATCGGATCGGGGATGGTACGCCCACCGCCCGCGCGGTTCGGTCCAGCACGAGGAGGTTCGAATCGGACGGCTGGTGAGGCACGATCACGAGTCGCGCGCCGGGGTGCGTGACGAGTACCCTTGCAAAGGCCTCGACAAGAACCTTCTCGTCGTCTGGCCAGGTGCTGCCTGCGACGAGCGTGAGTGCGCGGTCGCCGGGCAGCACGCCGTCGCGGCCAGGCGTGGAGTCCACGCGGTCGAGTACGGAATCGATGCGTGGATCACCGGTCACCACGATGCGAGCGGGGTCGGCACCGAGAGTGGCGAGGCGCCGGGCGTCGGCTTCGCCAACCGCGCCGATCGTCGCGAGCGATGCATAGCCGGGGGCGAGCATCGCTCTCGCCGGCCACCGCAACCGGCCGCTGTCTTCGAGTACGGTCGCTGCCACCAGCGCGACTGCGGCTCCGCGCGCGGCTGCACGCGTCGCGAGTTCGGGCCACAGGTCGAGCTTGGCGAAAACGAGCAAGTCGGGCACGAGCGCGTCGAGGGCTGCATCGACGTCGCCAACCCGGTCGTAGGGTAGGTACGATACGAAGTCGGCGGGCATCGCGGTGGCAAGCTGGTCGGCAGATGGTGAGAAGTGCGTGAACACCAGCTGGCAATCTGGCCGCAGAGTGCGGAACGCCTCCATCACGGCGCGCGCCTGCAACCCCTCGCCCACGGATGCGGCGTGAAACCACGCGAGCGGTCGCGATCGGTCGCGATGGCGCTCCGACCACTCTGTCATCTGCCGGGGCGCTGCCAGTCGACCCGCGTGGCCGTGGCGTGCGCGCTTGCCGCGCGCCACGAGTGGCCACGCCGCCACCGCCAGGCCGACCGTCATGCGGTAGGCGGCCGCCGTGCGTGGTCGCTCGTGGGGCCGGGGCCCGGGCGATTCAGGCGTGCGCACGGATCATCGAGACTCGAGTGCCCCGAGCTGCTCAACGGTCGTGTCGAGGCACTCCGGGCAGATGCCATGGCTGAAACGTGAGGCCGTGTGCCGTGAGATATGTCCTTCCACCGTGTCCCAATTGTCGTCGTCGTCACGAACCTTCCGACAGTACGAGCAGATCGGCAGGATGTCCCGGAGCGTGCGCAATTCCGCCAGGGCCGCGGTGAGCTCCGCGACCAGTGAGTCGCGTTCGGCCTCCGCTTGCTTCATTGCGGTGATGTCCCGCGCGACCGAGTAGATCGTCCGGGCCGACGCGTCGGGCGTCGCATTCCAGAGCAGCCACCGATACGAGCCGTCCTTGCACCGATAGCGGTTCTCGAATGCGATCGCCTGTCCACCCTCACGGACCAGCGCGTTCTGGGAGAGGGTGCGCTCGCGGTCATCCGGATGGACGAACTCGATGAATGGACGGGAGGTGAGTTCGTGGGCAGAAAAGCCAAGGGTGCGTTCCCACGAAGGGCTGACCCGCTTGAAGTGGCCGTCGAAGCCGAGGAAGCAGAGCAGGTCGATGGAAGCGGCAAAGAACCGATCTTCGGTGGTCTCGTTCAACAGCCGTCTCCCTGATAAAACCGTTACCCAGTGAACAGCCAATTTAGCCACCAGCACCTCAGCCCGCAGGTGACAGGAGCGCCCGACCGCCTACCTTTTGATGTGTTCCACCCATCACCGCCTGCCGCGGAGGGCGCCCTGACTGTACGCAAGGCATTTCCCATGGTCTGCACCTTGTTGGTCGCGGGATGCGCCAGCTCCAGGCCAGCCGACTCCAGCGTTTCGCCACAGCCTCATTCGGCGCTTATCGGTGCGATCCTTTCTGCCGAAAACCGGCGGGTTGCGGACGACCCGGTGTTCGCTGTGGCTGCCGGGCATCCCGACACCCAGGTGTCGGCGCTCGCCCGCAGGGCCACTGCACGCATCGTCGATTCGGCCTTTGCCCTGCGAACAGAGTTTCCGGTTGTTGCACCGCCGGTATGGCCCGAGCCAGCGTGGCGCGTCCGATTCCGGGCGCTCAACGCAATCCGCGCCGACTGCTCGGCGATGGCTGCGGCCCTTGTCGATCCGTCGTGGCTCGTGCGACTTCGCGCGGCTGACGTGGTGGCCGAGACCTGTGGAACCGACGCCCGGATCACCGGAGCGCTGCAGGGCTGGATCCGGACGATGCCGGCGGATGTGTCGCGCCGTGCGGCCGGTGAGATGTCGTGGCACCCGGCGGCACACGCGATGCTGGCGTTGAGCAGGCTTGTTGGCACCCAGGCCGCACCCATTGTTCGGCGATTTGCCACTCATGACAACCACCATCTCCGTCAGTATGCCGCGCGCTCCGCGCTCGGCGCCGACGTTGTGCCGGTGCTCGGCACGCTGGCGCGCGACCACAACCCGAACGTCCGGGTGGCGGCGATCGATGCGCTATCAAGTTGGGGCGGTCATTCGCAGGACTCGATCTTCGTGACGGCGCTCTCGGCCAGCGAGGCCCAGGTCGTGCGCGCTGCGGCAATTGCCCTGAAGGGGTCGACCGACCTGTCGGCCAAGCGTGCGCTCGAGGCGGCGCTCGCCCGCTGGTCGGCACGCCAGCACGACCCCGAGCGCGATGTTCGCGTCGCGCTACGCGCGGCACTTGGCGTCGCCTCGGCTGACGTGCTCGCCACACGCTATGCGGTGCCGGCCGAAGCAGTGGGGCTGGCCCGGGGTGCCGACGTGCGCGTCCGCGTCACGATGGCTCCCGAAGGCGGGGGCGGCTTCTTCGTGGTACGGATGCGCGGCGACATCGCGCCCATCACGTCGGCGCGCATCCTCGAGCTCGTCGATCGGGGCTACTACAACGGCACCGGATGGCACCGCGCCGAGCACGACTTCGTGATCCAGGGCGGCAGCCCGGGTGAGCACGAGTATGTCGGGGCAAGCCCGTTCTTTGTCGACGAACTCGGCACCGTGCCGCACGTTCGCGGAACAATCGGCATGAGCACCCGCGGTCACGACTCCGGTGATGGACAGTGGTTCGTCAACCTTCGCGACAACCTGCGCCTCGGCCGTGACTACACCGTGTTTGCCGAGGTCATCGAGGGGATCGAAGTCGTCGATCGCATCATGGAGGGCGACGTGATCGCATCGATGGAGCGAGTGCGCTAGCGCGACCTTGCAGGTGACGTCTGCTGCCGGTATGAGGTCACCGGCGCCGGACCCCGCCAAGGGGATTGCGACGGAAACCAATCGTTCGTAAAATGGATGGTCCGCCCGATGTTCAACCCAGCTGCCGAAGGAGGTGATCCCTTGTCTAGTGATTCCAGTAGTGGTGCCAGCTCGACCTGGGCACACGATCGCCAGGCAGGCGTTCGGTAGTTTCGCCCGGCTCCGCCGAGGCGATCGTCTCGAGCTGGCCCGCTGCGCCCGCGCCGCTCAGCCCAATGGGGTTGAGCGGCGCGGTGTTGTTTCCGTCCTGAAACAGGGGCCGACGCTTCCACGGTAGCTTTCGGGCATGGCGACCCGGACTTACTTCCACGACAGCCGCGCACCGAGATACTCGGTGCTCTTTGCGTTGCCGTTGCTCATCGCCTATGAAGCCTCGGCGTTCGTGCTGTCGGGCTCGACGAGTGCCGGCGTCCGCAACGGCGCCGATGTCATTCTCAAGTCGCTGTTCGCCGTGCTCGGTGGGCATCGTGGCGTGCTCGTCTTTGAACTGGTGCTGCTCGGCGTCGGCGCGTGGCTCGTAGGCCGCGACTGGAAGGCCCATCCTGGCACACTCCGCCCGCAGTGGTTCATGATCATGCTCGCCGAATCGGCCGTGCTGGCGGTGCTGGTGGGACTCATCGTCGGACAGATCACGGTGGCCGTGCTCCCGGGGCTTGCCATCACGCAGGGCCCGGCATCGCTCGACACCGCAACGCAGCTGATGATCTCGCTGGGTGCCGGGATCTACGAGGAACTGCTTTTCCGGGTCATGCTGGTGGGCTCGCTGGCGTGGGCTGCGCGCCGATTCTTCGGTTGGTCGGCCAACGTGTCGGGAGTGTTCGCCGCAGTGCTCGGCGCGTTCATCTTCTCCGCGTTCCACTACGTGGGCGCCTACGGCGATCCCTTCCGCATCGACTCGTTCACCTTTCGCATGATCGCGGGGCTGGTGTTCAGTGGGCTCTACCTCACGCGCGGCTTCGGCATCGCAGCGTGGACGCACGCACTCTACGATGTGTTCGTGACCCTCGGCTAGCCCTGGTCACCCAGGCTGACGCAGGACAGAAACGAGAGCGGCGCCGGCAGGATGATCTCCCCGCCGACGCCGTCTCGATTCTTCACCTGGACCTGTCGGCGCCTCAGCGGCGCCGCTTCGACGCCACGATCGAATCGAGTACCTGGCGGAACACGCCGATCGGCTGGGCGCCGGACAGCATCCCGCCCTCGATGTAGAACGACGGTGTGCTGGTGGCGCCGGACCGCGCCGCGCCCTCGGCGTCCGATCGCACCAGTGCCCGGGTCTCGCCCCGCTCGAGGCATGCGACCATCGGATCACGCCGTAGCCGCAGCCCCTCGATGAGCGACACGAAATACGGACCGACGTTCTTGAGGCCCGCCCACCTGTCCTGGGTTTCGTACAGCCGGTCGTGGGCCGGCCAGAACTTTCCCTGGCGCGCGGCGCACGCCGCAAACTCCGCCGCCGGCACCGCGTTCGGATGCAGGGACGTGAGCGGGAAGTGGATGAATACCCACCGTACCTTTCCCGTCGCGATGTATTCCTTCTCGATCAGTGGAAACGTTTCCATCGCGAAACGTCTGCAGTAGGGGCACTGGAAATCGGACATCTCGTAAACGGTGACCGGCGCGCCGACCTTGCCCTTGGTACGGGCCGCGAGCAGCGTGTCCTGGGCTGGCAGCGGCGCGGCAAGGCCGGTGAGGAGGAACACAAGTAGCAGGCGGGTCATGTACACCTCATGGCTGTATCTTTCGTCATGGACAGATCGCGCGGATTACTGACCACGGAGCACGCTCGACAGTGATCAAACGTATTGTTGCCCTGCTGTCGCTCCAACTCGTCGCAGTCTTCGCGTTGCACGCGCAGGCCGATGACGTCGCGTCGCTGTACCCGACCGCGCCCACCGGCATGGTCACCGACGCGGCCGGGATCATCGAGGCAGCCGCCGAATCACGGATCGAGGAGCGGCTGCTCACGCTGCGCCGGGTCACCGGCGCGGAGGTCGCTGTTGCGACCATTCCCACGCTCGGCAACCGGACCCGCGAGGAAGTCGCCAACGCCATTGCGCGGAGCTGGGGCATCGGTGCCAACGCCGAGATCGGCGACAAGCGACGCAATGCCGGGCTGCTGATCCTGCTCGTGCCCCGCTCGCCCGACCAGGCTGGCGCGATCCGCATCGAGGTCGGCAACGGCCTGCAGGGCGTCATGACTGATGCGCGATCCGGCGAAGTCGCCGACGCCATGCTTCCGGCGCTTCGTGCCGGCGATTACGGTACGGCGGTTGACATCGGTACGTCGGTGATCGCCGACCTGGTCGCTCGCGACCTTGGCGTGCAGGACTCCAGCCTCGTGAAACCCCGGGGACGGCGCACCGGGTTCCCGGTCGGGCTCATCCCGCTCATCCTCATCGTCCTGTGGGTGATCCTGTCGTCGCGTGGGGGCGGGAAGGGCGGCGGGGGTCGCGGCGGCCGCAACGGCAATCTCGACCTGCTGATCCCGATCATACTCGGCCAGATGGGCCGCGGCGGTGGTTTTGGCGGTGGGGGCTTCGGCGGCGGAGGCTTCGGCGGTGGTGGTGGATTCGGCGGTTTCGGTGGCGGTGGCGGGTTCAGTGGCGGTGGCGCAGGAAGGGGGTTCTGATGGCACAACGAGAGGTGGATGGAGCGCTCGACAGTCTTGCTGTCGAACTCGAATCGGCACTGGGAACGGCGTTCTCGGCGGCCGCCTATGGATCCGTGGTCCGCGGGGACTGGCTCCCGGGGCGCTCCGATGTGAACGTGATCGTCGTGCTCGACGATGCATCGCCGGCGAACCTGGCTCGTCTCACCCCGGCCGTAAAGGCGTGGCACGAGCGAGGCTTCACGCCGCCACTCTTCATTGCCCGTGCTGAATGGGCCCGGGCCGCGGATGTGTTCCCGATCGAGATCACCGACATGCAGCTCGCCCACCGGGTGCTCCACGGGGAGGACCCGATCGCCGCGATCACTGTCGACCAGAAAGATCTCCGGCGCGCCATCGAGGGCGAGCTGCGCGGGAAGCTGATCAGGCTTCGCCAGGCGTTCGTTCGTTTCAGCACCACACCGGCACTGCTCGGCGGCTACGCCACGACCTCGGCTCCGTCCCTGCTGGTCCTGCTGCGGTGCACCGCGGTGCTGCTCGGCCGGGATCCTGGCCAATCGGCCTCCGACACGCTGGCGGTCATGCGTGATGTCCTCGGCCCCGACAGCGAGGTGCTGGTCGAGGTCGTGGCGCACCGTCGTGACCCCGAGTGGAATTGTCCCGCCGGCGTGTTCGAGCGGTACATCGATGTCGTTCGTCGTGCAGTGGATGTCGTAGATACCCATACTCAACAGGGAGCAGGCTGATGCGTCGTTCTCTTCGTTCGCTCGCCCTCGTCATCGGCCTCGCCGGTCTCGCGAGCGGTTGCGGTTACAACCGCCTTCAGGGACTCGACGAGCGGGTCAACAAGGCCGAGGGTGAGATCAAGGTGCAGTTGCAGCGTCGCGCCGACCTGATCGGCAACCTCGTCGAAACGGTCAAGGGTGCTGCCAGGCAGGAATCGACGGTGTTCATCGGCGTTGCCGAGGCACGCTCGCGGCTCAACACCGCCGTCCAGTCGGGCTCGCTCCAGCAGATGGGCGAGGCCAATGCGGCCATGGCGGCACCGCTCTCCCGGCTCCTGGCGACGGTGGAGTCGTACCCCGAGCTCAAGAGCAGCGAGAACTTCCGGCAGTTGCAGGACCAGCTGGAGGGCACCGAAAATCGAATCGCGGTTTCGCGATCCGATTACAACGGATCAGTGGAGGAGTTCAATCGGGAGATCCGGCGGTTCCCGACCAACCTCACCGCCAAGATGTTCGGGCTCGGGACATCGAGGGAGTACTTCGAGTTGACCACGCCGGGTGCCGCCGAGGCACCAAAGGTGAAGTTCTAGCCGACCTTCGGCGGGTCTTTCGGGAAGAGATTGTCCGGCTTGACGACGCGGGCGCCTCCGAGATCGGGGGCGTCCGCGTTTCGCCATGACGGCGTGCCCTGCTGGCCCAGCGCGGCGAGGAGCGCAGCCGACTTCTCGGGCATGAACGGCGCCATCATCACCCCCACCACGAGCACTGCTTCGGACAGGCCTCGAAGTGCGCGGTCCAGCCCGGCCTCATCACCGGCCTTCGCGAGCGTCCAGGGTGCCGCCGTGGTGATGAACGCATTGGCGGTGCGCACCAGTGTGCCGAGTTCATCGAGGGCCCGCTTGAACTCGGTGGCGTCCATGGCTTGCCGATAGTGGGCCGCTGCGGCGCGGGTCGCATCGGCGAGTCCCGGATCCGGTTCCCTGGTCGGTACCACCCCGTCGCGATACTTGACCACCATCGCGAGCACGCGCGACGCGAGGTTGCCGATGCCGTCAGCCAGTTCGCTGGTGTACACGGCATCGAACCGATCGAACGAAAAGTCGCCATCAGCGGTGAAGCCGATCTCGCGCAGCAGGAAGTAGCGCAGCGGATCGGGCCCATGGCGGTCGATCGCATCGGCGAGCGAGACGCCGGTGCCTTCCGACTTGCTCACCTTGGCACCGTCCCACTGCACGTAGCCGTGAGCCCATACCATCTTCGGCAGCGGCAATCCCGCGGCAAGCAGGATCGCGGGCCAGATGCAGCAATGGAACCGGGTGATTCCCTTCCCGACGACGTGCACATCCGCCGGCCACAGCGCATCCCATTCGCCCTCCGGGAAGCCGGTGGCGGAGAGGTAGTTCATCAGTGCCTCGAACCAGACGTACACGGTCTGGTCGTCGGTCCCCGGAAACGGGATGCCCCACGGCAGCCGCGATCGCGACACCGAGATGTCGATCAGCCCGCTCTCCAGCACCCGCAGGATCTCATTGCGGCGAATATCGGGCGCCACCACGAACTCACCGCTCACGATCTTTTCCAGGACCTCGTCGCGCCACGCGGATAGGCGGAAGAACGTGTTCCGCTCGCGGGTGGGCACGAGATCGCGCGACGGATGTTCGAGACACCGACCGTCCACGACCTGGCTTTCAGACTTGAACTCCTCGCAACCCACGCAATAGAGTCCCTCGTACTCGCCCTCGTAGAATGCATCGGGATGCCGCTCCCGGATCCTCCCGATCAACGCCCGTACACCCTGCGCGTGACGCGGTTGCGTGGTGCGCATCCAATCGTCGTGCGAGCAGCCCAGGACCGATCCATGCCTGCTCGAACCGCGTGCTCATGCGGTCGACCCATTGCTGCGGCGTGGTGCCCGCGGCTTCGGCCGCCTGCAGCACCTTCTGGGCGTGTTCGTCCATTCCCATCACGAAATGCACCGGCCGGCCCTGTAGCCGATGCCAGCGCGCGATCACGTCTGCACCGACCTTCTCGAGGGCGTGACCGAGGTGCGCGTCACCGTTCGAATAGTCGATCGCGGTGGTGACGTAGAACGTCTTGCTCACGCGGGTGTGTCCGGGGCGACGGCGCGATCGAGTTCATCGCGCAACTCGAGCAGCGCGATGGTTCGGGTTCCGTGCTCGGCGCTTCGCAGGAAGACCCGTTCGCGGAAGATGTCGACCGCCACCACCCGTTCCGCACCGCGAAGCGTCTCGACGGTTTTTCCTTCCTTCGGGAAGCGCTTGCGCGCGGTGAGGTAGAACTCGTGCTCATACTTCAGGCAGCACAGCAGGCGTCCGCACCCTCCCGAGATCTGCGCCGGATTGAGCGAGAGGTGCTGGTCCTTGGCAAGGGCGAGGTTGACGGGCCCCGGTTGCGTGAGCCAGGTGCTGCAGCAGAGCTCGCGTCCGCACCGACCGATGCCGCCGAGGCGCGCGGCTTCGTCCCGCGCACCGATCTGGCGGAGTTCGATGCGCGCCCGCAGCAGGGAGGCAAGTTCGCGGACCAGCGCCCTGAAGTCGACGCGGCGATCGGCCGTGAAATAGACGGTGATGCGGGCGCGATCCCACTGCCATTCGGCATCGGAAATCCGCATGGGGAGCCCGTGAACGGCCACCCGCTCCATCACCTGGCGCCGGACATCATCCTCGCCGCGGCGGAGTTCCTCGTGTTGCCGGGTCTCGGCAGGAGATGCGCGACGCAGCGACCCGCGGGCGCTCGGTCGGCGCCGCCGCGGTGTCGGGTGCGTCCTCGGGACCGCACGACGTACAACCTCCGCACTTCGCCAGGGCTGCGTCTCCAACGCTGTTGACCCGTCCGAAATCGACACCCCGCTCGACCGCGACGATGACGGGTTCGTCGAGGCGAAGCGGGGCATCGACCTCGGGCCAGTCGTGGAACGCGCGGCGATTCCCCTTGAACCTGACCTCGACCGTCTGCATCACGCGTCGGCGTACGCGCCCATGGCGGCGTACTTCTCGTGCCGCCGCTTCACCAGGCGCTCGCCGCGGATCTTTCGCAACTCGGTGAGGTGGCGGATGAGGACGGTCCGGAGCGACTCGCCGGCGGCTTCCGGGTCGAAGTGCGCGCCGCCAACGGGTTCGGGGATGATCTCGTCGACAAGACCGAGCCGGGTGAGGTCGTCGGCAGTGAGCTTGAGCGCGTCGGCCGCCCGTTCACGCTGGGTGGAATCCTTCCAGAGAATCGCGGCGCACCCCTCGGGCGTGATCACCGAATACACCGAGTTCTCGAACATCAGGATCCGGTCGGACACGCCGAGCGCGAGTGCGCCGCCGGAACCGCCTTCGCCGATCACCACCGAGATGATCGGCGTCTCGAGCACCGACATCTCCAGGATGTTGCGTGCCAGCGCCTCCGACTGCCCGCGCTCCTCCGCGCCAAGTCCCGGGTATGCACCCTGGGTGTCGATCAACGTGATGACGGGCGCCTTGAACTGTTCTGCCATCTTCATGAGGCGAAGCGCCTTGCGGTAACCCTCGGGATGGGGCATCCCGAAGTTGCGCCGGATGTTCTCGCGGGTGTCGCGCCCCTTCTGGTGCCCGATCACCATCACCGACTGGCCGGCGAGGCGCGCCCACCCACCCACGATCGCCGGGTCGTCCCGGAAGAGGCGGTCGCCGTGGAGCTCGATGAAGTCCGTGAAGATCGAGGAGAGATAGTCGAGGGTGTAGGGCCGGCGGGGGTGCCTGGCGACCATCACCCGCTGCATCGGTGTCAGCGACGCGTAGATCTCGGCGCGCTTCGTGTCGAGCTTCTGTTCGAGGGTGGCAAGTTCGCCGTTGACGTCGATCCCCCGTTCCTCGCCAACCCGCTTGAGCTCGTCGATCTGCCGGTCCAGGTCTGCCAGCGGCTTCTCGAACTCCAGCATGTACGCGATGGCCATACCGGTCACCCCGCTCGAATGAATGAGACGGCGTCGTGGCCGAAGAGTGCCCGCAGTTCTCGCAGGGTGTCCTCGACCGGCTCGACCCGCAGTCGCCGCGACCGCAGCCGCGCCGACGTTCCGTTACCGTCGTTCCAGTCAATATAGAGTGGAGCCGGACCGGGGTGGGCGGCACAGACCCTCGCCGCACCGCGAACCGCCTCGGTGCTGGGGGGCTCCGGGGAGGTCCAGCGAATCGAGATTCCCAGCAACCCGGCGGTTTCCAGCTCCGCGAGCGGCCGGGCCCCCTCGACGATGAACGGGGCCTGGTCTTCGCCCCGGTCCCGGGCCGAATAGCCGCCATTGAGGAGCATCGCCTCGTCGACCCGGATCAGCTGATTCATCTTCGACCAGGTGTCGGGGAAGACGATCGACTCGGAGGTTCCGTGGAAGTCCTCCAGCACGACCCGCGCGTATTCCTTGCCGGTCTTCTTGGAGGTCTGCCGCTTGACGGCGGTGACGACGGCCGCGATGGCCACCTGATGCTCGCTCCACTCGCCCAGCGTGGCCGTGGTGCGGGTGCCGAAGAGCTCAACCAGCGGCCGGTACCGCTCGAGGGGGTGACCGGAGATGAAGAATCCGAGAATCTCCTTCTCGCGTGCGAGCCGATCAGCCTCCGTCCATGCCTCGACATCGGGAGGTGCCGACACGACCGGCTCCGCCGCGGTGGCCTCGCCAAAGAGCGAGCCCTGACCGGCCTCGATCTCCTGCTGGAGCAGCTGCGCCTCACCGAGCGCCTGGTCGAGCATCGCGACGAGTTGCGCGCGGTGTGCACCAAACGCGTCGCAGCCTCCCGCCGCCACCAGCGACTCGAGTACCCGCTTGTTGCACAGGCGGGTGTCGAGCCTGTTCACGAAATCGGCGAGCGAGGTGAACGGCCCGTCGCGCCGCGCGTTGATGATCGACTCGATCGCACCAGCCCCGACATTGCGCACTGCACCGAGCCCGAAACGGATTCGCCGGTCGCCGACCACGGTGAACTTGAATCCCGATTCGTGCACGTCGGGCGGCAGGACCTCGATGCCCAGTTCACGGGCCTCATTGATGTACTGCACCACCTTGTCGGTCGACCCGATCTCGCTCGACAACAGCGCCGCCATGAACTCCGCCGGATGGTGCGCCTTGAGCCATGCGGTCTGGTACGACAGCACCGAATAGGCGACCGAGTGCGACTTGTTGAACCCGTAGCGACCGAAGGTCTCGATCTGGCCCGCGATCTCCTCGACCATCGGCCGCGGATGCCCCTGCGCCACGGCGCGTGCGATGAACGTGCCGAGCTCGGAGCGGATCAACGCGGCATCCTTTTTCCCCACCGCCTTGCGGAGCACGTCGGCCTCGGCGAGCGAGAAGCCGGCGAGCACGTTGGCGATGCGCATCACCTGCTCCTGATAGGTGATGACGCCATAGGTCGACTTGAGCACCTCCTCGAGGAGGGGGTGGGCGTATGAAACCGGCTCGAGGCCCAGCTTGCGGCGGATGAACACCGTGTGCATCCCCGCATCGAGCGGGCCCGGGCGCAACAGTGCGTTCGAGGCGACGAGATCGTCGAATCGGTCGCACTTCATGGCGCGGAGCGTGTCGGTGGCGAGGGCCGACTCGAACTGGAAGACGCCGGCGGTTCGTCCCCGCCGGAGCAGGTCGTACACCGCGGGATCGTCGAACGGGAGGGCATCGATGTCGATCGCCGTGCCCGACCGCTCACGGATCATCGCGACGGCGTCATGGATCACGGTGAGCGTCTTGAGGCCGAGGATGTCCATCTTCAGCATCCCGACCTTTTCCAGTGCGACCATGTCGTACTGACAGATCATTGCGTCGGAGCCGTCGGCCGACGCACCAGAGCCCGGGTCGGCGACGTCGACACCGGCACGTAGTCGGACAACGGCCCCGGTGCGATCACCACGCCTGCCGCATGCACCGATGAATGGCGTGACAGGCCCTCGATGCGTTCCGCGTAGCTGAACACCCGGCGGTAGGTCTCGTTCTCCCGCACCATGGTCCGGAGTTCATCGACCTTGGCGAGCGATTCGGGAATGGTCATCGTGACGCCCGGCCCCGACGGAATCAGCTTCGTGAGCTTGTCGGCCTCCCCGGGCGGCACCTTGAGCACGCGCGCCACGTCCTTGACCGCCGCCCGCGATTTCATCGTGCCGAATGTCACGATCTGGCCCACGGAATCCCGGCCATACCGTTCCCGCACGTACTCGATCACCTCACCGCGTCGCTCGAAGCAGAAGTCGACGTCGATGTCAGGCATCGACACGCGCTCCGGGTTGAGGAACCGCTCGAAGAGAAGGTCGAACTCCAGCGGGCAGACGTTGGTGATCCCGAGTGCATACGCCACGATGGAGCCTGCGGCCGAGCCACGCCCCGGGCCCACCGGGATCCCCCGCGCGCGCGCAGCGGCAATGAAGTCTGACACGATCAGGAAATAGCCGGCGTATCCCGCGGTGTTGATGACCCCGAGCTCGTACGCGAGGCGTTCGGTCACCGGCTGGGGCAGGGGATCACCGTACCGCGTGCGCACTCCCGCGGTGGCCAGATCGAGGAGCAACTGCTCGTCGGTCTCGTACGTGTCCGGTCGCGGGAACTGTGGCAGGTAGTATCGCTTCTCGAAATCGAACTCGCAGAGGTCGGCGACGGTCTGGGTGAGCGCGATCGTTTCGGGGTGCTCGCCGAACAGTTGCCGCATCTCTGCTTCGCTCTTGACGTACGATTCGCTGCCCGTGAAACGGAACCGCTTTGGATCGTCGAGATCGGCACCGGTCCCGATCGCCAGCAGGACATCGTGGGCCTCGGCATCATCACGGCGGAGATAGTGCGCGTCGTTGGTCGCGACGACGCCGATCCCCAGTTCCTGCCCGAGTTCGAGCATTCCCTTGGTGACCAGCGCCTCCTCCGGGATGCCGTGGTCCTGGATCTCGAGATAGAACCGATCCCTGCCGAAGGTCGAGGCGAACCACTCCGCCGACTCGCGGGCCTTGTCGTACCGGCTCTGCCGCAGCCAGAGCGCGACCTCGCCGGACAGGCACGCGGCCAGGCAGACGATGCCCTCACTGTGGCGCGCCAGTACCTCGCGGTCGATGCGCGGCCGACGGTAGAAGCCCTCGACGTAGCCGATCGAACTCAGCTTGATCAGGTTCTGGTACCCGGCCTTGTTCGACGCGAGCAGGACGAGATGGGAGTACTGCGCCGGCGCCCAACTCGGCTTGACGGTGGACGTCCTGGGGCCGAACGCGAGATATGCTTCGAAGCCGAGAATCGGGCGGATACCCTGGCGCCGGGCCTCGCTGTAGAAGCTCCATGCGGCGTGAAGGTTGCCGTGGTCGGTGACCGCCAGGGAATCCATCCCCAGATCCTTGACGTACTTGACCAGCTCGGGGATCCGGTTGGCGCCGTCGAGGAGAGAGTACTCGCTGTGGGTGTGAAGGTGGGCGAACGCCATCAGGTCCCAGCCCCGATTTCACACACGGCCGGCCGTCCGCGGAACACCATCGCAGTGCGCCCGCGTTTCGAGAGCGCTACGCCGCGGCAGGCGATTCGCAGAATTGGGGCCCCGCGGCCACTATCCGACGGGGCGACCCAGCTGGGGCAGGGCAGGTTCAAGGGCGTCACCCGGGAATCGTACCGCTGCCCCGCCGGATTGTCAAAAGTCGTTGTGCTGCTTACGCTTAGACTGCTTTCATCCCTCCCGCAAGGTCGGAGTATCCGTGATCGATTTTGGCCGTGATCAACCGAAGGTTCTCGTGGTCCTGGCTTCGGTGGGGCTGCTGGCCTGCGGCGGCACCCCGACCGACCCGGACCCACCGCCGGGACCGACCGGAGTTCTCTGCGCTGCCCCGACCCCGCTGGCGCTCGAGGTCGGCCAGTACCAGATCATCGATGCCTCCCGTGCTTCCAATTGCCTGTCGCTCCCGTCGGGTGACGCGGCCCGCGAGTACCTGGTGGTGGGTTACTCCGGCGCCGGGCTCGAATCCAGCGTGGGGACCAGCGCCAGCTACTCGCTGCAGGCCAACCAGCCCGATCCGACGGCTTCGGCGTCGGCCGGTTCATCGCTGATCGGGCGGGAGGATCTGCCCGCGAGCGCAGCATTCACCGCCTTGGGTCCGGCCGACTTCCATCGCCGCCTCCGCGCGGCCGAGCGCGCCTGGGCCACCGATCCGGCGGTGCGGTTTGCGTCTGCCATGGAACCGCCGCTGGCCGCCCAGGGCGTCCCCGTGCTCGGGACTCGCGATTCGTTTTCGGTGTGTCGGACCATCCAGTGCTCGAGCTTCTCACGGGTTGGCGCAACGGTTCGGGTCGTTGGCCGCCACGGTGTGATCTACCTCGACGACGATCTTCCCGTCGGAGCCGATCAGTTCACCCAGTTCGACCTCGATGAACTCGGCCGGCGCTTCGACGATTTCCTTTTTCCGATTGATACCGTCGCCTTCGGACGGGAATCCGACATCAACCTCGATCAGCGTGTCAGCATCCTGATCACCGATGCTGTCAATGACCTGACACCGAACTGCACGGACGGGCGGGTCGTCGGGTATTTCTACGGTGCGGACCTCCTGCCGAGCGTGCCCGGCAGCAACCGTCGGGAGGTGTTCTACGCCTATTCGACCAAGCCCGCGACCTCCGGCTGCCCCTCGGTGAGTCGTGCCCGGGCGCTGGCGTCGCTGCCCCCGGTGCTGATCCACGAGATGCAGCACATGATTTCGTTCAACCGACGCGTCCTCGTTCGCGGTGGACTCGACGAGGACGTGTGGCTGAACGAGGGCCTGTCGCACATCGCCGAGGAACTCGCCCAGCGGCAGGTTCCTTCGAACGAGTGTCCTGATTCGGCCACCTGCTTCTCGCAGTTTGCCGGGGGCAACATCGGCAACGCGTATGATTATCTCGTCAATCCCGAGTCCAACTACCTCGTGTCACCCGGGCGTGCCGGCGGGCCGCTCGCCGAGCGCGGCGCCGCGTGGCTCTTCCTGCGTTGGGTGATCGACAACTTCGCGACCGACTCGGTGCTCGGCACCAACATCACTCGTGCGCTTGTCAACACTTCCGCGCTGGGCGGGGCGAACGTGGCCTCCGCCACCGGGATGCCGTTCGCCACCCTGGTGGGCGAATGGCAGCTCGCCAACTACCTCGAGAATCTCCCGGGATTTCCGCAGGATGGGCGCCTCCGCTATCGCAACTGGAATTTTCGCTCGACCTACGCGAACAATTCGCCGCAACTCTTTCCGAAGCCGTATCCGCTCACGCCCGACAGTGTGACCGTGACCTACCAGCGTGGCGGAACGTTGCGAGCGGGCAGCGGGCGGCACGTGCGGTCTGGTCGTTCCTGCTGCATCGACGCCTGTCACGGTGCGGCTGGCATCGTCGACGGCCGGCAGCAGGATTGCGAGTCGGAGCCGAGCCGCGCCTGGCGATCGCCCGCATACGGTGAAAAAACGCTGGGCGGCGTGCGCGGGCTTCCTGATGCTGGGTGCCGGCGCGGCTTCGGCGCAGGACGGAGCCGCGCCGGTGCCCGCGCTTCCGTACCTCTCCGCCTCGGTGCGTGTGGCCGGACTCGCCGGCGCCGGAGTGGCGATGCCGGGCTACGCGTCGAGCGTGTTCGACAACCCGTCGGCGATCGGCCCGATCCGCAGGCTCTCGATCGAGGGCGCATACGCTCGCCTCCCGGACGACTCGTGGTACACCACGGGCGCCGCGGCGATCCGCGCGGGCCACTTCAACGTCGGTGGCGGATATCGCTACCTTCGGTATCTGGGCGACCAGCCGGTGACCGACAATCTGCAATGGGTGGCTGCGGGTGTGTACCGGGTTGCAGGGGCCGCGCTGGGCGCCTCGGCGAAGTACATCTCGGTCGAGGACTCGAGCGGCACCGTCTTCCGCACCCTGACGTCCGATGCCGGTGTCACCCTTGCATTCTTCGACATCGCCGCGGTCGCACTGTCGCTGCAAAACCTCGGTCGGTACAGCCTGAGCGGTGAGGAAGTTGTACTGCCCTCGAGCACCCACCTCGGATTCTCCATGAACCTGATCGACACATACTCCAACGGCCGTCTCCTCGGTACGATCGAGACGATCTGGACCGACGGCGAGCCGCGACGCACGGTGGTCGGCGTCGAGGCCGGGGCGGTGTTCGGCGGGGTCGGACTCGTGGGGCGTATCGGAGTTGGTGCGCAGTCTCCGGCGAGCGGGGTGAGTCGCACCTCGTATGGTGCTTCCGTCGTCCTGCCCCGCACTCGCATCGACTACGCGTATCAGCGCCAGAGCGCCCTGGGGCGAACCGTTCACCTCGTCGGCCTCAGCTGGACGCCCTGACCGCCCGCGTGACGCGACCCGCGCCCAAACGGAACAGACTGCTCATGGGACTGCTGATCGCCGCCGCAGCCCTGCTCATCGGTTATGGCACGGCGTACGTCGCGTCCGACGATGTTCGCTACCTCACCCGTGCCGGCATCGAGGAAACCCGGATCCTGGCCGGGCGCATCCCGATCTCGCGACTCGCGACCGATCCCGACGGTTCCTGATTCCATGCGCGTCGCCGCCCGACTCGTGCAGGATGCACGCGAGTTCGCCGTGCAACTCGGCCTCGACGCGAAGGAGACGTATACCACCTACAGCGAGGTCCGGCGCGACACCCTGCTGCTGGTGCTCACGACGTCGCCGAAGACCTGCCTGTGCCCGGTCACCTGGTCATATCCGATCGTCGGTCGCATCCCGTACAAGGGTTATTTCGACTTCGCAGAGGCCCACAAGGCGGCCGACCGCTACGCCGCGGAGGGGTACGACGTGAACCTGCGTCCCTCGGCGGCGTTCTCGACCCTCGGCTGGTTCAACGATCCACTGCTGTCGACTGCGTTGACGCGTGACCGCGTGGAGCTCGCCGCACTCGTCTTCCATGAGATTGCGCACAACTCGCTCTGGGTGAAGGGCGCGACCGATTTCAACGAAAGCTTCGCGCAATGGATCGGGTATCGGGCAGCCGAGGATTTCTTCCGCAGCCGGGGAGATACCGCCGGTGCCGTGCACGCCCGCGATCGCTGGCACGATGAGCAGTTGATGGGTGAGTATTATGCGCTCCTGATGGGAAAGCTCGACTCGCTCTACGCGCTCAAGCTTGCCGGGTCGGACAACGAGTTGGGACGCGCAGAAATCGCCGCGTGGAGCAGGGACACCCTGCGCCGCCCCACTCGGTACGTATCTGCGAACCGTCGATCCGGCGCGAATCGGGGGCCGGCCGATCAACAATGCCGCGCTGCTCGGCGTCCGGCTGTACCGGACCAATCTCGAGCTTTTCGACGCGTGGGATCACCAGCAAGGGCGTGACCTCCGGGTGGCCCTCCACCGCCTGATGGCCCTGCTGGAGGAGCGCCGAGGGCCCGCAGGGATTCCAGCGTCTGCGGGTCATGCTGAACATGCCGGATCCTGCCGATTCGTCGGCATCACCCGTGCCTTCCGAGGTAGATGATGGACCGTGATTTCGTCCGGCGTGAACAGCCGAGAATGCTTGCCGAGCTCACCGAGTTTCTCTCGATCCCGAGCATCAGCGCGCTGCCCGACCACACCGAGGATTGCCGACGCGCGGCGCAATGGCTGGTCGACCAGCTGTTCCGGCTCGGATGCCCGAAGGTGCAGCTGATCGAGGGCGAGGGGCACCCCGTCGTGTGGGGCGAGGGCCCGCACGTCCCGGGCGCGCCGACCCTGCTCATCTACGGGCATTACGACGTGCAGCCGGTTGATCCGGTTGAGGAATGGCACTCGGCACCCTTCACGCCGTCGATCCGTGACGGTCGCATCTACGCCCGTGGCGCTGTCGACGACAAGGGCCAGGTGTTCTGCCTGCTCAAGGCGTACGAAGCGTCACGTGACAGCGAACGGCATGCCACCGATCAACGTTCGCTTCATCTTCGAGGGCGAGGAGGAATGCGGGGGACAGGTGATCTTCGACCTTCTCGCTGCAGAACCCGAGCGCGTTGCTGTCGACGCGGTGCTCGTCGCGGACATGTCGTACTTCGCGCCTGGTTGGCCCGCCGTGTACACCGCGCTGCGCGGCATGTGCTACGCCGAGCTGCACGTTCGGACGCTGCAGCGCGACCTGCACTCCGGCTCCTACGGCGGCGTCGCGCCGAATGCCATCGAGACGCTGGTCCGGATGTTGTCCAAGCTCAAGAGTGGCAGCGGCAAGATCAGGATTCCCAAGCTCTACAAGGCGGTGGACAAGCCCTCGAAGTCGGAGCGCAAGGGATGGGATTCGCTGCCGTTCGACGAGCAGGAGTTTCTCGACAACGAGGTGACTGCCAGGGCGCTCACGGGGCTCGCAGACTTCAGCGTGTTCGAGCGGACGTGGGCGCTGCCCACCTTCGAGATCCATGGCATCAAGGGCGGCTTTACGGGAGAGGGCGCCAAGACGGTGATCCCGGCTGCGGGCATGGCGAAGATTTCGTTGCGCCTCGTTCCGGGGCTGAGTCTCGATTTCGTCAAGGAGCAGCTGGAGAAGGCGGTGGCGAAGGTGGCGCCTGACTACGCAGACTGGGAGCTGCGGTTTCTGCACGGCGGCGATCCGGTGCAGGTCGAGGTGTCGCATCCTGCGTTCCGGATTCTCGATCGGGCATTCGAGGAAGTGGTGGGGCGGGCGACAGTTGCGGTTCGCGCTGGCGGCTCGATACCGATCGTTCCCGAACTGGGGCGAGGCGGCGCGCCCGTCCTGCTCACTGGCATCGGGCTGCCTGACGATGGGCTGCACTCGCCCAACGAGAAGCTCGACCTGCAGCAGCTCTGGGACGGGATCGAGGTGTTTGGACGCTTTTTCGAGTTGCTCGCCACCGAGTAGCCGGATGCGCGCATGATGCCGACTGCGGGCCGACGGCTAATCGTCGTCGGGTCGCGGCGGCCTTCCGCCGCCGGCATACTGGCGTTCGATATTCGCGTGCAGGTCATCCGCCCCGATCAGTCCCTTCACCGATGCGATGATTCCCGCCACGACGTCCTCCGCCCAGTACTCGTCGGGGCGATCGGCTTCCGCGACCTCCATTGCCCGGCGCTGCAGGAAGTCGATGGCCGTCTGGACCCACTCAGCCTGCGCAGCAGCCACCAGCGACCACGAACCGGTCGCCCGGAGTTCCATGTCGGCCAGCGCCTCGAGTTCGACGCGCAACTCGATTGACGCGGGTCCGGTGCGCAGGCGCTCGGCGACGAGCATCAGGACGGCGCGGCGTTCGGATTCCATCGGCTCGGGAAGCGGGGCCAGATAGTGGCGCTGGTCGGCGACCATCTCAGCCAGCCGGATGCACACCGCACGGATCGCCGGGGTGAGTTCGCCCGGGGCCTCTTCCGACCATGATGCGGCGGCCCGGAAGATCGCGGCGATGCGTTCCTCGGCGATGGACGAGATGCGGTCGAGATCGGGGGCAGCAGCCATGGGAGAAGGGTCGCCCCGACCGGCTGCTATCGCAAGGGTTTTGGCGAGACCAGTTGGTCGAAGCGGAACGCGCGCACGAATGCATCGGTCACGGCTGCTCGCGCCGCCACGTTGAGCGGCTCCACATCGGTGATGCGGTGCTCAGCGGCCACCGATGTCATCACCACGCCTGGAAGCCCGCACGGGACGATCTGGGTGAACCACGAGAGGTCCGGCGAGACGTTGAGGGCAAAGCCGTGGAGCGTCACCCACTGCTTCACGTGGATGCCGATCGACGCGATCTTGCGATTGCCCACCCACACCCCGGTCTTCCCCGCATGGGTCGCGGCGTCGACCCCGAGCGTGTCGAGCGCCGAGATGATGGCCGACTCCAGCGTGCGCAGGTACCAGTGCAGGTCTTCGCGGTGATGTGACAGGTGGATGATGGGATATCCCACGAGCTGTCCGGGACCGTGCCAGGTGACGTCACCACCACGCTCGATCTCCACCACCTCGGCGCCTTGCCGGCGCAGCATGTCGGGATGCACGGGAAGTGACTCGGGGTTCGTGCCACGACCGAGCGTGTAGACCGGGTCGTGCTCCACCAGCAGGAGGACGTCGTGATCGAGCGTGCCGGCGATCCGCTGCGAGCCGAAGCTCGCGCTGGAGATCGAGGGCGTCGGGGTAGCGCAGCAGGCCGAGATCGCGAACCTCGAGCTGTCTTGCCGTCACGCCGCCGCGCGAGCGCGTCGCGCCAACAGGACGGTCACCGCCGCCGCGACGACCGCCAGCGCGCCGAGCGCTGCCTCGCCCAGGAGTTGTCGCGCCAGAAACGTGGCAATGGCGGCGATCAGGAATCCACCGAGAAGCGACACCATCGAGAGACCGAAGCGGCGGTAGGACGACGCGATCGGACGCATCAGGGTCCATGCGAGTGCACCGGCGGCGAGCAGCGACAACATGAGTCCGTAGATCATGACATCGACTTGCGGATCGCCCGGCTTGACGTCGGCGAGCTCGTTCGCACCGGACGCGATGGCCAGTCGGGCCGCGATGAACGTCACGATGCCGAGGAGGGCGCAAGCCAGCGCCCATCCTGCGGCAATCGCGTTCATGGCCAACCCCACCTGGTCGGTTTCGGCCGCCGCGTCGCCCAGCGGATTGGGGGACGACAGCTCGCTCACCTAGATGTGGACCGCCCGCCCGAGCGAGTCGAGCGCCGCCTCCGCGATCGCCTCGGAGAGGGTGGGGTGGGCATGAATGGCGAGGTCGACTTCCTCGACGGTGTACTCGTTGGTGCGTGCCACCACCAGTTCGTGGATCATCTCGGACGCATGCCCGCTCACGATGTGGGCACCGAGAATCTCGCCGTACTTCTTGTCACGGATGATCTTGACGAAGCCGTCGGTCTCATTCGACGCACGGGCGCGACCGTTGGCCGAGAGCGGGAACCGACCGACCTGATAGTCGTGTCCCTTCTCCTTCGCCTGCTCCTCGGTGAGCCCGATGCTCGCGACTTCCGGGTGACAGTAGGTCACGCTCGGCACATTGCTGTAGTCGATCGCCTTCGGGTGGTGTCCCGCGATCACCTCGGCGACGTGCACCCCCTCGCGCGTTCCCTTGTGGGCCAGCATCGGCGGGCCGGCCACGTCGCCGATCGCGTAGACCCCGGCAACGTTGGTCTGCAGCGTCACCGGGTCGACCTTGATGAATCCCCGGTCGGTGAGCTGGACGCCGGCCTTGTCGAGCCCGATGTTCTCGGTGTTCACCGCGCGGCCCGCGGCCATCAACACCTTCTCGGCCTGCACCGTCTGGGTCTTGCCGCCGACCTCGAGGTGAAGCGTCACGCCGTTCTTCGCGACGTCGGCCTTGACCACCTTCACGCCCGCAAGCACCGTGATGCCGCGCTTCTTGAAGCTCTTCGCAATCACGTCGGATGCCTCGGCGTCCTCGATCGGCAGCACCCGCGGCATCGCCTCGACCAGGGTCACCTCGGAGCCGAACGCATTGAAGATGTCGGCGAACTCCGACCCCACTGCACCGGCGCCGACGATGGCCAGCGTCTTGGGCGCGGATTCGAGAAAGAGCGCCTCGTCGGAGGTGATCACGGTGGTGCCATTCACCTCGAGGCCGACCTGCGGGATCCCCTTGGTGCGCGACCCGGTCGCGATCACCAGGGCCTTGGTCGCGGTGTATGTGTCCGACCCGACCTGCACGGTGTTCTTCGACGTGAGAGCGCCGGTTCCCTTGATGACCGTGACCTTGTTCTTCTTCATCAGGAACTCGACACCCTTCGAGTTCTGCTCCGCGACCTTTCGCGACCGCTTCATCGCGACGCCGTAATCCGTCGTGACCTCGCCCACCTGGATCCCCAGTTCCTTCGCGTCCTTGCGGATCACGTTGGCCATCGACGCGCTGTGAAGCAGTGCCTTGGTCGGGATGCAGCCGATGTTCACGCAGACCCCGCCGAGCTTGTCGCGCTCGATGACTGCAGCGGTGAGGCCGAGCTGAACTGCGCGGATGGCGGCGGGGTACCCTGCCGGTCCACCACCGAGGACGATGACATCGAAGGAACTATTGGCCACGGTAAGACTCCTCGCTGAGCATTGTAGAAAAGGATCAATGGTTGAAGGGTTGAAAGGTTGAAGGGTTGAAAGGTTGAAGGGAGGTGCGCCATCCCTCAACCATAAACCACCAACCGTCATCCCCAGCCGATCACCGCCGCACCACCCACCCTTCAACCTTTCAACCTTTCAACCCTTCAACCGTTCACCACACCATCGCCATCGGATTCTCGAGCATCGCCACCAGGGTCTTCAGGAAGGCCGCACCGGTGGCACCATCGATCACGCGATGGTCGCAACTCAGCGTGAGGCGCATCCGACGCCGCACCACGACCGCGCCATCCACGACCACCGGCTTCGGCTCGATGCGACCGACTGCGAGGATCGCCGCCTCCGGCGGATTGATCACCGCCGTGAACTCGTCGATGCCGAACATCCCGAGGTTCGAGATCGAGAACGTGGCGCCCGTGTACTCGTCGGGCTTCAACTTCTTCTCGCGCGCCCGGCCCGCCATGTCCCGAACCTCCGCCGAGATCTCGCGGAGCGACTTGCGGTCGGCGTGGCGGACGATCGGCGTGATCAGTCCGTCTTCCACCGCCACGGCGACACCGATGTGCACCGACTGCCATTGCCGGACGGCGGTGTCCATCCACCACGCGTTGACCCACGGATGCTGACGCAGCGCAGCTGCGGTCGCACGGATGATCACGTCGTTGAACGAGAACTTGCCCGATGGGTCGGCCGCGAGCAGCGCGTCGCGAGCCTCTGCGGCGCGTTCCATGTCGGCTTCAGCCGTGAGGTAGAACGTCGGGATCGGTCCGATCGACTGGACCAGTCGCTTGGCGATCGCCTTCCGCATCTGGGTGAGCGGCACATCGGCGAACTCCGGCCCGCTCACCTGGCTGGCGGGCGCTGCCGTGGTCGCGGTGCGTGCGCCGGCTTCGACGTCCCGCTTGACGACCCGCCCTTCGGGTCCGCTGCCAGTGAGGGTGGCAAGGTCGACACCCTGCTCGGCGGCCATGCGTCGCGCGACGGGCGACGCCCGCACACGCCCCGACGCCATCTCCGGAAGCGAGGTCGGCTCCCCGCGCGGAGGCGAACGGTCCGCGTAGGGGAGTTGGGACCGATCGGTGCTCCCGCCGGGCGGCGGTGTCGACGCCTCACCCTGTGAGTCGCCCTCGGCACCAGGCACCGACGATGGAACAGGCGCGGCCGGGGCGCGCGCTGCCTCGACATCTTCGTCGCCAGGTTCAGTCTTCTCCGTGGCGGCTGGAGCCGGCGCTGCTGCCGCGCCACCGGGAATCGCCTCGCCTGGTTCACCGATCCAGCCGACCACCTCGGCGACCGGCACGGTCGCACCATCCTGCACGACCCGCTTGAGCAGGGTTCCATCGGCCCGCGCGACCAGTTCCATCACCGCCTTGTCGGTCTCCACCTCGGCGAGCACATCGCCGGTGGCAACCGGATCGCCTTCGTTCTTCTTCCACTCGACGAGGCGACCGTCCTCCATCGTCGGCGAGAGCGCTTCCATCACGATCTTGGTGGCCATGTGGTCAGTCCCGGTAGCAGACGCGGAGGGCGGCGGCGACGATCTTCGGCGCGTCGGCTTTCGCGGCGCGTTCAAGCTGCTTGTTGTAGGGCATGGGCACGTCGGCGCCATGCACGCGAATCACCGGCGCATCGAGGTGATCGAACGCCTCGCGCTGGATGACATCCACCACCTGCGCTCCCACTCCCGCGAACGGCCAGCCTTCCTCGGCAACCACGACCCGGTTGGTCTTGGCGACCGAGGCGAGGATCGTCGCCTCGTCGAGTGGCCGGATCGTGCGCAGGTCGATGACCTCCGCGTCGATGCCCTGCTCTTCCAGCGTCTTCGCCGCGTTGAGCGCGGGCATGACGGTCTTCGAATGGCACACGATGGTCACGTCACGCCCGGCCCGCTTGATGTCTGCCACGCCGATCGGCACCACGTGTTCACCTTCCGGCACCTCACCCTTGAGGTTGTAGAGCATCTCGCCCTCGATGAACACTACCGGATTGTCATCACGGATTGCGGCCTTGAGCAGGCCCTTGGCATCGGCGGGTGTTGCCGGCATCACCACCTTGAGGCCGGGGATGTGCGCGTACCAGCTCTCGAATGCCTGCGAATGCTGGGCACCGAGTTGCAGCGCAGCACCACCGGGCCCGCGGAAGACGATCGGGCACCCGATCTGGCCACCGCTCATCGACCGGATCTTGGCGGCCGCGTTGACGATCTGGTCGATCGCGAGCAACGCAAAGTTCCAGGTCATCATCTCGATCACCGGGCGCAGGCCCACCATCGCCGCGCCAACGCCGATTCCGGTGAAACCCAGTTCCGCGATGGGCGTGTCGACGACACGCATCGGACCGAATTCGTCGAGCAGTCCGCGCGACACCTTGTAGGCGCCATTGTACTCGGCCACTTCCTCACCCATGAGAAACACATCGGCGTCGCGCTGCATCTCCTCGCGGAGTGCCTCGTTGAGGGCGTCGCGATAGGTCATGACCGGCATCAGTGCGTCTCCGGGGCGTACACGTCGTTGTAGAGCTCGTCGGGCGAGGGGTCTGGCGACTCCTCGGCAAACTGCACCGAATCGGCAACCTCCGCCGCGACCTCTTCTTCGAGCGCCGCGAGGCCGGCGTCATCGAGTTGCCCAAGGTCCCTCATGCGTGCCTCGAGCAGGGCGATCGGGTCCCGCTGGCGCGATTGGTCGAGCTCTTCCTTGCTGCGATACGTGCCACTCGCCGCGTCCGACATCGAGTGTCCGACGAAACGAAACGTGCGGATCTCAAGCAAGGTCGGCCCGTCACCGGCCCGTGCGCGCGCGACGGCGGCGTCGGTCGCCTCCTTCACGGCCACAACGTCCTGCCCGTCGACGAGCACGCCGGGCATGGCGTACGATGCGGCCCTGGTGTGCAGGTCGGTCGTCGCTGCTGCGCGCGCCACGGCCGTACCCATGCCGTATCCGTTGTTCTCGATCACGAAGATTGCGGGGAGCTTCCAGAGTCCGGCCATGTTGAGCGCCTCGTGGAACGCCCCGATGTTGACTGCGGCTTCCCCGAAGAAGCAGATCGAGACCTGATCGGTGCCGCGGTACTTGGCGGCCCATGCGAAGCCTGCACCCAGCGGGATCTGCCCGCCGACGATGCCATGCCCACCCATGAAGCCGAGCGACATGTCGAAGAGATGCATCGAACCACCCTTGCCACCGGAACATCCCGTCGCCTTCCCGAACAACTCCGCCATCACGGCGCGAGCCGACATGCCCCGGGCGAGGGCCTGGCCGTGCTCGCGGTATGCGCTCACCACGTAATCATCGGGTCCGAGCGCTGCCATCGTGCCAACGGCGATCGCCTCCTGGCCGATGTAGAGGTGACAGAATCCGCCGATCTGCCCGATCGCATACGCCTCGCCGGCTCGCTCCTCGAAGCGGCGGATCAGCAACATCATGCGCAGCCAGTCGCGATACTGGTCTGCAAATGGCGCATCGGATGATGCAGCCTTGCGGGTGGTGCGTTCGGATGTGACCGACATCAGTCGTTGTCCTCGCGTGAAGCTGTGCCCTGGGAGCCGGAAGCGGTTCGTGCCCGCGGACGTGCAGACCGTGCCTGATCCCACGCGTGATAGGATGAACGAGTCAGCGGGGAGGACTCGACATGCGAGAATCCCATGTCGAGTCCGATCTCGCGAAGCTCGTCGAATTCGGCTGGCGTGTAGTACCTGACCACCGGTAGGTGACCATCGGACGGGCGGAGGTATTGCCCGAGCGTGAGGATGTTGACGTCGCTGCGGCGAAGGTCGCGCATCGACGTGATCACCTCGTCCCACTCCTCCCCCATGCCGAGGATGATTCCCGACTTCGTGAGCGCGTCGGCGTCCATCGCACGCGCGTTCGCGAGAAGCCGGAGCGCCCTGTCGTAACGTCCGCCCGGTCGCGCGAGGCGGTAGAGCCGCTCAGCCGTCTCGAGATTGTGATTCAGGATGTCGGGCCGAGCATCCATCACGATCTGGAGTGCGCGCTCCGATCCCTTGAAGTCGGGAATCAGCACCTCGACCGAAGAATCCGGGAGCCGACGGTGAATCTCGGTCACGCACGCTGCGAAGGCCTCGGCACCACCGTTCGGCAGGTCGTCGCGGTCGACCGACGTGATGACGACATGCTCCAGCCCCATCATCTCCACGGCCTCGGCGAGGCGCACCGGTTCGGCGGGGTCGAATGCCTTCGGCGTGCCATGTGACACCGCGCAGTACGCGCAGTTGCGGGTGCAGACATCGCCCAGGATCATGAACGTCGCGGCCTTGTGCTCCCAGCACTCCCCGATATTCGGGCACCGGGCCTCCTCGCAGACGGTGTGGAGGCCCAGCGTGCGCATCATCGACTGGATCTTGAGGTATGACGGGCCGCCGGGTGCCTTCACCTTCAGCCAGGACGGCTTCCGGACAAAGGGAACCACCGGCGCATCCGGCACCGCACGGGCCGATGTGCTCCCGCCGCCAGCGGGATTCTCACGGGTCAGTTGTACGAGCGGTACGGCCACACGCACTCCTTGCAAGTCCGGGCACGGCACCATCACAACCAGCGCCAGCCCAACAAGATAGCCCCCTCCCGGGGGAGGGGGCCACCGAAACTTCAGCGGATCGAGCCTCTCCTAGCGGGTGTCGAAACTCCCGGCGAAGACGACCGGCGACGTCGGCGCGGGCGATCCCGACGCGGGCTCGCGGGTGATCGCCGTGGCGGTCACGATGCCCTCCGGCAAGCGGACGTTGGTGATCATCGCCGTACCTGACGAATCGGGCTGGAAGGTCACCGACGGTACCGGTGACGGGTTGCCGGCGACGATGAACCAGAGCTGGTAGGCCTCACCGGCCGGCACCGACTCGATGGCGGCGGCGGACAGCATCGCGACGCCACGCTGGCGGTGGAGGTATACCCGGACGCCTGGTGCCCGACCGGTCGCTGCAGTGAGCGAGATCGACTCCAGGTTGGGGTCGGACAGCTGCACGATCAGCGAATCTCGGTCGGCGATCTGCAGGTCACGCTGGGCCACGCGCACTTCGGCGGCCGCAGCGACCTCGCGCACGTCCCGCAGGTCGTACGACAACTTCGCGATCACCACCGCACAGGCAGCAAGGGCGGTGATCGCGATCATGACGCCCATGCCGCCCCGCCGCCGCCGCGTTGCGATGTCGGTGACTGGCGCCGATGGTGCAGCCGCGGGCTTCACCGAATGCATCACCCGGTCCCGCAACTCAGCGCTCGGTCGAACCGGAATCGCAAATCCCATGTCGGCGAGTGCATCGCGCGCCGAAGCCACCTCGGCCTGCAGGGAGGGGTCGCGGGCAAGGAGCTCTTCAAAGGCGCGAAGCTGTTCGCCCTCGAGCATCCCCAGGGCGTATTCCTCGGCGAGTTCGTACAGTTCTGGCATCCTTTCGTTCATGCCGACCCCAACGGTCCGAGGGCGGCCAGCTGTTCCCGCAGTTTGTGCAAGCCCAGGCGGACCCGGTCTTGACGGTCCCGAGCGGCTCGGAGAGGCGTTCTGCGATTTCGCTTTGCGACAGGCCTCCGAAGTACGCCAGTTCGAGCGCGGTCCGCTGCGGTGCAGGGAGGTCGTCGAGTGCCGCACGGACCTTCCGGGCGCGCTCGTCATCCTCGACGTACGCGCTCGGCGACGGACTGGGACTACCCATCGCGATCGACGCGTCGGCAGAGGATGCCACGGCCGTATCCGTCAGGCGATTCCGCCGTCCGGTGCGCGCGAACGAGATCGAGTGCGCGGCTCCGGGCGATCGTCGCGAGCCACGCCCCGACCGAGCCCCTGCCCGGTTCGAAACGCTTGGCATCCCGCCATGCCTGGGCGAAAGCGTCCACGACAACTTCCTCCGCGTCGGCTTTCTCGCGGGTGATCCTGAGGGCAAGACCAAAAATCGAGGACGACCAGCGGTCGTACAGGTGTCCCATCGCATCAGCTTCCCCGGCGGCCATGGCGCGCACGAGTTGCTCATCCGGTGCTAGCCTGTTGGAGGTTCTGCGCGGTGCTCAGGATGCGGCTCTCCGTACGGACGGCGGCGCGAGGCGACAATGTCAACATAGCGCGCCAGGGGGGCGTTGGTCCATACCGCGGCATGTCCGCGGGCGGTCCGCGTTGGAGACGGCCTACCGTAAACGGTTGCACACACCCGAGTCCGCCGATGCCTGGACCGACCGCGGTCGCGACCGCAGCGCCGAGCTCAATCGAGGCGTTGTGCACTGTCGCCCCCGAGGTAGACACCAGCTGCTGCTTCGAACTGCCGTTCTTGACCTCGACCACGTTCACCTGGTCGGCGAACTTTTCCTGGAGCAGGGTCACCTGAAGCTGTCCGCCCTGGAGCGGGGCCCGGCTCCATCCCACGAGCATGATCCGGAGGCGATCGCCCTCGCGGGTGGTCGCTACCGGGCGGAGCAACACCCGCGAACCGTTCGACGCGGTCAGGATCACCTGGCGGTCGAGGTAGGCGCTGATCGCGGGATGATCCCGCCCTGGCGCAAAATCCTCTTCGTACACCCGAATCGTGGCCACGACGTCGCCGCCGCTGGCCGCGACCAGCTCAACCCGCGCGGCGTGGATGGGGTGCATCGTGATCGCAGCCAGCGGAGCTGCGACAACGGCCAGTACCGCATGCACGACATTCACCACGGCGTCCGTCCTGCGGCGATAACGACCGCGACGGTGGCCACGGCGACCGACGCAACCCGGGACCGCACCCGGGTGGCCGCGATCATCGTCGCGCTGCCACACCTGCACCGCACGCGATCGACGATGGTGAACGCGGTGATCAGCGCACCGAGCACCAGAACCTGACCGAGTTCGATGCCGAGGTTGAACCCGAGCAACGGCATCGCGATGCCGCCGTCGAAGAGGTCGCGAAGAACGTTGGCGAATCCCGCGCCGTGCACGAGGCCGAAGACGCCGGCGAGCACGGGACGCGTCGGACCACCGCGGGCGATCGCGCCGCTGCGCCAGGTTCTCGATCCCCGCGATGACAATGGTGCACGGGTATCAGGAACTCGACCACGGCGGTGTTGAACACGACGATGTCGAGCGAAGCGAGCGCCAGCGTGACCGAATGGCCCAGCGTGAACGCACGTCGCCACGGCGAGCCCGTGTCGCCAATCGCGGGGGCGGTAGCACGCTGCAAGAGCGGCGAGAAACAGCAGGTGGTCGAGCGCGTCGGCCGACACGATGTGGCCGAACCCGACCGCAATGAATTCGCTCATGGTGCACTCACCCCGATCGCCACGGCATGCTCGCGCAAGACAGCATCCTCGGTGCCCCAGGCCATCGCGCGTGGTCATCGCGGCGCGCGCTTCCGCCTGACGTCCCGCCTTGTGCAGTGCCCACGCATACAGGTCCCATCCGAACACGTCGTGCCTCACCTTCAGGTCGGCCTCGGCCTGCGCGAGCACCCGGCTCGACCTGCCGACCCGCGGTCGAGCAGCGCGAGCTGCCAGTCGCGATGCCACGCCGACCTGGGTGCCGCTTCGATCGCCGTCTCGAATGCCGCCAGGTATCGCGCTGCGCTGACGCTGTCGCCCTGCCGATGATGGGCCTCGGAGACGATCGAGAACGCAAGCGGGTCCTCGCCGAGGTTCATCGCGGTGGTGGCATGGGCCAGCGCGCCGGCGGCATCGTCCCGTGCGAGTTCGAGACGGGCGAGCGCGAGATGGGTTCGCGGATCGTCCGGGACCACCGCGAGCGCGTCGGCAAGGTGTCGCGCGCGCGGCGTCGTGCTGGCCCACGGCGAGCGCGAGTGCTCCCAGCCGCAGGTCGAACCACGCCACCTGCTCGGCGGGCGTCGCGAAGTGCTCGCGCGCGGTGTTGCGCGCCGTCATCAGGAGCGCGCGAGCGTGTGCAGATCGGCCACGCAGCGATGCCCATCGCGCAATCCGCGAACCAACGGCCGGATCGACGCCTGCCTGGTCGAGCGCGGTGAAGATCGTAGTCGGCAGCGGGATACTCACCCAGTTCGAGCAGGATCTCGCCGCAGCAGCGACCGGGCACTCACGGCCGATGGGTCCTCGGCCACCAGTGCATCGGCGGCCGCGCGCGCCTCGATGAATCGGTGCTGGCCGATCAGCGCGAGTGCGAGAGCCCTGTAGGCCTCCGAGTTGTGGGCCCGGCGATTGTCGATCGACCGCCGTGCCGACGCCTCGGCGAGGACGAGGTCTGCCGGTGTGCCGCGCTCACGGGCGCGCTGCAGGTACAGGGCCGCGAGTCGAAGTTCGTCGAGCGCGCCGGTCGGGATCCGCCGACGCACGCCGCATGTAGAACGCGATGTCTGCATCGCGGCGCACCCGCTCGGCGTCGACGTCCCAGCTCGCGGGGCGCCTCCGGCCGTCGGGGGCTTGGCACGCAGCATGACGCCGACACCCGCGGTGAACGCGAGTGCCGTCGTCACGAGTCACTGCGATGCGACGACGCATCTACCGGTTCGCCGGCGGCGACGTACGGGAACGTGGCCGAGAACGGTGAATCGCTGGGCACGTTGTCGGTCGCGAGCCCCGGGCGACATGTTGTTCGGATCGAGCAACGACCCGAACGTCGCCGCGAGGCCAGCATCGACGACGTCGTCGGCCAGCTTGCGGCCGCCGTAGCCGTCGGCGAGTGCCCACGAGAGCCATCCGGCGGTCGACGTTGCCTTGTCGGTCTGGACGATGAGCATGTCCGGGAGCAGCACCGCCGCGAGCGTGTTCTGCACCGTCGCATTGCGTCCGGCAACCGTTGCCACGAACGCCACCAGTTCGGCACGAATCAGCGCGACGTCCTGCGCCGGACCGGTGCTGCCATGCAGTCGCGTGGCTGCGCTTGGCGAGGAACACCTCGCTCACGAGCGGGTTGCCGAGGCGCTGCACCTGGTTGTACATGCGCGCCGAAGGCTGTCGTTCGGCATCATGCCGGTGTCGTTGTCGTCGCTGCACGCGGCGATCACGGCGACGGCAGCAAGGCGATCATGCTGCGGAAGAACATCGTGCTGACGTGTCCTGGTTCGGTGTGAAGTATTCATCGCGAAATGGTCCCCCAGAGGCCGATCTTGGCGTTGCCACCGGACGTGAGCATCGCGGTGGGCAGTTCGATCACGATCGACGCGACATTCAAGCCCGCGAGGAAGTTCACGGCCTGGCCAGCCGGCCGGAATGCGCTGGCGGTCGGGGTCGACGGCAACGCCGCGAGCGGGCCGGTTGCCGGCTTGCGATCCGGGATGATCCGGAAGAACTGCTCCAGGTCGATGAAGAACGGATCGTCGCGAATGCCGGCATACACCTGCATGTCCGCTGATCGAGCCGAGCGTCGTGTTGATCGCGCCGGTCACGGTGGTGCCAGCCGGTGAGCAGCACGTTGTTCATCGCACCGCGAACGGTCGGCGCAACCGGACCGCGTCACCATCACCTGCTGGTTCGAGCCGGTGCCTGAGAACGTGATCTGGATCACCTTGTCCTCGATCGCGTCACCGGTGTTGTCCACCTTGATCTGGTACAGAAGGTTGCGATCGAACGACGCCGTGCCGCCGCTGACGGCGTGATCGCCGGCTGCGAGTTGAAGACCAGCGACGGTGCGTCCGGCCGTGGCCGCAGGAAAGACGTAGAGATCCGTCATGTCCTGGGTGGGATTGAGCTCGACGTCGGCGGTGTCCTGGTGATCGGAGGCCTGCGCCAGATGGCGAGCTCCGATCAGGCGCCGACGCCGACGCCGCGGCGATGCCGACGCGGACCGAGCGATTGATACGGGTCATGCGATCCTGACTCCCTGAAGAAGTGGTTGAATCCTGACAGCACACGGGGTACGCACTCCCCGCGCGGATCGGATCCTTTTGCCCCCTTCCTCCGAGCGCTCACTACCCTGATTTCCGCGTCAGGACGAGATTTCCTGCTTCCGCAATCCGGGCTCCATCCGCGCTCATGCCGCTGATTCTCGACGTTCGCGAGCTCGAAGTCCGTTATCCGGCGTTCCACCTCGGGCCGCTGAGTTTCTCCATCCATGGCGGCGAGACGGTGGCCCTTCTCGGCGCCAATGCCGCCGGGAAAACCACCCTGCTGAGGGCGGTGACCGCCAGGCTGCACGAACGCACGGGGAGCGT
The DNA here is from genome assembly GCA_963806875.1 of uncultured Gemmatimonadales bacterium. Classification (GTDB taxonomy): domain Bacteria; phylum Gemmatimonadota; class Gemmatimonadetes; order Gemmatimonadales; family GWC2-71-9; genus Palsa-1233. The sequence continues at coordinate 245,485 of CAWDYU010000003.1, read as the reverse complement.
TTCCGTGGCGGGTCTCGAACTCAACCGTGCGCCGGCGGCGTGGCGTGCGAAGATCGGTTTTGCCGCCGAGGCACCGCTCGCCGACCCGGCACTGAGGGTGCGCGAGTGGCTGAACTTCCTTGCGGATGTCTACCCGACATGGAGTCGCGCCGAGGCAGCCGCGCTCGTGGAGCGCCTCGGTGTCGATCCGTCGGTGAGGATCGGCGCGCTCTCACGTGGCAGCCAGGTCAAGGTTGCGTTCATCGCCGCCGAAGCGTATCGCCCTGACCTCCTCGTGCTGGACGAACCGACCAACGGCCTCGACCCCGTCGTTCGCATGGATTTTCTCGCCCTTCTTCGTGAGCGATTCAACGACGCGCCCGATCGGGCGCTGCTCTTCTCGTCCCACCTCCTCGAGGACGTCGAGGCACTCTGCGACCGGGCGTTGCTGATCCGGGGCGGTCAGCTGCTCGACGAACTCACCGGTCCGCAACTCACGGAGGCCCGCGCTGGCGGTCGCCTCACCACGGTGGTCGCCGCCGCCCTGCGTCCCGCAACGTGAAAGGCGCGATGGCGTGTGTCGCGCTCGAAGTTCGCCGGGGACGCTCCGTGATGATGGTCGCGGCTGCGTTCGCCGCAGTGGTCGGGGCGCTCAACTCGACGCACCGGTTCGGTGCGGATCATCCGATCGCGATCCTGTTGATCGTGCTGCCCGGCATGGCCGCGCTGGCGGTTGCGCTGCATCCGATGGCTGCGCTGGCGGGTGATCGGCTGAGCGGGCGATTGGCGCTGGAGCGGGCGCTGCCACTGCCTTGGCACTCGATCGCCGGCGCCCGACTCATCGGCGCCGCGGTGCGGACGCTGTCGACTCCGCTCATCCTCCTGGCGGCGCTGGTCGGAGTGATGAGGCACACCGATTTTGCCCCGTCGTTGCCCGTGGGATTGGCGATCATCGCCGCCATATGGATGATCTCGACAATGGCCTGCTGGATCCTGATGGCTGCGAACGCCCGCTGGTCGCTGGTCCGCCTCTGGTGGGTTCCGACCACGATCTGGTTTGCTCCCCAGTGGCTGCCGGCCGCGTGGGTTAGTCGGGCAATGGAGGCCATTCGTCCGGTGGGCGAGTGGATCGCTGGCGAAGCCGGCGGTGGACGTGGTCCGGTATACCTGCTGCCGGCACTCGCCGTGGTAATGGTGGCAACGGGGGTAGGCGCCACGGCGCTCTATGCGTCAGGTCTGCGACGCTACGTGCACGATCCCGATCCGCTCGGCCTGGTCGGCAAGCGCGATCGCGTGAATGCTGCGCTGGAGTACCCGCCGGGTCGCAGGCCGGCGCTGGCCGCGCTCGCGTTGCTCGATATTCGCCTCGGCGTCGAGTTGCTCGCCCGGCGGTGGATCATTCTCGCGATTCTGGTGGTGGTCACGCTCGTCGGGCCGGACGAGGTTCGCGGCCTGGCGCCGCTCTACATCAGGATCCTCGGTGTCATGGTGCCGGGTGCCGTGGTCGCGGGGATCCTCACCGGGCGGCAGTCGGGGACCATCGCGCTGCTGCAGTATCTCCCGCATCCGCGGTGGAAGGTTGCTGCAGGGAAGCTCGCCGCGGTGGCGGTGCTCTCGGCGCTGGGCGCCGCCGTCATCATTGCGGCGCGGCTTCTCGAGAACCCAGCAGCCATGCCGAGCGGCTACGAGTTTGCTCGTCTCACCGGCCTCACCGCCGGATCCATCTGGTTGGTGACCGTGGTCGCGATGTGGTGGCGGAGGCGATATCTCTACTGGCTGGTGCCGACGCTACTCGCTGCCGTGGGCGCCAAGGTGCTCCTTCCCGCGGGATTCGACCCTGTCATCGGGTGGGTCGTCGACGTCGTCCGCTCGCCGATTGCATCGTTGCTCGCCTTCGCACTCGTGGCGCTCATGGGTATTCCGGTTTTCGCACATGGCCTCGCGCGGTACCAGAAGAGCTGAGATGTTTGCCGACGTCTACCAGTCCCAGAATCGTTCGGGACGAATGGCCTGAAGCGTGGAAGTCTCCGCATCGCCGTGCAGTTGCCGGGCGATCAACTCTCCCGTGACGCCAGCGAGCAAGATGCCGTTCCGACCATGTCCGGTCGCGTACCACAACCCACCCATGCGGGGCTCGGCGCCAATGATTGGCAGCCCATCGGGAGTACCCGGGCGCAATCCGGCCCAGGCTCGCAGCGGGGCAGCATCCCGGAGCGCCGGATAAATCGCACTCGCCCGGCGTATGAGCGTAGCGGTGGCCTCGGGCGTCACGCTGGCGTCGAATCCAGCGTGTTCCATCGTCGCTCCCACGAGCATTTCGGCGCCCCGCCGGAGCAGGTAACAACCACCGCCGTATGCAACGACCGTGGACGCACCGTCCGGCCACGGGAACGCCAGCATCTGGCCGCGGACCGGCTCGACCGATAGCGGACGGGGAAGTCCTTTCACCCGTCCCGACCACGCGCCTGCGGCGATGACCACATTCGGGGCGTCATAGCGCTGACCTTCGCACTGCACCCCGGTGACCCGTCCCTTGGCTGACTGCACCGAGACCGCTGTGTCGTCCGTGATCACCGCACCGCACAACTCGGCGTCGCGCCGAAACGCCGCCACCACCAGGGCTGGGTCGACGATCCCATCCTCAGGCGACCAGAACGCACCCAGCCCCGGGGCGAGCCACGGCCACGTCTCGGCCACTTCGTCGGCAGAAAGCCAGTCCGCGACGTGAGCCTGTTGGCGTTGCGTGGCGACTTTTTCCTTGGCCGCAACAGCAGCGCCCTCGGTGAGCGCGACCTGGAGCACGCCACATTCGACAAGACCGATGTCGATCCCGGTGCGCTCCCTGAGCGGACCGGCCTGGTCTCGGTAGAACGTGCGACCCGCGACGCCGAGCCCCAGAAGGGGGTCCTCGGCGTTGGCCTCAACCTGTGCCGCGAGCATGCCGGCGGACGCGCGCCAACCTTCACCAGGGGCTCGCTGGCGGTCGACCACGAGGACCCGCGTGCCTCGGCTGGCTAGCGCCCGGGCGCAGGCGCTGCCGACAGCACCGCCGCCAACGACGATCACGTCAGGATTGGTGCTCATACGATGCGATCTGAAACCTTGTGAAGGGTTGTTCGTACAAGGGGACATGGCCGCGCATAGGGCGCGGTCGATCTTCGCGGGAGTCTAACATGGTCCGGAACATCACGGGATTCGCAGTTTTCGCCGGGTTGGCGGTCCTCGCATTCAAGTTGCTGACGGCTGTCCTCGGAAGTGTCCTCGGGATCATCGCGACACTGCTCTGGTGGGCGTTCCTCGGCTTCGTGATCTACACCTTGCTCCGGATATTCTCTCCCCGGACTGCCGACCGGGTACGCAACACCATCCGGAACGATCACTCCGCTTCCTGACGGTCCGGGGTGATGAGGGCCGACCGCTGCCGGCCGGCCCCCATCACCCGTTGTCGGCTTTGCCTGGGGCGGAGTCGACGCGCCCAAGTATTCCCCACACAAGCATCGGGATCATGATCTCGTGGTGCCCCGTGATCGAGATCCCCGTTCCACCGCCTCGCGTCGGGCGCTGCACGACATTCATCCGCGGACGGTAGTGCCGGATCATGTCGAAATCCGCGGCCAGGAACTTCGACGGCGCGCCGTCGTGAAGGTTCCGCGCGATCGTGAGCGCCTTGAGGAACACTTCAGGCATCATCACCGCACTGCCGATGTTCAGCACTGCGCCTCCGTCATCAATATCCGGAAGCGAGCCCGCGAGCCGGCGGAAATCGCGCAAGGACGTGGCGCCGATGGCCGCGCCGTCGACGGCCGGATGCTGATGAATGATCTCGGCGCCGATCGCCGGATGCACCGTGACCGGGACCTCGCACTCGCGACACGCGAGCAGGATCGACGCGTCGCAGCCGGGCAGCGAGTCACGGCGTGAGAGGGCATCGGCGAGTCCCTCGCCAAGTCCGGCATCGGCGGCGGCCGCCGCGGTGATCGCCGAGTTCATGTCGTGGCCGGTTTCCTCGAGCCATCCCGAACGTCCCGTCGGTCAGGCCCGCTTCGACATCCTCGCTGGTGCCGCCGTAGGCCGCGAGCTCGAAATCGTGAATGGCCGCCGCCCCGTTCATTGCCACATGTGTCACAACGCCGGCCCGCATCAGCGCAACCAGCAGTGGCCCCAACCCCGTTTTCACCACGTGGCCACCGAGCATCAACACGACGCCACGCTGTCGTCGGGAGGCCGCGGCAACGTGATCGATCACGGTCCGGAGGTCGCGCGCAGCGAGGACGTCGGGCAAGCCATCGAGGAAGGCGCTGAAGGACAAATCGCCACCCGGTGGGGTGGCGAGTAGAGACGAATCGACCTTGCTGGCGCGGGCGGCGATCGGAACGGTGCGCAGCGCGCCGAGGTCCGCCTCCCGCCACTTCATCCCTTGGTGGCGAGCTTCATGTCCACCAGCACGAGCTTGACGGTGCCAAAGTCATAGGTCGTCTGGATCTGCACCGGGATCCGGTGGAAATCGTCCGTGACCCACAGGCGCGCGTTGGCCTTGCGGGAGAACATCCCGTTCTTTTCGTCGACAATCGGATGGAGCACGAACGCCTGAACCTTTCGGCCGTCGGGAAGTCTCATCTCTTCGCGCTTCAGCACCTTGACGGTGACGGGATTCTGCGCCTTCCGCCAGTAGTTGTTCCACGTGTACGTCTTGCCGACGACCAGCGGAACCGTGCGTACGTAGTAGAAGAGCGCGACATCATCGAGCGGCTTCGCCGATGTCGCCTTGGTGCCCGTGTCGGCACCCCGCCGGAAGAACCCCGAGTCCGGATGGATCCGGAAGTCCTGCACGTGCCGGCCGCCGTGCTCTTCCATGTTCTTCACGAAGCGCCGTGAGACGAAGTCGTTCACACCGGTCCACGAATCAAACCGGCTCTCGCTCTTGTACACGCCGGCAACGTTCACCTTGGTGTCAAACGAAAAATGCCAACTGGGAACGCCGCGCACCGGTTCCACGGACTCGACGCGGAGCCATGCCGTACCGCCCCGCAGGAAACCCATGCGCGCGGAGTACTCGAACGCTTCTCCGACGCCAAAAGGCACCGCTGCAGGCTGGGCAGACGCGGCGAAAGTCGTTTGCAGGGCGAGCAGTGCAGCATGCATCAACATCAAGCAGCTTCCTTGGCAGTGGCCGTGCGAGACGGCCGGTCAGCAGGTGGCGAAGGCGGAGGCGCCACCAGCACCCGGCGAGAAGCCCAGAGCGATTTTGCCCGGCTCCACGCGTCGTGATCCACCAAACGCCGCTGGCGGTCGGTGCGTTCCACGACGGGCACCACCTCGACCCGCCGGGCACCCGATGCCGTCCATGCGTGCAACTCGGCGTTCGCGGCCCAGTCCTCTGCCTGCAACCACCCGCCCGTACGCTCCCGGAACGCATTGCGCAGGGCGATCAACCGCATCGCAGAGTAGCCGGAGACGATGTCGGTCACGCCTGGAATGGCCACCGCACGCCCGAGAATCCGACCAGCCCACTTTCGTACGAGGCGGCGCCAGCGGTCGGTTTCACCCTCCAGGGTCGCTTCGCCGATCACCAGGTCTGCGCCGCTGTCGAGCCGTTTGAGAAACTCGGGCAGGGCCGCGAGGTCCGCCGAGAAATCTGCTGGAATCACGAATGCCACGTCCCGCTTGTGTCGGTCGGACTGACGCAGCGCCTCCTTGAGCAGGCGCTCGACGGTCGCCGCGTGGCCAAGTGGAGTGGCGGATCGGAAGACGGTGAGTGGGAGCACCTTGTGGTAGGGCTCGAGCACCTCGGTAGTGGCATCATCCGAGGCGTCATCACCCACCAGCAGCTGATACTCGCGCGGCGTGTCCTCGAGGAGACGGCGAATCTTCCAGAGCACCAGCCCCACGGTCGGTCCATCGTTTCGACTCGGCACACAGAAATAGATCATGGGGAACGATAAACATCGACGGTCCGGCTGACCAATCGGTCCACCGTGAACTGGCGCGCAGCCACGCGTCCTGCCTCACCCAGGCGGCGTCGTTCCGCCGGGTTGTCGATGAGGAACGCCATCGCGCCGGCCAGGGCTTCGGGGTCGTCGGAAGGCACCAGCACCCCGCCTCCGCCGCGAACAGCGTCCCGAAGCCCGCCAGTATCCGAGGCAACGACCGGCACCCCACGGACGAGGGCGTCGAGCACCGACGAGCCAAATCCTTCCGATCGCGAGGGCTGTACCGCCAGGGTGGCACCAACCAGCTGCAGCTCGGGGTTGTCGACATGCCCGACGAGCGTGATCACCTCAGCGCATCCTGCCGCATCGATTCGTGCCTCGAGCGATGCGCGCTCCGGACCCTCGCCGAGCACCACCACTCGCAACGCAGGAAATCGCGCCATCAGCAGCGGAACAGCGTCGATCAGTACGTCAACGCCCTTCTCGGGTGTGAGTGCCGCGATGCAGACCACGAGAATCGACCTGTCCGCCGCAGCCTGCCTCGGTGGTGCCGTCTGGCGCAGGGTACTCCACTGCCGGGGGGATGACATGGATCCGGTCCGACGCAACACCTGCCTCGAGGAGCCGGTCGGCCACCGGGGCCGAGAGAGCGATCGCGGCATGCGCGCGCCGCCACCTTGCTGGATGACCAATGGCGACATCCACTCGCCGCGTGGCCACCGAGCGGCCGCCACGAAGTCGCGCGGCAACGTCGACCATCGCGTGCGCGTGGGCGTCGTGCGCATGCATGATCACGTCTGGCTGCACCATTGCGGCCAGGCGAATCGCGACCCGAGGGTCGAGGCCGACGTTCCACGGTATTGCGGTCACCGCAACGCCGTGGTCTGCGAGCCGGGCAGCCAGCTCGCTGCCGGCGCTGGTGACAACTCGCACCTCGGCGAGTCCAGCCGCGTGCATCCCGCGGGCGAGGAACAGCACCTGCCGTTGACCACCCCGCCACTCGCGGCCGCTCGCCACGTGCACGACGCGAAGCCGTCCTGTCTCTGTCACTGCGAGGTTACCGGGCGCGCCGAGCCGCGGCGACGAGGGCCGCAAACAACTTGAGATGCTCCGCCTCAGGATCACTCGACAGCTCCTCCGGGTGCCACTGGACGGCGACCAGCCATTCGGCCTGGTCCGCGGCCTCGATCCCCTCGATCAGCCCGTCAGGCGCATGTGCAGTGGCAACCAGTCCGGTGCCGAGCAGGTCGATACGCCTGGTGGTGGTAGGAGTTGGCCTGGAGCGTCAGGATGCCATGGATGCGAGCGAGGCGAGATTGGCGTACGAGCGTCACGTCGTGCGAACGCTCGGCACGATCGCTCCCCGCATCGTGGTTTGTCGTGCCAGGGCGGTGCGTGGGAAGGTCCTGGAAAAGCGTCCCACCACATGCGACGTTGACGAGCTGGATGCCTCGGCAGATGCCGAGAATCGGGAGGTCGCGCGCCCGCGCCTCGGCGAAAAGTGCGAGCTCGTTGGCGTCGCGGGCCGCGGAGACCGGACCGAGTTCAGCCGCGGGCGCCGCGCCATAGCGTGCCGGTTCGATGTCCTCACCGCCGGTGAGCAGGAGTGCGTCGCACTCGCCGAACAACTCCACCGCGGATGCCTGGTCGAGTTCGGGTGTCAGGACAACGGGCAATCCCCCGCCGGCGATCACCGCGCGGACGTAATTCGCGTTGACGCCGGTGATGTCACCACCCTCACGGGGCCTCGTCACGCCGGTGATGCCGATCCTTGGTCTACTCATAGTGCGGAATCGGGGAACACCGGGCACGAACTGTCGGCTATCTCGCGAGGGTCGACCCGGGCTCCGAGCAATGGGAGCGATGCGGTGCCCACGGCGACAGTACCGATCACTGATGCACCTGGAATGACTTGCCCCTCGAACACCAGCACGCCCTGGGCAACGCCGCCGTGCACGATCAGGACCCCGTAGCCCGGCCGGGCGGTCGGTGGCACTTCACCCTCGGCGCCAACGAGCCAGGTGAGCGAGTCGGGCTGGCCGACGATGCCTCGAAGCACGGGACCGCCCACGAGTCGTACCGGCAGGCTGGACGGCACGATCGACGGTGGCGCCGCCAGCGCGTTCCCCTTGCCGAATGATTCGAGCACCACCAGCGGACCCGTGAGCGTTGCGATTCCGCAGGAAACAGAGGGGCCTTGAGGCGGACCGCAGGCCGCCAGCAGGACGCTGCAACACAGGATGGTACGGCCGCTCGACGATCGCATCGGTCCTCCGGAAGGCTGTCCTGCCAATCTACACGACCGGCCTTTGCTTGACCCGCGTGCGCTGCGGCGGATACACTTCGCCCTCCCACCCTCACCCGCCTCAGCGATGAATCTCGACGATATCAAGGCCCATCTGGACCGAATATTCGCCACGCGACAGGGCTCGACGCGAGAACAGGCGGCGATGCTGCGTGAGGCGTTGCTCGAGTTCAAGGTGGGTATCGGCCAGCTCAAGGAGGCGCTGCAGCGAACCGAGCTCGAGCTGCAGCGGGCGCGGGAGGAGGTGACCGTGTACACCCGTCGCGGGGTCATGGCCACGGACATCGGAGACGAAGAGACCCGCATCGTGGCCGACGAGTTCCTCGCCAAGGCCCGGGAACGGGTCGACCTTCTGGAACGGAAGGCGTTGGTGCAGCGCGACGAGCTCTTTCTCGCCGAGCGCGACTATGCCGCCACCCGGGATCGATTCCAGGCCGCCCGTCTCGGCGTGAATCCGATGGATGACACGGATTCTGGATCGCTCGACGATCAGGGGATGGCGCCATCGGACCAGTTCCAGCTCGACCAGCGCGCCCGCGAAGCGGCCGTCGAGGCACAGCTCGAGATGCTCAAGCAAAAATTCAAGTCAGGCTCCTGATCACTCCTCCTACGCGGACATTGCCGTGAACCAGGCTCCCCAGACGGGCTTCTTCGGTCACCCGGTCGGCTTGCGCACCCTGTTCTTCACCGAGATGTGGGAACGCTTCAGTTATTACGGCCTGCGCCCGCTGCTGGTGCTCTTCATGTCGGCCGCGCTCATCGACGGGGGTTTCGGTTTCGACCGCGGCCAGGCCTCCGCGATCGTCGGCATCTACGGAGCGCTGGTGTACCTCTCGTCACTTCCCGGCGGATGGATCGCCGACCGCCTGCTCGGGTTGCGACGAGCGATCTGGTACGGCGCGATCCTGATCACCCTGGGACACCTGTCGATCGGCTTGTCGGGGCTCGCGGGGCAGGGTGCCGCAGGGAAGATGAGCTTCTTCGCCGGATTGCTCCTCATCGTCCTCGGCACTGGTCTGCTCAAGCCGAACATCTCGGCGATCGTCGGCGACCTCTACCCCGAGGGCGGGGCGCGGCGTGACGCCGGATTCTCGATCTATTACATGGGCATCAACATCGGCGCGTTTCTCGGCCAGCTCGTGACCGGCATACTCGGCGAGCAGGTCGGCTGGCACTGGGGATTCGGCGCCGCTGGCGTCGGCATGCTGTTCGGCCTGGTCACGTTCAAGATGTACGCGGAAAGCACGCTGGGTGATCTCGGCACCGATATCGTTCGCGATCCGGACGCCGCCGTGCAGGCACGCAAGGAATCAACCGTCAAGATGATCATCATCGGCGCACTGGTGGTGATCGCCGCGACGTTCGCACTGGCGGGCATGGGCATCATCACCATCGACCCACAGGTGATCGGCCGTTACTTCACCTATGTCCTCCTCGGCCTCGCGATCGCGTTCTTCTCGTTCGTGTTCGCCGACGGGAGCGTCACCGCGACCGAACGCAAGCAGGTCGTCGTGATCCTGGTCCTGTTCGTCTTTGCGGCCATCTTCTGGAGCGCCTTCGAGCAGGCACCCACCTCACTCAACCTCTTCGCGCGCGATTTCACCGACCGCACAGTTGGTTCCTTCGAGATCCCCGCGACCTGGTTCCAGTCGGTGAATTCGTTCTTCATCATCCTGCTCGCACCGGTGGCAGCGGCGGTCTGGATCAAGCTGTCGAAGCGCCCGGGTGGCGACCTGTCGAGCCCCGCGAAGTTCGCCATGGGACTGGCCTTTGCGGGCGTCGGCTTCGCATTGATGATCCTTGCGGCCAACAAGGTCGTGGCAGGAAATGGCCTGGTGCTGGTGGCGCCGTGGTGGCTGGTTGGCAGCTATTTCTTCCAGACCGTGGGCGAGCTGTCGCTCAGCCCGGTCGGACTCTCCTCGATGACGAAGCTGTCGCCACGGAAGTACCTCGGCCAGATGATGGGGATCTGGTTCCTCGCGAGCGCCATCGGCAACCTGATCGGTGGGTTGGTCGGCGGACACGTCGACCCCGAGAAGCTCGACCAGATGCCGCAGTTGTTCACCACGACCACGCTGCTGCTGTTCATCTCGGCCGCCGTGCTCGGCCTGATGGTCAAGCCGATCAAGCGGATGATGGAACGCGCCGCCTAGCGCCCAGCGCGTACCGCGGCCCCGCATCGGGCACGTGCAGATTCACGGATGACGACTGAACCCCTGGCGTGCTAGCGCGCTGGGGGTTCGGTCGCATCACCGCTATTGATGCCGCGGTGCTCGTCGCTTCGCTCGGCATCGTCGGGCGTCCGCTGGTCCGGCGCGGTGCCGTCGGGCTGTGCGCCGTCGGCCAGGTCCTTGGCGATCTCATCCTCGTTGCGGTGGGTCTCGTCGACCTCCTTCCGATCAGTCATGCTGACACCTCGATTGGTTCTGGATACCCGCAACGGTCATGATGGCCTGCTCGTGCCCCCGGCGCTAGCCGTCGCCGCGGCCCTTGCTCGACTTGTTGCCGCTCGATCCGCTGCGATTGCTGCCCTTGCTCTTGCTCGACCCGCCCGACGTCCCGCCGCTCGCCCCCTCCTTCGCCGCGCTCTTGCTGCCCCCACCCGACTTGCCACCAGCGCCCTTTGTCCCACCGCTGCTCTTGACCGGCATTGTTTCCTCACATGGTGGATAGTTGCCTGCACGTGTCGACGCGCAGTTCCAGATCTGACGCCCCACCCGGCATCGCGTCGCACACCGGTCGACGCAGTTCGCCCGACACAGGCGGGTGGGCGCAAAAGTCGGCGGTATTGACGTATCAAGATTTATTGTTATAATGCGGACATGACTGCCACGGCCGACCTCGCGACGATGTCGCAATTGCACCATGCCCTCTCCGACTCGACCCGGCTGCAGATCGTCGACCGGCTGCGGGGCGGGGAACAGTGCGTCTGCGAGCTCATGGATGTCCTGGACGCGGCCCAGTCGAGGCTGTCCTTTCACCTCCGGGTGCTCAAGGACGCCGGACTCGTGCTGGATCGGCGGGACGGCCGGTGGGTGTACTACACCCTCAACCGCGAGGCACTCGAGGAAGCGCGCGAACATGTCGTGCGACTCCTCGAGCCCGTCCGCGACGCGCGCGGGAAGTGCTGCTGACTTTTTTTGCCGTTACATATCAACCAATGTTGATCAACACCGAGGTTCACATGACCAGCGATCAGTCTTCACTCAGGGACACTGTGCGGGAGAAGTACGGCGCAGCTGCGTTGCGCGTGGTGGCCGGGCAACGCTCCAGCTGCTGCGGGGGCGGAGCGGAATGCGGTGACAGCACCGACCCCATCACCAGCAACCTGTACAGCGATGCCGAGGCGTCGGAGATTCCGGCTGATGCGATGTCCGCGTCGTTGGGGTGCGGCAACCCGACCGCGCTTGCGGAGCTGAAGGAGGGCGAAGTCGTGCTCGACCTTGGCTCAGGCGGGGGAATCGATGTGCTGCTTTCCGCTCGCCGGGTTGGGCCGACGGGAAAGGCGTACGGGCTCGACATGACCGACGAGATGCTCGATCTGGCGGCGGCCAATCAGGCCAAGTCAGGCGTCACCAACGTCGAGTTCCTCAAGGGTGACATCGAGCAGATTCCGCTGCCGGATGAATCGGTGGACGTGATCATCTCCAACTGCGTCATCAACCTCTCCGGTGACAAGCGCACCGTCCTCGCCGAAGCGTACCGAGTGCTCAGGCCCGGGGGTCGATTCGCCGTGTCGGATGTGGTGGTGCGCGGCGAACTCCCGCCTGAGGTGCAACGGAGCATGGAGCTCTGGGTCGGATGCGTGGCGGGTGCGCTGGGTGAGGAAGAGTTCCTGCGGCTGCTTGGGGAAGTCGGGTTCGTCGATGCCGAGATCGAGCCGACACGGATCTACGAGTTGGCTGATGCGGCGGCCTTCCTGCGCGGCAGCGGAATCGATGCCGCCGAGGTTGCCCCGGTGATCGCAGGGCAGGTGATGGGGGCTTTCATTCGTGCACGCAAGCCGGCTGCGAACGCATGTTGCGGCCCGGATTGCTGCGGTGGTTGACGCCCGACGGCGGGTGCTCGTCCTCTGCACGGCAAACGCAGCCCGCAGCCAGATCGCCGAGGCGTTGTTCGCCGAGTTGGGCGGTTCGCAGGGTGGAGGTGGCGAGTGCAGGCTCGGCGCCAGCGCAAGAACCTCACCCCTTGGCAGTCGCCGTGCTCGCGGAGCGTGGGATCGGGTGGAACGGGCGGACATCGAAGTCGATCGAATCCGTGATGGATCACAACTGGGATGTCGTCATCACGGTGTGCGACAATGCTCGGGAAGCGTGTCCGGTGATTCCTGGTGCTCGAATGCTGCACTGGGGGTTGCCGGACCCCGCGAGTTCGGGTATCGAGGCGTTCCGGCAGGTGGCTGACGATCTCCATGAACGCATCACGAACTTCCTCGGGGATCTGCCGGCGTCGGCGTGATCGGGCGGGCGGCTTCGACGACTTCATCGCCCGCAACTGCAAAGATCCGGTCGGTGCGAGCGGTGCGCACCAGTGCAACGCCGGTGAAGGCACCGAATGCGGGGAGGACGATTCCTCCTCCCGTGACATGAAAGCACGGAACTGTCAGGCGCTGGCGCCCCATTCCCTCGAGTCGAACCGCTGGATGAACGTGACCGGCGAGCCAGGGCCCGGCGTGGTCGTGTGGGGGGTGGTGGAAAAGTGTTGTCAGGCCGTCTTGTCGGGGTGCATCGTGAACGACGATTCCCAACCCGATGTCGGGGTCTCCCGCTGAGAGATCGTGGTTGCCGCGGACGAGTTCGACCCGCAGGTCGGGGTGGTCGGCACACCAACGCGCCAGTCGATCCTCGGTGCGGGCGTGCCGACCTGCGGCAGCGTGAAGCAGGTCGCCCAGGATCACGAGCCTGCGACTGCGCGTATCCGCAACGACGCGTGCGAGTCGTTCCAGTGTTTCGCCGGTTGTCCCCGGCGGAATCGCCACGCCCTGGCTCCTGAACGTGGCGGCCTTGCCGACATGCAGGTCGGCGACGAACAACGTTGCGTCGGCAACCCGGAAGACAGCCCGCTCGGCGAGGAGCAGCAGTTGCTCGGTTCCGATGTCGACCACCACTGCGCCACGGATGTCGCTCACGATTCGCGCTCGAGGGCGATCGTCATTCGCCGCACACGTTCTGCCAGTGATTCGCGACGAGAGGCGCTGCCGGAACCGATCGACCATGAGCGGAAAGGCGAGTGGGGTCGGTCGGTCCCGTGCGCGCACCACCGTGCGACCCGATCGATATCGCCCAGCGTTGCAACCAGCCGAGACCGTTCAAGCTGTCGCTCGAGTACCTCGTCCTCTGGCCTGGGACAGGAGAAGATTGTCGGGATCGTACCGGGCAAAGACGTCGTAGAGCAGCCCGCTCGATGCCTGCACCTGCCGCACCGACTTTCCGCTCCCGGGATACCCCTGGAACACCAGGCCGGCGACCCGTGCAATCTCGCGGAACTGGCGACGGGCCATCTCGGCCGCGTTGAGCGACGGCGATCAATGTCGGCGCGAGATCGCTGGATCGCAAACAGTCCCCGTGCGAGCGCTTCATCGAGCGGTGCCGGCTGGTCGGACAGCAGCTCGAAGCCGTAATCATTGATGGCCAGCGAGAACGTGATGGGCACGTGCCGTGCAAGGCGCCACGCGGTCAGCGTGGCAAGTCCCTCGTGAACCAGGCGACCCGCGAACGGGAAGAAGAACAGGTGATGCCCTTCGCGTGTGCGACACCGCTCGATGAGCAGCATGTCGATGTCGGGAATCTCCGAGCGAGCCGCTTGCAGTTCGAGGATCTCGCGCACCGCCTGCATCTCGACGGTATCGAACGTCGCCGCGCCGCGCCTCGGCGAGGCTTGCCGTCGAACGGCCGCCGCGAGCGCGGTCGACAGTGGCATCCTCGCACCCATCCAGCGGGCGACCGACCCGCCGACGTCCGGTGCGCGGCGTACGTAGGCGACCATGTCGCGCACCCGAACGAATTCGAGCGGCCGACCGGCAAACAGGAACGTGTCGCCCGGGCTTGAGGCGTGACGATGAACGATTCCTCCACCGTTGCCCAGGACACCCGCCGCGCAGGTAGCTGCACGCTGAGCGACGCGTCACTGACGATCGTCCCGATCGACATCCGGTGCCGGCGAGCGACCTGCGGGTCGCGGGCTGCCAGACCCCATCGGCGTCGCGGGCGAGCTTGTTGTACTCCGGGTATGCGTGCAGCGCGATGCCGCCGTGCGCGACGAAGTCGAGGGTCCAGGCCCACTCATCGTCGGCGAGGTCGCGATACGACCATGCCGTGCGCACTTCGGCGAGCAGGTCGGCTTCCACGAAACCCACCACCCATCGCGCAGGTGACCAGGTGCTGCGCCAGCACGTCGAGCGGCGTGTCGATTCCCTCGCGTGACTCCAGCAACCCGGCTTCCGCCGCCTCCCGGACGGCTGCGACCTCCACCAGTTCGAAGGCGTGCGTGGGGACGCAGGTGATCCGGCTCACCCGGCCGGGCGAATGGCCGCTGCGGCCGGCCCGTTGGAACAGTCGCGCGACGCCCTTGGGTGACCCGACCTGGACCACCCGGTCGACGGGCGAGAAATCGACGCCGAGGTCGAGCGAGGACGTGCAGATCACCGCGCGGACGGTGCCTGCCCGCAGAGCGGGATTCGACAACGGCTCGGTGGGCGCGGCTCACCGATCCGTGATGCAAGGCGATGTCAGGCGCGAGATCGGGGCAGCGCTCGAGCAGCGCGCGGTACCAGAGTCTCGGTCTGCGACCGGGTGTTGGTGAACACCAGGGTGGTCGTGTTCTCGCGCACGATTGCGGCAACGTCATCGACGAGAGTGGTGCCCAGGTGCCCGGCCCAGGGAAATCGGTCGATTCGCCCCGGAATGACGGCATCGATCACCACCTCTCGTGGCACGTCACCCTCGACGAGCAGGACCGGGCGAGGTACGCCCGCCGAGTCGAGCCCGCCGAGTGCATTGGCCGCAACGGTGATATTGCCGAGGGTGGCAGACAGTCCCCAGGTCCGCAACGCGGGCTTCCATCTTCGCAACCGCGCCAGCGCGAGTTCGACCTGTACTCCTCGCTTCGATGCCATCAGTTCGTGCCATTCATCAACCACCACGACACGCAGGTCGTCGAACAGGCGTGCGGCATCATCACGCGCCAGCAGTAGCGTGAGACTTTCCGGGGTGGTGATCAGCGCCGTCGGGAGTCGCTCCCGCTGGCGAGCGCGCCGGGATGCCGTTGTATCGCCGGTTCGCTGCTCGAGCGTCCAGGGGAGACCGGAGGCTTCCAGCGGGATGCGCATCGCGGTTTCGGTGTCGGCGGCGAGGGCCCGCAGCGGGGTGATCCACAGTGCCCGGAGCGCCGCAGCCGACCGCCTGCTCGGGCGCCCCTTCGGCGCGGCGAAGTCGACGGCCTCGCGCAGGCCCTCTTCGACCACCGGGAGCCATACGGCCCACGTCTTTCCGGTGCCCGTTGCAGCGTGCACCAGCCCGCTCCGACCGTCAGCATACGCGTCGAACACGGCCCGCTGAAATGGGAACGGATGCCAGCCCCGGTCGGTGAACAGCGCCTCGAGTTCAGGACTGAGCATCAAGCAACTGCCGAACAGTCTCGATCGTGTCGGCCTGGGCGGCGGTCTTGTCAGTGCGCCGTCGAGCCATACGGGGAAAGCGGAGTGCCACCCCGCTCTTGTGCCGCGAGGATGCCCGAATCCCCTCGAATGCGATCTCGAAGACGAGTGTTGGCTCGACCATTCGCACCGGCCCGAATCGGTCGGTTGTGTGCCGGCGGACGAAGCGGTCGACCTCACGAATCTCTGCGTCAGTGAGCCCCGAGTATGCCTTCGCGATGGTGATGAGCGCGTCACCATTCCAGACGCCGAACGTGTAGTCGGTGTAGAGTCCCGAGCGTCGTCCGCTCCCTGGTTGGGCCGCAATCAGGACCGCGTCGAGCGAGAGCGGGTCAACCTTCCACTTCCACCATGTGCCGCGCACCCGACCCCGGCCGTACGGAGCGTCCGCGCGCTTGATCATGAATCCTTCGGTCCCGAGCGATCGTGCCGCCTCCCGGCTGGCGCCCAACTCGTCCCAGCTCGCGGCGCTGACACGTGGTGATATCCTGACCGAGTTGCCAAGTGAGCTCACCACCTCGTCGAGGCGTCGGCGACGCGCCTCCAACGGGAGACCGCGGATGTCACTGCCATCGATCTCGAGCAGGTCGTACGCCACGAACACCACGGGAATCTCACCGAGAATCCTGGCACCAGGCTTCTTGAGCTGGATACGGCGCTGCAGCGCCGCGAAGGGAAGTGGTCGCAGCGAACCGGGTTGCCATGCCAGGATCTCGCCGTCGAGTACCGTACCGCCGTCCAGTCGGGTGACCGCTGCATCGATCTCGGGGAATCGTCCGTTCAGCATCTCCTCGCCGCGTGACCACGTCCACGAACTGTCGGCTCGGCGCACCACCTGAGCGCGGATGCCATCCCACTTCCACTCGATGACAAAATCCGATGGTGGGCCGAGGTCAGCGGGGGGAACGTCGAGCGGAGTCGCAAGGCAGAACGGGTACGGCCGCGCACCGTCCTGTTCCGTGTCGACCGCCCCCAGAAGCTGCTGCCACGCCTCGGCCGACGGCTCCCACGCGCCCATCAGTCGGTGCGCGATCACGTCGATCGGTTGCCCGGCCGTGCGTGCGATCGCACGGGTTACCAGACCGGAACCGACACCGACCCGGAATGACCCGGTCAGGAACTTGTTGAACACCAGGCGTTCGACCGCGGTCATGCCGGACCATGTCGCGCGAAGTGCGGTGTACCGCGCGGGTTCGTCCAATTGCCGCAACGGGAGCAACGACTGCTCGATGGTGTCGGCCAATCCCATCTCACCAGCAGTGCCGGAAGGGTCGTCGAGGAGCAGCGCCACCGTCTCGGCGAGGTCTCCGACCTGATGATGGCAGGCTTCGACCAGCCACGGGGGGATCCCTGTGGAACTGGCGGCGACGGCGCGGAGTGCGGGCCCGCTGAGGATCCTTCGCGGCCGATTGCCCATGAGCACGTGTACCGCCCATGCGGCGTCGCGAGGCGGGGCCGACGCCAGATACTCCTCGAGCAGGGCAACCTTGTCGTTGGTGGACGACGCACCGTCGAGGGCAGCGAACAGCTTCGCAAACGCCTTCACGACGGTTCCTCCGCCGGGGTGTCGGCGTCCTGCTCGCCCTCCCACCGCGTCGGGATCGTCCCGCTTTCGATACCGAGTTCGTCGAGGTAACGAGTCAGCACGTCCGTGAATCCGTGGGTGGCGAGCACCCGCTCTGCTCCCGTCGCGCCGATCGTTGCGAGGAGCGCCGGCCAGTCAACGTGATCCGACACCACGAATCCTCGGTCGGCGTTGCGACGTCGACGGGCGCCACGCACCAGCATCCAACCAGAGGCGAAGGCGGTGCTTGTCGTGCCAAACCGGCGGAGCCATGGCGAGGCGGCCGCGGAGGGCGGTGCGACCACGACTCCGCTCGCCCAGACAGGCTTGCCGTCGACCGACGACACCGCGGTCGTGGGTGGCAGCAAGACCCCCTCAGCGCGATACAACGCCGTCATCGTCTCGACCGCGCCGTGGGTCCAGATGGGAACCTCGAGTCCGTCGAGCATCGAGAGCAGTCGCTGCGCTTTTCCGAGCGAGTATCCCAGGAGAACCGACGTTCGGCCATTCGCCTGGTTCGAGGCAATCCAGGCATGGAGGTCATCCACGACGTCGCGGTGAGCAGGCCACCGGTAGACCGGCAGCCCGAACGTGCATTCCGTGACGAACACGTGCGCCCGCTGGACCTCGAAGGCGGCGCACGTTACGTCGGGCTCGGTCTTGTAATCACCGGATACGACCCATACTTCACCGGCATGTTCCACCCGAACCTGGGCGGAGCCCAGGATGTGCCCGGCGGGATGCAGCGAGACGCGCACGCCGTTGATCGTCGTCACGGCACCGTAGTCTGTTGCCTCCACGGCCCGTCCTCCGAGTCGTGTCTGCGCGATCGCGCGGCCAGCGGCCGCGACGAGGTAGGCCTGCGAACCAGCGCTCAAGTGGTCCGAGTGGGCGTGCGTGATCACTGCCCGGTCTACCGGCTTCCACGGATCGATGTAGAAGTCGCCAACGGGGCAGTGCAGCCCGCGGTCGGTGGGGACGAGGAGGTTCAGGGTGCTGCGACGCCTGGGGACACGCGGTTTACTCCGGGCTGGTGTCCCCCGGTGACGTCAATGCGGTGGTGCTGGTGCACCGCCCGCGGCGCGCGTGGGATAGGCGACGTCGGGCGGCGCATCGCCGCGTGGCCAGTCCTCGTACTTGCGGGCGAAATCAGGCCTGCTCCGCGAGGTCATGTATGCGGCCACATCCTGGGCGTCCTTGTCGGAGAGGGTCCCCGGCATGTCGAAAGGCATGTTCGCCTTGATGAATCCGGCTGCGGTGCGAATGCGCGACATTCCGGCTCCGATGTTGAACGATCGCGGTCCCCAGGTCGGCGGCGCGATGGTCGTCCCCTCGCCATCGACGCCGTGGCACCGGGCGCATTGCGCCGCATATACCGCCGCTCCCGCGACCGTGTCGCCACCCAGTTCGTCCCGCCTCGGCACCCCCTGTCCCGGGATCGTCGAACCGACCGGCACGCCGCGCGCCAGGAATGCCATGTACGCGACCATGTCGCGAAGAGCCGGGTCGTCCAGCTCCAGCGCCTTGCCATTCAGTGAACGCTCGAAGCAGGCGTTGATGCGATCCTCCAGGCGGATAACCTTGGCGCCGCGGGTCCGGTACTGGGGGAACTGGGCGTACACCGCAGTCCACGGCATCGGCGTTGGGCTGGCGTCCCTCATTGAGGTGACAGCTCGTGCAGCGCAGGTCGTTGCCGACGTGTCCGGGAAGCGAGTCCCGGGTGGCGAGCAGAATGGCCCGGCCGCGCCGGATGCTGAGGCCGAGATCGCCTTCCGGAATCGCGGTATCGGGCGCGGCAGCCACGACAGGGGTGGAGTCGGGTGCCGGTACCGGCGTACCGCTGTCGCAGGCTGCCGGGAGCAACACGATCAACAGTTGGGCAAGGCGATTCCGCATCGAGACCTCCGGGCTGCGCACGCAGCCGGTTGTGGATCAGAAGAGCATTTCGATCCCGAACCGGAGCGTCCGCGGCGGTCCGTAGACGAAGAGTGGCTGGGTGAAGTCCCGCGCAGCCAGCCTGTAAAGTGGCAGCAGTTCGGCCTGGCCAGCAATCAATCCGTTGCTGTCGACGTCTGCCGCACGTCGATAACGGGGCGACTCGAATGGGATCGGGTCCGGGTTTGCATTGTACGCGGCCAGTGCGAGCCGATCAATGGTGGCCTCCGAAGCAAAAGGAGATCCGGTGTCGCGCCGGACCGAATTCTGGTTGCGCGTGTTGAGCACATTCCTCACGTCCAGATACAATCCACCCTCGAAACGGCCGAGGCGCAACGGGCGGCGCAGGAGCGCATCGATCGACATCTGGCTCGGCAGGCGAGAGCCGTTTGGCTCGACTGCGAGCGAATCACCGGTTTCGTCGGTCCTCGAATAGGGCAGGCCGCTGCCGTAGCGGAAGACGCCGGCCGCGCTCAACCCGCCGAACGGGCGCACGCCAAGAATCTTCGGCCCCGACGTGGGGAGGAGTTCGCCGTCCACCGTGGCGATCAGCGCCAGCCGTCGGTCGTAGTCGAGCGGAAACTGCGACCGCGCCGGCGCGGCGAGGGTGTCGCCGTTGGTCGGATCAATCTGGATCAGCCGCTGCAGCTCGAACGCGTCGGTCACCGTGGCTTCGGCCTTTTGCACCACGCCGGCGAGGCGCGCACCCCAGCCATTGTGTCGTTCGCGCTCGAAGATCACTTCAAGTCCGGTGACGTTGCCGATGTCGGCGTTCACGAACCGGCTCGAATCCGGATTCACACCCAGCGGCGCCGTGGCAACCAGGCCGTCGAGGCTCTTCATGTAGATGTTGATCTTGAGCGAGCTCTGCTCACGCACCCGGAATCGGGTGCTGAGCTCGAACTGCGTGGCCTTCTCGAAGCCGAGGTTCGGGTTTCCCTGCCTGAACCGACCGGTTCGGGTGGTGTCATCGAATGCCGCATCGACCAGGAACTGCAAGTCAGGCGCCTGGGCAAATCGTCCGATGCTCGCCACGAGGGTCGCGCCCTTGAGAACAGTGGACACCGCAATCCGCGGGTTGATCGAGGAACGCGAGGCCAGCGTCTCGTTGCCGAGGTCGCCGCCGGGCGAGAAAGCGTCGTAGCGAACGCCGGCAACAACCGCGAGCTCGTTGCTCCGGGTCTGTCCCTCGATGTACGCTGCCGAAATCGTCGGTGAGAATGCCGACGCGGTGGCGGGCGGCACGACGCCGCCAACGGGGCGGTAGGCGAGCACCCGCTGAAAGGTCTTCACGTCCTGCGACGCCAGCAGGCCGCCTACGAAGACGTCGGTGTTGTGGCCAATGCCGACAGTCAGGTCGAGCTGGCTCCTGAGTTCGGAGAAGCTGTTCCACGCGATTTCTCCCTGGGATGCGCCGCCTGCAAAAAATGCGGGCACGCCCCAGGGCGTTCGCGCCGAAAGCTGTGGCTGATTGAAACCGTCGATCGCCTGTCGTGCCGCTACGGTGTCCTGCGTCCGTGCGATCTCCTCGCCCAGGATCTCGAGGCGCTGGCCGGTGAACGCGCCTAGCCGGTAATCGGGTGCGTCAACCGTGCCGCGGGTGTACTCGCGGTCGAACCATCCGATCCGGAGGTCACCGACGATGGGGCGCGATGCTCCCTGTGCGGGAAGCAACTGCAGGTGGCCAGTGATGAGCTTGCCGTTGGTCCTGCTTCCCGGCGCGAAGTCGGGCTCGTACTTGTACTGCTGATCATAGAGGTAGCGCTGGTCAGCGGTCGTGATGCCAAATACCCTGCCGACCACTCGCTCGCCCACCGGGACGGTCAGCTTCCCACCCATCGTCCAGGTCTCGCCGCTGTTGTGCGGCAACGGCGCTGGCCGTTCCGAACGCGGGTCGAGTGGGTCGTCGGGACGCGGCGCGTTGACCGGATCGGCGTCGAGGCGACCGGTGAGATCGACGATGCCAACAGCGGTGACCCGACCAGCGATCGGCCCATCGGCCTGCAGTACCACTCGGTCCAGCCCCAGGTCGGCGCTCCCGCTCATCGGCCGGTCGGTTTCGTACGCAACCCGACCACGCCACCGATCGCCGCCGTCGCGGGTGACGACGTTGATGAGACCCGACAGCGCTTGCCCATATCGGGCAGAAAACCCGTTGGTGATCAGCGATGCCTCGGTGATGAGGTCCGGCGGGATGCGGATGCCAACGGCCCCGGTGGATGCGTCAAGCTGGTTCTTCAACCCGAAACCGTCGAGCAGGAACGCCTGCTGTCCGATGCGGCCGCCACGATAGCTCTCGCCCACCGCGCCCGCCTGAAGCGACAGTGCGTCTTCGAGCGTGGACACGGGGAGCCGACGGAAATCCTGCTCGTCGATTCGCTGACTCGTTGCGGTGGCGAACGGGTCGAGCACCGGATCCTGTACCCCGACTGCGCGCAGGTCGGCCAGTTGCACCGCAACGGGGCGAGTCGAATGTCGACCCGGGTCACCTCGTCGGATCGCACCACGATGTCGGTGCGCCGGGCAGCCCGAAAACCGGGCCACACCACCTCCACCGAGTGGGTCCCTGCGGGCACCGCACGAATCCGGTATTCGCCCGTGGAATCAGTGGTCGCGATGCGGCGACCACCATCGAGCCGCACTTCCACACCGGAAACGCCGTCGGAGGTCGACGCATTGATCACCCGTCCCATGAGTGTCCCGTTGGTCTGGGCATTCATCGGTGGGACGCAAACCGGAAGAACCGCAAACAGGAATGCAGTGGCCACGGAGCGGGCCAGCCCTGAGCGGACAGGTCGGCCGCAGATCGGTTCGAATGTCATCAGAGCTGCCCCTGGTAGAGATAGAGGTCACGTGCAGCGCCGGATTCGACCTGCAGCAGGATATTGGTGTTCGTTGGCGAAAGACGGGGGCGGGTCCAGATGGCCGCGTCAGACCCTGCTCGTTGGGTCAGCGGCCCACCACTGAAGGCGACAGAGTACAGGGAGTACGAGATTCCGAACCCCGACGGCGGCAACCGCTCGTAGAGGGTGGAGACGATACACAGGTCGCGCGCACATCCGAGGCCGGTAATCCGATCGGTCGGAGTGCCGATCGGGATCGTGGTCACGGTCGTCGGCGTTCCTCCCGACGCAGCGACCAACTCGAGCGTCGGACCGCCGCGCCCAAATAGGACCTGGGAGCCGTCGCTGCTCATGGCGTACACCGTGGCTCCGTCGGTGCCGGCGATCGCCTGAAGAGTGGCTGCCCCGGACACGATCGTGCCTCGCACGACAAACAGCGGGATGAAGGTGGTGTCGCGAAGCGTGCATCCCGGGCATCGAGGCACGACCGTGATCTCCTGTGCCAGCGCAGTGAAGCCCGTAGCTCCCGCCCAGCGAATGTCGGAGAGCCAGGTCGCGGTCTCACCACCGATCACCAATGGAAGCGAAAGGATGCGCACCGCTGGCGCGTCTGGTGTGGGCGCGAGGTAGAGCCCCGGCCCGGAGGGCACCTGCGCAGCGATCCTTGAAGTTGAGCGCAGGAAAAGCAGTCGGCCCTCAGCGTCAAGTGCGCCAGACGTGAAGGTGTCCGAAGAGTCGTTGTAGGCGAGTCGGGTCTCGCACCGCTCGAACACACGGGTCCCTCCCGCGGCGGGCATGATTCCGAGACATCGATCGCGATCCTGACGACCTGTGGTAGCGTAGGTGTAGACGATGAACCTGCCGTCGTCGGAAAAACTCGCGGCGACGTCGCTGCCGGGATTGTAGGTGAGCCGGAGCGGCGATGCAGTGCCGAAGGCCCCCTCTTCCGGTGGTGGCGCTGCGGACGAGGGCGGGTCGGAGTGACCGCAACTCGCCGTGGCCAGGACCGCCGCGATAGCGGTCAAGGCTGATCCGCGACGCCGAATCATGAACAATTGCATGAGGGGTCCCCGGTTGGACAAAGGGAATACAGGTCGGTTGTGAAGCTGGCCGACAGGCGATGTCGGAACTCGACCACGGTGCGGCAACTACCGGGCATGGTCACAACCCGCCCAAACGATGGCACCGCTACCGACGCGTCCTGCAGCGTCGTCGCCGTGCCAGTCCGCGGGTCGACCATCAACAGGCTGGCGCCGGGGCTCAGGCCATATGGGTAGAGCGGCGGCTCCGCGGTGTCGATGTCCTGCACAACCACCACGATCCTCGAACCCACCCTTGCCGGACTGCGCAGTTCGCGGCGACGGGTGGGTGTCTGGGGCGCAGAGTATACGACCGATGATACCGACCCGTCAGTGGCCGCCGCATAAAGCCGGTGGTCGCGGCTGCGGGTGTAAAAAAGGGTGTCACGATTGGCGGAAAAATCGAAGTCGCTCGCATCCAGGATTCCGCCGACGACCTCGAAGCGAAACGCGCCGCCGGCCAGGCGACCGCGGATGAGGCCATTCCCGGTAACGAGCGTGTCGCGAAAACTCCGGGTGATCGGATTGCGCAGCAACGTCATCTCCTCGGCCACGAAATAGAAGATGTCGTCGCTGGCCCACCGAATCCGGCCGATTCGGGTCAACCCGATGCCCTCGATGAGCGTGGGCAGCTGCAGGATGTTGCGCGCTGCCAGCGGTGTGTCACGGGTGGCAAGTTGAAGCGAGATCTCGCCGGTGTTGGGGATGAGGTTGCCAATCGCGGATGCGTAACGCGCATAGAGCAATTCCCCGCGCCCATTCACGGCCGGGTACTCCAGTGCGTCGGTTCGCACCGCCCCGACACCCGAGTTGTCGCAGTGTTCCTCCCGACTGCCACCGCCCGATGGCATGATGCCGATGCAGCGATCGCGGTCGGCGCGGTCCCGGGGCTGGAATGAATAGAACATCAGCGAGCCATCGGGAGAGAACGACGCGAACCCATCGATGCCCGCGTCGTACGTCAGGCGAAGTGGGGTCGAAGCGGCGAACGGCGTTGTGTCGGAGGTGTAATCAGCCGGATCGGTCGGGGCGGAATGGCTGCACGCGAGGATGAGCCCCGTACTCCACAGCCATCTGCCGGCGTCATGGCTCATTCAGCAGCCGCAACCGGGGGCCGTCCCGGCTGCACACCATGACTCGAGGTCGGTCGTCCACGAAATTCCTGAGGCTCGCCGCGCCTCTGCCACCACGCGGCAGCCTCCAGCACGGGCGATCAACACCCCGATACCCTGGCCCCCCGCGACGGTGATCGCCCTGTCGGAACCGCCCATGTCAGCGTCGAGAATCTCCACGCGAGTTCCGGGAAGAAGTCCTCGCGGTTGTGCATCCTGATCGAGGCGGGCGACGACCATTGCGGTGCGAGTGCCGACGCGCGTCGGATTGCGTGCCACCCAGCCAGTGGCGGGAGTATTGGCGGTGAAGACCGTCTCCCGATTCCCGCCCGCCATCGGCACCCGGTACAACCGAATGTCCTGGTATCGGGTGAAGTAGATCGAATCCGATGCCGGTGAGATGTAGAACGTGGCGGCGGAGTCCGTGCCGGGAACGACCGAGAATTGCGCTCCGTTGGGTGTCAGGCTGGCCTGCACGAGAGCAAGGCCGACATAGGTCGTGTCCTTCTTGTTCCCGTTGGCGATGTTGCCGAGCATCAGGTAGTCCTGCGCGATGAACAGGAACCGGCCGGGGGCTGTCCAGGCCGTCTGACCAATGCGCGTGAACCCGGTGGTGCCGACGGTGGCTGGCAACGTCATCAGCTGCTGTCCGCCGAACGGATCGCTTGGCGTGCCAAGCCGGAGGACTCCTCGTTCGGGGATCCGATCGCCGATGCCCGAGATGTAGTGCGTATACAGGAGCGAACCATCGGTGCCGAGGGCGGGCCATTCGAGTGCGTCGGTGCGGCCGTTGCCGTCGGCGGCATTGTAGCAGTGCTCGGAGCGGGTGCCTCCGCCATGGGGCAGGATGCCGATGCATCGATCCCGGTCGGCGCGCCCCGCGGGCTGGAACGTGTAAATCAGCAGGGAGCCGTCGGGCGACCATGAAGGAAAGAGGTCCATCCCGGGCTCGTATGTGAGCCGGAGCACCGGCGCGTCAATGTAGGGGGAATCGGATGTGGTCGGGTCGGGGGCCAGGTAGCCCTCCGAATGGCTGCAGGCACACAGCAACGTGAGAGTTGCAGCGATTCGGCCCATGGATGTTCCGCGGCGGAGGCGAGGATGCAACGACGTGCCCACGAAGGTAGCCGTCCAGACCCCGGCCGCGCACAGCAGGTCACATCGTCCCGGGAGCCCCCCGCGTCCTGCGGTCAGCTGGCCCTGTAGAGTCCCATTGGCGGGCCGGGCGTGAATCCCGGGAAGACCGCACCGAGGTCGGCAGCGCCGAGGTGCCCCTGCAGCACCTCCGAGAAGAGCGCACGAAAATCAGTCGTGACCGCGAGATCCCGCCCTTCGTGAAGGGCCGCAGGCGCGACGCCTGGCCAGCGGCCGTGGACAGCGCCGCCTCGCACGTCACCTCCGATGACGAACATTGCCGTCCCGTGTCCGTGGTCCGTGCCGCCGGTGCCGTTCTCCTTCACCGTTCTCCCGAACTCGCTCATGGTCATGAGCGTGACATCGGCCATCCGTTCTCCGAGGTCCGTGACGAACGCACCGATCGCGGCACCGAAGTCATTCAGGCGCGCTGCGAGCTGGCCCTGCGATGCTCCCTGGTTGACGTGGGTATCCCAGCCGCCGACGTCAACGAACGCAATCTCGACACCCAGGTCGGCCCGAATGAGCTGCGCCACCTGCTGCATCGATGTCCCGAGTTCCCCCCGAGGATACTCGGCACCATTCGCGGCGCCGACGCCAGCGGGATTCGCTGCGCGCAGCATCCGGATTGCCTCGAATCCTTCGGCGGCGGATGATGCGATCAATCCGGTGGTGTCGCCGCCATACAGCGACTCGAATGCGCTGGCGAGCGGGCGATCGCCGTCCGCGCGCGCATCGCGCAACCCGAATGTGCGGAGATCCTTGATGGCGAGCGCCGGGGCACGGCCGGCCAGGGTACGCGGCAATTGTGCGCCGAAAGCCACTGACCGGAACGGGGTGTCGGCGTGCTGGGTCGGATTCTGGCAGTAACGGTTGGCCCAGCCGTCTGTCGTCGACCTCTGGTCAGGCGCTCCAGTTTCCATGTAGTCCTGCGCGTCGAAATGCGAACGCGTGGAGGATGGAGACCCGACGGCATGCACGACCGCCAGCTGTTTCCGGTCCCACAGCGCGCGAAGTGGGGCCAGGCGCGGATGCAGGGAGAACTGCCCGTCGAGCGGCAGCAGGTCGGATCGTGGGATCGCGATCCGGCTGCGTGCTGACCAGTAGGCCGGGTCGGCAATCGGCACCACCATCGAGAGCCCGTCGACGGCGCCGCGCTGGAAGAGGCACACCAGCGTCCGACCCCGCGATCCACCGACGCGTTGGCGGAGGGCATACGCGGCGCGATCGACGAATAGCGGGTCGGCGCCGAGCGACACCAGCGCGAGGGAGCCAGCCTTCATGAATGCACGGCGGGAGATCATCGTCGACTCACTGTCGCTGGAATTCGGGGCCACCGAGCGCGAGGCCAATCGCCGTCGCTCGTGCGACGCGAGGGTCGCTGATGCCGTTGATCTCACGAGCGATCGTTGCCCGGGTATTCGTCCCGAGCGCGCCGCCGATGATCACGTTTTCTATCGCATCGAGCAGGGATGCGTGGTCGGTCGTTGCGGGAACGAAACGGTCAAGGTCAAGGCTGACGCCGGGAACGCGGCCGGCTGCAAGTGCCATGGCAAAGTTCATCCGGGCCAGTAGTGCACCGCTGTTGGTCCAGGCCTGTTGCGACTCGGCATAGCCCGTGGGCACACTCTGCTGAAACAGTGGTTGTCCGAGGGTGGCCACCTGCTGAGCCAGACGTGGTGTGGCATCGGGCCGCGCCCCGATCGCCCTCACCGCGCTCACCACGAACTCCAGCGGCGACTTGATCTTTGCCCGGTAGTGCCCTGCGCTCCAGAAATCGGGCGTGTGGACGATGGCGCGGACGACCGCGGTGATCGATCCGCCGGTGGCTGCCCATGCAGCGACAGCATCATCGACGCATGCCGGAACGGGATCGTCCGACACCAGGCGCGCACACAGCTTGCCCGACACATGCCGCATCGTCGCCGGGTGCATCGCGAGCATCGACAGGAGACGCACTCCTTCTGCCTCGCCGCCGCCAGCCTTGAACGTCATCCCGAGCACCCGCTTCGCGCCGGTGTCGTGCATGCGTGCGTTGTACACGAAGCCCGATGCCTGAGTGCTCCGTCCCACTGACCACCCGGTGAGGATCCGCGCTACATCGACGACGTCGTGCTGCGTGAATCCCCCGTCAGCGCCTAGCGTGTGGAGTTCGAGGAGTTCGCGCGCATAGTTCTCGTTGAGGCCTCGGGGAGCCCTCGCTGCTGCGGCGGCACGGGCGGGATCATTGCCTCGGCGCGTTCGGGACATCACGCTGCGGGTCGTGTTCTCCACGACCCTCGTCTGTTCGGCAACGCTCTGGACATTGTCCAGATAGAAGAGCATCGCGGGGCTGTGGGCGGTCGCAGTCAGGAGGGTCGAGAACGTGCCCAGCGAGTTCGGACGGATCGTGCGTTCCAGGTGGTCGCGAAAGTATGCGCGATCGAAGCCCTTGTTCACGAAAACATTGAAATGGTTCAGCCAGAAGTCGGAGAGCACCTCGCGCAGCTGGTTCTCCGCTGAGGTGGCCCGGAGCACGGTGAGCGCAGCGAGCTGGGCGTTGAGGCTCCGCAGCGTGCGTCCGTCGTCGCCAGTGCGCGAGGGCGTTGGCCTCGCCATGCCCGTATCGGTAATGGCCCGGCGAACCTGATTGGTGTGCATCGCCACCATGTCCCGGGTAGGAACGTCGATGACATCGAACTCGCGCTCTCGCTGGGACAGGTTGGGGTCGGCGGCGGATGCCCGAAGCTGCGCCTCGACCCACCGCATCACCCCCTCTCGTGCCACGGCTTCAACCTTTCCGGGCGTGGGGCCGTAGCCTAGACGGTCGAGGACGTGCCGAGCCGAGTCGTGCGGCGACATCGTTTGCTGGGTCTGCGCCGGCGCAGTGGCCGCGGATGACGCGAGCAGGACAACCAGGAACCAGTTTCGCATGCCTGGGTGACGACGCGGTCCGCCCGATGTTAAGCCTTCCATTTTCGTCGTGATCCAAGGATTCTTGTGACCCATTGCCACCAACTGGGGTTTTCAACAACCCCCGCCTGACGCTTTCTCCAACCATCTGGTCTGATGACTCAATACCGACGCCGGATGGCCGGTAGACTCGTGGTCTGTGCCCTCGCCTCTCTGGGATGTGCCTGTTCTGCGGTCGGTTTCGAACTCCCCAACTACGGGTTCTATGGGTTCGCACCCCGCCCGGACGGCGCAATCCTGTCCCCGGCGCTTTCGACCGAACGGATGATCCGTGCAGTGGGTGACAGCAGCACCCTGGCAGAGGGGAGCGTGGAACTCGACTCGGTGAGCTTGCGCGGCAATCCGGCGTGGCTGTTGACGCGCCGGATGCCCATTCCGGGCGGAACAACGGTTGAGGACAGCGTATGGTACGACCGTTGGACGCTCAAGACGCTCGCGACATGGCGCCGCGACGCCACTGGCGACCTCCGCATGACGATCAACCGGCGCGAGGTCGAGATCGAGCGTACCGGTCCCGAGGGTCGCGTCGCGCGGCGAAAGGTCCTGCTCCCCGCCGAACCCTACGCCATGACCGGTATCGACCTGATCATCGCGACGCTTCCGCTCCAGGCTGGGTTCAACGGGACGCTACCCATCGTTCTCGAGCACAGGCCCGATGAGATGCGGTGGATGAAGTTCGACGTGTCACGGGGTGAGGCGATGGTGTCGGTCAACCGGGGAGTCGTGAAGTTCCGCCCGACCTGGCTGGTGACGACCGAGCTCGACCAGGTGCAGCGAAAGTACTGGATCGCTGCCGACGACCGCTCCGTCATGCGGCGTGAGTTGCCCGGCCCGGACGGCGATCGGGTGCGGATGGTGCGCGGTGGCCGGATCCCGCGAGTCCAGCTCGCTCCAGTCGAGCCGCTCCCGCTACCCTGACCGCCGTGCGGTCAGGGCACGTTGGCGAGATTGTACATCGCCCGCCAGGCCCTGAACACTTCCCGGTAATCACGGTGTCCAAAGGCGACCGTCCGATCGGACTGCCTCACTGATCCGGGCACCAGCTCCGCCATGTCGGCGTGATGCGTGCGGACGAAATCCACTTCCAGTGTGCACGACGACCCCACCGACAGACTTGGCACCGTGGCTGTCGTCGCGCGCGCCGCGCCCTCGCGTATCCGTTGGCACGCGATGTCGGGGTGCAGCGATCGCGCGGCCTGCCGTCCGAGACTTTCCTTGACCGCGACAGTCACGATCCCGGGGAGTCTCGCCTGTGCCTCCCGACAGAGGGCTTCATCACCGGTGGCCAAGGTCGTGGGCACGTCGTGTTCTGCCGCAAACGCCGCGTTGAGGCCGAGCTCGCCGACCGGCTCGCCGTTGAGCCGGACGTCGTAGATCACGTCAGTATAGGTGTGGTCGATGCCAGCATTCCGGGTGCCCGCGCGGGCATGGTATCCCACGAGGAATAGCGCATCGAACCCCTCGTCCACCCCATGCACCATCGACCACGGTTTGGGCGACCCGCTCGAGAGCTCGGCGGCCGGGTGCAATGACTCCGCAATGATGTTTCGCATGTGCCAATGGGAGTCGTTGACCACGATCCGCGAGGCCCCCGATGCCAGCGCGCCTTCGACGGCAGCATTGGCCTCGTTTGTCATCAGGCGACACGCGCGCGAGTACTCCGCGGCCCACCGGGAATCGAAGGGGTTGGTCTGGTCTTCATGGACCACACCGGCCACACCCTCCATGTCGACACTGATGTAGATCCTCGGGCCCGCGCTCATGCGAACAATGTCCCGGCGAGCGTTGTCACGGCCTGTCCCGCGAGGTACACGCGGTCTCCGGCCACCTCGCACCTCACCCGTCCTCCGCGACGGGAGGCCTGAAGGCCAGTCAGCACCGCGCGCCCGGTGATGCCGTGCCAGTACGGGGCGAGCGCACAGTGCGCACGAGCCGGTGACGGGATCTTCGGGCACGCCGAGGCGCGGAAAGAAACAGCGCGAGATGAAATCGACTCCGCGTTCATCGGACGCAGCGGTGACGATGACGCCTCGTGTATCCCACGCGGCCATTCGATGCAGATCCGGGGTGAGTGTCCGCACTGCATCGGCGCTGTCCAGCACACACAGCAGGTCGTAGGCACCGCCGTGCACCGATGCCGATCGGGTGCCGAGGACTGCATCGAGATCGTCGGGAACGGTTGGCGCACAGGGCGCGATCGCGGGAAAATCCAGCGTGATCCACCCATTGGCATCCCGCCGGGCGGTGAGGAGTCCGCTCCGTGTGTGGAACCGGGCAGTCTCTCCATCGCCCAGCAACTGTTCGGTCCACAGGAAGTGGGCGCTGGCGAGCGTCGCGTGCCCGCACAGGTCGACCTCGGCGAGTGGCGTGAACCACCGCAAGCTGAACCCATCGTGGCCGACGCAGAGGAACGCGGTTTCCGCCTGGTTCATCTCCGACGCAACGGCCTGCATCCACGAATCAGGACGGGGCTCGCCGAGCAGCACGACCGCGGCGGGATTGCCGCGGAACGGCGCATCAGTGAACGCATCGATCAGGTGCAGCGCGGAGCTCATGGTGCCGCCGTGGCCGGCGGTATGGCGATCACCTCTGCATGGTGGCACGCCACGTCCTGGTCGACCACATGGCGCAGCTGCGGTCGCTCGCGCCGGCACCGTTCGTCCTTCATCGGGTGAAAACAACGAGGTTCGAACGGGCACCCGGGCGGCGGGGCCGATGGCGACGGCGGCTCGCCAGCAAGCACGATGCGCGATCGTCCCGACGCGGGGTCGGGGTCGGGCACTGCCGACACGAGCGCCTGGGTGTATGGATGACGCGGTCTTTCGATGACCGTGCTTGCAGCTCCCAGTTCGACAATCGTACCGAGATACATCACGGCAACCCGATGGGCGATCTGCCGGACGACGGCGAGATCATGTGCAATGAAGAGATACGCGAGTCCGTGGCGGTCGCGCAGGTCGATGAGGAGATTGATGACCTGCGCCTGCACCGACACGTCCAGCGCTGATACCGGTTCGTCACATACCACGAACCGCGGCTCGACAGCGAGCGCGCGCGCAATGCCGATGCGCTGGCGCTGACCACCGGAGAACTCGTGCGGATAGCGCGCCGAATATGTGGGGTCGAGGCCAACCTCCGTCAGCAACTCCGCCACCCGCGCGGGAATCTCCTGCCTGGGGAGGATGTCGTGAATCTCGAGCCCCTCGGCGACCGACGCACCGATCGTGCGTCGCGGATTGAGCGAGCCGAAGGGATCCTGGAAGATGATCTGCATGCGTCGACGGAGTGCCCGGAGGTCTGCAGCTCCGACGGTGGCGAGATCAACCCCCTCGAACCGGACCGTGCCCGCGGTGGGCACCTCGAGGCGCAGGACGTTGCGGCCGATGGTGCTCTTGCCGCTGCCCGACTCACCGACGAGCGCAACCGTCTCGCCGGGAGCGACCGTGAACGAGACGCCATCGACAGCGCGCACCGGCGGCTTCGGACGCGACAGGAATCCGCCCGCCTGATAGTGCTTCACCAGGCCGTCGACCTCGAGCAGCGGCGTCACGTGGTGTTCCCCTGCGCAACCCAGCACGCGGCTCGATGATCGTCACGCTCGATGGGAAGCAGCGGGGGGCGCAGCCTGGTGCACTTCTCCACGCGCACCGGGCATCGAGGATGAAACCGACAACCGTCGGGCCATTGGTCCGGACGCGGCACCGTGCCGGGGATCGGTGACAACCGGGTGACACTGCCGCCAAGTCGAGGGATCGATGCGAACAACCCGGCCGTGTACGGATGATCCGGTCGGGCAAAGAGGGGTGCGGTCGGCGCGGTCTCGACCAAGCGCCCGGCATACATCACCAGTACCCTGTCGGCGCGACCGGCGACGATTCCCAGGTCGTGGGTGATCAGCAACACGGCCATGCCCCGCGCCACCCTCAGGCGATCGAGCAACTCGAGGATCTGCGCCTGGACCGTGACATCGAGCGCCGTCGTCGGCTCATCGGCGATCAGCAGCCCCGGCTCACCAGCGAGCGCGATCGCGATCATCACCCGCTGTCGCATCCCGCCGCTCAACTGGTGCGGATAGTTGCGGGCCCGTGCGACGGGGTCTGCGATGCCCACTTCGGTGAGCAGGTCGACCACCCGGCGATTGACTTCGGCGCGCGCCACCCGCTGGTGTGCCGTGATCGCCTCGCCAATCTGGTCGCCCACGCGCATCACCGGGTTGAGTGACGCCATCGGATCCTGGAAGATCATCGCGATCCGCTGGCCCCGGAACGGCCGCAGGGCACGCTCGTCGAGGCCGGCGAGTTCGGTGCCGTCATACCGGACCGATGTGTCGGGGCCGAGCATCGCGCCGGTGGGAAGCAACCCGGGAATCGTCAATCCCGTGAGGCTCTTGCCGCACCCCGACTCGCCGACGAGTGCAACGAGCTCTCCCTTGGCAAGGGAAAATGTCACGTCATCGACGGGTACCACGGGCGGGGCACCGTCGACCGGGAACATGACACGAAGGTTGTTGATCTCGAGAAGCGGGGTCATGGAGTATCAGGCTGGAGAAAGCGGCGGAGCGCCTCGCCAAGCAATGTGGCGGATGACGTCGCGGCGACCAAGGCCGCGACCGGCACGAGCAGGAGCCAGGGCGCGACGTGCAGGTAATCCCGGGACTCGAGGATCATCCCGCCCCACGATGGCGCCGGCGGCATGATGCCGAGTCCGAGAAACGAGAGGCCTGCCTCGAGGAGGATCGCGTCGGCCACTCCCAGCGTGGCCGCTACGAGCGCGGGCGCGAGCGCGCCGGGGAGAATCTCCCTCACGAGGACTCGCGGCAGTGGTGCACCGAGGGCAAGGGCGGCCGTGACATACTCGGCTTGGCGGAGCCGCAGCGTCTCTCCCCGCACCAGTCGCGCAATCGCAGGCCAACCGGTGGCACCGATCACCACGGCGAAGGTGAGCGGGGGCAACGTGCCGAGTGCGGCGAGCAGGATCATGAGGACCACGATGCGAGGCAGCGCGAGCGCGAGATCGGTGATTCGGCGGAGTGCCGTCGAGATGGCCGGAGTGCCTGCACCGCCAACCACCCCGACGATGGACCCGATCAGCAGCGCCACGACCACTGCCACCGTTGCGATGGTGAGCGAAACCGCCGCGCCGTGTGCCAGCCGCGCAAACACGTCCCGCGAATGCTGGTCGGTGCCGAGGAGGTGCGTTCCGGACGGCGGGAGAAGCGTGCCCGTTGCCAGGTTGCTCATTGCGAGCGGGTCGGGCGCCAGCCACGGACCGACAATCGCAAGTGCGGCCAACCCCGCGGCCAATGCCGTCCCCCACCACGCCGTACGCGTCACGGTTGACGCTGCGCGGGATCGACCACCCGATACAGCACGTCGGCGAGCAGGGAACCGAGCTGCACAGCGACCACCAGCAACACCCCTGCACCGACGACCAGCGGCACGTCACGATTGACAGTGGCCTGCGCCATCAGCGTTCCCAGCCCGGGCCATGCGAAGACCGATTCGACGAGCACGGCGCCCGACACGAGCATGGGAAGCCAGAGCCCGAACAGCGTGATGATGGGAGTGAGCGCAGGGCGCCAGCAGTGTCGCCATGCGACGACCGCTGGCGACAGCCCGCGTGCGCGCGCCGCCCTCACCCATGGTTGTGCGGCGACGGCGAGTACCGCCGAGCGCTGCTGACGGATCGGTACCGCGATCGTTGCGATCACCATGGCGGCAAGCGGAAGGGCGAGGTGCGCGAGGCGATCGACAATCGCCTGGGACAACGGTGCATCGGCCGCGAGCAGCGGGTCGGTGCTGCCGGCAGCGGGAAGCCACCCGAGCTCGACGGCAAAGATCCAGACGAGCACCATGCCGATCGCGAACGTCGGCAGGGAATAGCCGACCACGGTTGCAGCACCAACGATGCGGCTGCGCAAGTTTCGCGGGTGGAGGGCCCACCAGAGACCGACCGCGAGACCGACCGTGAAGTTGATCAGCAATGTGAGCGAGCCGAGCAGGAGAGTGGGTCCGATGTGCTCGCGCAGGATGGTGCTGACGGGTCGCTGCTCACTCAGGGCGATGCCGAGGTCGCCGCGAATGGCTCCCCGGGCGAAGTCGCCGAGTGCCTGCGGCAGCGATCGGTCGATGCCGTAGCGTTCCCGGAGGCGTGCGACCGTTTCCGCATCAGCGGGCCGGTCGCCGAGGATCACCGCGAGTGGATCGCCGGGCATGACGTGGACGAGTGCCACGAGCAACAGCATGGCCGCAGCGGCCGTGATGACCGCGTCCACCGATCGGCGGACCAGCCAGCCGGTCATGTCAGCGGTCGCGCGGGAGTTCGGAGCCGCGTCGCACTCGCCACTGCCACAGCGATGTCCATGACTTCACCGGCCACACCTGGACGTTCTCGAAGCGGGAATGGATGCCGATGTTGTTGTACGGCGCGGCCAGGAATGCAGCCGGTGTTTCCCGAGCCATGTGCGCGAGTGCGGCGCGATACCCGGCCACCGGGTCGGGTCCGGTCATCGCCGTAGCGAGCAGCCGATCGAATTCCGGGTTGCACCAGCGCGTCTTATTGCTCGATCGTGCCTCTCGGGCCGACGCGCATGACCAGCTCTGCGTCAATGACATCGGCGACGCGTCCTGGTTGACGCTCCCCATCTCCAGGTCGAATCGGCCGGCGTTGAGTCGTTCGCTGAAGACCGCCGGTGGCAGGCGCTCGAGGTGCGCGTCGATCCCCACCGTTCGCCACATGGCCTGCATCTGGAGCGCGAAATCGTGGCGGACGGCGCTGGTCTCGGGGTAGAGGAGGCCCACGCGCAGTGGCGTGCCATTCCGATCCAGCACGCCGTCGCCGTCGGTGTCCCGCCACCCGGCGTCGGCCAGCGCCGCACGCACCGTCGACGCGGACGCTGCTCCGGCCGTGCCACGTACCGGGCGGATCCAGCTCCACGACACCGATTGCACAGCTCCGGGAACGGATGCGTTGCGGCCGTAGATACGCTCTGCCATCACGCCCCGGTCGAGTGCGCTGACCAGCGCGGCGCGCACCGCGCGGTCACCGAGCACCGGGTGCACCTTCGCGGTGTCAGCGGGTGCCCGGGTGTTGAAGCGGCCGTACAGGACGAGATTCGACATGAACGTCACCACCCGCAGCTCACGCTTGGCACGGACCTGCGCCATCGCACTCGGCGGGACGTACTCGAGCACGTCGAGCTCGCCGCTCAGGAGCAGGTTGAGGCGCGTCGCGGGATTCGGGATGACGCGGAAAACCACCCGACCGATCGTGGGGGTACCGAGGAAGAAGGACGGGTTCGCCCGGAGCTCGACGAACTCGCCGGCGACTCGACGCTCGAACCGGAACGGCCCGTTGCCGATTGGCCGCGAGGCATAGCTCGACGACGTGATCGAATCGGCTTTCACTCGCTCGAGGAGGTGTGCCGGCAGCGGCTGGAAGTTGAACCCGATCAGGTAAAGCTGTTCGGAAAATGCGCGCCGGAACCGGACACGAAAGCTGCGCACGCCAGTCGAGTCGATGCCCGCGATCGGCTCGATGACGGCGTGATCGGCACCAACGGCAGGGTTGACCATGAGACGCCATGTGAACATCACGTCACGAGTCGTCACCGGGGCGCCGTCGTGCCAGGTGGCGCGTGGGTCGAGTTCGAACGCCAGCGTCAATGGATCGATCCGTCGCCACGTGCGCGCGAGCACCGGGGTGAGTGCGCGGTCACCGACCGTGCGAAACGACGACTTGAGGAACCCGAGCCGCAGGAAGAGCTGGTCGGTGACATCGGCCACATGCGTGTATGGCAGCCCGACCACTGGAACCGGAACGCTCACGTCGCCGGGAATCGCCAGCACGACGGTGCCGCGAATCGGGGCAGACGCCTGGGCCTGCACCCCGTTGGCGTGAACGGCTGCGCCGCAGATTCCGAGCAGGCAGAGCACGACGTTGCGTTGGATCACGCGCCTCCTGGTTGAGACGTTGGCGGGATACTTCGTTTCAGCGGCGCCAGGTCCAGCTGGCGTCCTGATACCTGTCCTGATAGCGGATGCTCGCCGCCACGACGCGTTGCGTCAACTGCACCGGCGCCGGTTCTGCTCCCCTGGCGCGCCATCGAGCCTCGATAGCCTTGGCGATCACGGGTGACTCGGGCAGCACGTCTTGTGCCCGCGGCGGCAGCCGACGGGACGCGTCCAGCACGAACGCACCGAGTGGCGCCAGCGGATCCCGGCGTGCGATGGCGCCGTGCTGGAGCAGGACCCCTCCCCGGACAAGCTGGGCGCTCCCTATGGCCTTCTCGCCACCCACCAGCACCTCGCCTCCCGTCGCCATGTCGAAGCACGCCCCGCTCGTGAGGGCCGGAGTGCGCCCGTGCGCGGGCGCCAGCGCGCTGGCCACGCCCAGCGTGTGCAGTGCGGCCGCCAGCTCCTCGTGGGTCGTGCGATAGACATCGCGAACCGCCGTGCCGGGCGGCACCTGCGAGACCGACGAGTAGGTGAGGTCGTCGCGGGCGTGCCAGACGGCCCTGCCACCGGTCGGTCGGCGGACCACTGGGACGTCAGCTGCCTCGAGCGCCTCCCGATCCCATGTTCGTGCCGCCATCTCGTGGGCGCCGAACGAGACGGTGTCGGCCTCCCACCGATAGAGCCTGAGCAGCACCACGCCCTCGTCACGCGCGATGTCGAGCGCGGCCTCGTCAAGTGCCATCTGCTGCCATCCAGGCCGGGGTGCCAGGTCGCACCATACCAGCACTTCGGTCACGCGTTCATCGCGTCCCACACGCAGCGCGCATGATGATGCAGGGCGATGCGCGACTGATCGTTGTCGATGATCCAGGTGGCGCCCGCCCGCTTGGCTGACGGATCCCACTGCGTTGCCATGAGGGCATCGGCTTCCGGGCGCGAAAGCCCCCGCTCGATGATCAATCGTTCCCGTCGCACATCGACCGGCGCGTCGACGACGATGACGCCGTCGAACGCCGACGGATCACCGACCTCGAACAGCAACGGAATTTCCGAGACCACGACCGGAGCGCCACGGCCCGCCGCAGCGTCGAGCAACGCCGATCGGCGTTGCTCGACCGCAGGATGCACGATCGCCTCGAGGTCGCGACGGGCTGACGGATCCGCAAGCACCATCCGACGCAGCACCGCGCGATCGAGTTGTCCGTCGGGTGCCGCGACCGTCATGCCGAACCGCGACACGATTGCCGCATGAACCGGTTCACCGGGTTGTTGCAGCGAGTGCACGATCGCGTCGGCATCGATGATGGTCGCGCCCCAACGCTCGAAAAGCTCCGCCACGGTGGACTTTCCCGCTGCCACGGTACCGGTGAGCGCATAGTGGCGCATCAGAGGAGTGGCACCTGGTCTTCGTTGAGTCGCGGCATCTGGAAACAGCGCCGACAACGCGCTTCGTAGGTCTCGCTGCCACCCACCATGACAACCGGCATGTCCCAGCGGGCGGGTCGGCCCGCCACGAGTCGCTGGTTGCGGCATGCGAGATCACCGCACACCACACAGATGGCCTGAAGCTTGGTGACGTCCTCGGCGATGGCCATGAGGTGTCCCATCATGCCGAACGGTTCGCCGCGGAAATCCGTGTCGGTGCCCGCGAGGATGACGCGCACTCCCTGCTCGGCAAGGTGGGTCGCCACCTCGACGATTCCCGCATCGAGGAACTGCGCCTCGTCGACTGCGACGACACCCACGCCAGGTGTGTCTGCGAGATGTCGCAGGATCTCGTCGCTCCGATCGATCGGCTGCGCGGAAAA
The DNA here is from genome assembly GCA_963806875.1 of uncultured Gemmatimonadales bacterium. Lineage (GTDB taxonomy): Bacteria > Gemmatimonadota > Gemmatimonadetes > Gemmatimonadales > GWC2-71-9 > Palsa-1233. Next base: position 207,235 of record CAWDYU010000003.1, on the reverse strand, counting down.
ACTCGCGCCAGTGTGGCTCGATACGTGTTCCAGTCCCTCGTATCGTGCGTCGAGATGGCTCTTGAAAACCTGGACGGCGGTCCGCGCGATGATGGCGCGCCGGACCCGCCGAATCAGCTCCTCGCTCTTCCCGCTGAACATCACGCCGGCGACGATTTCGATTCGTCCGGGGCGCTGTGAAGTGGTCATGGGCCGTTCGTCAAGGGGGTGTCACCCGGAAATTCAGGCGCCGTGCGGGGTCCAGCGGACAACCCGCGGGAAATCCAGAGTACTTGCGGAGTTTCGTGCACGTGTCCCATATTCTCGCCTATCCGGGCCGTCGGCCCGGGATCAGCCCCACCCACTCCGCAGGAGTCACCATGAACAAGATGGAACTCATCGAGGCCGTCGCGAAGGCGCTCGACACCTCCAAGGCGCATGCCGGCGAGATCGTCGACCTCTTCTTCTCGACGGACGGCCTGCTCGCACGCGAGCTCAAGAAGGGCGGCAGCATCAACCTCACCGGCTTCGGTTCGTTCGAGGTCCGGAAGCGCGCTGCGCGCGACGGCCGCAACCCGCAGACTGGCGCAACGATCAAGATCAAGGCGTCGAAGGTTCCCGCGTTCCGGCCGGGCAAGGGCCTCAAGGACCTGGTCAACAAGGGCAAGTAAGTAATACGTCGGAAAGTCGTCGTCCCGAAGGACGACGGACTACGGGCCGCCCCGCTGGGCGGCCCGTCGGCGTTTCCGTCTATCGCCGCTCGCCGCGAGAGGGCCGGAAACCGCCACCACCCCGAGGGGCCCCGCGGGCACCCCCACCGCCGCGCGACTCCCCCGGACCCCGGTCGACCCGCGCCACCAGCTTCCGCCGTCGGATCGTGAGCCCCGTCATGCGTGCCGCGATGCGCTCGGCGTCGGCCTCCGGCACTTCCACCAGGGCAAACGTGTCCCGCAGCTCGATTCGCCCGATCAGCGCCCGATCCACACCGAGTTCCTTCACCATGACCGCGACAAGGTCGCCGACCGTCGCTTCGTCCTTCTTGCCGACGCCGACCCAGAGCTTCGTGGCAGCGATCCCGCCCACTGGTGTCGCACTCGAGCCTCCGGGGGCGCTGGAGCCACTCGGCGCCGCCGGGGCCACCGCCTGGCGCCACAGGGCAAAAACTGCCGCAGCGACCGCCTGCGGCTCGTGGCGTTCGAAGAGCGGTCCAAGGGCATAGAGCGCGGCATCATGCTCCGCACCGGCGAGTTCGCGGGAGATCTCGGTGCGGATGCCGGCGTCCCGCGTCAGCAGCGCGGTGGTGCTGGTTGCCGCCTGGACAGGGCGCCGGCGCGTGATGATCCGCGCGACGTGTCCCTCGGTACCCGGCGGGACCAATACCGTGAGGTCTTCGGTGCCGGCAAAATCCGGAAGGTCGGACCGGGCAGGCGGGTCGTAGCAGATGACGGCGCCGGTGACCTCGCCGCCCCGGGTGACGATCCGGACCCCTTCCGCGCCGCCGCCGAGCGCCAGCGCGGATCAGGGCATGATCCCTGGTGTCGACTGTCCAGACGGTGGCTTCAGTGGGGTCGGTCGTGTCGATGAGCTCAGCGACCGCAGCGGCCCGGCCCGACCACGACGTCGCCAGGGTGCGGGCTGAGTCTCGAGGTGCGGGAAGGGGGGCCGGCGGTGCGTCCGGGTCTGCCGACGGTGTCCCGAACACCAGGGCGCGACGCGCGTACCGTTCGACCAATGCGGCAGCATGTTCGGGTCGGGCGGTGATGACGATCCGCTGCGCATCCTTCGGAAGGTCCTGGAGCAATACGGTCAGCGCCTCATCGGCGTCCCAATCTTCGGGCCACGCGAGCACGATGGTCGATATGGCGTCCGGTGCCAGCGCGGACCGCGTGAGCAGCGTGAGGGCCGTGTCCGGCGCGGCGATCACGACGTCCACGTCGTCGGCCTTGATCCGGCGTGCAACGCGAGCCGGGCCCCGCGCAGCCTCGATGCGCCAGGGTGTACCGATGGCGATCCCAGCCATCGTCGCGCCCCATTCGCCGACCATCGCCGGCGCAGCGAGCACCAGCGCGCGTCCACCGCGTGCGTGAAGCCCGCTGAGCACTGCAGCGGCGAGGGGCGTCGCCGTGGCCGGAACCGGCGGAAGCACCGTCACCACGCTGGTTCCGCGCACGATGGGAATCAGCGCGTCGATCTCGGCGACCGACGCAGCTTTCCATCCCAGATTGTCCAGGCCGGCGGCCACCGCCGGCGTGATCTGCCACGACTCGAATTCCAGCACGGGTCCCTCGATTGTCAAGGCGACGAAATGGGCGTCGCGGGGCGCGCAAGGTAGCTGGGCGCGCGGCGTCCGGCCAACCCGCAGGCACCGCGCGAGACCATTGAGGATGCATCGGGGCGTTGACTACGGGATGCGAGCGGCAAACCTTTCCGGGCGCCGCCACCGTCAGCGTCGAGTACTCCTCCAGTCCTCTCCCTCGGATTCCGTCCCATGACTTTCCGTCGCTCGCCCAATCTCGAACACCTGAAGGCCTCGGAGACGGTGGCCATCAGCACCGAGGCGAAGCGCCGCAAGGCAGCGGGCGAAGACGTCCTGGACCTCGGTGTCGGTGAACCGGATTTCGACACCCCGGAGATTGCGAGCGCGGCTGGCATCGACGCCATTCAGCGCGGCTGCACCCGCTATCCACCCAACGTCGGGATCGTGCAGCTCCGAACGGCGATGGCGAATGCGCTCTCCCGCATGAGCGGCGGACGCACCGTCGACGCCGAGCGGATCGTGGTAAGCAACGGGTCGAAACAGTCCCTCTTCAACGCCTGCTTCACGCTGTTCGGTCCCGGTGACACGGTCCTGATTCCGTCGCCAGCCTGGGTGTCGTACCCCCAGATCGTGCATCTCTGCCGCGCGCGGCCGGTGATGGTGCCGGGCGCCGCCGAGTGGGGGCTCAAGGTGAGTGTGGCCGACCTCGAGCGGCATCGCGACAGCACCACTCGCGGGATCATCCTCTGCTCGCCGTGCAATCCCACCGGGGCGGTCTACACCACGGCCGAGTTGCGGGCGATTGCAGCATGGGCAGCCGAGCATGACCTGTGGGTGATCAGCGACGAGATCTATCGCCGGATCCACTATGGGCCCGGACCCGCGCCCTCGATGTTCGATCTCGACGACACGGTGCTCGAGCGCACCGTGATCATCTATGGCGCGTCGAAGGCGTACGCGATGACGGGATGGCGCATCGGAGCTGCGTATGCCCCGGTCGAAGTGGGTCGCGCGATGGCTGCACTGCAGACCCACACCACGACCGGCGCCAATCACCCCGCCATGTGGGCCGCCGCCGCTGCGTTCGACAGTCCCGACGTCGATGCCGAGGTCGAGCGGATGGTCGCGGCGTTCCGTCGTCGCCGCGATTATCTCGTCGCAAGATTCCAGGACCAGGCGCCCGGCGTCGAGTTCGTTGAACCGCACGGCGCGTTCTATCTGTTCTTCCGCGTCGACGGCATCGCGGCAGGTGGCGAAATGGGCGGTGCGGCGTTCTGCGAACGCCTGATGGCAGAGGAAGGGGTCGCGCTCGTTCCCGGCTCGGCTTTCGGCGACGACCGGTGGGTACGACTCTCATACTCCGTGTCCGATGGAGAACTGGAGCGGGCCACCGATCGGCTCATGGACTTCATCGCCCGGCTTGCTGCCCCCCACGACAAGACCTGAGATCATGCGTGGTTCGCCGTTCGATGCGCTGCGACGTGAACTGGCTACTGCCGGCGCACACCCGGCCAGCACGCCGTGGACGGACCTCACACGGTCCGGCGGCGGGCGTGAACCGGGCAACGTCGAGGTGGTCGAGGCACCTTTTCGCCATCTCCCGGTTGGCGATCCAGTCCCCTGGGATGGGGACGTGGCATTTCTCGACGGCTCGCAACACGTTGAGCTGGTCGGCCACGTCGGGACCGATCCCGTCGTTGCCGCCGTCATTCGCGCCGCGGTACGGGTGCGCACCGATCGTCACTTGCGGGCCGCGACCGAGCTGTCGCGGCGAGTCGTCGTGGCGCGCGGGCACGTGCTCGATCGTCTCGCTGCAGCGCTCGACGGACACGATCGCATCGCACTCGACGCAGGCGCTCCGCCACACCCGCTCCACGATCTTGACCGCGCGCATGCCGCCATCGACCGTGCACGGGTCGCGCTCGAGGTCGATGTATCACGACTTTACCGGGCGGGAAACGATCACTGGGTCGTCGTTGACGGCACGCTGGCCGTTGCAGCCGAGTGGGCAACGGACCCGCGCATGATCGGCGTGGTCAAGGCACACGGCACGCTGCCGTTCGACGGTGAGGATCTGGAGACCTACCTCACGATCCCCATGGGACATCGGAGCTCGACGTTCGTGGTTGGCGGAGAGGGACGCCCCGCGCTCCACGCGTGGGGACTGCGACTGCGCGCATGGGAGGGGCACGACCTCTTTCACGGGCTGGTTCGGGTCGAGGTCGCGGCAGGCGCTTCCACCGAGGGCGCGGCCGACCTGCTTTCTCGGCGGCTCCTCGCCGAACGATCGCCGCTCGCAACGGGACCGCGCAGCGACCGACTGTTGTACGGCATTCACGACGTCAGCCGCTATCTCCGGGTCAGGAGTGCCGCAACATGACCATCCTCGGACGAGTTGTCGCGACAGAACTGCGGCCGAGCACACCGCACCAGTTCTCGTTCTGGACCGCGCGCGATGCCATCGCTCGGGATTGGATCGATCGTCCGGGTCGACGGCGATGAGCGTGTCGTGTACGGCGTGGTGACCGAGGCGTTCGCATACTCCGACCTCGCCCGCCCGCTTGACGCCGTCATCGGGGCCGACGGAGATCCGCAGCGTGAAGCCGATGCACCCACGGCACGCCCGGAGATTCGACTCTGGACCGCCGCCGTCCTCCGGCAGATTCCCGAGGAGCCCCTGCAGCCCGTGCCTTTCGGCGGTGTCGCCGAGGCCACCGACGCCGACGTGCGTGTTGCGCTGCGGATGGACGCGTTCATGCAGCCGGAGACGTCCACCGGATTGCCGATCGGAGTCTACGCGGCAGGTGGACTCTCCGCGCCCGTGTACCTCGACGCCGACTTCCTGCTGGGGCCGGAAGCAGCGCACCTCAACATCACCGGCGTGTCCGGTCTGGCCACCAAGACCAGTGCCGTGACGTTCATGTTGAGCAGCATCTTCCAGACGTTTCCCGCCGCGAAGGGCAGCGTTGCCGCGGTCTGCTTCAACGTGAAAGGGCCCGGACCTCTGTTTTCTCGACCAGCCAGCCCCCCTCGGCGACGGCGACCTCGCGCTCTGGCGGCGGCTCGGTCTCGACCCGGCGCCGTTTCGCGACATGACGCTCTTCGCCCCGTTCAAGGCTGACGGGGTCAACCTCAACACGCTGCGGAGCAACCCGGCACTCGCCGATTCCGTGCAGCCACTGGTGTGGGGGCTGCGGGAGATACTCGACTACGCCGAGGTCGTGCTCAACCGCGACGACGTCGATGCAAAGGCGGATGCGCTGATCGACTTCCTGGCGGAGCGGGTAGTGGGAAAGCAGTTCGAGGCGCCCGAACTCCGCGGTGCGCCCTTCGAGGTGCAGAGCTTTGCCGATCTCGAGGAATTTTTTCGCGCGATCTTCGACCACCTGGAAACGTCACGTGGCGGAGAGGTCTGGCGCACCCACCACATTGCCACGATCCGCAAGATCCGCAACCGGCTCGGCAACATCGCAACCCGGTCGAAGGGACTCGTCACCGACGACGGCGTGGCCAACGACCTGCCGTGGGGAGAGTTTCGCGACCGATCGCTCACCGTGATCGACGTCGCCGGCGTCGATCCGCTGGCACAGGACCTCGTCTTTGCGCGAGTCATCTCCCGGCTTCGCGAGCACCTCGAGCGTCGTGATCTCGGCGTCGATCATGTCGTCGTGTTCGTCGACGAGCTCAACAAGTACGCGCCCGCCGATGGTCCGGACACGTATGTCCGCAAGATGCTGCTCGACCTTTCGGAGCGCGGGCGCTACCTCGGCCTGGTCCTCTTCTCGGCCCAACAGTTCCGGTCGCAGGTGGTCCGGCGCGTGATCGGCAACGCCGGAACCACGATTTACGGGCGGATGGACACCGACGAACTGGCCCTGCAGGCGTACTCGACGCTTTCGCCGGCGGTGAAGGCCAAGCTTGCCGCACTGCCGAAGGGAGAGCTGATGCTCCGCCATCCGCACTTCACGCAGCCGGTGTTCGTGCGCTTTCCGAGGCCGGCCGCGCTCTCGGGCAGGGAGGGGGTGGAGCGTTTCCCGCCCGCGCCCGACCTTCCGTTTGCCGACGCGGTGGTGCAGCGGTTGCGCGCGCTTTCACCCGGCATCACTGCCGACCAGGTTGGCGCGGCGATCGACGGCCGACCGGAGGACGGAGGTTCGCCGGGCGCTTTCCGCAACAGTCCGCCGCCGACCCGATGACCCGTTCGCCTTCTTCCGCGCTTGGCTCAGGCGCACGATCCAGTCGGAATCTCCCGAGCCACGCCGCGGCATCACCCTCCTTGCCAGCGACGACGACGACCCCTTCGCGCCATATTGATCTGATGCGGATCGCCCATGTTGCCGACCCTCACCTCGGGTTTCGCCAGTACGCCCGGCTCACCTCACGCGGACTCAACCAGCGTGAAGCCGACGTGGCGACCGCATTCGGCCGGACCATCGACGGAGTGATCGCGAGTTCGCCCGACGCCGTCATCATCGCCGGCGACATCTTTCATTCGGTGCGGCCCACGAATTCCGCGATTCTCTTTGCGTTTCGGCAGTTGGCGCGAATCGTCAACGAGCTGCCCGGCGTCCCCGTGATCGTGATCGCGGGGAACCACGACACACCCCGCTCGACCGACACGGTGTCGATCTTCGGTCTCTTCCACGAACTCGGTATCCACGTGGTGCACGACGACGCACGCCGCCTCGATTTCGCCGACCGCGGGTTGAGCGTGCTGGCCGTACCCCATCAGGCACTGTTCCAGCAGCCCCGGCCAGCGTTCGAACCGGCCGGAAAGGCGCCGCATCAGGTGCTTGTCCTGCACGGGGAAACCCCGGGCTTGTTCGGGCCCGACCGTGGCGGCGCAGAGCCGGGGGGCGCCTTCCTCTCGTCCGAAGATCTGTCGGGCGGCGACTGGAGCTACGTGGCGCTCGGCCACTACCACGTGCAACACCGGGTGCAGGAGCGTGTCTGGTACTCCGGTGCGCTCGATTACGTGAGTCCGAATCCGTGGGGAGAACTGCACGAGGAGCGCGAGCGGGGCATTCCCGGCAAGGGTTGGTTGCTGGCCGATCTCGATTCCGGCGAGGTGACGCCACACTTCATCGAGCCGCCCCGCCGTGTACTCGACCTGCCAAGGATCGACGCACGTGATTTCGCGTCGGCCGAGCTCGACCGCATGCTCACGGAGGCCGTCGAGTCGGTGCCCGGTGGCATCGACGACATCGTGGTGCGACAGGTCGTGGTGAACGCCCCGCGGACGATGGCCCGCGAGCTCGACCACGCGGCGATTCGCGGGTGGAAGGCACGTGCGCTGCACTTTCAGCTCGACCTGCGACGCCCCGATGCTGCCAGCCGGGTGGTCGGGATGGGGGCTCCGGGGACTCGCCAGACGTTGCCGGAGATGGTGGCGGCGCATCTCGCGTGCTCGGCCGCTGCCGGCGTCGGTCGACCGTGACCAGTTCGTCCGGGTCGGCACCGAGTTGATGCAGTCGCTCGAACAGGATGCACAGGCCTCCTGATGCAACTGCTCCGCCTGAAGCTCGTCAACTTTCGCCAGCACGAGCACACCGAAATCGACTTCGGCCCCGGGCTCACGGGAATCGTCGGCCCGAACGGATCCGGCAAGACCACGGTACTCGAGGCGATTGCCTATTCCCTGTATGGTGTCCCGGCCGCGCGGGGCACTCGTGAGACGATGCGTCGCCGCGGAGCGCCAGCACGGTCTCGCTTCGAGGTGGAACTCGAGTTCTCCCTGGGCCCGCATCATTACCGGCTCATCCGGACGCTCACCGTCGCTGAACTGTTCCAGGACGGCCGCTCGATCGCCAACAGCACCAACGCGGTGACTGACCGCGTCATCGCGTTGCTGGGCATGTCTCGTGACGAGTTCTTCAACACCTACTTCACCGGGCAGAAGCAGCTGGCCGTGATGGCGTCGATGACGCCCTTGGAGCGCCAGCAGTTCCTCTCTCGCGTGCTCGGTTACGAGAGACTGCGGGCTGCGCAGGATCGCGTACGGGCCGTGCGATCTGAGTTGCGTGCCGAGCTGACCGGCATCGAGCAGGGTCTCGCCGATCCCGCGCAGATCGAGGCCGACCTCACCGCGGCCGTCGCCGCGCTCGATGCGGCCCGTGCGGCTCGCGACGCTGCCGAGGCGGCCGAGACCGCTGCCAAGGTCGGAGTTGGCGGCGCGCGCCCCGGAATGGGAAGGAGCGCAGCAGCGACGTACCGCGTGGCAGGGTCTCGACGGCGAGCGGCGCATCGTGGAGGGCAAGGTCGCGACTGCGCGGGGTGCGTTCCAGGCGATCGATCGCGAACTGGCTGCCGCGGCGCGGGCGCAGGCTCGCATTGGCGAGCTCGCAGCGGCGTTGGTGGCGTGGGACGCACTTGCCGCAGAACGGGACGTGCTCGACCGCGCTGCGGCCGCGCACGCGCAACACAGCAGGGCGGTGGCTCGCCGCGACCAGGTGCGCAAGCGCCTCGCTGACCTGGAGTCACAGGTCGCGGGGCTCGCGACCGACGTGCAGGTGGGAGCTCTCGCCGCTGGTCGCGCCGAGGTGGGTGCGGTGTTCGACGAGCTCGAGCGCAAGCGCGCCGAGCGGCGGACCCGCTGGACGCAGGACGAGCAGGAGGTGAAGACCAAGCTCGCGGCATTCCGCGAACGGTACCGCGAGCTCGAGGAACAGCGCGCGCTCATCGAGGAGCGCGGGCCCGAGGGCATCTGTCCCACCTGCGGTCGTCCCCTCGGCAAGGACTTCACCACACTGCTGCAGTTGCTCGGCCGACAGATCGACGAGATAAAGGTCGACGGCACCTACCTTCGTCAGCGGGCCGATCAGCTGAAGGCAGTCCCCGAGGACCTGCGACAGTTCGATGCGGAGCGTGAGGAACTCGAGGCAGAATTGCGGCGGCGTGCCGAGGCCCTCGGGCAGGCGCAGGCCCAGCTACGTCAGCGGACAGCGCTGGAGGCGGAGCGCGGCGAACTGGGTGAGGAGTCGCGCGCGCTCGAGGCCCAGCTGACCGGGCCGGAAGCAAGTTACGATGCGACCCGACACGAAGCCGTCCGGACCGAGCTGGCCCAGCTCGAGCCACTGCGCCGGGAGCGGGAGCAGGCAACGGGGCTGGCCGCGCGGGCGCAGGCGCTGGCCGCCGAGGCGGAAGCGGCCGAAGTGCAGGCGAGCCAGGTCGAAGCGGATCTTGCGGGGCTCGACGTCAGGCTTGCGGCGCTCAACTGGAACGCCGACGCTTTTGCGACCGTCGAACGGCAGTTTCGTGAGGCCGAATCGACGCTTGCCGCCACGCGCGTCGAGCTCGCCCGTGCCACTGCCAATGTCGACGGTGCCGAGCGGCTGCGTGCCGCGGCGCTCGCGCGCAGGGCCGATCGTGCGGCCAAGGCGGAGACATCTCGCCGACTGGGCGCCCAGGTGACGCTTCATCACGAACTCGATCGTGCGTTCGGTGACCTGCGCACCGAACTCACGCTCCAGATGCGACCCGACCTGCAGGAGCACGCGTCGGTGCTCCTGCGTGACCTCACGGGAGGACGGTATCCCGACCTCGAACTCGACGAGCAGTACGTGCCGTTGATCGTCGAGGATGGCGAGGTCAAGCCGGTGATCTCGGGCGGTGAGGAGGACATCGTCAACCTCGCCCTCCGCCTCGCCATCTCCCAGATGATCGCTGAACGCGCCGGCCATCCGCTGTCACTGCTCGTACTCGATGAAGTGTTCGGGTCCCTGGACGATGAACGACGCGCTGGTGTCCTCGACCTCCTCAGGGGCCTCGCCGATCGATTCCCGCAGGTCATCCTGATCACCCATGTCGAAGGGATGCAGGATGTCTTCGATCGCGTGATCCGGATGACGTACGACGTGGCGCGTGCCGTCACGACCGCAACCGAGGAGGCTCCCGAACATGGCAATGTGGCAGCCTGATCGTTCGGTCACCGGTCCCGTGCGGGCAACGCGCGCGGATGTCGATGCACTCAACCAGGTGTTCTCCGACGCCTTCACCGATCGATACAGGCGGGATGGCCTGGGCGGCGTGCGGGTGCCCCACCTCAACCCGGTCATCTGGCGCTACGCCATCGAGGATGCGGGACGCGGCGCGATGATCTGGCGCGACGCTCGGGGCGAGGTGGCCGCATTCAACATGGTGCACCTCGCAGGAACCGAGGGGTGGATGGGCCCCCTCGCGGTTCGAACCGATCGTCAGGGCACGGGGCTCGGCCGCGAGATCGTCATGGCTGGGGTCAATTGGCTGCGTGACGGCGGGGCGAGAGTCATCGGCCTCGAGACGATGCCCCGGACCATCGACAACATCGGGTTCTACTCACGGCTCGGCTTCGCGCCGGGTCACCTGACCGTGAGCCTGCAGCGCGATCGACCGCGTGCTCTCGCGGTCGATGCGTCCCGCATCGGTGCCCTCGACCCCTCGGCCCGTGCCGCCGCGATAGCGGAGTGCGGTGTCCTCAGCCGCGAACTGGGGTCGGGCGCAGACTTCACCACCGAGCTGGAGTTGACGCTGGAAATCGGTCTGGGCGATGTGTCAGTGCTGCGAGGCGCCGATGGACGGCCGGTGGCCTTCGGGCTCTGGCATACTGCGCCGCTGGTGCACGGGCGGCCCCGGGAGGAGTTGCGCCTCCTGAAGCTCGTGGCGCCGGACACCACGACGGCAATGCGTGTCATCGGCGCGCTCGAGCGTGAAGCCGCGGCGCAAGCACTCCGGCACGTGATGATACGTTGCCAGACTGCGCACGCCGAGCTGTACGCCGCCCTGATCGCCGAAGGGTACCGGGTGCAATGGACCGACCTCCGCCTCACGCTTGCCGGGACGGGGGTCGATCGCTCATCCGGTGTCGTGCTGTCGAACTGGGAGATCTGACCTAGCGCTTTTCCTTTGCCCGCTTGGTGGCGCGGTCGATCTGCCGCGCATGACGCCCGATGTACCAACTGGCAAAGATGGCGAGGACGGTGGCTCCGAGCAGGCCGTAGGTCACGTTGCCGCCCGCTCCGGTCACGATGAGGGCGAGCGCGAGAAAACAGAGTGCGGAGCCCGTGAGGGCATCTGCAGCGCGGCGCGCGTGCGACTTCAGTCGCGCACCCCGCGAGAGGGTTGCAAGGCCGATGATACCGAGGCCCAGCACGAATATCAGCCATCCAACCGCTGCCAACGGACCACTGTCGAGCATGTCGTCTCCCCGTGAACGTGCTGGCGGTCCCCTTGACGCGCCGGTGCACCGGAAGGTAACGTGCGGCAGGATGATGAAACACTCCAGCACCTATCGCGCGTTTTTCTTTGATGCGGCCTACCTCTTTGGGGGGGCCGGGCATCGACGCATGCGATAGCGCAGACGATCGATTTTTGCCCGGGCCCCCTCCATCCACGAGGGGGCTTTTTGTTGTCCGACACGGCGCCGCCGGCGCCAGGGAGCACGAATGCGGATTGTGTATCAGGGTGTACCGGGGGCATTCAGCTGGCTGGCGGCGAAGTCGCGCCATCCCGGCGCGTCTCTCGTCGGGATGGCGGATTTTGAGGCGGTGGTCCGGGCAGTGCGGATCGGTACCGCCGACGCAGGGGTGATCCCGGTGGAAAACAGCGGCATCGGTCCGATCGGGGCCGCACAAACGGCGCTCGACTGCCCCGGCGTGGTCGTGGCCGATCAGCTGGACTATCGGGTGGTCCTGTGTCTCGTGGCCCTTCGAGGCGCGACCCTGGGCATGATCCGCACCGCCGAAAGTCACCCGGCTGCGCTCGGTCAGTGTGCCGGCTGGCTGGAGAAACGGGACATCAGCGCGCGGGAGGTGGGGGACACCGCCGCGGCCGCGGAGTCGATCGCGACCGACCGGGACTTCACCCGTGCGGCGGTGTCGTCGGCTGAAGCGGCCGAAATCCACGGGCTCGCCGTTCTCGCGGAGGACATTGCCGATCTCGCCGACAATACCACCCGGTTCGTGGTCATCCGCCGCACAGCGGCTGAGGCCGCAGCGTGAGGAGCCGCCTCGCACGAGCGTTCCGGTTCGCGGTCCGTCCGTGCGGTCCGCGGGGCAACCACGGTGGCCGCCGACACTCCCGACGACATCGCAGCTGCCGTCACCGAGTTGATCGCAGCGCTTTGCAGCGACAACGACCTGCAGGTCGACGACCTCGTGTCGGCGATCTTCACCATGACGCCAGATCTGAAGAGTGCGTTTCCTGCGGAATCTGCGCGCAACGCCGGGTGGGAAGACGTTCCGCTCCTCTGTTCGGCGGAAATTGCGGTGCCCGGTTCATTGCCGCGATGCCTGCGGGTGCTGTTGCACGTCGAGCGGCGGTGGGATGGCTCGCCCACCCACGTCTACCTGCGGGACGCCGTCTCGCTCCGCCCCGACCTGACGGCATCGCGGCGGCCGCGCTGAGCTAGCGCCCCGGCGCGCCCGGATTCGACAGCACGATGCCGCGCACCAGGAGGACGACGCCAGCAGCGAGGAGCACATGTATGAGCGGTGTGGACGGCTGGACGACGAACTGGAGTGCCGCCCACGCAACCAAGCTGACAACGCCAACGATGAGTTCGATCATGCGGGGGCCCTGGGAAGGGAAGGACGCGGGCAGTTCCATTGACCGCATCGAGCATGGGTCGTATTATAGCCGAGGCCGGACGATGGTGGGGAATCCACGTTATCGAGCCAACGTGTCCGAGGATGGGCCCACATTCCACGTCCAACGTCAGGCCCCACGGGGAAGACGGACGATGCGGAGAGGGCGCCGAGACTGTCTCCCCGGGCTTCGATAGTTCCTCCCCTCATCGTGCGGCCACTCCGGCGCCGCCTCCTGCGCGAGGCGACGCCGTTTGTGTCTCTCCACCCTCCGGGATCCCGCCGATGCCCCGCGCCATCGTCGTCCGCCGTGCCCACTTCAATGCTGCCCACCGCCTTCACAACCCGAAGCACACCGAGGCGTGGAATCGGGAGGTGTTCGGTCCGTGCAACAATGCCAATTTTCACGGGCACAACTACGAGCTTGAGGTCTGTGTCGAGGGGGAGATCGACCCTGACACCGGATATGTCGTTGACGTCGGCATCCTGCGCACCCTGATCGACCAGCATGTCCACGCCCATCTCGACCACCGCAACCTCAATCTCGATGTCGAGTGGTTCCGCGAGCGACTGCCGTCGGCGGAGAACATCGCGGTGTATATCTGGGAGCAGCTCGCCCCGCGCATTCCGACGGGGAAGCTGGTGTGCGTGCGTCTCTGGGAAACGCCTCGCAACTTCGTGGAATACACCGGTGGGTGAGTCGATTGCAGGACAGCTGGTGCTTGTCACCGGCGCGTCGCGGGGGATCGGCGCGGCCACCGCGCACCGGATGCACGCGGCCGGTGCACGCATGGTCCGGATCGCGCGTTCCGCAATGCCGCCGATCCCGGGTTCGCTGGACATCCGCGCCGACCTCGCGGATCCGTCGAGTCGCGATGCCGCACTCGCAAGGGTGAGCCGCGAGGCGGGCGTGCCCGACATCGTCGTGAGCAACGCCGGGGCGTTCCTGCTCGCTCCGCTCGCGGATACGAGCGACGCCCTCGTGCGCGAACAGGTCGCGATCAACATCGAGGCCCCGCTCGCCGTGGCTCGTCATTTCCTCCCTGCGATGCGCGAACGCGGCGCCGGTGTTCATGTCATCGTCGGGAGCATTGCGGATTGGCGTGGTTTCGCAGGCAACGCCGCGTACGCGGCGAGCAAGTATGCGGTCCGCGGGCTGCACGACGTCCTGCTGGAGGAGTATCGCGGATCGGGAGTGCGGTGCACGCTGGTCTCGCCCGGCCCGACCGACACGGCAGTCTGGGATCCCGTCGACCCCGATCACCGCGCCGACCTGCCCAGTCGCGCCGAGATGCTGAGCCCGGATGACGTCGCCCAGGTCATCTTTTTTGCTGCGACGCGGCCCTGCCCACGTTCAGGTGGAACTGATCCGCCTTGGTGCTGCATGAGGTGCACGGTCGGCGTGGCCGCGGCGCCACTGGCGTAGCAACATGTTCATCGAACTGACCGACCATCTGCGATGTCCCGTGTTGCACGCCGAAGGATTCCTCGTGCTGCTGCCGGCCCATACCGAAGGTCGGCGGGTGGTGAGCGGGCATCTCGGTTGCCCGGTGTGTGGCTGGGGCGCGTCGTGGGAAGGTGGCACACCTGATTTCGGCGATTCGGTCGCGTCACATGGTGCACCACCGTTCGACGGCGCGGCCGCGGTCGCACTCCTCGGCGTCGACGGACCGGGCGGCTGGATCGCCACGGCCGGGAATGCGGGTGCCATCGCTGCGGATCTCGCGGCGCTGCTGCCCGGTGTGCACGTCGTCGCGGTGAACCCCCCCGAAGAGATCGTGTCGGATGGTGCCGTCAGCGTGATCAGGAGCGGCAGGTGGCCCATCAAGCGACACAGCATGCGCGGCGTGGTCGTTGGTGACGATGTGGTGCATGCCGGAGAGGCGGTGGCGAGCGCCTTGCCGGGGTTGCGTGCGTGCGGGAGCGGTCATCCCCCCGACGGGATCGAGCTGATGGCGCAGGGCGGGGCGGTGTGGGTGGGTCAGTTCGGTGGCGCACCCTCTTCGTAGAGCGCGTCGATCGCATCCTTGTGGCGATCGAGGACGACCTTCCGGCGGATCGACATCTTCGGCGTCAATTCTCCGCCCTCGATCGTGAAGTCATCGGCGAGGATCAGGAACTTCTTCGGGGTCTCGAACTGGGCCAGGTCGCGGAGGCTGGTCCGCGCTTCACGTTCGAGCTTGTCGATCACCTTGGGGTGTTCGACTGCATCCGCCGGCGACAGTCCGGAGAGTCCATGCTGGGCGAGCCACGCCGAAAGCGTCGTGAAGTTCGGTACCAGCAGCATGACCGGGAACGCCTTGCGATCGCCGAGCATCACCGCATTGACGAAATAGCGGTTGGTCTTGAGCATTGCCTCGATCGGCTGCGGGGCGATGTTCTTGCCGCCTGCCGTGACGATCAGGTCCTTCTTGCGGTCGGTGATCCGGAGGCATCCATCGCCGTCGATGAGCCCGATGTCGCCGGTGTGGAACCATCCGTCGGCATCGATCGCAATCGCGGTGGCGTCGGGATTGTTGTAGTACCCCTTCATCACGTGGGGACCTCGGGTCAGGATCTCGCCGTCGGACGCAATCGACACTTCGACGCCCGGGATGGGTGGTCCGACAGTGCCCGGCTTGAGCATCGCAAAGGTGTTGACCGTGATCACCGGTGATGTCTCGGTAAGTCCATAGCCTTCGAGAATGGGCAATCCGGCGGCGATGAAGAACCGGCAGATGTCAGGATTGAGCGGCGCCCCGCCAGACACGAAGTATCGCAGGCGCCCGCCCGCCACCGCCCGAATCTTCCGGAACACCAGGAGGTCCGCGACTTTCATGGCGAGCCCGAGCCCGGTGGGTACGGGACGCCGAGCCAGGCGATAGTCGAGGAACTTCTCGCCCGTGGCGCGTGCCCACTCGAAAATCGCGCGTTTCGTCCCGCCACTCTGAAGCGACTTCTCCACCACGCGAGCGTAGATCTTCTCGTACAGGCGCGGCACCGCAGCCATCATCGTGGGTCGGCACTCGAGCATCTCGGCACCGAGCGAATCCATGCCCGACGGAGTACCAGATGACGACGCCAGCCTGCAGCATGGTGTAATGGCCGACCATCCGCTCGAAGATGTGGGAGAGCGGGAGGAAGGAGAGGCACTCGTCGGTGTCGTTCAGGTCGAGGACGGCGAGCGCCGCGACGACATTGCTCGTGATGTTGCCATGGGTCAGCATCACGCCCTTCGGGTCGCCAGTGGTGCCGGAGGTGTAGATCAACGTGGCCACGTCATCGCGTTCGGCCGTATGGGCGAGTGTTTCCCAGTCATCGTACCGCGAGTCTGTCGAGGCGCCGCGTGCCTCGAAGTCCGCCAGCGACTCGACACCGTTCATGACGCCATCGAAAGCGATCACGAGTTCCAGGTCGGGCATTTCTTCCCGCACGGCGATGACCCTTTCGAGCAGCTCCTGGGATGACACAAAGATGGCGCGAGCGCCGGCATCGCGGACGATGTAGGCGATCTGGTGAGCGGTCAGCGTGGGGTACACCGGGACGTCGATGAGGCGGGCCGTCAGGCAGGCAAAGTCGACGATCGCCCATTCGGGCCGGTTCTCCGAGAGAATGGCGACGCGATCACCGGCAGTCAGGCCAGCGTCGCGCAGCGCGGCATGTGCATGTTGCACCCGACGGCGGAACGTCGCCATCGACACGTCATGCCAGGCACCGTCGTGCTTGAATCGCATCGCGGCAGCCCGGTCGGCGAACCGCTCGGTGGCACCGAAGAAGATGTCGTTGAGTGTGACTGGCGTCATTCCGGGCACCGGTTGTGGGCGTTCCGCCCTGCGGGGTCGGACGATGGGACATGTTCGGTGATGCTACTGGAGGCGTACGCCTCCCGTGGCTATCGGCTGGAGCGTGAACAGCACCACGGGACCGCGGAGGGTGCCAACGGCGGCTTGTACGGCACCGGTTCCCGATCCCTGGAGCGCGGTGACCACGCCGCCAACTGAATCAACCGTGATGGTCGTGTCGGCAGTGCTCCAGCGAATGGGCGCGTCGACGACATTGCCATCGCTGTCAAGCGCGCGCGCGATCAGGACGAACGATTCGCCCTGCCGGAGCGTGACGGCGAGCGGGGAGCGGAGTTCCAGGGCAACGACGCCATCGGCGTCGCCGGGGAGGCTGCTGCATCCCGCGAGCGCGAGCAGCAACATTATTCGCATCATTCTGCGTATTCCTCCCTGCCCTCGAGTTGCTCGAGCGTCGACCTGGCATGCAGGATCCACTGCGCCATTTCGGGATCGCGGCCCGGCCGGGCCAGAAACGCCCGGAGGTGTTGCGCGGCGTTCGGGGTATCGCCCCGCCGCAGCAGCAGGAATGCCAGACCGTAGTGCGCGCCGACCAGGCTCTCATCGAGTTCGAGCGCCCGCCGATAGTGTCGGATCGCTTCCTCGATGCGGCCGCTCTTCGACAGCGCGATCGCGATGTACTGGAGGATCCGGACGTCGTTGGGTTGGTCGCGGAGCGCGAGTTGATACGACGTGACCGCACCCTCGATGTCACCGTGTCGTTCGAGCGCCATGCCCTCGTTGAGGTAGTCGAGGCGCTTGGGCGCGACGGCGTCGTCCTCATCGAGGAGGATTCGCTTCCACCAGCTCACGCGGGAGCACCGGGCAATGCGTCTGCGGCCATTGCCGGTAAAGTAGGTCGCGCCCGGGGGCGGGGCAACGCGCCGCCGGATGTTAGCTTGAACCTGCTGCCCACCCACACCGAGGTGTCCGCCATGCCCCGCCAGCGTCCTGCTCCCACGCGCGACATTCTCGATGCCGATTGGGCCTTTTTCGGCGAGCTGTGCCGGGCGCTCGCGCTCAAGGTGGCCCGCAGCTACGACCCGGAGATCGTGATCGGGGTGGCCAAGGCGGGCGTGATCCCAGCCGCCATCATCGCCAGCATCCTGCAGCGCGAGTTCGCCGCCATGGTGATCGGGCGGGAAGCCGACGACGCCGCACCCCAACTCCGGATCGGTCCGCCGCCGTCAGTGCGCGGCAGGCGAGTGCTGGTCGTCGACGAAACCTGTGACACCGGCGACACGATGAAGCTGGCGCTCAACGAAGTGCGAAAGCTGCACCCAGCCGAGGTACGCACGGCGGTCTCATTCACGACTGGCGGATGGCGGGCGGACTATCACGCCTTCGAAACTGACAAGGCGATCATCCTGCCCTGGGATCGGGAGGTGATCGAGGACGGTGAGCTGGTGACCCGGCCCGACCTCAGGGCATGGCTGGCGAGGCACGATCAGCCGGGGAGCACGTCCGCCGGATAGGCATCCCGCCACGACCCGCCGGCGGCGACCAGTCCGCAAACATCGAAAACGGACGCTGAGGTGGCGACGAGGAATCGGCACGCCGCGTCGCCGGCGCTGCGACACTCCACCTCGATGACCCCAACCTCCGCACCGGCTTGCGCGCTCATGAACGCGGCGAGGCAACCGCAGGAGAAGTGGCAGCTCGGCACGCTCGCGCCTTTCGGTTCAGCCTCCGCCCAGTCGCCTGATTCGAGGAGCAGTGCCTGCTCGCCAATGACTGTCATGGTGAGCGAACCCCACCCGCGATCGGCGCACAATTCATCGAGCAATGTTCCGAACCACCGCATATCGAGACGGCCCGCGTCGTCGAGGCCGGTGCGCTCCGCGATCCGGGCGCGCCATTGTTCGTGCATCGCCTCGCCGGTGGCTTGGCCGGCCTCATGCAGAATCGTCGCTGCCAGTCCGTCGCCAGCGGCGTCGAGTTGGTGGCGCAGGCGATGGAGGGACCGCGCGTTGATCATCAGGGCAGACATGGCCAACCACGTTCGGGGAATGCCAACCTAGGCCGGGCGCCCAAGCCGCCGCAAGAGCTCCGACTCGTCGATCACCTCGATCGCGAGCTTGCGCGCCCGGTCGAGCTTGGACCCCGCTTCCTCGCCGGCGAGCACCACGGTCGTCTTCTTGCCCACGGTCGTCCCGATCACGCCGCCGGCCTGCTCGATCAGCGCGCCGGCCTCGCTCCTGGTGAGCGTCGGAAGCGTGCCGGTGAGGACCCATGTCTGCCCGGAAAGCGGACCCGTCATCGGCTCCATACGAGGTTCGGCAGTGTTGACACCCCGGGCAACGAGCCGATCAACGAGGTCGGCTGTCGCCGGGTCATCGAGATAGGCGCGCACCGCCCGCGCGATTGTCGAACCCACGCCGTGCACTGCCGCGATGTCTTCCTCGCCTGCGCTCCTGAGAGCGGCCAGGTCATGGAAGTGACGAGCCAGGGCGATCGCAACCGTGCGTCCGACGTGGCGGATCCCGAGCGCGAAGACCAGCGCCGATAGCGGGCGCTGCCGCGAGGCGTCGATCGACGCCACCAGCTGCGCTGCAGACTGGTCGCCAAAGCGGTCGAGCACGACCAGTTGGTCTGGGGTCAGCGAATAGAGGTCGGCAACGTCTCGCACCAGCTTCGCGTCGAGCAACTGCCTCACCCGCTCCTCGCCGAGGCCACGAATGTCCATCGTGTCGCGGGAAGCGAAATGCACGATTCCCTCGAATGCCCGCCCAGGGCACGACGCGTTCGGGCAGTACCGCATGACCTCTTCGGGTTCGCGCACCGCCGTCGCATTGCAGGCCGGGCATTTCGCGGGCGGTACGAACACTCGTTCGGTTCCGTCGCGCTTCGCCACCACCGGGCCGACCACCCGCGGTATCACCTCACCGGCTCGCACCACCTCGACCGTGTCCCCGATCCGGATGTCCTTGTGCAGGACATTGTCGTCGTTGTGGAGCGTGGCACTCGAGATCGTGACGCCGCCGAGCTCGACCGGATCGAGCATGGCATAGGGGGTGAGTGCGCCCGTGCGCCCGACATTCACGCCGATGTCGAGGAGCCGGGTGAGTGCGACCTCGGGCGCGAACTTGCGTGCGATGGCCCAGCGTGGTTCGCGCCCCCCGATGGTGCCGAGCTCATCGTGGAGCGCCCGCTGGTCAACCTTCACCACGATGCCATCCGCGTCGAAGGGGAGCGTGTCGAGCAGCGCCTCGAGCGCGACAACCCGGCGGTGCACCGCCTCGAGGTCGGGATGCCATCCCGCATGTGGCTCCACCGCAAAGCCCCACTCGGCAAGGCGCTCGAGCATGGCGTGCTGGGTCGGTGCCACGGCGCTGCCTTCGATCACCTCGACCTGAAAGGCGAAGCACCGCAGGCGCCGTGATCGCGTTGTCGAGGAATCGAGTTGTCGCAGGGAACCTGCAGCAGCATTGCGGGGATTGGCCAACAGCGGCTCACCGTCGGCCGCGCGGCGCCGGTTGAGCTTGTCGAACGCGATCCGGGTGAAGTACACCTCACCCCGCACTTCCATCAGCGGTGGCCAGCCGGATCCGCGCAAGGTCAGGGGGATGTCGTCGATCGTGCGGAGGTTGGCGGTCACGTCTTCACCGACCAATCCATTGCCCCGCGTCGCACCGGTCACAAGCTGACCGTCTCGATAGGTGAGCGACACCGCCGTTCCATCGATCTTGACCTCGACGGTGTAGCCGCCTGCCCGTGACGACGGCAACACCTTCGTGATTCGCTCCTCCCACGCCCGGAGCTCTTCATCGCTGAACGCGTTCGCCAGTGACAGCATCGGACGTCGGTGTTCGTGGCGGGGCAGGTGCGACGCCACCCCACCTCCCACTCGACGGGTGGGAGAGTCGAGCGTGGCGAGCCCCGGATGCGCGCTCTCCAGCGCCTGCAGTCGCCGGAAGAGGATGTCGTACTCGGCGTCGCTGATTTCCGGGGCGTCGAGTTCGTAGTACGCGCGATTGGCGCGCTCGATCTGGTCGCGCAGCGCCGCCACCTCCCGGCCGCGTCTCCGTCGGTCATGAATCCTTCCGTCGTGAGACCCGTCTTGCCACCGCCCGCGCCTGCACCTGATAGATCGAGTCCACCGCATTGCGACGCGGGAGCGTGGCGAGCGTATCGAGCTGCGCCCTCGCCGCCGCCCAGCTCTCCCGGTCCGCAAGAATCTCGGCCAGGTCGAGCCGATGGTGGATCACCTCCGGTCCGAGGCGAACCGCGGCCCGCAGATTGGCCTCGGCCAGGTCCCATGACGCGGTCTTGAGGCTGCCACCACCCAGCACGGTCCGGGCAACGAATCGTTCCGTGGCCGACAGGCGCCGCACCTCTGCATGCCAGCGGCCGAGCACATGGAGCGCGCCATGATGCCGGGGGTCGAGCGCAATCGCGCGCTCGGCCTCCGAGCGGACCTCTTCTCCACGGCGTACCCGTTCCTTGACGCCACTCAGCAGGGCAGATCGTCCCAGCGCGGCCGCGAGTGCGAAATGACCGTCAGCGCCCCGGTCGTTCGCGGCCACGGCGCGACGCGCATACCTTTCGGACAGCACATACAGTGAATCCCGTTGGCGCGAGGCACGTCCGTCGCCCGATCAGTTCTCCCATCTCGCCGAACACGATCGCCAGTCGCCAGTTGGCTTCGTAGTGTCCCGCATCGGCCGCGACGGCGGCCTCGAGATTCCGGCGGGCGGAGGGGAGGTCCATCGCTTCCATCGCAGCGCGGCCCGCCGCGACCGGGTCCGACTGCGCTGCTCCAGCACTCGGCCCGGCGATGACGATGGCGACCAGCAGCAATGTCCTCGGTTGATTCACGCTCTCCTGCCTCGTCGGTGCCGGAATGTCCCGGAGGATGAATGGTCGTTCCGCCCCTGATCGAGCGCAAGCGCGATGGTGGAGCCCTCAGTGACGAGGAGTGGCGCGGACTCGTCGATGCATACGCCAATGATTCGCTCCCTGACTATCAGATGTCCGCGCTGGCCATGGCGGTGTATTTCCGGGGACTGACCCCCGGCGAACTCGCTGCCCTGACCGACGCGATGCTTGCATCCGGCGATCGTCTCGACTTCTCGGATGAGACCCGGCCGGTGATCGACAAGCACTCGACCGGTGGAGTGGGCGACAAGACGTCGCTGCTCCTCGCGCCGATGCTCGCGGCGTGCGGTGCGGTGGTCCCCATGATGTCGGGTCGCGGCCTGGGGCACACCGGCGGCACCCTCGACAAGCTCGAATCGATACCCGGCCTCCGCACTGACATCGGGCTGCCTCGTGCCGTGCGCCAGGCCCGGGACATCGGTCTCGTGATGATCGGACAGACCGCCGAGATCGCACCGGCCGATCGCAAGCTCTACGCACTCCGCGACGTGACAGCCACCGTCGAGTCGATCCCGCTGATCGCTGCCAGCATCATGTCGAAGAAGCTCGCCGAGGGACTCGACGGGCTCGTGCTCGACGTCAAGTACGGGTCGGGCGCCTTTCTCGCCGACAGCAGCCGTGCGCTCGAGCTTGCCCGGACAATGATCGGTCTTGGTGATGCGCGAGGCTGCCCTGTTGTGGCGCTCGTGACCGCGATGGACCGCCCGCTGGGCATTGCCTGCGGCAATGCCATCGAGGTACGCGAAGCAATTGCTGGCCTCGCGGGGGATGGCCCGGCCGACCTGATGGAAGTCACCATGGCGCTGGGCGTCGAGATGCTCCGCATCGCCGGTCTTGCGGCCGACAACGAACGCGCACGTGTGATGCTCGCGGAATCCATTGCGAGCGGAGCCGCGCTCGAGCGACTGGCGCAGATGGTGGCTGCACAAGGTGGCGACGCCAACGTCGTGACGAATCCCGACCTGCTGCCGCGCGCGGAGACGATCGTCGATGTCCTCGCGCCCTCTGCGGGGGTCATCACGACGGTTTCGCCTCGCCCATTGGGGCGGGTGATCGTCGAGCTGGGCGGGGGTCGGCGGAGAGTCGACGACACCGTGCATCCTGAGGTGGGGCTCGAGGTGCTGGTCGAACCTGGTCAGACCGTGTTCGCAGGAGAGCCGATTGTCCGGGTGCATGCCCGGAGCGTCAGCGATGCCGATCACGCGACTCGTGGCGTGCACGCCGCGATCACCATCGGCGATGATGCACCGGAGGTGTTGCCATTGATCGGTTGGCGCGTCACCAACCAACAGACGACATCGTGGGAGGAATGAAATGGGTTTTTACATCGGATTGGGACTGCTGGCGGTGCTGTTCGTCTGGCTCACGGGAATCGGCAGGGCCGGCCGGGTGGTCGCGCCCGAGGACGACGTGACCACACCCGTCGACACCGGTGAACTTGCCGACGCCGAGAGGGATGTTCGCAACGACGCGTCGGCACGTCCGATTCAGGAAGCGATCGACGACCCGGACGACTGGGGCCCCGGAACCCCGGGAAGCGGTGGCAACCGCCTCCCGGGCGTGCTCTGACTCGTTGCGCTAGACGTCGAGTACGCTGACGTACTTCGCGTTGGCCTCGATGAACTGGCGCCGTGGCTCGACGTTGTCGCCCATCAGCTCGTCGAAGAGCTTCGACGCTTCCACGGCGTCATCCAGCGTGACCCGCATCACCGTGCGCGTGTCAGGGTCCATCGTGGTCTTCCAGAGCTGGTCGGGGTTCATCTCGCCCAGGCCCTTGTACCGCTGCAGGTTGACACTGCCCTTGCCTGAACCCTCGGCGAGGCGCTTGGTGAACGCCCCACGTTCCTCCTCGTTGTACGCGTAGTACTCCTCTTTCCCCTTCGCGACACGATAGAGCGGCGGTTGCGCGATGTAGATGTAACCGGCCTCGATCAACTCCGGCATCTGGCGGAAGAAGAATGTCAGCAGCAGCGTCCGGATGTGCGCGCCATCGACGTCGGCGTCGGTCATCAGGATGATCTTGTGGTACCGCGCGTCGGCAAGCGTGAAATCCTCGCGCACGCCGCAGCCGATTGCCGTGATGATCGACCGGATCTCCTCGTTGCCCAGGATCTTGTCGATGCGGGCACGCTCGACGTTGAGGATCTTCCCCCGGAGTGGCAGGATCGCCTGGAACGACCGATTGCGTCCCATCTTCGCCGAGCCGCCGGCTGAATCGCCCTCGACCAGATAGATCTCGCAGAGCGCAGGATCCTCGAGCGAGCAGTCGGCCAGCTTGCCGGGGAGCACTGCGTTCTCGAGACCGGTCTTCTTGCGAACGAGGTCACGCGCCTTGCGGGCCGCCTCGCGGGCACGTGCCGCGCTCACTGCCTTCTCGATGATCGCCCGGCCAACCGCAGGGTTCTCGTCGAGGAACTGGCCGAGGTGCTCGTTCACGATTGCCCGGACGATCCCCTCGACCTCGCTGTTGCCCAGCTTGGTCTTGGTCTGCCCCTCGAACTGCGGCTCGCGAACCTTCACGTGGAGCACGCAGGTCATGCCTTCGCGCGCGTCGTCGCCGCTGAGGGTGAAACCCTCCTTCTTGAGGGCGTTCGACTTCTTCGCCACCTCGTTGATGGTGCGGGTGAGCGCCGACCTGAAGCCGGTGAGGTGCGTGCCGCCTTCGTGGGTGTTGATGTTGTTCACGAACGTGAACGTGTTCTCGTTGTAGCCGTCCTCCCACTGCAACGCACAATCGACGTCGACGTCATCACGCGTCGCCGAGAAATGGACCGGCTTGGGATGGAGGTGACGCTTGGTACGGGTCAGCCACGTCACGAACTCCACGAGCCCGCCCTTGTACAGGAAGGTCTCGGTCCTGGGCGTTTCCTCGCGCTCGTCGGTGAGAATGATACTGATGCCACCGTTGAGGAACGCGAGCTGGCGGAGACGGTCCGACAGCGTCGTCCACGAGTATTCGAGCGTGTTGAAGATCTCGGGATCGGGCTTGAAGTGCACCGTCGTACCGGTCCCCGCAGCGAGGCCGATGACCGTGAGTTTCTGGGTCGTGTGCCCGCGCACGAACGTCATCTGGTGCCGGGCACCGGCCCGGTCGACCGTGACCGTCAGCTGCTCCGACAGGGCATTGACCACCGACACGCCCACTCCGTGCAGGCCGCCCGACACCTTGTACGAGTTCTTGTCGAACTTGCCGCCCGCATGCAGCACCGTGAGCGCGAGTTCCACGCCCGGCAGCCCCTCGGTGGGGTGCAGGTCGACAGGGATGCCGCGACCATTGTCGGACACCGTGATGCTGTTGTCCTTGTGGATCGTCACCTCGATGCGGTCGCAGTGTCCCGCGAGCGCCTCGTCGATCGAGTTGTCGACCACCTCGTAGACCAGGTGATGCAGGCCGTTCTCACCGGTCGATCCGATGTACATGCCGGGGCGCTTGCGAACCGCCTCGAGACCCTTGAGAACAGTGATGCTGTCTGCGCCGTATCCTGGGGCCGGCGCGGGTGTGTCCGCCATGTTACCTCGCGATCAGGTGTGCATTCAGGGCTGGTCGAGAGAGCCGACCATCCATCGAATGTGCAGCACGCGGTGCGCTGCGTGAACCGTTCACGCGCGCCAGGATCCGCGGTGTCATCAGGCCGAGCTCGGTGGCCCAGCCGTGGCTCGCAACGCGAACCATCAACGTCCCATCAGGCGTCACGGACAGGGCCTGGGTGACCGCGGAGATCTGCGGACCGACCAACTCCGCCCACGCCTCCACCACGGAAGCCTGTTCCAGCCGCCGCGCAAAGCCGCGCTTGGTGAGCCATGCATCGAGTGCGTCGCCGAGCGGCATCGGCTTGTTCTTCCGGTCGATCATCGATCCTCCCGCACCACGCCGTGGTCGACCGACCACCGTGGCAACTCCAGCTCGGCGGGCAGGCTCGCGGCGCGAGGGGCCGAGACGACTCGCTGCGCGCTGCCCCGCATCAGCCGACCCGCGAGACGAGCCTGGCGATCACCGTCGAGCGCCGCGAAGACATCGTCCACCAGCAGCGCCGGCTCGGCGCACCGCTCACGGCGAATGGTCTCGAGCTCGAGCAGTCGGAGCGCTATCGCCGCGGCGCGATGCTGTCCGGTGGACCCGTAGCTGCGCAGCGACCGGCCATCGAGGGTGAGCACGACGTCGTCCCGCTGCGGGCCGACATGGGTCTGACCGCGCTGGACATCGCGGCGCCTGCTGGCGGCGAGTCGGGCAGGCCATTCGGCGGGATCGACCAGCGCCTCGTCGCCACGATACCGGAGCCCGACCTCACCAGCCTCTCCGAGCGTGTCGAGTTCGGTGCGCCAGCCGACCACCGCTCCTGCCACCCACGCCAGCCGCGATGCCGTCACCGTCGCTCCCGATGCAGCGAGGGCCGGCTCGAACGCCTCTGCCGCGACCGTGTCTCCGGTTCGCAACGCCGCGTTGCGCTGGGCGAGGGCTGCACGGTACCGAAGCAACCCCGAAAGATAATGAGGGTCGGCCAGCGATAGGAGCCTGTCGAGCCATTTCCGGCGCTCCAGCGCCCCCCCCTGCACGATCGATATGTCGGCCGGGAGGAACGCCACGGCCAGCCAATGCCCCAGTGCATCGGCGATGGTGCGCTGCTCGGCGCCGTCGATCAGCACCGTCTTTCGCGCGGCGTCGGCTGCATACGTGACCCGGATCGACGGACCGTCGACCCGTTCCAGGCCGACATGGAACCCGGGTCCACCGAACCGCACGACGTCCCGGTCACGCGCACCGCGCAGCGACCGGAGCAGCACGGGGTATGCAAGGGCCTCGATCAGGTTGGTCTTGCCATGTCCGTTCGGGCCGACGAGCGCCATCCCGGCTTCGGGCACGCTGAACTCGGCGTCGGCGAGGTTGCGATAGCCCCGCACCACCAACGTTGCCGCACGCATGATCAGGGAATCACTTGCCCACGAACTTTGCCGGACGCTTCTCCATGAACGCGCGGGTGCCCTCGACCCGGTCGTGGGTTGCACAGGATGCACCAAACTTTTCCGCTTCCTGCGCGAGCGCGGTGTCGAGCTGCACGTCCAGCCCCTCGTCCACCGATGCCAGCGTGAGTCGCACTGCAAGTGGACCCATCTGGGAGATCGTGCGCACCATCGCACGAGCGTCGTCGAGCAGGCTCTCCGCCGGAACGATCCTGTTGACGAGGCCGATGCGGTGCGCCTCCTCCGCGTCGATCATCGTGCCGGTGAGCAACAGCTCCAGCGCCCGGCCGCGCCCCACGAGGCGAGGCAGGCGTACCGTACCGCCATATCCTGGAATCACGCCGAGCTTCACTTCGGGCTGCCCGAATCGCGCGTTGGGCGAGGCCAGTCGGATGTGACACGCCATTGCGAGTTCGCATCCGCCACCGAGGGCAAAGCCGTTCACTGCGGCCACCACGGGCTTGCCGAGTTGTTCGATGGCTCGGAACGCCGCCTGACCCTGTTCGGCGAACTCACGTCCGTGCTCGCCCTCGATCGCCGAGATCTCGGCGATGTCGGCGCCGGCCACGAATGCCTTGGGGCCGGCGCCGGTGATGACCAGCGCCGCGTATCTCGTCGTTGTCACGCACGTGCTGCGCGAGTGCGCCGAGATCGGCAATCACACTGGCGTTGAGGGCGTTGAGTTTGTCGGGGCGGTTGATGGTGACGGTGGCAACGCCGTCAGCATCACACTCGAGGAGGAGCGTGGAATAGGTCATGCCCAAAGATAGTGATGGGTGCCGGGCGTATAATGGAGGATGCCCAACATTCTCGCACTGGACCAGGGAACCACGGGTTCGACTGCCCTCGTCATCGATGCAGCCGGGCAGGTAATCGGTTCGGGCTACCGGGAGCTGCCACAGTTCTTCCCGGCGCCCGGGGAAGTAGAGCACGACCCTGCCGACATCCTGACGACCGCTGTCGAGGCGGGCCGCGAGGCCGTGGCAGCGGCAGGCGTCGCCATCGATGCCGTCGGGATCACCAACCAGCGCGAAACGGTGGTGGCGTGGGACGCCGCGAGCCTCACGCCGGTCGGCCGGGCGATCGTATGGCAGGATCGGCGGACCAGCGCGCGGTGCGCCGAGCTGCGGGCAGAAGGCCGCAGCGACGACATCCGGCGGCGAACCGGCCTGCTGGTCGATCCGTACTTCTCGGCCACCAAGATCGAATGGATCCTTCGCGACGCAGCGATTCGTGATCGTGCTGCCCGGGGTGAAGTCCGGATCGGAACCGTCGAGAGCTGGCTGGTGGCCAACCTCACCGGTGGCGCACACCTGACCGACCGTACCAACGCGTCCCGAACCATGCTGGCTGACCTGCGCACAGCCACGTGGGATGACGAACTCCTGCACCTGTTCGGGGTTCCCCGGGCCGCGCTCCCGGAAATCGTGCCGAGCGCCGGATCGTTCGGGGTGTGCCGTGCTCAATGGTTCGGCAGCGCCATTCCGATCTGCGGACTCGCGGGCGATCAGCAGGCGGCGTTGTACGCGCAGGGCTGCGAAACCGCCGGCGCCGGCAAGGTTACCTATGGCACCGGCGCGTTCCTGCTCCGGCACCTCGGGAGTGTGGCACCGAGTCCGGCCGCCGCCGCGCCCGGCATACTCACGACGGTGGCAGCAACCGCGGGGCCGGAGATGGCCTGGGCGAGCGAGGGGAGCGTCTTCGTTGCCGGCGCCGCCGTGCAGTGGTTGCGCGATGGCCTCGGACTGATCGAACACGCTTCCGACACCGCTCGATTGGCGGCGAGCGTGCCGGACACCGGCGGGGTGGTCGTCGTGCCTGCCTTCACCGGCATCGGCGCCCCGCACTGGAATGCCGAGGCGCGCGGGACGATCACGGGGATCACCCGCGGCACCACCGCGGGCGCACATCGCGCGGGCAGTTCTCGAGGCGATTGCGCATTCGACGGTCGACCTGGTCGATGCGATGGGCGGTGTTCGCGCGCTTCGGGTAGATGGCGGGGCGAGCAGGAACGACTGGCTGATGCAGGCTCAGGCCGACCTGCTCGGATCGCCGGTGGAACGGCCCGCTGCGGTCGAGCTCACTGCCTACGGCGCTGCACGGCTGGCCGCAGGCGGCCTGGGGGCCTCACTGCCAGCGGCCGCCGGGATCGGGGAGATGACCACGTTCCACCCCGGAATCGACGCGGCTGAACGATCCGGGCGCAGGCGCGCGTGGCAGCGCGCCGTGGGCGCCGCCCTGGCCTGGGCAGACACCGGGGTCGCAGGCACCGGCTGACTTATATTGCGCGCCATGACCGCAATCGGAGTGACGTCGTGAAGCCCGCAACGAGATTTGCCATTGGCGCCGCGGTGATCGTCGGTGCAGTGGCGCTCCTCATGGTCGAGGGCGTCCGCCAGACCGGTACCTACTTCCTGACCCCCACCCAGCTCGTCGAGCGGGTTCGCGATGACACGACCTTCCACGACGTTGGCCTCAAGGTGAGCGCCAAGGTGGTGCGCGGATCGATCCACCGCGACGTCGCGAGCCGTCAGATCGATTTCCGGATCAGTGACGGCGGTGCGGAGTTCCCGGTTCGCTACGTCGGGTTGGTGCCCGATACGTTCACCGACGCGAACGACATCGACGTCGTGGTCGAAGGAAAGTACGGGCGTGACGGCGTGTTCCACGCGGTGGACGTGATCGCGAAATGCGGCTCGCGGTACGAGGCGGTGTGGGAAGAGCCGCAGGGGACGCTCACCAGCCGATGACGCTGCTCGGCGACTTCGCCCTCTGGGCTGCGATGCTCATCGGTCTCTGGACTGCGGGCATGGCGTTCTTCGGTCCCTGGCAGTCGCGTCCCGCAGCTGGCCACCTCGATCATTCGCGGCGCGTATGCCGCGTGCCTCGCACTGATCGTTGCCGCCGTTGCCCTCTGGCGCGGGTTGTTCTCCCACGATTTCAACATCGAGTACGTCGCGGCCTACACGGCGCGCAACCTCCCCGATTACTACCTCGTGACGGCATTCTGGGCCGGGCAGAAGGGTTCGCTCCTCTTCTGGGCTGTGGTGCTCTCGATCTTCGGGGCGCTCGCGCAGCTGCTGACGCCATCTCGGCATCGCGACCTCCTCCCGCACGTCGCCGGCGTCACCAGCGTGGTCCTGGCATTCTTCGTCGGGGTGATGCTCTTCGGCGACGGTGCGAACCCGTTCGAGCGACTGTCGTTCACCCCGCCGGATGGCCGCGGCCTCAACCCGCAGCTGCAGAATCCGGGGATGATCGCGCACCCACCGACACTGTACCTGGGTTACATCAGCATCACGATTCCGTTTGCGTTCGCGATCGCGGCGCTGCTGGCCCGCCGACTCGATACCGGGTGGATCATCGCGATGCGCAAGTGGGCGCTGGCATCGTGGCTCTTCCTCTCGATCGGGATCACGATCGGGATGTGGTGGGCATACGTCGAGCTCGGTTGGGGCGGGGTATGGGCATGGGATCCGGTCGAGAACGCATCGCTGCATCCGTGGCTCACCCTCACGGCGTTCCTCCACTCGGTGATGATCCAGGAAAAGCGCGGGATGCTCAAGCGCTGGAACGTGGCGCTCGTGATCGGGACCTTCCTGCTCTCGATATTCGGCACGTTCATCAC
Organism: uncultured Gemmatimonadales bacterium; assembly: GCA_963806875.1. GTDB lineage: Bacteria > Gemmatimonadota > Gemmatimonadetes > Gemmatimonadales > GWC2-71-9 > Palsa-1233. Next base: position 177,157 of record CAWDYU010000003.1, on the reverse strand, counting down.
GCGCTCGGGCGTGATCGCATCGGTGCACTCGTTCACCCAGTCCGACGTCGGGTACTTCTTCCTGGCATTCCTGTTCGTCGCCGCCATCGCGTCGTTCACGCTGCTGTATACCCGGTGGCCGGACCTCGAGCCCGAGGCCAGGCTCGACTCGATGCTGAGCCGCGAAGGAGCGTTCCTCTACAACAACCTCGCGTTGGTCGGCATCGCCTTCTCGGTGCTGTGGGGAACGCTCTTCCCGATCCTGTCCGAGGCGGTTCACGGTACCAAGATCACGGTCGGTCCCGCCTTCTTCAATCGCGTCAACGTTCCCCTCGGCCTCTTCCTGTTGCTCCTGACCGGCGTCGGACCGCTGATCGCATGGCGGAAGGCGTCCGCTGCCAACCTTCGCCGCCAGTTCATTGCGCCGACACTGGGCGGCGTCGTGACGTTGGCGGTGATGCTCGCGCTGGGCATGCGGGCGTTCTATCCGCTGGTGTCGCTCACCCTCGCCGGGTTCGTGACGGTGACCGTGATCCAGGAGTTCACCCGCGGCGTGCGCGCACGGATGCGACTGCACGCCGAACACGCACCACTCGCGCTGGTCCACCTCGTCGGCAGGAACCGTCGACGGTACGGTGGCTACGTCGTGCACATCGGGATCGTCCTCTACTTCATCGCCTTCACCGGGATGGCGTTCCGGACCGAGAAAACGGTCGAGCTGGCGCCGCTCGAGAGCACCACGATCGAGTCGCCGTACGGGCATACCCTGACGCTCACGCACCTGGGCGTGTCGCAGTACGCTGCGCTCAACAGGCATGTGTCGGCGGCGACCGTCGATGTGGCACGGGACGGGGTGCGAATCGGTTCGATCAAGTCCGAGAAACGGCAGCACGTCGATTCGTTCGGGAACCCGACCTTCGAGCCCTCGACCGAGGTCGGCATTCGGTCGGACCTTCGGGAAGATCTGTATGTGGTGTACGGCGGGTCGCCTGACGGCACCGAAACCGCGCAGTACAAGATCGTCGTGAATCCGCTGGTGGCATGGTTCTGGATCGGCGGCGTGGTGCTCGTGATCGGCGGCCTGCTCACGATGTGGCCGGGCGGTCCGCAGATCCGGGTTGCGCGACGGGTGGTGCCGCAGGCCGGCTACGCAGTTTCGCTCGCATCGGTGGAAGAGCGATGACCGGGCGACGCACATTCCTCCGCGGTGCGCTGAGTGCACTCCCCTTCGCCGTAGCCGTGACCGCGCTTGGCGCCCAGGACCCCGCGGCGGCACCCGACGCCGGGCAGGCGGAGATGCTCCGTGACCCGTCGCTGCTCGGCCGGCCGCGTGACCCTGCGTCGGAGTACGACAATGATCCGCTGGTTGTCGGTATCGAGCGGCGGTTGCGCTGCACCTGCGGCTGCACGCTCGACATCTTCACCTGCCGAACCACCGACTTCTCGTGCACCTTCTCGCCGGCGCTGCACAAGGAAGTGATCGCCATGGTGAAAGCGGGACAGACGCCAGAGGACATCGTCGCGACGCTGGTGGCGCGCGAGGGACCGGAGATGCTGATGGCCCCGCCGGCGCGTGGATTCAATCTCGCTGGTTACCTGGTGCCGGGGCTCGTGATGCTCTCCGGTGCGCTCGGGCTTGCGGCGTGGCTCACTCGTCGCCGAGCGGTGGTCGTTGCCGCCGCGTCGGCCCCCACCGACTCGCCGCTCACGCCCGACCCCGACCCACAGCAGCTCGAGCGGTTGCGGCGGGCCCTCGAAGACGTGGAGTCGTGATGGGCACGGAGGCCATTGCTGCGGTCGTCGTGATGGCCGCCCTTCTCTGGCTGATCGTGCAACCGATGGTGCTCCCGGGAAATGCAGTGCCGCTCCCGGACGATCCGCCTGACATGGAGGAGACCGACCGCGGCCGCGCGTTGCTGGCGCTTCGGGAAATCGAGTTCGACCAGGCCACCGGGAAACTTTCCGACGACGATTTCGCGCTGCTGCACGCGCGCTACTCTGCTGCCGCGCTCAGGGCGATGGACGCCGAACCGGTTGCGGCGGCTGATGGCGATGCCATCGAGGGACTGATCGCGCAGCGCGTCGCGGCAATCACGGCGGGCGGAGCGCGGTTCTGCGAACAGTGCGGCGGTCGGCATGTTGCCGACGCCGTTTTTTGTGCGACCTGCGGTGCGCCAGCACGACGCTGACGCACCTCCAGGCCCCGCTGGCTAGCGTCGCGCCTCGGTACTGAACCAGCCGAAAGTCCTCGTCCCCTCGCCCTTCAAGACCAGGTTCGCGCCGCCAGGCGCAGCTCCGGCCACGGAGACCTCGACCGCGGTCCCGATGAAGTCGTCGGACGTGCTGATCCAGCTCTTGATCGCCTTGAGCAGGCTGAACGCCGAGGGCGCCGCCCTGATGCCCCGCACCACGGTAGGGTCGAGCTTCCCGCTGGTGTAGGACTTGTATACCGCATCGATCGCCTGGATCAGGGTCATGGTGCGGGCGACGTCCACACGCGGTACACACGCTTCGTCGTCATCCTCCATCGCGATCAGCCGGATCGGCTTCCCGGGAGCACGCTGTTCGTACGCCAGTCGCTCGGTGTCCGAGATCAGCAGCACTGACCCGCTCCAGTCGAGTTCGTTCTGGTCGAAGGCATACATGCCTCCGCTGTGCTCGCCGGTGCATGCCAGCTGCACGGCGCTGCCCGATGCATCGTCGCCGTAGACGTGGTACTCGAACTCGGGCTTTCCCTTGATCCAGCTCTCGAACGTTTCCTCGAAGTGGCTGGTGGTGAGATAGAGCCCCGGTACCGCCACGCGAGGCGACCAGCTTCCCCCACCACCCCCGCCACCACCCCCGCCACTACCACCACACATGTCCCAGCACTGCATCAGGAGCTGTGGGCGGCCCCCCGTGAAATCGGTTTCCTGGGGCACCAGCGCGATGACCGGTGTGGCCGGCGGAACATCCGCGTCGAGTCGGCGCCGCACGCCGCGGCTGTCGAACGCTACCGGCGCCTCACCGTCGACGCCTGCTGTCGCCACGAGGAACTGTTCGTCACCCTGCCATGCGGAACGGTGCGATTCGACGGGGAGATAGAGCTCGAGATGGCGTGCCTGCTCCATGTCGGCCATGACAGCCTCGACGGTATTGCTGCCGGTCGCCAGGGCCGGCCAGCAACATGCCGGCCTCGGCGCGCGCGAGCGCCTGAAACTGAAGCTTCTGCTCGGGAGCCCTCGACCGATCGAGCTTCTGCTTGAGGGAGGCCCGGGTGGCCGGGTCGCGAAGCGCGAACGCGAGACGCTCGGCGAGGCGTTCCCGCGCGGCTGCGGCGGTGGCACTGCCGGGCACCGCGTCCGAGGTCGGGTTTGGAGTGGTCGGATGATCCCGGTCGGCGCACGCACTGGCCAACGCGAGGAGGAGAATGGGCAACGACCAGCGACGCATGGAACACCCCCGATGATGGATGACAGGTGCGAACCGGACGGATGGGTACGGTCGGCACGGTCATCATCGGGGTGGTATGGGTCGGAGACTGGAGCGGGGGCGTGCGAAACGGGACGCAGGAACGCGGGTCAGGTTTCCAGTTCTTCGAGGCGCGCGGCAGCGAGGCGGACGGGAATCCAGGTCGCGGCAACACAGCATGCCCCAGCGGCCACAAATGCGCCGATATCGATCGGCGACGGCAGCCACGCTGCCTCAGATTGCCGGGCGCGGAGGTAACTGGTGACGGGCACGGCCTCGAGGACGATCACGGCCGCCAGCAACGCAATGGCCAGCAGCATGAAGACAAGCCCGCCGAACGACGTCGGAATCTGTGCAGCGTTCTCCGTGTCGTACTGTGGATACAGCGTGCCCGTACCCAGTGCCAGGCCGCCCACCGCCAGGGTGTACGCCAGTACTGTCACGACACTCACGGCCATCATGAACCCGCTCGCCCGCAGGATCGTGTTGGTCGTGACGGTGAGGATCAGCGCCAGGATGATGAGCGGCACCATCCCCACCCAGTACTTGCTGCGCAACATCGCCCGGGGGTCGAGTGGAGACGACCGGAGCAGCCAGAGCTGCCGCCCCTCGAGGGAGATCGCCGGGAAGACGAATCGAGCCGCCACCGCAGCGATGACGAACCCCGCGAGTCCCTGGTTGAGGAACGCGATGAGCGTGATGAGAAAAACCGGTACCTGCTCGCCGGTGAAGAGCGGCAGCGCGCGAATGTTGAACAGGTAGACCGCAATCAGCACCGCGAGCAGGATCAACTGGCTCCACTGCGTGCTGTCCCGGAAGAAGATCCGCACGTCCTTGAGCACGAACTCCCGGGTCGTTACCCGCATCCATCCGAGCGATCGACGTCCCAGCCAGCCGAGCGGCCCACTGCGGACGCCCTCGTTTCGCCCCTCCTGGGCCTTCGCAAAACCCGCGACATAGAGCCGTCGGTGCAGCGCAGCGCCCATCACCACGAACGCGCCCGCCGTGGTCCAGAGGAGCAGGATCGGCAGCGGATCTGCAACGCGAGTGAGCCAGTTCATCAGCATCACACTCGCCCACTCGCTCGGCAACAGGGGATGAGACGGTGCGCGCAGCACGGAAATGAAGTCGACGAGCGACGCAAATCCTTCCGGACGTGCGAGTTGCTCGGGCTGCACCAGGCGCAACAACAGCACCAGCCCGCCCGCTGCCAGTATCGTCACGAGCCCGAGCAGGTCACGTGCGCGCCGCGCCGGGAAGATGTTGACCAGCAGCAATGTCACCGCCGAGCCGATCACGCCGGGAATCACGAAGAGCGGCACCAGCGCACCGATGGCCACCAATGGAAAGAGCCATCCACCATCCCACGCGATCATGTAGGCGGCCAGCAACGGTACCGAGAGAAGTGCCACCATCCACGAGGAATGCACCACGGTCTCGCCGAGCTTGGCGACGTAGAACCGACCCCAGTCGAGCGGCGCGGCCACGAGCAGGTCGAGATCGTGCGCGAGGAAGAATGTCGACAGGGCGGCGACCAGGTTCGACAGCAGCAGGATCGACATGAACGCCAGGAACGCGACACCCAGGAGCTTTCCAGCGAGCAGTGAGCCGATCTCGGGAACATTCTTGAAGTACGACACCAACCGGAACGCGACCACGAACGCGCCGCCGAGCGCCGCGAGACCGGCGAGTCCGAGCAGCGCGTTGCGGCGCCCGGGCGCCCGGCTGGAACGGGAACGAAACCGTGCCCGCGCGCTGAGCAGCTTCGGGCGCAGGATGTCGAGCACGCCCGGCTCGATTCGACGGTCAGCCGAGGATGGCATCGAGATTCGGTTCGACATGCTCGCCGGTGAGCCGCAGGAAGAGTTCCTCGAGGCCTGCACCGGCCGAGGCGGCGTCCAGCCGGAGTTCGTCCATGGTGCCGCACGCCGCGAGCTCGCCCTGCCGGATGATCCCGACCCGGTCGCAGAAGCCCTCGACGATCTCCAGCGTGTGGGTGCTCATCAGCACCGTGCCTCCGCGTTCGACGAAGCGGCGGAACAGGATCTTGAGCAGGCGCGCGCTCTTGGGGTCGAGCCCGACCATCGGTTCATCGACCACGATCACCTCGGGACGATGCACGAAGGCGCCCGAGATGATCAGCTTCTGGCGCATCCCGTGACTGTACGATTCGGTGAGCTCGTCCTTCCACCTGGAAAGTTCGAACAGATCGAGAAGTTCGTCGATCAACGCCTCGACCTTCGGACCGCCCTGTCCGTACAGGCCGGCGCTGAAACGGAGGAACTCCGCACCGGTGAGCTTGTCGTACACGAATGGACGGTCGGGAATGAATCCGAGGAGGCCCTTGGCACGCATCGGTTCGCGGAAAATGTCGATCCCACCCACCTCGACGGTGCCGCCAGACGGCGCCACGATCCCTGCGATCATCCGCATCGTGGTGGTCTTACCGGCACCATTGGGCCCGAGCAGTCCGAAGAGCTCGCCGCGTCGGATGTGCAGGTCGAGCCCGCGCACCGCGGCAAAGCTGCCGTAGTACTTCTTCACCTGCTGCAGTCGAATCACGGCATCCTCGCGTCCGGCAGGGGGATGAGCCTCACATCAGCGAGGCTGGTCAGTAGGTCTTCGGGATGACTCGATCCACCAAAGCCGAGACGGATCAGCGCTGTGCTGGCAGCTGCTCGACCCATCACCGGGTCGACGGCGACCCACCCCGCGGTGCCGTCGTACCAGACTTCGGCCCACGCGTGCGTGGCGATCCCGTCAGTCGATGGTGCGAAGCCGACGACGAAGCGCGCCGGAACTCCGAGTTCCCGTGCGACGGCAACAAACAACCGGGCGATCCCGTCGGGGCGGCCACGGCCAGAATGGATCGTGCCCAGCGCATCGACCGCCGCAGCATAGCTGGTGTCAATGGTGACCTTGCTGCGCAGCGATTCCAGCAGCCGGGCCACGATCGCCGCGCGATCACCGGCCTGGGAAACTTCGGCGGCAAACGCCGATAGCGGTGCGGCGTCGCGCTGGACCAGCGGGTCGATCCCCACGTCGCTGGTCGGGGTCACCCTGGTGGAAAACGATTCGCGCTGCACCGTGAGAGTGTCGGCTGATACCTGTTGTCGTCCACCGCCCAGCTGGGCCAGCGCCCTGAGGTCGATCCCGCGGTTCGACGGACGAACGACCTGGAACCGTCGGGGAGTGGTGACCGAGTCCCGGCGCGCCGATGACGTGGCGTACGTCTCGAGCCGGGGCAGCGCTGAACGGATCGTGGCTCGCTCGGCATCGAGCGTGCGGCGGAATGCCGACACCGCGAGGTTGAAGTCGGTCCGGACCCACCGGGTGCCGAGTGGATACTCGATGCCGGCGATCGTGCCGTTCGCCTCGATCCACGCGGTGTATGGGCCAGTCGGACCGGTCGCGATGAGCCGCACCACCTGCGCCGTGTCCCAGTGCACGGCGTTCCACCGGAGCGTCGACGGATCGAACTCGGCGCTGTCGGGGAAGATCAACGTGCTGTCTCCGATCACTTCCCATCGAGTGTTCCGAGCCACGCTGGGCCACCCACCCACCGTCAGGTCCCGGCCCTGGCGCCCGGCGCGCAGCTCGCCGCGAATGGCCAGCTGGTACGCCAGTGCCACCATCGGAACGGCGGGCAGCGTCGAGTCCATCAGGACACCGCCAGTGCCGCCGCTGTCGAAACGGAAGGTCAGGCGGCCGTCGGCGAGGCGGCTCAGGCCGGTTTGCGAGACGCCCGGTCGCACGAAGCGGCTTCGGATCTGACGGAGGCTCAGGTCCGGTGCGAGTTCGGTTTCGGTCATCCGGAGCGCCCGGGCGAGCGAGGTGTCGCCCGCTGTCTCGAGCGTCAGCGTCTCGACGATCCGATAGCCGGGCGACAAGGTGTCCAGCGTGAAGCCACCGCTGCCGATCTGCACGTCGCCGATGTGGACGGCGAATCGCGCCTCGCCGGGGGCCAGGCGTCGTGACGCGAGTGTCGAAAGATCGGGCGTTTCCCCGGCATCGAGGCGCCGGAGCCCGAGCCAGGTCAGGCTTCCGCCCCACGCCGTGAGCACGGCGACCGCCGCGAGGGCGCGCAGGGTGGGCCGATAGGAGCTCATGTCCCCAACCATAGCAAGCAACGGGCCGATCCGGGGTTCATGCGTTGCTCCGCGTTCCCCGTTGACCTTACTCTTCCGGGCTATGGCCGAAGAGTACCTGATCGTACGGGGAGCCCGCGAGCACAACCTGCGGAACGTGACCGTGCGGATCCCCCGGAACGCCCTCACCGTGATCACCGGTCTTTCGGGATCCGGCAAGTCATCGCTCGCCTTCGATACGATCTATGCGGAGGGGCAGCGGCGCTACGTCGAATCCCTGTCGGCGTACGCGCGCCAGTTCCTGGGCCTGATGGAAAAGCCCGATGTGGACGCCATCGAGGGTCTCTCGCCAGCGATCTCGATCGAGCAGAAATCCACCGCCCACAACCCGCGCTCGACCGTCGGCACCGTTACCGAGGTGTACGACTACATGCGCCTCCTCTGGGCTCGCGCCGGGGTGCCGCACTGCCCTGACGACGGTACGCCGATCACCCGGTCGAGTGCCGGCCAGATCGCCGACACCTTGCTCGGCTGGCCCGAGGGAACCCGCATCGAAGTCCTCGGTCCGATGGTCCGCGGCCGCAAGGGCGAGTTCCGCGACCTGTTCGAGGACCTCCGCAAGCAGGGCTACGCCCGCGTGCGTGTCGATGGCGTGACCCACGACCTGAGCGACGTCCCCAAGCTCAATCGTCGCCAGAACCACGACATCGCCGTGGTGGTCGACCGGCTGGTGGTGCGCGAATCGGAACGCAGCCGACTGGTCGATTCGGTCGAAACCGCACTGCGCGTTGCCGACGGCGTGGTCGAGGTGGTCCGGCACGCCACCGGGAAGGGAAAGGAAGTCGAGACCCGGATGTTTTCGGAACGGTTCGCGTGCCCCACATGCGGGCTGTCGCTTCCCGAACTCGAGCCGCGACAGTTCTCGTTCAACTCGCCGTTCGGGGCGTGCGAAGAATGCCATGGCGTCGGCACCTCACGGGTCCCGAACGCCGACCTGGTGTTGGGCGACCCGAGCATCTCGATTCTCGAAGGCGTCGTGCTCCCGTGGGGGGAACCGAGCGGCTACCTGCGCAAGGTCGTGCTCCCGACCCTCGCTCGCACCTTCGGCTTCAACCTGCACGACGCGTGGGAGGACATCCCGGCTGCCGCCCGGAAGATCCTGCTGGCCGGGGCGCCAGGGAAGCGGGTGACGTACGTCGCAGATGGTGGCAAGGGTCGCGCGGTCGAGGGTGAGTGGGAAGGCGTGCTGCAGAACATCCAGCGCCGGTGGAAGGAGTCGTCGAGCGATGCCGTCCGGCACAGCCTCGAGGGCTACATGATCGAGCAACCCTGCATCGTGTGCGCCGGCAAGCGTCTCAAGGCCGAATCGCTCGCGGTATTGATCCATGGTGAAAGCATCGGCGACGTTGTCGACCTGCCCGTCGAGGACGCGACCACGTTCTTCGAGTCGATCCCGGTGGGTCGCGGCCGTGCCGGAGCAATCGATCCCGACATCGCCGGTCCGATCCTCAAGGAAGTCGTCGAGCGGCTGCGGTTCCTGCGCGATGTCGGCCTGGAGTACCTCACTCTCGGTCGGTCCGCCGGGTCACTGTCGGGCGGGGAGGCGCAGCGGATTCGGCTCGCCACCCAGATCGGGTCGCGGCTCGTCGGCGTCCTCTACATCCTCGATGAGCCCAGCATCGGGCTGCACCAGCGCGACAACGAGCGGTTGCTCGACACGTTGCGGGGGCTGCGCGATCTCGGCAACACCGTGATCGTCGTCGAGCACGACGAAGACACCATCCGGGCCGCCGATCACCTGATCGATCTCGGGCCTCGTGCCGGTCGATTCGGTGGAGAGGTCGTCGCCGAAGGCACCGTGGCAGAGGTGCTCAAGCACCCCGACTCCCTCACAGCACGGTATCTGCGCGGAGAGCTTCGCATTGCCGTGCCGACTGTTCGGCGCCCCGTCGACCCGACACGCAAGCTTCGGATCGTGGGTGCCCGGGCCAACAACCTTCGCGATGTCACGGTCGATGTGCCGCTGGGCGTGTTCGTCGCCGTGACCGGTGTGTCCGGTTCAGGGAAGTCGACGCTGGTCACCGACATCCTGTACCAGTCGCTGGCGCGCCAGTTCTATCGCGCGAAGGTGATCCCGGGCGAGCACAAGCGGATCGAGGGCATCGATCACATCGACAAGGTGATCGAGATCGACCAGAGCCCCATCGGGCGCACCCCGCGATCCAACCCCGCGACCTACACCGGCCTCTTCACGCCGATTCGTGAACTGTTCACGCAGCTTCCCGAGGCGAAGATGCGCGGCTACGGCCCGGGGCGCTTCTCGTTCAACGTGAAGGGCGGTCGGTGTGAGGCGTGTCAGGGCGACGGTCTCGTCAAGATCGAGATGCATTTTCTTCCCGACGTGTACGTACCGTGCGATGTCTGCAAGGGCAGGCGCTACAACCGCGAGACGCTCGAGGTACGCTACAAGGGTCGCAGCATTGCCGACGTGCTCGAACTCACCGTCGCCGAGGCGATGGACTTCTTCGCGGCGCAGACCCGGATCGCCGAGAAGCTCGGCCTCCTCAACGATGTCGGCCTGGGCTACCTGCACCTCGGACAGGCCGCGACGACGCTGTCCGGCGGCGAGGCACAGCGCGTCAAGCTCGCGACCGAACTGTCGAAGCGCGACACGGGCCGGACACTTTATATCCTCGACGAGCCGACCACCGGCCTGCACTTCGAGGACGTGCGTCTCCTGCTCGACGTGTTGCACCGCCTCGTGGCAAAGGGCAACAGCGTGATCGTGATCGAGCACAATCTCGATGTGCTGAAGACGGCCGACTGGGTGATCGACCTGGGCCCCGACGGCGGTGTGCGAGGTGGAACCATCCTCGCCGAGGGCACCCCGGAGCAGGTCGCGACGGTGAAGGCCAGCCACACAGGACGATTCCTCGGCCGGGTGCTGCGGATGAACGGGAATACCATCGACGAACTGCGCCCTCGGCTCGCATCGCAGTACGCGCTGGAGCGTGAACTTGGCCGGGGCGGGATGGGCATCGTCCTGCTGGCGCGCGAGCTGATGCTCGACCGACTGGTGGCGGTCAAGGTGTTGCCGCCGTCGATGGCGGGCGACGCCGACCTCCGCGAGCGCTTCCTGCGCGAGGCCCGCACTGCGGCGCAGCTTTCTCATCCCAACATCGTCCCGATCTTTCGCGCCGATGAACTCGACGGCGTTGCGTTCTTTGCGATGGGCTATGTGGATGGCGAGACCGCCGCCGAGCGCCTGAGCGCACGTGGGCCGCTCCCACCGGCCGATGTGGTGCGCATCGTTCGCGAGGTCGCCTGGGCGCTGGCGTACGCACACGCGCGGGGCGTCACGCACCGCGACGTCAAGCCCGAAAACATCATGATCGAGCGCGGCACCGGGCGGGTGATGGTCACCGACTTCGGCATCGCCCGCGACTCCCGGGCAAGCGGGATGACCGCCGACGGCATGGTGCTCGGTTCGGTGCATTACATGGCACCTGAACGCGTCGCGGGGGAAGCCGGCGACGGTCGTGCCGATCTGTACTCGCTCGGAGTCGTCGCCTACCAGCTGTTGTCGGGCAGGTTGCCGTTCGATGCACCCCAGGCTTCTGCGGTGCTCCTGATGCAGGCAACCCGCGAAGCGCCCTCGCTCGAACAATCAGCGCCGAGCGTGCCGTCACCGCTGGCTGCGGTCGTGGCCCGCTGCCTCGCCAAGGATCCCGCTGCGCGCTACTCCAGCGGCGAGGCGCTCGCCGAGGCGCTCGCGGCCGCGATGAACGAGGTCCAGAGCGGCCCGCAGGCTGTCACCGAGCGAATCCTCGACGAGGCGTCAGCCAAGGCGGTGTGGCTGCGTGCCGCACAGCTCCAGGCGGATGCATCCCGCCGCGTTCGAGAGCGTACTGCCCAGGCCGAGGAATTCGCGACGGGCATGCACGCGGCGCAGCCGACCAGCGGCTACCGCATGGGTGATGTCGAGGCGGCAGCCGTCGAGGCGGGGATCGGTGAGGAGTTCGTCCATCTCGCACTCGCCGAATTGCCCGATGATGAAGCGGCACTTCCGGCAAGGATGGAGGCTGGCGGTTCGAAGTTCGACCGGTTCGTGCTCGGCAATGTGGAGCAATCGATCCGGGTGGCACGGGTGATCGGTGCGAGCCCGCGCGAAGTGCTCGACGCTGTCGGACAGGTGCTGCCCAACGCGCCTCACAGCCTCCTCTTCCGCGACACCGTCGGTGGTCATCCTCTCGACGGCGGGGTCCTGACGTTCCTCTGCCGACCGATGACCATGGGCGACTACATGAACACCGCGGTGACCGGCAACACCCTGCGGTACAGCTTGTCGAGCGTGGGTGCGTCGCTGCTCCGCGTGATGCTGCACGCCGTACCGGGTGACGCGCGGCGTTGCGAACTGGTGATCACCACCGACATCCGCAGCGGGATCGGCAAGAACGCGAAACTCGGGTTCGGCATGGGTGCCTCGTTCGGGACGGTGGGAGCGGCCATCGGCGTGGGAATCGGGATAGCCGAAGGTGCGCTGCTGGTGGCGTTGCCCTTCAGCGCCGCCATCCTGGCAGTGGTCGGGGGGCTGTCGCTCGGAGGCATGCGCCTCGCGTATCGTCACGCCGTCCGGAAAGCGCGCAGCGAACTCGACGGTCTGATTGACGCAGTGCAGGCCAGTGCCCGGTCGCAGGATGTCTTCGGCACCGGCTCCCGCGGCAATCTTCCCGCGCGCCGACCGGGATAGATTGAAGGGGTAGCACTGCTGGCGGCCAGGTAACATCCGGCCGGTCCCCCGCTGAGGGCCACGCCATGACGACCGAATCAATCCTCGAGATCCTGGGTTATGCCAATGGCAACATGTTGCCGGTGCGTCTGGTGTTGAGCGATGCCACCGAGGTGATCGGCGTGCCAGTGAGCGTGGATGACCATGTGACGGCGCACGAAGTGTTCCTGCAGCCGTCGGGCGACGACGACACGGAGATCGGTGTCTCGCTCGGGGCGATCCGATCCGCCGAGCTGGTGGGCTGATGGTTTCCCTCCTCGACATCATCGGCCCGGTCATGGTGGGCCCGTCGTCATCGCACACCGCCGGTGCGTGCCGGCTCGGACTGATCGCGCGTGCACTGCTCGGCGACACGCCGGAGACCGCGAAGGTGGAGTTGCATGGGTCTTTTGCGCGTACCGGCACGGGCCATGGGACCGATCGTGCCATTGCCGCCGGTCTGCTCGGGTACCAACCAGACGACGAACGGATCCGTGAGGCCCTCGACGACGCCGAGCGCGCCGGCATGTCGATCACCTTCGAGAACACCAAGCTGCGCGGCGAACATCACCCCAATACCACCCGCATCACCGTTCGCCGCGATGGGCGCAGTGCCGTGCTGACCGGGTCGTCGCTGGGCGCCGGGCGGATCATGGTCACCGCGATCGACAACTTTCCGGTCGAGATCACCGGGGCGTACCCGACGCTGGTGGTGGTAGCGCGGGACGAACCGGGCATCGTTGCATCGGTGGCGACGGCGCTGTCGGAGGGAGCGGTGAACCTCGCAACCATGCGAGTGTCGCGACGCCAGAAGGGCGGCGACGCGATCCACATCTATGAACTCGACTCGCCGCCTACGCCAGACGCGCTCGACAGGATACGCGCGGTCAAGGCGGTGAAGACGTTGCGAGTCGTCGAGCGGGTGTCCTGATGTACGATTCAATGCTCGAAGCGGTCGAGGCAGCCGAAGCTGCTGGCGTGTCGCTGGGTGAACTCGCGCTCCAGACCGAGGCCGCCGATGGCCTGCGAACTCGCGAACAGGTGGAGCACGGCCTGCAACGTGCCCTCGATGTGATGCGGGGCGCGGTCGAGCGCGGTCTCAAGGGCGACCTCTACTCGGTGTCGGGGCTTGTCGGCGGCGACGCCGCGAAGCTGCGCAACGGGACCGGTCCGCTCGCCGGGACGGTGTTCACCGATGCCCTGTCGGCGGCGCTCGCCGTGCAGGAGGTCAACGCAGCAATGGGCGTGATCGTCGCCGCACCCACGGCGGGCGGTGCCGGCGTCCTTCCGGGGGTCCTGCTCGGCTTGGCTGGTCGACACAATCTCGATGACGCGGCGATGGTGCGGGCCTTGGCGACGGCCGGCCTCGTCGGCGCCGTCGTGGCAGTGCGAGCCTCGCTGTCCGGTGCCGAGGGCGGCTGCCAGGCTGAAACCGGTGCAGCGGCCGGCATGGCCGCGGCGGCCGGGGTCGAGATGATGGGCGGAACCCCCCGGCAGGCCATGCACGCGGTGTCGCTCACCATGCAGGGTACGCTCGGCCTGGTCTGCGACCCGCTCGGCGGCCTGGTCGAGGTGCCGTGTGTCTACCGCAACGCGACTGGCGCGGCGATGGCGCTGGCCGGCATCGAGATGGCGCTGGCAGGCGTCTCGTTCCCGATCCCGGTCGACGAGGTGGTCGACACCATGGGGCAGATCGGTCGTGACATGGACGTCAGGTACCGCGAAACGGCCGGAGGCGGGCTCGCCGCCACACCCACCGGTCGAAAGCTGGCCCGCGAACGGCTGGTTCAGCTCAAGCCGCGGAAGTAGATTGTTTCCTACTGAAACATCGACGGGCGGGGCTCCGTAAGTCCTCGTGTTCACTTCGATTGGGGAGCCGGCACGTGGAAGACATCCTTGCGATCACCTTCATCTTCGGTGGCGGCACCCTGTTTCTGCTTGCCGTTTCGCCGGTCGGACGTGCGTTCGCCGACCGGCTCCGTCACGGACCCCAGCCGCTGGCGAACCCCGAGCCCGATCATGCGGTATGGGATGAACTCGACCGCCTTCGCGCCGAGATGACCGAGTTGCAGGAGCGGGTTGATTTCGCCGAGCGATTGCTGGCGAAGGGCACTGATGCGTCGGAGACCCAATCATGATCCAGGGTCCCCCTCCGCTTCCGCCGGCGCCGCCCGATGGGTCCGTGTCCACAATCCTGACCTTCGACGCCATCGCTCCCGCGGTGGCCATGCTCGGCTTCATCATTGCGGCGGTGTTCCTGGTCCTGCCGCTGGTGCGCGCGTGGAGCCGCCGGATCGAGCATGGCGTCAGCGATGCGGCGCTGCTCGACGAGGTGTCGCATCTCCGCGACCGGGTGGCCGAGCTCGACGGCGTGAGTGCGCGGATGCACGAACTCGAGGAGCGTCTCGACTTTGCGGAGCGCCTGTTGACGCAGCGCACCCACGCCGTGCTTCCCAACCAGGATCGGTCGTGATGGGAGATGGCGTCGGAGATTTCGCGTTCTGGATGGCCATCGGCGCTGGGCAGATCGCCTTCTGGGCGGCGATGACGCCGTTGATCAAGGCTTTCGCCAGGCGGGTCGAGGGCAAGGGTGGGTCGGATGCCACGCACCTTGAGTCGATCGAGGCCCGGCTGGCGGATATCGAGAATCGTGCACTCACGTCAGGTGAGGTCGACAACCAGTTCATCCGCTTGGCGGAGCTGGAGGAACGTGTTGATTTCGCCGAGCGGTTGCTGACGCAGGCACGACCGCAGGAATTGTCTGCACCGGAGGAACGATGAGCAACGCGGGTTCGCGCGGATTGGGGCTGTTGATGACCGTAGGCCTGGTGGCGTCGGCCTTTGCATTTCTCGTATTCGTGCTCGAATCGTCGCACCAGTTCAACAATCCGATGCCGCTGGTGATCCTGGCGGTGGGTGCTGCAGGATTCGTCGGTCTCGCGCGAAGCTCCATCGGCCGAGCGATTGGAAAGATGCTCGAAGGCGACCGCGATCAGCTCCCCGATGACCAGCTGGTCATGCGGGTCGAAGACATCGAGGCGCGGCTACATGAGTTGTCACTGGAACAGTCCCGGGTCATGGAGCTGGAGAGTCGGCTTGATTTTGCCGAGCGCATGCTGATCAGCGAGGGACGGGGAGGGCCGAATGGCACAACCCAGTAACAACGGCTGGTTCTTTGTCGCGCTGGGAATCAGCGTGATCGCAATTTTCAGCGCGCTCGCCGAGGTTTCGCACGAGATCGGCCCGGCTTCGATCCCGATCTGGGGCATCGCGATGGGCGGGCTCTGGATGATCTCACGAAGCCCGATCGGGCAGGCCATCGGTCATCGGATCAGCGGCCACCGTCACGACTCGCCGGAGATCATGGAAGTGCCCGCCGAACTGTACGGCGAGCTCGACGAGCTGCGGGCCCGCGTCGCCGAGCTCGAGGAACGCACCGATTTTGCCGAGCGGCTGCTGGTCAGTCGCAACGCCGAGACCCCGGACGCGTCATGACGCCTGCCCCACGTTGGCCGGTCGTTCGGCCCGCACTACGTTTCCCGATCACGAACACCCGGCTTCCCGGGCTGGAGGAGTACCAATGACGACCTGTGAGGACGTGCAGGCCTATCTCGATCGTCTCGACCTGAATGTCGAGTCGGTTGCCGAGGACATGTGGGTGGTGCGAACCACCGAGGACGCGGAGTTGGTGGTGCACTACGCGCCGCCGGTGCTGGTCATGCGGGTCCGGGTGATGCCGATGCCGAATGATCCCCAACGCGCCGCGGCGATGTCGCGGCAGCTGCTGGAATACAACGCCCGCGACCTGGTCCACGGCTCGTATGGCCTTGAGGGCGACGTCGTGGTGCTGACCGATGCGTTGCTGTTGGCTGATCTCGACTTCACCGAGTTCGAGGCGAGCGTCGATTCGCTCTCGCTTGCGCTCGCATCACACGTGAGCGCGCTCGCTCCGTACCGGGAGGGGTGACCACGATGGGAATGTTTGAACGATTCGCGACGATGGTGCGCTCGAACCTCAACGACCTCATCTCCCGGGCCGAGAATCCCGAGAAGATGCTCACGACGTTGATCGTCGACATGCGCACCCAGCTCGACAAGGCCCGCCAGCAGGTGGCGCAGGCGATTGCCGACGAGAAGAAGCTCGAGGCCGACGCGCAGGCGATGAAGAAGCAGGCGGAGGATTGGGAGCGCCGCGCCATGCTGGCCGTGCAGGAAGGCCGCGACGATCTCGCCAAGCAGGCGCTGATGCGCTACAACGAGGCGCTGCAGGGCGCGCAGCAGCTCCACGAAACCTGGACGAAGAGCAAGACCGAGACCGAGGCGCTCAAGCACTCGTTGCGGCAGCTCAACGACAAGATCGAGGAAGCCAAGCGCAAGAAGAACATCCTCGTGGCCCGCGCGCGGCGCGCCGAGGCGACGCAGCGGATCCAGGACACGCTGTCGGGGATGGGCGACAAGAGTGCGTTCGAGTCATTCGAGCGGATGCAGGAGAAGATCGAGAACAACGAGCGCAAGGCGCTGGCGGCCGCCGAGTTGCAGCAGGAGTTCACCGGCGACAACCTGATGAAGGAGTTCGAGCAGCTCGAGTACCACGGCAGCTCCGACCAGCAGCTGCTGGAGCTCAAGGCAAAGATGGGCGCGCTCAAGGCTGGCACCACCGAGATGCCGAAGCAGATCGGCCAGGGCGGCAAGCCTCGTGACGGGGAGACCGGCACGCCGTGAGCCAATTGCGACACTTGATCCTGGCCGACGGCGACTTCGGCCCGATGACGTCAAAAACTGCCAACTCGATCATCCGCTACCAGCCCGACCGGGTGGTGGCGGTGCTCGATCGTCAGCAGGCCGGACGCACCGCGCAGGACGTGCTCGGCTTCGGCGGCACAACGCCCGTCGTGGCGAGCATGCAGGAAGGGCTCGCACTCGGCGCCAACTCGGTGCTCGTTGGTATCGCACCACAGGGCGGACGGCTGCCCGAGGCGTGGCGCGACTGGTTGCGGGAAGCGCTGGAAGGGGGCTGCGACATCGTGAGCGGGTTGCACACCTTCCTCGGTGACGACCCGGTGCTGTCCGAGGCCGCGCGGGTGCATGGACGAACCATCACCGACATCCGGAAGCCGCCCACCGACCTGCCGGTGGCATCGGGGCTCGCGAAGCAGCTGGATGCCCTGGTGGTTCTCACCGTCGGCACCGACTGCAACGTCGGCAAGATGACCGCGCAGCTGCAGCTCGTGAAGGAGCTCAACGACAGCGGGTTGAAGACCAACTTCGTCGCGACCGGCCAGACCGGCATCATGATCGAGGGCTGGGGCATCGCGGTCGACGCGGTGGTCGCCGATTTCATCGCGGGCGCCGCCGAGCGGATCACGGTGCAGGGCGCCGATGGCGCCGACGTGGTGCTGGTGGAGGGGCAGGGCAGCATCAATCACCCGGGCTACAGCGGCGTCACACTCGGCCTGCTGCACGGCTCATGTCCCGACGCGATGATCCTCTGTCACCAGGCGAGTCGCGATTACATCGGCGACTATCGCCAGGCGAGCTGGCTCAGGATCCCACCGCTGTCAGAGTACGTCGCGATGTATGAATCGATAGGCGGCGCGGTGCACCCCACCAAGGTGATTGGCATCGCGATGAACACCTACGATCTCGACGACGAGGCCGCGTGGCTCGCGTGCGAGGAAGCCACTCGCGAGACGGGGTTGCCCTGCACCGACCCGGTGCGGTTCGACAGCGCGCCGTTGATCGAGGCGATTGCAGCGGCGCATGCGCGCAAGGCGGCGTCCCCAGCCCGCTGAAAGGAGTGGAACGGGCGCGCACATCGAGTCTCGGCGGAACAGCTGCACACATGCACGGCGCACGATTGTGGCCAACGGACGTATATCATTAGGAGGTCAGCGGTCACTCGCTGACCTCCGTTGCGCCCCGATGCCACCCCACTCTCGGACCCACACCCATGCTTCCCTTGCGATCGACTCACGCCGCCCTGCGGCGCGTGTCTGCTGTCCTGCTGTTTGGTACCGCGCTGGCCGGTTGCTTCACGCCAGATCCAGCTGATGATATCGATCCACCTGCATATACCGTGGTCGTCGGACCGATCACGCCGGCGGCTCCCGGCGGCACAGGTAGCCTCGATCTCTATGTGGTCCGCGCAGACGGATTCGACCTGTCGATCACGGTGGATCCGTCCCCGCCGCAAGCTGCGCTGCAGTGGTCAGGGCTCACGATCCCTGCCGGCGTCACGGAAATTCGTCTTCCGTTCAGTGTCCCGGCAGGCGCGTCGGCGGGCACAAAGCTGATCAACATCACCACGCAATCGAACGGGAACCGTCCCGTGTCGGTGGTGGCGTCGGTCCCGGTGACCGCGGCCGGAACCTTCCTGCTGACCATGGATGCGCAACTGACCGTCGGCAATCCGGGGATGACGTTCTTTCGGGGCTATCGCGCTGCCCGCAACGGCGTCACCACGCCGATCTCCCTCTCCGTGGTTGCCTCACCGGGCATCACCGTGATCCTGCCATTCCCGCAGCTCGCGGCCGGTGAAGAAACCGGCAGCGTCGAGATCCGGATCCCGGGAACCACGCTGCCCGGCAACTACTCGGTGACGCTGGTGGCGTCCGCGCCGCCGCTCGCCGATCAGGCGGTCACGTTCAGCGTGACCGTGACCAACGCCACCTTCGCGGTGAGCCTCGACGAAAGCGCGGTCTGGATCCCCCAGAACGGGACGGCGGAAGCGACCACCATGATCCAGCGTTTTGGCGGTTACAACAATGGCGTGGAGTTCTCCGCGACTGCGCCTCAAGGAATCGGCGTCACCTTCAGCGGTCCGCTGTCATCGCGTATCGTCACGGTCAGTGCGGGTCAGGCCGTCGCACCAGGACCATACTTGGTAACGGTTATCGCCACGGGGCCGGCGACGCCCCCGAAAAGCACCTCATTGACGGTGAACGTGCTGCCGGGTCCGACGGGTGCGCCCGCCGCCATCCACATCGCGCCGCCATCTGCAAGCGTTCGGGTAGACGGCACCCAGACGTTCGTCGCCACGTTGCTCGACGCGAACGGGAACCGGACGATGCCGGCCACGGGCGCCGACATCGAGATAGTCACCGTGTTCTCGGGAGTGGCGAACGTCACGTCGACACAGTTCTACCCGAACCAGCGGGAACAGCGTGCGGTGGTCAAGGGCTTGGCGCCAGGGACGACCGATGTTCGGGCCTACTACCGGGTCAACGGCGTACGCGTGCTGGGGCCGGTCGCGTCACCCTTGACCGTCACCCCATAGTCTTCGGTCGGGCAGCCTCGTCACGGCGCTCGAGCCGTGGCGATGCGGTCCGTCCGCCACCTGTCGCGTCAATGAAAGGCAGGTGGCAGGGGCGGCGCGCCGGCGTCATCGTTCATGGTCTTAGCAGCGATTCGGCGTCAGCGGTCCACCGCTGGACTGTTCGTAACGCGGTTACCCTTCATCAGTCCCACGAGTTTCCGGTCGCGCCCCCGTGACCGAACCGTGAATGGGCGACGCTCTCCGGAGACCCCAAAATGAATCAGGCCTGGCTCCACCTCATGACCAACCACATCCCCGTGCTTGGCCTCCCCTTTGTCGCGCTGGCGCTGGCGTGGGGGCTCGCGAGGCGGCACGACGCCGTGATCCGGCTGGCCCTCTTCGGTGCCGTGCTCCTGGGACCGATAACGGCGTTCGTGGTCTGGAGCGGTGAGGGCGCCGAGGAGGTGGTGGAGGACACGCCGTGGGCGAGCCGCACCCGGATTCACGATCATGAAGAGGTCGGAGAGAAAGCACGACTTGCCGCCCTCGCGGTTGCTGCAGGAGCGCTGGTGGTGCTGATGATGGGACGCCGCGGAGCAATCCATCGCGGCGGATCGATCGCGGTCCTGGTCGGTGTACTCGCGGCCAGCGGCGTGACCGGCTACGCGGCGGTGGAGGGCGGCGAGATTCGCCATGACGAAGTGCACGGCCTGGCCCCCGACGCCGGCCAGCCACGCTCACCGCGACCATGACAACGCAGGTCGCGCGGCGGCATGTGACAATCTGGCGATCGGAGAAGGCCGTCGTGAATGCGCATTTCCGGTGGCTGCTCTTCGCCGCCGTGCTCGCGGCGATCATCCCGGGCAGCGCGGCGAGCGCGCAAGTGGTGCGCGGTCGCGTGCTCGACGCCGTGCGAGGAAGCCCGATCGCGGGTGCCCTGGTGGAACTGCGCGACAGCGCTGGCACCGTGCGGGCCAGGACCTTGAGCGGCGAGTCGGGCGCATTCGCGCTCATGCCGACCGTGCGAGACGGTCTCTCGGTTCGCATTGTCGCGATCGGCTACACGCCGCGTCCTCTCTCCCCACTCGCCACGTTCGCATTGGGCGACCTCACCATGGCGCCTCACGCCATAACGCTTCCCGCGATTCGCGCACTGGCCGATGGCAAGGGATGCGGCGGCGTTGGCGACATAGACACGTGGACCCGGTTGCTTGATGCCACGGCCGGCGCACTCGAGGTCATGGAGGCGACCATCGAGTCGGGCGCCAGGCAGTTCGAGATCCTCGAGGTGGTCACCGTCATGGTTGACGGAAGGGTGATGCAGGCCGATTCGAGCAGCGGTGTGCTGAGTGAGTGGCCGATCGGCAGCATCAGCCAGGATTCGCTGCGTGCGTTCGGCTTCGCCGCCGAGATTCCCCCAGTACTCGGCGGTGGCCGCACGTGGTACGGCCCCGACCTCGCCGTGCTGTTCGCCGAGTGGTTCCAGTCGAGCCACTGCTTTGCAGTGTCGCGGCCGGACAAGCGCACCAACGACATCGTCATCCGCTTCGAGCCGGTTGCCAAGGCGAAGCTGGTGGACCTGGCGGGTGAGATTCGCCTCGATCCCGTCACGCTGGCCGTGCGTGAGCTGAGCTACACCCACGTCAACCTGCCGTCGACGGTGGGGAAGGGAGCGGCCGGCGGCGTGGTGCGCTTTGCGACCGACAGCACCGGCACCTGGGTGCCGGTCTACTGGAGCATCCGCGCGCCGATCGAGCGGGCCCCACCTCGCACGATCACTCGGACGGGGGGACGCCTCCCCGCAGGCATCCCTCCAACGATCCGTGTACCGTCCGGGTCCGTGGAGCGGGTGGGCCGCGTGATCGGGGAGCGGACTGGAGGTCGGCGTTGACCGCCCCGCCACCACCCCCCAAGTTGCCGGGATGCAATCTCTCAAGACCACGCTGTTCGACCTGAAATCAGACATCGAGGGTTTCCTCGGCTCCATAGGCATGGAGGCCGACGTCGTCATCGGGTCCGCCATCCGGATTGGCGTGATCCTCCTGTTGGCGTTCGCCGGCTGGCAGCTCATCAAGTACCTCGCTCACCGGATCGTCGTGCACGCCGACGATGATGACGAAACCAGGATGACGATCCACGAGAAGCGAGCCCAGACCGTCTCGCAGCTGATGCGCAGCGTGGGCCGCGCGGTGTTGTTCCTCCTCACCCTGATCATGATCCTCAACGAGTTCATGGATATCGCGCCGATCCTGGGCGCGTCGGCAATCCTCGGGCTCGCCATCTCGTTCGGGTCACAGAGCCTGGTCAAGGATTTCATCAGTGGCTTCTTCATCCTCACCGAGGGACAGTTCGCCGTCGGTGACGTGATCGAGGTGGAGGGCCGCAAGGGTGCCGTGGAGAGGATGACACTCCGCCTGGTCATGCTCCGCGACATCGACGGGACGCTGCACATCATCCCGAACGGCCAGATCACCATGGTGAGCAATCGAACCAGCGGCTGGTCGCGGGCGATACTCGATATCGGCGTGTCGTATGACACCGACCTCGACCGCGCGATCACCATCCTCCGCGAGGAGGCCGAACGCTTCAGCAAGGACGATCACTGGACAGCACCGGCTCGATGGCACTGCCGGAGGTGCTCGGCGTGCAGGAACTGGCCGACAACGCGATCCTGATCAGGGTGACCGTGCGCACCGAACCCGGCAACCAGTGGGAAGCTGCGCGCGAGTTCCGCCTCAGGGTCAAGCGCCGCTTTGACGATGAAGGAATCGAGATTCCGTTCCCGCAGCGGACGGTACATGTGCGGCATTACGGGCCGGCTGACATCGAGTCCGACATCGCCGCAGCGAGCGGTTCGTGACGCTTTCGCTCCACAACACCATGACGCGTGCGGTGGAGCCGTTCGTGGCCGTCGATCCACCACGGGTGTCGCTCTACACCTGCGGCCCGACCGTCTACAACTACGCCCATATCGGCAACTTCAGGACGTTCATCTTCGAGGACGTGCTGCGCCGCTGGCTGGGTGCGAGCGGCTACGATGTCTTCCATGTCATGAACCTCACCGACGTCGATGACAAGATGATCAAGGGCGCGCTCGCCGGCGGGGTTACGATCGCCGAGCTCGCCGTGCCGTTCATCGAGGCATTCTTTGCCGATTGTGAGTATCTCCGGATCGCGCCGGCCGACGCGTATCCGCGAGCGACCGATTTCGTGCCCCAGATGGTGGCACTGGTGCAGTCGCTGCTCGACAAGGGCGTGGCGTATCGTGGTGACGACGGGTCGGTCTACTTCTCGATCGAGCGCTTTCCGGCCTACGGCAAGCTTTCCCGCCTCGATACCCGTGAGCTGCGCGCCAACGCCAGCGGTCGGGTGAGTGCCGACGAATACGCCAAGGAAGACGCCCGCGACTTCGTGCTGTGGAAGTCGGTGCGCGACGACGATGAGAAGGCGGGGGCGGCGTGGGATGCGCCGTTCGGTCGCGGTCGGCCCGGTTGGCACCTCGAGTGCTCGGCGATGGCGCTCGACCTGTTGAAGGCAAAGTGGGGGCGCGACGTCCTCGATATTCACGCCGGTGGCGTCGATCTGGTCTTCCCGCACCATGAGGATGAGATCGCCCAGAGCTGCGCCCACACCGGGCAAGCGGATTTTGCGCGAGTGTGGATGCACGGCGAGTTCCTGACGATGTCGGGCACCAAGATGTCGAAGCGGTTCGGCAACATCCTCACTGCGCGTGACCTGCGTGAGGAAGGCGTCGATGCCGGCACGGTTCGGCTGCTGTTCGCAACCACGCATTACCGTCAGGCGCTCGACTTCACCGATCAGGCGCTCGATGCGGCGCGCGAGGGATCGCGACGCCTGGGCGAGTTCGCCGGTCGCCTGGCCGTCGCATCGGATGGCAACAGCGCGGCGTTCGAGAATCTCAACGCACGGCTCGGCGAACAGTTTGGTAACGCGATGGACGACGACCTCAACACCCCGCGTGCATTGGCGGCGCTGTTCGACGCAGCACGCGAGGGTAACCGGCTCCTTGATGCGGGTGAGGCGCCAACAACGGCGTTCCGGGCGGGCTGGGAGCGAGCGACGGAAGTGCTGCAGGTGCTGCCGGCTCCAGGCAAGTCGGCGGTGTCGGTGGTGCCGGCCGCATCGTCGGCCTCGGAGGCCGTGGGCGAGCTGGACGACACCCCACCGGACGACGTGAACCAGCACGAAGCCTGGGCGCTGGCCTGGGCATCGCGGCGTGCCACCGCCAAGCTCGGCAGGCAGTTTGCCGAGGCTGACCGGATTCGCGATCTTCTGGCATCGGCCGGATGGGAAGTGCGTGACAGCCGCGACGGGACTGCGGCTGTACACCGTCGATAGGAGCGTCTCCGATACTCGTCGTTCTCTTTGCCACGATGCTGCAGGGCGCGACACCCGATTCCCTCACGATCCATGAGGCGCTTGCGCGCGCCCGGGCACACCGTCCGCAGGCGCTCATCGCGTCGGCCGCGGCAGAACGTGGTCGCGCCGCGCTCGGGCTCGCCGGCCTGATCCCCAACCCGTCGCTGCAGGTCGAGTTCGATCATGATGCGCCGACCCGCAAGGCGGTCGTGTCACAGCCACTGGGATGGCTGCTGCGCCGAGGCGCCGATCGTGCGGCCGGTCGCGCATTGCTCGAGGGCGGCGTCGCCGATTCGGTGCAGCAGCTGGCGGACCTCTCCCGCGACGTGCGGCACGCATTCTACGCGGCGCTCGGTGCGCGGGAACTCGAGCGCCTGATCGGCGAGCAGGCGCAGATTGCCGATTCGATCGGACTCGGTATGCAGCGTCGGCTCGGAGCAGGCGACGTGTCGATTATCGAGGCCGACCAGGCGCGGCAGGAAGCCGGGCGGGTGTGGCTGATGCTGTCGCGCGCGCGCGAAGATGCCGCCAGTCGCACGGGCCGAACTCTCCCGGGCGCTGGGGGTGGATGAGTTGCCGCCACTGGCTGGGCCACTCGATGAGGGACTCGATGCGGAATCGCCCCTCGGTGCGACGTCAGCTGTTGAAGACCTCCCGATAGTACGCCGGGCGGTTGCCGATTCGATCGCTGCCCGTGCCCGTTACAATGCCGCGTCGATCGCACGCTTGCCGTTCCCGAGCGTCATCGCCGGCCTCGAATGGGGGCCGCACGAGACGCCGACCAACCACATCTTCGGCTTCGCGATCCCGGTCCCGCTCTTCAATTCCGGCGGCGCGTTGCGCAGGGAGGCCAACGCCCTCGCGTCAGTTGCTGCGGCGCGCGCGGGCGAAGAGCGGCTCGCCGCCCAGGCGGCGCTTGCGAGCGTTCGCGTGCGGCGCGACGAGGCTGCCTTGCGCTCCCGATTCCTGCGGGACACGCTGTTCCCGGTTGCCCAACGGCTCCGTGCCGGATCGGTACGGCTGCTCGACGAGGGACGCGCCGACCTCCTGCCGGTGCTCGATGCGATGCGAGGCGAACGCGACGCCGCACAGTCGCTCGTCACCGAGCTGGTTCGTTTTCAGGCGGCTTCTGCCGACTACCTCGCACTCATCGGACGTACGGAGTGGTGATGCAACGTCGCCGTCACATCCCCAGACACCTCTGCGCCTTCGTCATGGCGCTCATGCTGATCGGTGGCTGCAAGGACGATTCGCCGCCCGATGCTCCTGTCGCGGCCAAGGTCGCCAACCCGACCACCGAGGCCAAGCTCACCACCGTCACTCTCTCGTCCGAGGCTGTCATCCGCCTCGGCGTGGAGACCGCCGCGGTCGAGTCGACCACGGTCGGCGCCGGACGGGTCATCGGTGGCGTCGTGATGGCCCCGCCCGGTCACTCCCTGATCGTGTCGGCTCCATTTGCGGGTACCGTGCTGGTTCCGGCCGCGGGCGCAATTCCCTCCGCCGGGGCAACGGTGTCGCGAGGGCAGGCCCTGTTGCGACTGGCCCCGCTTCCTCCGGATCGGGACCTGCAGCGGACCGACGAGTCACTCGACATCGCCCGTGCCCGTTTACAACAGGTCCAGCGCGAGGCAGACCGTGCGCGAAAACTCCACGCCGAACAGCTCGTGTCGACGCGCGACCTTGAGCGGGCCGAAGCCGAGCTGATCGCTGCTCGGGCAGCGCTCGCGACGGCAGATGCCCAGCAGCGCCTCGTCGCGGGTGGCGGACGAGACGGGCGCGGTATCCCGGCCCTTGTCGTCACGGCACCGGCATCGGGGACGGTGCTGGCACTCAACGTTGGTTCGGGGCAGACGGTCCCCGCCGGTTCACCGCTGCTCGAGGTTGTCGAACTCGGGACGTTGTGGGTGCGTGTACCGGTGTTCTCGGGCGAGCTCGCAGGACTCAATCGCCGTGGTGCGGTATCGGTGGCTCCGCTCGGCACAGGCGCTGAAGGGATGGCGTTGCGGGGTACGCCCGTGACCGCCCCTCCCACTGCCGATCCGGCATCGTCGTCTGTCGATCTCTATTACGCGATCTCCGGTGGGGCGGGGCGCCTGCGGCCGGGAGAGCGCGTAAACGTGACGATGCCGGGTTCGTCGTCCGGCGACATGATGCTCACGATTCCCGCCGGGGCGGTGGTACATGACATCTACGGCGGCGCGTGGGTCTACGAACGGGTCGACTCGGTGACGTTTGTGCGTCGACGCGTCGAGATCGGACGGATCACCGGTGGCCGAGCGGCGCTCACGAGAGGCCCGGCCCCCGGCACGATGGTCGTGACCTCCGGAGCGGCTGAGTTGTTCGGCGTGGAATTCGGGCCGGGCAAGTAGATGCGCGGACTGATCGCCGCCGCGCTCCGGCTCCGCGTTGCGGTCGCGGCACTGGCGATCGTGGCGATGGTGGTGGGGATCCAGGTTGCGGCGACAGCGCCGCTCGATGTCTTCCCCGAGTTTGCCCCGCCGCTGGTCGAGATCCAGACTGAGGCGCCGGGACTCTCGACGGAGGAAGTCGAGGCACTGGTGACGGCGCCGATCGAGCAGGCGCTCAACGGCACACCGTATCTCGCGACGCTGCGTTCGAAATCCGTGCTCGGCCTGTCGAGTGTCGTGCTGCTGTTCGATCGCGGTACCGACCTCCTCGAAGCCAGGCAGTTCGTCAGCGAACGCATGGCGACGCTCACCGCGCAATTGCCGTCAGTCGCCCATCGACCGGTCCTTCTCTCGCCGCTTTCGTCGACAAGTCGCGTCCTCAAGGTCGGGCTTGTCGTCGAAAACGCTCACCCAGACCGAACTCACCACGCTGGCGCGGTGGACGATCCGGCCGCGCCTGATCGGCGTGCCCGGCGTCGCGAATGTCGCGATCTGGGGTCAGCGCGATCGTGAGCTGCAGGTGCTGGTCGACCCGGATCGACTGCGCGCCAGCGGCGTGACGCTCGACGAGGTCACGAAGGCCACCCGCGACGCGGTGTCGATCAGTGCTGGCGGGTTTGTCGACATGGCCAACCAGCGCCTCGCAGTGACGCAGCGCGGTGACGTGATCGATGCCGCAGACCTGGCCCGTGCACCGGTGGTGCAGCAGGGCGGTGCGGTCATCACGCTGGGTGACGTCGCGCGGGTTGTCGAAGGCAACCCTCCCGCGATCGGCGACGCCGTCATCAACGATGGGCCCGGTGTGCTGCTCATTGTCGAGAAGCAGCCATGGGGCAACACGCTCGACGTCACTCGCGGCATCGAGGAGGCGCTGGTCGCGCTCGAGCCCGCGCTCGCCGGAGTGGAGGTGGATCCGGCGATCTTCCGTCCGGCGACCTTCATCGAGATGTCGCTGCAGAACCTTGCGCGCGCGCTGCTGATCGGCGCCGTGCTCGTGATCCTCGTGCTCGCCCTGTTCCTCCGGGACTGGCGCACGGCGATGATCTCGCTCACCGCGATCCCGTTGTCGCTTCTCGCAGCGGCGCTGATGCTGCAGTGGCAGGGCGGAACGATCAACACCATGGTGCTGGCTGGCCTGATCATCGCCCTCGGTGAGGTCGTGGACGACGCGATCATCGACGTCGAGAACATTGTACGTCGGTTGCGACTGAACCGCGTCAGCGCGACGCCGCGCTCCGCGTTTGCGGTTGTCCTGGATGCGTCGCTCGAGGTGCGAAGTGCCGTGGTCTACGCCAGCTTCATCGTGGCGCTCGTCTTCCTGCCGGTGTTCTTCCTGGGTGGTGTGTCGGGAACCTTCTTCCGACCGCTGGCCGCCGCGTACGTCCTCGCCATCATGGCGTCGCTGCTGGTGGCGCTGATTGTCACGCCGGCGCTCTCGCTGATGCTGCTGCCGTCCGCTCCACTGGGCGACAACGACCCGCCGCTGGTCGTGCGGCTCCGGGCGCGGTACCTCGCATGGCTGCCGGCGCTGGTCGACCGGCCCCGGCGGGCGGTGATTGCCGGCACCGCGTCGGTTGTCGTCGCGTTTGCCGTGTTGCCATTTCTGGGTGAGCAGTTCCTGCCGAACTTCAAGGAGTACGACTTCCTGATGCACTTTGTCGAGAAACCCGCGACATCGCTCGAGGCGATGACGCGGGTGACCATCCTGGCAAGCAAGGATCTGCGCGCCGTGCCGGGAGTGCGCAACTTCGGTGCTCATATCGGGCGCGCCGAGGTGGCCGACGAGGTGGTGGGACCCAACTTCACCGAGTTGTGGATCAGCATCGATCCCGACGTGCCCTATCAGCCGACGATCGACGAGGTGCAGCGCGTAGTCGATCAGTATCCCGGCCTCTATCGGGATGTGCTCACCTACCTGCGCGAGCGCATCAAGGAGGTGCTGACCGGCACCAGCGCGTCGGTCGTGGTGCGACTCTACGGGCCGGACCTGGAGGTGCTGCGCACCACGGCAACGCGAGTGGCCGCCGTGATGGATTCGGTGGAAGGCATCGCAGACCTCAAGGTGCAGCAGCAGGTGCTCGTACCGCAGGTCGAGGTGGTGGTGCGCACCGATCAGGCGGCGCGACTGGGACTCAATGCCGGCACCATCCGTCAGCATGTCGCAACGCTGGTGAAGGGCGAACGGGTGGGCCAGGTCTATGAGGGAGAGCGCGCGTTCAATGTGGTGGTGTGGGGTGACCCGGCAATCAGGAGTGACATCACCTCGCTGCGGACCCTCCCGATCGGCCTCCCCTCGGGCGGGACGGTGCCACTATCGCAGGTAGCCGAGGTGCGCGTCGTCCCCACACCCAACGAGATCACCCGCGAGAAGGCCTCGCGTCGGCTCGACGTCACGGCCAACGCGAAGGGGCGCGACCTGGGCAGCGTGGCTCGTGATGTCGAGGCCAAGGTGCGGGCCCTCCCCTTCGCAGCAGGGTACCACCCGGAGTTCCTGGGCGAGTACACCGCCCAGCGCGAGGCAAGTCGTCGGCTTCTGGCACTGGGACTGCTCTCGCTCGTCGGGATCTTCCTGATCCTGTACATCGATTTTGACACCGTCCGCCTTGCCGGGCTGGTCTTCGCCGCCCTGCCGTTCGCGCTGGTGGGCGGGGTGGTCGGCGTTCTCGCGACCGGCGGCGTGCTCTCCCTCGGCTCGATCGTGGGGTTCGTCACCGTGCTCGGCATCGCCGCCCGCAACGGCATCATGCTGGTCAGCCACTACAGGCACCTGGAACTCGAGGAGGGGGTGCCGTTCGGGCGGGACCTGGTGCTCAGGGGGGCGGCCGAGCGGCTGTCGCCGATCCTGATGACCGCCTCGGTGACCGCCCTGGCGCTGCTTCCGCTGATCGTCTGGGGGGATTCGCCGGGCCACGAAATCGAGTACCCGTTGGCCGTGGTGATCCTGGGAGGGCTGATTTCGTCCACAATCCTCAATCTTTTCCTGGTCCCGGCCCTCTACCTGCGCTACGGCAAGCCGGTGGCCCCCGGCCCGGCCGCCTAGGTCCCTCCCGCTAGTCTCCAGTCTCTCACTCTCCCTCGCCTCCGCTTCTCGCGTCTGCCCGTTGACGCCACTTGCGTACCTCGGTAGTTTTGGGGTCTGCCGGAGTTCGGGGCATTTTTTTTGTTGCTGGCGTAGCTCAACTGGTAGAGCACCCGATTTGTAATCGGGCGGTTGTGGGTTCAAGTCCCTCCGTCAGCTCCAGTGGAGTTGTTTGTGGTCCCGGTTGGGCAGGATGCAGGATCAGGTGGGGTGGCCGAGTGGCTAATGGCAGCAGACTGTAAATCTGCCGGGCTTCGCCCTACGTAGGTTCGAATCCTACCCCCACCATGAACGTCGCAGTGCGCAGTGCAGTTGGAGGGCGGTACGCAGGACCATGCGGGTGTAGCTCAGTTGGTAGAGCATCAGCCTTCCAAGCTGAGGGTCGCGAGTTCGAGTCTCGTCGCCCGCTCGCTCGCGTAGCTCAGTTGGTAGAGCACATCCTTGGTAAGGATGAGGTCACCGGTTCAATCCCGGTCGCGAGCTCTGGTAGCTGGATGATGGATGATGGATGGATATCATACGGACATCGTAGGGGCGAAGTATGCTTCGCCCGTTCACACGGAATCGGGGATTTGAAATGGCGAAGGCGAAATTCGATCGGTCGAAGCCGCACGTGAACGTGGGCACGATCGGCCACGTGGACCACGGCAAGACGACGACGACGGCCGCGCTGACGAAGATCTCGGCCGACAAGGGTTTCGGGACGAAGTACATCGCGTACGACGAAGTCGCGAAGGCGTCGGAGTCGCAGGGGCGCCGCGACTCGACGAAGATCATGACGATCGCGACGTCGCACGTCGAGTACGAGACGGCGAATCGCCACTACGCGCACGTGGACTGCCCGGGGCACGCCGACTATGTGAAGAACATGATCACGGGTGCGGCGCAGATGGACGGCGCGATCCTCGTGGTGTCGGCGGTCGACGGCCCGATGCCGCAGACGCGCGAGCACATCCTGCTGGCGCGCCAGGTGAACGTGCCGACGGTGGTGGTGTTCCTGAACAAGTGCGACCTGGTGGACGACGAGGAGCTGCTCGACCTGGTCGAACTGGAAGTGCGCGAGCTGCTGACGCAGTACAAGTTCGACGGCGACGACGCCCCGGTGATCCGCGGGAGCGCGACGAAGGCGATCGAGGGCGACCCGGCGTGGGTGGCGAAGATCGAGGAGCTGTATGACGCCCTCGACACGTACATCCCGATCCCGGAGCGGGTGACGGACAAGCCGTTCCTGATGCCGGTGGAAGACGTCTTCTCGATCACGGGTCGCGGGACGGTGGCGACGGGCCGGATCGAGCGCGGGATCATCAAGGTGGGCGAGGAAGTCCAGCTGGTGGGCTTCAACGCGGACAAGAAGGCCGTGGTGACGGGCGTCGAGATGTTCCGCAAGCTGCTGGACGAGGGGACGGCGGGCGACAACGTCGGGCTGTTGCTGCGCGGGATCGAGAAGGAAGCGATCGAGCGCGGGATGGTGCTGGCGAAGCCGAACTCGGTGAAGCCGCACACGACGTTCGAGGCCGAGGTGTATGTGCTGCGGAAGGAAGAGGGCGGGCGGCACACGCCGTTCTTCAAGGGGTACCGGCCGCAGTTCTACTTCCGGACGACCGACGTGACGGGCAGCGTGGAGTTGCCGGCCGGGGTGGAGATGGTGATGCCGGGCGACAACATCCAGATGACGATCGAGCTGATCATCCCGGTGGCGATGGACGAGGGGATCCGGTTCGCGATCCGCGAGGGCGGCCGCACGGTCGGCGCCGGCGTGGTGACGAAGATCCTGAAGTAAGGAAGGGTTGAAGGGTTGAAGGGTTGAAAGGTTGAAGGGTTGGCACATTGTACAAGCGGAGAGATGCGTGACGGACACCCAGCTCGATACACAGGTCGACCAGCAGGATGACGGGAAGGTTGCGGGAGCGCGCAACTTTCTCGTGTCGACCCGTGGCGAAATGGAAAAGGTCAGCTGGCCGTCGCGTGACGAACTCACGAAGGCGACCCGCGCCGTGTTGATCGGGTCGCTCGTGATCGGCGTCGTCATCGGTCTGGTCGACAAGCTCCTCACGCTGATCCTCGTCGATGGTGTCGCGGCGATCGCCCGGTGACCACGACCGATACGGATTACCGCTGGTACGCGATCCAGACGACGGCCGGCCACGAGAACAAGGTCCGGATGCTCCTGGAGCAGCGGATCAAGGACGATCCCCGCCCCGAGGGGCAGAAGCTCGTGGCCACGGCTCTTGTCCCGACCCAGGAAGTGGTCGAGATCAAGAACGGGAAGAAGGTCACCGTGGAGCGGAAGCTCTATCCCGGCTATGTGATCGTCGAGATGGGGATGAGCCAGGAAGCGCAGCACGTGGTGAACTCGCTCCAGGGCGTGATCAAGTTCGTCGGGACATCCAAGGCGCCACTGGCGCTCCGGGCCGACGAAGTGAGCCGCTTGCTGGGTCAGGTCGAGCCCGAAGCCGAGTCGGCACCCAAGGAGGAGATCCCGTTCCTGGTTGGTCAGGCGGTCGAGATCACCGAAGGGCCGTTCTCCGACTTCAACGGTGTCGTCGAGGAAGTGCTCGCCGACAAGGGCAAGGTCAAGGTCTCGGTGTCGCTCTTCGGGCGGCCGACGACGGTGGAGCTGGATTATTTGCAGTTGCGCGGGCACTGATGGTGTTGCGTCGGGGTCTGTTCGCATAGGAACGGGGTGACGGGTAACAGGTAACAGCGACGTCGATTTACGAAACCGCTGTCACCTGTCACCTGATAACCCTCAGGAAGGTGCTCGACCCAGGGAGAGACCGTCTCTCCCCACCGCGACCGCCCGGGAACATCGGCGGCAGGTTCGGCATTATGCCGTTCCATCATTCGGCGTCGCTAGCCTCGCCAGCGGACGTCGTGAAAGGAGTGACATGGCCAAGAAGATCACTGCCATGGTGAAGCTGCAGTGCCCGGCTGGAGCGGCTAATCCCGCGCCGCCGGTCGGCACCGCGCTGGGCCCTCACGGGGTCAACATCATGGAGTTCTGCAAGCAGTTCAACGCGCGCACCCAGGCGCAGTCCGGAATGGTGATTCCGGTGGTGGTGACGATCTTCGGTGATCGTACCTTCACCTTCATCACCAAGACTCCGCCTGCCCCGAACCTGCTCCTCAAGGAGGCAGGTCTCGACAAGGGCAGCGCCGCGCCCAACCGCACCAAGGTCGGCAAGGTGACCAGTGCGCAGGTGCGGAAGATCGCCGAGATCAAGATGGTGGACCTCAACGCGTCCGACATCGATTCGGCGATGCGCATGGTTGCCGGTACAGCCCGTTCGATGGGTCTGGAGGTCATCGACTGATGCCAGCCCTCGGAAAGAAGTACCGCGCAGCTGCCACCAAGGTCGAGGCCGCCCGTCAGTATGACGGATCCGACGCCGTGTCCCTGGTGAAGCAGACCTCCTATACCAAGTTCGACGCCACCGTCGACGTGGCCGTGCGCCTCGGGGTTGACCCGCGGCATGCCGACCAGGTCGTGCGTGGCACGGTCATCCTCCCGCACGGCACCGGCAAGACTGTCCGCGTGCTCGTCATCGCCCAGGGCGACCGGGCGCGTGACGCCGAGGCGGCAGGCGCCGACTTCGTCGGTGTCGAGTACCTGGCCAAGCTGAAGGAAGGCTGGCTCGAGTGCGACGTCATCGTCGCGACGCCCGACGTGATGGGCCAGCTCGGCGCGCTCGGCCGGATTCTCGGTCCGCGCGGCCTGATGCCCAATCCGAAGGCCGGCACCGTCACGATGGACGTGGCGAAGGCCGTGAAGGAGATCAAGGCGGGCAAGATCGAGTTCCGCGTCGACAAGACGGGGAACGTGCACGCCCCGATCGGCAAGGTGTCATTCTCCGCGGAGCAGCTTGCAGAAAACCTGCAGGCGTTCATGGACACCATCGTCAAGGCACGTCCGTCGGCATCGAAGGGGACCTACATCCGGTCCGCCACGGTGTCGAGCACGATGGGCCCGGGGATCAAGCTCGAGACAGCGGGGTACAAATGAGCAAGACCGAACGCCAGGCCGAGGTCGATGCACTGACCGCGGAACTCAAGGCGTCGCCCAACGTCTTCGTCACCGACTTCAGCGGACTCAACGTCCTGAAGATGACGGATTTCCGCCGCCGCCTCCGGGCAGCTGGCGCGAAGTACGTGGTGGTGAAGAACACGCTCGCCCAGCGAGCGTTGGCGGCGCACAGCATTGCGGAGCTCGACGAGCATCTCGCAGGAGCCACCGGTTTCGTCTTCGCAGGAAGCGATCCGATGGCGGCCGCGAAGGTGCTTGGCGAATTCGTGAAGGAGCACGAGAGGCCGACCGTGAAGGCAGGATGGCTCGATGGACGGGCCGTTGCTCCTGCCTACGTGAAGCGGCTCGGCGAAATCCCCCCGCGGGAAGTGTTGCTCGGGCAGTTCGCCGGCACACTGAACGGGATCCTCTATCAGGTGGTTGGTGCCCTTCAGGCGCTCCACGAACAGCGTTCGGCCGACCAGGCCAAGTAACAACCGGAGAAAGACACCATGGCAACGATGCTCAGCAACGACGAAATCATCGAGGCGATCGGCGGCAAGACCGTCCTCGAACTGGCCGACCTCATCGAGGCGTTCACCACCAAGTTCAACGTCTCGATCGCAGCGGCCCCGGCCGCCGGCGGCGGTGGCGCTGGTGCGGCGGCTGCGGCAGTCGAGGAGCAGACGGAGTTCACCGTCATCCTCAACGCCGCTGGCGACAAGAAGATCAACGTGATCAAGGTGGTCCGTGAACTCACGTCGCTCGGCCTCAAGGAAGCCAAGGACCTGGTTGACAGCGCGCCCAGCACGATCAAGGACGGCGTCTCCAAGTCCGAAGGCGAGGCGATGAAGAAGCAACTCGAGGACCAGGGTGCAAGCGCCGAGCTGAAGTGACCCGAAGGGGGTTCGCACCGGCGGGTGGCGATTGCCACCAGCCGGCGTCCTCCCTTCATCGGTCACTTTCAGCGAGACGCAATGACAACCGTACGCGACCTCGAAATCCGGAATGCGACTGTGCCGGCCCCCACCCAAGGTGGGGGTCTCGGCGCTGCCGTCTCCATATGCCAGGGATGTGCTGATGCCTGCTGAAATGCTGCCCAAGATCTCGTTTGCGAAGCCGCAGGTCGGGACGATGCCGATGCCCCACCTGCTCGACATCCAGACCAAGGCGTTCGAATCGCTCCTGGTGCCGGATGACGTCGATGGCGAACGCCAGGACGTGTCGCTCGAGCGCGTCTTCCGCGACCTCTTCCCGATTTCCGACGTCAACGGGAAGTACTCGCTGGAATTCATCGAATACTCACTCGGCGAGCCGAAGTACACCGTCGAGGAGTGCATCGAGCGAGACATGACCTACGCGTCGCCGCTTCGCACCAAGCTCCGGCTTGACGTGTTCGAGGACGTCGACGGCCAGCGTCGACTCAAGAACGCCATCGAGAAGGAGGTCTACCTCGGCGAGATGCCGCTGATGACCCCGCTCGGGACGTTCGTGATCAACGGCGCCGAGCGTGTCGTCGTGTCGCAGCTGCACCGCTCGCCCGGCGTGGTGTTCGAGGAGAACACCCACCCGAATGGCCAGCGGCTCTTCTCGGCGCGCATCATCCCGTTCCGCGGTTCATGGGTCGAGTTCACGATCGACATCCACGATGTCGTCTACGTGCACATCGACAAGAAGAAGAAGTTCCCGGCAACCGCACTCCTGCGCGCCTTCGGTCACGGCAGCAATGCCGAGATCCTGAAGCTGTTCTTCGCGGAAAAGGACCTCGACATCACCGGTCGCGCCGACTCCCGCCAGGAACGGCGCGAGATCGTCGGCGCGATGCTGGCCGCCGACGTGGCGAATCCCGAGGATCCCTCGGGTGATGCACTCGGTCTCACCGGTGAGGAACTCACCCCTGAGCGCCTGAGCGCGATGCGGCATGTCGGCGTCAAGGAAGTGCGGGTGTTCGCGGGTTACACCGTGATCGACCTCCGCGATGACGAGCTGCCCACGTCGAACCGCGACCGCCCGAACCACGTGCTGGCCTTCGATGCTGCCGACCCGGAGACCGGGGAGGTCATCGGCAATGCCGGCGCCGAGCTCACCGACAAGTTGCGCGCCAAGCTCCAGAAGGCCGGCGTCATCAAGCTCGAGGTGCTCCTCCCGGCCGCACGCGGTGAGTCACCGCTGATTCGCAACACGCTCTCGAAGGACCCGACGCATTCCGAGCAGGAGGCGCTGGAGCAGATCTACGCCCTGCTGCGCCCGGGCGACGCGCCGAATCTCGAGACGGCGCGGCAGCAGCTCCAGAAGCTGTTCTTCAACCCGAAGCGCTATGACCTCGGCCGGGTCGGTCGCTACAAGATCAACCAGCGCCTCAAGGTCAAGATCGACCCGAACCACACCGTCCTCACCGAGGACGATTTCGTCGCGATCATCCGCTACCTGATCGACCTGCACGATGGTCGCGGCAACACCGACGACATCGACCACCTCGGCAACCGCCGGATCCGTTCGGTGGGCGAGCTGATCGCCAACCAGTTCTCGATCGGTCTCTCCCGCATGGCGCGACTGGTGCAGCGAGCGGATGAGCATCAATTCCGACCCCGAGAAGATCTCGCTCGACGACCTCGTGAACGCGCGTACGGTGTCGGCCGTGATCCAGGCGTTCTTCGGGTCGTCGCAGCTGTCGCAGTTCATGGACCAGACCAACCCGCTTGCCGAGCTGACCAACAAGCGGCGCCTGTCCGCACTCGGACCTGGCGGACTCACGCGGGAGCGCGCCGGCTTCGAGGTGCGCGACGTGCACTACTCGCAGTACGGACGCATGTGCCCGATCGAGACGCCGGAAGGCCCGAACATCGGCCTGATCACGTCGCTCTCGACCTTTGCGCGGATCAACGACCTCGGCTTCATCGAGACGCCGTATCGCGTGGTCAAGGGTGGCAAGGCCACGAGCGAGCTGGAGTGGTTGTCGGCGAGCGAAGAGGAAGACTTTGCGGTGGCGCAGGCCAACGCGTTGCTCAACCCGGACGGTTCGTTCGTCGACTCGCTGGTCCTGACGCGAAAGGGCGATGACTACCCGTTGCTCGCGCCGAACCGGATCGACTACATGGACGTGGCGCCCGAGCAGCTCGTCTCGATTGCTGCGGCCCTCATCCCGTTCCTCGAGCACGACGACGCCAATCGTGCCCTCATGGGCTCGAACATGCAGCGCCAGTCGGTGCCGCTGCTCTTCCCGCAGGCGCCCCTGGTGGGCACCGGCCTGGAAGAGAAGGTTGCGACCGACTCCGGCGCGGTGATCATCACCCGCCGCGCCGGCACCGTCACCCGCGTCACCGCCGACGAGATCATCGTCGATGCTGGTGCCGACGCGACCGACAAGGAACGCCCGCTCGGCCGGCTCGCGCGAATCGACCGGTACCGGGTCAAGAAGTTCTGGCGGACCAACCAGGACACCGCCATCAACCAGCGTCCGCTGGTGGTGCAGGGACAGCGGGTCGAGGCCGGGATGACCGTGGCCGACGGTGCAGCGACGGAGCACGGTGAGCTCGCGCTGGGCAGCAATGTCACGGTCGCGTTCATGCCGTGGTACGGCCACAACTTCGAGGACGCGATCGTGCTCTCGGAGCGGCTGGTGAAGGACGACGTCTATTCGTCGATCCATATCCAGGAGCTGGAGCTTCACGTTCGCGACACCAAGCGCGGCCAGGAAGAGATCACGCGCGAGATTCCGAACGTCTCCGACGAGTCGCTGGTCGACCTCGACGAGCGTGGCATCGTGCGGATCGGCGCCCACGTCAAGCCGGGCGACATCCTCGTCGGCAAGATCACGCCGAAGGGTGAGACCGAGCTGTCGCCCGAGGAGAAGCTGCTCACCGCGATCTTCGGCGAGAAGGCGAAGGACGTGAAGGACTCGTCGCTCAAGGTGTCGCCCGGCATGAAGGGCACCGTGATCGACGTCAAGATCTTCTCGCGTGTCGAGGGTCCTGTCGTCGACAAGGACCGCGGCGAGCGGATCGGCGATGTCCGTCGGCACGAGACCGAGGAGAAGGCCCGCATCAACGGCGCCATGTTCGAGGAAGTGGCCGAGTTGCTCGAGGGTCAGGAAGTCGGGCTGATGCTGCGCTCCGGCACCGTGGAGGAGCTGAAGCCGCAGGGCGAGAAGCTCACCCGCGCTGCACTGCGCGATCTCGACCTCGGTGAGGTCGACCTCAAGACGCTCCGGGTGGCGAACAAGGATGCCAACGAGCGCCTTCGGTCCACGCTCGATGCGGCCGCCACTGAGCGCGCGCGCGTCGAGGAAAAGGCCGAGGACCAGATCGACAAGATTCTCCAGCCCGACGAGTTGCCGCCGGGCGTGATCCAGCTCGTCAAGGTGTACATCGCCGAGAAGCGGAAGATCTCGGTCGGCGACAAGATGGCCGGTCGTCACGGCAACAAGGGTATCGTCGCCCGCATCGTTCCCGAGGAGGACATGCCGTTCCTCCCGGACGGTTCGCCGGTCGATATCGTGCTCAACCCGCTCGGCGTGCCGAGCCGCATGAACGTCGGGCAGATCCTGGAGACGCACCTTGGCTGGTGTGCCACGATTCTCGGCTTCAAGGCGAAGACACCGGTCTTCCGCGGCGCGGAGGAGAGTGAGATCGGCGTGCTGCTGCGCGTCGCCGGGTTGCGCTGGGCAGGCCAGGCGCTGCGTCTCACCGAGCAGGTCGACAGTCCCGACGAGGCCACCGTCGCTTCGCTGGTGCAGGACATCAAGCTTTCGGCCGCAGAAGGGGCCACGCTCGATGGCACCGGCATCGAGGCGCTCTTCATGAAGAGCCCGTCGGCGTCCACCAAGGCGCTGACGAAGTCGGTCCTCTCGTTCCTCGGGTCGGCAGCGCGCGAGATCGCGCAGCGGGAGCGCGAGCAGCGCGCCACCGAAGTGGCGGCCCACGACGGCGTGCTGGCCGAGGCAGAGGGGCAGTCGAAGGCGTCGCTCGACGATCGGCCGCAAGGCACTCGCGGCTGCGGCGAAGGCCGACGACAAGGAGTTGCTCGAGTCGCTGGGTCTGGGCTCGCTGGCGGTGGCCCTGGCCGGCAAGCTCGACGCGGCCACGGCGGGTGAGGCGGCTGACCAGTTGATCCGTCACGCCGGCCTCACGCCCAGCGGCAAGGCGCGGCTGCGCGATGGTCGAACCGGTCAGGAGTTCAAGGGCGACGTCACGGTGGGCACGATCTACATGCTCAAGCTGAGCCACCTGGTCGACGACAAGATCCACGCCCGCTCGATCGGGCCGTACTCGCTGGTCACGCAGCAGCCGCTCGCCGGCAAGGCGCAGTTCGGCGGCCAGCGGTTCGGCGAGATGGAAGTGTGGGCGCTCGAGGCGTACGGTGCCGCGCACGTCCTCCAGGAAATGCTCACCGTGAAGTCGGACGACGTGAACGGCCGGAGCCGGGTGTACGAGGCCATCGTGAAGGGCCAGAACCTGCCGGAACCGGGAATTCCAGAATCCTTCAACGTGCTCGTCAAGGAGCTCCAGGCGCTTGGCCTGAAGGTCACGCTTGGCACCACTGTCGAAGGGGAGGAGTAAGGCATGATTGACTTCCGCAGCGGTCGCGAGCCGAAGAGCTCGACGTTCGATCACATCGCCATCCGGATCGCGAGTCCCGACGAAATGCGGGGCCCGCGCGATCCCAAGGAACGCGAGCGCCTCGAGGTGCAGGGCTCGCGATACTGGTGGAGCTGGGGCGAGGTCACCAAGCCCGAGACCATCAACTACCGGTCATTCAAGCCCGAGAAGGACGGCCTGTTCTGCGAGCGGATCTTCGGTCCGGTCAAGGACTGGGAGTGCCATTGCGGCAAGTACAAGCGGATCCGCTATCGCGGCGTGATCTGCGACCGCTGCGGCGTCGAGGTGACGCTGTCGAAGGTGCGCCGGGAGCGGATGGGACACATCGAGCTTTCGGTGCCGGTGGCCCACATCTGGTTCTTCAAGACGCTGCCGTCGCCGATGGGCAACCTGATCGACATCACGCTCAAGGAACTCGAGCGGGTGCTGTACTACTCGAGTTACATCGTGCTCGATCCGGGTTCCCAGGAAGTCGAGGAGAAGCAGCTCCTCGACGAGGACGAGTACCTGGCCCTGCGCGTCAAGGCGCGTGACGAGAACGACAGCGCGTTCCGCGCCGAGATCGGCGCGCCGGCGGTGCGGGAACTGCTCCGGAAGCTCGACATCAAGCAGCTTGCCGAGACGCTTCGCGCGTCGGTGGCGGTCGAGACGTCGCAGCATCGCAAGAAGCAGATGCTCAAGCGCCTCAAGATCGTCGATGCGTTCCTGTCGTCTGGCGACAGTGGCGAGGATCCGAACGATCCGACGTGGATGATCATGGACGTGATCCCGGTGATCCCGCCCGATCTCCGGCCGCTGGTGCCGCTCGACGGTGGGCGATTCGCCACCTCCGACCTGAACGACCTGTATCGCCGCGTGATCAACCGCAACAACCGGCTCCAGAAGCTGATCCAGCATCGGGCGCCGGAAGTGATCCTGCGCAACGAGAAGCGGATGCTGCAGGAAGCGGTGGACGCACTCTTCGACAACGGCCGCCGTTCCAAGGCGATCCGTGGTCGCGGCAAGCGTCCGCTCAAGTCGCTCTCCGACATGCTCAAGGGCAAGCAGGGCCGCTTCCGCCAGAACCTGCTCGGCAAGCGCGTGGACTACTCCGGCCGTTCGGTGATCGTCGTGGGTCCGGAGCTCCGCCTGCACCAGTGCGGCCTGCCGAAGACGATGGCGGTCGAGCTGTTCAAGCCGTTCATCATCCACAAGCTGGTCGAGAAGGGCATCGCCGAGACGGTCAAGCGCGCCAAGAAGATCGTGGAGCGCGAGAGCCCCGAGGTGTACGAGATCCTCGAGGAGATCATCCAGGACCACCCGGTGCTGCTCAACCGGGCACCGACGCTGCACCGACTTGGCATCCAGGCGTTCGAGCCGAAGCTGGTCGAGGGCAAGGCGATCCGGATCCATCCGCTCGTCTGCGCGGCGTTCAACGCCGACTTCGACGGCGACCAGATGGCGGTGCACGTGCCGCTGTCGTTCGAGGCGCAGCTCGAGGCGCGCCTGCTGATGGTGTCGTCGAACAACATCCTCAAGCCGTCGGACGGTCGTCCGGTGGCCGAGCCGTCGCAGGACATGGTGCTCGGATCGTACTTCCTCACCAAGCTGCCGGCCGGCTTCGAGGATGCGCTCCGCGTGCCCGCCAGCAAGGTCGACGAGGTCAAGGAGCGCCTGTGGGTTGGCGCGCCGCACTTTTCGTCGATCGCCGAGCTCGAGATGGTGCTGCTCCACGGACTGGTGCAACACCAGACGGCGATCCTGTTCTGGTTCGTGCCGCCCGCGGAATCTGATGACACCCGTGCGCGCTGGATCCGCACCACGGTCGGCCGCGTCCTCTTCAACAACATCCTGCCGCGGCGCGTCGTGGCGGAGCTCGGTTTCCGCGACGAGTTGATGAAGAAGAAGCAGCTCTCCGAGACGGTGCTCCAGAGCTACCGCCGGGCGGGGCTGCGCGACACCGTCGAGTTCCTCGACCGACTCAAGCGTTTCGGCTTCGAGTTCGCCACCGGTGGCGGCATCTCGATCGGGATCGAGGACCTCGAGATCCCGACCGAGAAGTTCGAGCTGCTCGCCGAGGCGCAGAAGCGTGTCGAGCGTTTCCAGAAGGCGTACAACACCGGACAGATCACGTTCGGCGAGCGCTACAACAAGGTGATCGACGCCTGGACCCACGCCAACAACGACGTGGCCGAGGCGATGCTCACCCACATGCGGAAGTCCCGCGGTGGCTACAATCCGGTGTACATGATGTACGACTCCGGCTCACGCGGTTCGCGCGACCAGATCCGTCAGCTCGCCGGCATGCGCGGCCTGATGGCCAAGCCGCAGAAGAAGCTCACCGGTGGCATCGGCGAGATCATCGAGAGCCCGATCCGGTCGAACTTCCGGGAGGGACTCACGGTGCTCGAGTACTTCATCTCGACGCACGGTGCGCGCAAGGGTCTCGCCGACACGGCGCTCAAGACGGCCGACGCCGGTTACCTCACGCGTCGCCTCTGCGACGTGGCGCAGGACGTGACCGTGACCGAGGAGGATTGCGGCACGGTGATGGGCCTCGAGATCATGGCGCTCAAGGAGGGCGAGGACGTCATCGAGGGACTGCGCGAGCGGATCCTCGGCGTCGTCGCGGCGGAAGATGTCTTCGATCCGCACGAGCTCGACGAGTACGGCGATCCGGTGATGCTGGTGCAGTCGGGCCAGCTCATGGACGAGGAAGTGTCGCAGAAGATCGAGGATTCCGGGAT
Source organism: uncultured Gemmatimonadales bacterium (assembly GCA_963806875.1). Lineage (GTDB taxonomy): Bacteria > Gemmatimonadota > Gemmatimonadetes > Gemmatimonadales > GWC2-71-9 > Palsa-1233. Next base: position 135,424 of record CAWDYU010000003.1, on the reverse strand, counting down.
CGAGAAGGTCCGGATCCGCTCGGTCCTCACCTGCGAGTGCAAGCGTGGCGTCTGCCGCATGTGTTACGGCCGCAACCTCGCCACCATGGAACTCGTCGACCTCGGCGAGGCTGTGGGCATCCTGGCTGCGCAGTCCATTGGTGAGCCGGGTACGCAGCTCACGCTGCGAACGTTCCACATCGGCGGTACGTCGTCACGTATTGCCGAAGAGGCGGAGCGCCGTGCCCGGACCGACGGTCTGGTCACGTATACCGGCGATCTCGAGTGGGCCGACGTCCCGGTGGAGTACGAGGACGGCGTCAAGACCAGCATCCGGATCGCGCTCACCCGCGAGACGGAATCGGTCGCCGAGGAGACCAAGGCGGGCATCGTGATCGTGGATGCCAACGACAAGTCGCGCGCACTCAACCGTTACCCGGTTCCCGAAGGCGCCCTGCTGCAGGTCGTCGAGGGCGACGCGGTCTCGAAGGGCGACAACGAGAAGCGTCCCGACGGTGCTCTACACCTGGGATCCGTACAACGACCCGAGCATCATCAAGGTCAACGGTGAACTCCGGTGGAAGGATCTCGTGCCCGGCGTCACGCTCCGTGAGGAGTTGGACGAAGGGACGGGCCTGCGTTCGGTGGTCGTCGTCACCGATCCGGATCGCGAGCTGCACCCGTCGGTGCTGGTCTACCAGACCAACCGCAAGGATCCGCAGGAGTACACGCTGGCCGAGGGATCGCGGATCATCTTCGGATCGCCGACCGATCCCGTCACTCGGGCGATGAACCTGCCGCCGGAATCGAATCCGTGGTCCGAGGGCTTCAAGGTCACGGAGTATCCGATCACCGAGGCGTGGCCGAGCAAGTCGAAGAAGGAGGCCAAGGACAAGACGGTCTTCCTCTCGCCGCCGGTCAAGGTGAGCAAGGGCGTGACGATCACCAAGATCCCGCGTCAGGCGTACAAGACACGCGACATCACCGGCGGCCTGCCGCGGGTGGCGGAGCTCTTCGAGGCGCGTCGTCCGAAGGATCCGGCGACGATGGCCGAGATCGACGGCGTGGTGAAGTTCGGCGAGATCAAGCGCGGCAAGCGCGAGATCTACGTCTATCCGGTGGCGCCCGATGGCACCATTCCGGAGACCGTCGAGGCACGCCTCTACGAAGTGCCGGCCGGCAAGCACCTTCGGGTTCACGAGGGCGACCGGGTGCGCGCGGGTGATCGCCTCACCGAGGGGCCGGTGTCACCGCACGAGATCCTCGGCATCAAGGGGCCGCGTGCGGTGCAGGAGTACCTGCTGAACGAGGTGCAGGAGGTCTACCGCCTGCAGGGTGTGCGGATCAACGACAAGCACATCGGCGTGATCGTGCGGCAGATGCTCCAGAAGGTCCGGATCACCGATCCGGGTGACACGACCTTCCTCGACGCCGAGACGGTCGATCGTCAGACCTTCCGTGACGAGAACGATCGGGTGGTACGTAGAAAGGGGAATCCGGCGACGGCGGAACCGGTGCTCCTTGGTATCACCAAGGCTTCACTCACGACGCAGTCGTTCATCTCGGCGGCGTCGTTCCAGGAGACCACGCGCATCCTGACCGATGCGGCCATTCGCGGAGCGAGGGACGAACTGCGGGGCCTGAAGGAGAACATCATCATCGGGCATCTCATCCCGGCGGGTACCGGTCACTACCGGTATGTCGACCTGGAGATCCAGCCGCCCGAGGGCTTCGAGCCGCCCCCGCCGGCTCCCGAGCCGGAGGCGATCATCATCCCGGATGTGGCGATGCTGATGGCGGCGGAGGAAGTGGAAGCGTAGCACCTGATCGGGCGCAAGCGCTCGACAGTTCCTGATCACCAAGCAGCCGGCCTTCCATTGTGGAGGCCGGCTGTTTCGTGTCCAGCCCGAGGCGCCGCGCGCGGCGCGAATCCAACCGTTTCGAGCGAACGCGCCCGAACACCTGTCCACATGTGTGCGAGCGACAGCCGCGGGGCGTCGCCGGATTCAGTAGTGGTGTATCAACCGCGCGCGACAGCGTCGCCGAACCTTGAAGAGGACCCGCCCGATGACCCGCCAACTGATTCTTTCGGCCGCCCTGGCCGCGTTGTTCCCGATCGGCGCGGTATCTGCGCAGCAGTTCACCTGCGTACTCGGGATGGCCAATGCGTTCTCCGCCACGGGCGAGTCGATCGCTGCCGACGATCGGGTCAAGGGGCAGCATTCGTCACTCAACCATCTGGCGCAGGCTGCAACAGCATGCAGCGGGAGGACCTTCCTGAGCGCCAATCCATCGGTGCTGCGCCGCGACAACGGGCGCCGCGCCGATTGGGGGATGGGCTTGCGCGGTGGCTCGATGGGGCTGTCCGGGGCGCTCGACAGGGATCGGTTTGGTTCCCGCGACTACGTCGCATCGGATGGAGCAGGGGAGTCTGTCAACCGGGCAGGCGTCCGGCTCGATCGCGACGAGGACTCCGCAGCGGATCTCCGCTCGCTCGGCACGCTCTGCGAATACTTCGGCACGGAAGGTTGCGTAGGCGACGTGTCTGGCCGCGCCACCACTGGCGTCGATTACGAAACGGGAGCACAGCAGCTCCCGAACGAGCCGCTTCCGCCGTTCCACGAAGAGTTGGTAACTGGATCGGCAGGGCAGGAGGCCGATCAATTCGCTGGCGTCACTGCGGTCGAGATCGGGTGCGGCGGGGCTGCCGATGGTGTCTCGACGGGCTCGGATCCCAGTGAAGCTGCACCGAACGTGCTGGACGTGCTCGATCCGGACGATCAGGCCATCGTTCCCGAGCCGGCCACGATGACGCTCCTGGCGGGCGGGCTGGCGGGGTTGGCTGCGGCTCGCCGATCACGGCGGCGCTGAGCCGGGCGCCTGCAGGTTGCAACACACCATTGAAGGAGTTTCCTGACTGGACGGCCAATCGCGGCCGCCTATCTTTGGGAAACATGAAATCTTTCGGCTGGACTCTGCTGATATTGACGGGCGCATGCAGCGCTGAGATCGTGCCGGACCCTGCGCCGACTGTGGTCGTTTCTGTGGAACCATCGGCAATCTCCCTGGGCGAGTCTGCGAGCGTCGGCTGGCGGACAACGGGCGTTCGGTCGTGCACCGGGGCCGCCACGCCCGCCATTCAGGGCGCGCCATTCGGCCCGCTGACCCTCCTCTCGAATCCGACCGGTTCACCGATCACGCCGTTATCTACGGGCGAGCATGTCTTCACCGTTCAGTGCGTAGCCAGCAGCGGTGGCGGGATGGTCACGAGCCGCGCGGTGCTCATGGTCGGGCCGTCCCCTACATCCGACGTCGGATTCTTTCGGGCTAACACGACTGTCGTCCTGGTGGGTGAGCCGGTTGCGTTACGCTGGGAGATTTCGGACGCGTCGAATTGTCTCGCCACGGGTGGATGGACCGGTACGAGGCCGGCGATGGGCGTCGAGTCGGTGGCACTGGCGTCGATCGGGCCGGCGGAATTTGCGTTGACCTGCTCACGCGCGGGCGTGACCACGACGCATCGCGTCGTGGTGACAGCTGTGTCACCGTTGATCCAGCTCGACAGCATTTACCAGCCGTCCAGCAACACGGTGTCAACGTCCGAAGGTGCGCCGTACGGTGATTCTGACTTCTGGATCACCCAGGATTTCTCGCAATCGCTCTACGGGTACGGTCCCACGCGCGTAGTCCGGATTTACATCTGCCTCTCGGGGAAGGTGTCGTACGCGGACTGTTCGGGCCTACCGGCACCCACGGGCCCGCTCTCGCAGTCCATGCTCGACGGGATCGAGGCGGGGATCGCTGCATACCGAGGCACTGGCATCCGTTTGCTGGTTCGCTTCGTCTACAACTTCGGACCGATCGGATCTGCCGACGTGCCTGCAGACCTTATCTCGACGCACATCGATCAACTTGCGCCGATCCTCCTCAGGCACAAGGACGACATCTTCGCGCTGCAGGCAGGATTCATCGGCACCTGGGGCGAGTGGCACAACTCCACCAGCGGCAACATCGATGCGGCCACCAGGCGAATCGTCCTCGACCGGGAGCGCGCGCATTTTCACGGAGCATTCCCGATCCTCGTTCGGTACCCGGCAGACCTCATGACCTATCTGGGTACGAGCATCCCGCAGGCGGGGTTCGGGTTGCACGACGACTTCTATGCGTCTGACGACTCGGATGGAGGCACGTTTGTCCCGCGGGACGGCTATACCGCGCAGCAGCTGCGGGATTACGCGGCCGCGGTGGCTCGCACGACGATGTTCGTGGGGGAGTTCGGGGCGTCGAACCCGGCGCTGCAATCATGTGAAGCGCTCAGTGACTACGCGCAGCGGTATCCGCTTCAGTCCCTTTCGATGTACATCTACCCCGAAGCGATCGGGGACGAGATCGCTGCGCGAGGCTGCCTGCTCGACTTCCTAAACAGGGTCGGGCCGAGGATCGAGGTCGACCGGCTTCGGTTGTCGGGATGGTCCGTCGCCGGCGCGCGGATCGATGCGGTGGTCGAGTTGCGCAACGTTGGGTATGGTCGGGTGATCCGGGCGCGACCAGTCACGGTGGTGGTGTCTGCCTGGGGAAGGGAGTACTCGCGAACCACCCTTGATCTCGGCGCACTCGACCTCCGGATGCTGCCGACTGCCACACCGGTGGGCAGCGAGTTTCGCTTCTCGTTCGTCCTGCCCGATTCGCTCCCCGCCGGTCCGGTCACCGTTGGATTACTGGTGCCCGACCCCGTACCGAGTCTCCGTCCCCGGCCCGAGTATGCTCTGCCGTTCAACAGCACTGACGGCGGTGGGCGACCGATGTTCGCCGCTGGCACAGGCGTCAACACGCTGGCAACATTCACGATTCGCGCCCTTTCGGCAGGTGCACTGCTCGCAAGCGGGACGGCAGTGGGCGGATCCGGGCAGCTTGGGTTCCTGCCCCGCTGATGCGGTACCTCTCAGCTCGGCGGGCCCAACGAGGCTGATCTACCGCCGCCAAGCTATGTTTGTTCGGGCGCTTCCGTCAGGGCGAGCCGAGCAGCCTATACCACCATCCGGGTTTGCGTGAGGGCAGGCTGTTTGCGTAACGATGAACTGGCCACGAGCGGGCTTCCGCCAGCCGGTTGGCGAAGCTTGTCTGCCGACCCTCGGGATCCAACCAGGCGGATCGACGTTCAAGGAACGTCGCCGCGATAGGCCGACCCGCAGCGCGACTCTCTTCTGCAAGCCACCTGGAACAACCGCCGAGCGCCCAACGAAAAAGCCGGTCGGGTAGCTGGGCATGGCGCCTCCTGGCGCGTCGAAGTGTGAGCTCGGTTGAGAGGAGCATTTTGAAGGAATTCGTGGACATGCTCCCAGGCACTCGCCGATAGCCAACGAGGTAGTCGGGGTCGGAACCGAGATCATACCGTTCGGCCACGGCAAGGCAGAAGTCCCAGTCGGCGGCTCCGCTAAGCGATATGTCGAAGCCCCCCACTTCATCGTACACTGTACGGGGAACGATCATCGCGCTGCCGCTGCCCCCGAAGTTAAACATGACCAGCGCAGCGTATGCGTCGCCGTCGGTGAGCGGGAAATCAGGGCGTGCCACAACGCGCGAGGCGGAATCGATCTCCTCGCATCGGCAGTATACGAGGCCCAAGTTTGCGGCACCCTTCGCGAATATCGCCACCTGGCGTTCGATCTTGGCAGGATGCCACACGTCGTCTGCATCGAGAAACGCGATGTACGTTCCTCGACTCGCGCGAGCCCCTGTGTTTCGCGCGGCGCTCACGCCGCTGTTCCGTTGTCGCAATAGGCGAACTCGCGTGTCGCTGATACAGCGCTCCGTCACGACAGCCGCAGTTCCATCGGTAGAACCGTCGTCGACCACCCACACGTCGAGATTGTGGTGGGTTTGCGCCAAAACCGAGTCGATTGCCTCCCCGATGAATCGCTCTGCATTGAACGCCGGAATCACAACCGATACGAGTTTCATTGCCGAAGGAGATCACGAATTCGAGCTGCGAGTTCCTCGCCCGTCCAGTCGCCCACAGCCATGCGTGGCACCCGTAACGGATCCGTTCCCTTTCGAACCGGGGCTTGAAACGTGGTGCATGCCAGACGGTACCCACTTTCCCGGACGCGCTCGGCGATACCATCGGTCTCTGCACCTGCGTCGCCATATGGATACGAGAACAAATCCACGGGAGCCCCAGCTAGGCGCTCGAGGTCTCGTTTGCACTCGGCGATTTCCCGGATCGCTGTTTCCGCATCAACCGTGGACAAGGCGGGGTGAGAGACAGTATGGCCGCCGATCGTGATGAGGGGGTGGGCGGACAGTGCCCGGAGTTCTCCGTCGGACAGGATTTGCAGGTCTGCGCGATCGCGATCATGCAGCGCCCACGCACTGAGTTGGGCGCATACGTCGTGACGGGTCCAGGTGTCGAGGCCATGAATCAATTCCCATACGTCCCGATAGGTGGCGTGGCGAGGGGATATCGCCGGATCGTCCGCACGCCACCGACCGCCAACACGGTCGGGACGTCCTGGCCGCCACCGGTGTGATTGCCCGTCGACCACAAGCACCAGTTCGTCTGGAAGCTCCTGGCCACCGAGAAAGATCCGCTCGACCCGATCCCACCAGAAATCCTGCTGCCCCAGAGTTCCGGAGACCACGAACACAGTGGCGGGGACTGAGGCATGGACCAGTGCCGGAAGCCCCGCAAGCAGGTTGTCCCGGTAGCCGTCGTCAAATGTGATCGCCACGGCGCCATCCGGAACGCTGTCGGTCGCCAGCGCGTCCGCCAGATTCGCTAGGGAGATCGGCCGAAACTCCCGGGCAAGCATCGCCAGATGCTCGGCAAAACGTGCAGGGGAAACGCAGAGATCCCACGGGTCAACGAGCGGTTCGCGAATTCGGTGGTACATCAGGATGGCCGCACCACGCGCCTGCGGGGTCATCGCTCTGCCCGAACCGTGATGAGCAAGTCGTACTCGGGGTCGCGAAACGCGAGATTTTCGGGGGTGAGGTCACTAGTGGCAAGGCCGTGCAGGAAGGCTACGGCCGTGAGCACATTTCCGTGCGATGTAATCGCCACCTTACCCGGACCGAATATGTCACTGAAGAGGCGGCTTGCGGAGGCGGCCGTGAATCCCCAGAACCATGATGCTTCCCATTCTGTGCAACTGTTGCGCGTCAAGCCGGGAAACGTGGCAAGCAGGACGCCACCTGGTCGCAGCATGCGGTGCAATGTCGCGAGAGCCCTCCGGGTGTCGTAGATGAGCTGCAGTGTCTGGGTGAAGACGATGCAGTCGAACGTTTCGCCGGGGAGGTGGTCGCCGTCGGCGAGGTCTCCCACCAGCGTGGCGCGGGGGTTCCCTTCGGTCACGTGAAGGATATCGCTCGCAGTCACCGCCGAGCCGCCGAACCGCCTGGTATAGGCATTGTCTTCGATCTCAAGGACGCGACCACGGATGTCGGCAGCCTGGCGGTGAAGAAAGTCCTCGATGTAGTGGCGGTCAATCGGCGTACCCCGATCGAATCCCCAGCTGCTGCTGACGGGCGTGAGACGACGCAGGTCTCCCAGGTTCAGGGCCTGCTGGGCTGGCTGGCGAGGGATCGGCTCCTCATCGGCCGCCCGGGTCAGCGATGCCCGGTCAACTTCGATCGCTGCCGTGCTCCCCCCCAGGTCCAGGTGAATCCGAGCGCTGTGATCATGGTCCACCGCCGTGAACTCGACGCTTACCTGCTGCCATTCCGTTGATGCCTCGAGAGTTTGATACCAGCCCAAGCCATCCCACGGGTCGTGCGCCCTCGAGATGCCTGCCCCCACGACGCGGGGTTGATCGGCCCGGACGTCGAAGCGCAGCCGATAACGTTCCCCCGCGGCGATGGCATAACCTGCCAGGTTAAGCTGGACGTCATACGGATGCGCGGCATCTGAAATCGACACCACGCGTGCGGCCTCGGGGCGGTCGGGCAACACCTCGAGTTGCGCCCACTGCCCGTCACCCAATCGGATGGTCCACGGAGATGCGGCCGTCGGTCCGGGAACGGATATGAGCGCGGCGGCGAGGGCTCCATCGATCACAGGTTCATGAATTGTGCCTTCTTGGAGGTATGAGGCGAGCCAGTTGAGAAAATCGGCGCGGACCATCCCATACTTGCCCCGCGCCGCCACGGACGAAGAACACGAGTCAGGATGAATCCGGTACCGATCCCACGTTTCACTTGATACGTGCACCTCACCATGCAGGTAGACCTTCGCGAGGAATGCCTGGTCTTCAAACAATTGGTGGTCGCCGACGAACCGCTCCTCAAATCCGCCGATGCGGTTCGCGAAATCTCGCCGCACCATGAGGTCCGACGGACATGGCGCTGTTCCCGATCCGAGAGGATGGAGGAGCGAGGTCAGCGTTCGAGCAGGATACCGGGTGTCGGCGACGACTCCGAGCTCCGGAACGTGATCGTGAGCTAGGTCGACCGCCGCGCCCGTCCAGCTATACCAATACTCGGTCGCGCCGTACACCATGTCGGGGCCAGGGGGCGCCGCCATGATGTCGACCTGGCGTGCCAGCTTGTGCGGCAGCCAGACGTCGTCGGCATCGAGGAACGCGACAAACTCGCCGCGCGTGAGTCGCAAGCCGGCATTGCGCGACGCGCTCATGCCTCGATTCGCGTGGCCGTCGTGGTCGAGGTAGCGAATACGGCTTGGGTCGCGCTCAACCCACGTCAGCGCGATGGCAGTGGATGCGTCCGTCGATCCATCGTCGACCAGGATGAGTTCCCAATCGTGGAAACTCTGTGCAACGACGCTCGCGATTGCCTCGTCGAGATAGCGCTCGCCGTTCAGGAAGATGATCACCACTGACACGCGAGGTGCGGTCACCGACATCTGTCACTCGATTCCGTGTTGAAGTCCGAGCCACGCGGTACGCCCGGGCCGGCGCAGCGTGGGTCCATCATCCGGGCGGTGTCTTTTTCGACAGGCCGATGGTGTGACTGGCCGTCCAATAGGCCGGTCGAAGCCCCAGCCACGCCATCACACTGAACCACGCGCGGACCAGGCCGGGCAGTTTCCGGGTGACCGCAGGCCGGAGCGCTTGCGGCACGATCGTCAGCCGCGCCCCGAGCCAGGCGAATTCCTTGGCGATCTCGTCCGCCGACTTCTCATACGAAACGTTCCATTCATCCGCGGGAAACAGTCTGTCGATGCAACCCCGCGTGATGCCCTGTCCGCCGTATCTCCTGAAGTCGTGGCTTGGGTCGAACCGTTTCCTTGCGACGGCATACCATCGGGCGATCCGTTGCGGGATCCAACCGAGGAACCATAGCTGGGCAGTATGATGATCAAACGGGTGGGCACGATTCGGCGTGTCGAAGATGAACAGCTCGCCACCGGGTCGAATGACCCGGCTGATCTCCCGCGCACAAGCTGGTCGCTCCGACGGATACATGTGCTCCAGGACGCCTATCAGCGTGCAGCAGTCCATTGACGCATCTGCGAACGGCAGTCCGACGCGCACTCCATCGATGTATGGGATCTGGACCAGGTCACATCTGTCCTCGACGGACAGGTCTGCGATGCGCTGCGCGGCGATCTCGATGCTCACGCGTTCGGTCTCCGCGCCGACGACATTCGCCCCGCGCTCCGCCAGTACGACGGTGCTGCTACCGGTGCCGCAGCCGAAATCGAGTACGCGCAGCCCATCCAGCGGCCTGCGCATTTCGATGCGAGGGAGGAGTGTGTCGCGGAACCATTCTGATCGGCCCCCGGCGTGATCGCGGAACCAGCTGCCATACATCGCGGCCCTTGTGCTGGCTGCATCGAACGGCCCCATGTACCGCTCGAGCCGTCGGCGAAACTCCGGTGAGAGTCGGGGGTCGTGCAGCTCTGGCGCTATGATCGTCGGGTCCTCGGAGGGGGAACGCGATGATGCTCGCGGCTGAAATGATCATCAGGCGTTCGAGCTTCCGCTAGTGCGGTCGCCCGACATCCCGCAGCGATCGTCAGGGCGACTGGCATCATCGGTGGCTCTCGCGCACGAGGGCGTGAATACGCGAGTGGAACTCGGACTCGCATGTCGCCACATCGAAACGGGCTCGCACCCGCGCCGCTGCTGACCGGCCGAACTGTTCGCGCCGGGAACGATCGCCCAGCATCTCGGCGATCGCGTCCGCAAGGGCGTTGGCGTCGGCTGGCGGCACCAGCAGCCCGTGCTCCCCATCGATGACGACCTCCTCGATCGAGCCAGCTCGCGACGCGACCACCGGGAGCCCAGTGGCCATTCCCTCAAGTAGGGCAGTCGGTATGCCGTCCTTGTCGCCGGACGCCGTCGCGACGAAGGGTGCAACAAACAGCTGCGCCAGCTCCAGAAACCGCATGATCCCGGCGTGGTCGTGCCGGCCCTCCAGGTGCACGCTGCCCCAGAGGTCGAGCGTGCCGATCCGTTCGTCGAGTGCAGTCTTGTAGTCGCGGCTCGCCGCACTCCATTCATCGGCGACACCGACGATGTGGGCTTCTACGGCAACTCCGCGGCGTCGCAAATCGGCGACCGCTTCCACCAGAGTGAGCAACCCCTTCTTTGGCTCGATCCGGCACACCGTGACGACGCGATATGGTTGACCGGTAGCTGGCTCGCCACGCGAGAGCAACGGGAAATGTGCGGTATCGATTCCGTTCGGCTTGACCAGGATCCGATCTGGGTTTGCATCCGGCGAAATCTCGAGCAGCTCCTGCCGTATGCGATCCGAAGTCGCGACAATCAGCTCGGCCGTCTCGAGGTGCAGCGGCACCACCTTCAGTTCGTAGTCATCGAGCAGGTGATCGGCATAGCAGGTGACCCCCCGTGGGATGTCGAGGAGCTCTCCCGCAATCAGCGCCATGAGCGAGCGATCATAGAAGAAATACGACTGGATCCATTGAGCCCGGTACCGCTCCGCCATCCGCGCAAAAGTGAACCCCTCGAGCACGTTGTCGTGCTCCCGGAGCCGCTCGACCGCGATGCCCGACGCGCCCGACAGGCGACTGAGCAGCGTGTCCACGGCCGCCGGCCGGCTGGACATGTAGTGCAAGAAGTGGCGGCGCTGGATCGGACGATGCTGCGACAACCGCCGTCGCGCATCCCACAGCTGGCCGAACCGGCCGCCGAAGGCCTCCCGGGGCGCAGGCACCGAATAGGCAATCCGAACTTGGCCGCTGTGTTGGGCGAGATACTCGAGCTCCTGGTGGACAAAAGTCTGCGAGTAGATCGGAAAATCGGTGCAGACGGTCGCGAGCACGCGGGGTCGGCCTGCCCGCGATCGCATGCGATCGACCACGAGACGAGTCATGGACACGTGCTGCCGTACGACCGCTGTCATCCCGCTGAGTGCCCGTGCCACGGCCGCCAGTCGCAGTCGATGCAGCAAGAACGACCCTGCCCGGCGTTCCGGCGAGGCTTCCAAGATCAGGACTTCGTGTTCGGCGCGCTTGAGTTGAGCTACCAGTGACGCCTTGGCGGTGTCGGCCGCGCCAAGTCGTATTTCGAGATCTGCTCGAAGCGCGACGAGTTCACCGCGAACGCCACCGACCTCACCGACCAATCCATCCACGGTCCGGTCCCGTTCCGATACGCTGTCCGTGAGCAACTGAACCTGATCCCGGAGTGCGTCCACCTCCCGCTGCCGTTCCGACGCGGCGTGTTCTGCCGCGGCAAGTTGTTCCACTACCAAGGCGACCTGCGCTGCGTGCCGCTCGCTCTCCCGAACGGCGGCTGCCAAGTCGTCTCGATGCCGCTCTCGGTCCGCGTCGCGCTCACGCTCGACGCGATCAAGGTCGCGGCGGCCGTCAGCAGCGTGCACTTCGGTTTCGCGGAGCGTACCCGCAACCATCTGCCAGCTGGGCGCGTGGTTGAAGGCCTCCTTGGCCAATGCGACATGCGCCCGGTCGGCCAGACCGGTCGCGCCCGAATGCTGCTCGAGAGCCTCCAGAAAACTCCTTGATGGCTGGAGGAGCGTGGGCCACAGCCGCTCCCATGCGACGGGCGGCTCGCGACTCGCCAGCGGCGCGGCGTCGAAGAGGCACTGGGCGACGGCCTCGGGGTATAGCTCGGGGAAGGTCACGTCCGCCAACTGATCCAGCAGTACCCGCGGGTCTTCTCCCCGGCCGAGCATCAGTCCGGCGCACCAGGACAACAGATAGAACGCCTGGCTTGGCACGTCCTGAGCTGGCATCCCGGTCGCGTGACGCTCTGCCGCTTGTGGGACGCGGGGGTCGGGGGCGTGGCCCTGCCGTAGCACGCGCAAGCCGTGTTCGAGCATCGACGCGGCGTCCAGGGAGGCCGATCCGGGACTCATGCGATAGAAGGCGAGAACCTCCCGAATCGCGCCAAACCGGGCGCCGGTTCGCGCTGCGCGTTGCCACAAGTCCCAATCGGTCGACTTGCTGAACGAGGTGTCGAAGCCTCCCACCGATGCCACCAGCGTTCGGCGGACCACGCAGGCATGAACGGGGAACGCCGAACGGCGCGCCCAGATCTCGAACATGTCCCCGGTGGGCGGTTCGTAGCCCTCGGTGACCAATGTCCCATCGGCAGCAACGCGCGCCCAGGCGCAATGCACAGCATCCAGCGACGGGTCTGCCTCGAGGGCAGCGAGCATCCGTTCGAAGTACGTGGGGGCAATCCAGTCATCGGCGTCGAGAAAAAGCAGCCACTCCGCCGTGGACGCAGCGATGCCGGTGTTCCGCGCAGCAGCTTCGCCCGCGTTCGGTTGCTGCAACACGCGGATCCGCTGGTCACGGGCCGCGAGTTCCCGTGCCACGGTGAGGGTGTCGTCCGTCGACCCGTCATCAACAACAATCGCCTCCCACTCGCCGACCGTCTGCGCGCGAAGTGAGGCGATTGCATCGCCGATGAACGCGCCTGCATTGAACGCCGGAACGATGACGGACACCTTCATTGGAGTTGGATCCGGGAGAGGGCAGCTGATCCGCGGGTCTTGTCCCCCTCGTAGTGCGCGACAGCGAGGCGAGCGATTCGCTCGTCTGTGAAGCGAGCGAGGACGTTCTGCCGGGCAGCTGCGCCGAGACGGGCGCGAAGCGCGTCATCTTGAAGGAGTCGGTCCAGCGCGTCGACATACGCAGCCGGGTTGCCGCTTTCGGCGAGAAGGCCGTTGACTCCGTCGTCGATCAGCTCCGGCATGCCTCCCTGATTGGACGCGACGATGGCTCGACCCGCCGCCATCGCCTCGAGGCATGAGTACGGGCAGTTCTCCCACAGCGAAGGGAGCAGGAAGATGTCTGCCTGGCATACGCCGGACCGGATCGCTGTCTGGTCGAGCTTGCCGAGGTAGTGGAACGACCCGCGAAGTCGCCGTGCATCGAGTGCGGGCTGCAACGTGTCGGCGACGTGGTTGAAGAGGTCCTGCCCGGCGAGAGCGACCGCCACTTCCTGCCGTTCGAGAAGCGGCACAAGGATGTCCACCAGAAGGTGTACCCCCTTGCGTGGCTCCATCCGCCCGGCAAAAAAGATCAGCGGTCGATCGGTGGGGATCGCATGAGCTTGCCGGAAATCAAGTTGATCGGCGGCGTCGAAAAGGGCCACGTCGATGCCGTTGGGCATCACCGCGATGGGTCGCCGCTCATCGAGTTTGAGGCGCACTTCGTCGGCAAGAAATGTCGAGCACGATGTCAGCGAGGTTGCCCCGTTGATCGCGAACTGTTCGGCTCTGCTGCACCACCGGGTGTCTGCCGGCTGCACGTCGTAGAAGGGCATGATGAGGCGTGCCGGAGAGTGGAACCTCACGACCGTTCGCTCACGGCTGAAGCGGTTGACCAGCATTCCCTCGGCGCCACACTCGGGCATCTCGATAACGTCAAACCGGTGATGGCGCCGGAGCTCCCGCAGGCCGAGGTACATCGCCCACGCATTCTCAAGCCGGTTCTTCGTCCACCAGAGGCGGCGCGAACCGAGTGGCGCGATCATACGCATCACCGGACCGTCCGGGCGGAAGCGATGCACCGTGACTCCGTCGTGCTCCGAGGTTCGCAAGGGCGTTGACTGCGTCGCGCCGGCAAGGACATGCACCTCGTGGCCGAGGCGCGCCAAGGCTCGCGCGTGGTACCACGTGTACGTCCCGATGCCGCCGAAGCCGGTTTCTGGCGGGTACTCGAACGAGAGCAGGGCGATCTTCATTCGGCGCTCGACCAGGCCGCACTTGGCCACCGCTTACCGCGGCGCACTGAACAGTTCGCCACTCTACAGGTCACTTGGACGTGGGTCCTGGGGTGGCGCCGTCAGCGATTGTTTCGAGATGCTTCGCCAACAGACGTGCCAACGCCGCGTGCACCCGTACATCCGGGTACGGATCGGCCGCGGTCTCGTAAACCTGGTCCCACGAGCGGCCCTCGGTGAGCATGTCCCCTGTGCTGATGGTCGCCACCTCGCTCCCTTGCAGCCCCCCGACGATCGCGGCCTGCAGTCCGTCCCATTCACCGGAGCCGGATGTAGGGGCAATCACCACCACAAGCCGTCCCCCGCCATCGGCGACCCGGTCGCGAAGACTCATGATGTCGCGAACCGACGCCGAGTAGTCGTGCGTTCGCCTCGTGGCGCGCAACTGTACGACACTGGCCCACGTCACGAACAGTTGTTCCAGCCGGCTCGGTGGTCGCCCCGCTTCCGCTCGCTGTCGGAGTTCCCAATGACGGTGGTCGGAGTCGAGGTCCAGCAACAACAGCACGAGGTTGGGACGGAAAGACTCAAGCCGCTCGTATTGGCGGAGCTGTTCCCAGGTACCGTATCCGGGCACGCCGCAATTCAGGACTCGAACGCGATCGGCGGTGGTTTCGGCCAGAAGTTGCTCGAGTCGTGCTGCAAAGGTGTCAGGCTCGTGCACCCCTACGCCAAGCGCGAAACCGCCACCTAACACCAATACGCGCCGCTCGGGGGCTTGCGCCTCCTGATGGACGTCATCGCCGCGGCAAGCAACGTTACTGAAACGGTAGTTCACGGCCCATGGATGACGGGCGGCGTAGGGCGAGATTCGCTCGTCCACAGTTTCATTGTGGAGTTCGACGTCGGCGAGCTCTACTGATGGCTCAAGCCCTCCGAACGCGAAATGCAAGCGCCCGTTGATTTCGTCGCGTCCCGGCGTGAAGTACAGCCGGTAAGGTTTCCATTCGGGAGTGAGTTGGATGGTTTCGTAAAGTCCGAGTGCGGCATAATCATCCGACCCCCTGGTCACGGCGACGATCGCCGTGCGCGAACGTTCAGCACGGGCGCGAAACTCCAGTCGATGCAGGTTGCCCGCACGGATGGGGAGGCCTACCTGATCCAACCGGACATGCCACTCAGGGCCGCCCTGGTGGACCGCCGCGATAGCTATCCGCAGATGCCCAGGTTCTGGTGGTAGTATCAGCTCGGCACGGCTGCCTTCTTCAACGCCAAATGCCCAGACGTCGCGGCGAAAGTCCGCCCGCATGAAGTAGCCCAACGGATTGTCCGGATACAGCGTACGGAGAGTCGAGCCAGGAACGAAACGCAGCCCCACGCTCGAATCGGGCTCCGCTGGTGCCGACCAGGCTGGAGCGCCCTGATCGATGCTGTCCCGAGCTAGAAATCGACCTGGATGCCGCAGGGCCGCCCACTCCGGTCGGAGCGGGGTCGGACCCCGGCTGGCCAGTTGCGTTGCCCCCACTGTCGCCTCGATCAGCACGATCTCGCAACTGATCACCAACGCGACGACGAGTGCGGCTCGCGGTCCGACGTGCCAGCGCCACCGCAGGATACCGGCACCGGCCGTGGCGGCTGCAAGCGACACTGCGGCGACCTGGGCCAGCCGATGCGGCGAGCTCATCGCCGCCGGTGCGAGGCCGAGGGCGAACACGCCGCCGGCTGCAAGGAGCAACGCAAGGGTGACATTCGGTGGCGCCGCGGAGCGGACGTGCCACGCGCGAAACGCGGTGTAACAGACGGCGATGACGAGCACACCCAATGCCACCAGCGCCCCGTTCAATGGCGAACTCCAGAGCGCCAGGCCGCCCATCGCCACCGCAGCACTCGCCGCGAGCACGGCCATGAGGCGTACGAAGTCGGGCTCCCCGATCTCGCCGAGTGCGGCCCATCCCGAGACCACGCTATTGCTTTTTCGCTTACCCACCGGGGAAGACCGCCAATTCGTATGCATCCATGACCGTTGCCGTGGCACCCGCCTTTACGATCCGACCATTGTCCAGCCAGACTGCGGTGTCACAGAGCTCACGAATGGAAGCACTGTCGTGTGTGCAGATCACCATCGTTGACCCACGGGTTCGCAGGTCGGCGATGCGATACGCACACCGCTGCTGGAACGCCGCATCGCCAACCCCCAAAACCTCGTCAACCAGGAGGATTTCCGGCTCGAACACGGTCGCGACCGAGAACGCCAGTCTCATCCTCATTCCCGTGCTATAGGTCCGGAGCGGATTGTCGATGGATGCCTCGAGCCCGGCAAAGCCCACAATGCCGTCAAACTCTCGGCGGACATCGCGACGTGACATGCCGTTGATCACCCCGCCCAGCATCACGTTCTCGCGGCCAGTGAGGTCGCCATGAAAGCCGGCGCCCAGGTCGAGAATCGCGCCGACCCGACCGTGGACCTCGATGGTCCCGGCGTCGGGACGACCGACCCGCCCGAGCAGTCGCAGGAGGGTGGATTTTCCTGCGCCGTTCTCCCCGATGAGCCCGGTGGCGGAACCCTGGGCCACATCGAGGTCGATGTCGCGAAGCGCCCAAAACAGGTCGGTCGGCTTCATCCGGCGAAACCCGTGGGTGAGTGCCTCATGGAAGCTGTGGGGGCGCCACGCATTCTGGACCCTGAAATACTTCGCGAGTCCCCGCACCCTGATCGCTGTCGTCACAGTTCGTCCACGAACGTTGAGCTGGCGCGCGCAAACAGCTTGTAGGAGAGGGCGAGCAGGACCCCGCTCGCCGCAGCCACGCCTGCGAGCGCAACGAAGTTGGGCGCACGTCCGTGTAACAGGATGTCGCGGTAGGCTCCGATCAATTGCGCCATGGGGTTGAGGTGATAGAAGAGTGAGTACTGGTCGGGCGCCTGCTTGAGTTCGTAGAACACGGGCGTGAGGTAGAACCCGAGCATGAGCCCGATATTGAGCAAATGTCGCACGTCCCGAAAGTTCACGTAGAGCGCCGCCACCAAGTAGGCAATACTCAGCGTGAGGATGAACTGCACTACAAGGAGCAGTGGCAGCAGGAGCGGGGCAGCCGTGAGCGGCACCCCCCCGCCGAGCCAGAGAAACCCCGCCAGGATAGGCAGCGCAAACAGGAACTGCATCAGGTTTGCCGCCACCGTCACCGCGGGCAGGATCGCGATCGGGAATCCCGCCAGCCGCACGAGCTCGCGGCTCTCGACGATCGATCCGGCCGCCTGATCGAGGGAGCTCTGGAACCACGACCATACCAGGATCCCCGTGAACAGGAACGCCGTGTAATTGGGGATGTCGAGCGGCAGGACCACGGTAAAGATGAAGCGGAGCACGAGCAGCTGGAACAACGGGGTGACCAGCGACCACGCGATGCCGAGAAAGGACCGTTTGAAGCGCAGGTTGAGGTCCCGGAGAACCAGCTCCGTCACCAGATCCCGCAGGTACCCCGCCCGGTGACGCACCGGCGCCGCAGAGTATGGTGACGACGCATCGGTCCGGGTCACGCGGGGGCCGAGAATGAGGTCGCCCCGGGCCGGCGTGCGACGAGCGTGGGGGTGGGTCGGGCCATCAGGTCTTCCTGCCGAGGTTGGCCCGGGACCCGGGCGCACGATACCATTGTCCGTCGCGGAGGCACGATCGGAGGGGTTTCGGACCCCGCCACGGCCCCCCGCAGGGGCAAGGAATGTACCCTCCTCCGAGGGGCGATCTCCCGCCGCTCGGGCGATGCCGAGCGCGGCGCCAGAGCGCCACCCGGCCCCTCTCTGCCGACACGCCCATTTTGCCCGGGACGCCCACTTGCCCCACCGACCTCCCCCGCCGTATCTTTGGGGTCTGTCTCCGATTTCGACCAGGAAGTCGGGCCTTTGCTACTGTGATGGTTACGCGAACACAACGGGTCCATGCCGACGATCAATCAGCTGCTGCGCCACGGTCGCACCGAACCTGCCTACAAGGGCAAGTCGCCGCACCTCAAGAACAACCCGCAGAAGCGCGGGGTGTGCACGCGCGTGTACACCACCACGCCCAAGAAGCCGAACTCGGCACTGCGCAAGGTGGCGAAGGTGCGTCTGGTCGGCGGGGTAGAGGTCATCGCGTACATCCCGGGCGAAGGGCACAATCTGCAGGAACACTCGATCGTGATGATTCGCGGTGGTCGTGTGAAGGACCTGCCGGGCGTGCGCTATCACATCCTCCGCGGGACCCTCGACGCCGCGGGCGTCAACGATCGTCGGCAGAGCCGGTCGAAGTACGGCGCCAAGCGTCCCAAGGCCGGCGCGCCGGCCGGCAAGGGAGGTAAGAAGTGAGCCGCCGCAACAAGGCCGTCAAGCGCATCGTCCCGCCGGATCCGCGGTACGACAGCCAGACCGTGTCGAAGTTCGTCAGCAACCTGATGAGCCAGGGCCGGAAGTCGCTTGCCGAGTCGATCTTCTACCGCGCGATGGACATGATCGAGGAGCGTACCGGCCAGCCGGGTGTCGCCGTGTTCAAGCAGGCCGTGAACAACGCGAAGCCGGCCGTCGAGGTCAAGAGCCGCCGGGTCGGTGGTGCGTCCCTCCAGGTGCCGGTCGAGGTTCGCCCCGAGCGCCGCACCGCGCTTGCCATGCGCTGGCTCATCTCCTACGCCCGTTCGCGCGGCGAGAAGACGATGGCCGAGCGGTTGGCGGCGGAACTGATCCTGGCCTCGAAGGGCGAGGGGAACACGATCAAGAAGAAGGAAGACACGCACCGGATGGCCGAGGCCAACCGCGCGTTTGCACACTATCGCTGGTAGGTAGTAGTAGGGGCGAAGCATGCTTCGCCCGTACGGCGAAGCATGCTTCGCCCCGAGTCGGAAAAACGGATAACGTGAGCCGGCACCATCGGGCCCACCTCTGATCCTTCAACAACGCCGGGATGCCCTTGGGGTGTCCCTGTCTCGGGCGAAAGCCCGGACGCTGGCGCGGAGCGATACCGCGGACCCGAGGGTCCGGTCCGGTCGCCCCGCTTTTTCGCTGGGTGGAACGGTGCTGATCCGCTGCACCTGAGACTTTTGGAGAGACGGAACATCATGGCACGTGTAACTGCGGTCGAGTTGTACCGGAATATCGGCATCATGGCCCACATCGATGCCGGGAAGACGACGACGACCGAGCGCATCCTCTACTACACCGGCAAGAGCCACAAGATCGGTGAAGTCCACGATGGCGCCGCCACCATGGACTGGATGGAGCAGGAGCAGGAGCGCGGCATCACGATCACGTCGGCCGCGACGACCTGCTTCTGGAAGCGCCACGGCCAGAGCGACGAGAAGGGCGAGGGGTCCGGAGTACCGCATCAACATCATCGACACCCCGGGCCACGTCGACTTCACCGTCGAGGTGGAGCGCTCGCTGCGCGTGCTCGACGGCGCGTTGCGCTGCTCGACTCGGTGGCCGGCGTCGAGCCGCAGACCGAGACCGTGTGGCGCCAGGCCGACCGCTACGGCGTGCCGCGCATGATCTTCGCGAACAAGATGGACCGCGTCGGCGCGAACTTCGACCGCTGCCTCGCGATGATCCACGACCGCCTAGCCGACGCGCCTTCCCGCTGCAGCTGCCGGTCGGCTCGGGTGAGCTCTTCACCGGTCACATCGACGTCATCAAGCGCAGGCAGTACATCTTCGACGACTCGACGATGGGCAAGACGTTCGAGGTGGTCGATTGCCCGCCGAGTATCACGATGCGGTCGAGCAGGCGCGGCACGACGCGATCGAGGCCGCCGTCGAGTACGACGACGCGCTGATGGAGAAGTACCTCGCGCGGCGAGGAGCTCACGGTCGACGAGATCCGCGGCGCGATCCGCAAGGCGACGATCGCGATGGGCGTTCATCCCGGTCCTCTGCGGCGCCTCGTTCAAGAACAAGGGCGTGCAGGCGCTGCTCGACGCGGTCATCGACTACCTGCCGGCCCGCTCGACGTGCCGCCGATCAAGGGTCACCTGCCGCACCACGACGAGACGTTCGATCACCCGGCCGCCGCGCGACGACGCGCCGTTCGCGGCGCTGGCGTTCAAGATCGCGACCGATCCGTTCGTCGGTAAGCTGACGTTCTTCCGCGTGTACTCGGGCGTGCTCGACTCCGGCTGCTACGTCTACAACGCGACGAAGGACAAGCGCGAGCGCGTCGGCCGCCTGCTGCAGATGCACGCCAACAAGCGTGAGGAGATCGACGAAGTGCGCGCCGGCGACATCGCCGCCGCGATCGGGCTGAAGGACACGCGCACCGGCGACACGCTGTGCGACGACGAGCATCCGATCATCCTCGAGGCGATGAAGTTCCCGAGCCCGTCATCGACGTGGCCATCGAGCCGAAGACGAAGGCCGACCAGGACAAGCTCGGCATCGCGCTGCAGAAGCTGGCCGAGGAGGATCCGACGTTCCGCGTCCACACCGACCCGGAGACGTGGCAGACGATCATCTCCGGCATGGGCGAGCTGCACCTCGAGATCATCGTCGACCGCATGATGCGCGAGTTCAAGGTCGACGCGAACGTCGGTCGTCCGCAGGTGGCCTACCGCGAGACGATCACGAAGCGCGTCGAGAAGATCGAGGGCAAGTTCATCCGCCAGTCGGGCGGCAAGGGCCAGTACGGCCACGTCGTCATCAACATCGAGCCGGCCGAACAGGGCCAGGGCTTCGTGTTCGAGGACAAGATCGTGGGCGGCGTGATCCCGCGCGAGTACATCGGGCCGGTCGAGCAGGGCATCAAGGAAGCGCTGGAGAACGGCATCCTCGCCGGCTACCCGATGGTCGACGTGAAGGCGAGCTGGTCTTCGGTTCGTACCACGACGTCGACTCGAGCGAAATGGCGTTCAAGATCGCCGGCTCGATGGCGTTCAAGGAAGCGGCGCGACAGGCGGGCCCGGTGATCCTCGAGCCGATGATGAAGGTCGAGGTCGTGGTGCCCGGAGGCGTTCATGGGCGACGTTCTCGGCGACCTCTCGTCGCGTCGCGGCAAGATCGGCGGGATGACGCAGCGCGGCGAGGCGCAGGTGATCGCGGCGCAGGTGCCGCTGTCGGAGATGTTCGGCTACTCGACGAAGCTGCGCTGCGCGTCGCAGGGGCGCGCGGTGTACTCGATGGAGTTCTCGCACTACGAGGAAGTGCCGAAGTCGAGCAGGAAGAGATCATCACGAAGATGCAGGCGTAAGTCACCGGTCGGTAGCAGGCCGGCTGAAGGGTTGACGGGTTCAACGGGTTGTAAACGGTGTAACGACTGACCGTTCACGGCTCAACACAGGACGAGGGCAGCATCATGGCAAAGGCGAAATTCGAGCGGAACAAGCCGCACGTGAACGTCGGCACGATCGGCCACGTCGACCACGGCAAGACGACGACGACCGCCGCGCTGACGAAGATCTCGGCCGACAAGGGTTTCGGCACGAAGTACATCGCGTACGACGAAGTCGCGAAGGCGTCCGAGTCGCAGGGGCGTCGCGACCCGACGAAGATCCTGACGATCGCGACGTCGCACGTCGAGTACGAGACGGCGAATCGTCACTACGCGCACGTCGACTGCCCGGGGCACGCCGACTACGTGAAGAACATGATCACGGGTGCGGCGCAGATGGACGGCGCGATCCTCGTGGTGTCGGCGGTCGACGGCCCGATGCCGCAGACGCGCGAGCACATCCTGCTCGCCCGCCAGGTGAACGTGCCGACGGTCGTGGTGTTCCTGAACAAGTGCGACCTCGTCGACGACGACGAGCTGCTCGACCTGGTCGAGCTCGAAGTGCGCGAGCTGCTCACGCAGTACAACTTCGACGGCGACGACGCCCCGGTCATCCGCGGCTCGGCGATCGAAGGCGATCGAGGGCGACCCGGAGTGGGTGGCGAAGATCGAGGAGCTGTACGACGCCCTCGACACGTACATCCCGAACCCGGTGCGCGAGACGGACAAGCCGTTCCTGATGCCGGTCGAGGACGTGTTCTCGATCACGGGTCGCGGCACGGTGGCGACGGGCCGTATCGAGCGCGGCATCATCAAGGTGCAGGAGGAAGTCGCAGCTGGTCGGCTTCGACGCCGACAAGAAGACGGTCGTCACGGGCGTCGAGATGTTCCGCAAGCTGCTGGACGAGGGCCAGGCGGGCGACAACGTCGGCCTGCTGCTGCGCGGCGTCGAGAAGGAGGAGATCGAGCGCGGCATGGTGCTGGCGAAGCCGGGCTCGATCAAGCCGCACACGAAGTTCGAGGCCGAGGTGTACGTGCTGACGAAGGAAGAGGGCGGCCGTCACACGCCGTTCTTCAAGGGCTACCGCCCGCAGTTCTACTTCCGCACGACCGACGTGACGGGCACCGTCGAGCTGCCGGACGGGATGGAGATGGTGATGCCGGGCGACAACATCCAGATGACGATCGAGCTGATCATCCCGGTCGCGATGGACGAGGAGCTGCGCTTCGCGATCCGCGAGGGCGGCCGCACGGTCGGCGCCGGCGTCGTGACGAAGATCCTGGAGTAAGGCAAGGGTTGAAGGGTTGAAAGGTTGACGGGTGTGGCAGCGCATGGCGCTGCTGGCGACTGACGACCGATCACGACAGTGATGCGGACAATCCGCACCATGATGCGTATGCGAGAGGATATCGATGGCTGGCAGGATTCGCATCCGCCTGAAGGCGTTCGACCACGCGGTGATCGACCAGGCCGCGGCGGACATCGTGCGCACGGCGGAAAAGACCGGCGCGCAGGTGTCGGGCCCGATCCCGCTGCCGACGAAGACGCGAGCGGTGGACGGTGCTGCGCTCGCCGCACGTCGACAAGAAGTCGCGCGAGCAGTTCGAGCTGAAGACGCACAAGCGCGTGATCGACATTCTCGACTCACGGCCCCAGACGATGGACGCGCTGACCAAGCTGGATCTTCCGGCTGGCGTGGACGTCGAGATCAAGGTCGAATAGCCATGGCCACAGGAATCATCGGACGCAAGCTCGGGATGACCCGGATGTTCAACGAAGACGGCACTGCCGTTCCCGTGACCGTCATCGAGGCGGGACCCTGCCAGGTGCTGCAGGTGCGGGATGCCCGTGCCCAGCTCGGCTACGGTGAGAAGAAGTGCTGGTCGCGCGACCCGGGCCGAGCTCGGTCACGCGAAGGTCGCCGGCTTCGACAGGCACCGCAGATCGTGCGGACGTTTCCGATCAACGGCGACGACCTCACCGCGGGCAGCCTTCTCACGGTCGAGCAGTTCGCCGAGGGCGACATGGTCAAGGTGACCGGGACCACGAAGGGTCGCGGTTTCCAGGGTGTCGTCAAGCGGCACGGCTTCGCCGGCGGCCCCGGGTCGCACGGCAACACGCGGCATCGCCGTCCCGGCTCGATTTCACCGGGCACCGATCCGTCGCGCGTGATCAAGGGCAAGAAGATGCCGGGTCACCACGGTGCAGCCCGCCACACCGAACTCGGCCTGACGATCGTCCGGGTAGACAGCGAGCGGAACCTCCTGTTCGTGCGCGGCGCCGTGCCGGGCTCGAAAAACGGGATCGTGATCGTGGCCAAGCAGGGAGGAAAGAGCCGCCATGATTGAGGCCCCGTTCTATTCAGCCAAGGGCGCCAAGCGCGCCGAGGCGTTCGCCCTTCCGGGTGAACTCTTCGACGGCACGGTCAACGAGGACGTGCTGCACCAGGCGGTGAAGACGTATCTCGCCAACCAGCGCCAGGGCACGCACAAGGTGAAGACCCGTGCAGAAGTGTCTGGTGGTGGCCGGAAGCCGTGGAAGCAGAAGGGCACTGGCCGCGCCCGTCAGGGCTCGAACCGCGCGCCGCACTGGCGCGGCGGTGGCATTGCGTTCGGGCCGTCGCCGCGGGACTACCGCCTCGACATCCCGAAGAAGGTGCGCCAGCTGGCTCGTCGGTCGGCGTTGAACGCCCGGGCGCGTGAAGGCATGCTGCACGTGATCGATGCGTTCACGATCGAGGCACCGAAGACGGCGACGCTGCTCGGCCTTCTGGGTGAGCTCTCGCTCGTCGGTCGCAAGACGCTCATCCTCACCGACGGTGGCAAGTCGGCGGTCCACCTGAGCGCGCGCAACGTGCCGCATGTGCACGTAATGCCGTTCGCCGAAGCGTCGGCCTACGACATCCTGCACGCTGATGCATTGGTGATCGAGAGCGGTGCGCTCGGAGCCGACACGTCGGAAGACAGGCCCGAGAAGGCTCCGAAGGCCGCCAAGCCCGCAGAAGCGCGCCAAGGCGACCAAGGCCGCGGCAACCAGGAAGAAGGCGGCCGCCAAGCCGAAGACGGCCAAGACCAAGGCCGCCAAGCCCAAGCGCACGCCGAAGGAGACCAACTGATGGCCAATCTTCACGGCATCGTAGTGCGCCCGATGATCACCGAGAAGAGCTCGGCGGCCTGGCAGGAACGCCAGGAGTACGTCTTCGAGGTGCGTCCGGACGCCACCAAGGGGCAGATTCGCGCCGCCCTTGAGCAGCTGTTCGGCGTGAAGGTGGTGCAGCGTGCGCACCATGCAGATGCGCCGCAACGCGATCGCCCGCAGCCGCACGCGCGGTGTCACCGCGCGGTGGAAGAAGGCGATCGTGACCCTGAAGGACGGCGATACCCTCGCCGTGTTCGAGGGCAACTGACATGAGTATTCGTCAGTTCCGTCCGATCACCGCGGGCACGCGTTTCCGCTCGGTGTCGGGCTTTGACGAGATCACGCGCGCGACGCCGGAGAAGTCGCTGGTCGAGCCGCTGCCCAAGTCGGGCGGCCGCAACAACCAGGGTCACGTGACCTCACGCCACCGCGGCGGCGGGCACAAGCGGCAGTACCGCCTGATCGATTTCAAGCGCAACAAGTTCGGGATACCGGCGCGTGTTGCCGAGATCGAGTACGACCCGAACCGCACCGCGCGGATCGCGCTGCTGGTGTACACGGACGGCGAGAAGCGCTACATCCTGCACCCCGACGGGCTCAAGCAGGGCGACACGGTCGTGAGCGGGCCGGGCAGCGACGTGCGCATCGGCAACGCGCTCCCGCTGCAGGAAATGCCGCTCGGTACGGTGGTGCACAACATCGAGCTCAAGATCGGCAAGGGTGGCGCAATGGCGCGCTCGGCCGGTCAGGGCGCGCAGGTGGTGGCGCGCGAAGGTGAGTACGTCACGCTCCGCATGAAGTCCACCGAGATGCGCCTCGTCCACAAGCGCTGCATCGCCACGGTCGGTGAGGTCGGCAACTCCGAGCACGAGCTGCTCTCGGTCGGCAAGGCCGGCAAGAGCCGCTGGCAGGGCAAGCGCCCGCACGTTCGCGGCGTGGCGATGAACCCGGTCGACCACCCGCTGGGCGGTGGTGAGGGCAAGACGTCAGGTGGACGTCCGCCGGTGTCCCCGTGGGGCAAGGCAGAGGGCAAGAAGACGCGGAAACGCAAGAAGGCATCGAATCGACTCATTGTGCGCGGCCGCAAGCGCGGGAAGGCGACCAAGTAATGGCGCGAAGCATCCGGAAGGGCCCCTTTGTGCAGCAGGCGCTGCTCGACAAGGTCGAGGCCCAGAACGAGAAGAACGAGAAGCGGGTGGTGAAGACCTGGAGCCGGGCGAGCACGATCCTGCCCGAGTTCGTCGGTCACACCTTCGCCGTGCACAACGGGAACAAGTTCGTCCCGGTGTACGTCTCCGAGAACATGGTCGGTCACAAGCTCGGGGAGTTCGCGCCGACGCGCCTCTTCCGTGGGCACAGTGGCCGACTGGTGGCCGACAAGAAGGCGAAGGCCTGACATGTCCGAGACACATGACATGCACGGCCGCGCGATCCAGCGATCGGTTCGCCAGTCGCCGCGCAAGATGCGGCTCGTGATGGATCTGATTCGCGGCAAGAACGTGAACGAGGCCTACGCGATCCTCCAGTTCAACAAGAAGCTCGCGGCGAAGCAGATCGCGAAGACGCTGAAGTCGGCCGTGGCCAATGCGGAGCAGCACGCGCAGAACGCCAACGAGAACTTCGACGTCGATGCGCTCATCGTGGTGGACGCCCAGGTCGACATGGGACCACCACTGAAGCGCCACCGTGCCGCGGCACAGGGCCGCGCCACGCCGATTCGCAAGCGCACCAGCCACGTGAAGATTTCCGTCGCGGAGCCGGTGACCAACGCCAAGCGGAAGGTCGAGCAGGCCGCGAAGCAGAAGGCTGACCGGGCACCGAAGCCGAAGCGGGCCAAGGCCGCGGCGAGCAGCAAGGCCGCCAAGGCGCCCACAACGAAGCCGCGCCAAGAAGTCGGCGAAGGCCAAGACGGCCAAGGCCGCCAAGAAGAAGACCGCCAAGGCAGCCAAGAAGACTGCCAAGGCCGCCAAGAAGACTTCCAAGGCCGCGAAGAAGGGAGCGAAGTAATGGGTCAGAAGACGCATCCAGTCGGGTTCCGGCTCGGAGTCACGAAGCAGCCGCTCGTCGCGGTTCTACGCTGGCAAGGACATGCCGGCGTTGCTCGCCGAGGACCGGCTGATCCGTGACTACATCCAGAAGCGGCTCGGGCACGCGGCCATCGCCGAGGTGCACATCGAGCGCAAGCCGGGCAAGGTGACGGTGACGATCCACACCGGTCGGCCGGGTGTGGTGATCGGCAAGCGGGGCGCCGAGGTCGACAAGCTTCGCGAGGAACTCGCGGTGGTGCTTGAGCGCCGCCTCGGCGCCGCCAAGGATGTCGCGGTCAATGTCGAGGAGATCAAGCGGCCCGAGCTGTCGGCCAAGCTGGTCGCCGACAACATTGCCGCGCAGCTGGTCCAGCGGATCTCGTTCCGCCGCGCGATGAAGCGGGCCGTGCAGAGCACGATGCGCATGGGCGCCCAGGGCATCCGGGTCCGTGCCGGCGGCCGACTGGGTGGCGCCGAAATCGCGCGCACCGAGGGCTACCGCGAAGGTCGCGTGCCGCTCCACACCCTGCGCGCCGACATCGACTACGCGACCAGCACCGCGAAGACGACGTACGGCACGATCGGGATCAAGGTCTGGATCTTCAAGGGTGAGATCGTCGACGACATGTCGGGTCGCACCTACAGCACGGGAGCCTGAGTCATGCTGGCACCGAAGCGGATCAAGTTTCGCAAGACGTTCAAGGGACGCACCAAGGGCGTCGCGACGCGCGGCAACACCGTGGCGTTCGGCGAGTGGGGCGTGATGTCGATGGAGCCGGGCTGGATCACCAACCGGCAGATCGAGGCAGCGCGTGTCGCGATGACCCGTGAGATGAAGCGTGGCGGCAAGGTGTGGATCCGGATCTTCCCGGACAAGCCGATCACGAAGAAGCCGGCCGAAACCCGCATGGGCAAGGGCAAGGGCAACCCGGAGGGCTGGGTGGCCGTGGTGCAAGCCGGGTCGCGTGTTGTTCGAGCTCGACGGCGTGACCGAGGAACTGGCGCGCAAGGCGATGGCACTCGCCGAGGCCAAGCTGCCGGTGAAGACGCGCATCGTGAAGCGCGAGGAGATCTGAGGATGATGCATGCAACCGACCTCCGCGAGCTGACGGTGGAACAGCTCGAGGCAAAGCTCGCCGAAGTGCAGGAGGAGCGTTTCAAGCTCCGCTTCCGCTCGGCGACTGAGTCCATCGAGAACCCGATGCAGTTCCGCACCCTGCGGCGCGACGTTGCCCGGATCCGTACGATCCTGGGCGAGAAGCGCCGGCAAGGTTGAGGGAGAGACCAATGAGCGACGAGACGATGACGGCGGGCACGGCGGAAGACCGCGCCCAGCGGAAGACCCGGACCGGTGTGGTGGTCAGCGACAAGATGGAGAAGACCGTGACGGTCCTCCTCGAGCGCCGGCTGGCTCACCCGAAGTACGGGAAGCAGGTCACGCGCAGCAAGAAGGTGAAGGTGCGCAACGATCATGACGCGAAGGCCGGGGACACGGTGCGCATCATGGAAACACGCAAGCTCGCGAAGACGGTCCACTGGCGGACCCTCGACGTCATTGAGCGGGCGCGCTGAGGCCGGGGAGAGACTGACATGGTTCAACAGGAAAGCATCCTGAAGATTGCGGACAACTCGGGCGCACGAAAGGCGCTCGTCATCCGGGTCCTCGGTGGATCGCGGCGGCGCTATGCGTCGCTCGGCGACCGCGTGGTGGTGGCAATCAAGGACGCCATCCCGACCGGTCAAGTGAAGAAGGGCGACGTGGCCAAGGCCGTGATCGTGCGCACCGCGAAGGAAGTCCGCCGCAAGGACGGCTCCTACATCCGGTTCGACGAGAACGCCGCGGTCCTCATCGATGACAAGGGCGAGCCGAAGGCGACTCGTATCTTCGGGCCGGTTGCGCGCGAGCTGCGCGAGAAGCGGTACATGAAGATCGTGTCGCTGGCGCCGGAGGTGCTCTGACATGAAGCGGTTGATCCACAGAAAGACGAAGCGGGTGCGCAACGCCGCCCATTGAGCGGATCCGGATGCACGTCACCAAGGGCGATACCGTCCAGGTGATTTCCGGCGACGACAAGGGCAAGCGTGGCACGGTGCTCCGGGTGTACCCGAAGACGGGCCGGGTGGCTGTCGATGGAGTGAACCTGGCGAAGCGCCACCGCAAGCCGACCCAGGAGTCCGAGGGCGGCATCATGACGTTCGCGGCCCCGATGCATCACTCGAAGGTGATGTTGATCGACCCGAAGACCGATATCCCGACGCGGGTGCGTCGTCGGCGTGATGCCGATGGCACCGTCGAGCGCCTGGGCAAGTCGGGCGTGAACATTCCGAGGAACCGCTGACGATGGCGAAGAACACGAAGGACGCGAAAGACGCGAAGGGTGGCAAGAAGGGCGGGAGCCCCGGCAAGAAGGGCGCACCACCGGCCAAGACTGCCAAGGCACCGGCCGCGACCTCGACGAGGTCCAAGGCCTCCGACATGCCCGTGGCCGAGAAGGCCATGGCGCGAATCGGTACGCCGCGGATGCAGAAGCACTTCGAGGAGACCGTGCGCCCCCGGCTGGCGAAGGAATTCGGGTTGAAGAACCCGAACATGGTGCCGCGGATCACGAAGATCGTGCTCAACGTCGGCCTGGGCGAGGCGTCGAAGAACCCGCGCCTGGTCGATGCCGCCGTCGAGGAACTCGGGATCGTGACCGGCCAGAAGGCCGTGATCACCCGGGCCAAGAAGGCGATCGCCAACTTCGGGCTCCGAGCCGGCATGCCGGTCGGTGCGACCGTGACGTTGCGGGGCGCCCGGATGTACGAGTTCCTCGATCGCTTCATCACGCTCACCGTCCCCCGCATCCGCGACTTCCGCGGCTTGCCGACGAAGAGCTTTGACGGCCGGGGCAACTACACCTTCGGCATCAAGGAACAGATGATCTTCCCCGAGATCGACTTCGACAAGGTCGAGACGGTCCACGGGATGGACATCACGCTGGTGACCACGGCAGGCCGCGACGACCTCGCGATGGCACTGCTGCGCGCATTCGGCTGGCCGTTCAAGGGGGAGACCCCCGACGCACTCCGCGTGGCCTGACCATGACGCGTAACCATGAGACACTCATCCGGTCGTCGCGCGCCCTGCGCGCGAGTACGCCGAGTGAAGGGGACCTGAACGCATGAGTATGACTGATCCGGTCGCGGACATGCTGACACGCATCCGCAACGCCTGCTCGGCTGGGCACAAGCGGGTGGACATGCCCGCGTCGAAGCTCAAGGTGGAGCTGGCGCGGCTGCTGCGCGACAACCACTATGTCGCGGACTACAAGATGCTGGAGGATGGCCCGGCGGGAACGCTGCGCGTGTACCTCAAGTATCACAACGAACTGCCGGTCATCCGCGAGCTGCAGCGCGTGTCGTCGCCCGGTCTCCGGCGCTACGTCAAGTGTCGCGACCTCCCGCGTGTCAAGAACGGTCTCGGCATCGCGATCGTCTCGACCCCGAAGGGGTTGATGACCGATCGTGAGGCGCGCACCGCCAACCTTGGCGGCGAGCTCCTCGCCGTCGTCTGGTAGGAGGCCGCCATGTCACGTATCGGCAAGAAGCCGGTCGAGGTGCCCAAGGGTGTCGATATCGACATCAAGGGCTCGCACATCACGGTCAAGGGGCCGAAGGGCACGCTGTCGCGCACCCTTCCCGCCGACATCGCGGTTGCGCTGGAGGAGGGCACCGTCGTCGTCACGCGTCCATCCGATGAGCAGCGCCACCGCGCGCTGCACGGACTGACGCGGACGCTGGTCGCCAACATGGTCGAAGGCGTGTCCAACGGGTACCACAAGACCCTCGAACTGCAGGGCGTCGGCTACAAGGCCGAGCCGAAGCCGTTCGGCGTCAACCTGGTCGTCGGGCTCTCCCATCAGGTGCCGTTCAAGGCTCCGGACGGGATCAAGCTCATCGTCGAGACGCCGACGCAGCTGAAGATCGAGGGAATCGACAAGGAACTCGTTGGCCAGGTGGCCGCCGAGATCCGCAACGTCCGCCCGCCTGAGCCCTACAAGGGCAAGGGAATTCGCTACAAGGGTGAACAGGTCCGCCGCAAGGCCGGCAAGACGGGAGCGAAGTAATGCGTCCGATGCATGCACCGAAGAATCGCGAGCAGCGCCGTTATCGCCGGCACCTGCGGGTCCGCCAGACGGTTCACGGGACCGCCGAGCGTCCGCGCCTGGTGGTGTTCCGCTCGCTCAAGCACATCTACGCGCAGCTCATCGACGACAGTCGTGGCGTCGCGATCCTCGGCGTTGCCGATGGCAGCGAGGGCATCGCGGTCGAGGGTACTGGCAAGGTCGGCCGGGCCCAGGCTGTCGGAAAGTTGATTGCAGAGAAGGCCAAGGCCGCGGGCATCACCAAGGTCGTCTTTGATCGCGCGGGTTACCAGTATCACGGCCGGGTCAAGGCCGTTGCCGACGGGGCCCGACAGGGCGGATTGGAGTTCTGATGAACGACGACAACAAGACACCTGACGAAGCGCCCGCCACCGACGCAGCGAACACGCCTGTGCCGGAGGCCGAGGCCGTGACCCGAAAACGGCCACGCCGACGGAAGCGGACCCGGGCAGACCGGAAGCCGAAGCACCGGTCGAGGCCCCTGCGGCCGAGGCACCGGTGGAAGACGCGCCGGCCGCTGAAGCACCGGCTGCTGAGCCTGCACCCGAGTCCGCGCCAGCTCCATCGGCGCCGGCGGGTCCGCAGCGTGGCAGCCATAGCTCGGTGATTGCCGGTGCCCCGATGGCCCAGGACCGCGGTCGCGGCCAGGGTGGTCGTGGCCAGGGTGGTCGTGGCGGTGGTGGTGGCGGCCGCGGTCAGGGTGGCGGCGGCGGTGGTGGTGGCGGTGGACGTGGACGCGGGGGGCCCGGCGGAGGTCGCCGTGATGATCGCGACCAGGGCGAGAAGGAATTCGTCGAGAACGTCATCGCGATCAATCGCGTCGCGAAGGTCGTGAAGGGCGGCCGTCGCTTCTCGTTCAACGCGCTCGTCGCGGTGGGCGACGGCAAGGGTCGGGTCGGCATGGCGACGGGCAAGGCGAACGAGGTCTCCGAGGCGGTGCGCAAGGCGGTCGAGGCGGCGAGGCGCACGATGTTCGATGTGCCGCGTACCGGCACGACGATCCCGCACGAGATCCTCGGCGAACACGGCGCTGGTCGGGTGCTGCTGAAGCCCGCGGCGAGTGGTACCGGCGTGATCGCCGGTGGTCCGGTGCGCTCGGTGCTCGAGTGCGCGGGCATCACCGACATCCTGACCAAGAGCCTCGGCTCCAACAATCCGCACAACATGGTGCGGGCCACGATTGCTGGCCTGCAGGAACTGGTGTCGGTCAAGCAGGTCGCGCGCGAGCGCGGCATCGAGATCGACCGGGTCGGTTATCGCGCCCGTCAGGAGGCCTGAAGAAATGGGACGCAATCCAGTGGTGGGCCGTCAGGGCCCGAAGCATCATGCGGCAGTGATCCCGTCCGAGGACGACGCGAAGCGGCTGCGCGTGAAGCAGATCCGCTCAGGAATCGGTCACGCCGCGACGATGCGGCTGACGCTCAAGGCGATCGGGCTGCGCCATCACCAGGCGACGGTCGAGATCGACAACAACGCGACGATGCGTGGAATGCTCTACAAGGTGCGCCACCTCATCGAGGTGTCACCGGCCGGGGAGAACTGAGATGGCGGACAACAAGGAAACCTTCGAGCGGATCGGACTCTCGAACCTGCGCCCAGCGCCGGGTTCGCACCGAAACCGCAAGCGCCTCGGCCGCGGCCCGGGCTCGGGCACCGGCAAGACGTCGGGCAAGGGCCACAAGGGCAGCAAGGCACGCTCGGGTGGCGGCGGCGCAACCCGGGCTTCGAGGGCGGCCAGATGCCGATGTATCGGCGCCTGCCGAAGCGCGGCTTCACCAACCCGTTCAAGATCACCTATCTCGCGGTCAATCTCCGCGACCTGGTGCGGGTCGACGGGTGATGAAGTGACGGCGGACTCGCTGTTCGCCGCGGGCATCACCAAGAAGCCGAGTGATCCGGTCAAGCTGCTCGCGCACGGTGACGTGCCGCGCGCGCTCGTCGTCAAGGGAATCTCGATGTCGTCCACTGCCCGGCAGAAGATCGAAGCGGCCGGCGGGCGGGTCGAGGACTGATGACCGCTCCACGCGTTCCATCGATGGCGATCGATGGGGAACTGAAGAACAAGCTCCTCTTCACGGCGCTGGCGATCTTCATCTACCGGGTCGGTGCGCACATCACGTCGCCCACCGTGGACGTGAACGCGCTGGTCGCGATCATCCAGAACTCGAGCGCATCAACGCTCTTCTCGCTCTATGATGCTCTCGGCGGCGGGCTGTCGCGCGCGACGATCTTCGCGCTCGGCATCATGCCGTACATCTCGGCGTCCATCGTCTTCCAGATGGCGGGCGGCGTCGTGCCGACCATCGACAAGATGCAGAAGGACGAGGACGGCCGGAAGAAGATCACGCAGTGGACGCGCTACACGACGGTCGCGATCTGCCGCTGGTCCAGGCCTACGGCTTCGCGCTGTTCGTCGAGACCCAGGGCGCGGTCGACCAATCCCGGGTGTCATGTCGCGCTTCACGATGGTCACGATCCTCACGACCGGCGCGATCTTCGTGATGTGGCTCGGTGAGCAGATCACCGAGCGCGGCATCGGCAACGGCATGAGCATCCTGATCTTCTTCTCGATCATCGAGGGCCTCTGGCCGTCCACGCTTCAGCTCATCGGGTTCGTGGGCGATCGCGTCGTGTCGGTCCTCGGCGTGATCATCTTCATCGGCATCCTGGTCGCCATGGTGGCCGCCGTGGTCGCGATGACGCTGGCGGCGCGGCGCATCCCGATCCAGATCCCGCAGCGAACGTCATGGGGCGCGGGCGGATGCGCGAGGGGCAGAAGACCTTCATCCCGCTCCGGATGATCACCGCCGGCGTGATGCCGATCATCTTCGCCCAGTCGGTGATCATCGTTCCGGCGACGATCGCCCAGTTCTCGAACTCGGCTGTGATGAGCGAGATCGCGAACTTCATGATCCCGGGCGGCACGCCGTACAATGTCCTGTTCGCGCTCCTGATCATCATCTTCTCGTACTTCTACACGTCGATCATCTTCAATTCGGTCGACCTGTCGGAGAACCTGAAGAAGCAGGGCGCGTTCATCCCGGGCGTGAAGCCCGGCTCGGCGACGGCCGACTACATCGACGGCGTGCTGGCCCGGATCACGCTTCCGGGGTCGATCTTCCTCGCCCTGGTCGCGATCATCCCGGTGATTGTCGCGAGCGGGATTGGTGTCGCACAGTTCGCCTTCGGTGGCACCTCGCATCCTGATCGTCGTCGGTGTGCTGCTCGACACGCTGGCGCAGATCCAGCAGCACCGGATCCTGCGCAAGTACGATGGCTTCATGAAGTAGGGCCGGGTGAAGTTCCGCGGCCGCCAGAGCAAGTTCGGGATGTAGCAGGGCGACAGTCGACAGTCTACAGTCGACAGGAGGCGGCCCCGCCGGGGGCCGCCTTCGGCGTGAACGGGGGTGAATGCTGATCCGCCGCCCGCATCTCGCTATTTTGCACCGATCGACTGTCAACTGACGACTCTTGACCGGTTCCACCACCCCACACACGGCAACGGAGTCTCGCCTCGATGGACATTCTCCTCATGGGCCCGCCTGGAGCGGGAAAGGGCACCCAGGGCGCCCTCCTTGCCGAGGTCCTCGACCTTCCGAAGTTTGCCACTGGCGACTTGCTGCGTGACGCCGTCAAGCGCGGCACGCCGCTCGGGCTCGAGGCGCGGTCGGTGATGGAGGCTGGGCACCTCGTGAGCGATGACATCATCCTCGGGGTCATCGGTGATGAGCTGTCGCGGCCCGAGGCGAAGGGCGGGGTGATATTCGACGGGGTGGTGCGAACCGTTCCGCAGGCGGAGGGGATGGCGGCGTTGCTAGCCGAGCGAGGCCGCACCATCGATCACGTGCTCTTCTTCGATGTCAGCGACGAGGAGATCCTGGGCCGCCTCGACAAGCGACGCGCCACCGAGGGTCGCGCCGATGACGACCCCGTTGCGGTGGCGGTTCGACTGCGTGCGTACCGGGAACAGACTGCTCCGGTAGTCGATTGGTACGAGCTGCGCGGAAGGGTTCGGCATATCAACGCGATCGGGTCGCTGGAAGAGGTCGCGTCGCGGGTGCGCGAGGCGCTGGGCTTCCTCGTGATCATGCTCAAGTCGCGACGGGAGATCGAGACAATGGCCCAGGCCGGCCGGATTGTCCACGATACCCTGCAGCTGATGCGGCAGATCGTGCAGCCGGGGATGTCCACCGAGGACCTCGATCGCGAGGCGGAGCGATTCATTCGTTCGCACCCTGGTGCCACGCCGTCGTTCAAGGGGTTGTACGGCTTCCCGAAGACATTGTGCATATCGATCGACGACGAGATCGTGCACGGTATCCCATCTCCTCGCCGCATGCTCGAGGCCGGTTCCGTGGTGAGCGTCGATGTCGGAGTGTGCGTCGACGGCTTGCATGCCGACTCGGCGGCAACGATTCCGGTCGGCCAGGTGACGGCGGACGCCGAGCGACTCCTCCAGGTCACCCAGGACTCGCTGGCGGCGGGCATCGCGGCGGCGGTGGTCGGCAACCATGTGGGCGACATCGGGCACGCCGTCCAGAAGGTGGCAGAGGCCGGCGGTTATGGCGTGGTGCGGGAGCTCGTTGGGCACGGTATCGGCGCGCGGTTCCACGAGGAACCGCAGGTCCCCAATTTCGGGTCGCCCAAGCGCGGACCGGCCCTGCGAGAGGGAATGACGATCGCCATCGAACCGATGATCACGATGGGCGGCTACGCGACGCGCACCCTCAAGGACAAGTGGACTGTGGTCACGGCTGATGGCTCGCTGGCGGCGCACTTCGAGCACACCGTCGCGGTCACCGCCGATGGCCCCAGGATCCTCACCCAATGAACGACGCCGGCCGAGACGACCGGCCCGTCCTGCTCACCGGTGACCGTCCCACGGGCAGGCTGCACCTGGGTCACTACATCGGCACCCTCAAGAATCGGGTGGCGATGCAGGCGGAGTTCCGCACGTACCTGATCATCGCCGACCTGCACATGCTCACGACGAAGAACACTCGTGACGATGTACTGGCCAGCGAGCAGCATATCGTCGACATGGTGCTGGATTCGATTGCCGCCGGGATCGACCCAGCGCAGGCGACCTTCTACCTGCAGTCGGCAATCCCCGAGGTGTGCGAGATCAACACGTATTTCCAGAACCTGGTGACAGTACCGCGGCTGGAGCGGCTTCCCAGTCTCAAGGACATGGCCCGCGACGCGAACAAGGACGAGATGCCCTACGGGCTCCTCGGCTACCCGGTCTTGCAGGCGGCAGATATCCTGTGCGTGCGCGGCAATGTCGTTCCGGTCGGCAAGGACAATCTCGCCCACGTGGAGATCACGAGGGAGATCGCGCGGCGATTCAACCACCTCTATGGCGCGTTCTTTCCGGAGCCCGAGCCGCTGGTTGGCGAGGTGCCGACGCTGGTCGGCCTGGATGGTGGCGCCAAGATGAGCAAGAGTCTCGACAACGCCATCTTCCTGTCGGACGACGAGGCAACGGTCCGCAAGAAGGTGCGTTCGATGTACACCGATCCCGCTCGCACCCGGCCCGATATTCCCGGTCGCGTCGAGGGCAATCCGGTGTTCATCTACCATGACGCATTCAATCCCGATCGCGGCGAGGTAGACGACCTCAAGTCCAGGTATGCCGCTGGCACCGTGGGCGACGTCGAGGTCAAGGACAAGCTGGCGGTCGCGATCAACGCGTTGCTCGAGCCGATGCGATCGCGGCGCCGGACCCTCGTCGATCAGCCAGGCGTCGTGGAGCAGGTGATCCTCGACGGTACCGCTCGGGTGCGTGCGGTGGTGCAGGAAACCGTCTCCGGCATGCGGCGGGCGATGGGACTGACGCAGGTTGCCGACTCGCTGGCGCGGCGCGCTCGGCAGTACCCCGAAACGACAGCCTGATCCGGAGGCACCATGAGTCCCCCGACATCGCCGATGCTCACCCGTGTGTTGAAGGCCGCGGTACTCCGCGGGGCGACCGACGTGCACGCCAAGGCAGGCGACGTCTTCCGGGCCCGGGTCGACGGTGAGCTGGTGCCTCTCACCAAGCAGCGGCTGACGCCCCAGCAGACCAGGGCACTGGCAGCCACGTTCGCGGGCCTTGAACTCGACGACCCGCGCCTCGAGGATCTGCGTGATTTCGATTGTTCGTGGGGTGTGGCAGGAGTGGGTCGATTCCGGGTCAACATGCTGCGTCAGCGATCGTCGTTCATGGTGGTGCTGCGCGTGATCCCGTTTTCTGTTCCGACGCCTGAAAGCCTGGGCCTCCCCGCCGTCATGATCGACTTCGCCGAGGCCGACAGCGGGTTGGTGCTCATTGCAGGCACCAATGGTTCAGGACGAACGTCGACGCTGGCCGCGCTGGTGCACCACATCAATCGCGCCCAGCAGCGACACATTGTCACGCTGGAGGATCCCATCGAGTACCTCCACCGCGACCTGACCGGGTCGATCACCCAGCGCGAAATCGGCACCGACACAGACGACCTGGCGCAGGGCCTCCAGGCGGCGATGCGCCAGGATCCCGATGTCCTGGTCG
Source organism: uncultured Gemmatimonadales bacterium (assembly GCA_963806875.1). GTDB lineage: Bacteria > Gemmatimonadota > Gemmatimonadetes > Gemmatimonadales > GWC2-71-9 > Palsa-1233. The sequence goes on along the minus strand of CAWDYU010000003.1, from coordinate 98,263 downwards.
CCGGAGAGCTCCGCGATCCACTTGCCATCGACCGCGCCCTGAGGGCGGCCGAGTCGGGCATCCTCATGCTGGCCACGGTCAACGCGCCTGATACGGCGTCGGCACTTGCCCACCTGATCGCGTCGATGACCCCCGACGAGCGGGAGTTGGGGCGGCTCCGGCTGGCTGGCGCATTGCGCGGCGTGGTCGCGCAGCGGCTGGTGGCCCGCCATGGCGGAGGCACGGATCGCAAGGCGATCGTCGAGTGGACCGAAGCGGTGCCGGCGCTCCGGGACGCAATTGGCAGCGGGGGCGACGCGAGCGCGTTCAGGAAGGTGATCGACAAGGCAGCACGCGACGGGAAGGCCGAGACCTTTGCACGGCTTCTCGAGGCCCCGAATTGACCCGGCGGTCACCGCAACGGTAGTTTCCTTGGGAGTCTGGTCGCGGCCCCGCAAGGGGCCGTTTTCGTTTGTCCTGAATGGTGAGAGTCCATGTTCGATCGAAAGCACAATTGCGTCGTCGTCGTCGGCGCCCAGTGGGGTGACGAGGGGAAGGGAAAGCTCGTCGACGTCCTCGCCGAGCGCGCTGATTGCGTCGTCAGGTACCAGGGTGGCGCCAACGCCGGGCACACCGTGGTCGTTGGCGATCGCCAATTCGTGCTCCACCAGATTCCCTCGGGCATCCTGCATCCGGGAGCAATGTGCATCGTCGGGCAACGGCGTCGTGCTCGATCCCGACACCTTTTTCGCCGAGCTCGATGAACTGGCGGCGCAGGGCATCGATGTATCCGACCGCCTTCGGGTTTCTGATCGGGCCCACGTCGTCTTGCCGTATCACAAGCTCCTGGACGCCGCGAGTGAGCGAACCCAGCAGATCGGCACCACTGGCCGCGGTATCGGGCCGGCGTATGAGGCCAAGATCGGTCGACGCGGGGTGCGCGTCGCCGACCTGTGCCGGGCACAGGGAATCCGCGACGTCATCGCCGAGCGTATCGAGCGCGCCAACAGCATGCTCGCAATGCTTGGGTCAGAGAGTCGAGCCGACCTCGACGAGCACCTCGCGCTGGTCGAGCGAGTCGCGGACCGCCTCAGGCCGATCGCGGCCGACACCGGACTGCTTGTGTACCGGGCGTTGCGCGCGGGACAGCGGGTGTTGCTGGAAGGCGCACAGGGCGCGTTGCTCGACGTCGATCATGGCACGTATCCGTTCGTGACATCGTCGAACACGACCGCGGGCGGCGCCGCAATCGGTGCCGGTATCGGCCCCACCGATATCGACGGGGTGCTGGGTGTCGTCAAGGCATACACCACCCGGGTGGGCAACGGTCCGCTGCCCACCGAAGCGACCGGCGAGGTCGAGGCCAACCTGCGGGAACTGGGTGGGGAGTTCGGCGCGACCACCGGCCGGCCGCGTCGGTGCGGGTGGTTCGATGCGACGGTCGTGAGGTATTCCGTCCGGGTGAACGGACTGACCGGCCTGGCGGTCACCAAGCTCGACGTCCTCGATTCGTTCGCCGAGATTCCCGTTGGTGTCCGGTATCGGCTCGACGGTGAGGAATGTGATGAGGTACCGTCGGACGTCGAAGCACTCGAGCGGGTCGAACCGGTTTACGAGACGTTGCCGGGCTGGGAGAGGTCGACCGAGGGCGCGAGGAAGCTCGCCGACCTTCCGCCGCAGGCCCGGGCCTATCTCGACCGGCTGCAGGATCTCGCAGGCGCCCCGATACGCTACGTGAGCGTGGGAACACGGAGAGACCAGATTATCGAGTGCTGAGGGGGGAAGGGTTGAAGGGTTTAAGGGTTTAAGGGTTCAAGGGTTCAAGGGTTCAAAGGTTCAAGGGTTGAAGGGATAAACCTTTCAACCCTTGAACCTTTAAACCTTTAAACCTTTCCCGAAACCTTTCCCGCTACTGCGCCCGCAACTTCTCGAAGTACACCGGGATCGTCATCTGGTTGAGCCACACCGGGTCGAGTTCGTAATACCGGCTCTCGGTGAACTTCCCGGTCGTCGGGAAATACGGCGGCGGGTTGACAGAGCCGCACTTGTCGTAGGTGTGGGCCTCAGCATAACCCCAGCCGTTGCTGCTGGCAGGGAAATACGTGTAGTACTCGACGCGTCCCATTGCGAGCCCACCGGTGATGCGGATGCAGCCAGCAGGACCCCCGCTGCACAACTCAGCGGTGGCCGACGCATCGTACGTGCTGCTGGTCGTTCCGGGCAAACGGTAACCTGGCTGGGGGCCCGGTACGCCCGGCAATCCCGTGGTGAACAAGTTTCCCGTACCGCTCGACGTGGTGCCGGCGGCGAGGAAGAACATGTTGTAGCTCTCGTCGCGTGGAGTATCGTCGTAGCCGCCCCACACCACGTTGTTGACACGAAATGGTGTCTGCACGTTGTTGTCGGCGATAAGCACGTTGAGAGTTGCGATCGCCCCGAAGATGTCACCTTCGGCGTCGCACTTGGTGCCCGGCGCGTTGGTGTACAACAAGTCGTCAGCCAGGATGATGTTTCCGGTGGAGAACACCGACACACGGCCACGAAGCCGGCCACTGATGGCGACATCGCCAGTAACGAAAATCACGCCCTTGAAATTCGGGTTCGACCCGAGCGGGATAAGGTACGACGCATCGCCCGGTCGAACCGCTGCGACGGCTGCGTCCGGTCCAGTGCGACGTTTTCTCCAGAATCCCATCCGGCCGTTCGCGTCTGGAGTTGGTGAGCGTCGAGTCGGGGGTGAGGGAGTCTGCCGTGGACGCAGGGTAGAGCGCGGGGTCCCCGCCCAGGTAGCAGCGCCGAGTGCCGCTGGTGAGCAGGGCGCGAACTGCCGCGCGGGAATTCGCCGCGCCCCCGGTTGTGCCAGCGTAGACGTCGGAGGCGTTCCGGAACTCAGAGGTGCCGGCGCCATTGAGCAGTGCCACCGCCCCACAGTTTCTGGAGGACATGTTGGGGTCAGTCGAGGAACTCGAGCCCGCGGGAACGCTGGGCCACCGTCTGGCGGTGGTGAACGCAAGATTCGAATCAAGCGGATCGCGTGCCTCCCAGACCCGCATGAAGCCCTCGGTCCACTCGATGATCCCGTTCTGGTTCACATCGATCGTCAGAAACTCAATGCGGGTACCCGGTGTCATGGTTTCCGGTAGTGAGGGTGGTGAGGTCATAGTCTCCGTTTACGCCATCGGCATCCTGCGCGTACTGGCGCATCAGCGAGATCTTGGCCGGTGTGGGCCACGGAATCGCTGTCACGCCAGTCTTGAGTCCTGCGGCGAAGTTTCCGGAAGTCTGGTTCGAGACCGAACCGACCACGGTAGCGGGTCCCGAGAAGAGGATCTTGGGATTGCAGCCACTCTGCAGCCGCAGAATGTCGTTCGAATGGAACGGACCGGTGATTGATTCGCTGCATCCGTACATGGCGCCGCCTGGCCAGTCATTGATCGCCACGGCGAATTTCGCCCACGAATCCTGGGTCATCAGGAGTCGGCGTGCCGCCACGGCACCGCGCTGGTCGCGGATGACGGACACCGCGCTGGCGAAGTTGCTGCCGTACTGTCCCGCCGTCGCCGCCCCGCCTGTACGGCCACCGGTCCGACCGACGTAGAGGGAGCGGGTGACACGTGGTATCGGATTCCCCGACGCATCGTTGACCGAGGCGTTGGTGACAAGTGTGGTGTACGAGTTGAAGGGCAAGAGCGAATCGAAGTTTCCGCGATTCACGCTGTCCCGGATCAACTCGAGCCCACCGTTTGCCGCCGCCTGGAGCGATGCCTCGCGGGCAGAGAACCGTGTGGACATCTCGGCGCCGGACGACAGCAGGATGGCACCCAGCGCCATCGCCGCCACGGCGATCGCCATGAGGAGCGTAAACACCAGCGCCATGCCGCGGCGCCCGGCGGCCACGCATGGCGACTTTCCGTTGCGATCTGCTGTCGGTTTCATGGTACGCTCGTCGTGATGTTGGCCGTTCGAATGGTCGACTGGAGCGGCGTGCAGTCCTGGGCAGCCACGCCAAAGGTGTAAGCGGTCCCTATGGCATTCCCCGAAAGCTCGATCTCGTACGAGATCGTGCCCGGCTCGGCGCGCGTGACGACAATCGGGTCAGACCACGTCGTGCTTGCCTGCAGGCGGCGGAAGAGGATGTACTGGCGAACATCGACCTCGCCCGCATCCTGGTCCGTCGAACGCGTCCAGGTGACCCATACCCGGCCACTGCCCGGGATGCTGTCAACCACGGTGACACTGAGCGGTTCCAACGGCGCACGGCCGCAGGTGCTGGGCATGGCGATTCCGTTGTTCGGGACCTCCACGGTCGTCGAGACATCGCGGAAACGCTCTGCGGTCCCAGTCCGCCCATTCGTGATTCTGAAGTTCAGGCGAACCGCCCGAACGGAGTCCGGGCGCACGTAGTTGGCCGAGTCAACCGCTGTGATCCCGGACACCAACGGACGCCGGATGAGGGGCTGCAAGCCTGTTGGGACGAGCAGCAAGGTGTCGCCGGTGGGAAGGACTCGATGCATCAGGTACTCGATGAACGGCCTGCCGGACGGATGGGGCAGCAGGCTTCGCGAGACCGCCTCGGACGTACCGCTGTTCACCCGTTGCATGAGTGCGTAGTCATCGGTCCGGGTCGTACTCGCGTCAAGCTCAAAATAGAAAATGAAGGTTTCTGCGGGCGAGATCGCGCCGTTACCCAACCGGTAGGTTCGCGGTGGATACGAGTACGACGGAGTGGACAAGGGAATGGCCGCTGCGGCCGCGACGTCCCACGCCTCACCGTCGGTCACGGCAACGTCGGTGTTGAAGTACGCGGCCCAGCGCATGTCGACCGTGTCGGTCTCGACATAATCGGTGTTGAAGGCGATGACATCTCCCGCCCCATAGACCAGGGCAGGCTGCTCCCCACTGGTGCCGGCACCCATGGTGCGAATGACCCGCTCGCTGATCTCCATCGCCGCACGGACGTTCTGCACAAGGTCGAATCGCTCACTGTTGCCGCTGAACGCCCGGCTCTGGGACCGAAAGAGCGACAGCGTGGCCGTGGTCAGGAATCCCATTACGACGATCACGACCAACAGCTCGATCAGGGTGAAGCCCCGGAAGGAATTCGCTCGGTGCATGGAGTTTCTCATTTGCTGGCCACGATGGCCGTGATGGAAACCGTGTCGCGCATCGCAGGGGCAGTCACGCGGACGGTGATCGTCGTGAAGTCGCGGGCGGGATTGCCGGACCGATCGCGCACCACGATCGTGGACCGCTTCATGGTCGGATATCCCGAGAACCCGGTCGTGTCACCCTGGTACAGCGCGGTGAGCTGGTTGTAGCGAGGGTCGGCACGAATGAGCTCGAGGCGATCGGCCGCGACACCGACACCGATGACCCTGATCGACGAATTCGCCATTCCCCGGGAGAAATACGCCGCGAAACGGGCGAAGGTGGTGGTCACGATCACGAGGATCACCAGGGCAATCAGGACCTCGATCAGGGTGAAACCCTTGCGCTGCATCAGTTGCTCCGATTCCAGGAACCTGTCGCGTACGAGTAGGACATCACCCGGCCGGTCGCCCGGGCGATGGTCGCGGCCCTGCAGTAACGGCATGCCGCGTCTGGCCTGGGGCTCACGATGTAGATCGCTCCCGATCGGGACGACGAGCCATCACGCTTGAAAATGAACGACGTAAGCTGGGTGCCGTCGACAGGCGAGGGAACCACCGGCGCGGACCCCATCCCGACCTGAAACCCGTGGTCAAGTGCGTGGAAGGTCACTCGTTCGCCCGCATCCACCGCGCCATCGTTATCCGCGTCCTCGTGGATCTGGAGTCGCGTCGGATCGGCAACCGACACCCGCACATCAGCTTGCAGTGAGACCGCGGTACGCTGTGCCGCCGAAAGAGCGGCCACGACACCCCGCCCAATGCTGCTTGCACGGTACTGGGTCCAGTCGAGCTTCGAGACGCCCATTGCAGCGAGGATGCCGATCAATGTGATGACCGTCAACATCTCCAGCATCGAAAGCCCGCGGGGCAATCGACGAGCCTGGGCGGTGGCTGATTTGGAAGTCGGCATAGGAAAACCAGACATTGCAAGAAACCTGCCCCCCCGGGGGGGTCGGCCAACCGATGCCCGGTCATGTGGTTGCGATAGGGGCGCTGGGTCGGCCCGGAGGCCGCTTACCGCGAAATGCGTCACGTGGTCCACCCGTGGGGGGGCAAAGCGCTGGCCGGCATTAGCTTTCCGTTCCTCCGCCGCGGTGCGCCGCGGGACTGTCACCCCAGCCAGTATCGCCCGATGGCCGACCAGCCTTTAATGGACAAGATCGTATCCCTCGCCAAGCGCCGTGGCTTCGTCTTCCAATCATCCGAAGTGTATGGGGGTCTCGGATCTGTTTGGGATTACGGCCCCCTGGGGGTCGCCCTCAAGCGAAACGTCAAGGATCGGTGGTGGACGTCACTGGTCCAGGCCCGCGACGACATCGAGGGACTCGACGCCGCCATCCTGATGCATCCGAAGGTCTGGGAGGCATCGGGTCATGTGAGCGGGTTCACCGATCCGCTCGTCGACTGCCGCACCTGCAAGGCCCGCTTTCGGGCCGACAAGCTCGACGATGCCCGTTGCCCGCAGAAGCCCAGCAAGCAGCCCGGCGCACACACGGCGTGCGAGCTGACCGAGCCGCGCAGCTTCAACCTGATGTTCCGGACCTTCATGGGCGCGATGGAGGAAACAGCGTCGGTCGTGTACCTGCGCCCCGAAACCGCACAAGGTATCTACGTCAACTACCAGAACGTGCTGACATCCTCCCGCCAGAAAGTGCCGTTCGGGATCGCGCAGATCGGCAAGGCGTTCCGCAACGAGATCACTCCGGGGAACTTCATCTTCCGGACCCGTGAATTCGAGCAGATGGAGATGCAGTTCTTCGTCAAGCCCGGCACCGACGAGGAATGGTTCGAGAAGTGGCGTGCCATCCGGATGGACTGGCATCACGCCCTCGGCCTCGATCCCGCAAAGCTGCGCTGGCACGAGCACGGACACGGCGAACTGGCCCACTACGCCAAGGCCGCGTACGACATCGAGTACGAGTTTCCGTTCGGCTGGCAGGAGATCGAGGGCATCCACAACCGGACCGACTTCGACCTCGGCAGGCACCAGGAAGCATCGGGCCGCAAGCTCGAGTACTTCGACCAGGCCGCAAACGAGCGGTACCTGCCGTATGTCGTCGAGACCTCGGCCGGAGCGGACCGGGTGACGCTCACCACGATGGTGGATGCGTACCGGGAGGAAGACGTCGACGGCGAGGTGCGTGTGGTGATGGGCTTCCACCCGCAGATTGCGCCGGTCAAGGTTGCGGTGCTGCCACTGATGAAGAAGGATGGGCACCCCGAACTGGCGCGCGAACTCCACCGTTCGCTGCGGGCTCGTTTCGCCGTCGATTACGACGACGGTGGTGCGATCGGGCGGCGCTATCGTCGGCAGGACGAGATCGGGACACCATGGTGCATCACGATCGACGGCGAGACCGCCGCCGACCGTTCCGTGACGATTCGGCACCGCGATTCGATGCTCCAGGATCGGGTGGGTATCGATCACGTCGCGGCGTGGCTCACCGAGCGGCTCGAGGCAGCTTCGTGACCCACGACGTCCATCTCCGGATGATCGGCGATCAGGCGCTGCACCCCGAGAGCCTGATGATGGGATATGGCTACAACCCCGCGCTCTCGGAGGGCGCGGTGAAGTGCCCGATCTTCCAGACCTCGACGTTCGTCTTCCAGAGCGCCGAGGAGGGGAAGGCGTTCTTCGAGCTCGCCTACGGGTTGCGGCAGCCCAATCCCGGGGAACGGCCGGGCCTGATCTACTCCCGGATCAACAATCCCGACCTCGAGATCCTGGAGGATCGGCTCTGTCTCTGGGACGAGGCGGAGGCGTGCGCCACCTTCGCGAGCGGGATGGCCGCAACCACGACCGTCCTGCTCGCCTCGCTGCGGCCGGGCGATGTCGTGCTCTTCACGGCGCCGATCTACGGCGGCTCCGATCATTTTCTTCACCATGTGCTGCCGGCATGGAACGTCGAGGCGATAGCACTTCCAGCGGGCGAGCGCCCGGAGCCGCACGAGGCGGCACTGCGCGCCGCGATTGCGGGGCGTCCGGTCGGGGCGGTGTTGATCGAAACGCCTGCCAACCCCACCAACGGACTCACCGACATTGCCGCCGTGGCTGCGATGGCCCGACGCCTTGGTACGCCTGACCGTACTCCGGTGGTCGTGGTCGACAACACCCTGCTCGGTCCACTGTGGCAGCAACCGCTCAAGCACGGCGCCGACATCGTGGTCTACTCCGCCACCAAGTTCATCGGGGGCCACAGCGACGTGATCGCCGGTGCCGCCCTTGGATCGAGTGTCGCAATGGCGCCTGTGCGCGGGCTCCGAACGTTCCTCGGGTCGATGCTGAGCCCGATGGACGGGTGGCTCCTGATGCGCTCCCTCGAGACGCTCAAGATGCGCATGACCGCGGCGATGAAGAACGCCGGGTACGTGGCGCGATTCCTCAAGGGTCATCCAGCGGTGCAGGCGCTGCACTATCTCGGTGAACTCGATGAAGGCGACCCGATGTACGAGCTCTACCGGCGCCAGTGCACCGGGCCTGGCTCGTTGATCGCGTTCGAGGTTCGGGGCGGCGAGCCGGCTGCATTCCGGGTGCTGAATGCCCTCAAGCTCGTCCGGTTGGCGGTGAGCCTGGGTGGAACCGAGTCGCTTGCCGAGCACCCTGCGTCGATGACCCATGCCGACGTGAACAAGGACGCCCAGTTGCGGTTCGGGATCACGCCCGGGCTGGTGCGCCTGTCGGTCGGCGTGGAGCACTACGAGGACCTGATTGCGGACCTCGCACAGGCCCTCGAGCACGCCTGAACACGGTGCGGCTTGCGGACTTCGAGGCCAGCGTGACCGCCATGATTCGCGAGGTCCCGACCGAATATCTGGACGGCATCGCTGAAGTCGTGGTCTCGCCGCGCACCGTGGCTCATCCGTCGCGGGCCGAAGTGTTCACGATGGGCGAGTGCGTACCGTTCAACGTGGATGGGGGCGACCCAACCGCCACGCAGAGTCGCGTGGTCCTCTATCACGGATCGTTCGCGGCACTCGCGCAACTCGATCCGCAGTTTGACTGGGACAAGGAGGCGTGGGATACGCTCGTCCACGAGTTGCGGCATCACGTCGAATGGCGTGCCGATGATCATGCGCTGGAATCATTCGACACGGCCGTTGACGCCAACCACGCGAGACTGGCGGGCGAGCCATTCGATCCGCTTTTCTTTCTCGATGGCGATGAAGTGTCACCCGGCGTCTTCATGGTCGACGATGACTGCTTCGTCGATTTCCAGGTTCGCGCACTGCCGGTGAAACTCGAAGTGTGCTGGGGTGGCGCCGACTACGAGGTACTGGTGCCCCCGGGTGCATGGCTGCCAGCGTATCTTTCGGTGGACGGGGTCGTGGAAGGCCCCCCAGGCGAGTTGGTGCTGGTGGTTCGCCGCAAGGCGCGGATCGCCGACTTCTTCCGCAAGGTTGCGCTCTTCGAGGGCGCGGCCAGTGCGCGACGGGTACCGACCCCACCTTCATCGGAAACCTGACCCATGGTGCATCAGGCCTTGACCTCAATGAGTTCCGACGATGTGCTCGGTCACGCCAAGCGGTTCTTCGCGGAGCGAGTGCCGCAGTACGCCGCTTTTCCCGAACGGGAGGGTGCCGGTTGGCTCCTCCTTCGCGGTCAGGGTGGCGAGGAGATCGCGATATCCGCAGCGGCTACCGCCTCGTCGACCGCAGTACGGGCATCCACGCTGTTGTTCGACCAGCAGGTCGCACGATTTCTCTCGACGCTCCCCCCGGTTGCCGATCCGATGACCCACCCCGCCGGCGCACCACCGCAATGACAACCACTGACCGGGTGACGTTGAGGGTGCGGATGCACGATGCGTGGGACGACGTCACGCTTGCACTCGCTGGGAATACCTCGGTAGGTGCGGTGAAGCGACAGGTGCTCGACGTGGTCGGCGAGCTCGACCCACCCGCAGAGTTCGTCGTGAAATTCCGGGGTATCGAAGTGCGTGACGAGGCATCGACTCTCGTCGACGCGGGCATTCCCGACGGTGCTGCGCTGATCGTGTTGCGGCGACGTCGACGCGCGATCCGCTGAGCATCCCGGTGTCGGTGTTCACGGCCACCGCGGGCCTCCGGCACGAGACCGGCCGGGGGCATCCCGAACAGGTGCGCCGACTCGTGGCGGTGATCGATGCCCTGACCACCGCGGGCATCAGTGTGGCCGACGCGGAGCCGGGTACGATCGATCCGCTGCTGGCCCGCCACCCTCTCGCGCACCTGCGCCGCCTGCGCGAGGCGGCCGACCAACGGACGCCCCTCGATCCCGATACGCCGGTTGGTCCGGGAACCTGGGAGGCGCTGCTCGGCGCGACGGGGGCCACCCATGCCGCACTCGGTCACGTGATCGCTGGCGGGGCGGGTGCGTTCGTCGCGATTCGTCCCCCCGGGCATCACGCGCTCGCGGCGCAGGCGATGGGGTTCTGCCTGGTGAATCATGTCGCCGTCCTGACGGCGTCGGCGCGGGCCGCCGGCTTCGAGCGCGTGCTGATTGTCGACTGGGACGTGCACCATGGCAACGGCACGCAGGCGCTTGTCGAATCAGAGGCCGACACCCGGTTTGTATCGATGCACCAGTGGCCGTGGTATCCCGGGACGGGAGCCGCCGATGAACGGGGTGTCGGCAACTGCTTCAACGTTCCGCTCGGGCCCGGCCTTCCGAGATCGGTATACGTCGACGCCCTCTGGGCCGCCGTTGTTGCGGCCACGACCGGCTGGTCTCCCGACATCGTGCTCATTTCGGCTGGATACGACGCCATGCGAGGCGATCCGCTTGGTGGCTTCACGCTGGAGCCCGCCGATTATGCGACCTGGACGACGCGGCTCAGGGACCGGTTCTCAGTTCCGATCATCGCGTTGATGGAAGGCGGGTACGCGCCGGATCGCCTCGCGCAGGGTGTGGTCGCGACGGTCCGCGCATTGGCGTAGTTTCAGGCATCAATGTCGATTTCAACCAACCGGATCCAGTCCATGCCACTCGTGCTCGAAACCGAGGTCCTGACTCTCACCACCCGGCATCCGTTCATCATCGCCCGCGGGGGACAGAGCGACTACCGCACCCTCATGGTCCGGATCCGCGACAGCGATGGGCTCGAGGGTTGGGGAGAAGCAGCCGCCACAAGATTCTACGGCGAGACGCTCGAGACGGTGCAGGCAGCAATCGCCACCTATGCGCCGCTGCTTGGCGATGATCCGCACCAACTCGAGGCGATCGAGCGCCGCATGGAACTGACCCTGCGCGGCAATGCGGCCGCACGGGCCGCGATCTCGTCGGCGCTCCACGACCTCGTCGGCAAGCGACTGGGCATGCCGGTGTGGCGGCTCTGGGGTCTCGACGCGGCGGCGGCCCCCCGCTCGACGTTCACCATCGGGATGGATTCGGCCGACATGATCCGCAAGAAAATTGCGGAGGCGTCGGAGTATCCCATCCTCAAGATCAAGCTCGGCTCCGATCGTGACCTCGAACTGCTGAAGGTGATTCGTGAGGCCACCGATCGTGAGTTGCGTGTCGACGCCAACTGCGGCTGGACCGCTGCCCACACGGTGCGAATGCTGCCCGTGCTCGAGGAATTCGGTGTCACCGTACTCGAGCAGCCGGTGATGCCGCACGACCTGGATGGACTGGCCCATGTGCGCCGCGCCGCCCGGATACCGCTCATTGCCGATGAGAGCTGCGTGACCTCGCTCGACATCGCACGGCTTGCGGGAAAAGTCGACGGAATCAACATCAAGCTCGCAAAGTGCGGTTCGCTGCGGGAAGCAGTTCGCATGATCGCGATCGCGCGGTCGCACGGAATGATGGTGATGGTGGGCTGCATGATCGAGTCATCGCTGGGCATCACCGCGGCGGCGCAGGTCACTCCCCTGGTCGACATCGTCGATCTCGACGGTGCAGCGCTGCTGCGGAATGATCCGTTCTGCGGTGCCACCATCGCCGGTGGCCAGCTCGTCCTGGCGGATGGCCCGGGGCTGGGCGTCTGCCGACGATGACGGGTGCGTTTGCGCAGGTGGCCCTGCCGCTCCCGCTCGCGGAGCCCTACACCTACCATGTGCCTCCAGCCCTCGCCGATCGCGCGCTCCCCGGGGCGCGCGTTGTCGTTCCGGTCCGAAGCCGCGAGTTGATCGGCATCGTGACGGCTGTCAATGCTGCGCCGCCGCCGGGGGAACCCCGGGACATTCTGGCGGCCCCGGATTCACTGCCCGCGGTGCCGGGTGAGCTCCTCGAGCTCGCGGCGCAGGTTGCACGCTACTACGGATCCGCTCCCGGACTGGTGCTGCGAAGCATGCTCCCCGCCGCGCTGTGGGGCGAGTCGGTGGTCCAGATGGTTGTCACGGCGCCGCGGCAGGCCGCGATCGGCGGAACCGCGGGCCAGTTGCTCGAGTGGCTCGCGGCTCGCGGCGGCGAAGCATCGGTGGCGGTCGCGTCACGCCATTTCAAGCGTCCGATGTGGGATGTTGCCGACCGGCTGCAGCGTGTCGGCGCGCTGACTCTCGATGTCATCTCGCCCGACACTCGCGCGGCCGCCGCCACCACACGTGTCGCATCGCTGGCTGGCGACCCGCTCCCGCTGCTGGAGCGCGAACGGCGCTTCGCGCGATCGCCCAAGCAAGGAGCGATCTACAGCGCGCTGGAAGCGCACGTCGGCCCGATGACCGTTCGCGAGCTCCTGGCAGCGGCGCAGAGCACGGATGGACCGCTCAGGGCACTGGTCGAGGCTGGGGTGATCACCATCGAGGAACTGCCCGTCGAACGCGATCCGTTCGCAGCGCACCCGGTGTCGCCACCGCCCGAAACGATCACCGCGATGCAGGCTGATGCGCTGGCAGCAATCGACGCGATCGGCCCCGGCGATGCGGCCCTCCTTTTTGGCGTGACCGGATCGGGAAAGACGCTGGTGTACCTGCATCACATCCGTCGCATGCTGGAAGCGGGCAGGGGGGCGATCATCCTGGTGCCGGAGATCGCGCTCACTCCACAGACGGTGAGCCGGGTGCGCGGGATGTTCGGCGACAGCGTCGCGGTGCTGCACAGCGGCTTGAGCGATGGTGAGCGCGCCGACGCCTGGCGGCAACTCCGACGCGGTGAACGCCGGGTGGCGGTGGGTGCCCGCTCGGCCGTGTTTGCGCCGGTGCGTGACCTTGGCGTGATCGTCCTGGATGAGGAACACGAGGCGAGCTACAAGAACGGCGAGACACCGCGCTATCACGCTCGCGAGGTCGCCGCCATGCGGGCGCACAATCGAGGGCGCGCGGCTGATACTCGGATCGGCAACGCCGTCGCTCGAAAGCTGGGTGCGCCTGGAGCCTGCCGGACGTGTCATCCGCCTCGCGGAGCGCATCGCCAGCCGTCCGATGCCGCCCGTCGAACTCGTCGACCTGCGGACCGTCGAGCAAGTCGACGCTGCGGGTGCCCTACCATGGACCGCGGCACTCGACGACGCCGTGACGGGCGCGCTTGCCCGCGAGGAGCAGGTGCTGTTGTTGTTGAATCGCCGCGGGTGGGCTGCGTTCCAGCAGTGCCGCGCGTGCGGCGACGTGGCCGGATGCCCGAATTGCAGCATCTCCCTCACGGTGCACCGCCATCCCGAGGAACTGCGCTGCCACTACTGCGACCACCGCGAATCGCCCCGGGAGTCATGCGCGCTGTGTGGCGGTGGAACGAGCCGGACGGTGGGGGCGGGCACTCAGCAGCTCGAGCGGCTGATGGCCGAGCGTTTTCCTCAGGCCAGGCTCGCTCGGATGGATCTCGACACCACCACCGGGAAGTGGGCGCACCACCGGATACTCGAACAGGTCGGGTCGTCGTGAAGTCGACATCCTCCTGGGCACCCAGATGATCGCCAAGGGAATCGATTTCCCGAACGTGACGCTCGTAGGCGTGATCGACGCCGACATTGCCCTCCACCTGCCGGACTTCCGCGCCGCGGAACGAACATTCCAGCTCATCGCGCAGGTGTCGGGTCGAGCGGGGCGGGGCCCGCTGGGGGGTCGAGTACTTGTGCAGACGCGGCAGCCCCATCATCCCGCCCTGCAGTTCGCGGCGCGTCACGATGCGGAGGGATTTCTGGGCACCGAGTTGGAGGCTCGCCGGACGCCGGCATATCCCCCCCACACATCGCTGGTGCACGTGGTACTCAGCGGGACCAACGCCGCTTCCGTGCATCGCCGCGCCGCCGCGCTCGCCGACTGGTGCGAGCGGATCGTGGCCCGGGCGGACCTGCCGATCCTGGTGCTCGGTCCCGCTCCGTGCCCGATCGAGCGTATCAAGGACCGCTGGCGGTTTCACCTCGTGCTGAAGGGTCCCTCCGATGCACTCGGCCGTTGGGTCCGCACCGTCGCGCCGCGCCTCGGCGGCAACCGAGGCGGCGTTCGCATAACCATCGACCGTGATCCGATGGGGTTGCTCTGAACCACGGCGCCATCAGATGCCGATCGATGATCCGACGAACGCCGTGCGTCCGGGCGATGGCTCGAACACCCGCCCGGCCGCACCATTGATCGTCACCGATGCAACGTACGAACGGTTGAACACGTTGGACAGCCCCGCAAACGGCTCCACGCGGTACCGACCGGCTGACCACGTCCATCTCGCCCGGATGCTTGTCACGCCCCATCCCCAGCCGGGTACGGTGATGAAGTTGCGATCATCGGCATACGTCTCGCTGCTCCATGCATGGTCCACATCGACGCCGACGGATCGGTGGACCATTCCCTGCAAACCGACCCGGGCCACGGTTGATGGCACGCCGGCCAGCCGGCGACCGGCGAGGTCGACCGTTTCCGTGCCCTCGGTGAGGACGTAATCGGAAAACACCGCGTCGGTGTGTGTCAGCGTTGCCAGCAAGGTGAGCGATTTGGTCACCGCGAATGACCCGGCGGCCTCGATCCCGGTCGTCCGTGTCTGTCCGGCGTTCCGGAAGTAGCTCCTGCCGGCAATTTCGCGAAAGGCGATCAGGGCATCGCGAGTCACGGCGCGGTACGCGGTGAACTCGGCGCGCCAGGGGCCATGCGCCGCCCTCACTCCGGCCTCGGCGGCGGCGGTTCGCTGCGGATCGAGCTCGGTGTTGAAGCCGCCGTCGCCCTCGATTCGGTTGGCGAGTTCGGTGGTGGTCGGTGTTTCGAATGATGTCGCGTACGAGACCCACGTGGTGACCACTCGTGTCGGTAACCAGGTCGAGCGCAACGTGCCCGCTCGCCGCCGACATCGTCCGCTCCCCGGTCGCGTCGCCGTCGCCCAGAAGGTCGTCCCGCACCGCAAACCGGGTCCAGTCCTGACGCGCGCCGATTCGGATACTCCAGCGCGTCGCGAGCGGAACGGTGAGCTGTGCGAACGCGCCCGTCTCCCTGACCGTCTCGCGCTGGGCCACAAGCACCTCGTCGCCAGGCAATCCGGCGAGTGACCGTCGGTTCTCACGGTCGTCGTGTTGGAACTGCATGTCTGCACCGACTGCGAGCTGCATTGCACCCGATCCGGTACCGATCGACCGATTCATGCTCGCCCGTGCCCCCGCCACAAACCGATCGATTGCCACAAAGGTTCCTTCGCTGGGCGAGGCGCTCCGCGGCGGAGGCGTCGCGAGCGGATTGTCGAGATCGCGCTGGAGGCCGTAGACCGTCATGCTCCACGCGCCGATTGCGTGGACGCCGCGCGCGGACACCGCCAGTTGCTGCTGGCGCACGTCCTTGTCGGCACCGCGCCGAATGTTGCCGGCCGAGGCGCTGTCGCGACGGGCGTCGAGCTCGGCGGCGGTGAGTGCCCCCGGATTCTCCGCCGTGGGGTCGTCGGCAACGGCGGCCCGGAGGGCGACCGTCGTGTTACGACCGGCGGTCCAGTCGAGCGACAACGACGCCCGGCGCTGCTCCGCGGCAGAGTGTTGGCGGAACCCATCGGTCGCGAAGCGAGAGACCGCAAGCGTCGCCCCGACCGCACCCCAACGGGTCGCGCCGATACCCTGCCACCGCTCTGCACCAAAGGCACCCCGTTCGATGCCCGCGGTCACGACAGTTCCGACGTCGGGTGCGGCACGGGTGGTGAATGCGATCACGCCTCCTGCGGCGTTGCCCTCAAGCGCCGACGCCGGCCCACGCAGCACCTCCACACGGTCCACACGAGAGAGGTCGAGATTGGAGAGCTGGCTCTGGCCATCAGGAAGGGTCTGGGGGACGCCGTCAACGAGAATCTTTATCCCGCGGATGCCGAAGTTTGCGCGAGCACCGGCGCCCCGGATCGAGAGGCGCTGGTCGAGCGAGTAATTCCATCGGTTTCCCGTGACGACTCCGGGAACGAACGCGAGTGCCTCATCCAGCCCGGTGGCAAGGTGGCCGCGTGACACTGCCACGCCACTCACCACGCTCACCGATGCGCCAAGGGTCGCGAGTGAATCGAGGCTCCGCGCCACGCGCACGACCTGGTCGGGAAGCACCTGGGGAGCACCGGCCGCCTGCGCTGCCGCGATGGCAACTCCGCCGAGCGTTCCCAGTACCAGCATTGCGGGCGGTTTTCATGGGCGGAAGCTGTCGGGGTTGCGGATCGCGGGCAACAGGGCGGCTTGTTTCACCTTGTCGGCAGGACCTAGGTTTGGTCCTCATGCCATGGCTCCCCGACACCACCCAGCCGCCGTTCGCCGGAGCGCCGGTCGCGACATTCGTCCCGGCACCCGCCGACGGCGTGATGCCCGAGCGATTCTTCTCGACCTCGAACCTCCCCACCTACCTGCGGCTCGACCACGGCTGGGTCGCGCCGTCGCGTCCCCGAATGGACTGCGTCCTGGTCCGCGACGGAGACGGCGTGGTGACACTCGAGCCCAGGCGAGTGAAGCGCGGGATGCAGGTGGTGGTGGGCATGGACGAACACGGGCGGGAAGGGGTTGTCGTACACACCGAAGGATTTCTGGGCGGCTCCCACGGTGCGAACGAATTCCGGTTCATGGGCACCGAAGTGTCGCGAGAGCGACCGGTCAATTACGAGGACCTGGCCGCCAGGGTGGTCGAGGAACGGAGTGGTGGCTATCTGGTGTGGGTTGCCGGCCCCGCTCTCGTGCACTCGCGCGCGCGGGCAGATTTCGAGTGGTTCATCCGCAACGGGTTTGTGCACGCGGTGCTCGCGGGCAACGCGGTGGCGGTCCATGACATCGAAGCCGCAATCTTCGGCACCACGCTTGGCATGGACAATCGCGGGCGCCCCACCGACGGGGGACACGGCACCCACATGCGGGCGATCAACGCGGTTCGAGCGGCGGGGTCGATCGATGGCGCCGTCAAGACCGGCGTCGTGAACTCGGGGATCATGCATGCGCTCGTCACGTGCGACGTGCCATTCGTTCTCGCCGGATCGATCCGCGACGATGGGCCGTTGCCAGGTGTGATCTCGGATGCCCTCGCGGCCCAGGACGCGATGCGTGAGCACACCGTGCTCGCCACCGGTGCAGTCTTTGTCGCGACCGCGCTGCACGCGATCGCCGTGGGCAACATGCTGCCGGCCTTCCACACCCGAACGCCGGATGGTCGCCCCGTTCCGCTCATGACGATCTGCGTCGACCAGACTGAGTTTGTCGTGAACAAGCTCAAGGATCGCGGAACGCATCAGGCATTCGGTGTCGTCACCAACGCCCAGGACTTCATGCATGTACTCCGATTCTACGTCGAACAATGCTTGAAATAGTCGCACCGGAACCGGGCGAGGGTGTCAACTGGGAGCGTCTGGCGGCGTGGGTACGCACTCAGCTGCCGACTGACGAGATCGACGCGGTATGGGTGTTCCGGGTCCTGCGGCGCGACCAGCGCGAGTTCGGCACTGCCGTCATCAGTCGGGTCGAGGGCGACCGGCGACGGATATACACGGCACGCTATGCGGCGATCGTGAAGGGAAAGCAGCGAGGCGGATTCGAGACCTGGCTCGAGGAAGTGGGGAGCGGCCCGATCGAGGCGCTCCACGCGTTGCTCGAGCTGGTACCGGTGCGCGCCGACGACGAAGAGCCGCCCACTCCTGTCGATGCACGCCTCTGGTTCCCCCTGGAGCCGGACAAGCAACTGGAGCTGGAGCCGCTCGACCCCGAACCCGGGTTCGTACCGGAGGCCGCCGTGGAGGCTGAGGATGAGGCCGACGCTGCCCAACCGCGCTGACGCGGCAGCTGCCCGCCAGCTACTCGATCGTTTTCGTGACTGGCTCCGGGAGCGCCACCTGCCGATCACCCGCCAGCGCGACCACGTTGCGCAGGCGGTGTTTGCCGGTGATGGCCACCTCTCTGTCGACGCCATCCAGCGGAGGCTCAGGGGGCTCGGGCACAAGGTTGGTACCGCCACGATCTACCGATCCCTCGACGTGCTGGTGCAGTCGGGCCTCGTTCGTGCTCACGATTTCGGTGAAGGCTATCGGCGCTACGAACCGATGCTCTCCGCGGCCCAGCACGGCCACCTGATCTGTGGGCGGTGCGGCACGGTGACGGAGTTTTCGACCGACCGCATGGAGCGGGCACTCGCACTGCTGGCCGACGAGCACGAGTTCCAGCATCAACGTCACCGGGTCGAGCTCCACGGTTTGTGCAGGGCGTGTCGCGAGGCCGATATCGGTGCCATCGTCCGCGCGGGCCGAGCGCGTTGATGGACGATACAGCGCTCGGACCCGCAGTCGCGTTTGCCGCGGGCCTCCTGTCGTTCCTGTCGCCATGCGTGCTGCCATTGGTGCCGAGCTACCTCGGCTTCCTCACAGGCATGACGCTGGACGAGATGGGAGACCGGCGTCGATGGGCGGTGCTTCACGCCTTCCTGTTCGTCATCGGATTCTCCACGGTGTTCATTGCGCTTGGTGCAGGCGCGACCGCGCTCGGCGCGAGCCTGGCGTACCACAAGGTGTGGCTGGCGCGGGGGGGCGGCATCCTCCTGATCGTGTTCGGCCTGTACACCATGGGCGTCGTCCGGATCGGACTCTTCGACCGTGAGCAACGCCTGCACCTGGACCGGAAGCCCATGGGCATGATGGGCTCGCTGCTCGTCGGGATGGCCTTCGCCGCAGGTTGGACTCCCTGCCTTGGTCCGGTCCTCGGCGGAATACTTGCGCTCGGAACCCAGGCGCATACTGTGAGCGACGGGATGGCGCTCCTCGCAGCCTACTCCGCAGGTCTTGCGGTGCCATTCCTGGCTGCCGCGTTCGCTGTTGACCATTTCCGGACTGCGTTTCAGCGGTTCAGGCGGTGGATGCCGTGGGTCCAGCGGATCAGCGGCTTGCTGCTCCTGCTGGCGGGCATACTCATGGTCACCGGTGAGTTCACCCGGCTTGCGGCGGCCCTGCAGTCTCTGACTCCCGAGTGGCTGCTCCAGAAGGTGTGAGCACGGCCCCAGTGCGCCGACGGGGGCGGGAACACCATGGCGGTCTGGTTCGTTTCAAGGTGGCACTTGATTGTGCCTGCCGATCGTGGGCGGGCGTCCCCTGATGTGACGACACCACCTGCTCGCACCGGCATGATGTGCAGCGGGCGTGTTTGCAGTAAACCCTTACGACGGAGCGAAGGATGATGGCACCAAAGAAGACGATCGCTGCATGCCTCCTGATGGTTGGAATGGTGGCGTGTGGAGACCGTCGCAACGACGACCTGGCAGCCGACAGTCTTGCGCCGGCAGATAGTCTCGTTCCCATTGCCGACGCTTCACCGCTGACCGACACCACCCGGCTGGATCCGCCAGCTGAGACCGTGTATGTGGCGCCGCCGGTCACCCGGCCGGCACCAGCGCGTCCGTCACCGCGGCCGTCCCCGGCGCCATCGCCGTCACCCGCACCGGCGCCGGCACCGAGCCGTGGGCTCACCGTTGAGGCGGGGACCAGCATTGCGACAACTGCGATGCAGGAGATCTCCTCCGATGACCACAAGGTTGGCGACATCGTCAATGTCCGCGTGTCGAACGACGTGCTCGGCGCCAACGGTCGTGTCGCGATCCCGGCCGGTTCGGTGATCTCGATGTCAATCGTCGCTATTGCCGACGCGGAGAATCGCGGTGAGCGTGGCACGCTGGTGATGTCGGCGCGCAACGTGTCGATCAACGGCACCACGTATTCGATGAACGCCCGTGCCTCCGACTACACCTACAAGATGTCTGCCGGCAAGATCGGCGCGGAGCAGGTCGCGACGACCGGCGCCGGCGCGGTGGCAGGCGCAGTGATCGGTCGTGTGATCGGCGGCAAGACTGGTACCGCTGTGGGCGCGGTTGGCGGTGCGGCAGCCGGCGCGGCCGTGGCAGCCAAGAAGGCCGATCGGCACATCGTGGTCGAGGCAGGCAACTCGGTCACGCTGACGTTGCGTGAGGATTTCGGTCGCAACTGATCGGGTGGCTGGTATGAAAGGGGGGCGGGATCGCGATGCGATCCCGCCCCCCTTTTCATGTCGGACTCGCCAACTCAATAGCCTGCGCCGCCTCCACCCAGTCTGCGGGTCGCTCACTCCCTGCCAGCCCCCCGGAACACGTGCGATCGCCTCGACGTCTCCCATGCTTCCGGTCGTCCGCAATCTGGTGACCCATTGCCTGCAGCCACGCGAGCGCGATCGCATTGAAGCCGTTGGGGGACTCGATGCGGATCAGGTCAGGCAACGCCTGATGGTGCATCCGAGGGGCGGCCACGGCATCTGGCAGGGTCATGCCGTGGTCGATGACATTGCTGATCACGTGATATACCTGCGTGATGATCGTCGGGCCGCCTGGCGTGCCGACCACGAGCGCCAGCCGTCCCCGCTGATCCACGACAATCGAGGGAGTCATGGCAGAGAGCATCCGTTTGCCGGGCTCGATGGCATTGACCTCACCCTGTACCAGCCCATACATGTTGGCCTTGCCCGGTGCGGTGGCGAAGTCGTCCATCTCGTCGTTCAGGAGGAAACCGGCCCCTGACACGGTGACGTGTGAGCCATAGGAGTTGTTGAGCGTTGTCGTGGTGGACACGGCATTGCCAGCCCTGTCGACCACAGAGTAGTGGGTGGTGCTGTTGCCCTCCCGCAGCGACGCGTCGAATTCTGGCGTCGGGGTGGCTTGTGCGAGGTTTATCGTGGCCCGCTGGGCAGCGGCGTGGTCCTTCGAGAGCAGGCGCGCCATCGGCAGGTTCTCGAAATCGGGATCCCCAAGAAACTGGTTCCGGTCGGTAAACGACCTGCGCATCGCCTCAGCCTCGCGATGGAGCAGCGCGAGGGAGCCGAACGCGGGCATCGGCGAGTAGCCCTCCATGATGTTGAGGATCATCGCCAGCGTGGTGCCACCCGAAGAGGCCGGCGGCATCGAGAACACGGTCCACCCTCGATACGGGATCGTGATCGGCTCGCGCCACTTCGCGACGTAGCCGGCCAGGTCGGCGTGGGTGATGATCCCGCCGCCGCGCCGCATCTCCGCCACGATCGAATCCGCAACCCATCCCCGGTAGAACCCGTCGCGACCGCGGTCGCGGATTGCCGTCAGGGTTCGCGCGAGATCCGGCTGACGCCACCGCGTGCCGGGAGCCGGTTCCTTGCCGTTGATCAGGAACTGCCGCGCGGAGCCGGGGTACTGGTTGAGCCGCTCGACATGGCCGCGAATCGACCGCGACCGGTAGTCATCGATGATGAATCCATCGCGTGCGAGGCGGATCGCCGGGTCGAGCAGTCGCGAGAGTGGAAGCTTTCCGAGACGGCGATGCGCCTCGAGCATCCCGGCCACCGCGCCTGGTACGCCCGGCGCGAGATGTCCGTACACGCTGCGCTCGCTCGGTTCGCCCTTGTCGTCGAGATACATGTCGCGCGTGGCCGCTGCCGGTGCGGTTTCGCGGTAATCGATGGTGTGGACGCGTCCGTCCGCCATGCGGATCACCATGAAACCACCACCCCCGATGTTTCCAGCTTCAGGATGGGCGACGGCGAGCGCGAACCCCACCGCGACCGCTGCGTCGACGGCGTTGCCTCCTGCCCGGAGGATGTCCCGACCCACCGCGCTGGCGATCGGTGCACCGGACACCACCATTGCCTGCGGGGCCTCGACGACTCGCGACTTGCCGGTGTACTTCCAGTCGGGAGGGAGGATGGAGGGATGTTGCGCAGCGAGCGGTGCAGTCGTCACGGCGCAGGCAAGGAGCCTGGTGACCCACGGCAGGACCAGCTTCGACATCGTTACCTCGGAATCGCGGGGCGGGTTCGTGCGGAGTTGCTCGATCGTTCAACCTGCCAATAAGTTAAGCGGGTTCGAGTGCTGCCGTCATCCTCCTCCGACAGGTGTGCGCATGAGTGAGCCCTCGCCGGAGTTGCGCGCGACGGAGCGCCGTAATCCACGGACCGCAGAGATCGACATGCTCGACCCGGCGGCACTGGTCGACATCTTCACCGCCGAGGACGCGACGGTTCCTGCTGCGGTCGCTGCCGCGCGCGATGACATTGCCGCTGCAATAGGGCTTGTCGAGCACGCTTTTCGTGTCGGTGGCAGGCTGCTGTACGTCGGGGCCGGCACGTCCGGTCGCCTTGGCGTTCTCGACGCATCCGAATGCCCGCCCACCTTCGGGACTCCGCCCGACATGGTCCAGGGGATCATCGCCGGCGGACCTGATGCGCTGATTCGTTCGGTGGAGGGCGCGGAGGACGACGCGAGCGCTGGTGCGGCGGTCATGGTCGAGCGCGACGTCGGCAACCTGGACGTGGTCACCGGCATTGCGGCAAGCGGCAACACTCCGTTCGTGCGCGGGGCGCTGCAAGCGGCGCGTGCGCGCGGCTCGGCCACGATCCTCGTCACCTGCGCGCTCCCGCCCCGCGAGATGGCTGACCTGGTTGACGTGCTGATCCACGTGGATGTCGGCCCCGAGATCGTCACCGGATCCACCCGGCTGAAGGCTGGCACCGCGACGAAGCTGGTCCTCAACATGCTCACGACCGGAGCGCTGATTCGCATCGGCAAGACGTATGGCAACCTCATGGTCGACCTGCAGGCGACGAACGCCAAGCTTCGCCACCGCGGGGTGCGCATGGTCGCGAGCGTCGCCGGGGTAGCCGACTCCGTCGCAGCCGATGCCCTGGCGCGCGCATCGGGGAAGGTGCGGACGGCGATCGTCATGGCGTTCGCGGGAGTCGATGCGGAAACGGCCGAAGCACGGCTGGTTGCCGAGGATCGGCGGCTCCGTGCGATCGTCGGGCCACCACCGCCGGTCGGATGAGGTGAGTGAACCCCCGATGCTCGTCGTGGGCCTGATGAGCGGTACGTCCCTCGACGGCATGGACGCCGCGCTCGTGCGCATTCGCAGCAGCACCGACGTCGAACTCCTCGAGTTCGTGCACCGCCCGTACGATCTCCCACGAACGACGGCAGATTGCTGCGGTCCTCGAGGGAACGAGCATTCGCGATGCGGCCCTCCTGCACGCTGCGGTAAGTCAGTGGGCAGGCGAAGCCGTCGAATGCGCTGCTCGAGGCTGCCCACGTTCGCGCGGACATGATCGGCGCCATCGCGTTTCCGGGCCAGACGGTCTGGCACGAGCCGCCGGAGGTCTCGTTCGCGATGGGCGAACCGGCGATCCTCGCAGAGCAGTTTGGCGTGCGGGTCGTGCATGGATTCCGGGCGCGCGACGTGGCTGCAGGTGGGCAGGGCGCACCGCTCGTACCCATCGCCGACGCACTGTGCTTCGGCGCCACGGATCACGCGCGCGTGCTGCTCAACATTGGCGGGATGGCGAATGTCACCTGGGTGGGTCGCCGCGGAGTCCTCGAGGACGTCATCGGTGCCGACACCGGTCCGGGCATGGCGATCATCGACGGTGTGGCCCGTCTCGTCGATGCGGCACGGCCGTACGACGTTGATGGTGAACTGGCGGCTGCCGGAGTTGTCGATATCGGCACCCTTGAGGCATTGATGGCAGATCCATTCTTTGCCACTCCGCCGCCCCGCAGCACCGGTCGTGAGCATTTCGGCGAGGCGTACGCGCGCTCACTCCACGAGCGGGTTCCCGGGGTTGACGGCGTGCGAACAGCGGTGGCATTGACGGTGGAGACGATCGCGCAGTTCTGCACGGTCCACCTGCCTCCGGCACCGGAGATCGTCGTGGCGGGTGGAGGTGCCCATCATCCGGTGTTGATGGAGCAACTGCGCGAGCGGATGGCAGCGCGCCAGGTGACGGTTCGCCGCTTCGACGAGTTGTTCTTTTCAGGAGATGCAAAGGAGGCGGTGGCGTTCGCGCTCCTGGCCTGGCTATCGATTCACGGCCAGCCAGGCAACCTGCCGGGAGTCACCGGTGCGGCGGGAAGCCGGGTACTGGGGGCAATAACGCCGGCTTGATCGGGCTCAGCGGGTAAGGACGAGCGCGAGGACCACGATGGTGAGCGCGACAGCGAAAGCGGCAATCACGAGGCCTCGCGGTGTGCCCGTCCGGGCGACCGGGGGCTTCGGGACCGCGGGAAATGCCAGGGTCGGGCCCAGCGCAGGACGGTCATCGGTGGTCAGGAGTTCGTGGTAGCCGGGCTCCTCGTCCGCAGCATCCGGCAGCCCTTCGCCATCGAAGCGCACCGCGATCACCGTGATGTTGTCCGGTCCACCACGTTCGTTGGCCAGGCCGACGAGTCCGCTGCACAGGCGTTCGAGGTCCGGCTCGTCGGCGACCGCTTTCGCAATGTCATCGCGACGCACCATCGTCGACAGGCCATCGGAACAGATGATCAGGACGTCATGACGCTGCAGTGGCTGCCAGCTCAGGTCCACGTTGACACGAGGGTCGGGACCCAGCGCCTGGAGAATGATGTTGCGCCGCTCGCTCGCTTCAGCTTCTTCCTCGGTGAGCTCACCGACTTCGACGAGCCGCTGCGTGAGCGACTGATCACGCGTGAGCTGTCGGGCCTCGCCGCCACGGACCAGGTATCCTCGCGAATCGCCGATCTGGGCCAGATAGAGGCGGTCGCCCCAGACGCCGGCGACGGTCGCGGTCGTGCCCATCCCCCGAACTTCCGGATGTTCGCGAGCGTAATTGTGCAGCGAGCCATTGGCGGCCTCGACAGCCTCCCGCAGGTGTCGAGTGAAGCGCTGCGCTGTGACGTCAGGGTCGGCAAGCCAGGTCTTCACCATATGATCATGAATCGCCGTTGCGGCCATCTCGCTCGCCACTTCGCCTGCTGCGGCGCCACCCATGCCGTCGGCGACGAGATACAGGACCCCCCGCTCGGAGAGCTCGTGGGCACTGCCTTCCGAGGTACGCTGCGACTCGGTCGACGCCAGATCAGCCACGAGGAAGGTGTCCTCGTTGTGATCGCGCGTGCGGCCGGGGTCGGTCACGGCGTGATAGGACGTACGAATCTTGGGCGTGGTCGGGATCCGGTGAGGGCGCGGGGGTGCTCGCGTGGCGAGCCGCAAGATACGAACCACCCCATGGGGCGTCAACGCGAAACGCTGCGACCCCGATCCCGTCGACTTCAACTGTTGCCACGGTGACCGGCCGGTTGACCATCCCCTGACCTCCGAGGGACCCACGATGGCTAAGTTCCAGTGGATGCCCAGAAATCTCCGTTTCCTGCAGGTTCGCTGCGCCGCTGCGGCCACAACCCTCATGCTTTCCGGTTGGGGCGCAGCGGGTGCGCAGTCGCCTGCCCAGCGCTCCAGCATCGAGGCATTCCGGGATTCGATCGGAACAGGCCGCGACACCTTTGCCCTCAAGGCGCTCGAGCGCGATCTCATCGCGGCGGCTCAGGTCCGGCGGGATGATCCGATGGCCCACCTGCGACTCGGCTTCGTGTCGCTGCGCCTGGGGGAAATTGGCGGGCGCGGCCACTACGAGGACGCGGGGTCGGAATTTCAGTGGGTGATCGACCTGCAACCTCGGTGGCCCTACGGATGGTTCGGGCTCGGCCTCGCGGAGTTCGGTATCGGGGACTCCGACATGCCGCTGGTCCAGGGACTCCGCACGATGCTGGGCAAGGATGCGCTGACGCGCGCTGCCAATGCGTTCGCGAAGAGTGCCGATGTCGATCCCGAGTTTGTCGACGGACTGGTGGAACTGGCCAACACTGCGATGCAGCAGCGCATCAACAGCCGAGCCGATCTGGCGCTCGCGGCGTTGCGCCGGGCGGCAGGAACGCCAGCCGGGCGCCACCCCTCCGTGATGCTCGCTCGCGGTCAGGTCGAGCGCGGTGTCGGATCGCTCGACTCCGCCCGCTCAGCGGTGGAAGCGCTGCTGAGGGTGGAACCCGGCAATGCGCGGGCCCTCCTTGAACTCGCGCGAATTCGGTTTGCCCAGGGGCGAATCGATGGAGGCGACCCGTGGTATCGTGGGCTCGGCGATCGCGGATGCCGCGGGGATGGCGGACTACATGTCCGATGTCGGCCCCGATTCTGCCGGATAGCGTGTTCAGGAAACTCGCAGTCGCGAACCTGTCAGAGCGGGTCTCGATCCTCCGCGGTTTCTGGATGATGCGCGACAACGACGAGTTGCACCGGCCCGGTGAGCGGCTCCGCGAGCATTATCGTCGACTCGATCATGCCCGCCGGAACTTTCGCCTGGTGACGCCCAACCGGCAGTTTGACATCGCGGAACGCTACCGGTCCGGCCAGACGGAGTTCGATGATCGCGGCATCATCTATATCCGGCATGGTGCACCGGCGCAGCGCGCCGCTTACAACGTTCCGGGACTCGAACCCAACGAGACGTGGCGTTACCGACGAGATGGCAACGACCTCGTCTTTCACTTCGTCGCCCGTCAGGATGTGCAGGACTACCGCCTGGTCGAGAGCGTCTTCGATGTGCTGGGGTTCGCCGCGACCGTGGTGTTGCGAGACGCCACCGACAGTCTCCTGCAGTCGGAGGTTGTCAACGGGTTGCTCCGATCGCGTGAGTCGATCGACCCGATCTATTCGCGCTTGCTTGGTGCGGGCCGCGGTGGAACGGGGCAGCTTCAGGCCGCCGAACGATTGATCGGTCGGTCGAGTATCGAGTCCGGCACGGCAACCGACAGTTGGCGCGCGCGGTTCGCGAACGCGCTGCCGGCCCGGATCGAAACCATCGCAGTAGGGCAGGACGCAAACGGCCCGTCGCTGCAGCTTGCGTTCGCGGTGCCGGGAAGCGCATTGCGAGGAAATCCGGCGCCCGGCGGTCTGGTCCACCTGGTGCGGATGCGGGCGGTCGTGTTGGCGGCTGACGGCCGGATGGTCGCGTCGGTCGATACCACGCGCGCCTTCGTGACCAACGCAGAGATCCCGCCACGTGAGCACCTGCTCGGCCACGTCGCGTTGCGAGTGCCGGCAGGCGACTACTCCGTGCGGGTCGCGCTCGAGACCGACGACGCCGGGATGGTGACCTCCCGGGATCCCATCCATGTCGCGGGCAACACCGAATCGGAGATCGGCCTGAGCGACCTGGCCGTCGGTTCACGGACCGTGCACCTGCCGTGGGTCACCGCGTCCGGGGACACGGCGTGGGCCAATCCACTTGCCGCGTTTCCCACGACGCTTCCGATGCAGCTGTACTTCGAGGTCACCGGGATCGCCCGCAACACGCCCTACCGCATCGACATCACGATGGCCAAA
This sequence comes from uncultured Gemmatimonadales bacterium, assembly GCA_963806875.1. Classification (GTDB taxonomy): domain Bacteria; phylum Gemmatimonadota; class Gemmatimonadetes; order Gemmatimonadales; family GWC2-71-9; genus Palsa-1233. The sequence continues at coordinate 70,654 of CAWDYU010000003.1, read as the reverse complement.
CCCCGCAGCGGTTCGTTGTTCAAGCGGATTTTTGGTGGGAACGGCGCGGCGATCAAGGTGGGGTTCGAGGGCACGCATCCGGGCGGCATTGCTGCAGTTGCCCGCACACTCAGTCTCGCCGAGATCAAGCCCGGCGAGTATGTCCTCGAAGTCACCGTCACCGGACCAGCGGGGCGCGAGGCGACCCGGCGCCGCAACGTAAGCGTGGTGCGGTGAGGGTCTGTGGGGTGGGCAAGGGGACCATCGGGTGGGTCGACCATGCGCGCGAGGCGACGACGTCGATGCCCTGGGGCAAGCGGTCGTCGCGTCGCCAGGAATCCACGATAGTCACGTGAGCAGCGCAGTGCGGGCCATGGCAATCGCTGGCAGCTTGCTCGCCCTGTTGGCGGGGCCACGCGCGCCGGTGCATGCGCAGTCCGCCGTCGAGAGGGCGGCGCTCACCCGGTTTCGGGATTCGCTCGCGCGCGTCGGTGATGTCGGGGCCCTGCGCGCCGCCGAGTCCGCCCTCATCGATGTGGCCCGGATCGACCGCGACAACGCGCTGATGCACTTGCGCCTGGGCATGGTAGCCCTGCGCCTCCATGAGATCGATTCCGTCCCGCACGTCGACGACGCGATCAGCGAGTTCGAGTGGGCGGTATCGCTGCAACCCGAGTGGCCGTGGACGTGGTTCGGACTCGGACTCGCCGAGGCGGCGGCGCCCGACCGCGCGTCGTCTGCGGTCGGCGGGCTCTGGTACATGCTCGGCCTCGACCCGCAGTCGCGATCGGGTGCCGCGTTCGCCCGGGCGATCAGGGCCGACCCCGCGTTCGTCGACGGAATCGTGGCGCTCGCCCGCACGGCGCAGGCGCAACGCATCGATGCCCCGATCGTCCCGGCGCTGGAGGCAATCCGGGGGGCCACCGCGACGCCGGTCGGATGGCATCCCGACCTTCTCCTGGAACGCGGCCGTCTCGAAAGGCTGGGTGGCAGCGTCGACTCCGCGGTCGCGATGTTCAGGCTCGCCGCGCTCCTCGGTCGGCGGACCGATCTCGCGTTGCTCGAACTTGCCCGTACACTCCCGCTGCTCGCGCCCGACAGCAGCGACAGGCGACGTCAACCACTCACCTCCGCAATGTCCTACTACACCGTCGCGGCCAGCGACGATCCCGAGGTCGTCGCGATGTATCGCCGCGATCTCGAGCCGATCTCCACCGACTCCGCGTTGCGACACTTCGATGTGCTCACCGACACCGCACGGGTGAGATGGCTTCGCGATTTCTGGCATCGGCGTGCCGCGCTCGACCTCCGGTCGGCTGACGACCGCCTTGCCGAACACTTCCGGCGATGGGCATATGCGCGGCGTGAGTTCCGGCTCCCACCATTCAGGCGTCGCTACAACTTCGGGGTCGAACTCTTTCGCAGTGGCGACACGGAACTCGATGATCGCGGTGTCATCTGGTTGCGGCACGGCGAGCCCTCGGTGCGAATCGAATGGCCGCTGTCGCGACATCGCGAACGCAGCGTCAATGGCCGTTCGATACCAGCCAGTCATGGCAACGAGAGCTGGCGATACGATCTCCGCGAGGGAGCACTCGTGCTCCACTTCGTCGCGGAAAATGACCCGCAGGATTTTCGGGTGGTGGAATCGCCGACCGCGCTGGATGTACCCGCCGACGTCATCGCGCAGCGGGCCGAAGAGTTGCCAGGCGTCGCCCGGCTGCTGCGCATCAATGAAGAGTCGGCGGCGTGGTCATGGGTAAGCGAAGAGGTGCGCCTGCTCGGTCGCCGCAGCATCGCGGTGGCGACGGCGAGCGATTCGTGGGAACGGGCGTACGCGACGACCCTCGAGGGATGGGCACAGTGGATGGCTGTTGGCGTCCGCCGCGGCAGGCCGCTGGTCCACGTCGTGTATGCGGTCGACTCCGACCAGCTGCGGGAGGCGTTTGGTGCAGCCGTCACCGTGCCCATGCGGGTCAGGGTCGTGGCGTTTGATTCTGTGGGCACGCTGCTCGGGAGCCTCGACACGTTGCAGGTGGTTCCCATTCCGGCACCCGGTGTCCACCAGATCGCGATGCGTGCCGAGCTGTCCGTGCCGCCCGGCGCCGTTCGGTTTCGGCTTGGCGTGGAGGCAAGTCCCGGCGTCGGCGCGGTATACCCGGTGGACTCGCTGGCCTTGCCCGACGTCGCCGGCGATTCCCTGGCACTGTCGGCGATCCTCGCGGGGCGGGCTGGAGCCGCCCTGCCCTGGGCACCGAGCGCCGATGATACGGTGTGGATCGCGCCTGCATGGGTCTTCTCCCCACAAGACACGCTGGTGGTGTACGCGGAGGCCTACGGGGTAAGGGGCGCGAGCCCGGCAACGGTTCGCCTGACGGTCACCCGCCAGCGTACCGGCCTCGCCCGCATCTTCGGGAGGTCGGTCAGTGCGATCGCGCTGGCAGAACCGGTGAGACCTGCTGGCGGCGTTCTCGCGATCCGCCGGTCCATCGCCCTCGGCGGCCTAGAACCCGGCATCTATGCGCTCCACGTCGAGGTGGTTCAGGGTGGGCGGAGTACGTCCCGACGTCGGGACCTCACCATCCGGTAGTGTCTTGTGGATAACTCGGTGATGTGGTTGATTTGTGATGTAACCGGTGAGTTCGCTCGCTGTTGCTGATCAAACTTCCGCATTGCTCGCACCGGGTCCGGTCCCTAGCTTGCTCTCGTTGGTCGCTGGTCGGCGTCAAGTCGGATTATTTCGCCACCATGGTCGATCGGTCAGGCGCTACGACGGTCGATTCAGGGCTGGCACCGCTCCATTCTCACCCACTGGATCACTGTCACGAGGCATCATGAACACGTCTCCGTCGAGGGGCGCAGTCGAACTGTCGCCCAATGCGATCACCGTGCTGGAGAAGCGCTACCTGCTCAAGGACGAACAGGGCAAGCCGGCCGAACGGGCCGAGGACCTTTTCTGGCGGGTCGCGACCACGGTCGCCGCACCCGACGCGAAGTACGGTGCCTCCCAGGGTGCCGTCGACGCACTCGCCGAGGCCTTCTACGACGTGATGGCAAAGCGGTTGTTCATGCCGAACTCACCGACGCTCATGAACGCCGGGCGGCCGCTCGGGCCAGCTCTCGGCGTGTTTCGTGTTGCCGGTCGATGACACGCTCTCCAACGGGACGCAGCGGGATCTACGATACGCTCCGTGCGATGGCGCTGGTGCATCAGTCTGGCGGCGGAACCGGCTTCTCCTTCTCGCGGATGCGGGGCCGCAACGACATCGTGCGTTCGACGATGGGCGTGGCGTCGGGTCCGATCTCGTTCATGTCGCTGTACGATGCGTCGACCGACGTGGTCAAGCAGGGCGGGACGCGCCGGGGCGCCAACATGGGGATCCTGCGCGTCGACCATCCCGACATCCTCGAGTTCATCGGCTGCAAGGACGACACGACCAAGATCACGAACTTCAATATCTCCGTGGGTGTCACCGACGCGTTCATGGTGGCCCTGGAGAACGATGCCGAGTACGACCTGGTCGATCCCCGCACGCAGCAGCACACGGGCTCGCTGCGGGCGCGCGAGGTGTGGGAGCGGATCGTGCACGGGGCATGGAAGACTGGTGAACCGGGCGTGTTCTTCATCGACCGGGCGAACCACTTCAACCCTGTTCCGCACCTGGGCGCCTACGAGGCCACCAACCCCTGCGGTGAGCAGCCGCTCCTGGCATACGACGTCTGCAACCTCGGGTCGATCAATCTTGGCGCGTTCATCGTCGACGGCGCGATCGATTACCAGCGCCTGCGCCGGGTGGTGCATCTCACCACCCACTTTCTCGAGAATGTCATCGACGCGAACTCGTATCCGCTCGCCGAGATCACCGACCTGGCCCAGCGCATCCGGCGAATCGGCCTCGGCGTGATGGGCCTCGCGGATCTGTTCATCCGGCTCGGCATTCCGTACGATTCTGCGGAAGCGGTCGAACTCGGCCGGAGCCTGCAGCAGTTCGTCGACGACGAGGCCAAGGTCGAGTCCGAGCGCCTTGCCACGATTCGCGGCGTCTTTCCCGAGTGGGAGCGCAGCATCTGGGGCCCCGACGCGACATGCGCGCGCGACGCCGCTGGCGAGCGCATCCGCCCGATGCGCAAGCTGCGCAACTGCAATGTCACCACGGTCGCCCCCACCGGGACGATCTCGATCATCGCGAGTTGCTCCTCCGGCATCGAACCGCTGTTCGCCGTTGCCTTCATGCGCAACCAGGCCGGCGTGCTCATGCCGGACGTCAACGATGACTTCGTGGCCATTGCCCGTCGTGAGGGATGGCATTCCGACGAGCTGATGCGCCGGATCGCGGCTGAGGGCCACATTCATTTTCCCGAGGTGCCCGACCAGTGGCAGCGGGTGTTCGTGACCGCCAACCACATCGCACCCGAGTGGCACATCCGGATGCAGGCGGCATTCCAGGAGCACAACGATTCCGCGATCTCCAAGACGTGCAACTTTGCGCACGACGCGTCAGAGGCGTACGTCGAGGAGATCTATCGCATGGCCTACCAGCTGGGATGCAAGGGCGTCACGGTATACCGGGATGGCTCACGCGACATGCAGGTGCTTTCGACTGGATCGACCGCAGAGAAGGTCCACGAACAGGCGACGACCAGCGGCAAGTCTGAAGCGCGTGCCGACCTGTCAGCTGAGCACGCCGAGATTGCCCGCGAAGCCGCCGCTGACAATGTCTCCGAGCTGGCCGAGGCGCGCGCCGAGATTGCCCGGCTGCACCAGATGGTGCACGAACTGGAGAGCGAGAACCTGCAGCGCCGGCAGAAGCGGTCCCGCCCCGACCTCCTCCGGGGCACGACCCGTCGGATCCAGTCGCCGCTCGGCGATCTCTACGTGACGATCACCGAAGACGACAAGGGCCAGCCGTTCGAGGTGTTCATGTCGTTGGGGAAGGCCGGCGGGGCACTCATGGCCGACGTCGAGGCAATCGGTCGGCTGATCTCACTGGCGCTCCGATCGGGTGTGCCGGCAAAGGCGATCTACCGGCAGCTGCGTGGTATATCGTCCGACCGGGCGACCGGTCTGGGTCCGCACAAGGTGCTCTCGGTGCCAGATGCGGTCGGCATCGCTCTCGAGAAGTACATCATCGAGAAGCAGGGTGTCCAGCAGGAGCTGCTCAACACCGGGGAGTTCCCCGTCGGGGTGGCCGGGGCGCCGGTGCCTACCGCCATTGTCCACGACAACACCCAGATGCTCCTCGGCGGAGGGCACGAGGCACTCCCGGGCGCTTGCCCTGATTGCGGTTCACAGCTGGAGATGGCTGAGGGGTGCATGAAGTGTCACGTCTGCGGGTTTTCCGAATGCGGGTGAAGACGGCACACGGCCGCTGAGGTGCTCCATTTCTGGCATCACGTTGACGGGCCGCCTCGGCGGCCCGTTCTGTTGTCCAGCCGATTCGGTCACGCTCCAGGTCGCCAGTTGAACGCCTGGGCGCATTTCAGCGGGCGAATTTGCTATTTTGCGGCCAGATGACGCTCACCGTTCCCGTAGTCGCAGCTCGATTCCGGTGGCATGTAAATGTCGCAGCGATCATTGTGGCCTTCATCTCCGTGGGCACACTGGTCAGTGATGTCGCCGGGACCGTCGGACCGCTCCGATTCGTCGAGGGCTATCCGGTCATCCACGCGAACACCTCGATCGCGTTCGCCGCCGCCTCGATTGCGCTGTTCGGTGTCATCGCAGGCTGGCGCGTGGTTGGCGCTGCGGGTGCCGTGGTCGCGGTGGTGGTGGGTGGCGCCACGGTGCTTCAATACCTGACCGACATCGACCTCGGGATCGACCGGTTGGTGATGGAACCTCTCGGTTCTGCCGAGACGGACCTCTATCCAGGCCGCATGGCTGCGGCGAGTGCGCTTTCGGTACTCATGATCGGCATCGCCCTGCTCGAACTCACAGTGCGCCGACCTCGGGCCGGTTCGAGGCAGGTCGCGGGGATCCTCGGGGGCATGGCGGCGACCCTCGCGTTCGCCGTGCTCTTTTCGTATGCGACCGACGTGCTGGGGAGCTTGCGATTCGGCTACGTCACGGCGATGTCCATCCCAGGCGCAATCTGCTCGGCGTTGCTCGGCGGCGCCCTGGTCCTCATCGGATGGGACCACACTTCACGACTATCGGTGTTTCCGCGGTGGGTGCCCGTCGCTGCGGGTTCCTCGGTGCTCGTCGCGACATTCCTGATGTCCGGCTCGCTCGCGATCGCCGAGCGAGTTCAGGCGGTGGACCAGGTGAAGGAACAGGCCGTCGCGGTGCACTACCAGGTCACGGCGCAGCTGGCCGCAGCGATGAGGCCGGTCCGGCAACTCGGCACGCTGCGCGATGGTGGCGCGGTGACGCAGGCCGCGGACTGGTCGAAGGCCGCCAACAGCGCCATTGTGAACACGCCGGGCCTGGTCGCCGTGGAAGTCGTGACGGAGCACTTCGAGCCGCTGCATCAGTCGGTCAACGCGCTGTGGGCGCGATTCACACCGGCGAGTCTCGCCGCTCGGTTTGCGGCATGGCCCATCGAGCAACAGACCCAGCCGGGCAGCCAGTTTGTGGCGGCGACCGGATTTCCCGTGATGCTCGTCGTGGCTGTTCCCGCGTGCGGCGACGTCGACTGCCGCGGCTTCACCATCGCCCTGCTCGACCCCCGGACGCTGCTCACGCCCTTGCTGCGCAAGGCGGTTCCGGGATACGGCATCGAGCTTTCAACGTCGGTCAATCCGGTGTTCGTCGATCTCGACGTCCCACTCCGGCCCGACCTCACGGCGAAAGCCGACACGGTGGCCGACGGCCTGCATTGGTCGGTCAGTGCGTGGCCGCGACCGAGGACTGCGGCAACCCTGATTTCCGACCTGCCGGAAGTTGTTGCGGGGCTCGGGTTCGTGGTCGCTGCGCTGCTTGCGGCCACGCTGCAACTGGTGCTCAACTCGGTGACCAGCGCACGGCGCAACGAGCGCGTCCGGATTGCCACGGCGATCGAGGGAAACACCGAGGGGATCTGGGAAACGGAACTGCCGAGCGGCGGCGGACTCCGAAGCCCAGGTCTGTGGCGGCTCCTCGGGTACGATCCCGATGAAGTGCGCCCGGGCGAATGTCCCGCTCGATGGTCGTCGCTGATCCATGCGGACGATCGGGCGCGGGTGGCTGAGGTGATCGACGCTCATGTGGCGGGGCGCACCGGGGCCATCGACGTCGAGTACAGGATCAAGGGACGGGACGGTTGGCACTGGATCGTCGATCGGGGCCGTGTCGTGGAACGGGACGACCTTGATCGCCCGACCCGGCTGCTGGGTACGGTGTCCGACGTGACCGAGCGCAAAGCGGCGGACGAGCGGCTCGCCTCGAGCGAACGTCGTTTCAGGGCGGCGTTCGACAGCGGGTTCCAGTTCGAATCGCTGCTCGACCTCGACTGCAACCTGCTCGAGGCCAATCACACGCTTCTCGAGTTTGCCGGTCTCGACTTCGGTGCGGTACGCGGGAAGCCATTCTGGGACACACCGTGGTGGATGGAGACCCCCGAGACGATCGCGCGGCTTCGCAGTGCGTGCGACGAGGCCCGCCTCGGACGGACCGTGCAGTATCAGGATCGTTTGCGTGGTGCCGGTGACCGGGTCGCGTTCATCGACTTCTCGCTCAAGCCGATCCTCGACGCCGAGGGCAAGGTGGTGCAGCTGCTCGCCGAAGGTCGGGACATCACCGAGCGGAAGAAGGCGGAGGACTCGATCCGGGAGATGGATGCGCTTGGCACGATGGGGCGGCTCGCTGCGCGGGTGGCGCACGAGATCAACAATCCGCTCGCGGGCATCCAGAACTCGTTTCTTCTCGTCAAGGATGCGATCCCGGAATCACACCCGTACTATTCATACGTCGGTGCGATCGAGCGGGAGATCGCGCGAATCGCCGCTGTCACCCGACAGCTCTACGAAACCTTCCGGCCCGAGAGTGATGGCACGTCGGACTCGTCGGTTTCCGTGGTGATCTCGGATGCGGTGAACATGCTGAAGCAGGTCAACCGTGCGGCGCAGGTGCAGATCGAGGTCGACACGTCGCGGGCACCATCCGTGCTCCCGATTCCGAGCCCGTTGCTCCGGCAGGCGGTGTACAACCTGGTGCAGAACGCGGTGGAGGCGTCTCCCGCGACCGGCGGAACCGTCTGGGTCACTGCGTGGCGTGAAGGCGATGTGTTCTGGCTGGCAGTGCGGGACGAGGGCCCGGGCATCGCCGCCGACATGCGTGAGAAGATCTTCGAGCCGTTCGTGACGACGAAGACCAAGATCACCACTGGCGGTATGGGGCTTGGGTTGTCGCTTGTGCGACGCTCGGTGCAGGCGATGGGCGGCCTGATCGAAGTCGACGATGCACCCGGCGGTGGGGCGGAATTCCGTCTCCGCCTGCCGATCACCTGAAGAAGGACTGAAACGATGGCCATGCGCGGACGCATCCTGATTGCTGACGATGAACCGACGTTCCTCACTGCCACGGCCGATCTGCTGCGCCGTGAGGGCTACGAAGTCGACACTGTGCCAGATGGTGGCGCAGCGCTGGAGCACGTCGCCCAGCACCAGTACGACCTCCTGATCAGCGATCTCGAGATGCCCGGCAACGAGGAACTGCGCCTGATCCGCGAGGTCGGACAGGTGGCAGGTGGGTTGCCGGTGATCATCATCACGGGATTCCCGAGCACGCGCTCGGCGATTGCCTCGATCGAGCTCCCGGTGTCCGCCTACCTGCTCAAGCCGGTGCAGTTTCCCGATCTCCTGCAGCGAATCGACAACGCCGTCCAGCGATTCCGGAGCTACCGGACGATGCGCGAAGCCGAGAGCCGAATGGCGAAGTGGCGGGAGGATTTCGAACAGCTCTCCGCGTCGCGCGCGATGGAATCGGGTGCGCCGCCGAACGTCGACACGTTCCTCGCGCTCACGCTCCGCAACGTGATGGGCTCGCTGTCCGACCTGGAGAACCTCGGACACGCGCTCACCGGAAACCAGGTCGACCAGCATGCCTGCCAGCTCATCAACTGTCCGCGCGGCGGCCAGCTGCACAATGCCCTGCGCGAGGTGATCGACGTCCTGGAGGAGACCAAGTCGTCGTTCAAGTCGAAGCAGCTCGCCGACCTGCGCAAGAAGCTCGAGTTGCTGGTCGACCACGTCTGAATGTCATTCACGCCATCACGGGTTGTCCCCATGCGAATCACCGCCATTGCCGCCTGCCTCGTACTGGGTCTCGCCCCAGCCCTCGGGGCGCAGTCTCCGGCAATCTCGCCAGCGCTCCGCGACTCGATCATGCTGCCAGTTCACCGGATCTTTGCCGGGATGCACACGCGTGACACTGCGATGATGCGCTCGGCGTTCGCGCCCGGAGCGCTGCTCGGAGGGGTCCCGGCGCCCGGAAGGAATCCGAGTTTCACGCCGGTCGATGCCTTCCTGGTGTCGATTGCCGGGGTACCGCCCGCATCAGTGCTCCGCGAGCGGGTATATGACGCCGAGATCCGGGTTGATGGCGGACTCGCCACTGCATGGATGTTCTATACGTTCGAGATCAACGACAAACTCTCGCACTGCGGGTTTGACGCCTTCCAGCTGGTGCGCACCTCCGGCGGATGGAAGGCGATCGCCGTGGCGGACACGCGCCAGACCGCTGGTTGCTCGGTGGCCGGGAGACGCCTCGAGGTGGCCACTCCCTGACCTTCTCCGCCGGCCCCGCCTGCCCTTAACTTGCGACGCTGCCATCGATGTCAAACCCAGGAGCGACAATGTCCGACAAGCTGACCCCGATTTCCCCGGCGCGCGCCGCGCAGGAACTTGCCAAGCTGTCCGCTGCCCACAAGAGCGGCGAGCTCAACAAGAATGAGTACGAGCACAAGTTTGCCCGCATGGTGAGCGAGCTGCGCGATCGCCAGATCGCCGGCACCCGCCCGGAGATCATGGCTGCGCTCGAGCCGCTCCGCCTGGAAGGCGTGGTCACGCCGGTCGAGTGGGATCGTTTCGTGTCCCAGCTCGGCCTCGCCTGAGCAGCTCAATGCAGGGTCCCGTGCGGCGCCGCACGCCGACCGTAATGGTCGGCCCAGTCGCCGTCGGGTCGGCCCATCCGGTGGTCGTGCAATCGATGACCAATACCGACACGGCCGACGTCGCCTCCACCATCCAGCAGGTGGCGGACCTGGCGCGGGCCGGCAGCGAGATCGTCCGGGTAACCGTCAACAACGATGCCTCGGCGGCGGCGATCCCGGCGATTGTCGCGGGGCTCGCCAAGGTTGGTGTGCACGGTTCCGATCGTTGGCGACTTTCACTACAACGGCCACCTGCTCCTCACCCGTCATCCCGAATGTGCCGGGGCACTCGCGAAGTACCGCATCAACCCGGGCAACGTCGGAGGCAAGCGCCACGACGAGCATTTCCGGGCGATCGTGGACGTCGCGATCGCGAACCACAAGCCGGTTCGCATCGGCGTCAACTGGGGATCGCTCGACCAGGTACTGCTCACCGAGTTGATGGATGCCAACGCCGTGCTTCCCACACCCGCCTCGTCGCGCGACGTGATGCTCGAGGCCCTGGTGCAATCGGCGTTGCGGTCCGCGGCGTTCTCGGAGGCCGCGGGCGTGGCGCACGACCGGATCATTCTCTCCGCAAAGGTCTCGAACGTTCAGGACGTCGTCGCCGTCTACCGGATGCTGGCGGGGCGCTGCGACTATCCACTCCATGTCGGTCTCACGGAGGCCGGGCTGGGCATGAAGGGCATCGTCGCGTCTGCCGCAGCACTCTCAGTGCTGCTGCAGGAGGGCATCGGCGACACGATCCGGGTCTCGCTCACCCCGACACCCGGCGGTGACCGCACCGAGGAGGTGCGTGTCGCGCAACAGATCCTGCAATCGCTCGATCTCCGGGCGTTCACACCCCAGGTCACGTCGTGCCCTGGCTGCGGACGAACCACGAGTACGTTCTTTCAGTCGATGGCCGAGGAGATCGAGGCCCACTTGCGCAACCGCATGCCTGAGTGGAAAACCCTGCATCCAGGCGTCGAAGCACTCAAGGTTGCGGTGATGGGTTGCGTGGTGAATGGCCCCGGCGAATCCAAGCACGCCGACATCGGGATCTCGCTCCCGGGGACGTTCGAGGATCCGGTTGCCCCCGTGTTCGTCGATGGTGCACTGCGAAAGACCCTCAGAGGCGACGCGATCGTCGCCGAGTTCCTCACCATCCTCGACGAGTACGTTGCGCAGCGTTACGCAACGTGAACGGGGTTGCCTGGCCTGACGTGCTGGCCGGTGGGCCGCTGGCCGTCGTCCCCGCGGTGTTCCTCGCAGGGCTCGCCACGTCGCTCACTCCGTGCATCTACCCGATGATTCCGATCACCGCGGGGATCCTGGGTGGGAGCGGGTCGATCGGTCGTTCGCGCTCGCGAACCGCCGTGATCACCGGTTGCTACGTTTCCGGTCTCGCGTTGGTGTACGCCCTCCTCGGGCTGGTCGCCGGACTCACCGGAACATTGTTCGGCACGATCTCGTCCAACCCGTGGGCTTATTTTCTCTTCGGCAACGTCCTGCTCATCGCGGCGCTGGTGATGCTCGACGTGATTCCGTTGTCCGCGCCGCAGCGATTGGTGACCTGGGCCACTCGCCTTGGCGGCGATTCACCGAGCGGCGCGTTCGCGATGGGCGCGACGTCCGGCCTGGTGGCGGCGCCGTGCGGCGCCCCGGCCTTCGCGGCGGTGCTCTCCTGGGTCGCGGTGACGCGGAGCGGCTGGTGGGGGTTCGTGTACCTGTTCGTCTTCTCCCTCGGCATGACTGCGGTGCTGGTGGGCGTGGGGCTGTTCTCGGGGACGCTCGCGGCGATGCCGAGGGCGGGGCGGTGGATGATATGGATCAAGCGCGCCGGCGCGGTGCTGATGCTCGCAATGGCTGAGTATTACTTCATCAGGATGGGAAGGGTGTCATGAATGTTGTTGCACGTGGACTTGTCGGCCTGACGTTGGTCGTGGCGATCGCCGCGCCCGCCGGTGCGCAGGCCGTTGGCGACCGGGCCCCGGTCGTCCGGGTGGCCGGACTCGACGGCCGCGAGGTCCCGCTCGCCGTGAGTGCTGGCCGCAAGGCGATGGTCATCGAGTTCTGGGCAACCTGGTGCGAGGTCTGCGAGGCACTGCTCCCGCGAATGCGCGCGGCGCAGGCGCGCTACGGCACCTTGGTGGACTTCTTCGGCGTGAACGTCACGGTCAACGATCCGCGCGCCCGGGTTTCGCGATTCGCGGCGGAGCATCGATTGCCATTCACGGTGCTGTACGACAACGGGGGCGTCGCCGTCAGGGCCTACAGCGCTCCGGCGACCTCGCATGTCGTCATTGTCGATGCGACGGGCCTGATCCGCTATGTCGGCAGTGGTGCCGACCAGGACATCTCCGCCCAACTCGCCAAGGTCGTGGGGTCGTGATGCGCCGGCTTTCGATCGTCGTGGCGTTGGCCGGGTGCGCGGTCGCGCCGGCAACATCTGGCCGCGACGCCGATCCCATCCGAATCGGCCTCACGCTGGACGGGGCGCCAGCGGTCGGGCGTGCCGCGCCCGACATCACGCTTCCGTACGCGACGCGCGAAGGGATTGGCCCAGCCAGTCAGCCGTTCGAACTCCGCAAGGAGCTCGGACTCGTGGTGGTCGTATCGTTCTGCAGGCTCGAGGTCGCCGAGGAATGTCTCACCCAGTGGCGCACATTTCGCGATCAGCAGTCGGCGATATTCGGCTCGGGGGTCGTCGTGGTCGGGGTGTCGGCGGATTCGCTCCCGGCGCTGGTGCAGTTTGCCGTCGGCCAGGACTTGCCGTTCAAGTTCGTGAGCGATCCCGATCGGGGTCTTGCCCGCAGGTTCGGGTATCTCGATGCGGCGGGTCGGGTTCGGCACACCGTCCTGGTGATCGGTCGTGACGGCCGGGTTCGGTACGTCGACGGGGCCTTCGCAGCCTTGGGGTCACCCAGTTACAACAACCTCGCCGCCGCCATCAAGGCGGCCAAGGAGTCCTGATGCGCACGCTGACCCTGTTCCTCGCACTTCTCGCCGTGAGGCCGCTGGTCGCCCAGGGACCCGCCGACACGGAGTGGACCCTCAATGATGCCCAGGGCAGTTTCTGCATCTGGTATCTGGGTGATCCCGACCTCGTCCGGGAACTCGTGCCGAAGGATGTGGTTACGCAAGCCGCCTCGGCGGTGGGAGCGGCGCTGCCGCCCGCGCTCGCCCGGGTGATCCAGGACGAACCGAGATTTGCTGCGTGGGTCCCGGGGGCAATCTGTGTCGGCCTGTACGCGAGCGCCACGGTCGATGGCAAGCAGGTCGTGGCCGCCAAGGACGGCGACCGGGTTTCGGTCATCACCCATTCGGTGGCGGCAGTCGATGCGCGAGGAATCGTCGGGTCTGGACATTACCTGATCGAGCTGGCGACCGACCGGGGAGGCCTTGCGCGGGCCGGAGAGCTGGCGGGCGTCAGGACCTATGATCGATCGGTCGATATCAGCAAGGTTCCGGATAGTGAGGACGACGAGATCGAATTGAAGCTGGACAAGGCCAAGATTTTCTGGCAGGGCCACCCGACTGGACCGACTCGTGTCGATTCGACACGTTCGATGTCTTTCGGATACGCCGGGTTGCGGCTCAGCAGCTGGGAAGTCCGGATCGACGCCGCTCCCACGGAGGTGCAGGCAGTGGTCGGTGCCCTCCGGATCGAGGGCAAGGACGACCTCAGCCAGGTGCTCAGGGCGTCGCCAATCCGCTTCGTGGGGCCGATTGAGCGGGGTGGTGTGACCACGATCCGCTTCAGGCGGGGCGGCGGAAAGTAGCCGGCGAGCGATTCGGCGGCATTCTGGCAGGGAAGTTGCCCAATGGAGGTCGGTTGGCTGCGCCCGAGCGCCGGTGATGTTGACGGTGTCGGGCTGGACGACTGACCGTGTGGGGCTCGCAAGTCGTTTTATTGCTTGAGGTTGCGAAGTCAGTACCCCAGCGTGACTGGTCCGTTGCGACCCGATCGCCCAGCGCGAGCCGGGGTTTGGTAGTGTCGGAGTGACGCGGGTCTCGGGGTTCGTGTTGCAAGCGGTATTGCGATACCCGATCTCGCCCGTGCGACCCGGTTGAACAGGACCAGTAACGAAGGCCAGAGTTTGAGAAGGACAGCAGGAAGCAGGATTGATTGGAAGCAAGCAGGAACCACAACACTTCAGGGGGATGAATGTTCAAGTTTTATCGGAGCGTCCTGACGGCTGGTATCGTCACGTTTGGCCTTACGGCCTGCGGCGACGATGTCACCATCACGGATCCGCCGGGGCCGCCGGCTCCTGGCGTCACGTCGGTCACGGTTGCGCCGTCGACCGCCACGGTCGCTGTTGGCCAGACGGTGGTTTTCGCCGCCTCGGTCATCGCTGACAATGGCGTCTCGACCGCCGTCACCTGGACCAGCAACGATCCTTCGATCGCGACTGTCAACGGCACGGGTCAGGTGACCGGCGTTGCAGCAGGCACCACCACGATCATCGCCACCTCGTCGGCCGACAACGGCAAGACGGGCGTCGGCACGATCACCGTTTCGGGTGTGGGCGGCGGCGCGCCGGCCCAGGTCTCGATCCAGTCGATCACGACCGGCATGTTCAACACGCCGGTGCAGCTGAACAACGTGAACGGCCAGATTGAAGTCAACCTGAACTTCAATCCGGGCGGCCAGAACGTCGACTCGGTCAAGGTGTTCATCGGTGGCAAGGCGGCCGCGAAGCAGGTGTTCGCGTCCAATGCTTCCGCTGGCATCCTGAACATGTCGGTCAACACGGCCAACTACACGAAGAACGTCGCCGCTGGCACCACCACGGTTGACTTCTTCAACGGTCCGGCCACGATCACGGCTGTCGTGTACACCGCGGGCGGGGGCACCACCTCCACCCAGGGCACGCAGATCGTGCTGAACAACACCAGCGGCTGGGCGGCGAATGTCACCAAGCCGACGACCACTGCGATTGGCGTTCCCGCTTCGTCGGCCATTGGCCAGACGTTCTGGGGCGGCCCGACCGCGGCTGGCGTGACCTCGGTCACCCTGTTCCCGGTCATCTACGAGTCAGGCCGCACGGTTAACTCCGTCGTCTTCGGCTTTGGTGGCTGCCCGTCGGTTGCCGATGCGACGCTTCCGTTCACCCAGAGCTTCGGGTACACGGCCGCCGGCGCCACGGTCAACTGCACGACGTACGAGTGGACTGGCGGCATGCGCGACAACGTCTTCGTTGTCAGCGCGATCGACAACGGCAGCAACGCCTTCCTCGGCAATGCGCTGATCGCGAACACGATCGTGTTCGGCTCGACGCCCGATTCGCTCCGCATCGACTACAAGGCCCCGGCCTCGGTTACGGCCCCGGTCATCGTCGGTTCGGAAGGCTTCAACTGGCTGAACGACGCCGCGACGATCCGTCCGACGACGCCGGCCATTCTTGACGTCGGCGTGGGTGGTCAGCTCTCGACGTACACGATCTTTGTTGGCCCGAGCATCGGTGCCGGCACCGTGTACCCGATCACGTTCACCAACGTCGCGGCTCTGGCCGAGACGAACACCAACTGCGCGCAGCCGACTCCTGGTTGCGACGGTTACGCGGCACGCGCAAGCGGCGCCGACGCCCTTGGCAACATTGCCAACTCGGGCGCCGTGGCCACGTTCGGTGTCGACCGCACGCTTCCCAAGGCTCGTTACGCCTCGGGTGTCTCGGTCTACGCTGGCGGCGGCGACAGCCTCGTCACCGACTCGACCACGCGGGTTGTCTACGCTGGTCTGTACGGTGTCGACGCAGGCACCATCAACTTCGACCTGACCGACTTCCTTGCCGCAGCAGCGGGCACGGGTGACTCGATCCGCGTTGAGGCGATCGACAACCGCGCGGGTCTCTCGCGCAGCGTTGCCACCAGCCGCGTCTTCGCGCAGGGTGGGGCGACGGGCACCACGACCAACACCGCCTGCCAGACTGCCACGGGTGGCACGTTGGGCTTCGGTGCTGCCACGATCGACGGCTACCGTCCGACCGGCGCCGTGCACGTCACGTGCGGTTCGGCGGCTGCTGGCTACTACACCACGAGCTTCAGCGTGGTCGACCGCGCTGGTAACGTGTCGACGGTCTACCGCCGCACGCTTGCCATTGACCCGGCTCCGCCGCAGGTCACTGGTGTGAGCCCGAACGCGAACTACGTCGGCAACGCTTCGACGGTGTTCACGATCGGTGTGCAGGACGACCTCGAGGTGATCGATGCGCGCCTTCGCGTGCGCTACGGCAACATCACCCAGGGTGACGCAGGCGCCACGCCTTCAACGGGCCTGGTCTACAACTACGGATTCAGCCCGTTCGCGGGTGCACCGACTCGCTTCGATGCGAGCATCGTGAATCCGTTCCTCGGCGTCCTGACCCTCGACATGTTCACTGTGTCGGTCCAGGAAACCTGCCTCGGTGCTGCAAGCCCGTACGCGGCCTGCGTGTATCCGGGCGACCCCGTCCCGAACGCGTCTTCGACCGTCGTCAAGCCTGACTCAGTCGGGTCACCGTTCGCGATGTCTGGGGTTCGTACGCGAACAACATCGTGCCCTTCAACGTTGTGGGTCGCCAGACGGGTGTCTCGGCCGAGTTCGCCTCGCCGATCCTCTCCGCCACGGTCCCGGCTGTCGGCACGTACTCAGTCACCTACGATGCACAGGCCATCTGTCTGGCCGGTGGTACGCTCAATGGTCCGTGTGTGACCGCCGGTATCAACTGGCGTGCACTCCCGTCGCAGTCGACGGCTACGGCCAAGGCGTTCCGTGCAACGCAGGACAACAGCACCACGCTGCCTATCTTCACCCGTGTCGACCTCTTCGGTCTTAACGCGGTCCGGTCAGTGGGTCTACATCCAGCGGATCAGCGTCCCGGCGATCGTGCCGACCAACGTCACCATCACGACGGCTGGCGGAACCATCATCGGCACGGACAACGGTGCCGAGCGGTACTGGGATTACCGGTTCACCGCAATCCCGGGTACCCCGGTGTACACGCAGTACCGTGCACTCGGCGTGAATGCGGCAGGCGTCGGCCTGTTCGCAACTCGCCAGCCGTAATCTGGTGGCGAGCATGAACACCTGACTGGCCAGTACGGCAGTCAGCAGCAACAAACCAGCGGCCTCCCGAAAGGGGGGCCGTTTGGTTTTAGCGAGAGGCGGGGAGAAGCGAGAGGCGAGAGGACGAGGGTCGCAGACGCGAGACCGATAAGCGAGAGGCGAGCGGCGCTGGTGGTGGCGCGGGATACTGTCCATGCGTGCATGATCGCGCCGTGTCGGCTCGCCTAGCCCGGACCAGGCTTATGCATGGGATCGTACCGCGATTTGACCGCATGGCGGGTGGCGCGCGCAAGCGCGGTGGCGATCTACCGATATGCCGATCGTTCCTGGACGCCGGCGCGCGCCGTTCCTATCGATCAGGTTCGGCGCGCTGTACTGTCGGTCCAACTGAATATCGCTGAGGGGTATGCGTCCGGGCGCGGGGCGCGGTGCAGGTTTCACTTCCGCATCGCGCATGCGTCGGCGGTGGAAACCTCCGAGATACTTTCCTTCCTGCGGGAGTTGGGGGAGGAGGTCGACGAGCTCATCGCTGCTCTCGAATCGGGTTCAGTCACTCACGTACAGGTTGTGGAGAACGCTCGCGGTGAATGGGCCCGGGTCTGGCTTCATCATCTCGCCGCCTCTCGCCTCTCGCCTCTCGCCTCTCGCCTCTCGCCTCTCGTCTCCTCTCGCTCAGTACCCCTCTCTCCCCATCGCCGCAAACGTCAGCACCTTCCCCAGCTCCACACCCGGTTGGTCGAACGGATTGACCCCGTACCACGCCCCCGCGTAACCGGTGGCGAGCTGGAAAAACATGAAGAGGTGGCCCAGGGTACGCGCGTCGAGTGTGTCGATCTCGATCGTGCTGCTCATCCGCCCCTGACTCCGGAGCGCCTCCCGCGTCGCCACAAACTCCGCATCGAGCAGCCCGCCCAGCGTCTTGCCGGCCAGGTATGACATGTCGGGGCCAAGGTTCTCGCGGCCCGGAATCGGGAGCATGTCGGCGGTGTCGCGGATCCTGATGAACGTGATCGTCTTGTCGAACGGTCCCTCGACGAACAGCTGGACCTGCGAGTGCTGGTCGGTGGCACCCACCGCCCCAACGGGCGTCGGGCCGCGGTGAACCTCGTTGCCGTCACGATCGAGCCGTTTCCCCAGGCTTTCCGCCCAAAGCTGCCGGAACCATTCGGCAAAGTCGCGGAGCCGATCTGAATACGGCATGAGGACGTGCACGTTGGCGGCCCGCGTGGCGTGTGCCTGCCACTGCAACAGCGCCCATCGCGCGGCGTCGTTGTCGGTGAGTCGCTCCGAGCGGGACTGCTCCACCGCGTCGCCTGCACCCGCGACCATCTCGGCGATGTCGATGCCCAGGATGGCAGCCGGCACCAGGCCAACGGCGGTCAGCACCGAGAATCGTCCTCCGACCTCGGGCGGCACCTCGAACGATGCCAGCCCCTCTGCCGCTGCGATCGCACGCAATGCGCCGCGCGCTGGATCGGTGGTCACGACCAGGTGCTCACGGGGATCCTCCACCGCTCGATCGAGCCAGTCCCTGACGATCAGGTACTGCGCGAGCGTCTCGGCCGTTCCACCAGACTTCGAGATCACGTTGACCAGGGTTCGCCGCGGATCGAGGCGATCGAGCGTTCCCAGCACGGTGACCGGATCGACATTCTCCAGGACGGTCAGGGTCGGCCAGTTGTCCCGGCGTCCAGCATCCCACTCGTTCCACGCCGGACCCTTGAGCGCCGTGAGCATCGCCTTGGCGCCGAGCGCCGAGCCGCCGATCCCGAGGACGAGGAGGTGATCGAACCGCCCACGCTGCGCTGCCGCCCACTGCTCGATCGCGGCCACCACCCCGGGCTGCTCGCCGAGCGACTCGAAGCCATGCTCGCCGTCGGCGCGACGCCCCGCAATATCGGCGAGAATGGCCGGGAACCGGGCGTCCATCGTCGTCCGGAGTGCCGGATCGAGACCATGCACTTCGTCGAGTCGGTCGCGATACATCAGCGAGTCGTCGATCGTGATCGTCATCCTTGAACCTCCACGGTCATGCCGTCGTGACCCGGTTCGACACCAGCTGGCAGCATCGCGGCAAGTTCGCGGTGGCCGGTCTCGTGGGTCAGGTGAGTGAGGATGGTACGTGGGGCACCGATGCTCCGGGCGACCTCGATTGCTTCGTCGATCGACAGATGGGTCGGATGCGGGCGCCACCAGAGTGCGCTCAGCACCAGGACCTCGACACCCCGCAGGACTGCCCGCGCCGGCTCATCCACTCGCTTGACGTCGGTGACGTATCCAATCGGGCCGATCCGGTACCCGAACACCGTCGCGGTGCCGTGGGTGAACTCGATCGTGGATACTCTCGCGCCTGCGATATCGTGCGCGCCCCCGGCATCGAGGGGATGGAGGGCCAGTCGGGGCTTTGATGTGCCCGCCACCGGGACCACGCCAGCATCGAAGATGTAGCGGAAGGCGGTGTTGATGTGCGTGAGGGTTTGCGCCGGTCCGTACAGCGGCAGGGTCGCCCGCTGCAACTGGCGTGAAGCTGCGCAGGTCGTCGATGCCGTGCACGTGGTCGGCGTGGAGGTGGGTGTACAGGACGGCGTCGATGCGGTCGACACCGGCGGCAAGCAGCTGGAGTCGAAGCTCGGGCGGCGTGTCGATCAGGATCGCTGCCACTTCCGGTGTCCACCACCGCACCTGATCGGCTCCGCCGGTCACGCGGATCGTCCGATCGGCAGACCGCGCAGCTGCAGCCGATCTGCGGAATTCCCATCGAGGTCCCCGTGCCGAGCAGGGTGAGCCGCATCGCCTAGACGGTCTCGACCTTGAGCAGGTTGGTGGTGCCGGGTTCGTCGAACGGCACGCCACACGTGACCACGATTCGCTCGCCTTCGGTGGTCATGTCGCGGGCGAGAAGCTCCGCGCGTGCCAGCGCCCACATCGGATCGTAGTTCTTGAGGTGCTCCATCTGCACCGGGACCACGCCCCACACCATGCCCAGTTGATGGTAGGTCTCGGGTTCGGCGGTGAGCGCCAGGATCGGGACGCGCGGCCGGTACGATGCAACGGTACGCGCCGTGAATCCGCTCGACGTGAAACAGACAATCGCGCTCGCACCGAGCATGTCTGCGGCCGCGGCAACCGCCACGGCCAGTGCGTCCTCGACGGGTGTTTCACCATCGCTGGTCTTGGAAAGGTGCGGCAGCGGCATCTGCCAGCGCCTGCGATCGTTCTCGCTGGGACGGTGGCGATGCGATTCCACCTCGAGTGCGATGCGGTTCATCGCCAGCACTGCCTCGAGCGCGTAGGCGCCCACTGCGGTCTCCGCCGACAGCATCACCGCGTCGGTCCCGTCCACGATCGCGTTGGCGACGTCCGAGGTCTCGGCGCGAGTGGGTCGCGGATTGGTGATCATCGATTCCAGCATCTGTGTCGCCGTGATCACCGGCTTTCCGTGGCGGCCGGCACGCTGGATGAGCCGTTTCTGCACCATGGGAACCTGCTCGAAGGGCAGCTCCACACCCAGGTCGCCGCGTGCGACCATCAGCGCGTCAGAGGCGACGATGATGTCATCGAGATTCTTGAGTGCGGTGTCCTTCTCGATCTTCGCGACAAGCCGGACCTCGCGCGGGATGATCTGACGAACACCGGTCATGTCCTCGGCACGCCGAACGAACGAAATGCCGAGATACTCGATGCCGAGTGCCACCACCCGGGCAATCTCCTCCCGGTCGTTGTCGGTCACAGCGGGGGCGCTGACGTCGATTCCAGGGAGGTTCATCCCCTTGTTGGCCTTGAGCAAGCCGCCGTATCGAACCACCCCGTCAACCCGATCGCCGCGCACTCCCGTGACGTCAACGCTCAACAGTCCGTCGTCGAGCAGGATACGTGAGCCGATCGTCACGTCGCCGGCGAGTTCCGGGTAGGTGGTCGGAATGTCGCCATCGCTCGCCGACTCTTCCGGCGCGAAGGTCACCGTCTCGCCGGGCGACAGCGTGATGGGCTCCGGCAGCTTGCCGACGCGAATCCTCGGGCCGTGAAGGTCGACGAGGATGCCTATCGGGGCACGCCGCTCAGCGCGCACCTTCTGCAGTCGGCGAATCCACGTCTCGCGCACCTCGGGGGATCCGTGCGACGCGTTGATCCTGACGATGTTCACGCCGGCATCGAAGAGGGCATGCATCCGCTCTTCCGACTCCCACGCGGGGCCGAGGGTGGCGACGATCTTGGTGCGGCGAATAGGAGGTGCGGACATCGGCGGGGAATGCTCCGGCAGTGCAGGGAAGTGGTTTGCAGGTCGAAAGATAGCGCGACTCGATTGGTGCCGCAGCAGGGGCGACGAGCTCAGCCCTGCTCGATTCCTCCACAAATCGGTGGAACGTGTGGAGATTCGATTGTCCACCGGCGTGGATACGGAAGTCGTTGCAGGAGCGCGATGTAAGCCACCGGGTCGACCAAACACCCACAATCTCCCCACATCGGGCGTTCCGGCCTGCAGGATGCCCGAAATTCTTCACGAACATCTGTGGATTGGAAAACTTCTCCACAGCGGGACTGGGGACAACCGGGGACAGGTGGGGGCGCAAACCCAGACGCGACAGGCGAGTCCGCGAACCTCCCGTTCTCAACATTGGCCGAATTCCACAGGCGCGGCTTCCACACCCAGTTCACACCCTCCAAAAGTGTGGATAACGCGGGTGAAACATCGGACAAGGTGAGAATGGGGAGGCATAAGTGTCGTGGGGACCGCAATTTGGGCCAACGTTTGCCGCCGATCCGATGCAGGAATAGATTCACCGCGTGGGCAATCTCCCCTTGATCCCTGGAGAGCAGATGAGTTCGTCGCTGGACGAGATGGTGGCCGGATTCGGTGGTGGAATAGCGCTTTCTGGCGGCAGGGTCACGATCGTACGGCCCGATTCACTCCGCGGGGCGGCAATGGACGCCCTGGTTCACGCGGCCGTATTTGCCGCTGATCCGGAAAGGGACGCGGCCCGTCAGCTGCTCTGGGAACTCGGTCAAGTCAGCGGCGTTCGCCCGGCGTCAATCCACGACCTGTACATCGCTCGCGGCCGCGGGGAATGCGCTGGCTTCACTGTCCCGGCGATGAACGTCAGGATGATGGCGTACGACACGGCGCGGGCAATCTTCCGCGCTGCCAAGGCCTGCGACGGCGCCGCGATCATCCTCGAGATCGCCCGGTCGGAAATTGCCTACACCGATCAACGGCCGGCCGAGTATGTGTCGGTGATGATCGGTGCAGCGCTGCGCGAGGGGTATGAGCATCCGTTGTTCATCCAGGGCGACCATTGCCAGGTCAACCCCAAGAAGTATGCTGCCGATGCCGAGGGAGAAGTCGGGCGAGGTGAAGAAGCTGATCGCGGAAGAGGTCGCCGCCGGATTCTACAACATCGATGTCGACACCTCCACGCTCGTCAACCTGGATTTCCCCACGCTGGACGAACAGCAACGGGTGAACTACGAGCGCGCCGCCGAGATCACGCGGTTCATTCGGGAGCAGGAACCGGACGGCGTGACGGTCTCCATTGGCGCCGAGATCGGCGAGGTTGGCCACAAGAACTCGACCGTGGAAGAGCTGCACGCGTTCATGCAGGGGTACAACCGTACCCTCGCCGAAATGGGCGGCGACCTGGTGGGAATCAGCAAGATCTCGGTCCAGACCGGCACGTCGCACGGGGGCGTCGTGCTCCCCGACGGGACCATCGCGGACGTGAAGCTCGACATCGACGCGCTCGAGGCGCTGAGCCGGGCATCGCAGCAGGACTACGGCTTGGGCGGCGCAGTCCAGCATGGCGCCTCGACGCTTCCTGGAAACGCGTTCGGCAATTTTCCGCGGGTCGAGACCGCCGAGATTCATCTCGCGACTAACTTCCAGAACATCGTCTTCGATCACCCCGCGTTGCCCACGGAATTTCGGGGGCGGATGTACAAGTGGCTCGATGAGAATGCCCAGGGCGAGCGGGGCCCGAACGACTCGGCAGAGCAGTTCTACTACAAGACCCGCAAGAAGGCGATCGGGCCGTTCAAGCAGGAGCTGTGGGCGCTGCCGGAGGAGATTCGTCAGCAGATCAGCGCCGATCTCCAGAAAACGTTCGCATTCCTGTTCGAGCAGCTGGGGGTGGGCGGAACGGCAGGCCTGGTACGGCGCTTCATCGATGCCCCGAAGGTGAAACATGGGGCGCTGGCCGGCATCGGCGGAATCGCCGTGGACGATCCCGACGCCGGCGAGTAATAATTCAGGGAACACAGGGAGACAACATGTCGACGCGCGATGAAAGCCGCGAAGTCACGGTCATCGAGACGGACTCCGGCGCAGGCCTCAAGTGGTTTGTATACGGCGCCCTGCTGGGTGCCGGTCTTGGTATCCTCTTCGCACCGAAATCCGGTGAGGAGACGAGGGACGAACTCTCTCGTCGCGCCCGGCGGCTGAAGGACGACGCCAGCGAGAAGCTCGAGTCGCTGGTCGACGAAGTCGAAACCCGGGGACGTTCGCTCAAGGCCGCCGCCGAGGACTGGGCGGATGATGTCGCGGGCGAGCTGCGTGACGGCAAGCGGGAAATCCGTCGCACCGCGACCTCGGCGCGCGACGATCTCGAACGCCGCCTTGCGGAGGCACGGCGTCGTCGGCGGGCTGCTGTCGGCGCCGATGAAGAGCTCGAGATCGACCTGATCGACGACAATGACGATGACGATCTCGACCTCGAGATGGACGGCGATGGCGGTTTTTCAGCGGTTGACGATCGCAACACGGTCGGGTAAAACACTGACGCCGTTGGTACCAGCCACACCGAGAGCCCGCTTCCCGGCGGGCTTTCTGCCATGAGCGGTACTCAGCCGCCGCCGTCGCCCCCGGCGCCGACTTCGATGCCGGTGCGGATACTGGAGACACTCGAGCGCGCAAACCTTCCCCTCCTCGCGTCGGCGCTTTCGTTCGACGCGATGCTGGCGCTGATACCCATCGCCATTCTTGCGATTGCCGGGCTCGGCCTGGCCCTCGATGCCACGTCGTTCATGGGGGCGCAGGATGCCGGCGCGCTGTTCACCACGTTCCTGCCCGCCCATGTGCACGGTATCGACACCGATCCGTTCATCCTGGTCGAGGGGCTCATCGAGAAGATCCGCGGATACCGAAGCCGCCTCACGTGGCTCGCCGTCCCGGCGTTTCTCTGGTTCAGCACCCGCCTTTTTGCTGCGGTACGGGTCTGCCTGTCGCAAGTATTCCAGGTTCGTCAGCGCCCCGCGCCGGGCGGGCTCGTCCTCAGTTACATCCTCAGCTACGTCATCGCGAAGGGGCGCGACCTGCTCATGGTCGCCGTGCTGCTCGCGATGCTGCTCGTGAACACCGTGCTTTCGGGTGGGATCGCCCTGCTGACGGCAGAGGGAGTCTACCTCGAACCGCCGTGGACGTTCCTCCTCAGCACCGGCGGTCGATTTCTGGGCGAGGCGCTGGCGCTGGCCTTCGGGGTCGGCCTGTTCTTTATGCTCTACCGGTTCGCATCGCCGAAAAGGATGGCGTGGCGGGGAGCCCTCCTTGCAAGCGTCGTCGCGACAGTCGGATTCGAGATCGCAAAGCGCGGGTACGGGCTCTACCTCGCCACCGCCGCCCGTGGCGGACAGTTCTCGGTCGACGCCAATGTCGGAGCCGCGCTTGCTCTTCGTGCTCTGGATCTGGTACATGTCGCTCGTGTTCCTGATCGGTGCCGCCGCTGCCGATGTCTGGGACCGCACCCGTGCGGCCAAACTCGCCCACGTTGCCCTCACCCCTTCCGTTCCACCTACGACGAGCGAAGCCTGATGCCTGCTTTCCGCACCTTCTGCACGCTGTTCGTGCTGCTGGCCGTCGTTGCACCCGACGCCTCCACCCAGGGCCCAGGCCGCGGCACGGGGATGAGCGAGTATGCACCGTACACATCTGCGGTGCCGACGCCTGATTCGCTCCTCGGCTACCCGCTGGGTTCGCAACACACGATGTATCACCAGCAGCAGGCTGCCATCGACGCCATGATCGCTGCCGCCCCGGACCGGGTCAGGACGGAGGTTACAGGGAGGACGGCTGAAGGGAAAACGATGCGGCTGGTGATCATCTCGAGCCCGGACAACATTGCTCGGCTCGACCAGATTCGCCGCGCAGCCGGTCAGCTTGCCGATCCCAGGAGCACTGGGAGCGCAGAGCTTCAGGCTATCTCGGCACGGCAGCCAGCGGTGGTCATGCTCTCGCATTCGGTACACGGAAACGAGCCGGCAGGGTTCGAATCGGCAATGATGACGATATACACATTGCTCGCTTCGTCGAGTCCGGCGGTGCGGGCGATCCTGGACAGCACGGTCGTCGTCATCAACCCGTCTCAGAACCCGGATGGGCACGAGCGATTCGCCGCCTGGTCGAATTCGGTTGCGGTGGGCAGTCCCGAGCCGGCCGCCGTCGAGCAGCAGGAGCCGTGGGCGATCCAGGGCCGATTCAACCACTACCGCTTTGACATGAATCGCGACCTGATCGCGTTCACCCAGGCTGAGACCCGGGCCACCGCGGCGGCCGTGCTCCGGTGGCGACCACAGGTCTTCGTCGACCTGCACAGCACCACACCGCAGTACTTCTTCCCACCGGCTGCCGCACCGGTCAATCGCAACCTGCCGCCGCGGACCGCCGAATGGCTGGAGACGTTCGGGCGCGCCAATGCCGCGGCGTTCGATGTCCATGGCTGGCAGTACTTCGTGCGGGATGCGTTCGACCTCTACTACCCCGGTTACTGGGACTCGTGGACGTCACTCAACGGCGCGATCGGCATGACCTTCGAGACCGATGGTGGGCCGGAGCTTGCCATTCGGAAGTCGGACGGGACCGTCACGACGTTTCGTGATGGCATCGCGCATCATTTCGTGGCGTCGATGGCGACGCTGGGCGCTGCGGCTGCGAACCGGACCGCCATGCTGCGGGATTTTCATGAATTCTTTGCCACGGCGATGGCCCCGCAGGGCTCGATGCGCCGAATCGTGATTGCACCCGGCAACGACCCGGCGCGCACGGCGAACTTTGTCGGGACGCTCCGGATGCAGCGGATTGAAGTACAGGAACTCACCCGACCGCTCACCGTTGCCGCCGCCAACGATTATCTCACCGGTACCCGAGCCCGGCGCACCTTCCCGGTGGGATCATACGTGATCGACCTGGCGCAGCCGCAGGGTCGCCTCGCTGGCGCACTGCTCGAGCCGTCGCACGTGCTCGACTCCGCCTTTGCCCGCCGTCAACTCGATCGGTATGAGCGGAACCGACGCCGCGGAAGCGACGCGCAGCGGGAGGGCTATGAGTTCTACGACGTCACCGCGTGGTCACTGCCGCTCACCTACGGCCTCGACGCGGCGTGGACGGACGCCGCCGAGCCACTCGGCGGCGAGCTTCGCGACGTGGCCCTTCCAGGCCCGCCAGGTCCACTGGCCCGCGCTCGAAGTGCCTATGTGATCCCTGCCAGCACCCGGGCCGGATCCGTCATGGCGCTGGCGCTGCTCAAAAACGGTGTCAACATTGCTTCGTCCAGCGAACCGCTCCGAGCCGACGGGGTTTCTCACCCGGCGGGAACGTACGTCGTCCGGGTAGCGCGCAATGACGCCGATGTTCACGACAAGATTGCTTCCGCGCGTGCACTGACCCGTGCTGATGTATACGTTGTCAACTCCGCTTTTCCGGACAGCGGCCAGATCGGGATTGGGAGCAATGCGGTCGGGCCGGTTCACGCGCCAAAAGTCCTCGTAATGGCCGGCGATGGAGTCTCGCAGACCGGTTTTGGCGATATTTGGTACTTTTTGGAGCACGAGCTGCAGCAGCCCTTCGTTCCGGTGGATCCTCGACGGTTCGGCTCGGTGGCGCTCGACCGTTTCAACGTGGTGATCCTCCCGCCGGGGAGCTACGCGTCGTCCCTTGGGACCTCAGGGATGAATCGCCTCAGGGATTGGGTCCAAGGTGGTGGGCTAGTGATCGCGCTCGGGTCCGCCGTGACCTCCCTCGAGCACAAGGAGCTGGGGCTGCGCACCCCCGTAGACGCTCCGAAGTCGACCGACCGGAAGCTCGAGACCGCGGACACTGCGTTGGTGACGCGCGATCCGGCGCCGTTCGTGTCGCCATCCGCAGCCGGCAACCAGGAGCCCGAGGGTACGCCCGGGGCGATTGGGCGAGCCACGCTCGACCGGACTCACTGGCTCACCTGGGGTTACGACCGCGACCAGTTGGCGGTGCCGCTCCCCGATCAATTCATGCGGCCGTCGAAGAATGCCGACAACGTGGTCGTGTTCAACGACCGTGCGGCAGTGATTTCGGGCTTCATATGGCCCGGAAACACCGACCGTTTCCTCACGGGCTCGGTCTGGGCCACCGTTGAGTCGGTCGGGCGGGGCAATGTGGTGGCGTTCGCCGAGAACCCATTGTTCAGGGGTTTCTGGCGTGGCACGGCGCGACTTTTCGAGAACGCGCTGCTGCATGGGGCAGGACGGCCGTAAGCAGCTTGAGGGGTTGAAGGGTTCAAAGGTTCAAAGGTTCAAAGGTTCAAAGGTTCAAAGGTTGAAAGGTGACTCGTCTCCCCGCTCAACCCTTCACCCCTTCAACCCTTAAACCCTTAAACCCTTAAACCCTTAAACCCTTAAACCCTTCAACCCTTCAACCCCTCAAGCTTTTGTTTTACATTCCCCTCGCCCCAGGTCCGTAGGATAGCAGCGTGCGAATCGCGTCAGGGCCTAGCGGCAGCAGCGCTAAGCAATGTCTGAGATCGCTGCGGGTAGCCTGGGGTACTCGCATTTCCTTCCGCGCAGGATCGCCTCTCCATGTCCATCGCGCTCGCCCGTCGGTATCGCCCGCGGCAATTTGCCGACCTCCTCGTGCAGGATCATGTCGCGGCCGCCCTCCGTGGTGCCGTGGCGCGCGGTCGTGTCGGTCATGGCTACCTCCTGACCGGTCCCCGTGGCGTCGGCAAGACCACGGCGGCCCGGATTCTCGCGATGGCGCTGAATTGCGAGCGCCGCGATGCCGACGGTCATCCCGAGGGTGAGCCGTGTGGAGAGTGCGGCTCGTGTCAGCGGATCTGGAATGGTTCGGCCACGCTCGACGTCGTCGAGATCGATGCGGCGTCGAACCGCGGCGTCGACGATGCGAGGGACTTGCGCGAGCGTGCGATGTATGCGGCGTCGCAGGAGGGCCACCACAAGGTCTACATCATCGATGAAGCACACATGCTCACGCGTGAAGCATGGAATGCGTTGCTGAAGATCCTCGAGGAACCGCCGCCGGGCGTGGTGTTCGTCTTCGCCACGACCGAACCACAGAAGATCTTCAACACCGCCGCGCCGGTGATGTCACGCCTGCAGCGCTTCGACTTCCGCCGCATCGGGCCTGCAGCGATCCGTGCGCGCCTTCGCGCCGTACTCGACGCCGAGGGTCTCGACGCCGAGGACGATGCGTTGACCTCATCGCGCGGCATGCCGATGGTGGAATGCGTGATGCGCTCTCGACCCTGGACCAGTGCCTGTCGTTCGGAGATGGACCCGTCACCGCCGCACGGGTCCGCGACGTACTGGGCGTGATCGCTGACGACACCTACGGGGCCGTGCTTACGCTCGTCGCCGAACGTCGTCCTGCCGCCGTCTTCGGAATCATCGATGAGCTGGTGGACGCAGGTTCGGACCTGGCGGAGTTCGCCGGTGGCCTGGGCGATATCCTGCGGGCCCTGGTGATGGTGCAGTACGGTTCGGAGCCCGAGGGGCTCGCAGAATCGACCCGGAGCGTGATCGCCGCGGCGACAAAGCAGCTCGCGCCCGAGGACGGCGTCCGCATGCTCAAGTTGCTCGCCGACAACGAGACCGCGATTCGACGCAGCGCGAATCCTCGGCTGATCGTGGAAACCTTGCTGCTGCGATGGGCGATGATGGATCGTACCGCCGACCTTCGCGCCCTCCTCGCCGGCGAGGGTGTTCCGCCCTCCGCACCCGCAGCGTCGGCACCGATACCTCAGGCAGCGGGTGTGCCAGCACGAAAGGCGGGCCATCCGCCGGCCGAAACGATGCCGGTGCCGGAAGCCGATTCGTCTGCCCCGGCGGTGATGGTCCCTCAGAACACCGATGGCTTGCGGGCCGTCTGGTCGGAGGTGGTGGCCACCGCGTCACGACAGAGCAGCCTGCTCGGGCAGGCACTCGAGCATTCGACACCGCGGATCGATTCGCCCGGAACCGTCACGCTCGCGTTCTCGGGAGACAGCGCGGTGTTCCAGGAGGGGGTGGAGCGACAGCAGGCGACGGTCGAGACGATCGTTTCAGCCCGCATGGGTGCCCCGACCCGGATCGATGTCGAGCGGAGCGGCCATTCCGCCGCGGCGCGCCCGGCAAAGGGTGCGCGGCTGACCTCGAGCGACATCCGTGCGGACCGGCTGTCCAGCCTGCGAAAGCGCGACCCGGCGCTGGATGCTGCAGCGGACGCGTTAGATTTGGAGTTGGTCGACGAGGGCTGATCCCTCGTCCAGAGCAACCTTGGAGAGGGCGGGGAATACGTTGGCAGACTGGCAGCAACTGATCCAGCTGGGACAGCAGATGCAGGGTCGCCTCAGCGACCTGCAGACCGAACTCGCCCGGCGGACGATCGATGTCGTCACGGGTGGGGGTTCGGTGCGGGTACAGGTCGACGGACGCGGCAGGGTCCGAAACCTCACGATCGATGCCGCCGCGTTCGAGGGCCGGGACGCTGACCTGCTCTCCGACCTCGTCCTGTCTGCGGTGGCCGAGGCACAGCGGCGGGCCGACGATATCGCCCAGGCCGAGGCGAATCGGGTGCCACCCGACCAACCGTCGTCCTCCTGATACGTGAGCGCGCTCGACACTCTTGTTGCCGAACTTGCACGCCTTCCTGGAATCGGGCGCAAGACGGCGCAGCGGCTGGTCTACCATCTGCTGCATCACGGAACGGAGCGATTCACGGCGCTGGCCGTGGCGCTCGAAGCCGTTCGTGATCACGTCCGGCCATGCGCACAGTGCGGCCAGCCCACCGAGGGCGAAACCTGCTCGATCTGCGCCGATCCGCGTCGTGATCGTGGCCTGGTCTGCGTCGTCGAGGAATCGAGCGCAGTGAGCGTGATCGAGCGCTCCGGGGCTTTCCGCGGCCACTACGTCGTACTGGGCGGGCGACTGTCGCCGCTCGAGGGGATCGGGCCCGACTCACTCCGACTCGGCCTGCTCGATCGACGCCTCGATGCCGGCGAGGTTCGGGAGGTGATCCTCGCGACCAACTCGTCGCTCGAGGGCGAGGCCACCGCCACGTGGCTGCAGCAGCAACTGGCGCGGCGATCTGGTGTCAGGGTTTCGCGACTGGCACGAGGCATGCCCGTCGGTGGTGACCTGGAGTACGTGGACGGCGTCACCGTGACGCACGCCTTGACCGCACGCGAGGAACTGCGATGACGACTCGACGCCGCTCGGAGGTCACATATTTTGCCGGTGCGACCGTGGCGGGCCTCGCGGGCGCATTTCTGTACGCGCGATTCCGGCACCACACCCACCGCCACAATCTCTTCTCGACCCATCCGACTCGTCGCTTTGCGGCCCTTGGATGGCTGGAGAACGCCTCCGACCCCGCGACCCTGCCCCTCCTGCGCGACTACCTCGCCTGGGAAACGGTCCCGGTGCTTCGGAAGCGTGCATCGTGGCTGGTGCGGGACCTCGACCGGAGCGTCCGTTGACATCTCCCCGGGCGGCAAGCTGGGCGTTTCGCGAGGAGGACTCCGGCCGGATCCGGTCGGTCCTCACCGACTTCCTGCGCGACGCGTCGGCACGGACGGCGCTGCTCGTCGACCGGGCCGGGCAGATGCTGGTGACCGCCGGCGAGACGCCGACCTTCGACCCGACGGCGTTCGCCTCGCTCACCGCCGCCGACTTTTCGGCCAATGACCAGCTCGCTCGCCTCCTCGGCGAACCCGAGTTCGGGACCCTTTTCCATCAGGGCGAGAAGGAATCGCTCTATCTTGCAGACATCGCCCGGCGAGTGATCCTGGTGGTGCTGTTCGACAATCGGACCACGCTGGGCCTCGTGAAGCTCCGGATGAAGCCCGCGGTGCACGAGCTCACCGCGCTGTTCACCGCGATCTTCGAGCGGGATGCCGATGCAGACACCGGCCGCGTTGGAACCGATTTCGTCGACGATGCCGAAGACGAGCTCGACAAACTTTTCGGAAGTTGAGGACCGCTGACGAATGTCGCTGATCAACTACGCGTCACGAGAGATCAACTGCAAGATCGTGTACTACGGTCCCGGCCTCGGCGGCAAGACGACCAACCTCGAGTACGTCTACGAGAAGGTCGCGCCGTCCTCCAAGGGCAAGCTCATTTCACTTGCGACCGAAACCGAACGCACGCTCTTCTTTGATTTCCTTCCCGTGGACCTCGGCACCATCCGCGGCTTCCGCACGCGGTTCCACCTCTACACCGTCCCGGGACAGGTGTACTACAACGCGTCGCGCAAGTTGATCCTCAAGGGCGTTGACGGCGTGGTGTTCGTGGCGGACTCGCAGATCGATCGCATGGAAGCGAATCTCGAGGCGATGCAGAACCTGTACGACAACATGGCGCAGCACGGCTACGACCTGATGCAGCTGCCGTTCGTCATCCAGTACAACAAGCGCGATCTTCCCAACGCGGCACCGCTCGCCGATCTCGATGCGGCGCTCAACCCCGGCTGGGCGGTCGAGGAGCCGGAGCGCCAGAAGCCGACGCCGGACCCGTATCGCCCCGGCGAATACCTGGTGCGCGAGGTGGACGGAGCCTGGGTCGAGCGGGTACCGACCTTCGAGGGAGTGGCCGTGAAAGGCGAGGGGGTGTTCGACACCCTCAAGGCAGTGAGCAAGCTCGTGCTCAAGACCCTGGGATGACGCCGCTCGACGACGCTGCGACCGTTGCACCGCCGTCGCAGTGGACGCTGCCCAACCTGCTCACCGTCGGGCGTATCGCCATCACGCCGGTGGTTGCGTTCCTGCCGTTCGTGCCGGGCCACTGGCCCAAGCTCGCGTGCTTCGTGATCTTCGTCGCGGCCGCGGTCACCGACGTGATCGACGGTCGGCTCGCCCGGCGCCGGAACCAGGTGAGCGACCTCGGCCGGGCACTCGATCCACTTGCCGACAAGCTGCTGCTCTTCGCCACGCTCGGACCGATCTGGTGGATCACCCGCGAACGTCAGGAACTCTACGACATCCCGATCTGGGGAAGCATTCCGCTCTGGGTCTGCGTGATGCTCATCGGTCGTGAGTTCGCCATGACGATGTTCCGGGCGTGGGCGCAGCGACGCGGAGTGGTGATCGAGGCCGGTCACGCCGGGAAGATGAAGGCGGCACTCCAGAACGTGTTCATCGGTGCGACGCTCTTCTGGTTCGCGTTCCGCGATGCGGCGGTGTCGATGGGTTGGGAAGAGTCGTCGTTCGGGCGCTTCTGGCACGAGTTCCACGGTGGCTTCGTCGCCGCGACACTCGGAATCGCGCTGACCCTCACCATCTATTCGTTCGTGCTGTACCTGGTGGAATACCGCCGCCTCTTTCGGTGATCGCCAAGGCCGTGTCATGACCGGGCCGAGCCAGCCGATCGAACTCGTGACCATCGGTACCGAGCTGCTGCTCGGCCACACCGTCGACACCAACTCCGCATTCCTGGGTGTACAACTCGCCGCACTCGGTTTCCGGGTGTCGTGCCGCACGTCCGTCCCCGACACTGCCGAGGCGATCCATCGCGCCGTTGGACAAGCGCTCGATCGCTGTCGGCTGGTGATCGCCACCGGTGGGCTCGGCCCGACGAGTGACGACATCAGCAAGCAGGTCGTGGCCGACCTGCTCGGAATGCCACTGGAGTTCGACGAGGAAGTCTGGGCGATGCTGGTCGCGAGGTTTGCCACGTTTGGGCGTGAGCCGGCCGCCTCCAACCGTTCGCAGGCGATGGTCCCCTCCGGTGCAACCGTCCTTCCCAACAAGTGGGGGACGGCGCCCGGACTCTGGCTGGAGGGAGCGCGAGGGGTGGTGGTGATGCTGCCGGGCGTGCCGAGCGAGATGACGCGCCTGTTCGAGCACGAAGTGGCTCCCCGGCTGGTGCACCACGCCGGCACGCCGGTCGTTTCGCGGATGGTGCGTACCAGTGGTGTTCCCGAATCGACCCTGGCTGAGGCCGTCGCACCTCTCGAACTCGAGCTCGCGCCGCTCACGCTCGCGTACCTCCCGGGGCTGACCGGTGTCGATGTACGCCTCACCTCGTGGGACGCCGGCGGCGAAGCCGCGCGGTCGCGACTCGATATCGGGATTGCGAAGGTGCTGGAGGTGGCTGGGAACTGGGCGTGGGGAACCGATGACGATGACATCGGTGCCTGCGTTCTCGATCTCGCGCGATCTGGCGGCGAATCGATCGCCGTGGCCGAGTCGTGTACCGGCGGTCTGGTGGCCGGCCGACTCACCGACATCCCGGGCAGCAGTGATGTTTTCCTCGGCGGCGTGGTTGCCTATGCCAATGCTGCCAAGGAGCAGCTGCTGGGCGTGCCTTCGGCAGTGTTGCGACAACATGGCGCAGTGTCGGCCGAGGTCGCGGAGGCCATGGCCAGCGGGGCGGCCCATCGCTTCGACGCCTCCCTGACTGTCGCGATCACGGGTATTGCCGGCCCCGGCGGGGGCACGCCCGAAAAGCCGATAGGGACGGTCTGGCTGGCGTTTGCACACCGCGGCGCCGTCTCGTCGCAACGGTTCCTGTTCCGCGGTAGTCGCCTGGAGGTCAGGGAGCGCGCCGTGGCGGCAGCACTGATGGGCCTGCGACAACTCCTCACGCACGGTCGGACAGCCTCCTGACCTGCCATTCAGGCATTGCATTGGGGCACGTCGCTTGCCTCTTTTCAACAGGATTCCATCAGGGAGTATCACCGTGAAGTCTGAAATGCCCCACAACGAAGCTGATCCGGCCGCGACGGTCGGTGCACAACCAATTGTTGGTGAGCACGAGCTCGAAGGCGACAGCGACGGCGCCGCGGCAGGGGATGGTGGCGTCGATGTGCAGCAGGTTGGCCGGGCGCTCCAGGAATCGGAGGATCGCTACCTCCGGCTGGCTGCCGAATACGACAACTACCGGCGCCGCACCCTCAAGGAGAAGACGGAGGCAACCGATCGCGGCATCGCGTGGTTGCTCACCCGTTTGATGGACGAGATCGACGACGTCGACCGCCTCGCGACCAGCGACCCCGAGTCGACCACCTACGAGGCCTACCGGAACGGTTTCGAGCTCTTCCAGCGGAAGTTGCACAAGGAGCTCGAAGCGTCTGGCCTCGAGCGGATCGCGCCTGAAGGCGATGTTTTTGATCCCGAACTCCATGAGGCCGTCGCGGTGGTGGCCCCCGACGACCCAGCGCAGGATCACACGGTGAAGACCACTTTCCAGGTCGGCTATCGGTACAAGGGCATGATCCTGCGGCCAGCTCGGGTGCAGGTCTACTCGGAGCAGGGCACCGCCTAGGTGGCGACCCAGGATTTCTACGCCGTCCTCGGCGTTCCTGACACAGCCACGGCCGCCGAGATCAAGAAGGCGTACCGCAAGCTTGCCAAGGAGCACCACCCGGACGCGAACCCGAACAATCCGTCGGCGTCGGAGAAGTTCAAGGCGATCTCCGAGGCGCACGGCGTTCTCTCCGATGCGACCAAGAAGGCCAAGTATGACCAGATGCGTCGGCTCGGCGCGTTTGGTGGATTCGCGGACACGCGCGGCAGCAGCCGTGGGGCCGGTTCGGCCCGTCCGGGACCGGGCGCTGGCCCGTCGTTCGACCAGGGTGATTTTTCCGACATCGGATCGTTCGGTCTCGGCGACATTTTCTCCTCGATTTTCGGCCGGGGCCAGAAGGCTGACGCGCCGCCGCGCACCGAGAACGTCGATGTCACCGTTGCCGTGCCGTTCCGCACCGCCGCGGTGGGCGGCAAGGTCCCGATCACGCTCGAGATGAGCGACGCGTGCGCCACCTGCGGCGGTACCGGCGCCGAGCCGGGCTCGACCATGAGCACCTGCGGTGAATGCAACGGACGTGGCATGGTGTCGTTCGGACAGGGCGGATTCGCCGTCAACCGTCCGTGTCCCGCCTGCCGCGGACGAGGCAAGGTGCCGTCGGAGCGTTGCCACACCTGCGCGGGAACCGGTGAGCAGCGCACCCGCAAGCAGCTCCTCGTGGTTGTTCCTCCGGGCACGGACACCGGCACCCGGGTGCGCCTCAAGAACCAGGGTCCTCGTGCGAGGGCTGGGGGTCAGGCGAGCGACATTCTCGTGACATTCACCGTCGAAGCCGACCGGTTCTTCACACGCGACGGTCTCGATATCCACTGCGAGATCCCGGTCAACCTCGCTCAGGCGATGCTCGGCACCACCATCCACGTGCGGACTGTCCGCGGCGCCAAGGTCAAGCTCCGCCTGCCCGCCGGCACGCAGCCAGGGCGAAAGTTGCGGCTCACCGGACAGGGCGTGGAGAAGGGAGGCAGCAAGGGTGACCAGATCGTCACGATCCTGGTCAAGATTCCCGAGAAGTTGAATGCCGAACAGGAAGCGGAATTCCGCGAGTTTGCGGAGAAGACGGGAATGAAGGCCTAGCCGGCCCGGTCGATCAGTATCTGCTGACTGCCGCGCTCGGGTTCGCCCGGCGCCGGGCGCCGCTGCACATAGGTTCCGTCGGGCTGCATGTCCCACGCCTGACGGTTGTCCTCGAGCATCATCTCCAGCAGGCGTCGAATTTCTGCCCGGTGTCGCGGGTCCTCGATCGGAACCGCCGCCTCGACTCGCCGCTCGAGATTGCGTGGCATCCAGTCGGCGGAGGTGATGAACACCTCTTCCCGGCCACCGTTGCGGAACACGAACCCGCGGGAATGTTCCAGGAAACGCCCGACGATCGAGATCACCCGGATATTGTCGCTCACGCCGTCGATCGCGGGTCGGAGGCAGCAGATCCCGCGCACGATCAGGTCAATCTGCACGCCGGCCATCGACGCCCGGTACAGCTCGATGATCACATCCTGGTCGACCAGTGCGTTGAGCTTCGCGATGATGCGCGCCGGCTTGCCGGCCTGCGCGTGCAACGCTTCCCGGCTGATGAGATCGAGCAGCTTCGGCTTCATCCACCGCGGTGCCACCGTGATCTTCCGGTACGCAGCTGGTGCTGCGAATCCTGTCAGCACGTTGAACAGGTCGCTGAGGTCGGCGCCCAGGTCGGGATCGGCGGTGAACAGGCCGAAATCGGTGTAGAACTTCGACGTGATCGGGTTGTAGTTGCCCGTCCCGATGTGCACGTAGCGTCGAATGTGGTCACCCTCCCGGCGGACCACCAGCAACACCTTGGCGTGCGTCTTGAGTCCGGCGACACCATAGCTCACGTGCACGCCGACGTCCTCGAACCGCTTCGCCCAGATGATGTTGTTCTCCTCATCGAATCGCGCCTGCAGCTCGATCAGCACGGCCACCTGCTTGCCCATCTCGGCGGCGTGGGCGAGCAGCCGGGCAATCTCGCCGCCGGTGCGGTACAGCGTGATCTTGATCGCAAGCACGTCGGGATCGTTCACCGCCGCCGTGATCAGCTGCTCGACCGATCCCTGGAACGAATCGTACGGATGGTGGAGGAACAGGTCGCCCTCGCGGATCACCTCGAAGATGTCGCGGTCGTCGGCCAGTCGGCGTGGAGTGACCGGCGTGAACGGTTCGTCGCGCAACCTGGGAATGTCGAGTGATGCGATCGACATCAGGTCGCTGGCGTCGAGCGGGCCGCCCGTCTCGAACACGTCCTCGTACGCGAGCGGCAGTCCCTCGCCTTCCTCGGCGTCGGCCTCGTTGAACTCGTCGATGAGCAACTGGCGCAGCGAGGCAGGCATGGATTCGTGGACTTCCAGTCGCACGACCTCGCCGAACTTCCGGTTGCGCACCTCCTCCTGGATCATCTCCAGCAGGTCATCGGCTTCGTCGCTGTCACCGTCGCCAACCTCGAGGTTGAGGTCGGAGTTGCGGGTGATCCGGAACGGATGGCAACCGATGAGCTTCATTCCGGGGAAGAGCGACTGCAGGTGCGCACTGATCAGCACCTCGAGCGGCAGGTACTCGTTCGCCGTCCGCAGCGGCACCCAGCGCGGCAGCAGCTTCGGTACCTTGACCCGCGCGAAACGCGGCTCACCATCGGCGTCGGCAAGGGATACCGCAATCGAGATCGAGAGATTCGAGATGTGCGGGAACGGATGACCCGGGTCCACCGCAAGCGGTGTCAGGACCGGGAAGACCATCGTGTGGAAATAGTCGGTGAGAAACTCCCGTTCCGACTCGGGCACATCGGCAATCGCGCGATAGATGCGTATCCCGTTTGCGGCAAGCGCCGGCAGGACGTCATCCTCCAGGCACCTGGAATGCTTGTCGACCATGCTACGGACGCGTGCCCGGATCTCGATCAGTTCCTGGGCGGGTGGGATCGCATCGGCATCGCGCTCGGACACGTGCAGAGCCACCTGTTCACGCACGCCCGACACCCGCACCTGAAAGAACTCATCGAGGTTGCTGGAGAAGATCGCAAGGAACTTGACCCGCTCGAGCAGCGGAGTGCGGGGGTCGAGTGCCTCGGCCAGCACCCGCCGATTGAACTCCAGCCACGCGAGCTCGCGATTCTGGTACAACGCAGGATCACGGAGGTCACGCGCGGGAGGTGACCGGTCCGCCCGTCGGCACTGGCGCAGCGCTCACGCGGCCCTCGCGATCACGCCGCCACCCAGGACGCGATCGGTCGAGTCGTACAGCACGCCGGACTGCCCTGGTGCGATGGCACGGACGGGGTGATCCAGGTCGAGCGTCAGTGCACTGCCACTTGCGACGCGTACCGTTGCGTCGACTCCCGGCGACCGATAGCGCACCTGCACGCGGCAGCGATCTCCCTGGGCAAGCGGTGTGGCCAGCCAGTTGAGCTCCTCGAGCGTGACTTCCCGACCGAGCAACTCGTCTGCTCCTCCCACGACCACCTCGCGAGTGTCCGGGCGGATGCCGACGACGTACAGCGGCAGCGATCGACCACCGGGGAGCCCGCGCCGCTGGCCGACGGTGTAGCGGGCAAACCCTTCGTGCTCACCCACCACCTCACCGGTGGTGGTCACCAGCGGGCCCCGCGAGAGCGATGGGGCATCGGCGCCGAGATGCCGCTCGAGCACCCCGACGTAGTTGTCATCCGGAACGAAGCAGATCTCGACGCTCTCCTGCTTGTCGGCGGTCTCGAGCGCCAGCTCCCGTGCCCTCGAACGGGTCTCGGCCTTCGAGAGCGCGCCAACGGGCGTGAGCATGCGCGCGACCACGGCGCGATCGATGCCCCAGAGGAAGTAGCTCTGGTCCTTGTTGCGGTCGGCGCCGCGGTACAGCGCACCATCGCGCGCAATGGCATAGTGGCCCGTCGCGATGGCATCACAGTCGAGTGCATCGGCGTGGGCAAGCAGGTCGCGGAACTTGGTGAACGAGTTGCACCGCACGCACGGAATGGGAGTGCGGCCTGCCGCATACTCCGCCACGAAATTGTCGATGACACGATCGCTGAAGCGATCTTCGAGATTGAGGACGTAATGGGGGATACCCAGCCGGTGCGCGACCGCGCGGGCATCGTTGATCGAGTCGAGCGAGCAGCACGGTCGGTCGGGCACGTCATCGCCATGGCAGAACAGCTTCATGGTTGCGCCCACCACGTCCCAACCGTCGTCGACGAGCATGGCGGCAGCGACCGACGAGTCGACGCCACCACTCATTGCGACCAGGACCCTCCCGCGATCAGGCACGCCCGAGTGCCGCCCCGAGCGCACGCACCCGTGTCACCACGCTCCCGAACGTTGCGCCGACGCTGGCAATCTCTTCGTCCGTGGTCTCGTGACCGAGCGAGAAGCGAAGTGTCCCCAGCGCCAGCGGTCGTGGTACGCCCATCGCCACCAGGACGTGCGAGGGTTCGACCGCTCCGGTGGTGCACGCCGATCCCGCCGAACAGGCGATACCGGCGATGTCGAGGTGCATCAGCATGGCCTCTGCCTCGGCGTCCGGCACCGATATCGACAACACGTGCGGTGCGCGCTCCGCGTCGAGGCAGTGGATCACGAGATCGGGAACGACGGCCAACAGGTCGGCGGCGAGCCGGTCACGCAGCGTCCGCATCCGCTCGACGTGTCCGTCGAGCTCCTTGCGGGCGAGCAGCGCGGCACGCCCGAGCGCCACCGCACCGGCCACGTTCTCGGTGCCGGGCCTGAGCCCGAACTGCTGCCCACCACCATGCACGAGGGCCTCGATGATCGTCCGGTCGCGCACGATGAGCGCGCCGATGCCCTTGGGTGCGCCAAGCTTGTGACCGCTGATCGACATCAGGATGCAGGGCACGTCGTCGAGGTCGATGTGCATCTTGCCGAACGCCTGGACGGCGTCGGTATGAAGCGGAACCCCCGCCTCGCAGCAGCGCCGGGCGATCTCGCGCATCGGCTGCACCACGCCGACCTCGTTGTTCACCCACATGATCGACACCACCGACGGATCATCGGCGAGCGCGCGATCCAGCGCGTCGAGGTCAACCACGCCGCATTCGTCGACCGGCAACACCGTTTCCCGTCCACCGAGACGAACCACTGCGTGCGCGGCTGCAAGGACGGCCTTGTGCTCGATGGCGGTCGTGACCACGTGCATCGTCTTGCCCTTGGCCTGGGCTGCGAGGGCGGCACCGATCACGGCGAGGTTGTCGGCCTCCGTTCCGCCGGACGTGAAAACGACCTGACCCGGTGCGACGCCGACCGCCTCGGCGACCTCTTTCTTGGCCTGCTCGAACCCGGCGCGGGCGGCCCTGCCGAAACGGTGCGCGGACGAGGGGTTACCCCATGCAGCGCTGAGGAACGGGAGCATTGCCTCCAGCACCTCCGGTCGGACCGGGGTGGTGGCGGCGTGGTCGAGATAGACGGGTTCCATGCGAGGAATCTACCGAAACAGCCGGCAGGTGGCGAGGATCATGGAGGTGGGGACTAGATCGACGTGACACCCATCGAAACGATGTCGTCCACCTCGATGGCCTCGTCGGTCCAGAACGGTTCGCCGTACGCCTTCCGAATCCGCGAGCCGTAGTGCGCGGACTGGGTGCGGATCAGGTCCAGCAGGGGTTGTCCGGTCGGGTGCAGCTCGCCGCCCTGCGTGGCCCCCTCGAACTGGGAGCCGTAGCAGGCCACCGCAGCGAGCTTGCGGTCGAATTGCGCCGAGATGTCGACGACGAACGTCGGCGCCACCTGATCCTCACGGAACGCCAGCGCATAGCAGAGCTTGGATGGCTTGAACGGTTCGCCCTCTGCGGGGTAATTGCGCAGCCCGGCGAGAAAGCAGGCGTCGCGAATCAGTTCCGACGCGATTCGGTGGTCGGGGTGACGACCCACCTTCCACGGCAACAGCACGACTCGCGGTCGAAACCTGCGAAGCCATTCGACCACCACGACCCGGGTCGCATCGGTGTTCGCAACGTGTCCGTCGGGAAGCCCCGCGTTGGCGCGGTGTGACACCCCAAGCACCTCGCCCGCGGCCGCCGCCTCACGCGCACGAATCTCGGCGGTACCGCGCGATCCGAGCTCGCCCCGGGTGAGGTCGAGTATCCCGGCGCGGTGCCCCTGGTCGACCGCACGCGCAATCGTGCCGCCCATCAGGAGCTCGGCGTCGTCAGGGTGGGCGACAGCGGCGAGGAGGTCGGTTTGCATGGGGGAAGTGTAGTCCTGTGCGGTCGGTGGGGATCAAACCCGCTGGGGGTAAGTCGACAGTCAACAGATCAAAGCAACGGGGGATAAGTCGACAGTCAACAGATCGACGGGTAGTGTGTAACAGGCGATGGTCGCCGAACCGACGCGACACCGCTGTCGACTGTCGACTGTCGACCAGTTGCAACTGGAGTCACTGGCCCTGCACCTACTCATACCTCAACGCCTCCACCGGATCCATCTTGCTCGCCCGATTCGCCGGGATCATCCCGAAGACGAGCCCGATGACGACCGATGTCGTGAACGCCACGACGCCGCTCCAGAGAGGTGGCCCGCTGGTGACGCCGAGTACCGCCTTGAGCAGCCTCCCCACCCAGCATGCCGACGACGATGCCGAGCAGTCCGCCGAACGCCGTGAGCGTCGCGGCCTCGACGAGAAACTGCCAGAGGATCTCGCCGCGGGTGGCGCCGAGGGCCTTCCGGACACCGATCTCGCGGGTACGATCGGTCACCGACACCATCATGATCGCCATCACCCCGATTCCGCCGACGAGCAGTGCGACGCTCGACAGGGCGACCATGACGAGAAAGAATGCCGACGTGAGGTTGTCGATGGTGGCGAGGATCTGGTCCTGCGTGAGGATGTCGAACGAGTTGGGGATCGCCGGGCCGGAGCCCGCGCGCGCGGCGCAGTGCGCTGATCGCCGCGTCCTGCGCCAGCGGGACCGACACGCCGCGCTCCGCGAGCACCGCGATGAAGAGGGCGTTGGTCTCGTCGTAGCGGAAGTTCTGCCTTGGCCGCGCGAAACGGGACGATGCGCGCCGTCGGCCACACCCGGCGGCTGGAAGATGTTTTCGGGCCGGGCGAACACGCCGATCACCGTGAAGGCCCGGTCGCCGATCCGGATCACGTTGCCGCGCGGTTCCATCGTCCCGAAGAGTCGATCGGCGACCTCGGTCTCGATCACCGCGACCGGCGCGCCGGACGCGAGTTCTGCCCGTGAAAAGAGACGTCCGGAGAGCAGCGTGCCGCCCTGGACCTCGAGGTAGGAGTTGTCGGCGCCGTAGACTGACAGCCCCTGCGTGCGGATGCCGCGATGCTCCGCCCGTTGCTGCACCTGCACCCACATCCCGGCGTATCGGATTGCCGGTGACCGCGCCATCGCTTCCGCATCGCCTCGGTGAGCACCGGACGGATGCGGACCTCCGCCGGGAGGTTGTCGGGATTGACCGGCGTGGTGGAGAAGAATCGCATGATCCAGAACGTTTGCGGCGAGGCGTTCTCGATCGACGCGAAGATCTGGGTGCGGATCCCCGTCGACCAGCGACGACATCACCATCACCGTGGTCACGCCGATCACGACGCCGAGTATCGTGAGCGTCGAGCGCAACTTGCTGGCGCGCATCGCGTCGAACGCGAGGCAGCACGCCCTCGCCCACGTTGCGGAGTCGGATTCGCCTCATTCTGCGCGCATCGCGGTGATCGGTTCGAGGCGTGCAGCCCGTGTGGCGGGGTAGACGCCGAAGATGATCCCGGTGCTGGCGCCGAGCATCAGTGCCACGGCCACCGACCACCCGGTCACGCGGGCGGGCAGCGGCGTGAATGCCGCGACGAGCCTGCGCCAGCGTCCAGCCCGCCACCACGCCGCTGACGCCGCCGAGTGTGGACAGCAAGCACGGTCTCGACCAGGAACTGGCGGCGGATGTCGCGCTTGCTGGCGCCGAGCGCCTTGCGGATGCCGATCTCGCGGGTGCGCTCGCTCACCGACATCAGCATGATGTTCATGATCACGATGCCGCCCACCACGATGCCGATCACCACGACCGCGGGGATCACCGCGAAGAGCAGCGCGGTGAGCTGGTTCCAGAACGCGACCAGTGCGTCGGCCTTGTCGACGGTGAAGTCGTTGTCCTCGCCGGGACGGAGCCCGTGCGCGACGCGCATCGCCTCTTCGGCCCGCGCCATGGCGCCGGCGATCTCCTCGGCGCTTCGCATCTTCACCGACACCACCGTGGTGAGCCTCCGCCCCCACATCGGCCTCGAACGTCGGTGATGCGGGATCAGCACGAATGCGTCGAACGATTGCCCGAGTGTCGTGCCCTTCTTCTGGGTGACGCCCTTCACGGTGAACTCGCGCCCGGCAATCCGCACCGGCTGGCCGATGGCGGCGTCCGGCGAGGCAAACAGCTTGTCCGCAATGTCCCAACCGATCACTGCCACCGGCCGACGGCCGGTGACATCGGGTTCGGCGAGCGGGTCGCCGGCCTCGAACGCGTAGTCCTGCACGGTCTGGTAGGCGGGCGTGACCCCGAAGATGAAGACGTTGCTGACTTCCTCTCGACCGCGTACGACACTGGCCACCGGCGGTGGGTAGCCTGATTGCAGCGCCACCGCGAGCGCGCCCGGCACCGCGCGTTCGACCGCAACGGCGTCGTCGGCGCGTGACGCGCGGACGTTTGCGACAGGCGCCGGACGTCATCGTTGCTGAGAAGCCCCACGGTGATGGGGGTGCGGCGCACCTGGAAGGCATTGGTGCCGATCATGGCGCCGGTGAGGTTCTCGCGGACGTACGCATTCATCCCCTGGATCACCGCGACCACCGTGACCAGGAAGGCGACCGACACGATGATGCCGAGGAGCGTGAAGAACGAACGGAGCAGGGCGCCCCGGATGGTGCTGAGGGCGAGGCGGAGTGCCTCGTGGTAGGGCATGCCGGAAGCTAAATGGTTGAAGGGTTGAAAGGTTGAAGGGTTGAAGGGTTGCAAGGGTTGAAGGGGGGAGGCAGCCGCCAATCAACCCTTCAACCCTTGAACCCTTCAACCCTTCAACCTTTCATCACTCGTGCCTCAACGCCTCCACCGGATCCATGCCCGCGGCCTTGTTGGCGGGATACAGCCCGAAGCAGACGCCCGTGATGATCGACGCACCGATGGCCGCGGCGATCGACCAGAGCGGGATGCGTCGCCGGGATCGGAGTGAACGGCTTGATGCCGAACGTGATCAGCGCGCCCAGCGCCATTCCGCAGAGACCGCCCAACAGGGTGAGCGTGGCGGCCTCGACCAGGAACTGGAAGAGGATCTCGCCGCGCGTGGCGCCCAGCGCCTTGCGGACACCGATCTCGCGGGTGCGCTCGGTGACCGAGATCATCATGATCGCCACCACTCCCACACCGCCCACCATCAGGCCGACGCTCGAGAGCACCAGCATCACGAGGAAGAACCCGGCGGTCATGTCGTTGAAGCTCGCCAGGAACTGATCGCCCGAGACGAGGTCGAAGGTGTTGTCGTCGGCCGGCTTGAGCCCGCGATGAATCCGCAGTGCCGACGTCACCTGATCCATCGCCGCGTCGCGCCCGACAGTGGAATCGGGAAAGACCGCGATGTTGATCCAGCCCCGATCCTGGTTGCCGACCTTGGCCAGCGTGCCGTGGGGGATCACGAACTTCGGGCTGCCGCCGTCCTCGAACAGGCCGGCGGGGTCGCGGTACAGCCCGACCACGGTGAACGGCAGCCCGAATATCCGGATGACCTTGCCGACCGGATCGAGACCGGGGAAGAGCACCTCGGCGGCGTCGCCGTTGATGACCACCACGAACGCGTTGCCCGCGGCCTCGATCGGCGTGAAGTTGCGGCCGTCGAGCAGGTCGCCCCCCGACACCGTCATCCAGCTCGGATCCATCCCCTCGATGCCGGTCTCGCTGAACTCCTTGTCGCCATACACCACCGCCGATCTGCGCCCATTCGCGCACGTTGACGTCGGCCACCGCAGGCAGGCTGCGGATCAACTCGGCCTCGTCTCGCGAGAGACGAGGGCGCCTGCGCCACGGCGACATCTCGTCGGTGCCGTCGGAGATCTGGAGCCCGTCACGGAAATAGCGCATCACGATGAACGTGCTTCGGGCCGGCGCGTTGCACCATGTCGGTAACCGACCTCTGGATGCCGGTGATCATCGACGCCATCGCGATCACCACCATCACGCCGATCGCGATGCCGAGGATGGTGAGCGACGCACGCATCTTGTTGGCCCGCACCGAATCGAGCGCGAGCGTGACGCCTTCGGCGCCGCGAGTGAGGAGATTGCCCCGTCCGAGGATG
This sequence comes from uncultured Gemmatimonadales bacterium, assembly GCA_963806875.1. Taxonomy (GTDB): domain Bacteria; phylum Gemmatimonadota; class Gemmatimonadetes; order Gemmatimonadales; family GWC2-71-9; genus Palsa-1233. Next base: position 25,740 of record CAWDYU010000003.1, on the reverse strand, counting down.
CGGCTCATTCCTGCCTCAGTGCTGCGATGGGGTCGAGGCGTGAAGCCTGCCGCGCGGGGTACACTCCTGCCACCATCCCGACCAGCACGCCCAGGCCGACCCCGACGCCGATCGACCATGGTGCAATGGCGGCCGGCAGCGGCGTGAAGGCGCGCACGGCAAAGGCGAGGAGAATGCCCGCCCCGATGCCGAGCACGGCACCGGTGACGGACAGCGTGGCCGACTCGACGACGAACTGCGCCATGATGTCACGGCGCTTGGCGCCGAGTGCCTTCCGGACGCCGATCTCGCGGGTGCGCTCCGCCACCGCCATGAGCATGATGTTCATGATCACGATCCCGCCGACGACCAGCGAAATCGCAACCAGGCCGGGCAGCGCGAGGAAGAGGATCGCCGAGATCTTGTTCCACTCCGAGAGCGCAGCTTCTGCGGTCTCGAGGTGGAAGTTGTTCGGTTCGCCCGGGCTTGAGCCCGCGCCGCACCCGCATCAACGTGTTGACCTCGTCGATGGCGGCGCGCATCGTCGCCACGTCCTCCGTCTGGATCTGGAGATCGTCGATCACGTGCGGGCGGTTCACCAGTCGGCGCGCGGGCGACGTGATCGGCGTCACCAGGAACTTGTCCATCGAGATCCCGAACAGGTTGCCCTGCTTCGGCCACCACGCCGATCACGCGGTGCGGCAGGCCGCCCACGCTGACGATCTCGCCCGATCGGATCTCGTCCATCGAACAGCTTCGCGGCGACATCATGGCCGAGCACCGTGACCGCTGCGCCGACACTGACCTCCTGCTGCGTGAAGGCCCGTCCCTCGGCGATGTCGTAGTTCTTGATCTCGAAGAACGACGCGTCGACCGTGTTGAGGTTGAGCTGGTCGGCGGTCTTGCCGTTCCAGGCCACGCTCACCCGGTCGAACCCCGAGCGGGCCGTGCGGACCGGGGTCTTCATGCGCTCCTGGATGTACGCCGCGTCTTCGATGGTGATCCGCGGGTTGCGCTGCCACTGCCGCCACATCTCCTCGGTCACGTTGCCCATCGTGATGTTGGGTCGGGAACGGAGCTGGAAGGTGTTGATGCCGATCAGCGCGCCGGCAAACTTGTCGGTCATGTACACGTTCATGCCCTGCACGATCGACACGACAGCGATCAGGAAGGTCACGCCGATGAGCACGCCCACCAGCGAGAAGAAGCTCTTGAGCTTCTGCGCCCGGATCGACGACAGCGCCAGCCATACCGCCTCGAGAATCGGCATCTACGCCACGGCCTCGTGCCGGCGGTGCTCGACCGGTCGGTCGCTGTCGATCCGCCCGTCACGCAGCACGACGATCCGGCGCGCATGCTCGGCGATGTCAGGCTCGTGCGTCACCAGGATGACGGTCTGTCCCGCGGCCTGCAGGTCGGCGAAGACCCGCATGATCTCCGTGCTGGTGACCGAGTCGAGGTTGCCGGTCGGCTCGTCGGCGAGCAGGATCGACGGCTCGTTGACCAGCGCGCGGGCAATGGCCACGCGCTGGCGCTGCCCGCCCGACAGTTCGTTCGGGCGGTGATCCATCCGGTCGCCCAGCCCGACGCGGGTGAGCGCCGCCGCAGCGCGCTCGCGGCGGTCTCGTCCCGATCACCCCGGCGTAGACCAGCGGAAGCTCGACGTTGGCCAGTGCCGACGCCCGCGGCAGGAGGTTGAACGTCTGGAACACGAAGCCGATCTCGACGTTGCGAATGCGGGCGAGATCGTCGTCCGCCATGCTCGACACCTCGTGCCCATTGAGCCAGTACTGTCCGGCGCTCGGCGTGTCGAGGCAGCCCAGCATGTTCATCATCGTGGACTTGCCCGAGCCTGACGGTCCCATGATCGCGACGTACTCGTTGCGACGGATCTCGAGGTCGACCCCGCGCAATGCCTGGACGCGTTCCGAGCCCATCACGTACTCGCGGGTGATGCCCGCGAGGCGGATGATGACGTCGTTCATGGCTTGGCCGCACCGGGCTCGCCGGGAGCCGCCTTGACCCGGGCAGAATCCTTCATGTCGCGGATCGCCTGGTAGGTGCCGGCCACGATCGTCTCGCCCTGCTTGATGCCGCCGAGCACCTCGAAGTATTCATCGCCTGCGATGCCCACGGTCGACCGGCCGGAAGATCGCCACGCCGTTGTTCACCACGAACACGCCCTCGATCGACTTTGCCTTCCTGACCGCAGCGGTGTCACCCGGCGTGGTCGTGATCGGTCTCGACGCGGTCGAATCGCCCTTCCCCGGTGCCTCACGCGCCGTCAGCGCAATGATCGGGATGGCAAGCGCCTGCTTCCTGACATCGGTGATGATGCGGGCCGTCATGCTCAGGTCGGGCCGCACGTCGGACGGTGGATTCGTCAGCGTCACCTCGACCTCGAAATCGACGGCGCGATCGCTGCCCGCCGTGCCAGCGGCCGAGACAGCGGCGCTGTTCGAGATCTTCGTGATGCGTCCCACGAACTGCGTGTCGGGGAAGGCGTCGATCGACACCGCCGACCGAGTCATCGAGCGACAGGCGCACCACGTCGGTCTCGTCGACCTTCACCAGTGCCTGGATCACCGACAGGTCGGCGATCCGCATCAGCAGGCCGACGTCGCGGGAGAACGCACCGGTCTGGGCCACCTCGCCTTCCTCGACGGCGAGGCGCACGACTCGGCCCGCGATCGGCGAGAACAGTCGGGTACGGGCCAGGTTGTCGCGCGCTTCCTTGAGGGTCGCGCGAGTCTGCATCACCTGCGCCTCGCTCGATCTCACCGTGGCCGCCGCGAGGTCATAGGCCAGCTGGGACTGCTCGACCACCTCGTCGGCGAGAAGCGTCGGATTGGTGCGCTTCAGCTCCCGATTGCGGTCGTAGGTGCGCTTCGCCTGGTCACGATTGGCGCGCGACTGCATCAGCTGCGCCTCGATCGATGCCAGCGATGCCGTGCTGCGCTCGACCGCACCGAGGAACTGCACCTGATCGAGCTCCATGAGGAGCTGGCCCTTGGTGACCAGATCGCCCTCCTTCACCGTGATGCGGGTGATGCGGGCCGTCACCTCTGACGAGATATCAACCTGGCTCTTCGGCTCGATCCTGCCGCTCGCCGTGACGGCGGCCACCAGGTCCTGGTTGCCGACCTGCTCGAGACGGACCTCGACCGGGCTTGTTCGGCCCCGGCCGCCTTGATGACGCCGAATGCGACGAATGCGACGATGGCAACGCCAACTCCGATTACGATCTTGCGCTTGCGCGTCATTTACAGTTCCTCTGCTCAGCGAAGGGGGCGGCCGACGGCGGCTTCGAGCCCGACGACAGCAAGGTGGTAATCGTAGGTCGCCTGGACGCGCTCGGCCTCGGCCTGCGTGATGGCGTTCTGTGCGTCGGACACCTCGAGCGACGTTGCCGAGGCCCAAGGCGGTACCGGTCCTGCGCGAGCTGAAGCTGGTCGGCGGCTGCGGTGCGGTTGATCTCCTGGATCTGGATCGCCTCCCACGCCGTGCGCACCGCGAGCACGCGGGCATGCACCTGACCATCGACATCGATCTGTCGCGCCCGGATCTGCTCGCGCGCATCGTCTTCCTGTGCCCGGGCCAGCGAGACGTTGCGCGACCGCGAGAAGCCATCCCAGATCGGCAGCGAGATCGAGAGACGAACCGACCACGGCTGGCGGGTGAAGTTGAACGGAAAGACGCTGTTGGCATCGAGCAAGCTCGACCGGACCTCGGGCTGCAGCGCAGCGCCCGTGGCATCGAGTCCCGAGAAGGCATTGCAATCGGCGATGATCCCGCCACCCGGCGCCGGGTGCGGCTCGCGTGAGGCGTCGCAGGATGTCGTTCTGGAACTCGCAATTCGCCCGGCTTCGCGATCGCACTGTTCAGCCGATTGCTGAGCAGCGCGTTCTCGTTGGTGAACTGCTGCGTGAACCCGCTCAGCCCGGTCGAGAGCGATAGCGGTCGGGAGGTAGTCCGACTTGGCTGCGCGCACGCCGATCTCCGCCGCGTCGAGGTTCGCCGTCGCCGCGACGAGGGTCGGGTTCTGCGCCTGCGCCATCGCGCGGAGCTGGGCCAGGTCGTAGTTCGGCTCGGTCGGCGTGAATGCCTCGGTCAGCTCCATCGTCTCGACGCCGTCCTCGCTGCGCACACCCATGCGCCGCAGCAGCTCGATCTTCGCCTCGACTTCGGTCTGCCGTGCCTGCAACAGCTGGACGTCGGCACGGGTCTTGGTGACCTCCGCCTGCCGGACATCGAGGAGGTTGGTCTGGCCGACATCGTAGCGCGCCTGGGCCAGCGTCGAAGAAGGCCTCGGTTGCGCTCGACCTGCTGGCGGGCGACCTCGACGTTGGCGGCAGCACGCAGCGCGGTGAGATATTGTGCAGTGACGTCGAAGCGGAGGTTGACGCCGGCCGCGTCGATCGTCGCATCGGTGGCCCGTTCCTGGGCCTTCGCCTGCGACGGCCCCATGAAGGTGCGGGCACTCAGCCGCCAGTCGGCATCGATCGAATAGTTGGACGAAACCGTGGGCGATGCCTGATTGAAGGTCGAGCCGCCAAAGGTCGAGCGGCCGGAGCCGGTGTAGCTCAGGCCGGCACCTGGTCGAGAGCGACGGTGTCAGCGCGCCCCGTGGCTTCCCGCACGTTCGCCGCGGCGACATCGGCATCATTCAGGTTCTGACGGTAGGTGGGACTGTTCTGCTTGGCGAGCTCCAGCGCCTGGGCCAGCGACAGCTGGCGCGGGGCGGTGACCGCCTGGGCGCCAGAGCGCCGACGGGAAGCCGAGCAGCACAAGAGCAGGCAACGTCCAGCACTCCGAATCGGCATGTTCCGTCCTTGCAGGAAAGGGAAGGCGACTTGGGCCATTACGCCCCCGGTCAGGGGAAGTTTCAAGCTGCTACATCTGCCCGCCGCCCGAGGCATTCCGCTCTGGATCGGGGCCGGGGCGGTCGTGCTCCTGGCCGCCGAGGCCGCCGCCAGCGCAGCTGGGTCTGGGTGCGTCGTCGCGGCCTGTGCGCCGCTGGCCTGGCGTTCCCTGCGTGGCCTGGCGAATCCGCCATCGGCAGGCGCGGGTCGATCGCGATCGGGCTCGTCGCTGCTCGGCGCTGCCGAGGGTGTTGCGGCGTGGCGCCTGGCGGCCGTAACGTCGCGCCCGTGCTGCCGCCCGGCGCGCCGTCGCGGACGCGATCGGTGTCGCGCGACCGCGCGCTGGCCGCGGCCGATCGCCGCTGGCCGCCGCACGGCGGCGTTCGCGATCCAGCGCGTCGTCAGCGCTGGCGGCCGGCTACCCAACCTCGAACGACCTGGTCAGCCGCCGCGGACTCGACCGAGCATCGTGGTGCAGCGGGCGCGACACGCTGATTGCGGTCGTCGGCCCGGTCCGGATTCCGCCCGGTGGTGACCCGCGAACCTGTGGTGCTCACCGTGACCCCGTTCGGGCACTTCCTCACCATCGCGCGAATCGCCCAGGCAGGTGGAGGCGCAGGTAACCCTCCTCGCTCGACGCGACGCGGCGCTGCCTGCGCCGGGTCGGTCGCTGCTCGAGGGCGTCGGGCGGTGGCAGCGGGTCGAGCTGGCGCTGGGACGCTGCCCGAGGGCGCCACGGTGTATGCCGAGCTACGCCGACGCGATCGAAGGCGTCGCAGCGGGCACTCCGGGCCGGGCACCGTCAGCCGATCAGACTGCTCGTGCACGCGAGCATCGTGTCGCGCGGCATCCTCACCGGTGACCGGCCTCGCGTGCTCGCCGCTGTTGATCCTGCTACGGCGCCGCCCCGCCGTGCGCGCCGGCGCCGTGCTCGTCCCGCTCTGGGCAGTGTCGCGAGCTCGACCCGGTCCCGTCACGCCGAGGGACCGATGGCGGCGCGGCTGCTCGCCGCGATCGTCAGCGTTGCTCCTTCGTCGCGATCCTGCTCTGGCGCCTGCGCCCGCGCCGTTCGCCCGTCGGGATCATCGCGGCCATCCTGCTGCTGGCGAGCGCGGTCCCGATGGTCGTGATGTCGGCCCGGCGATCGTTCCGCCCGCCACCCCACGTTCGCTCACCACCTGGTTCTGGTGGCAGGTGACCCTCGCGGTATGAGCGGCCGCGTTCCTGGCGATCGCCAATGCCCCGCTCCGCCCCGATGACGACGCCGCATCCCCCGGCTGCCTGGGGAGTGTTCGGCAGCGCTTCTCCGCCGTGGTCGGCGCCTCGTCGGCATCGAGGCATGGCGGCCTTCAGGGCTGGTCGATCTGGTACCCGCGCTCTGGATGGTTCCGCTCGCCTTGCTCTTGCTCCCGCCGATGCCGGCACGGTCCGGATGGGCGCGGTCGCCACCCTTGCCGGTGTGCTCGCCACCCTCGCGACCTGGAGCCAGAACGCTCGATCTCCGCATGGATCTCGCCCGCGAGGACGTCGCGCGACTCCAGGCGCCACAGCCCGATTCCGCCTCGACCGCAGCGCTCGACTGCATTCGCGATCGCTGCGCAAGGCGCCCACGCGACCCGCATCGATCGTCTCTACGCGGCGTGGCGCGCATCGGCCGTTGCCGAGGCTCGGCTTGCCGACGCACCTGGCGCTGCTGAGCGCGAACGGCGACGCCCGCGAATCGGTCGCCCTCGATTCCCTGAGCATGACGTGGGGCGACCTCAAGGCGAACTGGTTCGCTCCGGCGCGGACCGAGCCGCGCCGCGTGTCGCTGCGGCGCGGCGCGGTCCATCATGAGGTGCTCGTCGTGCCACTGGCCCCCGACACCATCGCCACCATCACCACCGGGCCTCGCTCGCGGCTCGTCGCGCCCACCCGGTTCGGCCGCTACGTCGGATGGCGTACGATGGCGGAGCCGGCGTTTCGTCTCGATCGTGGTCAACGATCGCGACGCCCGGCCCGACAGCACGTTCCGCCGCTCGGGTCGTTGGATCCGCGCCGACTGGCCCGTTCCCGCCGGTGACGTCGTCGCGGGTGGTCGCGCGCATCGATCGAAATGGCGACGCCTCGCCCGTTCGCGGTTCGCGCTGCGCTGAGCGTGATGCTCGACGTGATCATGATCCTCGCCGCATGGCTGGCCCTCGAACGAATGCTCGGTCGCGATCAGCACCATGACGGTGAGCGTGCTGCGACGATCGTATCGACGTACCGTGGCCACCGCGCTCGCCGCGTTCTTCATCGGCCCCGCGTTGTTCTTCACCCTCTGGTCGCTGCTTCGACTTCGCGGCGATGCAACGGTGGCGCGAACCGCCGAGGTGACCCGCGCCCTGCGTGACGTGGCGGTCGAGGGCGGGTTCGCCCTCACGCTGTCCGGCGAAGTCGCCGATCCGATTGCGTTGCACCGCATCGCCGACATGGTCGACGCCGACCTCGGCGTATATCGCGACGCACGGCTCATGGCCGCGAGCACTCCGCTGCTGGTCGACCTCGGCTTCCTCCCGCCCGTGGTGCATCCATTGCGCGGCCCTCGGCACCGACGTGCTCGCCGTGCGCGACGTATTGCCCGGGTCGACCGCGCTGATGGGCATCGAGCCCGGCGAATGAACCGCGACGCTGATCGCCACCGTGCTGCCCGGCACCGATTCGGGGCTTGCGCGGGAACAATGTCGACCTGGCACTGCTGCTGCTGCTGGTCATCGCTCGCCGGCGCCGCCGCAGCGGTCACCGTCGCCGGCTTCGTGGCCCGCGCGCTGGGCCAGCCGATCGATACCCTGCGGCGGACTGCGCTCGCCATCGGCGCGCGGCGAACCGGCTGCCGAACCCGACGCACGTCCCGGCCGAGTTCGCGCCGGTGTTCCGGGCCATCGACCAGATGGAGCAGCAGCTGCGCACGCAGTGCCGCCGCGACTCGAATCCGGGCGCGCGCGCACCGCGGCGATCCTGTCGACCGTGGCGACCGGCGTGATCGGTGTCGACGAATCGAGGCGCGGTGATCCACGCCAACCCGCGCGCCGAGGAGTTGCTCGACGTCGCATCGTGCTGCGGCAACGAACTGCGCGGACCAACTGCCCGCCGGGATGGGCGGCGTGGCCGGCGGCGTCGATCGCCTGCTCGGCCCCGCAACCCGCGAAGCCGAGAGTCGGGAGATCGCGATCGACGACCGCCTGATCGCGATCACCCTCGCGCCATTGGGCGACGGCGGCCTCGTGCTTGCGATCACCGACATCACCGAGGCGTCGCGTGCCGCACGCATTGTCGCATGGGGCGAGATGGCCCGACAGGTTGCGCATGAGATCAAGAACCCGCTCACCCCGATGCGGCTGGGCCTCCAGCATCTGCGCCGGGTGCACAGCGATCAGCGTCCCGGAGTTCGACACGATGCTCGACGATACGGTCACCCGGTTGCTCGCCGAGATCGATCGCCTCGACCGGATCGCGCGGTCGTTTGCGCGATACGGCGCGCCGCCGGACAACACCGACACGCCGCTCGAGACGGTCGCGCTGCGACCGGCGCTCGAGGAACTCGCGGGACTCTTTGCGCTCACCACTGCCGAACCCCGGATCGAGATCGTCGGCGCCGACATGTTGGTCGACGTCGCGACGCGAGGAGCTGGTGCAGGTGCTGCTCAACCTCTTCGACAACGCCCGCAATGCCGGTGCGTCGGTGGTCCGCCTCACCATCGGCGCCGGCACCCTCGAGGTGCGGGACGACGGCCGGGGGATCGCATCGGAGCAACTGGCGCGGATATTCGAGCCGATCCTTCTCCACCACGACCAGCGGCACGGGGCTCGGCCTGGCCATCGTCCGGCGCCTGGTGGAAGGGTGGGGGGCCACGATCGACCCCGGCAGCGAGCCGGGCGAGGGGGCCTGGTTCCTGGTCCGGTTTCGGGGAGCCGGAACCTCAGCCTTCAACGCCTGGCGTTCCTCCGGCGTAATACCGTTGATTCTTCTGGGGGCGCGGTGTCCCCCTGTGCAGGCCGTCCCGTAGCGCTGGAGTTTCCGATGAAGGCACGTTTTGCGCTGGTTGCGATCGCAATGCTGGTTGCAGCTCCCCTTGCCGCGCAGGGTGGTGGTGGCGGCGGCGGAATGCGGATGGGTGGCGGGGCCCCGAACGTCGAGTCGCTGACCACGCTGTACTCCCTGTCGACGGAGCAGCAGGCCAAGGCCAAGCACGTTCGTGGAGACCTACACCGAGGCCACCAAGGGTGTCACGGCGTGGATGATGAAGCTGCGTGAGAACGGCGCCGACATGGCGTCGATCCGCAGCACGCCGGGCTTCGCCGACTCGACCAAGAAGTCCGCTGATGCACGCGCCAAGTTCGACGGCGACTTCAAGTCGATTCTCGTCGGCACGCAGGTCGCGAAGTTCGACTCCGTGGCCGCAGCACGCGCTACCCGGACGCGTCCACAGGGCTGAGCACACAATTTCTGCAGGTTGCGAAGGGACGGCGATGCAGTGCATCGTCGTCCCTTCTGCGTTTTCACGCTGGTGACCACGAGGGGGCACGATGAGGGCGACGATCACACTGTTGCTGTGCGCGATGACCGCATGCAGCGCCAAGCCGGACGACGGCGGCGTCGAACTGGTGGATGACACCACTGGTTATGCAACGCCGACGTCGAACGCGCCCGTGTCTCTCACCGAGGTGGCACCCGGCGACACCGCCACGATCCTGCGGGTGATGCGCGGCACGATGAGTGACATCGACGCGCTGCTGGGCGAACTCGAGCGCCGCGACACGATGCTGGAACCGGTCGGTACGCAGGAGGCGCGACGCCTCACCGTGTGGGTGCAGAACGGACAGGTCCGCAAGCTCACCGTGTCGGAACCCAACGACGCCGGCGCAATGACCGGCTCCTCACACTTCTGGCTGGTCGGCAACGAACTCCGCGTGGTGCAGCAGCCGTTCGCGGCGTACGTGCTCTACGGCGACCGCATCCTGGTGTGGACCGATTCGGCGCTGGAACCGATCCCCGACATCCCCGACGACGACCGGATGGCACGCGAGATCGCGCTGGTGCAGCAGGCGCGGGAGTATCTGGCGGTGTTCGGTTTGAAATTGCCCTGATCGGTCATTCCGACCCCCCCCACAGGTGCCGCCTATAGGCGGCACCCGCGCTTGCGCGGTGGTGGTTGACCGATCCGCGCGCCCGCCCGTACGGGCGAAGCATGCTTCGCCCCCCCCCCTCCCACCCACGCCCGCGCCCCCGACGCCTCTTGCGGCGGCCCGACTCCGCTGCGCCCGCGATTCCCGCAGGCGACGATACCGCCGTCGCCATGCCGGGAATCGCGAGAGTGCCATGCGGCCGGGGCGCGCGGAGGAACGGGCCGCTCGGCGCGAGGCGCCGGGGGCACGGGCTCGGCGGCATTGTGGTCGCGACTGCATACACTGTCATCCCGATCCCCCCCCACAGGTGCCGCCTATAGGCGGCACCCGCGCTTGCGCGGTGGTGGTTGACCGATCCGCGCGCCCGCCCGTACGGGCGAAGCATGCTTCGCCCTCACGGCGACACCGGCCTCCCTCCCGCCCCCGCCCGCGCCCCCGACGCCTCTTGCGGCGGCCCGACTCCGCGGCGCCCGCGCTTCCCGCAGGCGACGATACCGCCGTCGCCATGCCGGGAATCGCGAGAGTGCCATGCGGCCGGGGCGCGCGGAGGAGCGGGCCGCTCGGCGCGAGGCGCCGGGGGCACGGGCTCGGCGGCATTGTGGTCGCGACTGCATACACTGTCATCCCGATCCCCGACCCTGAGCACCGCGAAGGGGAGGGGTTGAGGGATCTCGCGACGCCACCTGTGGTAGCGTGGCAGGTCATTTGGACGCATTGTTCAGATCGTGATCCCTCATCCGACGGCTACCATGAAACGTGAGCACGATTGGCTGTCGGTAGTGAACCTGCTTGTATGGCCCTTCCTGTTGGCCGCCTTGCTTGTTCCTGCAGTGGCCGGCGCGCAGGTGCCGGCAGATTCGGCGCTGAGCGCGCTCGCAGATCGGCTTGTCGCCGGCGACGAGTCGGTGCGCGACCGTCTGGCCCCGCTCGCACGCGAGGTTCGTGAACGAGCACTCGCTGTCGGGACCTCAAGTGCGCTGTTTACCCTATCCGCGCGAGTTCACGACGCACTTGCGTCGCCCCTCTCGCCCCCCGAAGCGACCGCGTGGAGCGCGCGGGAGTCGCTCTGGCGACCGGGGCTCGTCGAAGCTCTTCGCCTAATACTCGCCGTGGATAGCACGAACGTCCGCGCACTGACTGCGCTTCATCGGCTCGCCCCATACCCGCTGCTTTGGCACAGCCCTGCACGCGAGCTGGCACATTTTCGGGCCGTCGTTCGCGCGGCCGACTCGCTGCCACCGGACATTGCATCGGCCTGGGTTGCCCTGGAGCTGGAGGCCGGCGACCCGCAGTCGGCCTCGGTATCGCTGCAGCGTGTGCGGCATATTGTATCCGACGCCGCTGCGCACCATCTCGGTGCCCAGATCGCCTTTGCTCGCGGAGCGGATGCCGAAGGGGTGCGGCAGTATAAGCGGGCGACAACGTTGATCACTTCCGAACGTGACGCGGCACTATTTGTTCGCGACGTAAAATGGATTGCGACCGACTCGATCGTGACGAGCTACGCATCAATCGCGCTGAGTGAAAGGACACTGTGGTTGCAGCGGTTCTGGGCCGGCCTCGATGCAAGTGACGCGCGCCCCTCGGGCGCTCGCCTTGTTGAACATTTTCGGCGGTGGCGGCTTTCGTTGACTCGGTATCGTTGGAGCCCCGACGGGTGGGCTGCTGGTCACCCGCCGTTCGTGGAGGTGCCCGACGCCAAGAAGTTGCCGCCGGGGTTGAGGTACGTGCAGTCGTCCGGCTTGCGGTATCTCGTTTCCGGTTCGCCGAAGTCCCAGGTGCTTGATGACCGTGGCAGTATGGTGATGCGGCACGGTGATCCAATCGAGACCGTGCAGCCTGGCAGCTTGGCCGCTGACTTCGCGACACTCGGTTGGGATACGGAAAACGGCCTCGTCTTGCTCGGATTCGGCCGACCCGACTTGCCGGGCGACCTAGGCATTGCAGCCCGGCTTGGAATGTTGGTGAGGGGCTTTCCACAGGGCGACCTGATGACCAATTGTCAGCTCGATTCCGGCCTCTGTGTCTTGGCCGCCGCCGAGTCGCAGGAGGGAAGGCAAGGGCTATGGGGGCTGGGTGCAATCCGCGGTGAACAGATGTTCGCGAAGTTCACGACTGCTCGTACCCGGGCGGAGCGGACTTCCGGTAATCCCATTCTGCTGAGTCGACGCATTCCCGTGGTCGCCCAGGCTTATGGAATCTCCGCCGATCACATTCTCGTGGTCGTGTCGGTGCCGTGGCAACAACTCGCCGACGGTACGTCACCGAGTGATCCGGGCACCCTCTTACTTCGTGTCAGGATGTCACTGGCAAACGGTGCGGGCGAATCAGTTTCGGTCGACACCGTGCGTCGGCTGCAGCTCCGCTCTGCTCCCGAACCTGGTGCCTACGTCAGCATGATGTTCGAGGTACCCGTGACGCCCGGAACGTGGATGGTGGGCATCGTGGCGTCCGACACGGCCACGTCCATTGGCGGCGGTGCGAGGGTCCGCAGCGTTCACGCGTTGAACCTCGGCGCACCTCAACTCCAGGTTAGTGACCCGATCCTTGGGCGCCCCGCGAGCGGGTTGTCATGGACATTCAACGGCACCACGATACCGCTGAATCCAGCGGGCGCCTGGCGTCGGCAAGAGTTGTCTACGTTGCACTACCGCGTCGGCGGGATGCGACCAGGCGATCAGTACCGCACGACGATCGAGCTCTGGGAATCGGTACCGACGGCGGCGGCACCCAGGCTTCAGCTTTCCACAACCAGCGTCGCGCGGAATGCCGAGGAGGCGTTCGACCGCGAAATTGACATCAGCCGCCTGCGAAACGGTGCGTACCGTGTGGTGGTGCGAGTTATCGGAACCGATGGTTCATCGGCGTCGGCGGAACAGGGTATGGTCGTCAGGTAGAACGGAGAATCAAGCTGCTCTCATCCCGACTCGTCGCCGTCCGGCCCGTGGCCTCGGCGCCTCGCGCCGGCGGTCCGCGCCTCCGCGCGCCCCTGCCGCATGGCACTTTCGCGATTCCTCGCTTGGCGACGGTTGTATCGTCGCCTGCGGGAATCGCGGGCGTGCGGAGTTGGGCCGCCGCAAGAGGCGTCGGGGTCATGGGCACGTGCGCGGAGTGAGTATGCGCTTTTTAGTTCACCCGAACCGCGCGCTGTAACCCACGCTCGAGCCAACCCCGCCCATCCTCGGTGACTCATGCGCCGAGGATGCTTTGCTTGCCAGGATACAGAGTGCCACCGTACTCGGAGTCGACGCCCTCGCGATCGATGTCGAGGTCGACATCTCCAACGGCCTGCCGTCGTTCACCACCGTCGGTCTTCCGGTGGGCGCGGTCAAGGAGGGCCGGGAACGCGTCGCTGCTGCGATCGGCAACGCCGGCTATCAGCTGCCGCTCCGTCGCATCACCGTCAACCTGGCACCGGCCGATGTGCAGAAGCGCGGCAGCGCGTTCGACCTCCCGATCGCGATCGGGATCCTGATCGCCAGCGGTCAACTCGATGACAGGCGCAGTCGCGGTGTCCTCCTCCTCGGCGAGCTCGGCCTCGAGGGCGACCTGCGCCCGATCCGCGGCGCACTGCCGATTGCGCTGGCTGCTGCGGCGATGGGCTGCACCGAGATGATCCTGCCCGCGGCCAATGTCGCGGAGGCCGCGGTGGTGGAGGGCGTGGTGGTGCGTGGCGCGGGCTCGTTGCTCGACGTCAGCAGGCACCTCGGTGGCGAGATCATCCTCGACCCCACGCGCACCGACACCGCCGCCCTGATGCAGGACCGTGCGGTGCTCGATGTCGACTTTGCCGACGTGCGGGCGCAGCAGGCGGCCAAGCGTGCGCTCGAGGTCGCGGCGGCAGGGGCGCACAATGTGTTGATGATCGGCCCGCCGGGCGCAGGCAAGACGATGCTGGCGCGGCGGCTGCCGAGCATCCTGCCGGCGCTGACACTGGAAGAAGCACTCGATGTCACCCGGATTCATTCGGTGGCTGGGCTGCTGCCGCCGGGTCGTGCGCTGGTGACGCGCCGTCCGTTTCGCGCGCCGCATCACACCGTGAGCTATGCCGGCCTGATCGGCGGCGGATCGATCCCGCGTCCGGGTGAGGTCTCGCTGGCGCACCACGGCGTGCTCTTCCTGGATGAAGTCGCCGAGCTGCCGAGCAACGTGCTCGAGGTGCTGCGACAACCGCTGGAGGATGGTCACGTCACGATCTCGCGTGCCGCGATGACGCTCGGCTACCCGGCGCGCTTCCTCTTTGTGGCGGCGATGAACCCGTGCCCGTGCGGCCACGCGGGCGACAGCACCAAGCCGTGCCTCTGTCCGCCGCTCGCGGTGCAGAAGTATCTCGCACGCATCTCGGGGCCGCTGCTCGATCGGGTCGACATTCACCTTTCCGTGCCGCCGGTGGCGTACCACGACCTGGTCGATCGTGCGCCGGCCGAATCGAGCAACACCATCCGGCAGCGGGTCGAGCGGGCGCGCGAACGGCAGTTGAAGCGATTCCATCGACTGCGCGGTGTCTATGCCAACGCGCACATGGGTCCGCGTGAACTCACGCGATATGTGCGCGTCGACGCCGCCACCGAGGCGGTGCTCAAGGCGGCGATCGAGCGGCTCGGGCTCTCGGCGCGGGCGTACCACCGGGTGCTCAAGCTGGCGCGCACCCTGGCCGACCTGGAAGAGAGCGACGCGATTGCACCGGGGCATGTGGCCGAGGCGATTCAGTATCGGGTGTTGGATCGGGGGAGCGCTGGCCGATAGTCGGACGCTGCGTCGCTGGTGGAAGGTCGTTGGTCGTTAACTGTGTCGCCGATGGTACCAGGCTATCTGCCATCGGCGACACAGCTCACGACTTGCGACCTGTTCCGACGCCTTGTCATCCCGACCCCTGACCCTGAGCAACGCGGAGGGGAGGAGTTGAGGGGACTTTCACGACCCACTCCGCAATTGCTCCCACGCCGCGCGCGGCGAGACGATGGGCACTGGCGCGGTGCGGGCAACCGCCAGCAGGTCCTGGTCGCCGGTGACGAGGAGTTCGGCCGCGCCGGCGCACGCCGAGGCGACTACCCAGGCGTCGTCGACATCGCGAACTACGAGGCTGCTCGGCGCTGCCGGGCGTGGAACGACGACGTGCTCACGGAGCTGTTCCTCGACCGCCCCGATCTGCTGCGGCGTGGCGGAGAACCGTTTCGCGAGAGTGCGGCGCAGTTCCACGAGGTTGACCTCGCCCGTCAGGAGGTCGTGTTCAGCGAGGATCAGGCGGAAGAGGTCGGCGCACAACCCCCGGGCGGTGTACGCGCTGACCAGCACATTGGTGTCGAGGAAGATCTTCACGACACAATCTTGAACACGTCCTCATCGGTCAGGATACCCTCGGCTTCCGCAAGGGGTACCAGTTCGCGGCGACTCCGTTCGAACTGCAGGAGCGCGACCTGACGGCGTACCGCGTCCCGGACGAGGTCGCTCCGGCTGCGCCCCAACTGGCGACTGAGCCGATCGAGATCGCGCTGGAGCTTGGCATCGAGACGGATGGTCACGGTGGCGGTCTTCATGTAAGACAATGTAGTACGTAGACGAGATTCGGGCAAGCGATTGCTGGTAGCCGAGCTCTTCGGCGAGGGCGCCCCCCGCGAAGTTCCTATTGGCGTGCTCGCGGCCTTCTCAAGCGCGCGGACGGGCGACCTGCACACTACTTGGCGAGAAAGTCCGCCGGTGTCATGGCCTGCTTGGAGAACGCTTTGAGGACGGCGCGATCGGTCGTCACGAGCGGAATATTCAGCGAGTTGGCCAGAGCGACATACTCACAATCGTACGTAGTACAGCCCGACCGGGAGGCTAGCACGAGAACGGCCTGAGAGTCCACCTCTCCCTCGCGGCCGCCCAGGACCTCATCGGCTTGGTCCAGCAATGCGACAGCGCGCGCAACGGTCAAGTCGCCCCGCGTGACGTATTTATGCACGACGCTTCGGAGTTCACTGCGCCACAGCACTGGTGCTACCCATGTCGGGTCTTTGGTGAGAACGGCCACAGCTTCGTCGGTGCGCTCACCGGGCATCACCAGGTAGGCGAGGAGGTTCGCGTCGGCCACGATCATGCGCGACCGGATTCCCGAGCAGCCCGGAGGTCCTTGTCCGTCAGATAGACGCCTTTAAGGCGAGCACGACTCCGTCGAAGCGTGGCTAGCAGGTTTGCTGGATCGCCCGCGCTGGCCTCGGTGAGGGCGCGCTCGACTGCAAGAATGGCTTCGCTATTGATACTGCGTCGATGCTCTGCGGCCCGGGCTTTGAGCTGAGCGTAGAGCTGGTCCGGCAAATTCTTGATGGTCAACGTGGCCATGGATGCCTCCAAGCATCCGTGACGGATGCAATATGGATGCAATATGGATGCATCCCCCGATGCCCGGCAAGCCCTGGTGGTGCTTGAGCCGTCGGTCGCTACCGCACCGGGGGTAAGTCAACAGTCGACAGTGACGTCAACAATGAAGGCCAGCTCCGTTCTCGGTGCTGGCCTTCATCGCGAAATACCTGTCGACTGTCGACTGTCGACCCGTACATCATGCTGCCGTCTCCACCGGCTCCGCCCCTCCATCAACGGTCTCGGGGCTCCTGTGATAGCGGCCATACACATTCGTCACGCTCTCCCACGCGCCCAGCAGCTCGGCGTTGCCGGCGAACCGCTGCTGGTTGAAGCCATCGAGCAGCTTCACCAGGTCGCTGCCTTCCTCGACCACGGCCTTGAGGTCGGCGCGGGCACCGACGTGATCACGCCGGCCGGTGTGCGCCACCGCCGTGGCCGTCTCGTACTCCGAAAGGGCGGCGGTGAACTCGGCGACGAACGACTCGCCGAGTCCGAGTGAGACGAGGAGCGCCTCCTCGGTGGTGGCCAGGGCGAGCAGCCCCTTGGCGGCGGTGAGGAAGGTCCGGTTCGGTCCCGTGGAGCGCGGGAGCACGAACTGGCCGGCGAGGTCGGGGCGGGTCTTTGCTGCGGCCGCACCCACGATGGCCAGGTGACGGAGCTGTCGCTTCTGCATCTTGTGGCGCAGGTCGTTGCGGCGCGCGACCGCCGCGGCCTCGTCCACTCGCCCGTCGCGTTCCTTGATCGCGAGGGCGTCGGCGCGATCGACGCGCCCTTCCAGCTGGGTCACCACCGACAGCTGGCCTGTGTCCTCCGACGGGTTGGCGAGGGAAAACTCCAGCGCCTTCGTCACCATCGAGAACTTCCTGCGGGTCTTCGCATCCATGGTACACCTCCAGAGTGTGATCCGGTCGTCGGGAAACTCGGCCACGTCGTCCTGCTGGGGTGCTGCGTCGCGGGTGCCCGACATCAGCGACGGCAACGTGTAGGGCGAACAATGTGCCAGACCTGAAACGTCGTGTTCCGGAAATGAGATGTGACTTGCAATAATGCCCGCACGCCGCGCCGTTGCTGGGCTGCAGCGTGCTGCGCGGAGCGGCGTGGAGGCGATTGCGCGACGGGTGCTGCGAGCTCGACCGAGGGTCGAGTGTCCTCTGGCGAGGACACTTTTCAGAAAAATCAGGACACTCGTTTCCGGAAGCTGGAGGTCGGCGCGCGGGAGGTGCACCGAGCCGGCTTGAGATGTTGTTCGGCGCGGTTCAGATGGAGGGAGGCGAGCTGAAGATGTTCCGAGTCAGGCTTGAGATGTTGTTGGGCGCCCTGAAGATGGAGGGAGGCAGGCTGAAGATGTTCCGAGTCAGGCCTGAGATGTTGTTGGACGACCCGAAGATGGAGGGAGGCGGGCTGAAGATGTTCCGAGTCAGGCCTGAGATGTTGTTGGACGACCCGAAGATGGAGCGAGTCGGGCTGAAGATGTTCCGAGTCGACGCGTGAGATGTTGTTGGACGACCTGAAGATGGAGGGAGGCAGGCGAAGATGTTCCGAGTCACGCTGAGATGTTGTTGGACGACCTGAAGATGGAGGGAGGCGGGCTGAAGATGTTCCGAGTCGGTCCTGAGATGTTGTTGGACGACCTGAAGATGGAGGGAGGCGGGGCGAAAATGTTGTCCGACGGTCTGAAGATCATGTGTGGGTGCCGCCCAGCTAGACCTGGACAGCCGCGAAGGGGACTGACGCGGGGTGTTGCGAGGTTGCGTGCGTGGGCAGCACCGGGCGGCCGCGGTGAGATGGTCCGAGTGCCGACGGAACGGAGCGGGATGTAGGAGTTTCCCTACATAGACGAAACGGTGGGGGCGACGTACGTTGAATCAGAGCCGGTCGGCGCCGCGCTCGGCCCGACCCCACCATCGAGCCGGAGATCCGGTGCCTTCACCTGTTGCGGCAGACGGCACGCCCGCCGTATCAGCCAATCGCCGATTGTGGCGAGCACGACGTGTGCCCCGGCGCCCTCCACGGCGTGCGATGCCGAGTGAACAAAACAAGCACGCAAAACGTGTTGGCGGTTGGTAAGCGCGCCTGCCGTGCGCGAAGACAGGGGATCTCGCGAGTAGATCATCACCGTCGTCCCCGTATACCATGACCTTCCCGTCGACACTGGTAGCGGTCTCTGCCTATCAGGGATCCCCAGAACGAACTATTTCGGTCCAATGAGGTTGCCATGACAGCAGAGGTCCCGGTGGTCGAAGACTGTCCCGACGTTAATGGCTGTGCTGAGCGTAGTGGTGTCGCGTCGTCAGCACCCGCGCGGGCTGACGGTCAACTCACGCAGCGGGTTGGCGTTTCGGCCCGACAACACACGCAGGAAGGGCTCCCATGCGCATGGCCACCGCGATGTGGACTTGATGCTCCGGATCCACTGGCTGTCACGGGGTCCGGCGAATGATCCGCGAATTCGAAGCCTGCGGAGCGTCATCGGCGAAGGCGGGTTGCGTACCCCACGGCGGTAGGCCGGTGTACGGGACGATCGGCGTGCCGACCGACACTGGGTACGAAGCTGTTCACCGAGCTGCACGAGGGTCAGCGGGACCGAAGATCCATGCCGCAGTGAAGCAGTATCGCGAGAACCGCCAGCCGACGACTCAGGCCGCCTTTCTCAACCTCGGGGGGTACACTGTCCGCCACTTCGTCGGATCGCAGGAGTATTGCGACCAATGGGAAACGTCGGTGTATGTAGGCGCTGACAAGGATGCTCCGGGGCGACCTCTGCCGCCTTGAAGGACGGTCAACGGATTGTCGACGCGTAAAGTTCCTGTGCAGTGGGCTAATGGCTGCCGGTCCGGAGAGTGTACCCAGCTTCCCGACCAACTGGGTGGGTGCCCGAATACTTGCGCAACTGTTTCCGAACGGATTAATCACATGCCAGACGCTCGAGCTGCAACTCGCGGGACTTCGACGCTTCAGCTCACCGCCACGCCTGGCTTTCTGGGTGCGGGCCACAGTAAGTGCGGCAACTGCGTGGTTGGGCCCCAACAGCCCAAACGAACCGCGGATCGCACAGCATGCCTAAGGACGACCATATATGCGACCAGCTACGAGACACAAAGTCGTCTCATCCCATCCTGAATGATACCGACAAGGTGACACAGAGAGCCTGCCCCAGTCGCAGCGCGACGTCAGCCGTGTGACCTGATCACGGATTCGAGCGCCGAGATCTCCGCATGCTCTCGGTATCGCTATGAGCTGTGGCGGCACTGGACGCCGAGAAGGAATCAGCGCTGTGCATCTGCATCAGTCCATCGACGGCGAACGCCGCGGTTGATGACCCCACGATTCGCCGCTGCATTGGCTTGCGAGCGGTTGATACCGCGGGATTATTTTGGTCTCTTGCGCTGCGCTCTACCGACCCGCTGCATTCGGGCTGCCGACGATCCGAATGGCCGACGGACAGATGGCTCGCCACGACTCGCGGCCTCTGCAGCCCTGCGTGCCCGCCTGGGGCGCACACGCTGCTGTGGCTAGCCCGATCCACATAGTTGGGACTCTCGCCGGCCTTCACTGTTTGGGGCAGACCAAGGGTGGGGCGCCTCGGCATCCACTCTATGTGCCGGGAGGAACCATCTGCCGGCGGTGGGCCGCTGGTGCCCTGAGCGCCCTGACGACGGCCCGAAGTGCTCGGCGTTAGGTAGGAGAATCGTCCGTGGGGGGCGGGTTGGCAGCACCGCCCGTCTACAGGCTTCATGAGCTCGCCCCGACTAGACATCGATCCGCGACATCTTACAAGTGTAGAACGATCAGGCAAGGGCAGCGTCTGCCTTAACGCAGCCAGTCTTACGCAGGAAGTAACTTGCTATTATACCCTTTCAAGCCGCACTAGCAGTCGTTCGGCCGCCACACCCATCACCTGGATACCACGCCGGGCTTGACGGTGCGTCACCGTGGCAGGGAGAGACCACCGTGAAACCGGAGGGTTACGCGAACGATAGCGTTTACGCCGCAGCGGGATATCCGAACCACCCGTACTTCAAGGCCGTCAGGGATGGATCGTGTGATTGGTAGCAGATGCCCAGAGCCACGCACGCCTGCCCTGAGCTGCGCGGGGAAACCTGTCGTCGTCGGGTAGCTCGCCGTGCGTTGCGACGAGCACATGCGCGCGGTGGCCTCCAACAAGTCCTTCGTCCGTGACGTGACCGAGGCGGCATCCATCGTACCTCGTCGAGCGCGCTTACGCACGCACGCTGTGCGTCTGTCAACGCTCACCAGTCAGTGTTTCGAGCGACCTGGTGAAGTCACCATCTCGGACTTAGCTGAGCCCTCGCCCCGAAAGTCTGTGGTCATTCCTGACGCATCTCCGGCGTAGTTCGGGATCCGACCGAAACGACGACGCAGAGTATGCGATCAGGCAGCCGGCTCGGGCTACCAGTGTGCGGGTGGACACAACCTGCAAGGCACCGACCTACGGTTGCCTGACGGGGCGCCGCCCGTATTAGTGATCGAGACGGGCCTCAATCTGGGGTCATCTCCCAGTGCGAGGCTCCGACACGTCTCGGGCCATCGCCACGTACCATCCCAAGACAGATATCCGCGGTCCCCTGGAGGGCAAGAGTTGGCTCCTTGTGGTGTGCCGCTGGGGGCGAGCGGATAGCCTCGGCATTCGAATCCCGCTGTGGTACTCACGCCCCGCACGTATACGCACGGGCGGCAGCGTGCTGGCTGGGCCGAGCCTTATCGGAGCAAGCCAAGTCGCTGGAGCCGTTGACCCGATTCCCAAGGCAAGTAGACGGAATCAGTAGCGTGAGCAGCCAAAAGAAGTCTGGGGCGTTCTGCGCACCGACAGCAGTCTGACAACAGATCGCAGCACAGGTTCGGACATTGTGCTCTGGAATGCCCATGTCGATAAGTGCGCTGCGTACTTCAGAGAGGGAGTGCCCCGTGATTGCGCAATCATCAACCAGTAGGATTCGCAAAGAACCGAAGTTGGCGAAACCGCTTGGAACATATATCTCAAACTTTGTGGTGACGCGCTTCTCCGACCCTGCTGTGATATCCTCCGGAACCACCGCTGCCGCCCCGCGGGGGACCAGAAAAACCGTTCGCACCGGAAGAAGTTCTTCAAACTCGAATAGGAGCAGTGAGGCAATAATAGTTCCACCCCCATGGATGCCAATCAGAACATCTGGCGCAAAGTTATCCCGTACTGTCCTCGACATTGCTCGAGCAGCAGTTTGGAGTGACGACCAGTCGTAATAGAACCGGTCCCGCGAAGCTTTTTTGGCTGCGTCATAAAAAAGACCGCGTGTGGATCAGGCCCCCGCTCCCGGTATGAGCCTGACAATCTCCGTTATCCGCCTCGCGGATTGAACTCCTGATAGAATTACGGCAGCCCCCTCACCCCACCCCCAACTCCACCCACATCGGGCGGTGGTCGGACAGGTAGTACCGGACGTATCCCTCGAACACCTTCGGCTTGCCCCGGTCCCACAGCTCCTTGAACACCACCGCGTCGAAGTCGAAGACGCCGATGTTCACCAGCCACGCCTTGGTCGTGGTCGGGAACATCGCGACCTGGTCGTACTGATTGTCCGACGCGATGCTCGACCCGACCACCGTCGAATGCCCCGGCGTGACCAGGCCACGGCTGGTCAGCGCGTCGTAGACGATGTTGCCGCCATCGCGCCGAGCCTTGGGCATGTTGAAGTCGCCGAGTGCGATCAGCTCGCGGGCCCCGGCATACGGCGACTCGTTCCGGAGCGCCGCCCACCGGGCCACCGCCATCACCTCGAGCGCTCGGCGCGCGATATCCGTGGGGCTGGGTGAGCCGAAGTAGAGATGCACGTTGACCAGCTGCACGCTGAGCGGGGTGCCCGTGACGTTGAACGACGCGAGGTAGGGCGGCCGGTCGAAGCCGACAAAGCCTTCGCTCGCGTCGTCCAGGCGCACGGTCTTGGCGCGCGACGGCTCGATGCTCACCTCACCGATCTCGTCGAGCAGGTTGAGCTTCCGGCTGTCGAAGAGGAAGACCAGGCGCTCGTTGTTGCCGCCGGCGTCCGACATCAGCACCCGGTACTTCTTCCCCATGTAGTGCATGACCTGGTAGAGGTCGGCGAAGTTCTCGCGACACTCCTGCACGGCGATCACGTCGAACCAGCTCAGCATCTCGGCGATCAGCTGGAGGTCACACTCCCGGCGGAGCTGGAGGCCGAAGTTGGCGATGTTCCATGAGCCGACCAGGAGCTTGCCGGCGCCCTTCCGTGGCATCTGGCGCCGAGTGCGGTGCGCACGCAACCGCCGCCGCTCGACGGCGGGGTCGTAGCTGAACCGGGTGGTGGGCTTCGGGAAGGGAGGCATGGGGGTCAGGGTCGGGGGTGTGCATCGACGATACGGGCGTGCGGGGCGGGGGCGCTAGGGGGAAGAGGGAGCGATGGCGTGACGAATGTTGCCGGAACGATCACCGTGGCGCCTTCTGTCCCGTTCGATCGCCGCCAACTGCGCCGTGCGGCCGCATCGCAACCTCGGTCAGGTTTCCGCACGCCCAAAGGTCCGCAGAATTCTGCGGCCTGAGTCGAGTTTCGGGCTGTGCCTCGACGGGTAACCGTACGGCTTGCTAAACCGTCGGGCTACGGTACAGAATCCACAATGAGCCTATTCCTCTCAATGTGACCATCTATAGCAGCAACGTGCGCACCCGCTTCGCCGACGTCGGCTTCATGCCTGGCGAGATCCGCCTCCAGAGTCGGTCTCAGGCGCGATGCTGCAACGTGAGCCGTTAGACGCCTCGTCGGCAGCCGCGAATCGAGTGTCTGAATCACCGACAACCCAACCGATTGGCGCAATAAAACCCATGAAAAGAAAGAGCAACGCGGGGCACCACCCTAAAATAACTAGAAGAAACGTGTCAAATCAGAAACTCGATTCCCACAGCCAGTACAAGACGCCCGATGCAGCGCAAATCCGACCGACGCCGAGGACCGGCCCCAACGTCCTTCCCGTCTCAACTCTCGCTGCCGCTTCGCGCTTGGTGGCGTTCGTCATCTCCAGATCGCTGCGAGCTCAAAGTCGTCAGTTCCGTTAGCTGCGCTCGAACACGTTGCGCGTGGGCCTCAGCGTTGGCCTTGCGTCTGGTGGCCACTTGATGTTCAGCCGCAGGCGAGTCAAGGCGAGTTCCGCGGCAGTTTTGTCAGTCCCTCGTTTGATTCCTTCAAGTTCGAGCGAGACCGTGCCACCGGCGCGGTCGACCCGAAGCGTTGATCCACAATAGCCACAACTGATCTGCTCCTTGTGTTCGGTCACTTTCAGGGAGGCGCCACACTTGGGGCAATCCAGCGCAAATATACGCATCGCTGATCCTCTCGGAGGCCGTTGCGACGTGATTCAGTTGAGTTTAACGCGGCTGCCTGACAAACAAAACACGCTCTGCGGGTGCAATCGCGCTGTCTGCCAATGATCCGATTTCCCCGGGCACGCTGTTGCTCCGCACTCGTCCTGGTGAAGTTGTGTGCTGCTTGATCGGCTATTGTAGAAAATCGGCAATGGCTAGCTTCGGAATCCTCCACTGAGTCCCGACCTGCCGCCCTTTGAGGTCACCCGCTTCAAGGCTCATGATCACGTCTGCCTCGGAAACACAAAGGATCGCCGCGGCCTCGGCAGGTCCAATCGTATCCGGGATCACCTCAGGCTGTGACACAGGGGCGGGGGTCGGCTGCGTCGCGTTAGTTGATTGATTCAGGATCATTTGCGCGATTGACATCCCGACAGTCATTTCGGCGGCCATCGCACCCAGCCCAGAGCCGTGCCTTTCCATGCCCTGGGCCATCTGGTACTTGACGTAATCATTGAGGTTACCGATAACCGAAATACTCGACCGCTTGTCGATCGCTTGCTCCACGTCCGGGGGAACGGAAACGTTTTCCACAAGGAAACTGGTTGACTCGATCCCGTACTTCTCCCTGAGTGCTGGATTGATAAGCGGGAGCAACGCTCCGCCGAGCTCGCTGTGGCGAGTTGCGATGTCAAGTACAGGTACCTTGCTGCATGCAAGCGCTTCGCTGAACACGCTGACGATGCGCGAGCGCATTGCGTCGACAAACTCACCAAGCTGGAAGTGGCCGTCCGTGCCCGCCACTTCCGTCAAGAACTTTGGGGGATCGACGATCCGAAAGTCGTACACCCCGAAACTTCTGACTCGGACAACGCCGAAGTCCTCGTCTCGGAGCAGGACAGGGTTCGACGTGCCCCACTTGATTCCGGTAAACAGTCGGGTGGTGATGAAGTAGATGTCGGCCTTAAAGGGCGACTCAAGCCCGTACTTCCAACCCCTAATGCGGGATAACACCGGAATGTTGGCGGTGGTGGCGTGGTGCGTACAGGAGGGAATAGATCGCCGTGCTGGCCGAGGTATACAAATTGGACAGCCTGCGATTCACGCACGATGAGCTGTGCGCCGTTCTTAATCTCGTTGTCCTCATCGGGGAAACGGTACGACAGTGTATCACGCGAGTCGTCGCTCCACTCAATGATCTCGATTAGTTGGCTGCGGATGAAATCACGGAGTCCCATGGGCACGCTACTCCTTCGCTGGGAAACTTATTTAGTCAAAACATCTCATTCCGAGTCGCCAAAACCGCGGGCGAATGGTTTAGCCGCTCCTGACGGCCAGCGCGGCTTGGGGCTTCGTAAACCGACCCGTTGCACTGGTTGTACCCGCACGAGGCGCGTCCGGCAAGTATAGGCCTTGGCTAGAATGACAAGGGTGACCCCGTCGTTTGCCCGTCGACGCCGCTCGGCCCGCTTCGTTTCAGGCAGCCCGAGAGCGTAGGCTGCCGAGGCACTGGCCTCCCGCCGCAAACCTCATGGGGGGCGGAATACTTTGCCTCCGCGCCGTTGCATGTCGTCTGGCGTTATCGCCAACTAGTACTGCCCCCTGCAACCGACGGCTCGCTTGCAGCACGGCCCACCGCTCGGCCCAACAAACACCGCACTCTTCCTGCCGCAAGAGCGAGCGCCGAGAGCCACAACGCCTAGTGCGCCTCCCCCCAGCATCTCCAGCGGCTCCAGGCGTCGTGCCCCCCTCGCTCTACAGCGGCGGGCGCCGAGTGCGGTGCGCGTGCAACCGCCGCCGCTCGACGACGGGGTCGTAGCTGAACCGGGTGGTAGGCTTCGGGAAGGGAGGCATGGGAGTCAGGGTCGGGGGTGTTCATGGACGATACGGGTTGCGGGGCGGGGGCGCTCGGGGAGCAAGGCCCTCATCGACCGTCAGGGCGCAATCGCAGCATCGCGAGTCCGGTTGGCATGAAGCCATTCGAGGCCATCCCAGTCGCTTTTGAATGGTGGCCGACGCCGGGGATCTTCGAGGCCAAGCTCGGCTAGACTCCACCGAGCCTTGCCGTAATTGCACGCAGGAGCAGAGCAATGCGTG
>CAWDYU010000002.1:315000-732767 GCA_963806875.1 uncultured Gemmatimonadales bacterium | reverse complement strand
CCCGTCATCTCGACTGCCCTTGAACGCGAGTCCCGCCTTCTTGAGCTGATCCCGCAGTGTCGGGAGGGTGGCCGGCCCCACGCCGTGCAGGGCGAGTATCTCTTGCTCCGTATAGCGGGCGAGGGCCGCGCAATCGCCGATGCCGGCGCGTTCGAAGGCCCGACGCGCGGGGGCATTCAACGCGGAAAGCAGACCGTCGGCTGGCCGCCGTGCGGCTTCGCATACTGGACAGGTCGGACAGTCAGTACTCTTGAAGTACTCGTGCCCGTTGACGCAGGTCCGCTTCGTCGGTGCTCCCATCAGTTGTCCGCTCCGGGCTGGAGGTCCACCTTGCGCTTTGAGACGCTACCGCCTGAGTACACCGACGCCCCTCGATCGACGAGACGATCATGACCAAACATCGGATCTATACGACGAGCTTCGCAAGCGTGTATCCGCACTATGTCACCAAGGCGGAGCGGAAGGGTCGATCAAAGGCGGAGGTCGACGAGATCATCCGTTGGCTGACAGGTCTCCGTCAGGACGAGCTGGACGCCCATCTTGAAAAGCGGACGGACTTCGAAACCTTCTTCGCAGTCGCTCCCCGGATGAATCCGTTGCGTACATCAATCAAGGGCGTCGTCTGCGGTGTGCGGGTCGAAGACGTCGAAGAGCCGACGATGCGCGAGATCCGGTACCTGGACAAGCTGATCGACGAGCTCGCACGGGGTAAAGCGATGGAGAAGATCCTTCGGACCTCGTGACGTCGGATCCCGCTCGATCGGCCTAACGCTCTGCGCTGATTGCGATCGAGAAAATCTTCGCTCCGGCCTGATACCGTGTCGTCTGCCGTTCGCCAGGGGCGAACACGCCGGTGTAGTCCAACCTGAACGTCATCCCGTCGGGTTGATTCGCGAAGCGAATGAACTGCCGCGAATCGATCTCGCTGACAATGATCTCGCTTACCGCACCAAGCGTCCGCACGATACGGTGTAGACCCCGTCCTCATCCTCCA
This sequence comes from uncultured Gemmatimonadales bacterium, assembly GCA_963806875.1. Lineage (GTDB taxonomy): Bacteria > Gemmatimonadota > Gemmatimonadetes > Gemmatimonadales > GWC2-71-9 > Palsa-1233. The sequence goes on along the minus strand of CAWDYU010000002.1, from coordinate 731,773 downwards.
ACACTGCCCATGCGAAGCCCATGCCGAATGACACGCTTCCACGGCGAACATCCGCAGGAAGCACGACATCGGCAAGGTAGGTCGCCGTCCTCCGGGAACCCTGCGAATCGGGGCATATCGTTGATCAGCGCCGGGGACGTCGGGAAACTCGGCCACGTCGTCCTGCTGGGTGCTGCATGAGACGGATTCCTGGCATGGGCATGGGTGTCCTCCGGTAGTTGGCGGTGGGGGATGGAATGGAACGCCGGGTCGCGCAGCAGTCTGATAGGCAAGGGATGGATCCAACCGTGGCCCATTCTGCCCTTTCATTCGAATTGACGAGGTCCATCGCATGCATACGCTCAATCGCTGGACACTTCCAGCCCTCCTCCTGACTCTCGCCGCCTGCGAGAGCGCCACCTCCGTTGAGGGCGAGAACGGCGATGCCGCCCTCGCGCTCACCGCGCTCGCCTGCCAGGAAAGCGGCATCAATACCAACCCGTTCACCGTCGCCAACGCGATGGCGGCGAATACCACCGACCACGAAGTCGCGAGCGACTATACGTACGACGCCGCCTCGGCTACGACCATCGTGTTCAACGGCACCGCGATCGCGGTTACTGGCGCCGGTGCATCCGCTAGCGGGAGCACGGTCACCGTCTCCGCGCCGGGCACCTACGTGTTCAGCGGCACGCTCACCGACGGTCAGGTGGTGGTAAACTCGCCCAGCAGCGGCGTCGTCAAGCTTGTGCTCAATGGCGTCTCTATCACGAGCGCCTCCAACTCCGGCATCCAGGTCAACGAAGCCGACCGCGCTGTGATCATCCTGGCCGCCGGCACAACCAACTCCGTCACCGACGGAGCCACATATCCGGCCGCTGCCGAACAGAACGCGGCGGTGTGGAGCGACGATGATCTGTCGATTGGTGGAACGGGCGCGCTGGTCGTAACCGGTCGATTTGAGGACGGTATTGCCAGCAAGGATGGCCTGGTCATCCGCGCGGGGACAATCACCATCACGGCGCCCGATGAAGGCATCCGCGGCAAGGACCTTCTGGTGGTCCGCGGCGGGACGCTCAACGTCACGGCCGGCGGCGACGGTCTCAAGTCGGACGAGGACGGAGACGTTGCGCTCGGCTATGTGCTTCTGGCCGGCGGCACGATCACCGTGAACGCCGTGGGCGACGCTGTGTCGGCCGAAACCGATCTGCTCGTCTCGGGTGGTACGCTCGACCTGCGATCCGGCGGTGGCGCGACCGTCACTCCGGGCACTTCCTCGACGAAGGGGCTGAAAGGCGGCGCGATGGTCGTGGTCGACAACGGCACGATCACCGTCGACGCCTCCGACGACGGCATTCACTCCAATGACACCGTGGTGATCAACGGCGGTGTCACACAGATCGCGACCGGCGACGACGCCGTGCACGCGGACCTGTCACTGACGATCAACAGTGGCGAGCTCACGATCACCCGGAGCTACGAAGGGATTGAGGTGGTGCTGGGCGACATGGTATTCAACGGCGGCACGATCAACGTGATCGCGTCCGACGACGGGATCAACTTGTCCGGCGACGGGGACGACCCGAACGGCGTGGTGTCCCCCGCCGATCCCTATGATATGATCTTCAACGCCGGCCGGATTACCGTCACGGCGGGCAACGACGGCATCGACTCGAACGGGTCAATCGTGATGACCGGCGGATGCCTCGCCATCAACGGTCCGACGCCGGGTACGCAGCCGCAGCAGGGGGCCATTGATTACAACGGCGACTTCAAGATCACCGGCGGTGTGCTCGTCGCGGCCGGCGCGGCCGGCACCCATGCGCAAACGCCGGGCTCAGCCTCGACGCAGCCGACGGTCGCGGTGACCTTCTCGTCCACCCAGGCGGCTGGGACGCTGGTCTCGCTGCACGGAGAATGCCTCCGCGCTGGCGGTCGCACCCGGCAAATCATTCCAGTCACTGGTCATCTCGGCGCCGTGGCTCTCGAGCGGCGACGCGATCCGTCTCTACCGCGGTGGCAGCGGCTCTGCCAGCACGACGGGCTTGTTCGACGGTGGAACGCTCACCGATGCGTTGCTGCTGCGGAGCTTCACCCTCTCGTCGATTGTCACGGCAGTCACGCCGTGATGTAAGGGGTGCAACACGCCTGCTTCAGAACAGCAGCTCCATGGCGCGTTTCTCCGGCCACACAACGCTTGTTGTGTGGCCGGTTTTGCGTGGCGAGTCGGGCGGCGCATGCCGTGCAGCGGTACGAAGCTGGCTGCGGATAGGAGGATCCCGCGAGCCAAAGATCTTCGGTGGGGGAAAGGCGTCGCCGCGTTGAGACGTACCGGAGTATCCCCGTCATTTCGATCTGCCCTTGAACGCGGGTCCCGCCTTCGTGCGCTCATCCCGCAGTGTCGGGAGTGTGGCCGGCCCCACGCCGTGCAGGGCGAGTATCTCTTGCTCCGTATAGCCGAAGGCCGCACAATCATCGATGCCGGCGCGCTCGAAGGCGCGCCGCGCTGGGGCATTCAACGCCGAAAGCAGCCGTCGGCTGGCCGCCGTGCGGCTTCGCATGCTGGGCAGGTCGGACAGTCAGTACTCTTGAAATACTCGTGCCCGTTGACGCAGGTCCGCTTCGTCGGTGCTCCCATCAGTTGTCCGCTCCGGGCTGGAGGTCCACCTTGCGCTTTGAGACGCTACCGCCTGAGTACACCGACGCCCCTCGATCGACGAGACGATCATGACCAAACATCGGATCTATACGACGAGCTTCGCAAGCGTGTATCCGCACTATGTCACCAAGGCGGAGCGGAAGGGTCGATCAAAGGCGGAGGTCGACGAGATCATCCGTTGGCTGACAGGTCTCTGCCAGGATGAGTTGGATGCCCATCTTGAAAAGCGGACAGACTTCGAAACCTTCTTCGCCGTCGCTCCCCGATCAATCCGTTGCGTACATCAATCAAGGGCGTCGTCTGCGGTGTGCGTGTCGAAGACGTCGAAGAGCCGACGATGCGCGAGATCCGGTACCTGGACAAGCTGATCGACGAGCTCGCACGGGGAAGCGATGGAGAAGATCCTTCGGACCTCGTGACGTTGGATCCCGCTCGATCGGCCTAACGCTCTGCGCTGATTGCGATCGAGAAAATCTTCGCTCCGGCCTGATACCGTGTCGTCTGCCGTTCGCCAGGGGCGAACACGCCGGTGTAGTCCAACCTGAACGTCATCCCGTCGGGTTGATTCGCGAAGCGAATGAACTGCCGCGACTCGATCTCGCTGACCACGATCTCCGTGACCGCACCAAGGACCTTGCCATGTCATCGATGAGAGCCCCGACCCGGACGCCGCCCCGGGTGTGGAAGGCGGGCAATGCTCGAGCCTCTCGATGGGCTTCGACCACGCAATATCGGACGCGGCGTCGTCTTCGCCGACCAGGCTGTGCCGACACACCGGACGCGAGGGTGATCTCCACCAAGGCCACGCCGTCCCCGTCTGATGTCCTCGCGAACGCCGCGGCGGGCTGCAGCGGTACGCGCCTCCGCAAGGGTCATCCCCACATTCGCAGGCCGCGCCGCACCGACGTGGAGGTGATGAGACGCTATCGGATGTGGTGTCGGACGTATCGCAGCTGCAGCGTGGGCGCCCGGTTACTCGAATCGGACAGATGCGTCGCTGGCCTTCGTGACGCGTGCGCCTCGGCAGCACAACCCACCACCCCGAGGGTAGCCAGCAGGAGGAGGGCAAGCGGGGCGTCGGCCACGAATCGAGTCGGCGCGGTGGTGGCAGGGCTCGAGTGGGGGTCGGTCCTGAGCTGTGGGTTGCGTGTCGCGCAGATGCATGGGCAGGAACCGCGGCGGACAGGGAAGGGGGTGGCGGTGCGCAGCATCGAGTAGCCGGGCCTCACGGACACCACGCGCGGACCGTCCGGGTTTGTCCGCGACGCCAACCGCTCGCAGATTGGAGAATCCGGCAAACCCAAAGCGATGCCCCCTGTGAAAAGGAAGATGACCGTGCCGCAATCAACGCGTGCGCTGTACCCCTTGTGTCCGGCGACCAGCCGCACCAAGGGATGGGGGTGGACCGTTCTGCCCCTCGTGCTGATCACGCTGTCCGCATGTAGCCGGGGCGACACTGGTCGCGTGTCGGACACCGGACTTCCCCCCGACACCCAGGACGAGTTCCGTCGCACTGCGAGTGACCTGGTCGACAGCCTGCGGAGCGAGCCATTCGGGCCTTCGGACCTGATCGATCGTCCAGTCGAGATGGTGGCGTCGGGAACGCACCTGATTATTGCCGATGTCAAGCCGCCCTTTGTGCACGTGTTGGATCTCGTCGCGGGTGATCACACGCGGTCTTTCGGACCAGAGGGCGAGGGCCCGGGAGATTTTCCCAGTACGCCATTGGTGGTGTCCGGCTCCGCACGCGGAGACACGGTCTGGTTCTTCCACGGCAATACAGGACGCCTCTCGGGTGTTGCCATCCAGGACCTTTCCGCCGACAGCCCCCTCCCGATCTCCGCGAAACGAACACTTGATCCCGGGTCAGGGTGGACCGTCGGCATCGACGGCCCCGACTCCACTGGGCGCCTCCTCGGCATGGTCCAGGCGCCACATGGAATCAAGACATTCGCCTATTCGCTGCCGAGCGACAGCGTCATCACCCGAGGCACTTTGGCCTTGAACGACACGCGGATGGATCCTCTTTACCTGGGCGATGCCTACCAGGGCATCCTCTGCTACGTACCGGCCAAAGACGTGTGGGTGCAGTTTTTCCGGAATGTTGGCTGGGCGGCCGTCATCGATTCAACTGGGGCGATTCGAGGCGAGGTGCCGATCCCGTTCCAGTGGCTGCCGCACGTGGAGGAGAGTACCAAGCACCCCGGCCAGATAAGGTTTTCGCCTCCCATCTGGCGCGGACGCGCCATGCCTACGCTGCATGCGCCGTCACCGATCGTTTTGTCTACGGCACTGTACCTGGGCCACCTCACGGGGGAGGAGGGATGCGAAGCATTTCTTCGACCGACTGCCGCCCGGCGAGGTGCAGGTCTTCGACATGTCGTTCAACCTCGTGAAGACCTTCGTCCTCGATCACGCGACATCGGTGCTCGCCGTCCCCCCGGGGGACAGTGTGCTGTTCACCGTGAAGTCGGACTCCAATGGGGTGCAGGTCCGGAAGACTCGGCTGCCGTAGGGGCCCACGCGCGTTGACCGGCTTCGGTCAGCGCATCAATCCTTCCAGAACCCCACTCGACGTGACTTTGAGCAGCAGCACGCTGGGCTCCGACGGCGGCGCGGTCATGGGCTCACCGCGCGGTCGCCCAATGAAATTCACGTGGAGCTCCCGCGCGTCAGCGCGGATCTGCATCGACTCCGGGGCGATTCGGTCGCCAACAAGAAACGCATTGGTGGTGGTGTATCCCGACGGACCGTTCAACGCGACAACGACGTAGTAGAACGTTCCGCTTCCGCCCGTGTCGTGCGCCACCCAGAACGAGAAGTCCTCCAGTCCGTCGCCATTCAGGTCTCCCGCTGCCTCCCCGCCCAGGTAGCGGGTCGTGGCCATGGCAGAGGAGCTCTCCATCGGCGCGTCGACACGCCGTCGACGAGGGTGATCAACGCCCCGTTCATGGTAAAGGATGCGTTCTTGCCAAACGTCGACAACGCCGCAGGGAGTTGGGCGGAGCGCTCCGACGACGCGGAAAGCTGCCCGATGAGCGCAGCGATGGCCTGGTTGGCGGCGATCCCCGCCTCGATCCAATGGAGCGCCGTCTCATAGAAGGTGCCTGCGCCCTCAGCATCGCGCGCAGCGCTCAGGGCCACGCTCAATGCCGTGTTGGCATCGGCGTCGGCGGAGGTATCCTTGCACTTCAGGTCAGCGATGATTGCCAGCGACATGTAGAAGCTTGCACGGCTGCCGCCGATGATCTTCCCCTGATCGCTTGCCATCTCGGAGATCTGCAGTCGTTCATCGTCGGCCCGCTGCCGCAACTGGGGACCGTCCGCGCACGTCACCGCGGTCGGTCCAGGCGAGCCGGTAGGACCCGGGTCGGTTGACCGCTCGCATGCGGTCGTTCCGGTCAGCGCGACCATGATCGCGAACATCCTGATCTGGTTGGTCATTACGTCCTCCACGAGTGCTCACACGCGTCCAAGTTCGGCGCGAGCAAAGTCTGCGCCGACCCGATCACCACCCACGGGTCATCGCAGAGGAGTCCCGCGAACATCAGTCCAAGGACCGCGAGGATGATGGACGCGGGGATCGATGCGAGAACCCATCAGGTCATGAACAACCCAAACGACACGAACGGCAGGCTGACCCGACGGCACGATGCTCCACATCTTCGGCGACACAGCTAACGACTAACGACTTACGACTGTCGACTTGTTCGCCCCGCTCACCCCTCACGCAACCGCTCCAGATGTGCCGCCGCAGCTGCCCCCTCCCGCGACCCCGGAAACCGACGCGCGAAGCGTCCCAGCTCCACCTTGAGCTTGTCGCGTTCGCCGGTGGCCTGGTAGATGTCGATCAGCGCATTCGACAGCGTGGCGACCTGCTGGGGGTTCGGTGCCAGGGCCCTCACCTCGAGAAACACCTGCTCGGCGGCGGCGAGGTCTCCGCCTGCACGGGCCAGTAGCGCACCAACCCGCAGCCGCGCCTCGAGATCGCGCGGGTCGCTGGCGATGATGCCGCGGTACGACGCAATCGCGCCTTCGATGTCACCGCGCGACGCCAGAGCGTCCTGTTCCGAGTACTGCCGCGTGTAGGGGATATTGCCGCCGGCCATGATCATCGAGGCGAAACGGGTCGCGCTACCGTGAACGACGCGGACTGCGACCCATCCCCCTCCAGCCGACACGAACACGTTGAGCACCAACAGGATGATGAAGGTTGACGAGGAAATCCTTGACTGCGCAGCGAGCCCCGTGAGTACGAACGCCACCAGCACGTACGTGATCACGCCGACGACCAGCATCAGGCCGGTGCTCTGCACCCGCGACGCGGAGTCGCGCGCGCCGGATGTGCGATCCTGCCTCATTCGTGTCCTCATATACCGGAGAAGTCTACGCCTCCCACCCCGGAGTGACCATGTCGATCGCCGCCCGCATCCTTCCCGAGTTTGACCAGGAAATGGCCATCACCCGCCGGATGCTCGAACGCGTCGCCCAGCGAGCAGAACGAATGGAAGCCGCACGAGAAATCGTTCTCGCTCGCGCACCTCGCACAACTCGTTGCCTGGATGCCGGGATGGTTCGGTCCAATGGCGCGCGGCATCCCGATCGACCTCGCCGCGTCGCCCGGCTACTCGAACGAAACGACCGCAACGCTGCTTGCCGCCTTCGACGAAAACGTCCGCACATCGCGCGAGGCCATTGCCGACGCGCGTGATGAACAATTCGGGGAAGTCTGGACCCTGACCCACGGCTCGCATGTGGTGCTTTCGCTGTCCCGCGAGGGTGCCATCCGGATGAACATCAATCACCTGGTGCATCACCGTGGGCAATTGTCGGTGTACCTGCGGCTGCTCGATGTGCCGGTGCCGTCGACCTACGGACCCACCGCCGACGAAAAGGGACCTTGAGGCGAACCCGCGGGTGCGCCGAGCGATGTCAACCGTCCCGTCGCACCCGTGGGACGAAGATGTGAGCCTGCAACACGTCGTTGGTGTCGCTTCGCATCTGGAAAAGGATGCCCCCGCCGCCCGCCCGCAGGTGGGTGCCGCCATGCGTGCGTTCGAGCAGCCACTTTCCGTCGCGATCGAACACTTCGACGATCGCGATGGTGCCTGAATCGCGCGCTTCCATCGCGGCGGCGAACTCCGGCGCGAGCCCCCGCTCCGTGCGGACAAGCACCGGCCCAGTCGGAACCGGCCGGTTGGTGACGGTGTCGATGTTGCGGATGACGTAGATGAAGCCGGAACCATCGCCCAGCAGCAGCGGCTGGCCCCGCATCTGGCCACCCCTGTTGATCTGTTCCGGAGATGACTCGAAGCCCGAGCTGGGATGAAGCGTGGCGTCGCCTCCCGGCTCCGGCGGAAACGTCACGCGTTCGAAGAGGTGGCCTTCGGCTCGGATCGCAATGATGGTTCGCGGCAATCCAGCAGCGACACCAATACCGAAGCGCCGGCCCGGGATGCGGTCGTCCCCCGAAGTCGAGAGCGAGTGCGAATCGCCCGAGCGCGAACCATCGAGATCTCGCCACTCGAGTTTCGCCCGCGGGCCGGGATTGATGAGGCAGGGGAATCGCCCCTCGACCAGATCGAGCAGGCATCCGGCCGGGAGCCGGAACGACCGGACTGGCCGCGCCATCGCATCCATGACGGCGATCAGGTTGTCGCGCCGGCGTGCGAGCAGGCTGTCCCCGGGCCCAACTCCCAACTCGGCGACGTCGTTGAGCTCGCCCGGACCATCGCCGGCGGAGCCGCCCTCGCCCACGTATCGACCGGTCGCATCATATCGGACGATGGACGCGCGGTCGGGTCCCAGAAGCCTGAACTCCCCATTTGTGAGGCGGGCGACGTGCGCTTCCTGGTTCGGGAGGACAGGGTCGTCGATGGAACCCAGGATGGCGATGGGCTCCAGCGCAAACTCACAGTCTCGACATGCAGATAGCGAGTCCATCTCGGGCCGCCGGCTCTGCTGCGCGGCGTCGGCAGAAGGCTCCTTGGTGGATGAGCAACCGGCCACCACGGCAACGGCGATCACGGGCCACCACACCGTGATGTGCGTCCTACTCACGATCACCCGCCGCGGTCGCACGCAAGTCGGCAAGGAGGCTGTCGAACTGGAGTGCCGTGGGACCACCGCCAGGATACATCTTGCCGTTGACGACTACCGTCGGCGTGCCCGATACACCGATGCGTTGGCCGAGCTCGGTGTGCCGGTCGATCAGGTCGGAACTGCCAGAGGCGTCGAGACACCGCTCGAATGCCACCATGTCGGGCAACTCCACGGCCGTTGCGGCTTCCACGAACGGCGATGACGCCAGCTTCCCCTGCAGGCGAAAGAGCTCTGTGGAGTACGCCGTAAACCGGCCCTGCGCGGACGCGCATTCAGCCGCATGGGCCGCCGGGAGCGCATACGGGTGCCCCGGAAGGGGATAGTGAAGCCTCACGATCTTCACGTCGTCAGGATTGGCCGCATGGAACGGACCCAATACATCCAGCTCGCTGTGACGACAGAATGGGCATTCAAAATCGAGAAACGTGGCAACCGTCATGATCGCCCCGTCGTTCCCGTCGCCGTGACCGACTGCAACGATCTCCTGCCAATCCTCGGCAGATACCTCGACGGCCGCCGCCGCCGCCGCTGCCGACGGCCGGGAGTCCTGGGTGAGATATTTGTGGGCAACGAGCGCTGTGACCACAACTGCACAGCCCACGAGGATGTGGTCGAGGGTGATCTTCGGCATCAGGGGGATGGCTCCTTTCGGCGACCCGTCAGGTCCTCGGACGACCTGACGGGAAAGACGGGCTTGGTGCGGATGGGATCAGGCTGTGCGGCGGCTCACGGTGCGCCGTTGTACGAGCACTTGAGTCCGTTGTTCCACGGCCACATGCCACTGCAGGTGGCGTTGTAGACGCATTGTGGAGTCCCGATGTAACACCCGGGGCGCCGGGAGGCGCAATAGTCCACGAACTCCTCCTGACTGCAACTCGTCATGCAGTAGATGGAGTACCCGCTGCAATATGTTTCCTCGGCCACGCCATCCTCGGTGTTCAGCAGGAGCGCACCGCCCGCGATAACCACGAGGGCACACAACCTTCTGGCAAGACGTGTCATGGAAACCCTCGAACCTGAGGTGGTGGAGTCGCCTGCATCGGCCCGGCTAGATGATGTAACGCCGTGGCGCCCGAGTCCGCAAGGGAGTGCGACCACTCACTCGTGCCAAACCAGGCCAAGCCAGGCCGGGCCGGGCCAGGCAGGCTGCGTTGTCCACCGGGGTCTGGTCTCAGCTCGGCTGCTTCTTGTCTCGCGGCGGCGGGGGGGCCAGCGGGTCCCGCGGCGGCTCTTCCGGATTGTCAGGCTGCGATATGAAGGCAACCGGATCACTCGCGGGAAACGATGCCTCAACCGCGTCGTCCAGTGTTTCCTCGACAGCTTCTTCGTTGGTGGTGGGCTCGTCGTCCGTGGGTGGCTCGAGCGGATCGTGGGGCTTCTCCATCATCTCCTCCTCAGGGCTTGGTGTCGCGTGCCCCGGTGACGATCAACTCAACCTCGCGTGACACGCCCTGCTACGACCCCGATCCGCGCGGCGTGCGCCCCACCGGTTCCGGAGGGTGCAACGTCAGCGTCGCCTTTACCGGCCCGTTACCTACCGACACGCGGTTGTCCTCGCAGCTGCCGTCGAACAGGCCGTCTGCTGCGCGCCTGGTGAGCCGGCAGAAATAGAAGGCGTTGCCACCACCTGCCCACGTGAACGTGAGCTCGTAGCCACGCTTCAGCTTGACGCCACCCATCGCGACATCAGGTGCCCCCACCGCTTTCATCGTGAGGAACAACTTTCCCTTGCGATGCTCCGCCACAAACGTGATCGCGTGCTGCTCACCCGACTCGCTCACCAGCTCGCCACGCCACCGGCCGTCAGTCATCGATTGCGCCGCAGCCGGTGCCGCCGCCGCAAACGCAACAACGAACGCCATCAGGATCCTGTGCATCAGTCCTCTCCCGTCTGCCGTCGGTCCCGCTTGAGCGCACCCCGGCGCTTCTTCGCCGTGATCCGCCGCTCCTTCGACCCCTTCGTCGGCTTGGTGGCCCGGCGCACCTTGGGCTCCACCAGCGCCGCGGCGATCACCCTGGCAAAGCGCTCGATGACCTCCTCACGGTTCCTGAACTGGCTCCGCTCGGCCTGTGACACCAGTCGCAGTCGACCGGCGGTGTCGAGCCGGCTCGCGAGGCGCCGAAGGAGCGTGGCCCGCATGAACTCGGTGAGCGTGGGCGATTCGGCGATGTCCCACACCAGTTCGATCCGGGTCGACGAAGTATTGACGTGCTGGCCCCCGGGGCCGCTGCTGCGCGTCGCCCGCAGCGACAACTCGCTCCGGGGGAGCTCCAGCCGGGAGGAAATCCGGATCGCGTCGCTGTCGGCCATCCCCGACGCTAATCGGTCGGGTCGGGGCCACCAACCGGCAGTCGGGCATTACGTTTCGGCATGCGCTGCCTCGGACGCCTCATCTCGCTGATTGTCCTCCTCATCCTGCTCGGCGCGGGATGGCTCTACCGCGACGAACTGACCCGCTGGGTGCGCGGCAGGATCGACCCGATCACCATCCAGCGGCGGATCGGACACCCGTCGCAAACCGCGCTCGCGTCGGCGGTCGAAAAGGTCCGCCTCCTCGAGCGGGAGAAGCCCGATTCGATCCTCCTCAACGCCGACGAAATGGCGTCGCTCGTGGCGGCGGGCTCATCGTTCCTGGGGGGCGCGGCGCTCGACTCCGTGTCTGTGGAACTGGGCGACCGCACGGTGCGCATGCGCGGCCTGATCGACGGCTCGCGCATTCCCGATGGATGGCGCAAGGTGATCCCGCTCGACCTCAATGGTCCGCAGGAAGTGGTCATGGGAGGCACCATCGCGCCGGTGCGCCCGGGCGTCGCCGAGTGGGATCTCGACCGGGTGATGCTCCGCGGAGTGCCGGTGCCGAGCAGCCTGATCGCGCGCGCTGTGGGAAGTGCCAGCGGCGCGGGGTCCGATGGCCGTCTCGAGATCACGCTTCCGCGGGGCATCCAGGGATTCCGGGTGCGTCCAGAAGGCGTGGCGGTGTACCGCGACCCGGGTCGCAAGTGAGAGCGCGCCTGCTTGTGGTGGACGACGAAGCCTCGATCCGCGAAGTGCTCAAGCAGGTGCTGGGCTACGAAGGGTATCAGGTGGAAGTGGCGGATTCGGGTGGCGCAGCGCTCACCGCGTATCGCGCCCGAGCGTTCGATCTCGTCTTCCTCGATGTCAAGATGCAGGGCATCGACGGGCTCGATACCCTGGATCAACTCCGGGTCGTCGATCCGGACGTGAGGGTCGTGATGATCTCCGGCCACGCGACCATCGCCACCGCCGTGCAGGCGGTGAAGCAGGGCGCGTTCGACTTCCTGGAGAAGCCACTCGATGCCGATCGACTGCTCGTCACGGTGCAACGAGCGCTGGAGAACCGGCGCCTGCTCGGCGAGAATGCGAGGCTCCGCGACAGCCTGGCTCGCGCCACCGATGCCAAGTTCGTGATGATCGGCGCCAGCGAAGGCCTCGAGGCGGTGCGCACCCTCGTGAAGCGGCTCGCCCCGACCAATGCACGCGTGCTCATCACCGGCGAAAATGGCAGCGGCAAGGAACTCGTCGCGCGGCTCATTCACGATGGTTCGGCCCGACGGCGTGAAGCGTTTGTCGAGGTCAATTGTGCCGCGATCCCGAGCGAACTTGTCGAGAGCGAACTCTTTGGCCACGTGAAGGGGGCCTTCACCGGTGCGGTCGGACAGCAGACCGGCAAGTTCGACGCGGCCGACGGTGGTACGCTCTTTCTCGACGAGATCGGCGACCTCGCCCTGGCCGCGCAAGCCAAGATTCTCCGTGCGCTGCAGGAGGGCGTGATCGTGAGGGTCGGCGACTCGAGGGCGATTCCGGTCGACGTCCGGGTGATTGCTGCGACCAATCGCGATCTCGAGCAGGACATCGCCGACGGACTGTTCCGTGAGGACCTCTACTTCCGCCTCAACGTGCTCCCGGTCCACGTCCCCCCGCTGCGTGATCGCCTCGACGACATTCCTGCGCTGGTCGCGCACTTCGTGAAGGTGCTGGGCAGCGGACCGGGCATGGCTCCGAAGGCATTCTCGGCGGGTGCACTGCGCCGGCTGCAGAGGCGGACCTGGCCGGGCAACGTGCGGGAACTCCGCAACGCGGTCGAGCGGCTGCTCATTCTCGCTCCCGGCGCCGAAGTGACCGAGGGCGATGTCGATACGGTGCTGCCGGGTGATCCCGCGGTAGACGTCGATGGCGAGCAGCTCGGGCGGGAGGCGCCAGAGGGCAAGCTGAGCGCCTTCCGCGTGGACGCGGAGCGGTCGTACATTCTGGCGAGACTCCGGGCGCACGACTGGAACATCGCCGAAACCGCGCGAGTGCTGGGTATTCCACGATCCAATCTCTACAGCAAGATCGAAAAATTCGGCATCGAGAGGGAGGCGTCATGACCGGACCACGTGATTGGGACAAGGAAATGGCCGACATCGACAAGATGATCTCGGCGAATCCCACCCCGCCCCCAGCCAGTGGAACGGCGCCCGCAGCGGTGCCCGCGCGCGCCGGGTCGGCACCGGTGGCTGCGCGCCCGAGCGCGCCGATCGCTCCGGCGACGCGCCCCAGGGATACCTTGGGAGTGTGGCTGAAGAGCATTCTCGGCGCACTCGGCTTCGCCGCGCTGCTGATATGGCCGTATGGCACGGCCTGCGGGACGCCACTTTACGGCTTCCTGGCGGGCGCCACGGCCGTCGCGGCATCCGGCATCTGGACCATGGGCTCAGCGTGGACGCATCGACGCGGCCTGGCCCATATCGTCGGCGTGTTGATTCTCCTCGGTGGCCTCGCACTCATCGGCTCCGAGATTCTCCCTCGCACCGGTTACGCAGCCGTCGCGAAGACCTGGACCTGCAACTGACGGATATCATGGCAAAGACCTTCAAGAACTACATCGCCGGCAAGTGGGTTGCACCGAGCACCGGCAAGTATCTCGAGAACCGCAACCCTGCGGACACCACCGACCTGATCGGACGCTTCCCGATGTCGGGCGCCGCCGATATCGACGCCGCGGTGAAATCGGCGCAGGATGGTTTCGAGCGCTGGTCGCGGATGCCCGCGCCGCTGCGTGGCGACATCCTCCGCAACGTCGGCGACATCATGTCGGCGCGGAAGGACGAGCTCTCCGACGCGATGACCCGCGAGATGGGGAAGGTCCTGGCCGAAACGAGCGGTGACGTGCAGGAGGGGATCGACACCGCGTACTACGCGGCCACCGAGGGCCGTCGCCTCTTTGGCCACACGGTACCGTCCGAACTGCGCCAGAAGTGGGCGATGAGCGTGCGCCGCCCGATCGGCGTCTGCGGATTGATCACGCCGTTCAACTTCCCGATGGCGATTCCCACCTGGAAGATGTTCCCGGCACTGCTGTGCGGGAACAGCGTGGTGCTCAAGCCGTCGGAAGACGTGCCGCACTCGTCCCACCTGCTGGTCGAGATCCTGATCGAAGCGGGCATTCCCGAGGGAGTGCTGCAGCTGGTGCACGGCGGCGAGGAGGCCGGGAAGCGGCTGGTGGAGCATCCGGGCGTGCCGGTGATCTCGTTCACCGGCAGCACCGACACCGGGTCGAAGATCGGCGAGGTGTGCGGTCGGATGCACAAGCGGCTGTCGCTGGAGATGGGCGGCAAGAACGCACAGATCGTGATGGACGACGCCGACCTCGACCTGGCGCTCGAAGGCGTGCTCTGGGGCGCATTCGGCACGACCGGTCAGCGCTGCACCGCAACATCGCGATTGATCGTACACCGCAAGGTGCACGACAAGCTGCTCGCCAAGGTGGCCGAGGCCGCCGAGAAGCTGGTGCTGGGTGACGGCCGGCAGGCGAAGTCACAGGTTGGTCCGCTGATTCACGAAACCGCGCGCGAGAAGGTCGAGCGTTACGTCGGAATCGGTGCGGAGCAGGGCGCCGAGCTGGTCACCGGCGGCGCACGGCCACGCGGTTCGCGCACCAGCGATGGCTACTTCTACAAGCCGACGATCTTCGCCGGCGTGAAGCCCGGCTCGCGCCTCGCGGTGGAAGAGATCTTCGGACCGGTGCTGAGCGTGATCAAGGTGGGATCGTACGAGCAGGCCGTGAAGGTCAACAACGAGGTGAAGTACGGCCTGTCGAGCTCGATCTACACCAGCAACGTGAACACCGCGTTCCGGGCGCTCGAGGACCTGCAGAACGGGATCACGTACGTCAACGCGCCGACGATCGGCGCCGAGGCGCACCTGCCGTTCGGGGGCGTGAAGCAGACCGGCAACGGACACCGCGAGGGTGGCTGGGAAGTGTTCGAGTTCTATTCCGAGACGAAGGTGTGCTACGTCGACTTCTCGGGAAAACTGCAGCGCGCACAGATGGATACATACGACGTGTGAGCGAGACTAGAGATGAGAGACTAGAGACTAGAGACTAGAGACTAGAGACTGGAGATGGTTCGGGCGGTTCGCAGCGGGTGCTCCGTCTCTAGTCTCTCATCTCTCGTCTCCAGTCTCTTCTTTCTGTCCCTCACTGCACCTTCCGCCTCAGCACTGCCAGTGAGTCGGCGGGAAAGTTCGCTGGCGCGGTGAGCCTGATTACTGATGCGCCACCGACCACCGACTGCGCCAGCACCAGTTCTCCCTGCGTGATCGGGTAGATCACCCGAACCTCACGGCCGACTGCTTCCAGCCGCACCGGAACGAGTCCCTCGATCAACCGCAGCCGCCCGCCGAGGATGCGCACCGCGTCCTGGAACGAGATCGTGTCGACCGCGGCCTGCTTGCTTACCGCCTGGTCGCGCGGCACGAGTTTCGGTTCCGGGCGCCCGCCTGGCGCGCCGGCTGCGGGCGAGCTGACCATACCCGGCTGCAGCGCGAGCACATTGCCGATCCGATCCGCCCGGAGCCTCTCCGTAGAGTCGCCATCGGCCTGCCGACGTTCCGCCATTGTCGATCCGGTGGCCGGCGGCGCGTTGGCCGCCTCGCTTGCTGCCGTTGCGTCGGAGCGTGTCGCGTCACGCAAGATTGGCGTGGCCGGTTCCGGCGCGGCGGTTTTGCGGGTGGCCACCGGTGCGGTTCGCTCTCGCGCGACATCAGCTGCGGGGAGTTGGGATAGCGTGTCCTGCGTCCGCGTCGCCACACTTTGACTCTCACCGAGCACAGTGGGCGTGCCACCGTCGACTATCCCGACGCTTCCTCGGGCGTAGTAGCCGGTGCCCACCGCAATGGCGATCGATGCGGCCCACGCGAGATGGCGATGCCACGGCTGGTACCGAGTGGTCACCGCGCGAGGTGGAGCCACCACCGCCGGCGGGGTCGGGGCGTCGAGCGCCTCGATCAGGTCATCAGCCTCGCTGACGTGCATCCGTGCCGTGTCGAGGCGAGCACGACACTCGGCACAGCTCGCGAGGTGCACCTGGATGGGGCCGAGTTCGCCCGACGGAATCTCGCCGTCGAGCAGCTCGTGCAGGGTTCCATCCTCAAGATGCGATGTCATGGCTTTCCTCCACGGCGCGATATGCCTCGACCAGTTTGGCGCGTGCGCGCGACAGTGTCGTTCCGACGGCACCCCGTGCGAGACCAAGCGTCGCCGCGATGTCGTCGTAGCTGAATCCTTCTGCCTTGAGCAGCAGGGCGTCGCGATCGCGCTCGCTCAGGGTGTCGAGCGCTGCTCGAACCGCGGCCTGTCGATCGTTGCGATCCATGGCGTCGTCCGGGCTCTCGTGGGCCGCAGGTTGTTCTGCTCGGTAGAGCACCAGGCGACGCTGCTGGTGCACGTCGCGCCGACCTTCCTCGCGCACCAGGTTGAGCGCGACGGCAAAGAGCCAGGGGCGCGGGTTGCGCGGGGGTGCCGCCACGGCCCGGGCAAACACCTCCTGGGCGATCTCTTCGGCGCGATCGGCGTCGCCCGTGCGCCGTGTCAGCATGCGCACGAGCGAGCCGTGATACTCGCGAAAGAGTTCACCCACTGATCCGGTCATCGGCCGTCAAAATCCTTCAGGAACCGTTCCATGGCACCCGCCTTCCACTCGGTGAGCCCGCCCTTCACGACCTTCAAGCTTACCCGCTTGCCCGCGACAACGAGCGGATCGCCGATCGCGAGAGCCTCTGCCAGCGCTGGCCGTGCCTTGACGATGGCGAACCACGCTGCCGAATACGGCGAGATGGATGTGATCGTCATCGAATCGGCATGTGCCACGTCTGTCCACACGCCCGTGCGGAGGACGAAGGTGCGGTTCCCGCCGCTCTTCACTTCGTTGCGGGCACCAGACACCTGCCGCTCGATGCGGGCCTGCTTGCTCGCTGCCTGGTCGCGTGCCTCGGCGAGCGTCGAACTGCCCGACATCGCGGCGTCGCTGCGTGCCGACTCGAAAGCCCGGGCACCGGTTGCGGTGGGCGACGCCACCATGCCTGGTTGGAGTGCGAGCACGTTGCCGATCCGGTCGCGGGGCAGCACAGCCAGATTGTCAGCGCCCGGTTCCTGCACGAGGTACGACGTGTACTCGGTCAGGATGCCGTAGCGCAGGCCGAGATCGCGGATCTGGGCGATCAACTGCTGTGATGCGCCCTCGATCCTGGCCTGACGGCTGAGTTCGCCGATCCTCCGCGAGGCCCAGAGCGGCGCGATGTACTCGTTGTTGTTGTCGTGACGGACGAAGCGGCCGGCCACCTCGAAGCGCTCCCGCCGGCCATTGCGGCTCCCCTCGATCACCACCGGTCCGTTGCCCGCTCCCCGGTAGCGTGAGAGGATGACCAGTTCCTCTCCGTAGAAGAGATCAGGGAGCACGGTGGGTGCCTGGTCGAGGAAGCGCACCGGCGCGCTGACGATGCGCAGGTCGGACAGCGCCGGCCGCGACAGCTTGGTGAGCACTCCGCCGACCGCGTCGCTCACGTTTGCCTCGGGTGCCACGTAGGTCGCGGTGCCGCGTCCCTCGACGGCAAGCCGATCGAGCAGGTACGTGTTGACGTCGTGCCCCACGCCGAAGGTGAAGATCCGGTGGCGACCGATCCGGCCAGCGGCGTTGGCGGCAATCCGGTCCGGAGCCTGTTCGCCGACAGACGGCACGCCGTCACTCAGCAGGAACACCAGCGACATCCGCTCGTCACCCGGGCGCAACGCCAGTGCCGCGTTCACCGCGCCCTCGAGGTTCGTGCCGCCGGTTGCGGCCAATGCGTCGACGAACTGGCGCGCTTCAGCCAGCGTGCGCGGGTTGACCGGCGTGAAACCCTCGCGGAAATGTCTCACACCGCTGCTGAACGAGATCAGGCGGAATCGATCCTGCGCGCGAAGACTCGTGAGCGCCTGACGCAGCGCGGCCCGCGCCTGCTCCATCTTGGCGCCGTTCATCGATCCGGAGACATCGACGACAAAAGTCAGGTCGCGCGGAACGATCGCGGTTTCGCCGGAAGCGGGGGGCGCCAGGAAGAGCAGCGCGTAACCATCCTCGCCCGGATTGGCATGGGTCAGCACGGTGCCGCCAATGAGGCCGCGCCGCAGCGGGAGGATGAGATCGATGTCACCACGTGCTGGCGGGTTGACCGTGACGTGCAGCACGCCGTTGCGCCGTGACGTCGAAATGGGATGCGTTGGCGAATACGGAGTGGCGATCTCACGTTCGCGGGGTACCTCGAACCGGACACCCACCGGCGCATCTCCGCGGTTTCCCGCAGCGTAGCGCAAGTGCAGCGCATCACCATCACGCGCCATGAGTTGCGTGTACCGCAGGATGACGGTCCGGGTCTCGCCGGGCTGGATCGGGAACACCTGGGCGCGAATCAATCCATGGCCCACGAGCGTGATGAGGGCGGGATCCTTGAGCTGCCTGACGATTCCCTCGTAGATGCTCCGGGCCTGCTCGGCGGCCATCATCTCGCCCTTGAGTTCGGTTTCGCCCTGAAAGAGCGAGAAGTCGCTGAACACCACTTCGCCCGGCAGCGGATAGTGGTAGGTGCCCTCAGCGATCCCGCGCCCTGTGTTGCGGAATTTCTCCTCCACTTCGAACCGGGCGATCCGGCCATCGACCACCACCCGGACGGTCGAGCTGACGCGAATGACGGCCGGCGAGCTGCGGGCCGGGACCACGGGTCGTTCGTCGATCCACCCCTGCGCGGCAAGAGTGGTGCAGGGCACTGCCAGCAGGAACAGGGTGTAAATGGTGCGGCGCATCGGGGCTTCCCCGGTTTGGAGTTGCCGGGAGATGCAGGCAGGGTGGAAAGTTGCACACAGCCGGAAAGTCGGGCCCCGATCGTCGAGGTCGGCGGTCGGCAGTCTTGACGCGTTCGCGGTCGCGGTGCACTCCGCCGCTGCCGCACGGGCGGTGCACGGGCAAGCGACTCGCGACACGCTGCTTGGTCGGACTTACTCCGCGCGCCTCGCTTCCCTCGTCGCCTTCCGCCGCTGCCGCCCGGTCGCGGTGCACGGGCAAGCGAGTCGCGACCCGCTGCTTGGTCGGACTTACTCCGCGCGCCTCGCTTCCCTCGTCGCCTTCCGCCGCTGCCGCCCGCTCTGCGGGCACGCAGCGGCACGGCTTCCCTCGGGAAGCGAATGGTGCATGCGGCAGGGGCGCGCGGAAGAGAAGTCCTCCCGCCGCAGCGCGCCGCGAGCCCGCTCGCCCCAGCCAGTGGAATCCGGGAACCCCGACGGCGGCGAGGTACCGACCGAGCCGCCTGACGGAACGCCCCGCGCCCGAGACCGCGTGACGGATTCACCGTCTGTAGCCCTCTCGCCTCTCGCCTCTCGCTTCTCGCCTCTCGCTTCTCGCCTCTCGCCTCTCGTCAGCTCAGGAACCCCTCCAGGGCCTGCAGCCCGCCGGCCTGCCGCAGGCGCTGGAGCGCGCGCTCCTTGATCTGGCGCACCCTCTCGCGGGTGATGCCCATCACGACACCGATCTCCTCGAGCGTGAGCGCCTCGGCTCGTTCGAACCCGAAGTAGAGCTTGAGGATCGTCGCCTCGCGGTCGTGCAGGCACTTGAAGCATTGCGCGATGCTTTCCTGCAACGATCCGTCGATGGCATCTGCATCCGAACCCCGATCGGCAGCGTCGGCGAGGTAGTCGAGCAGGCGTGAGTCGTCCCCCGGCGAGACCGGTGCGTCGAGGGAGAGATGCATCTGCGAGATCACCATGCTTCGCTCGACCTCGTCGAGCGCGAGGTTCATGCCTTCAGCAATCTCGGTGGGGGTGGGGTCGCGGCCGAGTTCCTGCTGCAGCGCCGCAGTCAACTTCCCGATTCGGTGCATCTCACCAGCGCGGTTGAGCGGGACGCGGACGATGCGTGATTGCTCGGCGAGCGCCTGCAGGATTCCCTGGCGGATCCACCACACTGCATAGGAGATGAAACGAATCCCCTTGGTTTCATCGAACTTGTGGGCGGCACGAATGATTCCGAGGTTGCCCTCGTTGATCAGGTCGGCGAGGGAGACGCCCTGGTTCTGGTATTTCTTGGCGACGGATACGACGAATCGGAGATTGCTGCGGACAAGGGTATCGAGGGCATCCTGATCGCCGACATGGATGCGCTGGGCGAGCGAGACTTCGTCGTCCCGGGTGATGAGTGGGTAGCGGCCGATCTCGCGAAGGTACACGTCGAGCGACCCCTCGTCGGCGCCCTGCCTGGACCCGCCACTGCCACCGCCAGCACCCACCCGAATTGGCCGCATGCACCACCCTCGAGTTCGCGAACCACCACCGGTCATGTGGAGCGTCGGGCGAAGCGTACCCCGCGCCCAGATGCCACGCAAGAACGGGAAAACGCAGCACCGGGCGTTCAGGAGATTGCCGCACTTCCCGGGCTCCGTCCTGTTTCTCATTGTTGACTAGGCACGCGTCACCGAATAATGTTAGGACTGACTAACTTCCACTGGTGGTGAGCCTAATGACCGAGTTGTCACGGTCGACCGAGGACTACCTGAAGGGCATCTACGCGCTCAGCCGCTCGGGGGATCCCGTGCCCACCGGTGCGCTCGCTGAAGTGCTTGCGGTCGCACCCGCGTCGGTCAGCGGGATGGTGAGGCGCCTCGCCGAGACCGACCTGCTCGTCCACGAACCGTACCGCGGCGTGCAGCTGACCCATGCCGGCCGGCTCGCTGCCCTGCGGGTCATTCGGCGCCATCGCATTCTCGAGACCTATCTCGTGACGGTGCTGGACTGGGACTGGGATTCCGTCGATGAAGAAGCGGAGCGGCTCGAGCACGCCGCGTCCGACGAGCTCATCGAGCGGATGGCCAAGGCGCTCGGCAACCCCCGGTTCGATCCCCACGGTGCCCCGATTCCGACCGTCGACGGTCAGGTCGAGGAGCAGGACCTCGTTCCCCTCACGGCGCTTCGCGTGGGGGGCATCGCGGAATTCCGGCTGGTGAGCGACGACGATCCGGAGCGTCTGCGGTACATCGCGTCGCTCGGTTTCCGTGTCGGCACCCGGTTCCAGCTGATCGATGCGATGCCGTTTCGGGGGCCCGTGACGGTGCAACGGGGCGACGACGGGTCATCACCCCAGCTGATCGGATACGAACTCGCTGAATCGCTCCTGTGCGTTTCACGCGATGTGGGGACGACGCCATGAGCGGACCGTCGATTTCGCGACGCGCTCTGCTCGCCCGCGGCGCGCTGGGTGCCGCAGGCATCGCCGCGGCAACCGGAACGCTCGACGCTGCGGGCCAGGTGCCGCGCGTGCACGGCTCGCACACGCCCGGACTCGCATCGACCCAGGGGCGCGTCACCCGGGGGTCGATCGACCCCGCCGCCTTTCTCGAGCATTTCGATCGCGGCACCGTCACGATCCTGCCGGACGGCCAGGTGCGCCGCGAGTACACCATCACCGCGGTGGATGCGGAGATCGAGGTTGCGCCCGGCGTTTTCTTCCCGGCGTGGACCTACAACGGGCAGGTGCCCGGGCCGACGCTCCGCGCCACCGAGGGCGACCTGCTCCGGGTGAACTTCGTGAACGCCGGCACCCATGCGCACACCATCCATTTTCACGGCATTCACCCCGCCGGGATGGATGGTGTGTACGAGGTGGTGAGTCCCGGCGACCGATTCGTGTACGAGTTCACTGCGCGCCCCGCAGGCCTGCAGCTGTACCATTGCCACGCGATCCCGTTGAAACGGCACATCGCCAAGGGCCTGTACGGCACGTTCATCATCGACCCGAAAGTTCCTCGGCCGCCGGCGCGCGAAATGGTGATGGTGCTCAACGGGTTCGACACCAACTTCGACGGCGCCAACGAGGTGTACGCGGTCAATACGATCCCGTTCGCCTATCATCACGATCCCATCCGGGTGCGGCGGGGCGAGTTGCAGCGCATCTACATGGTGAACATCCTCGAGTTCGACCTCATCAACTCGATGCACATCCACGGCAACTTCTTCAACGTCTTCCGCACCGGTGCGGTCGCATCGTCCGACTTCACCGACACGCTGATGTTCTGCCAGGGCGAACGCCACATCATCGAGTTCACCTACGAGGACGTCGGCCGGTACATGTTCCACGCGCACCAGTCGGAGTTTGCCGAACTCGGCTGGATGGGGGTGTTCGAGGTGGTGGACGAGCCGGCGGACGCGACATGACCGCGAACCGCTGGTGGTGGGCGCTGGTGCCGCTCGGACTGCTCGCCGCCCTCATCGTCGTGGTCACCCAGACGGGCTTGCTCGATCGGTTGCGCGGGCCGTTCCCACCGGTCGAGGTGGTCACCGTCGAGCGCGTCCAGCTCGAGCCGGGGCGGATCGCGCTGTCGATCATCAACGGTGGTCCCGACCCCGTGACGATCGCCCAGGTCAGCGTCGACGAGGCGTTCTGGAACTTCACGATGACGCCGTCGCAGACCATCGGGCGGCTTGGTCGGGCCACCATCACACTCGACTATCCGTGGGTCGAGGACGAAGCCCACCTGGTGTCGATGCTGACCTCGACCGGGTTGACATTCGAGCACGAAATCGCGCTTGCCGTCACGACACCGGTGCCCACGGCAGCGTCACTCTGGACCTTCACACTGATCGGCATCTACGTCGGCGTCATTCCGGTGGCGATCGGCCTGCTCTTTCTCCCGCTGATCCGCCGACTGTCGAAGGACTGGCTCGACTTCACCCTCGCCTTCACCGCAGGTCTGCTGGTGTTCCTGGGTGCGGACGCACTCTTCGAGGCGTTCGAGAACGCGAACGCCGTCCCGGCCGCGCTCCACGGACCCGCGCTGGTCGTGCTGGGCGCGGTGGGAACATTCCTGATCCTGCAACTCGTCGGCGGCTCGCGTGCCCAGGCGGAGAACGCCGAGGGGCGGCGTTCGGTGGCGTGGTTGATCGCCCTGAGCATCGGGCTGCACAACCTTGGCGAGGGTCTGGCGATCGGCGCGGCGTATGCGATCGGCGAGGTCTCGCTCGGCGCATTCCTGATTGTCGGGTTCATGCTGCACAACACCACCGAGGGACTCGCCATCGTCGCCCCGGTCGCGCGAGATCGACCGCGGCTGTCGACACTCGCGGCGATGGGTGCGCTCGCCGGTATCCCGACGATTCTCGGCGCCTGGCTCGGGGGCTACGCGTTCACCGCGACGTGGGCGACGCTGTTCCTGGCGATCGGCGTCGGCGCGATCGCGCAGGTCGTCGTCGCGCTCTTCCGGATGTTTGCGCGCGGCAGCCAGCCGGTGTGGCGCCCGGCGATCGCGGGCGGCGTCCTGGCCGGCCTGCTGGTGATGTACGCGACGGGGTTGCTCGTGGCGTAGGGGCGAGAAGCGAGAGGCGAGAGGCGAGAAAGGAGAAGGGAGAAGGGATAAGGGATAAGGAACAACGAGTGGTCATCCCGACCCCCGACCCTGAGCAACGCGAAGGTGAGGGGTTGAGGGATGACATACCCGCCTCTCGCCTCTCGCCTCTCGCTTCTCGCAACATTATCCTGCACCCATGGCCACCAATCAATCATTCGATGTCTCGACCGGCGTCGACCTCCAGGAGGTCGACAACGCCGTCAACCAGGCGCTGAAGGAGATCGCGCAGCGCTACGACTTCAAGGGCACCCACTGCACGGTGGAGCTCGACCGCGACAAGGCGACGATCGCCCTCGCTGCGGACGACGATTTCCGGATGGAAGCGCTCCTCGATGTCGTCCAGGCGCGGCTGATCAAGCGCGGGGTCCCGGTCAAGAACCTCACGGTGGGCGACAACATCCAGGGCGCCGGCAGTTCGGTGCGGCGCACGCTCACGCTCGCGCAGGGCATCGCGCCCGAGACCGCGAAGAAGATCCAGCGGGCGATCAAGGATGGCGGGTTCAAGAAGGTGCAGGCCAGCATCCAGGGTGACGAACTCCGGGTGACATCTCCGTCGCGCGACGAGCTGCAGGCAGTGATGGCGATGCTTCGTGCCGGCGATTTCGACGTCGACCTCCAGTTCGGCAACTTCCGCGGTTGATTGCGCATCCGGCGGTTCGGCTGGTGATCGCGGCATCAGTTGGGGTCGCGATCGGATCATGCGTACCGCCCGACGCCACCACGCCCACCCCCGGTCCACGGACTGCAGCACCGGCCTTTCGCCTCGGCATCGTGGTCGAGGCCTCGAAGGCGACCATCGGTGGCGGGAGCGCGTTCCGGGTGATCGATCCCGATGAGGGCGATCTCGGTGTTGTCGATGCCGCCACCGCGATCGACGCGGCGCCGCGCGGTTCCGGTGTCACCATCGGTGGACCGCTTCCGGACATCCAGCGCCGCACCCTCCAGCTGGTCCCTGCGGACAGCGGAGGTACCATCCGGATCAACGGTCGCGAGTACCGCGGATCGGTCGAGCTGCGCCGCGGGGCCTCCGGGATTGACCGTCATCAACGTCGTCGATCTCGAGGACTACCTCGGCGGCGTGGTTGGCGCCGAGATGGGACGGCGCGCGCCCGGCGAGGAAGAGGCGCTGAAGGCGCAGGCCGTGGCGGCGCGCACGTATGCGCTCCGCAATCGCGGTCGCTGGAACTCCCGGGGGTTCGATCTCGTCGCCGACGTGAACGACCAGGTGTACATCGGAGTGGCCAACGAGAACGCGATGGCGGTGGCGGCGGTGGAGGCAACCCGTGGCCAGGTACTGATGCAGGACGGCGAGCCGATCGAGGCATTCTTTTCGTCGACCTGCGGCGGCCGTACCGAGGAGGGAAGTGCTGCGTTCGCCGGCGCGCGACGGTCGTACCTCAAGGCCGTTGATGACATCGATCCGTCAACCGGTGCGGCGTGGTGTGCGATCTCGCCGCGGTTTCGGTGGACCGAGACGTGGACCGCTCGTCAGCTGACCGCGGTGCTGCGAAAGTCGTTGCCGGGACAGGGTCTCCCGGTGGGCCGCGCCAGCGACCTCACCGACATCAGGGTGATCGACCACACGCCGAGTGGGCGGGTTGCCGCCATAGACCTGAGGGGACGGGGCGGCAGCACTCGCGTGCGGGGAGAAACCATCCGGCGAGTGCTCGCGATGTCCGCCGGCGGAATACTGCGGAGCACCCACTTCGAGGTCCGCATCGACCGCAGCGGTGGCCGGCTCGAGAAGGTGGAAATCAGTGGGCGCGGGAACGGCCATGCGGTGGGAATGTGCCAGTGGGGCGCGGTGGGGCGCGCCCGTGCCGGTCATGACCACGTCGCGATCCTGGAGAGCTACTTTCCGGGTGCGGAACTCACCCGAATCTACTGAGAGGGAGCAGCGCGATGGGCGATCGAATCCGGCTCGGCATCGTAGGTGCAGGTGCAATCGCGCAGGTCGGTCACCTGCCAGCGCTCAAGCGGATGAAGGACGTCGAGATCGTGGGCATCTGCGACAACGATCTCCCGAAGGCCCGGGCACTCGCCGACCGCTTCGACATTCCGGCCGCGTACGACGACCTCGCTGAACTGGTCGAGTACGATCAGGCCGACGCGGTTCTCGTCTGCACGCCGAACCACCTCCACGAATCACACATCCAGGCGGCGGTCACCGCAGGGCTGCACGTCTTCATCGAGCGGCCGTTTGCGCTCACCGCAGCCGGTGCCACCAAGCTCGCCAAGCTGGCACAGAAGAAGGATCGGGTCGTGATGGTGGGCGCGAATCATCGCTATCGCCCGGATATCCAGCAGATCCGCTCGTTCATGCAGAGCGGCGAACTCGGTGAACTCGAGTCGATCCGTGCGTGGTGGTTCCTTGCGAGGTCCGGGCGCGCGTCGCTGGGCTGGCGGCAGAAGCGCGAGCTGTCCGGCGGCGGCGCGATGCTCGACCTCGGACTCGGCCTGCTCGACATGTCGCTCTGGCTCGCCGGCTTTCCGGATGTTGCGCGGGTGTCGGCGATCTTCCCGGAGCGGGGCCGTGATCGCAGCGTGGAACCATCGGGCATCGCGTTGGTGTCGCTCGCCGGCGGTGCGGCGATCCATATCGACACCACCTGGCGCTTTGTCGGTCCCGGAGAGCGGTTCGGCATCGCGGTACGAGCGGCAAAGGGCTCGGCCCGCATCATGCCGCTCGCCATCTGGCGCGATTTCCACGGTGTGGCTCGCGACGTGGCCGCGTCCGGAGCCCACTCGCGTGAGACGCCGTTCGCACTCGGTGTGCGGGCACAATGGGCTCACTTTGCCGCGTGCGTCCGCGGCGAGTCGCAGCCGCCCGCCCTCGCCGAGCAAGTGGCGCTCATGAAGGTCATGGATGCGATCTACCAGTCGGCCGAGACAGGCAAGGACGTCGCGCTGTGAAATGGCGGGGAGCCCTCACCGCAGCGGCTGCAGCGATGGTCATCGCATGGGCGCCGCTCCTCACGCAGGCCCCGACGCCACCCGCCGATCCCGGCGCGTCGATGCAGGTGTTCCTCGATCACGATGGGACCCGGTCGGTCGGTGTACGAACGCTACGGTCACAACGCGATCTGGATCCGCGACCTCGACACCGGTACCGACCTGGTCTACAACTACGGAACGTTCGATTTCACGACCCCCGGCTTCGTGACGAACTTCATCAAGGGACGTCCTCGATACTGGCTCGGTGTTTCCGATCTCGGTGAGACGCTCAGGCAGTACACCCACGCCGAGCGCGACGTGGTGGCGCAGGAACTCAACCTCTCCCCCGCGCAGCGCTCCGAACTGGCCACCTACCTCGCGTACAATGCACTGCCCGAGAATCGGGTGTACACGTACGACTACTTCCTCGACAACTGTTCGACGCGGGTGCGCGATGCGCTCGATCGCGTGCTGCAGGGCGCGCTGCGCGATGGCACGGTCGCCCAGGGCCGCAGAGGGGAACTTTCGATTTCACACCCAGCGATCGCTCACCAACGACGTGCTGATGTACACCGGGATCATGCTCGGGCAGGGCCCACGCACCGACCGACCGATCAGTCAGTGGGAGGAGATGTTCCTGCCGGCCAAGCTGCAGGAACGGGTGCGCGAATTGACCGTCGCTCGACCTGATGGCACCGAGATCCCGTTGGTGGCGACCGAGGGGACGTTGCTCGAGTTCGGTGCCTACCGCGTGGAGGCGGCCCCTCCCGCCTGGGGATGGAAGTTCCAGCTGGCGGGCTTGATCATGGCCGGGTTGATCGCCACCGGGCTGATGCGAGGCAGTGCCGCTGCGCTGGGACGGATTGCGGCGACCGTCTGGTTGATCGTGGCGGGTGTCGGTGGACTGGTGTTGCTGTTCCTGTGGTTCGGCACCGACCACGTGTTCAGCGCCGCCAATCGCAACATCCTGTTCATGTCACCGGCGGCACTCCTGGTCATCCCGCTACTCTGGCGCCGCCGCCCCGGTCGAGTCGGCGTCGGAGCGGCCGCCTTGATGATCCTGTCGGTCACCGTTGGGGTGCTGCTGGCCTTGGCGCCGTCGCTCGGCGGTCAGTGGAACCTGCAGGTGATGCAGCTCGCCACCCTCCCGGGCATCGCCGCGTGCCTCGTAGGGCTCGCGGTCAGCTCCCGACGCGCCGGAGAGCCGCCGACGCCTCGGTGAACCCCGGCGCCGCGCGTACGGCTGCCCGGTAGGATTCCGCCGCCTTCGCCTTGTCGCCCGCATCCTCGAGCCGCAATCCCTTCCCGAAATGCACCAGCGCGTCGACCGGCACCGCCGCTCGCGTCGCTCCCGATCGGGAGGCGCCTCCCTGCTGCTGGGCAAGCCGATCGGCCAGGTCGGCGATCGCCTGGGCCAGTTGCTCGCGCTTCACCAGCTTCGGGTCGCCCCGGATGACGGCGATCGGCTCCCCTGTGGCCGCGTTGATCATCCTGGCCTCGACATGGATGTCACCGTACTGGTCGAGGAGGGATCCCACCACCAGGACCTTGGCCCCGGCGGCACTCGCGGCGTTGCGGGCGGCCGTGAGGTCAACCGAGCCCGGCTTGCCACCCACCGACAGAGATCGGGATCACCTGCGCGCCCGCCGTGCCGCGGACCTCCGCGGCCAGGAGGGCGCTCAGGGCCCGCCCCAGGGCGTCGTATTCGTCGCGGGTGAGCCCGACCGACCCTTCGGTCTCGAAACCGCCGACCGACACGCCGGACTGTGCCACGGCCGCAGCGCCGGGGGTGGTTGCGACCGCCAGGGCCATGATGGTTTTGCGCCAGAACGTCATGCCAGCCTCCAGAGTGATGGGCTCCCCCTGCTGGAGACGCCCCACAGCTACCGGGTTGTACCTGACCCCGCCAACCCCGTATATTTACCAGCTATCGTGGTTCCGCATCGGAGCCACGGCAACGAACGTGAGGAATGCCGTGAAGCCCAATATGCACCCGGTCTACGAGACCATCACTGCCCACTGCCAGTGTGGCAACACTTTCGAGACGCGTAGCACGGCCAAGGGCATCAGTGTCGAAGTCTGCGCCCTGTGCCACCCGTATTTTACCGGGAAGCAGCGCATGATTGATACTGCCGGACGCATCGATCGGTTCCGCCGGAAGTACAGCAGCGACGCGCCCGCCCAGTCCTGAGCCGTGGATAGCCGACTCCGCCAGGCGCTCGCCCGGGCGGAGGAGGTCGCTCGGCAACTTGGTGATCCCGCCATCGGCGGCGATCCCGCCCGGTTGAAATCCCTCGGCCGCGAACACGCCCGGTTCACACCGATCGTGCGCGCGGCCGATCTGCTTGCTCGCGCCCAGCGCGAACTCGCCGATGCGAAGGAGATCGCCGCATCACCCGACGATGACATGGTCGCGCTGGCGCAGGAAGACCTCGACCGGCTCCCCGACGAGATCGACGCCCTCGAGGCAGAACTGCGTGACCTGCTGATGCCGCGGGATCCACACGACGACCGCGACGTGATCCTCGAGGTGCGCGCGGGCACCGGCGGCGACGAAGCCGGTCTCTTTGCCGCGGAGTTGCTCCGGATGTATACCCGGTTCGCCGAGCGTCGGCGGCTCAAGGTCGAGCCGATCGAGATTGCAGAGGGGAATGTCGGAGGGCTCAAGGAGGCGATCGTGGCCGTGCGTGGCGAGGGCGCGTACGGGCTCCTCCGCTTCGAGTCGGGCGTGCACCGGGTGCAGCGGGTTCCGGCGACGGAAACGCAGGGTCGGATCCATACCTCCGCTGCCACCGTGGCGATCCTGCCCGAGGCCGAGGAAGTCGACGTCAGGATCGACCCGCAAGACCTGCGAATCGATGTCTTCCGCGCCTCAGGTCCGGGCGGACAGAGCGTGAACACGACCGACTCGGCGGTGCGCATCACGCACCTGCCCACCGGGCTCGTGGTGAGCCAGCAGGACCAGAAGTCGCAGCTGCAGAACAAGCTCAAGGGGATGGAAGTGTTGCGCGCCCGGCTCCTCGATCGGATGATTTCCGAGCAGGAGGCATCGCGGTCGGCAACCCGACGCGCGATGGTCGGCACCGGCGATCGGTCGGGAAAGATTCGTACCTACAACTTCCCCCAGAGCCGCATCACCGACCACCGCATCAATCTCTCGGTGCACAACATCGACGACGTGATGGATGGCCGCCTCGACGAGCTGATCGATGCCCTGCGCACCGCCTCACGCGCGGAATCCGACGATGCGTGATGTTGCACTGGGGGCTGGCGACGTGATGGTGCAGGCGGCCAGCATCCTGCGCGCCGGCGGCGGTGAGCAGGTGCGCCGGACCGCCGCACGATTGTGGCGTGACCTCGCGCTGCCGGGCGACCCGAGCCTCGACGGTACGACCGCGATCAGCGGAGCAGACGCTGCCCGCATGGTGTCGGCGGCCGAGCGGGTCGCAGCCGGCGAACCGCTGGAGTACGTGACCGGAGTGGCCGGTTTTCGTCGGCTCACATTGGCCGTCGACCGTCGGGCGCTGATTCCGCGCCCGGAAACCGAGGGACTGGTCGACGCAGCGCTCGCCCGCGTGCAGACCGGGCGCGCCGCGGACATCGGCACCGGGACGGGTGCGATCGCCCTCTCGCTCGCTGATGAAGGTCGATTCGACGAGGTCATCGGGGTCGACTTGTCGGGTGATGCGCTTGCCCTTGCACGGAGCAACGGTGACCGGACCGGCTTGGCCGTCACGTGGCTCGAGGGCGACCTGATGGCGCCGATCACCGGGATGGTTGACCTCCTGGTGTCGAATCCGCCGTACATCGCTGCAGCAGAGTACGATGCACTCGCCAGCGGCGTGCGGGACCACGAGCCGGCCCTCGCGCTCGTGAGTGGCGACGATGGCCTCGACGCCACCCGTCGCCTCCTCATTGGTGCGCGGTCGGTGGTGTCACCGGGCGGGTGGATCGCGATCGAGTTGGATTGTCGGCGAGCGGCGCAGTCTGCGCTGCTCGCAGGGGCATCGGGTTGGTCCGATGTCATGGTGCAGGATGACCTGTTTGGTCGCGCGCGCTTCCTGCTGGCGCGACAGGAGACATTGCAGTGATCGAAGACAAGGCACAGGAACTCGGCCGCCTGATCGGCCAGTCGAACGAATACAAGGCCCTGCGTCGCGCCGAAGGCGGGTTGCGCGAG
Source organism: uncultured Gemmatimonadales bacterium (assembly GCA_963806875.1). Lineage (GTDB taxonomy): Bacteria > Gemmatimonadota > Gemmatimonadetes > Gemmatimonadales > GWC2-71-9 > Palsa-1233. The sequence goes on along the minus strand of CAWDYU010000002.1, from coordinate 701,212 downwards.
GATCCCGAGGCCCAGACCCGGCTCGAGACCATTTCGCGGCTCACCCGCGAGTTCGACCAGTTGATGGCGCAGGGACAGGCACCGGATGATGAGAAGGCCAAGGAGTACGAGTCGACGCTTCGCGAGTTCGAGTTGTCGCCCGTTGGCCAGACGTACCTGGTGGCGCGCACCAACGTCGACAAGTTGATGGCCAAGGTGAACCAGGCGATCGGAGACGGCATCGAGCGCGGGGCAACCAGCGGGATCATCACGCTCTGATGCAGCGCGGATTCTTCCTTGTGCTCGAGGGGCCCGAGGGCTCGGGGAAGACGACACTCGGCCGCGCGTTGCTCGACCGGATGCGTGCGGACGGCGTCGACGTGATGGCCGTCCGCGAACCCGGTGGAACGCCGGTCGCCGAGGCGCTGCGCAGCGAGCTTCTCGACGCGGAACGGCCGTGGACGGCCGAGGCGGAGCTGCTCTACATGGTCACGGCACGCGCCGACCTGGTGACCCGCGTGATTCACCCTGCGCTGCTCCGTGGAACCGTGGTCGTGTCGGATCGGTTTGACCTGTCTACGCTCGCGTATCAGGGAGCCGGTCGTGGGTTGCCGCTGGCGCAGGTCAGGTGGGTCAACGATGCCGCCACGGGTGGATTGGTTCCAGACCTGACATTGGTGCTCGACCTCGATCCCGCCGAAGGCCGCCGCCGCCAGGCACTGATGGGCAAGGGTGCCGACCGGCTGGAGCGGGAGTCCGTCGAGTTCCACGACCGCGTCGCGAACGCATATCGAGATGCCCATGGTCCGGGGGTGTACCATCTCGATGCGCACTCGTCCCCCGAACGGGTTCTTGCATCGGCCTGGTCGCTCTGCGTTGCTGCTCGTCCCGAAACGTTTCGTCCTCGTCCGGAGTAGTGCTCGGCATGCCACAACAGACACCTGATCCACAGAACTCGCGCGCCCGCTGGCCTCTCATCGCGTTCATCTGCGCGCTGTCATTTTTTGCCGGCGGATGGATGATGCAGGGCGCGAAGGTCGATGCCGCCCCGTCGCGCGTCGCCTCGCCGCAGCTCTTCAACGAAGTGCTCGGGCACCGTGAGCGAATACTTCGTCGATTCGCTCTCACGCGACGACCTGTACCACAAGGCCACCGAGGGGCTGCTCGCCGAGCTCAACGATCCGTATTCGTCACTGGTCGAGGGGGACGACTACAAGCAGTTGATCGAGTCGACCACCGGCAACTACGGTGGGCTCGGCATGCAGATCGATGTCCGCGACGGCTGGATCACCGTGGTGGCGCCACTCCCCGACACGCCAGCCGAGCGCGCCGGTCTGCAGGCTGGAGACCAGGTGGTCGAGGTTGACGGCAAGACGACCCAGGGGCTCAAGCAGGACGAGGCCCTCAAGGTGCTGCGCGGGCACGCCCGGCACGAAGATCGAGATCAAGGTTCGCCGACCCGGCCTCGCGGCGCTCCTGCCCTTCGGCATTGTCCGGGAGACGATCCACAACCGTTCGGTGCAGCCTGGCACGATGCTGCAGGGGTCAACGGGTTTCGTGGCGCTCAATCCGGTGAGCGAAACGTCGGCCAACGAACTGAAGGAAGAGATCAACAACCTCCGCAAGCAGGGCATGCAGCGACTGATCCTCGACCTGCGCGCCAATCCGGGTGGATTGCTCGACCAGGGTGTCGCCGTGTCCGACCTCTTCCTCGACCAGGGGCAGCAGATCGTGTCGACACGCGGCAGGGCGGAAGGCACGTCGAAGTCGTTCGCGGATGCGGCGCCGCAACTCTGGCCGGAGATGCCGGTGGTGGTGCTGGTCAACGAGTACTCGGCGAGTGCGGCCGAGATCATCGCCGGTGCATTGCAGGACAACGACCGTGCAGTGGTCGTGGGTACGCCGACATTCGGCAAGGGCTTGGTGCAGTCGCTCTTCCGGCTCCCGCCGAACCGTGCCCTGAAGCTCACCACCGCCCGGTGGTTCACGCCGAGCGGGCGGACGATCCAGCGTACCGCGAAGAACGAGGCCGACCAGGTTCGTCAGGTCACGTCGCAGGCCGCGGGGACTGATTCGGCCCGCCTCGACACCTTGCCGATCTTCAAGACAGTCGGCGGCAGGACCATTCGTGGCGGCGGCGGTATCGTGCCCGATCGTATCGTTCGTGCCGACACGATCACCGACCGGGAAAAGGAGTTCGGGAAGGCCCTGGGGAGCGATGTTGCGGCCTACCGCGACGCACTGGTTGCCACGGCGATCGATGCGAAGCAGAAGAAGACGGTCACCAGCGAGGCGTTCGTCGTGGACGAGGCGCTGCGCCAGGCAGTTGTCGCGCAGGCTCGCCGCCAAGGGCGTCACGCTGTCGCCTGAGGCGCAGGCGGCCGGGCGCACCCTGATGGACCAGCACATCGCGTTCGAAGTTGCGCGGTACGTCTTCGGCCGACAGGTGGAACTCCGTCGTCGCGCCGCGAGCGATCCGCAGGTGCAGGCTGCCGTGGCGCTGCTCGACGCATCGCCCACGCCGGCGGCGCTGATGATGCAGGTGTCGCGCGCGCCGTGACGTTGTCGTCCGTTGCCATCGTGGGCGCTGGGCGCGTCGGGCTATCGCTCGGACGCGCCTTGTCGCATGCGGGACATGCCGTGACGATGCTCACGCGCGGTGGCCAGGCGGTATCGGGAGGCCTGGTGGCGGTGGCGTCGTGGAGTGACGCGCTGCCACGGCGCCGATGTGGTGCTGGCGGCGGTGCCGGACGACGCGATCGGTGACGTTGCGGAGGAGCTGTTCCGGTTGGACCGGATCGCCGCCCATCATGTCGTGCTCCATTGCTCCGGGCTGCATGGCCGGGGCGCACTGGCAGCGCTGGACAGTACCGGTGCGGCCCTCGGGTCGCTCCACCCGCTCATGACGTTCATCGCACCTGCTGGAGAACCGCGAACTGCTCGATGGCACGCCAGCCGTGGTCGAGGGTGATCGTCGTGCCGTGGCTGCTGCGCGCGGCCTTGCGACGTCACTCGGCATGACACCCGTGATCGAGCTCGACGGAGCCTCGAAGCCACGCTATCACGCTGGCGCGGTGTTCGCTGCCAACTATCTGGTCGTGTTGGCGCACGTTGCGGAGCGGCTCGCACGAGACGCCGGGGCAGGGGATGCCGCCGCAACGCTCTATCTGCCGCTCATGCGACGCGCGCTCGCGAACATCGGCGAACTGGGGACCGCGGCGTCGCTCAGCGGACCGGTGGTACGTGGCGATGCGGGTACGGTCGCGACGCATCTCCGCGTTCTTGAGGCGTCCGATCGTGAGCTGTATCAGGCACTTGCGAGGGGGGCGCTGGAGATCGCGGAAGGGTTGAAAGGTTGAAGGGTTGAAGGGTTTAAGGGTTTAAGGGTCGCCTTTCAACCCTTAAACCCTTAAACCCTTCAACCTTTCATGTCTTCTGATCGACCACCTTGACGCCGCTTGGCGGCGTGAAGATGAACACGCTGGCCGGGATCGTCACGTTTGGTCGGAGGCGGGAGAGCTCCACGATCCGCTTGCTGTCGCTGCGTTCCTGGATCTCCAGGCGGCGGGGCAGGGCATCGTCGCGATCGAACCAGACGGTTGCCCGTCGGAAGGGGAGGTCTGGCGCCACCGATTCGAGGAGCAGGACATCGGCCTTCCGGCCGTTGATGGTCTTCGGTCTTCAGGTAGCTCACGCGATAGCGTTCGAGCGGCCGCTCGAGGAACCACGCGAGCAGGTTGTAGCCGTAGACCGGTCCACTGGGCATCGGATATCGAAGTACCTGTCCCGGCATGCTGCTCGGCAGGTATACCCACACCTTGCTGCCATCGATCACGATCGCTTCGTTGGCGGGATCGGTGAATCGCATGGCGAAGCGGTTGTTGCCGGCCTGCGAGAGCACGCCCTTGGCGTCGCTCGCGCCGAGGAATGGATCCTCGATGCGCTGGCGGAAATCTGCCTGGAGCGCCGTCAACGCCTTGTACGTACGTGCCGAACGGGTCACGATCGCCGCAGCGTCGGGCTGGCCAGCTTGCGCAGGCGGCAGGCGCCTGAACGGCCACGCTTGCCATTACAGCCAGCACCACGCTCCGCATCAGGATACGGCCGCCGCGGGTACAGCGAGGCCGCGACCGATCACGTCTGCGATCGCGGACACATCGCGCATCATCCGCTCGAACTGCTCGGGGTACAGGCTCTGGGCGCCATCGGACATCGCGCGCTCCGGGTTCGGGTGCATCTCCACCAGCAGGCCATCCGCGCCTGCTGCGATCGCCGCACGCGCCATCGGCGGCACCATGTCGCGGTGCCCGGTGCCGTGACTCGGGTCGGCGACAATGGGCAGGTGCGACAGGCCATGAACTACTGCAACGGCTGCGAGGTCGAAGAGGTTCCGGGTCGACGGGTCGAACGACCGGATCCCGCGCTCGCACAGGATGACGTCGGGGTTGCCCTCCGACAGGATGTACTCGGCCGAGAGCAACAGCTCCGAGATGGTGGCCGAAAGGCCGCGCTTGAGGAGAATCGGCTTGCGGAGCCGACCGCATTCCTTGAGCAGCGAATAGTTCTGCATGTTGCGGGCGCCGATCTGGATGATGTCGGCAACGTCCGCGACCAGCTCAAGACCGGCAGGGTCCATCGCCTCCGTGACGATCATCAACCCGGTCTCGGCTCTCGCGTGCGCGAGCAACTCGAGGCCAGCCTTTCCCATTCCCTGGAACGCATAGGGCGACGAACGCGGCTTGAACGCCCCGGCACGCAGTCCGGTTGCGCCGGCAGCGCGGACCAGCCTCGCCGACGCCATGATCTGCTCCTCGCTCTCGACGGAGCAGGGGCCGGCGATCACCACGACTTCGCGGCCGCCGATCGCCGTACCGTCGCCGAGCTGCACCTTGGTGGGCTCGGGCTTCCACTCCCGCGAGACCTGCTTGTACGGTTTCGAGACGTGGATGACCTCGGCCACCCCTGGCAAGCCGTCGATGACCGAGGAGTCGACGCGTCCATCGTTCCCGACGAGGCCAACGGTGGTGCGCTGGCGACCCGGCATCGGGCGTGCCTCGTAGCCGAGCCCCTCGATCTTGCCCACCACCGCCGCGATCTGGTCCGGGGTGGCGTCCTGCTTCATCACGATCAGCATGCGTTGTCCGTGTCAGGGTCGGGTGCGTCAGGCCGCGGCAACATGATCGCCGAGGCGCACACCCACGATGGTCGAGACACCCGGCTCCTGCATGGTGACGCCGTAGACCGAATCGGCGGCCTGCATCGTGCGCGGATTGTGGGTGATCACCAGGAACTGCGTCTGTTCCTTGAACTCGTCGAGCAGGAGGAGAAACCGTCCGACGTTGGCGTCGTCGAGCGGCGCATCGACTTCGTCCATGAGGCAGAACGGATTCGGCTTGGTGAGGTAGATCGAGAACAGCAGCGACACCGCCACCAGCGTGCGCTCGCCGGACGAGAGCAGGTGGATGCGCTGGGTCTTCTTCCCGCGCGGCGCGGCGTGGATCTCGATCTCGGCCTCGAGCGGATCATCGGGATCGCTCAGCCTGAGGTCGCACTCGCCGCCGCCGAACAGCGTGTCGAACACGCTCGTGAAGTTGGTCCGGATCGCCTCGAACGTCTCCATGAACATGCGCTTTTGCGGTGCCATCGATCTCGCGAATGGCCTGCAACAGTGCCTGCCGTGCCGCCACCAGGTCGTCGCGCTGCGCCTGGAGCATCGTCGCACGCGCGCTTTCTTCGGCGTGCTCCTCGACGGCGAGGGCGTTCACCGGACCGATCGACTCGAGCGCCGCCGCTGATCCTCTCCGCCTCGGTCTCCAGGGTGTCGAGGTCGAGATCGAGCGACGGTGCAGCTTCCACCAACACCTCGAATGGTCGCTTCCATTCGGTCTCGACGCGTTCGACGATCCGCGCGCGCATCGCGGTGGCCTCGGTGACGCCGAGCTCGAGTCGGTGGTACTCCTCGTTCATCGATTCGACATCGCGACGGGCTGACGCGAGATCGGCTTCGGCGGTGGCAAGCCGGGTGTCGGCAGCCTGCAGGGCTCCCTCCGCCTCGGCCGCGGCGGTCTCGAGGGCGACGAGCTGCGAGGCGCGCTCGTCGCGGCCACCCTGCCACTGCGACCGCTGTGCCTCGAGGTCGGCCTGGTCGGCATCGAGCCGCGCGATCTCCTCGGTGCGCGCCTGACCCGAAGCCTGTGCCTCGGCGATGATCCTTTCTGATCGAGCGATGGCCTCACTCGCCCCGCGAAGGCGGGCGGCCACGTGCGCCTCCTGCACCTGCCACTGCGAGCGATCGTCGCGTGCCTGCTCCTGCGCGGCCTCGAGTTCGGTGAGCTGGGCGCGCGTCGTGACGAGCGCCTCGTCGAGACGAGTGCGCGCCTGCGCGCCTTCCACGGCACTGGTTTCGACCACGGCGCGTCGCTGTTCTGCACGGGCAATCCGCTCGGCGAGACGCTCGAGTTGGGTCGTGGCCTCACCGAGTTCGCGGTCGAGATTCGCGACCCGGCGGATCAGGTCCTCACGCGCCGCAACCGCCTGACGCTCGGTCTCGCGCAGCCGTTCCGCAGCCTGCTGCGTGTCGGCAACCTCCACCTCGGCGGCAGCAAGGTCCCTGGCCGTGGCATCACGGCGAGCGTCTGCACCACCAAGGGCCGCCATCGCGACGTCGAGGTCGCGGGCGAGCGACTTGAGCTCGGCGCGCCGTCGAATCGGACCTGACGATGTCGCGGGGCCGGTCAGGTAGACCGCGCCGTTCGGACGACGGAGCGCACGGCCGCCGGCGTCCGATCACCTCAGAGCCGGACGTGAGCGCAGCCACCCAGGGCACGGCCGCTGCCTCGACCCGCAACCGCCCATCGAGCGTCCCACCCCGCACCGATGGACCGGGCTCGGTGGGAAGCAGGATCAGGGTGCCGGGCTGCTCGGCAGCGTGCCATGCCTGGACATCGGCGACAACCGATTCGTCCCGAACCAGCACCGCGTGCACGAAATCGCCGAGCAACTGCTCCGCGAGCTCAGCCTGCTCTCCGTCGGTACTCACGAAGTCGGCGAGCGGTCCGATCACGCCACTGCCGAAACGTTCCCGTTGGGCGAGGAGTGCGGCGGCTGCGGGGGCGAGGCCAACCCGATCGCGTTCGAGCGCCTCGAGAGCGGCACGGCGCGCGGTGATGCTGGCGACATCGTCCTCGATGCTGCGCCGTTCTGCCAACTCCCTGACCTCGCGGTCGCGCAACTCACGCGAACGCAGCCGCGCCTGTTCTGCAGCATCGGCGCCGTGACGCGCCGCCTCGCTGTGACGCTCGGCGATCGCCGACGCCTCGGTGCGCTTTTCGCCCGTGGCAACGCGATCGGCGTCGAGGGTCTCACGGTGCGCAGATTCCTGCGCGATGCGTTCATGAATGGAGGCAAGCTCTCCCTCGAGCGCCGTGCGTTCTCCCTCGAATGAGCGAAGCTGCTGCGCATGCTGCTGCAGTTCCTGCTCCATGCGGCGCACCACGTCGCGCTGGGCCGCCAGGCGCTGGCGGACGTCCTGCTCGTGCGTGCGCTCGGGCGGTGAGCTCTCCCTGGATGCCCTGATGTTCCGACTCTGCCGCGGTGCGTTCGTCGGTTGCCGGCCTCGAGATCGATCCGTGCCTGCGAGAGTCGCACCTCGAGGTCGCTGCGCTCGAGGGCCGCGCGCTCGCGGCGCTGTGCTGCGTTGGCGAGCCGTTCGGACGCCACGGCGAGGTCGCCGTCGAGCTTGCCCACTGCGACGCGCGTCACGTTCAGGTCTTCCACCACCACACCACGATGGCGCTCGGCCGCATGTCTTGCCTGCGCCGTGCCTTCACGAATCGTCTCGGCATCGGCCAGGCGGCTGCGCGCCTGTGGCAGCGAGTTGGTCAGCTCGGCGTGACGCTGCTCGAACGCCGCGGCGTCGAGCGCCAGCTGGTCGAGCTTGCGGCGTGCGAGCGTGATCGTGACCGCGAACTTTTCCTCGGTGAGCGCCGTGTGACGCTCGGCTTTCCCCTTCTGGCGTGCGAGCGAGCGCACCTGTGACTGCACCTCGGCGATCAGGTCCTCGAGGCGCTGCAGGTCGGCACTGGTCTCCTCGAGCCGACGCGACGTGGTGTGCCGGCGGTCGCGGTAGAGACCGACGCCGGCGGCCTCCTCGAACAGCGACCGACGTTCGTCGGCGCGGTCGGAGAGCAGCAGGTCGATCATCTTCGCCTCGATGACCACGCCGGCGTCGCTGCCCAGTCCGGTGCCGCGCAGCAGGTCCTGCACGTCGCGCAGGCGGACAGCCTGATTGTTGAGGAGGTATTCGCTGTTGCCGGAACGGGAGAGCCGGCGCGTCACGACCACTTCGGTGTACGGCGTCGGCAGCACACCGGCACTGTTGTCGAAGAAGAGCGAGACCTCGGCCACGTTCACGGGACGGCGCGTCGCGGCGCCCTGGAAGATCACGTCTTCCATCTTCCCGCCGCGCAGCAGCCGAGCCGACTGCTCGCCCAGCACCCAGCGCACGGCGTCGGACACGTTCGACTTGCCGCACCCGTTCGGGCCGACGATCGCGGTGACGCCCTCGTCGAATGTGAGGGTGACGGTGTCTGCAAACGACTTGAAGCCGGAGAGTTCCAGCTTGGTGAGCTTCATCGTGAGGTCGGTGTGGGGTTCAGCGGCCGCGGCGAGCGCCGGGACCCTCGGGACGCGGTACTCACTGGAAGCCTCAAAGATAGCGGATTGACGCCCTCCGAGACACCGCTGCAGCCAGCCTCAGGCCCCACCTGCCCCGAGCGTGATCACGAAATACGGCCGGCCGAGCCTCCTGCCGGTGGCGTCGGCCTCTTCGCGGGTACGGTACGGGCCCACCACCACCCGGAATCCCTCGTCTTCCTTCGCGGGATCGAGCACCCGCGCAGGGAAGCCGCCCTGCCTGAGCTGATCCGCGAAGGCTCGCGCCCATTCGGCGTTCTGGGACGACGAAACCTGCAGGTACACCGGCGTCGGGCCGGCCGGGGACGGGTACTGGATCGACCGTCGAATCGACCTGGGCCGGATCGGCCGGCATCGAATCGAGCGGCCTCGCCGGTGCTGTCGGACTCGCTCGGATCATCGACCGAATCCGTCGATGCCAGCGCCGACGGTTCCGGCGGTGGTGCTGCGGTGCGCGGCGCCCACGGCACCACCATGAACACATCGCGACGCAGCGCCGGAGAGCCGGGCTCGCTCGACCGGTGCGCTGCCGGTGATGTCGTACGCCACCACATCCTTCCCTGAACGCGCCACCAGCGTGCGTCCGCCGGTCACCAGCGGGAGGTCGTCGGCCCAGCGGGTCTTGAGGGTTGCCGTGAGTTCGCGGCGGACCACGTCGACCAGCCAGACCTCGTCGCCTTTGTCGGGCTTGGCGAGCAGCCATCGGCCGGACTTGTCGATGCGCAGCACGCTGGCGCGCCCACTGAGCGGGAGGGTGCCGGCGTCGCGCACATCCAGGCTGGTCGAGCCCTGCAGTGTCGGGGCGAGCACCGCGATGTCCCCGCCGTCACGTGCCACGTAGAGTCGGTGTCCGGACGGCGAAAAAACCGAGGTGACCAACTTGCCGTCGACCCGATGGAACCTTGGCTCCGGCTTGCCACGCGGGTCGACGAACAGCACCCCGGAATCGGTGGTGACGGCAATCATGTCGCCGAACCAGGTCGACGTGACCCGGCCCGTGGGTGCCTCGATCCGCCGCGCCTCGCCATCATCTCCGATCACCTGGATGATGCCGGACCGGCCGCTGACCGCTGCGACCTGGACGCCGGGCGCCCGCACCAGGGTGGTGGGTCCGGCGTCGAGCGACGCCCTGAATGTGGTGAGTGTCCGTCCCGCAAATCGGAGTGCGTGTCCAGCCGAGTCGAGGCCGAAAATCACGCCTTCGGGCGTGGTCACCAGGTCTCTCGCGGCAGCGAGGTGTACCCGCGACCGGCGCGAGAAGAGGTCGATGCCGATCAGCCGACCATCCGCGTCAACCGCGTAGACAATCTTCTCTTCGAGGTCGGTGCCCAGCCCCCGGGCAATCTTCGGCAATCCCGACTCGATCGACCAATCGAGCGCCGTGAGCGAGTCGCCACGAAGGAGGATCGCGCCACCGCCATCGGCGGGAAGGCGCATCAGCGATCCTTCCGCCGGGAGCCCGGGCGGCAGGTGGCGGGCTGCGGCGGGCTTGTCGCTGCCGCACGCCGCGACCAGAAGGGCCGCGGCGAGGAACGGAAGGCGAAGGGCGGAAATCGTCAGAATGTCGGTCCGAAGGAGACGGTCCAGAAGGCGTCGGTGCCCGGTCGCTGCTGCGGCTTGGTGTAGTCGAACCGCAGGATCACGAACCCGAAGATATTCGCCCTGATCGAGAATCCGAGAGAGCGCAGCGGGGTGCGGATGGCGATCGGTGATTCTCCGGCGCGCCGATTCCGCAACTCGACCTTGCTGTCCGCGTCCCACGCGACGCCGATATCGTAGAAGAATGCCCCCTCGATCGGCGGGAAGCCGAGCGGTATGAAGCCGAGCGATGCGTTGAGCAGCGGGAAGCGGAGCTCTGCGTTGAACACCGCGAGCGACGAGCCGACCAGCTGGTCGAGCGCGGCGCAACCGGTGCGGCTGTTGGGATCTCCGCCACCGGCGGCGCACTCGTTCCGGATGAACGAGCCCGATGTGTAACCGCGGAGCAGGTCGGGATAGCCGAGGAAGAGGGTGAATCGATCGGCGTCACGACCAGTGCGTCCGAAGTACATCGCCCTCGTCGCGAAGACGAGCGGGCCGATGATCGGGTCGTACCGGCGCATGTCGGCGGTGTATTGCATGAACTGCCACTCGCCGACGGTGGGTGCGATCTCGAAGCGCGAGCGGCGCCCGAGGAACGGCCCGACGTACCCGTTGAGCGAGTTGTCGAACACCAGCGCCGCGGATGGCTGGACGTAGCTGAACTTGCCGAGCGACTCGCGGGTGAGCGACGGCTCCTGGGTGATCAGTCCGCTGATCGGGTCGAACGGCTCGTTGATGCTCAGGATGTCGTCGGTGACGTTGGTGGCGCGCAGGCCAGCCTCGACGCGACGGAATCGCGACAGCGGATACGATGCTTGCGAGAACGCCGACCGGATCATGATCCGCCGCACGTTGGTCACGAAGGTGTTCTCGCTGGGCGAGGGGCCTTCGGTGACTTCGCTGCTGAGATACTGGAAGTACGGCTCCTGCTGGAGCCCGACTGCATAGTTGATGCGGCGGGCATAGTTGGCGTACGCGGCCAGCACCGATGCCTCGCTGATCCGCCCGTTGATGTAGCCGCTGAAGATCAGCTGGCGATCGCCGAGCATGTCGGAGAGTGACACGGTCGTCCCACCGAAGAAGCCGCGCCCGAAGTTGTCGCGGGCATAGCCGATGCTGGGCCGGGCCACATAATCGGGCGAGAAGCCGACCTTGTACTTGCGCTCGGTGAACGTCGCGGTGTCGGGAAGCGCGAGCAGGGCCGAGTCAAGCAGCGCGGCGATCGACACCGGCGGTGGCGGCCGCAGCGAATCGGGCAGCACGCCGACCGAATCGGCGGGACGCAGGCCCTGCGCACCGCGGTACAGCGCCTGGCCCCCCGACGGAGCCGGTCGCGCGCACCGAGTCGGGCAGTGGCGCGGCAGCCACGACGGGATCGGACGGGCGCCACGGTTGCTGCTTCAGGTTGCGCGGGTTCTGGAGCGTGTAGACGTCGTACTCCGAATCCTCGTAGTAGACGAACGCGAGGCGGTCGGCCTCTTTTGCCCACGACAGGATCGGCGAGAGCGGCGTGATCCCCTGGGCGCCCGTGTAGAAGTCGGTGATCCGGTACGACTCGCCGTCGGCAAACTCGTACAGGAAGATGTTGCTCACGCCCGTCCGGTCCGACACGTAGGCCAGCGATCCGCCGTCGGGCGACCACTGTGGATTGATGTTGGTCCCGACGTCCATCCCCCGCATCAGCTCGATCCGGTTGTCGGCGAGCGTCAGCACGGCGAGGCGGAGATTGCCGATGCTGAGCGTCTCGAAGTCTGTGCCCGGTCCACGGTCGGTGGTGAAGGCAATCTGGGTGCCGTCCGGCGACCAGACAGGATGCAAGTCGGCGTACTTGTCGTTGGTGAGACGCCGCAGGTTGGTGCCGTCGCGGTTGATGATGAACAGGTCCGACAATCCGCCGTCATAGCCGGTGAAGACCAGCTGACTGCCGTCCGGGCTCCACGAAGGCGTGGTCACGCCGCTGAGTTCGACACCCAACCTGGCGACTTCCTTGTTCCGCTCGGCATCGACGAGCACGATGTCGTCCTTCGGACCGCGCTTCGCCGCAAACGCCAGGAGCTTGCCATCGGGCGACCACGAGGCCGCCGAGTTGATGAACCGGAAGGTCTCGTAGTTCGAGCTCCAGGTCGACTTCAACAGTCGACGGATGGGCTTGCCGCTGATGCCGTCGGCCAGCCAGAGGTCGACAAAGTAGAAATCCTTCTCGGAGAAGTACGCGACCCGCGACCCATCGGGAGAGAGTGCCGGGGCCAGGTGCAGCGTGCCCTCGCTGCGATCCTTGGTGAGGAGCTCCTGCGAGATCGCGCGGGCCTTGACCCGGGTCGCGAGCTCGGGGAGATACTGCTTCTGGACTGCGTCGCGCCACTGGTCGCCGAGCTGCTCGAAGTTGAGGCCGATCACGCGACGCATCGCGGACTCGAGCGAGCCCGCGCGCGAGGCCGAGAGGATCGCGCCGATCGACTCGTCGCCCCAGCGATCGCCGATGTACGTCACGATTGCCTGACCGAAGCGGTACGGGAAGATCCGCGGATCGTTCTCGAGCTGGTCGATGGTGGGAAGCTTTCCCTCAGCCGACGCGTCGCGGAGCCACATGGCCGTGTTCGCGTCGATGCGACCGATCGACAGGTACTCCGCCATTCCCTCGACGAACCAGAGTGGTGGATTGACGGCGATCAGCGTCTGGATGCCCGCCCCAGCCTTGCCGCCCGACCAGATGTCGTACTGGAACTGGTGCACCATCTCGTGCGTGAGGACATGCTCGATATGGTGGTATGAGCCGGTGAGCGGGATGACGTTGCGGTGCTTCAGGAAATCGGTGAAGCCGCCCGTTCCCTCGCCGACTTCGCCGGGGGTGGTGTTGGTCTGCTGAAAATCGGAATGCGACGCGTAGAGGATGATCGGCTTCCGCTCGCGGAACTGGTGCTTGAGGACCCTCGAGAGCCGTGCATACGAGCGCTCGGCCATCCGGGCAACGTCGAGAGCAGCGGGCCGTTCGCCGTCATAGTAGTACACATCGAAGTGCTCGGTTTCCAGGATGCGGAAATCGAACTTGGTGTACTGCACCTTGTTCTGGCCGAAGTACTGGGCCTGAAGCGCAGTCGGCAGCGCCAGGGCGGCGAGCAGCAGGATGGTGCGGGCGATGCGGCGCATGCGTTACCCCTCGAGAAGCGTCACGTCCCCGGCCGGTATGCCGGGGCGTCCTGCCAGAGGCGCTCGAGCTGGTAGAACGCTCGCGTCTCCGGGTGAAACAGGTGGACCACGAAATCGACAAAGTCGAGCAGGACCCATCGACCGGCGGGCAGCCCTTCGACGTGATTGGCTCGCTGGCCGTCTTCCAGCATCCCACGCTCCAACCCGTCGGCAATTCCTCGTACGTGCGCATCCGACGTACCGGATGCAATCAGGAAGAAATCCGTGGCATCGTTGAGCCCGCGAAGGTCGATCACGACGATCCGGTCGCCCTTGCGATCATCAATCAACGCGATTGCCCGCCGCACCGGTTCCGGCAGCGACGCCATCGACGTGACTGGCGGGTTGCGCTCAGCGCCGGTTCGCGGGGCTCATGCCGGCATCTCCGCGCCATCCTCGACCTGATAGGTCACGGCCCAGGCACCGATGCCGACGTGGGTGCCGAGCACTGCCGTGGCGGGCGCGACGAGGATCTCACGCGGCCGGAACGCCGCGATGAGCGCGGTACGCAGCCGTTCCGCCACCTCGGGTGCGTCGGCGTGCGCAATCCCGAATCGCAGCTGGCGCGGGCGGGGTGTCAGCGCCTTGTCGAGGAGGGCGAGCACGCGGGTCACCACCTGTTCGCGACCCCGCACCATGTCGACTCGACGCAAGCGCCCGTCGTCTCCCACATCAAGAATCGGCTTGATATCGAGCAACCCTCCGAGCCATGCCTTCCCCCGTGTCACGCGACCGGAGCGCAGCAGGTTGTCATAAGTATCGACCGTGATGAACAGACCCGATTGATCACGAACCCGCCGCAGTTCATCGGCGATCGCAGCGGCGGGCCATCCCTCGTCGGCCAGTTCGACCGCTCGCAACGCCAGCAGGCCCACGCCGAACGATGCGGAGCGGGAGTCGACCAGGTGAACGTTGTCGATGCCCGCAGCAGCGACCGCAGCCTGTGCGGAGGCAAAGGTGCCCGAGAGCGCCGCTCCCACAAAAATGCCCACCACTTCGGCAGCCTCCGCGCGGGCCGCGCGCAATGTTCGCACAAACTCCGCCGGTGTCGGCTGTGACGTCGTTGGCGGAACGGCGGCGGTGCGGAGGCGACGATAGAACTCGTCGGGCTTCAGGTCGATCCGGTCACGGAAGGTCTCGTTGCCGAACATCACCTGCAGCGGTACCACCGCGATGTGATGGCGGTCGAGTGCCGTGTCGGGGAGGTCGTTTGACGAATCGACCACCACCGCGACCCGACGCTGCTCGTGATGTGCCAGCCGCCGGTGCTGCGCCCGCATGTCCTCGGCCTTGCGCGAGTCCACCCGCCCCCAGCGCTCCGCGTAGGTGAAGACGGCCTCCGGCGTGTCGGTGTGCACATGGATCTTGAGGATGTCGCCCGCCACTGCCACAACCAGTGACCCCCCGAACTGGTGCATCGCGGCGCGGACATCGTTGCCGGGGGGGAGGCTGTCGCCTCGTACGAGGACCTCCGTGCAGAACTGGAAGTCACGTTCCGACACGATGTCCATGAAGGCCGCGGGAGCGATCGCCTCGTCGGCCGATGGCGCGGTCACGGCGAGGATCGGATCGCCGTTGATCAGGCGCACGAACCCCTCGACCATGCGAACGAATCCCTTGCCACCCGCATCGACCACTCCGGCTTCCTTGAGCACGGGGAGGAGGTCGGGGGTGCGCGCCAGCGCGATCTGCGCCTCGGCGTGGAGGCGGCGCACGAACGTGGTCACGTCGCTTGACCCGGCAGCGGCCGCTTCGGCCGCAGTGGCGGCGTCGCGAACCACGGTGAGGATCGTTCCCTCACGCGGTTCGTCGAGCGCGAGTTCGAGCGTCCGGGCTCCGTGGCGGACCGCGGTGGCGATCTCGGTGCTCGTTGCCGTCCTGACGTCTCCCAGACCCTCGGCGAAGCCCAGGAGGAAGTGCGCCAGCATCATCCCCGAATTGCCCCGGGCGCCGAGCACCGCTGCGCGGGCTGCGGTGGTGGCGGTTTCCGAAAGCGACGCGTCGCCGAGCGCCCGGAGGGCGTCGGCGACAGAGCGCAGCGTCAGGGAAAAGTTGGTGCCGGTGTCGCCGTCGGGCACCGGAAAGACGTTGATCCGGTTGAGGTCGTCGCGACTCGCCGCGACCCAGTCGGCCGCGGCGTAAAATCCGCGAGCGAGGCGGGGTCCGTCGAGATACCCGATCCCGACCGGCGGCCCCAATCAGCCCTCGGCGACGATGTTGACCTTCACCTCACCCTGGACGTCGTGATGGAGCCGAACCGGAACCGAGTGGAACCCGAGCAGCTTGAGCGGGTGCTCCAGCTCGATGCGGCGCTTGTCGACCGTGATGCCCTGCGCCTCGAGCTGCTCGGCGATGTCGCCGGCGGTGATCGACCCGAAGAGCTTGCCATCCTCACCCGATTTTGCCTTGAACTCCAGCGACGCCCCGCCGATCCGGGCAGCGAGCGCCTCGGCCTCGGCGCGATCGCTGGCGGCGGCGGCGTCGCGGGCACGCGATTCGGCCTCGATCCGCTTCTTGTTGCCCGCGGTTGCCTCGAACGCGAGGCCGCGCGGGAGCAGGAAATTGCGGGCGTAGCCCGGCTTGACGCGAACCAGGTCGCCGGCCTTGCCGAGGGAGGAGACATCGTCGCGCAGGATCAGTTCGATCATCGGGAAACTCCTTCAGGGGACGGCAGGCGCCGTCTCAGGTCGAGCCAGGTGTCGGCCACACCGATCGCGGTGCAGCCTGCCAAGGCCAATGGTAACAGGGGAACGGAGATCAGGCACAGCAGCACCACGAGAAACGGCGGTGCGCCGAGGAGCATTGAGCGCAGCACCGCGATTCCGCGCGCGGCGTAAAGACCGAGCACCACCACCAGCAGGTTCTTCGCGGTGAGATGGGCTCCCTGCGAAAGCGGTATCAGCGTGGTCGCCAGGCTGGCCACCAGCCACCATACCATCTGGTCGCTGAACCGGAACCGTCTGAACAGGCCTGGCGGCACACCGATCGGCCGGGTCGAGATCCGGTGGTACCAGATCCAGGCGAGCCAGCCGCCCGCGACGGCCGTGAGGGCCATCATCGCGGGGAACAGCTCGCTCACCTGTTCGACCGTGCGGGCGAGCTGGTAGCCGAACTCGAGCAACGGTGTGTCCGCCACGAACTGGTCGGACGCGGCGGGCGGGGTGACGGGAAGCCCCTTCATCAGCGTCCGATATGCGGCCCACTGGTGGGTCGCGACGGCTTCGCGGAGCGTGCTGAATCCGACGCCGAGTGCGAGGAACCAGCCGGCCGTGAAGGCGGTTGCCGCCGCCGTGGCGGTCGCGCACCGCACGAACAGCGATCGGTTGCCGAAAAGCGCCATCGTCAGGTAGGTGCCGGTGAAGAACATGCCGGCGGCGCGGATGGTCCGGTCGGCAAGGTCGACCGGCGCACGCAGCAACGTGGTCGCGGCGATGACGGCGAGCGAAATCCAGAGCCACTCGCGCAGTGTCCGCGGGCGCGACACCACGAGCAGGAGGGCGAGCGGACCGAGGAAAAAGATCCAGGGGGCAACAACGAGATACCCCGCCAGCAGCAGCGGGGCAATCAGTGAAGAGCGACGGTGCCCGGCATCGCCGGGCACAATGGCTCGTTCTGTCAGCCTGCGAATCCCTTGATGTACGGGAGCAGGGCAATCTCGCGAGCCCGCTTGACGGCGGTGCTGAGCTGCCGCTGGTGACGGGCACAGTTGCCCGACAGCCGGGCGGGCAGGATCTTGCCGCGCTCGGTCAGGAAGCGCGTCAGGAGGCGCTCATCCTTGAAATCGACGATCCGCACACCGCTCTCGCAGATGGCGCAGGTCTTCTGTTGGCGGGCCATCAGTCCTCCTCCTCGCCGTCCTTGGTGGTGGGCGTCGGCGCGATCTGGGCGCCGTCATTGAGCACGATCAGGTGACGCAACACGGTGTCGTCGAGCTTGAGCGCACGCTCGAACTCGGGCAGCATCTCGGATGCGGCGTCGAACTTCGCGACGACGTAGTAGCCGGTTTCGCGACCCGCAACGGGGTACGCGAGGGTGCGACGGCCCCAGTGGGAGACGTCGATGACAGCCTCGCCCTCCTGGGGGACGAGCGCGTGAAAGCGGTCGAGCTTCTCGGTAACTGCGGCCTCTTCGAGAGTGGAGTCGAAGATGTATACCGCCTCATACGAACGGATCATGCAGGCACCTTCCTTCGGACTGGAGACGCCCCGGCGCTGGTGCGGCAGCCGGGGAGGATGAGTTGGACAGCCTTGGAAGATATCGGGCTGGCGCGGCGGGGGCAATATCGGGGCTAGGGAACGGGGGGTAAGTCGACAGTCGACAGGTGATCCGTTGTCCGTCCACGACGCGGATCTGCTCCTTCTGGAGACGATCGACCGGAAACACCTCCAGCGTGGTCGCGTTCCCAGCTGGCGCGGGGCGCCACCCGGCGGGACTTTGTTCAGCGCACCCGGGGCAGCGGAACGGAGAAGCCGGTGACGACGGCGTCGGGGGTGACGATGACGCGCGGGGCCTTCAACCCGAGGAAGGTCACGTCGCCGGTGGCAAGTTTCCCGGCCAGGATGCCGATGGCCGCCCCGGCCGCGACGTCGCTGGCCCAGTGTTTCTGCTGGGCCATCCGGGCCCGGCGCGGTGCCGGCTGCCACGGCGTAGAGGCCGCCCTGCGCCACCGTGCTCGCCGATGGCGTCGCCCGAGGGTGGTTGCGAGCGCGAACGCTGCGGCAGTGTGGCCCGAGGGAAACGACGTGGTGCCGCCTCCGAACGGCTGAAAGTCGGTGCCGCTGAAGATCAGGATCCTGGAACGGTCGTTGACCGCCCGACCGCGAACTTGGTGGCCTGTACGACCGCGCTCACTGTGCCGATGGCAGTCGCGGTGCGGACGGAGAGGCGGAGCAACTCGGGTCGCTTTGCGAGCAGGCCGATCGCCGCGGTGCCGACCAGCACCGGCGCGATCACGCTGACCTCACCGAAACGGTCGACATTGTCGCTGAATCGCACCAATGCATCGGACTGGTCGTGAGCAGCGGCGCGCGCAAGGGCAGGGTCGAACAACGCCGTGAACGCCACGATGGCCGCCGTGGCGGCAACTTCTGGCCAGCCTACGCGATGTGGGGAAAGGGTGTCGGTGCCCTGTGCGACGAGGGGACGGCCGAATACCAACGTCAGCACGCACGCCCAGACGTGATGCGAGCACCTCACCGCGCGACCTTCGTCATCGTCAGGATCTGGACTCGGGTCCGGGTTGACGGAGGCGTTCCTCGAGAACGACGAAGTCCACGGGCTTGACGAAGTGGTGGTCGAATCCCGCAAGTGCCGTGGCATCGCGATCGTTCGGCTGCCCGTATCCGGTGACCGCGATCAAGGTGATCTCGGGGCCGCGGTGGCGGTCGCGAATACGCCGTGCAACTTCGTACCCATCCATGACCGGGAGCCCGAGGTCGAGCAGCACCACGTCCGGCTTGAAGGTATCGAGCTCGGCCAGCGCGGCCGGGCCGTCATACTCCGCGCACGCTACGTGTCCCGTTGCCTTGAGGAGCAGGACAGGAGATCTGCGGCATCAACGTTGTCGTCGACGACCAGCACCCGGCGGCTTGTGCCCGCGCCAGCAGCGGGTTGCTGACTGGAAACGGCTGGAGTCGTTCCTTCGGCAATCATCGGAAGAATGACGCGGAACGTCGCGCCCTTCCCGCGCCCGGCGCTTTCTGCCTCGACCCGCCCCCCGTGCCGCTCGATCAGGCTTCGCACGATGGCAAGCCCAAGTCCGAGTCCGCCTTCCCGCCGATCGAGCTCCTGGCGTTCCTGCCAGAAGAGGTCGAATATCCTGGGAAGCAGTTCCGCAGAGATGCCGCGGCCTTCATCGGCCACGGTAAGCACGACGTCGCCACTGATGGCCTGGGCAGCGATCGTGATCCTGCCACCCTCCTCCGAATACTTGGCCGCATTGGTCAGCAGGTTGGCAACAACCTGGGCGAGACGAGGTGCGTCGCCGCTCACTACCATGCCGTGCGGCACGTCCACGTGCAGTGTGTGCCGGCGTCGCTCGATCACGGGTGCCGCCATCTCGACCGCCCGCGAGGTGATGTCGGTGATGTCGACGCGCTCGAGGCGGAGCGAAACTTCCCCGCGAGTGATCCGGGAGATGTCGAGCAGGTCCTCGACGAGTGACACCACGTGCTGCACCTGGCGCTCGATGATCAGTCGCTCCCGTTCGGCTCCGGTGTGTCCACTCAGCCGCATCACCTCGAGCGCGGTGACTATTGGTGCGAGCGGGTTCCGGAGCTCGTGGCCGAGGAGGGCGAGGAACTCATCCTTGGCGCGATTCGCGGATTCGGCCTCCTCGCGCGCGATCGTGAGGGCGGTGACGTCGAAGACCACGATGGCCAGCCCCGTGACCTCGCCGATCTCATCCCTTTGCGGCTGGAGGACGAAATCGTAGAAGTTTTCTTCATCACGACCGTCGGGCCGCCGCAGCACGGCGGGGACCGATTGCGCCTGGAACGGCTCCCCGGTCTTATAGGCCTGGTCGAGCATCGCGATGATCGGCTGACTGTCGAATTCCGGAAAGACCTCGGCGACCTCCATTCCGGCCTTGGCGCGGCCGTTCACGAGGGCGTCGTAGGCGGCATTGGTGTAATCGAACCGGTGCATGGGTCCCTTCACCACCGCAATCCCAACCGGTGCGTTGTGAAAGACGCTCTCGAGCCGCGACGCGTGGGCATCCTCCACCGAGCGGATCCGTGAACGCGTGAGCTGTGCCTCGACGCGCGCCACCAGCTCGCGTGCCGAGAATGGCTTCACGAGGTAGTCGTCAGCGCCCGCCTGCAGCCCGTCAATGCGCGCCTCTTCGCCGGCGCGTGCGGAAAGCAGGACGAACGGCACCGCACGGGTCGTCTCACGCGCCCGGAGCGCGGCGAGCAACTCGAATCCGTCGACGTTCGGCATCATCACGTCGCTCAGGACAAGATCTGGGGCCCATTCCAATGCGATCTCCAGCGCCA
This sequence comes from uncultured Gemmatimonadales bacterium, assembly GCA_963806875.1. GTDB lineage: Bacteria > Gemmatimonadota > Gemmatimonadetes > Gemmatimonadales > GWC2-71-9 > Palsa-1233. The sequence continues at coordinate 680,777 of CAWDYU010000002.1, read as the reverse complement.
CCGCACCATCTGCTGCGGTGCGGACATCGAAGGTCGGCGCAAGCAGGCGTGACAGGTACTCACGCATGTCGGCATTGTCGTCGGCCACGAGGATTCGAGCCATCGCAGGGCGGGCGGGGGACGGAGTCTCGTGGACCTGATGCGCGTCTGCGGGGAGCCATCGAATCGCTTCGCGGACAAACTCGTCTGCCGTTCCGGCCCGGGCGATCGGCGTGGTCACGCTCGCGACAGAGCCTGCCGGGAGGTGCGAGCGTCCGAGTGGAATGCGCACCGTGAACTCCGTGCCCACGTCCACCGTGCTGGTCGCGGTGATTGCCCCGCCGTGGAGCTTGACGAGCTCGCTCACGAGCGCGAGGCCGATCCCCGATCCCTCGTGGGTCCTGCCGACCGATCGTTCGATTCGGAAGAAACGGTCGAAGATTCTCTCCAGATCGCCGGCTACTATGCCGACGCCGGTGTCACGAACCTGCAGCTCGGCGGCACCATCCACCTCGGCCAACTCGACGGTGATCGTGCCTGCGAAGGTGAACTTGAAGGCGTTCGAGAGCAGGTTGAGGACGATCTTTTCCCACATTTCCCGGTCGACGTATGCCGGCTCGCCAAGCGGCCGACACTTCGACCACGAGATCGAGGCCTGCGCGCCCGTCGCCGATTCGAACGCGCTCGCGAGTTCGCTGGTCAGGCGCGCGAGGTCGGTGGCTTCGTAGCGCGCCGTCACGCGCCCTGCTTCGATCCTCGAAAAATCGAGCAGTGTGTTGACCAGGCGCAGCATGCGCAAGCTCGTTGCGATGAACGGCCTCGAGCGCCGCTCCTGTCAGCGCGCGTTCGGGTGACGTCAGCGCGTCTTCCGTTGGTCCCAGCATCAGGGTGAGGGGAGTGCGAAACTCGTGGCTGACGTTGCTGAAGAACGCCGTCTTGGCGCGGTCGAGCTCGGCAAGCGCGTCAGCCCGTGACTGCGCGTCCTCGAGGGCCCGTGCCGCGGCCACCGCGGTTCCGACCTGCGATGCGATGGCAGACAGGAACTCCCGATACGCAGCATCAAGCCGCAGCCGTGAGCTGGTGCGCACCGTGAGGCGACCCACCGGCTTGCCGCCGCCGGGATCGCTGATCGGGACCATGATGGTCTGGTCAGGCGCCTCCGCCGCACCCTCCAGCGAGAGGGGCTCGACATTCCAGTGTCCGTCGCCGGCACGCACGCTGCACGCGGCGCCGAGCTCCTCGGAGACGATGTCGACTTCCAGGCTCGGGAGATCGTCGCGATTCCTCGCGAGGACCTCCGCCGAAATCTCGCAAACGTCGGCGACCGTTCGAGCCCTGCGTGTTTCCGCGGCGAGCAATTGCGTGGTCTTGAGGCGCCGTTCGCCAATCACCCGCGGGCTGGTTTCGGTCACCGTGACCAGCACACCGCCAACCTCACCGCTCTCCTCGCGAATTGGCGAGTACGAGAACACGAAGTAGCACTCCTCGGCAAATCCATGGCGATCAAGAGGCAGCATGAAGTCGATCAGGGTGGTGGCGCGACCTCCCATCACGTCATGAAACATCGGGCCGATCACGCCCCAGATCTCGGAAAACGTTTCCGGTGTCCCGATGCCCATGGCGGCAGGATGCTTGGTCGACCCGAGGATCGGCCGGTAGCCATCGTTGTAGAACTGGGTGAACTCCGGGCCCCAGGCGATGTACATCGGGAAGCCGGTTTCCAGGAGGATGCTGAGCGCGGTGCGCAGGCTCTGTGGCCAATTGTCGACCGGACCGACCGGCGTCCGGCTCCAGTCAATGGTGCGCATGAGCGCCCCCATCTCGCCGCCACCTGCGAGGACGGAGCTACGCCCCTGCCCGGTCATGGATTGGTCCGGAACAGCATCAAGTCCCCGTCCTCCACCACGTACTCCTTGCCTTCGGCCCGCGCGAGACCCTGCTCGCGCGCCGGTTTCCATCCGCCGACGCGCACGAACTCGTCGTACCCCACCGTCTCAGCACGGATGAAAGCCTTCTCGAAGTCGGAGTGGATCACTCCGGCGGCCTCGGGGGCCTTGGCGCCCTTCCTTACCGTCCACGCACGCACTTCCTTCTCGCCTGCGGTGAAGTAGCTCTGCAGCCCGAGCAGGTGATACGCCGCGCGCGCCAGACGGTCGAGCCCGGACTCGCTCACGCCGAGCGACTCGAGAAACTCCGCGCGATCCTCCGACGGCAATTCGGCGAGTTCCGCCTCGACCTTCGCCGAGAAGATCACGATCTCGGCGTCCTCGTTGTCGGCGGCGAGAAGCTGCCGCAGCCGGTCGACATGGGCGTTGCCGTCGACCAACTCGTCCTCGCGCACGTTGGCGGCGTAGAGAACCGGCTTCGATGTCAGCAGGGTGAGTGACCGATACGTTGCCGCCTCATCATCGGCGGGCACCACGGTGCGCGCCATCTGGCCGTCGCTCAACGCCGCAAGCAGACGTTCGAGCAATCCCTTCTCCATCTTCGCCTGCGCGTCACCGGTCTTGGCCGAACGCGTAGCCTTGTCGAGTCGCTTGTCGACCGACACCAGGTCGGCCAGCGCGAGTTCGCCATTGATCACGTTGCGGTCCCGCTCCGGGTCGACGCCGCCCATCACGTGCTGGATGTCGTCGTCCTCGAAGCAGCGCACCACCTGCACAATCGCATCGACCTCGCGAATGTTGGCCAGGAACTGGTTGCCGAGTCCCTCGCCGGTGCTCGCACCCTTCACGAGGCCGGCGATGTCGACGAACTGCACCGTCGCCGGCACCACGCGCTGCGGATTGATCAGTTTGGCGATTTCACCCAGCCGCGGATCGGGCACCTCGACCACGCCGGTGTTCGGCTCGATGGTGGCGAAAGGGTAGTTCGCGACGAGGGCGCCCGCTGAGGTAAGCGCATTGAAAAGGGTCGACTTACCCACGTTGGGTAGACCTACGATACCGAGGGAAAGCATAGGGTGGCAGATACCGGGTGACAGGTTACAGGTGACAGCGATTCCGTGCGTTGCGCGCAAATCTAGCCATTCCTGCGACCTTTTGACCCCGTTCTCCCCTGTTTTCCATCCGACCATTCCCCATGCCCGACTTCCGTGATCTCGTGGTTTGGGGAGCTGCTCATCGCTTGGGGCTCCGGATTTACGAGGTGACCGACCGTTTTCCCCGCAGCGAGGTGTTTGGGCTGACATCACAGTTGCGCAGGGCAGCCACGTCGATCGCCTCAAATATCGCGGAGGGCAATGGGCGGGGTTCCGACCGTGAGTTCCGGAGGTTCCTCCACATCGCGCGAGCTTCCGCTCACGAGCTGATGTCACAGCTACTCTTCGCTCGCGACCGCGGCTTGTTGACACCGGAGGATGCGCACAGCGCGCTCGGGCACGCCGAAAGCGTCGCGCGAATGCTGTCCGGGCTCATCACCGCGATAAACAAACGGGTGGCCAAGCCGAAGCCTGACCACCCGCCATGAAACCGCTGTTACCTCTTACCTGTCACCCGGTATCTGCCATCCTGTCGCCCTGCACGGTCGCTGCCGCATGGCCCTGTCACCCAGTTGCACCACCCCGCTGCAACAGGACAACAGGCCGATACCTCACCGCCCCAACGAAGCAAACCACGGCGCGAACACCAGCGCCACCACCGCGGTCACCTTGATCAGGATCGAGATACCCGGGCCCGACGTGTCCTTGAACGGGTCGCCCACGGTGTCGCCGACGACTGCGGCCTTGTGCGGGTTCGAGCCCTTGCCGCCGTGGTGGCCAGCCTCGATGTACTTCTTGGCGTTGTCCCACGCCCCACCGGCGTTGGCCATGAAGAGCGCGAGCAGCGCGCCGGCCACGGTTGTTCCCGCGAGCATGCCGCCGAGTGCATCGACGCCGAGGATTGCGCCGACTGCCACGGGGGCAACCACGGCGAGGAGGCCTGGCACGACCATCTCACGAAGCGCTGCCTTGGTGGCAATGTCGACGCACTTGTCGCTGTCGGCCGCTGCGGTGCCTTCCATGAGACCGACGATCTCGCGGAACTGGCGGCGTACTTCCTCCACCACCGCCTGCGCCGCGCGACCGACCGCCGTCATCGTCATCGACGCGACGAGGAACGGCAGGATACCGCCGATGAAGAGGCCGATCTGCACCATCGGGTTGAGGATGTTGAGATCGATGGCGCGGCCGTGCGCGGCGATCGACGATGCGTACGCCGAGAAGAGAGCGATGGCGGTGAGCACGGCGGAACCGATTGCGAAGCCCTTGCCGATCGCCGCGGTGGTGTTGCCGAGTGAGTCGAGTCGATCCGTGATCGCGCGAACTTCGGGACCGAGGTGGCTCATCTCGGAGATGCCGCCCGCGTTGTCGGCAATCGGGCCGTACGCATCGACGGTCATGGTGATGCCCACGGTGCCGAGCATGCCGACCGCGGCGAGTGCGATACCGTAGAGGCCGGCGAAGTGGTGCGCCGTCCAGACGGTGAGGCAGATCAGCAGCAGCGGGGCCGCGACGGACTGCAGGCCGACGGCGAGGCCGGCAATGATGTTGGTGCCCGGGCCGGTCTCCGACGCTTCGGCGATCCGACGGATCGGTCCGCCTGCTGTGTAGTACTCGGTGACAAGGCCGATCAGCGCACCGGCCACGGTGCCCGCGGCGATCGCGGGGAAGGTGTTGGCCAGTACGCCGTCGATGGTCACCGGGAACTGACCCGCCATGTACCACGCGCCGCCAAGGAACAACACGGCCGAGAGGAGCTGCACGATGCGCAGCGCCCATTCCGGTGAACTGTTCTTGAAGATCCGCATCGAGGCGATCCCGATCACGGACGCGACCAGCCCTGCCGTCGCGAGCCCGATGGGGAGGCCGACCGCGTGCACCCGGTCGGCGGCCGGGATGGCGATGAGGCGTGGCACCGATCGCGATCGCGGCGGCCACGGCATCGACGTAGCTCTCGAAGATGTCGGCGCCCATGCCGGCCACGTCGCCCACGTTGTCACCGACGTTGTCGGCAATGGTCGCGGGGTTGCGCGGATCGTCCTCGGGAATTCCCACCTCGACCTTGCCGACCAGGTCGGCGCCCACATCGGCGGCCTTGGTGTAGATGCCGCCGCCCACCCGCGCGAACAGCGCGATGCTCGACGCACCCATCGCGAAGCCGGCGACGATCTCGGAGAACCACGGGAACGCATCGGCGACTTCGGCTGCGGCGCCCTGCGGAAGTGCCATCATCATCACGACACCGAGGCCGAGGAGGCCGAGCGATGCGACGGCAAGTCCCATCACGGCGCCACCATCGAATGCGACCTCGAGCGCGCGGCTCAATCCGTGGGTGCGCGCGGCTTCGGTGGTGCGAACGTTGGTCTTGGTGGCGGCCCGCATGCCGGTGAACCCGGCGAGTGCGGAACAGAAGCCGCCGAAGACGAACGCCACACCGATCGCCGGACCGACCGCCCATGCGAGCGCAAGCGCCACCACGACCATCACGGGGAGGAGCACCATGTACTGGCGCTTGAGGAAGGTCATCGCGCCGCGTTCGATCAGGCGCGCGATCTCCTGCATCCGCGGCGTGCCGGTGGGCTGCTTCGTGAGGTACACGAAGAGCGCGAGGGCAGCGGCCAGGCCGGCGCCACCGAGCCAAGGGGTGATCGGGGCGAGTTGGTCGAGCGTCACGGGAATGTCCGGGTGAAGTTGGACGTCAGGCGCGGTGCCGTCATCAGTTGGCCCCGCGGTTGTGGCGATTCATGGCGGTCTCGATCCCCTCGCTGACCCAGCACTCCACGGCGTCGGCCATGGGATCGAGAATGTCGTCGAGCGCGGTGCGCTCGTCGGTGGTCATCCGGCCGAGCACCCAGTCGGCCAGGTCATCATACTCAGGTGGCTTCGGTCCGACGCCGATCCGCAGGCGCGGATAGTCCTGGCGACGCAGTGCCGACTCGATGCTGCGGAGTCCGTTGTGCCCGCCCGGCGTGCCCGCACCACGGAGGCGAAACCGTCCGGGCGCCAGCGACACGTCGTCGACCAGCACCAGCAGGTCGGAGGCGGGGTCCCATGTCGGGGAGCGAAGCGCCTTGAGCGCGTCGCCGCTGCGATTCATGTACGTCACGGGCTTCACCAAACGGACGGGGACGCCGTTGAGCGTCCCCGAGGTGGCCACTGCCTGGTCGGCGCGGCGCAACGGGGTGAAACCCCACCGCGCCACCAGGTGGTCGATCAGCATCCAGCCCGCGTTGTGCCGCGTGCGCTCGTATTCGGGACCGGGGTTGCCGAGTCCCACGATCGCTCGCGCCATTTACTCGGTGTCGGTGTCGGCGTCCTCGCCCTTGCCCTTCTTGATCACCTCGGGCTCGGCAGAAGCATCTTCCTCGATGACTGGGGCCGTTTCAACCCGTGGCGCCACGATCGTGACGACCGACAACTCGCCATCGTTGAGGATCTCGCACTTGGGCGCGCTCAGCGACGACACGTGAACCGAATCGCCGACACCGAGACTGGTGACGTCGACGTCGATGTGCTCGGGAATGTCGCCGGGGAGGACCTTGACCGTCAGGCGGTGCAGGATGTGCTCGAGGACGCCACCGTGATTGCGCACGCCGTCAGCCGTACCGACGATGTGGACCGCGACTTCGACCGTGATCGGCTCGCCAGCCACGACGGCGTAGAGGTCGAGGTGGATCACGTCGACGCGGCGTACCGGGTTGCGCTGCACCTCGCGCACCAGCGCCTTGACCGGCGCGGCACCATCAACAGCCACGTCGATCAGCGCCGTCTCGCCGCCGATGCGGTCGAGGAGGCGCCCGAGCGAGCGCGCGTCGAGGGTGAGTGCCATCGGGTCACGGCCGTGGCCGTAGAGTACCGCCGGCACCTTGCCTTCGCGCCGAAGCGAGCGCGCTGCGCCCTTGCCCGTGTTTGCGCGGCTCTCGGCCGCGAGCGTCACCTGGTCCATCCCTGCCTCCGTGCCACCGTCATCAGTCGAACAACGCGCTGACCGACTGGTCGCTGTGCGTGTATCCGATCGCCTTCGCCAGGAGCCCCGATATCGAGAGCACCTTGAGCGCCGGGAAGTGGCGCTCGGGCGGAAGATTGATCGTGTTGGTGACCGCGATCTCGGTCACCGGTGCCGCGGACAGCCGTTCGACGGCAGGACCCGACAGCAGCGCGTGCGTCGCGCAGATATAGATGTCCGTGGCGCCCAGACGCTTGAGCGCATGCACTGCCTCGGCCATCGTCCCACCGGTATCGATCATGTCGTCGGGAATGATGCAGACCTTCCCGGCGACATCGCCCACCACATTCAACACCTCGGCCACGTTCGGCCCGGTCCGGCGCTTGTCGATGATCGCCAGCGAGCCGTTGAGCCGCTTGGCGAAGCCTCGAGCCATCTTGGCCGACCCGACATCCGGCGCCACGATCACGGGCTCCTGGATGTTCTTCTGCCGGTAGTGATTGACGAACACCGGCGCCGCGTAGAGGTGGTCGACCGGCAGGTCGAAGAACCCCTGGAGCTGGTGCTGGTGGAAGTCGATCGCGAGCACGCGGTCAGCCCCGGCCGTCGACACCATGTTCGCCATCAACTTCGCCGAGATCGCCACCCGCGGCTGATCCTTGCGGTCCTGCCGTGCATACCCGAAGTAGGGAATGACGGCGGTGATCCGTGCCGCACTCGCCCGCCGCGCCGCATCCATCAGCAGCAACAGCTCGATCAGGTTCTCGGCGGGCGGGTTCGTGGACTGGATCACGTAGACGTCCCGACCCCGCACATTCTCGTCAATCCGGACGAAAAGCTCACCATCGGCGAAGCGCTTCAGCGTCACCCGGCAAAGCTGGGTATCCAGCTGCTGGGCGATCTCCTCGGCTAGGGGTCGGTTGGCCGACCCGCTGAGCAGGAGCATAGGCTTGGACGACAAGGGCATTTCCGCCATAACGACAGCCCGGAAAGATAGCGGAGAGAGGCGGAGGGGGGCAACTGGGAGCGGCGAGAAGCGGCGAGAAGCGAGATGCGAGAAGCGAGAGGCGAGAGGCGAGAGGCGAGAAGGCGGAGGCGAGAAGGGGGAGGGGAGAAGGGAGAGGGGAGAAGGAAGAAAGCGGGTCCCCTCGCTTCTCGCTTCTCGCCTCTCGCCTCTCGCCAATTGCCCCGCGTGGATTCGAACCACGATAACCGGATCCAAAGACCGGGGTCTTGCCATTGGACGACGGGGCAGTGCCACAAAGAAAGCAGAGTGGGGGCGTGTCGGGTAGAAGGGGCGGCTCGAGCCTACAGTCGGCTCACCAGGGCCTGAACCAATACGCCAAATCCGGCACCGATCGCCGCTGATCCCACGATGGTCGCTGCGGTCGGCAGTACGCCCCACTTCTCGGCGAGGCCGTCGTTGTGAAAAACGACAAGGGCATAGCCGAACGCTGCGCCCGCCACGCCACCGAGTACAGCCCCCACTTCCCAGTTCCCGCGGCGCTGCGAATGGAGGGCGTTGCGGAGGACGTGGCCCCCCGCCGCGACAGGCTGGGAGATTCCCGCACGAAGCCGGACGGCCTGCTGGGCTCCCACCCGGGGCGGCACCACGGCCAGGAACGCGATGATCAAGATGGTGGCGACAACGCGTTTCGTCATCCGGCCTCCGTCATGACGACCTTTCCATGCCTGGTGCCGAGTTGCGATACCGCATCGTCACGATCCCTGGCGTTGCGATACACCGCGAACAACGTGCTTCCTGAACCGCTCATGCGGCAAAGCAGCGGCCGGGTCCCGACCATCGCCTCGAATCCCGCCCGGATCTCCGGGAACTTACCGAACACCGCCGCCTCGAAGTCGTTGCCGCCGAGTCGTGCGATGTCGCTCCACTTCGACAATACATCGGTGTCGAGGGTGACAGCGCCACGCGTACCCGATGTGCCCCGGATCTCGTCGACCCACCGATACGCGTCGGCCGTCGGGACGTGCACGCCGGGCATCAGCAACAGCATTGGCAACGCCGGGAGCGGCGGCAGGCGCATCATCCGCTGGCCATGACCCCAGGCAAGCGCGAGGGGTGCCTCGCTGGCGAAGAAGGGCACATCCGCCCCCAGCCGATGCGCCATCAGCATCACCTCGGCGCGCGGTACCGCGTTGTCAGCGAGGCGGTTGACCAGGTGGAGCACCTGCGCCGCGTCACTCGATCCGCCGCCCAGCCCGCCACCGGCAGGGATCCGCTTGACGAGATGAATCGCGACGCCGAATCGCTGCGCGGTCGCGGCGAGTACCTGCTCGGCTGCGCGCCATGCGAGGTTCGCTTCCGGGGGCCCCACGTCGGCGCCCTCGACGGTGAGGGTGATCCCTCGGTCGGTGCGCGTGACCGAGACCGTGTCTACAAGCGACACCCGGCAGAAGAGCGTCTCGATGCCGTGATAGCCATCACTTTCCTGGGCCAGCACCCGGAGGAAGAGATTCACCTTGGCGCGGCATTCCGCCGTCAGGGTGTCGGTCACGCCAGTTCCGTGGGCGGCTTGAGCGTGATGCCGGGCCGGGTCGCGGACCACGCACCGAGCGCGGTGATCGGGATGAACGTGGTGACATGATACGTCAGCGCGAACGCGAGCCCGACGCCTTCGGGTACTCCGTAGAGGGCCAGCACCTTCACGATCACCAACTCGAAGAAGCCGGCATACCCCGGGGCCTGCGGGATCGCGATGCCGATCAGCAACACTCCCTGCAGGATCAGCGCAGCCGTGAACGGTACGTTGATGTCGAACGCCCGGAACCCGATCCAGAACGACATGGCGTTGCCGAGCCAGATAATTGCCGTCCAGCCCACGACCGATCCCGCGAGACGCGGATCGCGGAGCGCGTTCAGTCCACCAAGCATGCGCGCAGCGAGGTCGAGCAACGCAAGCCCGAAGCGATTGCCGGGAAGCAGTCGCGCGAGAACGCTGAGAGTGGTGGCTGAATAGACTGCTGCCACCGCTGCGATGCCGAGCGCCACTGCGCAGGCGATGCCGACCCGGACGGCGGTGGTCGCAATCGGTGCCGAGGATCCCGGAAGGGTGATCCCAGGTCCGAATCCGGCGTTGAGCAGACCCAGTGAGAGCAGTGCGACGACAACCAGGGCATCGAGCACGCGCTCGACGGCGAGGCTCGACAGCGCGGTGGCAAACGGTATCCGGCCCAGGCGGCTCACCACCGCGACCCGCAGCACTTCTCCTGCCCGAAACGGGAGCGTGTTGTTGGCGGCAAACCCGATCGCGATCGCGTGCCACATCGCCGCGGTCGGCACAGGCGTGCCATCGTCGCGTCGCAACAGTGCGCGCCACCGTGGCAGCCGCAGCGGGAAGGAAAGTGTCGCAAGCACGACCGCCACCAGCATCGGGGCCACGCGCATCTCGGTGATCTGTGCCCACACGGTCCCGAACGGCTGGTCCTTGAACGCGTACCAGACCATCGCCGCGGAAACGCCGATGCCGAGGGTCAGCTTGAGCGCACGGCGCCAGCGCTGTTCAGGCAGGGTCACGCGCCAGCGGAATCATGTCGGCAAGTTCCTCGATGAGCGCGCGGAGCCTGGGCATGCTGGGTTCGCCGTGATCAACGATGCGGGCGAGCTCGCCGTGGAGCTCCTCGATCCGATCGAGTGCGCTGTTGCCCCGGTAGACCAGGGTTCCGATGTCAACCACCGGCGCCTCGTCGGCGTTGTGGCGGCCGACGCCGTCTCCGCCCATCGCGAGGGCCCGCCGGGTGCGGAACGCCGCCTCGAGTCGGGATGGTTCGCCGTCGGCTGGCTGGTCATTGCTCGCGCCGCCCGAGTGCGGTGCGTCGGGCGCCAGCGACTCGATGCTGACGACTTCGTCATCCGGCGCGAGCAGGGCGATGTCGACGACGTCATCGTCGTAGCCAAGTGTCGCGATGTCGGCGACCGGCGCGTGATCATCGGGCGCGAGGTCCGCGATCGGGACGATCGCCGTGTCGCTGGAGCTGTTTGCCGAGCTGGTGAGGGTGCCAGGTCCGAGCACGCCTGTCAGGATGCGATCGCGATCGGCGCGAAGTATGGCCAGGTCGTTCTCGCTTCCCGCGTTCACGAGGAACTGCCCGCAGTCACGAACCAGCTTGAGGAACGCCTCCGGCCGGGCTGACGGCATGCCCCCCGCAACGGCGGTTCGTATGGCGTTGGTCATGGGCAGCAGAAAACGGGCGGTACCGCTGCGAGACGGCATGGTCGACAAGGTACGGTGCAGCACGAAGAGCCGGAGGTCACGCGCAGCTGAGCCTTCCGCGTGCGCGAGCGACTCGGCAGTCAGCAACAGGTGATCACCGACGCTGACGAGTTCCACCGGAAGCGGCTCGGCGTCGCTCATCGGCGGGATCGATCCGTGCCGGAGGATTGACCCTTCACCGTCGGGCGCGAGCGACGAGATGGCGACGACGTCAGCCTCGCTGGTGTAGCTCGCGAGCAGCCGGCGAGCCACACCATCGAGCGCTGCTGGCGGTGTGACCCGGCCGCTGTCGGCAATCCCGCGGGCCATTTCGCCCAGTGCGTGCGCCGCGTCGGTGAACACGCCGGCTGCATCGGGCGGTGCAGGGTGGTCGTCGAGGAGCGTCCGGGTTGCCACTTCCATCGCGTCGAGCAGTTCGGGCAGGGGTGTGAGGTCGGTGGAAGCACCAAGGCCCCGGAGTGCCCGCATCCGCTCGAGGACTGCTGCCAGCGCAGCTGGGGGCGGTACCGGCGCGAGCGCACGGGCGGCTTCTTCCAGTGAGCCCGCGATCAGCACTGATTCACGGGCGATGAACGCCCGGACACCCGGTGTCAGCTGGGGAGCCAGCGGCGGGAGCACTTCCGGGGTGGCATGTCCCCCCGCGATCCGCTCGAGTCGTTCGGAGAGCGACAGCGCCTGCCGATCGTCATCCGCGCCCCAGACGGTGGCACGTCCCACGAGGCCGCGGAGGGTCGAGAGGCCCTCCTGCCACCCTCGGCGCGCGTGCGGATCCCAGGCGAGTGCATGGTCGCGCACTCCCCGGGCGATGCTCTCGAGCGAGGCCGAGGCTCGTGCGAAGGTGCCCAGTCCTGCCATGAGTGCCGCGCCGCGCAGTGCCCGCGCGCCCCTGACCAGACGCTCCGGGTCGGGTGGCTCGCGCTGAGAAATCAGCTGGGTGAGGTCGTTGACGTACTCTGCGGCCTCCAGCACGAAAAAATCGGCGCGGCGCGAGGCTGTACTCATCGCCGGGACGCCGCCATCAGGGCGCGCATGCGCGCCGTCGCGGCCTTCATCCCGGTGAAAATCGATGCACTCACGATGCTGTGTCCGATGTTGAGCTCCTCGATTTCCTCAATGCCTGCGACGGCCACGACATTGTCGTACGTGAGTCCGTGCCCCGCGTGGACCGACAAGCCGAGATCGGCGGCGTGTGCTGCGGCGCGACGGAGCTCGTCGAGCGCGGCGGTCCCGTCCCGCCATGTCCCGGCATATCGCCCGGTGTGAAGCTCGACGGCCGGGATCCCGAGATCCTTGGCGGCGTCGATGGCCGCAAGATCCGGATCGATGAACAGTGCAACATGAATGCCCGCCTCATCGAGTCGGCGCAAGCTGGCCCGAAGTGCCGGATCGCGGCGTCCGAGCAGGTCGAGCCCGCCTTCCGTGGTCAACTCGTCGCGACGCTCCGGCACCACGGTCACCTGATACGGCTTCAGCTCGCAGGCCAGGGTGACGATATCCTCCCTCACCGCAAGTTCAAGGTTGCACACGGTCGTCACGCCCGCCGCGATCGCGACCACGTCGGAATCCTGGATGTGGCGCCGGTCCTCACGCAGGTGAATCGTGATCCCGTCCGCCCCGCCCGATTCAGCGGCCATCGCCGCATCGAACGGCGACGGCTCGTCGGTGCGACGGGCCTCACGGACCGTGGCGACGTGATCGACGTTGACGTAGAGTCTTTGTGGTCGCATTCAGTAGTGTCGGTGTGTACGTTTCGTCACTTCACCGCCCCAGGAGGGGTTTCCGTGCGCGCTTCCATTTTCGCTCAACTTGCCATTGTGAGTGTCACTGCCGGGTGTGCCGCCTCGAACGTGACCCAGACGGGCGCCGCGGCGAATACGCCTTCCGTTGCGGTCGAGCAGTTCATGCTGGCGGCATCGGATAGCAACCTCACCCGGATGTCAGAGCTTTGGGGCACCGAAAAAGGTGCCGCAGCATCGACTGGTGAACCCCAGGACCACGGGCGCCGCATGGTGATCATGCAGACCTATCTCCGCGGTGTCGCGGTTCGGACGCTCGGTGAGGTCGCCACGACTCGTTCCGACCGCATGATGGTGACCACCGAACTGTCGCGGGGCCCCTGCAAGGTCACGTTGCCGATCACCACGGTGCGTGCCGGCAATCGCTGGATCGTCAACCAGTTTGACCTCGCGCAGGCTGGCACCGTGAACAAGCCGTGCGAGGGATCCGGGACGCCGAGCGGGAACTCCGGCCAGTAACGGGTCGTTTACGGGTCCGAATGGGCGGATCGATCGGCGCAGTCATCGCGGTTCCTCGGTGAGTTCGATCAGGATCCCGTTGGTCGCCTTGGGATGAACGAAGGCGATGCGACATCCTCCCGCACCCAGGCGGGGTGTATCATCGATCAGGGTGTAACCCTGCGCACGGCATGCGGCGAGCGCGGCGTCGAGATCGCCGACGCGGTAGCAGACATGGTGGATCCCCGGTCCGCGCCGGGCGAGGAACCGGCCGATCGGTGAATCGGCCTCGAGCGGTTCGAGCAACTCCACGTCGGAGTCGCCGAACTCCAGGTGGACGATGCGTGCGCCATCGGCGGTCTCGGGGCCACGCACTGCAACGCCGAGCACGTCTCGGTAGAATGCGAGGGCGGATTCGACGTCCGGGACGGCGATTCCGATGTGGGCAATGGACGGCTTCATGGCGACGGAACTTAACAGGGCAGTGACAGGAGTGGTGCAACGATGAGTGAGGCAACAGTCGCAGTGACGGACGCGACCTTCGAGACCGAAGTGGGCCAGGCCAAGGGCTTGGTGGTGGTTGATTTCTGGGCGGAATGGTGTGGTCCGTGCCGGATGATCGCCCCGACCCTCGACGCGCTGGCCAAGGACTACGAGGGCAAGGCAAAAATCGCCAAGCTCGACGTCGACTCGAACCAGCTGACGGCGGTGAAGTACAACATCCGCTCGATCCCGGCGGTCCTGTTTTTCAAGGATGGCAAGCACGTCGATACCGTGGTGGGTGCGAATCCGCGCGGCGCCTACGAGGCAAAGATCACCCAGCACCTCGCCGCCTGATCAAGGCGGGGCAGGGTGGACGGGCCGGCTCCTCACTACGAGGTGCCGGCCCGTGTTGCGTCCCGGCACGGCCGCATCGCTGATCCTCTTATCATTCCACATGATCATGCCCGGCACGCTCTACGTCGTCGCCACCCCGCTCGGCAATCTCGGCGATCTCTCGCCGCGGGCTGCCGAGACGCTTCGGACCGTGGACACGGTGGCGGCGGAGGATACCCGTCGCACCAAGGGACTGCTCTCCTCGATCGACGCCCATCCACGACTCGTTTCGTATCACGCCCACTCCGACGATCGTCGGGCCGAATCGCTGCTCGACGATCCTCACCGAGGGCCGCAGTGTCGCGCTGGTCACGGACGCAGGCACACCGGCGATCAGTGACCCGGGTCATCTGCTCGTCGCGGCGGCCCAGCGCGCAGGGATACCGGTCGTACCGATCGCCGGGCCGTCCGCGGTGGCCGCTGCGCTGTCGGCTTCAGGGTTGGCGGGTGATCGCTATCTCTTTCTCGGTTTCATTCCCCGCAAGGGACGCGAACGAAAGGAACTGCTCGCGCGGGCGTCCGCCGAACCGTGGAGTGTCGTTTTCTTCGAGGCGCCCGGACGCCTCGCCACCCTGCTGGTCGACCTCGAAGCGACGGCCGGGAGCGAGCGGCGCGTCGTGGTGGCGCGGGAACTGACAAAGCTTCACGAGGAATTTCGTTCCGGAACCGTCGGGCAGCTGGCGGCGTGGTACAAGGATGCGGCTGTGCGCGGTGAGGTGACGGTGATCCTGGCAGGCTGCCCCGTCGGTCACGGCGCTCCCCCGCCTCCGGACCCGGCCGAGGTGATCGCGCAGATCCGCGCGCATCTGGCAGCGGGCGAATCCCGCAAGGATACGGTGCGTATGGTGACTGCCCGCTATGGCCTTTCGCGCAACGACGCCTACCGACTCGTTACGGATGAACCGTGATCCTTCGTGCCTGCTTCACCTGCATTGCCATGTTGAGCTGCGCGGTGCTGCCCGCCCAGCGCGCGCAGCATGCAACGATCACGATTGGGCGGCTGCACTACGATGGCGGCGGGGACTGGTACGCCAATCCGTCCAGCCTCCCCAATCTCCTCCGTGCCGCGCGCGAGCGTACGGCGATGCGGACCGCACTGCAGGAGCGCGCGGTACGCCTCACCGACCCTGAACTGTGGGATGTGCCGTTCCTGCACGCAACCGGCCACAGCAACATCCGATTCACCGATGACGAAATCCGGATCCTGCGACGCTGGATCGCACAGGGTGGATTCCTGCACGTCGACGACAACTACGGCCTCGACGAATCGTTCCGGCGCGAGATCGCACGGGTGTTTCCCGATCGACCGCTGGTCGAGGTACCGCTCGATCACCCGGTTTACCGAGTGGTGTACGCCTTCCCCGAGGGTTTGCCCAAGATCCACGAACACGACGGCAAGCCAGCCCAGGGCTTCGGCATATTCGTGGATGGCCGTCTCGCCGTCTTCTATTCCTACCAGTCGGACCTGGGCGACGGGTGGGAAGATCCCGAGGTGCACGGTGACGCCGCTGAGAAGCACGAGGCGGCACTTCGCATGGGCGTGAACCTCCTCGCGTACGCAGTGGGATGGGGCGGGTGAACGTCACGATTCTCGCCGACGCCCTCGACGCTGCCGCTCGCGTTCTTCGGGGTGCGAGCGGACTCGCACGCCTGATGCTCGGCGTGACCTCGGCAGCGGTGATGCTCGCGGTTGCCGCGTGGCTCTTCCGCGTCGGTGCACTCGATGCCCCGGCCTGGATCCTCGTTACCTGGGCTGCGCTGTTGCTGGCGGTGGTGATCGGCCTCGTCTGGGGACGCCACGCGATTCGATCGCTTGGTCCATGGCATGTCGCCAGGCGGCTGGAAGACGACGGTGCGTGGCGCCGTGGGTCGCTCACCACCATTCTCGAGGGCACGGCGGTGGGCACGAGTCCGGAACTTCATGACGCGGCGCTGCGGCGGTCTGCCGATGACGTTGCGGCGCGCGCCGGAGCCTCGCTGTCGCCGCACGTCGATGTCGAGGTCCACCGAGCGCGTCGCGCCATCGTCGTAACGGTGATCGCCTTGATGGTGCTGTTCGCCGCGCGGCCAGCGCGTGGTGCCGCTGCGCGACTCTGGAACCCGTTCGCGGCCTGGGAAGCGATCACGGGCGCCGTCCGTCTGGAGGCGCTCACGCCCGTGGTACCGCGGGGCGGAGCGGCAACCTTCAGCCTTCGCGCTGTCGGACACGCACGCGCGACGCTCTCGACGCGATCACCCGGCGAGGAATGGCGGCTGACCGACGTGATCCTCGACTCGGACGGTACCGCCACCCACGTGACAGCTCCGCTCAACGCAGACATCGTGGCGCGGCTCGAGGCCGGTGGCCGCCGTTCACCCGAGGTTCGTGTCCAGGTCCGGCTGCCCGCATTTCTGGGCTCGTACACCGCGGTCGCTCACTATCCCGCATACCTGAAGCTCGAGCCGGAATCGTTCACTGTCGCCGGCGACACACTGGTGCTGCCGGAGGGCACCAGACTCGCATTGAGTGGTCGTGCCACCACACCGCTGCGCGAGGCTCGACTCGACGGTGACTCCGGCCCCCACCCATTGGTGGTCGCGGGTGATGGGTTCAGCGGCGACCTCGTCCCTCGTCGCAGCGAGACGTGGCGGTTGCGTGTGCTTCTCGCGTCCGGTGCATCGCTGGATGGCGACGCACCGCCCCTGCCACTGCGCATCGTGGCCGACAGCGCACCAGTCGTCGAAGTGGCCCTGCCGGGCGTCGACACGGTTGCACCGCCGTCGATGTCGCTGCCACTGGTGATTTCGGTTCGTGACGATCACGGTGTGTCCGGAGCTGCGATCGAGTGGCGGATCGGGGCTCGCGGTGCGCCGACCCGCACGGTGATCCCGCTGTCTCGATGCCGGCAGTGACCGGGCGTTGGTTGCGACGGCCATCGATCTTGCGGTGCTCGGACTCCGCGCCGGCGACACGATGTTCTACTCGGCGATTGCAACCGACAACGCGCCGGCGCGACATGTCGGACGCTCGAGGGAGTTTTCGGTGCGCATCGCGACCGTGGCCGAGCAGGTGGACCGACGCACGGAGGCAACGGGCGAGACGGCGACCGCGCTCGATTCGCTCGCCACCCGCGCCCGCCGGATGCAGCGCCAGACCGAGAACCTCGCGCAGGAACGTCGCCGTGCCGACTCGCGGTCTGGTGGCGCCGACGCCGACCCGATGGCGCTCGACGACGCACGCAAGGCCGAAGCCGCAGCGCAGGCGCAGGAGCAGTTGATGCAGCAGGCCGAACAGGCGCGTGAGGCCGTCAGCGAGCTGGAGCGTGCGGCCGAGCGTGAAGGACTTGCTGATTCGGCGCTTGCCGCGCAGCTGGGCGAGATCCGCAAGCTGCTCGACGAGGCCATGACGCCCGAACTGCGTGAGAAACTCAACGAGCTGCGCGCCGCGACGAAGGCGCTCGACACGGAGCGAACCCGCGACGCCCTGAGCGACCTGGCCAAGCAACAGGCAGCGTTGCGCGATGCGCTGGAGCGCGCGCGGGACCTGTTCAAGCGGGCAGCGATCGAGACCGAGATGGCGAACCTGGCGCAGGAGGCACGTCGACTTGCCGATGCCCAGAACGCGATCAACCAGAAGCTCGCCGAGTCCGATAGTGCGGCATCGGCTGCCCGGTCGGAGGACGCACTTGCGGCGGCCACCGATTCGCTGGCCAGTGCGCTCGATCGCGCCGCGGAGAAGGTGCAACCGCAGCAGACCAAGGAGGGCATGCGTGCGGCCGCGCGTCAGGCCCGTGGCGTCGGCGCAGCAGATGCGGCAGGCCGCTTCGAAGTCCCGCGAGGGCAAGCAGCAGGAGGCGAAATCGTCGGGTGAAGCTGCCGAGCAGCAACTGGACGCGCTCGAACAGCAACTTGACGAGGAACGCGAGGAGATGCAGCGCGCAATGCGCGAGGAGGTCACCAAGGCGCTCGACCGGGCGCTCGCCGAGACTTCGCGGCTCGCAGAGCGGCAGCAGGCCGTGGCCGAGGCATTCCGGCGGGGCGCACTGGTCACGGCCGGGCGGACCGAACAGGGTCTGCTGGAGGAAGGTGCGACCAAGGTCCTGATGCAGGTTGTCGATGCTGCGTCGAAGAATGCGCTCGTGTCGCCGCAGATCGCGGCGG
Source organism: uncultured Gemmatimonadales bacterium (assembly GCA_963806875.1). Taxonomy (GTDB): domain Bacteria; phylum Gemmatimonadota; class Gemmatimonadetes; order Gemmatimonadales; family GWC2-71-9; genus Palsa-1233. Next base: position 662,390 of record CAWDYU010000002.1, on the reverse strand, counting down.
CGTTCGGGGCGGCTCGGGTGTCGATGCGCAGCGCGCTCGATGCCGTGTCGACCGCGAGCCCCAATCTTCGCGAGGCCGCGGACGAGGCCGGGAACGCTGTCGATGCCCTCGCAGTGGCAGCCTATCAGCTGCTCCGCAGCCGCGACAAGGTGGGCGGCTCCAAGTCGGGTAGCGGAGTCGAGGAGGCGATGCAGCAGATGCAGCAGATGGCGGGCAAGCAGGGCGAAATGGCCCAGCAGGGGCAGGGGATGCTGCAGGAGGGTGAAGGCGGGATGCAGCAGCTGATGCAACTCGCGATGCAGCAGCGAGCGATGGCCCAGCAACTGGAACGGATGCGCGCGGCCGGGCAGGTGCCGGGTGCCGGCGACATGGCTCGGGACGCGATGGATATCTCGAGAAATCTCGAAGCTGGCCGCCTTTCACGGGAGACGGTGGAGCGGCAGCAGCGGTTGTTTCGCCGGATGCTCGATGCGGGTCGCATGCTCCAGGGAGAGGAGCAGGACGACGAAAAGGAACGTCGCAGCGAGGCTCCCACGGCGGCGGCTGCGGCGCTACCCGGTCGATTCGATCCGTCGGTCCTCCAGGACAACGTCGTGCGCCTGCCGAGTTGGGAAACGTTGCAGCGCCTCACCCCGGATGATCGACGGCGGGTACTCGACTATTTCCGCCGCCTCTCCGAGGGCGGGTCACGATGAGTGGTACCGCATGGATCGGGGGAGTACTGGCGCTTGCCGCATCGGTCGCGCTGCCGCTGGAATCGACCGCGCAGATACGCGACCTGAGCCCGCCGATGACGCGCGCGCAGTCGGCGGAACGCCGCGGCCAGTACGCCGAAGCAGCGGTGCAGTACAACATCGTGCTCGACGAGCGGCCGACCGACGGCCCCGCGCTCAGCGGGCTCGAGCGCGTGCTGGTCCCGCTGGGACGAGGCGCCGAGGTGGCATTGCGACTGAGTCGCGCGCTCGACATCGATTCGCTGAATGTCGGTTTGCTCGGGCTGGCCGTTCGCACCTTTGCGGCGTCAGGACAGCCCGACTCGGCCGCGCACTACGCAGAGCGGTGGGCGCGCATCGAACCGGGCGCGGAGGGGCCGTACCGCGAGTGGGCGATCGCCGCGGTGGAGGGCCGCGATCGGCAGAGCGCCCGTCGCGCCCTCGAAACCGGACGGCGCGCATTGGCCAGGCCCGGTGCCCTCGCGCCCGAACTGGCGCAGGTGCTGCAACTCGACGGCAACTGGGTCGAGGCGACGCGTGAATGGTTGCGAGCCGCAGACGGGCAACCGGCTTACCGGATGTCAGCGGTGGCTGCGCTGGCGCGATCCCCCATTTCGCTGCGTCCCGACATCCGGGCGGCGCTCGGGGCCGCGCGCACAGTCGAGGCGCCGCTCATCCACGCCTTGCTCGAGGCCCGCTGGGGGAACATCGCCGACGGAACACGAATTCTCCTCAACTCGCTTCCGGCCAATGCGGAACAGGCCGTGAGTGCATTGCGCGCGATGGTCGAGGAGACCAAGGGTCGGGAGGAACCGGTGGTGCTGCGGGCACGCGGCACGTTGCTCGAGGCCATGGCCGATCGGGAGGCGCCCGGCGCAGGGCTCGGGAGCAGGATGGAAGCCGCACGCGCATACGCCGACGCTGGAGACGAGGCCGCCGCGCGGCGGCTGCTGGCGAAGGTCGCGGCAGACCCGGCCGCGCCCTCGGGTATGGCGACGACGGCATCCGCCACCCTGCTCGGTGTCCTGCTCGCCGAGGGTCGGGCCGACGAGGCCGATCGGGTGCTCACCCAGCTGTTGCCCGTCGCTCGACGCCGACGAACGGGAGCGTCAGTCGCGTCGTCTGGCGATCGCTCATGCCCGCCGTGGAAATTTTGCTCGTGCCGACGAGATCGTTGCGCCCGATTCGAGTGTCGCCGGTTTCGACCTGCGAGGCCGGATCCGGCTGCTGCGAGGCGATCTCGCCGGCGCGACGGAGTTCCTGCGTCTCGCCGGACCGTACGACACCCAGCGGGAGCATGCGGTCGAACGGGTGACGCTGCTCGTGCTGCTGCAAGCCGTGGGGCGTGACACGATGCAGGCCCTGGGCGACGCCATCAACGCCGTCGAGATCGGAGACACCGCGGCTGCCATCGCCGGGCTCGAAGCAATCGCCGAGGGCCTGGAGGCGACAGGCGCGGCGGCGTGCCGGGTCTTGGCGGGACATCTGGCCGTCGCCACGGGTGACACTGCCAGGGCCGCCCGGTTGTGGCGCGCCGCCGACGTGGCGGAAGCTCCGGCGTCTGCGGCGGAAGCCCGCTACGCCTTGGCGCGGGTCGAGCATCTCGGTGGTCGCACCGGCTCGGCGCGCTCGCTTCTCGAATCACTGCTGCTGGAATTCCCCGACAGTGCCGTCGTGCCCGAAGCCCGGCGGCTCTTCGATCAGGTTCGCGGCGGCACGCCGGGAGGCGGGTGATGGATCGGCGCAAGTTCATCAGGGCTGGCGCGGCAGCCGGTGCGCTCTGGATCCCCGCACCGAGGCGGATGCTGTCCAACCTGGGCCGCCGGGCATCGTGTCGTGGTACCGATGGATGAAGCCCAGGCGAATCATCTCAAGGCCTACGGTGTGGCGTTCCGTGCCCTCGAGCGGGGTGAGCGCGGCGAGTGGCTCCTCAACTATCGGGGTGGCGCATTCCTCTTTCCGGCGTCGGACGGCTTGCAACGCGACGCAACATTGAGCGGGGTCACCATCGAGGCGGCCGACGACGTGTCGACGGCAACGATCCGTGGCGAGGTACAGGTCACCAATGCCGATGCGGTGCCGCTGGAGAAAGCGCCGAAGGTGGCGGTGTACGCCCCGCCCGATGCCGCGCCGTGGGATGACGCGGTGACGATGGTGCTGGAGTACGCGGGAATCAAGTACGATCGCGTGTGGGACCCCGAGGTGGTCAGCGACGGACTGGCGCGGTACGACTGGTTGCACCTGCATCACGAGGATTTCACCGGACAGTTCTCGAAGTTCGTGATCAACTATGCCGGCTCGCCCTGGCTGCAGGCGATGATGGAACTCAATCGGGCCACGGCGCAGCGGTTGGGCTTCGCCAACGTGCCCGCCGCCAAGCACGCAGTGGCAAGCCGGATCGCTGCATTCGTCGATCGCGGCGGATTCCTCTTTGCCATGTGCACGGCGACCGAGACCCTCGACCTGGCGCTCGCGAGCGAAGGTGTGGACATCGCCGCCGCATATGCAGATGGATCCCCGATGAATCCCGATGCCGCGGCGCGACTCGACTGGACCCGGGCGTTCGCGTTCGCCAATGCATCCCTCGAGCTCTCACCGTCGCTGGCGGTGTTCAGTGACATCGACGGGCACCAGGTGAACGGCATCAACAGGCAGCCACTCGGCGCCTTTTCGCTCTTCAACTTTGCCGCGAAGATCGACCCGGTGCCGAGCATGCTGGTGCAGAACCACCGACAGGTGATACCGGATTTCTTCGGGCTCACCACGTCGTTCCGTCGCACCGCACTCAAGCCCGGAGTGACCGTGCTCGCCGACGAGGGAGGCGCGCCCTGGGTGAAGTACATCCACGGTGATCGCGGGCAGGGTACCTGGACCTTCTTCGGCGGGCACGATCCTGAGGATCCGCAGCATGCCATCGGCGACGCCCCGACCGACCTGTCGTTGCATCCCCACTCGCCGGGCTACCGGTTGATCCTCAACAACGTCCTCTTTCCGGCGGCGAAGAAGAAGGAATTGAAGACGTGACGGCGCTGTCGGGGCAGACGTCGCGCATCGCGCCCGCGGTGCGCGAGCTGTTGCGTCGCGAAATCGACGCAGCGGGTGGCAACGAGGTCTGTTTTGTCGCGGCCATCGACGATTCCGGCAACATCACATCCGCCCGTGCGGTCGCGCGCGGGACCGCCGATCGCGTCCTGGCCATGCCCGGCACGGCGCGCCCAGGCGAGATGCTGCTGCACAATCATCCGGGTGGCCATCTCGAGCCGTCGATGGCCGACCTGTCGATTGCCGCGCGCGCACATGACGACGGGATCGGATTCGGGATCATCGACAACAGCGGCGATCGGCTCTACGTGGTGGTGGAGGTCCCGAAGGATCGGGCCAACATTCGCCTCGACCCGTTCGAGGTGATCGACCTGCTCGGCGAGCATGGTCCCGTGGCCCGGGAGCTTGGCGGGTACGAGGACCGCCAGAGCCAGCGAGACCTCGCCGCGCACCTGGTGGACGCGTACAACGACGGTGGAGTGCTGTTGCTCGAGGCCGGGACGGGCGTCGGCAAGTCCTTCGCGTACCTGGTGCCGGCCCTGGCCTGGGCTCGCGCCAACAAGGAACGCACCGTCATATCGACCAACACGATCAACCTGCAGGAGCAGCTGGTCGGCAAGGACCTTCCGTTGCTCCGCCGGGCCCTCGGAGACGCGGAGCACACGCCGACCTTCGCCCTCCTCAAGGGCTGGCGAAATTATCTCTGCCGGGCGCGCCTCGACGTGGCAGCGGCCAACCAGCAATCGTTGCTCGAGGCCGAGAAGCTGGACGAGTTGATGGAGATCGCCGCGTGGGCATCACACACCAGTGACGGAACACTCGCCGACCTGCCCGTCCAGCCGACGTCGGAAGTGTGGGATGAGGTGGCCGCCGAGGCGGACCTGTGCACCCGGCTGCGATGCCCGCACTTCGATCGATGCTTCGTGTTCCAGGCCCGCCGGCGGGCCGCGCAGGCGGACGTGGTGGTGGTGAACCATCACCTGCTCGCTGCCGACCTCGCAGTACGACAGGCCTCGGACAACTGGGAAGAGGCAGCGGTACTGCCGCCGTACCAGCGCTTGATACTCGATGAGGCACACCACCTCGAGGACGTGACAGCCGGGCATCTCGGCGTGCAGGTGAGCAACCGCGGCGTTCGACGCCTGCTCAATCGTCTCGAGCGAAACGGCAAGGGGCTTGTCCCTTCGCTGCAACGCGACCTGGCCACGAACCACGACCTGCTGGCACGCGCATCGCTCGACCTGATCCGTGAGCGACTGCTTCCGGGTGTGCAGGCAGCGCGGCGGGCCGCCGAGGCGCTCTTCATCCGGCTCGCGGGTCATCTCGAGCACGTTGGCACATCGCAACTGCGATTGGACGATGACTTCCCGCGCCACGATGTCTGGAAAGAGGGCCTGTCGCAGGAACTCGAGGCCACGACCGGGGCGTTTCGATCGATTGCCGACGTGATGGAGACCGTGGCCGACCGGATGGCGCAGGGCGACATGAGCGATCGGCGCAATCAGCTCCTGTCCGAATGCCGCGGGGTGCTGCGTCGGCTTGCGGTGCTGAGCGACGGACTCAACGCAACGCTGCGGCCGGGTCCCGGTCGTCCGCCGGAAGTGCGCTGGATGGAACGAACCGGCTACAAGGGGCAGACACTCCAGCTCGCGGCGGTCCCGCTCGACATGGCCCCGCTGCTGCGTGAACTGCTGTTCGACCGACTGGAAACTGTTGCACTCACGAGTGCCACCCTCGCGGCCAGCGGAGAGTTCTCGTTCCTTGCGTCGCGAATCGGACTGGCGGGTGAAGGCTCTCCGGTGACGGTGCAGGAGGTGTTCCCGTCGCCCTTCGACTATGGCGCGCACTGCCTCCTCGGCCTGCCCGATGACATCCCGGATCCGCGCGAGAACGAGGCGGCGCACGACGCTGCCGTCGCCCAGGTCGTGTCGGACCTCGCATGGGCAAGCGACGGCGGCTTGTTCGTGCTGTTCACGTCGCACGCGGCGCTTCGCCGCGCTGCCGTCACATTGCGCGCCAGCCTGGGCGATCGCTTCCCGCTTCTGGTGCAGGGGGAGGCGCAACGCGACCACCTCGTGCGGCGGTTCCGCGATGCGGGCAACGCGATCCTGCTGGGCACCGACTCGTTCTGGGAAGGAGTCGATGTCCCCGGCAGGGCGCTCAGGGGTCTGGTGCTGGCGAAGCTACCTTTCAAGGTGCCGTCGGAGCCGCTCACCGCAGCCCGACTGGAGCGGCTCAGCGAGCAGGGCGAGGACGGATTCTTCGGCTACCTCCTGCCGCACGCCGCGCTCAAGCTCAAGCAGGGTTTCGGTCGACTGATCCGCGGCGCGACCGATGTGGGTGTCGTGGTGCTCCTCGATCGTCGGGTGTTGACCCGCCGATACGGGAGCATGCTGCTCGAGGGACTGCCGCCTGCGGAGCGCGTCGTGGGGTCGTGGGATGCGGTGCGCACCAAGTGCGAAGATTTTTTCGCTCGACACGGAATTGGAGCAGCGACGTGAACCTGGTCAAGCCGAGCAAGATCATCTGTGTCGGACGCAACTACGCAGCGCACGCGAAGGAACTGGGGAATGCCGTTCCTGAACGTCCGATGCTGTTCTTCAAGCCGCCATCGGCCCTCATTGGGCACGGCGAGTCGATCGTGCTTCCGGCGGTGTCGCAGCAGGTGGAGTATGAGGCCGAGATCGCCATGGTCATTGGCGAGCGCGCCTCGAAGGTCCCTGCCGATCGGGCCATGGATGTGGTGCGTGGCTTCACCTGCGCCAACGACGTCACGTGCCGGGACCTCCAGAAGCCTGACGGGCAATGGGGTCGTGCCAAGGGCTTTGACACCTTCTGCCCGGCTGGACCTGCGGTGGTCGACGGTGGCTGACTGGACGAATCTCCAGGTCATCGGGCGCGTCAATGGCGAGGTTCGCCAGCGTGCACCGATCAGCGACATGATCTTCTCTTTTCCAGTGCTCATCGAGTACATCTCGCACATCATGACACTCGAACCGGGCGACCTGATCCTGACCGGTACCCCCGAAGGCGTCGGCCGATTGCACCCCGGCGACACCGTCGAAGTCGAGATTCCGGGTGTCGGTGTGTTGTCCAATTCGGTCAGGGAGGATCGATGAAGCCGTTCCAGGTCAGCGACCGCATCGGGCGCCTCCCGGGGTATCCACTCGCCCGGATCCCCACGATAAAGCGTCGCCTCATCGAGGCGGGAGTGGACGTGATCGATCTCGGGGCCGGTGACATCGACACCTTGCCCGATGCTCGCATCATCGCCTCGCTCGACGAAGCCCTCGAACAGGTCGGCAACCACCGTTACGGCTTCCAGCAAGGGCACCCTGCGTTCCGCCACGCGGCGTCCCGTTGGGTGGAGCGTCGTTTCGGGCAGCACTTCGACCCGACGACCGAGTTGCTGCCGCTGATCGGTTCCAAGGAGGGATTGTCCCACCTCACGTTTGCGGTGTGCAATCCCGGTGACGTCGTGGTGATTCCGGAGCCCGGGTATCAGTCGTATATCGGTGGGGCCATCCTCGCCGATTGCGAACCGGTGATCGTTCCGTTGCGCCCGGAGTCTGACTTTCTGGTCGATCTCGAGCGACTCGATCCGTCGGTGCTCGCCCGGACCCGGCTCGTCTACGTGAACTACCCCAACAACCCGACCGCTGCGATCGCGCCGCGGGAATACCTCGAGCGACTCGTCGCGACCTGCCGGAAGCATGGGATCGTGCTGGCATACGACAATGCGTACTGCGACATCACCTTCGACGGTTATGTCGCGCCGAGCATCTTCGAGATCGAGGGAGCTCGCGATGTCGCGGTCGAATTCTTCTCGCTGTCGAAGTCGTTCCGCATGACCGGCTGGCGCCTCGGTTTTGCGGTGGGGCGCCCCGAGCTGATCAAGGCGCTCACGCAGGTCAAGAGTTATGTGGACACCGGCCCGTTCCTGGCGGTGCAGCAGGCAGGTGCGTGGACACTCGATCACGCAGAGGAGCTACTGCAGCCGGTGGTTGCCGAATTGGTCGAGCGGCGCGACGCATGCGTCGACGCGCTCTCCACGGCGGGGTTCGAGGTCGAATCGCCGCTTGCCGCGATGTACCTGTGGGTTCCGCTCCCGGCGGGGATCGCGTCGGCCGACTTCACGACTCGCGCGCTCGAAACTGAAGGTGTCGTGCTGTTGCCTGGAAGCGGATTCGGACCTGGCGGCGAGGGCTTCTTCCGGATCGCCCTTACCGAGCCGCCCCACCGCATCCGGGAGGCGATTACCCGGCTCGGTGTTTCGCTCGACGCGTGTCGGAGTGGTGTTGGTAGCGCCGTCGGCGGCTGACGCCAGATTTTCGCTCCCTGCGCCACAGCGCACTGCGTGGTGGATCCCGGTCGCGGTCGCGATCGCCCACCTTCCACTCGTGTTCGTGTCGGTCATTCGCAGCGTCGACCAGAGCGCCACGACCACACTGCTCGTGATCGGTCCGTCGCCGGCCAGGACGGGGTCGGCGGTGGTGATGGTGCCCTTCGAACTCTCCACGCCATCGCGTGTCGGCTCGGGCACCGGGCCGACACGACGCGCAGTTCGGGAATCTCCGCCAACCCGGTCTTCTCCCCTCGACCCGCCGTCGGCGGCCGCCGCGCCGTCGCGGCCCACCCCCTCGGGAGTGGCTGCTGCACCGGTGCTGCCGCCTAGCCCGGTGGCGACCACCAGTCGCCGCGCCATCGGGCCCGCTTTCGCGAGCGGCCGACTCTGGGTTCGGCCACTGCCGGTTTCGCCGCAGGAACTGGCCTCGCGGATGGGTGCGGGTGCGCTGACGCACGACGAGAAGGTCGATAGCGCGGTCACGGCGATCATCCAGGATTATCTCGACCGCCTGGCTTCCGAGGAGTCCGGCGCGCGGCAGGCGCCCCCCAACTGGACTACCATGATCGGCAACCAGAAGGTCGGTGTCGATTCGAAGTGGTTCTATCTCGGACCGATTCGGGTGCCGACGTTCCTGCTGGCGCTGATCCCGATCAACGTCCAGGCGAACCCGACCCAGGCCGACATGAATCGTCGGCTCAATGCAATGCGCGAGGATCTGTTCGAGGCAGCGAGGCGAGCTGCGAACTATGCCGACTTCAAGGATGCGGTCGGTCGGCTGCGTGACGAGACCCAGCGCCAGCGTGATTTCGACAAGGCCCAGCGTACCATTCCAGATGACCCGGAAGGAATGATGAAACTGATAGACCGTGATGAGACCATCGTGGTGGTGACTGCCGCCGATCTCGACGTGGACGCTCCGGATCGCAGCTCCGCAGCTCGACTCATGGCGGAGATTGCGGTGCGGGGCGCAGGACATCCCTATCGCCGCGGAATCGTCGTGACCGACGACGCCTGGTTCGGGACCAACCAGTTTCACGGCAGCCCGACGGTGGCGATCGGGGGACCGGGGGTCAACGGCGTGGCGGGGCGATTCAGCACGGAGTTGCCGACGGTGTGGACCGAAGACGAGCGCGTGATCATCCAGGCGGATTTTTCCCACGGCGGTCGCAGGGCCGCGCTCTGGGGAATGGATCGTGTCGCGACCACCGCAGGCCGTCGAAGCGTTCATCGGTCGAGGCTGGCTCGATGAACTCCTCGATCGCTGCTGGCGCTTTCGCGCGGGAGCATTTGCGTGACGAACATTCGCGTCGGCAGCTCGATGCTCGCGTTGCTCGCTGGCGCGCTGCCCCACACGGTGCGGGCACAGGAACCCCGCGTCTTTGTGCCCGTCACCCGCGCAGTCGAGCGGGAGCTGTCCGGCACCCGTGCCCGTGCGACGACGGCCTTCGTCGGTCAGTTCTTTCGGCTCCCTGGCAACAGGGGTTTTGACGCGTCGATCGACACGGTGGTGCGCCTGCTGGGCGCGGCCGGTTATGTCGAGGAATCGCGTGCGCGTCCCGCAGACCGCTTCACCTACCGCGTCGAGTCCCGTCCAATGCGCAGTCCGGCGTGGGAGCCCCTCGCCGCATCGATCACGCTCGACGGCTCGACGACCCCGCTCCAGGAACTTGGCACCAACGGCAACATGCTGGCGATCAACTCGTGGTCGTCACGCGCCGGGCGGACTCATCGCCGAGGTGATCGACGTGGGCGACGGCAGTGACGCGACTCTCGATCGGCTCGACGTGCGCGGCAAGATCGTATTCGCAGGCGGGTCGGCGTCGCGCCTGTACACGGCAGCCGTGACCCGGCGCGGCGCGGTCGGCGTGCTCGTTGCCCAGCAGTTGCCGGCATACCTCCGACCGGAAGTGAACCGGACGGCGATCCAGTTCGGCAGCATCCCGCTGGATTCGGTGGCGCGCGGGTGGGCGATCTTCCTGAGCCGCGCATCCCAGCAGGCGCTCCGCGATGCACTGGTCCGTGGTGTCGTGCGGGCACGCGTCACGGTCGGCGCGCGGTTCGACGTCCGGCCCGAACGGACGCTCGTGGCCGAGATCCGTGGCAGCACGGCCCCGGACCAGCGCATGGTGTATTCCGCCCATGTGCAGGAGCCGGGCACGAATGACAACGCCAGCGGCGTCGGGCTGCTGGCCGAGATGGCCCGCGTTGCGGCGCGGTTGGTCCGCTCGGGTGCCACCAACCCCCAGCGCACCCTGACGTTTCTCTGGGGCGACGAGATCCGCTCGACCCGCCGATTCCTGGCCGAGGATACCGTGCGTCGCGACAAGGTCTTCTGGGGGATGTCGCTCGACATGGTAGGCGAGGCCACCGCGCTCACCGGCGGCACGTTCCTGATCGAGAAGATGCCCGATCCGTCTGCCGTGTGGATCCGGGGCGAGGATCGCCACACCGACTGGGGTGGTCGGCCGATCAATATCAGCCGCGTTCGCGGCCACTGGCTCAACGATTTTGTACGGCAGCGCTGCCTCACGCGAGCGGCACGTACCGGGTGGGTGGTGCGTGCCAATCCATTCGAGGGGGGGAGCGATCACACGCCCTTCCTCGATGTCGGGATACCCGCGGTGCTCCTCTGGCACTTCACCGACCAGTACTATCACACCGATCTCGACCGGATCGACAAGGTGAGCGCCACAACCCTCGCCAACGTGGGGAACTGTGCGCTCACAGCCGGCCTGCTGATGGTGGATGGCAGGCCGGAGGTGGCCGAGGCCGCACTGCGCGAATTGCAGATGGCGGGCGAGCGGGAGCTCGCAACCCAGCTGAAGTTGTCGCGCGACACCGTCGCGTTCCACGGGGCGGACCGCGCAGGGGAACAGGTGATCCTGGAAGCGTGGGGGGATTTCTACGTCGAGGCGATCGCCCGGATCCCCGACCTGGTGGTCGGGCCATCAGGCATTGCACTCTCCGTCCGGCAGGCTCAGGATGCGATGAAGCGCCGGACAGATTTTGTGGTGAAAGCGCTGCCCTAGTCGAGCGTGCTGGGGTCAGCCGGCGTGCAGGGTGAGCCTGGCGAGACTGGAGTCACGGCCGACCACGGCGAGCAATTCCGGCACCGGCTCGGACACGGTTCCGCCGGTGAGTGCCACGCGAATCGGCTGCATCAAGTCGCCGAGCTTCATCGCACCCTGTTCGGCAACATCCCTCAGCACCAGTTCGATGCGCGCCGCGTTCCAGTCGGTGGCCGCCACATCCGACAGCGCATCGTGAGCCTGCCTGATGCTACTGGCGAAGCGCTCCTCCATCTTGCGTTCGAGCGCGACGCCCTTTTCGTCGCGCACCACGCGCGTGCCGTCGAGGCGCACCGCGACCTGCTCGGCCACCTGTCCCACCGTCCGCGACCGCGCCTTGACGGCGTCGATGATCGGTCGGAGGTCGCGCCCGGAAGCCGTGACGCCCATCCTGAGCAACTCACGCTCCACCGGCGGGAGCAATTCGTCGGCGCCAAGCATCGAGAGATACTGACCGTTCATCCACTCGAGTTTCGTGGTGTCGAACACGGCGGGCTTGGCATGAATGGCTTCGAGGGTGAATCGAGAGATCATCTCCGCCTCGGGCAGCACTTCGTCATCGTTCCCGGGCGACCAGCCGAGGAGTGCGAGGAAGTTGCGCATCGCCGCGGGAAGGATGCCCATGTCCTGGTAGTCACCGACGGCGGTTGCTCCGTGGCGCTTCGAGAGCTTCTTCCCGTCGGTCCCCAGGATCATCGGTACGTGCGCGAACACCGGCGGGGTGCGACCCAGCGCGCGATACAGCGCGACCTGCTTGGGGGTGTTGGAGATGTGGTCGTCCCCACGAATCACGTGGGTGATCTCCATCGCAATGTCGTCCGACACCACGGCGAGGTTGTAGATCGCCGAACCATCGGAGCGGAGGATGATGAAGTCGTCGAGGTCGCGTCCCTGCCACGATATCGTGCCGTGAACGGCATCGTCCCACGCGATCTCCTCATCGGGGATCGCGAAGCGGATCGCGTGCGGTCGGCCCGCAGCCTCCCGACGTGCCTGCTCGTCGGCGGGCAGTTCCATCTCGGAGCGACGGTAGCGGAACGTTGCCCCGGTGCGCGTCACGCGCTCCCGTGCAGCGGCGAGTTCGTCGGGCGTGATGTAGTCGCGGTACGCGGCACCACTGGCGAGCAATTGATCGGCATCGGCCCGGTGGCGGTCGGCGTTCTCGCCCTGGAAATACGGTCCTTCGTCCCAGGTGAGTCCGAGCCACGTCAGGCCGTCGAGGATCACCTGGGTGTGGGCGTCTGTGCTCCGCTCACGATCGGTGTCCTCGATCCGCAGCACCATCGTGCCACCGGTGCGCCGGGCATACAGCCAGTTGAAGAGGGCGGTGCGGGCTCCGCCGACATGAAGAAAGCCGGTGGGCGATGGGGCGAATCGGACGCGTGGGGAGGACATGCAGGCAGGACTCGACGGAAACGGTTACCAACGGAGCGAGAGGGATTCGAACCCTCGTTAGGAAATTTCTCCCCTAAAACGGTTTAGCAAACCGCCGCCTTCAGCCACTCGGCCATCGCTCCCGGGCGGGCAAGATAACGACACCGACGGGGAGAAGGGAGCAGCCGCTCAGCGGCTTCGCCCTTCCACCAGTGCCCGAAGCGTCTGGGCCAGCGTCGGACCTGCCCGGGCGAACAGGTCACCGGGGATCTCGATGATGCGTCCCGACCGGACGGCATCGAGCGCGTTCCAGCCACTCCGCCTCCGGAACTCCTCAATCCGGTCGCCGGGTCGGTCGCCCGCCGACGTCACCAGCCACCGGGGCTGGCGTACCGTGATGGCCTCCATCGAGATCGCCGACCATGGAGCGCGCACGTCGGCAAAGGCGTTTCGCAGGCAGGCGGCGCCGAGGAGCTGGTCGAGCCAGGTCCCGGCACCGGCCGTCATCGGCGGATCCGACCAGACCACGATCATCGCGCTCTCGGTCGCGCCGCCCGCGCACGGGGCGGCGGCCGCACGAAGCTCCGCGCGCAGCGCATTGCCGAGCGAATCGGCGCGGTCGGGAAGCCCGACCAGCAGGCCGATGCGGGCGAGGTTCAGGAAGAGGTCGGCGGTGTCGGTTGTTTCCATCGAGATCACCGGGATCCCGAATGGCTCGAGGGCACGCTGCACATCCGCCGACCCGCGATTCCGCCATCCGATCACCAGGTCGGGGTCGAGCGATGCGAGCAGCTCGGCGCTCGGCTCGCTGCCGCCACCGATCGTGGGTAGTGCGGCGAGTGATGGCTGACGGTCATAGTCGGTTCGTGCCACCAGGAGCGAGTCCGCGCCGAGTGCGACGATCCATTCCGTGGCGGTCTGCATCGTGGATACGATGCGCGTGGCGGGAAGCTGGGGGAGCGAAACCGGCTCACCGCTCGGGCCCTCGAACGAGATGCCGGGTGGAGCGACGACGGAGTCGAGAGTGGTGTGCGCTGCGTCAGGAGCGGGAGAAGAGCACGCTGCGAGCGCCGCGCAGAACACGGCGCTCACAGCCAGGCGGTTCACGAATCGTCAGATGGAAACGGGAGCGCGCCGGCGTCCATGATGTGATAGCCGGCCGGCACCGCGAAGAAGCTCGCGGGCGGAGGGCTGGCGACCGCCTGCTCCAGCTCGATCCGGAAGGAGCCATCGCTTGCCACTGCGCGAATCGGAATCAGCTTCCGGCCTCCGAACAGCCGCTTGGCCATTCCATCGACCGCGTCACGCGTGTCGGTGCGCTGGACCAGCCAATCGAACATCGCCATGCCGGGCAGCGACGATTCCGCCGCGCAAACCGTCGCGGTGTCGCGCGGTGAGGTGACCCTCCACTCCTCGCAGGGGATGCCGCCCACCACGGCCTTTGTGCCGAGCGACACCGCGGAAACATCATCGGTCGCGTCGTCATCGAACTTGTCGGTCCGCTCCTTGACCGCGTCTTCCACGTCGGGAAGCTTGAAACTCACCTGATATCCCATGGGCGGAGTCGCAACGCCGGGTGCGAGCATTGACGAGAGAAGCGGCCGCATCGGTTCCGGGATGCTCATCGCGATGCTGACGCTGTCTGAATCCACTGTCCATCCTGCGATCATCCTGGTACCGGCGAGCATTGCCGCCTCTTCGCTCGCGGGATCGACGACCAGCTCGACCTGGGCCCCGAGGCGCTTTCCGTCGCTGCCCAGCGTGAATCGGACGGTCGGCATCGACCCAGCCGCCATGGGCGCCTGCTCCAGCATGGCGGCCGGCGGGGTGCCGGTCACGATGAATGTCATCGTCGCGGACGGGGGGGCCGATTGCGCCGCGGCGGAGCGCGGCGCGTTGCGACAGCAAGGAGCGTCGCAATGGCAAGGGATCGCGGCGACATCAGTTGTTGCGCCCCATGCCGCCCATCATCTGCGACATGTCCATGTAGTCACTGGGCACCACGAACGTGCTGGCCGGGATCGACTTCTTCTCGATCGACGTGACCTCGAGGCTCACGTCGTTCTCCTTGCTCCACACCTTGAGCGGGAAGAGCTTGTCGTTGTAGATCCGCTTGGCCCACTTCGGCATCGACTGCGCTCCCGGGCGACCACGGCCACTCATCTCCAGCATCGTGAAGCGGCCCAACGCGTCGGTGAGACACATCCGCACTGGCGCCTCTCCCTTCGTCGTGAGTTCCCAGTCGCCGCACTTCATCCCGGCGATCACCTGCGAGGTTCCGAGCTTCTTGAGCTCGCCCTCGACGGCATTGGCTTCGGTCACGATCTCGTTGGTCTTCATGATCATCTTCATTCCCTTGGCATTGCCCATCGCAGGCATGCCCGGCGGCATCGGCATCAGGAGCGTGGTCGTGCCACTGGCGGGGTCGGCCAGTATCCGGACTTCGGCGCCGGCCATCGGGCCCGGCCGATGCCGGCATCTTGACCTTCATCGCCGACTGATCGCCCTTGATCGACATCACCGCGTCGATGGCAGTGGCCGAACCGGCGCTGCCTCCGACGCGAACGTGGACCACTCCCTCGAACTGGCCGGCCAGCGGTGCGACACCGACGACCGACGCGAGCAGCAGCATCCTGTATGGACCTGTGTGACTCCTTCTGTTGGAGAGAATCCAGCACGGCGTGGGTGAGATTCGAACTCACGAGACCCTTACGGGTCCGCCGGTTTTCAAGACCGGTGCATTCAACCGCTCTGCCACCACGCCATCCCCGAAACCTACATCGATGCTCAGCGGTGGCCGGGGCTGGTGAAGTCGACCCGGACGATGCGTGCCCCCGGTCCCACTCCCCAGGCAAGCCGGTCGGCAGCTCCCACGCTCCAGAACGCTCCACTCGCCACCCGGTTCCATGAGCGGGCATCGTCACGGGTGACCCAGAGCCCGCTCAGGGCCGCCGCTGCGGCCGTCGAGCGGCTGGCTCGGGGGACAACGGCAACACCGAAAATCGCACCCGGGTCGCGGCGGCCGGGTACGGAGCGTCCAGCTGCGACCGCCATCCGACGTGACCCCCACCACATCTGCCGAGGTGTCGCGCGCCATCATCGAGATCCGGGCGCCCACTCCGATTCCGTGTTTCGCGTCGCGAAACGACGCCGCAGTCATCCCGGCACCGTCACCCTGCACGAACGGTGTCGGGAACGCGGTCCAGTTGGCGCCGGCATCGGTGCTGCGCAGCACCCGGGCGCTGGGACTCCCGGTCGTGATCCACGCATCCCGCTTGCCGTGGCTCGTCAGGCATCCGCCGCTCGCCGCAAACGCGCCCTCGCCCGCCAGCGCGGCTGGCGCCGCCGCTGCAGGGAGCAGGGACCACGTTGCCCCACCGTTGTCGGTGCGAAGGATCGTCGTGCGGCCATCAGCGGCATCGCTGAAGGCGACGCCCCGCTTCCGATCGAAAAACGTGAAACAGTCATAGAACGCCGCACTGTCTGCGTTGGTGAACTGGAGCGTCCACGACGCGCCACCATCGTTCGTGTGGTAGATCCGCGATTTCGCGCCTGGGCCGGCGGCCAGGACCCACGCAGTCTTCTCGTCGAGACCGTGAACGTCGCGAAACTCGAGCGTCGAGTCCGCGCCAGTGACCCCGCGCCGGATCCACGTGGTGCCACCGTCGGTGGTGAGCAACACGCTGGCGCGGTGTCCGCTCACCCACACCGTGCGGGCATTGACCGCGCTCACGGCCTGCAGCAGGGCGGTGGTGCCGCTCTGCTGTTCGACGACGACCTGCGCCGCGACACCGGCTGGCGCGCACGCGAGGATCACGGCGGCGAGGCGTGCGTTCACGGCCGCAACCGCAGTGCTCGCTCCACGCCCTGCGCGATGGCCTCCGCTTCGTTGGCCCGCGTGGTGTCTCCCATCTCCATGAGCATCGGTGCAAATCCCCCGTACACGATGCCGTAGAGCGACAGGATCGATGACGACGGCGCATCGACCCATCCACGGGGCCGTGCGCGCGCGGCGGCCTCCGGATGATAGACCCCGAAGAGCAGCGCGCGGGTGCGCTCCACGTCCATCGGGCCGAGGGTGGGTGAATCGACGATCGAGCCGCCGAGTTGCACCGGCGTCGGCATCAACTTGCGCACCAGTCCGTGGGTGACGAGGTACGGCCGGAGCCCGAGCGTGTTGTCCGGGTAGGCGCCGTCACTCCATGAGAAGTAGATCGGGCGGATCCCGAGGTTGTCGCGGATCAGCAGGATCGTGGCGATGTCGCTCCGCATCAGGTACTGCCCGCCGAATGTGATCTGCAGCGAATCGGTGAGGTTCATTCCCTGGCCGGGGATCGCCGCGACCTCGGGAAGTGCGCTCAGCGAATCCGTGGAGAGCGAGAATGCCGGCGTGGTCGGCATCGTCCAGCCACCCGGCGGCGGTGCAACGCCGAGCGGCTGGCCGGCTCTATCGGTTCCGGGGCGCCAGATCGGGGCCGCGGTGGCGGGGTTGAACGCTTCCTGTGGCCGTCGACGAATCTGCCGGAGGTGCCATTCCGTGTTCATCAACGACAGGTTCGCCAGGGTCACGTCGCGGCGCACGCCGAGCACTTCCTGCGCGAACCAGAGCGGGAAGGTGTCGTTGTCGCCAGCGGTGATCAGGATGCCGTAGGGTTCGACCGACTCGAGGATGTCGACCGCGAAGTCGCGCGCCAGCGTCTCGTCGGCTCGGGTGGCGGTGAGGCGATTGCCGATGATCGGCACCAGCGCGAGCAGCAAGATGGGCGTACCGGCGAACCAGCGAGTTGCGGTCGGTGGCGCGCGGTCCGAGCCAGTCTCCGACACCGCGGATGATCGCCGCGAACGCCGCCGCGAACAGCACGCCCGCAAAGGCGAACGACGCGATGAAGAAGTAGTCGCGCTCGCGCACCTCGCGCATGTCGTTGGTGATGCTCGGGTTGCCGGCGTGGTACGAGAAACCGTAGCGGAAATTGAGGTAGTAGATCAGCAGCAGCGTGAGCGTGAACAACAGCGCCGCTGCCGACAGGCCAGCACGCTTGTCGCGACGGAACGAGCGCGACCAGCCCGCTCAGGCCGAGGAAGGTGAACAGTGCCGTGGCCGACGCGAGACGAAACCGCCGAGATCACGACCCCACTGCCACGACCAGTACTGCCAGTACATCGCGAGCTGTGCCGGGAAATCCGCCATGCGTTCGCTCACCGGCGGCTTGCCGTACTGCACCCGTCCGAGCACGTCGGAGAGAGCCTTCGAGAAGAAGCCGGCGGGCTCGCCCTCGTTGATCGGTGGGTACTGGCCGGCACGGATCGGGAGGTAGACGTAATTGATCGAGAGTCCGACGACCACCGCGAGGACGGCGGCAGCGATCACCCTGGGGCGCATGATCACGCGCCAGTCGGTCATCAGCACATAGACGCCGACCACCGGGGCGGCCAGGACACCCATCATGTGGTTCGTCGACGTGAGCGCGAGCAGGTAGATCGACGCCACCAGCCAGCGGTCGCGGCGCTCGCCGGCGGGCTCGTCGGCCCAGCGGATGACACACCATACCGTGAGTGCGAGCGACAGCAGCGAGATCGTGTACACCTTCTCGTTGACCGTCGACTGATTCCAGACGGTCCACGCTGCTGCCGACGCCATGATACCGGCGAACGCTGCTGCGATCCGGGGACCGCGGGCCGGCAGGATGCCCCGCGTCCATCGCTCGGCCACCAGGAACCAGAGTGCCGCACCAGCGGCGCTGGTGGCCGCCGCGAAGAGATTGATCCGCATGGCGTAATCGCTGACCATCGGCACCAGCCCCCAGACGTGCGCCATCAACGTGAACAGCGGATTGCCCGGCGGGTGCGGGATGCCCAGCACCTTGGCCGCTGCGATGTACTCCGAGGTGTCCCAGAACGCCGTGGTCGGAGCCAGGGTGAGGATGTAGAGAATCATCACGGCGACGAACGTGCCGAGCGCCCAGATGTATGGCGGGCGTTCGATGGTGGTGTCGGTCAATGCGTGGCTCCGTTTATTCGGCACGTGTTGATCAGCAACTGGTCGACAGTCAACAGTCGACAGCGGTGTCGCGGCCCTCGTCGAGCTTCCATCTCGGATCACCCATTTCAGGGCTCCACCACCTGTCGACTGTCGACTTCCACCCAGTTTCAGTGATCTGTCGACCGCTCAATGTCTGAACATCCTCACACCGGTCATCACCATCGCCACGCCGAGGCGGTTGGCGGCGGCTATCACCTCGGCGTCACGCACCGAGCCACCCGGTTGGATGATTGCGCGAACGCCAGCCGCGGCAGCCTGCTCGACGCCGTCGGCGAACGGGAAGAATCCATCGGAGGCGAGCGCGGCGCCATCGATCGCGTGCCCGGCCTGCGCCGCCTTGTGGGCCGCGAGGAACGATGCGTCGACCCGGCTCATCTGGCCGGCGCCGATCCCGATCACCTGCTCATCGCGGACCAGCACGATGGCGTTCGACTTCACGGTCGCCACGGCCGCCCAGGCGAATCGAAGATCGAGCATCTCCTCGTCGGTCGGGACGCGCTGCGGTCGCGACGGTCCACGCCGACTCCGACGGATCGAAGCGAAACTGATCCTGGATCAGGAACCCGCCACGCAACCGTTTCCAGTCGAGCTTGCCGTGTCCCGTAGACACCGGCAGTTCGACCACCCGAAGATTCTTTTTCTCGGCGAACCGCTCGAGCGCATCGGCGTGGAACGCCGGTGCCACCACGACCTCGATGAAGAGGTCGGCCATTGCGTCGGCGGCGGCGCGATCGACCACGGTGTTGAACGCGACGACCGAGCCGAACGCCGATGTCGGATCGGTGGCGCGTGCGCGGGCAAAGGCATCACTCGCGCTGCGACCCGAGCGCCAGGCCGCAGGGCGTCGTGTGCTTGATCACGGCACATGCAACCCGATTGCCCCATGCGCTCACCGCCTGCATGGCGGCGTCGAGGTCGAGCAGGTTGTTGAACGACAGCTCCTTGCCCTGGCGCTGCGAGAGGTCGCCGATTCCGCGTGGCTCCTCGGTGGCATACAGCGCGGCACGCTGCTGCGGATTCTCGCCGTAGCGCAGTGCCATCCGTCGCTCCATCGCCAGCGTGACGCGATCGGGCAGCGTGGAGGCAGCAGGCGTGAGGTAGCCGGCCACTGCGGTGTCGTATTCGGCGGTATGCGCGAACACCTTGGCCGCGAGATCCTGCCTCACCGCGAGGGGAATGTCGCCGGCAGCCAGCAGTTCCAGCACTCTGGGGTAATCGCGGGCATCGACCACCGGCAGCACGAACTCGAAGTTCTTGGCGGCGGACCGCAGCATCGACGGGCCACCGATATCGATGTTCTCGATCGCATCCTCGAAACGGACGTTCGGGTCGGCAACCGTCGCCTGGAACGGATACAGGTTGACCACGACCAGGTCGAAACGCTCGAGCTGGTGCTCGGAGAGCTGGCGCAGGTGCTCGGGACGATCAGGGCGGGCGAGCACGCCGGCGTGAACCGCCGGGTGCAGCGTCTTGACGCGCCCGTCGAGGATCTCGGGGAAGCCCGGTCACTCGATCGACCGGCGTGACCGGGACACCGGCGCCATCCAGCAACGCCGCGGTGCCTCCCGTCGACACGATCTCCCAGCCACGCCGGACCAGTTCCTCCGCAAACGGCACGACGCCGCGCTTGTCACTCACCGAGATCAACGCACGGGGCATCCAGCGCCCTCCCATTGCGGCCGCAGGGCCATCAGGTAAAATGAAACGGGACCGGCCGCCCGGCCTCCGCCGCCGCCCGCACCGCGGCGGGCAGGAGACGGTGCTCCACCGCCAGTACACGGTCTGCGAGCGACTCGGCGGTGTCGTCGCCGGCGACCTCGACCCGACCCATCCCGAGAACCGCGCCGCGATCGTAGACCTCATCGACGAGGTGCACGGTTGCCCCGGTGTGTGTGTCTCCGGCCGCAAGCACGGCGCTGTGTACCCGCTCGCCATACATGCCCGTACCGCCATGTTTCGGCAGGAGTGCCGGGTGGATGTTGATGATTCGCCCCGCCCACGCTCCTACTACTTCCTGCGGTACCAGTTTCAGGTAGCCCGCGAGGACGAGCAGGTCGGCCTCGCTCCGTTCGAGAAGGCCAAGCCACTCAGACGGGTCACGATGATCGTCCAGGCGGTGAGCGGCGATGCCCCGCGATGCGGCAAGCGGGAGCGCCGGCGCCTGCCTGTCGCT
Source organism: uncultured Gemmatimonadales bacterium (assembly GCA_963806875.1). Taxonomy (GTDB): domain Bacteria; phylum Gemmatimonadota; class Gemmatimonadetes; order Gemmatimonadales; family GWC2-71-9; genus Palsa-1233. The sequence continues at coordinate 641,632 of CAWDYU010000002.1, read as the reverse complement.
GAGCGCGAGAACCACCCGGGCCAGATCGTCGGTGGCCAGATCGTCGGCGAGGGCCATCAGGTTGGATCCCCGGCCTGAAACGGCCACCGCAACGCGATAAGTCACAGCCATCGAAGATAATGGAGCGTTGAAGGGTTGAAGGGTTGAAGGGTTCAAAGGTTGAAGGGTTATTGCTCGGGCTTTGCGGCGAGAATGAGCTCCACTGCCGCCCTGAGGTCTGCCGCGACCGGGATGCCGAGGTCGCCGGCGGCTTGCGCGTGCTGGCCGCCGTGCCCGGTGAGGACGAGGATCGCCCGCCCCCCAAATCCGGCGGCTGCCGTGACATCGCTGATTCGGTCGCCCACGCACCAGCTCGACGCGAGCTCGAGGTCGAGCCTCGCGGCGGCCTCACGGTGCAGGGCGGTACCAGGCTTGCGGCAGGCGCACCCAGCATCGGGGAGATGTGGGCAATGGAAGCTCGCCTCGACCGCAGCGCCGCCGAGGGTCAGTTGCCGCGTGAGTTCGGCCTGGACGGCATCGAAATCGAGCGGCGCGATGAGACCACGCCCGATGCCCGACTGGTTCGTGACGATGACACGTGCATATCCCGCCGTTTCGAGGCGCGCCAGCGCGTCCGGCACACCATCGATCAGGACGACATCGGTGGGGGACGACAGATATCCAGTGTCCTGGTTGAGCGTACCGTCGCGATCGAGGAATACAGCGGGGCGCGACACCGATCAACGCCGCGGGCGGCCGACCACCGTGTCGCGTGGCTGCGGGATCGGGATCGGCGGCGGTGGAACAGCTGCCCCGGCTGCGCGGATCGAGTCGGCACGGGTAGAATCGGCGCGCGCTTTCGCGGAGTCGGCCTTCGCCGAGTCGGCCCGGGCCTTGATGGTGTCGATCGGCGGCGGTTTCGGGACGTCGAGCGTGGCCCGAACCGAATCGGCGACCGCTCCGCCCACCGCGCGCACTCCCCGCACGATCACCGCGTAGCGGCGTCCGGCGACGAGCGGGTCTGCGGACCCTCACCACCAGCGAGGTGGAAATCTTCGGACGCTGTCTGGGTCAACGTGTCGGCGACGGCTGCGCGTGCTGCCGGGTTCCGCACCGCCGCGGCGCGCGCCGGTACGCGCGGAACCACCGGTACTGTCGGGGCGGCGAGTCGTGTCGGTCGCAGGCGCCACAGCTGCGGCCGGCTTGTAGAGCGAATCGTGCGCGGCACGAGGCAGCGCGCCGATCGGTCCGGCACTGGTCGAATCAGGGTCGAGCGCCTGCACGACAATGTCGGCTTCCGCTGCCCGAAACGCCGGATCGACCGGCTGGGTGAGCGTGAGAGCGATCGACACCGAGTCGAGTCGGGTGGCGTCGGTTGCGCGCGGCGGCAGCGTGTCCCGCACGAAGGCCCACACCTCGCCGACATTGCCATTGCCCAGAGCGGTGCGCACCGTGTCCCACGCTTCCCGCCCACCGCGGCGGCGGTTGCGGTCCTGATCGACGGTGATCGCAACGAGGTATTCGCCGTCGGGAAGCGGACCGAACCGGAATCGACCGGTGGAGTCTGCGACCGTGCGATACACGAGCGAATCGGGGAGGAGGGTCGCTTCCACCAGTGCGAGTGCAGATGGTCGACTCGCACCCCAGTCGACGGCCCGTCCCACGAGGACGTGCGTGGGCAACTCGCCGCCGGTCGCGAAGGTGACGACCGCGGCGGTGTCAGTACGGTTGTTCCTCAGGTCCTGCAGCCCCGGCGCGAGCTCGATCCGGTAGACGGTATTCGGTCGCCACTCGCCAGCCGGACGAACAGCGATGCGGTTGCGGCGCCACCGCACTCGCGGGACGTCGTCCCCGGGCGACAGGGTGACGAGCCGCTCGAGCCCCCCGGTGCCGAGGCCGAAGTTGGGCTGGCCACCCTCGGAGATCACCTCGTCAAACTGGAACTCGACCCAACCGTCGAACCCGTCGAGCACCGACACCGATTCGGGTGTCGTGGCAAGGAGTAGCGGGGGCCTGGCGTCGGGCGGGCCACCTGGTGGCGGAGCCATGCGCGCACATGCGACCGCAACGCATGTAGCGACCACGAGCAGCAGCCGCTGCCTCAATCCGTGCACCCCATCGCCCGGCGCTTCTCGCGCAACGCGGCTGCCTGGGTGCGCCACGCGCCGAGCTTCTCGCGCTCCTTCTCGACAATCGCGGCCGGTGCGCGCTCCACAAACGAGGCGTTGCCGAGTTTTGACTCCTGCGCTGTCACGAGCTGGTCGAGCTTGTCGGCCTCGGCGCCGAGCCGGGTGCACTCGCGGTCGAGATCGACGAGATCACCGAGTGGGACCGTCACGGTGGTGCCATCATCGAGTACGATGGTGCCCCCGACGTCGGCGGGCGCCGGACCGACGGCAAGATGCTCGATCTTTGCGAGTCGCTGGATGGTTTCGCGCTCCGCCGCGATGGCCCGCTGCACGGCTTCGCTGGCATCGGACACCGTGACATGGACCAACTTGCCGGGAGCGACGCCGTACTCTGCGCGGATCACACGCACTGCGGTGACGATCGCCTGGACGGCGCCGAAATCACGGAGTGCGGCGGGGTCGGCAGGAATGCCGGACAGCCGCCGGCCAGGGTGCGAGGCTGATGGATTCTGCGGTTCGATCCGGCCCGTCGGGCAACCGCTGCCACAGCGTCTCGGTGACGAACGGCATCACCGGGTGGAGGAGGCGCAACGCGATGTCGAACACGTGCGCAGCCACAGCGCGGGCCGTGTCGCCGCCGTCCTGCGTGCCGTAGAGCCGGGGCTTGACCTGCTCGAGGTACCAGTCGGCGAGGTCGCTCCACAGGAAGTGGTACACCAGGGCCGTCGCCTCGTTGAGCCGGAATCGCTCGATACTCGACCGTCGCCTCGTCACCGTGGCGGCCGGCCCGAGCGAGGATCCATCGATCGGCGAGCGAAGGTCGGCGTCCGGAATGTCGACCGAGCGGCGGTGCGCCTTCCTCGAGATGCCCGAGCAGGAAGCGGCCGATGTTCCAGAGCTTGTTGGCGAAGTTGCGGCCCGGTGCGAACGACACGTCGAGGTCGGCCGGGTCGAGGATCACGTCGGTGCCGACTGCCATGCCGCTCACCATCGTGTAGCGCAGCGCGTCGGCGCCGAAGCGTTCGATCACCTCGAGCGGGTCGATGCCGTTGCCGAGCGACTTGGACATCTTGCGATGCTGGGTGTCGCGCACCGTGCCGTGCAGGTACACCGTGTGGAACGGCGCCTCGCCCCTGAACTCGAAGCCGGCCATGATCATCCGCGCGACCCAGAAGAAGAGGATCTCGGGCGCGGTGACGAGCACGCGGCCGGGATAGAACGCCCGGAGGTCCGTCGGTCTCCTCGGGCCAGCCGAGCGTCGAGAACGGCCAGCCAGCTGGAGAACCAGGTGTCGAGCACGTCCTCGTCCTGTCGGACGGCGCCGCTGCACGTGGGGACACGTGGTGATGTCGGTCCGGCTCGACGATCGTCTCGTCGCAGGCGTCGCAGTACCACACCGGAATGCGGTGGCCCCACCAGAGCTGCCGCGAGATGTTCCAGTCGCGGATGTTCTCCATCCACATCGCGTAGATGTCGCCCTGGCGCTCGGGCAGGAACGAGACCTTGCCGTCGCGGTAGGCCTGCAAGCGCCGGCGCGGCGAGTGGGCTGCATCTTCACGAACCACTGGTCGGAGAGTCGCGGCTCGACCACCGTGTCGCAGCGATAGCAGTGCCGCACCGCGTGGTGGTGGGCCTCGACCTTGTCGAGCAGGCCGAGCGCCTCGAACTCCGCCACCACCTGCTTGCGCGCGGTGAATCGATCGAGCCCGCGGAACCGCTCGGGCACCGACGTCGCTCAGGTGCGGCGTTGTCGGTCATGATGTCGATCGGCTCGAGACTGTGGCGCCGTCCGATCTCGAAGTCGGTTGGGTCGTGCGCCGGCGTGACCTTCACCGCGCCCGAGCCGAACGCCGGGTCGACCGCTTCGTCGGCGACGACCGGAATCGTCGGTCGGTGAGCGGCAGCATGCAGCCGGGCGCCGATCAGGTCGCGGTAGCGCGGGTCGTCGGGGTGCACCGCCACGCCGGTGTCGCCGAGCATGGTCTCGGGCCGGGTCGTGGCGACGGTGACGAAGCCCTGGCCGTCCTCGCGCGGATAGCGGAGGTGCCAGATGCGGCCTTCCACCTCTTCCTTCTCGGCTTCCTCGTCGGAGAGCGAGGTCAGGCAGCGCGGGCACCAGTTGATGATGTACTTGCCGCGGTAGACCAGACCCTTCTCGTGCAATGCGACGAACACCTCGCGCACCGCTGCCGAAAGATCCGGATCGAGCGTGAAGTAGGTGCGTGACCAGTCGGCGCTGGCGCCGAGCGCGCGCAGCTGCTGCAGGATCAGGCCACCGGTTTCCTCGACGAACGCGCGACACGCGAGCCTCGAACGCCTCACGGCCGATGTCGAAGCGGGTCAGGCCTTCCCTGGCGAGGAGCTTCTCGACGACGTTCTGCGTCGCGATGCCGGCGTGGTCGGTGCCGGGTACCCAGAGCACCATTGCGCCCGCGCATCCGCGCGAAGCGGATGAGCACGTCCTGGATGGTGTTGTTGAGGCCGTGGCCAACGTGGAGCACGGCCGTGACGTTCGGTGGCGGGATCTGGATGACATAGGGCTCGCCGGGCGCATCAGCGCGCGCAGTGTAGAACTCCCGGTCCTGCCACCATTGATAGAGCGGACCCTCGATGGCCCGAGGATCGTACTGGGGCGCGAGCGGTTCGGTCATGCCTCGAGCGCGTCGTCGTCGTCGCCATCTCCGGCCGGCGGTGACGTCACGTCGTCCTCCCCACGTACCAGGATGCAGTTGATCACCGAATCGGCGTTGACCCCCTGTGCCACAAGGGTCGCGGCGCGGGTCCGGGCGCGGCGATCGGCAACCCATCCATGCAGCTCGATCGAGCCACGACCGACCGGGATCACCTCGAGCGCGCATTCGCGCAGGGGCACGTCGGCGTCGAGGACCGCCTGTGCGTCGTGGACCAGTTCCGCCACCGAAGGCCGACCAGGCTTGCCAATCCGCTTGCTCGCGCGCTGTGCCGCCGGGGCGAGAAGCTCCGCCAGCAGGATGCCGAGGACGCCGCCGATGGCGAGGCCTCCGGCAATCACGCCGGCGCGGCGCATCGGGTGCGCGCGCGGCACGTGAGCGGCGCGGACAGGGACCTTTCGGGTGCGTACGATGATGCGAGCCATGGTGGTTAAACTACATGACTTCTTCACCCGGTCCTATGGCCGGAATACCCGTTGCCGAGGCACCACCCGACGATGACCACCACCGCCGACGACATGATCCGCGTGACCCTCCCCGATGGCTCGGCCCGGGAACTCGGCGCAGGCGCCACTGGAGCGGCGCTGGCGGCGTCGATCGGCCCCGGTCTCGCGCGCGCCGCCGTGGCCATCGCCGTCGACGGCGTCGTCCAGGACCTCGGCCGCCCGCTGCCCGATGGGTCGACGGTGTCGATCATCACCGAACGTGATCCCGACGCGCTGGCACGTGCTCCGCCACTCGGCGGCACACATCCTGGCGACGGCGGTGCGTGAGATCTTTCCGGGCGCCGGCATCGGCTTCGGTCCGGCGATCGACGACGGCTTCTACTACGACTTCGAGGTGGATCGCCCGTTCACGCCGGAAGACCTCGAGGCGATCGAGCGGAAGATGGAAGAGGTCATCGCCGCGGACTTTCCGTTCGCGCGCGAGGTGGTCGACCGTGCCGAGGCGCAACCGGCGTTTCGCCGACGATCCGCTCAAGCTCGAGCGGATCTCGCGAGCTGGGCGACGACGAGATGATCTCCGTGTATACCGACGGTCCGTTCGTCGACCTCTGCCGCGGGCCGCACGTGCCGAGCACGAGCAAGCTCAAGCACTTCAAGCTGCTCACACGGTGCCGGCGCCTACTGGCGGGGCGACTCGAAGCGCCAGATGCTGCAGCGCATCTATGGAACGGCCTTCTTCAAGAAGGACGAGCTCGACGCAGCACCTGATCGGATCGAGGAGGCGAAGAAGCGCGACCACCGGGTGCTCGGCAAGCAGCTCGACCTGTTCTTCTTCCATCCGTTTGCGCCCGGTGCCGTGTTCTGGACCGATCGCGGCACCGCGGTGGTCAACGAGCTGCAGCGACTTCATGCGCGAGCGCCAGCGCGACGGCTATCCACGAGATCCGGACGCCGCTGCTGTACAACAAGGCGCTGTGGGAGATCTCGGGGCACTGGGGCAAGTACCGGGAGAACATGTTCCTCGTGCTCGACAACGAGACCGGTGAGCACGACTTCTCGCTCAAGCCGATGAACTGTCCGTCGCACTACCTGATGTACCAGCAGAAGAAGCACTCGTATCGCGAACTGCCGCTGCGCTACGTCACGTTCGACGTGCTGCACCGCAACGAAGTGAGCGGTGCGCTCTCGGGGCTCACCCGCGTGCGCCAGTTCCAGCAGGACGACTGTCACATCTTCCTGATGGACCGCCAGATCCAGGCCGAAGTGCACCGGCTCATGCACTTCATCCTCGAGTACTACGAGACGTTCGGGCTCACGGCGACGCTCAAGTTCGCGACGCGCCCGGAGCAGCGGGTCGGGACCGACGAGATGTGGGACGCGGCCGAGCGGGCGCTGCGGCAGCGCTCGAGGCGACGGGGCTGCCGTACGAGATCAAGGCGGGAGACGGTGCGTTCTACGGCCCGAAGATCGACTTCGACGTCGAGGACTCCATCGGTCGGCGCGTGGCAGCTGGGCACGATCCAGCTCGACTACGCCGCGCCGGAGCGGTTCGACCTCACCTACGTCGGCGAGGACAACACCGCGCATCGCCCGGTGGTCATCCACCGCGCCGTGAGTGGATCGTTCGAGCGGTTCATCGCGATCCTCATCGAGCACTTCGCCGGCGCGTTCCCGCTCTGGCTGGCGCCGGAGCAGGTGCGCATCATCCCGATCAGCGATGCCCAGACCGAGGCCGCGGCGGAGGTCACCGCACGGATGCGCGACGCCGGGATCAGGGCGCATCTCGACGACAGACATGAGACGCTCAACTATCGGATCCGTGAAGGCGAGATCGCCAAGGTTCCGTACATGGCCGTGATCGGACAGCGTGAGGCCGAGGCGGAACACGCTGGCGATGCGGACCCGCGGGGCGGGGACGAAGCAGGACGTGATCGCGGCGGACGAGTTCGTGGAGCGGTTGGTGGTTGATATCAAGGAGCGGCGATTGGGTCCGGGTTGATGAGATCAGCGGCCGCTCGCTGAGCCCGAAGTGGATCACATAGTGACATCTGCGACACAGGCATCGACCAATGGCCAACGGCGTTCCGTCACGCGGCTCGGTCGGTGAGCCGTCCAACCGTCGGCTCGGAAGCCCGTCCATGCGGCACCGGCGGTGTCCGAGCCTCCTCTGGCCGGCTCTCCCGTACCTCGCCGCCCATTACATTCGAGCCGTCGGTATCGATCATCGCGGCCCCGGGATGTGGACAACGCACTAGGTTTGGGCATGGTCCGAGCCCAATGATGCTACTCCACGAATTCATTGTCGCCAATCGCGCCGCCATTCTGCAGCGCACGACCGACAAGGCCGCACTGCGTCCGAGCCCCCCGGCATCGGACGGCGACGCGACCAGCGAGGGCGTGCCGTTCGTGATCGACCAGCTGGTGTCCACCCTGCGTGGGTCCCTGCTGACCGACGACATCGCCACCGGCGCCACTCGGCGCGGCGATCACATGCACCGGAGCGGGTACACCGTGGCCCAGGTGGTGCGAGGCTACGGCGACGTCTGCCAGGCCGTGACCGAGCTCGCCATGGAATCCGAGGCGCCGATCACGGTGAACGAGTTCCACACCCTCAACCTGTACCTCGACGAGGCGATTGCCGACGCGGTCACCGAGTTCCAGCGGACGCGCGACGTTGCGGTCGCAGCGCGCGACAACGAGCAACTCGGCAATCTCGCGCATGAACTCAGGAACCGGATTAATACCGCAACGCTCTCGTTCAGCATCCTTCGGGCCGGGACCGTGCCGATTGGCGGGAGCACCGGCGGCGTGCTCGAGCGGAGCCTCATCGGTCTCACCGAACTGATCGACAAGGCTCTCTCCGAGGTCCGTCTCGCCACGACGTCGACTCAGGGCGAACACATCGTGCTCGCGCACTTCATCGAGGAGGTCGAGGTTGCCGCGTTGCTCGAGGCGCAGCACGGGTTACCCACGATGCCGTCTGGATCGACGTCGAGGATGAGTGTGGCGGCCTGCCGCCGGGCAAGGCGGAGGAGTTGTTCCGCCCTTTCGTGCAGCGAAACTCCGACCGCACCGGGCTGGGTCTCGGCCTCTCGATCAGCAGGAAGGCGGTGGAGCTGAATGGCGGGGAACTGAGCGTCCGCGATATCCCGGGGGTAGGTTGTGTCTTCACCGTCAAGCTGCCGCGGATGGCAGACAGCGCAGCGCCCTGACGACGGAGCGACCCTACCACGGCATGAGGACATGATGTCGAAGCGACCCAACAGTGAACGGGTAGATCGAGGTAGCAAGGCCGCCGGCGGGAAGCGCGGGCACGGAAGCCTGATTCCCGCGAAGGGGACCACGTCGGGCATGAAGGCGCCACCCAAGGCTGCAAAGGCGTCGCCAAGGAAGAAGAAGTAGCCGCGAGTACATCGACCCAATGACAGGTAGCGCGCTCCCCGGATCCGCCGACGCGTTGACTCCATTCGAGCATCGTCTGGAGCGTTTGCTGCAGATTTCTGTCGGCCTCACGTCCGAGGTGTCACTCGATCGCGTGCTGCAGCAGGTGACCGACACCGCGCTCGCACTGATCGGGGCGAGGTACGCGGCGATCGGCGTGGTGAGCGCCGACGGGCGCACCCTCGAGAGCTTCATCACGAGCGGCATGACCGATGAGCAGCGCGCCCGTATCGGGAGCCTGCCTCACGGGCATGGCATCCTCGGCCTGGTCGTGCGCGAAGCCAAGGTGGTGCGGCTCCCCGATCTTGGCTCTCATCCCGATTCCTTTGGCTTCCCTCCCAATCATCCACCGATGCGTTCATTCCTCGGCGTCCCCATTGCCGGTCGGCGCGGCGTGTTCGGCAATCTCTACCTCACCGAGAAAATCGATGCCGAGGAGTTCACCGACGACGACGAGCGCATCGCCCTGTTGCTGGCGGCACAGACCGCGGCGGCGGTGGAGAACGCCCGCCTGCACGCCGAGAGTGCGCGGCTGCTGGATGAGGTGCAGCGACTGCACCGCTCGCGGGAACGATTCTTCGCGATGGTCAATCATGAGCTCCGCAACGCCCTGGCAGCGACGTTCGGGTGGGCCGAACTGCTGGTGCGGCGCAAGGACCCGGCTACCGTCCCGAGAGCGGCGTTCGAGGTGATGGATTCCGCCGAGCAGGCGGTCGCGCTGATCAACGACCTGCTCGACCTGAGCCGACTTGACGAAGATCGGCTTCGGCCGAACATCCAACCGGTCGATGCGGTGGGAACGGCGAAGCGCGCCATGGGCCGGGTGACTCCCGCCGCGGGCGCCAAGCAAATCGAGTTCAACCTGACTGTACGCCCTGATGTGCGATCATGCCGCACCGATCAGCACCGGGTGGAACAGATCCTGGTCAACCTGCTCAACAATGCAGTGCGTCACTCATCGCCGGGGAGTAGCATCGGCGTGGAGGTCGCGCCTCGCGGGGAGTTCGTGGCGTTCACCGTGTCTGACGCCGGGCCAGGGATTCCCGAGGCGGAGCTCGAGGACATTTTCGACGTGTATTTCACCGAGGCCGGTGAGGAGAGCCGAGGCGCCGGCCTCGGACTTCCACTTTCACGGCGCCTCGCCCAGCTATTGCACGGTTCGCTCCGGGCTGGTAACCGCGCAGGCGGCGGCGCCCAGTTCGTCCTTGAGATCCCGGCCATTTCTGCCGCATGAAGAACTCTTCACCCGTTCCTGCCCCGCGGTTCACGGACACCCCATAGGTTGGTGCGATGCGGATACTCGTGGTGGAGGACGACCGGAAGGTCGCGGGGTTTATCGAGCAGGGGTTGCGGGAGGAGGGTTACGCCGTCGACGTGGCCGTCGACGGAGAGGCCGCGACCCTGTCGGCGCACATCCACGACTATGACATCATCCTGCTCGACGTGGTCCTGCCGAAGAAGAACGGCTTCCAGGTGGCGACCGAACTCCGGCGCGAGGGTCGGATGATGCCTATCCTGATGCTCACGTCACGCGACGCCGTGGAAGACGTGGTGCGTGGCCTCGATGCGGGCGCCGACGATTACCTCGCCAAGCCATTCCGCTTCGACGAGCTGCTGGCCCGCATTCGTGCGCTGGTGCGGCGTGGCGGCCCCGAACGGGTCGACATCCTCACCTTCGGTCCGCTCGCCCTCGATCGCCTCAAGCATGTCGCGACCATCGACGCCCGCCCGATCGACCTCACGCAGAAGGAGTTCCAGCTCCTGGAGCATTTCCTGATGCATCCCGAGGAGGTCGTCCGTCGAACGACACTGCTGGAAAAGGTCTGGGACATGCATTTCGATCCCGAGAGCAACGTCGTGGACGTGCACGTCGGCAACCTCCGCCGCAAGATCGAGGGCGCCGCGGGCCGTCAACTGCTGCACACCGTCCGCGGCGTCGGCTTTGTCCTGCGCGACGCGCAAGGCTGAAGAAACCTTCACGTTTTGTTTCATGATTCCTTCATGATCTGATTGCGATCATTCCGGCACGATCTCGGGACAGCCGGAACCCGCTGGCGCCGCGATCGCAACCATGGGGATCGCATGTCTGAAACGCCACTCGCTGCCTCCACCACTCGTCGATCTTTCATACGCCGTAGTGCCGTGGCCGCCGTGGCGCTCCCTGCTGTTGCGGGCGTCCTCACCGCGTGCAACGACCCGGTGCCGGCGCCGCAGACGCCTCCAGACACCACCGGTGGCACCATGCCCGCTGGAGGCGCGCCCGCGGGCGCCCAGACACCGGCCGACAAGGCAGCCGAGATTGATGCGATGCACGAGAAAGGCATCAAGTTGTTCCCGGCGAAGACGGCGGGTCAGGGTAACCAGCTCATCGCACCGACGGTCGTCGGTGGCGTGAAGGTCTACGAGCTCACCGCTTCGGAGTTCGAGTGGGAAACGGAGCCGGGTCGCACGTACAAGGCATGGGGGTACAACGGCCAGGTCCCCGGACCGCAGATCCGCGTTCGAGAGGGCGAGCGGGTCCGCATCGCCCTGAAGAACCAGCTCTCCCAGTCCACCTCGATCCACTTCCACGGACTGGAGGTTCCCAACGACCAGGATGGCGTGCCGTTCATCACCCAGCCCCCGGTGAAGCCAGGCGAGACATACACCTATGAGTTCACGGTGCCGAACCCCGGGTCGCACATGTACCACTCCCACCACAACTCCACCAAGCAGGTCGGGATGGGCCTGCTCGGCGCGTTCATCGTCGAGCCGAAGAATCGCAGCCGGGAGCCGAAGGTGGACGTCGACCACGTCATGATCCTGAACGACGTGTTCCACGGCTACACCCTCAATGGAAAGGGTTTCCCGGCGACCGAGCCGATCGTCGCCGCACTGGGCCAGACCGTGCGCATCCGCCTGATGAACGAGGGCATGATGATCCATCCCATGCACCTTCACGGGATGCACATGACGGTGATCGCGCGCGACGGGTGGGACCTGCCGGCACCCTATCGCTGCGACACGGTAAACGTTGCTCCCGGCGAGCGGTGGGACGTGCTTGTGAAGTGCACGAACCCCGGCACCTGGGCATTCCACTGCCACATCCTGCCGCATGCCGAGAGTGAGCATGGGATGTTCGGGATGGTGACAGCGCTGATCGTGACGTAGGCCACGGAGCACATCATGCATTCAGGTATCAGTAGCTCGCCGTCCCGCCCCACCGTGCACGACAAGCACGACACCCCGCTTGGCAGGGCGTTCAGGATCACCTTTGACGCGGGTCAGCGGTTACCGACCCATGCCAACCCGTCGCGCATCGTGATCAGCGTGGCACGCGGGTCGGGGATCATCCTGCTGAGTGCCGACGCCGAGCGCCAGTTGGTGCAGGGTGACTTCGTGCAGCTCGAACCAAATGAACCGCACGCAGTCACCGCCGGTAATGACGGACTCGAGCTGCTGGTGACGATGGTCGAGAACTGCTGCGGGATGTGCTGATGGCGCCTCACGTCATCTGGTTCATCAAGGCCTCGCTCGCATGGCTTGCCATCGGCGTGACGATGGGGGTGATGATGGCCATCTGGCCCGTGATGGCGGTGTACCGGCCGGCGCACTTTCACATGCTGTTCCTCGGATTCGTGACGATGATGATCGCGGGCGTTGGCTACCATGTCATCCCGCGGTTCGCAGCGACGCAGCTGCACGCGCCGAAGCTCCCGCCGATCCACTTCTTCCTCGCCAACATCGGGCTGGCGCTGCTGGTGGCCGGTTTTGCGGTACGCGTATCCGCGCGAACGCCGGGTGTGGTGTTGCTGGCGAGCGGGGGGACGCTTTCTGCGGCGGGGGCGTACGCGCTCGCCTGGAACCTTTGGCGGACCCTCGATCACGCGGTGGGTCGACCTTCCCGGCTTCCGTCGGCCAACTTGGCGGTTGTGCCACTCATGCACCGTTCGCGAGAGGCGACGTGAGCGTCATCGAGATGAAGCCCGACGCGGACTGGAGCGGTCACACGCCCAGGGCAACGGGATTGCCGCAGATCATCCAGGGAGGGATGGGAATCGGTATCTCCAGCTGGCAGCTGGCGCGTGCAGTGTCGGCAGCTGGCGAGCTGGGCGTGGTGTCCGGCACCGCGATCGACTCCGTGCTGGTTCGCCGGTTGCAGGACGGCGACCCCGGCGGTCACATGCGGCGGGCGATGGCGGCATTCCCGATTCCGGGAGTGGGCGCCGCCGTCGAGGCCCGCTTCTGGATCGATGGCGGCAAGCCCCCGGCCCAGCCTTACGCAATGCTGCCGATGTACCGTGTTGGCGCGAGCCCCACACGGGAGCGAATCACGATGCTCGCAGCGTTCGTCGAGGTCTGGTTGGCGAAGGAAGGTCACGACGGCGCCGTCGGCATCAACGTGCTCACGAAGGTGCAGTTCCCCAATCTCGCGATCCTGTATGGTGCGATGCTGGCCGATGTGGACTATGTGCTGATGGGCGCCGGCATCCCGAAGGACATCCCTGCCGTGCTCGACGCATTCGCGACCAACTCGGTCGGAACGATGCGCCTTGACGTGGAGGGAGAGCCCCCCGATGAGGCACCCGTGCTCACGCTCGATCCTTCGGCGCATTGGCCTGCCGCCACTCGGCCGCCGCTGACCCGTCCCCGGTTCCTGGCGATCGTGGCCAGCAACTCGCTCGCCACCATGCTCGCCCGCAAGGCAAGTGGACGCGTCGACGGCTTCGTGGTCGAGGGGCCCACTGCCGGCGGCCACAACGCCCCGCCACGCGGGGCGATGCAACTGAGCGCCTTGGGCGAACCGCTGTACGGCGAGCGCGATGTGGTCGATCTCGCGAAGCTGTGCGATCTCGGCCTTCCGTTCTGGGTGGCGGGTGGCGCGGGATCTCCAGCAGCGTTGCGCGCCGCGCTCGATGCCGGCGCGCAGGGCGTGCAAGTGGGGACTCTCTTCGCCTTCTGCGCGGAATCCGGGATGGCGCCGTCGTATCGTGACCAGATCGTGGCCGCCACGGCTGCTGGCGACGCGTCGGTGTTCACCGATCCACTCGCGTCGCCCACCGGCTATCCGTTCAAGGTGGTGCACTGGCCCGGCGAGCCGGTGGAAGAGATGGCGGCGCGCAAGCGCGTCTGTGACCTCGGTTACCTGCGCATTGCGTTTCGACGCGACAACGGCCGGATCGATTACCGGTGCGCGGCGGAGCCCGTGGAAACGTACGCATCAAAGGGAGGCCGGGTCGAAGACACGGTTGGTCGCAAGTGCCTATGCAATGCCCTCATGGCCGACGTCGGGCATGCGCAGGTGCGGGACGGGGGTGGTGTCGAGGCACCGCTGATCACGAGTGGGGATGACCTTTCTGCCATGGCGGTCTTCCTGCAGGGCCGGACGCGGTACGGCGCGCACGACGTCATCGCGTACCTGCGCCGGGCCGAACTGTAGCACCGTACGCTGCTGACACAGCACATGGATTGTCGTCGGTGTTTGTCGAGTGGGTGCGAGCACCAGCCCGCGCTTCGGTTGCAACCAAGGAGTGAACTGATCATGTCACGTGTATCCACCAATCGCCTACTGCCCGGCCTGGCACTCATGTCTGCGGTACTCCTCCTCGCCGCGTGTGGCCCCAAGGGGGATGACGTATTGGTCGGTGAGGAGACCGCCAACGTGACGCACGCCCCTCACGTCCCGGCACCCATCACGCGCACCACGCCAACCAAGGTCATCGTGCACCTGGAGACGAAGGAGGTCACCATGCCGATTGCCGATGGGGTGGACTACCGTTTCTGGACGTTCGGTGGGCAGGTGCCCGGTCGATTCATACGGGTGCGCGAAGGCGACCTCGTCGAGTTCCACCTCGACAACGCTGCTGACAGCAAGATGCCCCACAACATCGACCTTCATGCCGTGACCGGACCGGGCGGTGGGGCGGTGTCGTCGCTCACCAATCCGGGTCGGACGTCGGTCTTTTCGTTCACGGCCCTCAACCCCGGCCTCTATGTGTATCACTGCGCGACTGCGCCGGTCGGCATGCACATCGGCAACGGGATGTACGGCCTCATCCTTGTCGAGCCAAAGGGTGGACTGCCACCGGTTGATCACGAGTACTACGTGATGCAAGGCGACTTCTATACCTCGGGTGGTTTTGGTGAGGCGGGGTTGCAGGCGTTCGACATGCAGAAGGCGATCGATGAGAACCCTGACTACGTCCTGTTCAATGGCGCGGTCGGTTCCCTGATGGGCGAAAAGGCCCTCAAGGCGAAAGTCGGCGAGACAGTCCGGATCTTTGTCGGCAATGGTGGACCGAACCTGATCTCCTCCTTCCACGTGATCGGCGAAATCTTCGATCGCGTGCACCTCGAGGGCGGCACCACGATCAGCGAGAACATCCAGACTACGCTCATCCCGGCTGGCGGTGCCACCATCGTCGAGTTCAAGGTTCAGGCGCCGGGCGACTATCTGCTGGTCGACCACTCGATCTTCCGCGCATTCAACAAGGGTGCGCTCGGCATGCTCACCGTGTCCGGTGCCGCAGATAGCGCCGTGTATTCCGGCCGGACGTTCGAAGGGATCTACCTCGCCGAGGGCAGTGCCGTGCAGTCGATTCCCGAGGGTACAACCGTCGCGGCGACCGCGCAGAATCCTGCCGAACGGGTCGAGCATGGCAAGCGGGTGTACGAACGCGTCTGTGCGGCGTGCCACCAGTTGAACGGCGCCGGGCTGGAGGGAGCGTTCCCGCCACTGGCCGCCAGTGATTATCTGAATGCCGACAAGGCGCGTGCCATCGCGACGGTGGTAATGGGCAAGACCGGCAAGATGACGGTCAATGGCAAGGACTACGACGGCGTGATGCCAGCCCTACAGTTGAGCGACGAGGATGTCGCGAACGTGCTGACCTACGTCTACTCCAAGTGGGGCAACAACAAGTCGGTGGTGCTGCCGAAAGAGGTGGCCGCCGCCCGCAATGCGCACTAGGGTGCGCAACGTTTGCTGGTCGGCGCTCCTGCTCCTGCTCGTCGCGGCCCCGGCATCACTCGTTGCCCAGCAGGCCGTGGTGCCGATCACCATCTCCGGTGAGGTTCGTGTGCGGACCGAGGTGGATGGCCGCAGCCCGGCCGTCTCGGCCGATATGGTCAGCTTGCTCCGCAGCCGACTCGGGGTTGCGGTTGCGCCGAGTGAGCGAGTGCGGGCGGTGGTGCGGCTTTCCGACTCACGGGCGTTTGGCGAGGAGCAGCACACGCTGTTCGATGCATCGGCAGATCGACTGGACTTGCAAGAAGGGTTCATCGAATGGACGGCGAAGGCGGGGACGCGACTTCGTGTCGGGCGTCAGGAGCTTGCCTATGGGGATGAGCGGCTGATCGGCACGGTGGGCTGGGCAAACGTCACGCGATCGTTCGACGCGGTGCAAGTTCGCGTGCCCTTCCGCCGTTGGACGATCGATGGCTTCGGCGCCACTCTCCGCGAATTCGATGCGGTCGGCGCAACGGGCGCCGACCCGCGTGCAAATGAGGGTCTGGCAAGGGATCAATCGCTATTCGGCGCTTGGGCGACAGATGGCAAGCACGACATTTTCGTCATCGTCGAGACCCGGGTTGCCGGGTCGGGACTGAACAACGTTTTTCGTCGGACACTCGGCGGCCACGCGACCGCCACCGTGGGTGGGTTCGCGCTCGATGCCACCGCTGCATTCCAGTTCGGGACGGCTGCGGGGAGCGGCGAGCGCAACCGCGACATTCACGCCTCGCTGGTGAGCGGAAGCGTCGCTCGTCAGTTTGCTGGCAGCCTCAAGCCCCGCGTCGCGCTGCAAGCGGATCTCCTCTCCGGGGACAAGGACCCGCTCGACGATCGGTATGGCGCCTTCAATACCCTGTACGCCACCAATCACAAGTTCTACGGGTTCATGGACCTGATCCTGGATCCGGTCTCGCAGTTGGCGCAACGCGGGTTGACCGATGTCGCGCTCCGGGGGACACTGCGTCCCCGCGCCTGGCAACTGGCGCTCGACCTGCATCGATTCGGTTTGAGGGAGAAGCGTCCGGGGACCACGGGTCGGGCACTCGGCACCGAGATCGATGCCACCCTGGGCCGAGTGCTGGCCAAGGGCCTCGGGCTGTCGACGGGTGCCTCGATCTTCAGTCCTGCCGGTGCGGCGACCCAATCGGGAATCGGACTCGGCGACGAGACACTGTGGTGGGGCTTCGTGCAGCTCACGACCAGCTTCTGAATCTGTCGCGACGGTCGGGCCGCCCGAATGGCCGCGGCGCGCTACCGAAAATCCCGCGACCGGTGCCCGAACCCCTCGGCTTTCACGGCGCGGTAGCGCGTCCCGATCACCTGGGTGAGCCCGCCGTCGCGCTCGACCCGCCCCAGTGCCAGGATGATGATCGCGTAGCGCACCGCCTCGCGGTCATCGCCACTCACCGACACCGGCACGATCACGTTGACGTGCCCGAACTCGTCCTCCAGCAGCAGGAACACCGTTCCCTTGGCGGTCTGCGGACGCTGGCGCGCGATCACCAGCCCCGACACCAGCACCGTCTCGCCGTGCCGCACCCGTTGCAGTGAATCGCTGCTCTCGATGCCAAGCCTGGTGAACTTCTTCCGGAATGCCTCCATCGGGTGGCCGTCGAGGCAGAGGCCAGTCGAGAAGTAGTCGAGCAGCACCCGTGCCTTCCGGCTCATTGGCCGCGGCTCGACCATCGTCTCCCGCGCCGGCGCCAGCGGCAGGGTATCGCCCGAGGCGCGCAGCGCCACCCACGACGCGCGCCGCGGATCGCTTTCCCACGCGGCGAAGGCGCCACCCCGTGCCAGTGCAATCGCATTGCTGCGCTCCATCCGGGTGCGCCGGATGACATCCTCGATGCTCGCAAACGGTTTCTGGGCCCGCGCCATCTGCAGCGCAGTGAGACCCTTGGTGCCGAGCCCGCGGATGAAACGCCAGCCGATGCGGAGGGCGGGACGCGCCGGATCATCGCCTGCCTCGGTGGTGCAGTCACTCGAGCCGTCGCGCAGGCATGGCGGCTTGAGCGGCACGCCGTGGCGTCGCGCATCATGAATCAGCGTGCTGATGGGGTAGAACCCCATCGGCTGGGCGTTCATCAGGCCAAGAATGAACTCCGTCGGATGGTGTGTCTTGAGCCACGCCGTGACATAGGCAATGAGTGCAAAGCTCCACGCGTGTGATTCGGGAAAGCCATAGTTCGCAAACGAATGCAGGTCGCTCTCGATCTCCTCGGCCACTGCGGGCTCGATCCCCTTTGCGACCAGGCGCTCGCGGAGCTGTGCCAGCGCCGCCAGCAGCTTCTCTTCCTTCCGCATGCTCCCCATTGTCCGCCGCAACTGATCCGCCTCGGCGGGGCGATACCCGGCGAGTTCGATCGCGATCGACATCGCCTGTTCCTGGAAGATCGGGATCCCCTGGGTACGCGCCAGGATCGGTTCGAGCTTCGGGTGCGCGTACCGCACCGCCTCGCGTCCACGCCGCCGTTCGGTGTACGGGTGAACGAAGCGCGCCATGATCGGTCCGGGCCGAATGAGCGCCACCTGCACGGTGATGTCGTAGAGCCGTTCTGGTCTGGTGTGCATGATCGAGGCGATCTGCGCCCGGCTCTCGATCTGGAACAACCCGATCGTGTCGCCCCGCGAGATCAGGTCGTAGGTCGGCGCGTCGTCCTGCGGCAGCCCGTACATCAGCGGTCGCATCCCGGTGCGTTGCGCAATCGCATCGAATGAGCGCCGCACCACCGCCAGGGCGCCGAGACCGAGGAAGTCGAACTTCGGGATGCCGACGATGTCGAGATCATCCTTGTCGAACTGGATGATCGAGCGGCCGCGAGTCGTCCACTCGATCGGTGCCCGCTCACCAAGTGCCTGCGAGGAGAGCACAAAGCCACCGGGATGTGTCGAGCGGAGCCGCGGCAGGTCCTGCGCCGCGCGCATCGCGGCCAGAAGCATCCGTGCACGGGGCGTGGTGACATCGAACCCCTGCGCTGCCCCCAGTTCCTGCTCGACCCGCTCGGCGCCATGCGTACAATCGTCATAACGCATCCGCTTCGACATCCGGAACGCGAGCTCAGCGGGATAACCCAGTGCCCGCATCCCGTCCTGCAGTGCGGTCGAGCCGCTGTACACCTGGGTGACTGCGGTGATCGCCGAACGGGTGCGGTCGTAGCGGCCGTAGACATAGTCGAGCACTTCCTCGCGACGGTCGTGCTCGATATCGACGTCGATGTCGGGGGCCTCGGTGCCGCCATCGACCCGTGATTCGGAGAGGAATCGCTCGAAGAGCAGGCCGTGCTTCACCGGATCGATCGCGGTGACACCGAGGCAGTAGGCCACCGCAGAGTTGGCCGCGCTGCCGCGTCCCTGGCAGAGGATGCCGCGGAGGTGGGCGTAGCGCACGGCGTCCCACATCACGAGGAAGAAGCCGGCAAAGCCGAGCCGACCGATCACGCCGAGCTCGTGATGGAGCTGCTGCTCCTGCCTGGCGTTGAGGGTGCCCCAGCGCTCGCGGGCGCCCTCGAACGTGACCTGCCGCAGGAAGGCGTCGTCGGTGCTGCCATCGGGGACCGGGAAGGTCGGGAGCGGTGGCCGTACCCAGCGCATGTCGAAGTCGCATTCGCTGGCGATCTGCGGCGGCGGCGTCGAGTCCCTGGTGTCGGCCCTTCCAGCGTGCGGCGAGCACGGCGGGGTCGAGGAGTTCCCATCCGCCGTTGGGGTGGCCGAGCCCGCGTTCGAGCAGCACGTCGACGGTGCAGCGATGGCGGAGGGCGGTCAGGATGTCGTGCATCAGTCGGCCGCTGTCGGAGAGGTAGCGCGCGTCCTGCGCCACCACCCAGCGCACTCGTGCGCGCTCGGCGAGTTCGATCAGTGGCGCCGGCAAGTGCCAGTTCGTCGTTGCCGGCCTGATGCCACTGTACCTCCACGGCGACGTGGCCATCGAACTGATCACGCCATTGTGCAGCAGGTCGCGTGCGGCGGTGGCCTGTCCGGCGCGCACCATCGAGGCGAGCGTGCCCGACGGCGGGCCGGTGAGGAGTTGCAGTCCCTCGGACCGTTCGGCGAGTTGCTGCCAGGTGAGGCGTGGTTGTCCGCGCGAGGGTCGGGTGGCGGACGATGCTCGCGAGCGATCCGCTGCGTGACAGCGTGACCAGCGCGGCCACGTGGCAGTACCCGATCTCGTTGCGCGCCAGCACGGCCAGCGGCTTGCCATCGACCACGAGCTCCGCGCCGACGATCGGTTGCACGCCGGCCTCGCGACACGCCGCGCCGAAGCGGACGATCCCGCCGAGGTCGGCGGTGTCGGTGATCGCGAGAGAGCGATACCCCAGCTCGGCAGCGCGCGCCACCAATGCCTCGGGTGTCATGGCACCGTCACCAAACGAGAATGCGGTGTGGGCGCGGAGCTCAGTGGGGGGGATGGAGAACGAAGACCCTTTCATGTCATTGGCTCACAGCATGAAAGGGGAAAGCCTGAGGGTGTCAGGAAGGGTATTAGGTGACAGGTAACAGGTTGCTTCGTGCATGCACGAAGTCCCGATGCGCGCATCCACATCGCTGTCACCTGTTACCTGTTGCCCAGTTGAGTACCACCATCATCAGTCCCAGCACCCCGCCAGATACCAGCGCTTCTGATCGCGTTCACGAAAGAGCAGTACCACCGAGCCGTCAGTGCGCACGCCCTGGTAGTACTCGCGGGCAATGGGTGTGTCGAAATCGTTGCCGGCGAGGCATTGGGGGCCGAGGCTCTGTGTGAGCGAGACTGCGATTCCGTTGTCGACGTACTGGATGGGAGAGGGGAAACCGCGACGGCTCCCTGCCTTGACGGAGATCTCGCGGGGAGTGGGGAGAAGCCGCAATGCGAGCTGTGGGTTGATACTGGGTGACAGGTGACAGGTAACAGCCACTTCGCTGCCTACATCGGAAGCCGGTGCAATGCGCGGAACAACCTGTGACCTGTCACCTGTTGCCCTGTTCTTTTGCTCCCTCATCGCATCGAGATCCGGCGCCAACTCCCCCTTCCACCCAGTTCGCTTCTCAGGAAGAGGGTGAAGGGTACGCTCCGCCCTGGCCACCGCATCGGGCTGCAGGTCGATCACGTGGGCCACGGCGGCTTCCGCGGCCTGTGCGGAGGCGAAGCCCAGGTCGAAGAGATCACCCTGACGGATGGGTGGGGGGCCGGCGGCATCGACCGCGATGGCGATGCCGGCCACGCGGTCGGGGAGAGTGATGCGTTCGAGTGCGCGGCGCACCAGGCGGAGCCAGAGCTTGCGATCGAATGATGGGCGTGCGGAGCCCACCTGCTGCAGCAGTGTCTTCCTGCCCTCGAGGGCGAGGGTGATGGTGATCGAGCGGGCACCGAGTCCGTCGCGTGCGAGGGCGCTGCAGATGGTGCCGAGCATCGAGTGCATCACGAAGACGAGTTGTTCGATGTCGGTGGTCGAGAACTCGGTCCAGTCGATCGATGCGTTGGGGAGTGTGCGCGGTTGGGCGCGGAAGATCAGCCTTGGGTCGTGGGCGCGGGCGAGCTTCCAGCAGACCAGGCCGTCGCGTCCGAAGCGTACCTCCACGGATTCGCGATCGAGGGTGGCGAGGTCGCCGCAGTGTTCGAGGCCCACGCTGGTGAAGAGCGAGGCGAGTCGGGGTGGTGGGGCGAGCACCACGAGGGGGAGCGAGGCGAGGAAGCGGCGTTCCGACCCGTGGGGGATGACGCAGGCATGACGTGGCCACGTAGCGGGCGGCGATGGCGGCCACGGCGGGGACGTGTGAGGCAGCGGCGCGTATGCCCTGGATGTCCAGTTCGCTGGTGACCGAGAGGGCCCGGTGTGCCAGGTCGTCCACATCCAGCCCCCGGGCGTCGAGCCAGGCGAGGCCGTCGCTGGCGGCGATCGTGGCGCGCGGGGCGATGGCGAGGAGCCGGAAGGGCAACTCGTGGGCGGCCACGCCAGTGGGCCAATCGGGGATGGAGAGGGCAAGGAACATGGGATCGGCTCGGGTGCAGGGGGGAAGAACCTAACCCGAAGAAAAGCCGAAAGCGAGGGTCGAGTGGAGCCTACGAGCTTGCGCCATGAGCTGAGATGCCGTGTGGTGCGACGACGGAACGCGTGGGGGGGCAGACCTAGGGGAGGGGAGGTGGTTCGGCCGCCGCGCTGTATGCTTTATCTAGGAGATGCGGCGGCCTCATCTGGCCCTGCCGCAGAATTCCAATCAGCACGACGGACCCCTCAAGAGCGGACGGTGACGTGATGAACGATGAGCCGTTCAAGGTCGCTGCGGTTCAGGCCGCGTCGGTGTTCCTCGATCTGGATGCCAGCGTCTCGAAAGCCTGTGCGCTCATCGAGGAGGCGGCGGGCCAGGGAGCGCGCCTGATCGCATTTCCCGAAGCGTTCATTCCCGGCTACCCACTGTGGGTATGGTTCATCCCTCCCGGAAAGACCCACGCGCTGAGGACGCTCTACCACGCCCTGCATCGGAATGCGGTCGCGATCCCTGGTCCCGCCGTTGCGCGATTGGCCGAGGTGTGTGGGGACTACAAGGTGACAGTCGCTATTGGCGTGAACGAGAGAAATTCCGAGGGGAGCAACTCCACCCTGTACAACACGCTGCTCTACCTTGGACCGGACGGACAGATTCTCGGGAAGCACCGGAAGCTGATTCCGACCGCCGGGGAGCGCTTGGTGTGGGGCCAAGCGCCGACCAACGACCTGAAAGTGCTCGACCTGCCGTTCGGGCGCCTGAGTGGGCTGTTGTGCTGGGAGAACTACATGCCACTCGCCCGATACTCGCTCTCAGCTGCCGGCTCGCAGATCCACCTCGCACCGACGTGGGATCGCGGGGAGCCGTGGATCTCGAGCATGCGGCACATCGCGAAAGAGGGCCGGTGTTTCGTGCTGGCGGCGTGCCAGGCCTTCCATGTCGACGATGTTCCGCAGGAGCTGGCTTTCAAGTCAGAATACCTGTCGGACGTCGATGGATGGATCAACCCGGGACTGAGCGTGATCGTCGACCCTGACGGGAAAGTCCTCGCTGGGCCGCTCGATGGAGAAGAGGGCATCCTCTACGCGGACATCCACTCACACATGTTGGTGGGCCCGCGATGGCAACTCGATGTTGGAGGGCATTACTCCCGTCCCGATCTGTTCGAGCTCAGGGTGAATCGACGCCCGCGTCCGGGCCTCGTTGACGTCAATGAGCCCGTTGGTGGGGATGACCCAGCGTCCGCCTGATACGCGCTTGCTTCGCGCGCGGCCCCTCCGTCTCGCCCTGAATCAAGGTCTGTTCAAGGACGCGGCGGCCTCAGCCTGGTCTCGCGGCAGAACCGCAAGCAGCTTCGTACGTGTCCGCGGGAGGTCGGAGGAACGGCAGTCGTGTCGCGAGGCGCTGACTGCCAACCAGCCAATTCGCGCGCCCCCGCAGTAGCAGCGTCATGATCACTCCACGACCTGCACTGATGCTACTTCGACCGGCAGAGATCACCGATGAATGGAACCGCCGCTGTCATGCTCGCCGCAGTGCTGGTGTTGTACGCGACCATGGCAGTCGCGGACGCTGCCGAGTACCCGCGATTCGTTGCCCTGCAGGACACGGAGCAGCGCCAACGCGTCATGAGGAAATGGGTCATCCAATCCGTCGTCGCTCATGGGCTCGTCTCACTGGCGTGTCTGGCTATCATCGGTCAGCTGTCGGCGCTGCTGGCGATCCCCGAGCCGCTTGGCGCACTTTCAGTAAAGCTGGAGGCTTTCACCGGCAGTACTGACGGCGACAGTCCGTTGGCAAGCATCGGAAAGGGCCTGCGCCTGGTCCTCCTGCCCGCCTTGGCGATCGCGTTCCTCGGCAACGCCTTCGTCAGGCCTTACCTCGAGTCTCGCACCCCCATCGTGCAACGTGCTGACCCCAGGAACATCGAACCGCTTGTCGCGCGCAACGGGAAAGAGCGAGTCTGGACCGCACTGCTGTCAGTGAATGCCGGCGTCAGTGAGGAGATCGCATTCCGGCTGCTGCTGCCGCTGCTAATCTGGATGGTTTCCGGTAGCATCACGGCGGCACTGGTGCTGTCCACGGTCATCTTCGGAAGCGTTCATCTCTACCAGGGCCCCGCTGGAATCGCTGCAACCACCCTGGCCGGGGCATTGTTCATGTTCCTGTACCTGCTGAGCGGCAGCATCTGGATCGTCATGGCGATGCACGCCCTTGGGAACCTCGGCAGCCTGACCATTGCTCCATGGTTTGCCGATGTGCTTTCCCGAAGGAACACTCCGCGAGGCCGTGGCCAGCCTGACTGAACCCGTCGGATGTTGACGGGTCTAATCGATTACGAGTGCATTCGGTTCACGGCTTCGGAACGGTCAACACCTGCTTCCACACCTTCCCGGCAGCCCGACCCGAACCGATATCCATGATCTTGCCGGAAACCTGTGAGTACACCGCGCCGGCGTCGCCACCCCGTGCCGCGAGCCGATCGATGGCGTCCTCGGCGTCGTTCGGGCGGACAAACGAGAACCGATGACGCGCCCCCGCGACTGTCAGCTTGCAACCCCCACCGAAGTAGTACCAGGGAAACACTATGTCGCTGACGTCCCGGAGTCTGGCCTTGAACAGCACGGCGCCGTCATCGTAGACGAACGAAAGCGTGTTCGCGTTCAGGCGGAGCCGACCTGGTAGCGAATGGGTGATACCCCGCAGATGCCATGCGACCGTGGCGATCCGGGTTTCGGCCTGCGCATCCAACATCGGTCCTCGCGGGTTGACGGTTCACTCCGACACGCGTCGTTCCCGGCCCCCGAAGCTCATCAGCGCAGCACGTTGCCGGAGACGGGGGTTGCAGCGGGTGGCTGCCGCGATAGTGTTGATGCCCAGCCAAGCTCCATTCTCTCACACTTGCGAGGTCGGACATGCGGTACAGCTGCCCCACCCTGATGTGCGTCGCACTCCTCATGCTTCCAGGCTGTGCCGATCCGACCCCGGACGCCGGTGATGTTCCTGCGCCCGGTGCCGCGGCCCCGGTGGCTGATCACGAGGCCAACAAGCGGCATGTGCGGAGGTTCTTCGAGGAGGTCTGGAGCACCGGAAACGTTGCCCTGCGGGATTCATTCCTTGCGGATGACTATCGGGGCCATGTCGCGGGTAGTGCGGAAGTGCTCGACAGGGAGGGCTGGGCGGCGTGGTTCTCTGGGTTTCGCCAGGCGTTTCCCGACGCCCGGTTCACGGTCGAGGAGATGGTCGCCGAGGGCGATCTCGTGGCGGCCCGATTGACGATGCGGGGCACCCACAGCGGAGTGTTGAACGGGATCCCACCCACCGGCCGAGCGGTGGTGGTGACCGGGATGAGCTTCGAGCGAGTGGTCGGCAACCGGATCGTGGAGGGTTGGAACGAAAACGATGCAGTTGGGATGCTGGGGCAACTCGGCGTCCTACCCAAGGCGCCATGACAGTAGGTCGCCGGGTGTCGCGGCGGTTGCGTACGGCCAATCTTCCCGATCCCCGGAACCAGGGACACGCATGACTGCGCGCGCCACCTTCAGCCAGAAAGACGAAGTGCTTCGCGGTGACGTGCGGGCACTTGGCACCATGGTTGGCGACATGCTGCGCGAACAGGGCGGGGCCTCGCTCTTCGAGCGAGTCGAAACGGCTCGACGGGCAGCGGTTGCACGCCGGGAAGGTGAACCGGACAGCGCTGCGGAACTGGAGCGGATCCTGGGCGGTGGCACCGTGAGTGGGGCTGCCGAGCTGGTGCGGGCGTTCTCGACATACTTCCGGGTCGTCAACCGCGCGGAACAGGTGCACCGTATCCGCCGTCGCCGCGACTACGACCGTGATCCGGACACGCCGCCGCCGGGTGGGGTACGCGAGGCGCTCGAGTCGCTACGCCGGCACGGACTCTCCGCGGACCAGGTCGTTGCACTGGTTGAATCGATCCTGATCGAACCGGTATTCACGGCCCACCCGACCGAGGCGACCCGCCGAACGATCCTGCTCAAGGAGCAGCGGATAGCACGCTGGCTGCTCCAGCTGTCAAATGACTCGCTCACGCCACCGGAGCGGTCGTCGATCGAGGCCCAGATCCAGATGGAGATCACCGCCACCTGGCAGACCGCTCACCGCGCGCCCGCCCGCCCGACGGTCGAAGACGAGCGGGAGCACGTCCTCTACTACCTGCTCGGACCGATCCACGACGTGATCCCGGCGATTCACGAATCGATCGAGGAAGCGGTGCGCGCAACCTGCGATCGTCCGGATTTCGTTCTCGACCGGACGCTGTTGCGATTCGGTTCGTGGGTCGGCGGCGACATGGACGGGAATCCCAACGTCAACGGTCGCACAATCCGCGATGCACTTGCGGCACACCGACAGGCGGTTGTCTCCCAGTACCAGGACGACGTCGGGGTGCTCGGTGCACGCCTGTCGCAATCATTGAGTCGGGTCGCCATTGCCGACGATGTGGTGCGCCGGATCGAAGGGTATCAGCAACTCATGCCGGACGCGTATGCCCGCATCCCAGCGCGTTACGCCGACATGCCGTACCGGATTCTCTGTCACCTGATCGCAGCGCGACTCGAGGCGACCGCACCCCGTGCGCCAACGGCTATCCGGGGGTCGAGGAGTTGCTCAGTGACCTCGACGCGATCGCAGGGAGCCTCGCCGCCAATGGTGGACAGCACGCCGGACTCTTCGCTGTTCGGCGCATGATCCAGCGGGTGCGGACATTCGGCTTCCACCTCGCCGCACTCGATGTCCGCCAGGACGCGCAAGTGTTCAGGCTCGCGGCGGGTGACCTGCTGGGTGATCCCGGGTGGGCCGAGCGGGCCGAGACCGAGCGAATCGAACGCCTGACCAGTGGAGCTGCCGCTGCGAATGCGTCGCCGGCGGCAGCGACTGCGGAAACGCTCGACGTCTTTGCCGCGATCCGTGAGTGCCGAGTCGAGCACGGGGGCGCATCGGTCGGACCGGTCATCATGAGCATGGCGACCGGTGCCGACGACGTGCTCACCGTGTTGTTCCTCGGCAGGAGCAGCTGGACTCAACGAGACAGATGGTGGCATCCCGCTCGACGTGGCGCCCCTGTTCGAGACGGTGGGCGACCTTGAAGGCGCCGCGACGACGATGGCTACGCTCTTTGCATTGCCGAGTTACCGACAGCATCTCGCCCGCCGGGGCGATCGGCAGATGGTGATGCTCGGCTACTCCGACAGCGCCAAGGATGGCGGCATGGCAGCGTCGCGTCAGGCGCTCCACGCAGCGCAGGGCGCGCTCGCTGCAGCGGCCGGGGACGCGGGCATCGCGTTGACCTTCTTTCATGGTCGCGGCGGGACGGTGGGTCGCGGCGGGGGCAAGACCTATCGCGGCATCCTGGCCGCGCCGCGCGGCACGGTGAATGGCCGGCTGCGCCTCACCGAGCAGGGCGAAGTGATCGACGCCAAGTACGGACTGCGCGGCATAGCCTTCCGCACGCTCGAGCGGAGTGCGGCAGCAACACTGCTGGCCACCGGCGCTCCAACCCCGAGGGATGCCCGCGAACCTGCGTGGGAAGAAATGTTCGCGGACCTGGCACGTGAGAGTCGGCGTGCCTATCGCGGATTGGTGTGGGAGGACCCGCGGTTCGTCGAGTACTTCCGGCACGCCACGCCGATCGACGTCATCGAGCGCATGACGATCGGTTCGCGTCCGGCGTCGCGCAAGTCTGGCGGTGGGGTCGAGGCGCTGCGAGCGATCCCCTGGGTGTTTGCGTGGACGCAGAGTCGTCACATGCTGCCCGGGTGGTACGGGGTGGGGACCGGGCTCAAGGCCATCGTCGAGCGGCATGGAGACGAAGCGGTGCGGAGCATGGCTCGCGAGTGGCCGGTCATTGCCACCATGATGGAAGACCTGCACATGGTGCTGGCGAAAAGCGATCTGGAGATCGCGGGACGTTATGCGGTGCTCGCGCCGCCGTCCTCCCGGCCGGTGTTCGACGAAATTGTGGCTGAGTTTCGGTTGACCGTGGAAATGGTCCTCGATCTTACCGGGAACAGCGAACTGCTCGAACACGATCCGATTCTGGCGCGGGCGATCAGGCTCCGGAACCCCTATGTCGACCCGATGAGCTTCCTGCAGGTCGGATTGCTCGAACGTTGGCGAGCGGGAGACCGGGGCGACGGACCGTTGCTGGACGCCTTGCTCGAGACCGTCAACGGGATTGCGCAGGGGCTCCAGAACACGGGGTGAGCAGGGTCGGGCGACGTGGATGCGTTCCGCGAGGTTGAAGTCTCTATCTCATATGCCAGTCCGTTTATCGAAGGGGCATCATCATGAGTCACGTAGCCATCAATCCCGCGACCGGCAAGACGCTCTCAACCCACGGTGAGATCACGAACACCGAACTCGCCCGCGCGATCGTCGACACCGCGAGAACCGCGCGCTTGTGGCGCCGGACCCCTTTTGATGCGCGCGCCTCGCTGATGCGGAACGCGGCTGCGGGGCTGCGGGGCCGGGTCGACGAACTGGCGGAACTGATGGCGCGGGAAATGGGAAAGCCGGTCAAGCAGGGGAGGGCGGAAATCGAGAAGTGCGCGTGGGTGTGCGAATACTACGCCGAGAACGCGGAGGCGTTCCTCGCGCCGGAAGTGGTCGAGACTGACGCGACCCGGAGTTACGTCACCTATCGCCCCCTCGGCCTGGTGTTCGCGGTGATGCCCTGGAACTTTCCACTGTGGCAGGTGTTTCGCTTTGCGGCGCCAGCGTTGATGGGTGGCAACGGTGGCCTGCTGAAGCACGCTGCGAACGTGCCAGGGTGTGCCGTCGCGATCGAGGAGATCTTTCGCGACGCCGGGTTCCCCGAAGGTCTCTTCCGGACACTGATGATCTCGCACGACCAGTCGAAACGAGTCATACGGCACAAGGAAGTGATGGCGGTGACGCTCACTGGTAGCACACGCGCAGGCAAGGCGGTGGCGAAGGAGGCGGGCGCGAGGCTCAAGAAGTGTGTACTCGAGCTCGGCGGGAGTGATCCCTACCTCATCCTCAAGGACGCCGACCTTGATCTGGCGGTGGAGGCGTGCGCCACCAGTCGATTGCTCAACTCGGGGCAGAGCTGCATCGCCGCGAAGCGATTCATCGTGGTCCCCGAGGTGCGTGAGGAGTTCGAGCGCCGGCTGGTTGCACGCCTGGGCGCGGCAACGATGGGCGATCCGATGCAGGCATCGACCGATGTCGGGCCGCAGGCACGTGTCGACCTGCGCGACGAGTTGCATCGTCAGGTCGAGGCCAGCGTGGCGAAGGGTGCCAGGCTGTTGCTCGGAGGGACTGTTCCGCCGGGGCCCGGAGCATTCTATCCGCCCACGGTGCTCACCGACGTCAAGAAGGGGATGGTGGCCTACAAGGAAGAGCTGTTCGGCCCGGTCGCGGCCGTCATCCCGGTCAAGGATCGGGCGGCGGCGATCAAGGTGGCCAACGACTCCGTCTTCGGTCTCGGTGCGGCGGTGTTCACACGCGACATCGCCGCAGGCGAGAAAATCGCATCGGAGCAACTGGAAGCTGGGGCGTGCTTCGTCAACACCTTCGTGAAATCCGATCCACGATTGCCGTTCGGCGGGATCAAGGAGAGCGGCTTCGGGCGCGAACTCGCACGCCACGGGCTGCTCGAGTTCCAGAACGCGAAGACGGTGTACGTGAAGTAGTCATGGGATGCTCAGGCTGATGCCGACGCCGGCACGAAAGAGCACCCAGCCTCCTGCGCCACCGACACCGCGAACACGCCGGACGGCTGCAAGATGATCCCGGGTAGCATGTCGCTCTTGGCGGCGGCAAGCGCCGCGTCGGCCGACATTCCCGCCGCTGCGTACTTCGGGACCACGTCGTGCTGGAGCGCCAACGCGCAGGCGAGTACTTCGCCGCCGCTCGCCTGAAATGGCTGCAACATCAGCGCCCGGAATGCCTCGGGCATGCCAGCGTGCGGGACGCGCACGGGATTGATGGTGAGGGCGGTTCCGTCCGCGCCCTTGAAGCCGGTCTCAGCGCCAACCTTGAAGCGGGCCCAGTAGGCATCGTTCATCGCAAATTGAATCGCTGCATGTCGAAGCACCAGGACGCGGCTCACCTGCGCCAAGGGCACCCCGAACACATCGACGTACTGCATGCCAACCGCGTGAGCACGGACAAGCGGGATGCCACCCTCGAGCTCCGGAGCATCGAACACGATCTTGTGCTTGCCGGTCAGTCGCTTCACCCAGGACATATCCCAATCCGCACGCCCGGCTGGAACCAGGCCGTTCCCATCCTGGTCCGGTGGGCCTGCCGAAAGGGCGGACGGTAGCGAGCCAAGGATGGCCGCGCCACTGAGCGCGGCGAGGAAGTCTCGGCGTGGAGTCGGCATGGTACACTCCTGCTGTAAGGGAGAATTGTACGATACTCTCCGGTCCCAGATTGTACAGGGCGGGACTTTGGAGCGTCCATGCCGATCCCTTGTCCAGTTGAAGCGAAACGTGCCGTAGCGCCGTTACGGTGATGCAGGTGTCACGCGATCAACTCGGCGCCGATCGCCCGCATTGCCGCGAACGTCTCGTCGATGTCGCGGATGGTGGTGCGGTGCGAGCAGATCGACAACCTCTGGGTCACTCGACCCCGAATCCTGGTGGTCATCACGAACGCGACCTGACGCTTGACCACCTCGTCGGCAATCCGCTGGTTCATCAGGTCGAGCGCAGCATCATCGTGCCGCAGCGCAGCCGGCGCGTAGCGGAACGAGTAGATATAGAGTTCCGGCTCGGGCTGCACGACCTCGAAGTCGTCCGACGCCACCACCAGCATGTGCAGGTGCTTCGCGCACGCGATCGTGCGGCGGAAGATGTCGCGGTATCCGTCCACGCCATGCATCCGCAGCGACATCCACACCTTGAGTGCCCGCCATCCGCGGGAGAGTTGCGGCCCGTAGTCGAAGTAGTTGATGCCGGCGTACTCGCTCGGCGTCGAGCTCAGCAGGTAGGTGGCCTGGGTCACGAAGGCCTGCTTGAGCGTGTCGGGATTTCTCACCAGGAGGCACGCGGCTTCATATGGCGTGCCGAGCCACTTGTGGGCATCAAACGACACGGAGTCGGCGCGGTCCATGCCCCGGTAGCGCGGGGCGAGCTCGGGAAGAATTGCGCCGAGCGCTCCGCACGCGCCGTCCACGTGGAGCCAGAGATTGCGTCGTTCGGCGATGTCGGCGAGAGCATCGAAGTCATCGAGCGCGCCGACGTTGATCGAACCGCCGTGCGCGACGATACAGAACGGCGCCATCCCGGCGGCCGCGTCAGCGTCGAGCATCGATTCGAGTGCCGCGGATGTCGATGGTGAAATCCGGGTTGCTCGGGACGCGCCGCAGCGAGGCCTGCCCGAGTCCGAGGAAGTCCACCGCGGCCTGAAACGACACATGGGTTTCGTGGTCGGCCATGTAGACGGTCATCCGGCGGTTTCCCGTCTGGAGGCCGTCGCGGTTGATATCCCATGTGGCCTTGTCGTGCAGGGCCGCACGCAGCGCCGCCATGTTGGCCATCGTGCCGCCGCTGAGGAAGAGACCGCCGGCGTCGGGCGCATAGCTGATCATCTCGCTCAGCCACGCGATGGTGCGCCGCTCGATCTCGGTCGCGGCCGGCGACGCCTTCCAGCCTCCCACATTGGGATTGAGGGCCGAGGCAAGCGCGTCGGCGATGGTGCCGATCTGGTTTCCCGAGCCGTTGACGAATCCGAACCACCGCGGTGACCCGAGCACCGACGAATTGGGGAGAATCTTGGTGGTCCAGTCAGCCAGGATAGAGCGCGCATCCTCAGCGGCCATCGGTAGCGGGCGGTCGAACAGCGCGTGCACCTCCGCCGGTGAGCGAGCCGGAAACGGAGCCACCTCGTTGATGTCGGCGAAGAACTGGGTGATCAGGTCAATCGCCTCGTGGCCCAGGGCCCGAAATGCGTCGGGCGGAAGGTCGACCATAGGACGGGTGGGGTCATCGGTTTGCATGGGATCCATAATGGCGGGACGGGCAGCATGCTGCCACCGCAAACTGGACGGACGGTGACCTGGCGTTACCCCAGGGTCGGTGCTCGGCGGCGACGGCGCGCGGCTGGGTTGAGGGGGCGCGAATTGTCCGGAGCGGAAGCATCTTTCGTTGTCGCCGGGAAAGGCACTCGAGAAGCGAGAAGAGGGTACCGTTGACCGATGAGGGAGATCGTGTGACCCATGGCAAGGCCGGACGCATGTTGATTCCTCGCCGGACGGCCCTGGTCGCGGCAGGGTGTATTGCCTCCTTCATGGTGTTGCCAGCCGGGGCGCAGTCGACCGGCACCGCGCGACCGTCCCCTGACTTCAAGGCCATCGACTCCTATGTGATCCACGCGATGGCGGCTGACAACGTCCCGGGCGTGGCCATTGCCATCGTGCGCGGCGACAGCGTGGTCCATGTGAAAGGGTTCGGGGGTGATGGGCGCGGGAACGCGGTGACCGGCGAGACCGGGTTCGTTCTGGGGTCGATGAGCAAGGCGTTCACGGCACTTGCGATGATGCAGCTCGTCGAGCGCGGGAAGGTAGACCTCGATGCACCGGTGCAGCGTTACCTGCCGTGGTTCCGCGTTGGTGATCCTGCCGCGAGCGCCGCGATCAGCGTACGCCAGCTCCTCCTCCACACCAGCGGAATCCCCACTCGTGCGCCCCGGGCCCGCGGCAACGACCGCACCCTGACTGACCATGTACGGGCGTTGGCCGGTGTATCGCTGAACAATGCTCCAGGCACCAAGCACGAGTATTCGAGCCCCAACTTTATCGTCGCCGGGGCCATCATCGAGGCAGTCACCGGGTTGCCCTTCGCGCGGTATGTCGATGGTGAGATCCTCGATCCACTCGCGATGCGGCACAGCTTCACCGATGCGGCACGCACCGGTGAAGGCCTCTCACGCGGCCATGTATACCGATTCGGATTTCCCGTGGCGACCGATCTGCCGCACGAACACGACCGACTCCCCACCGCCGGCATGATCGCGAGCGCCGGCGACCTCGGTCATTTCCTGGTGGCGCAACTGAACCACGGGCGTTTCGGTGATCAACAGGTACTCGGCGACTCGGCGATGACCGTCATGCACACTGGTGGCGTGGAGTCGGACGGTTTCTCGTATGCGTTCGGCTGGCGGGAAAGTCTCGTGGCGGGCAGCAGGGCGGTGCACCACGGTGGGATCGTGCCGAACTTCCGGGGCAAGATGGTGATGCTCCCGGATCTCGGCTGGGGAGTGGTGGTGCTCACCAATGTGTCGTCGGCGATTCCGTTCCCGATCGCGCCCACCAGTCACCGCATGGCGGATGCGATCGCCGCCCACCTCGCCGGCGAACCGCTGCCTGATGCAGGGTCGCGTCACGCAGC
This sequence comes from uncultured Gemmatimonadales bacterium, assembly GCA_963806875.1. Taxonomy (GTDB): domain Bacteria; phylum Gemmatimonadota; class Gemmatimonadetes; order Gemmatimonadales; family GWC2-71-9; genus Palsa-1233. The sequence goes on along the minus strand of CAWDYU010000002.1, from coordinate 608,617 downwards.
GACCTTCGCGTTGCTCACGGCTGCGATGCTTGTCGTGATCGTTGCGCAGGGGCGGGGGCTGTGGCGCATCTGGCGTGGGAAGAATGGTGTTCATTCCCGCGCAGCCGCGATGCGCGCCAGTGTCGGTGACGTGATCGTTGTAGCGGCGATCGCCTTCTTCGCCCCTCGATTTGCGGGCGCATCGTGGCCCGAGTTCGTCGCGATCGCGCCTGACGTTGCGTGGTGGCTCGTCGCGGTTGCGATGTTGTCGATCCTCACCGTGGTGGCGCGGTTGCGACTTCGCAGGAACGACGGGGCCCGAGGCGGTCCAATGTGAGCGGCCTGATGTGCTCACGGCCCCGATTCCGGGGAACCTCGTGACGATCGTGATGCAGCTGATGAAGGATTGTGGGAAACGGTAGGCGACTCGATCACTCACTGCACGGAGGAGGCATGGACACACCGGGGTCGAAGGTCTGGCGTGGGTGGTTGATTGCAGGGGGGTTGTTGTACTTCGCCGGAGGATCGCAGCACCCGGCGGGCGATATGGTCGACATGCTGGCTGATCCGATCTGGGTGCGCGGGCACGCCATGAGCCTTGTGGGGCTGATCTGCCTGTGCGTGGGGCTCGTCGCACTCCGGCGTGCCAGGGTGCAGCCTGACGCACTCGACCGATGGCTCAAGCTGGCCGTCGTTGCCCTCGCGCTCGAATCCGCCGAAATGGCCATACATACCATATCCAACGTTGACGCCGCGGCACTCGCTGCAGGGGACCCGACGCCGGTGCTCACCACTCATTTGTGGCTCGCGACCATCGTCTATCCGTTTTTCGGTTTCGTGCTAGGTGGCCTGGTGCTCACGGGCGCTCGCACCCGCGCCCTGGCATCACCCTGGGTGCTCCCCATCGGCATGGCTGGCGCGCTGGCACACGGTATCGTGATGCCGCTTGTGCTTCTCCTCCAGATGGATGGGGCGGCAATTCTCTTCCCGATTGCGGCCATCTGCATCTCGCTCTGGTTCGTGCTCGCAGGCGTGTGGCCGATCCGCCGGTCAGCTCCGTCGTGATCCAGCAGTTCACGGTGGTGCTGCCGTCGAGCGGTCTCGGTGCCCTTTGGGAAGGGCGAACCCGACGGTGTGAGTGATGGCTGCCATCTGGCTGCTTTTCGCGACCTCATCAACGAGCCGAAAGGCGCGCCACGCGAGTCCTACTACCTCGGCGGACCGGTGCCGCTTTCGGCGGCCAACCTGGGTGACCCGGGCGCGATGATCGCGCGCATTGTGAAGGAGTGCGGGGGGAAGTGACAAGCTGTTCCCAGTACGGAAAGTCGCTTCCCTTCAACCCTTCCTCCCTTCAACCCTTGAACCCTTGAACCCTTGAACCCTTCAACCCTTCAACCCTTCAACCCTTCACCCCCCTCCGATCGACCAGTCCGGCATCGAGCGCACTCCGCACCACATGCCCCGCAAACGGCAGTGTGAGCACCGCGCGTTCGCGCCACCCCGACGCGCTCGCCTCGAGGCTGATGCTCACGCTACGAATTGCTGCGGGGTCGCCGAACGGCGACATCGCGTACGCCATGCGTTCGACGAGGTAGTGCGAGCGCAGCTTGAGTGCGGCGGGCAGCGACCCCTCGCCCAGCATCGCGAACGCGCCGCCGCCTTCGTGCACCGCGCGTCCCAGCCGGAACATCGTGGTGCGATCGGTGGTCACGCCGCTCACCACCACCAGCGCGAACCCACCGCACGCCAGCAACACCTCGGCGAAGCGCAACCCGAGCAGGGGAGTGCGCGGGCGGAGCATCAGGGGCCCGTCACGCCAGCCGTGCCCGAGTGAGTGGTCGCCGTCGATCCACGCGGTGCGCATCCCCTGGGCGATCACCGACTGGCAGGCGGCGGCCAGCAGGGCAGTGGCCGCGGCGCCTGGTTGCTCCCAGAGAGTCGGGCGCCCGCGCGGGAGGCCGCCACCCGGGAGGATGCGGTCAAGCAGTGCCACACCCGTCCCCACACCATGCTCTCGGCGCTCGGGAAGCGGGACGGCATCGGGAAACCGCCGGGCGAGAAGGTCGCGCAGGGCGACAGTAGCGGGAGCAGCCATTCAGGAGAATACCGAAGAAAACCCGAAAACAGAAGGCGTGGCAAAACCAGGAAGCCGACTCGGGGTTCTCCTGGCCGGCTTCCCGAATGGCCTGCATGTCGGCATCGGAGAGACAGTGGTTAGCGTTGGGCTGTCCGAACCGTGGCGCTGACCTGACTTCAGGGGATGAAATGGCCGAAACCGAATGGTGGCAGCGCGGCCCCGTTGCCGGTGTACCCGACGTGCTGCAACCGGTGGCCCATATTCTCCTCCAGGTGCGCGAGAGCGTCGCTGAGCTGGTCGGTGAGCTGACGCCCGAACAATGGAATGCGCGCCCCGCCGGGATTGCATCGGTGGCGTTTCACGTGCTGCACATTCCCGGCGTGATCGACCGCCTCTTCACCTATGCGCGTGGCGAAGCGTTGACCGACGACCAGTTCACCGCGTTGCGGGCCGAGGCAACGACGCTCGACGTCGCGGGCATTGCCTCCGCGCTGGCGGCACTCGATGCCCGTATTGACCGTGCCGTTGATGAGCTGCGGAGCGTTGACGTCAGCACGCTCGGCGAATTCCGTGGCGTCGGCCGCGCCCAGCTCCCGTCAACCGTCATCGGTTGCCTGGTGCACGGTGCCGAGCACGCCATGCGACATGTCGGTCAGCTGTCGGTGACCACCCGGATCGTACGGGCTACCAAGTGAATCAGCCAAGTGAATCAGCGACCAACGACCAGCGACTGACGACCGTCTTTTTTTACGGCAGCCACTTCGTCAAATCTGCTGCTGGCCGTCGCGGCTTGGCTTCGGGTGACCCCCCGGCCTCGCCCAGCTGGACCATCGCAATGATCCGTTCGTCTGCATCGATGCCAAGCAACTCTCGCGTGCGCGGGTCATCCATCACCGCGCCCGACTTGACGTGCGTGCCCAGCCCGAGGGAGCGTGCGGCGAGCAGGAGGTTCTGCAGCGCCATCATCGTCGCCGCGTAGTCCTCTTCGCGAATCTCGGGGTTCTCTGCCAGCGTCATGCCGACCATGATGAGCGACGGGACCGCACGCTCCGACGCCGCCACCTTGTCGATCACGGCTTGGGCGGCCACAGGATCCTCGACTTTCTTCGCCTTGCGCGAGCCCAGGATGGCGCCGTAGGCGTGGCGCGCCTCGGGACCCATGACGTGAAACCGCCAGGGCTGGGTCATCCGGTGGTTGGGGGCCATGATCGCGGCGTCGAGCACCTGCTCGATCTCCTCGCGGGTGATCGCGCGCTCGGAGAACTGGCGGACGGAAAGTCGACTCTTGATTGCTTCTAGGACGTCCATGTTTTGGCACTCTTGACGGTTCGAGGAAGTTCAGGTCGCAATCTCGCACTGGCGGGGCGCTGGGGCGAGGGGCACCTTGACGTTCCCGGTCCCCGGCTGGAAGTTGCCGGGGTCCCGCCACAGGAGCATCACCGTGCCACACCCCGACCGCCGTCGTTTTCTCGGCACCCTGGGCGTCGCTGCTGCCGCGTCGTCGCTCTCACCCATCGCCCGCGAACTCGGTGCCACCGCATCGGTGGCGGAGCGGGCGACTGACTGGGACCTGGAATGGGTCAAGGATCTGGAGAAGGTGCGCCACAAGCAGGTGTTTGACATCGGCTCGCTTGATTCGGGGTTGCACGTGCCCACCAATTACCTCGATGCCTTCGAGGACGTGATGAAGCTGAAGCGGGGTGAGGTGATTGCCGTGATCGGTATCGCCAGCAGCGGCTTTCCCATCAACGCGAGCGACGCGCTGTGGGCGAAGTACAAGCTGGGCGAGCGGTGGAAGGTCACCGATCCCGACACCGGCGCACCGGCCGTTCGCAACGTGTTTGCTGCCGACCCGCCTCCCAAGGAATTTCGTGCCAAGGACACCGTGGCCGCACTCATGGCGCGAGGGACGATCTTCTGGCAATGCCATAACGCGTTGATTGGGATCAGCCGCCGGATGGCCTCCGCCGACACGTCCCCCGAGGCGATGTACGACGAACTCAAGGCTGGACTGCTGCCCAACGTCAAGATCGTTCCGGCGCACACAATGCTGATCGGATTGGTGCAGGAACACGGCTGCACGTACGAGAAGATCTAGGTCGGCCGCGAGTGTCCGCCGAATCCGCACCAGCGATCTCGCCGACGGGCGGCGATGTCAAGCCTCGTGACGCCGAGCTCGACCTGTTCGGGCTGACCCACGTCGGCCACGTTCGGAAGACCAATCAGGACCATTATCTCCTGTGCACGGTTCACCCGCAGGTGATGGTGCGTTCGACCAGCTTGCCGACGGCAGACAACCTTCCGCTCCTGGGAGAGCGGTTGGCAACGGTCATGCTCGTTGCGGATGGAGTCGGCGGCAGCTCCGGTGGCGCCGAGGCGAGCCAGCTCGCGATCGAGGCCATTACGAAGTATGTGTCGACCAGCCTGCGATGTTATCACGCCGCGGGTTCAGCCGACGAGGGAGAGTTCGAGGAGGCGCTCCGGACTGCTGCGCACACAGCTCACGCAGCGGTCCGTGAAGCCGCCGCAGCGCAGGCCGAACCCGGCAATGGCGCCACGACCATGACGCTCGCCTTCGTCATCTGGCCATGGGTCTACGTGGTGCAGGTGGGGGACAGCCGCTGCTACCGGTATCTCAACGGCGAGTTGCTGCAGGTGACCCGTGACCAGACGATGGCGCAGGCACTTGTCGATCAGGGCGCGCTGCCGGCCGAGAAGATGGCGCAGTCACCGTTCAGCAACATTCTCGTGAGCGCAATCGGCGGCGAGGCATCGACGCCCGTGGTGAGCCGATTCGAGATCCACGACCGCGACTCGGTCGTGTTGCTCTGCAGCGACGGGCTGACGAAGCACGTGAGCGACGCCGAGATTGCCGCTCATCTGGGCAGGATGACGGGATCGCAGCAGGTGTGCGAGGAGCTCCGTGACCTGGCGCTCGAGCGGGGCGGCAGCGACAACATCACGATCCTCGCTGGGCGCGCGCCCGGCAGGGGCTGAGGCGCCGGCAATCCGTGCTGGCGGTTTCCCCTGTGCGCAGTAGCTTCCGTGCATGATCAACCTGTTCGGCCTGTATGTCTTCGCGCTGATCGTGGGTGGGGGCCTGCTCCTCTTCTCGGTGTTCGCCGGTGCCGACGGCGATGCATCCGACGTCGACGCTGATGTCGAGGTCCACGCCCACGGTGGGTTGGGCGATACTCGGCGAACTCATGCTCGGCCTGTTCCGCCCCCGAAACCTGACGTTCCTGCTCGCGGCTTTTGGTGCGACGGGTCTCCTTCTCACCTGGGTGGGTACCAACCCGACACTCAGCGTGATCCTGGCGGGGTCGATGGGCGCGGGCTCGTGGGTGCTGAGCCACGCACTGTTCACCTGGCTCCGCCGCACCGACAGCAGCGTGAACGTGCTCAATGACCGGGCGCTCGAGGGAGCGATCGGTCGGGTGACGCTTCCGGTCGGGCCTGGCGCGCGCGGCCGCATCACCCTCGTCGTGGCCGGTCAGCAGACCTGGATCACCGCCCGGGTGGAACCGGGCGTGGAGCGCATCCTCCCGGTGGGCACGGAAGTACTGATCCGCCGCACCGACGGCGGCGTCGCAGAGGTGATCCCCACCGACATCCTTGAACTCCCCCCCGCGTCTTGAGGCTCTAATGGACACTTCCACGTTCGCTGTTCTCGCTGCCGTTGTACTTGGTGTCATCATTGCGATGAGCTGGGTGGTGCAATCACTCATCGTGATCTGCCTCCCGAACGAGATGGTCGTGGTGACGGGGCGCAAGCGGCGTACGTCGGACGGGCAGGAGGTCGGCTATCGGGTGCTGCACGGCGGGCGCACCATGCGCATTCCACTCATCGAGAAGGTCTCCCGCCTCGACCTGACCACGATCCCGATCGAGGTGGCGGTGCAGAACGCCTATTCAAAGGGTGGCATTCCGCTCTTCGTGCAGGGCATTGCCAACGTCAAGATCAGCGGCAGGGAGCCGATCAGCGACAACGCCGTCGAGCGCCTGCTCAACAAGCCGTTCGAAGAGGTGATGCAGATCGCGAAGGACACCCTCGAGGGCAACCTGCGTGGTGTGCTCGCCACGCTGACGCCCGAGGAGGTCAACGAGGATCGGCTGAAGTTCGCGAACTTCCTGATCGAGGAGGCGGACGAGGATCTCAAGAAGCTCGGCCTCGAACTCGACACGCTCAAGATCCAGAACGTGACCGACGAAGTGAAGTACCTCGACTCGATCGGTCGGCAGAAGACGGCGGAGATCCTCAAGCTCGCACGAGTCGCCGAGGCAACCCGCTCGGCGGAATCGGAACAGGCGGAGGCCGCGGCGCGCCAGGCCGCGCAGGTCGCGTCGCTGCAGGCCGACCTCAGGATCACCGAGGAAAGCAACCGGCTCCGGGTCCGGAAGGCAGAGCTCGACGCCGAGGCACTGGCCCGTGAAGCCGAGGCGAAAGTCGCAGGTGAGAAGGCGCGAGTCGTGGCGGAGCAGGCACTGCAGCAGGAGCGTATCGGGCTCGAGCAGAAGCGCCTCGAGGCCGACGTGATGCTTCCGGCCAAGGCTGATCGCGACGCCGCCGAACAGCGCGCCAAGGGTGTGGCCGCAACAATTGCGGAGGATGGTCGCGCGCGCCTGATGGTGCTGGAGCAGACGATCAAGCTCTATCAGTCGGCGGGTTCGGAAGCGGAGCGGATCTTCATCCTCAACATGCTTCCCGACATCATCCGCGACATCAGCTCGAGCGTCGGCGACATGAAGATCGACAAGGTGACCGTGATCGATACCGGCAACGGCAGCAGCGGGGTGGGCAAGGCGGCCGGGCAGTTGCCGGCGGCGATCATCCAGCTCACCGAGCAGATCGAGTCGGCCACCGGGGTGAACATCCTGTCGCGCCTGCAGCAACCCAAGCGCGACGAGACATGATCCGGACAGCTTGCTGTTGAGTAACCGGCGCCGGGAATGGTTCGCTGATGCGTGATGGCACGTCGATCGGTCGCTACCGGTTGCTCGATCGCCTTGGCGCCGGTGGGATGGGCGAGGTCTGGCGGGCGCACGACGCCAACCTCGACCGCGAGGTCGCGATCAAGCTGCTGGTGTCGGCGTCGGGGTCGGACGCCGACACCCACTCCCGCTTCCGCCGCGAGGCGCTGGCGCTCTCGCGACTCTCCCACAGCGGCATCGCGACCATCTACGACTTCGACTCGCACGAGGGCGCGCCATTCCTGGTGATGGAACTCGTCGCCGGCGGCACCCTCGAAGCCCGCATCGCATCGGGGCCGATGCCGTTCGACGCGGTGCGCACGATCGGCGCTGCGATGGCCGAAGCCCTGCATGATGCACATTCCAACCACATCGTCCATCGCGACCTCAAGCCCGGCAACGTGATGCTGACGTCAGCCGGCCATCCGAAGATCCTCGATTTCGGGATCGCGATGCTGCTGAACGACACCGGCGCCGCCAAGCTCACCCAGACCGGGATGATCCTCGGCTCGCTGCCCTACATGGCGCCGGAACAGCTCACGGGCGATGCCGATTCGGCGCGTACCGACATCTACGCACTCGGCGTCGTGCTGTTCGAGATGCTCACCGGAAGGCGTCCGTTCGTGAAGGAGCGCGCCGAGGCGCTGATGTTCGAGATCTTCGGCAGCGCACCACCCACGGTGCACTCGCTCCGCGCCGATGTGCCGGAGGATCTCGAGCAACTGGTGATGGCGTGCATCAGCAAGGAGCCGATGGATCGGCCCGGGAGTGCCTCGGATGTCGCACGGCTGCTTCGGGGTGCGGGGGCCGGAACGCATACTGCCCCGGCGCCCGCCGTGGTGGCTCCTGCCGCGATCCGTTCGATTGCCGTGCTGCCGCTCCGGAATACTGCGGGCGATCCCTCCCAGGAGTACTTCGCCGACGGTATGACCGAGGCGATCATCTTCGACCTCGCGCGCATCAAGGCGTTGCGCGTCATCTCGCGAACCTCCGCCATGCAATACAAGGGCAGCACCAGGTCGCTGCCGGAAATCGCGCGCGAGTTGAACGTTGACGCGATACTCGAGGGCTCCGCGCATCTCGTGGGCGAGCGGGTCCGCGTGAGCGTGCAGCTGATCGCCGCGCGCAGCGAGGAGACCGTGTGGTCCGAGCGGTATGACCGTGATCTGGTCGACGTGCTGGCGCTGCAGAGCGAAGTGGCCGAGGTGGTGGCGCGGGAGATCGCCGTTCAGCTGACACCGGCGGAAGCGGGACACCTGGCTCGCCGTCAGGTGGTCAACCCCGCCGCGCACCTCGAGGTGCTCAAGGCTCGGCATTCGATGTTTGCCGGCACGAAGGACGCGCTCGAGGTGGCACTCCGCCACGCTCGGCGTGCGATCGAGCTCGCGCCGGACTACGCGGTGGCCTGGGCGGCGCTGGCGGATTGCCAGATCGTCCGCGTCGTGCGCGGCATGGCGTCGCCGGCGGAGGCCGGCGCCGAGGCGTGGACCGCTGCGACGCGCGCCCGTGAACTCGACCCTGAGTCGGCGGACGCGTGGGTGTCACTGGGATTCATTGCGTCGAACCAGGGTGACGTCCGCGGCGGCCTGCAGTTGCTGGGCAAGGCGATCGAGTTGAACCCGGGCAACGCGTTCGCGCACAACATGTTGTCGCGAGCACTTGCTGCGTTCGGACGAACCGAAGAGGCGGTCGCCGCGGCCAGGCGGTCGATCGAGCTGGACCCCCTCTCGTCGCTCATCCGGACCGTGTACGGCGACGCGCTCTACTACGCCCGCGACTACCAGAAATCGGTGTTTCATTATCGCATGGCGATCGAGCTCGACCCGCGATTCGACGGTGCCCACACCGACCTCGCGCGCTCGCTCGAGGCGCTCGGCCGCTTCGATGACGCGCGCGCCGAGTACGAGGAAGGGCGGCGGCTGGCAGGAGGGATCGCCGGGCCATCGTTCGGGATGGCACACCTCGAGGCCGCCGCGGGCAATGGAGTGGAGGCGCGGCGGATCCTGGCCGAGCTGACCGCAGCACGGTCGAGCAAGGTCGTGTCGGCGTGGGGCATCGGTGCACTGCACGCGTCGCTGGGCGACATCGACGACGCGTTCGCCTGGCTGGAGACGGCGATAACCGAAAAGGCGTCGGGGCTGATGTGGCTCAGGACCCATCCCCGTCTCGACCCGATCCGCCAGGACCCGCGGTATTGGCCGATGGTCGAGCGGGTGGGGCTTGGTGATCAAGCGTGGGAATGAACCGGGCTGAGGCGCTCATCGCGTCGAAGCAAGCCGTTCGTCGGCCCAGGGACGTGGAGCACCTGATCGAGCTCGAGGCGCTACTGGCGTTGCGGGGCACCCCGTAACCCCTGCTCGGCAGTAGATTCCGGGGTCTCACAATTCCATTACATCCCAGCATTCACTTACTGGACACCTGACCGAAGGTGACGCCATGCATCGCCTGATTCGCTGGACAGTGGTCATGTTCCCCAGCGTCGCATGCCCATCGGGTGGATGGACACTGTGCGCGAGCGCACGGCGGGCGGCCATTCCGTGATCGCTGAACGCCTCACCGCCGCACTCGCCGACCGCTACCGCATCGAGCGTGAGCTCGGCCAGGGCGGGATGGCGACGGTGTATCTCGCGCATGACATCCGGCACGGTCGTGATGTCGCGATCAAGGTGCTGCATCCTGATCTCGGTGCCGCGCTCGGCGCCGAGCGCTTCCTTTCCGAGATCCGCACCACCGCGCGGCTGCAGCATCCGCACATCCTGCCGCTGCTCGATTCGGGCGAGGCCGACGGCCTGCTCTACTACGTGATGCCTCTGGTCACCGGCGAGACGCTGCGCAGTCGTCTCGAGCGTGAGCAGCAGTTGCCGATTGGTGATGCAGTACTCATCGCCCGCGAAGTAGCCGACGCACTGGGCTATGCGCACGGACTCGGCGTGATCCACCGCGACATCAAGCCGGAGAACATCCTGTTGCAAGGGGGGCACGCGCTGGTGGCCGATTTCGGCATCGCGCTGGCAGTGCAGCAGGCCGGCGGACAGCGGATGACGCAGACCGGCCTGTCGCTCGGCACGCCGCAGTACATGAGCCCCGAGCAGGGAATGGGCGAGCGCGCGATCGATTCGCGGAGCGACATCTACGCGCTCGGTGCGGTGACGTACGAAATGCTGGTGGGCGAGGCGCCGTTCACGGGGCCCAGCGTGCAGGCAATCGTCGCGAAGATCATGACGGCGCGACCGGCGCCGCTGCACACCTTGCGGGACACCGTGCCGGCGCACATCGAGCAGGCCGTGCTGGTCGCGCTCGCCAAGTTGCCGGCGGACCGATTCGAGAGCGCAATGGATTTCGCCGACGCGCTCGCCGGGCGCGGGCGTACGCTCGCGCTGGGTAGCGCACTGCCGGCGCGGGCCACCGTGGCGAGGGACTGGCGCAGAACCATCGCGATCCCGGCATTGGTGTTCGCGGCAGTAATGCTCGGTGCGGTAGCATGGTTATCGACCCGGCCCGCACCAGACCCGAAGGTGTCGCGCTACGAGATCGCGCTGAACAGCATGGCAGACGCCGAGTTCGCAAACCTCGCCGTGTCACCGGACGGGGACCGACTCGTGAGCGTAGTCTCGGACCGGGACGGCTCGAATATCATCGTGCGTCAGCGGGACGAACTCGATCCCACCGTGTTGGTGGGCAGTCAGGGTGGCTACAACCCGGTTTTCTCGCCCGATGGTCGGCGGTTGGCATTCATGTCCGGCGCAACCATCCGCACGATCGACATTGCCGGCGGCATCTCGTCGCTGGTGACCGATTCCCTTGTCGGCGTCCCGGGGCTGGCCTGGGGACACGACGGATACATCTATTACGACCGTCGCGGTGTCGGGCCGCTGGTCCGTGTGCGGGAAACGGGAGGGGCGCCGGAGCTCGTGTCGACCCTCGATTCCGCTGCGGGCGAGAGGCAGCACGTCTGGCCCGATCCTCTGCCCAACGGCCGGGGCGTGCTGATGGTCGTCAACCGGGGTGGCCCTGGTCATGGTGGTACGGAGACCGACGGCATCGCAGTGCTCGACCTCGAGGCCGGAACGCATCGCGAATTGTTCCGGGGCGTCTACGTGCGCTACGCGCACAGCGGACATCTCCTGTACGTCACCCATGACGGCGACCTCTTTGGCGCACCGTTCGATCAGGACAGACTCGAGGTGACCGGGCCCGCGGTCGTCCTCGCGCAGGGGCTTTCGGTCAGCGCCGGTGGTACTGGCTCGGTCGGTCTCACCATCTCGCGCGATGGCACGCTGTGGTACCTGGCCGGAGGGCAGGGGACCGGCCGCCGCGAGTTGGTGTGGGCGGCTCGCGACGGTGCGATCACCCCGTTCGAATCCGAGGTGGCAGGCGACATCCAGGATATCGCGCTGGCGCCTGACGGTGTGCGCCTCGCGTTCGTGATGCGCGGTGCGGATGGCGGACACGTGTGGGTCACGCGCGAAGGGAGCGCGAATCGCGATCGCGTGACCTTCCAGGGCGCATTCAATAGTGTGAGTTGGCACCCCGACGGCCGGACGCTGCTCATGAGCTCAGTGCTGGGAGAGCTTGCCTCGCTACCCGCGGACGGCAGTGCTGGTCCGACGCCGATACCCGTGAGCAACCGTAACGTGGCCGACGCCCGGTGGTCGCCCGACGGAAGGTGGTTGACGTACACCTCGCCGGGTCGGTCGAATCTCACCATCTTCGGTTTACGCCCGGGCGTCGATTCCGAAGCGCTGGAGTTCCCGACCGATCCTGGTCTCGGGCGCGCGGGTTCCGTTTCTCCGGACGGCCGTTGGCTCCTGTACCATGCAGAGGGAATGCACGACAGGGGGGTGTTCGTTCGCCCGTTTCCGGACACCGAGGGGAACCAGCGGCAGGTGTCGCCCACCGCCGGTCGTGACCCCAGGTGGTCTGCGGACGGGCGCGAAATCTTCTATCGCTCGGCGTCTGATTCGCTCCTCGCCGTGCCGGTCGTGCCCGGGCCGGGTTTTTCGACTGGCAGTCCTAGGGCGTTGTTCTCGCTGCGAGGGGTCGCTGCGTGGGATATCGCGCCCAACGGGAAGCGATTCCTGCTCGTCCGCGCAATCGCCGCTGCTGCGGGGAGACGGCTCATCGTCGTCGAAAATTTCCATGAAGAGCTGAAGGCGAGGATGCTGAAAAAATGAACGCCCCGCGTGATCGTCTCACCACTGCCCTGGCCGATCGCTACCGCGTCGAACGCGAACTCGGCGCGGGCGGCATGGCCACGGTGTATCTGGCGCACGACATCCGTCACGATCGCGACGTCGCGATAAAGGTGTTGCATCCCGATCTGGGCGCGGCACTCGGCGCCGAACGCTTTCTGTCCGAGATCCGCACCACCGCACGGCTGCAGCATCCGCACATCCTGCCGCTGCTCGATTCGGGCGAGGCCGACGGACTGCTCTACTATGTGATGCCCCTGGTCACCGGCGAGACGCTGCGCTCCCGCCTCGAGCGGGAGCGGCAGTTGCCGATTGCCGATGCGGTGCTGATCGCACGCGAAGTGGCCGACGCCCTCGGCTACGCGCACGGGCTCGGCGTGATCCATCGCGACATCAAGCCCGAGAACATCCTGCTGCAGGGCGGACACGCGCTGGTGGCCGACTTCGGCATCGCGCTGGCGGTGCAGCATGCTGGTGGACAGCGGATGACGCAAACCGGGCTGTCGCTGGGTACGCCGCAGTACATGAGCCCAGAACAGGCGATGGGCGAGACGCACGATCGACGCCCGCAGCGACATCTACGCGCTCGGTGCGGTGACATACGAGATGCTGGTGGGCGAGGCGCCGTTCACGGGGCCCAGCGTGCAGGCCATTGTTGCCCGGTTGATCACCGAGGCACCGCGTGGAATGGTGGCGCAGCGGAAAGCGGTGCCGGAGCATGTCGAGGACGCGGTGTTGCACGCACTCGAGAAGTTGCCTGCGGACCGCTTCGCCGCGGCGACCGACTTCGCTGCCGCCGTGGGTGGAACGTCGTCAAGCATGGCGGGACCATCGCGGGGACCCCGCGGCATGGCCACATCCCGGCGGACCCAGCAACCGTCGTCGCGCCTCCGTGACCCGGTGGTCCTGCTCCTGTCCGCACTCGCGATCGCCGGCATCGCTGCCGCAGCTTGGGCCTTGAGGCGTCCAACAACAAACGGTTCACAAGTCGTCGCATTCTCGATGCCGGTGCCGCGTACTGGCAGCTCGGTGCTCGGCTACGGAACAGTGGCAATTTCACGTGATGGGCAACTGATGGCATTTATCGGTGTCGGCGAGGGTACACGACAACGCCTGCACATTCGCCGTCTTGACGACACGGGTGAACGTGCGCTTCCGGGGACCGAAGACGGAGCGCAGCCGGTGTTCTCTCCCGACGGGCGCTGGGTGGCCTACATTCGCGGCAACCAGCTGTTCAAGATTGCGATCGACGGTGCAAAACCCCAGCTACTTGGAACTGCACCCGGGACGTTCAACGGCATGAGCTGGTCGACCACCGGCGATATCGTCGTCTCGGCCAACACGGGGCTGTACCTGCTGCCTGAGGGCGGCGGGCAGATGCGGGAGTTGTCGCGGTCGGATGCGGCGGTCGACGAGCTGTATCAGGATACCCCTACCGTTGTCGACGATGAAGGCATCGTGCTGTACTCGAGCTGGAAAGGAACCGGTCCGGCAAGCGCGCGAGTCGCGATCATTCCGCTTGCCGGTGGAGAGGCCACCATCCTGGACGTAGCGGGCATCCACCCACTGGGAATACTCGACGGCAACCTTCTCTATGTGTCTCCCGTCGGCGCCTTGATGGGTGTGCCGATCAACGTGGGGAGCAAGACGATCACTGGCCCGCCGGTCCAGCTCCTCACCGACGTCGCCGTCAACAACTCGACGGGAATCGCGCGGATCGCGCTGTCGTCGAACGGCCACCTCATCTACGAACAAGGCACCGGCGTCTCGCGCGTAGTGCGGGTTGATTCGAAGGGGCAGCACCAGCCACTGTTCGATGACGCGCGCGAGTTCGCTTTTCCGCGGCTCTCTCCCGACGGGCGTTCGCTCGCCATCACCATCGGCAGCGGTGGTCGCCGCGACATCTGGATATTCGACCTCACCTCGCGCACGTCGAGCCGTCTCACCAGCGAGGGGACCACCAACGAGCGCCCCGAGTGGAGTCCCGACGGCAAGCGGGTGCTCTACCGCACCGACCAGAGCGCGCGTGCCTCAATATGGTGGCGCCCAGTGGACCGAAGTGCACCCGCCACTGCGCTGCTCGAGGGTTCGCGACTCGACATCTTCGAGGCGGTGATCGCTCCGGATAACATGATGCTGGCATTTCAGCTCGACACCCTCGGTGCTGACATCTACGCCCGACGAATAACCGGCGACACCACCGTCACCGTCATCGCGGCGGACGCCAGGGCCGTCGAGACGATGCCGCGGATCTCGCCCGATGGCCGCTGGATCGCCTTCGTGACCGATGAATCCGGGATCGATGAGGTCGTGGTGCAACCGTTCCCGGGGCCAGGCGGACGGGTGCAAGTGTCGTCAGGTGGTGGGACGCAACCCGTATGGGGGCGCGATGGTCGACGCCTGTTCTATCGAGGGAGTGGCCAGGTGACAGAAGCCACTATCGCCCCGGGGCCAACCTTCACGGTCGCATCGCGCACCAATCTCTTCCTGGACGACTTCACCTACGCGACCAACCCGCACGCCAACTATGACGTCGTGCCCGGTACCAACGACTTCATCATGCTGCGTCCGGTGGGGGAGTCACGCATGGTGGTGATTGCGAATTTTGCGACCCGGCTGCGCGCCCTGATGTCCGCAGAGCGTGCACGGTGACGATCGAGCGCCTGTCAGCCGCCCTCGCCGATCGCTACACCCTCGACCGGGAACTCGGTGCCGGCGGCATGGCGACGGTGTATCTCGCGCACGACATCCGGCATCACCGACAGGTGGCCATCAAGGTGTTGCGGCCCGAGCTCGCTGCCGTGATCGGCGCCGAGCGGTTCCTGAGCGAGATCAGGACCACCGCCAACCTGCAGCATCCGCACATCCTGCCGCTCTTCGATTCCGGCGAAGCCGACTCATTCCTGTTCTACGTGATGCCGTTCGTCGAGGGCGAGTCACTGCGCGACCGCCTGACCAAGCAGACGCAGCTCCCGGTCGCCGAGGCGGTGCGGATCACGACCGAGATTGGCAGCGCGCTGGACTACGCCCACCGCCACGGCGTGATCCATCGCGACATCAAGCCCGAGAACGTGATGCTGCACGACGGTCGCGCACTCGTGGCCGACTTCGGCATCGCGCTCGCCGCGTCGAGCGCAGGGTCCCGGATGACCGAGACCGGCATGTCGCTCGGCACCCCGACCTACATGTCGCCCGAGCAGGCGATGGGAGAGCGCACCCTCGACGCGCGCACCGACATCTACGCCCTCGGCTGCGTGCTCTACGAGATGCTGGTCGGCGATCCGCCCTTCCTGGGCAGCACGGCGCAGGCCATCGTCGCGAAGGTGATGACCGAGAAGCCGGCGCCCCCATCGCGGCACCGCGACACGGTACCGGAACACATCGATGATGCCGTGCTACAGGCGCTGGAGAAGTTGCCCGCCGATCGCTTCGCGACCGCGGCAGAGTTCATCGCGGCGCTTGGCGGTGGGACCATCTCGCGCACAGCAGCACGCCCCACGCGGCAAACCGTGGCCAGTCGCCGCTGGCGGATCGCGAGCGGCGTGCTCGGCGCCACCACGCTCGGCCTGGCCGCACTGGCCGCGTGGGCACTGACGCACGGAGCGGGCGCAGTGGGACCGAGCGTTTACGACGTGGCAACGCCGGACAGCGCGAGGGTTTCCTTCATCAACAGTGCGTCGCGCATCGGTACCTATGGCGCTGTAAGCCGCAGCGTGGGGATCTCCCAGAATGGTGAGTTCGCCGTGTACGTGGCGCTCCAGCAAGACTCGGTGGGGATGCTGTGGTACCGCAGCCTGCTGACCGACGAGACGAGACCGATTCCCGGTACGGCCGGCGCGAGCGCGCCGCGGGTCTCGCCGGACGGATCGCAGGTCGCCTACTTTGGCGCCGATCAGGTCATGGTGGTGTCGCTGGCCGGCGGACTTCCCCGTCCTGTGGCGCCGATCACCCAAAGCGCGATGCTCGGCTGGCTTACCGATACCGAGATTCTCGCTCTCGGTTCTGACGGCGATCGCGCGCTCTGGATCAGCCCTGGTGGCGGCGAACCGCGCGAGCGTGCGATTGTGCGCTGCCCGCTCGGCGTCTGGGCACCCACCATCGGCGAGCTGCTCTGCTCCTTCAACGGCGCCGCACAGACCATCAACCTCGAGACGCGGGTCACCAACCAGGTGCGCGTGATGCAGCCCGATGGAACTCCAGGCGGCCCCCTCGCCGGATCGGAGTTCAGGCTCATCGAGGGGCAGTACCTGGTTTTCATCAGCAGCGACGGCGTGCTCTCGGCCGCGCGCTACGATGCCGCGACACACCTCGCGCAGCGGGTGGTGGCGTTGCAATCCGGTGTCCGTCGCGAAGCCCTCGGCCAGGCGCAGTTCGATATCGCCGGCAATGGCACGCTCATCTACGCGCCAGGCATCGATGTCACGGTCGGTCGGCTGGTACGACGTGCTCCCGGCGCCGTGCCCGAGGCGCTCCCGATCGAGCCGGCCAACTTCCAGCGCTACGACCTGAGTCGCGACGGGAGGTGGCTGGCGACGGTGGTGCAGGGGCCAGCGCTCAACGAGCTGCGCATCTACGACCTGCGCACCGGCCAGCACACCGTGTGGCAACGCGCCGAAAGCATTCGACACCCGATGTGGAGTCCGGACGGTCAGTCGATCGTCTTCACGTCCCGCACGGCGAACCAATGGTCGGTGTTGCGGGGGTCGCCTGGTTCCGGTTCCATCCCCGATACCGTCGCGCGGTTCCCCGCAGATGGGGCGAACTTCGATCCCCTGGGATACGTCGACGAGGCGACGGTGATCGCACAGGACTGGGCCCGCTCGACCGTGGTGCGATTTGATCCGCGTTCGACGGCAGCCGTGATGGACACCGTGTTGACGGACGCCCGCTTTCCGAACGTCTCGTCGAATCGACAACTGATCGTGTACCAGGCGACTGAGGCAAGCCGAATCGTGGTGACAACGTTCCCGCTTCCCGGCCGGCGATGGCAGATCGCATCGCAGGGTGTGGAGCCGATCTGGATCTCGCCGTCCACCGTGCTGTTTCGCCGCGGCGCCACCTGGTACACCGCCGCCGTGAATCCCACGACCGGGGAGCCAAGCGGTGCGCCGGTCGCATGGGCCACCGACCCCCGCTTCTCGGACACGTCCGGATGGTCGAACGTCCCCACCCACGATGGCGGCATCATCTACGTGCAAGGCCCCGAGCAGGCGAGCCCGGGGTATTTCCGCGTGATCCCGAACTGGGTGGCGCAGATGAAGCGCGCCGTCGATGGGGCAGCCAAGTGACCGACACCATCGCTCGCCTCACCGCCGCGCTCGCCGACCGCTACACCGTCCAGCGCGAGCTCGGCCAGGGCGGGATGGCCACGGTGTACCTCGCCCACGACATCAAGCACCAGCGCGACGTCGCCATCAAGGTTTTGCACCCCGATCTCGGTGCCGCCCTCGGCGCTGAGCGCTTCCTCACCGAAATTCGCACCACCGCGCGGCTGCAGCACCCGCACATCCTGCCCCTGCTCGATTCGGGCGACGCCGGCGGGTTGCTGTATTACGTGATGCCCCTGGTCACCGGTGAGACATTGCGCACCCGCCTCGAACGCGAACGACAGCTGCCGATTGCCGACGCGGTGCTGATTGCACGAGAGGTCGCCGACGCGCTGGGGTACGCGCACGGTCACGGGGTGATCCACCGCGACATCAAGCCCGAGAACATCCTGCTGCAGGACGGTCACGCGCTGGTCGCCGATTTCGGCATCGCCCTCGCCGTCGAAAGCGCCGCCGGGTCCCGGATGACGCAGACCGGGCTGTCGCTCGGTACCCCGCAGTACATGAGTCCCGAACAGGCGATGGGCGAACGCGCGATCGGTGCACCCAGCGACATCTATGCGCTCGGTGCGGTGACCTACGAGATGCTGACGGGGGATCCGCCATTCACCGGGTCGAGCGTGCAGGCGATCGTGGCCAAGGTCATGACCGAGCGACCGTCACCAATCCATGTAGTTCGCGACACGGTGCCCGAGCATGTCGAGGCCGCCGTGATGACGGCGCTCGCCAAGTTGCCCGCCGATCGATTCGCCTCCGCCCCCGCGTTTGCCGCGGCACTCACGACCGGGACCGGCGTCACCGCGCCACGCGCTGCGGCGTCGGGCGTTGGTGCACGCGTGCCACGCTCGTGGATTGCCGCTGGTGCACTGGCGTTGGTTGCTGCGTTTCTGGCCGGCAGGGCAGTGTCATCCGGACCCGACACGTCGTTCGCGACCTTCGGGCGCGCGATGCCCGTCACCTGGGAGCAGGGGCTGGAGCTCACGCCGGCGCTCTCACCCGACGGAAAACAGATTGCCTACACGGTTGGCAACGGCACGCAGAGCAAGATCTACCTCCGGCCGATTGCCGATGGTCGCCCCACGCCATTGACGAACGATACCGTGGCGGTGGAACTCTTCCCTCGGTGGTCGCGCGACGGGACACGGATCCTCTACGTCAAAGATGGGCTGGTCTTTTCGGCTCCAGCGGGCGGAGGCCCGTCCCGTCAGGAGGTTCCGTCTCGCGGTGGCCAGGTGGTGTCGGCGGCGTGGTCACCGGACAACAGCCAGATCGCGTATGTCGTGGGCGATTCCCTTTTTCTGCACCAGGCGGATGGCACCAGCAGGTTGTTGGCAGGCGCCGAACAGTTGACGTTGTGCACCTGGGGACCGAATGACCTGATCGCCTGTTCTGCGGGCAACGGACTCTACCTCATGCCCGGCATCGGGTTCGGCAATATCGCCCCGAGCTGGATCACGGTGGTTCGTGTCACGGATGGCCAGGTGACGACGGTGACCGATAGCAGCTCCAACAATCAGTCGCCGCAGTGGTCGCGAGATGGACGCCATCTGCTCTACCTCTCCAACCAGTTCGGCCTGGCTGACCTCTACGCGCTGACCATCGATGGCGACGGGACGCCCCGCGGTGCACCGCAGCGACTCAGCGTTGGCCTCAACATGTCCACTTTTTCCCTTTCCGCCGACGACCGCAGGCTGGCCTACGCGGTGATGACCACCACCGCCAATATCTGGT
This sequence comes from uncultured Gemmatimonadales bacterium, assembly GCA_963806875.1. GTDB lineage: Bacteria > Gemmatimonadota > Gemmatimonadetes > Gemmatimonadales > GWC2-71-9 > Palsa-1233. Next base: position 589,340 of record CAWDYU010000002.1, on the reverse strand, counting down.
CGGAGCCGTGGACGGGGCGGGTCGCGCGGCCGGATGATCGGCAACTGACACAGGTCACCTTCGGACACCAGACGATCGAGGCATCCACGATCACGTCCGATGGACGGTGGCTGTTCTACGACTCTGATCTTGCGGGAAATTCCGACATCTATCGAATGTCGCTGGTGACCGGTGCGCCCGAGCGTCTCACCAGTGACGGCACGCCGGAGTTTGCGCCGAGTCCGTCGCCCGACGGTCGGTCGGTCGCGTTCCACTCGTTTCGAGGTGACTCTCGCGACATCTACCTCCTGCCGCTGGATGGCGGGGCGCTCGAGAAGATCACCAACACGCCGGGGCAGGAGGCACAACCCACCTGGTCAGCCGACGGCCGGTCGATTGCTTATTTCATGCTGAATGGGCCCCCGGCGATTCGCATTGCGTCTCGCGGAGCGGGCGGTGCGTGGCAGATCCGCGAACGACTTGCCGCAGGGTACTGGCCACGTTGGTCTCCCGACGGCCAGTCGCTCGTCTTCACGTCGAACCTGCTCGGTGGCGAGCTGAGTGTGATGGGAGTCGATGGCGGCGAGCCTCGTTTGCTCTTCGACCCCGCGCAGCCGGGCGCGCCTGTTGCCGAGACGTCGACCTGGTCCGAGGACGGTAGCACCATCTACTTCAAGAGTCACACGGCGAGCGGCGCGGCATCGATCTGGTCGGTTCCTGCCGCCGGCGGAACGCCCCAGCACGTTCTCGACCTCGGCACCGATCGCCTGCGTTCCGACCGCTACGGCTTCCAGTTCGCGAATGGTCTCGTCTACTACACACTCACCGATAGGCAAAGCAACATCTGGGTGATGGAGTTGGGAAAGGACTGATTGGCGGGCCGGCAACTGGCGACGAGCGTCCGCAGGCAAACGGGCCGAAGAGTCATGGACTCTCCGACCCGCTAGTTCATTCCTGACTCAATACCGTTGCCCGAGCGCTACATCGTCTTGCGGGTCCCCACGTTGCGCAACATGACGACGGAATCTGCGCCGACTCCCATGTACGTCGCGGTGGTGAGTCCATTGAAGTTTGGCCCGACCATCCGGTAGACCGATGTCGTCCGCACCGTGACGCCCTTGCGCAGCACACTTTCATACTCCGGGCTCTGGGCCACGATGCTGTCACCGGCAATGGTGACCTGGAGAGGCATCGGATCCCGGTTCGCCAGCGTAAGTGTCCATCCCGACGTGTTCGACGTGGCCACGAGTGTACCCACCGCCACGATGCTGTCGCTGTTCATCCCCATCACCTGAAGGTCCCACGTCCCGGCGACGGCCGAGGTGTCGATCGTGACCGCAGGCGCGACCGGCACGGCAGGAGGCGCCGAGTCGATGGGCATCTCTTCGACTTTCTTTTCACAAGCGGCGAGGCTGACCAGGGCCAGCGCAATCACCAGGGAACGCATACGGTGTCTCCGGGGTGTGACGTTGAGTTGGGTGGTGGTACGGCGGGCGTAGTATACGCTCCGGTCGCCCCAAGGGTAAGCGGCGCGGGGGCCGATGCTCCGGGGGGCGAGATCGTTCGACTTTCCGTGTGCAGCTGGCGATACTCAACGAGCGTGAGGCGGGCGGGGCGCCGCCTCACCGGCCGTGGGATCCCGGGCCGTAAAATCGCCCCCGGAGGGAGCATCATGCGTTCAACCAGATTGCTCGGATTGGCCCTGTTCGGGACCGTCGCGGCGGGACTCGTGGCCACGCCAGTTACGGCACAGGAAACCGATACGAGGAAGACCTACCCGGTCCCACACGTGCTGGAGGTCATCCGCACCACGATCGCCGCGCCAGCGCCGAAAGGGCTGAGTGCCGGCGACGCCAAGGAGTACGCTGCGGAAACCGCCTGGCTGATCACGGTTCGCGACCGCCTCGAGACCTCGGCGGTCGAGTACGGCGTGGTCTCGCCCCGTGACGCCGCATCGGGGCTGCCAACGGGCAAGCGCCAGCACAAGCCGATGGAGGTCACGATTCACTTCGACGCCATACGGAAGACATTCGAGGCGGAAGGCGCACGATTCAACACCCTGTCGAACGCCTCGAGGGCACGGCACGACATTGCGATGAATGCCATCCGCAACATGAAGGGCTAGGCAGGAAGGCACGCACGCCGGTGGGGTAACCGAGGATTCGGCCCTCGGGCCCCACCAATTATCTTTCCGGCGTCTTTCAGCCGGGAAATACCGTGTCCGACGCCCATGTACCCGTCATCCTGAGCGCCTGCCGAACCCCGATAGGGAAATACCTCGGCGCGCTTTCCTCCCTCCCTGCTACCCAGCTCGGCGCAATCGCCATCCGCGAGGCGGTCCGCCGCGCCGGGGTCGACGGCGCGATCGTCGACGACGTGATCATGGGCCATGTGGTCCAGGGTGGTACCGGTCAGGCGCCAGCCCGCCAGGCAATGATCCACGCCGGGTTGCCGAGCGCCGTGCCCGCCGTGACGATCAACATGGTGTGCGGCTCGGGCCTCCGCGCCGTGATGATGGCGGCGCAGGCAATCAAGTCGGGTGATGCCCAATGCGTAGTGGCCGGCGGGATGGAGTCGATGTCGAACGCGCCCCACTATCTCTACAATCACCGCAACGGGATCAAGGCCGGCAACCAGACCATTGTCGACGGAATGATCCACGACGGGTTGTGGGATTCGTTCGGCAACAACCACATGGGCGAGTACGCCGAGTATACGGCGGAGAAGGCAGGCGTATCGCGCGCCGACCAGGACACGTTCGGATACGATTCGCACCGGAAGGCCGTGGCTGCGCAGGCGGACGGCAAGTTCACGGACGAGATGGTGCAGGTGGAGGTGCCCGGTCGCAAGGGTGTCACGGTCGTGTCGGCGGATGAATCGCCGCGCTCTGACACCTCACCCGACACGCTCGCTCGCCTCAAGCCCGTCTTCCGCAAGGACGGGACGGTCACGGCCGGCAACGCCCCGGGTCTCAACGATGGCGGTGCCGCCGTGGTCGTGGCGTCGCTCGCGTTTGCGCGCGCACACGGCCTGACGCCGATGGCGCGCATCACCGAGTACGCGGTTGGCGGCGGGGATCCGAAGGAACTCTTCTTTGCTCCGGTGCTCGCGGTGCAGCACCTGATGAAGAAGGCCGGCACCAGCATCAACGATTACGACCTGATCGAGGCCAACGAGGCATTCGCCGTCCAGGCGCTCGCCGATGGACGTGCGCTCGGTTGGGATTGGGATCGCGTCAACATTCACGGCGGCGCGATTGCGCTTGGCCACCCGATCGGCGCGTCCGGCGCACGGGTCCTGGCCACCCTGCTCTATGCGATGCAGGATCGCAATGCCAGCACGGGGCTCGCGACACTGTGCCTGGGTGGGGGGAGTGCGGTGGCGCTTTCCGTTTCCAGAGATCTGTAAGCACGAAGGGGAATAGGTCGACAGTCGACAGAGGTATTGATGCTGCCACACGCGTGATGCCGGCTCCTTGTACCTGTCGACTGTCGACTTACCCCCAGTTGTCATTGTCTGTTGAGTGTCGGCCAGTCTGCATCACCGAGCTCTACCTTACACATACAGGGTCACATGCATTCAATCGCCGTCATCGGTTCGGGCACCATGGGCAACGGCATCGCCCACGTTTTTGCGCAGCACGGTCACGACGTGGCACTGATCGACGTCAACGAGGGGGCCCTCACCAAGGCCCGGGCCACGATCAGCGGCAATCTCGATCGCCAGGTGAAGAAGGGAACGCTCAGTGAGTCCGCTCCGTCGGAAATTCTCTCCCGGATCACGACGGGTACCGACTTCGCAGCAGCCCGCAACGCGGCGCTGGTGGTCGAGGCGGCGAGCGAGAACCCGGCCATCAAGTTTGATATCTTCTCGAAGCTCGATGCCATCTGCGAGCCAGCCACGATCCTTGCCACCAACACCTCGTCGATCTCGATCACGGAGATCGCGGCCAGGACTGGGCGCGCAGATCGTGTCATCGGGATGCACTTCATGAATCCCGTGCCGGTGATGACGCTGGTCGAGGTGATCCGCGGTCATGCCACCAGCGACGCAACCACCCGGGCGGTCATGGACCTGTCGTCGGCGCTCGGCAAGACGCCGGTCGAGGTCAACGACTACCCGGGATTCGTGAGCAACCGGGTGCTGATGCCGATGATCAACGAGGCGATCTACTGCGTCTTCGAGGGCGTCGCCACTCCCGAATCCATCGACACCGTCATGAAGCTCGGCATGGCGCACCCGATGGGGCCGCTGGCCCTTGCCGACTTCATCGGGCTGGACGTCTGTCTCGCCATCCTCGGCGTACTGCACAAGGGACTCGGCGATGACAAGTACCGGGCGTGCCCGCTGCTCAAGCGCATGGTCGCGGCCGGCGAACTTGGCCGGAAGAGTGGAAAGGGGTTTTATGAGTATGCGAAGCGGTAGGAACTGTTCTCTTAAGCCGGAGTTCCGATCACGTGGATGCCTTCAAAGAGATGCAGACCTGGGGACACGAACAGGTCCTCTTTTCCCACGAACCCTCCTGCGGCTATTTCGGGATCATCGCGATTCATGACACGACCCTCGGACCCGCGCTTGGCGGCACCCGGGTGTGGCCGTACCCGAGCACCGAGGAGGCGCTCCGCGACGTAATGCGGCTGTCACGGGGAATGACGTACAAGTCGGCGGTGGCGGGGCTCAACCTCGGGGGCGGCAAGGCCGTGATCATCGCCGACCCGAAGCGTGCCGATCGTGAATCCCTCTTCCGGGCGCACGGCCGGTTCGTGGAGAGCCTGGGTGGTCGATACATCACCGCCGAGGACGTGGGTACGTCGCCCAGCGACATGGAGTTCGTGAAGCGTGAAACCAGGCACGTCGCGGGGCTGCTCAACCTGTCGGGCGATCCGTCGCCGGTCACGGGTTACGGCGTGTACATGGGGATGAAGGCCGCCGCGAAGGCGAAGTGGGGGAAGGACTCGCTCACCGGACGCACCGTGACGGTCCAGGGAGCGGGGAAGGTCGCCTACTACCTGATGTCCCACCTGCGCGAGGAGGGCGCCCGCATCCTCGTGAGCGACATCGACGCCGACAAGGTGCAGCGCGCGGTCGAGGAATTTGGCGCGGTCGCGGTGGATTCCGACGCGATCTACGATGCCGAAGCCGACATCTTTGCACCCTGCGCACTCGGGGCCATCATCAACGATGACACGTTGCCGCGTCTCCGCGTCGGCGTGATTGCCGGCGGCGCCAACAACCAGCTCGCCGAGCAGCGACACGGAGTCGCCCTGGAAAAGCAGGGCATCCTTTACGCCCCCGACTACGTGATCAATGGCGGCGGCGTGATCAACGTCTATGGCGAGCTGCAGGGGTGGACGATGGATCGCGCGAAGCGAAAGGCACAGGAGATATACGACACGATCCTGCGCGTCTTCGCGATCGCTGATCGCGACGGGATCCCATCGTTCCAGGCCGCGGACCGGCTCGCGGAGGAGCGCCTCAAGTCCGTCGCCGCGCTCAAGGATATGTGGGTGGCGGGGGATCGGTAGGAGCAGCGAGATGCGAGAGGCGAGAGGCGAGAGGCGAGAGGCGAGAGGCGAGAAGCGAGAAGCGAGAGGCGAGAGGCGAGAAGGCGAGAGGCGAGAGGCGGGAAGGGAGAAGGGGTACGTGGACAGGAGTCTCGCATCACGCATCACGCCTCTCGCTTCTCATTCAATGGAGCTTGACGAATGGGTGACAGAATTCCGATCGGTGCTGATCACGCTGGCTTCGCCATGAAGCAGATGTTGTCTGACGAACTGCGGAAGCTTGGCCACGAGGTCGAGGACGTCGGGACCGATTCCGAGGCGTCAACCGACTACGCGGACTATGCCCACAAGGTGGCGCACGAGGTCGAGAGCGGGGAGGCCGAGCGGGGGATCCTGCTCTGCGGCACCGGGCTGGGGATGTCCTACGCTGCCAACCGCCACAAGGGTGTCCGTGCAGCTGTCGCGTGGAACGAAGAGGTTGCCCGTCTCTCGCGTGAACACAACGACTCCAATGTGCTGGTGCTGCCGTCGCGGTGCCTGAGCGACGACGAGGCCCGCGCCATCCTGCACGCCTGGCTCGACGCCAAGTTCGAAGGCGGTCGTCACGAGCGCCGAATCCAGAAGATCGAGGAGACGAGCTGATGCTGCAGCACGATGCGCCACTGTCACAGGCCGACCCCGCAATCGCAGGGATGATCGACGCCGAGTTGCGGCGGCAGCGTGATGGCCTGGAGCTGATCGCCAGCGAGAATTTCACGTCGCGCGCGGTGCTCGAGGCGATGGGAACCTGCCTCACCAACAAGTACGCCGAGGGCTATCCCGGGCAAGCGATACTACGGCGGGTGCGAGGTGGTCGACCAGGTCGAGCAACTGGCGATCGATCGCGTGAAGCAACTCTTCGACGTCGGGCACGCGAACGTCCAGCCGCATTCGGGCGCCCAGGCCAACTTCGCAGCCTACATGGGTTTGATCGCGCCGGGCGAGAAGCTGATGGGACTCTCGCTTCCGCACGGCGGTCACCTGACGCATGGCGCATCGGTGAATCACACCGGTCAGGTGTGGCAGTCGGTGCAGTACGGAGTCCGGAGCGACACCGGCAGGATCGACTACGACCAGGTTCGCGAGATGGCGCTTCGTGAACGCCCGAAGCTGATCATTGCCGGCGGATCGGCGTACGCGCGCGTGATCGACTTCGCCGCGTTCCGTTCGATTGCCGACGAGATCGAGGCGATCTTCCTGGTGGACATGGCGCACTTCGCTGGCCTGGTGGCGGGCGGGGTGCATCCCTCGCCGGTGCCACACGCCCACGTGGTGACGAGCACCACGCACAAGACGCTCCGCGGACCGCGCGGTGGACTGATCCTTTGCGGCGCGGAGCACCAGAAGGCGATTGACAAGTCGGTGTTCCCCGGCGGACAGGGGGGGCCGCTCGAGCACGTGATCGCAGGCAAGGCGGTGGCATTCGGCGAGGCCCTCACTGACGATTTCAAGGTGTACGCCGCACAGGTGGTCGAGAACGCCAAGGTGCTGGCGAACGCGCTGATCGATCGCGGGTACGCGATCGTGTCCGGCGGCACCGACACCCACCTCATGCTTGTCGACCTCCGGGCGCGAGAGCTCACCGGCAAGGCGGCCGAGAAGATCCTCGGTCATGCGGCGATCACGGTCAACAAGAACACGATTCCCGACGATCCCCAGTCGCCATTCGTCACCAGCGGCATTCGCGTCGGCACGCCGGCGCTCACGACGCGCGGCATGAACACCGACGACATGGTGCGAATCGCGGAACTGATCGACACCGCGCTCCTGGCGGGCGAAGACATGACGGCGCTTGCGCGGGTGCGTGGCGGTGTCGAGGAACTCGCCGGCCGGTATCCGCTCTATCCCAGCAATGCGGGTCTTGCCTGATGCACGAGCTCCAGTTCGCCGATGGGATGCTCGCCCGGCTCCGGGCGAGTGGTGGCGAACGGTACGACCCGCGCGGCTACCTCTTCCTCCTGGCAGCCGTGGAGTTCCTGCAGGACAAGCTCGACAAGCGTCGGCACGTCACGGGCGCGGAGCTGGCCTGGGCGTGCCGCGACCTGGCGCACGAGCGATTCGGGCTGCTGGCGCGGGTCGTTCTCGAGTGCTGGGGGATCCGGACAACCGCCGACTTCGGGGCCATGGTGTTCACGATGGTCGATGCCGGGTTGCTCTCCGCGCAACCCGGAGACCGCGCCGAAGATTTTGCGGGGGTGTACGACTTCGTCCTCGCCCTCGACGAGACGTATGCGTGGAGTTGGCGCCCAGAACACCCCATCTAACCCTTCCACCCTTCAACCCTTCAACCTTTCAACCCTTCATCCCTTCAACCCTTCCCCGATGATCCCCGTCCTCACTCCCGACCAGGTTCGCGCATGGGATGATGCCGCTGTTGCGGCAGGAATTCCGTTGGCGGCATTGATGGAGCGTGCCGGAGCGTCGGTGGCCGAGTTGGTGCGAATCGCGTTTCGAGGCGATTGCCCGCCGTGGCGTGCTGGTGGCGTGTGGCAGCGGGAACAACGGTGGCGACGGTTGGGTGGCAGCGCGGTATCTCCACGGCTGGGGATTCCCGGTGTTCGTAACTGAGTCGGGTGGCTCACCAGCCGGCGCGGCCGGGGACGCGCGCGCTGGGGCGATCGATGCAGGCGTGAGGGTGGTCGCCGGAACTGACCGGTGGCCCGATTGTCGGCTCATCGTCGACGCGCTGCTCGGCGTGGGTGCGACTGGTGCCCCCAGGGACAACCTGTTCACCCTGCTTGAGCGATTGCGCGCACTCGATGTTCCGTCGGTGGCGGTCGACGGACCGAGTGGTCTCGACCTCGGAAGCGGAGATGATCATGGAGCGTTGCCGGCGGCGGTGTCGGTCACCTTCGGTGGACTCCGTCGCGGTCACGTGCTGAGGCGCGACGTGGTTGGCGACATCGTGATCGCCGATATCGGACTGCCGGCTGCGGATGAAGGCTGGCCGTGGCTGGTTACAAGTCGGTGGGCGGTGTCCCGACTCGCACCGATTCCGGTGCGTGCCCACAAGGGAACTCGCGGCCGCGTGGTGGTCGTGGGTGGCGCGCCATCGATGGCCGGAGCCATGCGCCTCACGGCCCGAGCGGCGTTCGGCACTGGCGCCGGGCTGGTGCATGCCGTGGTGCCAGGCGCGTCACTTCTGGTGTTGCGTACCGCCGAACCGGATGTGCAGGTGGCGGAGTCCGGGCTGGTCGTACCGGTCGAACCCGTGTTGGCGGCGCTCATCGAGGGAGCCGATGCGGTGGTGCTTGGCCCGGGGATGGGTCGCGATGCTGGTCGTACCGACTTTTGCCTCGCCGTCGTCGGGTTGTCGTCGGCAATCGTGATCGACGCTGACGCTCTCCATGCGCTGCGGCACTCGCTTGGGGACCTCTACCAACTCGCAGCATCGCGTCACGTAGTCCTGACGCCGCATATCGGAGAGTTCCGGATGGTCTTTCCCGAGTGTCCCGTGGATCCCGAGCGTGACCCATGGGCAGCAGCGACATACGGCGCGGAACGGAGTGGATGCACCGTTCTCCTGAAAGGTGTGCCGACCGTGGTCGCCGCGCCGGGCTTGGCGCCTCGAACGATCGCAGCGGGGAATCCCGGGCTGGCGACCGGCGGCAGCGGGGATGTGCTCAGTGGCATCATCGGAACGTTGCTGGCGCAGGGAATGACACCGCCTGACGCCGCGTGCGTCGGGGCGGCAGCTCACGGCGCGGCGGCCGACCATGGTGCCCGGCGACACACTGTTCGCGCGATGCGGCCGATGGATGTCGTGACCGCACTCCCTGACGTGTGGCGCGAGTGGTCGAGACTGGATCCGCAGTCAGCGATGTTGCCGTTGGATATCGCTCAGCCGCAGGTGTGGTGATGCGAATTGCCTTGTTCTGCGTGCTGCTCATCGGTTGCGGTGGATCGACCGTGGGCACCGGCACGCCAACCCCGATCGGTTCGCTCCGTCCCGACGATCAGGTATTGCTCGGCGATTTTTCCCGTGTGAACGCAGTGGCATCGTCATTCGACAGGGTGTATGTCGCCTACCCGACGGCGATCGCCATCTGGAAGCCCAACGAACGAAGGTGGGACGTCCCGCGCTCCCCGCCCAATCCGCACGATCTCGAGGGCGTGCGTGCGGCGGTGATCGACCCGCTCGATCAATCTGCGTGGTTCGCGACCGAAACCGGGTGGTTGCACTACTCGATCGGCGGCGACCGTTGGGATCGCGGTGTGCTTCCCGGGCCGCGTCCTGCAGGTCGCGACCAACCCACTCGACCCCGCCCGGGGGATCTGGTTTCGCACCACCGCGGGTTGGGTCGTCCAGCCCTCGATCGGGCCCGCGACGCCGGCATCGCCGCCGAGCAGCTTGAAGGTTGCACCGTCGGTTGAGGACGCTGCCAGGGATCTCCCGCAGCTTCGAGCGCTGGGGCCGACGCTGCTCGTCGGGCCGCGCCTGCAGCCTGGTCAGTTCACCGCTGCGGCGCCCGCTGCCTCTGGTGCGGGGTGGTTTCTGGGGACCTCCAATCAGGGGCTTCTCTTTTTCGATCGCACCATGGGCACCCCCACCCGACTCGGCCTGGGTATTCCGTCGGAGGTCGTGGGCGCGGTGCTTGGTGTCAACGGAGGGGTCTGGGTGGCGACCGACGCAGCCGTGTTCGCCGGTGCTGCCGCCACGTTCGTCCGCAGTGATCTCAGTGAATCGACCTCGCTGCACGGTGGGGAATCGCAGGGGATGCCGTTCGATGCCGTGCGCCAACTCGTTGCCGGCGATCGCGTGCTGTGGGCTGCCACCGATCGCGGGCTGGTTCGAATCGGGATCGACGATGGGCGCATCGCCCGCTTCGACGAAGGACGGGGCCTCGCCGACAATCGTGTCACCGCCCTCGTGCAACACCGCGGACGCATTGTCGCAGGTACGCTGCGTGGACTGTCGACGGTCGACGCCTCTGATGCGCTGGTGCGGCTGGTGCCATCGTTTCAGGGCGTGGTGGCGTCGCTTGCAAGTCGAGGTGATACCATCTGGGTGGGCACCACCCAGGGATTGTTCGCGCTGGTGGACGGCAGCGCCGATCTTCGCATGCCCGAGGGATACCGCCTCCTCACCGAGGGGCGCGCAACGATCCTCGGGATCGACTATGTCGCGGACACTCTCGTGGCGATGACGACCGACCAGATGCTCTGGCGCGATCCCACAACAGGCGCGTGGAGTGCCGGTCCGTTGCTCTCACCACAGGTTGGTCGGCTGCGAGTGCTCGATGTCACCGAGCACGGTACGTGGGTGGGTGGTGACAGGGGGGCGGCGCTCGTCTACCCGGGTGCGGGGGTCGCCCGCCTGCTTTCTGCGCCCGGTGACCTTCCCAGTGGAGTCACCGGGATTGCCAACGACGGCACATTTCTCTGGATCGGCACTCCCCGCGGCCTGGTCCGTTTCCGGATGACGCAATGACCAACGCATCAACCGTGATACCGATGGGTGGCGGCGCCGAGTTCGATCGAGTGCGTGCAATTGCAGAGGCGCTCGGTGATGCGGCCGGGCCACTCGGCGACGACACCGCGTCCGTGCCGGGTGGCGAGGGCACGCTGGTGGTCAGCACTGACGTCAGTGTCGAGAACGTGCACTTCAAGCGCGAGTGGATCCGGCCGGTGGAAATTGGATGGAGGGCGACCTCGGCGGCGCTATCGGACCTGGCGGCGGCGGCAGCGCTGCCGGCCGGGGTCACGATCGCGCTCACCGTACCACCCGACGTGACCCATGACGATGTCATCGCACTGATGTCCGGCGCGGGGCAGGCCGCGAGGGCAGCTGGCACGAAGATCATCGGTGGCGATCTCTCGTCTGGTCCGATCTGGTCGGTGGCGGTCACCGTGCTGGGTCACGCGGTGCGTCCGATGTCGCGGCGTGGTGCAAGGGTGGGCGATGGCGTCTGGATCACCGGTTGGGTCGGCGGCGCGAGGGCGGCGATTCGAGACTGGGAGTCGGGGAAGGAGCCGGAGCCCACGATTCGGGAGTTCTTCGCGAACCCATTGCCCCGTCTCGCAACCGCGCGCTGGCTGGCGCAGCACGGAGCGACCGCGATGATCGACGTGAGCGATGGCGTCGCAGGCGATGCGCGGCACCTCGCCGCCGCGTCGGGGGTCAGGCTCGAGATCGACATCAACAGGATTCCCCTCTGTCCAGCGGTGCCGGTCGTCGCGATAAGGCATGGAGACGATCCGGCGGTGATGGGCGCACGCGGTGGTGAGGACTATGAGATCCTGTGCACGCTGCCGGAGGGATTCGACGCGGCGGAGGCGTGCATGACCGAGACCGGAGTTCCGGTCGCGCGGATCGGCACGGTAGTGCACGGAAGTGGCGCTGCGATACTCCGCGACGGCCTCGAGGTGGACATCACGGGTTTCCGGCACGACGTGTAGCGGGCGCCCGGCGCGGTGCAGTCTTGGCAGGACTACGCTGCCTGATGCACCATCCCCGCCGTTGATCCGCCGCCCCGACCGCCACGACATCGCGGTCGGGGCACGCTTGCTGGCGGGAGCGGGCAGGGCCCAAGTACCGATCCGCAATCCCGGGGGTTGCATTAAAGCGTGGGAGCCCATATATTTAATGTGGGAGCCAAACAATATGGATAGGTCAACGCGGCTCTTCGCTTCCGGGACTGCGTGTCCCCGAGTATTCACGCCACACAGGAGATCTCATGACGACCACCACCAACACCACGACCAATACTTCTGGCAACATGATGGCCGGTGTTTCCAGTGCTCATGTAGAGATGTTGAACGACCTGCTGCAGCTCAATCGGGATTCGGCGGAGGGGTTTGCGAAGGCAGCCGAGTTGGCGACATCGCCGAAGCTCAAGGCGATGTGCATGGAGGCCGGCGCAGGGCGCACCACGTTCGCCACCGAGATCGAACCACTGGTCCGGGCAGCCGGCGGCACGCCGGAGAAGGATCTGAGCGTGTCCGGCTCGCTGCACCGTACCTGGATGAAGGTGCGTGAAACGCTTTCGCCCAATGGCGACAAGGCGCTGATCCTCGAAGTCGAGCGTGCCGAGGATGAGATGAAGGAGGCATACACGAAGGCGATGGCCAAGCAGCTCCCGCCGACGATCATGGACGTGATCAAGGCGCAGTCGACCCAGGTGTTCCGGGTGCACGATCTCTTCAGCGACTTGAAGCATGGCCGCGCCAGCCTCTGATCTTGAGCCGGTGGGTGTCGGCAGCGCGAGCCAGGGAAGAACCCTGGCTGCGTGGCGCCGACTCCTTCAGGCCGTTCGCCGGCGGGAGCGGCTCGCCGAGCGTGATACCGGCCTCACGGGGGCACAGCTGTTTGCCCTTCGACAGATTGCCGATCATCCGGGTACGACGGTGGGCGAGCTCGCTCGCCTCACGTCGACGGATCCGAGCTCGATTTCCGTCGTCGTGACCCGCTTGCTGGAGAAGCGGCTGGTCCGGCGGGAGCGCGACCCGATGGACCAGCGACGCTGGCGGCTCGTCGCCAACCCGAGTGGCGTGGCGCGCCTGGCCCGTGCGCCGGAGAGTGCCGACGTGAGGCTGGGTGACGCGATCGCAGCGCTCGCCGCCGGCGACCGCGATGCACTGCGCGAACAACTCGATGCGCTGGCAATGGCCGTGGAGGGGTAGGGCACACCGCACCAGCGGCTCATTCTGGTGAGGATCTCGCGCTCACCACCACGGGCACCTCGACCCGCTGACCTATCGGCCACATCCATACTTCGAGCGTCATCCTGCCGGGGGCGGTTGGAACGAACGTGTAGTCTGACGTTTCGCCCGGCCCCATCTCGACGAATGCCGAGGTTGGCTGCCGCAGCGCGGGAGGGAGATCTGCGCCATCGCGAGCAATCGGTGTCCAGCGCACCACGCTCGAGTCGTCGGTCAGCCGGAATCGGAGAATCCAGTCGGCATGAATGCTGACGATCCGGATCCGGTTGGTATCTCCCACCGTCATCCTGATCGGACGCGGAATCACCCGACCATTCACGAGCAGGAAATTCGGATTCGACTTCGCGAACACCGGCAGGCCGCCGCCGCCGCCAACCACCAGGTGGTCGCGCCTCAGGTCGCGCGGCTCATCGCTGACGATGATCGCGCCGTACATGCCCGACCCGATTTGCCGCACTTCGTGCAGGTGCGCATGATAGGGGAATGTGCCGCTACGCGGCGGCGTGAACTCAGCGGCAAATGAGTCGCCAGGCTCGATCGGCGGCATGATCCGGTCGCCAATGCCGCTGAACCCGGGAACGCCGTCGGGATAGGATTCGATCTCGAGCCCATGCCAGTGCACGCCCGTCGGTTCATCCATGTTGTTGGTCACCAGGATCCGCACTGGCTCGCCCCGCTTGAGCTCCAGCACCGGCCCGGGCACCTGCACGCTGTCGCGGGCCGGCACGGCGTCGCCAGTCTGCAGCACGAACCCGAATGCAGTCTGCCCACCCACGAGTCTTCCGGGCGCCTTTTGCGCCAGCAACCGCAGGGTGCGCCGGGTGCTCACCTCGGCCTCGCGATAACCCGGCGCCGGCGTGACATGCATCCCGATCACGAGCCCGCGCATCTCGTGACCACCCTTTGCGTGTCCCCGATCGGTCGGCATCGCGCCGTGCAGGTGCGGCTCGGGCGAGCCGTGAAGCGAAACGTCGTCGCCCACGTGGTTGGCGAAGTGGCAGTGGAAAACCCAGTTGCCCGGCGTGGTGGGCACCCATGAGATCGACATCGTGGCGCCCTGCTGCAAGATCTGCATGTTCTGCAATGCCTGCCGGTCATCCGCAAACGCGGTATCGGTGCGCTCCCCGCCACGCCGCGTCACCCGGTAGTAGAAGCCGTGCAGGTGCAGCGGGTGCTCCACGGCCGCAGCATTGATGAAGCGCCAATGCACCGAATCGCCCTGAGCCAGGGTGAGGCGATCGTTGTGCGGCCATGCTTGACCGTTGAACACCAGCACGCTCTCGAACTCGCGGTCAGGGTAGGAGTGGAACCACTCCGTGATCAACCACACCTGGTCACGAGACGGGCCGGGGGGCGTACCCGCCGTGTCCACCACAAATGCCCCGGTGAGCTGCGAGTCGAGCCACTCGCGGTCGCGCCAGTTGCTTGAACTCGGGATTCCGGCCCAGTAGAAGAAGGTGCCCGCTGAATCGAGCCGAAACGTCAGTTGGCGACTCGCCCCCGGCGCCACACGGACTGTGTCCGCCGCCGCGTCGAGGTTGAGTCGGAAGCCGTTGAAGGTCACGACTGAATCGGACCGATTCCGCAACGTCAGCTGCACCGTCGTCCCGACAGGGGCCCGCAGCATCGGCCCGGGGATCGATGGCGCCCTTCCGGTTTCGGCGAACGCCAGCGCCCGCACCACCGGATCACCCGGACCCTCCGCGCGCCACGCCGCCTCGACGACGTCGAGCGACAGCTTCAGCGTACCCTTGTCGAGCACTCCCGCGGGAACCCGGTTCTGGTTGACGGTCGCGAGCGGAGCGCCTGCCGCGGGACGGGGCAGGGGCAGCCTGGGCAGGGCACGGGGTACGACCGATTCCTGCTGCATCGGTGCACCAGCCAGGAGCGCAGCGTGCAGGAGCAGTGTCAGCATCCTTCGCCTCTGAGTTGTGGTCTCCTGAATGGTCGCGTTCCGGCCCGGAAAGTCAACCGGCCGAGGGATGCCGTGCCGGGCCAGTGGCGATTATGCTCGGTTGCCGGATTCAGCCCCAGCAGATCTGGGCCGGCTTGGGCGTTAGATTTCACCTCTCCGGCTGCCAAAGCGTCGGCGGGCTCCACCAACCATCGCACCCTCAAACTCTCCCAGGCCACATGAACGTCCGACTCCGCAACAACATCGTCGTCCGGGGCGAGGGTGACGTGACCCTGCTGTTTGCCCACGGCTTCGGGTGCGACCAGAACATGTGGCGGTTGACCGAGCCCGCCTTCCGTGATCGGTACCGTACCGTCGTGTTCGATCTCGTGGGGAACGGCAAGTCCGACCTCGCGTCGTATGACGCCGTCAAGTACGCCACGCTCCACGGCTACGCTGCCGACGTGATCGAGATTGCGGCCTCAGTGGCCGATACACCCATCGTTTTCATCGGCCACTCGGTGAGCGCCATCATCGGCATGCTCGCGGCAAACCAGGTGCCCGAGCAGTTCATCGGTCAGGCGATGGTCTGTCCCTCTCCCAGCTACATCAACGACGGCGACTATATCGGCGGATTTTCACAGGATGACATCAACGGGCTGCTCGACACCCTCGACAACAACTATCTCGGCTGGGCCGCCAACATGGCCCCGGTGATCATGGGCGCACCCGATCAACCGGAACTTGGCGAAGAACTCACCAACAGCTTCTGTCGTACCGATCCCGAGATTTCCCAGAAGTTCGCGCGGGTGACGTTCCTGTCTGACCATCGGCAGGACGTCGAGAAGTGCACGATCCCGACACTCATTCTCGAGTGCACCGACGACATCATCGCGCCGCGCAGTGTCGGGCAGTTCATGCAGGCCGCGATCCCGGGAAGTACGCTCGTCGCCATCGACAACGTGGGCCACTGCCCCCAGCTCAGTGCGCCCGACCAGACCAACGCGGCCATCGATGCATTCCTCACCGGCCTCGTCCGCTAGCTGATGAACGGTTCGATGATCCCCGATGGCAACGCTCTCTATGAGGGAGCGGCATGCGGTCTGGTGGTCACCGACACCGACGGGTTGATCCACCGCGCCAACGCCACGTTCTGCCGCTGGCTGGGCTACGATGCCGACGCGCTGGTCGGCCATCGCCGGATTCAGGACATGCTCACGGTCGGCGGGAGGATCTTCCACCAGACCCACTGGGCGCCGATGCTGCAGATGCAGGGCTCCATCGCCGAGATGAAGCTCGACATTGTGTCGAGTACCGGGCGGTCCGTCCCGATGCTCTTCAACGTTGTGCGGCGAACGTCAAGCGGAGCGCAATGGGACGAGATGTCGGCGATGGTCGTCAACGACCGGCAGGCGTACGAACGAGCGCTCCTCACTGCCCGGAACGAGGCGCGAGCGGCGCACGAGCAGCTCACCATCGCCGACCAGCGCAAGGACGAGTTCTTCGCCACGTTGGCCCACGAACTGCGAAACCCGCTGGCTCCGATCCGCAATGTCGTGGAGATCATGAAACGCCTGCCTGAGGCGGATCCGATTCTCGTGCGCTCCCGCGTGATTCTCGAAGGCCAGGTGGCGCAGCTGACCCACCTCATCGACGACCTGCTCGAGGTGTCCCGCCTCAATCACGGCAAGGTGAATCTCAAGATCCAGGCAGTACCGGTCGCGACCGCGATCGGTGTGGCACTCGACGCCGCGCAGCCGAACATCGACCGGGCGTGCCACTCATTGGCCTATGACCCGCCGGACGCCGACCTCGCGGTAGCCGCCGACCCGGTGCGCTTGACCCAGATGATCCTCAACCTCCTCAACAATGCCGCCAAGTACACTCCCGACGGCGGGCAGATCAGGATTGCCACCGAGGCCGTCGGGGAGAATGTCAGCATTGTCGTGAGTGACACCGGTATCGGGATGTCCTCCGATCAGCTCCTGGGTGTGTTCGACATGTTCGCGCAGATCACTCCTGGCGTGCATCGCTCCGACGGTGGCCTCGGTATCGGCCTGGCGCTGGTGCGTGGGCTGGCCGAGCGACACGGGGGCAGCGTGAAGGCGCACAGCGAGGGGCTGGGGAAGGGCAGCGTGTTCACGCTGGTCTTGCCGCGGATTCGGCCCGGCGCGACCGAAGCGGTTTACGGCGCCTGATCGGGCGCCCCGTCAGCCCGCAACCGGGAACCCACAAGGGATGCACGGCGTTTCCACCTTCCATGACCCGTCGCCTGTTCCTGCCGTTCCTGGCCGTCCTTTCGCTGGTCTCCTGCCGAGCGGGCCGCAACTACGTTGATCCGGTGGCACCCCGCTGGGTCGGGGCAGTCCCGTCGAGCCCGGCGGCGGCTACGGACACGCTTCGTGTTGTTTCGTTCAACATCCAGTATGCCCGTCACATCGACAGCGCCCTTGCCGTTCTCGATGACTCGGCGCTGCGCGGCGCCGACATCGTCCTCCTCCAGGAAATGGACGCTGCCGGAACCCAGCGGATCGCCGCCGCACTCGGCATGGGCTACGTCTACTACGCGGCCATCAATGCCTCGCGCACGCAGCGGGATTTCGGCAACGCGATCCTTTCCCGATGGCCGATCGAGGACGACGACAAGCTGATCCTGCCTCACCCGGCGCAATTCGACGGCAGCCAGCGGATCGCCGCGGCCGCCACGATCCGCGTTGGTACGCGTCGGGTCCGGGTCTACTCCACCCATTTCGGAACCATCGCCGACATCGGGCCGGGGCGTCGCCGTGGGCAGCTCGACGCGATCATTCGCGATGCGTCGAAGTACGATCAGGTGATCATCGGCGGCGACATGAACTCGGGAAGCGTTGGCGAACACGCCGCGGCGGCGGGCTATTCGTGGCCCACTCCCGCGCTCCGCACCGCTCGACTCGGCATGCGGTATGACCATTTCTTCCTGCGGGGCGTCCAGCTCGCGGGACCGGACGCCGTCGGCATGATCGAGGATGTCCGGGGTAGCAGCGATCACCGGCCGATCTGGGCCCGGATCGTCGTCGGCCGGTCGATCGGTTGACCCCTTGCCCCGGATGGGCGAAGCTTCGCCCAGTTCTTCCTTCCTACCGGGGCCGTACCTGATGAGCAGCATCATCGAAGTGCTGGGTCGTGAAATCCTTGATTCCCGCGGCAATCCGACCGTCGAAGCCGAAGTGGTCACCGCCACCGGGTCGCGCGGGCGCGCGGCCGTGCCGAGTGGTGCATCCACGGGGCAGCACGAGGCCGCCGAGTTGCGCGACGGCGATCCCGAGCGCTACGGGGGCAAGGGAGTGATGCAGGCGGTCGCAAACGTCAACGACGTGATCGGACCCCGGCTCGAGGGGATGAGCATCTTCGAGCAGATCGCCATTGATGCCGAGATGACCGACGCCGACGGCACCGACAACAAGTCGAACCTGGGCGCCAACGCGATCCTTGCGGTGTCACTCGCCGCTGCGCGGGCGGCCGCGATGGAAGCAGACCTCCCGCTCTATAGATATCTGGGCGGCCCGATGGCCCGGGTGCTTCCGGTGCCGATGATGAACATCCTCAACGGCGGTGCGCACGCAAGCAACAACGTCGACGCGCAGGAATTCATGATCATACCGGTTGGCGCGGACACCTTTCCGGAGGGGTTCCGCATGGGCGTCGAGGTGTTTCATGCGCTCAAGCGCGTGCTGACGCTCAAGGGGCTGAGCACTGCGGTGGGTGACGAGGGTGGCTTTGCGCCAATGCTGCCCTCGAACGAGGCGGCGCTCGACGCGGTGATGGAGGCGATCGAGGCGGCGGGGTATCGCCCCGGCGAGGACATCGCCATTGCGCTCGACGTTGCAGCGTCGGAGTTGCACACCGAGGGTATGTACGTCTTCAAGAAGGGCGACCAATCCCGGCGTACGGCTGCCGAGATGGTCGAATTGTACGAAGGGTGGTGCGATCGGTATCCGATCGTGTCGATCGAGGATGGCCTCGACGAGAACGACTGGGACGGGTGGAAGCTCCTCACCGATACGCTGGGCGATCGCTGCCAGCTCGTGGGTGACGATCTCTTCGTCACCAACGTCGACCGTCTCGGCGAGGGGATCGAGCGGGGTTGTGGCAATGCGGTGCTGATCAAGGTCAACCAGATCGGGACGCTGACCGAGACGCTGCAATGCATCGAGATGGCGAAGGCGGCGGCGTTCGGCGTGGTGATATCCCATCGCTCGGGCGAGACCGAGGATACGTTCATCGCCGACCTGGCGGTGGCGACCGGGGCCGGCCAGATCAAGACCGGTAGCGCATCGCGTTCCGACCGGGTGGCCAAGTACAACCAGCTGCTCAGGATCGATGAGGAACTGGGACCGGTGGCGCACTACCCCGGCGGCGAGATGTATCCGCAGTGACCCGCGCGCGGTGGCTCGCGGTGGTGGTGTTGATCGGGGCGGCCGTGCTCGCATGGCGGGGCGGCATCTACTCGATGTCGGATTACTTCGCGCTGCAGCGGACCGAGCGCGAGGCGCAGGCCGAAGTACGACGGTTGAGCCGCGAGGTCGATTCGCTCAAGGAGTTCCGGCGCCTGCTGGAGACGGATCCGGTCACCCAGGAGCGGGTGGCCCGCGAACAACGGGGAATGATCCGGCCGGGTGAACTGTCGTTCATCATCGAAACCGAACCGGCGCCACCGGATACAGCCCGGAAACGCTGAGCAGCCTTGGGGAGAACGACCATGCGGATCTTTGGCGTTGCAGCATTGGCGCTACTTGCGGGGGCGATTCCGGTGCAGGCGCAGACGGCCGAGCGGGAGTCGAAGGCGGGAGCGGCAAGTGGTCGCTACGCGACGGCGGTGGAGCTTGGCGAGAACAGTTGCGGGGCGGTCACGGTGCAGTCGATGCCCACCGTCATCACTCACCGCATCGGCGACACCACCATCACGCTGAACCATGGGCCACTGACGCATCAGGCGGTGCTCAAGTCGAACGGCACCTTCCTGTCGAAGCCCATCGTCCTCGGGGCGGCACCTGGCGAGGTGAGCACGGTGCAAGTGGCGGGGCGGTTCACGGCCGGTGGGTTCCTGGCGAACGTGTCGGTGGACGTCACCGGTCCGCGCCGTTGCAGTTACATCGTCGCGTGGACCGGTACGCGAGACGGACGCTAGCTCCCGCTCCGCCGCGGCATCACGGGGCCGGGAGTGTTCCGTTTGGGGGTCCAGACCCCTATTTTCGCCACGGGCCCCTTTCGGGTCTCATGGCTGGGTAGCTCAGCTGGTTAGAGCACGGCACTCATAATGCCGGGGTCGCGGGTTCGAGTCCCGCCCCAGCTATCGATTCGTGACCGAGGGCTACAGGTGCGCCCATGCGATATGACCTCATCGCCGGCGCAATGCTCCACCCCGTTTCGGCGCAATGTGCGCCGAATTCCGGTCCCGCGCGTCCCCATTCGGCAAGCATCAGTGGAGCTTCTCTAGAGCGTTCCTCGTTCCGGGCGACGGTCGGCCCGGCCAGAGGCATGAGCCATCCCGTCTGAAACCGAAGATGTTCCCGCGGGTGTCGCGGCAGCCAGTCTCCCGGATCTCCAGCGAGCAATCGATGAAGCCGCGGCGCTCCGCGCGGAACTTGAGGCCCGGAACGCCGAGTTGCGGGAAGCCAATGAGCACCTGGTGATGGCGGCGATGCGCGCCAGCGACATGGCCGAGGCCGCGCTTCGAGCCGAAGACCGACGCCAGCGGATGGAGGAGTTTCTCGCGATGCTGGCGCACGAACTCCGCAACCCGTTGGCGCCGATCAGCACCGCAACAGCAATTCTCGAACGCTCCGAAGGTGATCCGGCCACGACGAAGTGGGTGCAGGGCGTGCTGCGGCGACAGCTTGTCCACCTCACCCGGCTCCTCGACGACCTGCTCGATGCATCGCGCGTTACCCGCGGCAAGATCGTGTTGAAGAAGGAACCGCTGCTGCTCCGTGAGATCATCGAGGCGGCCGTCGATGAGACCCGCCCGATCGTCATGGAGCGGGAGCATGAGCTCACCGTCACCCTCCCCAGGAACGATCTCCACGTCGTTGGCGACCAGGTTCGACTCACCCAGGTCGTGTGCAACCTCGTGCACAACGCCGCCAAGTTCACCCCTCCGGGGGGATCGGTCGCCATCAGCGCGGAAGGCGATGGCGAATCCATCAGCCTTCGCGTCGTGGACACGGGGCCGGGTATCAGTCCCGACGCGCTGCCACGCGTGTTCGACCTATTCTCGCAGGGCGATGATTCGCTCTCGAGGAGCGCCGGTGGACTCGGCATCGGTCTGACCGTGGTACGAAGCATCGTCGAGATGCACGGCGGCACCGTGTCGGTGGAGAGTGGTGGCCCCGATGGTGGAAGCACCTTTACCGTCAGGCTGCCGGCGAGTGCTCGCCGCGAGACGACCGACGCGGAAGTCGAGGCCGACGCGCGAGCGCATCGCATGGGGTCGGGGCGTCGCATCGTCCTCGTGGACGACAACATCGACGCGACCACCGCGATGGGGATACTGCTCGAGCTCGCGGGGCACCACGTCGAGGTGGCGCACGACGGCCTGAAGGGACTCGAGTGCATCATCCGTACGCGGCCGGAGGTGGTGATCTGCGACATCGGGCTGCCTGGGATCGATGGCTATGAGGTCGCCCGACGGGTACGGCAGGAGCTCGCCAACCCTCCAGTGATCATCGCGATCACCGGTTACGGTCAGCTTGAGGACCACGAGCGATCGCGCAGCGCTGGGTTTGCCGCACACATGGTAAAGCCGGTTGACCCGGACCGGCTGTTGGAGCGCATCGAGATGCTGGTGTCTGGCCCGGCGGGACACGAGCCGTGACCGGGACGCTGATCAGGCGCGCGATGGCGACCGCTGCGCCGAAGGGCGTGACCTCCGCCGATGCGGTGTCGGGCGTGCTGGAGGTGTGGCGAAACGATGTTCGCCGTGCTGGTGCCCGTGATCGGGGAGGGGGGCGTGGCGGCGCTGTTCCTGCGGACCTGCACCGTCACGCGTTCGGAGCACAAATGGATCTGCCGTCCGGAAACGGCGATGGGGTCGAGCCAGGCACTGGATGTCCTCTTCCATCGCTGACGGCCACGGAGCGTCGATGAGATCTGTGCTGCCAGCCATGACATGCTGACTACCTTTGTCACGATTCTCAGGTCGCTGATCGGAGCCCCACTGACCGAGCGCCTGCTGGGCATGGCCTGGCCCGCCGGACTTCACGACGTGTGCGACGGAGACACTCCATCATGAACGATGCGTTCGTGCTCCCCCGCCTGACGACCGGCGTCCCCGGTCTCGACACCATCCTGGGCGGCGGACTGCCCGAGTTCTCCTTCAACCTGATCACCGGTTCGCCGGGATCGGGCAAGACCACCCTTGCGCACCAGTTGATGTTCGGCCTGGCCGACGCCGGAGCGCCCCGCGCTGTACTTCACGGTGCTGGGCGAACCACCCCTCAAGATGCTGCGCTACCAGCAGCAGTTCTCGTTCTTCGATGTCGACAAGATCAACAACTCGATTCGATTCCTCAATCTCGCCAAGGAGATGAGCAGCGGAAACTTTGACCACGTCCTCGAGCGAATCGTGCACGAGGTTCATGAGTATTCAGCTGGACTGGTTTTCGTCGACTCGTTCCGATCGGTAGTGTCCATCGCGCAGGGGAAGGGGGTCGGCGACACCGAGTTGCAGAACTTCGTGCAGCGACTCGGCGTGTTCCTCACCAGTTGGCAGGCGACGACCTTTCTGGTGGGCGAGTACGAGGGTGGGGATACCGGATCGAATCCGGTGTTCACCGTCGCGGACGGCATCCTGATGATGAACCAGACGGTGCAGCAGAATTCGTCGGTCAGGAAGATTCGGGTGTCCAAGATGCGGGGACAGGCAGCGCTGAGCGGTCTGCACAGCTTCCGGATCTCACCCGCCGGCATCGAGGTGTTCCCGCGGGTGCTCTCGGAGGCGCAGGTCGATCGGGCGGCGGCGCGCCACGAAAATGTCGACGAACCCAGACTGTCGATGGGTAACGCCGACCTCGATGCGATGATGGGAGGCGGCCTGCCAGCGGGGCACTCGCTGCTGATATCGGGACCCTCGGGCTCGGGCAAGACCACGCTCAGCACGATGTTCCTGGCCGCCGGCGCCCGCAATGGCGAGAAGGGGATTGCTGGTCACCTTCGAACGCGAACGTGAGCCGGGCGAGGTCGGAAGCCATCGACGGGTTGGTGGCGGATGGCAGCGTAACGCGTGATCAGGACGCCCGGACTCGACGTTTCGATCGACGAGACGCTCCATGCACTGACGCGGGAGCTCGAGGCCACCGGTGCCACGAGGGTTGTGATCGACTCGCTCTCCGGTCTGGAGGTCGCGCTCGACCCGAACTTCAGGCTCGACTTTCGCGAGGCCGTGTACCGCATCGTCGGCGTCGCTCACGGCCGCGGGTGCCTCGGTCGTCATCACCACCGAGACCGACGAGGTCTGCGCGTCACCCCACACCGCGCCGCACACGACGGCGTTCCTGACCGACGGGATCATCGTGCAACGGTACGCGGAGGTCGAGGGGCGCCTCGAGCGACACCTCGCGGTCGTGAAGATGCGCAACAGCGCGCACAGTGACGCCGTGCGCCCATTCCGGCTCACGGCCTCGGGACTCGAGTTGCAGCCAGCGGACTGATCCCGCCGGTCCGGCTTTTCCACGTGTCGGCCCGCGCGCGACGCGGTTTCCGAAACGATCCCCTCCGCTTCGCCGTACCACCCAACATCGGGCGCTGGCTGCGCGTAACACTCGAATGGCCCCGTAATCGGGCGAGCGCGCACCGTCGGCGGTGCGCTCATCGTTTCCGGTCCTCCTCCGTGCCCACTGCCCTGGTTGCTCACCCGGAGTCGTGTTGCCACCTGCACTCGAAGCGGTTTTCACCTTTCTCTTCAAGTACCCGTCCCGTGCTTTCGAGCAGGGCGACGTGGCGCTGCAACCGGTGTTCCCGGTGGTCGCACTCGGCATCGCAGCCGCGGTGCTCCTCCTGGTGGTGGTGGTGAGGAGTGCCCGGGTCGCGATTCCGGGCTCGCGTCTCCCCGTCGCGCTCGCCGTGCTGAGGGTGCTGGCGCTGATGATCGTGGTGGGATGCCTGATGCGTCCGGTCCTGATGCTTTCGCGCGCTGTTCCGCAGCGGAACGTGCTCGCCGTCCTTCTCGATGATTCCCGGAGCATGCGAATCAAGGATGTTCGGGGCGGGGCCCGGCTGGCTGCCGTCCAAGGTGTGTTCGGCGACTCGGCTTCGCTGGTCGAACAGCTTGGAGCGCGATTCACGCTCCGGTTCTACCGGTTTGCCTCGGGCGTGACGCCGGTGCGGAGTGCATCCGCCCTGACCGGCTCCGGCACTCGCACGGACCTGGCAGGGTCGCTCGACGCCGCGCGACAGGAACTCGCCGATGTTCCGCTCGCCGGGATGGTGATAGTGACCGACGGGGCCGACAACGCTGCGGGTGATATCGAAGGCCCGTTGCTGTCACTCCGTGCACGCGACGTGCCCGTGTACACCGTCGGTGTGGGCGAGGAGCGTTTCACTCGCGACGTCGCCGTCGACCGGATCGCCCTGCCGGTGTCGACGCTCGAGGGGGGCGGCGCGGTGGCCGAGGCGTCGATCAGTGTGCGCGGACTCGCCGGGACCACCGTGAACATCACCGCCGAGGCCGACGGTCGGGTCGTTGCCACGGAGAAAGTGCGGCTCGGCGATGACCGGGAGACCATGCGAATTCCCCTGGCGTTGCCACCGCTCGCGCCCGGGCTGCACGACATCCTGGTGCGGGTGGCGGCGCTACCCGGCGAGACGATCCTCGAGAACAACGAGGCACGGGCCACGCTGAGGATTCGGCCCGGTCGTGAGAAGGTGCTCTACCTGGAAGGCGAGCCACGGCCGGAACTCGCCTTCCTCCGTCGTGCGGTGCGAGGCGACACTGCGGTTCAGCTCGTGGCGCTGCTCCGCAGCGCCGAACAGAAGTACCTGCGACTTGGCGTCGACGACAGTCTCGAACTGCGTGATGGGTTTCCGACACGTCGCGACGACCTTTTTCGCTATCGTGCGATCGTCCTCGGGAGTGTCGAGGCGGCGTTCTTCAGTGTTGACCAGTTGCGGATGCTGGCGGATTTCGTCGATCGTCGCGGCGGAGGCCTGCTCGTGCTCGGAGGGCGGAACGCGCTGGCAGAGGGTGGTTTTGCGGGCACGCCCGTGGCTGGCGTGCTCCCGGTCATCATCGCCGGTGCAGCCGGGAGCGAGCTCGAAGCCGTGGAGGTGACCGCCCGACCCACGGGCGCCGGGCTCGCAGCCCTCGCTTGCAGCTTGCTGCGTCGCGGGCCGGCAACGCCGGACGCTGGGACTCGATGGGTCCGATCTCGGTCGTCAATCGCCTCGGTCCACTCAAGCCCGGTGCGACGCTGCTTCTCGCGGCCCGACCGGTGGGCGGGCGGCGGCGAGCGCTCACTGCTCGCCACCCAGCGGTACGGTCGTGGCACGGCGACGGTGTTCGCCACCCAGGACTCGTGGCGCTGGCAGATGGATGCGGACACGCCCATCGATGACGCCACTCACGCGACACTCTGGCGGCAGTTGCTTCGCTGGTCGCTCGACGGCGTGCCTGAACGGGTCGACGTCAGCACCGTGCCCGAACGCGTGGCACCCGGTGAGAGCATCGCGCTGCGCGCGCGCGTGGTCGATGCGGAGTATCTCGATGTCGCCGGTGCGTCGGTGATGGCGAAGTCACACCACCCCTCAGCGAACCGTTCGTGGTGTCCCTCGACAGGTCGGTCGGCGACGACGGATTGTACACGGGTCGCTTCACGGCGGCAGACGCCGGAGTCTACCGGATAGCGACAGTCGCACGGACGGGCGCCGACACCATCCGGGCCCCCGACGTACTCGCGCTTGCCGACACGCTTGGCGCCGACGTTGAACGAGCCGAATTGCGGGCATCGCTGCTCCGGCGGATTGCCGATGAAACCGGCGGCGTCTACTACGCGCTCGACAATGTCGAGCGGCTGGTCGACGACGTGAACCTCACGCGAAGCGGCATCACCGTGCGCGACGTCAACGACCTGTGGGACATGCCAGTGGTGCTCGTGACGTTCATTGCGATCCTCGCCGCAGAGTGGTCGCTTCGTCGGCGCGGGGGTCTGGCATGACGCGATTCGCCGCGTTGCTGGCCCTGCTCTCCACCCCGTTCGCCGTCGGCGCGCAGGGCACGCAACACCTGCTGGTCGTGACCGGGCTGTCGGGAGAATCGGCCTACGCGGCGCAGTTTGCCGGTGCTGCGCGGACGGTTGTCGACAGCGCCCGCACTCGGTGGGGCATTCCCGACTCGAACGTGAAGTGGCTGGCCGAGCGCGCCGATGTGGATCGGGGGCGGACAGCAGGCGTCGCGACCCGCGACGGAGTCGAGGCGGCGTTCGAGTGGTTGCGGCGCCGGTCGGGTGTCGCCGACGACGTGATCATCCTCCTGATCGGCCACGGCAGCGGCGAGGGCGCCGCGAGCCGGATTGCATTGCCAGGTCCCGACCCGTCGGCCCGTGACTACCACGCCTGGATCAGCGCACTGACGGCGCGCCGGGTCGTGGTGATCGTGGCGGCCAGCGGGTCCGGCGACTTCATCCAGGCACTCTCGGGGCCGCGGCGGGTGGTGATCACGGCGACACGAAGTGCGACCGAGCGCAACGCGTCGGTATTCGTGACCCTCATTGCCCGCGCGCTGAGCACCGACAACGCCGATGCCGACAAGGACGGTCGGACCACGATGCTCGAGGCGTTCACCTTCGCTCGTACTGCAGTCGTGCAATCGTATGCCACGCGGAACATGCTGCTCACCGAGCACGCCGTGCTCGATGACAACGGCGACAAGACCGGCACCGCCGAGCCGGGGCGAGCTGCCGGTGGCGACGGGGCGTTCTCCAGGCAGGTCGCCCTGACGGCACGGGGAGCGGTATCGACCAATCCCCGCGCTGGTGTGCTCATTGCCGAGCGCACCGAGCTGGAGCAGCAGCTTGATGCCCTCAAGCAGCGCAAGGCATCGATGGATCCTGCGGAGTATCAGCGTCAGCTCGAGCGATTGTTGTTGGCCATCGCGACCCGCACTCGCGACATCCGGGCACTTCCTGGGGGTACGCCGTGACACCCACCCACGCTGCCACGGTGATGGCGCTCCTGATGGCCGCACCACTCTCGGCATGTGCGCAGGATGGCGGGTCGCATGAGCCAGTCTCTGCCCTGGTCGACTCGGGACAGCTGGATCGCGCCGAGGCGATGGCGCGTGACCGAAACCAGGCGGTGCTGCTGGCCGATGTGCTCGCGCTGCGGGGCCGACTTGCCGAGTCGGATTCCTTGTACGCCGTCGCGATCGAGCAGGGGACGGACGTGCGGTGGGCGACGGCAGGGAGGGCCGAGTTGGCGGCGCGCAGCCGCAACACTGCGATGGCACGCCGTCTCGCACTCTCCCTCACCAGTGCCTACGAGCGTTCTCCGACCAGTTGGGCGGTTCGGGAGCAGGTGGCGGTCGGGCGCGCCTACATCGTGCTCGGGGCAACGGATCCGCGCGCACTCGCGGCAGCGATTGCCGTGCTCGATGGGGTTCGGTCGACCGATCGCGATGGAATCGACGCCCGCCTGCGGGCTGCCGACCTGCTGCTGGAGCGCTTCAACGCGCCAGATGCCAGCGAACTCTACGCGGAAGTCCTTGGGCTCGTTCCCGGCAATGCGCGCGCTACATCCGGCATGGCACGGATCGCGGCGTTCGAAGGAAAAGAAGGCTCGATGGCGCTCACCCGTGCGGCGCTCGCGACCAATCCGTCGCTGGCCTCGGCGCGGCTGCATCTCGCGCGGCTGCACCTCGAAGCCGAGGCCTACGACTCGGCGCTCGCCCACGCCTCGGAGGCGCTGGCGGTTGACTCGACGGCGGTCGGCGCCTGGGGCACCTTGGGTGCAGTCGCCTGGCTCCGGGGAGACTCCACGAGCCAACGCGACGCGGCGGAATCTGCACGACGCCACTCAGCCCACCCTGCTGATTTTTACACCGAGGTCGCCGAGGCAGCGGTACGCCATCGCCGGTATGCTGACGCGCAGCAGTTTGCACTGCAGGCGGTTCGCGCCGATTCGCTGTCATCGAGGGCGCTCGGGGTGCTCGGGCTCAACAGCTTGCGGCTCGGTGACATGGCATTGGGTCGCGAGTATCTCGACCGCGCATTTGCGATCGACCCGTACAACATCTGGTACAAGAACACCCTTACACTGCTCGACGACGTCGCGACGTTCACCGTGGTGGACACCGGGCGGTTCCGGTTTGTCGCGCCGGCCGACGAGATCGATCTCACTGTTGCGTATCTCGCACCGCTCCTGGAACGCGCATTCGACTCATTGGCGATCCGGTACGCGTACCGGCCGGCTCCGCCGATACGCTTCGAGGTCTATCGCAATCGCGGCGATTTCTCGGTGCGGACGGTCGGCCTGACCGGTCTCGGGGCCCTGGGGGTGTCGTTCGGACCGGTGCTCGCCATGGATTCGCCCCGCGGGCGGGACCCGGGGACGTTCAACTTCGGCTCGACCGCCTTGCACGAGCTGGCACACACCTTCACGCTCGGCGCGTCCGACAATCGCGTCCCGCGGTGGGTCTCGGAAGGGCTCTCGGTCCTCGAGGAACGCCGGGCTCGGCCGGGATGGGGCGCTGGCGTTTCGCTGCCGTTCCTCGCCGCATTCAAGAGCGGGCAGCTCCTTCCGGTGAGTCGGATCACGGAGGGTCTGGTCCGGCCGCGCCATCCCCACGAGATCGGGTTTTCATACTACCAGGCATCGCTGGTGATGGAGATGGTCGAGGCCGAGCGCGGGGTTGCGGGCCTGCGGGCGCTCCTGCAGGGATTTCGGGACGGCCACGCGTGGCCAACGGTTTCCCAGCGGGTGTTGCGAATGACGCCTGACTCGCTGGATCGGCACTTCAACGCGTGGCTCGCGCGGCGCCACGCGTCGGCGCTGCCCGCGGTCGGCGGGTGGGATGGCAAGAATGTCACGGGTGGGGCATATGTGGATGCGGTCGCGCTTGGGCGGCAGCACCTCGCGTCCGGGGATACCGTGGGAGCGCGGCGGGAAATCGAAGGTGCCGCCGCGATGCTGCCACGATACGGCGGTGGCGATGGCGCGGCGTGGCCGTTGGCGCAGCTTCGACTCCAGCAGGGCGACACCACCGGTGCGCTTGCTTCACTCGCGGATATCACCACGACGTCGGAAACCGCCCTCGCGCCCAACTTGCTGGAGGCAGCGCTCCGAGAGGCTCGGGGTGACCTCCCCGGTGCGCGGCGGGCGATCGATCGTGCCGTATGGATCGACCCCTCCAACGGCGACCTCCATCGCCGGCTGGCGGAGCTGGCCGAACGGGAGCGTGACTTTGCGTTGGCACTGCGGGAGCGCCGGGCAATCCTGGCGCTCGCGCCCGCCGACCTGACGGCGGCGCGATTCGAGCTGGCGCGGGTGCTTGCCCAGGCTGGTCAGCGCGACGCAGCGCGTCGCGAGGTCATCGCGCTGCTCGAAGACGCGCCTTCCTACGAGCGGGCGCAGATGCTCCTGCTCACGTTGAGCGACCCACGGTGAGCCGCCGCATCCGATCGCTCCAGGTGGTGCTGGGCCTGGCGGTGGCCGCATCGGTGGTGCCGTTGCTGGCGCAGCGCGGTGGCCGCAACGGCACGTTCATCGAGAATGTGCCGTACGATGGACAGTTCGTGTACGCTCGCATCAAGTACACGCCGGCGTTTGGCGGCGGCGGCTTCGGCGGACAGGATCCGATGTGGAACCATGACTATCCGCGCTCCGATCGGATCTTCCCGCAGATCCTCGCGGAACTGACGTCGATGCACGCGCGCCATGATGCCAGCAATGTCTTCACCGCCGACGACCCGGAACTCATGAAGTTCCCGATGGTCTATCTCTGCGAGGTGGGAGCGTGGCAGCCCACCGAGGCAGAGGTCCTGGGCTTCCGCCGCTACCTGCTCAAGGGCGGTTTCGCGCTCGTCGACGATTTTCAGGGCGGTGCGGCGTGGGGCAACTTCGTCGCGCAACTGGAACGCGTCCTTCCGGGGTTGTACCCGGTGCGTCTCGATGCGTCGCACCCGATCTACGATTCGTTCTACCGAATCGAGGCACTGCCGTCGACCGGCGACGGGATCGGCCAGCGCGGTGGTGCGCCCGAGTTCTACGGCGTGTTCGAGGACAACGACCCCACAGGCCGTGTCCTGATGATCATCAACTACAACTTCGACGTGTCCGAGTACTGGGAGATCGCGACCACCGGTCGCGCACCGATCGTCGCGACCAACGAAGCATTCCGGACTCGGCATCAACTACGTGATCTACACCCTCACCCACTGACCGGGGTTCCGCGTGACGCTGACTTCACCGCCGCCTGAAACGCACCACGCCGACGACGCCGAGCTCGCCGACGGCCTGCACCAGGCTGGACAGCGGATCGCCGCCGAGTTGCGCAAGGTCATCATCGGCCAAGAGGACGTGGTCGAGCAGGCGCTCATCGGGCTGTTCGCGGGAGGCAACTGCCTCCTGGTGGGCGTGCCCGGTCTCGCCAAGACCCTGCTGATCCACTCTCTGGCTCGCGCGCTCGACCTGCGGTTCTCGCGGATCCAGTTCACGCCCGACCTGATGCCGTCGGACGTGACCGGAACCGACATGATCCAGGATGATCCGGTGACCGGGCCACCGCCGCTTGGCATTCCTGCCGGGGCCGATCTTCGCCAACGTGGTGCTGGCGGACGAGATCAACCGCACCCCGCCCAAGACGCAGGCAGCGCTGCTCGAGGCGATGCAGGAGCGACGCGTGACGGTGCAGGGAAAGACCTACCCGCTCGACCCGCCGTTCTTCGTGTTCGCGACGCAGAACCCGATCGAACTCGAAGGCACCTATCCGCTTCCCGAGGCGCAGCTCGACCGTTTCATGTTCGAGATCGTGCTGGACCATCTTCCGGAGGAGGACGAAATGGAGGTCGTGCGCGCCACCACGACGCGTTGCACCGGAGGAGATCAACGCCGTGATCTCGCGCGAGGACATCCTCGCCTACCAGCAGGTCGTGCGCCGGGTGCCCGTGGCCGATGCGGTCATGCGGTACGCGGTCACGCTGGTGCGCAGGACACGGCCGGCGTGATGATGCGCCGGATTTCATCCGCGAATGGCTCTCCTACGGAGCCAGCGTTCGCGCGGCGCAGTCATTGATTCGTGGGCGCCAAGGCACGCGCGCTCCTGCATGGCCGCTATCATGTCACCTTCGACGACGTCCGGGCGCTGGCGCGTCCGGTCTTGCGGCACCGCCTGCTGCGGAACTTCCACGCGCAGTCGGAGCGGGTCACGACCGACCATGTCATCGATCGGCTGGTGGCCGTGGTTGCCGCCGCCGAGCGTCGGGACTCTGACGCGCTGATGCCCGCCATCGCCCCTGCGGACTTCCTGCAGCCCTCCGTGCTCGCCGGTATCGGCGACCTGGCGCCTGCTCGCGCGCACCGTGGTGGACGGCTTCCTGCACGGGATGCACCGGTCGTCGCATGCGGGCCTGTCGCTCGACTTTGCCGAGCACCGCCCCTACCAGCCGGGCGACGACCTGCGTCGAATCGACTGGCGTCTCTACGGGCGGACCGACCGGTTCTACCTCAAGACGTACGAGGCCGACACCAATGCGGACGTGTTGTTCGCTGTCGATGCCTCGGCGTCGATGGACTATGGCACCGGCGCCGTCACCAAGTTCGATTACGCCCGCTATCTCGCCGCATCGCTGGCCTGGCTCTCGCAGCAGCAGGGTGATCGGATCGGGCTGGTCACGCTTCGGGAGGATGTTGCCGACATGGTTCCGCCGTCCGGGCGCCATCTGCAGCTGCTCCTCCACACGCTTGCCCGCGCCAAGGCGAGCGGCCGGGGTGAGCTCTCCGCAACGGTGAGCCGACTCGCCCGCATGCGGGGCCGATCGGGAATCGTCGTCCTGCTGTCGGATTGCTACGACGAACCGGAGGCGTTGCGGCGGTCGCTGGCCGTCGCTCCAATCGCGGGGACACGACCTGATCCTGTTCCACGTCATCGATCCGGCGGAACGTGACCTCCCGTGGGGCGCCACGGCGACGTTCGAGGATGCGGAGTCGGGAGTGCGGATGCCGCTCAGACCCGATGAGATTCGCGAGCGATACCGGACCCTGTTCGACGAACACCAGGATACGCTGCGGCGAACGCTGGGTGCGAACGGCATCGACTATGTCCCAGTCCACACCGACCAGCCGCTCGATGCGTCGCTGCGCGCATATCTCGACGCGCGCATGATGACGACCCGGACTCGATGATGGGCCTCGGATTTCTCGTCCCGCTCTTTCTCGCCGGCCTGGCGGCGATCGGCATCCCGCTGGCGATGCACCTCCGCCATCGGGAGAGGCAGCGGCCAACGCGTTTCCCCTCGCTGATGTTCCTCCAGCGGATCGCGATCAGGACCGATGAGCGCCGCCGGATCACCGATTGGCCCCTGCTCCTGCTCCGTGCCGCTCGTCGTGATCCTCACGGTTCTGGCGTTCGCGCGACCGGTGCTCAATCGGAGCGTCGCCAGCTGCCTCGGGCGACGCGCCGCGCACCCTTGTCATCGCACTCGATCGGTCGCTGAGCATGGGTCGCGCCGGCGCGTGGGCCGCAGCTCGCGACTCGGCACGCAGTCTCCTTCGCGCGCTCGGACCGGACGATCGCTCCGCGCTCATCGTGTTCGATGTCGATGCATCCATCGCGCATGGCTTGACCGGTGATCACGCTGCCGTAGTGGCCGCTCTATCCGCCGAGGAGCCGGTGTCGCGGGGAACGCGATATGCAGCCGCCATTCGTGCCGCCCGGCAACTGATCGATGCTGCGGGTGTACGGGTTGCGGAGGTGGTCGTGATCACCGACTTGCAGCGCACCGGGGCCGGCGGCACTGCGGGTTTGACGCTCCGGCCGGGGGTCAACGTGCGGCCTGTCCATGTGCCCGGCGATTCGGCCAACAGCGCCGTCACTGCGCTGTCGGGTCGACCGCATCAACGAGGCGGGGCGCGGTGCACTCGTGGCGACCGCGTCGATCACGACCCGCTACCTGCCTGCCCCTCGTGAGGTTGATGTTGTCCTCCTGGTCAACGGCGTGGAGCGCGGCCTGCGGACCGTCGAGATCGATCCAGCGGGCGTCACCAACGTGCGTTTCGATCCGATCGCGGTGCCGCCCGGTCCGGTGCGCCTCGTCGCTGCGATGTCGCCCGACGGACTTCCGCAGGACGACACGTTGCATGCCGTCCTCGCTGCGGAGCAATCCCACCGCATCATGGTTGTCACGCAGGCCGGTGCCAGACCGGGATGAGTCGCTGTTCCTCGAGCGTGCGCTCGGGATCGGGAGCGACCCGCGCTTCGAGGTCGTGCGCCGGACCACGCTCGACCCCGCAGGGTTGCCGTCGATCGGGACCGTTCTCTTCCACGACGTGCTGCCACCGGTCTCGCCAGCGCTCGAGTCATGGGTGCAGGGCCGGGGGCGGGATCATCGTCGCGGGCGGCACCAACGCCGCCGCGTCGCCCGGAAGCTGCGACGCTGTTGCCCGGCGCCTGGCGCGGCCGGATCGACCGCAGCGCCGACCGCGGTGGCACGCTGGGTGACGTGGCGCTCGAGCACCCGATTTTTGAACCGTTCCGGTCGGGTGCGGCGGCCACATTGGGGGAACCGAGATTCCTCCGCTACCCCCGCGTGGATCCTGCAGCAGATGCAACCGTGCTGGCGCGATTCGATGACGGCATGCCGGCACTGCTCGAGCGTAGCGTGGGCGCCGGGCGCGTCGTGCAACTCGCGATGCCACTCGATGCTCGCAACGGCGACTTCCCGCTGCAGCCGTCGTTCCTGCCGTTCCTGCGGCGGGTAGTGCTGCACGCCATCGGATTCGTCGACGCGCCACTGTCTCGCTGAGACCGGGGCGGGCTGGATGCCTGCGGCCTCGGTGCCGGGGTTGGTTGTCCAGCGGCCGGGCGGTGCGCTGGTGCGTCCCGAAGGCTCTGGCGCGGTACGGATGGCCGACGCGGGGATGTATTTCGCCTATCGCGACCAGGCGGTGGGCACGCCGGTCGCGATGGCCGCGGCAAACGCTCCGGCGAGCGAATCGGACCTGCGGACGATGGCACCTGCCGAGTTGCTCGTCGGTGTTGGCGAAGACGCCGACTCGGCGCTCGCCGTGGCGGGGGTCACGGTCGGGGAACTCGAGTCGCGCCAACGGATCTGGAAGTATCTGCTCGCGTCGGTGGCGTTGCTCCTCGTTGCAGAGACCGTGTTGGCGACCGCGGGATGGCGCCGCGCGAACCGCCCGATGGTGAAGGCGTTCCCCGATGGAGGTGCAGCATGAGCCAGTTGACCCACGACCTGCCGGGAGACGCCGCGCTCCGCGCCGTGGTGTCCAGTCTGCGCTCCCACCGCCGCCGACGCCTCGCACTGGAGGGCGTCGCTGCGGTCGCCATCGCGGTCATCGTTGCAGTGGTGATCGGTGCCGTCCTGGCGTGGGCAATGGGAGGAGGACCGGACACGGTCTCCGCGATACGAATTGCTGGTTATTCGCTGGTGGTGGGGGTGATGGTGAGATGGCTCGTGTGGCCCATGCTCAGGTCCGTCGATGACCCCCGCCTGGCGCTCTACGCAGAGGAGATAGCGCCGGGGTTCGACCAGTCGCTGCTCAGCGCGGTCGAAGACGTGTCGCGCCCCGCCGCACTGCGCACGCCATCGGCGCTCGGCGCGCGGGTGCGCCAGCTCGCGGTTGCCCGGGCGACCGACATCGGTGGTGGCGCAACGATCGAGCGTCCACGAGTTCGCCGCGCACTGGTCGATGATCACGAGCGGAGCCGTGGTGGCGGCTCTGCTGCTCGGGCTGGGCCCGGCCGTCCTGCGTGACGTGGCACGGATTCTCTTCGTGCCCGGCTCCGAGGCCGCCGCCGCGGCGTTGCCCGACGCCCGCGGTGCGAGTCACCCCCGGAGACATCCTCGTGCCGCGCGGAGCGTCCCTCGACGTACGTGCGCAGCTGGTGTCCTTCACGTCGGGGACGGCGGAGATCGTGCTTCAGGCATCGGGATCGAACGAACTGGTCCGGCTGCCGATGATCGCAGATTCTGCGGCAACGGGATTCGTGGTTCGCGTGTTCGACGTCATGGCGGACACCCGCTATTGGGTCGAATCGGAGGGTGTTCAATCGCCACGGTTCACGCTGACGGTCACGGACCTTCCCGCGGTGCGGCGGCTCTCGATGGAAATCCGCTACCCGGTGTATACGGGGCTCGAGCGCGACATCGTGGAGGATGGTGGTGACGTGGCCGCCGTGATCGGCACCACCGTGTCGATTCGTGCCCATCTCACCCGCGCCGTTCGCGGCGGGACCTTGCGCTTCGATGATGGGACAAGCGTGGCAATGCGGGTGACTGATGACTCCACCCTCGCCGGAGTGTTCACGGTGCGGCGTGACGCGTTCTACCGCATCGATCTCGAGGCAGCAGACGGAACGCCGGTCGAGGGGCTGGTGCAGTACGCGGTCGTGGCGCTCGAGGATCGACCACCGTCGGTTCGCATCACGCAGCCCGGGCGGGACACCAAGGTCACGTCAGTCGAGGAACTCGTCGTGGGCGTCGACGCCACCGATGACTTCGGAGTTCGCGGTGTCGAATTGCGAATGAGCGTCAATGGCGGTGCCGAGCGTGTCGTGACACTCGCGGCCGACGGTGGTCGAGGCGGGCCCGAGTTCAGTAGCGCCCACACCCTGTTCATCGACGAGTACGCGCTCGAGCCGGGCGACCTGATCACCTACTACGCGGTCGCGCGCGATGCTGCGGCAGGCGAGAGCCGCAGCGACATCTACTTCCTGGAAGTCCGCCCGTTCGCACGCGACTACCGACAGGCTGAATCGGGGGGTGAGATGCCGGCGGGCGAAGGCGGCGAGGGTGGCGCGTCACCTGGTGCGCTCTCGGAGCGGCAGAAGGAGATCGCTGCGGCGACGTTCAACGTCGTTCGGGATAGTGCCACCACCTCGCCCCAGGCGCGGCGCGAGAACCTCGTCACCCTGGCGATCGCGCAGGGAAAACTGCGCGACGACGTCGGTGGACTCGCGGCGCGCCTGGAGAGTCGCGGGATGACGCAGGAGGATTCGGCGTTCGTCGTGATCAAGGCGGCGCTCGACTCTGCCACCACTCACATGCGTGCTGCTGAAGATCAGCTCGGGCGGGGATTCGCGCGGGGCGCACTCTCGCCGGAACAACGTGCACTGCAGCACCTGCAGCGGGCGCAGGCGGTTTTCAGGGAAGTACAGGTGCAGATGCAGCAGGAGGGCGGCGGCGGGGGTGGAGGCGGAGGAGAACAGGGCAGTGAGAACCTGGCCGACCTCTTCGAGATGGATACCGACAAGCTCCGGAATCAGTACGAGTCGGTGCAGCGGAACGCCACGACGGCGGCGCGGCAGGAGGTTGACGAGGCTCGTGAGCGCCTCCGTCAGCTCGCCCAGCGTCAGCAGCAGGAGAACGAGCGAGCGCAGCGGATGGCGGACGCGCTGCGCGCCCGGCTTGGCCGAGAGGCGGGAAGCGGTGGCGGTGGCAGCGCCCAGCGCGATCTTGCCCGTGCGGCGGATGAGGAGGCGCGACGCCTCGAGCGACTCTCGCGGGAGCGGCAATCGCCGGAACTCGCCGATGCCGCTGCACGCGCGCGTCAAGCCGCCGATGCGATGCGGCAGGCCGCGAGCGGCTCACAGTCGCAGGGCGCGACGGCCGTCGAACGACTGCGGAGCGCCACTCGCGAGCTCGACCAGGCGCGTACGGCCGAGGCGCGACGGAGCGGTGCGCAGGCTCGGCCAGCGCGCTGCAGAGTTGGCCCGGCGTCAGGCGGAGATCGAGCGCGATGTCAACGCGGCGGTGCAGGGCTCGTTGATCGCGCGTGCCGAAGCCCAGCGGAAGCTGGACGAGCGCAAGGATGCGCTCCGTCGGGACGTGACCGGACTGCAGGCCGATGCTGAAGGTCTCGCGCGCGACATCCGGCGCGAACAACCGGGAGCCGCCAGCGAGATCGACGCTGCCACGCGGGCGATGCGAGAGGGCCAGCTTCCCGAACGGATCGACTACTCGAAACGCGTGGCTGCGCACCGGTTCACCCGCGTATGTCCGCGCGTTCGAGGAAGCGATCAGCGCGCAGCTCGACTCGGTGAATGCCCGCTTGAGCGAGGCCGCAGGCAACGTGCGGCGTGTCGACCGAGGCGCGACAGCAGCAGGCGCTCGAACGAGCGCGTCAACTTGTGCGGGGCGCCGAGTCACTTCGAGACCGCAATGCCCAGCGAGCCCAAGGTCAACCGGGCCAGGGCGCAGGGCCAGGACGAGGGGCAGGGCCAGGGCCAGGGCCAGGGACAGGGGCAGGGGCAGGGGCAGGGGCAGGGGCAGGGGCAGGGCCAAGGCCAGGGGCAGGGCCAGGGCAGGGGCAGGGCAGGGCAGGGTCAGGGCCAGGGCAGGGCCAGGGGCAGGGCGGACAGACGGCCGGTGGCGGGAACGGTGTGGGTGCCATTGGGCGGGGTGGGTCGCCTGCAGAGGCCGGGGCCCGCCGGCGCGACGCCGAGTCACTCCGCGGAGAGCTTTCAGGGCTGGGTGCAGATGTTCAGGAACTGGACAACGCGATTTCGGCGCTGCGACGTCTTGAGCAAGGTGCGGGGCAGGGCGATCCGAAGGCGCTGGCAGCAATTGAAGCGGGCCTGATCGAGAGCCTGAAGGGGCTGGAATTCTCACTCTGGCGCCGGTTCGGCGGTGACGGCGCCCGCGCCACATCCCGGTCGGCCACGCAGGCTCCGCCTGAATACCAGACGATGGTCGAAGAGTACTACCGGTCCCTCGGGGAGCGCAGACCGTAGCAAATATCGACAGTTCCTGGCAGATCGTATCTGGACCGGATGTTGCATCGTGTAGGGGCTCCCGACTTCAACTGGCGAGCCCATGCAGACCACGCACTCCTCGACTGACGAGCTTTGGCACCGGTACCGCTCAACCGGGTGCGTCGACGCACGGCGCGACTTGCTGGCTCGTTATCTCGGCCTGGTTCACCATGCCGCTCGCGAGGTGGCGCCGAAGGTCCGCGACGCGGTGAGCCTCGAGGAACTCGTGTCAGCCGGTTCGCTCGGCCTGCTCCAGTCGATGGAAGGCTTTGACCCGGGACGCGGCCTGGCATTCAGCACTTTCGCGATGCGACGAATCCGTGGCGCCATCCTCGACGAGCTTCGAGCGAGCGATCCCCTGTCCCGGTCGGACCGGGCCCACACCCGTCGACACGACGCCGCCATGCAGGAGCTCGAACAGAAGCTCCGCCGGCAGCCCACCCAGGGGGAGGTCGCACGCCACCTGGGCGTGGACGACGTCACGATGCATCGGTGGCGGGAGCGCACGGCAACGGTCGACTCGGTTTCGCTGGAGAGTGAACGTCTGGGCGGGCAACTGTCCGATCGGATCGGCACCGATGGCGGCGACGAGATCCATGGGACCGTGGAGCGTGCCGAGCGCCGCGACACCATCCGTTTCGCGCTGGGCACGCTGCCGCACCGTGAACGGCTCGTCCTGCTGCGCTCATACCTCGAAGAGAAGACGCTGCGCGAGATCGCGGGTGAGCTGGGGGTCACCGAGTCCCGGGTGTGCCAGCTCCGCACCCAGGCGCTCGCGCGCATGCGCCGGGTTCCGGAGTTGGCCTTCGCCAACGAGTAGCATCGCAAACTCCCGACACGACAACGTGTTGAACCGCTGTTGATGGTTTCTCGCTAGATTCCCGCGTCGTTCCCCCCGTCCCATGGAGGGCCTGATGCGCACCGCACTCGCGGGAATCATCGACTACGCCGGTCTCTTCCCACCGGCCAGTTGTACCATGACCCGCGCCGCATCGTCCTACGACAGTTATCGTGGCTCACCCGACCGCTGGCTGCTCGGGCGTTTCATCGTCGCCGCATCCCGACTCGACGAACTCGGCAAGGTGGTTGACCAGGCGGGTTTCGGAACGCCGGTTGACCCCTGGCCACTGTCAGTCGTGA
Source organism: uncultured Gemmatimonadales bacterium (assembly GCA_963806875.1). Classification (GTDB taxonomy): domain Bacteria; phylum Gemmatimonadota; class Gemmatimonadetes; order Gemmatimonadales; family GWC2-71-9; genus Palsa-1233. The sequence goes on along the minus strand of CAWDYU010000002.1, from coordinate 550,165 downwards.
TGGGTGTGAACATGCCCGCCGAACTGGAACTCATCAGTGCGTTCGAGCACACGTGGAGTGCGCAAGGATTCGTGGTCGACGCGCTCGAGTACAAGGTCGGCTCGGCGGGGCACGCTCTCGCGACGGAGACAGAGCTGCCCGCGTCCGTGACCCGATTTCTCGAGGTGCCCGCGCACGGTCCATACGATGCGGTCGTCGGAGCGATTGCGAAGGTGGGTGCGTACGCGAAAATTCGCACCGGCGGCACGACGCCGGACCTCATTCCGTCCACCGCTGATGTCCTCTCGTTCCTCCAGGCCGTGGTCCGGCATGATGTGCCGTTCAAGGCCACTGCTGGCTTGCACCATCCGTTCCGGGGCAGGTATCCGCTTACATACGACGACCACGCCGAGCAAGCCGTCATGTTCGGTTTCGTGAACCTGCTGGTGTCGACCGCCGAACTGATGACGAACGGCGATGCCGACGTCGCGGCGAGGATTCTCGAGGAAGGTGACGCCGCAGCGTTCGTCCGATCGCCTGACGGCGTCACCTGGCGGGGTCACGTTTATGATGCTGCGACACTCGCCGCCACGCGCGACCGTGGGTTTCTTTCCTTCGGGTCGTGCTCGTTCCGTGAGCCGGTCGACGAACTCCAACTGGACCCCACCTCATGACTGATCTCGATCGCACGCACGATCCCGCGCGGCGCAGCTGGGTCGACTCGGCAAACGGGCATCCCGAATTTCCCATCCAGAACCTTCCGTTCGGGGCGGTATCGGCATCCGACGATGAACTTCCCGAAGTCGTGGTCGCCATCGGCGATTCGGCCCTTCGCCTTGCGGCCGCTTTTGATGCTGGGCTCGGTGCTGGCCTCCCGATCGACCCGGCGATGGGTCCATTCCTGCTCGAGCAGATCAGCGAGGAATCGCCTGAGACGTGGACGGCGTTGCGCCTGGAAATCAGCGATGCGCTCAACGATCCCGCGTGGGCGTCCCGTCTGCAGTCTGCGCTGGTTCCCCGCGCCGGCCTGCGCCACGTGCTGCCTATCCAGTCGGTCGACTACACCGATTTCTACGCGTCGATCCACCATGCGACCAACGTCGGCTCGATGTTCAGGCCCGACAATCCGCTCTTGCCGAACTACAAGTGGGTGCCGATCGGTTATCACGGACGGGCCTCCTCGATCATCGTGGGCGGCACACCGGTTCGTCGCCCCCATGGTCAGACCCGCGGGCCCGATGAATCTGATCCGACCTTCGGCCCGAGTCGTTCGCTCGACTACGAGCTTGAACTCGGACTGATCATCGGCGGAAGCAACGCCCTCGGCACCGCGGTGACGGCCGCCAGCGCGCGTTCACGGATCTTCGGTGTCTCCTTGCTGAATGACTGGTCGGCGCGTGACATGCAGGCGTGGGAGTACCAGCCTCTGGGGCCATTCCTCGCCAAGAACTTTGCCACGTCGCTGGCGCCGTGGATCATCACGGCCGATGCGCTCAAGCCGTTTCGTGTGCCGATGCCATCGAGGGCCGATGGTGATCCGGCACCACTCCCATACCTGCGGGTCGACAACGATCACACCTGGGGCATCGAGCTCGATGTCCTGCTCTCGACGGCCGAGATGCGAGGCCGGGGCGACACACCGTTCCGGGTGAGCCGGGCGCGATTCGAGGACGCGATGTACTGGAGTCCAGCGCAACTGGTCACGCACCACGGGAGCAACGGCTGCAACCTGTCGTCGGGTGACCTGCTCGGCACCGGCACGATCTCGGGTCCTGCGGCCGGTGCGCGAGGCTGCCTGCTGGAGCGCACCTGGCGAGGTGCCGAGCCGCTCACGCTTCCCGACGGCACCACCCGGCGTTTCCTCGAAGATGGTGATGAGGTGACGCTCACCGGCCGGTGCACGCGCGACGGCGCGGTGACGATCGGGCTCGGTGAGTGTTCCGGAGTGGTGCTGCCGGCGTGACCCGCAGCGTCGAGGTCGTGGTGAGCTATCTCGCGATGACGTCGCCGGGTCAACTGCGTCCGGGTGCGGACGCTCCGGAGGGGATTCGCACCGTACGACTCGATACGTCGAGCGAGGGAACGCCAACGATCGTTCGCCAACTGTATCTCGATGTCGGCGCGGCATGGCACTGGCACGATCGGGCTGCGTGGTCGGACCAGGAATGGGCCGACGCGATCCGGTCCGAGGGCGTCGAGGTGTGGGTGGCGCTCCGCGACCGGGACGGCGCCCAGGTTGGGTACTTCGAACTCGAAGCGCGCGGTGACGACATCGACATCCGGTATTTCGGGTTGCTGCCCGGGTTCATCGGGCGGGGCCTCGGCGGATGGTTGCTGACCTGCGCCGTTGAGCGGGCGTGGGCGCTTGCCCCGGCGCGCGTCACGCTCAACACCTGCACGCTCGATGGTGCAGCAGCGCTTCCTAACTACCGATCGCGTGGATTCGAGCTCGTGAAGATCGTGCATCAGCGCCGGGAGCTGTCCGATGAATCTCGCTGATCTCCGACGCGAGTACGCCAGCGCCGCCCTCGACGAATCGGGGAGTGCCGACGATCCACACGAGCAGTTCGCGCGCTGGTTCTCCGAGGCGCAGGCTGCCGGATTGCCGGAGCCCAACGCGATGACGCTCGCCACCGCCACGCCCGACGGCGCGCCGAGCGCGCGTATCGTCCTGCTCAAGGGCCACAACGCGGCCGGCTTCGCGTTCTTCACCGATTTCCGATCGCGCAAGGGCACCGACCTCGCTGCGAATCCCCGTGCCGCGCTGGTGTTTCACTGGGTGGAGCTGGAGCGGCAGGTCCGCGTGGAAGGAGTCGTCTCGCCCATCGATCGCGACGAGGCCGCCGCGTACTTCCGGACACGCCCGGTCGGATCGCGACTGGGCGCGTGGGCGTCGACCCAGAGTTCGGTGCTGACTGGCCGTGCGGAACTCGAGGAACGATGGGCCGAGCGAGAGGCGCATTTCGAGGGCGGGGAGATCCCGCTTCCGCCTCACTGGGGCGGATTTCGACTGGTGCCCCACGCGATCGAGTTCTGGCAGGGGCGGGTGAGCCGCCTCCACGACCGTCTCCTTTACACCCGTTCGACGGAGCAGCAATGGCATCGCGTTCGACTCTCTCCCTGATTGCCGGCAGTATTCTCGCGACGGGGAGTGTTGCAACGGCAGCTGCGCAGGACGCGCCCGCGTACCAGCTCGCCGAGATCATGCGGGGCTACGAGACGGTGGGACGAGAGCCATCCGCGCTGCAATGGACACCGGATTCCCGGTGGATCTACTTCTCGTGGCTTCCCGCCGGCAGGGCGTGGAACGCTCCGATCGAGTCGTACCGGGTGCGTCCCGACGGAGGAAGCCCCGAACGTGTCACGCCGGCACATGTCGATTCCGTGGCACCGATGCTCGCGGGCGGATTGACAACCCGTGATGGACGGCGGCGCGCCGTGGCTATCCGCGGCGACATGTGGTTGATCGACCTTCCGTCGGGCGCGATGCGCCGGCTGACGCGCACGGCGCAGGCCGAGCAACTCGTCGGTTGGTCCGCCGACGAGTCGCGGCTTTTCTACCGGACGGCGGACAACGCGTTTGCACTTCGGATTCGCGACGGCTTCGTGGAGCAGCTCACCGATCTGCGTACGGGTATCGCCCCCGACAGTGCACGGAAGTCCGCGCAACGGACTGCGCTTGAGCGCGATCAGCTGGCACTGTTGCAGGTGATACGGGACCGCGCGGTCGCCGATTCCGTATCGGCGGCAGATCGGGCGGTGCGGGATTCGCAGGGTCTGCGGCCAGTCTACCTGGGTCGGGACACCCGGCAGCGGGGCATGTGGGTCTCACCGGGTGGCACGCACCTGCTTCTGCAGGCGGCCAATGAGGCCCAGACCCGCGCCACTCAGGTGCCGGCGTACGTCACGGCGTCCGGGTACACCGAGGACATTCCCGCCCGTACGAAGGTCGGCGATGCCCAGGGACGTCTCCGACTGGGCCTGGTCGAGATTTCGACCGGCAAGCTGACGTGGCTGCGCTTGCCGCTGGCCGACAGTTCCGGAACGGGCATCGGCGCGACGGTGATCGGATGGAACGACGCTGGTGATGCGGCCCTGGTGAACGTGGGATCAAGCGACAACACCACCCGGGTGCTCGCGCGCCTCGACGTCGCCAGTGCCACGGTCACGCCGCTGCTGGAATCCGTGGACTCTGCGTGGGTGGGTGGTCCATGCGGCGGCTGTGCTGGCTGGCTGCCCGGGAATCGCGGCATCTGGGCGGTGAGCGAAGCGGACGGCTACGCGCACCTGTACGTGATGGATGGCGATGGACGGAACCGTCGTCAACTCACGCGTGGCGCATTCGAGGTCCGAAGCGCGCGGCTCTCCCCCGCCCGGGACCGGTTCGAGCTGCAGACGAGTGAAACGTCTGCGTACGACAATCAGTTTTACGTGATGTCGCTCGAGGGTGGCACGCGCACCTTGATCACCCCCGAGCCCGGCCTGCACCAGGTGTCGATCTCGCCTGATGGGGCGTGGATCGCCGACGTTCGCTCCAGCGGGAACCAGCCTCCGGAACTCTATGTCAAGCGCAGCCGGACGGGTTCAGTTGCGCGGCGAGTCACCACGACGCCGGCTCCGGAATGGAGCGCACGCCGCTGGCTCGACCCGGACATCATCGAGATCCCTGCGAGCGATGGCGCAAGGGTTCCCGCCCGCATCTATCGGCCCGAGGATCTTGGCGTCGCACCCAACGGTGCTGCGGTGCTGTTCGTGCATGGAGCCGGGTACCTCCAGAATGTGCACCACGGGTGGTCGACGTACTTTCGCGAGTACCAGTTCCATCACCTCCTCGCATCGAAAGGCTACGTCGTCCTGGACGTCGACTACCGAGCGTCCTCGGGGTATGGACGCGATTGGCGAACCGCGGTTTATCGGCACATGGGCGGACGGGACCTCGAGGACTTCGTTGACGCATCCAAGTGGCTGACGGCAACCCGCAACATCAGCCCCGATCGCATCGGCATCTACGGCGGTTCCTACGGCGGTTTCATCACGCTGATGGCGCTGTTCACGCGTCCGGAGTACTTCGGCGCGGGCGCCGCGTTGCGGTCGGTCACCGACTGGGCGCACTACAACCATGGCTACACGTCCAACATCCTCAACGAGCCGCAGTCCGACACGGTGGCGTATCGTCGATCTTCGCCGATCTTCTTCGCCGAGGGTCTCGAGGATCCACTCCTGATCGCGCACGGCATGATCGACACCAACGTGCACTTCCAGGACGTGGTCCGCCTCTCGCAACGCCTGATCGAACTGGGCAAGACGCGCTGGGAGCTCGCGGTGTATCCGGTCGAGGACCACGGCTTCGTGCGTCCCGATTCGTGGACCGACGAGTATCGCCGGATCCTCGAGCTCTTCGACCGATGGCTTCCCGCCGGCGCGGAGGCTGTGCCACCGCGTGAGTGACCCGACCGCTCACCTCGCGAATGGTCGACGCCTGGCCCGCATGGGCCTGGTGGCCAATGCGCTGCTTGCGCTCACGAAGGGTGTCGCTGGAGTGCTCGGCAACTCCTACGCGCTGATCGCGGACGCGGTGGAGTCGGTCACTGACATCGCCGGCTCGTTGGTGGTGTGGGGCGGGCTGCGGCTGTCGAGCCGCGACGCGGACGACGATCATCCCTACGGTCACGGCAAGGCAGAACCACTGGCTGCTGCCGCCGTGGGCGTCATGCTCGTCGGTGCAGCAATCGGGATCGCGATCCAGGCGGCAGGCGAGATTGTCACACCGCACCACGCCCCGGCGCCGTTCACGCTGATCGTCCTGGTGATCGTCGTGATCGTGAAGGAAACGTTGTTCCGAAGGGTGCTCCGTGCGGCCGAAGCCACCGGGAGCAATGCCATGGGTGCCGATGCCTGGCATCACCGCTCCGACGCGATCACATCGGGGGTGGTGTTCGTGGGCATCGCCGCGGCGCTCATCGGCGGCGCCGGTTACGAATGGTGCGATGACGTGGCCGCGATCATCGCCGCGGTGATCATCGTGATCAACGCCGCGCGGATCCTCCGACCCGCCCTGCACGAACTGATGGACGGCGCACCCGACGACGAATTCTTCGGCGCGGTGTCGCTGGCGGCGCTCTCCGTTCCGGGGGTGCAGCACATCGAGAAGGTTCGGGCCAGGCGAGTCGGCACCCAGTTTGATGTCGACCTCCATGTCCAGGCTGACCCGGCAATGGCACTGCGTGACGCACATGTGCTCGGAGGCTGCGTCAAGACCGCGATCCGCGAGGCGCTCCCATCGGCGTGCCACGTGCTGGTCCACATGGAGCCGTACGAGCAGGGTCCGGGATCGCGCGGCAGCCCGTGACGCTCGATGTCGTGGTCTCGAACTCGCTGCTCCGCCTGACGCCGCACGATGCGACCTGCCTGGTTGCTGTTTCGGGCGGTCCGGATTCCATCGCCCTCCTCGACCTGTTGCACAGAGGCGCCGGCGTACATCGGCGGCTTCTGGTGGTGGGGCATGTCGATCACGGTATCGACCCGTCGAGCCACCGTGCCGCGCAGCTGGCACACGATGCCGCCGCAGTCCGCGGGCTCCGGTTCGTGGCGACAAGTTGTTCGCTCGGTTCCGACGCATCCGAGACTCGCGCGCGCGCGGGCCCGTCGGGTGGCGCTCCGGGAACTGGCGCGGGAGTGCGGCGCGACCGCGATCGTCCTCGCGCACCACGCCGATGATCAGGCCGAAACCGTACTGCTCAGGTTGCTGCGTGGGAGCGGGCCGGCGGGGCTGGCGGCGATGGCGCCCCGCAGGGGGCCGTGGGTCCGACCGATGCTCGGGCTGCGGCGCGCCGACCTTGCCGCGCACGTCGATCGAGCAGGTCTCGAGGTCTGGACCGATCCGGCCAACGCGGATCCCCGGCATCTCCGATCGTGGTTGCGAGCGGCCATCATGCCGCGGCTGGCCGATCGGCTTCCCGACGTCGTCCACCGGCTGACTGGCGCATCCGCCCACGCCGGCCGTGCGCGCGCGGCCGCAGATGCGATGCCCGAACTCATCGAAGCACTCGCGTGGGAGGCGTCGGATCACGCCATTTCCGTTGCCGCGGCCCCGCTCACGGGGTATCGTTCCCCCGTTCGCGACGCCCTGGTGGCGGCCATCGCGCGGCGACTCGGCGTGCTCGCGGGGCGAGGGCGCCTGGCTGCCATTGCCGGAATGCTGCGTCCCGGTGTGACCACCGGTCGAGTCGACGTCTCGGGGTCGCTCACGGCGGAACTTGCTTTCGGTCGCCTGACGTTTCATCAGGCGGTACCGTCGTCGTTCGGGGCAGTTCCGTTGCCGGGTCCGGGGCAGGTGACCATCGGGGCGTGGTATTTCGCCGTCCGGCGCGCGACGGTCGACGCTTCCGTCGTGCGATCCAGCTGGAGCACCGCGCTCGTACCCGGGGCCTACACGGTTCGGCCGTGGTCAGCCGGCGACCGCGTCCGGCCCCTTGGAGGCACCGGAGCGAGGGCGGTTTCGACGCTGCTGCGTGAAGCCCGCGTTCCACCCCGTCGGCGCAGCGGTTGGCCGGTGGTGGAGTCGGATCAGGACGCGACGATCGTGTGGGTTCCGGGCATCTGCCGTTCGGAGGCCATGGTTCCCCAACGAGGCACCGAGGGTTTGCATGTCGACTGCACTGACGCCTGAGATGCACCGTCGCGCCGCCGGGTGCAACCTGCGAGTCGTGTTCGACGAACCGACCATCGCGGCGCGCGTTCGTGAGCTTGGCAGGGAGATCACTGCTGCCTACCCTGACGGCGACCTGCTTGTGCTCGGGCTGCTCAAGGGGAGTTTCATCTTCCTGAGTGACCTCGTGCGTCAGATCGACAGGCCGCTGCACGTCGACTTTCTCGTGGCGTCGTCGTACGGCGCGGAAAAAGTATCGAGTGGCAACGTGCGGTTGCTGTACGACCCAGAGACACCGCTGGAGGGGAAGCACATCCTCCTGGTGGAGGACATCATCGATAGCGGTCGCACGATGGTGCGACTCACGAACCTCCTCCGCGAGCGCCAGCCCGCATCACTCGCGATCTGCGCGCTGCTCGACAAGCACCTGCTGCCGGAACCCCTCCCCGAGATGCGGTGGACAGGGTTCACGGCTCCGCCCGCGTTCCTGGTCGGTTACGGCCTCGATCACGCGGAAGACCACCGCCACCTCCCGTTCATTGGTGACCTGATCTGATGGCTGAACGCACACCGCCTCGTCAACCGCCCAGCTGGGCCGGCCGCAGCAAGACGGTCGCCCTGTGGGCACTCTCGTTCCTCATCGTCGTGGCGCTCTTCCAGTACGTGGGGAAGAAGAGCACCCCGGCTGAGTTCACCTATACCGAATTTGCGCAACAACTGGCCGGCGGAAACGTTGCCGGCGTCGAGATCGAGAGCGGCAAGCTCATGAAGGGCGAGTTCCGCACGCCCGTGATGCAGGACTCGCGGCCGGTCAAGGTCTTCACGGTGTTGCTGCCCGTGGCGAACTCCGAGGAGTTCATCACCCGCCTCGAACAGTCTGGCGTGCAGATCACCGCGCGCGAGCCGAAGGGCGGCATCACGCTCTTCCTGCTGCAGGCGCTGCCCTGGATCGTGATCATTGCGCTCTGGTGGTTCATCTTCCGGCAGATGCAGGCGGGCGGCAATCGCGCATTCGCATTCGGCAAGTCGAAGGCGAAGCTGCTGACCGGTGACACGCCGAAAGTGACATTTGCCGACGTGGCCGGTGCCGACGAGGCCAAGGTCGAGCTCCAGGAAGTGATCGAGTTCCTCAAGGATCCGCAGAAGTTCACCAGACTGGGTGGGCGCCTCCCGAAGGGTGCGCTGCTGGTCGGCCCCCCCGGCACGGGCAAGACCCTGCTGGCGCGGGCAGTGGCAGGTGAAGCCGCGCGGCCGTTCTTCTCGATGTCGGGATCGGATTTCGTCGAGATGTTCGTCGGCGTCGGCGCGTCACGCGTGCGCGACCTGTTCGAGCAGGGCAAGGCCCATGCGCCGTGCATCATCTTCATCGACGAGATCGATGCCGTCGGACGGCACCGTGGTGCCGGGCTCGGTGGCGGACACGACGAACGCGAGCAGACGCTCAACCAGTTGCTGGTCGAGATGGACGGCTTCGAGTCCAACGAAGGCGTGATCCTGATCGCCGCCACCAACCGACCCGACGTGCTCGACCCCGCACTCCTCCGGCCGGGACGCTTCGACCGCCAGATCGTGGTCGATGCGCCCGACGTCAAGGGGCGCGAGGGCATCCTGCGCGTGCACGTCCGCAAGATCCCGCTGTCACCTGACGTCAACCTGGCGATCATCGCCAAGGGAACGCCGGGAATGGCCGGTGCCGACCTGGCGAACCTGGTCAACGAAGCCGCACTGCTCGCGGCGCGCAACAACAAGAACTGCGGTAGACATGCTCGACCTCGAGGAGGCCAAGGACAAGGTCATGCTCGGCGTGGAGCGGCGTTCGCTGGTGCTCACGGAAGAGGACAAGAAGCTCACGGCCTACCACGAGGCGGGGCACGCCGTGGTCGCGATGAAGACGCCCGGCAGCGACCCGGTGCACAAGGTCACGATCATTCCCCGCGGCCGCGCGCTCGGCCTCACCGCGTCGCTTCCCGAGGTCGACCGCCACAACTACACGCGTGACTGGCTGATCGGTTCGCTCGCGATGTTCTTCGGCGGACGTGCCGCAGAGGAGATCGTGTTCGGCAAGGGCGCGGTCACGACCGGGGCAGGCAACGACATCGAGCGCGCCACGATGCTGGCCCGACGCATGGTGACGCAGTTCGGCATGAGCGATGTCATCGGCCTGATGTCGGTCGGCGAACGGGAGCAGGAGGTATTCCTCGGTCGCGAGTTCGGTTCACGACGCGAAACCTCCGAGCAGACTGCGCAGATGGTCGATGGCGAGGTCAAGCGGTTGCTCGACGAGGCCTTTGCGACCGCGCTGCGGCTGCTCAACGAGCATCGCGATCTCCTGGATCGCATCGCGAACGCGCTACTCGATCGCGAGACGATCGACCGGGACGATCTCGACCTGCTGGCCCGCGACCAGCCGCTGCCGCCGCGTTCCTCGCCGCCGGCGCCGATTCAGGCGGGTGCGCCGACGCCGCCGGTTCGAGGCGACGCGCCCGCGATCAAGCCCATTCTCGGCGCCCCACCGGCGGAGCCCTTCGGGGCGTGATCGTCACGCCGATAGCGGATCGCAGCGCGACCGCGATCCGTGACGCCCTCCTGTCCCATGGATGGGAGGGCGAGGTGTGTCGGGACACGGCGCTGGGGATCGCCACCTCGGCGTACCACGTCACCGGGATCGACGAGGCGGCAATCGAGGCGATGGTGCTGGTCGCGGGGCGTCTCGGCCTGGAGCTCGTGACCGGGCCCGACTGGTTGATCGTCGCCGGAGCCCGCTCCCGGCTCGGCGCCTTCGCGCGCCCATGGGTCCAGCCAGAAGCGGTGCAGGAACTCGCGATTGCGATCGGAATGGCGATGCCGCCAGAAGCCCCGCGCGAGTGGCAGCACGCCACCGGAACGGTCGCGCTCGCCGACCCGGTGATGGTCGGCATCCTCAACGTGACGCCCGATTCGTTCAGCGATGGCGCCGCGCACCAAACCGTCGACGCGGCCTTGCGTCATGCCGAATCGCTGCTCGATGGCGGTGCCGGGGTCATCGACGTTGGCGGTGAGTCGACCCGTCCCGGTGCGACCGAGGTGGATGCAGCGACGGAGGCCGCCCGGGTGATCCCGGTCATCGGTGCCCTCGCGTCCCGCTTCCCCGAGATCCCGATATCGGTGGACACGGTTCGCGGCGGCACGGCCCGCCAGGCGATCGACGCCGGTGCATCGATCGTCAACGACGTCACCGCCGGACGCCACGACCCCAACCTCGCGACCGTGGCCGCCGCCGCCGGAGCCGGGTTGGTGCTGTCGCACTCACGGGGACCGCTGTCGCGCATCGCGTCGTACGATGGCGCCGACTACGACGGCGACGTGACCGGGACGGTGCTGCGTGAGCTCCATGCGTCGGTCGCGGCGGCGGTTTCGGCGGGCGTCACGCCAACCCGGATCGTGGTCGATCCGGGATTCGGGTTCGGGAAGCATCCCGAGCAGAACTTTCGGCTCCTCGACGACCTGGATGCCTTCACCGCTGCAGGATTCCCGGTGATGGCGGCCGTGTCACGCAAGCGGTTCGTTGGGGTGGCCACCGCGCGCGACATCGATGACCGTGATCGTGCGACGGCCGCCGCGTGCGCGATTGCGGTGGACCGCGGTGCCCTGCTGCTGCGCGTTCACGACCCCGCCGCGGTGCGCGACGCGGTGGCGATTGCGGCGGCGCTCCGGCGGAGCAGGGCGTGAACGAAACAGCGCCCCCGTACCGAGCTGCTGCGGTCGCGGGCATTGCGGTGCTGGTGGTGTACCTCATGACGCTCGCGCCGAGCGTGACATTCTGGGACGCCGGCGAGTTCATTGCCGCGGCCCACGGGTTGGGAATCCCGCATCCGCCCGGCACCCCGCTCTTCGTCCTTCTCGCCCATGTGTGGGGCCTGCTGCTCCCGTTCGGCGAGTACGCGTTTCGACTCAACCTGTTGAGCGCTGCCTGCGGCGCAGCGGCCGCGAGCTGCTGGTTCCTGGTGGCGCACTCCGTGATGGCGCGCCGGGTGGCAGCGCTCGGCAATCCCGACGATCGGATGCTGCCGCTGGGTGCAGGGGCTGCGGCGGCATCATTCACCGCGTTCGGGTTCACGATGTGGCAGAACGCCGTCGAGACCGAGGTGTATGCGGTCGCCACACTCACGATCGCGATCGCGACGTGGCTGGCGATCCGCTGGCGGGAGGCACGAACGTCGGGTCACGGCGCCCGCTTGCTGCTCATGGTGCTGTACCTCGGCGGAATCTCGATCGGCAATCACCTGCTCGCGCTGCTCGTCGGACCGGCCATCATCATGTCGCTCGTCGCCGAGGCCCGGGTGCATCCGCTCGCATCACGGGCTGCAATCCGCGAAGAGTGGGCACGCATGGGCGTGGTCGCGGCGGTCTGGACACTGCTCATCGCGCTCGGCCTCGGAAGCGGTACGCTGACGGTTGTCACTGGTCTCCTCACGCTGGCCGCGGCAGGCTGGGCGCTGCGCCAGCATCAGGGATCGTTTGCGGCGACGGCGATCCTGATCGCCGTGATCGGCGTCACCCCGTATCTCTTTCTCTACATCCGTGCCAATCAGGGCCCATTCCTCAACGAGGCTGATCCGTCGACCTGGGGTGCACTGCTCGACGTGATCCGTCGGGCGCAGTATCCCCCGCGCACGCCGTTCGACGACCCGACTGTGCCCCCGTTCACCAACCCCAATCCGGGGCGCACCCTCGAACTGCTGGGCTACCAGCTCTTCAACTACGTGCAGTACTTCGACTGGCAGTGGGGCCGGGGACTGGCACGCAGCATCTACATGTCGCCGCTCCGGCTTGCCGCGACCCTCGCAGTTGCATCGCTCGGGTTGCGTGGTGCGATGGCGCAGCGACGCGCCGATCGATCGGGGTTCGTGCTCATGCTCGGCCTCTTCGCGATCACCGGGATCGGGCTCGTGATCTACATGAATTTCCGACCCGGGCCCTCGATTGGCTGGGAGCGGTGGACGATGTCCTCGCAGCACGAGGTGCGGGAACGCGATTACTTCTTCGTCGCCAGCTTTGTCGCGTGGGGTGCATGGGCCGCGATCGGTCTGGCTGACATGGTGCGGACACTTCGCGAACGGTTGGTGGCACGCTGGAAGCCGTGGGCCGTCATGGGCTTCGGTGTCGCGGTGCTGCCGATACTGTTCAACGCGCCCGCCGCCACGAGGAAGCACAATGCCGACGCGACCCTGGCGCGCGACTTCGCGCGGGCGCTGCTGCAGTCGGTGCCTCCCGGTGGCATCCTGTTCACCTACGGTGACAACGACACCTTCCCGCTCTGGTATGCGCAGGAGGTGGAGCGCCTCCGCCGGGACGTGACCATCGTCTGTCTCGCGCTCGCCGAGACGCCGTGGTATATCCGGCAGATCCGCGACCACCGTCCGGGGGAGGTCGATCGCGTCTCGCTTGCCACGACGTGGCGCGACGCACCCGCGCCGATGTTCGACGGACCGATACACACCCTGAGCGATTCGGCGATCGACGCATTCCGGCCCGTCATCATCGACAGTGACCTCGAGATCCCGCTGGCGAACGGCCGGGTTGTGCGCCTGCCCAGTGGGACCGCGGTGTACGCGAAGGACCTGACGGTCCTGCAGATTCTCCGGCAGAATGCCGGTCGTCGCCCGATCGCCTGGTCGATCACGGCGTCCCAGCGGCTCTTCGGACTCGGCCCGGACCTGGTTCAGCAGGGACTCGCACTGGTCCTGCCCATTGCCGAACTCCCGGCGGACGACTTGATCGGTGGGGATGCGCTTGGACCGGACGGCGCAGCGTTCGACCTCCGCACCAGCAGGCAGCTGATCGAGGAGAATTGGCGATTCGGGAGGCTCTTCCAGCTGGGCGTGGCAGACCTCGATCCGAATACCGCGGCGATGGCCAGCACGCTCGCCGTGCCGTACGCCCAGACCGGGATCGGGCTGCTCCAGCGAGGAGACACTGCGGGGGCTCTCGTTACCCTCCGCCAGGCCACGACGGTGTCCGACCAGCCGGCGCTCGACGCCCTCCTTCGTGAGCTGCAGGACCGTTCGCACCCACCAGACCGATAGAATCCCGACCGGAATCAACTAGATTTAGCGGTTATGCCTGAAGCGGTGCTTCCAGCGAGACTGGTCCGGATACGGCAGGCCATCGCCGATGCGCAGGCCGGACACTGGACCCACCCGGTCCGGATCGTGGCGGTCACCAAGACCCATGGCGCGGCCGCAGTGCGGGCGGCCAGCGGTGCCGGGCTTGACGCCGTCGGCGAGAACCGGGTCCAGGAGGCGCTGTCCAAGCAGGATGAGTGCGGTGATGTCGCCGTGGCGTGGCACCTGATCGGAGGCCTCCAGCGGAACAAGGCGCGCCACGCCGTCGGTCGGTTCGCGCTGATCCATTCGGTCGACCGACTCGACCTCGCCAGCGAGCTGGGCCGGCGCGCCGAGCCCGACACGACGCAGGAAGTGCTGGTGCAGGTCAACTGCTCGGCGGAACCGCAGAAGGGTGGCGTGGAGCCTGAGGCGTTGCCAGCGCTGCTCGACGGCGTGCGGGGGGTTTCCGGCGTTGTCGTTCGCGGACTGATGACGATGGCCGCCTTTGATGCAACGGAGGCCGAGCAGCGCCGCACCTTTGCCCTCCTTCGCACGCTGCGTGACGGTGCAAGCGTGGCTGGCCACGACCTGCCAGAGCTGTCGATGGGAATGTCCGACGATTATGTCGCCGCCGTGCGGGAAGGCGCGACCATGCTACGACTCGGCACCGCGCTTTTTGGCGAGCGCCCATGAGAGGAATGATCCGACCTTGACCGACGTTCGTGCCACCCCACCCGCTGCCACCCGCTGGCCGTCCTGGCCGACGGACGGTGCCGACGCGCTCGAACGGGCGCTGCTCGCCGCGTGGGATGAGGAGGCGCTGTTCAGTGCGGTGCAGGCCCGCACCGCCGACTCTCCGGGGTACGTCTTCTACGAGGGGCCGCCAACGGCCAACGGTCGGCCCGGCATTCACCACGTGTTCGCCCGCACGATCAAGGACCTGGTATGCAGGTACCACGTCATGGATGGCAAGCGGGTCACCCGTATCGCCGGATGGGACACGCACGGGTTGCCGGTCGAGCTCGAGGTCGAGAAGCAGCTCGGTTTCACCGGCAAGCAGGACATCGAGGCATACGGCGTCGCGGAGTTTTCACGTCGGTGTCTCGAGAGCGTGTTCACGTATCGTGATGAGTGGGTGGACCTGTCGAACCGGATCGGCTACTGGCTGGATTACGACCGTGCGTACGTAACCTGCACGAAGGAATACGTCGAATCGGTGTGGTGGCTCCTGAAGCGCCTCTTCGACCGCGACCTGCTTTATCGCGGCCACCGGGTGCTGCCGTACTGCCCGCGCTGCGGCACCGGCCTGTCGAGTCACGAACTGGCGCAGGGCTACGCGGAGGTTCGCGACCGGTCCATTTATGTCGCGTTCCGCCTGACCGATGGCACCGATCGCGAACTGGTGGTCTGGACCACGACGCCGTGGACGTTGCCCAGCAACGTCGCCGTCGCGGTACACCCCGACCTCGAGTATGCCGAGTTCACGCATCCCGATCACCCGGGCCGAACGTTCATCGCGGCGGCGGCACGATCCGCCAAGATGGAAGAGATCCTGGGCGAGGGAACCGTGACCGGCGCGGTCGTGAGCGGCGCCTCGCTGGTGGGGCTGGGATACGAACGCGTCCTCGACGTCGTGCCGATCGATGGCGCGGGGCGGCATTCGGTGGTCGTGCCGGGTGAGTTCGTGACCGCCGACGACGGCTCCGGGCTGGTGCACATGGCGCCGGCGTTCGGCGCTGACGACTATGCGGCGGGACAGGCGCACGACCTCGTGCTGCTCCGTCCGGTTGCAGCCGATGGCAGCTTCCGCGGCACGACGTGGGACGCAATCGAGGGTCGCCTCGTGACGGCGGATGAGACGAACGAGCTCATCATCCGGCGCCTCAAGGATCTCGGGCGCCACCTTCGCACCGAGCAACACACGCACAGTTATCCGCACTGCTGGCGGTGCCGCAGCAAGCTGATCTATTACGCACGCGACTCGTGGTTCGTGCGGACGTCTTCGGTCAAGGACCGGATGCAGGCGCACAACGCGAACGTCGCGTGGCACCCGCCCGAGGTCGGCACGGGGCGGTTTGGCGAGTGGCTCGGCAACAACATCGACTGGGCCCTGTCGCGCGACCGGTATTGGGGCACCCCGCTACCGATCTGGGTCAGCGACAGCGACCCCTCGCACATCGAGGTGATCGGATCGCTCGCCGAGCTGAAGGAGAAGGCCGGATTCGAGGCGACCGACGATCTGTCGGTGCACAAGCCGTGGATCGACGAGGTGACATGGCCCGCACCCGGCGGTGGCACCATGCGTCGGGTGCCCCAGGTGATCGACACGTGGTTCGACTCGGGAGCCATGCCGTGGGCGCAGTGGCACTACCCGTTCGAGAATCAGGAGGCGTTCGAGTCGCACTTCCCGGCGGACTTCATCTGCGAGGGCATCGACCAGACGCGCGGGTGGTTCTACTCGATGCTGGCGATCGCCACGACGGCGTTCGATGCGCAGCCGTACCGGCACGTCATCGTGAACGAACTGGTGCTCGACACCAGCGGCCAGAAGATGTCGAAGAGCCGTGGCAACGTCGTCGACCCATGGGCGCTCGTCGAGCGGCACGGGGCTGATACGGCGCGCCTGTACCTGCTGATGTCGAGCCAGGTCTGGCAGCCGAAGCGTTTTGACGAGGCCCAGATCGCCGAGACGGCCGGGGGTTTCCTCAACACGCTACGCAACACCTGGCAGTTCTTTGCGTTGTACGCCGAGCGTTTGCCCGTCGGTGCGGAGGGCGAGCTCACCCTCGCGGACCGATGGATACTTGGCCGCCTCGACGCGACGGTTCGATCGGTTCGCGAGGCGTTCGACGGCTATGACGTCACCACCGGCGTGCGTGCGATCGCGGATTTCGTCATCGACGACGTCTCCAACTGGTATGTCCGCCTCAATCGTTCCCGTTTCTGGGCGGCGGACGGCGCGGCTGACGTCGGCGGCGGTGCAGACGCTGCACGAGGTGCTCGCGACCACGAGCAGGATGCTCGCGCCTGCGGCCCCCTTCGTGAGTGACTGGATCCATCGTGCCCTCGAGGGCACGTCCGTTCACCTTGCCGCGTTTCCGGTTGACCACGGACGGTTGGACGCCGATCTCGACGCTGCCATGGACGCGGTACGGCGGCTGGCCTCACTCGGGCGGGCGGCCCGCGAGACTGCGACCATCCGGGTTCGCCAGCCGCTGGCCACGATGCGAGTGGCGATGCCGCGCGAGATTCCCGCTGCCCAGTTCGAGCTGCTGGAACCACTGCTGCGGGCCGAGACCAACGTGCGGGCGATCGAAGTCGTGGCCTCGGATGCATCACTCGTCCGCCTCCGTGCCAAGGGAAACTTCCGGGCGCTTGGCAAGCGGTTCGGCAAGGAGACGCCAGCCGTGGCCACCGCGATTCTCGCCCTGCAGCCCGACGCACTGCGGATCCTCGAGGGCGGTGGCAGCGTTCACGTGGCCGTCGAGGGTGGTGCGTCGGTCGAGGTGCTCCCCGACGAGGTGACGATCGAGCGTGAGGTGGTCACCGACTGGCCGGTGGCGAGCGAGGGCCGCTATGTCGTGGCGCTCGACCCGCGAGTGACCGACGCTCTTGCGCAGGAAGGCCTGGCACGCGAGCTGGTGAACCGGATCCAGCGCCTGCGCAAGGACGCCGGCTTCGATGTCAGCACCCGGATCGTGGGTGCGTTCGACGGTGATCCCGTGCTGCGGGATGCCGCGATTGCCCATCGCGATTACATCGCGCGGGAGACGTTGATGGTCGAGTTCGAGGTCGGCCCATTGGTCGGCGACCACGATCGGCGCGAGTCGGTCACCATAGATGATCACGCCGGCGCGCTCGCGGTGCGCCGGGTCGGGGACCGCCGGTCCCCCCTGCCTGAACCGGCACCTGCGGAGCAACCGTGACGAAGACCCAGTTGAAGCATCTCGAGGCCCGCCTCCTGGAGGAGCGCGCCCGTGTCATGAAGGAACTTGGCTATTACGACGAATCGTTCAGCGCGTCGCTGCAGAACGCCGACGGTGATCTCTCGTCGTACTCGTTCCACATGGCCGATCAGGGTACGGATGCCATGGAGCGCGAAAAGCAGTTCCTCTTTGCATCGCAGGAGGGCCGCTATCTCTGGCACATCAATGAGGCGCTCCGGCGCCTCTACAACCAGCCCGACAAGTTCGGCCGGTGTCACCAGTGCGGCGTCCAGATCGATTTCGACCGGCTTGACGCCCTCCCGCATGCGCGTCTCTGCATCGCGTGCAAGGAGAAGGAAGAGGATGCCAAGCGCCGCTGATCGCGGCCGGTTCTGGGCCGTGCTGGCATCTGTGGTGGTGGTCGACCGCGTCACGAAAGTCATGGCGGAGTCGGCCCTGCTGGACGGCCGGATGATCACGGTGGTCGGCGACGTGGTGCGCCTGCGCCTGGTGTACAACCCCGGGGCCGCGTTCGGCATTCATGTTGGTGCGTACTCGCGATGGTTCTTCCTGGTCATCGCGATCGTGGCCGTGTGGCTGTTGCGGAAGATGTGGATCGAGGCCTCGCCCGCCGACGCATTGCGCCGTTGGGCAGTGGCGATCGTGGCCGGGGGCGCGGCGGGCAACATGATCGACCGCGTGCTCTCGTCGCGTGGCGTGATCGATTTCATCGACGTCGGTCTCCAGCCCGCGAGCCTGCGGTGGCCGACCTTCAACGTCGCCGACATCGCGGTCACATGCGGTGCAGTGGCACTCGCGCTGTCGCTCTGGCGCGAGGACGTCGAACGCCGTCGTGACGTCCAGCCGGATACCGGCTGAACTCATGAACTTTTGCGTGACGGTGGCAGAGACTGAGCGACTCGATCGGTTCCTCGCGGACCAGTTGCAGGTGTCCCGTACCCATGCCGCCCGGCTGATCGGCGAGAAGGCGGTCACGGTGGGGGGCGCGGTGGCGCGCGCGTCGCGAACGATGGTGCATGGAGACATCGTCGAGGTCACCTATCCCGAGCACGTGCCCGCGCGCCAGCTCAGGCCGCGTGACATCGACCTCGATGTCGTCTACGAGGACGAACACCTGGCGGTGATCAACAAGCCAGCCGGGCTCGTCGTGCATCCTGCCCCCGGTCACTGGGACGACACGCTCGTCAACGCGCTCGTGGCGCGCGGGACCACGCTGTCAGGCGGCGCGGCAGGCCGACCCGGCATCGTGCATCGCCTCGACCGCGATACCTCGGGGCTGATCATTGTCGCGAAGGACGACCTGACGCATCGGCGACTGGGTGCCCTGATCGCCGCGCGACGCATCTCGAGGGTGTACGCCGCGATGGTCTGGGGTCACCTCGACCACGACGATGTCACCATCGACGCCCCGCTCGCACGCCACGCCAGGGACCGGAAGCGCATGGCGGTGGTCGCCGGTGGCCGGGCGGCGCGAACCGACGCGTTCCAGATCGCTCGCTGCGGGTCAGTGTCGCTGTTGCGACTTGAACTGCACAGCGGGCGTACCCACCAGATCCGGGTACACCTCGAGTCGATCGGTCACCCGATCGTGGGTGATCCGGTTTATGCCGGGGGCGGTGCGAAACGCATCTCCGGGTCCGATAACCTCGCTGCCCGCAGGCTCGAGGAGCAGACCCCTCGGCAGGCACTCCACGCGGCGCTGCTCGCCTTTCGCCACCCGATCACCGGCGCCGAGCTCCGCGTCACGTCACCCTGGCCTGAGGACCTGTGGGGGCTCCTGACCGGGGCCCTCGGGTCGGACGCGCCCCCGAATCGTGAAACCGCCCTCGCCGATCTCCGTTTTTTCGACCGCGATGAGTGAACCAGCCGCTGGAACGTCCTGCCTGATCTTCCGGCTGGGCGCGAAGCGATTCTATCTCCCGGTGGAGTCGGTCGTCCACGTCATGCGCAGCGTCCCGCTCACCCGGGTGCCCGGTTCCTCCCCCACGGTGCTGGGCCTCGTCAACCATCGTGGCAAGGTGTTGACGGTAGCGCACATGGGGGAGATCCTCGGGCTGCCGCTCGACGGCGCGTCGCCCGAGGTCATCGTCGTCGAGGATGCCGGTCGCCGCTTTGCGCTCGGTGTCGATGCAGTGCTCGAGCTGGCGGCTGAGACGCGCACGGGGCTTGCAACGGTAGACCTCGAGAAGGTCGCAACGGCGATCTTCGCCTGAACCAGAACGGAGGGTGGCATGGCCCAGCGGATCCTGATCTGTGATGACGCGATTTTCATGCGGACGATGATCGCTGACATCCTCACGGGCGCGGGTTACGAAGTGGTGGGCGAGGCCGAGTCGGGACTCCAGGCCGTCGAGCGATACAAGACGCTGAAGCCTGACCTCGTGACGATGGATATCGTGATGCCCGACATGGGCGGCATCGACGCGGTGAAGGCGATCGTGGGGGCTCACCCCGAGGCAAAGATCCTGATGTGCAGCGCCATGGGTCAGCAAGCGCTGGTGGTCGAGGCGGTGCAGGCCGGTGCCAAGGATTTTGTGGTGAAGCCGTTCCAGCCGGCCCGCGTGCTCGAGGCAGTCCAACGCGTCCTGGCGGGATGACCGACCCGCGGCGCGCGCGCTACGTCGCGCTGTTCGTCGCGGAATCGCAGAGCCTGCTGTCGGGTGCGCGACGCGCGCTCGCCGATTGGCTTGACTCGCCGGCGGAGAGCGCACCCGCCGAGGAGCTTTTCAGGACACTCCATACCATCAAGGGCATGGCGGGCTCGCTCGGTTTCGACGCGCTCACCGAGCTGTCCCACGCCACCGAGACCGAGCTCGCCGAGGTGCGCAGCGGCGAGCGGATCGCCGATCGGCCGTGGATCGCCTCGCTGGAGACCCGCCTCGACGCGGTTGCCGTCGCGTGCGAGACCGCCGTTGCAGTGGAGACCGGCGAGCCCGATCATACCTCGACATTCAAGGTCGCCCGTCCGCCCCGGATCGTCCGGGTAGACCTCGACCGCCTCGACGCGCTCATCGAGGACCTCGGCGGGCTGGTGACGGCACGGCAGGAACTGGAGCGTCAGGCGGAGCAGGATACCCTTTCCCCGGTGGCACGCGCGGCCACGATGATGGCCCGGCGGCTCGACGCCTTGCAGGATCGCATCCTGCATGTGCGCCTCGCCCCGCTCACCGAGGTGTTCGAGCGGATCCCGCCGATGGTGCGCGACCTCGCCCGGCAACTCGACAAGGATGTCACCGTCGAGGTGACCGGCGGCGACATCGAGGTCGATCGCGCCATCCTGGACCAGCTGGCGGAGCCGCTGATCCATCTGCTCCGCAACGCCGTCGATCACGGAATCGAGCTTCCCGCCGATCGTCGCGCGGCAGGGAAGCGCGCGACCGGCAAGGTGGCGGTCCAGGCCCGACGGGAACGCGATGCGGTGATCATCGAGCTGATCGACGACGGTCGCGGGATCGACCGGGACCGGGTTGCGGAGAGTGCCCGGATCCAGGGCATCCTGGATTCCGATGCGACCCTGACCGATGACGGCCTCCTCGCCATTCTCTCGCGCCCCGGATTCAGTACCGCCGCGTCAGTGACCGATGTTTCGGGACGGGGCGTGGGACTGGACGCGGTGGTTGCGCGTCTCCACGCGATGGGTGCCGGCATGGCCATCACCACCGTACCCAAGCATGGGACCGTCTTCTCGATCCGGCTCCCGACGCGACTCGGCATCATGCGTGCAATGGTCACGGGAATCGGGGACGAGCGGTACGTGATGCCGCTCACCCACGTGTCCGAGCTGGTGGCTTACGAGGCAGCGGAAGAACGGGATGATGAGGGCCGGGTCCTGATCGATGTCCATGGCGAGCCGGTGCCGGTGGTGGACCTCCGGCGGCTCCTCCTCTACCGCGGGCCGCCGCCACCGCTGCATCGGCCGGCGATCGTGATCGAGGCCAATGGCCAGCGGATCGCGATGCTCGCGGATGCGGTACACGGTCAGTTCGATGCCGTCGTCCAGCCGATCGATCGGCCCGCCGGCATGCCCAGGTGGATCACGGGAGTGACGGTGCTGGACGACGGCCGTCCGGCGTTGCTGCTTGATCTCGCAAGTGTCGTGTGACCTGCGGGCGTGCCATGAACAGAGTGACGAGGATGTCAGGTTGCCGATTCACGCCAAGGAGTGCAGATGACCACCAATGAGCTCGAAGTCCTGCGACGCGATGGCCTGCGCGAAGTTGCCACGATCGGGGCGGGCCATGCCGCGACCGCGCTGTCCCAGCTCACGGATCGTCGCATCATGATCTCGGTGCCGCAGGTGCGGCGCGTCGCCTACATGGAACTCCCCGACATGCTGGCGACCTTTGGGGATCATGTCGCGGTGGTGTCGATGAGGATGCTGGGTGACCTGACCGGCCGCTCACTCCTGGTATTCAACGAACGAGACGCCACGCGTCTCTGTGACCTGATCCTGCGCCGTCCGATCGGTCCACCTCGGGCACTCGGCGAGCTCGAGCAGTCCGGCCTGAAGGAAGTCGGAAACATCGTGTGCTCCGCATACCTGACCGCGCTGAGCAACTTCATGGGCATGATGCTGCTGCCGTCGGTCCCTTCGCTCACGGTCGGTTCGATGCCCGAAGCCGTTGCGAGCACGGTCGACCCGAACGAAGGCAGCAGTGACCTGGTCTTCTGCGTGGACACGGCATTCCGCGCGGAGAGCGTCGACCAGCCGCTCACCGGTGCATTCCTCCTGATGCCTGACCAGGTGTCGATCAAGGCCATTCTCGAGGCCATTCGGCTCGACTGAGATGGCAGCATCGTCGCCTCGTGACCCGCTGACAGTCGCCGCTGTGGTACGCCGGGTCGATCACGCCGACCCGGCGGCCCTCACGAACGCAGCCTGGTTCGCCGCCCGCCGTGGCGACCTCGCGACGGCGAGGTCGTGCGCCCAGCTTGCCACCTCGCTGCGCGGCGCACCAGCCGACGCTCACCGCACCATGGCGTTGCTCGATGCGGGATCCGTCGATCAACTCCTCCTTGCGCTTCCACCGTCGGCCTCGACCAATGGTGCCGCGCCGCTCGCCGTCGCACCGCAGCGGGGCGAGACGGCGGCGCAGGCCCAGCAGGGCATCGCCGCCGGTCGCGCATTGCTGCACGCCGGTCGGGTGGAGGATTCGCTCGCGGTATTCGATGGACTCGCACAGGCGGAGCATGCAGACACCGCCGTGCTGTTTCATCGCGGGGTGGCGCTGGCCAAGATGCGCCGGTATCGCGATGCGATGCACGATTGGCACGTGATCGAGCGCGCCGATCCCACGGGACCGCTGGCGGTCGCAAGCCGTCGGCTGGCCGCGTCCGCGCGCCGGCTCGCCGAACTCTTCACCGGCTCGGACTGAGCGCGATGCACGGTCCACTCAGCGAGATCGGCCTCGCAGACGTCTTGCAGCTCCTCGAGCGCGGTCGACGCTCTGGATTGCTCCGGGTCGTGGGCCCGGACCCGACCTCGCCGAGGACGGTGGGCCTGCGGGACGGCCGGATCGTGATGCTGCATCCCGACGCGTCTGACGAGGCAGTCGCTGCCGGGTTGGTGGCCCGGTCGCTCGCCGCGATTGACGGGGAGACGGCCCCGGTTCCCGCGCCTGTAAGCGAAGCATTGCGTCGCCGCCTCGCCTCTCGCGCGCTCTCGCGCATGATGTACTGGAATCGCGGCCGGTTCGACTTCGAGGAGCACGGCGGCGAGGACGGTCCGCTGTCGCTGTCTCCCGATGCACTGTTGCTTGCGATGGTGGCTGCCGAAGATCGCCGGACGACGCTGGGTGCCAGCATGGATGGATTCCACGGTGTCCCCGACTTTGCCGTTGACGACGCGATCGCAAGCGGTCGGGCGTGGAATCCGGGAGTCCTCGACTGGCGCATTCTCGATGCCGTCGACGGAGTTCGTGATGTCGCGACAATGGCAGCGCTGCTGGGTGAACCCGTCGAGGACGTCGGCGGAGCGATTCAGGAGTTGGTGGCATCCGCTATACTTGTGCTCAGCCCGCCGTTGGTCGTGCAGGCGCGCGCGGCCCTCAGGTCGGAGCGTTTCCACGACGCGGTGATCCTGCTGCGACATCGTCTCGCGCTCGTTCCGGATGATGCCGATGCGTGGCGAACCCTCGGGCTGGCTGAAGCCGGTGCCGGCCGTTTCGACGCCGCCATCGACGCCTGGACCGCGTGGCAGGGAGTCGATACTTCACACCTCGATGATGCGTCGATGCTGATTCATGCAGCGCGCACCATGGACGACGCCCTGCGAGAGCCGTGACCCATCCAGTGCCGAGTTTCCCGACCCCACCCCGTGGCCACGCGTTCCTCGAACTCGGCGAGCGACTGCGCCGACGTGGCCAGTTTGCCGCCGCTGCGACCGTCACGTCCGCTGGGCTTGGCCACTATCCCGATCTTGCTGCTGCGCACGACCTGCTGGGTCGCATCCGTGCCGATCAGCACGACGATGTTGCGGCAATGGCCGCCTGGCAGGCCGCGCTCGAGTGCGACCCGGGAAATGTGGGGGCGCGCAAGGGTCTCGCGTTCCTGGCGTTCCGGACCGGTGATCTCTCCGCAGCGGAGCGCCATCTCGAATCTGCCGTGCTCGCCGCGCCACACGATCCGGAGGTCATCAGCGCGCTGGACCGGGTGCGGGGTTCTGCTGCGCCCGCCTCGACCGGTCAGGTCAGGCTCGACGATCGTTCGGGCGGCATCATGGTGTTCGATGCCGAGGGAATGCGACTGGTGGGCGGGGTCGGGCCGGATGCGTCCGACGCCGTGGCCGACGCGGTCGCTGCGGAATGTGCAGCGGTCGTGCGCGAGGCGACCCGAACGTCGCGACTGCTGGGCCTCGGGTTCTGGTCGCAGGTGATCATCGAGGGACCGGACGCGCGCTCGGGTCTCTTTCCGGTCAGTGACGACACCGCGCTGCTCCTGGTCCGCGGCGCAACCACGCCGGTCGGTCGGGTGGTGGCCGCCGGTCACCGGGCTGCATCCGCAGCTCGCGACTGGCTGGGGCGGATGACATGACCCTTGGTGCCTGGCAGCAACTCCTCGACTCGGCCACGGCCGTACCCGGTGTCAGGGGTGCAGTGCTGGTTTCGGTCGATGATGGGTTGGTGATCGCTGAGTCGGCGATGGACACGCTTCCCACCGCGGAAGTAGCGGCACTCGCGTCTGCCCTCGTGCAGCGCACGTTGCGGGTGAGCGCTGCCGCCGCGCACCGGCCGCCGCATTCGGTGCGGGTGTCGGGTGACACGGGAACGCTCATGGCCTTTGCGGCCGATGACGCGCTCTGGTTGGTGGCCGTTGTGGATTCCTCCGCCGAGATCGGTCGCCTGCGCCTCGTGCTCGGCGACCTCGCCGCGACGTTGCGCTGATGCGAGTCCTCGAGCCGTGGCTTGCCGAACCCCTGGCCGGGTTCCTGCGCGAGTCGTCCGCGCGGGTCGCACTGGTCATGACCGCATCGGGTCAGGTGATCGCGCAGCACGGATTCACCCGGTCGCTCGACGTGATGGCGGTCGCGGCGCTCGGTGCAGGAATCCTGGCCACCACTGCCGAGATTGCGCGCCTTGTCGGATCGTCCACCGACTTCGGTGCCGTCGTGCACCATGGGGACCGACAGGGCATCTGGCTGGCGCCGTTCGACACTCCGCGTGGTCGATGGATCGGGGTGGTCGTCTTCGGCCGCGACTCGTCGGTCGGTCTCGTCCGGATGTTCTTCGATCGGTTCACGGCCGACGTGAACGCCGCGGCGCCGGCGATCACGCCACCCCGTGAGCTGCTGGCCGAGGGCTTCGAGCGCGAACTCGACGATTCGCTGCGGATGTTGTTCGGGGAGGTGTCATCATGAGCCAACCCGCGCCGGATACTCTGGTCCTGAATCTCGTTGTGTGCGGTGCGTCGCGAAGCGGCAAGTCGATGCTGCTTCGCGGTATCCACGAGCGGCTCGGGACAGGAAGCGGGGGCGCGCCGTCGGCCGTCCCGCACAATGTCATGCCGCTGGATTGGGTATCGCTCGATCTCGGGACGATCGGTGGACGGCCCGCCACGGTGCTGTTGTATGCGATGCCCGGTGTTGTGGCGTTCGACGCCACGAGAAGGGTCCTGCTGCATCGCGCTGACGGCGTGATCTTCATCGCCGACCTGCAGGCCGCGCGACTGGATGACAATCTGGCCGCACATGCCGCGCTCTTCGAGCACCTCGAGGCCCGCACGTCGCCAGCACTCCCGATCGCCTACTTCTACTCCAAGCAGGATCTGCCGTCCGAGTTGCTCGTTGCAACGGCTGTTCTCGATGCTGCATTCGGGGTCGGATCGTCACCACGCTCTGCTGGCGACGCCGTTCGCGGCGACGGCGTGCGCGAGGTCCTGCAGGCCGTGCTCACCCTGATGCTGCGCCGAGTGTCTGGCAGGGACGCCGTCGATGCATGAATCCCGCATGCTCAACCCGCACGCGCGCTTCGCGTCGTTCGTGGTCGGCACGTCGAATCGCCTGGCGGCCACGGCGGCGAAGGCGGTGGCCGAGGCTCCGGGTGCGGCGTATAACCCGCTCTTCATCTATGCGACCCCGGGCCTCGGCAAGACCCACCTGCTCATGGCGATCGGTCATGGGGCGCAGGAGATCGACGCGTCACGAACCGTCGAGTACGTGACGGTTGACGACTTTGTGGAGGCCTACCACGCGGCGCTCGCTGCCGGTCAGGCGGAGACCTACCGACGGCGGTTCACCGACGCAGACCTCGTTCTCCTCGACGATGCGCAGTTGCTCACCGGCCGGCGCGAACTGCAGGCGGAACTGCTTCGCCTGATCGACCTTCTCACCGCGGCCGATCGACAGATCGTACTCGCGGGCGATCGACCTCCCGAAGAGATCCAGGCGCTCGATGAGCGACTCATCCGACGATTCGCGGGTGGGCTGGTGATCGACATCGGTGCGCCCGACTACGAAACCCGGCTCGCGATCCTGTCGCGGCGCGCTGACGAACGCCAGGTCAGTTTCTCGGCCGCGGTGCTCGGCGCCGTTGCCGAGACCCCGATCGGCACCGTGCGCGAGCTGGTGGGCGCGCTCAATCGTCTGGTGGCACAACAGGCAGTGCAGGCCGAGCCGATCAGCGTCGCCGAAGCCCGAATCCTCCTTGGTGCGCTCGGGCACCAGGCCGTTTCAGTGCCTGTGTCCGGCAGTGCCGGCACCGGCGCAGGGTTCGATTACGAGGCGCCGCCACACGACGAGTTCTCCGACTTTCTCACCGACTTGTCGTCGACCGTGAGTCAGCAGGTTGATCGCTGGCGGCAACACGTGACCGAGGTCTCGCTCCGCCACGCCGCGGCGGGCTTCCGGACCGCGCGCCTCGATGCGTTGCTGACCACCGATATCGCTGCTGACCCCGAGGATACGGTGTCACGCTTCGAGGCAGACGTGGCCGTGCTGCGTGTCCTGCACGCTGAACTGGCCGAGGTCGCACCATCGTTGCTGCGCGAAGCGGCCCTGCACGACCCGGATCGGCTCGCGGAGGCCGAGGCGCTGGTGGCCGAGGCCCGCGAGGCGGGTGAACCACTGCCCGGACCGATGCCGGGGGCCACACTGGATGCGTTCGCCGTCGGGCCGTCGACTCGGTCGGTGGTCGAGGCGATGCGCGTGGCCAGCGAGTCGCCGGGTCAGGGCTACAACCCGCTGATGATCGTCGGCGAGGGCGGAACGGGGAAGACTCACCTCCTGCACGCGTTCGGGCACGCGCTCGCCGAACGCGGGCTGAAGCGGATCGCCGTGCTGGACGCGGCGCAGTTCGTGGACGGGCTGGTTGCCTCGATCAGCGACGGGACGGTTGACCGATGGCGGCATCGGCTCCGGCGAGTCGACGCGCTCCTGATCGACGACGTGCATGGATTCGCAGGCAAGGAGCGAAGCCAGGAAGAGTTGTATCTCGTGTACAACCTGCTGCTCGAGTCGGGGCGTCAGCTCGCCTTTTCGTCGCTCGTCAAGCCGGGCGCGCTCGTCGGGTTCGAGCCGCGGCTGGCCACCCGGCTTGCCGGCGGGCTCGTGCTCGAACTCGGCGCACCCGACCGTGCCGCCAAGCTGCGCGAAGTGGCCCGCCTGATCGGCGAGGGTGCTGACGACATCGATCTGGTGGAGTATCTCGCTTCGCGAAGTGCGTCGTCGATCCGGGAGCTTCAGCAGACCGTACAGCGCGTCATCGCGGCCGCGGCCGCCCGTGACATTCCGCTGTCGCTGGCTGCGGTCCGGTCGATCATCGAGGGTGAGAGCGTCGAACGACCGCACCGCCGGGGCAGCGGCCTGCTGGCACCGGCCAGCGGTGCCATCCGATCGCGCGAGAAGATGGTCGAGACCTGGCCTGACATGGCCGAGCGCATGATCGAGGAGTGGCGCTGATGGCGATCAAGGGATCGCTCAAGGAGGCATCGCTCCCCGACGTCGTGCAGCTGCTGTTCCTCGGCGGACGGACCGGCTGCCTCTCCGTTGCCAGCGAGCGCAACTTCGGGTCGATCTGGTTCGACGAAGGCTGGATCGCCTTCGCCGGGATGGTCACCCGCCTGGATCGACTCGGTGAACGCCTGGTGGCGGCGGGCACGCTGTCGCAAGGACAACTCGAGGAGGCGGTGGCCACCCACGCGGCGATGCCGGGCGACCGGTTCGGCAGCGTCCTGGTGCGCCTCGGCTTCATTTCCGCGCGCCAACTCGAAGCAGAGCTGCAGCGCCAGGTCGAGGAAACGGTGTACACGCTCTTCACCTGGACCAGTGGAACGTTCTCCTTCGAGGCGGGCGTCAATCCCGACGACATCGAGGCGCGGCTCAGGCTCAACCCGGAAGGACTGCTTCTCGAAGGTGCCCGTCGCGTTGACGAGTGGAGCGTGATCGCGAAGAAGATTCCGTCGCTGGACATCGTGTACGCCCGCGAGGGCGATGTGCGCGAGGACGGCGACGATGGGGCGTTGGTCGACATCGAGCGTCGTATCCTGCCATTGCTGGACGGCGTCGCGAGTGTGCGGGACGTGATGGATGCCACCGGGTTCACCGATTTCGAGGTGTGTCGTGCGCTCTTCGGGCTGCTCTCGGCGGGCCGCATCAGGCGTGTCGGCACCGCCGCCACCCCAGTGCCACGCCAGGGTGTCGCGCGGATCGATGAACACCGGAATCTGGGAGTCGCCTTCTACCGAACCGGTATGTACACGGAGGCCGACCGCGAGTTCCGGCGTGTGGCGGAACTCGAACCCGGAAATGGCGACGCACTGTTCCGGCTCGGGTTGATCGCGTTGCGGCAGGCGCGGTGGGGGGATGCGATCGACGCGTTCACGGCGGCCGCCGAGCGCGGCGGCGCCAACGTTGCGGTCCTCCATAATCTTGCGCTCGGTCTCGAGGCGGTCGGGCGACTCGACGAAGCCAACGCCGCGCTGGCCGAGGCGCATCGCGATCGACCGCGATGATGCGCGGGTCTGGACCGGGTGGGCGTTGCTGGCACTGCGACGGAGCGACACCGCGCGAGCCCTGGAGCGGTTTGCGCAATCACGCGACCTGGTCGGCGACACGCTTCCGCCCGCACGATGGTTCTGGGGGTGCGGCTGGGCTCAGGCGCTTTCCGGGGCATGGCCCGATGCCCTGGGCACGGTGCGCGAGGGCGTCACGGCGTATCCCGATCATCCGGTGCTTCGCACCACGCTTGCAGTGCTGCTCGAAGCTGTCGGTGATGTCGGGGAGGCGGAGGCGCACCTGCGACATGCGTTGGGGGAGGATCCCACGATCCCGCAGATATCGAAGAACCTTGGTGACCTGCTCTACCGGGCCGGGCGCTGGGACGAGGCCGAGGAGGCGTATGAGCGTGCGGCAAAACTCGCTCCGACGCTCGGCGATGATCTCTACTTCAAGCTCGGCAACCTTGCGTGCCGGCGCGGTGACCTCGCCGGTGCACAGCGGCATTGGGGCGAGACACTGCGAATCAACCCTGACCATGCCCTGGCGAAGGGGAACCTCGCGGGATCCGGCGCAGCGGCATGAGCGACCTCCTCGAACGGTTGCGGGCTCGTCGCGCCGAGCTGCTCGGCGCCATTGGTGCGGAACCGACAGGCGACGAGCGCGCCCGCCTCAAGTCTGAGATTGTCGCACTGTTCCGTGAGGCCGACGACGAGCTGACGGCGGTTACGGAGTTCCGCGAGAGCATCCGCGATCTCATCGCCCGGTTCAAGGAGCTGCCCGCCGTCGAACGAACCTCGGTGCGACACGATCACATCGGCGCCTCGACTCACATCGAACGTGGGTGGTCGCGACTGGCGTGTGCAGAGTGGACTGAGGCCGAGGAAGAGTTTCGGCGTGCGATGCACGCCGACCGGACCAATACCACCGCTGTGGCACTGCTCGCGTGGGCACTCGTCGGACAGCGCCGACGCGACGATGCCGTGGCCGCGTGCGACGTTGTCGTGCAACGCGATCGGTCGAACCCGCTGGCGGCGGTGGCGCTCGGGTTGGTGCACTTGCAGGATGGCGACCTCGATCGTGCTGGTGTGCACCTCGGCGCTGCGCTCGCTGGCGGTGACCCACGCGCAACGCTTTACGCGCACTACTGGCTGGCTGTCGTATCGCATCGGCGCGCAGAGTTTGACGAAGCGGCGGCGCACGCCAGGCGCGCGGTGGCGCTGGGGCCGAACCTGGGAGAGGGGTGGGTCGTTCTCGGAGAGGCGTACTGGTCGCTCGGAGCAGTGGCCGATGCCCGGCAGGCCTGGGCAACCGGCGCGCAGGCCAGGCATTCGCCCCATGCCGCGCGGTGCAGGGAGTTGATGGAGAACAGTTCACCAACGGGAGTGCCACCACAATTTCCGCCCCCCTGATTGCCCTCCTGATGCTCGTTGCGGGCCAGGTGTCACGTACGCCCGAGGCGATGGTGAGGATCGAGGCAGGGGAAGTGGTGGTACTTGCGGAGCCTCGTCACGCGAGCATGGCGACGGCGCTCGCCGACATCGCTGCGACACCGCGCGAGTGGCTCGGGCTCGGGCCCGTCGAAGTCGGTTCGCTCACCCTCGCCGTGGTGCCGGACCGCGCGGCGTTCGCGCGGGCGTCGCAGGGCCGGATCCCCGACTGGGGTGCCGGGTTCACCTTCCCCGACGCGCGGATGATCGTGATCCGGGCAGACGGCGGGGACCCACGCGGGACGTTGCGTCACGAGCTCGCGCACTTTGTCCTGCATCGACGAGTGACGGTTCGGGTCCCACGGTGGTTCGACGAAGGCTATGCCGTCCTCGCGGCCGGCGAGTACGGGCGCCTGGACGCGATGCACCTCAACCTCACGGTGGTCTCGGGCCGGCTTCCGGACCTCAGGGGCGTCGACGCGGCGCTGCGAGGCGGGGGAGCGGCCGACGCAGAAACCGCATACGCGCTGGCGGCGTCTGCCGTGGCCGAACTCGCGCGACGCAATCCGACGCGAACGCTCAAACCTCTCCTCGACCGCCTCACGGCCGGGGAGTCGTTCGATGCTGCAGTGCTCGCGACGACGGGCTACACAGCGGACGGCTTCGACGAGGTCTGGCATCGCGCGGTACGGCGCCGATACAACTGGGGGATCTGGTTGGTCACTGGTGGCGTTTGGATACTGGTGGCAGCAGGGTTGGGCGCGGGTGCGGCCTGGCGCCGCCGGTACGACGCCCCGCGCCGTGCAGCGCTCGATGTTGGGTGGCCGGAGCCTCCCGATGAGGCCGGCGAACATGACAATCTGATTACTCTTGCAGGAGATCCGCTTGACCACTCAGACACGGACCGCTAGCGTCAAGTGCTATGGCACAAATAGATCAGCGAGTCTCGAAGCCGGCGCCGCTCTTTGCCCGGCGCAATCTGGTCCTCCTCGCGGCGTCACTGGTGACGCTCGCGGTGGGTTATGGAGTCCTGGTCAGCGGGGCGGCGAGCGCGGCCGCGGTGCTCCTGGTGATCGGGTACTGCATCCTCTTTCCGCTGGCGCTCATAGCCTGAAGCAACCACAGGGGCGAATAGCTCAGTTGGTTAGAGCGCCTGCCTTACACGCAGGATGTCGGGGGTTCGAGTCCCTCTTCGCCCATGGGCGGCGTGCGGGGACTGCCTGTCCGCCCGTCCTAAAGAAGGACGAACCTCACGGAGGAAATCGGATGTTCCATCGCGCAACGCTGTCTGCTCTTGTCATCCTCATCGGTGGGTCGGGCACGGTCAACGGGCAGATTCGTCCCGGTGCCCGGATCTCGACCCGGATGGTGTCGAACGCGCCGAAGCTCCTGGTCGCGAATCCCACGGCCAACACTGCCGACTCGCTTGCGTCGGTGACGATCGGGCGGTCGTTGCGGGAGCGGATCACGAAGGGCGTGGGGAGCAACTTCTCCGTACTGACTCGTGACCAGATGAACGAGGCGTTGAGTCAGTACGGTTACCCAACCGATGCCATCCTTCCGATCAACGCCGCACGCGTCCTCGCCAGCCAGTTGTCGGCGTTGACCAGCGTGTCCAGTACGTTGTCGAAGCAGCCCGTCGGGTCAGTACATGCTGGTCGCCCGGGTTGCACCAACCAACGACAACTACGCCGGGTTCGTGGTGAACGTCGCGCAGGCGCCCGGCCAGGCGCTGGGCGATTTCGGCGAGGACGCTGCGGACGCACTCGTTCCCGCCGTCAAGGCGATGCAGGATGCCAAGGCGTGCATCGACCAGCAGGCGACCAACAAGTCGAAGGCGATGGAGTCGGCCCGCAAGGCGATCAAGTCGGTCCCGAATCACGGTCTTGCCGAGCTCTGTCTCGCGCAGCTGGCGCGGGAGGGTGGAGACAAGGCTGACGAGGCGAAGCACCTCGAGAGCGCGGTCATCGGCGACCCGCAGTCGCTGGTCGCATGGAGCGCCCTCGCGGTCCTGACCCAGGAGAGCAACGATTCCGCGCGCACGGTCGAGATCTACCAGAAGATGCTGGCGGTTGCGCCGACGAACCAGTTGTTGCGTGAGACGGCCTACAAGCTGTTCAATCGATACAACCGCCCCGAGGCGGCGATGCAGGTCGTGGAGAAGGGCCTCGAGATCGACCCGGCCAATCCCGAGTTGTACGACCTGCGCAGCAACATCTGCCTTGGCAACGAGGATTACCCGTGCGCGATCGCGGCGCTGGAGCAGGTGTACGCCCTCGACTCGGTGAAGGCCGACACGATGTACTACGCGAAGATCCTGTTCGCGGCATCGCAGCGTCCCGACACGGCGAAGTACCTCGAGTGGGCACAGCGCGGAGCGCGCGCCTACCCCGACAACACCAGTATCCTCGAGGGCCTGGCGCGTGCTTACGGCGTGGCCGGAATGACCGACTCGGCGATCGTCGTGACCCGCCGGCTGGTGACGATCGACCCGTCGAACACCGGCGCGGTCAACCAGATCGTCAAGGCGATGACGGAGTCCGGGCAGCCGCGACAG
The DNA here is from genome assembly GCA_963806875.1 of uncultured Gemmatimonadales bacterium. Taxonomy (GTDB): domain Bacteria; phylum Gemmatimonadota; class Gemmatimonadetes; order Gemmatimonadales; family GWC2-71-9; genus Palsa-1233. The sequence continues at coordinate 517,090 of CAWDYU010000002.1, read as the reverse complement.
GCGCTGGAGTTCGCACCGATCATCAAGGGCAGCGGTGACCCGGGTGCGCAGGACGACTACGCCGGCCTGATCCTCGTGGCGGCGCAGCAGGTTGCCAACGCAGAGGCCAAGGACTGGCCGCTGCTGGTCGGCCCTCGCCGAAGGGGCGCTGGCCGGTGGGACCTCGTCACCTGAGCGCATCGTTCCGGCGAACTACATGCTGGGTATCGGGGCGTACTACCAGGTTGCTGAGCTCAGTCAGCGCGTGCGTGCGCAGAAGTCATGCTCACTGGCGCGGGAGGAGGAGATCCTGATCAACAAGGCGATCCCGGCGCTGATGTCGGCCGCGACGAGTCCCAACGAGCAGATTTCTGCCACTGCGAAGCAACTTCTCACGCCGATGCAGCAGGAGCGCGCACAGCTCCCGCAGATGTTGTCGAGCTTCTGCCGATAGCCCTTCCCAAAGGCGGCCAAGTCCCCTAGTTTCGGGCTTGGTCGCGAGGGGCTGTAGCTCAGTTGGTTAGAGTGCCGCACTGTCACTGCGGAGGTCGCGGGTTCGAGCCCCGTCAGCCCCGTCTCCCGCCACCCCGCCCGGATTCCGGGCGGGGTGGTTTGTTTTCACCGGAACCAATGACCGTCCCTTCGCTCGCTCCACGTCCCCGTCCTCCTCGAGCCGATCATCCGTCGGGCTCAGCGGTGCGCGCCGTGTGGTCGACGCCACGCTTGGCCACGGCGGTCACGCCGAGGCTTTTCGTGCCGCAGGCGCAGTGGTGCTGGGCATCGACCGCGATCCCGACGCGATTGCCACTGCCCGGGCTCGGCTGGGCGCCGACGGGATCGAATACGTGGAGGCACCGTACGCCTCCGACGAAGCCATCGCGGCGGTCGAGCGCTTCCGACCCGACTTCATCCTGCTCGATCTCGGCGTCTCGTCGCGGCAGCTCGACGATGAGCACCGCGGGTTCAGCTTTCGGGTCGGCTCACCGCTGGACATGCGGATGTCGAGTTCCGGCCCCACGGCGGCGGACTGGCTTGCCGACACTCCGCACGCCGAACTCGTGCGTGTCTTCGGTGACTACGGCGACGAGCGCCGGGCGAGGCGCCTGGCCGACGAAGTGGTCCGGCGCCGCGGGAACGCCCCGTTCCTCATCAGCGATGACCTCGTCGGCGCCATCCGGGGTGCACTCGGGCCGCGTTCGGGCCCGGGCGACTTTGCGCGAATCTTTCAGGCAGTTCGCATCGCGGTGAACCACGAACTCGACGGTCTCGAGCGTGTGCTCCCGATGTTTCGCGATGCGCTGGAAGACGGCGGGACTCTTGCGGTGATCAGCTACCATTCGGGCGAGGACCGGCTGGTGAAGACGGCCTTTCGGGCATGGAGTGCTGGCTGTACCTGTCCGAGCGGGCTTCCCGTCTGCATCTGCGGCCAGCTGCCGCTTGGCACGACCGAACCGCGGCGGGCGATTGTTGCCGAGGCCGACGAGGTTTCGTCCAATTCCCGGGCTCGCAGCGCCAGGCTTCGATTCTTCCAGGATTCACCATGCAGGTTAAGGGACGCCATTTCGTGATCGCATGGACCGGTCTTTTCCTGGTCGTTGCCGGGATCATCGTCCTGCGTCTTCGCCGGTCCTTTGCGGTTGCGGATCGAGGTGAGCACCTTGCAATTGAGCATCGATTCGCTGCTCGCCGAACGCGCCGAGCAGCAGAGCGCGATCGGTCCGCTCCTGGGCGAACAGCTGCGGGTGCGCGCCGAGGCGCTCGGACTCCGCGTTGCATCCGACAGTGAGCTTGTGGTCCTCACCCTGCCGACCGGTTCGCTGATGGCCAAACCTGCCACCACGAATCGCTTTTCTCCAGGGGGCGCTCGCGCTCGCCGCAGCCGCTGTGCTTGCGCAGGCGTTCCGGGTCTCGGTCGCTCCAGCACGTCGGTCTGGAAGGACGCGGGCCGAGTCGGCCCGCGTCAAAGCTGGTCCCGGTGCTCGGCGTGGCGCGGCACGATCTACGACCGCAACGGCGCTGCGCTCGCAGTCACCCGCGTGAGCTACCACATCAACGTGGCTGTCGACCAGCTGCGCGACACCACGGCCGCAATCGGCGCGCTGGCGCGTGCACTCGGGCGTTCCAGCCGGCGACGGTCGGGGCGAAGATCCACAGATTCGCGCAACGTCTATTTTCATGGTCCGTACACCGCCCAACAGGTCAACCAGCTGCGCGGCGTGCGTGGCATCTACCGCGACCCGGTGCTCGACCGATCGTATCCTCGGTACGCCGCGCGCGGCGCTGATCGTCGGCGGGTTCAACCGTGACAGTGCAAAAGGCCGGGGCGGTCTCGAGGCCGAGATACGACAGCCTGCTCAAGGGGATCGACGGGGTCAAGGTGCTCACCATTGACGGCCGCGGCGGTGCGATCGAAGGACCGAACGCGATGGTGCACCGACCGGTGCGCGGCAGTGACGTCTATCTCACGATCGACGCGAACCTTCAGGCGATCGCCGAGAACGCGCTCGAACGTGCGCTTGCGAGTACGACGCCGATCACGGCGACATCGTCATGCTCGACGTGCACACCGGCGAGGTGCTCGCGCTGGCGTCGCTGCGCACATCGTCGACGGGTTCGATCCGCCCACAGCGTCGGCACTGGTGGAGCAATACGAACCCGGCTCGACCGCGAAGATCTTCACGGCCGCGGCGGTGCTCCAGATGGGCGCCGACACCACGCCGCGATCCGGGATGGGTGGCGCATGGGCAATGCCGATCGGTCGCGGGCGGGTGCGGAACATCATTGATGCACACGGGTGGATGGCTCCTGACCCTGGGTGAAACCATCAAGTACTCCAGCAACATCGCGATCAGCCAGTTTGCGCTCGGCCTCCGCCCCGAACAGCACTACACGGTGCTGCGCGACTTCGGCTTCGGCACCTCGCGCCAACATCGGTTTTCCGGGTGAGGCGCGTGGGCAGTTGCGCCGCCCGGCGCTCTGGGAGAACAACCTGCTCTCGCAGGCGTCGATCGCCCAAGGGTACGAGTTCATGAGCACGGCCATCCAGATGGCCTCTGCGTATGCCGTGCTCGCGAACGGTGGCAAACTGGTACGGCCGACACTGGTGCGGAGGATCCGCGGCGACAGCGCAGGCGCGGGGTGGGTCCACCGCCCGGAAGTGATTCGTCAGGTGATTGATCCTGCGGTGGCACGGCAGGCGATGGACTATCTGACGCTGGCCACCGACACCGGAGGAACCGGGACGAGGGCGCAGCTCGACCGCATCAGTGTGGTCGGGAAGACCGGAACGGCGAAGCTGGTGGAGAACGGACAGTACATCCGGCTCTACCGTGGCGTCGTTCGCAGGCGTATACCCCGGTGACGCGCCGCAGATCGTGATCTACGTCATGGTCAACAAGCCCCGGAGTGGCGAGTACTACGGCGGTCGGATCGCGGCGCCAGTCGTGAGATCGCTGCTGCAGGAGGGGTTGGCGTTGCGCAACTCTCCGCTCGACCGGAAGGCGCTGGCGGCGTCGGTCGCGGCGAGCGCACCGGCGCGTGCGGCGCCAGATCCCGCGCCGCGCACTCACGTGGTGGCGGTGCGGGGGGGTGTGGTCCGCGCATTGGGCTGCGACACCGGTGGTGGTGCCCACCGTGCGAGGCCTCGACGTGCGGGAGGCGGCGCTGACCCTTCACCGCGAGGGGATGGTGGTGCGGTCGGTCGGTCGTGGTGTGGTGCGCGCCTCGGTGCCGGCTGGCGGCGAGACTCGCGCGAACTGGCACGACTCGTCACCGTCTACGCCGATTCCACCCGATGATGCTCCAGGAGATGGTCGGCTGGCTCCGGTCCCGGGACCTGGTTGTCGCGGCGCCGGAATCTCTGGTCGAGGTGTCGTCGCTTGCCGTCGATTCGAGGCATGTGCCAGCCTGGCAGTTGCTTCATCGCGATCCGGGGTTCGGTGGACGACGGCAACCGCTTTGTCGCGGGCGCCGTGGCATCGGGCGCGGCAGTCGTGATGACCGAGAAAGCGCTGGACGCGGGGGTGCCGGTCGTCGTCGTGACCGATGCCCGGCGCGCGGCCGAAGTGCTGGCCGCGTCGTGGTATCAGCACCCGGCCGACTCGTTGACACTGCATGGGGTCACCGGCACGAACGGCAAGACGACGACCACTGCGTTGCTGCGGCACCTGCTGAACGACAATGGCGCTGCGGGCAGCATCGGCACACTCGGGGCGTTCGACGGCGCGGGGAACGCCGTCGCGTCGACCGCAGGCACCCTCACCACGCCCGGCCCCCTCGACCTGCAGGCGACACTGCGGGCGCTGCTCGATGCTGGTGCGTCGCACGTGGCGATGGAGACGTCGTCGCACGCGCTGCATCAGGGACGACTCGACGGCCTGGCGTTCGCGAGCGGTGTGTTCACGAATCTCACCCGCGACCATCTCGATTATCACCAGACAATGGACGCGTATCGCGACGCCAAGCTTCGGCTCGTCGACCTTGTCAGTGCCGATGGGGTGCTGGCGGTCAACGCCGATGATCCTGCCTGGACGGCCATTCGGGGCGACCGGCGCGCGGTTACATGGGGTGCATCTGCCGATGCAATGGTGCGAATCACCGAGGTCGTACAGGTGGCGGTGGGGAGCCGATTCAGGGTCGAAGGAAGGTTTGGTGATGGCGACGTCCATCTCCCGCTACCCGGCGACTTCAACATCAGCAACGTGATGGCGGCTGCGGCGGTCGTGCTCGGTCGCGGTGTGCCACTGGCCGATGTCATCGAACGAATCGAAACGTCGCCCCAGGTGCCCGGACGGATGGAGCGGATCATCGATGCGCCGTTTCATGTGATTCGGGATTACGCCCACACTCCCGATGCGCTGGAGCGGGCACTGGCCACCCTTCGCCCCATCACTCCCGGGCGGATCATCGTTCTTTTCGGCTGTGGCGGCGACCGCGATCGCGGCAAGCGCCCGATGATGGGTCAGGTGGCTGCGGCGGGTGCCGACCATGTGATCGTCACGTCGGACAATCCCCGTAACGAGGATCCGGACCGGATCATCGACGACATCGTCCAGGGCATGCCTGCAGGAAGCTACGAGCGCGAGGTCGACCGGCTGGTCGCGATCTCGATCGCAACGGGCGCGGCCCGACCGGGCGACGCAGTGCTGCTTGCCGGCAAGGGGCACGAGACGTATCAGGTGATCGGCACAGAGTCACTCCCCTTCGACGAACGGTCCATCGTGCGGAGCCTGGTGCGATGACCCCATTCTGGACCGATCGGCGAGTCCGCACGGCGCTGGGTATCGACGGCGGCAGCGACCATCCGTACGAACGCATCAGCACCGATACCCGGACGATCGTGCCCGGGTCGCTGTTCGTAGCGCTCCGCGGTGACAACCACGACGGTCACGACCACCTCGCCGACGCGCTGGCAGCGGGGGCGACCGGTGCCGTTGTCCGGCACGGCACCACTGCGCCGGCGGCCCTGACGCTGTATCAGGTGGACGACACGCTGCGCGCACTGGGTGACCTTGCCGGCTGCCGTCGAGACGCGTTTACCGGGCCGGTCATCGGGATCACCGGGCAGAACGGCAAGACCTCCACCAAGGAGATGATGGCTGCGGTGCTGGGGACACGCTGGAAGACCCACCGGACCCGAGCGAATCTCAACAATCTCGTGGGTGTCCCGCTGACGATTCTCGAGGCTCCCGACGACGCCGGGGCGTGGGTGATCGAGGCGGGTGCCAACCAGCCCGGCGAGATCGCGCGCTATCGGGAGATCATCCGCCCGGACATTGCAGTCGTGCTCAATGCCGGTGCCGGCCACCTCGAGGGGTTCGGCAGCGTCGCGGGCGTGGTGCGCGAGAAGCTGGCCCTCACCGCCGACGCGCCGTTGGCGATCGCGGGGATCGTCCCACCGGAACTGGCCGCGGGGGCCCGCACCCGTGCACGGCGTGTCGTGACAGCGGGGCTCGGCGAGACCGACGTCCACCCCGATTCGGTTCGCATCACCGCCGATGGCAGGGCCGTCGTCGCCATCGACGGCGTGGAGTTCGCTCTCGCTGCGCGTGGCGTGCACCAGGCGGGCAATGCGATGTTCGCGTGGGCAGTGGTGCGGGAGCTCGAGCTCGATCCAGGCGCCGCCGCGCGCGCGCTCGAGGGATTCACCATCCCCGGGGGTCGCGGTGAGGTGATCACCGCCGGTGGGCTCACCATTGTCAACGACAGCTACAACGCGAATCCGCAGTCGTTCTACAGCGCCATCGCGCTCACCGAGGCGATGCGGAACGAGCCGGAGGGTCGTGTTCATCGCCGGCACCATGCGTGAGCTCGGCGACGAAGCCGCGGCGCTCCACGTCGACGTGGCGGCTGCGCTGGTGGCGCTCCGGCCCGACGTGCTGGTGGTGACGGGAGATTTCGTGCCGGCGATCGAGTCGGTAAGCGGAACGGCTTCGAAGGCGTCCTGGTTGCGGCACCCGACGCTGCATCGGCGGGCCCACTGGTCGCCGACGTGCTGGTGGGCAACGAGTTGGTGGTCCTCAAGGGCTCGCGTGGCGCCACGCTGGAGCGGATCCTTCCGTTCATCCTTCCTCGCATGGCGAGCTGACGAGATGCTCTATCACCTGCTGGGCCCGCTCGGCAAGAGCGTGATCCTGTTCAATCTCTTCAACTACATCTCGTTCCGCGCCGCAGGAGCGATGGTCACGGCGCTGCTCATCGCCTTCGTGGTCGGACCCGGCGTCATTCGACGGCTGCACGCGCACAAGGTCGGTCAGGTGATCCGTGCCGACGGACCCGGCGACTCACCAGGTGAAGCGCGGGACGCCGACGATGGGCGGCCTCATCATCATCGCCGCGACCGTGGTGCCGACGCTCCTCTGGGCCCGCCTCGACAATGCGTTTGTCATCATTGCCGTGATCGCGATGCTCTGGTGCGGTGCAATCGGCCTGCTGGATGACTACCTCAAGGTGGTCCAGGGGAAGTCGCGCGGCTTGGTCGCGAAATGGAAACTTGCGGGGCAGGTCACCTTCGGGATCGGGCTGGCGCTGATCCTGATGTGGCAACCGCTGGTCTCGCCCGACCTGATTCCCGTCCACCGCGACAACGGTCCCGTTCTTCAAGTACCTGCTGGTGGTCTTCATTCCGGTCGTGTACGTCATCTTCGTGACGGGTGTCGTCACGGGTTTCAGCAATGCGGTCAACCTCACCGACGGTCTCGACGGTCTGGCGACCGGCCTCACCACCATCGCCGCCGGGGCGTTCGCATTCTTCGCGTACATCATGGGGCGGGTCGACACGACCGGCTACCTCAACCTGTTCTACCTGCCCGGGGCGGGAGAGCTGGCGATCTTCTGCACGGCGCTGATGGGTGCGTCGCTGGGTTTCCTCTGGTTCAATGCACACCCTGCGAAGGTGTTCATGGGTGACACCGGGTCGCTCGCGATCGGTGGATCCTTCGGCGCGGTCGCGGTGATGCTCAAGTCCGAGTTCCTGCTCGTGATCATCGGTGGGGTGTTCGTGGCGGAGGCGGTCTCGGTGATGGTGCAGACCGATCACGTTCAAGTGGCTGAAGCGGACCCGGGGCCGCGAGTACGCCGACTCACACCGGGTATTCAGGATGGCTCCGTTGCACCATCACTTCGAGAAGCTCGGCTGGGCCGAGACCACCGTGGTGGTTCGCTTCTGGATACTGGGGATCTTCTGCACGATCATCGCGCTGGCGACGCTCAAGCTGCGATGAGCCGGATTGCGCGGTGGCGGGCGTGCCGGGCGCGGAGGTGAGCGTTGCCGGGCTGGGGCGCAGCGGCCTCGCCGCTGCGCGCCTGCTGGCCGACGCCGGAATCGCCGGTCTATGCATCCGACGCATCGACCAAGGGGAACGGTGCCCTCTCCGATCGACGGCGTCACGGTGCAAGTCGGCGGTCACGACCTCGAGCGCATCGCACGCAGCGTCGCGCTGGTGGTGTCGCCCGGCATCCCGCCCGACGCGCCGGTCGTGGCATCGGCCCGCGCCGCAGGCATCGAGATCGTGGCCGAGGCACAACTGGGCCTCGAGGCGCTGGCCGGCATTCCGCACATTGTCGTCACCGGAACCAATGGCAAGACGACCACGACCGCGCTCCTCGATCATGTGATGCGATCGGCGGGGCGCGACAGCGTGGCGGCCGGCAATATCGGCACTCCGTTGGCAGCCGTGGCGCTGCGCGACACCAAGCCGGCGTGGATGGCGGTGGAGTTGTCGTCCTTCCAGCTGCATGACATGCCAGACCTTCGGCCAACCGTCGGCATCCTCACCAACCTGTCCCCCGACCACCTCGATCGCTATCCCACCCTCGACGCATACTATGCGGACAAGGCGCTGCTCTTCGCGAACGCCGGTGCTTCGTCGACCTGGGTGACCAACCTCGATGATCCGGCGTCCCGCGAGATGGTGTCCGCCGTGGCGGGTCGTCACCTCACCTTCTCCGTCGCGAACGGCGTCCGTGCCGACGCGTGGTACGATCGCGAGGCCGGCATGTTGATGCTGGCGGGGCGCCCACTGATTCGCCGGGACGACCTCGCGCTGCTCGGTGACCACAACGTCGCGAATGCCCTGGCTGCGTCAGCTGGCGCTGCATGTCACGGCAATGTCGCACGACGACATCGCCGCCGGACTGCGGTCGTTCGTCGCGCTCGATCACCGGATGGAACCGGTTCGCGAGATCGACGACGTGCTCTGGATCAACGATTCCAAGGCCACGAATATTGCGTCCACCGCCGTTGCGCTCGCGGCGATGACCCGACCGTACGTGGTCCTGCTGGGCGGACGCCACAAGGGCGAACCCTACACTGCGCTCGCGACCGTGCTGCGTGGCGGAGCGCACGCCGTGGTGACGTTCGGGGAAGCGGCAGATATCGTCACCGCCGACCTCGACGGGGTGGTGCCGGTCCTGCGTGCCGGCACCTTTGACGGCGCCGTGCGAGCTGGCCCGGGCGCATGCCCCTCGTGGTGGCGCCGTGCTGCTTTCGCCGGCGTGTTCGAGCTATGACATGTTCAACAACTACGAAGAGCGCGGCGCGCGCTTTCGTGCGATCGTGGAGGCATGGTGACCGCTGCATCCGTCCGCCATCCGGGCGAGTTCCGCTGGGAGACCAGGCTGCTCGCCGTTGTCACCCTCACCCTGACGGTGTTCGGGGTCGCCAACTGCTATTCCACGGGCGCGTACAAGCAGGCGTGGTTCACCGAGGCCACCCAGCAGCTCACCGGCGCGATCGTCGGCGGGCTGATCTTCCTCGTCGCGGCGCGCACCGACTACCAACTCTGGCGCCGCCTGGCGCGTCCCCTCTTCTACGCCACCGTCGCTGGCCTCGTCCTCCTGGCGGTCGTGGCGCTTGTCTGGGGCGCCCGTCCGGCGCCGGGGCCGATTGGTGCATTCGTGCCGGTGATGAACGGCGCCCGTCGATGGTTGAAGTTCGGTCCGCTGACCCTGCAGCTGTCCGAAGTCGGTCGCTTTACCCTGATGGCGTTCGTGGCGATGCGCGCGGTTGAACTCGGGACCAAGATGAGGAGTTTTCGCGAGGGATACCTGCGCCTGCTGACGCCGGTTGCGCTCACGGCCGTGCTGGTCTTCCTCCAGCCCAATCTGTCGATGGCGCTGCTGCTCGGCACGGCCGGCGTGATGATCATGTTCATCGCCGGCGCGCGGATTCCGCACCTTGTTGCCACCGGCGCCGTTGTTGCCGCCGGCACGGTCCTCGCGCTCTCCTCCGGGTTTCGCTCGGCCCGGGTGGAGTCGTTCAACGGACCGATGACGCAATGCGCCGCGCACGACCAGATCTGTGAAGCCCTGATCGGCTTCGGCAGTGGCGGCCTCAACGGTCTGGGTTTTGGTGAGGGAACCCAGAAGCTCGGGCACCTCTCCTATGCCTATTCCGACATGATCCTGTCGGTGATCGCAGAGGAGTTCGGGTTCGTGGGCGTGGGAGTGACGTTGCTGCTCTTCGCGCTGTTCTGCTGGATGGGATTCCGGATCGCCAAGACGGCGCGCGACCCGTTCGGGACCTATCTCGCTGCCGGACTGACTGCGATGGTCGGTGTCGCCGCGTTCCTGCATGCGGCGGTGGTGCTCAAGATGGTGCCCGCGACCGGGTTGACGCTCCCGTTCATCTCGGCGGGACGTGTCTCGCTGATCATGTATCTCTTCACCGCAGGTGTCGTGGTCTCGATCGGGCGAAACCGGGGTCGTCCCGCGCGCGGTCGATGACGACGATCCTGCTCGCGGGCGGCGGAACGGGCGGGCACCTGATGCCCGCGCTCGCCATCGCCAGGGCGATCGTCGAGCGGCATCCTGATTGGAGCTGCTTCTTCGCGGGCGCCGAGCGGGGCGTCGAGGCCCGGGTACTGCCGGAGCGAGGCGTGCGGCATGAACTCTTCCCACTTCAGCCGATTCATCGTCAGCGACCGTGGCGCAATCTCGCCTGGCCGTTTCGCATTCGTCGGCTGCTGTCGGGTATCGACGCGATGCTGGACCGCGAGGCCCCCGCGGCCGGTGATCGGCACCGGCGGCTATGTCAGCGGCCCCGTGGTGTTTCGGGCGGCCGCACGCGGCATACCGACCGGGATCATCGAGCTCGACGTCCGGCCCGGCCTTGCGACGCGATGGCTCGCGAGCAGGGCGAGTGAGATCTGGCTTGCGGTGCCGGAGGCTATCACTGGTCTCCCCGTGAAGACGCACGGCAAGGTTCACGTCACCGGTGCGCCGATCGTCGTACCCGATCTGTCGCTCCGTCAGCAGGCGTTGGCGAATTTCGGATTTCGTGGCGATCGACCCGATTGTCGTGGTGACGGGCGGGAGCCAGGGTGCGCGCGCGATCAACGAGTTGATGGCGGCATGGATCGAAGCCGGCGGCGCGGATCGCGCCGATGTCATCTGGGGTACGGGTGTCACGACCCACGCCACGTATGCCCACCACCACCGGGCTGGACGGGTCCACGTCGTTCCGTTCATCGATCCGATGGCTGACGCATGGTCGGTCGCCGATCTCTGCGTCGCCCGCGCAGGCATGATGACCATCGCCGAGCTCTGCGGCTGGGGGATCCCGTCGATACTCATCCCGCTCCCGACGCAGCGGCCGATCACCAGACCCACAACGCACGCGCACTCGCCGCTGCGGGTGCCGCCGTGTGCCTGCCGCAGGCGGGCCTGGACGCCCAGGGATTCACCCGGCAGCTCGACGCCTTGCTTGACGATGTCGAGAGCCGACGCCAGATGGCGGCGGCGGCCCGTGCCCGTGGTCGGCCTGTTCGCTGCTGCGGAGATCGCCGAGCGAGTCGACGGATTGCTGGGACGCTAGCGGTCCTTCGTGTGCTCGATCGTCGCCACCACCGGCCGATGATCCGACGCCACCTTCTCGTCGATCACGGTGATCCCCTGAATGCGCCACGGGCGCTCCGGTCCGACGAAGACATGATCGATTTCCTTGGTCGGATTGGTCGACGAGAACGTGAAGCGGTCGTCGGATGGCTTGCGCAGCTCCACCGTCATGTCCTGGAATATTCGCAGGGTGCGTGAGTTGCGCTGATCGTTGAAGTCGCCCAGGACGATGTAGGGCAGGGACAGGGTGTCGAGGACCCGGGCCAGCGCCACGGCCTGGCGATACCGGTCATTGTCGTCGTCGAGCCAATCGAAATGCACATTCACCGCCACGATCCTGGCGCGATTCGGCAGCTCGATCTCGGTGGCGAGTGCGACGCGTGGCTCGCTCCCCGCGGGGAGTTCGATCGACCACGACGCGATGATCGGGTGGCGCGACAGCGTTGCCATGCCGTATCGGCCGCCCTGGTAGTCCATGAATGCGCCGAACGCGTGCTGCATGCCGAGCATGCGGCCCAGTTCGCGCGCCTGGTCGACCCGGCCGCTCCGCTGCACCCGCTCATCGACTTCCTGCAGCGCCACGATGTCGGGCAGCTGCGGCCGCAATACCGACGCAGTTCGCTCGAGATCCACCCGGTCGTCAACGCCGCGCCCGTGGCGGATGTTGTAGCTCACGACCTCGAGCGAAGTGGTTGGCGGTGCTGCCATGGCCTGCTTCAGCAGGGCGCACGCGCCGGTGCCGGCTGCGAGGGCGACCAGCATCAGCATCGGGGTCCAGCGGCGGATCTGGCGCATCGTGACGGCTCCGGGGTCCACGGGTCAGGTGATCCCGTGGCTGATGGCGGTGGTGACGAGGTCGGCGAAGGTGTCGATCTCGTCGAGTGTGGTGTAGACGTTGGGCGTCACCCGGATTCCGGAGAACTCCGGGTGCTTGATCGGCGTGGTCACGATGCGGTGCTTGTTGAGGAGCCAGGCGTGAAGCGCGCCCGCCTCGATCCCGTCGATCGACAGCAACGCGATCGCCCCCGATTGACGGCTGTCGAGCGGAGTGGGAATGTGGACCCTGTCGCTGGCTGCCAGCAGCCGCTTCGCCCACCGGTCGCGCAGGAAGCGCAGGCGGGCAACCTTGCGTTCGGCGCCGATCGCGCGGTGGAAGGCGAGGGCGGCGGAGATCGCGTTGTGGTTGGCGGCGGGGTGGGTGCCGATCTCCTCGAACTTCCGGATGTTGCCGTTCATCGCCTCGGTCGCCGCCATCAGCGGCCAGATGTCGGGAATCCGTGCTCCCCGTGACGTAGAGGAATCCCGTCCCGATCGGCGCCAGCAACCATTTGTGCAGTGAGGTGCCGTAGTAGTCGCAATCGAGATCGTCGCGGGTGAACGGGAAATGGGCGTAGGCGTGGGCGCCGTCGACGAACACCCTGACGTCGTGTTCCCGGGCGAGCTGGACGATCTCCCGGATCGGAAAGATCTGCCCGGTGAGGTTGGTGATGTGCGTCACCTCGATGACGCGAGTCCGCGGGGTGATCGCCCGACGGAAGACATCGACGAGGTAGTCGGTGGATGGCGGCGGGACCGTGAACGGAACCTGGGTCAGCACGATGCCATCGCGCCGCACGCGCTGATCCCAGCTGGTGAGCATCCGCCCGTAGTTCTGGTTCGTGACCAGCACTTCGTCGCCGCGCTTGAGGTCGAGCCCGAAGATCAGCGTCTCGAGCGCCTCGGAGGCGTTGCGGGTGATCGCCATCTCCTCGGGATCGCAGCCGAAGTCGCGGGCCAGGTCGCGCCGCACGCTCTCGATCCGCGGCTCCAGGACCTGCCACATGTGAGTGACCGGGAGCTCATTGCTGAACCGCAGGTCGCGGATCATCGCCTCGAGCACGTGGGTGGGCGAGGGACAGACGCCACCGTTGTTGAGGTTGATCATCGTGCGATCGGTGTCGAACGCGCGCTGGATCTCGCCCCAGTACGCCTCGTCGTCGGCGCCAGCGGTGGGATCGGCAGGATCGATCCGCTGGCCGGCCAGCAACACCTGACGCATGGCCGACTCACGGAATGCGGGCAGCACCGCGCTGGCACCGGCCACGGCATGGAGAAACTGACGGCGGGATGACATCGGGGCTCCGTGTCCGGAATGGATGTTCGGTTCCGGACGATACGCCGTTGGGGAGGTGAGCGCCAGCGGGCCACCGTCACACGCAGAACTATCTTGCGGGAATGGCCACCAGGCGAATGATGTATCGGGTCTCCGGTTCGCTCTCGAATGCCGTCATGATTGTGACGATCGGCGCCGTGTCAACGGGGTGCGCCCACGGCAGGTCCGGTGCAGCGACGGACGCAATCGCACCACGCCAGGCGATGGTGGCGTTCATCGACGCGCTGAATGCGCGAGACCTTGCCCGGATGACTTCGGCATTCGCCGACGACGTCACGGCATTCGTGCCGACCGCGCAAGCCGATCGCATCGATGGCAAGGCCGCGCTCTCGACAGTGTTTGCCGATTTTGTCGCCGCGTCACCAAACCCCGGTGGCACCCCGGTCGTTCCGGAAGATCTGGTCGTCGACGCTGGACGTGATGTCGCCGTGGCGTCATTCAACGTGCGCGATCCCGGGAGTCGCCGCGTCAACCGACGCAGTTTTGTGTTCCGCCGAGCCGGGTCGCGGTGGTTGATCACCCATTTCCATGCATCGATGATCGAGGAGACCATGAGCGCACGTGCCGAGGGAAGCTTCGAGGTCAAGGTGGTGCCGCTTGCCGCACCTGCCCAGGCTGGAGGGGTCGGGCGGATGTCGATCGACAAGGTTTTTCACGGCGATCTCGTCGGCACAAGCCGGGGCGAGATGCTGGCCGTGCACGGGATGGTGGACGGGTCGGCGGGGTACGTTGCCATGGAGCGGTTCACGGGGACCGTGAGGGGGCGCACCGGTTCGTTTGCGCTCCAGCACTCGGGGGTCATGGAGAGGGGCGCGCCCTCACTCTCGGTGACGATCGTCCCCGATTCCGGCACCGAAGGACTCGCGGGGATCGCCGGCTCGCTGGAGATCATCGTGGAGGGCGGGAGCCATGCCTACGTGCTCCGGTACACCCTTCCCGACCCGTAATAGTTGCTACTGGCCCCGGGGAGACGGCGTTCCCCAGTGCCGCCGCAGCGTCCCCAGGATCACCGGCAACCCCCGGAAGACGCAGAAGAACACGGCGACCCACGCTGTGGCCTGAAAGACCGCGAGCGCGTCGACGGTGCGCCCGCCGATGGTGACGCTGCCGTCCGATGACGTCACAGCCATCGTCCACGCCAGCCCGCAAAAGGTGACCACCTTGGTCACGGCATAACCGGTTCGCATCACCGGAGAGCCGACGAGAAAGCGGCCCAGCGGTGAACGATGCTGCTCGAACGGTGCCGCTCCCGCCGCGATCCCGATGCTCCGGAAGGCATCCGTCAACGTGGTCCTGGCGATGACGATGACCGGGATGATGACGCTGATCATCCCGAGATCGGCAAACACGACCCACAACACGAGTTCGTAGGTGCGATCGGCGGCGATGTCGAGCACGCTTCCGAACAGGCTGGTCTGGCCGGTGTGGCGCGCCACCAACCCGTCGACCGTGTCCAGCATCAGGCCAACGAACAGCAGGCCCACGCCGGCGAGCTGGAGCGTCGGCGTACCGCGGTAGAGGATCATGACGATCGCGAGCAGCAGCGGAAACCGGGAGAGCGTGATCCAGTTGGCGAGCACGAATGTTGTCTCCCGTCGGGGTCGGTGGCCTGGCAACGGATAATACGCCCGGAAACAGTTCCCGGCGATGCGGTGCGCTGTAGCCGCCCCGAAGCGTCCCTTGTGAATGAACCCGATGGACCGTCCCGATCTGGAGGCCACGATGTCTCGCAAGCTCCTTCTCACCCTCGCCGCCGTGGGCACGCTCGCCGGCTGCGCGGCGCTGCAGCAGATCGGCGCGCTCCGTCAGGTCGCCTTTGCCCTG
Source organism: uncultured Gemmatimonadales bacterium (assembly GCA_963806875.1). GTDB lineage: Bacteria > Gemmatimonadota > Gemmatimonadetes > Gemmatimonadales > GWC2-71-9 > Palsa-1233. The sequence continues at coordinate 501,801 of CAWDYU010000002.1, read as the reverse complement.
GGCGGGATTCGAGGCGGTCGTCTCGCTGGCGTCGACCTCGCCCGGATCTCGAATCCGGCGGGTCTGTCGGCGCTGGAGATAGGGCGAATCACCGTGGCGATCGCGCGCCGCGACCTCCCGCTCGAGTTCCAGGCGGATGTGCGGGCGGAGAATCCGGTGGACAACAAGGTCACCGCCACGATGGTGCGGATGGCGTGGACGCTCTTCCTCGACGACAAGGAGACGATCTCCGGTGTGGTGGACACGTCGCTCGCGCTGCCACCGGGCGAACCGCGGATCATCCCGATGAAGATGCGACTCAACTTGCTGCAATTCTTCGACGGGCCAGGGGAGAGCCTGATGGACCTGGCGATCGCGGTGGCGGGCCTCAACGTCGAGCCGACGAAAGTCATGATCCGGGCGACGCCGACGATCGAGACGCGCTACGGACCGATCAGCTATCCCCGTCCGGTGACGATCGTCAGCGAGACGGTCGGCGGTCGCGCCGCACGATGACGTCGAAGTCGGGACGGTCGAAGAAGGGTGGCGCGAAAGCCCCGAAGCGCGATGCCAAGGTGTCACCGCGCAAATCGACCGTGGCAAAGCGTGCCCCGGCCAAGACGGCCTCGTCCAGCAAGGCAACCGGCGATCAGCTGACAGAGTACCGACGCAAGCGCGACTTCACGAAGACCGGCGAGCCGGCAGGCGGGACTGCGGTCCGTCGGAAGGCGCTCGCGTTCGTGATCCAGAAGCACGCAGCCAGTCACCTGCACTTCGACCTCCGGCTCGAACTCGATGGCGTGATGAAAAGCTGGGCGGTGCCGAAGGGGCCCAGCATCGATCCGAAGGTCAAGCGTCTCGCGATGGAAGTGGAAGATCACCCGATCGAGTACAACCGATTCGAGGGAACGATTCCGCAGGGGGAGTACGGGGGCGGCACCGTCATGCTCTGGGACCGGGGCACCTACTCCTGGCACGAGCGCGATCCCGATCCCGAGGAGCGGCTCAGGGAGGGCTACGCCTCTGGAGACTTCAAGTTCGTCCTCAAGGGAAAGCGCTTGCGCGGTTCGTGGGTGCTCGTGCGAACACGGCGGGGTGAGCGGAAGCCGCAGTGGCTCCTGATCAAGCACCGCGATGAGTTCGCCGAGGAGGGCGTCGACATTGTGGCGCGCGAGCAGACCTCGGTCACCACCGGCCGTACGATGGATGAGATCGCCGCTGGTGCACCTCGCCGGTCGGCCCGGTCACCCCGCCGCGCGTGAGCGATGTGCGCCTGCATACCAGGCCCGCCGACGGGACCGACCTCCCGCTGGCAGGGTGGCGACACAACGTCGGCAAGCCGTTGTCACTCGACCTCGCCACCGCACCCGCCGACCCGCCGCACTCACTGGTGGTGCTGTCCTGGAATGTCTGGATCGGTCGAGGCGACATCGTGCGCGTCATCTCCCGCATCCGGCAGGGCGATTACGCCGATCAGGGCATTCCAGCCGGCGTTCCCTTCGTCGCACTCCTCCAGGAAGCGTATCGGGCCGGCGACACCGTCCCACCGACGAGCAACTCCTTTCACGCAAGGGACTTCTCGCTGAGAGCGGTGCACCGCGAACATGAGATCAGGGCGATTGCCGGAGCGCTCGAGCTCAACCTCCGGTACGCCCCGTCGATGCGGAACGGTACGCACCAGAGCGATCGGGGCAACGCCGTATTGTCCGACCAGCCTTTTGTGGGAGCAGCAGCGCACGAGCTCCCGTTCGTGCTCCAACGCCGGGTAGCCGTGCGCGCGACGATCCGGCTCGGAGATCGCCTGGTTCACCTTCACTCCGCGCACCTCGATCCCCGCGGCGGCTCGGCGCGCGACCTGTTCGGGCTCGTCGGGCGGGAACGGCAGGCGACGGCGCTCCTGGAGTCGATGGGCGACGATCCCGACTCGGCGCGCGTGCTCGGCGCCGACCTCAACCTCGTCCGGCAACGACGCGAACCGGCCTTTCGCGCACTCATGGAATCCGGTTTCGTCACCGGCGTTCCCGACCCGACGTTGCGGTGGACACCATACTTTTCATCGCCCGCCCCGGTTGATCCTCGACTGGCTGATGGTCAGGGGCGGCGCGGGTACGGTGGCGGGCATGCAGGCGATACGGCTGGACGAGAACCCCGAGGACCGGGGGCCTTACGTTTTCGGGTCGGACCATCATCCACTTCTTTGTCGCATCGATTTTCACACGTGACCCCGAGTTGCTCATGGAAGCTGTAGCAGGCCTGCCCTGGTGGGGATGGATCCTCCTCGCGATCGGTACGATCGCGGTGGTCATGACCATCGCCGCCCTGTTCTTCCCCGATTTTCACCAGCCTGATCTCAGTCTGGAGGCGAACCCGGACCCGGGTACCCCCGAGTTCATGGACCTCCTCGCTGGCGTCTTGAACACGCCGATGCGTCGCGGTGACAGTGCCGAGATCCTGCAGAATGGCGACGCGTTCTTCGGCGCGATCATCGGCGCGATGGACGCGGCCACGACGACGATCAACTTCCAGTGCTACATCTGGGAATCCGGGAAGGTGAGCGACCGCGTGATCGATGCGATGGTGCGGGCGCGCCGCCGCGGCGTCGAGGTCCGCGTGCACCCGGACGCATTCGGCTCGATGAAGTTCAAGGATGAAGATCGCCAGAAGCTCACCGACGCCGACGTGCAGCTCAAGTTCTTCCGGCCGCTGAAGTGGTACAGCATGGTGCGGGCGCACAAGCGGTCGCACCAGCGAGCGATCGTGATCGACGGACACATCGCCTTCACCGGTGGCGCTGCGGTGGCGGACAAGTGGGACGGCGACGCGCGCAACAAGGAAGAGTGGCGCGACAGCATGTGTCGGTTCACCGGCGAACTCGCAGGCGGAGTGCAGTCGGCATTTGCCAATGACTGGGTGTATTCGTGTGGGGAGATCCTGTCGGGGCCGAAATTCTTTCCCGCGCCCGCGGGCGATGATCTCGCCGAGGACAAGCCGGTCGGGGTCGCGGTCGTGTCGTCACCCAGCGACACCGACCAGCCGGTCCGTCTCTGCTTCTGGATGGTGTTTCGCTCGGCCCGCGAACGCCTCTACATCTCCAATTCCTATTTCATTCCCGATGACCGGCTGCGCGCCATCGTGGTCGACCGTGCGCGCGCCGGCGTCGATGTCCGGATCCTGGTGCCGGGCGATACCACCGACGCCCGTCCGGTCCGGCGCGCGGGGCACACGTACTATGAGGAGCTGCTCGAAGCCGGAGTGCGGATCTACGAGTACCAGAAGACGATGATGCACGCCAAGGTCGCCGTGAGCGACCGGATCGTGGCGATGGTCGGGTCGGCGAATCTCGACGAACGAAGCATGGAGCTCAACGAGGAGGCCGTGCTCGCGGTTCGTGACGCGGCATTCGCGATTGCGGTCGAGAAGGGGGTGAGCGACGACTTTGCGGACGCCAAGGAGATGGACCTGGCGGAGTGGCGCCGGCGCCCGTTTCACCACCGGGTCTTCGAGCGGTGCTCGCGCATCATGATCGAACAGTACTGAACGAGCCGCTGGGGCAGGGGCATCGGGCGGAAGGTCGACCTCGTTATCTTCCTCCCGTGACCTCCCTGTTCGACCCGACCGACCCACGACCGCTCCACTTTGTCGGCATCAGCGGTGCCGGCATGAGCGCCTTGGCGCTCGCCGCGCTCCGCCGTGGCGTGCCGGTGAGCGGTTGCGACCGCGACACGGCGGCCTTCGATGACCTGCGCGCCAGGGGCGCGGTGGTGTCGGAGGGTCATGATGCATCCCACTCAGCTGGTGTCCGGGCATTGGTGACGAGCGCGGCGATCGCCACGACGCATCCGGAACTCGTCGCCGCGCGGGAGCGGGGCGTCCCGATCGTGCCCCGCAAGGAAGCGCTTGCGGCGCTGGTCAACGGCACCACGCTGGTCGCGATTGCCGGCACCCACGGCAAGACCACCACCACGGTGATGACAACGCTCGCCCTGCGCGGGGCTGGGCTGCGCCCCTCCGGCTTGGCGGGCGGCCGCGTGCCTGCGTGGGGCGGCAACGCCTCGCTCGACGGCGACGACCTGTTCGTGGTCGAGGCCGATGAATACGATCAGGCGTTCCTGACCCTGCACCCGACGATCGCGGTCGTCAACAATGTCGAGCCTGACCACCTCGAGTGCTACGGTTCGGTCGAAGCGATGGAACTCGCCTACGTGTCATTCGCCGCCCGAGCCACACGGACCATCGTCGGTACCGCCGACGAAGGGAGCGAGCGGGTCGCTGATGCCCTGGGCGACACGGTGTGGCGGGTCGGTCCCGGGGCGCCGCACCTCGCCCTCGAGCCGCGTGACATGGGTCCGGAGGGGTCGATCGCGGACCTCACCCTTCCCGATGGCCGCGTCGTCACGTTGCGCCTCGTCGTCCCCGGTATGCACAATCTCCGCAACGCCGCCGCCGCCGTGGGCGTGGTCGCCGCGCTCGGTGCCGACGTCGACGGTGCGCTCAGCGCGCTCGCCGGGTTCACTGGCGTCGGGCGACGCTTCGAGCGGCTCGGTGATTGTGGGGGCGTCGCAGTGGTGGACGACTACGCTCATCATCCGACCGAGCTCCACGCGGCGCTGGATGCGGCGCGGCAGGCGTTTCCCGGGCGTCGCCTCGTCGCGGTGTTCCAGCCGCACCTCTACTCCAGAACCCGCGAGCACGGCGCCGCGATGGGTGCGAAGCTCGCGAGCGCCGATCTCGTCATCGTGACTGACGTGTACGGTGCGCGCGAGGAGCCAGAGCCGGGGGTGACCGGGAAGATCGTCGCCGACGCCGCGGTCACCGGCGGCGCGATCGTGGTGTACGAACCCGACCGGGCGCGCCTGGTTGACGAAGTACTCAACCTGCTCCGCGAGGGCGACGTGCTGCTCACGCTCGGCGCGGGCGACGTGACCCGGGTCGCGCACGATGCTGCGCGCGCGCTGGCCGCACCGTGATCACCAGGCGCGTCGCCCTGTCGGGCCTGCTTGTGGCGCTGGCGATCGGGGCAGTGCTGGTCGTGCCGCGGCTTGCCCGCAGGTCGTCGTTCTTCGCGATCGAGCGCGTCGAAGTCGACGGCGTCACCTATCTCGATGCCGACGACGTGGTTCGTCATCTTGCGCTGCGGCCGGATGCGAGTGTCCTCGATCCGGTCGGTCCGCACGAGGCTGCGACTCGCTCGATGCCCGGAGTCGTCGGGGCGAAGGTCACCCGGCGATTTCCGGGAACCCTCGTCGTCAGGATCAATGAAGCGGTGCCGGTAGCGCTCACCGCCGGTGTGGACCGTCTGGTGATGGTCGACCATCGAGGTGTCACCCTGCCGTTCGATCCCGCTCGTGCCCCGGTCTCCCTGCCGGTGAGCGACCCGAGTCCGGCGGCGGCCACCCTGCTGGCGCACATCATGCTGGCCGATCCTGAGTGGTATGCCGCGATCGACAGCGCCGCCGATGTTCGCGGTGACGTGATCCTCGAATCCGCCGGGCGGCGGGTTCGCCTGCGTCCGGGCGCCACGCGCGAAACCCTTCGATCGGTGATGCTCGTGCGCGATTACCTGTCCCAGCACAATGTGGCGTGGCGCGAGATCGACGGGCGGTTTGCGGGCCGGGTTTTCGTGCAGCGGGTCCGCGCATGACGGTCGCAGTCCAGCGGCTGGTCGCGGCGGTCGACGTGGGCACCACCAAGGTGACGGCCCTGATCGGCGAGGTCACGGGCGACTCACGGTCCTGGGGCCTGCGAATTCTCGGTGTCGGGGTCGAGCGGACCACGGGAGTTCGTCGCGGCGTGATCCGCGACTTTGAGGAAACCACGCGAGCTGTGCGCAAGGCGATGGTCGACGCCGAGAAGATCGCGGGGATCGAAGTCGGCACGGTGTTCTGTGGTGTTGCTGGCGAACATGTCGCACACCGCGTTTCGCATGGAGTCGCCAGCATCCCGGGGAGCGAGATCCGCACGTCCGACCTGGCGCGGGTCAACGATGTGGCCAGCAACGTGTCGTTTGGTCACGACCAGGAGTTGTTGCACGCCATTCCGCACGACTATCGGGTGGACGGCCAGGCAGGCTATGGCGACCCCGTGGGGATGACGGGCGAGCGCCTCGAGGCCGAGGTCTACCTGATCACGGTCAGGTCGAGTGCGATGGCCCACATGCGTCGGGTCATCGAGAAGGCGGGCTGGCACGTGGGTGAGTTCGTGCTCGAACCGCTTGCCGCGTCATACTCGGTGCTGAGTGCCGACGAACGGGAGATGGGGGCGGTGCTGGTGGACCTCGGCGGCGGGAGCACCAACGTCGCGATCTTCCACGCCGGGAAGCTTCGCCACACGGCGTCGCTCAGGTTCGCAGGGAGTCACGTGACCGGCGACCTGGTCCACGGACTGCAGGTGACCCAGGCCGATGCCGAGCGCATCAAGGAAACCTGGGGCGCGGCGTACGAGCCGATGATTCCGGAGGCTGAGGTCATCGAGCTGCCGGCGGTGGCCGGACAGCCCGCGAGGCGCGCTCCGCGGCGGCTTGTCGCCCACATCATGCACATGCGGATGCAGGAGACGCTGGAGTTGGCGTGCGACGAGGTTGCCCGTGCTGGCTGGGCGATGGCGGGCCTCCCGGGCGGGGTCATCGTGACCGGGGCGGCGGCCAGCGCGCCGGGGGTGGTGGAGCTCACCCGCGACGTGTTCGCGGCGCCGGTACGAATCGGCTATCCTGCGGATGGATTGCGGGGCCTGGTCGACCGGGTTGCGTCGCCGGCGTTCGCCGTCCCCACGGGGTTGGCGCTCTATGGGGCGAGGCAGGTGGCGATGGGTGGTGGATTTGGCGCGGGTGGTCGAACGTCGCCGGCAGCAGAGCGGGTATTCGGGCCGGTGCGCCGCTGGTTTCAGGATTTCTTTTGACGGACCCTCGGGGGGGCGAACGATGAGCAACGGAATGATTTTCGAGCTCGAGGAGCAATCTGCCCAGAACGCCCGCATGAAGGTCGTGGGTGTTGGCGGCGGCGGCGGGAACGCGGTGAACCGGATGATCGAGGAGCAACTGGCCGGCGTCCAGTTCATCTCGGTCAACACCGACGCCCAGGCGTTGGCATCATCCCGCTCCGACATCAAGGTCCAGATCGGCAAGAAGCTCACTCGCGGCCTTGGCGCGGGCGCACGGCCTGAGATTGGACGCCAGGCCATCGAGGAGAATCGCGACGAGGTGCTCGAGCACCTGCAGGGCGCCGACCTCGTGTTCGTGACGTGCGGCATGGGTGGCGGCACGGGAACGGGCGCGGCACCGATCATCGCGCAGGTGGCCAAGGACATCGGGGCACTCACGGTGGGCATCGTCACGAAGCCGTTCCTGTTCGAGGGACGCAAGCGGATGAAGCAGGCCGAGATGGGGATCACCGAGCTCCGGCGAAACGTTGACACGATGATTGTCGTACCGAACGAACGGCTGCTTGCGGTGGTCGGGAAGGGCATCCCGTTTCAGGACGCCCTGAAGAAGGCCGACGAGGTGCTGCTCAACGCCACGCGGGGTATCGCGTCGCTGATCACGACCACCGGGATCATCAATGTCGACTTTGCGGACGTCAGGACGGTGATGCAGAACGGCGGTGCAGCGCTGATGGGGACCGGCATCGGACGCGGCGAGAACCGGGCGCTGGAGGCGGCACAGCAGGCGATCTCGTCGCCGTTGCTCGACAATGTCTCGATCAACGGTGCCAGCGGAGTCCTGATCAACATCGTGGGCGGCAGCGACCTCACCCTGGGCGAGGCCACCCAGATCAGCGAGATCATCCATGACGCGGTGGGTGACGAGGCCCAGATCATCTTCGGCGCCGGCAGCGACCCACGGCTCGACGGCGAGGTCCGGGTCACGGTGATCGCGACCGGGTTTGACCGCGCCGTGACTGGCGAACCGGTGGTCGAGCGTACACCGTCAACATCCAGCGTGTTACCTTTCAGTTCGAGACGTGCGACGGCTGGCTCGGGTCATGCATCCCCGACGCAGGCGCCAGGATCGCCTGCCACGGGAACGCCGCCGGCCCAGCAGCCGTTTGTACGACCGGCGCCTCCTCCGACGGCCCGTCCTTCGAGTGCGCCGGATATCGGCGACATGGAAATTCCGACTTTTATCAGGCGGCAAATGGACTGATGCACTTGCGTTCTTCCCGATCCATCCTCGCCCTGCTCGTCGTTGGGTTCGCACTGACTTTTGCCGTGCGCGGCCAATGGCCCTGGACGAGGCTCTCCGACGTTCCGACTGCCAATCCGATCGTGGTCACCAACCCGTTCCGCGAGGTGCGCGACACCCTGCAGAATGGCGAGACGGTGAGTGCGCTGTTTGCCCGCCAGGGAATCAGCGGGCTCGACCTCGGAACGTTGGCGCGATCGCTCAAGCTTGATCCGCGGCGTTTCCGGGCGGGGATGGTGTTCTCCGTGCGCCGTGACGTGAACTCCGACGAGGCGACACACGTCGAGGTGCGGGCGAGCGACGATCAGCGGTTGCGGTTCATCCGCACGGCGGCGGGAAGCTGGGAAGGGGAGGCCATTGCGGTGCGCTGGCGCACCGACACGATTCGTGTTGCAGGTGGAATCGAGACGTCGATGTATGACGCCGTCGATCGCGGCGTCAGCGCAGCCACGCTCGATCGCAATGAGCGGATTCGCATGGTGTATGACCTCGCCGAGGTCAACGAACACACGGTTGATTTCTCTCGTGACCCGCAGCCGGGTGACCGTTTTGCGGCGGTGGTCGAACGGATGGTCTCGGAGGATGGTGAGATGCGCTTTGGCCGGATCCTGGCCAGTTCGCTCTCGATTGCAGGCAAGGACCTCAAGGCGTTCGCGTTCGACGAGGGCGGGCGCACTGCGTTCTACGACGCCGACGGCAAGGCCCTCAAGCGTGCGTTTCTCGTCGCACCCGTCGCGTTCCGCTACATCTCGAGCGGCTTCTCGCGGGCGCGTCTCCACCCGGTGCTCGGCCGCACCCGCCGCCACGAAGGGATTGATTTCGCGGCCAATACCGGGACGCCTGTCCGCGCGGCGGGAGACGGAATCGTCGTGCGCGCGGGTCGTGCCGGTGGTTACGGGAACCTTGTCGAGATCCGGCATCGCAACGGCGTCACCACCCGCTACGGGCACCTCTCGCGCATCGCAGTCGGACTCCGCGCCGGCATGCGGGTCTCCCAGGCGCAGGAGATCGGAAAGGTCGGATCGACCGGCCTCGCGACCGGTCCGCATCTGCACTACGAGTTCCGGGTCGATGGCGTCGCCCGTGATCCCCGGAGCATCAAGTCGGACGCGGGTGCGCCGCTTCCGCGCTCCAGCATGGATGAGTTCCAGCAGGATCGCGCATTGCTGATGCGCTTGCTCGACCGCACGACGCTGGCGTCGGCGCGCTGAGCACCCACTGAACCCGTCGTAGGGTCGGCTCGTGACCATCGTCGCCGCCGTCCTGCTCGTTGCCGCCGCGTTCGCCGCGTGGACCTATCGCTTCCGCCTCACGGAAGGCGTGGTGGTCCTCGCGGCGATCTTGCGTGCGGTCGCGATCACTGCGTTGCTGCTGCTCCTGCTCGATCCCGGCGTGATGGCCCGACTGCGCCGGCCCGCGCCGCTGGTGCTTCTCGACAATTCCATCTCGATGCATGCTGCGGGCGGGGCAATCGATTCCGCGCGGCGTCTCGCTGCGTCCCTTGGCGATACCACGTCGTTCGGCGAGCTGGTCGCGGGCGAGCCCGGGGGACGGACCGAACTGGACGGACCGCTCCGCGCCGCCCTCGCCGGCGGCAGGCCGATCGTGGTGGTGACCGACGGCGAGATCGCCGATGCCACCCTGCTCTCACCCGACCAGCTTGCCCAGGTCACCGTGCGTCGCGTGGGACGGGCTGCGGGCGATGACGTTGCACTCACCATGGTGAGTGGGCCGGCGCGTGCGACTGCAGGCGACACGGTGGCGTTCGATGTGGAGCTCAGGGCGTTCGGCGTCATTCCGGATTCGTCTCGAGTGGTGGTGCGGGACGGTACGCAAGAGCTCGTCGTGGCCACCGCGCGATTCGGCGGTCAGCGCACCGCCCGCATGCGGATCGTCGTTCGCGTCCCGGCAGCACTCGATGGCGAGCGCTGGATCGAGGTCGCGCGAACCGGCGCTCCCGACGCTGAACCCGACGACGATGTTCGCCAGCTCCGGTTGTTCGTGACCCCAACGCCGGGAGTCGTGGTGCTGGCTGCGTCGCCGGATTGGGATGCGCGTGCACTCTATCGCACCCTGCGCGATGTCGTCGAGTCGCCGGTGCGCGGGTATGTGCAACTCGAGGCAGGGCGGTGGCGCCGAATGGACGATCTCACACCCGTGCCCGCCGCCGATGTCATGGCAGCGGCTGCGCGCGCCGACCTGCTCGCCGTGAGGGGCGACACCACCCGTTGGCGAACGACCGGGCGCGCTCGCCTGCTCTGGGCACCCGCTTCGACCGCCGGCGACTGGTATCTCGCTGCTGCGGGCGCGTCGCCCGTGATGGGGGCGTTTGCCGGCCTCGACCCCGACAGTCTTCCGCCTGCGGTCGCCATCGCGCCGGTGGCCACGGCTCCCAACGGCTGGGCCGGGATGACTGCGCGGCTCGCGCGGCGCGGCGACGGAGTGCCCGTGATTGCCGGACGTGAGGATCCGAGCGGCCGCACCGTCGTGTTCGGCGTGGACGGATTGTATCGGTGGGCGTTCCGCGGCGGGGCGAGCGATCAGGCGTGGCGAACCCTCGTCGGCGACGCTGCTGCGTGGTTGCTGGGCACGCCCGACGCGAAGGGCGGCGCGGCGCGCGTGGTGGATCCGGTTGTTCAGCGTGGACGTCCAGTCCGTTTCCGATGGGCGCTGGCAGGTCCCGCCAACCCGACCGGGATCACCCTGACCACGCCTTCAGGCGAGCGTCGGGACTCGCTCCGATTCGATGGTGATGGCGAAGCGTCGCTCGCGCTCCCCGTGGGGCGGTATCGCTACGAGCTGGATGGCGGCGGCCGCGGCGCCTTTGCCGTTGAATCGTATTCCGACGAACTCGTGCCAACACCACCCACCCTCGAACGGCGTGAGGCCGAGTACACGCCGAGCGCACCACGCCGTTCGTTGCGCGACATGCTCTGGCTCTTCGGAATTGCCGTCGCGGGATTTGGCGGTGAGTGGATGATCCGGCGGAAGGTGGGATTGATCTAGAGACTGGAGACTAGTGACTAGAGAGCCGGTGACCACCATCACCCTTAAACCTTTCAACCCTTAAACTTTCATCTCAACCCTTCAACTCCTTCAACCCTTCAACCCTTCCGTTATTCTTCCACGATGTCCCGACTCGGCACTCCCAAGCGCGGTATCTGGCAGCGCATCAAGCGACTCGCCCTCACCGACGTGGGTGCGTTGGCTCGGGGTCTCAACGCGCAAGACCTCGAAGAGATGGAACGCCTGCTGATCGAGGCGGATTTCGGCGTGCCCGCAACCCTCGACCTCACCGAGTTTCTCGAAGGCGAGGTGCGCAAGGGAACCGTCAAGAACGACGACCAGCTGCGCGGCGCGCTGGTCGACCGTTTGGCCGTGATGCTCGGCGGCGATGGCGACCCCGGCCGCTTGACGGCTCCCGCTGCGGGTCCGACGGTCGTGCTCGTCGTGGGCGTCAACGGCGTCGGCAAGACAACCTCGATCGCCAAGCTTGCGCGGCACCTGCAGCACCGCGGACAATCGGTGCTGCTCGCAGCGGCCGATACCTATCGTGCCGGTGCGGTGGCGCAGCTCGAGACCTGGGCCGAGCGTCTGGGCATCGCGTGTGTGTCGGGTCGATCGGGTGGGGATCCTGCGGCCGTGGCGTTCGACGCTGTCGAGGCAGGAATTTCGCGCGGCATCGATGTCGTGCTGATCGACACCGCCGGTCGGCTCCACACCCAGGAAGGGCTGATGGCCGAGCTGGGCAAGGTTGTGCGCGTCATCAAGCGGAAGCTCCCGGACGCACCGCACGAGGTTTTCCTGGTGCTCGATGGCACGGTGGGGCAAAACGCCGTGCAGCAGGGGAAGCTGTTCGCCCAGGTGATTGCGCCGACGGGGCTGATCGTGACCAAGCTCGACGGTAGCGCCCGCGGCGGGGCACTGGTGGCGCTCCGGCGGGAGCTCGACACTCCCGTGCGTTTCATCGGCGTGGGAGAGGGGCTCGACGATCTCGAGCCGTTCGACGCTCAGTCGTGGGCGAACGGCCTGGTGGGAACCTGACGCTTCGCGGCATCGGGCTCACGGGCGTGTGCATCGGCGCACTCTGTGCGCTTGCCGGATACGGGATGGCATGGCTCGACCCTGCGCTGGCCGCGATGGCTGCCGGTTGCATGGCCGCGGCGATTGTCATCACGATGCCATCGGCGTTGCTGCTCGGTGCGCAACCGTCGCGACGACATCGATGGTTGCGCATCGCCGCGGGCTCACTGGCATTGCTCCTTCTCACAGTGCTCACGTTGGCGCTCGCGCTGCCCTCCTTAGGTGGCGCCGAGTCGTTGATCCTGGGGCTGCCGCGTCGTCTGGCGTTGGTGATCTACGGCGTGGGGCTCGTACCTTTCCTGTTCCTCCCCATCGCCTTCGCCAGCGACTTCGACACCGCGTCCCTTGATCCCGACGCGTTGCGCGACCTCCGTGCGCGTTGCGCTGCCTTGCGCGGCGAGCAGTGAACACTCCCGAGATTGTTGCTGCAGCTGCTATCTACGCCGCGATCTGCGCGCTGATCGCGTGGTGGGCAACGCGCCAAACGCGCACTCCCGATGCGTTCTTTGTGGCGGGCCGAAGCGTCGGCGTGCTTCCGCTGGCCGTCGCCTCGATGGCAGCCGCGCTTTCCGGCTTCGCGTTCATCGGCGGGCCCGGTCTCTTCTACACGGCCGGCGCGGGGGCATTGTACATCGTGCTGCCGGCCGCGATCACTGGCGCGTTGAGCGCCTGGGTGCTGGCGAAGCGGATGCGCCTGCTCGCCGAAGTGCGCGGCGTGATGACGGTGCCGGAAGCGATCGGCGTCCGGTATCGCTCGCCAGCCGCCCGTGGCCTTGCGGCCGTCGCGATGCTGGTGGCGATCGCGGGATACATGGCGACCAACTTCCTGGCACTGGGCCTGATCATCGACGCGGTGTTCGGTATCGGTCTCGCCGTGAGTGTGGTGACGGGCGCCGCGGTGATCCTGGCATACTCGGCCGCCGGTGGCATCCTGGCGGGGATCTACACCGATCTCTTCCAGGGCGCCGTGATGGCGGTGGCGTCGGTGCTGGTGTTTGCGGCTGCATTGTCGTCGGGAAGCGGGCTGGGCGGGATCACGCGCGACATCATGCAGGCGGATCCCATCTTCCTTTCACCGTGGGGAACCTTCTCGCCGCTCGCTGCGCTCTCGCTTTTCTTTGTGTTTGGCCTCGGCGTGCTCGGCCAGCCGCACGTGGTACACAAGTACTACATGGTGCGCGATCCGCGGTCGCTCAAGTGGTATCCGTTGCTGATGACGGGCGCCATGCTGCTCACCCTTCTCCTGCTCTTCGGCGTGGGAATGGCCGTGAAGGCGCGGGTCCTGATGGGTGAGATGCCGCCGCTGTCACGCCCGGACGATGCCACGCCGCAGTTCCTGCTTCGCTACACGTCGCCCCTGCTGGCCGGCGTCGTGTTCAGTGGGGTTGCGGCGGCGATCATGAGCACCGTGAACTCCTTCATCAACGTCGGTGCGGCGGCGGTGGCCCGCGACCTCCCGCAGGCACTGGGAAGGCCCCTCGCCGACGAACTCCGCGCCGGACGAATTGCATCGATCGTGCTCACCGGTATGGCGGTGCTGATTGCGCTGGGCAGCGGCTTGCTGGTCGCACTGCTGGGCGTGCTGGGATGGGGACTGTTCGCGTCGACACTGGTTCCGTCGCTGGCCATCGGATTGGCATGGGAGGGCGCCACCCGCGCCGGTGCCGTCGCGTCGATCGCCACCGGGCTCGGTCTCACCGTCCTATTGGAGTCGCTGGTCTGGGCAAAGCAGCTCGGCTTGCCGGCCGGAGTATCCGCGACGGGCATCACGCTGTCGCTCTCGATCGTGGTGTTCTTCGGCGTGTCGTGGCTGACGCGAGATCACGCGGAGAGTGACCTGGATGCTGATGTGCGAGTGGTCATGCGCTACTGAGCGTGCGCTCCGGTTTGACCGAGTCGTCCCGAGGGTCCGGCTGCGCGCGGTGACCATCCCGCGGGACAGTGAGCGGGCCGTCACCCGGTATCTTCCCTTGTGCCCCAGCTTCGCCTCGACACACCCGTCCAGTTCCTCAAGGGAATCGGTGAGAAACGCGCCGAGGCGTTTGCGCGGCTGGGCGTGAACACGACCCTCGACCTGCTGATGCACCTCCCCCACCGCTACATCGACGCATCCAGCGTCACGCCGCTGGCACACGCCCGGGTGGGCGACGACGTCGCCTGCGTCGGCACCGTGGCGAGCAAGGGCGTCCTTCCCACCCGCAAGGGGCTCCGGATCTTCCACGCAGTCCTTCGCGACGACAGCGGGGTGTTGGAGTGTGCCTGGCCGGGGCAGGCTTTCCTCGACCGCACCATCAAGGTCGGGCAGGTCCTGCTGGTTGCTGGGCCGATCCGGTTCTATCACGGCCGACAGATGGCACCCCGCGAGATGGTGGTACTGGGCGATGACGGGGATGATCCTGGTCGCGTGTTGCCGGTATACCCGGCGACGGAGGGATTGTCACACAAGCAGGTGCGGGCCGTGATCGACGCCCACCTCGACAGCCTGACTCCACTCGTCCTCGACATCCTGCCGCCCGGCCTGGCCGACCGCTTTGGGCTTCCGACACCGGCGGATGCGATCAGGATGGTGCATCGCCCCACCAGCCTTGCCGAGGCCGAGAGTGGTCGCCGCCGGCTCGCGATCGACGAACTCCTCGACCTGCAACTGATGCTCGGCCGGGCACGCCACCTGGCCCGACACGGCCAGCGTGGCACACCGTTCGTCATCCAGCGCACGCACACCACGGCGCTGCGGGAATCGCTGCCGTGGCCGCTGACCGGCGACCAGAAGCAGGCTGTGCGCGAGATTTTCGACGACATGACCAAGAGCGACCGGATGCACCGCCTGCTGATGGGTGATGTGGGTACCGGCAAGACGGTGGTCGCGCTCTGCGCGATGCTGCTCGCCGTGGAGAACGGATATCAGGCCGCACTCATGGCGCCGACCGAGCTGCTCGCCGAGCAGCATTACCGCACGCTGGTGTCGCTGCTGGCGCCACTGGGCATGCACCCGGAGCTCCTGCTCGGCCGACTCGGCGCGGCCGACAAGCGGTCGGCGCGAGCTCGGCTGGCCTCCGGTGAAACGAAGGTGGTCGTCGGGACGCACGCGCTGGTGCAGGAAGGCGTGGAGTTCGAGCGGCTTGGTCTCGTGGTGATCGATGAGCAGCACCGCTTCGGCGTCGAGCAGCGCTCGGCCCTGATGCAGAAGGGTGAAGCCCCTGATGTGCTGCTGCTCACGGCAACGCCGATCCCGCGCTCGTTGGCGCTCACGCGCTATGGTGATCTCGACATGTCGGTGCTCAAGGAGCGCCCGCCCGGGCGGGGCACGATTCGGACGGCGGTTCGCACGCCGGAGGGACGCGAGCGGGTGTTCGAGTTCGTGCGTCGTCTTGCCGCGGAGGGTGGGCAGGCGTACATCGTCCTGCCGGTGATCGAGGAATCGGAACGCGCCGACCTGCGTGCCGCCGAGACGATGGCGACGACGCTGGCGGCGAAGTGGCCCGAGGTGACGGTCGGCCTCGTGCACGGCCGGGTCAAGCCGCCTGCCCGCGAAACGGTGATGCGCGAGTTCCGCGACGGCACCGTCAATGTGCTGGTGGCGACCACCGTGATCGAGGTGGGGATCGACGTGCCCAATGCGACGGTGATGGTGATCGAGCATCCGGAGCGGTTCGGGCTCGCGCAGCTCCACCAGTTGCGGGGCAGGGTGGGGCGCGGCGGGAAGGATTCTCACTGCATCCTTCTCACCAACGGCAGGAACGTGCCCGATCGGTTGAAGGCGTTCGCGTCGACAGATGATGGCTTCGAGATCGCCGAGCTCGACCTCGCCGAGCGGAGCCACGGCGACCTTCTCGGTGCACGGCAATCGGGTGGTACCGACTTTCGGGTCGCGCGATTTCCGGAAGACACCGACATTCTCGCCGAGGCGCGGGCTCTCGCCCGAGGAATCCTCGATCGTGATCCGTCGCTCGATGCCAGGGAGCACAAGGCGCTCCGCGAGCGGGCAGTGACGAGGTACCCGCGAGCGGAGGCGTTGTTCAGGGTCGGCTAGACACCTGACTTGGCCGACCGCCTTCCCGCTGGGCCCTTCGTGACCCTCTCCCTACGATCGGGGGAGAACCGGCTCAGTCCGATTCCGTCGCGGGTGCAGCATCCATCTTCGCCTGCCGTCACCCAGCCGCGTCGTCGCCTCCAGCCGCGATCCCTTCTCCCTGTCCCGACCCCCTTCTAAGATCCGCGCATGTCTACTCCCCGAATTTCCGGCCTCGCCTCGCATGCCGGCGAAACTGTCACCGTGCACGGCTGGGTGATGTCGACCCGTTCCTCCGGCAAGATCGCGTTCCTCACCGTGCGCGACGGCACGGGGTACCTGCAGGCCGTGTTCCCGAAGAAGGAAGTGGCCGACGGGGCGTGGGAGCGGTTCGCGACGCTCACCCAGGAAGCCGCGGTGGCAGTGACTGGTACGGTCCGCGCGGATGCCCGTGCGCCGGGTGGGTACGAGCTGACTGCGAGCGACGTGACCGTGCTCGCGCCGAGCGTGGACTACCCGATCCAGCCGAAGGAGCACGGCATCGACTTCCTGCTCGAGCACCGCCACCTCTGGCTGCGATCGCGGAAGCAGGTGGCGATTGTCGCGTGCGTCACGAGATCGAGCAGGCGATCCACGACTTCTTCTACGAGCGCGACTTCGTCCGTGTCGACACGCCGATCCTCACCGGCGCGATCGGCGAGGACGCCGGCGAGCTGTTCGCCACCGAGTACTTCGAGCTGGGCAAGGCGTACCTCGCGCAGACCGGACAGCTCTACGGCGAGGCGCCGCCGCGGCGCTCGGCAAGATCTACACCTTCGGCCCGACGTTCCGCGCCGAGAAGTCGAAGACGCGCCGCCACCTGACCGAGTTCTGGATGATCGAGCCGGAGATGGCGTGGTACGATTCCGCCGACAACATGCGCCTGCAGGAGGACTTCGTTTCGTACCTCGTGGAGCGCGTGCTCGAGCGACGCCAGCCGGAGCTCGCCGAAGCTCGAGCGCGACATGTCGAAGCTCGAGAAGGTGATCGCACCCGTTCCCGCGGCTCGACTACACCGACGCCATCGCCACGCTGCAGGCGAAGGGCAGCGACATCAAGTGGGGCGACGACCTCGGGCGCCGACGACGAGGCGCACTCGTCGCGGACGCACGACACGCCCGTCTTCGTCATGAACTACCCGAAGGAGGCCAAGGCCTTCTACATGAAGGAGAACCCGGACGATCCGCGCACGGTGCTGTGCGACGACTGCCTGGCACCCGAAGGGCTACGGCGAGATCATCGGCGGGTCGCAGCGCGAGGACGACTACGACAAGCTGCTCGCGCGCATCGAGGAGGAGGGGCTGCCCGGCGAGCGTACGGCTGGTACCTCGACCTGCGGAAGTACGGCACGTTCGTGCACTCGGGCTTCGGCCTCGGCCTCGAGCGCACCGTCGCCTGGATCTGCGGCATCCAGCACATCCGCGAGGTGATCGCGTTTCCAAGGCAGATTCATAGACTCTATCCCTGAGCGAGACAAGGTTGAAGGGTTGAAAGGTTCAAGGGTTGAAAGGTTGAAGGGAGAAAGCGGCAGAGATTGGGTGATTCCGTTCAACTCTTGAACCCTTGAACCTTTCAACCCCTTATCCTTTCTCGCTTCACCTCATCCCACAACGCGTCCAGCTCCTCCAGCGTCGCATCCGCCATCGCGACGCCGCGCTCGTGCGCCAGGCGTTCGACTCCGCGAAACCGCTTCCGGAACGTCGCGTTGCTTCGCTCCAGGGCGGCGCCCGGCTGCACGCCCGCCTTGCGTGCGAGGTTCACGACGGCGAAGAGCAGGTCGCCGATCTCGGCGGTGAGACGTTCCTGCCGACCGGCATCGGTCGGCGTCGAGCTCGGCGGTCGACCTCGGCGAGTTCCTCCTTCACCTTCGCGATCGGTCCCGCGGTGTCGGGCCAGTCGAAGCCGACGCCGGCCGCGCGTTCCTGAAGGCGGAATGCCGCGAGCAGTTCGGGGAGGCTGGCCGGGAGTCCCGTCGAGCGTACCGCGGCCGAGCCCCCGTTCCCGGGCCTTGAGGTGCTCCCAGCGGCTCCCCGGACCGATGTCGAAGAGGTGCGGGTGGCGCCGCTGCATCTTGGCGACGAGGTCGTCCGCGATGTCGGCGGCGGTGAACTCCGCCGCGCTTCCTCGCCGAGCACCAGCTGCCACGCGAGGTGCAGCATCAGGTCGGCGACCTCCTCCCGGATCGCGACCGGGTCCCCGGTTCCCAGCGCCGCAGCGAGTTCGTGCGCCTCCTCGATCAGGTACGGGCGAAGCGTCTCGCGGGTCTGGACGTTGTCCCACGGACACCGCTCACGAAGGTCGGCAACCATCGCGACCGCCCGGTCCAACGGCGAGTCAGCTTGCATCGTGTCCTCTCCGGTCATAGTCTCCCGCGCGTGCGAACACCATTCACTCCCGATACATCCCGCGCGTGGGTCGATGTGGACCTCGACGCCCTCGTCCGCAATGCCCGAACTTACTGCGCCCGGGTGGGAGTGCCCCTCCTCGCCATGGTCAAGGCCGATGCCTACGGCCTCGGCGCGGTGCCCGTGGCGAGGGCGCTCATTTCCACCGATCCGTGGGGATTCGGCGTCGCGACCGTGGACGAGGCCCGCGAACTCCACGTCAACGGAATCTCGCACCCGATCGTGGTGTTCACACCCGCGACGCCCGGCGCTGTTCGAGTACGTGCGCACGGTCGCGGCCCGCCCGTCGATCGGCGACCTCGAGACGCTTCGCGCCTGGGTGACGAGCACCACCGCACCTTTTCATGTCGAGATCGATACCGGCATGTCGCGATGTGGGCTCCGGTGGAACGATGCGGCGGCCCTGGACGCTGCGCGCAGCCTGCTCGCAGGTGCGACGGGGTGGGAGGGAGTGTTCACCCATCTTCACTCCGCCGCACAGGATCCGGCCGCCACGGCCGACCAGTGGTCGCGCCTCAACGCGGCGCTCGATGCACTCGGCCGCCGGCCAGCGCTCGTGCATGCCGCCAACTCGGCCGCCGCGGCGTACGGCGGCGCGTACTGCGGCGATCTGGCTCGTCCGGGCATCCACCTGTACGGTGGTCGGGTGCCGGGCCTCGACACCGTTCCCGTCGCATCGCTCCGGGCCCGGGTCGTGGCGGTACGGCGGCTCGCCGCCGGCGACTCGGTGAGTTACGACGCGACCTGGCAGGCGCCGCAACCGACCACGGTCGCGACCCTCGGAATCGGCTATGCCGACGGCGTGTCGCGGCGCCTCTCGAATGGTGGCGCGGTGGAGCTGTGCGGCCGGCGGCTTCGGATCATCGGTCGGGTGACCATGGATCATGTAATGGTCGATGTCGGTGACCTGCCGGTGGCCGATCGGCGACGTGGCGACGGTTTTCGGCGGAGTCGTGTCGATGGACGAACAGGCTGCGCTCGCCGGGACCATTGCCTATGAACTTCTGACCTCCCTCGGTGATCGCATTCCGAGGCGCTACTCGGGATCCCAATGAATCAGCACTTCATTTCCCTGGTTCTCGGCCTGTCAGCACAGGCGAACGCGTCGCTCGACGGGACGATGCCGGAAGGCGCGGCCGAGGCGGGCGCGGACAACGCCAAGCAGCTCGCCCGCGCGCTGATCGACACACTGGGCGCACTGCAGGAAAAGACCCGCGGCAATCTTGACCCCGACGAGTCGCGGCTGCTCGACGAGGCCCTCACGACGCTCCGCATCAAGTTCGCGACCGGCGCGAGCTGATGCGCCGCGCGGCGCTCATCGTTCTCGACGGCCTGGGTGTCGGCGAAGCGAAGGATGCCGCGGCCTGGGGAGACTCCGGCAGCTCGACGCTCGGCAACGTCGTCCGTGCCAGTCCCGGACTCTCGCTTCCCGCGCTGACCGCGCTCGGATTGGGGCACTGTGGCGACACGGGGCTACCGCTCCCGGCCGACGTCCTCGCCGCCTACGGCACTGCCCAGCCGCTGAGCGAGGGGAAGGACAGCACCACTGGTCATTGGGAGCTCTGTGGCGTCGTCATGGAACGCCCGTTCCCGACCTTTCCAGCCGGATTCCCATCATCACTGCTCGAGACCTTTTCCCATCGCACCGGGCGCGGCGTGCTCGGCAACGTCGCGGCATCCGGAACCGCGATCCTCGATCTCCACGGTCCCCGGCACGTGGTGATCGGGCGATTGGATCGTGTACACCTCCGCCGACAGCGTGTTCCAGGTGGCGGCCCATGAGGACGTCGTGCCGCTCGGGGAGCTGTACGCCGCGTGCGAGATGGCACGCGAACTCCTCGTGGGACCGGTCGGGGTGGGCCGAGTGATCGCGCGACCCTTTCGTGGCGCCGAAGGTCGATGGGAGCGGACAGCCAATCGCAAGGATTTCTCGATGGAGCCGGTGGGCCCGACACTGCTGGATCACCTGGCGGCCGGCAGGAGTGCCTGTTACGGGCGTCGGGAAGGTTGATGACCTCTTTGCCGGCCGGGGGGTCTCAAGCGTTCACACCGCAACCAACGCCGAGGCGTACGCCCTGATCGACCGGGCGATGGAGACGCTTGAACATGGCTTGCTGCTGGCCAATGTCATCGAGTTCGACCAGAGTTGGGGCCATCGCAACGATGTCACCGGCTTCGCGAGGGGCCTGGAGGAGCTCGATCGCTGGATCGGGGGCGCCGTTCGGGCGGGTTCGGCCCGACGACCTGATTATCTTCACGGCCGACCATGGGAATGATCCGACGACGCCGTCAACCGATCATTCCCGGGAGCGCGTGCCCCTCCTGATCGCAGGCGGGAAGGTCCGGCCGGTGTCGGTCGGGGAGCGCTCCACGTTTGCCGATGCTGGCCAGACGATCGCGGATTTTCTTGGCGTTGCGCCGCTCGCGGCTGGCACATCGTTCCTTCACGAGGTTTGGGCGGAATGAGTGCGACTGAGAACGGCCGCCGAAGCAGCGCGTGACAAGGCTTATGCCCGCTATTCCGGTTTCCGGGTGGGCGCGGCGCTCGAGACCGAGGATGGGGACATCGTGACGGGGTGCAACGTAGAGAATGCGTCTTATGGACTCACCATGTGCGCGGAGCGAACCGCGATTGGTGCCGCCGTCACGGCGGGACATCGCCGTTTCCGATCGCTCACGCTCGTGAGTGACGCCGCGCTGCCCGTCGCGCCATGTGGTGCGTGCCGGCAGGTGCTGGCTGAATTTGCCCCGGACCTCGTCATCGAGAGTCACGGTTCCGATTCGTCGCTCAGGTGGACCGTGGCCGAGCTGCTGCCCGCCGCATTCACCGGTGCCGTGCTCTCGTGATGCGCCGCGCCCTCGCCACGGTCGCCCTCGTCACCGCCCTCTCGGCGTGCACCGAGAAGCTGACCACGCCCGGCAACTGCCCCGCGCTCTGCCCCGGCGGTGACGTGGATATTCGCGACACGGTACTCACTGCCGTTCCGTCCGGGGATTCCAGCTTCACCGGATTCCAGGGACGGAGCGATCCTGTCGCGTTGCTGCTTTCCGACGGTGGTCCCTACGGCCAGTCGCGCGCGGTGATCCGATTTGCGCGACGCGGCGACTCCGTCCTGGTTCGCGACACCTTGCGCACCTTCACTGTCGACTCGGTCGCTCTCGGCGTTGTGCTGCAGCGCCGTGACTCGACGGTCGGCGGCGTCGTGCTCGAGTTGTACCGCCTGCCGCGCTCCATCGATTCGCTGAGTTCGGTTGCCGCGATCGACGCCGAGATGACGCCGGCGTCGTTGCTCGCGGAGATCCCGATCGCCGATTCCGACCGGAGCGGGGAGTTGCGCGTCCGACTCACGCCGGAGGCGGTGGCCAAGCTCGCGTTCATCCCGGCTGACAGCACCAAGCTCCAGATCGGGCTGCGTATCAGGTCGAATGGTGGCGCCGCCATCCAGGTCGGTGCGCTGAACTCGGGCAGCTCGACGCCGTTGTTCACCACATACGTGACGGCCAACGTTGCCGACACCACAGTGCGCAAGCAGCTGCTCAGCCGTGCGCCGGATCTCAACTTCACGGCGCGGGACGATTTCGGGCCCGCGCCGGCGAACCTGCTCGAGGTGGGAGGGTTCCCCGCATCACGGACTTTCATCCGTTTCGCGCTGCCGCCATTCCTCCGTGATTCCGCGACCATTCTCCGCGCCACCCTCGAACTCACGCTGTCGGCGCCGCTGGTGGCGATCCCGGGAGACACGGCACGGCTCGACGCGCGTGCTGTCCTGGTGGATTTCGGTGCAAAATCGCCAGTCGTCTTCGATCGCGTCGTCTCCACCTTGCTGACCCGGAACACCGCCAGTGTGGTGCAGGTCGACATGGTGGGCCTCGTGCAGCTGTGGCAGGGCACGAACCCGCTGCCGTCAATCGTCCGGCTGTCGATCCTGCAGGAGGGGGCCACGTTCATTGCGCCGCTCTTCGAGTCGACCCGGCAGGGCACTCCGCCGCGACTGCGGATCACGTACCGTCCGCCTTTCGCGTTCGAGGGCCTGTAATGACACGGCGATTCCTCGCGGTCACGCTTCTCGCCGTTGGCGCCACGCAGGCGAGTGCGCAGTCGTCCCAGTTCGGCGTTCGCGGCCTTGGTCACCCGGGACGCATGGAGTCGGCGCGCGCGACTCGCCATGGGCGGCGCACTCGGAATTTTTGACGGACTGTCCAATCGCAATCCCGCCGCGCTTGCCCAGCTTGGCACGGTCACCAGCATGTTCACTGCCGCATCGGCGTGGACCAGCGTCACCAACTCGGCGGGTGACGGATCGCTCAACTCGACCCGATTCCCGCAGGTGGTCGTCGGTGGCCCGGTTGGCACCACGCCGCTGGCGTTGGCGTTCAGTTATTCGACCTACGCCGATCGGGACTTCACCATTGCGAGCGTGGGCACCGTGTCGCCCCGGGGCACGCCCGTCGGGTACACCGACACCCTCGCCGCACGCGGCGGTATCAATGACCTGCGTCTCGCCGGGTCGTGGCGGGTCTCGCCGCGGCTCGCCGTTGGCGCGGGTGTTCACCTCCTCACCGGTTCGAACCGCCTCGCGACGCGCCGGGTGTTCGACGACAGCACCTACATCACCGCTGAGCAACGGGCGGAGCTTTCGTACCAGGGCGTAGGCGTGTCGGTGGGATTCATGTTCCAGCCGACCCCGGGGTTCGCGATCGCTGGGTCGATCCGGCAGGACGGATCGCTCAAGATCGACCGCGACAGCACCAGGCTGCCGGTGCCGCATCGACCTCCCGCTCACGCTCGCCGGCGGCGCGCGGCTGCGGGTCACGCCGGCGTTCGATATGGCCGCACAGGTGACCGCGCGCAACTGGTCGGTGTCCGATGCTGGTGTCCAGGCCAACGGTGCTGCTGGCGCAGACAACACCCTTGAAGTCTCGGTCGGTGGTGAACTCCAGACCGACTCGCGCCGCGCGGGCCATCGTCCGATCAGGCTCGGGGCCCGGTATGCCAAGCTCCCTTTCCTGCTCGGGGGCGGGCAGCCGTCAGAGTGGGGTGTGTCCCTCGGTTCGGGCATGCGCTTCCGTCCGGCGAGCGACGCACGCGACGTGGGCGCGATCGACCTTTCGATCGAGCGCATTCAGCGCAAGCAGGGTACGGCGTTTTCGGAATCGGCGTGGGTCCTGTCGGTTGGTGTCAGCATCTTCACCGGCGGGAGCACGCCATGACGACCCACGGCCCGTGATCGACGGCCTTGGGGCGGGGCGCGCTGACGGCGCGCCCTCTGCATTGATGGGAGGCGGGATGAAGCGGGTGTGGATCGAGACTTACGGCTGCCAGATGAACGTCGCAGACACCGAACTGATTCTCGGCGTCCTCGCGGGGGAAGGTTACGTCCAGGCGACCGAACCGGAAGGTGCCGACGTGATGCTGGTGAACACCTGCGCGGTGCGAGACAACGCCGAACAGCGGGTCATCGGCCGCATGGGTGAGCTCCAGCGGCACAAGCGGCCGGGAACGGTGCTGGGCGTGGTCGGCTGCATGGCGCAGCGCCTGGGTCCGATACTCCTGGAGCGGGTCCCCAAGGTGGATCTCGTCGTCGGCCCTGATGGGTACCGCAACCTTGCCGAACTCCTCGGACACGCAGCTGGTGGCGTGCGCACTGCCGACGTCGAGTACCGCAGCTGGGAGCACTACGAGGACATCCCGCAGGTTCGCCAGGCCGGTCCGACGGCGTTCGTGACGGTCCAGCGGGGCTGTGACTACCGCTGCACCTTCTGCATCGTCCCGACCACGAGAGGGCCGGAACGGTCACGTCGACTCGCCGACGTCGTCGCCGAGGTGCGTGGGCTCGCAGAAGGCGGTACGAGTGAGGTGACATTGCTGGGGCAGACTGTCAACTCGTATCACGACGGCACCGATGACTTTGCGGCACTCCTGCGTGCCGTCGGCGCGGTCGACGGCATTCGTCGGGTTCGGTTCACGTCACCGTACCCCACGGATTTCACCCCCGACGTGATCGAGGCGATGGCAACGACGCCTGCCGTATGCGATCATGTCCACCTGCCGGTTCAGAGCGGGTCGAACACGGTGCTCCGACGGATGAGCCGCCGCTACACGCGGGAGCGCTATCTCGACGTCGTGGCCGAGATCAGGTCGGCGATGCCCGATATCACGTTCTCGACCGACATCATCGTCGGATTCCCGGGTGAGACCGAGGATGAGTTTGCCGATACCCTGTCGGTCGTCACGGCCGCCGAGTTCGACGACGCGTACACGTTCAAGTACTCGGTACGAGAGGGTACGCCTGCGGTCAGGATTCGCGATCACGTCGATGACGATATTGCGACGGAGCGGCTCGACCGGTTGATCGACGTGGTGCGTAGCCAGGCTCGCCGCCGCAATGCGGCACATGTCGGCGAGGTGCATGAGGTGCTCGTCGAGCGTCCGGCGCGGCGCGGGGACATGATGCTCGCCCGGACACGACGCAATCACATGGTCCTGGTCGACCTCCCGGCCTCGAGCATCGGGGAGTACCATCAGGTGCAGCTCACCGGCACCACCGGCTCAACTTTCACCGGGGCGATGCATCAAGCCCGACTGGCGGTACTATGATCGTCAATGCGATGGAGGAGCACGTGCGCGCCGCGTACGAGCGGCTCAAGGGATCGGTGCCCGGGTTTGTCGACACGCCCGCGAATCGGGATGACGCCATTGTGTATGCGCTCAATCGGCTTCCGTCGCGGTACGTGCTGAGTCCGGAAGGGAAGGCCGTGACCGGGGCGTCGCTCGACGAACCCCAGCACCGCACGGCCATCGACGTCAAGGTCATCGAGGCGATCACGCGGGTGACGCGGCTCCCTCGTGACGCAGCGGGTAGCTACCCGAGGACATGACCGCACCGCCCGGTGCCGTCCTGCTGCTCGTTGCCTACGGGGCCGGTCTAGCGACCGGCCTCGCGCGTTTTCGGGACCCAGAGGGCGCGATGTTCGTGGCGTTGCTCGTCGCGGCGCTCGCTGGGCGCGACCTGCTGCGAATCCCTGCTGTCGGCTTCGCGATCGGAACAGTCATCGGCGCGGTAACCGGTCAGTTGCATCGGTCGGGATGTCGCGATGTTCTGCCGGCCGGCCCGATCACCATCGAGGTCCGCCTGGAGGAGCCAGGAGTGGCCGGCTGGATCCGGGCAGGGTCCGCTGATCCCCGGTGCCGCGGAATGATTCGACTCCGCTGGCCGCCAGGCATCGTGGCGGCGTCCGGCGCCATGGTACGGGTCGGCGGAACGGTGCTGCCCAGACGCTCGGTGATGCCCGAGCCCACGACGATCGTCGCAACCTCGGTAGATCTCCTGGCTGCCGCACCTCCCCGCCTGCGCGACCGGATCCATGATGCCGTGCGGGAGCGGTCGGCCAAGCTCTTCGGCGCGCGGGCGCCGCTCGTCGATGCGCTGGTCACGGGACGGCGGGCAGAGCTCGACCGCGACCTGCGCGACGCGTTCGCGGCAGCCGGGTTGGTGCACCTGCTCGCGATCTCCGGTTTTCATGTCGGCTTGATCGCGGGCTGGCTCCTGCTGCTGTTTCGCGCGCTGCCGCTCGGTCGGCATGTCGCGGAGGGAAGTGCTGCGCTCATGGCGCTGGCGTACGTGGCGTTCCTCGGCTGGCCGGCGCCCGCAGCCCGTGCGGGCTGGGTGCTTGGCCTGGTTGCGTGGAGCCGGTGGCGGCAGCGCAAGGTCGATGCGATTGCGTTGCTCGCCAGTTCATCGCTCCTGGTCGTGATCGCCGATCCGGCATCGGTGGCCAGCATCGGCGGATGGCTCAGTGCGTCTGCGCTGGGTGGGGCGATCGTGGCCACGCGGTGGAGTGATCGTGCGATCGGTCGCGGTGCCGGGTGGCGCACCCTGGCCGCATCCGTGGGAGCCACGCTCGGGACTGCACCGATCTCGGCGATGGTGTTTGGTCAGGTTGCATTGATCGGCGTCCTGCTGAATTTCGTGGCGATTCCGCTCACCGCGCTCGCGGTGCCGTCGGTCCTCGTTGCGCTGCTGGCCGAGCCGATCGCACCCGGTGTGGCATCGGCGTTTGCGGCGTCGGCGCGGAGTGCTGCTCGCGGGCGTCGAGTGGCTGGCGACCGTCGGTGAGGCGGTGCCGCTGGGAAGGTGGGTGGGCGAGCCGGGTCCGGCGTCGCTGCTGGGGTGGTTCACGGTGCTGTTGGCCGCATGGTGCCTGATCCGGGGTGGTGCCACGAGGCGGGAGGCGGGACGCCGCGCAGCGTGGGGTGTGGTTGCGGGAAGCTGGATCTGGCTGGCTTTCGCGGCGACATCGGTGCGCGGATCAAGTCGCCTCACCTTAGATTTTCTCGATGTCGGTCAGGGCGATGCGATCGCGATCAGGACCCCGCGAGGTCGATGGGTGATCGTTGATGCCGGTCCGGCCGCCGGCGGAACGGATGCGGGGCGACGCGTTCTGGTGCCCCACCTCCGACGACATGGCGCGAGGCGTGTCGACCTGTTCGTGCTCTCGCACGCGCACCGTGATCATGTGGGCGGAGCCGCGGCGCTCGCCAGGGCCATCCCGGTCACGGTGGCCATCGAACCGGGCGTCTCGTTTGCCGACGAGGCGTACCTCGAGTGGCTGCGGTCGATGCGAGAGTCAGGTACGCGCTGGCGCGTGGCCCGGGCCGGCGAGGAGTGGATGATCGACAGCGTGGCGTTCCGCGTCCTTCATCCAGCCGCGGGCTGGGAGGGCGCGGGGACCGACCTGAATGAGGATTCGATCGTGCTCGAGGTGCGGTACGGCGGGTTCGTGGCGGTGCTCACCGGTGACGCGGGGATACCGTCGGAAGCGGCATGGAGCCGCGACGGCGTCAGGAACCACGCTGCTCAAGGTCGGTCATCATGGTTCACGCGGCGCGACGGGCGATGCGGTATTGCAACGATTGCAGGCACAGGTCGCCGTCGTATCGCTCGGCCGGAACCGGTATGGTCACCCTGCGCCCGAGACCCTTGCCCGGCTTGAGCATGCTGGCCTCCCGGTGTGGCGGACGGATGATGCCGGCACCGTCCACGTGAGTACCGATGGCCAGCACGTCGAGGTGCGCAATGGGCGCGCCCGCACGACTTTCGAAGTGTCCCGCCGAACTCGTCCCAGGAGACGCCGTGCTCGACAGAACCCAGGTGACCACCCTCGAACGCTTCATCCTCGACCAGGAGCGGTTTCATCCCGACGCCACCGGGGAACTGACCAACCTCCTGTACGATATCGCGCTGGCAGCCAAGATCATCGCGTCGCAGATTCGCCGCGCCGGCCTGGTGAACATCCTGGGTGCGGCCGGCAGCACCAACGTGCAGGAGGAGGAGCAGCAGAAGCTCGACGTGTTCGCGAATGAGACCATGAAGAATGCGCTCAACCACACTGGCCGCGTTTGCGCGATGGCGTCGGAAGAGGACGAGACGCTGATACCGATTCCCGAGGGGTATCCGGCAGGAAAGTATGCGGTGCTCTTCGACCCGCTCGATGGCTCGTCCAACATCGACGTCAACGCATCGGTGGGCACCATCTTCTCGATCTACCTGCGCCGTACCAAGGATGGACCGGGTACGCTGGAGGATGTGCTCCAGCCGGGCCGCGACATCGTGGCCGCCGGATACGTGATGTACGGTTCGAGCGTGATGATGGTGTACTCAGCGGGGCACGGCGTGCACGGTTTCACGCTCGACCCGACCATCGGCGAGTTCCTGCTGTCGCATCCCGAGATCACGACCCCGCCGGTCGGCAAGTACTACAGTGTCAACGAGTCGAACTTCGGCCGTTGGGACCCGGGCGTGCAACGCGCGGTACGCGGCTTTCACGGTGACGATCCCGACCGCATCGTCGGCAAGAACTCCCGGTATGTCGGCGCGCTGGTGGCTGATTTTCACCGCAACCTGATCGCAGGCGGGGTGTTCATGTATCCCGGCGACCGGAAGAACCCGAACGGCAAGCTGCGCCTGCTCTACGAGTGCGCACCGATGGCGTTCCTGGCAGAGTGTGCCGGCGGCGCCGCCAGCGACGGCCGCGATCGCATCCTCGACATCATCCCCACCGCGCTGCACCAGCGGACGCCACTCGTGATCGGAGGCACCGACGACGTGGCGTACGTCAACGCGGTGATCGCCGAGCAGGTCACGGCATCGTGACGGCTGACGCCGGCCTGCCCGACGGGGAGGCCTGGCGGGGCGACGTGGCCCGGGACATCGGTACCGCCGGGAGCTTTCCGTTCACTCGCGGCGTGTATCCGGGGATGTACACCAGTCGACCGTGGACGATGAGGCAGTACGCCGGATTCGGTACCGCCGCCGCCACGAACGCCCGCTTCCGCGCCCTCCTCGCCGCTGGGCAGACCGGGCTGTCCACCGCGTTCGACCTGCCCACGCAAATGGGGTACGACTCCGACCACCCGATGGCGGCGGGCGAAGTGGGGCGGGTGGGTGTCGCGATCGACACGGTGGACGACCTCGCCGTGCTCTTCGGCGGGATTCCCCTCGACGGTGTCTCCACGTCGATGACGATCAACGCCACTGCAGCCGTGCTGCTGGCGATGTATGTCGTCGTGGGCGAGGAGTCGGGCGTCCAGCGTGCCGCGCTGTCCGGGACCATCCAGAACGATGTCCTCAAGGAGTACATCGCGCGCGGCACCTACATCTATCCGGCGGAACCGTCGCTGCGACTGGTGACCGACATATTCCGGTTCGTGGCCGACGAGAAGATGAGCTTCAACCCGATCTCCATCTCGGGCTACCACATGCGTGAGGCCGGTTCCACCGCGGTGCAGGAAGTCGCGTTCACCCTCGCCAATGCAATGGAATACGTCCGTCGCGGGATCGATGCCGGAGTGCCGCTTTCGAGCTTCGGTCCAAGGC
The DNA here is from genome assembly GCA_963806875.1 of uncultured Gemmatimonadales bacterium. Lineage (GTDB taxonomy): Bacteria > Gemmatimonadota > Gemmatimonadetes > Gemmatimonadales > GWC2-71-9 > Palsa-1233. Next base: position 472,233 of record CAWDYU010000002.1, on the reverse strand, counting down.
TGTCGTTCTTCTTCGCGGCGCACAACAATCTTTTCGAGGAGGTGGCGAAGTTCCGGGCTGCGCGACGCCTCTATGCGCGCCTGATGCGCGAGCGTTTTGGCGCCGATGACGCCACTGCCCGCCTTCGGTTCCACACCCAGACCGGCGGTGTCACGCTGCAGGCGCAGCAGCCGATGAACAACGTGGTGCGGGTGACCGTGCAGGCGTTGGCCGCCACTCTTGGCGGCACCCAGTCGCTGCACACCAACGGATATGATGAAGCGCTCTCGCTCCCCAGCGAGGAGTCGGCCACGCTGGCGCTTCGGACCCAGCAGGTGCTCGCTTTCGAAAGCGGGCTGTCCGATGCGGTCGATCCGCTCGCCGGAAGCTGGTACGTGGAGACGCTCACCGATCGCATCGAATCGGATGCGCGCGCGTTGATCGAAGAGGTCGATGCCATGGGTGGCGCCGCCGCAGCGGTGGAGGCCGGATTTTTCCAGCGAGCCATCGCCGACAGTGCGTGGGCGGCGCAGCAGGCCCTCGAGGCCGGCGCGCACACGGTGGTCGGTGTCAACCGGTTCACCGACGACGCCACGCCCAGGGTGATTCCTGCTCCCGATTTCGGTGCCCTCGAGGCCGAGCAACACCATCGCGTGGCCGCTGTGCGCGCGAGCCGCGACGCCGCCGTCGTGGCGCGCACGCTCACCGACGTGCGTGCAGCCGCCGATGGCAGCACCCCCATGATGCCGCCGGTCATCGAGGCGGTGCGTGCCCGGGCGACGATCGGCGAGATCAGTGACGTGTTGCGCGAAGCCTGGGGAACGTACCGCGGGGTGGGTGACCTGTCGTGACCGCGCTCGGCGACGTGCAGGCGGTGCTCGGTGATCAGTACGCCGTCGAACGCGAGTTGGGTCGTGGTGGGATGGGGGCTGTCTTCCTCGCGCACGATGCCCGTCTGCATCGGCCCGTGGCCATCAAGGTGCTGCCACCTGCGCTCAGTTCCCAGCCTGATCTCCGTGAGCGCTTCCTCCGTGAGACCCGGGTCGCCGCATCGTTCTCGCACCCGAACATCGTCCCCGTTCATGCCATCGAGGAACGAGAAGGGCTCCTGGCGTTCGTGATGGGGTTCGTCGATGGCGAGACGCTGGGTGCGAGGATTCGCCGCTCGGGTCCGGTCAGCGTGATCGAGGCCGTGCGCTTGCTGCAGGAGATGGCGTGGGCGCTCTCCTATGCGCATGGGCGGGGCGTGGTGCACCGCGACGTCAAGCCGGACAACATCCTGGTTGAGCGCGCCTCGGGTCGCGCGCTCATCACCGACTTCGGCATTGCCCGAAATGCGGCAGCCGCCAATCCCGGGCAGGGACTGACGCGGGTGGGAGAGGTCGTGGGAACGCCGGAGTTCATGAGCCCGGAGCAGGCCTCCGGCGACGTGATCGATGGCCGGAGTGACCTCTACTCGCTCGGCGTCGTCGGCTACTACATGCTCTCCGGACGACTGCCCTTCGAGCATTCGTCTCCGACGACCCTGCTCGCCATGCACCTGACCCAGCAGCCGCCTCCCCTCGCCGGACTCCGCCCCGACTTGCCGACCGAGATCATCGATGCGGTCGAGCGTTGCCTGGGGAAGGCACCGGACGAACGATGGGCATCGGGTGAGGAATTGGCCTCGGCGCTCGATGCGATGCGACGCTCCGCACCTGAGGTCGCGCCCGCGATGCGCGTGTTCCTGCAGCGCTTCGGCGCAAGCGTCTTTGCGATGCTGGCACTTGGATTCACGTTGTTCGTTGTCGTGCGTCAGTATTCAGGCAGCACCAACAGCCAGGACTGGTGGCTGGTCGCCGCCGTGATCGCCGCAGCGATGTGGGGATCCGGTGTGCAGGCAGTGAGTCGGGTGCGCATGCTGGTGCGGCAGGGATTCCGGTATCGCGACGTCGAGTCGGCGGTCGGGAGCATTCGTGCCGAGGATACGGCAGCGCGCGATGCGATCAAGGCATCGACTGATGAAATGCGTCGCCGCGCCCGACGGATCCGAATCGCGTGGGCGTCGCTGGCCTGGGCACCGGTGGCGATCATCCTTGTCCGGACATCGATGCGTCACCCTGCACCCGGCAGACCGGGGTTTTTCTATGTCACGCACACCGGGCATCGTCGTCGCGTTTTCCGCAGCCGTCGCATTCGGCCTCGGCGTCACCCTCCTCGCCTCCGACCCGCTCAAGCCCAACCCGATGGCCGTGCTGCAGGCGCGGTTCTGGAGAAGTTCGGTTGGCCGCGCTGTCTTTCGGATCGCGGCATGGCGGATGAAGGGCATGCACGACACCGGAGCCATGGACCGCGGGCCGCGCGCAACGGGAGGTGGGCCGCGGACGGTGCTGCTGGGGCTCCCTGCGGCGCTCCGGCGTGACCTGCGTGGCGTCGACGCACGACTCGGCGTGATGGAGGATCAGCTTGCGGCGCTGGTGGCGCGGGAGGCCGAGCTCAGCAGCACATTGACGGCGGTCTCGGCGCCGGGGCCCAGCGGCGCGAGCACCGTGCGTCGCGATGCGGTGACTGCGGAACTCGGAGAGCATCTGGCGACGGTGCGGCTCGAGCGGGCAGCAATCGTGTCGCGACTCGACGAGGCGCGTCTCGAGTTGCTGCGCCTCAAGGCCGGCATCGGGTCCCGAGATGATGTGCTCGGAGCGGTGGGCGAATGACGACACCGTCGTTCCAGTCGATCGTCGTCGACCGGCACGCCCGGATCGGCGTGGTGGGCGACATGGAATCCGCCACCGAGGCCTGGCTCATTCTGCACGGCTACGGCATGCTCGCCCAGGGGATCCTGCACTGGTTCCGGGCGGCGGCCAGGCCCGGTCGGGTCCTGGTCGCGCCGGAGGCGCTGTCGCGGTTCTACGTCGACTTCCAGGGTGCCCGCCGGGTCGGAGCGTCCTGGATGACACGCGAGGCCCGCGAGGACGACCTCACCGACCTGATTGCCTATCTCGACCAGGTCGCGGCGCCGTTGCGTGCGGCCTGTCCACGGCTCGAGGTGCACGGTTTCTCCCAGGGAGTCGCCGCCGCAGCGCGGATGGTGGTGCACGCACCACTCGATGTGGATCGCCTGGTGTGCTGGGGCGGTACGGTGCCGCTCGATATCGATCCGGCGAAGTTGAAATCACGAATTTCGGACGGCACCGTCGACTACGCCGTCGGTCGACGGGACACCCGGACGCCGCGTGACGCGGTGGCGGCCGACGCGGAACGCCTGCGCGCGAGTGGAGTAATGGTTAGGCTCCACGAGTTTGACGGCGGCCACAGGATCGACGACGGCGTGATCGCCGGACTTGCGGCGCCCGCCTAGACGCATCGTGCACCCCGCTGTAGAATGCAGCCTTCCACCACAACCTGCGTACCTGTCATTCCCCGTCACCCGGAGTCACCATGCGTCATGCCCTGTCCCTCGCGTCGAGTCTTTTGCTGGTCGCGGGCTGCAGCCCGAAGGAGGCCCCCGAGGTGCCAGTGGCACCGCCCGCACCGCAGCAGGTCACCATCACGGCCACGGATTTCAACTTCGAGGCGCCCGACACGATCGCCCCGGGGATGACGATGTTCACGATGGTCAATAGCGGAGCCCAGGAGCATCACGCGATTCTTGCCCGCGTGGGCGATGGCAAGACGATCGCCGACGTTGAGGCGGAGATGGCCAAGCAGACCGGCGAGACCCCTGAATGGCTGACCTTCTACGGGGCGGCGAGCGGCGTTCACCCGGGCAACTCGACGGGCTCGATGGTCGACCTCCCGGTCGGCAATTACGTCCTGATCTGCTTCATTCCTGACCCCGCGGACGGGGCGCCACACATGATGAAGGGGATGCTCCGCCCGATGGTGGTGGCCGGCGAAGCAGTCGCTGCGGCTCCGCCGGTTGCGGACGCCGAGATCGTGTTGAAGGACTTCGCTTTCGAGATGCCGGCGATGACCGCAGGAACGCACACCTTCAGGATCACCAACTCGGGACCTGCGCTCCATGAGGTGCAGCTCGTCAGGCTCGCACCCGGCGCCACCGTCGAGAGCTACGGCGCCTCGCTCACGCCGGGTTACGCCGGTGAAGTGCAGGGTACGGCGGTCGGGGGCGGGGGGGCGATCTCGCCCGGCGTCCAGCAGTGGTGGACGGCGAACCTGGAGGCCGGCGATTACCTGGTCACCTGCTTCGTTCCCGACGCCAAGGGGACGCCCCACATGATGATGGGGATGGTGCAGACGTTCACCATCGCTGCCCCAGCCAGCTGACCGCACTCCGGCCTCCGGCGCCCCCGACCTGATCTCAGGCCGGGGGCGCCGTTGCTTGAGGACCCAGCCCCGCGAACCTATCTTTCATGGTTGCTTCATGTTAGCCACCGGAGTCGCGGGATGCCGACGTACGAATACCGATGTGCCGAAGGCCACGCCTTCGAGTGCATCCAGAAGATGTCCGAGCCACCACTCACCACCTGCACGGTGTGCGGGGCGGAAGCCGTGCGCGCCATTTCGGGGGGTGCCGGGCTGATCTTCAAGGGGAGCGGGTTCTACATCACCGACTACGGCAAGGATGGCAAGGGTGCGCGCCGCGACGGTGACGCGTCGACGACCGGAGCCGCGGCCCCCGAATCCGGCAAGACGACCAAGCCGTCGACCGAATCGACCGGGAGCGATGCCTCGAGCTCGAAGCCGGCCGTTGTCGCACCGGCATCAACGCCGAAGGCCGACACCACGTGAGCGAGGCGCTCCGGACTGAACTGGCGCGCGTCGCCGCGGCGCTTGGCGCCGATGATCTGGAGTTCACGCTCGAGCAACCCCGCGATCCGTCGCATGGCGACCTCGCGACCAATCTCGCGATGCTGCTCGCCCGCCGCGAGCGGTCCAACCCGCGTGCGGTGGCTGAGCGCGTGGTAGCCACGCTCGACATGCCTGCGACGGGCGCGAGTGCCGTGGAGATCGCCGGACCCGGATTCCTCAACTTCCGCCTTGCCACCGACACCCTCGCGGCATCGCACGCCGCGATCCTTGCGGCCGGCCCCCGCTATGGCCGGTCTGAAACTGGCAAGGGCGTGCGGGTCAATGTCGAGTTCGTCTCTGCGAATCCCACCGGCCCATTGCATGTCGGGCATGGGCGGGGAGCCGCGCAGGGCGATGGAATCGCCAGCCTGCTCGAGTGGACCGGGCACGAGGTCGTGCGCGAGTTCTACATCAACGACGCTGGTGTCCAGATCGACCGCCTCGCCCAGTCACTCTGGGCGCGCGTCCAGCAAGCGTCCGGCCGGGGCGGTGAGGTTCCCGAGGGCGGCTACCACGGCGCCTATCTCGAGGATGCGGCGCGCGAGCTCCTTGCCGAACGTGGTGCGGCGTTCGCCGATCTCGCGCCGGCCGAGGGGGTCGCGGAATGTCGGGCCGCTGTCCTCGTGATGCAGCGCGCCGAACAGGACGCGACGCTGGCTGATTTCGGGGTGCGTTTCGACGTGATGTCGAGCGAGCAGCGGGTGTACGAGGCGGGCGACGTCGACGCAGCACTCGCGCAACTCGACGCCGCAGGGCACACCTTCCCGGAAGGTGGAGCGCTGTGGCTCAGGACTTCTGCATGGGGTGACGACCGCGATCGGGTGCTGAGGAAGCAGGACGGCACGTTCACGTACTTTGTCCCGGACATGGCATACCATCTCGACAAGTACCGCCGGGGCTTCCATCTGGCGATCGATGTGTGGGGTGCCGACCACCACGGCTACATCCCCAGGATGCAGGCGGGGTTGCAGGCCTTGGGGATTCCCGAGGGGTGGCTGTCGGTGTCGGTGGTGCAGCTCGTGAAGGTGGTGCGTGGCGCCGACGAAGTGAAGATGTCAAAGCGATCCGGCGACTTCGTGACGCTCCGTGACCTGTACGAGGAAACCGGTGTGGATGCCGCGCGGTACTGGTTCCTGATGCGCCGGGGCGATTCGCACCTCGTGTTTGACATCGAACTGGCGAAGGCGCGTACCGACGAGAATCCGGTGTACTACGTCCAGATGGCGCACGCGCGGCTGAGCGGGATCTTCCGCGCCGCGGAGGCCGATCCGGACGCGGTCGCGGGTCCGATCGATCTCGGTGTGCTGGGCGACGCCGACCGTGACCTGCTGCGCAAGCTGACCGCTTTCCCCGACGCGGTGGCGCGCGCGGCACGCGAGCACGAACCGCATCGCGTCACGACGTATCTCGAGGAACTGGCGCGGATGGTGCACGGCTGGTATCACGGCTGCCGTGTGCTCGGAGAGGGTGCCGAGGTCCAGCAGGCGAGGCTGCTGCTCGCCCGCGCATCCCGTCAGGTGCTCGCGAACGGACTTGCCCTCCTCGGTATCTCGTCCCCCGACCGGATGTGAAGACATGACACTGCTCGTCGTTGGCAGCGTGGCGCTCGACTCGGTCTCCACTCCGTTCGGCGAGACCGCCGACGCGCTGGGCGGATCGGCGGTCCACTTCGCGGTCGCCGCGTCACTGCTCCATCCCGTTCGCGTGGTGGGCGTCGTCGGCGACGACTATCCCGTGCACGAACTCGAGCGACTGGCGCCGCGCGGGATCGACTGGTCAGGCGTGGAGCGTGCCACGGGTGAGTCGTTCCGGTGGCGCGGCAAGTATTCGTACGACCTGCAGAGCCGCGAGACGCTGGAGACCCGGCTCGGCGTCTTCGCCGACTTCAGGCCGCGACTGCCCGCCGGAGCCGAAGACGCGAAGTTCGTCTTCCTCGGCAACATCGACCCCGAGTTGCAGCTCGACGTGCTCAACCAGGTCAAGCAGCCCGATCTCGTGGTTTGCGACACGATGAACTACTGGATCCAGTCGAAGCGGGAGGCGCTGCTCACGCTGCTGCAACGCGTCGACATGCTGATGGTCAACGACGGTGAGGCGCGCGAGCTGTCCGGTGACTGGAACATCCACCGAGCTGGCCGCTGGATCCTCGACCACGGGCCGAAGCGGGTCGTCATCAAGCAGGGAGAGTTCGGCGCACTGCTCATCGAGCGCGACCACACGTTTCATGTGCCCGCGTACCCGCTGGAGGAGGTGTTTGATCCCACCGGCGCCGGGGACGCCTTTGCCGGCGGGTTCATGGGCTACCTCGCTCGCGCGGGCGCCGTGGACACCAATCATCTCCGCCGGGCCATGGTGTATGGCGCGGCGATGGGCTCATGGTCGGTGTCGGGGTTCGACGTGAAGGGATTCGAGGGCGTCACGACGCAGGACGTCGAGAAGCGGGTCCAGCGTTTTGTCGACCTGACGCACATCCCGATCGCGGAACAGATCTCGTGAGTGACACGCGGTATGCGGCAGCGGGGGTTGATCTCGCCCAGGCGGATGAGGCCAAGGCCCGCATCGGCGAACTCGTGAAGTCGACGCAGACCGCGCTCTCGGTGGGCGCGATCGGAGCCTTCGGGGGCATGGTGCGCATCCCGGCGGGGATCCGCACCCCGATCCTCGTCATGAGCACCGACGGCGTTGGCACCAAGGTGCTCGTGGCGCAACAGGCCGGACGGTACGACACCGTCGGCGAGGACCTGGTCAACCATTCGGTCAATGACATCCTCGTGCACGGCGCGCAACCGATTGCGTTCATGGATTACATCGCGGGTCACCGCCTCCCCGTCACGATGATTGCGGCGGTCGTCGACGGGATAGCGCGTGCCTGCCGCGCGCACGGGATGACGCTTGCTGGCGGCGAGACGGCGCAGATGCCCGGGTTGTATGCCGCCCAGACGTTCGATCTTGCCGGCACCATCATCGGGGTGGTCGAGGAAGACGAGGCGATGCACGGAGCGGCGATCGCACCAGGCGACGTGCTCGTGGCCCTCGCCTCGACCGGGCTCCACACCAACGGTTATACGCTGGCCCGGCAGGTGCTGCTGGACACGATGGATCTCGCCCTCGACGCGACACTCCCCGGAGCCGATACTTCGGTGGCCGACGCGCTGCTGGCCGTGCACCGGAGCTATGAAGCCGCGCTTCGGCCGGTGCTGGGTCGGCTCCACGGACTGGCGCACATCACCGGCGGCGGGATCGCCGGGAACCTGGTGCGGGTGTTGCCAGTTGGTTGTGAGGCGGTCATCGACACCGGGTCGTGGGTCTGGCCGCCGCTTTTTGCCGCCATCGCGCGGGGCGGTGATGTGTCGGTGGATGAGATGCGGGACGTATTCAACCTTGGGGTCGGCATGATCGCGGCAGTGCCGCCGGATGCCGTGACGATCGTCGAGGCCGCAGCGGCGTCGGCGGGAGTGCCGACCTGGATCTGTGGCGAGGTTCGCGCCGGCGGCCAAGGCGTGCGCTTCGCATGAACGGAGTCTTCGTGCACAAGAACATCATCGCGGTCGCTGTCGCGGCTGCTGCCTCCATTGCGCCGCTTCACGCCCAGAGCAACCCGCAGTGCGCCAACCAGCCCGTCGAGCGGGCGCGCAACGTGTGTGACGCGGGCGTGGACGGAGCGCGGGTCTTCCATCCGGTGGTCGGCCTCCTTGTCGCTGGGGGAAACCCGGCACTCGGCGCCGTCGCGCCGCTCGGTGGATTCCCGCATGCATCAATCGGTTTGCGCGTCAATGCCACCAAGGTGGTCACCCCGGACCTCAACTATTCGGGGAACGGTCGGGTTGTCGCGGCGGATGAGGAGATCACCGCACCGGCGCCCAGCGTGGAGGCCGCGGTGGGCGTGTTTGCCGGGATCGGCAACGGCAACCTCGCCGTCGACGCATTGGGCGCGGCGCAGCTGCTGCCCACCGACCAGATCGACAACGTGCGGGTGAGTGATGACGCAACCCGACTGGGCTCAGTGGCGTTGGCGTTCGGATTCGGGGCGCGCCTGACATTGCTCGGTGGCTACGGCGCGGCACCCATCGTGTCGGTCAGCGTGATGCGGCGCTCGCTCCCGCGCATCGATGTCGGAGACGTCGCCGGCGGCGACCGGTATGCGTTCGGATCTGACCTGAACGCGACCAGCGTCCGCCTGATAGTGGGCAAGTCGCTCGGACCGCTCTCACTCGCCGCAGGGTTCGGGCGCGACCGGTACACCGGCGATGCAGACATCACGTATCGTGACCCGATCTCCAACGCGGTCCAGCCAGCAATTCGCATCGCGCTCAAGGACACCAGGTCGTCGGGATTCCTGAATGCCGCGCTCTCGCTGGGCGGGATGCGGCTCGCCGCCGAGATCGGTCATCAGCAGGGCGCCGACCTCGGGCTCGGGACCACGTTCGACCAGAACGATCCCTCCGACGGACGGCTCTTCGGTGGTGCAGGAATTCGCGTCGCGTTCTGACCTTACGGTTGCCGATGCGGCGATGACACACGCCCTCACCCTCGCCGAGCGAGGGTGGGGGCGTGTGCATCCCAACCCTCTCGTCGGCGCCGTGGTGGTTCGGGACGGTGCCGTGGTGGGCGAAGGATGGCACGCGGAGCATGGCGGTGTGCACGCGGAAGTGATGGCGCTCGCCGCTGCGGGTGACGCGGCCCGCGGCGGGACCGTATATGTCACGCTCGAGCCCTGCCGACACCATGGCAAGCAGCCGCCCTGCGTCGACGCGCTGGTCGAGGCCGGGGTGGCGCGCGTTGGTGTATGCGATCGACGACCCCGACCCGGTGGCCTCGGGCGGGGCAGAGGAGCTGAGGGTTCGGGGCGTGGAGGTTGTTGCGGGGTGTGCTGGCCGACCAGGCCGCAACGCAGAACCGGCGATTCCTGCATCGGTTCGCCCCGACGGACCGCCCATGGGTGGTCGTCAAGATGGCCGTGAGCGTCGATGGCATGATCGCTGATTCCGAAGGCCGGTCGCGGTGGATCTCCGGCGCCCCGGCGCGCGACTGGGTGCACCGGATGCGGGCGAACATCGGGGCAGTGGGCGTGGGAGCCGTGACGGCCATCGCCGACGCTCCTGTTCTCAGCGCGCGCGGCGCGGTGGTGCCGAGGATTGCCCCGCAGCGCGTGATCTTCGATCGATCTGCCCGTACCGATCCGTCGCTGTCGCTCCTTGGCGACGGTGGGCCCGCGCCATTCATCGTGGTGTCGCCCGACGCTGCCGCCGATCGTGTCGACGCGTTGTCGCGCGCGGGCGCGTCCATCGTGGTCGGCGAGTCGCTCAGCGAGGCGCTGGTCGCCCTGCGCGATCGTGGCATCGACTCGATCGTCGTCGAGGGCGGCGGGCATCTCGCCAGCGCGTTGTTGAATGAAGACGTGGTTGACAGGGTGTGCATCGTCGAGGCGCCGGTGTGGCTCGGGAAGGGATCTCCGGCGTGGCCCACGGTTCGTGAGGTCGCGGTGGACGCCGCGCGCAGGTGGCGAACGGTCCACCGCGAGGCACTTGGCGACGACACCCTCATCGTGATGGAGCGCTGATGTTCACCGGGTTGGTGACGGCCACGGGCTCGATCTCCGTCCGCGATACCGGTGACGGCGGCCGTGACATCACGGTGCATTGCCCCTGGGATGACCTCGCCGACGGCGAAAGCATCGCGGTCAATGGCGCGTGCCTCACGGTGACCTCCCGCCGGGCCGGCGCGTTCGACGCGCACGTGATCGCCACGTCGCTGGAACGAACCCTGTTTGCGTCGTATGCAGACGGCCGGCGGGTCAACCTCGAGCGAGCCCTCCGAGCATCCGACCGGTTGGGCGGGCACATCGTCCAGGGCCACGTCGACGGGATTGCCACGGTCAGCCACCTGGCCACTCGTGGCGACGCCTGCGTGATGGACCTCGAGGTGCCGGCGGGAATCGCCAGCGCGTCGGTCCCGATGGGATCGATCGCGATCGACGGGGTCTCGCTGACGATCAACGCGATGCCGGCCCCGAACGTGGTCCAGGTGGCCCTGATCCCGTTTACCTTGGAGCACACCACGCTGGGCGAACGCCGCCCCGGCGACGCAGTTCACGTGGAAGGAGACGCAGTGGGGAAGTACGTCCAGCAGATGCTTGCGACCCAGCGCCTCGGCGCGGGGCGGCTGATGCCGATAGGAACGATCGATCAGGCGATTGCCGAACTACGGGCTGGCCGGATGGTGGTGGTTGTCGACGACGAGGATCGCGAGAACGAGGGCGACGTGGTCTGCGCCGCCGAGGCGATCACGCCCGAGATGATCAACTTCATGGCGCAACACGCCCGCGGCTGGATCTGCCTCGCACTCACCCCGGAGGCGTGCCAGCGTCTCGAGCTTCCCCAGATGGTCGAGCGGAACACCGAGGCGATGTCGACCGCGTTCACCGTCACCATCGATGCCCACCGGCGATTCGGCGTGACCACCGGTATATCCGCCGCCGATCGTGCCAAGACGATCCGCGTCGCCATCGCGCCCGATGCATCGCCCGCCGATCTCCGGCGCCCCGGTCACATCTCGCCGCTGCGGGCCGAGCCCGGTGGTGTGCTCCAGCGCGTCGGTCACACCGAGGCCAGTGTCGACCTCGCTCGGCTCGCCGGCTTCACGCCCGCCGGCGTGATCTGCGAGATGATGGACGCCGATGGCTCGATGGCGCGCCTCCCACAGCTCGAGCGGTTCGCGGAGCACCACGGCTTGACGCTGGTCACCGTCGCTGACCTGGTGGCCTACCGGTTGCGCACCGAGCAGCTCGTGCACCGCGTGGCCGAGGCACGCCTGCCGACTGATGCAGGCGAGTGGCGGGTGATCGGATACCGGAACGACGTCGACGGTGCGGAGCACGTCGCGCTGGTACATGGTGAGGTGGACGGGATGCAGGACGTGCTGGTGCGCATGCATTCCAAGTGCCTCACCGGCGACGTGTTTCATTCGCTGCGATGCGATTGCGGGATCCAGCTCCACCGCGCGATGGAGAAGATCGCAGAGGCCGGGCGAGGCGTGATCGTCTACCTCGACCAGGAAGGACGCGGCATCGGCCTGCTCAACAAGCTCCGCGCCTACGAGCTGCAGGACGCGGGTCACGACACGGTCCAGGCCAACGAACACCTCGGCTTCAAGGCCGACCTGCGCGACTTCGGCATCGGAGCCCAGATCCTGCGCGACGTCGGCCTGACCGACCCTCCGCATCCTCACGAACAATCCGCGGAAGCTGGTCGGACTCGATGGCTACGGCCTGGAGATCGTCGAGCGCATCCCGTTGTTGACCGAAGCCACGGCGGAAAACCGTGCGTACCTCGATGCCAAGCGTGACAAGCTTGGCCACCTGCTCGCGCACTGACCCGATGACCGTTCATGAAGGGCGCCTGGTGGCGACGGGGCGGTTGGCCGTGGTCGTGTCGCGGTACCACGAACGGATCACGGCGCGTTTGCTCGAGGGTGCGCTGGAATCGTGTCATGAGGCCGGCGCGACTGCGGACGCCATCGATGTCGTGCACGTCGCCGGCGCGTTCGAGTTGGGTGTCGTGGTGCGCCACCTCGCCGCTGCGGGCGGACACACGCGCAATCGTGGCCATCGGCGTCGTGATCCGGGGCGAGACGCCGCACTTCGATTTTGTGGCCGGCGAGACGGCGCGCGCCCTCAGCGACGCGGCCACCACGACCGGCGTGCCGGTGGGACTCGGCCTCCTGACCTGCGACACGATGGAACAGGCGATGGCGCGCGCCGGTGGCAGCGCCGGCAACAAGGGGCGCGAGGCGGCCGACGCCGCGATCCGCACCGCACACCTGCTGCAGGCGCTCGGTACGCCATGACCATTCGGGTCGAGTCGAAGCGCCGCGCGAGAGCGCTGCAGCTGCTCTATGCCGTGGAAGCCACCGGTGATCCGACCGGCGGCTGCCGCCAGGGGTCTCGGGCGGCTCACCGGCCCCGAACCGGCCGTCGCCGACGAGGCGCAGACGATCGTTGATGGCGTGATGGCGCGGCGCAGCGAGATCGATCGGCTCGCCCAGGTCGCCGCCGAGAACTGGCGGATCGAACGGATCGCCATCGTCGAGCGATCGATCCTCCGCATCGGGATTCATGAGCTGCTCCTCGGCGTGCTGCCCCCGAAGGTCGTCATCAACGAGGCGGTGTGGCTGGCCCAGCGGTTTGCAGGCCCCCGCGCACCGGCATTCGTCAACGGTGTACTCGACCGGGTGGCGCGCAATCTCGGGCGACTCTGACCCGCGATGAACATCCTGCTCGTCAACTGGCAGGACATCCGCAACCCCCAGGCGGGCGGCGCCGAGATTCACCTGTTCGAGATCTTCAAGCGGCTCGCCGAACGCGGACACCGGGTGCGCCTGGTCTGTTCCGGTTTCCCTGGTGCTGCGTCGAGTGACGTCGTCGACGGCATCGCGGTCACCCGCGCGGGCGATCGTCACACCTTCACGCTGGTTGGTCGCGACGCGATCCGGCGTGAACTCGCACGCGAGCCTGCCGACGTCGTGGTCGACGACATCAACAAGATTCCACTTTGCACCCCGACACTGACCGATCGTCCGGTCTATGCGCTCGTGCCCCATCTCTTCGGCACCACGGCGTTCGATGAGGTGAGTTGGCCGCTCGCCGCCATGGTGTGGGTGGCGGAGCGCCGGATCCCGTCGGTGTACGCCGATGCGTGGTTCCACGCCATCAGCGATTCGACCCGTGACGACCTCGTCGGGCGCGGCGTCCCCCGTGACCGCATCGCGGTCGTCTACCCCGGGGTTGATGCCGACGCATTACACACCGCCCGTCGAGCCGATGCGCGACCCGGCCCACTTCGTCTTCCTCGGTCGGCTCAAGCGATACAAGGGCGTCGAGCACCTCATCGACGCGGTCGCCGTTGCGCGGAGCCAATCGCGGGACCTGATGGTCGACATTGCCGGCTCGGGCGACGATCGAGCCCGCCTGGAACGCCGGGCCGCGGAGCGCGGCGTCGCCGACCTCGTCCGGTTCCGGGGCTTCGTGGATGAGGCGACCAAGCTCTCGCTCTTGCGGCGGGCGGTCGCCAACGTATTTCCTTCTCCCAAGGAGGGATGGGGAATCACCGTGATGGAGGCAGCTGCGTGCGGGACGCCGTCGATCGCTTCCGACTCACCCGGCCTTCGCGATTCAGTCCGGGCCGGCGTGACCGGCCTGCTGGTGCCGCACGGCGACCCGGTCGCGCTTGCAGCCGCAATGATGCACCTTGCGGATGCGCCGGACGTGGTCGAGGCACTTGGCCGCGCGGCACGGCTGCACGCAGAGGGCTTGAGCTGGGACGCTGCTGCAGGCCAGGTCGAGCGACACCTGCTGGATCTCGTGGCGGGGCATCTTCCGCCACCATCGTTCTCCGAATGAGGGAGGCAACAATGCGCACCACGATCACAGGACGGCACGTGGCGGTCGACGAGGATCTCAGGTCGCGTGCTGCCGCGGTGCTTGAGCGTCTGGGTGCTCTCACCACGCGCGCGATCGCTGCCACGGCAGTGTTCGATACCGTCGCGGGTCATCCCGCTGCCGAGCTTCGCTTGCGCTGCGCTGGTGGCCCGACACTGGTGGCGAGTGCCGACGGGGCGGAACATCGCTCCGCCCTCGACCGTGCCGAGGATCGCCTCCGGCGGCAGCTCACGAGTTTTACGTCGCGGGCGCGCCGGGTGCGCCACGACCGGGTCGACTGACGGTTGCGCTTTCGCGATTTCGTCACCAATGCCGAGTTGCGGCTCGAGCCGCTGACGGGCGATGTCGGGCTCGATCGGCTCGTCCCTGATGCGGACATTGCATCGCCCGGCCTGGCGCTGGCTGGCTATCACGGACGATTCATTCCCGACCGTCTCCACGTGCTGGGTGAGACCGAGATCAGCTATCTCTGTTCGCTCACCGACGACGCGCGCAAGGCGGCGCTGGAAGGTTTCTTCCAGCACGATCTACCGGCGGTGTTCATCACCAAGGGGCTGGAGCCGCCGTCGCCGCTGCTGGAACTCGCCACGGCCCGCCTCATTCCGGTGATCCGCAGCAGTCTCAAGACCGCCGCTTTCTATCGGAAGATCAAGCCGATCCTCGAGGAGGCGTTCGCACCCCACACGACGCTTCACGGATCGCTGGCCGATGTCTATGGAGTCGGGCTGCTCTTCCAGGGTCGCTCGGGAATCGGCAAGAGCGAGTGCGTGCTCGACCTCGTCGAGCGCGGTCACCGCCTGGTCGCCGACGACGTGGTCAAGGTGACCCGCCGTGGCAACGACGTGCTGATCGGGCAGGGTCACGAGCTCGCGGCGCACCACATGGAGATTCGCGGCGTCGGGTTGATCGACCTCCCCGCGCTCTTCGGGGTGCGCGCGGTACGCCAGCAGAAGCGGATCGAGGTCGTCGTGCAGCTGGAGGACTGGGAGACGGCGCAGGACGCGGACCGCACCGGACTCCAGCGCGAGACGATCAACATCCTCGATGTCGCGGTGCCACGCATGGTGGTGCCGCTCAATCCGGGCAAGAACATCACGGTGATCGCCGAAGTCGTGGCGATGATGCACCTCCTTCGCTACAGCGGCATCGATGTCGCCGGGGCGTTCAACGAGCGGTTGATCAAGCGAATGCGCGAGAAGCGTGGTGTTCGCGAGTACCTGAGGGACGATTTCGAATGAGTCACCTGAAGGGGGTCGTCGTCGCGCACGCCGGCCTCGCCGCGGCGATGATCGCGGCGGCGGAGCAGATTGCCGGCAGCGACAGCGGGCTGGTCGCCGTGTCGAACGTCAACTGCGATCGCGGCACGCTCGAGGAGAAGATCACCGAGGCGGTCGGCGACGCGTCGGCGATCGTGTTCATCGACATGCCGAGCGGGTCATGCATGGTCGCGGCGATGCGGCGCCTGGGCGAGGCGCAGGGGGTCCGGGTCGTCACCGGCGTCAACCTGGCGATGCTCGTCGAGTTCATCTTCCACCGTGACGGCGATCCGGATGCGGTAGCCGAGCATATCGCGGCCGTTGGCGCCCGGGCGGTCGCGGCCCGCTGATGCCAGTGGCCCTCTACCGTGTCGATGACCGCCTGGTGCACGGGCAGGTCGTGATCGGCTGGGGACGGCCACTCGGTGCCCGTTTCATCGTGCTCGTCGATGCCGGGGTGCGCGCGAGTTCGTGGGAGCAGGATCTCTATCGCATGGCGGTCCCGGATGGGGTCGAGATCGTGTTCGTCGATGTCGACGAGGCGATATCGGGACTCCCCGAGTGGGAAGCCGACCGTCGGACCGGCATCGTGCTGACTGGAGACCTCGCGACGATGTCCGCGCTGCACACCGCGCGCCCCGACCTGGTCAGTCGTATCAATCTCGGGGGCATTCATCATCGGCCCGATCGCAGCGAGCGGCTCCGCTACCTCTACCTCTCGCCCGACGAAGAGCAGGTGGTGCGGCAACTCGGTGCGGCCGGCGCCGACCTGACGGCACAGGATCTTCCCACGACGCCGGCGGTGCCGCTGGACGAGATCCTCGCGTGACGTCACCACTCGTGATCATGCTGCTGCTCTTCTGGGCAACCGTGGCCGGCGTCGACCTGGCGACCGTTCCACAGGGCCTGCTGTCCCGACCGCTGGTGTCGGCGACCGTGGCGGGTGCGATCGTCGGCAACATCGAGTCGGGGCTGCTCGCCGGGATGGTGCTCGAACTGTACGCGCTCGATGTCCTGCCCATCGGCGCGGCGCGGTATCCAGACTTCGGAGCGGCTGCGGTCGCCGCCGGCGTTGCATCGGCCGTGGTCCCGCTGCCGCTGGTGGCCGGGATCGCCGGTCATGGTGGCGCTGCCGGTGGCAGTATTCGGTGGCTGGACGATCCAGCGCCTCCGCCGTTTCAACGGCGCGTCGGTGCAGAGCCGCCTGGAGCGGGTCACCGCAGGTGATGCGCGCGCGATCTGGGAACTGCAGCGCAACGGTCTCGTTCGGGACATCGTGCGGTCGTTCCTGCTCGGCATCTGCGCACTGCTCGTCGCGGCGATCGCGATGAGTGTGACCTGGGAAAAGGTGGCCGGTGCCGAATGGCTGTCGTGGGCCACGATCGCAGGCGGCCTGGTCGCGGCGATCGGCGGTGCGGTTCGCAATGCGGGCCACGGCGCGCGGCGGCGGTGGTATGCCGTCGGTCTCGCGACCGGACTCACGGTGGTGCTGCTCCGATGACACCGCGCCTCGCTGCCCTTGTCCGACTCTACGGCGTGCAGGCCGCCTGGACGTACGAGCGCATGGCCGGGATCGGCGTCGGTCATGCGTCGGCGCCGTTGCTGCGCGATCTCTTTGCCGCCAGCGAACCCCGCGAGCGGCGCGCCGCGGTGGCGCGCTCGGCCGAGTTCTTCAATTGCCACCCGTACCTTGCCGGCATCGCCGTCGGTGCCGTGGTGCGTGCGGAACGGGATGGCGTCGACCCGGCCCAGATTTCCAGGCTTCGCACCGCACTCTCCGGTCCGCTCGGCTCCATCGGTGACCAGCTCATCTGGGCTGGTCAGGTACCGGCCCTCATGGGGCTCGCGCTCGCTGCCTCGCCCTGGGCCGGCGCGTGGGTGGTCGTCGCGCTGCTGCTGGCGCACAACGTGGCGCGGTTCCTCCTCACGTCGTGGGGTCTCGACCTCGGGCTTCGCGAAGGGCTGGCAGTGGGGGGCGCGCTCAACCGCAGCTGGATCGCCCGGCGCGCGTCCGATGCGCAGCGCCTCGCGGCGTTTGCCGTCGGCCTCGCCACACCCATCGTGGCGTGGCAACTGCTGGGCGCCGCTCGACCCAGGGCGTGGGCCATCGTCGGTGCGATCACGGTCGTGGGATCGGTGCTCGCGCTCGCGCCCGGCACTCGCTCGCACGTCTCGGGCTTGCGGGTCGGACTCGGGTTGCTCGCGGTGGCCGGCCTGGTGATCGGGGGGCTGTCATGATCGAGCGGAGCGCGGAGATCGTCAATGGACTCGGCTTGCACGCCCGCCCCGCGGCGCAGTTCGTGAAACTCGCGGCGACATTCGCGTCGAGCATCGAGATCGAGTGCGACGGGGAACGTGCCAACGGAAAGAGCATCATGGGAGTGATGATGCTCGCCGCTGAATGCGGCTCCACGGTTGTGCTTCATGTCGACGGTCCGGACGAAGAGGCGGCGGCCGAGGCCCTCGCCGCGCTGATCGCCCGCGGGTTCGGCGAGCAGTGACCGACCACATCCTGACCGGGGTCGGCGTCTCACCCGGAGTCGCATTCGCGCCCGCGCTGGGGCTCCGGTGGGCGCTTCCGGAAGTTCCCGACCGCACGGTCGAGGATGCCGAGGTGGACGGCGAGATCGTCCGCCTCTACGCCGCAGCCGACGAAGTCACCGGCGAGCTCGCCGTGCTCCGGGAACGCACCCGCGACCGCGCCGGCCCGGAAGAAGCCGGCATCTTCGACGCGCAGATCATGATGACCAACGACGCCACGTTTCTCGCGTCGGTCGAGGGCCTGATCCGGGAGAGCAATCTCGCGGCCGAGACGGCGTATGGCTTCAAGGCGCTGGACCTGCGTGAGGCATGGGAAACTGGCAAGAACGCCATGCTGCGCGAGCGGGTCGCCGACCTCACCGCCATCCAGATGCGCATGCTGCGCCGACTGATGCATCTCCCCGACGACGAGTCGTGGATGCGGAACCTCGATGAGCAGGTGGTCATCATCGCCCGCGAGCTGTCACCCGGGCTCACCGTGCAGTTCGATCGCGACCATGTCGTCGGGTTTGTCTGCGAGGAGGGCACGCGAACTTCCCATGCGGCGATCCTGGCTCACTCGCTGGGCATTCCTGCCGTCATGGGTGTGCGCGGCGCGCGTGACGCCGTCAGCGACGGCACCATGGTGCTGCTCGACGGCACGACCGGGACGCGTCATCCTCGATCCGACGATCGAGGAACTCGAGGTGGCGCGGATCCAGGCGTCGCGGCGCCACAAGCTCGACATGCAGCTCGAGGCGATCGCCGACCAGCCAGCGGTGACGCCGGACGGACACGCGGTGGGCCTGCTCGGCAACATCGACCTGCCGGAGGAGATCGAGCCGGCCCTGCACTACGGTGCAGAGGGCGTCGGCCTGCTCCGAACCGAGTTCCTGGTCACGGGCCGCACGACGATGCCGTCGGAGAACGAACAGACGGAGTATTTCCGCCGGGTCGGTGCGGCGTTCGCCGGGAAACCCGTGGTGATCCGCACGTATGACCTCGGTGGTGACAAGTTCCCCAGCGCGTTCGACGCACCGCACGAGGCCAACCCGTTCCTCGGATGGCGCTCGATTCGCGTCTGCCTCGATCAGCCCGACCTGTTCCGGCCACAACTGCGCGCGCTGCTGCGGGCCGCCTACGACCGCGACCTGCAATTGATGCTGCCGATGATCGTGTCGATGGAGGAACTGGACCAGGCGCACGAGATGCTGGCCCATGAATCCGCTGCGCTGCAGCGGGAGGGTGTGCGCGCCGCCCTGACCCTGCCGGTCGGCGTCATGATCGAGACACCGGCCGCCGTGCTGCTCGCACCGGAGCTGGTGCAGGCCTCGGCGTTCGTGAGCATCGGCAGCAACGACCTCACTCAGTACACGCTCGCTGTCGACCGGGGCAATGCGCGCCTGGCCGATCGCTTCTCGTCGCTGCATCCAGCGGTGATTCGCCAACTCGCACAGGTGCAGCGGGCGGCCGCGGACGTCGGCATACCGTCGAGCGTATGCGGTGAGATGGCGTCCAATCCCCTCGCGGCCGTGTTGCTGGTCGGGCTCGGTTATGATCGACTCAGCATCGCACCGCCATCGATCCCGCTGGTGAAGTTCGTGGTCCGTCACGTGCCGATGTCGGCGGCTCGGCAAGCGGCCGCCGAGTGCCTCGAAGCATCGACCACATCGGCCGTGGAGGCGGTGCTCCGGGAAACCCTTGGAAAGGTGGTCGACATGCGGCTGGTCGACCCCATGGGCGCGTTGCCACGCCCCACGGTGGGGGCTAGCTTGCGGGGCTGATCCGCACTGTTCCCCCAACGTCCAGAGTCGTGATGCCGCCAGCACCAAAGCACGTATTCACCTCGGAATCCGTCACCGAAGGCCATCCCGACAAGGTCGCCGACCAGATCTCGGATGCGGTGCTGGATGCCATCCTCGCCCGTGATCCCGAAGCTCGTGTGGCGTGCGAGACCATGGTGACCACCGGCATGGCTGTCGTCGCCGGCGAGATCACCACCAGCGCCTATGTGCACATCCCCGATATCGTGCGTGACACCGTCAAGCGGATCGGGTACACCGACGCCCGCTTCGGCTTCGACTACCGCACCTGTGCCGTGCTCTCATCGATCGATCGCCAGTCGCCCGACATCGCCCGCGGCGTGGACGGCGAGTCCGACGACGATCGTGGCGCCGGCGACCAGGGGATGATGTTCGGCTACGCGTGTGACGAGACCGAAGAGTTGATGCCCCTGCCGATCATGCTGTCGCATCGGCTCGCCCGACGCCTGGCCGACGTGCGCCGCGGCGTCGAATGGTGCGCCACATCTTCCGTGGGTGCGGCCCGATGGCAAGACCCAGGTCTCGGTCGAGTATCAGGATGACCGCCCGGTGGCGGTGCGCACGGTCGTCGTGTCCACCCAGCATGACGACGTCGTCGGTGGCCGGACGCTGGGGCAACGGACCATCGAGGGCGAGATCCTGGAGGCCGTGGTGCGCCCGGTGCTGATGGAGGCGGGGCTGGGCGATGGCAAGCCGAAGGTGCACGTGAATCCGACCGGCCGGTTCGTGATCGGTGGGCCCCAGGGGGACGCCGGGCTCACCGGTCGGAAGATCATTGTCGATACCTACGGCGGCATGGCACGACATGGCGGTGGTGCGTTCAGTGGCAAGGACTCCACCAAGGTCGATCGATCGGCTGCGTACGCCGTTCGGTGGGTCGCGAAGAACATTGTCGCCGCCGGTCTCGCCCGACGCTGCGAAGTGCAGGTGGCGTATGCGATCGGCGTCGCGCGCCCGGTGTCGATCTACGTGAACAGTTTTGGTACCGCACGCATTCCCGATGCGGCACTCGAGCGCGCAGTATCCGAGGTGTTCGACCTGCGTCCGGCGCGCATCATTGCCGACCTCGATCTCTGCAAGCCGATATTTTCGGAATCCGCCGCCTACGGTCACTTCGGCCGCACGCCGGCCAAGGGCAAGTATGCCGATGGCGATCTCCGCCCCGTGGCGGTGAACCGCTTCACCTGGGAGCGGACCGACCGCACCCGCGAGCTCAAGTCCGCCGTGAAGGCGTGAGGATATCATGACCGCAATCTCGATTGACGCACCGCACGACATCCGCGACCTCGCGCTGGCCGATGAGGGCCGCCGCCGTACCGAGTGGTCGGAGCGTTCGATGCCCGTCCTCCGCCAGATCCGCGCCCGGTTCGCCGAGGAACAGCCGCTGGCTGGTCGGCGCATCGCGTGCTGCCTGCACGTGACGACCGAAACCGCCAACCTGATGATCACCCTGCGGGCGGCGGGTGCCGAGATGGCGCTTTGCGCATCGAATCCGCTCTCGACCCAGGACGATGTCGCGGCACACCTGGTGCGCGATCATGGCGTCCACGTCTACGCCATCAAGGGCGAGGACAACGAGACCTACTACACCCACATCGCGCAGGCGCTCGCGTTCGGACCCGACCTCACCCAGGACGACGGCGCCGACCTCGTCGGCTCGCTGCACATGATTGCACTCGGCCGCCTTGGCGATCTGTCCGGTCCGGTCCGGCGCATGGCAGAGGCCCTCTCGGCCGACGAGCGCGCCGCGCTCGTGGCACGGGTGCGCGGCTCGACGGAAGAGACCACCACTGGTGTCATCCGGCTGAAGGCGATGGCGGTCGAGGGAATCCTCCAGTTCCCGATCGTCGCGGTCAATGATTCGCGCACCAAGCACATGTTCGACAACCGCTACGGAACGGGTCAGTCGACGCTCGACGGCATCGTCCGCGCGACGAACATCCTCCTTGCCGGAAGTGTGACGGTGGTTGCCGGGTACGGCTGGTGCGGGCGTGGGCTTGCCTCCCGTGCTCGTGGCGCCGGCGCCCACGTGATCGTCACCGAGGTCGATCCGGTGGCGGCGCTCGAGGCGAAGATGGATGGCTTCGAGGTCATGACGATGGAAGCCGCTGCATCCCGGGGTGACCTGTTCTGCACCGTGACCGGCAACATCCACGTGATCCGTCCGGAACACTTCCGCCTCATGAAGGACGGCGCGATCGTCGCCAACTCCGGGCACTTCAATGTCGAGCTCGACCTCGAGGGCCTGGCGAAGATGTCCAGCGCGCGCCGCCAGGTGCGCGAGTTCGTCGAGGAGTTCATGTACGAGGATCGGCGCATCATGGTGCTGGGCGAGGGACGACTGATCAACCTGGCCGCCGCCGAGGGGCACCCGGCGTCCGTGATGGACATGTCATTCGCGAACCAGGCGCTGGCTGCCGAGTTCCTCGTCGAGAACGAGGCCACGCTCGAGGCAAAGGTTCACCGTTTGCCCGCCGAGGTCGACGCGCAGATCGCATCGCTCAAGCTCGCCGCGATGGGTGCCGCCATCGACGTCCTCACCGACGAACAGGTCACGTATCTGGCGAGCTGGGACGCTGGAACCTGACCCACTCGTACTCGTTGCCGTGGCACGACTCGGCGTCGACCGGACCACCAACAGTCCGGTGATCGTGCTGCGGGAGACCGTCGGGGAGCGCGTGCTCCCCGTCTGGATCGGGGCACCAGAGGCCAATGCGATTGCCATGGCCATGCAGGGCATCCAGCCGGCACGTCCGATCACGCACGATCTTTTCCGGCACGTCGTCGAGGGGCTTGGCGGTGAGCTGCTGCGCGTCGCGATCACGGAGGTGCGCAACTCCACCTACCACGCCGAGCTGCTGTTCCGACGCGGTGAGCGGGAGTTGACCGCCATCGATGCTCGACCGTCGGATGCCATCGCCGTGGCGCTGCGGTCGTCCGCCCCGATCCTTGTTGCCACGTCGCTGCTCCGCGACGCCGACGCCGCGGAACCCGAGGCCGGTGACGGCCTCGACTCGTCGGCCCTCCGCGCCCACCTCGAACAACTCGATCCGCAGGACTTCGGACGCTTCCGACCCTGATGATCGCCACGCTGCTGGCACTCTTCCTGGCGCAGTCGGGTCCCGGCGCGGCCGGTCGTGTCGTGCGCCAGGTCGGGACCGATACAGTGCCCGCGGCGGGCGCGATGGTGCTGCTGCACCGGGTGGGACCGGTGGAGCAGGGGGCCGATCGATTCAGTACGGGCCGACGACCGCGGACGCTTCGTCTTCCAGTTCGTGCCCGACACCGGAGCGGCATACCTGGTGAGCGCCCGATGGGCCGGCGTCGAACATTTCGCACCGCCGCTCGGCAGCGGCGACGATGCGTCCATCGTGCTCATGGTGGCCGACACGTCGACATCGGCACCGGTCGGGATCGCGGCCCGGCACGTCGTCGTGAGTGGACCGGCTTCGGATGGTGCCCGCACGGTCGTGGACCTGGTGATCGTGTCGAACACGGGGACGCTCGCGCGAGTGCGCGCTGGAGACGAGATCCCGTCATGGTCGATGCTGCTGCCGACGGATGTCGTGAACGTCCGGGTGGCGGACAGCGATTTCTCACCGACGGCGTTTGACCAGCACGGCGACACCCTGATGCTTTTTGCGCCGATCCCCCCGGGGCAGCGCGAGATATTCATCGATTACCAGCTCGCACCGGGAGTCAGGTCGCTCGAGATCCCGGTTGATCCGTCGACGGTTGCCTTCACGTTGATGAGTGAGGAGTCGCTCGGAGTGGAAACCATGGTGCAGCGCGGCGACACCACGGTCAACGGACGGGACTTCCATCGCTGGTCGGCGTCGCGCGAAGTGCCGCCGAATGTCGTGGTGCGTTTCCCGTTGGTGTGGGCGCCGCGGTGGCTCGTCGGGGCGCTGGCGGCCGGGTTGGTTGTCGGGTTGCTGCTCGTGAGTTGGCGCGCGACCCGTCGCCGGACACCTGATCGCGCGCCGCGTCATGGCGTCGACGAGTTGCTCGAACGACTCGCACGACTGGACGCAGCACACGCCGGCGACTCAGCCCAGGCCGCTGGCCCCGCGTGGGAGAGCTACCTGAAGGAACGCGCGCGACTCAAGGCAGCGCTCCACGAATTGTTGCCGCGCTGAGCGGCGCGCCCTAGCTTGGCCGACACACCCATGCGACCCGTTCTCCCGGTTCTCCCTCGCGCATCCATCGCCGCGGTCGTCACGCTGGCCGTGGTCGCGTGTGTTGCGGGGCTCATCATCGGGCCGGTCACTGTTGCGCCGGCCGACGCCCTGCGCGGCCTCCTCGATCCCGATGCACCAGACGCCGCCATCATCCGGATGCTTCGCGCACCTCGGGTGCTGCTCGCGTTCGGGGTCGGCGGCGCGCTGGCGGTGTCCGGTGCCTCGCTCCAGGCGCTGGTCCGCAATCCGCTCGCCGAACCGTGGATTCTCGGCCTGAGCGGAGGTGCCTCGCTGGGGGCCGTTCTCGCAACGGTCATGGGGATGCCAGCGGGGTGGGGCATTGCGGCGTGCGCAACGGCCGGGGCCCTCGGCGCCGTGGTGCTGGTGTACCGGATCACCCGGATTGCCGACCAGCGACTCGACCCCCGGGTGCTCCTGCTGGCCGGCGTGATCGTCGGGGCGTTTGCATCGGCCATCACGACGCTGGTGCTCATCTTTGCCGACCCGATGCGCTTCCGTTCGGCGACGCTCTGGATACTGGGCGGGTTCGGCGGGGCGTCGTGGACAACAGTGCGCGACTTCGGCGTGATCGCACTGGTACCATCGGCAGTGCTGCTGGTGCTTGCCCGTCAGCACGATCTGCTCGCGCTGGGAGACGAACCGGCGCTCGCATTGGGTGCCGACGTCGACCGTACCCGGACCCTCATCGTGGTGATGACGTCGGTACTCACGGCCGCGACAGTGGCCGCCGCTGGCGTCATCGGATTTGTCGGGTTGATCGTTCCCCATGCCTTGCGATGGACCGTCGGGCCGATGCACCGGCGACTCCTCCCGCTCGCGTTCCTCGCCGGCGGCACGTTCACGGTGGCAGCCGACACGGTGGCCCGGACGATCGCCCAGCCTGCGGAACTTCCTGTCGGTGCGATCACGGCGATCGTCGGCGTGCCGCTCTTCGCGTTGCTGCTGCGGCGGACGACACAGTGATCCTTTCGGCCGAATCGATCTCGGTGCGATATCGTGGCGCCGACGGCGCCGCCCTCGCCGACGTGTCGCTGGTGGTGGACGGCGGCGAATTGATCGCGATCGGCGGACCGAATGGATGCGGCAAGACGACGTTGCTCCGCGCACTGCAGGGTCTGGTGGACCTCACCACTGGCCGAGTCCTGCTGGATGGCAAGCCGGTCGCGTCATGGACCCGTCGCCAGTTCGCGCAGGTGGTGGGTGCATTGCCGCAGCGTGAGGAGCCCGCGTTCCCCATGAAGGTGGACGACGCCGTGGCGCTTGGACGGTGGGCGCATCTCGGGCCCTTCGCGGCGCCGGGAGAGCGCGATCGCGCCGCGATCGACGCCGCGATTGCACGATGCGACATCGGTGCGCTCCGTCACCGCCGGATCGACACCCTGTCGGGAGGCGAGTGGCAGCGGGTGCGCCTCGCGCGCACGCTTGCGGCGCAGCCGCGCGTGCTGCTGCTCGATGAGCCGACCTCGGCCCTCGATGTCGGACACGAGATGGCGTTGTTCGAACTGATGCGGAGTCTCGCCGACACCGGAATCGGTGTGGTTGTGGTGACCCACCACCTCAATGTTGCCGCCCGGTTCGCAGACCGGATGGTGTTGCTCCAGCGCGGGCGCGTCGTGCGCGAGGGGCCGCCGCAACTCGCGATGACCCGCGACGTGCTCTCCGATCTCTTCTCGTGGCCGGTGCGCATCACGCCGCTTCCCGACGGCGCGCCGCAATTCGTCGCGGAACGAGACCCGGCAAGGGGCCCGGGTGGCTGATCGGCATTCCGCAGGCGCTCGGATACCGTTACCCTCCAAGGAACCGTGGGGTGCCTGGCACACCCCCCTGGAGGTATCGTGCGACTGAACGTGATCTCGTTGTTGATGGTCCTCGCGATCGGGGCGTGTGCGTCGACGACCGGCCCGGTCGCGCTGCCGCTCGAGGTGCTCGTCGTGCTCGACCGCGATGCGCGCACGCTGACCGTGACGCCGCTCGATTCGATCTCGGTGACCGGCACGATCAGCCTGCCCATGGGCACGGCGCTCGGGCCGACGACGCTGGCGGTTCGCGGGACCGTGGCGGCAGTGGGCTACGGCGAAGATTCCGTGATGATCGTCGACCTGGCACAGCGGACCGTCCTGCGCCGGATCGGATTGAGCGCTGCCGGGCCGATCGTCGCACTCATGTTCAGTGTCGACGGCAGGGGCTACGCCGCGTCGCCGCGCGCCAATCGGGTGACAGCGTTCGATCCGCCCACGGGCGAGATCTTTGCGACCACGGTGAATGGTGGCCCGCAGGCGTTCGGTCTCGCCCGCGGCACGATCTTCATCGTGCTCGGCAACCGTCAGGGCTGCTACCCCCCGCCGATCCCCGGCTTGTGCGGAACGGGCCCGAGCTGGCTCAATCCGCTCGAGGGCACACAGCCGTTCGACTCCATCCCGCTGCCCGGTCCTGGCAACGCCTCGGACGCGGTCTCCGCGCCTGACGGTCTACTCTACGTGCTGAGCACCGGCGATGGGAACACCGCCGGACGACTCTCGATTGTCGACCCGGTGATCCGGCAGGAGATCGCGGCCTTCAGCGGCTTTGGCCTGGCTCCCCGCTTCCTGGCCTCCGACGGCGAACGTCGACTGCTGATCGCGAGCGAAGCCGAGGGCTTGATGGTGTTCGACTTCCGCGACCGCCGGATCGTGCGCGGTGCCGGGCAGGGGGTGCCGCTCGACCAGCCTGCCGGACTGCTGAGCGACGCGGTCGGCAACATCTACGTACTCGAAGCGGGACCATGCACCGGCGGCACCAGCCCGCGGGTGCGGGTGCTCGGCAGCGACCTGGTGTCGCGCCGTGATATCGCGACCGGGTCGTGTCCCGTGGCGATGGCGCTGACGGAGATCCCGGCAGAGCTGCTCGGCTTCGATCGCTGAGCGGTGGCTGGCGCCCCGGTCGTCACCCCCGCCCTCGTGCTGGGGACACTGCGATACGGTGAGACCTCCCGGATAGTCCGCCTCGCCACCCGTGAAGCGGGGGTGCAGTCGGCCATCGCGAAGGGGGCCGATCGTCCGCGCAGCCGTTTCGGCGCCGCGCTCCAGCTGCTGAGCGAGGGCCAGGCGCACGTCATCCCGTCGCGGACTGGCGACCTCCACCTCCTCACCGCATTCGACCTCACCCGGCTCCACCAGGGCCTCGCCCGGGGCGTCGACCGCTTCGCCGCCGCATCGGCGCTCGCCGAAGCGGCCGGACGGTTCATTCCGACGTCGCCGATGCCCGAACTCTTCGACGCGCTGATCGACGACGTGGCGTTGCTGGCCGCGGTCGACGACGATGCGGTGGGCGTGGTGGCGTTGCGGGCGCTGTGGGGCCTCGTCGGCCACCTCGGCCTCACGCCGGACCTGGGGGCCTGCGCCCGTTGCGGCGGAGCACTGGCCGAGGGTTCCGCGATCTTTTCGATCGCCGATGGTGGGCTGCTCTGCGATCGGTGTGCCCCCCCGGGCCGCGGCGCCCGCCTCGACGAATCGGACCGTGCCGCGCTGCAGGCGTTCACTACGGGCCGTGGCGACCTGCCGATACTATCGGAGCGGCACGCGGCAGCCCATCGGCGCCTGTTTCGCCGGTGGGTCCAGCATCACCTGACCGACGCCCCCCTGCCAGCCCTCGATTTCTGGCAACGACACGACACATCGGGTTGACACCGGACCGCCGTCGTCAGCAACTTGCCGCCGCAGTTCCCGTATGGAACCCTGCGACAACAGCTTTTCCGCGGAGGTTTTTCCAGAACACGTCTCGTCAGTAGCTGAAGGAGTACCCATGCGTCGGCTCAAGGGCCCGGGCCTGGGGCTGTTGCTCCTCGTGGCGTCGGCGTCGTCAGCCGGGGCACAGCGGCCACCCGATCGTCCGGTGGTCGTCATCGAGGAGCCCCGACCCCTCCCAGTCCTCCCGGCGGCGTTTGTCCCGTTCACCATCGGTCAGGACCTGTGTCGAAATGGCCATGTGCCCACGGTCGGGTTCACGGTTTACAACGTGCTCGCGCAGCCGGTCGCGATCCTGCGGCTCAGGGGGCGCATAGCGACGACGATCAGTACCATCCAGCTGCGCTGTGGTACGCACGTCGCGCTGTGGGATGGCACGCTGGACGGTGGTACACGGGCGGCGTCGCCCGGGATCTATTACCTGCAACTCACGGTAGATGATCGCACCAACACGAGGAAGGTGATCGTGCCCCAGCCGTGATCCGAGATGATGTCGGGTTGCGGCTGTGGCGTCTCGGACCACGCAATGCCTGCCCGGGCACACGGCGCCGGTGGACGCGCCTGCAGGCTCGATCGTCACACCAGTTGAACACGCCCGCACCGCTGCGACCGACCTTTCAAGGAGTCCCGATGCTGCGACCGGATCGACTGACCATCAAGGCCCAGGAGGCGGTGCGCGATGCCCTCGAGCACGCCCGCAACCGCGGCAACCCGGTGGTCAACGATTCCCACCTGATGTCGGCGCTGATCGGCCAGGACGACGGAATCGTCAAGCCGCTCCTCGAGAAGGCTGGAATCGCCGTGCCGCGGCTGGCCAATCTCGTCGAGGCCGATATCGCGACGTTTCCGCGCCAGGACGGCGACGCCGTGACGCCGACGCTCGACCGCGGCCTGACGCAAGGTGTTTGCGCGGGCCGAGAAGCTCGCCACCGAGCTCGGCGACGCGTACGTATCGACCGAGCACCTCCTGCTGGCGATGGCCCACGAAAAGGGAAGCACCGCGCGCCGCTTCCTGGAGGACTCGGGACTGTCCGCGGGAGACCTGCGCAGCGCGATCGACGATGTCCGCGGTTCGCACAAGGTGACCGACCAGACGCCCGAGGAAAAATACCAGGCGCTGGCACGCTTCACGCGCAACCTCACCGATTCCGCACGGGCCGGCAAACTCGATCCGGTCATCGGGCGGGACGAGGAAGTCCGACGCGTGATGCAGGTGCTGTCGCGTCGCACGAAGAACAACCCGGTGCTGATCGGTGAGCCCGGCGTGGGCAAGACCGCCATCGTCGAGGGACTCGCCCAGCGCATCGTCAACGGCGACGTGCCCGACTCGTTGCGCAACCGCGAGCTGGTCGCGCTCGACATCGGCCTGCTGCTCGCGGGCGCGAAGTATCGCGGCGAGTTCGAGGAGCGCCTGAAGTCGGTGGTCAAGGAACTCACCGACGCCGAGGGTCGCTACATCGTGTTCATCGACGAACTGCACACGCTGGTCGGTGCGGGCAAGGCGGAGGGTGCGGTCGATGCGTCGAACCTGCTCAAGCCCGCCCTCGCCCGCGGCGAGTTGCACGTCGTCGGCGCGACGACACTCGACGAGTACCGCCAGAACGTCGAGAAGGATGCCGCGCTCGAGCGCCGGTTCCAGCCCGTGACCGTCGGGGAACCGTCGGTCGCCGACACGATCGCGATCCTGCGCGGGCTCAAGGAGAAGTACGAGGTGCACCACGGCGTGCGCATCACCGACAACGCGCTCGTCGCGGCGGCCACGCTGTCCGACCGCTACATCGGTGACCGCTTCCTGCCCGACAAGGCGATCGACCTGATGGACGAGGCGGCATCGCGTCTTCGCATGGAGATCGATTCGCTGCCGCAGGAAATCGACGAGGTCGAACGCAAGCATCATCGCAGCTCGAGATCGAGCGACAGTCGCTGCTGCGCGAGAAGGACAAGGCGTCCGCTCGATCGCCGCAAGGCGCTCGAAGCAGGAGATTGCCGACCGGCGCGAACGCAGCGCGGGCATGAAGGCGCAGTGGCAGGCCGAGAAGGCTGCCATCGAGGAGATGCAGAAGCGGAAGGCCGAGGTCGAGTCGCTGCGCGCCGAAGTCGAACAGGCCACCCGCAGCGGCGACCTGCAGCGCGCCGGCGAGCTGCGGTACGGCCGGATCCCGGAGCTCGAGCGACAGCTCGCCGCCGACGAGCAGACGGATGCAGGCCACCGACGGCAACGCCCGCTACCTCCGCGAGGAGGTCGACGCCGAGGACATCGCGCAGGTGGTCGCGAAGTGGACCGGCGTTCCGGTGCAGAAGATGCTCGAGTCCGACCGTGAGCGGCTCACCCGGCTCGAACAGCGAGCTCGGCCGGCGGGTCGTTGGGCAGCCCGAAGCGATTGCGGCGGTGTCCAACGCGGTCCGTCGCGCCCGTGCCGGCCTGCAGGATGCGGCGCGTCCGACCGGCTCGTTCATCTTCCTCGGACCCACCGGTGTCGGGCAAGACCGAGACGGCCCGCGCGCTGGCCGAGTTCCTGTTCGACGATGAGCGCGTCGATGATCCGCCTCGACATGTCGGAGTACATGGAGAAGCACGCGGTCGCGCGGATGATCGGCGCGCCGCCGGGCTACGTCGGCTACGACGAGGGTGGCCAGCTGACCGAGGCGGTCCGTCGTCGCCCGTACTCGGTGCTGCTCTTCGACGAAATCGAGAAGGCCCACGCGGACGTCTTCAATCTCCTCCTGCAGGTGCTCGACGACGGCCGGCTCACCGACTCGCAGGGCCGGGTGGTCGACTTCCGCAACACCGTGATCATCATGACCAGCAACATCGGGAGCCGGCACATCCTGGAGACGGGCGAGTTCGACCCGGAGGGTTGGCCCGAGGTCGCCACGCCAGGTGATTGGTGAGCTGCGACCGCATTTCCGGCCCGAGTTCCTCAACCGGGTCGACGACATCATCGTGTTCCGGCCGCTCGAGCCGCGACGACCTCGATGCCATCGTGGCGCTTCAGATCGCCCGCCTCCGCACGCTCGTGGCCGCTCGGGGCCTCGCCCTCGACGTGACCCCCCGAGCCCTGCAGTGGCTCGGTGAAGCCGGTTATGACCCCCTCTATGGCGCCCGACCGCTCAAGCGGGTGATCCAGCGCGAGCTGCAGAACCCGATCGCCATGGAGGTGCTGCAGGGTTCCTACGCCGAGGGCGACACCATCACGGTCGACGTCGGCCCCGACGGGCTGGTCTTCGCGGCATCCGACGCCCCCGGTGCGTGAGCCCCCGGTGTCGGCAGCCGACCAGCACGGGATGCGCCTCGCGCTCGACCAGGCTCGGCGGGCCGCCTCGGCAGGCGAGGTTCCGGTGGGGGCCGTCGTCCTGCGCGACGGTGCGGTTCTGGCAGCCGACCACAATCGGACGGTGGCCCTGAACGACCCGACGGCGCATGCCGAGTTGCTGGCTATTCGCGCGGCCCTGGGGGCAGGGAAGGCCAATCGACTGCTCGACGCGACCCTCTACGTCACCCTCGAACCGTGCGCCCAGTGCGCCGGTACGATCGTCCTGACGAAGGTGGGAAGGGTCGTTTTCGGGGCATGGGATCCGAAGGCTGGCATGGTCGGATCGCTCGGAGATCTGGTGCGCCACCC
Source organism: uncultured Gemmatimonadales bacterium (assembly GCA_963806875.1). GTDB lineage: Bacteria > Gemmatimonadota > Gemmatimonadetes > Gemmatimonadales > GWC2-71-9 > Palsa-1233. The sequence continues at coordinate 440,884 of CAWDYU010000002.1, read as the reverse complement.
CCGACTCAACCACCAATCCGAGGTGTTGGGGGGAGTACTGGCTGACGAATGCGGTGATTTGCTCAAATCGTTCTTCATCGCCCGTAGAAGTCAGAGTATCGCTTTAAGTGAATCGTGTAATCAATTTGTCTACAGAGAGTTACAGAGTCACCCAAAAGACCTACATTATCTTCGGTATTGCGGGTTATAACAGGCGATATGGTGTGTTTCTGTGGATAAGTACGATTGCGGGAGTCACCCGGGTGTGGAAAAGCCGCACCAGGGATCCCCGGTGCGGCCTCCTACGTTTTCCACAAACGGGCTTCGCCCGATCTGATCCAGTATCTATCGTCGCGCACGGACAGGGAGGGATTCGAACCCTCGATACCGTTGCCGGTATGCCGGTTTTCGAGACCGGTTCCTTCAACCACTCGGACACCTGTCCCCGTTGGGAGGGTCAAAATGGACGCATCGGCTGGCGGGATCAAGTGATGGCGTGGTCGAGCGCTGTGCCCCTCGGCGTTGTCATCCCATTCCTGGCGACGATGCAGGACGGGTCCGCACCCGGCCAATGCGGGGTGCTGGGCCTCTGTGGGCTGCTCAAGCCGGAGCGACCGGTTGCCTCCGGCCTCCTCTTCGTCGCGGTGGGGATGGTGGCCCTGGGGGTGTGGGGATTGAGGCGCCGCCGGGAGCGTTGAGCCGCCCCGGGCTCATTGCAGGCCGGATGGGAACGTGCCGATACTTCGGCTGCCCTCTCCAGGATCCTTCCGATGCGTCGCCATCTCGCCTGCGTTGCCACCGTTGCCGTGCTCGCGGCCTGCGCCCCGGACGTCGAAGACACGATCCTGACGCCTCCGCCGCCGCCGCCACCCAGCACCGCGCCGCTCTGGTCGGATCCGGCCACCTGGGCGCCCGCGCCGCTGCCTTCAGCTGGCGCCGACGTCGTGATCCCTGCCGGGCGAGAGGTACTCCTCGACGTCAGCCCGCCCCCGCTCGGCACGTTGACCATCGAGGGGACGCTCTCGGTCGCGCCCACGGTCGATGTCCAGCTATCGGCCAATGCCGTGCTCGTCCGAGGCACCTTCCAGGTCGGGACCGAGTCCGCGCCGCATCGGCGACAGTTCACGCTCACGCTCACCGGTGCCGACCCTGGGACCGTCACGATCACCGACAAGTCGATCGCGGTGTATCCCGGTGGCACGCTCGACATCCACGGCGAGTCGCGGACCGGCTGGACACGCCTCACCGAGACCGCTCCCGCGGGCGGGATGCAGCTTCGGGTCAGCGACGCCCGCGGGTGGCGCGCCGGGGACCGGATCGTGGTCGCGTCAACCGACTTCGACCCGGCCGAAGCTGAAGAGCTGGAGGTGGAGCGGGTGACCGCGAACACCGTCAATCTGCGGACCGCGCTCCGCCACGAGCATTTCGGCGTGCAACAGTCGATCGCCGGGAGGGTCGTGGACCAGCGCGCCGAGGTCGGCCTGCTCACCCGCAACATCAGGATCGAGGGGGACTCGCAGTCGGTGGGCGGCTACGGGGGCCACGTGATCATCCTGGCGGGTGCGATGGCCCGGATCGAGGGCGCGTCGTTCTACCGGATGGGGCAGGCGGGCAAGGTGGCCCGGTACCCGATCCACTGGCACATGGCCGGCGACGTCACCGGGCAGTACGTGCGCGACGTGGCAATCTGGCGAACCAACAATCGGTGCCTCACCATTCACGGGACCGACAACGCGCTGGCCCGCGGCAATGTCTGTTACGACCACTCGGGGCATGGCTACTTCCTGGAGGATGGCGGCGAAACGGGCAACACCATCGACGGCAACCTCGGTCTCGTCGCCCGGGTGCCGTCGGCGGCCGTTCGCCTGCTCGCGTCGGACGCCACCCCCTCGACGTTCTGGCTCACCAATCCCGACAACATCGTCACCGGCAACGCGGCAGCGGGTTCGGTCGGGTTCGGCTTCTGGTACGCCCTGCCGCTTGCGCCAACCGGGCTGTCAACGGGACAAGCCGACGCGCCCCGCATCACGCCGCTGGGTGCATTCCGCGACAACGTGGCGCACTCCAACCGGCGCCCCGGACTCAACGTCGACGACGGTCCGAAGCCCGATGGCACGACCGAGACGAACAGCTACCAGCCACGCGTGGGCGCCACCGCGGGTGGAGCATTGGTCGCGGCGGTGTTCGACGGCTTCACCGGTTACAAGCACACCGGGCGGGCCGTCTGGCTCCGGGGTCGCGAACATCGCCTCCGCGGTGCGGTGCTCGCCGACAACATGATCGGGGCGACATTCGCGTCGTCCGACACCCGGGTGGAGTCGTCGCTGATCGTCGGTGAGAGTGACAACCGGACCGCGGCGCCCAACGCGAGCTTTCCGATTCGCGGCTACGAGTTCTACGATGGCACGGTGGGCGCGATGGACGTGACCTTCGCGAACTTCACGCCCAACGGCACCCGGCCAGCGAGTGCCCTGGGCTACAACCGGAGCAACGGCTTCCCGATATCGCAGGACAACTTCGGGAGCGCGATCCGGCTCGTGAATGCGAATGCGGCATGGTTCGAGACTCCGCGCGCCGACAAGGATGGCGACAAGGCCTCGCTCTTCCGCGACCTCGACGGCAGCATCACCGGCGCCGCCGGGCACCACCGTCGTCACCAACCTCCCGTTCCTGGTCACGCCGCAATGCTCGTTCGAGGCTGCGTGGAATGCGTGGCACTGTCCGTTCCGCTTCAACGGCCTGCAGGTATTGAGCGAAGCCACCGAACCGGTGGCGCCGCTCACGATTCGCCGTGACGACGCGGCGTCGATCGCGCTGGTCGGCGTGCCGAACAATCCGAAGTCGGCGTCGATCTCGGTGCAACCGGGGAGGCAGTATGCGATCTCGTGGAGCGGGCCGGCGCCCTCGCGTCCCCGCATCACGTTGCAGCGAGCGCTGGTCGGCGACGCCATCCAGCTCACCCTGCCGTATCCCGCTGGGGTGTTCCGCGTCGTCCGCGATTACTCCTCCTCACAACCGCTGCCGCAGGCCGCATCGCTCGCCGACGCGAATGCGTCGCAAGGCGACCGATACTGGTATGACGCAACGTCGGGAACGCTGCACCTGATCCTCCATGTCCGGGCGAATCGGACGAGCACCACCATCCAGGTGATTCCCGGCTAGCACGCCCCGCGCGACTGGCCCGCGTGGTCGGTGTGATGTATTCTCCCCTCGCTGGCCCTGCCTTCCTTCTGCATCCATCGAGGTTTCGATGCGCGCGTTCCACGCGCTCCGTCGCACGGCCCCATCCTGGGCGGTGCTTGCCCTGTTCGCGCTCCTTCCCTGGCACCACGCCGCGGCTCAGCGGACCACTCCCTATCGCACCCACGCGGCACTGAGCGGCGACCTCCGCGGTCTTGCCGGGGCGCACCCGGGGCTGACCCAGCTCATCACGATCGCGACGTCACCGGGCGGGCGTGCAGTGCACGCGCTCCGGATCGGGCAGCGGCCGTGACGTCGACAGCCGCCCCGCGTTGCTGGTGATCGCCAACGCGCACGGGCCGCACCTCGTCGGCTCCGAGATCGCGTATGCCACGGCGCGATGGATGCTCGAGCGCGCCGGCAGCGACACCGCCGTCTCGCGCCTGCTTGCACGCAACACGATCTGGTTCATTCCACGGATGAACCCCGACGCTGCCGAGTCGATGTTCGCGAGCCTCGCGTGGGAGCGCACCGCCAATGGATCGGCCACCGACGACGATCACGATCAGCTGACCGATGAAGACGGTCCCGATGATCTCAACGGCGACGGCGTGATCACCATGATGCGCATCGCGGACGCCAACGGCGAATGGATCGCCGACTCGGCCGACAGTCAGTTGATGCGTCGCGCCGACGCGGCCAGGGGCGAGGTGGGTGCGCTGGCGCGTGATGGTCGAGGGTCGGGACGACGACGGCGACAAGCGATACAACGAGGACGGTCCCGGCGGGATCGACATCAACCGCAACTTCGCGCACAACTATCCGCACCACGGTGCGGAAGCGGGTCTCTACCCATTCAATGCCCCGGAGTCGCGCGGGTCTCGCCGAGTTCATGGTGGCGCATCCCGAGATTGCCGCGGTGTACGTGCTCGGACCCGCAGGACAACACGATCAGGCCCTGGGAGTTCCGCGCGTCCACCGGAATTGCCGGAGCAGCGACGGGTACCAGTGCCGGCGGCCCGCTCACCTCGATCCTGCGCGCCGACGAACCGACCTTCGCCGACGTGTCCCGGCGGTTCCAGGCGACCACGGGGCTCAGCAAGGGCCCAACCGCAACAGCTGGCGCCGGCGACATCCTCTCCCATTTCTACTACATCTTCGGTCGCTGGAGCTTTGGCTCCCGCGGCTGGTGGGTACCCGATGTTCCGCGTGACACCACTGCGCGTGCAGGCGCGCCGACGGTGGCGCGTACCGGTGCGGCGGGGGCAGCGACCGATCCAGCTCGCCAATGAACGCGCGGCGCTGCGCTGGTATCGTTCGCTCGGACCAACCGGTGTCGGGGCCTTTGCCCCATGGGCGAAGGTCGACATCGGCAGCGACTCGGCCGAGGTCGGCGGGTTCCACCCGGGTGCACTGCTGAATCCCCCCGCCGGCGCGCCGCTCGACTCGACGCTCGCGCAGCAGGGCCGCTTCATCGCCGAATTGGCGTCGATGCTCCCGCGAGTTGCGTTGCGCGATGCCAAGGTCGAGTCGCTCGGCGACGGCGCGTGGCGGGTGAGTGTCGAGGTCGCCAACGACGGCGTCCTCGCCAGCACCACCGCGCTCTCGGCTCGACTTCGCACGCCGCGCGGCCTGCGCCTGCAACTCGATCCCAACGGCGCCACGATCCTGAGCGGAGAGCAGATCCAGGTGGTGGGCCAGGTGGCCGGTGGCGGCCGTTCGACCCGCCGGAGCTGGACCGTGGCTGCACCCCGTGGCACCACCATGACGCTCACCGTCGACTCGCCTGTCACCGGTTCGGCGTCCCAGACCATCACCCTTCGGTGAGGCCGACCATGCGCGCACTCGTCTCCGCTGCGCTGGTCGCGATCGGCGCAACCTCAACCGCTGCGGCCCAGGCCGGTGGCTCGCTCGGCAACCTTGCCGCCACCGGCTCGCCGACGCAACCCGAAGGTGACGGTGGCGTGGGACCGCTTCTACGACCACGCCGCGATCGGCGAGATCGGGCGACGCCTGCAGGCGGCACACCCCAATACCTGCCGGTTGTCATCGATCGGCAAGAGTCACGAAGGCCGTGACCTCTGGATGATCACGGTGACCGATTTCACCAAGCGGCGAGGCCGACCGCAAGCCCGCGATGTACGTCGACGGCAACATCCACTCCAACGAGATCCAGGGCACCGAGATGGCGCTCTACACGGCGTGGTATCTCTGTGAGCGACGCGGCGAGGTGGCGTGGATCGATTCGCTCCTCACCGATCGCACGCTCTACATCGTGCCGACGATCAATCCCGATGGTCGCGAGAACTACCTCAAGAGTCCCAACACCGCGTCGTCGCCGCGCACCGGGATGGTGCCGCGCGACAACGACGGCGACGGCCGCGATCGACGAGGACACCTACGACGACCTCGACGGCGATGGACACATCACCCAGATGCGTCGGCGCAATCCCAACGGTCGCTTCATCGAGAGCCCCGAGGAGCCGCGCCTGCTGGTGCCGGCCCCGCCGGGCACTCGCGGTCAGTGGGAGCTGCTCGGTGGCGAGGGGCTCGACAATGACGGTGACGGCGACGTGAACGAAGACGGCGTTGGCGGCTACGACCCGAATCGCAACTGGCCGTGGCGCTGGATGCCCAACTACGTGCAGGGTGGTGCCGATTTCTACCCGACGTCGCTGCCGGAAACCCGCGCGGTGATCGATTTCGTGGTGGCGCACCCGAACATCGCCGGGCGCGCAGAGCTACCACAACAACGGCGGGATGATCCTGCGCGGTCCCGGATCGCCGCAGGACGAGTACCGGCCGCAGGACGTGCAGGTGTTCGACCAGCTCGGTCGCATGGGTGAGCGGATCCTCCCTGGCTACCGCTACATGATCGTGTGGAAGGACCTCTACATCGTGTGGGGTGGCGAGCTCGACTGGTTCTATGGAGGCCGCGGAATCGTGACCTTCTCGAATGAGTTGTGGACGTCGTTCAAGTTCTTCGAGAAGGCCGAGACCAACACGAACCGCTACGATCGCACGGATTACGAGTTCGACCGGCTGCTCCTCTTTGGCGACGCCTACGTGCCGTGGAAAGCCTTCCGGCATCCGCAGTACGGCGACGTCGAGATCGGCGGTTCGAAGAAGTCGTTCGGTCGCGCGGAGCCGGGTTTCCTGTTGCAGGCCGAGGCGCACCGGAACATGGCCTTCACGCTGTTCCAGACGTGGCACCTTCCCAAGGTCGAGGTCGACTCGGTGGCGTCCCGGCCGCTCGGCAACGGACTGACGGAGGTCACGGCGATCATTGCCAACCGGCGCATCGTGCCCACCCACACCCAGCAGGACGTCGAGAACAACATCTCCCGTCCCGACCACGTTACCCTCGAAGGCGCGAGTGTGCTGGCGGGGTACCGCGTGGTCAACGACCGCAACGGCCAGAGCATCGAGCAGGAGCGGAATCCTGCGCGCCTCGAGATCGCGAACATCCCGGGCAACAGCGTGATCACGGTCAAGTGGGTGGTTCGCGGGAACGGGCCGTACACCGTGACCGTGGATTCCGAGAAAGGTGGGCGGGACAGCCGTCGCAGTCGGTAGGCTGTTGGCGCGAGCGGGTGCCGTGGTGTGACGCTTCGGACCCGGGTGGGGGTCCGGGGTGGCTACCGTGGGATATCAGACGTCTCCTGATTGGCAGGTTTCCTTTTCCTGGAGTCTTCAATGATGCGATGTGGCGGGCTGGTGCGCCTTGTTCTCGCCTGCGCGGTACTGGGCGCATGCGGCGATGACGACGGCACGAACAACGGTGGTGGCGACGATTCGAACATCCTCACCGCGACGATCGATGGCTCGGCGTACACCTCGAACTCGTCGGTCACGGCGGTTCGTGCCACTGACAACTCGCTGGTGATCACCGGCATGAGCTCGAACAACCGCACCATCAAGATCGAGCTCCCGCCGGTGACGCAACCCGGCACCTACGACGCCGGCCCCGGATTCGGCGCGATCGTCACGTACAGCATCGGGCTCAGTCCCTACGTCACGTCGGCCACCGGTGGAACGGGCACCGTGACGGTCACCAGCATCTCGGCAACACGCGTGGCCGGCAGCTTCGCCGTGACCACGGTCGGCACCGGCGGCACGGTGGGCAATCGCGTGATCACCAACGGCAAGTTCAACGTTGACTTCTAGCGCGGTGAACGTCGCCGCGCACGTTGTTTTCGGTCGCGGACGCCGGGAGTGAGCAGCCGCCGCGAATTTCTGGCGGTCGGCGGAGCGCTCGCGGCCGCCGGACATATGCTGCCGTCGATCGGGGCGCGGCGTGCCCACGACATTGTTTTTCGTCGGGGGCTCGTGGTCGACGGCAGCGGCGCGCCCGGGATCGTCGCCGACGTGGCGATCAGCGGATCGCGGATCACCGAGATCGGGCCGAAGATTGCGGGGCAGGGTCGGGAGGAATTCGACGCGCGCGACCGTGTGGTGGCGCCGGGTTTTGTCGACATCCACTCCCACGGCGACGGATCGCTCGACGCCGACCCACGGGCCGAGTCCCTGATCCGGCAGGGCGTGACCACGATCGTCGTCGGACAGGACGGCAGCTCCCAGGGAGCGGGCACCACCGCCGACGCGTTCGCCGAGTACCTGCGACGGATCGATGGCTGGAATCCGGCCGTGAACGTGGCGGCGATGATCGGGTTGGGTTCCGTCCGCGGGAGCGTGGTCGGCAACGCCGACCGGCCGGCCACCAGCGCCGAGCTGGCCCAGATGGTGGCGATCGTCGCGGCGGCGGTGGCTGCCGGGGCGTGCGGTGCGTCGTCGGGGCTGGAGTACACCCCGGGTGCGTTTGCGTCGCGCGATGAACTGATTGCGCTCGCACGGCCGCTCGCTTCCCGCGGGCTCGCCTACGCCAGCCACATGCGCAACGAGGACGACCGCCTCCTCGAGGCGCTCGACGAGGCCATCGCGGTGGCGGTCGGTGCCGGCTGCCGTTTGCAGGTCTCGCACCTCAAGACCCAGGGCCCGCGAAACTGGGACAAGCTCGACGTGGCGTTCGACCGCATCGAAGGTGCGGCCAGGGCTGGCCTCGACGTGGCGTTCGACCGCTACCCGTATGTCGCGTACTCGACCGGGCTCACCAACCTCTTTCCGGTGTGGAGCCGTGACGGCGGCAATGATGCCTTTGTCGCACGGCTCGACGCGCCCGAGACGGCGACACGGATTCGCGAGGCAACGCTCGCGAAGGTGGAGTCGATCGGTGGGTGGGACAACGCGATGATCACGGGGGTCCGGAACCCGGCCGATCGCGCGCTCGAGGGCCAGCGTCTCGGCTCTGCCGCAGCGGCCGTCGCGATGGATCCGTATGCCTTCACGGTCGCCTTGCTGCGCCGCAACGGCGCCGCGGTGGGGATGGTGGGGTTTGCGATGAGCGAGGACAACCTCGAGCGCATCCTCGCGCATCCCCGCGGCATGGTCTGCAGCGACGGCGGGTCGATCGCGATCGATGGCCCCGCCCGTCGCGGCCATCCGCACCCTCGCGGGATCGGGGCGTTCGCCAGGGTGCTCGGTCATTACGTCCGCGACCGCGGTGTTCTCACTCTCGAATCGGCGGTCAGGAAGATGAGCGCGATGCCGGCGTCTCGTGCCGCGTTGACGGATCGTGGTCGCCTCGCGGTGGGTGCGCCGGCAGATGTGGTGATGTTCGATCCCGATACCGTGCGCGATCTCGCCACGTTCGAGGCCCCATTTCAGTATGCGACTGGTGTCGACGTGGTCACCGTGGCCGGAGCGGTGGCGCTGGCGGGTGGCGAGCGGCGCGGGGTGGGGAAGGGTCGCGCGCTCCGCGTCGGACTGCGAGGGTAGACAGGTGTCACGGGCGTTCGTGAAGGAAGACGACTTCGAGCCGCCGCCGCGGCCGATCGTCCTGCCAGCGCGTGATGATCCGTCATTTGACGTCGTTGCCGCGGAGGCGCTGCTCGAATCGGCCCGCATCGGCGAGACAGCGCACGCCGAGCTGGCGACCGGCTACCCGTGGGGTGAGGCCCGGCTCAGGCCACATGTCGAGCGGATTCGTGAAGACGCCATCGCAGCGGGCGACGACCGGCTCGAGCAGGTGGCCGACCGCTTTCTCGCGGTGCGCCCGCGACGATAGCCCTGCCTGCTGCCGCGCTCAGGGTGCGACGCGGGCCACCGGGGCACTGTCGAAGCGCTGGATGAACGCGGCCACGGTGCGCACGGCCCCGACGTAGAACGCCGGCATCAACCGGTCGACCGAATCGCCGGGCCGATGATAGTCCGGATGGTCTTCCTCCCCGAAATACACGAACGGGATGCCCTTGCGGTGGAACGCCGCGTGGTCGGATTGCGTCGTCCAGTCCTTGCCGGGTCCCGCCGCCGGCGTGTCATGCCCCATCAGCAGGGTGACCGGTGCGCACACCGCGGTTGCTGCCACGATGGGCGCGAGCGCGGGATAGCGACCTGGCCCGGCCGCATACAACTCGTTGGCCACGTTCCGGCCGATCATGTCCATGTTCACGTTGAGGAGAATGCGGTCGAGCGGGACGGTGGGCGCCTCGACGAAATGCTTGCTGCCCCACATCCCGCGTTCCTCGCCGTCCACCGCCGCGAACACCACGCTGTGTCGCGGGGGCGACGCGACCATCATCCTCGCCAGCGCCACCAGTGCGGCGGCGCCCGACGCGTTGTCATCGGCGCCGTTGTAGATCGAGTCGCCCGCCACCGGCCGCCCGACGCCCACGTGGTCGTAATGCGCGGTGACGACGATGTACTGATCCGGCGTCTCGGTCCCTCGCACGATTCCCACGACGTTCCACGCTCGCGACACTCCATCGCGCGATCCGGTCACCGGAAATTCATGCGTCCGACCGGCGCCCAGTGTTGCGAGCCCGACCTCGTCGAATCGCGCCGCGAGGTAGTTCCGCGCGCGAATGGCATCGGCCGAACCGAACAGCCTGCCGCGCATCGAGTCGTCGGCGAGCCGCGAGACGTCGCGCATCAGCCCTACCGAGTCCACGGTCGCCAGCGGCGCACAGCTGCCGGCGGGCGGCGCCGCGGGGACGACCTGTCCCGAGCCGGCGGGGGCGCAGGCAACGATCATCATCACCGCGCCGATGAGTGGAGTGGGACGCACGAGAAGTCTCCTCAGAAAAATCGTGATAGCGTGTAGATCACGAGACCGGCGAAGCCGCCGACCAGTGTGCCGTTCAATCGGATGAACTGCAGGTCGCGACCGACGGCGAGCTCGATGCGGCTCGCGGCGAGTTCGGGATCCCAGTCGCGCACCGTGGCCGCGATCAGGTCGGCCACCTCGTGACGGTGCTGCTCGAGGAAGGCAGACGCCACGTTGCTGAGAAACTCGTCGACATCGGCCCTGAGCCGCTCACTCTGTTCCAGCGACTCGCCGACGCTCACGAGCGCGGCCTCGACCGGTGCGAGCGATGTTGCTCCCGGATCGGCACGGTATCGTGCTGCGGCCTTCCGGACCCGATCCCAGATCGAATCGGCCATGTCCGAGACCATCGGATGCGCGATCAGGTCGGCCTTCATGGCTTCGGCCTGGGCGTTGAGCTCCGGCGAGTAGCGGAGCCGCTCGATGAACTGCAGCAGGAGTTCATCGAACCGGGTGCGCAACGGATGCTCGGGATCATCGGCAACCTGTTCGATGAAACGCTCGAACCCCGACACCATTTTTGCGGCCACGGCGTCCTTGACCGGTCCCGGCACCCAGCGTGGACTCTCCTCGCGGACCCGCTCGCGAATCGATTCCCGCCCGGTCTGCGCCGCATCACCGACGATCCGGAGTACCTGGTCGAGGAGGTCCTGCGGCCACGACCCCGCGGTGGCGATTGCCAGGACATCGCCGAGGAGTGGTGCCAGCTTGATCCGTTCGAGCCGATCGGTGGCACCGCGGTGGATCAGGGCGCGCACCTCCGCGTCGGGCAGCACTTCCACGGTCCGGCTCAGCGCGCCCGCGATCTGGTGCGACAGCCGCTCGGCTTGTCCCGGTTGCGAGAGCCACTCGCCCATGCGGGCGGCGGGACGGATCGCACGGAGCCGGGCCGACAGCACGTCGCGGGAGAGGAAGTGATTCTGCACGAAGTTGCCGAGAATCCGGCCGATCCGGTCCTTCTGGGTCTGCATGATTGCGGTGTGCGGGATCGGGATGCCGAGTGGATGGCGGAACAACGCCGTGACGGCAAACCAGTCGGCGATACCTCCGACCAGCGACGCCTCGGCGGTAGCGCGCACGTAGCCCAGCCAGGGGTGGGCGGGTTCGAGCGCGTGGGCGATCACGTACACCACCGCAGCCACCACCAGCAGGCCGGTGGCGTAAAACTTCATCCGGCGCAGCGACGCGAGGCGTTCTGCCTCTTCGGCCGGTCCGAGCGGTCGGCCGGGAGCAGCGGGGGATCCGAACGGCCCTCCGGGACGTATTGCCTCAGGACCGGGTGTCGCCGTCCCGTCATCGGGAGCATTCATCGCCATGACGGGAAGTTAAGCGGGATCGGTCCGGCCCGAACGTGATTCACGGGTGGTCCCGACACTCGAGCGCCGCTATTTTCCGGCCGCGATGCAGCGCACCGCACCCGGACAGGTGCTCGAGTGGTTGAAGAGGAACGCCTGGAACGCGTTTAGGCGGTTTACGCCGTCTCGAGGGTTCGAATCCCTCCCTGTCCGTTTCTGCAGTACAGCCGGAGTCCTTTCATGCTCATTCGCCGCCCCGACGACATCCTCGCGCGCGACATCACCGACGAGTCGCTCTACCTCTCCCGTCGGTCGTGGTTGGCAATGGCCGGTGTGGCGGCAGTCGGTCTGCTGCCGATGCCGCTGGCGGCCTGCGGCGATGGGCGTGCGGCGGCAACGCCAGGCGCACCCGCCGGATCGCTGGACGACGAGATCACGCCCTACGACAAGGCCACCACCTACAACAACTTCTACGAGTTCGGGACGGGCAAGGGCGATCCCTCGCGCAATGCGCACACCCTCAAGCCCCAGCCGTGGACCGTGATGGTCGATGGCGATGTCCGCAAGCCGGGGCGCTACGACATTGCCACGTTGCTGGCGGGGATCGGCACGGTCGATCGCACCTATCGGCACCGGTGTGTCGAGGGGTGGTCGATGGTGATCCCCTGGAACGGCATCCCGTTGGCCGACCTGATCCGCAAGGTGGAACCGGGCACGAAGGCGAAGTATGTGGAGTTCACGACGCTCTACGACACGAAGCAGATGCCGCTGCAGCGTTCGCGTTCGATGATCGACTGGCCCTACGTCGAGGGGTTGCGGATCGATGAGGCGATGAATCCGCTCGTGCTGCTCGCCACCGGGATGTATGGCAAGTCGATGCCGAACCAGAACGGTGCGCCGATGCGCCTCGTGGTCCCGTGGAAGTACGGCTTCAAGGGCGGGAAGTCGATCGTCCGGATCCGTTTTGTCGAGCAGCAGCCTCTCAACACCTGGCAGCAGTTGATCCCGAGCGAATACGGCTTCTACGCGAACGTCAATCCCGGCGGTCGATCACCCGCGCTGGAGCCAGGCGAGGGAGCGGCGGATCGGCGACTTCCTGAAGATTCCCACGCTCCCGTTCAATGGGTACGGTGCGCAAGTGGCGTCACTGTATGCCGGGATGGACCTCCGGAAGAACTTCTGACCTGATGACGTCAGCGCAATGGATCGGGCGCGTGGTGCGCCCGCTGGTCATCGTGCTTGGCGTGGTCCCACTGCTGGTGCTGATCCGCAGGTTCGTCGCCGACGACTTTGGTGCCAACCCCGCCGAGGAGATCGAGCACTTCACGGGGATGACGGCGCTGCTGATGTTGCTCGCGTCGCTCGCGGTCACACCGCTGCGCCGTCTCACGCGAGTCAATGCGCTGGTCAAGCTCCGCAAGCCGATCGGCCTGTGGGCGTTCGGGTATGCCACGCTCCACCTCGGCTGCTACCTCGTCTTCGATCAGTCGTTGCTCTGGGGCGAGATCCTGTACGACGTCCTCAAGCGCCCCTATATCACGGTCGGATTCGGCGCGTGGATCCTCCTGCTGGCGCTCGCTGCGACATCGAGCGCGTGGGCGATCCGACGGCTCGGGAAGCGGTGGCCACCGCTGCATCGCATGGTTTATGTCGCTGCCACGCTGGGCGTCCTGCACTTCCTCTGGCTGGTCAAGCTCGACGTGACGACGCCGGTGGCGCTGGCCTTCGTGCTGGTGGCACTGTTCATCTATCGATTGCCGGCCCGTTCCGCGGCGGCTCCCGACCGCTGATCGGCGGCGTTACCTTCCCGTTGATGCTTTCCGCACTGCGCTCCGGATGGGCTGCAGCCCTCCTCCTCGTTGCCTCCCCGGCAATGGGTGGCCTGGTGCTGCCGATGGTGCACCCCTGCGAGGCGAGCGGGGGACAGCACGGAACGGCGGAGCATGGCGGGCAGTCGGGGCACGCCGGGCACGCCGGGCATGCGCCCGCGGCCCCGGACGCCGCCGACGAATCGAACAGCGGTACCTGCACCTGCGTGGGAAGTTGCCACGCGCCGGCACTGGGCAGCGCGCCAGCTGCCCGTGAGGTCGCCCATGCGGTGGCGGTTCGGGCATCGATATCGGTGCACGTCTCGCCGACCACCGCCAGCACCGTCACGACCCGTCCACTCGACCGTCTCCCACCCACAACGGCACCTCCCGTCGGTTGAACTGTGGGGCCTCGGCCCCGTCCTCCCCGCGCCGCAATCAAGCGGGCGGGTTCCAGTTCATCGACCATGATCCAGCCGCCCGACCCGGGCGGCCAGGGAGTGTGCCAACGTGTTCCATCGTCTTGCTACAGGCGTTCGTCGCCTTGCCTTCATCGTCAGCGCGTCGGCGTTGCCCGCCGTGCTCGGCGCACAGCAGACCACCCCGCGCGACACATCGGTGTTGCCCGAGATCACCGTGTTCGGTTCACCCGCGGAGCTCGAGGAGTTGCGGGCCGAGTTGCGGCGGCAGCCGGGTTCGGTGGCGCTCGTCGGCCCGCAGGTACTGCGCAGCAGCCGGCAGGCCAACCTCAAGGACGCCCTCCGATTCGTCCCGGGCGTGTACGTGGCGCCGCGCCAGGGCGCGGCCGACGAGGCCCAGATCTCGATCCGGGGCTCGGGCCTGCGCAACAATTACCACGCCCGTGGCGTGAACATCCTGATCAATGGGATGCCGTACCGGAACAGCGATGGCTTCACCGACTTCGAATCGCTCGAGTTGATGAGCACCGAGGCGATCACCGTGTACAAGGGTGGCAACGCGTTCCGGTTCGCCGGCGGCACGCTCGGCGGTGCGATCAACCTGCAGACACGCACCGGATACACTGCGGACAAGTTCGAGCTCACGGGGCAGGGCGGGTCGTACGGGTTCTACAAGGGACAGATGTCGTCCGGTGGGTGTCAGCGGTCGCTTCGACTGGTACGGCGCGTACTCGAAAACGTCGCTCGACGGCTTCCGCGAGCACAGCGACCAGGGCCGGGACCGGGTGAACGCCCACGTCGGCTATCGGGTGTCACCGAATACCGATGTGCGGGCGTTCTACCTTTTCGCCCACGTGAGCGAGCTGCTGCCGGGGGCGCTCACCCCGTCCGACGCCGCGGCCGACCCCACCCAGGCGGTGCCTGAGTATGTGCAGGACAAGTGGAGCCGCTACTACGACCTGCATCATGTCGGGGTGCAGCTGCGCAGCCAGCTGGCGCGTGGGGTGAGGCTCGAAGTCTCGCCGTACTACCAGTACCGCGATCTCGACCATCCCATCTTCAACGTGCTGAACGCGCAGTCGGCCGACATGGGCGTGGAAGTCCGGCTCGAGGCGCTGTCCGGCGCCAATGGCGAGCGCAATCGATTCACGGTGGGCATGCAGCCGTCGCGGCTCCGGATGGACAATCGTCGATTCGCCAACATCCAGGGCGAGCACGGCGACCTGCTCAAGGATCAGGCGGACGAGGCCGATGGTTTTGCGATCTACGCCGAGGACGCGATGCGCCTCACCGATCGTGTGACCGCGGTGGTGGGGCTGCGGCACGAGCGGCAGCGCCGGGCCACTACCGACCGCTTCCTGTCAGACGGCGACCAGAGCGACGACATCGACTTCACCGCGTGGCTCCCGCGTTTCGGTCTGGTGGTCGACGCCACCGATGCGATCCAGGTCTATGCCAACGCCTCGCGCAGCTACGAGCCGCCGCTCATTGCGGAGCTCAACTCGCTCACTGTCCCGGGGTTCATCGACCTCAGGGCGCAGGCGGCGTGGCAGTACGAGCTTGGAACGCGGGGGCGTGCCGGGGGGATCACGTGGGACGTGGCCGCGTATCGCGCCGATCTCGACCAGGAGATCCTGCTGATCAACATCCAGCCGTTCCCCAACGCACCGTTCACGATCCCGGGCTTCCGCAACTCCGAGCGCACCCGGCACGTCGGGCTCGAGGCGGGGCTGCGCTACGGTGTCTCGGCGGACTTGCTGGCGCCGGGTGATGCGATCGCGCTCGAGGGATCGTTCACGCTCAATCGGTTCACCTATGTTCGCGACGATCTCTACGAGGGGAACCGCATCCCGGGGTTGCCCGACGCGGTGTTGCACGCGTCGTTGCAGTACGTGCATCCCTCAGGCGTCTCGGTCACGCCGAGTGTCGAGTACGTGCCGGGGAGCTATTTCGTCGACAGTGCCAACAGCATGAAGAACGAAGGCTGGACGGTGATCGGCGTGCGTGCCGAGGCGCCGCTGTCGAGTGGGCTCAAGGTGTTCGGCTCGATCGAGAATCTCACCGATACGCGGTATTCGGCGTCGGTCCAGATCGACAACGGGAGCGGGCAGTTCTATGAACCATCTGATGGTCGATCGGTCTACCTGGGTTTCCGGTGGAACCGATGATTGCAATTGCCCAAGGAGGTGGCCGATGAGTTCACGCGCGCAGTTGACGGTGTTGGCTTTCCTGACGCTTGGTTGTGCTGCCCCCGGGGATCCCGGTGGCAGCGAGCTGGAATTGCTCAGTCATCCCGCGGGTGCGGTGGCGGGTTCGGTCGGCGCCGATGTCGTGCTCGATCCGGCCACGGGCGACCTCCTCGCCTCGTGGGTAGGTCCCGTGGACGGCCGCGAGGCGGTGCTGTTCAGTCGGTCGCGCGACGAGGGTGTCACGTGGTCGGCGCCGGTGGTCGCCAGCGGTCAACGCGACAGCGTGTATGCGCAGGAAGAATCGGTCCCGGTTCTCACCATTTCGCAGGCCGGGATCGCGATCGCGTACGGGCACATCGTGCCGACGAAGGGAACGCCGTGGTCGCTCGCGAACGTGCGCGTGGTTCGCTCGTTCGACGGTGGCAGCAGCTGGACGAGCGCCACCACGGTCAACAGCGACACCACCGGCCCGCAGGCCGGGCACCAGTTCCAGGGGATCACCGGGGTGGGGGACAGCGGGCTGGTGGTTGCGTGGCTCGATACCCGAGCAGACCCCGCCGCAGGGCCGGCAGCGTCGGAGCATGAAGGTCACGGCGACGGTGGGCACAGTGGTGTCGCGAAGCTCTACTGGACCCGGTCCGACGATTTCGGGCGCTCGTGGGGGCCCAACCGCCAGAGTGGCGAGCGGTTGTGCGATTGCTGCCGGGTGAGCCTCGGTGCGTCGGCCGACGGGCAACCTCTTGCCACGTGGCGTCAGGCGTTTCCCGGGGACCGTCGCGAGACGGTCGTCGCACCGCTCGACACGGTGGTCGTGACACCGGCCCCGGTGCACCTCGACGATTGGGAGTTCAGCGGTTGTCCCGACGCCGGCCCGGAGAGCGCGGTCGATGCCAACGGGTTGGTGCACGTGGTCTGGTACACGGGTGCGAAGGGGCGTGCGGGCATCTGGTACGCGCGCAGCAAGACCGCCTCGGTCCGTGACGGCTTTGGCGAACCGGTGGCGGTCGATACCGGCGCGGGTGCACCGATTGCGCGGGTGGCGATCGCGGTGCGCGGGGGTGGTGGTGTGGTGATGACGTATGACCGTCGCCCCGATTTCGCGACCGGTCTTCATTTCGCGACGATCGACGAGGCGGGTGTCGTGTCGCGCCGGACGTTGCGCGAGGGACCGATTCGTCGGCCCGAGATCGTGACCACCCGCGGTGGTGCGACGGTGTTGTCGTGGACGGAGGCGTCGGGGGCCTCGACCGTGGTGCACTACGGCGCGGTGCGGTGAGCCAAGGCCAGGTCGGCGGGCGCACCGCAAGGCTCACCCGCCTTCGGCGCTCCCCGCTGGTTCCGGCGGTGCTGGTGCTGGCTCTTACGTCGTGGCATCACATGTACGGTGCTGAGCGGTTCCAAACGCCGTGGCGGGCGCATGTGGCGCATCTGGCGGCGTGGACGGCGATTGGGCTTATCGTGATCGAAGCGTTGCAGGTGGTGGTCGCGGCCGCGGCGCTCCGTCGGGTGCAGGCTGTGGTGGTGCTGGCGGTACCGGTGCTCTGGATCGGGATGTACGAGGGCGCCTACGGGCATGTCATGAAGGTGGTGGTGCACGCCGTGGTCGGTGCCGGCGCCGGGTACGACCGGTTGTTCCCATCTCCGCCCTACGAGCTGCCGGTGGATCTGTTGTTCGAGCTCTCGGGCGTGGCGCAGGTGCCGCTGGCGGTCTGGGCCGGGGTCGTCGCGTTCCGTGCGCTGAGGTCGCGAGCGGCGTAGCGCAATGTTGGCTGAGTGACAGATGTAGGAGTAGCCCTACGTGGACGGCGGGTCAGTGGACGCGTATCCTTCGACTCCAGGCAGATCAGTACGCGTTGGACCCGCGTAGACCTTCTTCAGTTGTGCGGGCTGTGCAGCACTCGCGATTTATGCCGTAGGAGCAGAAGGGTCCTGCAGGTCCAATACTTGTTAGACCTACGGCCCACTCGTGAGAGTACCAATGTCCTCGTCGGAATTCCTCATGATGCCAGCCAATCGAGCTATCGTGTTGAGGAATTCCACATGTTTGTACTGTGGGCGGACGCTCGACGCTGAGACACGGACCAAAGAGCACGTTATCAGCCGGCGATTCGTCCCCAAAGGCTCGTTGGACGGCTGGTGGAATCTCATCGCGCTGGCATGCCGCGACTGCAACGGACGCAAGTCTGGTCTGGAGGACGACCTCTCCGCGCTGACGATGCAGCCTACGCCACTGGGCACGCACCACGTCGAAGATGACCGACTCAAGGCAGACGCCGCGCGTAAGGCGCGGAACAGCGTGAGTCGCCGAACCGGCAAGAAGGTATGTGCCAGCGGGGAATCCATCGAAGTCAAAATGCCCTTCGGGCCCGGGGTGAATTTCACCTTCACGATGGTGGCATCTCCACAGGTAGACTCCCAGAGGGCCTTCGAGCTTGCACGCCTTCAGTTGATGGGGTTCTTCTATTTCCTCACTTTCAACGAAGCGCAAGGGCAAGGGTACTTCTGGCCCCACACTTTCTCACCATTCGTGATCGCCCCACGCTCCGACTGGGGCAATGCTCACTTGGTCGCCTTCGCGGAGAGTGTCAATGATTGGGAACCGCGCCTAGTGGGGACGACAGCAGACGGCTTCTTCGCAGTAGCCATTCGCCGCCACCCCACGGCCGAGACCTGGTCGTGGGCCCTTGAGTGGAACAAGGGGCATCGGTTGATCGGATTCTTTGGGGATCCTGAGCCTGCCCAAGCGCTAGTTGACTCATTTCCTGCTCTGCCGATGCAAGTCATTCACGAGGACGCCGATGGGGGCACGCGGTTCAGGAAGGAAGTCGCTCTCGAACCGGACATGGATCGGCTGTTCTCCTGGCCGGATCCCGCCGCCTGAGGTCTAACCCGCGCTTGCTGCGGTCGGGGCCTGACGCCTCGGCCCGCGCGCTGTAGTCTTCCTGAGGTACGCGCGGGCCTCGGCAGGCCCCGCCGCAGAAGCGCAGCACGTTATGCGGCTGTGAATACTCGGTCCACCACGTTCAATGGATGGGGTGTGTGACGGATCTCTTCCATGTTGTAGCGGGCCTCCTTACGAAGGAGCAGTGGGTCGGTGCGATTCTCGGCGCGAGCGTGTCGGCAATTTTTGCGGCAACGTTCGCGACAATCCGTGCCGCCCTCCGGCTGCGACCGCTGCGACGTGTGCTCGGTGGATTGGTCGGGAATGATGGTCCCACTGCGATCTATGTACGTGACATGTTCGTGCACCAGGGCGCACTGTGGTCGAAGGAGCCTCAGTACCTTCCCACCGCTCCGACGAGCATTGGGCTAGCTGGTCCATACCCGAACATTCCCTCTGTCACGGGACAATCAGATGTCATGGCAGCGAGCGATGTGTCTGCACTGCTCGGCGAGGCGGGAAAGCGCGCGGACATCACTTTTCGCACACTCGAAAAGAACTGGGATACCTGGAACGAGCCGCTTGTCACGATCGGTGGCCAGTTCAAAACGTTTCGCGTCTTAGAGATTGCAACCCCTCAACTGATTGAGTACAGCCTCGATGCTGGGGACCGCTTCACGATCTCTGCAACCGGCGAAGTGTTCGCCAATGACGGCGTGACAGATTATGGGATCGTTGTAAAGGCAATGCACCCCGTGACGAAAGTACCATGCCTCGTCATAATGGGGCTTGGTGCACTTGGAACGGAGTGCGCCTCGCTCTTCTTCCGCAACAACGCACGGACGTTCGCAAAGATGTTCGGGGGTGGGTCTTTCGCCGTAGTGGTGAAGGTCGGCTTGCAACACGGCAGGCAGGCAGGAGTCCCCGTCTGGTTGGGTCCGCAGCCGGCATGCTGGCGCCGCGTCATGCACCCGTACCTGTT
The DNA here is from genome assembly GCA_963806875.1 of uncultured Gemmatimonadales bacterium. Lineage (GTDB taxonomy): Bacteria > Gemmatimonadota > Gemmatimonadetes > Gemmatimonadales > GWC2-71-9 > Palsa-1233. Next base: position 420,989 of record CAWDYU010000002.1, on the reverse strand, counting down.
CTTGACGCGGGTTCGTCATTGGCTGCCCAAGGCCGCATAACAAGCGTTTGCTGCGGGTGGGGCCTGACGCCTCGGCCCGCGCGCTGTAGTCTTACGAGGGCACGCGCGGGCCTCGGCAGGCCCCGCCGCAGAAACGCACTCCGTTGGACCGACTCGGTGAAACATGGGGAGCTCTCATGATAAAGCCGATGACTACCGCGCTCGCTCTCACCATCGTGGCTGCGCTGCCTTCTGAGTTGTCCGGCCAGACTGCCAATTCCCAGCGAGTCGCAGCGCTCACCGGATGCTGGGCATTGACGGTCGGCGAATTTCAGGGCACGAAGATTGACTCTGGCATGACCACGCTCCCCGCCATGGTTCAGTTGGACACCCTGCCGGGAAAGAACTTCTTCGGCGAGCGTTCCGCGTGGTTAGTTCGTGGGCATCCGAGCACCAACGGTTCGACGTACCGGGAGGGACAGTTTGCTCCCGTGGGGCGTGACAGCGTCTGGTTGTCATGGTCTAGCGGCTTCGTCGGACTTACAATCGGAGTCCTGGCAACGGCTCAACAGATGGAAGGCTTCGCAAGCGCTTGGACGGACTACGGTGGCGAACAGCGGGCCCCAATCACACTCCGCCGTTCGACGTGTCCCTAGCGGTCCAACACGCGCTTGCTGCTGTCGGCGCGCATGATGCCGCTGCGCGGCAGGCGCGCTGCAGCCGAACCGCAACCAGTTAGCGTGACTGGAACCGCTGGCGCGTTGCCACGCCACCCGTTATAATACATACCGTGATACGGTCCTTTGCAGACGACGCTACCGAAGACCTCTTCAACGGTCGCAGCAGCCGACGGGCGCGCCAGGCTTGCCCAATTGCCCTGTGGTCCGTGGTGCGCCGCAAGCTGACCCAGATCAACCGGGTCCGCGATCTGCGGGACCTCAGCATCCCGCCCGGCAATCGCCTCGAACGCCTCAAAGGGAATCGGGCTGGGCAACATAGTATTCGCATCAATGACCAATTCCGGGTCTGTTTCCGGTGGGAGGACGGCTATGCCGACGACGTCGAAGTCACGGATTACCACTAAGCGGAGTCCCCTCGTGCAGCGGCGCCTGCCGACGCACCTGCCGCCAACTCACCCCGGTGAGATGTTGCGGGAGGAGTTCTTGGCACCGCTGGGGATTACCCAGTCAGCCTTCGCGACCCGGCTTGGGGTTTCGTTTCCACGGCTAAATGAAGTCATCAACGCGAAGCGGGCTGTCACCCCCGACACGGCACTCCGGTTGGCGCAGGTGCTCGGGATGAGCGCGGACTTCTGGCTTGGCTTGCAGCAGGATTGGGATCTTTGGCATGCGTTGCGATCCGCGGACGCCGAGGAGATTGCCCACTTGAAGCCGTTGCAGCACGCAAGTTGAGAGCACGCTAACACGGGCTTGCTGCGGGCGGCCGCACAGTAAGGACCGGCTTCGCCGCGAGTGCGGCCCGCCGCAGAAGCGCAAGCAGGTAGGACGGATGGCCTGACGGCACGCACAAGGCATGAAGCAAGTGGACGTGAACTACTCCCTATCACCAATCATCGGGGACCGTAATGTCAGGCCTGCCGTGCGCGACGCTAACCGCATTCCTTCTGGCAATTCTGCTGGGGCGAGGGAACGTCCCCCTCAGCGCCCAAGCTGCGGACGATTGCGCGATATATTCCGCCGTGCTTGATAGGCTCGTGCCCGATAGCCTGCGTACTATCGTGACCTACGACAGCGTGTCGCTGGCATTGCCCCGTTTCGCGTTTCACGCCTGGACTGGCCGGGGCCTACCGAAGCCAGGCTCAGTGGTGCCCCTTACCGACAGCGTGTGGCAGCGCATGCGCGCCACATACGGCCAGCGCGAGGCTCTTCCGGAGTGTTTCGGAGCCGGAAGGCATGTAGTCCGCGTGCCGTACGATTCCCTTACCGCGCAGTTCAAGGATAGGGAGAATGGGTGGAATCAGTTTCACACGGTGTTTCCGTCCTCGAGGGGATTCTTCATCGTGGGCAGACCATTCTTCCCGGACGATGATCGAACCCACGCATTCGTCTACGTGGCTGTCGCTACACACTGGCTGGCTGGATCCGGATACATAGCATATCTCCGGAAGGTTGATGGTCGGTGGGAAGTGGTCGGCACGCACTCGATGTGGGTCTCGTAGCCGGCTTCCCTGTCATGGGGCGCCGCCTGACAATCGCCTGCTGCGTCGAGGCCAAACCCGGTTCGGCCGCCGCACGGTACTTTTAAAATAGGGAATGCGGCGGCCTTTCCTGGCCTCGTGACTGAACCGCAAGCAGTTAGCGGAACGCCTGGAGGAGTTCATGAAGCAGATCTACATGGCTCGCGACCGAGTCGGCGCGGACTTCGCTTGCGCCGAGTTGTGTGGACTCGGTTTTGATGCTGTCGTCGTTGGCGATCTCGCGGCGATTCCGTCGGCGCCGTACCCGACCGTATGGGTTCCTGACAACCAGGCCGAGGCTGCGGCGAGCGCGTGGCGAGATCTACGATCGGAGGATGACAGCGCCCTCTAACAAGCGCTTGCTGCCGACGAGGCCGAGCGGTTCGGCCGCCGCGCTGTATTCTTAATCTGAGCACTGCGGCGGCCTCACCTGGCCTCGCGGCAGAACCGCAACCAGTTAGACCTCACCCGCGTCAAATATTTCAGGCTGGAGATCCGATGAAGATCACAGTTCGCACGGTCGTTGAGGCACCCATAGCCGAGGTCTGGCGCGCTTACAACACGCCAGCTGATATCAAAGTCTGGAACACGGCCTCCAGCGACTGGCACACCACCGCTTCTGCCGTAGATCTCCGGGTGGGAGGCACGTTTTCCTCCCGGATGGAAGCAAAGGATGGCTCGATCGGCTTCGATTTTACGGGCGAGTATACGGAAATCGTTCCGCTCCAACGATTGGCTTACACATTCGGTGATCGGATGGGAATCGTCGAGTTCGCTGAGCTGTCGAGCGGAGTTGCCGTGACAGTGACCTTCGATGGCGAGGACACGAATTCTGAGGAACAACAGCGAGCAGGGTGGCAAGCGATCTTGGACAACTTCGCACGTTACGTCGAAGGTCGCCTGACATAGTGTAGGATGCGGCCTGTTTCGCGAGCGTAGTGATGTGGCCCGCCCCTACCGAGGGAGGACATTCGTTTCGCCACGACTGCTGGCCGCGATGTCATGGTTGCGAGTGAGGTCTAACACGCGTTTGCTGCGGGCGGCCGCACAGAATGGACCGGCTTCGCCGCGAGTGCGGGCGCAGCAGAACCGCAAGCAGTTAGGTGACTGGAGCAGCACGCGTGAGCTAACGGTACACGTCGCGCCGATTCCCGACCTTCACACGGTGACAATCAGTTCGTCGTCCACGATCTCATACGGAATCCGGTAGTCGCCCTGGCGCAGTCGGTATTTCTCCTCCCGGTCAGTTTTTCAGATCCCACCGGGCGGGGGTTGCTGGCAAGCCCGTGGCCACGTAACACGCGCTTGCTGCTGGCCGGGGCTAGCGGGGCGGGCGGCCCGCCATGGTCTGATCAGGAATGAGCCGCCCGCCCGCCCGGCAACAGAACCGCGAACAGTTAGGCAAAACTGCACGCTTGACGCGTGTCACGTGACGCGTTACACTTCCTCATGATCAAGTCGTTCGCGGATCGACGCACTCAGGAACTCTACCTGACCGGGGCCGCGAAACGGTTTCCGCCGGACATCGCCGCCCGGGCACGCAATCTCGAGTATGTCGATCTGGCCACCCGCGTCGACGACCTGAAGGTACCGCCGGGCAACCGGCTGCATGCGTTGAAGAATGACCGGAAGGGGCAGCACGCCATCGCTATCAATGACCAGTGGCGCATCTGCTTTCGCTTTGAAGATGGCGATGCCTACGACGTAGAAGTGTGTGATTATCACTAACAGGATGGTGTGAGATGAGCGTACCCAACACCCGCGCCATGACGCGTCGCCCGACGCACCCTGGGGAAATGCTGCAGGAGGATTTCATGCCGGACTACGACCTCACGGTTGCCAGTCTCGCGGAGGCCTTGGGGGTGTCCCGTCAGTCCATCAACGAGTTGCTCCGGACCCGTCGTGGCATCAGCCCAGAGATGGCGTTGCGGTTGTCGCGGCTGTTCGGCAATTCGGCAGAGTTCTGGCTCAATGCCCAGCGGGCAGTCGATCTGTGGGATGCCGCCCAGGCCATCAAGAAGGACATCGCCCGCATCACGCCATTGCAGGTTGCCTAACGCGCGCTTGCTGCGGACGGCCGCACAGGACAGACCGCCTTCGCCGCAAGTGCGGCCGCCGCTGAACCGCAACCAGTTATCCTGCCGCGACTGTGCTTCGCTCTCACTTTGTGGGGTAGCCCGTGATCCCCTGCCGTGGAGGCTGTCTCCTCCTCTCGATCCTGATGTTGTCAAGCCGCGCGGTGGACGCGCAGGAGACCACCGGACTCCGAGCGGCCGCCTTGGCAAACGCGAGCTTTACCTGGGTTCCCCGGACAATTCCGGGCTTCCGGGTCTATTTCCTTGCCGACAGTTACGCGGCGCAGCATCAAGACAGCCTGCTTGCCCGCCTTGGGCCGGCAGAGACCCATGCGCGATCCCTCCTCAATGTACCGGCAGACGCTGCCCTTCTCGACGTATTCTTCGTTGAGTCTCGCGCGCAGATGAACCAGCTGATCGGGATGCGCGCGACGGGGTGGGCCGACGTGTCGACGCGAACGGTGTTCCTCGTGACCAACCCGGAGTGGCGAGCGTTCGAGCGCCATGAGATCATGCATGTCGTGAGCGGCCAAGCATGGGGCCCATCCGGACCCAACACGGATTGGCTGAAGGAAGGCCTAGCGCAAGCGGCTGACGGATTCTGTGCTGGTCGGTCGAATGCCGACGTCGCCTTGGCGCTCGCGGCCCGGCATGGTTGGATTCCGCTTCAGACGGTGTTGACGCAGTTTCGCGCCCAGCCCGACCTCCGCGCCTATCTGCAAGCAGCGGCCTTCGTCGGCTATCTGCACCAACAGTATGGCCCGGCACCGCTAGCGACTCTATGGCGGCAAGGAGCCACAGATCGCACTATGGTGAGCGGACGTCGACTGGAGGCCATCGAGTCGGAGTGGCGGACCCACCTCCTGCCGACATGGACTCCCACGGGGGCGGAGCTGGACGCGATCGAAGCAAACGGGTGTGGGTGACCGCCTGGGCTAACTTGGTTGTTGGTGCCCACCTCCAACAGGTAGCGTCAGAATGCGAGCGCGCACGTTATTAGGCTCCACAATCTTGTACTGCGCCAGTTGTCTTGCCACGCTCAGCTGTAGCCACGCCGTCGGACCCTGACGCAGCACCGTCCGAGCTGACTTATCTCTCTCTCGCCGGGGTCGTTTGCATAGGGTTTGGCGCCACCGCGTGGCGATCGGTAACGCAAGCGCTCGCTGCGCCCGCCCCGCCCGCTGCGGTTTAGTCGGTGATGCCCAGCACACGCTCGCTGGCGACGAGGCCAATATGGTTCGGCCGCCGCGCGGTATGCTTTATCTGAGGAATGCGGCGGCCTCACTTGGCCTCGTCCAGGACCGCAAGTATTCAGGCCTACTCGCTCTACTTTGTGGAGGTGACGTGAGCGATCAAGTGCAGCCACCTACTGAGGCCCGAGCCTGGCCGCGAAGAGTTCTTCTCACTCACCCTCCGCATTCTCAACAAGGGCAGGGACGAGACCCTCGTCGTGTTTCGTGATGGCAAGATCCACGATGGTTGGGAGATGATCGGCGAGTCGCGGCCAGGTGACGGTTTCTACTTCGGCTTCTCCACAACCGATCGAGTTCGTACCAAGTCCGATGATTCCCTGATCATCACCCTGAAGGCGACAAAGGACCTGCGCGGACGAGGGTCGGATCGCGAGGGTGTCCTTGCGGCCGGCGTATGGCAGATGAGCGGGTCCCATTCGTCGATCTTTGGCGCACGCTGGAATCCGCTCGACTACTTCGCCCTGGGGCGTGACCCACCCGTTGCCTACATGCAATGCTGGACGGGTGTGTGGCCGATCACGATCACGAAACGGAAGGGTTGGTACGGCGAGCAGCAAAGTGACGAGATTGGCCTCTTCCGCAAGCTGACCAGGCCGCGAGGAACCAACGGTCGGCTGTGCGGCTCTCACATCTAGGTCCCTCCTTTCCAGGGAACGTTAAGGGGCTGCCTCACGAGCGCTCTTTGCCGACGAGGCGCCCACCGGCCTCCGCGCCCCGCATAACCACCGTTTGATGCGCCGGGACCTGACGGCTTGCCCTGCGCGCTGTAGTCTTACGAGGGTACGCTCGGGCCTCGGCAGGCCCCGCCGCAGAGCCGCAAGCCGTCAGGCGCACTTTTCGAGGAGTCCGCCATCCCTGAGATTCGAGTGGCAGAGGTGAGTGATGCGCAGCCGCTGGCCGAGTTGGCTGAGGAGACGTTTCGCACCACGTTTGCGGCAGTGAATACCCCGCAGGACATGAAGCTTCACTGTACAAACAACTTCAGCGAAGCGCTGCAGCGCAGGGAGATCCTCGACCCGGCGATCACCACGCTGGTTAGCGAGGAGGACAGTGTGCTGATCGGGTATGTCCAGCTGCGTTGGGGCCCGACCGCCACCACGCATGCCGCGCAGAAGCCAATCGAAGTTCAGCGTCTGTATGTTGCCGGGCCGTGGCACGGACGCGGGGTCGCCCAGGATCTCATGGCTGCGGCGATCCGACGTGCAGAAGATCAGGGGGCCGACCAGGTGTGGCTCGGTGTCTGGGAGCGCAATCCACGCGCGATCGCGTTCTACAAGAAGTGTGGGTTCACTGAGGTAGGAGAGCACAGGTTTCTGTTGGGCACTGACCCGCAACGTGACGTGGTCATGCAGCGTCGCGTAGGCGCCTGAACAGCGTTTGCTGCCGACCAGGCCGAGGTGGTTCGGCCGCCGCGCTGAAGTCTTGATCTTGGGAATGCGGCACAACGGTTGAGGACCTGAATCCATGGCCCCACTTGTCGTTCAGTTCGTCGCCTGGGTGGCCTTTTGGCTTGCGGGCGTGACCGGGCTGGTCGAAGCGGCTGGAACCGTCGTCGGCGCACTGCGCTTCGCAATGGCGGCAATGTTTGTTTTCACCGCGGTATCGCACTTCCTGCCTCGGACTCGAGCGGACCTGATCCGGTTGGTCCCGACTTCACTTCCCGCACCGGGATTGCTTGTCTCAGTCACCGGGGTGCTCGAGCTTGCGGGTGCGATTGGACTCACCATCGCTCCGCTCGCTTGGCAGGCCGCAGTTGCGCTGGCAGCATTGCTGGTCGCCCTCTTCCCGGCGAACATCCACGCAGCTCGCGCCGAGCTGGGAATCGCCGGCCGACGTGCCATGCCGATTCGTTTTCGCTTGCTCCTCCAGCTGTTCTGGATCGCATGTTTGCTTTGGGTGGCCATGGCGACCGGCGCGCCCCATTGTGGCTTCGGGCAGCTGATCATTTGATGCGTGAAGAACAGCGTCTCGACTCCCTCGCTGGGTCCGACTTTCCGGCATTGCCCGCGACGTCGGGCGCCGAGGAGCGAGTTGCGCAGCAACCCCCTGACCAGACGCACGGCGGTACGGTGTGCGCGATACGCCACACACCGTTCACGCCTTGCTTGCTGCCCCCTTAGTTGGCCCTGATCGTAAGGTTGTTGACCACCCGGAAGCCGACCGCCTTGGCGACTGCGACTTCGCCGACCAGCGTCTTCATCTCGGCCGTGGGTACGCTACCCTTGATCGTCACCGTCTTCGTGTCCTTGTTCGTGTCCACGTCGATGTCACTCGCGTCCACGCGGGTGTCGGCGATCAGCGCCGACTTGACGTCGGCCGTCTCCATCGCCGCGTCCGCCGCGGCGCCAGCGGTCGCCGCCGCCTCACCGACATTCTCAGCTGCCTTGTCGGCCGCTTCTGCCGTTGCCTCGGCGGCATTCTCCGCGTCCTGCTTTGCGCCGTCGGCCGTGTTTCCGCAGGCGGACGCGAGCGCGACAGCAACCATCGCGGCCATCATATGCATCTTCGATCATACGTCGATACCTCCCCATGAGATTGTTTCCAGCAGCCGAGAACGCCGCTTGAACGCGGAACCGCTGTTCAACGGCGTCTTGTGCCCGTCGGTTTCCGTGCCCGCGAGCCGCCGTACCGCAGTACAGGGTGACGAGAGCGGAGGGTAATGTTGCACGGGCAGCCCACCCCTCAGGGGAGAAGGACGGCCGATGATGGCGCCGGATTTTCCGCCGAGTTCCTGCACCGGGTGGTCGCATCGGATGGCGGACCGATCGAGACTCCCCGGGGGTCGTCGTAAGCCGCGGGTCGATCGATACCTCGGCGACAGCTGGATGACCCGGTACAGGGGCCGTGAGGAACAGGAAAGGTGAGGTGAGGCATCGACTGCCGTCCAACCAGCGTTTGCTGAGGTTGGGGCGTGACGCCCCGGCCCATGCGCACTAGACTCATGGAGGCACCTGTGGGCCGGGGCAGGCCCGGCGGCAGCAGCCCAAACCAGTTATGCCACTCCCGGAGGAGAAGATGTTCGTTCCGCTTTGGCTCGGTGTTCCCGCACTCGTCCTGGTGCTCCTCCTGGTCGCATGGTGCGCGCTGATCCTGGCGGGCCGCAATCCACTACCGTTTCCGGACACCGGGTCGCGCATCTTCTCCGCGGCGTCTCCGGCGGCCAAGGCCACGATCATCGAGCTGCTCGCACAGCATGGTGTGCGGGAGCGGTTCCAGGCTGATTCCGGCGGTGTGCTGCGCTCCATCATGTGGGACGGGACAATCATCAACTACCCGGACCCCGCCGTCGTAATCCGACTCGGCTCGGCCGCCGCGAGCATCGGGCTGGTCGCGGATGACCCCGCCGCGGCAGCCCACGCCGCGGCAGCGTTCCTCAAGGGCCGCGGATTCAGCGCTGACGTCGTGCTCGATGTGGAGCCAGGACTGCCCATTGCGTTTGTCGTGTCAAACGTCTTTGCGGGAACTGTCATCAACTTCCGAAAGCACCTGATACACATGCCTCGTCCGTCGAAAGCGGCGCCATGATACGCGCGTGCTGCCGACGGCGCGCACATGACGTCGCTGCGTCCGCGCGGCGGTACGGTAGCCGGTCAGGGCGACTCACGCGCGTCCCAAGTGTCGCCATCGGACCAACGATCACGCCCGCCAGAGGAGAATCATGAGCACAGTGTTCGTCAACATCGGCCTCAGCATCGATGGCTACATGGCGCCAGAAGGAATGACCATGGCCAACCCCGAGTACAAGAACTGGGGTGCCAAGTGGGGTGCGCTGATGGCCTGGATCTTCAAGCAACGGTACTTCCGCGAGAGGGCCAATCTTGGCCCCGGGGGAGACACGGGCGCCGTCAACGACATGGTTCGTCACACCTTTGAGCGCACCGGTGCCAACATCATGGGCAAGCGGATGTTCGACCAGGGCGAGGTCAGTTGGCCGGAGGAGGCTCCGTTTCACACGCCGGTCTACGTGCTTACCCACCAGCAGCGGGAGCCTTGGGTTCGACCCGGCGGGACGACCTTCCACTTCGTCAACGACGGGCCCGAGCGTGCCCTGGCCCTGGCTCGGGAGGCTGCTGGTCGTCGCGACATCCGCATCTCGGGAGGCGCCGACGTGATCCAGCAGTACCTGAACCTCGATGTGGTCGACGAATTGGAGATCGCCCTGGCACCTGTGTTGTTCGGCGGCGGGCGGCGACTCTTCGAGAACCTGGGCGAGCCCGGCCCGCAGTTTCGCATCGACAACGTGCTTGATGGTTCCGATGCTACCCACCTGCGATACGTGCGTCGGTGACAAACATGCGGTGGCGGCTGGGGCAGGAAGACGCCACCTGACTCGTGCATGCTTTCGGCGTGTCCAACATGGATCCGCCGCCCCGTTGTATTCTTTGTTCATGAAGCGCGGTGGCGTAGCGTTTTCCGATGCCGCCTTTCGTGGATCCGCGATCGACTATCGACCGGAGTGAACTTCGTGTACTTCAAGCCTGCAGTCGCTTCGATGCTCGGTCTCGTTGCCCTCGTCGGATGCGGAGCTGACCCTCCGGACGTTGGCCCAAAACCGCTTGGGCAGCCCACGCCGATTGACTTGTTCGTTCCCGGTGCGTTGGCGCGGGGCGTCACCACGGTGGACTGCACGCTGTCTGACGGTACGGCTACCTCGTGCTATGAGATCACTGTGGCGGGCGCGCCCGTCAACTACGAGATTGGGCCGTTCTGCCCTCGGACCACAGCGGCGACGAAGGCCGAAGTCGGAATCTGGCTTGACGGCAAGAACCTGTACGACGTCACAGGCAAGTTCGTCCTCGAACTGGCCAGTATCTATAACGACAACCGCTGGATGCTCCACGACGGCGAGGGCCGGGTACGAGTCACGGACACCAAGGAAGCATTCGAAGCAGCAGCGCGCCCGGACGTGGCGGAGGAGTACCGGAACTACTGCGTCGAGGGACGCATGGAATGGCTGGATGGGGGCAAGGCGCGTCCGACTACCGTGCAGATTCCCGTGGTCCCCGTGTGGCGAGGTACCGGCGTCCGCGCATCCGCACCGCTCGGAGTGACGTTCAGTGGCGTTCGGATCGACGCCGCCGCTCCGATCGACGCGATCCTTGGTGCGTACACGATCGCGGCTTTTGACGATTGTGGCGGCCATATCAATCCGTTCGAGGGCTACCATATGCACGCAGCAACTGGATGCGGTGTCACTGGGACCGCGCCCAGTGGCGACACGCCCCCATTCGCCCTGGCCATCGACGGCTACAACATCCATACCCCGCTTGCTGGAGTGGAGATGGACGCCTGCAACGGTCACTCGACTGCAGCGTCCGGCTACCATTACCACGCCCGGTCCCCGGAGCTCAATGGCGTCTTGACGTGCTTCATGGGTGCCGTTGTCGGCGGCGCTGGTCGGCGACCAGGGGGCGGCGGCCCGCCGCCTCGTGGCGGCCCTCCAGGGGGAACTCCGCCCGCAGGCCGCGGCCTCGAGGTTGACCGAACCCATGAGCATCGCTGACGATGCAGCGAAACCCGGGTGCTGCCTGACCAACAGTTTGAGCGGCCGTGTGTGGGCCCGCGTTACGGCGTTTCAGGCCCCCGCGCAGCCCATTTGCCGCGTTGGACGGCGTAAACACTCTCGCAGGTGACCGCGATCATGAAAACACAGTACTTCACCGCGTCGAGCTTGGATGGCTACATCGCAACCGAGGACGACTCGCTTGACTGGCTGTTTCCACTTGGTAACGTCAACGACACGAGTTACCCGGAGTTCATCGCCGAGGTGGGCGCTCTCGCCATGGGATCGGCAACGTACGAGTGGATGCTGCGTCACGCCGAGGCCGTCACATCGGAGACTGGCTCGCCGTGGCCGTATACCCAGCCCACGTGGGTCTTTTCTTCGCGCTCCCAGCCAGCAGTCGCGGGAGCGAATTTGTGCTTCGTTCAAGGCGACGTTCGGCCAGTCCACGCAGCGATGCGCACCGCAGCCGGCGGCAAGAACATCTGGGTCGTCGGTGGCGGTGATCTGGCCGGACAGTTCCACGACGCCGGATTACTGGACGAGGTCATCGTCCAGGTGGGGTCGGTCACCCTCGGCAGCGGCAAGCCGCTGTTTCCGCGACGAGTCACCAGCCCGCCGCTGGAGCTGGTTTCAGTCAGGCAGGTTGGCTCGGGATTCGCCGAGCTGCGCTATCAGGTTGCAGCAATTCCGTCATCGAAAGGCGCCTGACAGCGCGCTGAAGCTTGCGATCGCTGGCGGTGCCAGCAGCTGATCGGGGAGCCGTCGGGCCCCAACTCTTCGGGAGGATCATGGGATGAGCGTTGCGGGCCCTTCGCCGGACACAAAGTATCCCATTCCTGGTGTTGCACGCACCGGCTTTCTCCGCGCATTCATCACGCGCCCCAATATCGTGGTCGGCGAGTACACCTACTACGATGATCCGCGTGGGCCAGAGTACTTCGAGGAGAATGTTCTCTACCACTTCGACTTCATTGGCGATCGACTGGTGATTGGCAGGTATTGTTCGATTGCCGCCGAGGTTCGGTTCATCATGAACGGTGGCAACCATCCGACGACTTGGCTGACGACATTTCCGTTTCCCGTGTTCGGCGCCGGATGGGAGGTCGCCATGCCCGAACGGTGGCCCACGAGAGGTGACACGACGGTGGGGCATGATGTCTGGATCGGGCATGGCGCCGTGATCTTGCCGGGTGTCACCATCGGCAACGGCGCCATCATCGCGGCGGCCACCGTGGTCACGCGTGATGTCCCGGCCTACGCGATCGTTGGAGGCAATCCCGGCACGGTACTCCGGTTCCGTTTCGACGAGACCACCATCCAACGATTGCAGCAACTGAAGTGGTGGGAGTGGGATGCCACCAAGGTGACCCGCAACGTGCGCGCGCTCTGTGGAGCCGATCTTGATGCACTGGAGCGTGCGCTTTGACAGTTGCGAGCTGGCGTTGTGCGCCGTTACCCGGAGCCCGTCACGGCAGTCCCGAAGGCCGTCCGTGGGTGACTGGACACTTGGATCGTTCGTGTTCTGGCTTGGGCCTGCGCGTCAGCGCTTCGCCGACTTGCCCACCTCGAGCACAGGCTTCCCGAGCACCTTGAGGAGTGGCTTGACGCCGAGCCCGGGTTCGTGCGACGCGGCGAGACGCCCCTGGCGGCGCTGCGGGGCACCGTCGGCGAAGGCGACCGTGACGTAGGAGTTGAAGTCGGTCGACGAGAAGAGAAAGCGTTCCGGTGTGCTGTGTGCCAGGTGGGCGATGGCGGCCGTGACGATATCACCGCCCCAGGTGTCCTCGATGGTCATCGCGATCCCGAGCGACACGCAGAGGTCGCGGATCTGGCGGGCGCGCGTGAGTCCTCCGACCTTCGAGATCTTCAGGTTGATGACGTCCATTGCCTGGTCGGCCACTCCGCGCACCACCATCTCGATCCCGTCCACCACTTCATCGAGCACGAACGGACGGCTGGTGAGTCGTCGCACGGCGAGGCACTGCTCGTAGGTCATGCACGGCTGCTCGATGTACACGTCGACGTCGCGTACCGCATCGGCCACCCGCACGGCGGCGTGCTGTGTCCAGCCGGTGTTGGCGTCGGCGATCAACACGTCGCCCGGGGTCAGCTCCGCAGCCGCGGCCTTGATCCGCGCAATGTCGGTGTCAGGATCACCGCCGACCTTGAGCTGGAACTTGCGATACCCCTCCTTGCGGTACTTGCCGATCTTCCTGGCCATCTGGGCCGGTGATTCCTGCGAGATTGCCCGGTAGAGCGCGAAGTCGTCGCCGACGTGGCCACCCATCAGCGTGGCCACCGGGAGGCCGCTCACCTTGCCGAGCAGGTCCCAGCAGGCCATGTCGATGGCCGACTTGACGTAGGGATGGCCGCGCATCGCACGGTCCATCCTTTCATTCAACTCCCCGAGCGCGAGCGGATCCGCGCCGAGCAGTTGCGGCGCCAGCTCGGCGATCCCCGCGCGCGCGCCGCGAGCATACGCCGGCAGGTACGCAGGTCCCAGCGGACAGATCTCGCCCCACCCGGTGAGACCGTCATCGGTCTCGACGGCGACCACCGTCGAGTCGAACACTGACACGGCGTTGCCACCGGACCATTTGTAGCTCCCCTCGTGCAGGGGCAGGTCGACCTGGTAGGCGCGGATGGCGGTGATCTTCACGAGGATGTCCCGGTGGATTGAAGGGAGGAACGGTACAGTGTCGCCGCCGTGTACAGGAGCACGACCACCACGATCCATCGAACGACATCGAGCGGGAGCGACTTGACGACGTAGACCGCCACCAGCACTCCGGGGATTCCCCCGAGTGCGAGGCCCGTCGCCACCCGTCGGTCGAACACGCCGGATCGGTAGAAGCGGATCGCGGCCACCGGCAAGATCAGCGCGGCTGAGGCCGCCATGATCGGGAACACGGCACGCTGATTCATCCCGAGCATGTAGGTGACGGCCATGGTCGGGGCATAGTTGCCGATTCCGAGCGAGGTCAGGGAGCCGATGATGAGCGACGCGAAGATGGCGATCACAAGTGCGATACCGGCAAACCCCGTGGTGCCATCGTCGAGCGACAGCGACATCAGCATCCGCAGCGTCATGAAGCCAGCGGTCACCAGCAGCGCGATCGCCATCCCCCGTTGAATCGCATGCCGGGGCCAGCGCACCACGATGCCGGCCCCGTACCACGCTCCCACGCCACCGGCCACCACCATGGTGACGAGGGTCAGCCTGTCGACCATTCCGCCGAGGGCGATCAGGTAGAGCATGCACTGCACGACGGTCGGGATGGTGTGACCGACGTTGAGCGTGCCTGGCAGATCCTTGTCGTCGATGACGCGGAAGCCGCGCAGCCAGGCCGTGGTGGTGGCGAACGACCCTACGCCGAGTGCGTCGAGGAAATTGGTGGCGGTGCCGAGGCCGACGAGGGCGGGCCACGAGCGCATGCCGGAGGTAGAGGCGGGGGGAGTCATCAGGGCTCCTGGGGGGATCGGCCTGACCATCAGCCGGCCAAGAGTATGGGCCGGGCACGGTGTGATGTCCAGCGTTACCATCGGCAGCGGCGATTCGTGAGATGCGTCGGATGACGAACGGGGGTCACCGAGCTACGGTGACCCCCGTCCGACATCGCTCACTCTGGACGGACTACGGAATCCGGAGGATTCCGCCGGCCTCGAGCGTCGACTGCTGCCCGCCGAGCTTGAGCTGTGACGCCACCTCGGCCTGCAGGTTGGCCAGCGCGGTGTTGCTGGTGAGTGCCGCCGACACCCGGGTGAGCGCCATCTCCGAACTTCCGCCGAGTCGCACCAGGTCGGCGAGGACCGCGACGGCCACGGTGCGACGCTCGGCCGGAGCATCACGGCTCACTTCGATCACCGCCGACTCGCTCACCCCGGCGCTGAGCGCGTCGGCCGCCACCGACAACTGCGCGGCGGTGCGAGTGGTGACGTCGGCGCGAGCGAGCACATCAGAGGCGCGGATCAGCGCCGTGGCACGCGCCTCGACCGCGGTGGCGATCCGCTCCGGCGGCACCCGCTTGGCCTCACCCTCGGCCACCTTCGACTCCAGCAGCGAGCGGGGTACGTCAGCCTTGACGG
This sequence comes from uncultured Gemmatimonadales bacterium, assembly GCA_963806875.1. Classification (GTDB taxonomy): domain Bacteria; phylum Gemmatimonadota; class Gemmatimonadetes; order Gemmatimonadales; family GWC2-71-9; genus Palsa-1233. The sequence goes on along the minus strand of CAWDYU010000002.1, from coordinate 405,893 downwards.
CAGCGCTCATCGCGGCGTCGATTCGCTGCTGAGGCGACTGGACCGTCGCCTGCCCGGTGGCGCGACCCTCGGCCTGCTGCGCCGCGAGCGACATCGGGGCGAAGCTGAGCGCGGCAATCAGCACTGCATTCGTGACGCGTGTCATCCTGTTCTCCTTGCGGTGGTGAAGATGTCGACCGGTCGTGTACCGTGCGACATCACTGTTCTGTCCTTCGCGAGTGAGACGAGTACCCCATCGCTCCCGTCACCTCATCCGTTCGCGGTGACACCTTCAGCCAGCAGGAATTCCTGCAGTGATTCGCGCGCGCGGTGCACCCGCATCTTGGCTGCACTTGGTGACGCGTCGGTCAGCCGGGCGATCTCGTCGTAGTCATAGCCCGACTGGTGCCGAAGCAGGAACGCCTCGCGCAGCGGCGCCGAGAGCCGGGCCAGTGCCGTGCGCAACGTGAGCCGCAGGTCGGCGTCGCCGTCGAGGTTCGACGGTGGAACCAGTGCCTCGGGCTGGCCATCGAGTGGGACCGTGGCGTTGCGAGCACTCTTGAGATGGTCGAGGCAGAGGTTGCGACAGATGCGGAACACCCAGGCTCGATAATGTCCCGGCGTGCGACACTCCTCGAGTCGGTCGTAGGCCCGCACCAAGTGCGTCCTGCACCAGGTCGAGCACGGTGTCGTGATCGAGCCCCATGCCGCGGCCATGCCGATAGAGCAGCGTCTGGTGTCGCCGCACCAGCTCGGCGTATCCCGACTGATCGCCGTCGAGCACCCGGGCCACGAGCAGGGCGTCGTCGTCGTCGGCACCGGCGACTGATGTCTGACGAGCGAAACTCACTCGACCACCAGCACGGCCAGATGTCCACCCATGCCGTCGTCGCGCCGACCCGGCAGGTCGTCGGGCACGTACCACTCGCCTGAGGGCGTCACGAATGCATAGTGGTACACCCCGGGCGCGAGGCGCTGGCTGAGTCGCCAGACGCGCCCCTCGCGGTGCATCGGCACCGGCTTCCAGTGGGTGAAGTCGCCGGCGATCATCACCTCGCCTCGGGCCTTGGCCACCGGCAGTTCGATCGTGGCAACACCTCCGGCGTACGTTGCCGGTACCGGCAGCGGCGCAGGACCACGGCGCCCCGCGAGCTGGACCGTGAGCCCTGCACTCCATGAGGTCTGGGGCAGTTGCATGTAGAGCGGATCGAACGCGTCGTGACGCGCGGAGAACTCGAGCGCGACACGAGGCACCAGCTCCGCCCGAGCAGCCACCGACCAGGGCATTCCGTCCGACGGCACGCCGGACCAGCTCCCAGCGCTGGCCGACAGCCGAATGCGTGACGTCGCGGCGAGGGCAGTGACGCCGATATAGGTCGTACCGGGTTCGTCCGGGCCGCGATAATACCGGACCGTCGGCACCAGCGCGACGGCGGTGCTGGGTTGCCAGGTGAGTTGCAGGTCGGCCAGGCGCACGGTCCGGTCGACCTCACCGCCGAGCCGCGCCCTGAAGTGTGACACGCCGGCGCGTGCCTGCACCTGAACCGCGGGAGTCCGGTAGCCCACCAGCGGCAGCAGTTGCCCCGCGACTGCGGTCCCCGAACGATCGACTGTTGTGGGCGGCCGGGGCGGGTCGAGTGGTCCGCCGCCGCCTGGCAACAGCGAGGACGAGCGATCGTGCGACAGGAACGCGGTGCCGCTCATGTCGACGCCGAACATCGCGCCTCGCCGATTACCGACGGCCAGGCGTTGCCACGCGGCGAGTGATCCCCACAGCGGCTCGGCGTCGCTTGTGGGAATGCCACCGGTGAACCGGAGCGCGGTGCTGGGCGCGTCGAAGCGGAGCCCGGCGGCGAAGGTCTCGGTCGCCGCGGCGTTGGGATCGATGGCCGATCGGATCCGACCGCCCTGGGCGCCGAGGTGCCACTCCTGCGCGAGCAGTGCAGTCGGCGAAAGAGTGGTGCCCACCATCGCCATCGCGGCCATGAGCGCCAGCGTGTCTCGCAGCGCGCTCACTGACGCACCTCGTCGGCGGCGAGGAGCGCGAGGCGCGAGTTGAGACCGCCGAAGCCGTCGTCGTACGACGGTGTCGTCGGATCCGGCATCCACCGGTCACCGTCAACCACGAACGCGTATTGATGCACGCCGGGATCCAGCGGCACGACCACCGTCCAGACGCCGGCGTCGTTGCGGGTCAACTGCACGTTGGGTTTCCACTCGGTGAATTCGCCGGCGAGTGACACCTGGTGTGCGTCGGGTGCGTTGAGTTGGAATCGAGCCAGGATCTGGTTGCCGTTGGCCGTGGGCAGCTGCGCAGGGTCGCCGCCACGGAGTGTCAGCGCGGCGGCGATCACCACCAGCGCCGCCGCCAGGCCGTATGCCGGTCGCCACTGCAACGCGAGCGGGCGCGGTTGCCACAACCAACCCAGCCACGAAGCGCGCGACGACGGGGCCGCCTGCTTGTTGTTGGCGATGCGAGCCATGACGGCCGGCGCGAGGTCGGGGATCGGCCGCTCGTCGACGGCACCGACCACTGCGGCGAAAAGCCGCTCGGCCTCCGCCAGGCGGGCCTGTTCGGCGGCTGGGAGGTGACCGCGGTGAAGCTCGGCATCGAGCGCACGCTGGGTGATGTCGTCCATCGGACCTCCGAGGGGCAGTCGGCCCCGGCAGATGGGCCGGGGTAGGGGTTCTCCTGCATGGGACGATTGGGGGTGGCCTCCCGTCACCCAGATCCTCGATCCGGGCCGGCTGCCCCACCGTTAGGTGATGCCCGTCGTCTTCCGCCGCAGGCCGCATACTATTCAACAGATACTGGGCAGCCCCTGTCGCCCTCCAGCCAAAACGCAGATCGTGTGCCGCTGCGATGTGCTTGCCGACCAGTGACCGTCAATCGACCTCTCGACCCGAATCGGATGCATCGCCATGGGAATCCTGACCTTCAGCATCAACGTCACTCTCGACGGATGCGTGGACCACCGAGAGGGTATCGCCGACGACGAGACCCACGCGCTCTTCACGCGCCTCATGGACGAGGGCGGCGCGATGCTGTGGGGTCGCGTGACCTATGAATTGATGGAGAGCTACTGGCCCGCGGTTGCCCGCGGCGACGAAGCGGCGCCGCCCGCGATACGCGAGTGGGCGGTCAAGCTGGAGGCCAAGCCGAAGTACGTCGTGTCGTCGACCCGAACGAACTTCCCGTGGAACAACAGCCACCACATCATCGGCGACCTGCGCACGGGCGTGCAGTCGCTCAAGGACGCGACCCCGGCGGGTGTGCTGCTCGGTAGCGGCAAGCTCGCCAATGAGCTCGACCGACTTGACCTGATCGACGAATACGTCTTCCTGGTCCATCCCAGGATTGTCGGCCACGGCCCGACCCTTTACGAGGGCGGGCTCCAGAGCACGCGACGGCTCGAACTTGTTTCGGCGACGCCGCTCCGCAACGGCGCGATCGCCACGCACTACCGGCGCGCCCGGGGCTGAGTTCCGTCCGCTGCGCGTGGCTGCTGGTGAGCAATCATCCCCAAAACGGGCAGGAGGTTACCCGCATGAAGAAACTGCACTTCTCGACCATGATCGATGCGCCCAAGGAGACGGTCTGGCACACGATGCTCGACGACGCTCCGTACCGGGACTGGACGAGCGCATTCTGCCCGGGGTCGTACTATCGAGGCGACTGGACCGAGGGCTCGAAGATCCTCTTCCTCGGGCCCGATCCGGAATCCGGCGGCGAGGGTGGCATGGTGAGCCGGATCGCGGAGAACCGCTTGCACGAGTTCATCTCCATCGAGCACCTCGGTCTCGTGAAGGACGGCGTGGAGGACACGACGAGCGACAAAGCCCGACAGTGGTCGCCGGCGTTCGAGAACTACACCTTCCGAGAGCGGGACGGCACGACGGAGGTGTCGGTCGACATCGATGTGACGGACGAGTACGCGCCGGTGTTCGAGGAGATGTGGCCGCGCGCGCTCAGCCGGCTGAAGGAGCTGGGAGAGCAGTAGGACGGCAATGCGCGCATGGGCGGCCAAGCGCCCACGTGGGTGGCGGTTGCCATGATCGTGGGTGCGTAGCGACCGGCACCCGTGGGACGCCTCATTGCCGTCGTCGCATCGAAACTCAACAGGAGGTGCCGTATGACCACTGCAAAACGTAACGCGAAGTCATCAGCAGCAAAGCCGGGTCGGGGATGATCACGACTGACATCCCAGGTCGCATCTGCATCCTGACCGGCTGCGATCCCGAATGGAACAACTGCAGCTATGTGTGCTTCACGATACCGAGGGACCCGGACTATCCGGTGAGCTGAGTTGGCAACCTCGCGACTGTGGAGGTCCGCATGCCCCGAACAGTGGCAGAAAAGATGGGGCTGAGGCGCGGGATGCGGACGTTCTTCTTGCATGCTCCGAGTTCCGCAATCGACGCAATCAACATTCCTGCACTCGATGTGAGCGAGGTTCTGCGAGGCGAGTTCGACTACATCCATCTCTTCGCGACGTCGCAAGCGGTGATGGACAAGGAGTTCCCCAGGCTCCGGCGCCACCTCAAGGGCACCGGGGTGCTTTGGGTGTCCTGGCCCAAGGCCAGGCAGCTGGGTACTGACCTGGGCCTGCCCGACGTCATCCGAATCGGGTACGGCCACGGACTTGTGGAAAGCACTACATTGAGCGTCAACAGCGTCTGGTCAGGGATGAAGTTCACCCACCCCATACCCGGAAAACGGTATGAGAACAGCTACGGCGAGCTTCCTGAGTCGACGGACCAGAGGTGATTGTCCGACCGGTCGCAGCTGGGCCGTCGTGTGCTGCTTGCTGATTGCCTGCGGAGGCGGTGGATCCGGCCCGGTGATCCCGCCGCCACCGCCTTCAGCCCCGCCTCCGGCGCCGCCGCCACCGCCGCCTCCCGCTCCATCACCGACCTACGACATCGACGCCCTTGGCGTGCCCAGGTTCGTGAGCGCGCAGTACCTGGACCTCACCAAGGTCGCACAGATCTCGCGCTTCCGTTCGGCCATCGGACACGACTATCACGACGACCTCGAGACGTGTCGCAGCATGAAGCATTACTTCATGGGGCGTTCGGGCGCCGATTGGAGCACGATCCCGATCTACGCTCCCGTCAGCGGTACCATCACGCTCACCCGCGTCGAACAACTCGGCACGCAGATCCTGATCCGTGCAACGGCACAACCCGCCTTCACGTTCATCATTTTCCATGTCACACCGACCACGCCGGTAGCGGTCGGGACCGTGGTGACGCAGGGACAGCAGCTTGGGTGGCATGTCGGCAGCCAGACGATGTCGGACGTTGCCGTTGGTGTCGACACGCCGTCCGGGTACCGATTGGTGAGCTGGTTCGACGTGATGACCGACGGACTCTTCGCGAGCTACAGCGCTCGCGGCCTCACTTCCCGCGCGGCCGCCGTGATCACGCGCGCGGAGCGGAACGCCGACCCCCTGACCTGCAGCGGCGAGACCTTCACCTCTGGCGGGATTCTGGGCGGTTGGGTGGTCCTGGACTAGCGTGGGCTCGCACCGCGCGTCCAGGATCGATGGAACCGGGTCGCACCGAATGGCTTGTGGGCGTGATTCGCCTTATGGGCGTCTGAAGTCACCGTGGGAACTCGGGAAGGCGCGGGGCATGGTGACTGTCGGTGAAGCATTCTCCACGGAGGCCGGATGAAACTCGACATCTATCTCAACTTTCGTGGCAATTGCCGTGAGGCATTTCGCTTCTACGAGCAGCACCTCGGCGCGCGCGTCACACGCATGATGACCCATGGTGAGGGGCCGCACGGAGCTGGGCTTCCGTCGGAACAGAAGGACAAGGTCCTCCACGCCCGCATGGAACTCGGCGGCACCGTCGTGATGGGCGCCGACATCCCGAACAGCGAACCGATGCGGAGCGCGTACCTGACACTCACGGCGGAGAGCGAGCAGGAGGCGGAACGCGTCTACGGCTTGCTCAGCGATGGCGGCGACATCTTCATGAAAATGGAGCAGACCTTCTTTGCCAACCGCTTCGCCCAGCTGCGCGACCGGTTCGGTACTTCGTGGATGCTCCTCCACGAGGGCTCGACCGGACCGTCCAGCGAGGGCGAAGCTGCGCAGGAGTCCTACGCGCTCATCGTGAAGCACAAGACCCTGCCCGGGAGACGGGACGACGTCCGGGCTGTCTGGGAGCGGCACATGGCGCCGGCGATCGCCGCCAACCCCGGTCACACGGCGTATTTCTATTGCCTTGACAACGCCGACCCCGACTCCATCTCGGCATTTCAGGAGTACACGAGCGCCGAAGTGTCTCGCGACTTTCTAGAGACGGACAGCTACGCCGCATACCTCAAGGATGTCGAGCCGCTGCTGGCGGGTCCGCCTCAGGTGACGGGACTTACGCCGGTGTGGTCCAAGCGCAACGGAGTTCCAGTCATTGATGGGGAGAACACACGATGACTCCGACGTGCCGTCGCTGTTCGGTCACGATGGAGGAAGGGTTCATCCCGGAGACAGTCCGACCGGTCCGCGCCGTGGGTATGTTGGGTGGCGAGCGACCGGCCCCGTGGCTTCCGCGGGTTCGCGCCCCGTTCATGGTGACCCCGCGGGTCACTGTCTCATCCACGCCGGAGGACATCCGTGACGAAGCAATCAAACACGAAGCGAACAACGCCGAAGCAACCGTCGGCGAAGCCATCGACTCGACCGGTGGTCGAGGCACTTTCCACGCTACTCGCCAGCAGTTACACCCTCTACCTCAAGACGCACAACTATCACTGGAACGTGACCGGCCCGATGTTCACGACGCTCCACACGCTGTTCGAGACGCAGTACACCGAACTTGCCATCGCCGTGGACGAGATCGCCGAACGCATTCGTGCCGTCGGCGCCTTCGCGCCGGGAAGCTACGCAGAGTTTTCGGAGCTCACGTACCGTGCTCAGGGCGCCTCGAGGCGTCGGTCGGCCTGACCTCGACGACATCTGGACTATTTCGCCGAGGAGTTGCTTCGCATCCTCGCATCCGACCAGTGGGCCGTGGCGGAAGCGGCCCGACGGGTGATCGAGGCCGCGGAATCCGTCAGTGCACCAGGCGAGTGCCGATCTTGCGACGCGGCGCCTCGATGTCCACGAGAAGAACGCCACGGGACATCGGTTGCAGGGCACCGGATCAGCGTGGCCTCGATCCTTTGGCAGCGTCTCGATGCCCCCGGTCACGACGCCTGCACCCTGGAAGCGCACGGCGCTGGATGGCGGCTGGTCGGGAGTGCCGTCTTCCGTCACGACTCCGCTCCCGCCCGGCCCTCACGTACGACGTCGGCTGCGATGCCGCGTGGCGAACCACGCCTGCGAGGCTGGAGGGCGTGATGGGAGCCACGGCCCGTCGCGTTCCACGTCGCCCGCAGCGACGCCGAGGGCTGGACACTCACAAGAGGTCAACCGTCCAGAATCTGCGGATCCTGTATCGATGTCGATCTCGGCTTCACCCCTGCGACCAACCTCTTGCCGCTCCGCCGTCTCGCGCTGGCTGTGGGTCAGGCAAGGGACGTTACGGCGGCGTGGCTGGACGTGACAGCCGGCACCCTGACGCCGTTGCCGCAGCGCTACCGAACGCCGGTCGCGGCGCCGACGTATTGGTACGAGGCGCCGACAATTCCTTACGCGGGATTGCTCGAAGTCGATTCGACGGGGATCGTGCTGCGGTATCCGCGGCCTCTGGCACGCCGAGGCGTGAAGTGGCGGTTCGGTGCGACACGAGCAGGCCAAGCCCGACCCGCACGCCGCCGAACACCAGCCGGGTGCCGAGCGGGTGCTGCGTACTGCGTCTGCCTGCTGCGTCCCTCCTCCGACGAGGTGCCGGAGTGTGATCGGCGCGCCGCTCCCGCGCTGGCGGTGGGGGTCCCGGTCTCGGACGTCCCGATCTCAGGTGCCGACCCGCCGAGAAGGCAGTACACTGATGTGACCACGCGGTCCCGCAGCATCTCGAGGTATCAACACTTCACCGCAGCGACGAGGCGACCGTGAAACCCGCGATCAACTTGTTCAGGCTCATCGGAATTGCCAGTGTTCTGGGGGCGTGTAACCAGGAAGCCCCGCCTGCCCCCGACACCGCCGTACCCGTGCGCCCGGTGCTGGTTTCGCTCTCCGCCACGGAGTACGCCATCCAGGCCCCCGATTCGGTCCCGGCCGGATGGACCACGCTGCGTTTCGCCAACCACGGTCAGGAACTTCACTACGCGCACATCGTTCGCCTGGACTCGGGAAAGACCGTCAGCGAACTGGTGGGGGCGTACGCCGAGGCAATCCGCACGTCCGGTCCACGTCCCAGCTGGGTCACACGGTTCGGGGGGCCTGGCGGCACGGCGCCGGGCGATTCCGCCAGCGTGACCCAGTTGCTCGAACCCGGGAGCTATGTGTGGATCTGCCCGGTCGAGGACGACGCCGGGAGTCCGCATTTCGGCAAGGGCGAGTTCAAGTCGTTTGTCGTCTATCCCGCTGAGTCGCCGCTGGCCGTCGGCCTGGCCGCGCCCGAGGCGGCGGTGACGATCCGCTTGCTGGATTTCTCGTTCGACCTGGGCGACTCGCTTCCGTCGGGGCAGTACACTGTCCGGGTCCAGAACGCCGGGGTTGAACCGCACGACCTCGTCCTGATGAAGCTCGCGCCCGGTGTTACGGTCGAAGAGCTCGAGCGATGGCTGAATCCGGAGCGTGCGCGTCGGCCGGGAGAGGCCGAGGAACCGCCGCCCCCGATGGAAAGCATCGGCACTCCGGTGGGTGGCGTCGCGGCGATCAGGCCGACGATGGAGGCGTTCTTCGAGGCCGATATCTCTCCCGGCGAGTATGTACTGATGTGCATGGCTACGGCTCCCGATGGGCGGTCGCACATCGAGCACGGGATGATCCGGCCGCTCAGTGTCCGCTGACGATCGGCTTCGGCGTCGTCTTCACCCTGCCTCAAAAACCCAATGCATTGTCCCACTGGAGATCCAATGCACGACCTGCGACACCACGTCGCGCTGGTGACGTGCGCCAGATATCCGCAGTTGCACGAAGACGACATCCTGCTCGCCAAGGCGCTGCACCGGCTCGGGCATCGACCCGGTTCCGGCAATCTGGAACGACTCGCATGTCGACTGGTCGTCATTTGGCGCCGTCGTCATCCGGACGCCGTGGGACTACTACGAACACATGGCCGAGTTTCGTGCCTGGCTGAACGCGCGCATCGAGAGCGGTGTGCTGATGTGCAACAGCGGAGAGATCGTCTCCTGGAACTTCGACAAGCGATACCTGCGCGACCTCGAGGCGGCGGGTGTGGCGGTGATCCCGACCATCTGGATCGATCGCGGGGAGTCGGCCGACGTCGGGGCCCTGGCGAGTGCCCGGGGCTGGACCGAGATTGTGATCAAGCCGGCGGTCTCGGGCGGCGCCTACCGCACTCATCGGCTCCTGGTTGACGACATCGGGGCGTATGAGGACGCGATCGACGAGGTGCTTGCGGATCGCGGCTTGCTCGTGCAGCCGTTCGTCCCGGAGATCCTGCGCGATGGAGAACTGTCGCTGCTGTTCTTCGACGGCGCATACAGCCACGCCGTACGCAAGCGGCCGAGCGATGGCGACTACCGGGTGCAGGCAGCAGTTTGGCGGCACGACGGAGGCGGTGGACATCGATGAAACGCTCGTTGCCCAGGCGCGAGCGTGCGTGCTCGCAGCCCCTTCGCTGCCGGTCTTTGCACGAGTCGATGGCATCGTCAGGGACGGCCGGTTCCTGCTGATGGAACTCGAGGTGTTCGAGCCGTACATGTTCCTTTCGAATCACCCCGATGCCCCGATGCGCTTCGCCCAGGCGGTGCACGGTCGATTGGCGTCGGCATGAACGCCGACACAGTGGAGCCTTGCTGCACACACGTTCAACGCGAGGTGATGGCAATGCGCAATGCGATCCTGGTCGGATTCGTCCTGGTGGTGGGTTGCGGCACCGATCCCGGGCCGGACGGCCGGAGTGACTCGCTGGCGACACGATCCCCCGATACCGAGGAAGTTTCTCCGCCGGTCGCGGTGATCGATGACTCGGCGTCCGGGTTCGGACCCTCGGGAGAATGGGTCGTGACTCCCCATCGCGCTGGTCCGATTCGCCTGGGAATGTCCCACGCGGAGGCGATGCCACTCCTGGAGCCGGTCGACACGATCCTCGGCGGCGGGTGTGAGTACACCCGGCCGAGGGGCGGCGCCGGGGACGTCAGCGTGATGGTCAACGCCGGACGCATTGTTCGCGTGGACGTCTCGGCGGGCACGGTACGAACCCGTGAGGGCGCGAAGGTCGGAGACTCGGAGGCGGCGATCCGCCAGCTGTACCCCGACGCCAGGCGCGAACCCCATGAGTACACCGACGGCGCGTACCTGGTGGTCATGCCCCTGGCACCACTCGACACGATCCACCGCTATGTGTTCGAAACCGACGGTGCGCGTGTCACGCAGTTCCGGGCCGGGCTCCACCCCGAGGTGGGCTTCGTCGAGGGCTGCCTGTAAGCGCGCGCCAACCGGCGAATTGCACCCGATCAGGAGGTTCCGATGACGGTCTCCGAAGTCCTCGCATTGCTCAACGCCGAACGCGACGAGCGGGGCATCAGCAACTGGAAGAAGCTGGGCTCAGGCGCCGCCGGGCTGAAGAGCTACGGCATCGGGCTCACGCGGTTGCGCAAACTGGCCAAGAAGATCGGCCGCAACCGCAAGCTTGCGCAGGCGCTCTGGGCGACCGACGTCTACGACGCCCGGGTGATCGCACTGCTGATCGACGACCCATCGCGGATCACCCGGGAGCAGGCCGAGCAACAGGTCGAGGAATTGGCCGGCGGCATGCTGGCGCACGTGTTCGCTTCCTGCGACGCCACGCTCGCGAAGACGCCGTTCGTGGTCGAGCTTGCCGACCAGTGGGTCCGGAGCGACGACCCGGTACGGCGCGACTGCGGCTACGGCCTGCTCTACGAGGCGTCCAAGTTCTCGGGCAAGAAGGCGCCGACCGAGGCGTTCTTCCTGCGCGCATGTCGAACGCATCTCCGACACGATCGCGGGCGAAGCGGAAAGGGTCCGTCTCGCGATGGGCGCGGCGCTGATGGGGATCGGCAAGCGGACCGCGACGCTCAACCGGGCCGCGCTGAAAGTGGCACGGGCCGTGGGCCCGATCGAGTTCACGTCGGCCAGCGGCGAGTGCGATCCGTTCGACGTCGCCAAGCACCTGACCACCGATCGCCTGAAGGAGAAGCTCGGCATGTAGTCGCTGGGCAATCGCGACCAACGCCCACTACCATTGACCGATGAAGCGTTACGACAAGTCCTACTTCGATCGCTGGTACCGCGACCCCCGACACGCCATCGGGACCCGTGCCGACCTCGAGCGCGAGGTGCACTTCGCCCTCTCGGCGGCCGAGCACCTGCTCGCCCACCCGGTGCGCTCGGTGCTCGACGTGGGGGCCGGGGAGGGTCGGTGGCAACCGGTGCTGCATCGGGTGCGCCCACGCGCGCGCTACGCCGGGGTCGACTCGAGCGAGTGGGCCGTCGACCGATGGGGGCGTCGCCGCAACCTCCGCCTCGGCAGCATCGACGCCCTCGACACGCTCGGACTCGATGGCCCGTTCGATCTCGTGATCGTGGCCGACACCCTCCACTATCTCACCACCCCAGTGCTGCGCCGAGCCGCCGAGCAACTGGCACCACTCATCGGTGGCGTCGCCTACATGCCAACCTTCACCCGGCACGACGCCAGCGATGGCGATCACGTCGAGTTCCAGCGACGCGACGCCGGCGTGTACCTCCGCGCTTTCGCCGCCCACGGGATCGTTCCGATCGGGCTCAACCTCTGGAGCACGGCGGCAACGGCCAGCGGACTGTCGGCCCTGGAGCGGCCCCGAGCCGATCCGGGACGCTGAACGCGCGGCTCGATTACCTTCCGTCTCCGATGACAGATCCCTCACGCCTTCTCGACGCCCCGGCTCTCGGGCGAGTCCTCGCACGCATGGCATCGGAACTCGTGGCGGAAATCTCCGGCGCCAGCGCGCCAGTCCTTGTCGGCATCCAGCGGCGCGGCGTCGAGCTGGCCGAACGTCTGGCGCCGCTCATCGAGCCTCATCTCGAGGGCACGCTGCGACGCGGCACGCTCGACATCACGCTCTACCGTGACGACCTCCAGGCCATCGGCCCGGCGCCGGTGGTGCGGGAGACCAAGCTGCCGCCCGACCTCGATGGCGCCACCGTCATCATCGTCGACGACGTCCTGTTCACCGGGCGGACGGTGCGCGCTGCTCTCGACGAGATCGCCGACTTCGGCCGGCCGAGGCGCATCCTGCTCGCGGTGCTGGTCGACCGCGGCGGTCGCGAGCTCCCGATCGCCGCCGACGTGATCGGCCTGCGGGTCGAGACCGGACCCGGCGACCGAGTGAACGTCAGGGTGGCCGAACTCGACGGCGAGGATGCCGTGGAGCTCCAGCGGGCCGGTTCCGCATGAGCGTCCTCCTCGGCAAGGACCTGGTCGGGCTCGAGCACCTCACGCGCGAACAGATCACGGCGATCCTCGACACCGCCGAGCCGTTCAAGGAGGTCAGCGAGCGCCCGATCAAGAAGGTGCCGGCGCTCCGCGGCAAGACCATCGTCAACCTGTTCTTCGAGGCGTCGACGCGCACCCGCATCTCGTTCGAGTTCGCCGAGAAGCGACTGTCGGCCGACACCGTCAACGTGCAGTCGGCCGGCTCGTCGGTGTCGAAGGGCGAGACGCTGGTCGACACCGCGCGCAACCTCGAGGCGATGCGGATCGACATGGTCGTGATCCGCCATGGCTCGTCGGGCGCGGCGTCGTTCCTCGGCGACCGCATCCGGTCGAACGTGATCAACGCCGGCGACGGGAAGCACGAGCATCCCGACGCAGGGACTGCTCGACCTGCTGACGCTGCGCGACCGCTTCGCCGAAGCCTCGGAGGGCCTCAAGGTCTGCATCGTCGGCGACGTGCTGCACTCGCGCGTGGCGCGCAGCAACATCTGGGGCCTGCGTCACATGGGCGCCGAGGTGGCGGTCTGCGGGCCGCCGACCCTGGTGCCGCGCGACATCGCATGCGCTCGGCGTGACGGTGTTCCGGCGCGTCGAGGAGGCGATCGAGTGGGCCGATGCGCTCAACGTCCTGCGGCTGCAGCTCGAGCGGATGCAGGGTGGCTTCATCCCGTCGCTGCGCGAATACAATCGCGTGTTCGGCATCACCACCGAGAAGCTGTCGCGTGCGCCGAAGGATCTCCTCATCCTGCACCCGGGTCCGATGAATCGCGGCGTCGAGATCGATTCTGACGTCGCCGACGGCGAACACTCGGTGATCCTTCCGCAGGTGACCAACGGCGTCGCAGTGCGGATGGCCGTGCTCTATCTCCTGGCCGGCGGTGCGCCGGACTGGGCCACGACCGGAGGCGACGACAAGTGAACAAGGTGCAGCGAGCGCCCCCTCGTGCTCCGCGGCGGACGGGTCATCGATCCGACCCAGCAGCTCGACGATATCGCGCGACGTGGTGATCATCGACGGCGTGATCCGCGGGCATCGGCCAGGGTCGAGGGCACCCCCGACGGAGCGCGGGTGATCGACGCGGCCGGATACGTGGTGGCTCCCGGCCTGATCGACGTGCACGTCCACCTGCGCGAACCCGGTCAGGAAGACCGCGAGACGATCGCGACCGGCGCGGCATCGGCAGTGGCGGGAGGTTTCTCGGTCGATCTGCGCGATGCCGAACACCGATCCGGTGATCGACAACCAGGGCACCGTCGGCTTCGTGAAATCCCGCGGTGAGGCGGCGGGCCTCGCGCGGGTCTTCCCGATCGGCTGCATCTCGCTCGGGCAGCGCGGGGAGCAGCTCGCCGAGTTCGGTGAAATGGTGGCAGCAGGTGCCGTCGCGGTCAGCGACGACGGCCACCCGGTGATGTCGAGCCACCTCATGCGCACCGCGCTGGAGTATGCACGGACGTTCGGCATTCCCGTCGCCGATCACTGCGAGGACACGCCGCTCGCCATCGGCGGTGCGATGCACGAGGGCGTCGATTTCCACCCGGCTCGGTCTCAAGGGGATCCCGTCGGCCGCCGAGGAGATCCACGTGGCGCGCGACTGCATCCTCGCCGACCTCACCGGCGGGCACGTGCATCTCTGCCACATGAGCACGCGAGGTTCGGTCTCGCTGATCCGTCGCGCCAAGGAGCTGGGGCTGTCGGTCACCGCCGAGGCGGCGCCGCACCACTTCTCGCTCACCCACGAGCGGTGCGAGGGCTACGACACCAACGCGAAGATGAATCCGCCGCTGCGCGAGGCGGAAGACCGCGACGCGATCCGCTCGGCCCTCGCCGACGGGACCATCGACTGCATCGCGACCGATCACGCGCCGCACCATTACGATGCCAAGGAGCGCGAGTTCGACGACGCGCCGAACGGGATCATCGGACTCGAGACGGCGCTTTCGCTGGGACTTCGCGAGCTGGTGCGGCCCGGACTGCTCTCGTTGTCGACCCTGATCGACCGGATGAGTTGTGCGCCCGCGCGCCTCTGGCACCTCCCGGGTGGTTCGCTGCGGCCCGGCACGGTCGCGGATGTGGTGGTGTTCGATCCCGACGCCGAATGGACCGTGGACCCGAAGCGGTTCCGCTCGAAATCGCGAAACACGCCGTGGGGCGGGGAAGTGCTTCCCGGTCGGGTGCTCCACACCCTCGTTGGCGGCCGGATCGTCTTCGAGGCCTGATCCCGCGCTGCACTACCATTGCGGGCCGCAACGCGTCATCCTTGGTGTCATCCACGACGCTCTTCATTGCTCACGGCAGGAACGCCCATGGACACGCCCCAGGACCTCACCGCCGTCGAATCGCTGCTCGCTGATCGCGAGTCGCTGCGCGGGTGGATCGAACGCCTCGATGACGCCGACTCCACCATTCCGGCAACGGTGCGCGAGCGGGTGCGCGGCGACTACACACCAGCGCATTGCACGGGGTGACCGACCAGCTGCGTGAACATGCCGACGCGATTGCGGCAAAGCTGGCCGACGACCGCGACGAACACGCCGAGCTGCTGGCGCAGGCGACCGCGGCGCGCGACGCGCTTGCCGAGGCAGAGCTGCGATTTGCCGTGGGCGAGTACGACCAGTCGCGCTACGAGTCGGAGCGCACCAGTCACGCGAGCGACGTGGAGACGTATGACCTGTCGCTTGGTGCCGTGGCCGAGCGCATCTCCCGGCTCGAGGATGTGCATCGCCTGGTCTCGGGTGCGCCCGCTGCCGCGCCGGTGGCTCGCGCCCGTGTTTCACGAACACCTCGACACCGACTCCGAGGACCGGTCGACCTCGGAGGCACATGGTGTCACTGGTCGACGATGAGCCCGCGGCGATCGGCATCGGTGAGCTGGCGCTCGACGACACCGAGTCGTTGCTGGCGATCTTCGACGACGCCGATTCGGCGCCGAAGACGAGGACGACGACGCCGGGCCGGCATCGGGTGAGCCCGGCCCGCTCTCCTTCCGCCCGAGCACCGGCGGCGCGTCGGATCACGACACGATGCGGGCGTCCAGCGCGCGGTACGTCACGACGACCCGAGGTGCCTCGGCCCCCAGTCGGACCGTCGATGTCGACCTGCAGGAGGACGAAGCCGAGCGGATGCCGGAGCGTGGTTCGGCCGCAACGCGGACGCACGCGATGCGGCGAATGCGGGGCGATGAACCTGCCGATGGAGTGGTACTGCGAGAAGTGCGGCGCCGAGCTCACCACGATCTGACCGGGGAGCCATGGCAGACGCAAGAACGGCCGGCTTCGTGAGGAAGCCGGCCGTTTGCCGATCGGGACCAACGGGCTGGTCAGGCCTTGGCGTTGACCAGCTGGCGAGGCGGCTCTTGGTCCGGGCTGCCGTGTTGCGATGCACCAGGTTCTTCCGCCCGGCGCGATCGATCGCGGACGCGGCGCTGGCGAAGGCCTCAGTGGCCGCGTCGGCGGTCGTGGCCGTGCGTACCTTCTTGATCGCGGTACGCAGTTCGCTGCGTGCGGCCTTGTTGTGGGCCGTGCGAACCTTGGTCTGGCGCATGCGCTTCTTGGCGGACTTGATACGCGGCACGGTGCTCCCCTTCGGCAACCTGGTGTGACGATCGCCGGCCACCCGGCGATCCCTAGCCCTTAAAGATAGGGCGTGACCACCGCGTCCGGCAAGAGTGGCATGACCCCGTTTTGACCCGGCGCGCCCTCGGCAGTATCTTGCCGCCCGTTTCGCCCTGTTCGTTCCTGAACACGCGAGGTTTTCTCCTGACCGGTGCTGCTGGCGAGTTTCTGCTCGCCCTTCCGATGCTGCTCTTCGCCGTGGTCGCCCACGAGGTGGCCCATGGCTGGGCGGCACTCCGGCAGGGGGACGATACGGCCTACAAGCTCGGGCGCCTGACGTTCAACCCCATCCCGCATATCGACCCGGTGATGACGATCCTCGTCCCGGCGTTGCTGTGGTTCTGCGACCAGTGGCGCATTCACCTTCGGCGCCGCCAGGCCGGTGCCGATCGTGCCCCGCAACTTCCGCAACTATCGTCGCGGCGACCTCATCGTCTCGAGCGCGGGCGTGGCGACGAACCTTGCGCTCGCGCTCATCATCACCGTGCTCTTCATCGCGGTCGGGCTGGTCCACCAGGCCCTTGGGGACGTTGCCACGTCGACCCTCGCGGTGGTGCAGCGGATGCTCAGTTACGGCATCCTGCTCAACCTGATCCTGGCGGTCTTCAACCTGATCCCGATCCCGCCGCTCGACGGCTCGCGAATCCTCTACCACTTCCTGCCGCCAGCGCTGGGTGCGCGCTATCGCTCCCTCGACCGCTTCGGCATGGTCATCCTCATCGCCCTCCTCTGGTTCGGCCGCGGGCTCTTCGGCTGGCTGATGACCCCGGCGTGGTGGGCCCTCAGCGCACTCTTCGGGATCGCCGCGCCCTTCGCGGTTGCGACCGAAGCGATGATCTTCCAGTGATGGAAACGATCGCAGGCTGCCGCGGTCGGCGAGCCCGAGGTGCAACGGGGCTTCGTCGTGGACCTCGACGGCTTCACGCGGGCCGCTCGACCTCCTGCTGCACCTCGTGCGCGAGGAGCAGATCGACATCGCCGCACATCTCCGTGTCGCGCATCGCCGACCAGTTCCTCCGCGCCATCCATGCGCTCGGCCTCAACCAGGCCGCCGACTACCTCGAGATGGCCGGGCGGCTGATCCGCCTCAAGGCGCAGATGCTGCTGCCGCGGCGGTTCGACGACGACGCCTGGGAAGATCCGCGAGCCGAGCTCGTGCGCCGGCTCCTCGAGTACCAACAGGTCAAGGAGATCGCCGTGCGGCTCGGCCGTCATGGCCGAGCGCCGGGCGCTCCAGTATGCGCGCGGATTCCTGCCGCCGCCCGCCGCGGCACCACCGCCGCTCCCGATCGTGCTCGACCTCGTCGACATGCTGATCGCGGTCGAGCGCGTGATCGCCGGCATCCCCGATCCGGTCCTGCACAGTGTGGTTGCGCGGCCGCTCGACGTCGAATCAGCTACGGCGCGCCTCGAGGCGCTGCTCGCCGATCGCGATGAGTTCGACTGGCGCGAAGCACTGGGAAACCACCCCACGCTGGTCGACGTCCTGTCCACCCTGCTCGCCATCCTGGAGCTCGCCAAGCGCGGCTCCATTCGGGTGCTGCAGGACACTCCCTTCGGAAACCTGGTGATTGCCCGTGAGCTCGCTGACCCCGCTGTCGCAACTGCTTGAGGCTGTCTTCTTCGCGGCGAGCCGTCCGCTCACCGTCGAGGAACTCGGCGCACTCGATCCCGATGCATCCGCGGCCGATGTGCGGACGGCCATCGACCAGCTCCGCGAGCACTACGATTTCGACGGCCACGCTGTCGAGGTCGTGGAACTTGCCGGCGGCTGGCAGGTGCTGACGCGGGCGTCGTTTGCCGCGGCTGTCGAGCGTTCACAGGCCGCCCAGCGGCAACCTCGACTCTCCGCGGCAACGCTCGAGTCGCTCGCGACCATCGCATACCGACAGCCGGTCGGTCGCGCCGAGATCGAGGAGATCCGTGGGGTCAATTCGGGCGGCGTGCTGCGCACCCTGCAGGAGCGCGGGTTGATCGAGGTGGTGGGCCGCAGTGAAGGCCTCGGGCGCCCGCTGCTCTATGGCACGACGCCGTTCTTCCTCGAGTTGCTCGGCCTCAACGACCTGTCCGACCTGCCGCGGGCCGAGGAACTCACGATCGCGCTGCAGCCCCACCAGGTGGAGCCCGACTCCGCCGACGACGGTGCGTTCGCATCAGTGGAAGAGGGACGATGAGCTCGATGAGACTGCAACGATTCCTCGCTCGCGCCGGCGTCGCGTCGAGACGCCAGGCCGAGGAATTGATCAAGGCGGGAAAGATCAGGGTCGACGGCAAGCCCGCCGAGCTCGGCATGTCGGTCGAACCCGGCAAGTCCCGGGTGACGATGGGTCGCAAGGTCGTGAACCTGGTCGCGCGGCGATGGATCGTCATGCACAAGCCGATGGGTGTCGTCACGACCGCGAGCGACGAAGAGGGTCGGCGAACCGTGCTCGACCTCATCCCCAACCCGACCGGGCTCACGTACGTCGGCCGCCTCGACGTCGCGACCACAGGTCTCCTGCTCCTCACCACCGATGGTGAGGCCGTGCACCGCCTGACGCATCCACGCTACCGCATCCAGCGGAGCTACATCGCACTCGTCCACGGCGTCGATGCCGGCGCGCTGGAGCAGCAGGCACGCGGTCGCGTGATGGTCGATGATCGGCCGGTGCTGCCATCGCGTGTGCGAGTGCGCCCGGGCCGCGATGGCCGAACGGTGCTCGAGGTGACGCTGACCGAGGGACGCAACCGGATCGTTCGCCGCTGGGTCGAAGCGATGGGCGGCAAGGTCGAGCGCCTGGCGCGCGTGTCGTACGGACCGGTCCGCCTCGGCGACCTTCCGTCCGGCGGCTGGCGGGTGCTCACGCCGCAGGAAGAGGCGCGGATCTACAAGGCAATCGGCATGACGACGGAGGACGACGGATGACGTTTCCGGTCAGCGAAGTGACCACGGAGGTCAGCCGGCGGATCGTCGGGCAGGATCTCATGGTCGAGCGTCTCCTGATCGGCCTCCTCACCGGCGGTCACGTGCTTCTCGAGGGCGTGCCCGGGCTCGCGAAAACGCTCACGGTGCGCACCCTGGCCGACGTGCTCGCACGCGTCGTTCTCACGCATCCAGTTCACCCCCGACCTGCTGCCTGCCGACGTCGTTGGTACCATGATCTACGACGCCCAGCACTCGGCCTTCACGGTGCGGCGCGGGCCGATCTTTGCGCAGATCGTCCTCGCCGACGAGGTCAACCGTGCACCGGCCAAGGTGCAGTCGGCGCTCCTCGAGGCGATGCAGGAACGTCAGGTGACGATCGGCGGCACCACGCACTCGCTGCCCGATCCGTTTCTGGTCCTCGCCACCCAGAACCCGATCGAGAGCGAGGGCACGTATCCGCTGCCCGAGGCGCAACTCGACCGATTCCTGCTCAAGGTCAAGGTGGGGTACCCCGAACGCACCGAGGAACGCGAGGTGCTGTTGCGGATGAGTGCGACCACCAACGCGATCCCGGTCGCAAAGGTCGTCACGCCGGCGCAGGTGCTCGCGGCCCGCAGTGAGATCGAACACCTGCACCTCGATCCGCGTCTGGCGGATTACATCGTCGACCTCGTCCGCGCCACGCGCGAACCCGCATCGGTCGGGCTCGGGTCACTCACGCCGATGGTGGCGTATGGCGCGTCGCCGCGGGCATCGATTGCGCTCGCGCAGACGGCTCGCGCTCACGCATTCCTTCGTGGGCGTGACTTCGTGTCGCCTGCCGATGTGCAGGCCCTCGCGCCCGACGTGTTGCGCCACCGGATCGTGCTGACCTTCGATGCGCAGGCCGAAGGCATCGACAGCGACGCCGTGATCCGGCAGGTACTTGGCGCGGTAGCGGTGCCGTGAGATGGCAGGTTTCCTCCCGCCATCGCTGCTGAAGCAGGTCCGCACCCTCGCATTGCGGGGGCGCCGGGCCACCGATGCGCTGCTCGGCGGAGAGGTTCGCTCGGTCTTTCGCGGGACGGGAATGGAGTTCACCGACGTGCGTCCGTACGCCGAGGGCGACGACGTACGGCACATCGACTGGAACCTCCTCGCACGTACTGGCCATCCCTACGTCAAGCTCTTTGCCGAGACTCGTGAACTCACCGTGCTCCTGGTGGTCGACCGCTCGCGTTCGACAGCGGTGGGCGATCCCGAGTCGAAGGCCGCGCGTGCGGTGGAAGTGGGCGCACTCCTGGCGCTGGTGGCCGCCCAGCAGCAGGACCGCATCGGGCTGCTCGCATTCGGCGCCACCGTCGGTCCGGTGGTGTCGCCTGGTCGCGGGCAGCGACATGCGTTCGCCGTGGTGCGCGCGCTCTTCGCGATGCAGCCCGATGGAGGCGCCACCGACCTCGCGGGTGCATTGCGCGCTGCCGGCGCACTCCTCAAGCGCCGCTCGCTGGTGCTGATCCTCTCCGATTTTCTCGCAGACGGGTGGGAAGTTGGTTTCCGCGGGCTGGCGGCGCGGCACGAGGTGACGGCGATCACGCTCGACGACGGCCGGGAGACCGCGATTCCCGCGGGCGGGTGGGTCACACTCGCAGGGGCCGAGGGTGGCGCCAGCGTGTTGTTCGACAGCGGTGATCCCCGGGCAAGGCGGCGGGCGGAGGACGCGGTCCGCGACGCGCGCCAGGCACGGAGCGCGGTCTTTGCGGCAGCCGGCGTCCAGGAAGTCAACATCACGACCGATGGTGAGTATCTCGGTGCACTGCGCGCCGCGTTCGGGCGCGCGCCGGCGCGGCGTTGATGATGACCGTGCAGCAGGTCGCCCAACAGGGAACGCCGCAGGGTGTGTCGTACAGTGTCGGCGACACCTTCACGATCGTGCATCGGGTCGCCGTTCCGCCGGCGAGCGTCGTGCAACCGAGTACCGCGCTCGATTCGACACTGGTCACGCTCATGGGACCGCCCATCGTGCGGCGCGAGGGCGACAGTGTCCGGATCGCGTATACCGTTGCGGTCTGGGCGCCAGGCCGCAACGAACTGTTGCTGCCGGGTGCGATCACGGTCGGCAGCGATGGGCGCATCGACACCCTCCCCGATTCCCGCGTCATGCTCGAGGTTGCGTCGGTGTTGCCGCCCGGACAGGCGGACAGCACCGTGGCGCCCAAGGCGGCGCGCACCTGGGTGGCACGAGCCGATCAGAGCTGGTTGCCATTCCTGCTCCTGATCCCGCTGGTGGTATCGCTCACCATCGCGGCGTGGTGGTGGCGGCGACGCCGCGGCCCGGTGCCGCCACCGCCGCCGGCAAGCAACGTGTCGGCGGTCGATGTCGATCGGCTGCCGGCAGTGGCACCGTGCGGGCGAGACCGATCTGGTGCTCGAGCATCTGGTGCACGCGCTGAAGGATGCGCCGGCTGCGACGGAGTGGCACGAGCGCCTCGCCGTGGTCCGTTTCGCGCCGACACACCGGGGCGAGCGTGATCAGCTGATCGAGGATGGCATGGCGCTCCTGCAAGGAAACGACCACGTGATTGCGTTCGTGCGCCCGGTGATCCTGTTGTTGCTGCTCGCCATTCCACTGTGGTGGTGGTGGCGGCGTCGTCGCATGGTGCCCACGGTGATGACCGTGAGCGATGCGACTCCGTTCATGGCGGCGGCGCGGGGACGGTGGCGCCTCGCCGTTCCACCGGCACTGCGGAGCCTGGCGATGGCGGCGTTCATCGTGGCGGCTGCGGGGCCGTACCGCCCGGGTGAGCGCACGAGCGTCCGGAGCGAGGGCATCGCGATCGTGATCGCACTCGACGTGTCGAGTTCGATGCTTGCCGAGGACTTCGCACCGTCGAACCGGCTGGAGGTCGCCAAGCGTCAGGCCACGGCCTTCGTGAATGCCCGGCCCAACGACCGCATCGGCCTCGTGGTGTTCGCGGGGGAGGCGCTCACGCAGGTCCCGGTGACGCTGGACCATGCGGCACTTGACGCGGCGATTGCCGCGCTCGAAGTGGGGCAGCTGGAGGATGGCACCGCGATCGGGTCGGGACTCGCCACATCGGTGGCGCGGCTCAGGAAGGTGCCGGGCAAGGAAAAGGTCATCCTGCTGCTGTCGGATGGCGAGAACAACAGGGGGATCATCGATCCGCGCACCGCTGGCCAGACCGCCGAGGCGTTCGGCATCAAGGTGTACTCGATCGGCGTGGGCACCGAGGGTGAGGCCCGCGTCCCGACCAGTTCGGGACTCAACGGGTTCCGCTACGAGGTGCTGCCGGTGCGGATCGACGAAGCACTGCTCACCGAGATCGCGGAGCGCACCGGCGGCAAGTATTTCCGGGCGCGCGACAGCGAGGCACTCGCGCGCATCTTCCAGCAGATCGATCGACTCGAACGGAGCACCGTTGAGGTCACGCGCTACACGAGGCGCGACGAGCATACCGCTCCGCCGCTCGCGCTTGGTCTCCTGCTGCTCGCTTCGGAACTCGCAATCGCCGGATCCCTCGTCGTGCGGGTACCGTGATGATTTCCACTCCCGCGATGCTGTACCTGATACCGTTGATCGTCCTCGCCATTGCCGGACTCGCGTGGCATGCACGGCGACGGCGAGTCCGGGCGGCCGCCGCGTGGTCGCCCGCGCTCGCCGCCGAGGCTGTCGCCATCGGACGGAGGTCGGTGCTGGTGCTGGGCCTTGTCGCATTGTCGGCCGCGATCGGCCTCGCCGGGCCGCGCTGGGGAATGCTGGCTCGCGCCACCGAGTCGCGGTCGCTCAACGTCGTGATGGTCATGGATGTATCGAAGTCGATGCTGGCGGCCGATGTCGCACCGAATCGGCTCGAGCGCGCAAGTGGCATTGCACGGCGGCTCGTGCAGGATCTTTCCGGTGATCGGCTCGGCCTCGTGGCCTTCGCCGCTCGCGGATATCTGCTCGCGCCATTGACGATGGACCAGAGCGCGCTCCTGCTGCAACTCGACGCGCTCGATCCCGACATCGCGAGCGAGGGGGGGTCGAACCTTCCGCAGGCGCTCGAGCAGGCCGGCGCGGTGTTGCAACGGGCAGCCGAGGGCGGGGACCGTGCCGTGGTGGTGTTCACCGACGGTGAGTCGTTTGATGGGCCGGCACCGTTGCAGGCCGCGGGAAAGGCGCTTCGTGATGCCGGTGTGACGCTGATCGCGGTGGGCGTCGGCGAACCGGGCGGCGCCCAGATCCCTGACGGCAACGGTGGGTTCGTGACCGATGAGCTCGGCGCGCCGGTGCTCACGGTCCGACGCGACGATCTCCTCACCGCGGTTGTCAGCGCAGCCGGTGGCGTGCTCGTGCCGGCTGACGCGGTCGATCCGTCGGGTGAGGTGCGTCGCGTGCTGGCCCAGCTGCATCGCGCCACCGCCCGCGATCGCATGGCCGCGGACTACGTCCCGCGCGCCTGGCTCTTCGCGCTGCTGGCGGCCGCGCTGCTGCTGGTGCATGCGGTCACGCGCCGGAGCGCGGCCCTGGTGTCGATCGCCCTGATGTCGGTGGCGGCCACTCCCCTCGGCGCTCAACGTCCGTCGGCCGGCTCGCAGTACCTGCAGCGCGGCGACACCTCGCGTGCGCTCGCGGCATTCCTCGCCGATGCCAAGCGCACCGGTAGCGACACCGCCTGGTTCAATGCCGGGACCGCGGCACTTGCAATGGGAGACATCAACGATGCCGTTGGCTCGCTGCAGCGCGCGTCGACGTCGCTCGATCCCGGACTGCGGAAGCGGGCGCTGTACAACCTCGGCACCGCGCTGCTGGTCGGTGCGCGGCGCGATTCCACCCGCCGCGACTCGCTGCTCACGGCGGCCTCCGCCGTCGCTGCAGGCGGCGCTGCTGCTCGATCCGTCCGACCGGAACGCCAAGTGGAACTATGAGCTGGCGCGCCGACT
Source organism: uncultured Gemmatimonadales bacterium (assembly GCA_963806875.1). GTDB lineage: Bacteria > Gemmatimonadota > Gemmatimonadetes > Gemmatimonadales > GWC2-71-9 > Palsa-1233. The sequence continues at coordinate 381,955 of CAWDYU010000002.1, read as the reverse complement.
CTCGCCGCCACCGCCGCCCAGGGATGGCGGCGGCGGTGGCGGGGGGAAGGACGGCTCTCCGGACGCACCGAAGTCGCCGCCGAAGAGTGGCATGAGTGAAGCCGAGGCCGAACAGGTGCTGAGCGCGATGGAGCGCTCGGAGCGAGAGACCCGCCAATCGCAGTGGCGGCGACAGCGGCGGGGCGCGCCGCAGTCCGGGCCGGACTGGTGATCGCGCTCGCGCTGCTCGCGACACTGATGGCCCAGGACACGACGGCCCTCTCGCCGCGTGCCCGGGCGATGCTGCCGCAGTTCCCACCGCCGCGTGGCGTCGATGTGTCGGTCGTCACCCGGTTCTCGACGGATACCGCGTGGATCGGTGAGCAGGTCGAACTGGTGACCGCGACCTGGTTCAGGCGTGACTTGCGGGACCGCCTCCGGCGGCTGCCCTCGTTGCGAGCGCCCTCCCTGAGCGGGCTGTGGAGTGTCCAGTCACAGAGCATCCCGGTGGTTGTCGCTGCGCGCGTGGTGGACGGCGCGATCTACGACCTCTTCATCTCGCACCAGACGCTGTTTCCGCTGGGTGCCGGACGCATCGAGGCGCCGCCCGCGATGCTCAGTTTTTCCGTGCCCGCATCCAATTCGTACTTCGCGCCGGAAACCCGTCGCACGGTGGCGTCGCGCCCGGTCAGTCTGGTGGTGCAGGGGATACCTGCGTCGATGACGGGCGCGCTCGACGGCGGTCCGACGGCGCGCGCACTGCGACTCACCTGGAGCACCCCGAGCGAGGGGCTGCGCGTCGGGATGCCAGCATTGGTCGAGCTCGTCGTGACCGGTGAGGGAAATATCACGCTCTGGCCCGCGCCCGAGGTCGCATGGCCACCCGGAATGCGCGTCTATCCCGAGCGAACCGACGAACGCGGCAGCGCCTCGTCTGGCCGTCTCGGCGGGGAGAAACGGTTTCGGTACACCGTGGTGGTCGATTCTGCGGGCGTGGTCACATTGCCGCCGGTTCGTTACGCCTATTTCGATCCATCAGCAGTGCAGGTGCGCGTCATGACTGCTGCCGCGGTCGGGTTGCCGGTCCTGGCCGGGGCGGCACTGCCCGGTCGGAGCGTGCTGCCGGTTGACGGCGAGGCTGCAGTCCCGGTGGCGGGTCGGATCGTCGCGAGGGGCTGGTGGTTGCTCGTGGCGATCGCGCTGTTGCCGGTGCTGGTCCGCGGTCCGACGCCCGCGGAGGCGCCCAGCCGCCGCCGATGCACGGCGGACCGATCCCGAGCTGGAGCTGCGGCGGTTGCTGGGCACGCCGCTCGAGGCGGGGCCCGAGCGTGTCGCCGGTGCACTCCGTCGGCGCGGCGTGCCGCGTCACGACGCCGAGGCGGTCGGCGGCTGGTTGCGTGGGCTGATCCGTCGCCGCTACGGCAACCGGCCGGCCGACGAGACCGTTCCGGTTCCGGGCACGCTTCCGGCGATCATCACCATGTTGCGACGGATGTTCGTGGTCGCCCTGCTCCTCTTCCCGGCACCGGTGGTCGCGCAGGATGTCTCCGCCACCGAGCGCTACCGTGCCGGCGATTACGCGGGGGCCGCGCGCGAGTTCGAGGCCCTGGCGGAAGCGGTCCCCGAAAGCGGCACGGCGTGGCGCAACGTGGGAGCTGCGAGGGCGATGAGCGGTGACAACGTCGGCGCGGTCGCTGCGTGGTTGCGCGCTCTTGCACTCACCCCGCGCGACCCGATCCTGCGCGACGCCTGGCGGCAGGAGTCGCTGATCCCGGCTGACGTTCGCGAACTGGCGCCCACCGTGGCGGCGAGCCGTGACGAGCTGCTGTTGCTGGCGCTCGTGGCGTGGCTCGTTGCGCTCTGGGCGTTCCGCACCAGGCGACAGGGCACCGCGATCGCCGCGGCGGCCGTCATGCTGGGATGCTTCGGCGTGGTGTTGCTCCGCGCAACCATCGCATCTCCGGGCCGCGCGCTGGTGCGCCCCGGCACCCAGTTACGGGTGTCTCCTCACCCGTCGGCACCGGTTCTGGGGGACGTCGCAGCGTGGTCGCTGGCCCGCCTCGAGCGCCGTGGTGCCGGATGGTGGTTGGTGGAAGCGCCGGACGGCCGTCGTGGGTGGGTCAGCGACCCGACTCTCGCCGCGATCGATCCGGTCGCCCGCTAGATTCCCGGGATGCCCGCTGGCACCCTCCGACGCATTGCCATTCTTCCCGACGCAGTCGCGAACCAGATCGCGGCGGGAGAGGTCGTCGAACGCCCTGCGTCAGTCGTCAAGGAGCTGGTCGAGAATGCGCTCGACGCTGGCGCCCGGCACGTCAGGATTTCGGCCGAGAACGGCGGCAAGACGCTCATCGAGGTCGCCGATGATGGCGATGGCATGGCTCGCGACGACGCCGTCCTGGCGCTCGATCGCCACGCCACGAGCAAGATCCGGTTGTCGGGCGACCTCATCGGCATCGCCACGTTCGGCTTTCGCGGCGAGGCGCTGCCTGCCATCGCGTCGGTGTCGCGCTTCAGCCTGGTCACCGCCACCGACGACGGGGATGCCACCGAGGTGATCGTGAGCGGCGGGCGGATCGACGACGTGCGCGCCGCGAGTCGCCAGCGCGGTACCACCGTCACCGTTCGCGCAATCTTCTACAACACGCCTGCACGCAGGAAGTTCCTCCGCTCTGCGTCGAGCGAGGCGAGGGCGGTGTGGGATACGATCTCCACCCTCGCCTTGTCGCATCCCGACGTCGGGTTCGAGCTGTCGATCGACGGGCGGGCACGGCTGTCGGTGCCGCCCGACCAGGACCGCCACGAACGACTCGCCGCCGTGTGGGGCAATGCACTTGCCGCAACGTTGATCCCGGTGAGCTACGCGATTGGTACCGTCCGGGTGGAGGGATTCGCGCAACGGCCCGCCGACGCGCGTCCCACCGGGCGCCGAGTGCAGCTGTTCGTGAACGGTCGCCCGTTCCGCGATCATTTTCTCGCGCGCGCCGCCGAGGCCGGGTACCGCTCGGCCATCCATCCTGGCGACCGGCCGTCGCTGTATCTCGATGTCGGGGTCGATCCCGGTGATGTCGATGTCAACGTGCACCCTGCCAAGCTGGAAGTGCGTTTCCGGAATCGGTTCGACGTCGAACGCGCCGTCGAGGAAGCCCTGCGCGACGCAATGAGCCGCCTCGATGCGGCGGCGTTCCTGGGTGACGCTGCTCCGGTCGGGTCACTCGCGGCTCCGCTGCCGCTGCATCGTGAGATCACGACGGAAATGCCGCCCGATCTCTTTGCGCCGATGGATGACGATGAGCGGGTGTCCGATCTGCCGGTTGGTGCTCCGTCGACACCCGCCTGGCATGGTCCGCTGCTCCAGCTCGCCGACACGTACATCTGCTACGAGTCGCCCGACGGTCTCGTGATCGTCGACCAGCACTCTGCGCACGAGCGCATCCTGTACGAGGAAGTGCTGGGGCAACTGCAGGCCGGCGGTGCCGATTCACAGCGACTCCTGCTCCCGGTGACGCTCGAGTTGACCGACGAGGAGATGGATGTCGTCGAGTCGCACGCCGATACATTGCGACGCGTGGGGTTCGAGGTCGAGCCATTCGGCGGCCGGACCATCGCGATCCACGGTGCGCCGAATCCCCATCCGCGATTCGATGCCACCGCATGTTTCCGGGAGATGGTCGCCGACCTGGCGCGGGGACGGTTCGGGGGCTGGGCCAATCGCCTCGAGCGTTTCGCCGCGACCTATGCGTGCCGGGCCGCGGTGAAGGCTGGTCATCGTCTCGACGATCGCAGCATGCGCGAGTTGCTCACCCGGCTTTTCGCGTGCGAGCTGCCCCCGCACGACGTGCATGGGCGTGCCACGATCGTGCAGCTGCCGCTCGACGAACTGGAGCGACGATTTGGTCGGCGGTAGGACCCTCGTCATCGTGGGTCCCACCGCCGTCGGGAAGACGGCGCTGGCGCTGTCGCTCGCCGATCGATGGCCGATCGAGGTGGTATCGGCCGACTCGCGGCAGGTGTACATCGGCCTCGACATCGCGACTGCGAAGCCGACGGCGGAGGAACGCGAGCGCGTGCCGCACCACATGATCGACCTGGTGGCGCTGGGCGAGCGCTACAATGCCGGCCGATACGCGCTGGACGCGGGCAACGCGATTGCGGCGATCGGCGCGACCGGGCAGATGCCGGTGGTGGTTGGTGGCACCGGCCTCTACGTCCGGGCGCTCACCGATGGATTGTTCGTCGAGCCGCCGATGGAGGCGACATCGCGTCAGGCGCTGTCGGACGCAACCGCCGCGATGGACCACGCAACGCTGGTCCGATGGGCGTCCCGGCTCGACCGGCGCTTCGGCGGCACTGGTGGCAGGCACCGCGCGCAGCGCGCCATCGAGATCGCCCTGCTGACCGGAAGACCGCTGTCGTGGTGGCAACGCAGTGCCGCGTCGCAGCGTGTCATCGATCCGTGGGTGGTCCGGCTCACCGTCCCGCGCCCCGTGCTGCACCAGCGGATCCACCAGCGCACCGAGGAGATGATCCGGCGCGGGCTGGTCGAGGAAACCGAGGCTGCGATCGCGGGCGGTGCGCCGCTCACGGGGCCCGGCATGGATGGGATCGGGGTGCGGGAGGTGGTGCAGGTACTGCAGGGGACGCTGCCGCGCGACCAGCTTGCCGACGCGGTCTCGGTGGCCACCCGGCAGTACGCCAAGCGCCAGGAGACCTGGTTCAGGCACCAGCTCGACTCGGCGCTCACGCTCGATGCGACCCGGTCGCCCTCGCAGCTTGCGGAAACGGTCTTCAACGCCTGGGAGCAGTGCAATACATGAGAATCGGCATCACCTGTTACCCGACCTACGGCGGATCCGGCGCCGTGGCGACCGAGCTGGGACTCGAGCTCGCGCGTCGCGGTCACGAAGTGCATTTCATCACCTACAAGTCGCCATTCCGGCTTCGCGGATTCGTCGAGCGCGCGTACTTCCACGAAGTCGAGACGTCGATGAGCCGCTATCCGCTCTTCGAGCATTATCCCTACACGCTTGCGCTCGCGTCGCGACAATACGAGGTGGCGCTCCAGGAACGCCTCGACGTCCTGCACGTGCACTACGCCATTCCGCACGCCACCACGGCGTTCCTCGCGCGCGAGATGCTCACCGAACACGACCTGAAGGTGGTGACGACGCTGCACGGGACCGACATCACGCTGGTCGGCCAGGAAGCGTCGTTCTACGCGATCACCAAGTTCTCGATCGAGCAATCCGACGGCGTCACCGCGGTGTCGCAGTTCCTGCGCGAGGAGACCTACCGCGCATTCGGCTGCAGGCGGTGCGACCTGGCCGTGATCCCGAACTTCGCCAACCTTGCGGAGTACCATCCCGACACCGCGACACCGCGCACCGCGCTCGCCCCGGCCGATCACAAGTTGCTGATGCACGTGTCGAACTTCCGCGAGGTGAAGCGCGTCAAGGACGTGGTCCGGATCTTCGCCCGGGTGCGGCGCGCCATGCCGGCCACGCTGATGATGGTGGGTGACGGTCCCGATCGACAGGACGCCGAGAACGAGGCGAAGGAGCTGGGCGTGGCGGGCGATGTGCGATTCCTGGGGCGGCTGGATACCGTCGCGCCGTTGCTTGCGGCGTCGGACCTCTTCCTGCTGCCCTCGCAGACCGAGTCGTTCGGCCTCGCAGCGCTCGAGGCGATGGCATGCGGGGCACCTGTGGTGGCGTCGCGGGTGGGTGGGATCCCCGAGGTCATCACCGATGGTGTCGACGGTATCCTGGAGCCGCCCGGCTCGGTCGAGGCCATGGCACGCCGCGCCATGACGCTGTTGCGGGACCCGGCTGCCCACGCCGCGATGCGAACTGCTGCCATCGAGAGCGCTCGCCGTTTTTCTGCCGATCAGGTGGTGCCGCAGTACGAGGCGTTCTACGAAAAGGTGCTGGCTCGATCGGGGCGGGCGATATGATCCTCCACTCCATCGTCATCGCGGTGATCCTGGGCCTGGTCGAAGGCATCACCGAGTTCCTGCCGGTGTCTTCGACCGGGCACCTCATCGTTGCCGGCGCGCTGCTGCGATTCACCGGCGAACGTGCTGCCACGTTCGAGATCGTGATCCAGCTCGGTGCCATCTTCGCGGTGCTCTGGCACTACCGCACCACGCTGATCGCGCTCGTGACGCACTTCCTCGCGCCAGGTCGCGAGCGCATGCTGGTGATTCGCCTGGTGGTCGCGTTCCTTCCCGCCGCCGTGATCGGTGTCATGCTGCACGGATGGATCAAGTCGGCGCTCTTCACCCCCGTGGTTGTCGCGACGGCCCTCATCGTCGGCGGAATCGTGATGCTGCTGCTGGAGTGGCGTCGGCCGGTGATCACGGCCGTCACCGTGCACGACATCACCACGCGACAGGCGTTTGCGGTCGGGGCGGCGCAAGTGCTGGCGATGATCCCCGGCACCTCGCGCGCCGCCGCGACCATCCTCGGTGGTTACGCCTTCGGGCTCTCGCGACCTGCGGCCACCGAGTTCTCGTTCCTGCTCGCGATCCCGACCATCGTCGGCGCGGCAACCCTCGACCTCGCCAAGAGCCGCCACCTCCTGACCATGGGCGACGCACCGATGTATCTCGTCGGGATCGCGGTCGCATTCATCTCGGCGCTGCTGGTGATCCGCGGCTTCCTGCGGTTCGTCGAGCGCCACTCCTTCGTGGCATTCGCCTGGTATCGAATCGCGTTCGGGTCGGCGCTGTTCGTGCTCTTCGCGCTGCGGGTGCTCTGACGCGATGCTCGTGGTGATCACGCGACACGCCGAACTGCCGAGCACCATGGATGCGGCGCACGACGCCGCAGCGAGCGGTGCACCCCACGGCACCACCGTCCATGCCGACCGGCAGCTGGCGGGGCGGGGCACACGCGGGCGCGCATGGGAGTCGTCGTCAGGTGGGCTCTGGCTCTCGGTGGTGGCCAGGCCGGCGCGCACCGACGCGCTCGAGGCGCTGTCCATTCGCATCGGTCTGGCGCGTGGCGCGCGCCCTCGAGGCAAGCTGTCCCGGCCTTCCCGCGCTGACGCTGAAGTGGCCCAACGATCTCCTCCTGGGAGGCGGCAAGGTGGCCGGAGTCCTCTGTGAGGCCCGGTGGAACGGCGATGCATGCCAGTGGATCGTGATCGGCGTGGGCGTGAACGTGTCGAACCAGGTGTCCGCCGAGCTCGGTGCCCGGTCGATCGAGAGTGCGGTCCGACCGGTGCGCGCCGACGCACTCGTCGAGCCCGTGGCACTGGCGGTCGCGACGGCGTCCAGCGACGCAGGGCCGCTCACGCAGGCAGAACTCACCGAATTCGATCGGCGCGATGCGCTGCGCGGACAACGCGCGAGTGCGCCGATGGAGGGTACCATTGATGGCATCACGCGCCGCGGCGAGCTCCGGATCCGGGGCGTGAATGGCCACCTGTCGACGGTGCTCGGCGGGCTCGTGGTGGCTCACTAGATGACTGGGGGACGGATGCTGCTCGCGCTCGACATCGGCAACACCGAGATCACCGTCGGACTGATCCAGGATGATGAGGTGCGGGGCCACTGGCGGCTGACGACGAATCCGGATCGCACACCAGACGAATGGGGCGTCGCGATCGAGGCGTTCCTGGCACGGGCCGGTCACTCACCCGCAGAGATCCGGGCGGCCTGCATTGCGTCGGTTGCGCCCGCCGTCACGCAATCGCTGGTCGCGGCGATCCGCAGCGCCATCACCCCCCGGGTCGGCATGGTGAGCGCCGCGGTCGATCTCGGCGTCGAGCTCGACGTCGATGAGCCGCTTGCAGTCGGTCCCGATCGCATCGCGAATGTCATTGCCGCACTCGAGCGCCATCCCGGCGGTTGCGTGGTCGTCGACTTCGGGACGGCGACGACGTTCGATTGCGTCACGGCCGATGGCCGATTCATCGGCGGTGCGATCATGCCCGGCCTCCGCACGTCTGCCGACCAGCTGGTGCGTCGGGCGGCGAAGCTCACCGCGACCGAACTCGTCGCACCTGAGCGCGCCATCGGACGCCGCACCGATGAGCACATCCGCTCGGGCGTGCTCTTCGGCACCGCCGATGCAATCGATGGGATGGTCCGGCGGATTCGTGCCGAGTGGCCCGACAGCGCCACACCCCGTGTGATCGCCACCGGCGGACTGGCGGCGCTGATCGCTCCGCTCACCACCAGCATCGACGCCGTTGACGCCGACCTGACCCTGCATGGCCTCAGGATAGCCGCCGCCCGCCTCGATCTCTTCGCCTGATGGTGTGTCCACCCTTGGCTCCACCGGAGCGGTCCAGCTAGTTTCCGCCCGTCAATCGCGAACCTCACGGAGATCCGTCCGATGGCCACTGCGGTCCGGTACGATACGCCTGAAACTCTCGACATCCCTCGCGTGGTGCGCAGCGCCGTGATCCTTGGCGTCGTGCAGTCCGTCTGCGTCGTCCTTGTGTCGATCAGCAATCGCGCGCTCGTGGGAGTGATCGACGCTGCGCTCACCGGGGTGATCGTTGCAATCGGTCTGGCCGCGACCATCCTGTTGCCGGCCATCTGGCTGCGAGTCCGCGGTATCGACGGGATCAGCGCGGCGGCCGGCATCGGCCTGGGCGCAGCCCTCGTGTTCATGGTCATCGACCCGCTCCTCCTGCAGCCACTCGGGATGTACACCAACCGGTGGCATGAGGTCGGCGGTGGATCGAACTGGTGGTATCACCCGGTGTGGTGGATGCTGAGCGCGTACCTCGCGTGGATGGGGGCGTGGACCGTCGCCAACCACGCGCGCCGCAACGCATCGGTGGCCGCAGCCGCGATCATGGTCGTGGTGTTGACGGTCGTCATCGGCGCGATCGCCGCTGTGGTGCACTTCCCGGGCGCCGGCTGGAACGTCCCGACCTTTGCGGTCGCCACGCTGCCGGCGCTCGCGCTGGCCACCTTCATCAGCGATCGCACCGCGCGCCGGGCGTGATCCCGTGGGCCTGCTGAAGCGCGCAGCCCGCCTCCTCATCCGGATCGCCGGATGGCTCGTGACACCGATCGCCGCCACGCTCACCGCCGCACTCGGCGCGACCCTCGCCGCGATCCTCGCTCCCACCGTATCGCCGATGACTGGTGTTGCGATCGCGACCGGCGGTGGCCTCGCCGGCGCACTGATCGGATTGGCGCTGTGGGTACGGGTGCTACGCGGCTCGCCGCGAGTTGCAGGAAGCGCTGGCGATGACGCCCGACGGCGCACCGCGTCCCGAAGCGATCGATGAACTCATCTCCGGCGACGCCGAGCCCACCCCCCCCGCGCCGGATACTCCATGATCCGCGCTGCGCTGGTGCTCATTGTCGTGGCCGGCACGGCGCCAGCTTGCCGCGCAGCAGGGGGTGTTCGTCACCGCCGGCCGCGTGCTCACCGGACCAGAACGAGGCGAGCTGGCGCCTCACATTCCAGCGTGACATCGTCGGCCCGCTCGGCGCCGACATAGCCTTCCAGGTTCTCCCCGGCGCCCGACCCGCGACTGGCGACCTCTATGGCGTCGGTGGCGACCTCACCCTCTTTGCCGGCGCACGACGGATTCCCACCGTATTCGTGGGTGCAGCCGCAGGGTTCGGGCGTCCAGGCGCAGGATCGTTTGTGGTACGCCGGGTCGGTCGGCCTCAGGATGCCGGTCGTGGTGGCCGGCCCCGTCCGGCTGATGGTCGAGGGACGGTGGCGGCACCTCACGATCGAGGGGCGTGACGGTATCGAGGTGGGAATCGCCGTCGGGTATCGCACTCCCACGCCGCGCGCGCCCGACGCGCGTCGCGAGAGCGCCGGTCTCTGGGTTCCGGGGGCCACCGCCGACAGGCTGCGCGCTGCCGGCATTCCCGAGGCGAAGGCTCGGCTCCTCGGCAATGTGGTGGCGACCGCCCTCGAGGAGATGGGGCAACCCTATGTGTGGGGGGGCACCGGCAACGGCAGCGGCGGATTCGATTGCAGCGGCCTGATCCAGTACGCGTACAATCGCCATGGCGTGCGGTTGCCGCGCACCTCCGCGGCGCAGGCCGTTGCGGGCGTGGCGATCCGTCGCGACATCGATGGGCTCCTGCCCGGTGACATCCTCACCTTCGCTGATCCGGGCGGTTCGGTGACGCACGTCGGCCTGTACGTCGGCGAGGGCCGGTTCATCCACAGTGCGTCCAGGGGCGTACGGGTGAGCCGGCTCGCCGAGGATGACCCCGATGGTCGGTGGTGGTTGCGGCGCTGGGTCGGTGTGCGCCGAGTGGTCGAGTAGCGGGCCGGAAGCTCGCATGATTGCGGCGTCGTTGGGCCGGTGGGTGCAGCGCCCGATCCTGGTGGCGAGTCTCGCAGCCGCTGTCGCCGCGCCGGCCGCGAGCGCCCAACGATTCCTCCCGGACGACGCCCGTGCATTCGAACAGCCAGTGGCCGCGCCGCGTGCCGCTGGATTCGCCGGTCGAATCATCGCGGTCAGCCGCGGTGATTCGCGTTTTGGCGCGGGCACCGAAGCCGAGGTGATTCTGGGGGAGAACCTGCCGCTGCTGCTGCTGGGCGCCCGGAGTCAGCCGTGGTTGATCGGATTCAATGTCTCCACGCAGGCGCGCTTTTCTCTCAGCGATCCAAGGAGTGCGTTGATCAGCAACGACTGGGTCGTCGGTCTCGACATCAGCGGACGGATCCGACGCATCGACCTGGCGCTGCAGGTGTTCCATGAGTCGAGCCACCTTGGCGATGAGTACGCGGAGAAGTTCTCGGTCCGGCGGCTCGACTGGACCCGTGAGGTGGTGCTGGCGTGGGTCGGGGTGCGGGTGGGGCAGGCGACGGTCCGCGCCGCCGGAGGCGCCGCCGTGATCGATCACCTCGGCCTGGCTCCGGGGCTTGCAGTTGTCGCCATCGACTATCGGGGCCGGGACGGGTTCATCGGGAACGCGCCTGGCCGGATGATCGCGGGGGTGTACTCGGAAGCCGCCGCCACCACCGACTGGCGCGTGAGTACCACCGCACGCGTCGGGGTCGAGCTCGGTGCCCGCCGGGGCAACCGCATCGCGCTGGCGTTCCTGTTCCACGACGGACTCTCCACCCAGCGCCAGTTCTACCGGGCCGAGAGTCGCTACGCCGGGGTCGAGGTGCGGTTCGACCTCTGAGCGCGGCCGCCCCGAAACGCGTGGCGCGGTCCCCATTCGACAAACTCCGTGCTTGACAGTGGCCTCACCGGCGCTAGCTTTGTCTCCGGTTGGCAGTCTCAGTGCCAGACTGCCAAGCTGTTGCGGCACAGCAACTTAACATCAATCACGTCGGACGGAGGTTGCAGGGACATGGCGAAAAAGTCTTTCAACATCACGCCGCTCGAGGATCGGGTTGTCATCGAACCGAGCGAGGATGGCGAGACGATGCGGGGTGGGCTGTACATCCCCGACACGGCCAAGGAAAAGCCGACCCAGGGGACGATCGTTGCGGTCGGTCCGGGTCGGTTCGAGAAGGGCGAGCGCGTGCCGATGGAACTCAAGGCGGGCGACAAGGTGCTCTACGGCAAGTACAGCGGGACGCCGTTCACGATCGAGGGAACCGAGGTCATGATCATCAAGGCCTCAGACGTTCTCGCGAAGCTCGGCTGACCGACACTCACTGAACGGAGAACGAAGCAATGGCTGCGAAGGAACTGCTGTTTGATGTCGACGCACGCGCCCGCCTGAAGCGGGGCGTCGACGCGCTCGCCGAGGCGGTCAAGGTGACGCTCGGACCGAAGGGCCGCAACGTCGTGATCGACAAGAAGTTCGGCTCGCCGACCGTGACCAAGGACGGTGTCACGGTCGCGAAGGAAATCGAGCTCTCGGATCCGGTCGAGAACATGGGCGCGCAGATGGTGAAGGAAGTCGCGACCAAGACGAGCGATCTCGCCGGCGACGGCACGACCACCGCGACCGTCCTGGCGCAGGCGATCTTCCGCGAAGGGCTGAAGAACGTCACCGCCGGCTCGAACCCGATGGAGCTCAAGCGCGGCATCGACAAGGCCGTCGAGGCCCTCGTCGCCGAACTGAAGACGATCTCGGTCCCGACCAGCGGCAAGAAGGACATCGCGCAGGTCGGCACGATCTCGGCCAACAACGATCGCGAGATCGGTGAGCTGATCGCCGAGGCGATGGAAAAGGTCGGCAAGGACGGCGTGATCACGGTCGAGGAGGCCAAGGGTCTCGAGACCACGCTGGAGACGGTCGACGGCATGCAGTTCGATCGCGGCTACCTCTCGCCGTACTTCGTCACCGATCCGGACGCGATGGAAGCGATGCTCGAGTCGCCGTACATCCTCATCCACGACAAGAAGATCTCGTCGATGAAGGAGCTGCTGCCGGTGCTCGAGAAGGTCGCGCAGAGCGGCAAGCCGCTGCTGATCATCGCGGAAGACGTCGAGGGCGAGGCGCTGGCGACGCTGGTCGTGAACAAGCTCCGTGGCACGCTCAAGGTCTCCGCCGTCAAGGCGCCGGGCTTCGGCGATCGCCGCAAGGAGATGCTGCAGGACATCGCGGTGCTCACCGGTGGCCAGGTGATCTCCGAGGAAGTCGGCTTCAAGCTCGAGAACGCGACGCTCAACGAGCTCGGCCAGGCGAAGCGCATCGTGATCGACAAGGACAACACCACGATCATCGACGGCAATGGCGAAGCTGACGCGATCAAGGGTCGTATCGGCGAGATCCGTTCGGCGATCGACAAGAGCACGTCCGATTACGACCGTGAGAAGCTGCAGGAGCGGCTCGCGAAGCTCGCCGGCGGTGTGGCCGTGATCAACGTCGGCGCCGCCACCGAGACCGAGATGAAGGAGAAGAAGGCCCGCGTCGAGGACGCGCTGCACGCCACGCGCGCCGCGGTCGAAGAGGGCATCGTGCCGGGCGGCGGCGTGGCATTGCTGCGCAGCCAGCGCGCGCTCGACAAGGTGGACGTGACGGGCGACGAGCAGATCGGCGTCAACATCATCCGCCGCGCCATCGAGGAGCCGATTCGCGCCATCGCCGCGAACGCCGGTGTCGAGGGTTCGATCGTCGTGGCCCGGGTCAAGGAATCGACCGAGAAGGCGTTCGGCTACAACGCCGCCACGGACGTGTACGAGGACCTGATGAAGGCCGGCGTCATCGACCCGACCAAGGTCACGCGCACCGCGCTGCAGAACGCAGCGTCGATCGCGGGCCTGCTCCTCACGACCGAGTGCGTGGTGGTCGAGAAGAAGGAAGACAAGCCGTCGGCGCCGATGGGTGGCGGTGGTGGCATGGGCGGGATGTACTAGGCAAGCCTCCGGCGCGCCTCCGGCGCGCATGAGGATCGGCAGGCCATGGCGGGCGCTCCCTCGGGGGCGCCCGTTATGTTTCCCGCGACGTTCGCGCCTTCCGCCTGACCACGCCCGGAGCCCCGATGAGATCTTCCCGCGTTCCAGCCCTCTGCCTCGTCATGGCGATGGGGTCGTTCGCCTGTGCCGAAAGCGGTCCGGCGCCCGAACCGGTGCCGTCGATCAGTGCCGACTCGCTGCTCCACTCGGTGCGCATCCTGTCCGACGATTCGATGGGCGGCCGTGGCCCGGGCACACCGTTCGAGGAGAAGGTGGTGCGCTATCTCGCCGGCGAGTTCGAACGCCTCGGTCTGGAGCCGGGCAACCCCGACGGCACCTGGACCCAATCGGTCGCGTTGGTCGGGTTCACGCCTGATCCGACCGCGGAATTCCAGGTCGGGCGCAAGCGCATCCCACTGCGTTACCGGACCGACTACGTGGCCGGCACGCGCCGTGAACTCCCGCTCGTCGAATCGGTCAACTCGGAACTGGTGTTCGTCGGGTACGGCGTCGAAGCGCCGGAGTATCACTGGGATGATTTCAAGAGCACCGACCTCACTGGCAAGACGGTGGTGATCCTCGTCAACGACCCGCCGGTTCGCGATGCCCGCGACTCCACCGTACTCGACACCGCGATGTTCCGTGGCAAGGCGATGACGTATTACGGCCGATGGACCTACAAGTTCGAGGAGGCGTCGCGGCGCGGTGCAGCGGCCGCGATCATCGTGCACCAGACCGGGCCGGCGGGCTACCCGTGGGATGTCGTGTCGGGAAGCTGGGGCGCAGAGGCGATGGACGTCCGCCACGTCGACGGCAACATCGGTCGGGTGGCGGTGGAGTCGTGGATCACCGAAGCAAAGGCCCGTGAGTTGTTCCGTGCCGCGGGTCATGATTTCGATGCCCTCGCAGCCAGTGCGCGGCTCCCGGGTTTTGCGCCGGTACCACTCGGCGCAACCGCGACATTTCGCATCAACAACGCCGTGCGCACGGTCGACACCCGCAATGTCATCGCCAGGATCCCAGGGACCGATCCGGCGCTCAAGGACGAGTACGTGATCTTCACCGCGCATTGGGACCATCTCGGCATCGGCCAACCCGTTGCCGGAGACTCGATCTACAATGGTGCGCTGGACAACGCCACCGGCGTGGCGGCGTTGCTCGAGCTGGCGCGTGCCTATCAGGGCCTCACGGAGAAGCCACGTCGCACCCTGATCTTCCTCGCGGTCACCGCCGAGGAAAAGGGGCTGCTCGGCGCGCGATACTATGTCGGGAACCCGCTCTACCCGCTCACGAAAACGGTTGCCAACTTCAACATCGACGGCTTCAACCAATGGGGCCCGACCAGCGACGTGACCGTGATCGGCCTGGGCAACAGCACCCTCGACGACATTCTGGGGGTCGTCGCTGGCGGGCGCCAGCGTACGCTCACGCCCGATTCCGAACCCGAGAAGGGCTATTACTTCCGGTCTGACCATTTCGAGTTCGCAAAGCAGGGCGTGCCCGCAATGTACCTCGAGTCTGGAACCAGGTTCATCGGGAAGCCCGAAGGTTTCGGCGTGCAGAAACGCGATGAGTACACGTCGCAGGATTACCACCAGCCGTCCGACGAAGTAAAGGCCAACTGGGACCTGCGCGGCGCCGTTGCCGACCTCGGGCTCATGTTCGAGGTCGCCCGGCGGGTCGCCAACGACTCGATCTGGCCGACCTGGAAGGCCGGCACCGAGTTCAAGTCGATTCGTGATTCGTCGCTGGCACGCAAGCAGTGATCGCCGGAACAATGGGACGACCCAGCGCGTTTCCCGCTCGCCCAGACATGGAGATCCCGTCGTGACGCTGCGCCTCCTGCTCGCCATTGCCATCGCATCACCGATCGCGCTGCCGGCGCAGTCGACCAAGACCGACATCACCGGAACCTGGCGGGTGGCGGGCGGCGCCGACGTGGGCAATGGTCCCCGCGAGGTGGTGATCAGGGCCGACTCGAGTGCCAGCTGGGGAAAGGAGATGGTCCGCTGGCGGATAACGGGCGACCGGATCGCGATCGCGATAGGAGGCGAATGGGAACGCTACAAGCTGGCAGTGAAGGGGAACGCACTCACCCTGTCTGGTGGCGACCTTCGCAAGCCGGTGACCCTGCGCCGCACCGGCCCACCAACGCCCAGGGCAGCCGGGGTGCGCATCCCCGATGATCCCGACGCGTGACGCCCACGCTGGTCCTTGCCTAGCGAAACAGTGATCGTTGCATCGGTCCGCGCACCGTGATCGGCGTCATCGGGCCGTCCTGCAACGCGATCACCAGCTCCCCGTGAACCCCAGCGCACCGAGGCACTCGGCGACGCTGCGCCGGGCGGTGTCGGGGTCGTTGCAGCGCTGACTCAGGTGGGCGAGCACGACGGTGTTGAGCGCCGGATGATGAACCTCGTCCAGCAGCCGCATCGCGTCGTGATTGGAGAGATGCCCTGACGGGCCCGCGATGCGCTGCTGTACCACCAGGGGATAGCCGCTGGTTCGCAGCAATCCGTCATCGTGGTTGGCCTCGATCACCAGGCAATGCATCTCGCGCAGGAACCACCTGACCGCCTGCGTGGGACGGCCAAGGTCGTACGCGATGCCGATCGATGTGCCGTCCGGCAGTGAGACCCCGATCGCGACCGGCTCTGCGGCGTCGTGGGATGTCGGGCACGCACTGATGCGGAAGGGGCCGACCTCGACGGGTCCGCGAGTTCCCACCCCGAGGAAGTCGCACGGATCACCGCCGCGCGCCAGCGCACGGAACGTCCCGAGTGACGTGACCACGGGCACACGACACTTGCGGGCCAACCGGGTCGCACCGCTGGCGTGATCACCGTGTTCGTGCGTGAGTGCGATGGCCACCAACCCCGCGATGGACAACCCCGCTAAACCCAGTCGCCGCTCGATTTCACGACACGAAAACCCGGCATCGACCAGCAGCAGCGCGTCGCCCCAAGTGAGCGCGAACGCGTTGCCCTTCGACCCCGAGCCGAGCACCACGAGCGTCGCCGGCTGATCGCCGGGGCCCAGTGGCAGGCTGGCAGCGGCGGTCACTGTTCCGTCAGCCGCCTGTGCAATGCGCGCAGCGATGCCTCGATCGCCGTCGACACCTCGACGCCCCGGCGTGGCATCACCCGCTTCGCAACATCCACGAACGCATCGGCGCGCAGCATCGCGTCACCATCGCCGCCCCACGCGAATGGGGCCACGAAACGTGGCGCACGCGGTGCGCCGAACAGGTTGGCGCCGGCTCCGATGACACTGCCGGTCGACAACAACGTGCCGATCGCCGTCTTGGCATGATCGCCGACCAGCGCGCCGAGATTGGTGCGGTTCGTCTCGATACGGGTGTCGCCGATGTCCAGGCGGATCGGGCCGTAGGTGTTCTTGAGGTTGGACGTGATCGTGCCCGCGCCGAGGTTGACCCATGAGCCGATGACCGAGTGCCCGACGAATCCGTCATGACTCTTGTTGGCGTGTCCGGAGAAGACGCTCGTGCTGATCTCGCCATGGAGTCGGCAGTGCGGTCCGGCGCTGAGGTGCCGCATCGAGCCACCAAGCAGCCAGGTGTTCGGGTGCGCCCAGAGCGGGCCCTCCAGGCGGGTGCCGCTGCGTACGATCACGCCTTCCTCGAGGATCACCGCGCCCTTGCGGACATCGATCACCACGCCCGGTTCGACGTCTGCACCACGGATGGCGATCGCGCCCGGATTCCCGAGCACGATCACATGATCGGGAACGGCATCCGATCCTGCCTCGAGCCCCGCGAGGGTATCGGTGAAGAGAAACTCCTCCAGCGCCGTGACGAGATCGGCCGCACCGGTCAGCGGAATGCCGTCGACCACCCGGCCGTTCCCGCTGTCGAACGGACCCTCCCAGCGTTGACCGGCGTCGAGTCGCCACGCTACCGCGCGCCCATCGTGGAGGAGTCGGTGCGCCTCCCCGATGGCGCGCATCGGCAGCCGCGGGGCGTATGTCACGTCAACCACCCACGCAGGACCCGTGATGGTGGTGGCGTCGACGTGCGGGGCGGATCCGGGATCCGCCACACCGGCGTGCGGAGCAATGATGCCCTTGGTCCGGGCACCGAGCGCACGTTCCCAGCGCTCCCGGAGGCGCCACGCGCCAGCGCGCAGGTCGGCCAACGGTCCAGCCCCCGCAAACGGCGCCCATGCGGCGCCCGGGCTGCGTGGTTCGAGCACGTACATCGTTTTCATGTCACTCCAGTTCACGCACTCCCGCGGGGAGTGCATCCAGGGTCTGCTTGAGGTTGGGGGCGGCGCTCCGCTCCAGTACCAGCGTGCGCGCATTCGCCTGTACCACCACGAGGTCGCGCACTCCGCTCAGCACGATCGGCGGACCATCGTTCCACACGATGCAATCGCTGCAGTCGACCAGCGTCACCGCGCCGTGCACGACGTTGCCGCGACGGTCGCGGGGTCGCACCCGTGCCAGCGCCTCCCAGGTGCCGATGTCGTCCCACGCAAAATCGCCTGGCACGACCGCCACCGCCGTGCTGCGCTCGAACAGCCCCACGTCGATCGAGACCTCGCGCACCCCACCGAAGAATCCCTTGACATCTCCCGCGTCGATCCGGTCCAGGTACGGCGCGATCTCGTCGGTGTGCGCCATCACCTCGCGACGCAGGTCACGAGCGCGCCATGCAAAGAGGCCGCTGTTCCAGAGGGCACCGTTCGCCATCAGGTCGAGGGCCCTGGAGGCATCGGGCTTCTCGACAAATCGTTCGACGGTGCGCGAGGCCGCGTCGAGGCGCGCGCCCGGGACGATGTAGCCGAAGCCCGTGTCCGGACGGGAAGGCACGACGCCGACGGTCACCAGGCGCTCATGTCGACGCGCCGTGTCGAGCGCCGTCGCGGCGCACGCCACGAACGCGGCAGTGTCGAGCACCGTCCAGTCGGCGTGCATCGAGAGCACCTCGGCCTCGGGATCACGACGGGCGGCCTCGACGGTCGCCCACACCAGCGCGGGACCGGTCGACGCCGCGCGAGGCTCGATCAGGTAGTTCTCGATGGGGATGGCGAGCCGATCCTGCAGGCGCGGTGCGAGCGCCGCCCCGGTCACGACCAGGATGCGCTCCACCGGGATGAATCCCGCCAGTCGGTCGACCGCCTCCTCCGCACTGGAGCGCGGACCCGCCAGCGGCAGCAGCTGCTTCGGATGGGATGGGGACGACAGCGGCCAGAAACGTGTTCCAGACCCACCGGCGAGCAGGACGGCCCACTGCATCAGCGGACTGCCATCAGGTCAGCCCCGCCAGCGTCGGGCCGTGCCGCCGGACCTCGTGCAGCAAGGCCCCGAGGTCGCCGTCGGCGGAGGCGAGCAGCAACAGCGTCGCACCGGCTCCGAGCCGCACCAGCACCATCGCCCCGTCGGCGGATGACACCACCGCCTCGTCAACGGCACCGTGCGCCACGGTACCCGACAGCGCCTCTATGGCGCGGTGGGCGCTCACCGTGAAGGCCGCAACTGCATCGGCATCGAGGGAGTCCGGCAGGCTGGCAGCGATCACCAGGCCCTCGTCGCTCATCACGGCAGCGCCCGCCACGTCCGGCCGTTCGGCGAGGGCGGCGAGGACAGAGCGAAGGGCGGTCATTCGTGGCAACTCCGGGCGGGTGCGGGGAGCGCCAACGTACGCGCTCCGCAACGCGGAAGTCAAGCAAACATGGCGGGTTGCCGCGCCTCTCCCGGTGGCCTAACCTTCTCGCATGAAGCCCATCACAGCGTGGTTTGTTCCGCTCCTCGCACTCGCAGCCTGCAACGGCAATGAGCTGCCCCTGGCGTCGATCGACAATGTCGTCGACACCGTGACCCTCGGCGCGCTCGTCGGCGCCGATATCACCATCCCGTCGGCCTACTCGATCCCCGAGGCGCGCACCATTCGCACCGACCAGAGCGCGGGATTCGATTTCGCCTACCTGATCGTGGGCAGCCGCACGGTCTTGGTGCCGCTCGCCGGACTCGGCCTGAATGGCGGAGGCACTCCGCCCGGCTTGCAGCGCCGCACCGAGACGTTCGCGAACCTCAAGTCCGCTCCGAGCAATGGTTACCTGGTCACCGACTCGCTCGACATTGCCCCGGGCGATGTGATCGCCGCGCGGTCGCGCATCGTGTGCTTCCTGGGTGTGCCTCAGTATGCGAAGCTGCGGGTGATCGATTTCGACCCGGCTCGCCGCACGGTGCGCCTCGAGGTGCTCGCGAACACCAACTGCGGATATCGCGATCTCGAAGTCGGCCTCCCGACGTCGTGACCGATGATTGATGTCCGCGTGATCCGTCGCGATCCCGCTGCGGCGCGTGCCGCACTGGCGCGTCGGCTGGATGACGATGCCCTCACACAGCTCGATCGGGTGATCGAGCTCGATGGCCGCCGGCGCGCACTGGTGACCCAGGTGGAAACATTGCAGGCCGAGCGCAATGCACAGAGCGCCGAGGTGGCCCGGCACAAGCGCGACGGCACGCCCGCTGACGCCCTCCTCGCGACGCTGAAGGCGTCCTCCGAGTCGGTGCGCGCGCTCGAGACCGACCTGCGCGACATCGACGCGTTGCTCGATGGACACCTGCTGGTGCTCCCGAACTTCGTCCTCGACACCGTGCCCGATGGCACCGTGGCGGACAACCTGGTTCTCCGGAGTTGGGGCGAGCGGCCCACCTTTGACTTCGACACCGCGGCCGCACTGGGAAATCGGTGCCGATCTGGGCCTCTTCGACCTGCCAAGAGGTGCCAAGCTCACCGGGTCCGGGTTCCCGCTCTTCACCGGCATGGGTGCACGACTGGTCCGCGGGCTCGCCAACTTCATGCTCGATCTCCACACGACCGAACACGGATACGTCGAGGTCCAGCCACCATACCTCGTCAACCGTGCCTCGCTCACCGGCACCGGCCAGCTACCGAAGTTCGAGGACGACCTCTACCGCACAGGAGGAGAGGAATTCTTCCTGATCCCGACGGCAGAGGTTCCGATCACCAACATCCATCGCGACGAGATTCTCGACGCGAGCCAGTTGCCGATTGCGATGGTGGCCTACACACCCTGTTTCCGTCGCGAGGCGGGCGCGCACGGTCGCGACACGCGGGGTCTGGTACGCGTGCACCAGTTCGACAAGGTGGAACTCGTGCGACTGGTGCGGCCCGAGGACAGCGCGCGCGAACACGAGCTGCTCACGACGCACGCCGAGACGGTGCTGCAGCGACTCGGGCTTCCGTACCGGGCACTGAGCCTGGCGGCGGGCGACGTCGGCTTTGCGAGTGCATCGACGATCGATCTCGAGGTGTGGGCCGGGGGAGTCGGAGCGTGGCTCGAGGCCTCGAGCGCATCAACGTTCACCGACTTCCAGGCGCGGCGCGCTTCCATTCGGTTCCGCCCGGAGCCGGGCGCCAAGCCCGAGTTCGTCCACACCCTCAATGCGTCGGGCGTGGCATTTCCCCGCACGATCGTCGCGCTGCTCGAGAACGGGCAGCAGCGCGATGGCTCCGTTGTCCTCCCGGCTGCGCTGGTCCCCTATGTCGGGACCGATCGCCTCGCCCCGCGCACGTAGCGAGCGGATTCGCCGCTTCGCACCGGGCATCGCGGTGGTGCTCGTCGCGCTGCTCGCCGGCCTGAGCGCGGGCGCCACCGTGATCGTGATGCGGCATTTCACCACCGAGGCGGTGACGATGTCCCGCCTCTATGCCGAGGTCTACGAGGGACTCACCGACGAGGAACCGACTGCGGCGACCACGTCGTTGCTCGCGCTCGGCGTTCAGGTCCGGCAGCTCGGCATGCCGCTGGTGCTGACCGACCCCAGCGGTCGGGTGATCGAGGCCGCGAACCTCCCGTTCGAAGCGGAGCTCACCGACCCGCGGGTCCGGGCGTACGCCGACGAGCTCGATCGGATCAACCCACCGATCCAGATGAAGTCGGTCGGGAACGTGCTGCACTATGGCGCCACGCCAAACGCCCGACTCCTGCTTTCCCTCGGCGCGTTGCAGGCGCTCACGATTCTCGTGATGGTCGCCGTGGGTGTGGTCGCCTACCGCAACGCCACGGCGGCCCAGCGCGATCGGTTGTGGGTCGCGATGGCCCGCGAGGCAGCGCACCAGATGGGCACGCCGCTCACCTCGCTGCAGGGATGGATCGAGCAGGTGCGCGGCGGCGGCGTGCCCCCCGACCGGCTGGCCGATCTGCTCGATGCTGATGCCGAGCGACTCCACCGGGTCGCCCAGCGGTTCGAGAGAATCGGCAATCCGGCCCGGCGCGAACCGGTCGGCCTCGGGGCGCTCGCAGAGCGCGTCGCTGGTTATTATCGCAACCGGTTGCCGACCCGTGCCAACCCGATCAGCCTCACCGTGCGGGCCCCGAGTTCCGGGCCGATCGTGCTCGGCGATCCGGTCCTGCTGGAATGGGCGCTCGAGGCGATGGTCAAGAACGCAATCGACGCGCTGCAGGGCCGCGGTGGCACCATCGTGCTGCAGGCGCTGATCGTGGGCGACGACGCGCTCCTGCGGGTGACCGACGACGGACCTGGCGTCCCGCGCGACTTGCGGCGTGCCGTGTTCGAGCCGGGCATCACCACCAAGCGCGGCGGCTGGGGCATCGGCCTCGCCCTCGCCCGGCGGGTCGTCGAAGATGGCCACGACGGCGCGCTCACCCTCGAACCGATCGAGACGGGGACTGTTTTCCTGATGCGTTTTCCGCTGGCCGCACCCACAGCATGACCATCCTCCGCGACCTCCTCCGGGGTCTCAACGCCGCGCAGCGCGTGGCCGCGGAGCATCGCGACGGACCGATCCTCGTGCTCGCCGGCGCCGGGTCGGGCAAGACCCGCGTGCTCACGTCCCGGATCGCGCACCTGATCGATGCCCACGGCGTGCCCGCCGAGCGGATCCTCGCGGTCACGTTCACCAACAAGGCCGCCGGCGAGATGAAGGGGCGCATCGGTGACCTGCTGGAACGCGATCCCGCCGGACTCTGGATTGGCACCTTCCACTCGATCTCTGCCCGCCTGTTGCGGCGCGAGGCCGAGCGCCTCGGATTCTCGCGGCAGTTCACGATCTACGACCAGGATGACCAACTCGCGGTGATCCGGCGGGTGATGGACGAGCGCAATCATCCGGTCAAGCTCTTCCCGCCCAAGCTCGTGCAGAACCTGATCTCGGGCGCGAAGAACCGGATGCAGACGGCGCAGGACCTCGAGCGCAGCGCCCCGCATGACCCCGCGATCCGTGTCGCGGCCGACGTGTATGTCGGCCTGCAGCGCGCGCTGCACGTCGCCAATGCGATGGACTTCGACGACCTGATGCTGCATCCGCTGGCGCTGTTCAGGGGCCACCCGGACGTGCTCATGCGTTGGCAGCGGCGGTTCGACTACATACTCGTCGACGAGTTCCAGGACACCAACAAGGCGCAGTACGAACTGATCAGGCTGCTCGGGGCGGGGCACCGCAACGTGTTCGCCGTGGGCGACGACGACCAGAGCGTGTACGGGTGGCGCGGAGCCGACATCGGCAACATGAAGGCGCTGCAGGTGGACTTCGGCGACTCGCGCCTGGTCAAGCTGGAGGAAAACTACCGCTCGACCCGACCGATCCTCGACGCTGCCAACGCCGTGATCGCGCGCAACACCGGGCGGCTCGGCAAGACGCTGCACACCCGCCGTCCCGGCGGCGATTCGATCATCGTGCTTGCCGCCGCCGACGAGCGTGACGAGGCGGAGTGGGTCGCGCGCGAGTTGCAGCGACGGTCTGGCGAGGGCGCGGCGTACACCGAATGCGCGGTGCTCTACCGCACCAACGCACAGTCCCGCGCGCTCGAGGAGGCGTTCCGTCGTGCCGGCGTGCCGTATCGGATCGTCGGTGCGATCTCCTTCTATGATCGGCGCGAGGTCAAGGACCTTCTCGCGTACCTCCGGCTCGTGGCGAATCCCGCCGACGACCAGGCCTTCCTCCGCGCCATTGCCGTACCGCGACGCGGCGTCGGCGATGCCTCCCTGGCGATCCTCGGCGAGCAGGCGCGCCAGTGGAATGTGCCACTGCTCGAGGCCGCATCACGCGCCGGTGGCATCGCCGGGTTGAGACCCAATCTGCGCGCGGCGTTCACGACGTTCGCCGACCTCATTGCATCGGTGGTCGCATCGCACCGGCGAGGCGATGCCGGTCGTGGTGATGGAGGAGATGGTGCGGGCGCTCGACTACGAGAATGTGCTGCTCGCCGAGGGCCCGGAGGGGGCCGATCGATGGGAGAACGTGCGGGAACTCATCGCTGGCGCAGCCGAGTGGTCCGAGGTGGTGAGCGAGGAGCCGGAGCCCGGCACGCCACTCCAGCGCTTTCTTGCCGAGGCCACATTGCTGTCTGCCGTCGACAACAGCAACGGCTCCGAGGACGGCGTCACGATGATGACGATGCATACGGCCAAGGGACTCGAGTGGCCTGTGGTGGTGATGACCGGCGTCGAAGACGGACTCTTCCCGATGGCGCGCGCGATGGAGAGCCCCGAGGGTCTCGAGGAGGAGCGTCGACTGTGCTACGTCGGCATCACCCGTGCCCGTGACACCCTGATGATGAGCTGGGCACGCGCACGCCGTCGTGGGGGGGAGCTGCGCCCCGGCATGCCGTCGCGATTCCTGCGCGAACTGCCGCCCGAGCTCGTCGATGAACGTCGGACATCGTTCGGCGTCACCGGAGGCGAGCGGCGGCTGGGGCGGCGGCTGGCAGCAGCGTGCGACCCCGGGCGCCGACCGCAACCGTGGCCGCACCGGCCAGAGCAGCGCGCCGGGATGGCGGACGCCGAGCGCGCCGGCCCAGCTGCCGGCGGCGATGGTGGAGAATCAGGACCTGCCCCGATACGTGAAGGGAGAGCGGGTCGTTCACCGCCGCTTCGGGTCGGGCGCGATTCTCGGTCTGATCGGCACGGGCAAGGACTTGAAGGTCTCGGTGTCTTTCGACGACCCCGAGATCGGTACCAGACAGCTCCTGGTGGCGGTTGCCGGCCTCGAGCGCGATTGGGAGAGTGCATGAAGATCGGACCGGATACCGTGCGCCACGTCGCACGCCTCGCAGAACTGGCCGTCGCCGATGGTGACGTCGACCTGCTGGCGACGCAACTCGAATCGATCGTCGATTTCGTCGAGCAACTCGCCGATGTCGACGCGTCGGTCCCGGGTTGGCCGTGGTCAACGTCGGCCCCGCGACGCTCGCGCTGCGCGAGGACGTGGTTGCACCGATACCGATGACCCGATCGGCGGCGGATCTCGCGCCGGAATTTGCCCAGGGTTTCTTCATCGTCCCCCGCCTCGGCGGAATGGTGGACGAATGACGTCGGCCGCCCTCGCGCTGGAAACCGGCCGGCTCCTCCGCAACGCCGAATCCCTCAACGCAACCCTGCACTGGTCGCAAGCGGTGCTCGACGCGGAAGCGGCCCGACTCGACGCGATGCCGGCAGGGCCGCTTTCGGGAATGAGCGTGGCGATCAAGGACAACATCGTGACGACCGACCAGCCGACCACCTGCGCATCACGATTGCTGGACGGATACGTATCACCCTACGAAGCCACCGCCGTCACCCGCCTGCGCGCGGCTGGTGCACTGATTGCCGCGAAGACCAATCTCGACGAGTTCGCGATGGGCTCGTCGACGGAACACTCCGCGTTCGGCCGCGTCCACCACCCGCTCGACCCCGACCTGCGTGCCGGGCGGGTCGAGTGGCGGCTCGGCGGCGCTGGTTGCAGCGGGTGTCACGCCCGCTGCGCTCGGTTCGGAAACGGGAGGGTCGGTGCGCCAGCCCGCGGCGTTCTGTGGCGTCGTGGGCGTGAAGCCCGGATACGGCCGCGTGAGTCGATTTGGCCTGGTCGCGTTCGGGTCGTCGCTCGATTGCATCTCGGTGTTCGGCGCGACCGTGCGATGACGCGGCGCGAGTGCTGGAGACGGTGTCCGGTCACGATCCGCACGACGCGACGACTCATCAGGGCGGGCCGATCGTCGCGGCGCCGCCGCGCACAGACCTGCATGGGGTGGTCATCGGCCTGCCCCGGGAATATTTCCCGGCAGACCTGCATCCGGGTGTCCGCGCGAGTTGCGACCGCGCCATCGCGGCGCTCCGCGACCTCGGAGCCGAGGTGCGCGAGGTGTCGCTGCCGTCGACCGCGCTTGCCGTCCCGGCCTACTACATCGTCAATCCGGCCGAGGCCGCTGCCAACCTCGCGCGATTCGACGGCGTTCGCTACGGCCGTCGCCGTGTCGGTCCCGAAGGGGACCTCCGCGCCCTGTACCGCGCCACCCGGGGCGAGGGGTTTGGTGCCGAAGTGCGACGACGGATACTCGTCGGCACGTTCGTGCTCAGCGCTGGATATGCCGAGCGGTATTACGCACGCGCACAGGCGGCTCGTCGCCTGATCGTCGATGATTTCACGACCGTGTTCCGGTCCGGCGTCGATTTCCTCTTCACGCCGACCACCCCGACGCCGGCGTTCCGCGCTGGCGAGAAGATGGCCGATCCGGTGGCGATGTATCTCGCCGATGTCTTCGTATGCCCCGCCTCCCTGGCCGGATTGCCCGCGCTCTCGCTGCCGATCGGTCGGGATGGTGGGTTGCCACTGGGCGGGCAGTTGATGGCCCCCGACGGCGGGGACGCGGCGATGCTCGCCGTCGCCGCCCTCCTCGAGGGCGCGGTCGATGCCACCGCGGAGGTTCGCTGATGGAATGGGAAACCGTCATCGGGCTCGAGATGCACGTTCAGCTCGCAACCCGGAGCAAGATGTTCTGCGGGTGTGCGACGACATACGGCGAGACTCCCAACACCAACGTCTGCCCCGTCTGCCTCGGGCTACCCGGTGCGCTGCCAGTGGTGAACGCCGAGGCGATCCGTCTCGGTACGCTCGGGGCGATCGCGCTCGGCTGCACGATCCACCCGGTCAGCGTCTTTGCGAGAAAGAATTACTTCTATCCGGATCTCCCCAAAGGCTACCAGATCTCGCAGTTCGACAAGCCGCTCGCCACCGATGGCGACCTCGCGTTCGAGTCGCCCGACCGTGGTCCCACGAGCGTCAGCATCACCCGGTTGCACCTCGAAGAGGATGCCGGCAAGTCGCTGCACGACCGGATCCCGGGCGTGACGGCGATCGACCTCAACCGTGCCGGTACCCCGCTCGCCGAGATCGTGAGTGGCCCCGACATGCGGTCGCCCGCGGAGGCGCGCGCCTACCTCATCGCCCTCCGCCAGGTGTTGCTCTACGCGGGCGTGTCGGAGTGTTCAATGGAGAAGGGCTCACTGCGCGTCGACGCGAACCTCTCGATCCGTCGCCCCGGGGATCCGCTGGGTACCAAGACCGAGGTCAAGAACATGAACTCCTTCGCCAATGTCGAGCGCGCCCTCGAGTCGGAGCGCGCGCGGCAGGTCGCATTGCTCGAGGGCGGTGGGCGGGTCACACAGGTGACGCTGACGTTCAGCGCTGCCACGGGCGACGTGCGTCCACTGCGCACCAAGGAAGACTCGCACGACTATCGATACTTTCCCGATCCCGACCTGCCACCCCTCGTGCTCGATGCGGCGTGGATCACCGCGCAGCGCGAGGCACTCCCCGAGTTGCCGCAGGCCCGTCGCGAGCGCTATGAGACCGCACTCGGCCTCGGTTCCTACGATGCATCGGTGCTGATCCAGGAGCCCGATGTCGCGAAGTATTTCGAGGCGGTTGTCGAGGCAGGCGCCGATCCCAAGGTTGCGGCGAACTGGGTCCTGGGTGAGGTGATGGCTGCCTGGAACACCAGCGCAACCTTCGAGGTCGCGCCGGCACGGCTCGCTGAACTCGTCGCCCTCGTGGACGCAGGAACGGTGTCGTTGCAGGCGGCCCGACGGATCTTTGGAGAGCTTTGCAACACCCACGAAGCGCCGCGCGCCGTGGCCGACCGTCTCGGCCTGATACAGGTGCGCGATGAGTCGGCGCTGGAAGGGTGGATTGACGAGGCGCTTGCGGCGCATCCGGATGAGGTCGCACGGTGGCGGGGCGGGGAGGCGAAGCTGGTCGGGTTCTTCGTCGGTCAGGTGATGAAACGGAGTGGTGGCAAGGCCGACCCCAAGGGCATCCAGCCCCTCCTCATGCAGCGGCTCGACCGATGAACGCGATGAATCCGGTCGAGGAGATCCGCTTCGCGTTCCCGGCACTGCGACGCGTCCATAACGGTGCCCCCGTGGCGTACCTCGACGGTCCGGGCGGAACGCAGGTGCCGAGTGCGGTGGTCGAGGTGATGAGCGACTACCTCTTTCACCACAACGCCAACACCCACTGGGCGTATCCGACCAGCGAGGAAACCGACGCACTGTTGTCGGATGCCCGGCGCGTGTTCGCCACATTCGTGGGTGGGTCACCCATCGGAAATCGTCTTCGGTGCCAACATGACGTCGTTGACCTTCCATGCTGCGAGGGCATTGGCGAGGTCGTGGACGGCCGGGGACGAGGTGATCGTCACCGCGCTCGACCACCACGCCAACGTGGCACCGTGGGAGGCGGTCGCGCGCGATTTCGGGGTCGTCCTCCGATGGCTCGATGTCGATGCCGAGCAGGGAACGCTGCGGCTCGATCAGTTGCCGAACCTGCTCGGTCCGCGCACCCGGTTGCTCGCGATCGGTGCCGCGTCAAACGCCCTCGGCACGGTGTCGGATGTCGTCGCCGCAACCACCATGGCGCGCGATGCCGGGGTGCTGACCTACGTCGATGGCGTGCACTACGCACCGCACTACCTGCCCGATGTCGCCGCACTCGGCGCCGACTTCTTTGCGTGCAGCGCCTACAAATTCTACGGGCCGCACGTTGGCATACTCTGGGGACGTCACGAACTGCTCGAACGCCTCGACGTGCCCAAGCTTGCACCCGCGCCCGACAGTGCGCCCGACCGCTGGGAAACCGGTACCCAGAACCATGAGGGGATCGTGGGGGCCGCTGCCGCGGTGCGATGGCTCGCGGCGCTCAGCCCTGCTGCCGGTGACGCGGGCCTGCGCGCCGGCCTGGTGGCGAGTTACGCGGGCCTGCACGAGCGGGAGGCGCAGCTGTTCGAACGGCTCTGGGTTGGCCTGCGCGACATTCCGGGCGTTCGCTGCTTCGGACCACCGCCCGGCGCCGCCCGGACCGCGACGCTCGCGTTCTCGATCGACGGCATTTCATCAGAGACGGTCGCGCGCGCGCTGGCGGAGCGCGGTTGCTTCGTGTCGAATGGTGATTTCTATGCGTCGACGATTGTCGAGCGCCTCGGCATGGCGGAAGCGGGACTGGTGCGTGTGGGGGCCGCGGTCTACACGACTCCTGATGAAGTCGATCGGGTGATCACGGCGGTGGCGGAACTGATCGGCGAGGTCTAGTCGCCGGGGTTGGTGATATCGGCTGGCACGCTCATCCCGAACTCCGCGTCGGCCACCTGGGCGAGTTCGTCGGGGTCGCGCCGCCCGATGCGCCGCACCGCTTCCCGCCGCACCGATTTGCTCCGGACGATCGCTGCCTCGCCGTTGGGGTCTTCCTGGTAGATGTCGGAGCCGTCGTCGGAGAGTGCCAGGCGGATCGCACGGGTCGCCTGCGCGAGGTATCCCTCGACCGATTCATCGGTGATGTCCCACCGGCTCTGCTCCGTGGCGACCTGCATGCCGAGCTGCCAGGGGCGAGAGTCTGCCACTCGCACCATTCCCCGGAAGAGCCGCCGGTTGGTGCGCACCGAGAAGATCGTCGGTGAGAGGATTCGCTCGAGATGCGCGTCGGCCGCGCGGTGGTCGAGCCGGATGAGCTCGCGCGCCGCACGCGGCACCAGCCCGCCCAGCGCATTCTCGACACGGCTTTCCCAGTAGGTGTGACCCATCGTGGTGGTGCTGCTCGTCACGACGAGTTGGCGGGGAACGAAGTGGTTGTGGGCCACCACGTCCGCGGCGAGGTGCGCGAGATAGCCAAGCCCGAACGCCTGCATCGCGTCGCTGTCCGCCTTCGCATGCACCTCACGCCCGACGTGCCACGCATGGCAGTGCCGGTCGGCGGGCGCGTACTTCTTCGCCATCGTCGTGTCGGCGGCGATGCTGCCGTAGAGGAAGTCGTACGGGAAGGCGCGCAGCAGGTCGGCGACCGCGGCAGGGAGGAGCTGGAGCGATCCCAGCACCCGCTCGCCGAGCACGACGTGCGTGCCGGGAGTCCACGCGTGCAGTGAATCTGGCAGGACGAGCGCGATGAAGGCGACAATACCCGCCGCCGCCAGCTTGATCACGCGCTGCCGTGCCGACGCGGACGCACCAGCCGGCTCAACTGGCCGATCATGCTCGATCCCTCTCGCGCGGTCCGCAGCGTCGCACCGAGGTCGATGGCCGTCGCCTCGACTTCTTCCTGCACCACTTCGAGAACCGCGTCAAAGTCGGCCAGGCGTCGCTTCGCGACGCGCGTCCCCTGTTCGACGTCTTCCCGAAGCCCCGACGTGAGCCGCACGATCTCGCTGATCTCGCCCTTGGCGAGGTCCAGCACATCATGGCCCTGCTGTCCCAGGCGCTTCACGACGCCGAGTGACTCGGCCATCTCACGCCGCAGGCCCTCGAGCTCCAGGGTGAGCGACTCGCTGATCTGGCGGATCTCCCGGAGGGAAAAAAGCGCGGTGACGGCGACGCCCAGCACGCAGAAGGCGATCACCACCAGCGAGAATGCGATCGTGATGCCGACCCACGATGCGGCCATGTGTGCTGCTCCAGTTTGCGTTGAACCTGCAATTTAAGACGTTCGTCGCGCTTGCGGGGCCACGCCGCTGCGGCGAGGTTTGAACGATGCCTCCCCGCTTCATCATCACCGGCGGCCGACCGCTCTCGGGTACGGTCCGCCCTGCCGGCAACAAGAACGCCGCCCTGCCGGTCATTGCCGCGACCCTGCTGGCCGACGGTCCGGTCGATCTTGGCAACATCCCGCGCATCCGCGATGTGGAGACCTTGCTGGAATTGCTGGTCGACCTCGGTGCCACCGTCGAGTGGACCGGGACCAACCAGCTGCGAGTCGACTGTCGCGGGGTGCGACCCAAGGCGCTCGATCCCGTGCTGTGCACCCGGATCCGCGCATCGATCCTTCTCGCAGGGCCGCTCCTGGCCCGTTTCGGAAAGGTGACCCTCCCTCCACCGGGCGGAGACGTCATCGGGCGCCGCCGCGTGGACACCCATTTTCTCGCCCTCGAGCGCCTGGGGGCGCGCGTCACGGTGGGAGAACGGTACGAGATCGAGGGCACGCTCACCGGGGCCGACATCTTCCTCGACGAACCGAGTGTCACCGGGACCGAGAACGCGCTGATGGCCGCCGTCGCCGCCACGGGTCGGACGGTCCTCCGCAACGCCGCGTCGGAGCCCCACGTGCAGGACACGGCCCGGGTGCTGGTCGCGATGGGCGCGCAGATCGATGGGATCGGCAGCAACACGTACACCATCGAGGGAGGTCAACCGCTCGGACCGGCGTCGTACACCATCGGCCCCGATCATATCGAGATCGGTTCCTTCATCGGCCTCGCCGCCGCCACGAACTCGTCGTTGACGATCGACGGTGTCCGGGCCGACGACCTGCACAGCACCTTGATGGGCTTCGAACGCCTCGGCGTCTCGCACCCGGCTCGAGGGTGACCAGCTGCATCATCCCCGCCGGACAGGAGCGACGCATTCGCCCCGATCTCGGGGGCCACGTCCCCAAGCTCGAAGACGGGCCGTGGCCGGCATTCCCGGCCGACGTGATGTCGATCGCGCTGGTGACGGCGACCCAGTGCGAAGGGTTGATCCTGATGCACGAGAAGATGTTCGAGTCGCGGCTCTTCTTCGTCGACAAGTTGATCGGCATGGGCGCCCGCATCGTGCTGTGTGATCCGCACCGCGCGGTGATCTCGGGTCCGTCGCGACTCCGCGGCGGGCGCGTGGAATCGCCCGACATTCGCGCCGGCATGGCGATGGTGCATCGCGGCCCTTGCCGCCGAAGGCGAAAGCGTGATCCACAACATCGCGCAGGTCGAGCGTGGCTACGAACGCATCCATGAGCGCCTCCTGGCACTCGGGGCCGATGTCGAGCGCGCTGACGACTGAAGTTCGTGTCGCCGGTCCGGTCCCGCGGTGGCAGGTCCCGGGCTGGGTCGAACGATACGGCGTGGTGGCGGGGATCACCGGTCGCGGCGACGATTCCGTGCCGTTCGATCTTGGCCTCTG
Source organism: uncultured Gemmatimonadales bacterium (assembly GCA_963806875.1). Taxonomy (GTDB): domain Bacteria; phylum Gemmatimonadota; class Gemmatimonadetes; order Gemmatimonadales; family GWC2-71-9; genus Palsa-1233. The sequence goes on along the minus strand of CAWDYU010000002.1, from coordinate 350,494 downwards.
GAACAGTTCCCAGGTCGGCGCGACGATGTCGCGATGGCGCGAGTTCCGGCGCAGCATTCCCGGATTTTCCTCGCAGGTGCTGGCGCACCAGGTCCACGGAACCAGGGTGCTGTGGCACGACCAGGTCTCGCCCGGGTGGACGCTCATCGAGGGCGCCGACGGGCACGCCACCACGGAAGCCGGCCTGCTCCTCCTCGTGACGGTCGCCGACTGCATCCCCGTCTTCCTGGTCGCCCCGGATCGCCGCGCCGTGGCGCTGCTGCACGCCGGCTGGCGGGGCACGGCTGGGGCCATCCTGGGCCGCGGTGTCGCGATGCTCACCGAGCGGGCCGGAGTCGCGCCCGGCTGACCTGGTCTGCCACCTCGGCGTGGGGATCTCCGGGCCGGAGTACGAGGTCGGGGCCGAGGTGATGGTCGGTGTGGGGCGGCGATCCTGAGGGCCCTGGGCCGTGGCATCTCGATCTTCGGGACGTCCTCGCCGGGCAGGCCGAAGACCTCGGGATAGGCACCGTGACCCGGAGCGGTCACTGCAGCGCGGCCGCCGCCGACCGGTTCTTCTCCCACCGCCGCTCCGGCGGCACCGACGGCCGGATGGTGGCCTACCTCGGTTTTCCCGCCCCCGACGCGGAGCATGGGGCAAGAAGTGATTGACTCCCTCAGCCCTAACCCGTATTCTTAAGTGCTGGGGCAACTTGCGTGTGGTTGGCGAGGTGTCGGGTTTCCCCCGACTTTTTTGTTTTCCCCCACCTGGCCGGATCGTGACCGCGGACATGCTGACAGTCGAGGCGCTGCAAACCGCCGTGAGTGCACTGGGATTCGAGCTCGTCGATTGCGAGTTGACGGGTCCCGCGTTGCGGCGACAGGTCAAGCTGCGGATCGATCGAGTCGGTGGCAGCGAACCGGGGCAGGGTGTCACGTCGGACGATTGCCGGCTGGTCTCGCGCCACGTTGAGTCGATGGCTGCCGAGGGTACGAGCGCTCAGCTGGCTGCGCTCGAGGTGTCGTCGCCGGGAATCGAGCGACCGGTGCGCTTCATCGAGCACTGGCGCCGCTTCATCGGTCGCGACGTGCGCGTTCGCGCTCGTGGGGTGCCCGGGTCGACGGTCGCACGCATCGTCGGCGTACCGGATGACACGCACGTGGAGTTGCAGGTGGGCGATACACGGAAGGTGTGGTCGCTGGACGCAATCAGGACCGCCACGCTGGTGGTCGACTGGTCAACGCTGGGAATCACCGGGTAGCGGGAGAAACATCGATGGCGACGTCCCCCGACATGATCGCGGCCTTTCGCGAACTGTCCAGCTCGAAGCAGCTCGAGCGCTCAGATCTGCTCGACCTGCTCCGCGACGGCATTCACGCGGCGCTCATGAAGAAGTACGGGCCCAATGTCCGCTTCGAGCTCAATGTCGACGAACTGCAAGGGTCGCTTTCGGTCATCCGGTTGCGCCAGGTGGTCCAGGTCGTCGAGGACGAGAGTGCCGAGATCGCGCTCGAAGAGGCGCGCTACGAGGATCCCGACTTTCAGCCCGGCGACGTGCTCGAGGAAGAGGTGCCGTTCGAGGCGTTCGGCCGACTCGCCGTGCAGGCCGCCAAGCAGCGCATCATCCAGCGGGTCCGCGAGGGCGAGCGCAATCGGATCCGCGACGAGTTCACCGACAAGGTGGGCGAACTGTTGTCGGGCGAGATCCAGCAGGTGGAGCGCGGCAAGTTCGTGATCATGCTGAATCGCTTCCGCGAGGCCGAGGCGATCGTCCCGTATCGCGAGCAGAATCACCGCGAGCATTTCCATCAGGGCGACCAGATCCGTGCCGTGCTCAAGCGGATCGAGGAGACCCCCAAGGGGCCGCGCCTGATCCTCTCGCGTGGCGATCCGCTGTTCGTGATCGCGCTGTTCAAGCTCGAAGTGCCCGAGATCCAGCAGCAGATCGTCGAGATCCGCGGCATCGCGCGCGAAGTCGGCAGTCGCACGAAGGTCGCCGTGATCTCGCGCGACGATGCGATCGACCCGGTGGGTGCGTGCGTCGGCCTCAAGGGCTCACGGGTCCAGGCCGTCGTCAACGAACTCGGTGGTGAACGCATCGACATCGTCCCATGGTCGCCCGACCCCGAGCGTTTCGCGCGCCTCGCGCTCGCGCCGGCGCGGGTCGCGAAGGTGTTCTCCGACCCGGCCACCCGCACCATCCAGGCGGTGGTCGACGAGGACCAGCTCTCGCTGGCGATCGGCCGCAACGGACAGAACGTGCGGCTCGCGAGCGAGCTCACCGGATGGAAGATCGATCTCTACTCGAGCCGCGAGTGGCTCGAGCGCGGTGCCGATGGTCCGTTGTTCGCGCCTGCGGCTGGCGAGGAAGACACCGAGGCGCGCGTACCGCTTGCGCAGCTCGAGGGACTTTCGGCCGAGCTCGTCGCGATCCTCGATCAGGCCGGCTTCACCACCCTCAATGACGTGCTCGATCTCGATGGCGAGGAGATCGCGCGCATTCCGGGGATGACGCAGGGTACGGCGGAAGAGATGTTGCGCTTCCTCGCCGACCTGACCGAGGACGAGCCGGACGAGGAAGAGGCTGGTGTCGTGGCTGAGGCCGGAGCCACCGACGAAGTCGCAGCGGCTGGCGACGTCCCGGCGACGGCCGAGCCGGCAGCCGGTCGAGACACCGCCCTCCGCGTGAACCACGACCCGCTGCTCGGCCTGCTGGGCCTGGGCGCGCGGGCTGGGCACGTGACCATGGGGGTCGACGGAACCCGCGCGGCGCTGCAGCGCGAGGAATGCCGTCTGGTTGTACTGGCGTCGGATGCATCGCCCCGCGCGATCGAGAAGGTGGTGCGGCTGGCCCGCGCCAAGGGGGCCACTCTCCTCACGGGGCCGGTGGCGGAGGTGCTGGGAAGCAGGATCGGCCGACCACCGATGATGGTGGCGGGTGTGAAAGATCGGGCGCTCGCGAGCGGCATTCTCGCTGCCGTGCGCGCCGTGACGGGACCTGACGGAGGCTTGTGAGTGGTTAAGAGTCGAGTGCACGACCTCGCCGCGGAATTCGGCGTTCCCGTGGAGCAATTGATGGGCACGCTCCGCGAGATGAACATTTTCGTGCGCAGTCACATGTCGGCGCTCGAGCCCGACCAGGTGTCGGCGGTTCGGGTTCGCTGGGAGCGCGACAAGCGCAAGGCCGCCGAGCCGGCGACGCCCCGCAAGGGACGCCGAAAGGCTGCAGCCCCTGCCACGCCTGCTCCCGCCGCGACCGAGGCCAAGCCCGCGCGTCGGCGACGCACCGCCGCCGAGGTCGCCGAGCAGGAAGCGAAGGCGGCGGAAGACGCCGAGCACGAGGCCGCCAACCCGTCGTTCGATCCCGAGAAGCCGGTCACGTTCGAGGAGCAGCCGGTCGAGGCGAAGCAGACGCTGTCGCTCGAGGAGCGGGCGAAGATGCTCTTCAAGGATCTTCCGGCGATGGCGTCGGACGAACCCGCTGAAGATGTCGCTGCGCAATCCGACGCTCCGACCTCATCGGTCGACGCCGACGTTGCCGCCGACGCGCCGAGCGCGCCGCCGGCGGCCCCGAAGCTGCCCCCGATCCCACCCCGGCCACCGCGTCCCACGTTGTCGCCCCGTCCCGCGGCCCCAGCCCCCGCCGCAACCAGCGGCACGCCGGTCAAGAAGCCCGTTCATCCCGCCTCGGGTTCAGCGTCCGGCGCCCGCAGCCGGTGGCGGTCGAGGCGGCCCGCCGCGTGGCGGGAGCGGACCGCGTCCGGTTTTCTCGTCGAGCAGCCCGCAGCCGGGTCGCCCGGCATCGGGCGGCACCGGGGGCCCGCCGCGTCCCGCGTTCGGTCCCGACGCGCAGCCGGGTGGTGGTCGCAAGAAGGGGAAGAAGGGCAAGAAGAGCTTCGTCGACCAGGATCAGGTCCAGGCCAACATCCTCAAGACCCTGCACGGGATGAACAAGGGGGCGCCGACCCGCAAGAAGTCGCGCGGGGACGAGCCGTCGTACCGCGACATCATCGCGTCGCGCACCGCCGAGGAAAAGGCGAAAGAGAAGACCCGGATTCGCGTCAACGAGTTCATTTCGGTGGCGGAGCTCGCCGACCTGATGAAGATCCCGGCCAACCAGATCGTCGCGTTCGCGTTCAAGGAACTCGGCCTCATGGTGACCGTGAACCAGCGACTCGACTTCGACCAGATCGAGTTGATCGCGTCCGAGTTCGGCTTCGAGGCCCTGAAGGAAGAGGAGTATCAGGCCGACATCGAGGTTGTCGACGAGGAGGAAGACGGCGAGCAGGTGTCCCGTCCCGCCGTCGTCACCATCATGGGTCACGTCGACCACGGCAAGACGTCGCTGCTCGACTACATCCGCAAGGAGAATGTCGTGGCCGGCGAGGCCGGCGGCATCACCCAGCACATCGGTGCGTATCACATCGCGCTGCCCGGTGACAAGTCGATCACGTTCCTCGACACCCCGGGTCACCAGGCGTTCACCGCGATGCGTGCCCGCGGCGCACAGGTCACCGACATCGTCGTGCTCGTGGTGGCGGCGGACGACCAGGTGATGCCGCAGACCATCGAGGCGATCTCGCACGCCAAGAATGCCGGCGTGCCGATCGTCGTGGCGGTGAACAAGATCGACCTGCCCTCAGCCAATCCCGAGAAGGTCAAGCAGGACCTGCTGCAGCACAGCGTGGTGCTCGAGGAGTTCGGCGGCACCGTGCTGCACTCCATGATCTCCGCGAAGAAGGGCACCGGCGTTCCCGAGTTGCTCGAGCAGATCCTGCTGCAGGCCGAGATTCTCGAGCTCACGACCAACGACGGGGCGCGCACCCAGGGATCGGTGATCGAGGCAAGTCTCGACGCCGGCAAGGGTCCACTCGCCACGATCCTGGTGCAGAAGGGATCGCTGCGCGTCGGCGACAACTTCATCTGCGGCAAGTTCTCGGGTCGCGTGCGTGCGCTCTTCGATGAGCGCGGGCGCAACATCAAGTCGGTCGGCCCGTCGATGCCGGTGCAGGTGCTCGGTTTCGACGGTGTACCGTCTGCCGGCGACACCTTCCTCGTGGTCGCGGACGCCGTCGAGGCCCGCGACATCGCGCAGAAGCGCCAGCGTCTCGAGCGCGAGGCGCAGAACCGTCGCTCGGCGCGCGGCGGCACGCTCGAGGATATCTCGCGCGCCCTCAAGGAAGGCGCGGTCACCCAGCTCCGGATCATCATCAAGGCCGACCAGGGCGGTCCGGCCGAGGCACTGGCCGACTCGCTCGCGGCGCTGGGCACGGGCGAGGTGCGCGTCGACATCGTGCACCGCGGCGTGGGTCAGATCAGCGAGAGCGACGTGCTCCTCGCCAAGGCGTCGGGTGCGATCATCCTCGGCTTCCACGTGCGTCCCGACGCCAACGCGCGCGCCGCGGCCGAACGCGAAGGCGTCGATGTGCGCACCTACCGCATCATCTACGAGGCCGTTGATGACGTGAAGCAGGCGCTCGAGGGCCTGCTCAAGCCCGAGGAGAAGGAGACGATCCTGGGCGAGGCCGAGGTGCTCGAGGTGTTCAAGGTCACCAAGGTCGGCAGCATCGCCGGCAGCATCGTGCGCAGTGGGTCCATCACCCGTCCGGCGCGTGTGCGGGTGCTGCGTGACGGTATCACGGTCTACACCGGCAACGTGTCGTCACTCAAGCGATTCAAGGACGACGCGAAGGAAGTCAAGGAAGGCCTCGAGTGCGGCATTGGTGTCGAGAACTTCAATGACATCAAGGTCGGCGACCGGATCGAGGCGTTCCGTGTCGAGGAAGTGAAGCGCACCCTCGCAGCGTCCGCCGCGGCGCAGCAGGCCTGAGCGATGGCCGGCAAGGCGTCGTCACGACGGCCGGAGCAGGTGGCCGAGACCATTCGCGCGGTGCTCGCCGAGGCGCTGCTGCGCGGCGAGGTGCGGGATCCGCGTGTCGGGCTGGTGACGGTGAGTGCCGTCGATGTGACCCGCGACCTGTCGCACGCCACGATCATCGTGGTGCCGCACGGCGATGATGCCGCGCGGGATGAGGCGCTCGAGGGTCTCGTCAGCGCGGCGGGATATCTTCGCCGGCTGGTCGCGAAGACGCTGACCACCCGGATCGTGCCCGAGCTGCACTTTCAACTCGACCGCGGGTTCGAGCACGCGAAGCGGATCGACGAGTTGCTGGCCGGATTGCGGGACGAGGAGGAAGCCCCCTGATCGGCGGGCTGCTGATTGACAAGCCAGCGGGATGGACGTCGCACGATGTGGTGGCAGTGGTACGGCGACAGCTGGGCACGAGGAGCGTGGGGCACGCCGGAACGCTCGACCCCTTTGCCACCGGCCTGCTGGTGGTGCTGGTGGGACGGGCGACGCGGCTCGCACGCTTCGTCGAGGCGATGACCAAGCGGTACGACGCCGTCGCACGGCTCGGCGCGGCGACCGACACCGATGACCTGACCGGGACGGTGAGTGCGCAGTGGCAGGGGTCGGGTTGGCCCTCGCGAGAGTGAGGTGGCCGAGGCGCTCCAGGCGTTTGTCGGAGAGAGCCGGCAGCGTCCGCCGGCGTACTCGGCGAAGCATGTGAGTGGGGTGCGAAGTCACGAACTCGCACGCGCTGGGCTCGCGGTCGAGCTTGAGCCGGTGGTGATACAGGTGCACGAGATGGTGTTGCGGGACTACTCGCCGCCGGATGTCTCGTTCAGCGCCACCGTGGGTCGAGGCACCTACGTTCGGGCGATTGCCCGAGACCTGGGCGACCGACTCGACACCGGCGGGCATTGCGTGGCGCTTCGCCGCACCGCGACCGGCGGGTTCGAGGTGGCTGACGCCATTGCGCCGCGACGAGGTGACGGCAGGCGCGCTGATGGCGCCGGCCGCGGTGGTGCCGCACCTGCCGCGCCGCGAGCTCACCACCGACGAACTCCGTGCCGTCGGGTTCGGGCGGGCGGTGCCGGTCGATGCCGCGGTGCGCGGCACCATGGCGCTGGTGGCAGACGATGGTCGACTGGTGGCGGTTGCCGAGGCGCGGGATGACGGGCTGGCGCACCCGGTGGTGGTGCTGGAGCCGAACGCGTGACACCCGCAGGCGTCGGTCCGGCTGGAAGCGTCGTGACGGTCGGCACGTTCGATGGCGTTCACGCCGGCCACCGTGCGGTGCTCGAGGAGATTGCGCGGCGTGCGCGCGATGCGGGGCGCGCCAGTGTGCTGGTGACGTTCGAGCCGCACCCGCTCGCCGTGGTCAACCCGGCGGCAGCGCCGCCCCGGCTCACCACCGCGCACGAACGCCTCGAGGTACTGGCGACCAGTGAGCTCGACCGGGTTGTCCAGCTTCGCTTCGACCGGGCGATGGCGTCGATGGGCCCGGAGCAGTTCGTGGATGATGTGCTGATTGCGCGGTGCGGCATGCGGGAACTGGTGATCGGACACGATCACGGCTTCGGCAAGGGACGGCAGGGCGACGTCAGCACGCTCGAGGAACTGGGCGCGGCGCGCGGGTTCCGGGTCGACGTGGTCGACGCAGTGGCGGCAGGCGGCGCCACCGTCTCGAGCACCGCGATCCGGCGGGCGATCGCCGGCGGCGATATCGCCGGTGCCGCGCGGCAGCTCGGGGCGCTCGTACTCGGTGAGCGGTACGGTGCAGCACGGTGACGCACGTGGCCGCACCATCGGGGTGCCGACGCTCAACCTGCGCGCGGCACCGGACAAGCTCCTTCCGCCCGACGGTGTCTACGCCGTGGTGGTCGACACACCAGCCGGCCAGTTCGGCGGGATGATGAACCAGGGTCACCGGCCGACGTTCGATGACGGTCAGCGACTGCTCGAGGTCCACCTCTTCGGGTTCGAGGGTGACCTGTACGATCGATCGGTGCGTGTCGCGTGGGTGGCACCGATTCGCGGGATCCGCCGCTTCGCCGATGCGACGGCGCTCCGCCAGCAGCTTGAGCAGGATGCAGTTCGCGCGCGTGCCGCACTGGCCGCTGCGCACCCGGACCTTGCTGCGCCCTCAGGGCGCCCCGAGTGAAGATGTCGAGTTCGATTCGAAACCGCCTGATCGTGATCGCCCTGCTCGTGCTGGGATCGATCATCGCCCTCATCCCGCGCAACCGCGTCGAGCGTGTCAGCGTAAACGGTGTGCTGAGCGACGTCACCGTGCGCCGCGTGCCCCTCAAGCTCGGCCTCGACCTCCAGGGCGGGATGCACCTCGAACTGGGGCTCGACGAGTCGCAGAAGGTGTCGACCGATCCGGAGCGCGACATCGGCCTGGCGCTCACCATCCTGCGCAAGCGGATGGATGAGTTCGGCGTCACCGAGCCGCTGGTGCAGCAGTCGGGTAGCGACCGGATCGTGGTCGAACTCGCCGGCATCACCGAGCCGGGTCGCGCCAAGGACATCGTCACCAAGAACGCGTTCCTCGAGTTCCGGTTGACCGACAAGACCAACGCGCTCGACGCCGCGCTTCCGGCGATGGACCGCGCCCTGGGGCAACTCGGCGTGACACTCGGCGCCGACGTCGCTCCCTCTGGCGTTGCCGCCATCCTGGGTGGCAAGTCGACCGATTCCGCAGCCGTCGATTCCACCGGCGCGCAGTGGCCCCGGCAGGCCGCCTGCTGCAGGACATGATCCAGCCGTCGGCCGGCGCTGGCGGGGCGACGCCCGGCGAGTACATGGTGTCGGAAACGGCGTACCTCCGGGTCGACTCGCTGATCAACCTCGCCGAGGTCCAGCGCGCCTGGCCGCGTGGCTACGACCTGCGCTGGTCGCGGGTCGCCGAGGCGGTCGGAGCGGAGCAGGTGCGCTACCTGTACGTGCTCGAGAAGGAACCGATGATCACCGGGCCAGAACCTCACCTCGGCCGCGGCGCAGATCGATCCGATCAACAACCAGCCGATGGTCGTGTTCGAGCTCGATCGCGCCGGCGCGCGCCGGTTCGGCACCGAGACTGCTCGTCATACCGGCGATTTCATGGCGATCGTGCTTGACGGCCGCGTCCAGGGCCGCCCGCCCGTGATCAACTCGCGGATCGATCGCCGCGGGCAGATCACCCTCGGCAACCAGTCGATCCAGCAGGCGCAGGACCTCGCGCTCACCCTCGAGGCCGGCGCCCTCCCGGTGCCGCTCAAGGTGCTGCAGCAGGGCACCGTCGGTCCGACGCTGGGCGCCGACTCGATCCGCCAGGGCATCACGGCCGGCATCTTCGGCACGCTGTTGGTGGTCCTCATCATGATCGGCTACTACCGCTTCGCCGGCGTGCTCGCCGTGATCGGTCTGGCCATGTACATCCTCTTCACGCTCGGTGTGCTGGCCACGCTCGATGCGACGCTCACCCTTCCGGGGCTTGCCGGCCTGGTGCTGTCGATCGGCATCGCGGTCGACGCCAACGTGCTGATCTTCGAGCGCATCCGCGAGGAACTCGCACTCGGCAAGACGCCGCGGCTCGCCGCGGATGAGGGTTTCCATCGAGCGATGAACGCGATCATCGACTCCAACGTGTCGCACGATCATCACGGCATTGCTGCTCTTCCAGTTCGGCACCGGCCCGGTTCGTGGCTTCGCCGTCACCCTCATCGTCGGCACCCTGGCCTCGATGGTATCGGCGATCTTCGTGGTACGCACCTTCTTCCTGCTGTGGTTGTCCAGGCGGACAACGACGGCGGAGCTGAGCATCTGACATGCGGACTCTCTTCACGAACACCAATATCGATTTCGTCGGCGTCCGGCGATACGCCTACATCATCACCGCGATCATCTTCATCCCGGGGCTGATCCTGATGATGGCGCGGGGGCTCAACTACAGCGTCGAGTTCACCGGCGGCACCCGCGTCCAGGTGTCCACCAACGCCCCGATCGACATCGCGCAGGTCCGTGCAGGGCTCACGGCCGAGGGCATCCACAACGCCGAGATCCAGCAGTTCGGCGGCGAGAACACCTTCGTGGTGCGAGCCCGGACCGCCAAGGAAGGCTCCGACGCCGATGACACCGAGGCCACGACGAATGCGGTCGCGAAGGCGCTCGACACCGTCATCGGGAAAGGGGGCTACATCGTCGATCACACCGAGGCGGTCGGGCCCAAGGTCGGTTCGCGAACTGCGCACCAAGGCCCTGATGGCGATCCTGCTCGCGTTCCGGCCGTGCTCGCGTACCTCGCGTACCGCTTCGAATGGCGGTTCGGTGCGGCAGCGATCATCGCGACTGCGCACGACATCCTCGGTACCGTGATCTTCATCTCGTTCCTCGACCTCGAAGTGTCACTGGTCATCGTCGGCGCGGTCCTGTCGGTGCTCGGCCTCTCGATGAACGAGACGATCATCATCTTCGACCGCGTGCGCGAGAACGAGCACCGCAAGGTGCCGGGCGATCTAGCCACGGTCCTCAACCGGTCGATCAACGAGACGCTGCCGCGTACCGTGCTGACGCACGGCACGTCGCTGGCGACGATGCTCACCCTGATCATCTTCGGCGGCCCGGTGATCCGTCCGTTCGCACTCGTGATGTTCTGGGGCATCTTCACCGGCATCTTCTCGTCGATGTACATCGCACCGGCGATGCTCATGTACATCCGCGAGCGCTGGCCGGCGAAGGCCATCACGGTTCGCGCCCGCACTCCCAAGGCGGCTGCCGGCACGGCGATAGGGATGCGGCCGAGTGCTCGATCGACACCCACTGCCACCTCGGTGACCCGGCGTTCGACGCCGATCGGGACCAGGCAGTGGAGTCGATGCGGGCCGCCGGCGTCGCGCGGGCGGTGGTGATCGAAAGTGACCTCGATCGGGTCGCAGTCCACCGCTCGCATTGGCTGGCCGGCACCACAGCGGGCTCGCGCTCGCAACCGGATGCCACCCGCACGACGCGTCGCGCTGGTCGGCGGACCCGCGTCGATGCTGCAGGATCTCTGGTGCCGCGCCCGCGGTGTGCGCTGCCGGCGAGATGGGTCTCGACTACCACTACGATCATTCGCCCCGTGACGTGCAGCGGCGCGCGTTCGATGAGCAGGCCGGTCTCGCGGTGCGAGCCGGGATGCCGCTCGTCATCCACGCCCGTGAAGCCGATGACGACGTCGTCGCCATCCTCCGCGGCATCCCGCGGCAACCGTGGTGCTGCACTCGTTCTCGAGTGGTCCGGTGCTGCGCGACGCCGGCCTCGAGCGCGGCTGGTACTTCTCCTTCAGCGGCATGGTGACCTTCCGCTCGTGGACGCAGGCCGACACCGTGCGTGCCGTGCCAGCCGAACCGGCTGCTGGTCGAGACCGATTCTCCCTATCTCGCGCCGGTGCCGCACCGTGGCACGCCGCAACGAACCCGCGTTCGTGCGCGCGGTGGCCGGGGGTGTCGCCGCACTGCGTGGCGAACCAGCGGAGCAGGTCATCGCCGACACCGGTGCCAACGCGCTGACGACTCTTCTGGCCCGACCCACCCGAACCCACACCGGAGCCCTGATGGAACTCATCGCAACCAACGACGCACCCAAGGCCATTGGCCCGTACTCGCAGGCGGTCACCATGGCTCGATGCTGTACACCGCCGGCCAGATCGCGCTGGATCCCGCGACCATGGAGATCGTCTCCGGCGGGATCGTGCCCGAGACCGAGCGCGTGATGCAGAATCTCGCAGGCGGTGTTGCGCGAAGCCGGGATCGGCTTCGGCATCGTGATCAAGACCACCGTGTTCCTCGCCGACATGCAGGAGTTCGCGGCGATGAACGAGGTGTACGCCCGGTACTTCGGCGATCACCGTCCGGCGCGTTCCACCGTGGCGGTCCTCGGCCTGCCCGGGACGTCCGGGTCGAGATCGAAGTCGTCGCGCGGACTGACGTCCTGCGACCCACGCCGCGGTCAGTCCTTGGGAAGCACCCGGCGGACCGCCATCTTCGGGGGATGATCGCCCGTCTCTTCATCGTGCTCGCGATCGCTGGCCTGCCGGGCGCGCTTGCCGCCCAGGACAGCGCCGCCGTGGTACGCGCGCCGTCGCCCGCCAGCGCGGCCGCGCCCAGCCGGCCGTCGCCCCTCAACTATTTCTTCCGATCGCTTGCCATTCCCGGGTGGGGCCAGGCCTCACTCGACCGGAAGTTGACCGGTGGGATGTTCATCGCGTTCGAGGGGCTGGCGCTGGCAATGGCACTCAAGGCCGGCCACGAACTCGACTATCTCGAGCGCACCAACTCCGAGCGGGTCGAGGGCAAGCGGCAGGAGCGGCAGGACTGGTTCGTGCTGGTTGCCGTCAATCACCTTTTCAGTGGACTCGAGGCGTACGTCGCGGCCAATCTGTATGATTTCCCCGCCGACCTCCGGATGCGCGCGCTCCCGAATGGTCGAACCGGCGTCCAGCTCACCGTCCCGATGCCGCGCCGATGAGCAATGCCCCGATCGGCATCTTCGACTCCGGGATCGGCGGGCTCACGGTGGCCCGTGCGATCCACGAGTTGCTGCCCAACGAATCCACGATCTATCTCGGTGACACCGCGCGCGTCCCCTATGGACCGAAGTCGCCCGAAACGGTTCGCCGGTACAGCGCCGAAATCGCCGACTGGTTGTCACGGCAGGGCGTGAAGGCCGTGGTCGTGGCGTGCAACACCGCGACCGCACACGCGCTCCCCGCACTCCGCGAGCAACTCGCGGTGCCGGTGCTCGGTGTGATCGAACCGGGTGCCCGCGCGGCCGCGGCCACGACGAAGAGCGGTGCCGTCGGCGTGATCGGCACCGCAGGGACCATCACGTCGGGTGCCTATCGACGCGCCCTCGAAGCGGCGCTACCGGGCGCGCAGATCACCGAACGGGCGTGCCCGCTCTTCGTGCCCCTGGTCGAGGAAGGGTGGCTCACCCATCCTGCCTCCCGCGCCGTCGCGGAGGAGTATCTCGCGAGTGTCCGCGGCGCCGAGGTCGACGTGCTGGTCCTGGGCTGCACCCACTACCCGCTCCTGAAGCCGTTGATCGGCGAGGTGATGGGCGAATCCACCGCGCTGATCGACAGTGCATACGAGACAGCGAGGGAGCTGGTCGGCGTACTGCAACGTCACGACATCACGGCTCCGGTCGGTGCCATGGCGTCGCATCGATACGTGGTGACGGACGATATCGAACGGTTCGAGCGAGTCGGTGCGCTCTTTCTCGGTGAGCCACTCACCGGCGTCGAACATGTCGACGTCGAGACCGGGGTTGGCGGGTGACGGTGGGCGTTACTCGAAGGTCCTGAGACGCGCGCCGCCGTCGTCGAGGACGCCGTAGCGGAGGCCATCGACCCATGCACCCGGGTTGAGGTACCACCGGCCGGAGTCGACCTCCCGAACGGCTGCGCGATGGGTGTGGCCCATGATGACAGTGCCGAGGGCCGGATCCGTGGCAAGCATCCGTCCGGCCCAGTCATCCTGCCGGGTGGCGGCCGCCTCGAGCACTTCTGGATGCGCGTCGCCGTAGCCGAGGGAGTGCCCCATCTGATCGGCGATCCGGAAGCCGAGGTCGGGGTGCAGCAGGCGGTAGGCCCCGATCACCAACGGCGACCGCGTGAGGCGGTGCATCACGGCGGCGCCCCACCGTTCCTCGTGAAGGCCATCGCCGTGAACCGCGAGGACGTTCCGCTGGCCGACCTGGAAGCGCAGCTCGTGGGGATGAAAGCGGATTCCGGCTTCGCGCTCCCAGAAGGAATCGCCCCATCGATCGTGGTTGCCGCCGATCATGAGTACCGGGGTGGTGCGCGCGAGGTGGGTCAGGGCCGCCGTCACCCGGAAGTTGCGCCGGGGAATGAGACGCCGGTAACTGAACCAGTAATCGTAGATGTCGCCGGCGAGCAGGAGTGAGTCGCCGAGTGACGGCACGGCATCGAGGAATGCGAGCATCGCATCTTCGGTCGACGGCGGCGCAGCGCCCAGGTGGGCGTCGGCTACCACCAGGAGTCGATGGCCAATCACGCGGGGAAAGGTGGAGCATGGCGACTTCGCAGGCAACAGACGGGTCGATCACGACCATCCGGCGGCGGGTGGACTATTCCGAGACGGACCAGATGGGAGTGGTCTATCACGCCCGGTACCTCGTCTGGCTCGACGTGGCCCGAACGGAGCATCTTCGTGCCGCCGGGATGTCATATCGTGACCTCGAGGCCCTCGGCATCCGGATGATGGTGTCGAAGCTGTCGATCACGTACCGGCGCGCCGCCCGCTACGACGATCCCGTGACGGTGCGCACCTGGGTGCAGGAGCGCGCGTCGCGACGCGTCAGCTTCGGATACGCCGTGGAGCACGAGGATTCCGGTGAGCTGCTGGCCACCGCCACCACCGAACTTCTCGTCATGAACGAGCGTTTCACCTTTTCGCGCCTGCCCGGGGAGATCGCCTCGCGCCTGGTGCCCATTCCAGACCCGGTGCGAATCTAGATGACCAACTTCCGCTGGATGCTCCTCGCCAACCTGATTGCCGTGCCAACTGTCGCGCCTGCCGCGCTGTCCCAGGATCGGGCGACCATCGAGGCGATCGCGCCGATCCTGATGGCGGAGGACCGGCGGCAATTCGACGGCGCACTCTTCGAGCGGTCGCTGATGCATCCGGATGTCGCGGTGCGTCGTGCTGCAGCGCTTGCCATAGGGCGCATCGGTCATGCCGATGGCACACCGCTGCTGGTTCCGCTGCTGTCGGCACCGGAACGCGAGATTCATCCCGATCTGTACTTCGCCCTTGGGCTGTTGCGCGACAGCGCAGCGGTCGCGCCGATCATTCGCCGCCTCCGCGCACCCGACTCACTCGACGCATCGGCCGCATCGGAAGCTGTCACGGCGCTCGCCAAGATCGGCACGCCGGCGGCGGCGCGTTTCATCGGCGACCTGCTCGCCTCTGGCGGTGACCTGCCGCGCGGGCGACGCGAGGTGATGGTCGCATCGGCGATCATCGAGTCGCGCCGACTCGGCGCACTGGCGCCGGTCGCTGCGATCACCGCGTTTGCGTACGAGGATGACGTCGACCTGCGGTGGCGCGCCGTGTATGCGCTGGGTCGACTTGCTGCGCCGGGGGGCGGCGACGCCGTGCTCCGTGCCGCGCGGGATGCCTCGCCGCTGATTCGCGAAACCTCCGTGCGATCCCTCATCCGCCGCTTCGCCGACACCACCGGGCTCGCCCCGGCCGCGGTCCGGACCGAACTCGTCCGTGCGTTCGACGATGAGCATCACGGAGTGCGTATCAACGCCCTCGGCGCCGCGGCGAGCTGGCGCGACTCAACGTTCACGTCGCGAGCCCTCATCCTGCTGCGTGACGCCGACCAGAACGTGCGGGTGGCTGCCGCTGCAGCCCTGGGCGAGTTCGGTGGGCGGAGCGCGGCGGTCGAACTCGATTCGGTGCTGTCGCGTCGCGATGGCACGTGGGCGCTCAAGCGTGCCGCGCTCCTGGGTCTTGCCCGACTCGATCCGGCGCGGTTTGCCGTTCGCGCAGGCGAATGGTCGCGCTCGACCGACTGGCGTGATCGGATCGTCGCCCTCGATGGCTGGGCGATAGTCAAGCCCACTGACGCCGCCCCATTCACGATCGGGCTGGCGGACGCCGAACCGCGGGTTCGCGCCGCCGCGATGGGTGCGTGGCGCAACGCGCGTGGTCGCGCCGACTCGACGGTGATCGACGCGGCCCGACAGCGGTTGCGCGACCCCGATCCGTTCGTGCGCGGCGCCGCAGTGAGCGCCGTGGCCGCCGATCCGGCCGCCGACGATGCACCGCTTCTGGTGGCCGCGTGGAGCCTGTCCGCGTCCGACGGCGACCCCGACACCCGTCTGGCAATTGTCCGTGCACTTGCCGCGCTCGCCAGGCGCGACCCCGGGCTGATCGATCGGCTCGGCCCGGCGTTCCTCACCCGTCCCGCCGACGAGATCCTGAGGGCGGCCGCCGAGTCTTCGTGGCCGCAGCTCGCCGCACGGTGGGGGCCCGCGTGGCCCATCACCAGCGCGCGCACTCTCGACGATTACCGCGGCGTGGTGCAAGGCGTGATGTTCGCCCGGGAAAACGTCACGGTGACCATCGACGTCGAGGGACGCGGTGCGGTCGATGTCGAACTGCTCGGGCGCGATGCGCCGCTCACGGTTGCGAACTTCCTGCGCCTCGTCGACCAGCGGTACTTCGATGGCAATCGGTGGCACCGTGTGGTTCCCAACTTCGTCGTGCAGGATGGAGATCGCACCGGCACCGGCAGCGGTGGGCCGGGCTGGGCCATTCGCGATGAAATCAACCGGCAGCGCTACGATGTTCCGATGCTCGGCATGGCGCTTTCCGGGCCCGATACCGGGGGGAGCCAATGGTTCATCAATCTCTCGCCGCAGCCTCACCTCGACGGCATATACACGATCTTCGGAAAGGTCACCGGTAGCTACAACGGCCTGCGACGGATCACGCAGGGCGACGTGATCCGGTCGATCCGCCGTTCCCGGGGCGGGTGAGTACCTTTCGGACGATGCGATCCTCGAACCTGACCGGCGTCCTCACGGTGACCCTGCTCGCTGGATGCGGGGGGTTTCCAGCCCCGAAGCAGCCGGCCCCGGCGGCGTACCTGCCGGCGGCTCCCGCGGCGGCGTCGGCGTGGGCGGCGGAACACCAGTTGACCGGCCGGACGCTCCTCCGCTTCAAGTGGCAGTACCGTGATGAACGCTCGAGCGCCGGCGGCAGCGGGTCGATCCGCCTCACTGCGCCAGATTCGCTGCGACTCGACTTTCGCGGGCCTCTCGGCTCCGGTCGCGGAGCCGCTGCCGTGATCGGATCGAGAACGCTCTGGGCCGATCCCCAGGAGGACGTCGACAAGTTCGTCCCCGACTTCCACCTCCTCTGGGGCATGCTGGGGGTGGTCCTGCTCCCCAAGGCTGGCGAGACGGTCGAGACCGCTGCCGACGGGCGTGTCACCGCATGGCGATACGTGGCTGGCGCAGACACGGTGGATTACCTGCGTACCCGGACGAGTCCGCGTCAGCTCCTCACCGACGTGCGCAGCGAAGGGAAGCGCGTCGGTCGGGCGCTCACCACTTTCGACGCGAGTGGGAAGCCGGTCAGCGTCAGCCTGGACGTGCCCTCTGCACCCGCCCGGCTCGACCTGACGTTCACCGATGTCTCAACCCCCGACTCCCACCCCGACGGAACCTGGGATGCGCCGCGCAGCGATCCTTAGCGCGCTGGCCGCGCTCGTCGTCGGGGGCTGCTCGTTCGGATTCACCGGCGGCGGCTTGCCACCCGCGATCCGCACGGTCGCCGTGACGCCATTCGAGAACGACACGTCCGATCCGACCATCGCCCAGCAGGTCGATCTTGCCGTACGGGAGGCAATGCAGCGCCGCCTCGGCCTTCGGTCCGCGGCGGAGTCGCAGGCAGATGCTGTGGTGCGGGGGCGGATCACCCGATACCTCCCTGATGAGCCACTCGCCTACACCGGGACACCATCGCCCACCGGCAGGTCCACGAACACCGTGCAGGTGACCAAGCGCCAGGTGCAGGTGACCATCGACATCGAGATCGTCGAACAGGAGTCCGGACGCACGCTGTGGATCCGCCGCGCGCTCACGCGGAGCGGCGAGTATGATCCGGGGCGAGAGAGCGAGGGCCGCCGCAAGGCGCTGCAGCTGCTGGTCAACGACATCGTCGACGGAGCGCAGTCACAATGGTGATGAATCGTCGCGGGAGCGGATCCCTCGGTTGCCTGTCGTCCATCCTCATTCTGTGCGTCGTTCTCTACATCGCGGTGCTGTTCGGCGAGCCCTGGATGCGATTCCGCCAGTACCAGGACCAGATGAAGACGTCGGCGCGTTTCGCCGTATCGATCCCCGATTCCGTCATCCGGGTCAGGCTGGTAGCGCTGGTCGATTCCCTGGGCTTGCCGCGGCAAGCGAAGCGCCTGCGGATCGATCGCAACCCGGTCCGGCAGCGCATCAGGATCAGTGCGAGCTACGAAGAGACGGTGAAGATTCCGATCATCGGTGATCGCGTCTGGAAGTTCAACCCGAAGGCCGAGGAGCGGCTCTGACCGCCACTGATTCAGGCACCAAGGTCAGGTCGGCTGGCGAGGCAGAGGCGTGGCGCAATGGCGCGCCTGGTCCGGTGGTCTTCACGAACGGCGTATTCGACCTCCTCCATGTTGGGCACGTCGCGGTACTCGAGGCCGCCGCATCGTTCGGCGCATCGCTGGTCGTGGGTGTCAACGGCGACGCGTCG
The DNA here is from genome assembly GCA_963806875.1 of uncultured Gemmatimonadales bacterium. Classification (GTDB taxonomy): domain Bacteria; phylum Gemmatimonadota; class Gemmatimonadetes; order Gemmatimonadales; family GWC2-71-9; genus Palsa-1233. The sequence continues at coordinate 332,376 of CAWDYU010000002.1, read as the reverse complement.
GCGCAGCGGCTCGGCAAGGGTGCTGACCGGCCCATCGTTGCGGCCACCGAACGGGCGCGCATCATTGCCTCGCTCCAGTGCGTCGACTGCGTGGTCCTCTTCGACGACGACACCCCGCTTGCACTGGTCGAGGCGTTGCAGCCCGACGTGATCGTCAAGGGCGGCGATTACGAGCCCGACGCCGTCGTCGGTGCCGATGTAGTCCGCCGGCGCGGCGGTCGGGTCGAGATCGTCCCGATCCTCGCCGGTCATTCCACCACTCGTATCGTGGAGCGTCTTCGTGGCACGTCCTGATGGTCGCACACCGTCCCAGCTTCGCACCACCGTGCTTGAGCGCAACGCCAACCCGTACGCCGAAGGGTCGTGCCTGGTACGGATGGGTGGAACGCTGGTGCACTGCACGGCGAGCGTCGAGACGGGGGTGCCGCCGTTCCGCAAGGGGAGCGGCAAGGGGTGGGTGACGGCGGAGTACGCCATGCTGCCGCGCGCCACCGAGACCCGCAGCAACCGCGAGCGCCATGGCCCGGGCGGTCGGACCCACGAGATCCAGCGGTTGATCGGCCGGTCATTGCGCGCGTCGATGGGCACGATGGAGTTCGGCGAGTACACCATCAAGGTCGATTGCGACGTGCTCACGGCCGATGGTGGAACGCGGTGCGCGAGCATCACCGGAGCGTGCGTGGCGCTGCACGACGCGTGCGCATGGATCGCGGGTCAGACCGGCAACCCATCGCCGTTCGGCCGGCTTGTTGCTGCGGTCTCGGTGGGAAAGGTGGCCGGCGAGAACGTGCTCGATCTGGCGTACCTCGAAGATCGTGATGCCGAAGTCGATGCGAACGTGGTGATGCTGGAGCCCGACGCGTTCGTGGAAGTGCAGGGGACTGGTGAGGCGGGAACGTTCTCTCGTGCGGAGCTCGAGGGATTGCTCGACCTGGCGCAGGGCGGGCTTGGATCGAGCTCTTCGCGTTGCAGCGGAGTGCGATCGGCGGGTGAACTGCGACTGCTCGTTGCCACTCGCAACCGCGGCAAGCAGGCGGAGTTCCGCGCCCTCCTCGATGCGCCCGAGATCACGCTGGTATTCCCTGACGAGCTCGGCCTGGCCGAGCGCGCGGAGGAATCGGAACTCGAGATCCACGACACCTTTGCGGCGAATGCGCACGCCAAGGCTTCGTGGTTTGCGGCGTTGAGTGGGATGCCTGCGCTGGCCGACGACAGCGGACTCGAGGTCGATGCGCTGGGGGGTGCGCCGGGCGTGCGCTCGAAGCGGTTCGCGGGCGTGGGGGGAAGCGACGCCGAGGTGACCGCAGCCAACAACGCGCTGCTGCTGGAGCGACTCCGCGGAGTGGCTGCTGGCGGGCGGGGCGCGCAGTTTCGGTGTGCGCTCTCGCTGGTGGGGCTCGAGGCCACAACCATTTCCGCCGATGGAATCGTGCGGGGGAGGATCGTCGAGCTGCCCGCTGGCACGCACGGCTTCGGCTACGACCCGTTGTTCCACTGCGACGAGCTTGGCTGCACCTTCGGCGAGGCCGACGCGGCGGCGAAGCATCGGGTGTCACACCGCGGGCGGGCGATCCGTGCGATGGCAGAGGTGCTCGGCATCCGGGGGTAGCATTCTGCGCAAGCTCAAGACCGCGTACGTGTTGCTCGTGCTCCTCCTGCTGGGGCCGTGGATTCATGTCCAGCTCACGCCGGATCGCCCCGGCGCGGTCACCGTGCCCTCGATTCCGGCGAATGCAGACGGTTACACGATCTCCGTCGCCGACTGGGGCTATCACACCAGCGTCATCCTGCCTCAACCGGCGGGATTGGTGCGCGGCCCGGGCAACGATTCAGCGGCTGCCTACGTGGAGTTTGCATGGGGCGATCGGAGATTCTACATGGAGTCGAACTACCTCCCGCATTCACTCTTCGCGACGCTCTTCCTCCCCACCGAGTCGGTCGTCTACCTCCGGGGGTGGGCGCGGCCTCCCACGATGTCCGACGGGATGCGGTCTCTCTGGAGTCGTGTGGTCACGCCGGAGGAATTGGGTCGACTTTACGCCGCGCTTGAGTCGTTCATCCGACACGACGCCACGAACGTCCGTCCGGCATCGTTTTCCCCCGCGGCTGGCTACGGCGGGCGGTTTTACCCCGCACACGGTGCCTATCTCTTCTGGAACGACTGCAATCGATGGACACTGGACCGGTTGCATGAGGCCGGCCTGGCACGGTCCGGGACCGGGGTGATGCTCTCGGGCGAAGTGGGACCGCGGCTGCGGGGCTTCACGGCTCATTAGGATCGTCGGGGATGGTGCGGGGTGAGGTTAGATTCGTGCCCTGACGGGGCGTAGCGCAGTCCGGTAGCGCGTCCGCTTTGGGAGCGGAAGGTCCCGGGTTCGAATCCCGGCGCCCCGATTTATCCCCTGTTGCACCCAACCCATGTTCGGCATGTCGCCTCTCACGGCCCCCGTGATCGCGGGGCCGCATGGAATGCGGCATACCCCATCACCCACAACCCTTCAACCCTTAAACCTTTCCACCCTTCAACCCTTTCAACCCTTCAACCTTTCACTCCAGGACCCCGCCCATGCTCAAGGAGTTCAAGGAATTCGCCCTCAAGGGCAACGTGATGGACCTCGCCGTCGGCGTGATCATCGGCGCCGCGTTCGGCAAGATCGTGACGTCGATCGTCGAAGACCTGATCATGCCCGTGGTCGGCCTCGCCACCGGTGGCCTCGACTTCACGAAGCTGTACTATCCGCTCAAGCCGATTCCCGCCGGCATCGAGCCGACGTTGGCGGCCGTACGGGAGGCGGGCGTGCCGGTGATCGCCTACGGCAACTTCCTCTCGATCGTCCTCAACTTCGTCATCATGGCATTCATCATCTTCCAGATGGTGCGGACGATGAACCGTCTCAAGCGCGAGGCGCCGCCCGCTCCTGCGACGACGCCCGAGGACATCCTCCTGCTGCGCGAGATCCGCGACGGACTCAAGCGCCCAGCCTGACGCGGTTACAGCATCGGCGCAAAGAACCCCGAGATCCATTCCATCGGCCGGTGCCACCACGGGCGGTTCGCAAAAGTTTCGGCGGTGACCTCTTTCGCTCTCGTGAGGTCATCGCGGAAGATCGCCTCGACTTCGGCGCCGAACACCGGATCGAGTGCCACGAAGTTCGACTCTTCGTTGAAGGTCAGCGACCGGTTGTCGAAGTTCATCGTGCCGATCGATGACCATCGCCCATCCACCACGATCGACTTCGCATGCATCATCGTCGGCTGGTATTCGAAGATTCTCACGCCTGCCGCGAGCAGTTCCGCAAACCTTGAATGAGCAGCAAAACGGGTGAAGCCGATGTCGGTGCTCTCGCCGGCAGTGAGCACGATCACCTCGACACCACGCTTCGCTGCGTCGATCACGAGCTGCGTGAGGTAGTCGCCCGGGACAAAGTATGCATTGCTGATGAACAGGCGCTCGCGCGCGCCGCCGAGGGTGAGGGTGTAGAACCGCGCCGCCGCGGTATTGGCGAGCGTCGGCACGGTGTGCAGCAAACCGGCCGCGTCGAGCGTCCGCACGTCCGTCGCGCTGTCGCGGCTGATCATGCTGTCGGGCGCGCCGGGAGCTGGCGCCGCTGGTCCCGCTGCGGCGGATCGGTCCACCACGCCGTCCTCGCTGGCCTCGGGCGCCACGATCGCCGCACGTCCCCCGGCTGTCATCAGCTCGCCGGTGGCCTCGGCCCATCCGATCACGAATGCGGCCAGGAGCTGCGACACCGCCGGACCCGTGAATCGCACGTTGGTGTCGCGCCACTGACCTGCTTCCCGGCCGTTACCCTGCCATTGGTCGGAGATCCCGAAACCACCGGTGTAGCCGACCTTCCCGTCGATCGCGATCACCCGCACATGCGACCGGGTGTTCGCGCGGTTGATGTTGTACCAGTGTAGCGGCCGGAAGATCGCGACCTTCACCCCGGCTTCCCGGAGTGCGTCGAGCCGCTCGGCGGGCAGGGCCTCGGCGCCGAAGGCATCGACCAGCACGAACACCGCGATGCCGGCGCGCGCCCGCTCCTTCAGGATCATCTCCAGCGTGTCGGCCAGGACGCCCGGTTCGTAGAAGTAGGGCTGCAGGGCAATGGACTGCTGTGCCCCGCGCAGGTCCGCCCAGAGGGTCGGATACGTCTCCTCTCCGTTCAACAGCACCTGGACGGTGTTGCCCCTGGAAAGCTCAGTGCCCGTGAGCAGCTCGATCGACCGCCCGAAATCGGGGTCGCTGACGGCCACGCTCTCGCCCGAGCCTCCCGCCGCCGGCCCACCCGTCAGCCCCGACCCCCGCAACGTGTCACGTACGCCCATCACGGCGAGCGCGAGCACAACCAGCTTCAGCAGCACGCTGGCGACCTTCCTCACGATCGAGTGGCGGCCGGTGGCGGTGTCGCGAAGCGCGGCGATGGCAAAAATGATCAACAGGAGAAGGAACACCCCGACGAGGATGATCGTCATTGCGCACCACCGGGGCCGGGTGCGTCAGGGAAGGCGGACATCGAAACGGTCATGGGCGGGGTTCTCCTCGGGTGAAGCGGGAAGGTGCCGGGGTGAGACTTCGCGGGCAATCACCGTGTCGTGATCTACCGCCGGGCGGTCGCGCTGGCCTATCTTGCCGGGCACCCAAGGCGCCCGTAACTCAACTGGATAGAGTATTCGGCTTCTACCCGAACTGTTGCAGGTTCGAGTCCTGCCGGGCGCATCCCATCTCACCACGACACGGACCGGCATTGACCGATCACGACCTGTACCCATCCCCGAAGTCGCGCCTCACCACCACGGTGCTCGCTGCCATCCTCGGTGTCTTCGGCGCCCATCGGTTCTACGTCGGCCGGACCAAGTCCGCGATCCTGATGCCGCTCACGATCGGTGGACTCGGTCTCTGGTACCTCTACGATCTCATCGTGATCGCGTCGGGCGCCTTCCGGGATGCAGAAGGCCGGCTGGTCACCAACTGGGATCCCGAGGACGAACACATCTCCGGCTCGCTTCCCGCCTCCGCTGTCCTCGACGAACTCGATGCGCTTCGGCTCGAGGTCAACGATCTGCACGAACGCGTCGCGTTCACCGAACGCCTCCTGGGTAATCGATCCCACGAGCGACCGCCCCAACCGTGAACACCGCCGTCCCGGTCGCCGGTCGCACGGCGACCGGGGCACTCCTGGCGCTCGCCCTGCCGATCATCGGTGTCAATGTCGGCATGATGCTCATGGGCACGGTCGACACCATCATGGTCGGTCGCGTGTCCCCCGAGGCACTCGCCGCCGTGGCCCTCGGCAACGTGGTCTTCTTCGCGCTGTCGATCTTCGGCGTCGGCGTGCTGCTGGCCGTCGATCCGATCATCTCCCAGGCCGTCGGCGCGAACAACCAGGTCGGCGTGGCGCTCGGTGCCCAGCGTGGGCTCGTGCTTGCCGCGGTGCTCTCTGTGCCCATTGGTGCAGCGCTCTTCGGTGCCGGCCCGGCACTGCGCCTGTTTGGCCAACCCGCCGGCGTCATCCCCCTCGTGGTGACCTACTGCGTCATCCTCGTGCCGGGGATCCTCCCCTTCTTCATGTTCAACGTGGGACGACAGACACTGCAGGCCATGCACCGCGTGGCCCCCGTGCTCTGGGCCATCGGAGTGGCAAACCTCCTCAACGTCGCCCTCAACCGCATCCTGATCTTCGGCGGACTCGGCATTCCCGCCATGGGTGTCGCCGGCTCGGCGTGGGCAACCACCATCTCGCGCGTCCTCACCCTCCCGCTGCTGCTCTACTTCGCACGCCGGGAGCTGATACCGCTGTTCAGGCCGTGGCTTCCCGATGCCACCCGGCTCAAGCCGCTCGGGCAGATGCTCCGGATCGGGCTCCCGATCGGCGTGCAGCTCGAACTGGAGATGAGTGCCTTTGCCGCCGTCGCGCTGCTCATGGGGCGGTTCGGGACGATACAGGTGGCCGGCCACCAGATCGCACTCAACCTCGCGTCACTCACCTTCATGGTGCCGATGGGAATCGGGATGGGCGCTGCCGTGCTGGCCGGCAATGCAGTGGGTCGCGGCGATGCCCCGGGGCTTCGCGCGGCGTCGCGGGCCGCCCTGGTCACCGGCGTCGTGTTCATGAGTTGCACGGCGCTTCTGTTCCTGGCAATGCCCAGGTTCCTCGCCGGCATCTACACCAATGACGCATCCGTCCTCGCCTTCGCGGCGACGCTGCTTCCCATTGCTGGTGTCTTCCAGGTCTTCGATGGTGTCCAGGTGGTCGCCGCCGGAATCTTGCGCGGGCTGGCCGACACCCGGGCACCGATGCTCATCAATCTCGCCGGCTTCACGATCGTCGGCCTGGGCATGTCACTCTATCTCGGATTTCGCACGTCGCTCGGTGCCATCGGGCTCTGGTGGGGACTGGTGATCGGTCTCGCCACCGTTGCCGCAATCCTGCTCGTCCGGTTGCGTCACGCCCTGGCACGTCCGGTCACATCGTGGAACCTGCACACGACTGCCTGATCAGCGCGAGATTCGAGGCGAGGGCCCGATCGCGCTTCCAGTCCCGGCTCCGCGACGGGTGCTAGCTTCCGTGCGGCGCCACTGTTGTACGCCTGCCACCTTGTGCCCGGAGTGGTCTTCATGCGCACGTTCATTCTCGCAACCATCATGGGATCTCTCACGATGACCGTGTCCCCGCTCGCGGCACAGGACTCAACCGATCGATTCCTCTGGCTCGAAGACGTGACCGGTGAGAAGCCGCTCGCATGGGTCACCGAGCAGAACGCGCGTACCGTGGGCGCACTCGCTCGCTCGGATGCATTCACGACGCTCGAAAGCCGGCTCCTTTCGATCTACGATTCGCGCGACCGGATCCCTTTCGTCCAGAAGATCGGGTCGTGGTACTACAACTTCTGGCAGGACGCCGATCATGTGCGCGGCATCTGGCGCCGGACCTCGCTCGACGAGTACCGCAAGCCCCGACCCCAGTGGGAGACCGTTCTCGACCTCGACCTGCTCGGCCGGCGAGGAGAGCGAGAACTGGGTCTGGCATGGCAGCACATGCCTTCCGCCCGCCTACGAGAAGTGCATCATCTCGCTCTCGCGCGGTGGCGCCGACGCCGATGTGAAGCGCGAGTTCGATCTCGGCACCAAGCGTTTCATCCCCGACTGGCTTCGAGCTGCCGGAATCGAAAGGGGGCCTCAGCTGGATCGACGCCGATTCCACATATGTATCCACCGACTTTGGCCCCGGCTCGATGACGACATCCGGATACCCGCGGATCGTCAAGCTCTGGCGGCGGGGGACACCGCTCTCCGCGGCCGAGACGATTTTCGAGGGACAGGACAGCGACGTCTCGGTCGGCGCCTACCATGACCACACTCCCGGGTTTGAACGCGACTTCGTCTACCGCGGAATCACCTTCTATTCGAGCGAACTCTATCTGCGGCGTGATGGGTCGCTGACCCGCATCGACGTGCCGATCGACGCCAACGTCGGGGTGCATCGCGAGTGGCTCCTGGTCGAACTCCGTACCGATTGGGACGCAGGCGGCACGGTATACCCCGCCGGTGCACTCCTCGCCACGTCCTTTGACGGATTCCTCGCTGGCGACCGGAAGTTCGACGTGCTCTTTGCGCCGACGGAACGGACCTCCCTCGCCGGCTATTCGCCGACCCGGAACTACATCCTCGTCAACGAACTCGACAATGTCCGCAACCGGGTCTATCGGTTGCGCTTCGATGGTGCGTGGCAGCGCGAACTCCTCGAGGGGCAACCCGAGTTCGGCACGATCGGGGCGTCAGCTGTCGACCCGATCGATTCGGACGACTTCTTCATGACGGTCACCGATTTCGTCACGCCGAGCACCCTTGCGATGGGCACCGTCGGGGAAGGCGCTCCCACCCGGCTCAAGGCGCTCCCCGAGCTGTTCGATCGCACCGGCCTCGTGATCACGCAGCACGACGCGCGATCCGCGGATGGGACGCGCGTGCCGTACTTCCAGGTCGCGCGCCGGAATGTCGACCTCAACGCGCAGAATCCGACGCTCCTGTACGGCTACGGCGGCTTCGAGATCTCGATGCTGCCGTCGTACAGCGCCGGTGTCGGTGCATCGTGGCTGGAGAAGGGTGGAGTGTACGTGGTCGCCAACATTCGCGGTGGTGGGGAGTTCGGCCCGCGGTGGCACCAGGCGGCGCTCAAGCAGAACCGGCACAAGGCGTACGACGACTTCATCGCGGTCGCCGAGGACCTCGTCCGTCGGAAGGTGACGAGCACGCCGCGCCTGGGTGTGATGGGTGGGAGCAACGGTGGACTCCTCACCGGCAACATGCTCACCCGGCGCCCCGATCTTTTCGGTGCGATCGTGAGCCAGGTGCCGCTGCTCGACATGCGGCGCTACCACAAGCTCCTCGCAGGCGCGTCATGGATGGGGGAGTACGGCGACCCGGACAAGCCCGAGGAGTGGGAGTTCATCCGGACCTTCTCGCCGTATCACAACGTGAAGCCGGGTATCACCTATCCGCCGACGCTGATTGTCACCTCGACGCGCGACGATCGCGTGCATCCCGGCCATGCCCGCAAGATGGTCGCGCTGATGCAGTCCGAAGGCCAGGACGTGCAATACTACGAGAACATCGAGGGCGGCCACGGCGGTGCCGCCAACAACAAGCAGGCCGCATTCATGGCGGCACTCGCGTACACCTTTCTCTGGAAGGAACTCGGCGGCCCCGGCGCGCTCGTGCCATGACACCGGCGGGGCGATCGGCTATTCGCCGATGGCCCTGGGCTTGTCCGCATAACGTCGGGCGGAATCCGACCGCCCGGCGGCACCACCGAAAATCTTCTCGCCGTCGTACCGGCCATTCTCGATGAACACTTCCGAGGTATGGCGCCCCGCGCCAACACTGCCAGCCAGGTGTACGCCTGGCACATTGGTCTCGAGCGTGTCCGGGTCGAGCGCTGGCCGCCCGGTTGCCGCATCAATCGTGATGCCGATCGCCTCGAGCAACGCAAAGTCGGGATGATAGCCGGTGAGGGCGTACACCCGATCGGCGGGGATGCGACTCTGCGTGCCCTGCTCATCGGCAACGATCACGTGTTCCGGTGTGATCTCGATGACCTCTGAGGCCATGTGGGCCGCGATCTCACCTGCCTTGATCCGGTTGTCGAGATCGGGCCTCAGCCAGTACTTGACGCTCGGTCGCCACTCGGCTCGTCGATACACGATCGTCACCCGTGCCCCGGCCCGATAGCACTGCAGCGCCGATTCAGCCGCCGAGTTCTTGCCGCCGATGATCACGACATCGAGGCCGGTGGTGGCGTGCGGCTCGCCCGGCCAGTGCGATACGTGCTCGAGGTCCTCGCCTGCCACGCCAAGCAGGTTGGCGTGATCGAAGTATCCCGTTGCCATCACGAGGCGGTCACAGGTCACGGTTTCCGTGGCGAGTCGCGACTCCAGGGTGCACGAGATCACGCCGTGGTCGCGAGTGGCGGCGGTGAGCCGCACGTAGGGACGCACCGGCAGCGACTCCGCACGCGCCACGCCACGGTAGTACTTGAGCGCCTCCTCCCGCGTCGCCTTGGCGCCGGAGGTCACCAGCGGATGTCCACCGATCTCCAGGCGTTCCGGCGTCGTGAAGAACGTCATCCCCACCGGGTAGCGCATGATCGAGTGCGCAATTGGCCCAGCGTCGATGATCTCGGTACCGACATCGCGACGCACGGCGGAAATTCCGCACGCCAGTCCGATCGGTCCCGCACCGACGATCAGCGCCTCGACGTGACGCGTCACCGCAGCTCCGACGCAGCGATCCGACGAGTCCAGCGCTCGGCACCATCCTTGTCGCGAATCGAGATGGTGAGCACGCGGTCGGTGCGTGGCCCCGTGACATCGAGCAACCCGAAGTTGTGCGCCTGCAGCACAGTGCCGTCGACGCGATGGTGATTGGTCTCGTTGGTCCAGCCGTTCGACGTACCGGCGGTGAGCGATGACACCGTCAGGTCGTACAGCGGATAGGTGCCTTCCCGGGGCATCATGCTCAACTCGGTCCAGTGCTTGTCGCCGCTGAGGAAGATCACCCCGGGAATGCGCTCCTCGGTAATGCGCTGCAGCAGGAACGCGCGTTCCTCCGCATACGTCGCATAGTTCTCGAACGTCACCGAACTGTTGATCACCTGCCCGCCCACCACGACGAACCTGAACGGCGCGCGGCTGGCGCGAAGCGCGTCGATCAGCCACTCGATCTGCCGGCGGCCGAGGTAACTCATGTCGCCGGTACGCGGCCCTGGGCGGTGCGATTCCACCGGTTGTCGGTCAGGAATACCTGCACATCCTGCCACTCGAAGGTCGATGCCACACCACCACCACCGTCGGCGCCGAACCGCGCCGACGGCCAGAACAGCTCGAAGATCTCCCGCGTCAGGAACCGCTCACGAAACGATCCGTCGCTGTCGTTCGGACCGTAATCATGGTCGTCCCAGGTCGCGTAGTTGCTTGCGGCGGCGAGCAGCGGCTGCATCTCCGGCACCGCACGGGTGTGGCTGTACCGGTGCAGGACGCCGGTGCGGGTGTACCAGTCCGCCTCGCGGAGGTACGTGTTGTCGCCGAGCCAGAGCATGACATCGGGTCGCGCCATGGCGATGGACGTCAGGATTCCGTAGTCGCTGCCGTACGGAGTACCCGGGCGGTCATACGGGGGGTCGTTGATGTACAGGCAGCTCCCGATCGCGATCCGCAGCGGCGGCGGATCGGTGCGGTACTGCCACAACGTCGGTGTCCGGAACCGGGTCGGGTACGGACGAGGAACTGCAACCCCATCGATCTTGAGGTCGTACATGTATGTGGTCCCCGGTTGCACCGAGTCGGCGATCATCAGTGCCACGTGGCCGGTGTGTGCCTTCGTCTCGACAGAATTGGTGTGGTAGCGTTTCCCCGGAGAGGTCGAGTCCCAGTACACCACCTCGACGACCGCGGGTCGGGTGGTTTGCGCCCAGAGGCGCACCTCGCGCATCTCCGTGGCACCGACCATGGGGCCGGCGGCGAGTGGGGCACCGCCCTGAGCGGGGAGCGCGCCGGGCGACGCGGTCAGGGAGCACGTCAACATCAGGTATCGCAGGGAGGGGACCATGGCTCGGTTCGGAAGAGGTTCAAGCACGCGGCAGTGCCGGACGATGGGGCCGTTGCGTTTCGACCCATGTGATGTTGACCCGTGCACGGCTAATCTGTAAGCGTGAAGAACGTTCCGCCAATCGCAGTCCGCCCCCCGCTCGAGGGCACGCGGAGTTGGGGGGCGCTCGCTGCGAGCGCCACCATTCATGCGCTGATCATCACCGCGTTGGTGCTCCAGCCGGTGCCAGAGGCAACACCGCCGGTGGATCTGGCCCTCCAGCCGGGCTCTGAGATCGCCATCGCCCCGCAGCCCATGCCGACATTCCAGCCACCCGTCGAGCCCGAACCGCAGCGGCCGCCGCTTGAGGCGCCGCGCGACGCCACCCCCCTCGGCCCGGATTCGCGCCGGCCCGACGCCGCGGTACCACGGGAGGCCGGCCCGGTCGAACCTGAGCCCGAGATCAATCCCCCGGCGGCGCCGGAACCGCCCCGAGTGCAGGAAGCGCCGCCGGCCGAACCTCGCCGGGCGGCCCGCATCCCGACGGCATTCGACTACAACTCGTATGCGATGAGCCGACTCCGCCCGCCGACTTCCGCGTTCGGGAGCGCCGAACGCGAAGGCACCGAGGCCACCCCTGCACCAGCAGCCGAGCGCGTCGTGACGGCTGGAGCCAATGGGCAAGTGGGGATCGGTGCCACCCCCGACACCCGCGACTGGCGACCCTCCTTTCCCGATGCGGCCGGACGCTGTGTCGAGATTCCCGATCTCGGCAAGAATGACGACGGCTCTCCCGTCCTCGCGACAGTCGTCGGCCGGGTCTATGAGGCCAACGGTCGGACACCGCTCATCGGAGCGCACCTGCAGATTGTCGGTACGTCGTTCGTCGCCTTCAGCAACAGGTCGGGCGATTACATGCTGCGGTTCGATCCGAAGCTCCTCGAACGCTGCCGGGTGCAGTACGTGAGGGTGTCGGCCGAGGGATACGATGGGCGAATGCTCACGCTGTCGATCGGCGAGAAGGTTCGCAGCGACGACGTGCTGCTCCGGCGTCGTTGATGACTCGTGCCGCCGAAGCGGGCGTGCTGTGGCAACCCAGGCCCTCGCAGATACCGGCTTCGCATCTCGGTCGGTTCATCGACGCCCGACGGCGCGCTGGCTGGATGATCCCCGGACCAGCTGAGCCGGGCGCATTCGCTGCGATTCATCAGTGGTCGGTCGACAATCCGGAGGCGTTCTGGGCGGCGGTGTGGCACGACGCCGAGGTGATCGCCGACCGGCACCCCTCCGGCGCAGCGTGGGACGAAGTGCTTGTCGGCGGCGACAGGATGGCGCCACCCGACCGTGAGAATCGGGCCCGCGTGGTTCACGGGAGCGCGACTCAACTTCGCCGAGAACCTGCTGCGCCATGACTCCACGGCGGCGGCGATCATCGCGTGGGACGAACGCGGGCCACGCACCACCATCACGTTTCGGCAACTTCGCGAGGATGTGGCGCGCTGCGCGGCAGCGCTCCGGGCGCTCGGTGTCGGCCGCGGGGATCGTGTCGCCGGATGGCTGCCCAACATTCCCGAGGCGCTCGTGGCGATGCTGGCCACCGCGTCGATCGGGGCAGTGTGGACGTCGTGCTCGCCCGACTTCGGCGTCGACGGCATCGTCGATCGATTCGGGCAGACCGAACCGTCGGTGCTGATCTGCGCCGATGGCTACCAGTACAACGGCCGGACGCACGACTGTCTCGATCGACTCGGCGCCCTGCTGCCTCGCCTTCCCACGGTCCGGCACACCCTGGTGATCGACTATCTCGGCGGCGGTGCGAAGCGGGTGCATCGGACCGTGCAGGCCTGGTCCGCCGTGCTGGAGAAGCACGAGGGCGCCACACTGCAGTTCGAGCGACTGCCGTTCGATCACCCGCTCTACATCCTGTATTCGTCGGGCACCACCGGCCTTCCCAAGTGCATGGTGCACGGCGCGGGTGGCACGTTGCTGCAGCACCTGAAAGAGCATCGGTTGCATGTCGACCTGCATCCGGGTGAGCGACTCTTCTATTTCACCACCTGCGGGTGGATGATGTGGAACTGGATGGCGAGTGCGCTCGGTGTGGGCGCGACGCTGGTCATCTACGACGGTGCACCGGCACCCGCGGCCGAGCCGGAGATCCTCTGGCGGATGGCGGCGCGGGAACGCATTGATGTGTTCGGGACGAGCGCGCGGTTCGTGGCTGCCGCCGAGAAGATGGGGCATGCACCGGCGCGCCACGGGCTCAAGTCGATGCGGGCACTGCTCTCGACCGGAAGTCCTCTTGCACCGGAGAACTTCGACTGGATACACGGTGCGGTGGGCGCGCACGTGCAGGTGAGCTCGATCTCCGGCGGCACCGACATCGTCTCCTGCTTCGTGCTCGGCAACCCGATCGTGCCGGTTCGTCGCGGTGAGATCCAGGGCGCGGGGCTCGGGATGGCGGTCGACATCTTCGATGACGACGGGTCAGCCGTGCCCGGTCGGTGATCGCGGGTGAACTTGTCTGTCGGCGGCCCTTTCCGGCGATGCCGGTGGCGTTCTGGAACGATCCCGACGGTGCCGCGTATCGAGCGGCGTACTTCGACGTGTACCCGGGGGTGTGGCGTCATGGCGACTGGGCGACGCGAACGCCTCACGGCGGGTATGTCATAACCGGACGCAGCGATGCGACGCTCAATCCGGGTGGCGTGCGGATCGGCACGGCGGAGATCTATCGGCAGGTCGAGGCGGTGAGCGAAGTGGTGGAGAGCCTCGTGATCGCGCAGCAGCGACCCGGCGCGGCAGCGGGCGACGTGCGGATCGTGCTCTTTGTGCGGCTGCGCGACGGCGTGGCGCTCGACGACGCGCTCGAAATGGCGATCCGTGCGCGAATTCGCTCGGGGGCGTCGCCCCATCACGTGCCGGGCGTGATCGCCGCGGTCAGCGACATTCCCCGCACCCGCAGCGGCAAGATCAGCGAGATCGCTGTTCGAGACGTGGTCGAGGGGCGGGAGGTCCGGAACGTCGGGGCGCTGGCCAACCCCGAGTCGCTCGACCAGTTCCGGGGAAGGACAGAGCTGGACTGAGCCGCCGACCCGTGCCGGAACCCTCGAAGCCCCGCCGTAGTTGAGCTTTACCGCCCGGTGCGACGCCCCAGCTGGGCGGCCGGTGCTACTTTCCAGAATGCCAATGATCCCGGAGCCCAGCCGATGACCACCACATCCGCACCAGCCGGCATCGCTGCGGGGTTGACGACCACCCGGGCCGCGTTCATCGAGGATGCCAGGGAAAGCGGCCGCCTCTACATCGACCAGCCCTACGATCTCTATTCTGCCGACAACCACGACGCCTGGCATCGCCTCTACGGTCGGATGCATGATCGCTGGCAGCGGCACGCCAATGCCCGCTTTCTCGAGGGGCTGGCGACCCTGCAGCTGGATCCCGATCGCGTGCCCCGCCTCGAGGACGTGAACAAGTTCATGGCGCCCCTCACCGGGTTTCGCGCCAAGGCGGTGAGCGGCTACGTCCCGGCATACCTCTTCTTCGATTGCCTGCGGCAGCGCGAGTTCCCGACCACGATCACGATCCGCGACGGCGAGGTGCTCGACTACCTCCCCGAACCCGACATCTTCCACGACATCGCCGGCCACGTGCCGATGCACACCGACCGTGCCTTCGCCGACACGCTGGTGGCGTTCGGTGAGTGTGCCCGTGAGGCGGCGGTGCGGATCGCGGCGATCGACGATGAGCACGAGCGCGTCCGCCGGATGACCAGTGTGATCAAGGCGATGGCTCGATTCTTCTGGTTCACCATCGAGTTCGGGCTGATGAAGGGCGACGAGCCCGGTACGCACAAGGCGTATGGCAGCGGCCTGCTGTCGTCGTATGGTGAGCTGGAGCACTGCATCACCTCACCAGAGGTTCAGCGCGTGCCGTTCCAGCTGGAGTGGGTGATCAACCAGTCGTTCGAGATCGATCGCTATCAGCCGCTGCTGTTTGTCGTCGACTCCTTCGACCACCTCTTTGTCGAAGTGGGACGACTGGTCGAGTGGATGCACGCCGGACAACTCGACAACGTCGCGCCGGGCGAACCCGCGATCGGCGAAGCCGACCTCGCGTCGTTCCTCGAAGCCGGGCAGGCCGCATGAGTTGCGGTCACTCGCGCCTTTTCCTGAATCCCGCTTGCACGACGGACCTGGTTCGTCCCGGAGACACCCCATGACATCGACGCTTCCCACCGCCGCACCGACCTCGAACGAGGATGCCTTCCCGATCAACGGCACCGATTACATCGAGTTCTGGGTCGGGAACGCCAAGCAGTCGGCGCACTACTATCGCGCCGCGTTCGGTATGCGCCTCGCCGGGTATCGCGGCCCCGAGACCGGCGTCCGGGACCGCGCCTCGTACCTCCTGGTGCAGGACAAGCTCCGCTTCGTGCTCACCTCGGCGCTCGGCCCCGACGGCGAGATCGCCGAGCACGTGCACCGTCACGGCGACGGCGTGCACGACATGGCGTTCTGGGTGGAGGATGCACGCGCCGCGTACGCTGCCGCGATCGAGCGTGGTGCCAACTCGGTGCAGGAACCCACCGTCACGAGCGATGAGCATGGCGAGGTGGTGATCGCCGGTATCCGGACGTATGGCGACACGATCCACTCGATCGTCGAGCGCCGCAACTACACCGGCCTTTTCCTTCCCGGATTCGTCGCCGCCGAGTCGCCGTACAATCCCGAGGGCGTGGGTCTCAAGTACGTCGATCATTGCGTCGGCAATGTCGAGCTCGGCAAGATGAACGAGTGGGTGAGCTTCTACGAGCGCGTGCTCGGCTTCACCAACATCCTCACCTTCGACGACAAGCAGATCTCCACGGAGTATTCCGCGCTGATGTCGAAGGTGATGTCGAACGGCAACGGCCGCATCAAGTTCCCGATCAACGAGCCGGCAATCGGGAAGCGCAAGTCGCAGATCGACGAGTATCTCGACTTCTATGGCGGCCCCGGCGTGCAGCACATTGCCATCGCGACCGACGACATCGTCACGACGGTGCGCACGCTCAAGAGCCGGGGCATCGAATTCCTCCGTGTCCCGAATACGTACTATGAAACGGTGCTCGACCGCGTCGGCAAGATCGATGAAGACCTGGCACCGCTCGCCGAGCTCGGCATCCTGATCGATCGTGACGATGAGGGGTATCTCCTGCAGATCTTCACGAAGCCGGTGCAGGACCGCCCGACGGTGTTCTACGAGATCATCCAGCGCAAGGGTGCCAAGAGCTTCGGCGCCGGCAACTTCAAGGCGCTGTTCGTGGCGCTGGAGCGGGAGCAGGAGCTGCGCGGGAACTTGTAGGGTGAAGGGTTGAAGGGTTTAAGGGTTGAAAGGTTGAAAGGTTGAAAGGCATCAACCCGCCTCGATCACCTCTCAACCCATGATCCTGCAACCCTTCAACCCTTCAACCCTTAAACCCTTAAACCCTTAAACCCTTAAACCTTTCTCGCATCCGGACAGTCTCATGCCCATCTACCACCAACTCGGCACGATCCCCCGCAAGCGCCACATCGCCTTCCGGCGGCCCGACGGCGGGCTGTATGCCGAGGAGCTGATGGGGCACGAGGGATTCACCGGGACGTCATCGCTGCTCTATCACGTGTACCCGCCGACAACGGTGACATCCGCGCGGCGGGTGCGCGACATCGTGTGGGAGGCGGATGAATCGACGTCGCTCAGGCATCGGCATTTCCGCACGTCGGCAGCGAGGAAGGGCGGGAGTCCGACGCTTGACCGCACGCCGATGTTGTTCAACAACGAAGTGGCGATGTTGTGGTCCGAGCCCGATCGACTCGACGATCACTTCTACCGGAACTCGCAGGCCGACGAAGTGGTGTACGTCGCCGAGGGGACCGGCGTGCTCGAGTCGGCGTTTGGCGACCTGCCGGTGCGCGAAGGCGACTATGTGGTGTTGCACCGCAACATCCTGCATCGGTGGCACTTCGACTACGCGGCGGGTCCTGTCAAGCTGCTTATCACCGAGAGTCGCGGGCACATCCGCTGGCCGAAGCGGTACCGCAACGAGATGGGGCAGCTGATCGAGGGTGCGCCCTACAGTGAGCGGGACATACGCCGGCCGGGCACGCTGCGCACTCACGACGAGCGCGGCGATCATTCGCTGATGGTCAAGCAGTACAGCGCGATCAACGAGCTGGTGCTCGACCATCATCCGTTCGACGTGGTTGGTTGGGACGGCTACTTCTATCCGTGGGCGTTCAACATTCACGACTTCGAGCCGATCGTGG
>CAWDYU010000002.1:0-310000 GCA_963806875.1 uncultured Gemmatimonadales bacterium | reverse complement strand
CCTTGTCGGGTAAGTTCCGACCTGCACGAATGGAGTAACGACTTGGGAGCTGTCTCTTCCGAAAGCTCGGCGAAATAGAAGCATCGGTGAGGATTCCGATTACCCGCGACAGGACAAAAAGACCCCATGCACCTTTACTACAACCTGTCATTGATTGTCGGTATGCGCTGCGTAGCATAGGTGGGAGCCGTTGAATCCGGGGTTTTGGCCCTGGTGGAGGCAACAGTGAAATACCACCCTTCGTTTACTAACAATCTCACTCTGCCGGCAACACCGGCGAGGACCGTGGCAGGCGGGTAGTTTGACTGGGGCGG
This sequence comes from uncultured Gemmatimonadales bacterium, assembly GCA_963806875.1. Taxonomy (GTDB): domain Bacteria; phylum Gemmatimonadota; class Gemmatimonadetes; order Gemmatimonadales; family GWC2-71-9; genus Palsa-1233. The sequence continues at coordinate 309,686 of CAWDYU010000002.1, read as the reverse complement.
TCGCCTCCTAAAAAGTACCGGAGGCGCGCAATGGTCGGCTCAGTGCGGTCGGTAATCGCACGACGAGTGTATACGCAGAAGCCGGCCTGACTGCGAGCGCGACAGCGCGAGCAGGAACGAAAGTTGGCGTAAGTGATCCGGTGGGACCGTGTGGACGGCCCATCGCTCATCGGATAAAAGGTACGCTGGGGATAACAGGCTTATCGCGCCCGAGAGTTCACATCGACGGCGCGGTTTGGCACCTCGATGTCGGCTTATCACATCCTGGGGCTGGAGAAGGTCCCAAGGGTCCGGCTGTTCGCCGGTTAAAGTGGTACATGAGCTGGGTTCAGAACGTCGTGAGACAGTTCGGTCTGTATCCGTCGTGGGCGTGGGAGTGTTGAGGGACGTCGTCCTTAGTACGAGAGGACCGGGACGAAGTGACCGCTCGTGTACGGGCTATCCTGCCAAGGGTATCGCCCGGTAGCGATGTCGCGCGCAGATAACCGCTGAAAGCATCTAAGTGGGAAACTGTTCCCAAGATGAACACTCCTGGGTCTTAAGACCCCTGAAGGGCCGTGGGAGACTACCACGTTGATAGGCGGCAGATGCAAGGCGTGCAAGCGCTTCAGTCGAGCCGTACTAATCGCCCGTGAAGTTTGATCTCTCCCCATTTACACCTCGGGATTTCATGAATCCCCGTCACATCATCCCATCCTTCAGTTGCCAAAGCAGAATATTGCTTATGGCTGGCGATCAGCGCGCAGGGGCCACACCCGTTCCCATTCCGAACACGGCAGTTAAGCCCTGCAGCGTCGATGGTACTGCCACCGCGAGGTGGTGGGAGAGTAGACCGTCGTCAGCCACCCTTTGAAGAAGCCGGATCCCGCTGGGGTCCGGCTTTTTCGTTTGCCCGCATCAGCGATGCCGCCCTTTTTGTCATTGCGCAGAGCGTGTGTCGGGTGACGGCGTGGTAGAACTGGGTGACAGGTGACAGGTGACAGCGACTTCGATGCTCGGGCTACAGCGCCTGCGTACGCGGCGGTACCTCGAGTGCGTACCTGTCACCTGTCACCTGTCACCCGACAGTCGCTATCACCTGTCACCCGTCACCTAGTTCCACCGCGCAAACCCCACCGCCAGACTATTCTTCCCCCCATGACCACCCGCTTCGGCGCCATCGCTCTCGCCGGCCGACCAAACGTCGGCAAATCATCGCTCCTCAACGCCATCATCGAGACCCCGCTCGCGATGGTGTCGCCCAAGGCGCAGGCCACACGCATTCCGGTCACCGGCATCCATACCGAGGGCGACACCCAGATCGTCATTCGCGACCTCCCCGGTCTGCTCGACCCTGCATACCTGATGCAGAAGAGCATGCGTGCCATGGCGCTCGACGGCACTCCGCGACGTCAACGTCGTCGTCCATCTCCATCCGGCCACGGAAGCGCCTGCTCCGGATTTTGGCTCGCTCGTCCCCGACGCCCCGCCGTTCACGGCCCGCGTCCTGACGACCTACACCAAGAGTGACCTCGTCAGTCCCGCGCGTCGGCACGATCTCAACCAGGGCGCGTCTTGCGCCGTGTCGGTGTCCGATCCCGTCAGTATCCGCGGCCTCATCGCCCGGATCCGCGCCATGCTCCCCGAGGCGCCGTTCCAGCACGACCCCGAGGACATCGGCACCCAGCCGGTGCGTTTCTTCGTGGGCGAATACCTGCGAGAGGCTGCCTTCGCGGAGCTGGGCGAGGAGGTACCGTATTCGTTTGCGGCCGAGGTCGACGAGTTCCGTGAGAACCCGAAGCCGGTGTACATTCGGGCGACGCTGTTCATCGAGCGCGAATCCCAGAAAGGCATCCTGATCGGCCACAAGGGCGCCACGCTCAAGAAGATCGGTGCCCATGCCCGCGAGCGTCTCGAGGTGCTCCTCGGCGAGCGCGTCTACCTCGAGACCTGGGTCAAGGTGCTCCCGAAGTGGCGTCGTAGCGCCACCGCGCTGGCACGTTTCGGGTTCCCGGTTCCCGAAGACGAGAAACGCTGATGCCGCTGCCCAACGAACTCCTGGACATTCTGGTCTGCCCGCAATGCAAGGGCGACCTCGAGTATCGCGACGGATCCGGACGAATGCCTCATCTGCAACACCTGCCGCCTGCAGTACATGGTCGAGGACGACATCCCGATCATGCTCATTGACGAAGCCAAGCCTCTACCCTGAGTCCCGTGCCATCACTTGAATCTCTCCAGGCCGCAGCCAGCGAACACGCGGCGGCGCTCGAGGCTGACTTCGTCGGTACCGAGCATCTCTTCCTGGCCTGGCTGACCACCGCGACCGGCCCGATGGCGGACGCCGTGGCTGTCGGCCGGCCTGACCCCGGAAGTCTTTCGCGAACTCCTGGCGAGCGGGAAGGGGCGCAGGCGCGGCCCCGCACCGGTCGCCGAGCGCGGCGGGCTGTCCTCGCAGGCCACGCGAACGATCGAGTCGGCCACCGCACTGGCTACCAAGGCTGGGCGGCCCGAGCCCGACGAGGACGACCTGCTTCTCGCGATGATCCGCGAGCCGCGTGGCTTCGTGGCGCGCGCGCTGACCGCTCATTCGCTCAAACCGTCGCGGCTCAAGGCACTCGCCCGCGGACAGGCCGTCGAGCCGACGCCTGAACGCGAGCGACCCGCGCGTCCCGAACGCAAGCCCGACGCACCCGCATCGCCGCCGGCCGACACCTCCCGCCGACGCGAACCGCCGCCCGCACGGGCTTCCGGGCGGGCCCGCACCCCCGACGACGACGATCTCATCCCGATGCCGCCGGCGCCACCGCGGCCTCGACCGACACCGACACCAATCGAGCGCCCCGTTGCGACCCCGGTCGTCGTATCCGGGCGTCGCTTCTCGCCGTGGACAGTGTTCTATGCCGCCATCCCGCTGGCGATCTGGATGCACTGGGCCGGGGTCGATCCGATCCTGACCTTCGCCACGTCGTGCGTCGGCGTGTTGCCGCTCGCCGGGCTGATGGGGAAGGCGACCGAACACCTCGCCGAGCGGACCGGCCCGACCCTTGGTGGCCTGCTCAACGCCACCTTCGGCAACGCTGCCGAGCTCATCATCGCGCTTGCGGCGCTCCGCGCAGCGCACGTCGAACTGGTGAAGGCGTCGATCACCGGCAGTATCCTCGGCAACCTGCTGCTGATCCTCGGCCTCTCGCTCATCGCGGGTGGGCGGAAGGAATCAATCATCAAGTTCAACCGCACCAATGCCGGCATGGGATCGGCGATGCTGGCCCTCGCCGTCGCCGGCCTCCTCTTCCCGGCGCTGTTCCATTCGACGCACCCCGCCGCGGCACAGGAGCTCTACTTTTCGGAGACCGTCGCGACGATCCTCATCGTGACGTACCTCTTCTCGCTGCTCTTTGTGCTCAAGACCCACAAGCCGCTCTTCGGTGGCGGGCACGGCGAGGGGCATTCGTCCGGCGGCGAGACCTGGTCGGTCAAGAAGGCTGTCGGGATGCTCGCCGCCGCCACCGTCGGCGTGGCGATCATGTCGGAGGTCCTGGTGGCCGCCGTCGAACCGGTCACCGAGTCGCTGGGCATCTCGGAGGCATTCCTCGGCCTGATCGTGATCCCGATCATCGGCAATGCGGCGGAGCACGGCAGCGCCGTCATCGCCGCGGCGCGCGGGAAGACCGATCTCGCGCTGCAGATCGCCCTGGGGTCGAGCACCCAGATCGCCTTGCTGGTCGCACCGCTGCTCGTGTTCGCTGGCGCCGCGATGGGCGTCGTCGGGATGAACCTGGTCTTCCCGCCGTACGAGGTGGTCGGGTTGGGGATCGCGGTGGTCACTTCCGCCATCATCACCCTCGACGGGGAATCCCATTGGTTCGAGGGTGTTCAGCTGCTCGCACTCTACGGCATGTTCGCTGCAGCAGCATGGTTCATCTGACCTGAGTCGAGCGGCCCCCCGCCCGCACCAGAACCCTTGTACCGGAGTACCGGCGTGCTCGAGCGGCGTATCATCCTCTACTGTGGCGCCCCGATCGGCCTCCGCCGGCGCTCCTGGAGCGCTGGGCGGAGGCGCGCGAAGCTTGTCGATCGAGGCATACGAGCAGCCGGCCGAGGTCGAGTCGCTGGTGCTGCGGGGCCGGGGCGCGCTGATCTTCGTCGAGGGCAGCGCCGACCGGTGGACGCGCCTCGCCATGGTGCGGCGGCTGAAGTCCGACTCGTTCACGGCGATCGTCCCGGTGACCATCCTGGCCTCGACCCACGACCCCGAGCGCGATCGTCGCGTGGTACGCCGCCGGGGCCGACGAGATCCTGACCCCACTGTTCGTCCCCGACGAACAACGTGCCCGCCTCGACGCGCTCGTGGCCCGCACCGAGCGCGACGTCGCGGTGCACCCGTCGACCCGCCTGCCGGGCACCACCGAGATCGAGCGCGAGATCCGCCGTCGCCTCGAGGCCCAGGTGCAGTTCGCGGTCTGCTACGCCGACCTCGATCATTTCAAGGAGTTCAACGACCGGTACAGCTACTACGACGGCGATCGCGTGATCTACCTGCTGTCGCGCTTCCTGCACGACGTGGTGCGCGGGCTCCTCGGCACCGATGGATTCGTTGGTCACATCGGCGGCGACGACTTCATCTTCATCACGCCGCTCACCGGCTACGCCGAGTCGTGCACCGAGATCGCTCGAGGTGTTCGACCAGTTGATCCCGTTGCAGTACAGCGAGCAGGACCGGCGCGCCGGCTACTTCTTCGGCAAGGACCGCCGCGGCCAGCTGCATCGCGTGCCGTTGATGACGCTGTCGATCGGTGTCGTCACCAATCATCACCGTACGCTTCACGCATCCCGCGCAGGTGAGCGAGCTTGCCACCGAGATGAAGAGCTACGCCAAGACACTTGCCGGGATCGGTGTTCGTGGTCGATCGCCGGCGTGGCGACCAGGACCTGCGGAGCGGACCAGGCGGGCGCGATGCCCGCACCCAGTGAGGATCCGATGAACGTCACCTGTCCGCAGTGCGCCACCGTGTTCCGCGTCGATCCGGCCAAGGTGCCGGAGGGCGGGGTACGGGCCCGCTGCTCGGTATGCTCCGGCCTGATCGCTGTGCATCGCGCTCTGGCTCGGAGCGTACCCGTGCCGCCGCACCCTCGGTGGCGCCGCCGCCCAGGGAAGTGCCGAGGGCCGCGGAGCCGCCACAGCGGCCAGTGGCTGAGCCCGCTCCTGTTCGGACGCCGAGGCTCAACCGCAACCCGAGCCCCAGCCGACTCCGAACCGCAACGGCCTCCTGCGCCTGAGCCGACGCGTGAGCCTGTGGGGGCCCCGCAGCCGGCCGCCGCCGAGGTCACCGAGCCACCGGCTCCGACGCCTCCACCGGCGATTGCGCCGCTGCCGCCGCCACCCGCGCCGGTCGGCGCCGAGCCGCGGTCGCCCGCCGCGCCGCGGTTCAGCAACCCGTTCCTTCAGCAGGATCCCTCGGCCCGCGCCCGTCGCCTCGCCCGCGCCCTCATCTCCGATCTCGTCGTCTACCACCCCGAGAAGCGCCAGCGCGGCCTGGCCGACGGCAACCTGAAGGAACTCTTCGGCGAGGAGATCCGGAAGAGCTGGGAAGAGTACGCCGAGCAGGTGGGCGAGGACGTGGCCAACACGACCCCGTACTTCACCGATGCGTTGAACGAGATCCTGGCCGAAGGCACGGAAGATGTTCGGGTGAAACGACGTTGAAGGGTTGAAAGGTTCAAAGGTTCAAGGGTTCAAGGGTTGAAGAGTGTGAGGGGCTCCGCCCCTTCACACCTTTCAACCCTTGAACCCTTGAACCCTTCAACCCTTCACCCCTTCAACCCTTCAACCTTCTGTTATCTTCCCACCTCGCCACAACGAGGATGTTCCAGCATGCCCGATCTCGCCGAACGTGTCGCCGAAATGAAGCTGCGCCTGGTCGAACTCCGGGAGTTTCTTTGACGTCGATCGCAAGGTGGCCCGTCTGCCGACCTCGAGTCGCGGCAGGCGGATCCGGCGTTCTGGGCCGACAGCGGGCGCGCCCGTGAACAGGTGCAGGAGGTCAAGACGCTCAAGGGCTGGGTCACCCCGTTTCAGGAGCTGGTGACCCGCCTCGACGACGCCGACGGCCTGCTCGAGCTGCTCGATGCCGAGCCCGATGCCGACGATGGCCGGCGAGCTTGCCGGGAGGTGGACCGCGGCCGCAGCCGACCTCGAGGAACTCGAGTTGCAGACGATGCTGCAGGGACCCGACGACTCCCGCGGTGCAATCGTCACGATTCACCCCGGCGCCGGCGGCACCGAGTCGCAGGACTGGGCCGAGATGCTGATGCGCATGTACGTGCGCTGGGCCGAGCGCAAGGGTCTCACGGTGTCGATCCTCGACCGGATGGACGGCGAGGAGGCCGGCATCAAGTCGGTCACCTTCGAGCTCGACGGTCAGTACGCCTACGGGTTCCTCAAGGCCGAGAAGGGCGTGCACCGGCTCGTGCGCATCTCGCCGTTCGATTCGCAGGCGCGACGGCACACCTCGTTCGCATCGGTGTTCGTCTATCCCGACATCGATGACACGATCGAGATCGACCTGCGCGACGAGGACATCCGCATGGACGTCTACCGCGCGTCGGGCGCCGGCGGCCAGCACGTCAACAAGACGTCCTCCGCCGTGCGCATGACGCACGAGCCCACCGGGCTCGTGGTGACCTGCCAGCAGGAGCGCTCGCAGTTCAAGAACAAGGAGACGGCGATGAAGATGCTGCGCGCCGCGCTCTACCAGCCGCAAGCTCGACGAACAGGAGGCCGCGCAAGGCGCTGGTCGAGGCCAACAAGACCGACAACTCGTGGGGCAACCAGATCCGGTCGCTACGTCTTCCAGCCGTACACGATGGTCAACGATCACCGCACCGAGCTCAAGATGACCGACGTGCAGGCGGTGATGGACGGCGAGCCTCGACCCGTTCATCCAGGCGTTCCTCAAGCGCTAGCGGTGGACCGTCCCGGATGAGCATCGATCCGCTGGAACGCGGGCTACGTCGAGGAGGGGCGGCGCGACAAGCGGCGCCAGCTCGAGGCGCTCGGCGTGACGCCGTTCGCCTACGGGTCACTCGATCGCACCCACACCGCGGCCGAGGCCGATCGCGTGCGTACGACGATGCGATGGGCGAGGACGGCCCCGCGGTGCGCGTGGCCGGTCGGCTTGTCGTCGCTGCGTGGCCAGGGCAAGACGATCTTCGCGCACCTCGAGGACGCAGTCGGGCGCGTGCAGCTCTACTTCCGCCGCGACGCGTTCGAGGCGCTGTGGCCGATGATCGAGCTGCTCGATCTCGATGACCACGTCGGCGTCGCGGGGCACGATGTTCCGCACCCGTACCGGCGAGGTGTCGATCAAGGTGGCGGCGCGTCGACGCTGCTCGCGAAGTCGCTGCGTCCGCTGCCGCGTGGCAAGGTCGAGAAGCTCGACGACGGCAGCACGGTGCGTGCATGGCGGCCTCACCGATCCCGAAGTCCGCTACCGCCAGCGCTACGCCGACTTCGCCGTGCATCCCGAGGTGCGGGCGATCTTCCGGCTGCGCGCCCGCGTGACGTCGTACATCCGCCGGTTCCTCGACGAACGCGGTTTCCTCGAGGTCGAGACGCCGATCCTGCAGCCGCTCTACGGCGGCGCGTCGGCGCGGCCGTTCGTGACGCACCACAACGCGCTCGACATGCCGCTCTACCTGCGCATCGCCGACGAGCTCTATCTCAAGCGGCTCATCGTCGGTGGGTTCGAGCGGGTCTACGAGATCGGCCACGACTTCCGCAACGAGGGGATCGACCGCACCCACAATCCCGAGTTCACGATGCTGGAGTGCTACGAGGCGTACGCCGACTATCACGACATCATGGCGCGCGTCGAGGAGCTGATGCGCGGCCTGGTGCAGGACGTGCCTCGGGACCCTCCAGATCGAGCGCCGCAGGGCGTGACGCTCGACTTCACGCCGCCCTACCGCCGCATCTCCTTCGTGGCCGGGATTCGCGAGGCGACGGGCATCGACGTGCTGGACAGACGGTGAGGACGCCATGCGGGAGTTCCTGGTCGGGCGCGGGTTTGCGCGTGACGAGACGGCGGGGATGGCTGGCGGTCGGTTGCTCGACGAGGTGTTCCGAGGCACGCTCGAGCCGCTCGCTGGTGCAACCGACCTTCCTGGTCGACTATCCGCTGGCGCTCTCGCCGCTCGCCAAGCCGCATCGCGATGACCCGCGGCTCACCGAGCGCTTCGAGTTCTTTGTCCTCGGGCGCGAGATGGCGAATGCATTCAGCGAACTCAACGACCCCGATGACCAACGCCAGCGATTCGAGGATCAGGTGCGCCAGCGCACCGCTGGCGACGACGAGGCGCAGCAGTTCGACGCCGATTACATCCGGGCCCTGGAGTACGGCATGCCCCCCACTGGCGGCATCGGCATGGGGATCGACCGGCTCGTGGTGCTGCTCGCCGACCAGGCAAGCATTCGCGACGTGATCCTCTTTCCGGCGATGCGTCCCGAGGGTACGGGCGCGAGCAACCCGGAGGGCTGAGCCGTGTTCAGCTGGTGGCCCTCGCCTCTCGAACGTCGCATCGCGCTCCGCTACCTGCGCGGTCAGCGCGGCACGCGCACCACGTCGCTGCAGACGCTGATCGCCGTCGGCGGCATCGCCGCGGGCGTCACCGCGCTCATCATCGTGCTCGGCGTGATGAACGGCCTGCGCAACGACCTGCGCGACCGGATCCTGATCGCCTCGCCGCACCTGCACGTGCTCACGTTCGGTGAGGAGCTGCGCATCGACGATTGGGAGATCCCGCTCGCGAAGATCCGCGCAGGTCGAGGGTGTCGTGGCCGCCGCGCCCGAGGTGGTCGCGATGACGCTTGCTCACCAACCGCGCCGGGCATCCCGAGGTGGCCAAGGTGGCAGGTGTCGAGCCGGGCACCGGCACGCGCGACGTGACCGACATCGAGGGCGTCGCTGATCTCCGGCGACATGCGTCCTGCTCGACGCCGACCGACTCGCTGCAGGCCGGGCGTCACCCTCGGCTCGCGCCTCGCCGAGCGGCTCAATGCGTATCCTGGTGACATGCTCCGCGTGCTCGCCCCGGTGTCGTCGCGGCGCAGCCCGGTGACCGGTCAGTTCACGCCCGGTGTTCTGGATGGTCGCAGGTCACCGGGATCTTCGAGACCGGCATGTTCCTCTACGACAACGAGTTCATGGTGATGGACCGCGAAGCCGCGCAGCGCTTCACCGGGCTCGGCAACGCGGTGTCGGGGATCGCCGTGCGGGTGAACGATGCATGGGAGGCGCCCGTCGTGGCCGCGCGCATCCAGGAGGTGCTCGGGCCGGAGTACCGCGACCGAGACGTGGCAGCATGCAGAACGGCACGCTCTTCAGCGCGCTCGAGCTCGAGAAGCTCGCGCATGGGGCTGGTGATCTTCTGCATCATGATCGTCGCCGCGTTCAACATTGTCGGCACGCTGACGATGGTGGTGGCGTTCAAGACACGCGAGATCGGCATCCTGCAGGCGATGGGGCTGCCGGCCGCGGGCATCGGCCGCGATCTTCCTCGCGCAGGGTGCGATCGTGGGCCTGCTCGGCACCGGGATCGGGCTGATCGCTCGGGCTGGCTCGATCGCGCTGATCGTCGACCGTACCGGATGGATCACGCATCGATCCGAGCATCTACTTCATCGAGCACCTGCCCGGTGCACGTCGAGGCGTTCGACGTGGCCGTGGTCGTGCTCGCGAGTGTTGCACTCGCCGTGGCTGGCCACGATCATGCCGTCGCGTCGTGCCGCGCGCCTCGCTCCCGTCGACGCGATTCGCGACGAATGACCGCGTCCTCGTTGCCCGCGACATCCACCGTCACTTTGTGGGTGGCGACGGCGCGCCGTTCACGGTGCTCGACGGCACGTCGCTCACGGTCGATGCCGGTGAGTTCGTCGCGATCGTCGGTGCGAGCGGATGCGGGCAAGAGCACGCTGCTCCACCTGCTCGGCGGACTCGACCGTCCCGACGCTGGCGAGATCGACGATCGAGGGCGTCGCGCTGTCGACCCTCGACGATCCCGCGCTGGCGCGCCTCCGCAATCGACGCATCGGGTTCGTCTTCCAGTTCCATCACCTGCTGCGTGACTTCACGGCGCGCGAGAACGTGATGATGCCGCTGTTGATCGACGGCGTGACCGAGGACATCGCAAGGCAACGCGCCGACACCATCATCACGCAACTGGGCATCGCGGCGCGCACTGACTCGCGGGTCACGCTGCTCTCCGGTGGCGAGCAACAGCGCGTGGCGCTGGCGCGGGCGATGGTCACTGCACCCGCCGTGCTGCTCGCCGACGAACCCACCGGCAACCTCGATCCACCGACGGCCGCGCGGATGCACGACCTGCTCACCAACATCGCACGGGTCGAGCGCACGGCCATCGTGGCCGTCACGCATTCGCGTGCCTTGGCTGCGCTGGCCGATCGCGTGCTCGCGCTCGAGGGTGGCGTCCTCCGTCCCGCGGAGAGCGTCGAGGCGGTGGCATGACCACCTGTCAGGCGTGCCACGAGCGGGAGGCGGCGGTGCACCTGACACAGATCGTCGGCGATCAGGTCACCACGCTGCACCTCTGCGGCAAGTGCGCGGCCGAGCGCGGCGTCGAGACCGAGGCAGAAGTTGCGCAGACCCCACTCGGCGCGTTCCTCGCGACGATGGGAAAGGGCGGGGCACCGCTCGCGGCGGCCGCCGCCGGCGCAGAGGCCTGCCCGGAGTGCGGTGCGACGCTCCAGGATTTTCGTGCATCGGGCAAGGTAGGGTGCCCGACATGCTGGACCGCGTTCGAGCGCCCGCTGCGCGATCTTCTCCGGCGACTGCAGGGTGCGGTACGTCACACGGGTGAAACGTATGCCGACCCCGGAGCACCGACCGACCCGGCCGAGGTCGTCGCGCGCGAGCGCGCCTCGCTGCGTGAGCGACTCCGGGTGTCGATCGAGATGGAACAGTTCGAACTGGCCGCCGAGTTGCGCGACCGCCTGCGGGCGATGGAGGCATGATGGATCCGTTGGCGCCCGGGCGTCCCACGCCGTGGCTTGCGGGGGATGGGCCGATGAGTCATCTCGTCCTCTCCACGCGCGTGCGGCTCGCCCGCAATCTCGCCGAGCGGGCGTTCTGGGGTCGAAACACGCCCCTCGACCGCGAAAGCGTGGTGCGGACGGTGGAGGCCGCCCTGCGCGACATTCCCGAGCTCAACGATGCGCCGATCGTGCGCCTCGATGGCCTGCCGCGGCTCACCCGTCTCTGGCTGCACGAGCGCCAGACCGTGTCGCGTGAGCTGGCGGGATTGGAGGCCTCCGGGCAAGGTGCGCAGTGCTGCCGCGGTCGTGGTCGCGCCCAGCCTGAGCGTGATGCTCAACGAGGAGGACCACCTCCGCCTGCAGGGGCTCCGCTCGGGCTTCGCGCTCGAGGCTGCGTACGCCGACACCGATGCCGTCGATCGGGCGCTGGGACAGCGACTTTCCTTCGCCTTCCACCCGGAGTTCGGCTATCTTACGAGCTGTCCGACGAACGTCGGGACGGGGCTGCGGGCGTCGGTGCTGATTCACCTTCCGGGCCTCGTGCTGACCCGCGAGATCACCAAGGTGCTGCAGGGTCTGGCGCAGGTGGGGCTCACCTATCGTGGGCTGTACGGCGAGGGAAGCGAGGTGCTTGGCAACCTCTTCCAGCTCTCGAACCAGACCACCCTGGGCAAGTCCGAGGGCGAGCTTCTCGATCACCTCGGACGGCTCGTCCGGCAGGTCATGGATTACGAGGAGCGCGCGCGTGAGGTGTTGCGACGCGATGCGCCGGATGTCCTCGATGACAAGGTATGGCGTGCATGGGGATTGTTGCGACACGCCCGCTCGATGTCATTCGAGGAAACGCTGAACCTTCTGAGCGGCGTTCGTCTCGGGTTGGGGATGGGAATCCTCCCGGACGTGCCGCTCCACACGTTGAACCGGCTGCTCGTGCTGGCGCAGTCTGCGCACGTGGCACGCGCAGCCGGGACCGATCTGGACGATGAGTTGTTGCCCGTGCACCGGGCCCGGCTCGTCCGACAGATGCTCGAGCATGATGGAGAAGCCCGATGAATGGCTACAACTTCACCGACCGCGTGCGGAAGGTGCTGCAGATGGCGCGGGAGGAAGCGGCGCGACTGCACCACGAGTACGTCGGGACGGAGCACATTCTCCTCGGGCTGATTCGCGAGGGTGAGGGCGTCGCCGCGGCGGTGCTCACCAACCTCGGTGTCGAGCTGGAGGAGGTGCAGCAGAAGATCGAGGAAACGGTCAAGAAGGGGAAGGCAGCGGCAGCGGCCGGCCCTGAGCTTCCCTACACATCGCGCGCCAAGAAGGTGCTCGAGCTCGCGATGATGGAAGCGCGTGAGCTCAATCACTCCTATGTCGGCACCGAGCACCTGCTGCTCGGCCTGCTGCGCGAGGAGAAGGGCATCGCGGCGCAGGTGCTCGCCGACGCCGGCATCACGCTCGAACAGGCGCGCGCCGAGACGCTCCGCCTCCTGGGCAGCGACATGCCGCAGCCACCGGCCAGCTCGAGCTCCGGTTCGTCGTCATCGAAGTCCGAGTCGGGTGGGCCGCAGGCGGTGCCGCCCAAGTCGGAGAAGAAGTCGAAGACGCCGGCGCTCGACCACTTCTGCCGCGACCTCACCGCGCTCGCCGCCGAGGACGCGCTCGATCCCGACCATCGGCCGCGCCACCGAGATCGAGCGCGTGATGGAGATTCTCGCGCGCCGCAAGAAGAACAATCCCGTGCTGATCGGCGAACCCGGCGTCGGCAAGACGGCGATCGTCGAGGGGCTGGCCCTGCTCGTGGCAAGCGGTCAGTGTCCCGACGTGCTGCGCGACCACCGCGTGCTCTCGCTCGACATGGCCGCCGTCATTGCCGGCACCAAGTATCGCGGCCAGTTCGAGGAGCGCCTCAAGGCGGTGATGAACGAGATCGCCCAGAGCAAGAACGTGATGCTGTTCATCGACGAGCTGCACACCCTGGTCGGTGCCGGTGCGGCCGAGGGTGCCATCGATGCGTCGAACATGCTGAAGCCCGCGCTCGCGCGCGGCGAGCTGCAGTGCGTCGGTGCGTCGACCCTCAACGAGTATCGCAAGTACATCGAGAAGGACGGCGCGCTCGAGCGGCGCTTCCAGACGGTCATGGTCGAACCGCCCAGCGTGGACGAGACGGTCGAGATCCTCAAGGGTCTTCGCAAGAAGTACGAGGAGCACCACCGCATCACGATTCCCGACGCGACGATTCGCGCGGCCGCGGAGATGTCGGACCGCTACATCACCGACCGGTTCCTGCCGGACAAGGCGATCGACGTGATCGACGAGGCTGGCGCGCGCGCACGCCTCGCGTCGCAGCACCCGCCCGCCGAGGTGGGCGAGCTCAAGACGCAGCTCGAGAAGGTCACGGCCGACAAGGAAGAGGCGGTGCGTGACCAGAATTTCGAGAAGGCCGCTGCGCTGCGCGATCGGGAGCGCGAGCTCCAGCAGCAGATCCGCGCAGGTCCAGGAGGATTGGGAGAAGGAGCGCCAGACCCGCCGTCCCGTCATCGACGAGGAGGCGATCGCCTTCATCGTCGGACGCTGGACGGGCATCCCGGTGATGCGGATCCAGGAGGCCGAGGCGGAGCGCCTGCTCCGGATGGAGGACGAACTCCATCGCTCCGTGATCGGCCAGGACGAGGCGATCATCGCGGTGTCGCGGGCGATTCGTCGATCGCGCGCCGGGCTCAAGGATCCCGATCGGCCGATCGGCTCATTCATCTTCTCCGGCCCGACCGGTGTCGGCAAGACCGAGCTGGCGCGGTCGCTGGCGAAGTTTCTCTTCAACGATCCGACGGCGTTGATTCGCGTCGACATGTCGGAGTACATGGAGAAGTTCTCGGTCTCGCGCCTCATCGGTGCGCCGCCGGGATATGTCGGCTACGAGGATTCCGGGACGCTCACCAAGGCGGTGCGCCGGAAGCCGTATTCGGTGGTCCTGCTCGACGAGATCGAGAAGGCCCACCCCGACGTGTTCAACATCCTGCTGCAGGTGCTCGATGAGGGACATCTCACCGACAACTACGGTCGGGTGATCGACTTCAAGAACACCGTCGTCATCATGACGTCGAACGTCGGCGCCCGCGACATCATGCAGGGCAAGTCGCTCGGCTTCCATGCCGCCGACGGGGCTCGCAGCTACGAGAAGATGGCCGAGACGGTGAAGGAGGAGATCAACAAGGTCTTCAACCCCGAGTTCATCAATCGACTCGATGACGTCATCGTCTTCCATCCGCTCGACCGCGATCACATCGCGCGGATCGTGCAGGTGCTGCTGGCGGATGTCACCCGGCGACTGGGCGACGAGGTACGCCTCACCGAGGGCGCCATCTCCTTCCTGGCCGACAAGGGGTACGACCCGAGCTTCGGCGCACGCCCGCTCAAGCGCGCCATCCAGCGCTATGTCGAGGATCCGCTCAGCGACCGACTGTTGAGCGGTGATTTCACCACCGGCGACGAGATCGAGGTCGATGTGGCGCCGGAAGGCGATCGCCTCACCTTCCGCACGCTCACCCGGACGGAAGCCTGACCGCGGTGGTCGTGGTGCGTCGGTTCATGTTGCGGGCGTCGATGGTCGTGCTGGCAGCTGTCGCGCTTGCGAATCCCGCCGCCGCGCAGGACAATGCGCTGCCATTGCCACCGGCGGTCGATTCGATCGCTGTCGAGGGGAACTCGCGAATCGCGAGCAGTCTCATCACCGCGATGTCCGGGATCACCGTCAGCGCCGTCAGCACCTATCGCGACATCCAGCGGGCGGTGGCCAACATCTACCGCTCGGGGCAGTTCGACGACGTTCGCATCGAGCAGCGGGACGACGCGGGGCGGCTGGTGCTCGTCATCATCGTGGACGAGCGGCCGATGCTGCGCGCGTGGAGCGTGCGCGGCGCGAGCGACATCTCGCCGCGGGACGTTCGCGACCGGGTGACGCTGCGCGCCGGCCGCCCGCTCGATCGGGCAGCGATGGCAAACTCGCGCTACCAGATCGACTCGATGTATCGCGCCGAGGGGTACTACGCGGCGCGGGTGCAGGCGATCGTCGATTCGACGACCGACGGCGGCGTGGATGTGGTCTTCGACATCGACGAGGGCAGCCGGATCGCCATCGCCCGGGTCGACGTGTCGGGCAACACGAAGTATCCCGACGGTGACCTCGTGGGCGCGATCGCATCCAAGCCCGAGGGGTTCTGGTGGTTCCGGTCGGGCGAATACGACGAGGCGAAGGTCGATCGCGACGTGCGCGACCGGTTGCCCGCGTGGTACGCCGACCGCGGCTACGTCGACTTCCAGGTGCGTCCGTGACACGCTCCTGACCGACGACGATCGCGGCAAGGCCGTGCTCGACCTCACCGTCGAGGAGGGTCCGCAGTACATGGTGGGCTCGTTCGAGATCGTCGGCAATCGTCGATTCTCGCTCGAGCAGCTCGCCGGCGACTACTTCCCGTTCGCCACGGCGGACAAGGCCAACACCGGCCAGGTGGTCGGCGTCCCCTTCAACCGGAGCGAGTGGGCATCGGCCACCGAGGGCGTGAGCAACCAGTATCTCAACAACGGCTACATCTACGCGCAGGTGCAGCCGGAGGAGTCGCGCCGCACGCTCGCCGACGGCACCCCCGTCCTCGACCTCCGCTGGCGCATCGTCGAGGGTCAGCCGGCGACGATCAACAGGATCCTGATCCTCGGCAACGACGTCACCCACGAGCGGGTGATTCGCGAGGCGATCGTCGTCCTGCCCGGCGAGCTGTTCAACCGGGACCGGCTGATCCGTTCGTACCAGAACGTCAACAACCTCGGGTTCTTCGAACAGCCGATGCCGTTCTTCGACGTCAAGCCGAACGACGCCGGCGACGTCGACCTCACCCTCACGCGTGACCGAGAAGCGCACCGGCAACATCAACTTCGGTGCATCGGTCGGTCAGGGCACCGGCCTCGGTGGTTTCCTCGGGCTCGAGGAGCCCAACCTGTTCGGCCGTGGCAAGCGGGGTCGGCTGCAGTGGCAGTTCGGCCGCAACATCAACGACTTCACGCTCAGCTACAGCGACCCGGCGATCAACGAGAGCCGGATCTCCGGTACGGTGTCGGTGTACAACTCCCGCCAGCGTTTCGTCATCGGCGATCTCGGTCGGCGCCAGCAGGAAGGCGGCTCGGTGCAACTGGGTCTGCCGCTGCTGGGGTCACGCTACACCCGGGTGTTCGCGTCCTACGGTTTCCAGCGGATCCGCTACACCGAGGGGTCGGCTGACATCCAGGCACAGTTCCAGTGCGCGCCGTGCTCGCGCTCGACCCTCGGGCTGTCGGTGATCCGGGACGTCCGCGTCGGGTTGCCGTTCCCGGTTGCCGGCTCGCTCGCGTCGGTGGGGGTCGAGCAGAACGGCGGTCCCCTGGGCGGCACCGGTGACTACCAGAAGGTCGACCTCGACACCCGTTGGTACGCGCCGATCGGCGTGGCGGGCGGCGGCGGTCAGGTCGGAAGTGGAGTCCAGTTCACCCTGGGGCTCAGCGCCAAGTCGGGCTTCATCTTCGGGAACCCGGGGGGTTCTTCACGGAACTCTATTCGCTGGGCGGCGTACAATATGGTATCCCGTTGCGCGGCTATGACGAGTTCTCGATCACGCCCAACGGGTACGATGCATTCGCCGGTTCCCAACGGGCCAGCGCCGGCGCCTTTGGCAAGGCCTACGCTGCGTTCACGGTCGAGGCCGGCGCCCGACTCTCGCAGTCGCTCTACCTGAGCACGTTTTTCGATGCCGGCAACGTCTACCGGACGGTGAGGCAGTACGATCCGACCCGGCTGTTCCGGGGCGCCGGTGTCGGCGCCGCATTAATTTCCCCGCTCGGTCCGATCGGCGTGGATGTCGGATACGGATTCGACAAGACCGACGCCTTCGGGCGCCCGGCACCGGGATGGCAAGTCCATTTCCGTCTCGGCAATTTCTTCTGACCGGAGCTCGGTGCCGCGCACCGAAGCCCCAAGGACCATGACGATGCGCTTCGCTTCGACCATTCGCTCACTGATCATCACCGCCGCGCTGGTGGGCTCGGCTTCCGCCGCGTCGGCACAGGCGGCCCCGGGTCGGGTCGCATACATCACCGCCCGCGCCGTGCTGCAGGAGACGCCGGGCTATGCCGCAGCCGAGTCGCTGTGGGTACGCGAGATCGACGGCTTCCGCGAGGAGATCACCCGCCTCCAGACCACGCTCGACTCGGCTGCGACCAAGTTCGAGGAGTCGTCGGTGATGCTCTCGGCCACCAAGCGCAACGACGAACGGCGCAAGCTGGTTGACCAGCAGTCAGCGCTCCAGCGGCGTGAGCAGGAGTTGCAGCAGCGCGCAGCGACCCGCCGCCAGGAGCTGGTGTCACCGTTCGAGCAGCGCGTCACGGAGGCGATCGAGGCAGTCCGCAAGGAGGGCAACTACGCCCTCGTGTTCGATGTCTCGGGTCAGGCCAACCAGATCGTGGCGGCCGACACCACGCTCGACCTCACCCAGCGCGTCATCGAGCGAGTCAAGCAGGCGGCGCCTGCGGCGTCGGGCGGAGCCCCGAGGAACGACTGAGCAACCCCGCCTCGGTACCGATGACGGCACAGGCGGTCGCCGACTTGGTCGGTGGCCGCCTGTGTGGTCCCGGAGAGGTTCCGCTCCGCCACGTCCGCACGCTGGAGCGTGCCGGAGCTGACGCGCTCGCGATGTGCGTCGGCGCCAAATGGGCGTCAGCACTGGCGTCAACTGCCGCCGGTGCGGTACTGATCCCCGAGGCACTGGAACACCACGCGGGCCCGGCCACGAGAATCGTCGTCGTCGACCCCGCCAGGGCCATGGCGCTTGCGGCGCGGGCGATTGCCCCGCTGCCCGCGCCCGCGGCGGGCATCGACCCCACCGCATCGATCGGTCATGGCAGTACCATCGGGGCGGACGTGTCGGTCGGCCGTTTCGTGGTGATCGGCGCCGGGGCTGTCGTGGGTGACCGGGCTGTCATCGGTACCCACGTCGTGATCGAGGATCGTGCCGTGCTGGGTCACGATGTCCGACTCGATGCCCACGTGGTGATCCACGCAGGCGCGACGCTGGGCAACCGGGTCTGGTGCAAGGCCCATGCGGTCATTGGCGGGGCGGGGTACGGCTTCCTCAGCGGTGCCGACGGCCATGAGCGCGTCCCGCAGGTCGGTGGCTGCATCCTGGGCGACGACGTCGAAGTCGGCTCGATCACCTGCATCGACCGCGGATCGCTCGACGATACCGTGATCGGCCGCGGCACCAAGATCGACAACCAGGTGCATGTCGGCCACAATGTCCGGATCGGCGAGCACTGCCTGCTGATGGCGGGGGTCGGCATCTCCGGCAGCACCCGAGTCGGAGACCGCGTGGTGATCGCCGGTCAGGCCGGCATCGTCGGTCATATCACCATCGGTGACGATGCCCGGATCGGCGCCCAGGCCGGCGTCATCTCATCGGTCCCCGCAGGCGGCGCGGTGTCGGGTTATCCTGCCCGACCGCACCGGGACTTTCTCAAGGGTGTCGCGGCGATGTACCGCCTCGCGCCACACGTCGACGCCCTCGAGGCACTGGGCAGGGAGGACGCTGATGGCTAGGCGCACACTGGGGTCCACCGAAGCACTCACTGGCACCGCCCTTCACACCGGCGGCTTCGCGACGGTGCGTCTCAGCCCCGGCGAGCCGGGCCAGGGCATCATCTTCCGCCGCGTGGACCTCGACGGTGAGCCGCAGATTGCGGCCCGCATCGGCGGCGTGGACGTCACCGAGCGACGCACCGGGCTGGCCGCCGGGGATGTACGGGTCGAGACGATCGAGCACCTGCTCGCCGCCGCGCATGTGCTCGGGATCGACGACCTCACGGTGGACATCGACGGCCCCGAGCCGCCGATCTTCGATGGCTCGTTCATCCCATGGCTCGACGCGTTCGAGGCCGCCGGCGTGGTCGAGACCCAGGGCGCACCCTCGGTCGTGACCGTGACCGAGCCATTCACGGTCCAGTCGGGCGACGCCAGCTACGTCGTCACTGCTGCTCCGGCGCTCCGCATCACGGCCACGATCGAGTGGGATCACCCCGTGATCGGCCGACAAAGTGCCAGCCACGAGATCACCCCGGAGACGTTCAGGCGCGAGATCGCCCCGGCGCGTACCTTTGGGTTCATGCACGAGGTCGAGGCCCTGCAATCGCGCGGTTTGCTGCAGGGCGCGTCGCCCGAGATGGCCGTGGTCCTCTCCGACGACGCCGTGGCCACCGGTGACCTCCGCTGGAACGACGAGTTCGTGCGTCACAAGATCGGTGATATCGTGGGTGACCTCGCACTGCTCGGCGCACGCGTGCAGGCCCACATCGTCGCAGAACGACCAAGTCACAAGGGGAATGTCGCATTGGCGACCGCTCTCGCCCGGCGCGCGCAGCGCACCGATCCTTCGGGTCTCGACATCACGCGGATCATGCAGGTGCTGCCGCACCGGTGGCCGTTCCTGCTGGTCGACCGGATCGTCGAGATCGAGCCCGGCACGCGCATCGTCGGCCTCAAGAACGTCACCATCAACGAGCCGTTCTTCCAGGGCCATTTTCCCGGACACCCGATCATGCCGGGCGTGCTCATCGTCGAGGCGATGGCGCAGGTGGGCGGGATGCTGTTGATGGACCACTTCGACAACGCCGGGAACAAGGTCGTGTACTTCGCATCCATCGATGGCGTGAAGTTCCGCAGGCCCGTGCTGCCGGGCGACCAGCTCCGGTTCGAGGTCGACCTCGTGCAGTTGCGAGGTCGCACCTGCAAGATGCGGGGCCAGGCATTCGTCGAGGGCAAGGTGGTGTGCGAAGCTGACATGATGGCGCAGGTCATGGACCGGTGACAACGCGGCTCCATCCCTCGGCGCTCATCGACCCGACCGCCAACGTCGCGTCCGACGCCGTCATCGGGGCGTTCGCGATCATCGGTCCGATGGTCACGGTCGGCGCAGGCTGCCACGTCGCCGCACGCGCGACGCTGGAACGCAACGTCATCCTCGGCTCGAACGTGCACGTCGGCAGCGGGTCGATCCTCGGCGGACCGCCGCAGGACCTCAAGTACCGCGACGAGGAAACGTGGGTCGAGATCGGCGACGACACCATCATTCGCGAACACGCCACGATCAACCGCGGCACGTCCGCGTCGGGCCGCACCCGCGTCGGGCGCGGCTGTTTCATCATGACGTACGTGCATCTCGCCCACGATTGTGACCTCGGCGACGGCGTGATCATCGCGAATGGCACCCAGTTGGCCGGTCATGTCACCATCCACGATCGCGCGGCGCTCTCCGGCCTCGTCGCCGTGCACCAGTTCGTGACGATCGGTGCACACTCGTTCATCGGTGGCGCCACCCGGGTCAACCAGGACATTCCGCCTTACGTGAAAGCCGTTGGCAACCCCGTCGAGCTGTACGGGCTCAACTCGGTCGGGCTGCAGCGACAGGGCTTCTCGCCCGACACGATCGCGACCCTCAAGCGCGCGTATCGACTCTTCTTCAACAGCGACCTCAACCTCACCCAGGCGCTCGAGCGGGCCCGCACCGACCTGCCGGAGAGCGACGAGGTCACCCGCTTCATCGAGTTCGTGTCGTCGTCGCAGCGAGGCGTCCCGGCGTGAGCGAACGCGTTGCCGTCGGGGTGGTCGGTGTCGGTGCGCTGGGGCGCCACCACGCGCGTCATTACGCCGCCATGCACGGCGCCGAGCTCGTGGGCCTGCACGACCCCGACCACGCCCGGGCCGCTGCGGTCGCCGAGGAAGTCGGATGTCGTGCCTTTGGCAGTCTTCCCGAGCTCCTGGACGCTGTGCAGGCTGTGTCGGTAGCCGTGCCGACGTCCTATCATCGCGATGTCGGGCTCACCTGCCTCGGTGCGGGGGTGTCGGTGCTGATGGAGAAGCCCATCGCCACCACGCTCGCCGAGGCCGACGAGATGCTCGCCGAGGCCTCGCGACATTCGGTGACCTTCGCAGTCGGGCACATCGAGCGCTTCAATCGTGCGATCCGCGCTGCAGGCTCGATGATCGAGAATCCGATCTTCATCGAGGGCATCCGTCTCGCGCCGTTCCAGCCGCGCGGGACCGACGTCGCCGTGGTCCTCGACCTGATGATCCACGACCTCGACATCACCAATCACCTCGTCGCAGGGGCACCGGCCACCGACGTCCGTGCGAGCGGAGTCAGCGTGTTGTCATCGCACCTCGACATGGTCAACGCCCGGGTTGAGTTTGCCGGTGGCGCCGTCGCGTCGATCACGGCGTCGCGCGTGGCGCGGGAGCGGGTGCGCCGGCTTCGGATCTTTCAGGCCTCCGGATACCTGTCACTCGATCTCGGGACGGGTACCGGGGCGTTCATGCGGTTGCGCGACGGCTGGCGCCCGGGAAGCGGCGAAAGCATCGAGGAAATCGTCGAGACCGTCCCGCTCGAGGCGCCACATGCCGATGCACTCGGCCTCGAGCTTGCCGCGTTTACGGCTGCGGTACGCGGCGACCCCGCAGCCATCGTGGACGCCGCGGAGGGTCGCGCGGCGCTGGCGCTGGCGCTCGACGTGACCGCTGCGGTGCATCGCTCGCCGGTTCCTGCGCTCGGTCGATGACGCCCCGAATCCTGGTCCTTACGGGGGAGCCTTCGGGCGACCTCCATGGGGCGCGCGTGGCGTCGGCCCTCACGCGGCGTTTCCCCGGCGCCACCATCGACGCGGTGGGCGGTCGGCACCTGGCCGCAACCGGTGCGACCATGGTCGAATCGATCGAGGGCCTGTCTGCGATGGGACTGGTCGAGGTTCTCCACACACTCCCGGCTCACCTCCGGCTGCGCCGTGCGCTCCGGCGCCGTTTCCGAGCCGGGGCCTATGATCTTGTGATCCCCATCGACTATCCCGGCTTCCACTTTCTGGTCGCCGAGGATGCGCGTCGCACAAGATCCCGGTGCTCTGGTACATCGCGCCGCAGGTATGGGCATGGCGACCTCACCGCGCTCGTCGTCTCGCCCGATGTGTCGATCGTCTGGCGGTCATCCTCCCCTTCGAGGCAGCATTCTTCGGGCGTGCCGGAATCGCCGCCCAGTACGTGGGTCACCCGCTCCTCGATCGTTCGGGAGCGCCGACCCGCGACACGGCACGGACCACACTCGATATCGCACCGGCCTCCCGCGTGCTCGCACTCTTCCCGGGCTCGCGAAAGGGTGAGATCAGGCGACTGTGGCCACTGTACCGTGACGCGGCACGGCGACTTCGTGAGGAAGGGCGCGTGCGATCGCATCGTCATCGCAGCGACCGCGTGGGGCGAGTATCCCGGTAGCGACACGATGGACGTCGTGCGCGATGACCCGGCCCTCGTGCTCGCGTCCGCTGACGCCGTGTTCGCGAAGTCAGGAACCACCACACTCGAGGCCGCCCTGGCGGCAGTGCCGATGGTGGTCGCGTACCAGGTCCATCCGATCACCTACCGGTTGCTGCGGAGCAGGGTGACGGCCCGCTGGATCAGCCTCGTGAACCTGGTCGCCGACCGGGAAGTGGTCCCCGAACTGGTGCAGGACGATGTCACCGTCGACCGACTCGCCCACCACGGCAGGTTGTTGCTCGATACCGACTCGCCTGAGGGCCAGGCGCAGCGTGCCGGACTGGCGATCGTTCGCGAGCGACTCGGCGCGCCCGGCGCGAGCGAGCGTGTCGCGACCATTGCTGCCGAAGTGCTCGCGGCATGAAGCTCCGGCTGTCGCGGGGATTCGTGCGTCGGCTCGGGACCCCGATCGTCAACGCGATCGCCGCAAGCTGGCGGATCAGCGTGAGCGCCGACAGCCACCGCCAGCAGATTGGTGGAGAGCGGTCGACCCTTTGTCTTCCTGCTCTGGCATGAAGTGCTGCTGCCGTTGCTCTGGCAACACCGGGGTCAGGGGATCGCGATCGTGGTGAGCGAAGGGCGAGAGGGGCAGTATCTCGCCGACTATGCGGAGGGGTTGGGCTACCGCATCGTGCCCGGGTCATCGTCCCGAGGCGGGATGCGGGCGCTGCTGGGTGCGATGCGGGTGCTTCGCAGGGGCGGAACGCTGGCCGTCACGCCCGACGGACCACGCGGGCCTCGTCGTGTGGTCAAGCCCGGGGCGGTGCGCGCTGCGCAGTCGGCTGGTGCGATGATCCTGCCGGTGCATGCAATCGTGAGCCGATCGTGGCAACTTGATTCATGGGACCGGATGGTGGTACCGCGGCTGTGGGCGCGCGTCGCCGTGCAGTATGGCGAACCCTTCTCGGTTGCGCCCGGCGTGGCAGGGCTCGACGCCGCCATCGCGCAGTGCACGGCGTCGCTCGATGCACTTGAACGGGCGATGGTGAACTGATGGCCCGCCGTCGCGGAGATGGTCATCGGATGATCCGTTGGCTGTGGACCAGCCGCGGCACGGGCGCACGCGCGGCGCGCGGCGTGCTCGTACCGGCCAGTGGTCTCTGGTACGCCGGAATGCGCCTGCGCGAGTCCGCGTATCGACGAGGCTGGCTGACCACCCACGACCTTCCGATGCCGACAGTGGCGATCGGGAACCTCACGGTCGGCGGGTCAGGCAAGACGCCGCTCGCGGGATGGGTTGCGCAACACTACATGCAGCGCGGGGTGACGCCGGGCATCCTGCTGCGCGGCTACGGGGGCGATGAAGCCGACGTGCACCGCGACGCCGTGCCTGGGGCCATCGTCGAAGCCAACCCCGACCGTCGCGCCGGTGCTGCGCTCGCGGTCGCTGGCGGCGCGCAGGTGCTGGTCCTCGACGACGCATACCAGCGCCTCGACGTCGCCCGTGACCTCAACATCTGTGTGATCAGCGCCGAGACGTCACGGGCCGTGTCGTGGCCGCTGCCAGCGGGACCATGGCGGGAGGGGTTTCGAGCACTCGAGCGTGCCGACGCCGTGATCGTGACCCGCAAGCGCGCCGACGCTGACACCGCCCTCGCCATGGCGTCGGACCTTGCAGCTCGCGTCGCCGGACCTGTTGCGGTGGCACATCTCTCGCTCGGCGTCTTGCGCGAACTGGTGAGTGGCATCGAGCACCCGGTCGAGATGCTGGACGGGCGTCGGGTGGTGGCCGCGAGCGCCATCGCCGACCCGGACGCCTTCGTCACCCAGGTCAAGCGGACAGGTGCGCAGGTGCAGGTGGCCACCTGGAAGGACCACCACCAGTTTCGCGACGAAGATGTCGCATGGCTGGCGCACGCGGCCCGCCGCGCCGATCACGTGGTGCTCACCGCCAAGGATGCCGTCAAGCTGCGCGGCCGCTGGCCGGTGAGCGTTCCCGAACCGCTCGTGGCGATGCTGGCAGTCACGTTCGAACAGGGCGAGGACGCCATCAGGGGTGCCCTCGACGCCCTCATCATGTCAGGTTCCTGACTCACCTTCACCCGAGGTCCCGACGGGACCGGAGTGCTTTCAACATGGCGAACGCCAAGCCGCGCAAGGTCCAGACGCTGATCAAGCAGGATCGTGACCTTCGATTCCGCTCCCTCGAGACCGATCCCTTCGAGTCGATGATGGAGCGCTTCGACGACGCGGCGCGCCGGCTCAACCTCGAGCCCGGTCTCTACAAGGTGCTGCGGGCTCCCGAGAAGCAGCTCATCGTGTCGATCCCGATCATGCGCGACAGCGGCGAGATCGAGGTGTTCACCGGCATCCGGGTGCAGCACAACACGTCGCGTGGGCCGGGGAAGGGCGGGTTGCGCTTCGATCTCGGCGTGACGCTCGAGGAAGTCAACGCGCTCGCGGCCTGGATGACGTGGAAATGCGCCGTGGTGAATCTCCCGTTCGGTGGCGCCAAGGGTGGCGTGATCTGTGACCCGCATGCGCTCTCGGCGGCCGAACTGGAGAAGATCACCCGTCGCTACACCTCGGCGATCATCGACATGCTCGGCCCCGACTCCGATGTTCCGGCTCCCGACGTGAACACCAACGAGCGGGTCATGGCCTGGATCATGGACACGTACTCGATGCACAAGCGCCACACCGTCACCGCCGTGGTGACCGGAAAGCCGGTCGAGATGGGCGGGTCACTCGGACGGCGCGAGGCAACCGGGCGCGGCTGCCTGGTCACGACAAAGTGTGCGCTGCGACACCGGAAGATGAAGATCAAGGGCGCAACCGTTGCCATCCAGGGATTCGGCAACGTCGGCTCCACGACCGCCCGCCTGATGCAACAGGAGGGGATGAAGGTCATTGCGGTGAGCGACAAGAGCGGCGGCATCCACAACCAGAAGGGTCTCGACATCGAGCACTGTATCGAGTGGGTGAAGGAGCACCGGTTCCTCGAGGGCTATCCGGGCGCGATCAGCGTGACCAACGACGAACTGCTCACGCTGCCGTGCGACGTGCTCGTTCCGGCCGCGCTCGAGAACGTCATCACCAGCAAGAACGCCGACCTGGTGCGCGCGAAAGATCATCTGCGAGGGTGCCAACGGACCGACCACCGCGCGTGCCGACGCGATCCTCGATCGCAAGGGGATCTACGTGGTGCCGGACATTCTCGCCAACGCCGGCGGTGTCACCGTGTCGTACTTCGAATGGGTCCAGGACCGCGGTGGCTATTTCTGGGATGAACCGACCGTCAACGAACGGTTGCGGCTCATCATGGAGAAGGCGTTCGAGGAAGTCGCCGCGATGTCGGAGAAGCACGACGTCAGCATGCGCATCGGCGCATACATGCTCGCGATCGAGCGCGTGGCGGCGGTGCACCGGCTCCGCGGGATGTATGCCTGATGCAGGTGCATGTCGTGGCGGTGGGAAAGCTCCGGCCCGCACTGCGGCAGGTGGGCGACGACTACCTCCGCCGGCTCCGCCGGTTCATTCCGGTGAACGAACGCGAGGTTCGCGAGGCCGGGCGTGCCGGAAGCGTCGATCGTCAACGCGATGAGGAGGGGCGGCATCTCCTGGATGCCGTCGGCGCCGACATCGATGTCGTCCTGCTCGATCAGGGCGGCAGTCCCTGGAGCAGCGAGGATGTGGCCGCGCAGGTCGACGGTTGGCGGCTCGCGGCGCGTGACGTCGCCCTGATCGTCGGCGGCGCGGTTGGCGTGTCGGCGGCGGTCGGCGAACGTGCCCGCCAGCGGTGGAGCCTGGGGCCGCTGACATTGCCGCACGAAATCGCGCGCGTGATCATGCTGGAGCAACTCTACCGCGCATCCACCATTCTTCGGGGCGAACCATACCATCGCGGCGACCGGTCGGCGTGAGGCAGCGGTGACGCGAGTGATCTCCGCGCCCGTGTCCGGCCCGATGCCGCCGATCGCTCCGCGAACAGGCGGCTGGAACACAGCGCTCGACGCGTCACTCGTTGCGCCAGGTGCCGACGTGATGGCGCAGCTGCACCACCCGCGTGCGCTCGTGGTCACGACAGGACAGCAGCCGGGGCTCTTCGGCGGACCGCTCTATACCCTGCACAAGGCAATCGCCGCCGCGGCGCTCGCGCGCCAACTCACCGCGCACTGGGACCGCCCGGTGGTGCCGGTCTTCTGGCTTGCCGGCGATGATCACGATCACGCAGAGGCGAGTCGCGCCGCCTGGACAGATGCCGATGGTCACGTGGTCGAATGGTCGCTGCCCGGGCGGGCGCCTGACGCGCCGCAGCGGCCGATGTACCAGGAGCTCCTCGGCCCCGCCGTGCTCGAGGGAATCGAGGTGCTGCGTGCATCGTTGCCGGCCGCCGATCTCAGTGCCATCGAGCGCTGGTGGACGCCCCGACCGTACCGTGCACGGCGCGTTCGCTGGCTGGGCGGCTGAGGTCCTCGCGCCACTCGGTGTGGCCTGCATCGACCCCACCCATCCCGCGTTCAAGTGCGCGCAACGGCCGCTGCTGTGGGCAGCACTCGATCGTGCCATCGAACTCGACGCGGCGCTCGCGGCCCTTCCCGAAGCGGGGACCGGCATCGATGCCGGTGCCGGCGCCTCGCTGGTGTTCGTCGAAACAGCTGTCGGGCGCGATCGCCTGATCGTCGACGGCGACGGCTTCGTTGCTCGCCGCAGCGGCGAGCGATTCACCCACGCGGCGTTGCGCGAGCTCCTCGAGCAGGAGCCCGAGCGCTTCTCGGCCAACGTGCTGCTCCGACCTGTAGTGGAAAGCGCGTTGCTGCCGACAGTCGCGTACGTCGCGGGGCCGGGCGAGCTGCGCTACCTGACCCACCAGGCTTCGGCGCTGTTCCCGCTGTTCGACGTGCCAACGCCCGCTGCGGTGCCGCGCTGGGGTGGCGTGATCGCCGAGCCATTCGTCGATCGCCTGCTCGAACGCCTCGACCTCGGTGCCGACGACGTGATGCGCGACGACGGCACTGTTGCCCGTCGGATCCTGCGCCGCGATCTCCCGGCTTCAGTCGAACCGGCGCTCGCGGCACTTCGCGCCACCCTTGACTCGTCGGCTGCCGAACTGCACGCCGCTGGACGCGAGATCGACGCGGTGCTCGACCGCGCGATCGACGGGCGGATCCGTCGCGCGGCACAGATCGTCGACGACCTCGAGCGCCTGCTCGAGCGCCACCTGCGTCGCCGTACAGACATCGCCCACGCGCAGTTCCAGCGGGTGGCCGCGGCGTTGATGCCCGGCGGCACCCCGCAGGAGCGCCTCCTGAGCAGCGCTCCCATGCACGCCGTCCACGGGCGCGCATGGGTTGACGCCGCGATGAGTGCTGCAACCGAGTGGGCGGCGAAGGCGGTGACAACCTCGGCTGTCGGCGTGGCCGATCAATGAAGTCGGCCTTTGGTGTCGTCCTCCTGATTGCGCTCTGCATCCCGATCGTCGTGATGCTGGCACGCTCGCCGATTGGCAGGCGATTCGGCCATCGTGCACACTCAGGACTGCCCGCCGACCTGGCACCCGACACCGAGCTGGCCGACGTCAGGCGACGCCTCGACCTCCTCGAGGGTGATGTCGAGATCCTGCAGCACGCACTCCGCGAAGCGAGAGAGCAAGCGGAGTACCTGCAGGAGATCTTCGAGCAGACGCGGCGCACCGATCACGCACCGGGCGCCGGATGAACCGGCGCGGGTCGTACCTTGTCGCGACCGGCATATTCCTGAGCCGGATTGCCGGACTCGTGCGGCAGCGGGTGCTGTCGCACTACCTCGGCATCAGCGGCACGTCGGATATCTGGAACGCTGCATTCCGGATCCCCAACTTTCTCCAGAACCTGCTGGGCGAAGGCGCACTGTCGGCGTCGTTCATCCCGGCATACGCGCGACTTCTCGGCGAGGACCGCCACGAGGAAGCCAGACGGCTCGCGAGCGCCGTGCTCGGCCTCCTGATGACCGTCGTGAGTGTCATCGTGCTCGTCGGGGTCGCAGTCGCACCGTGGATGGTCGCAGCCATCGAGCCGGGCTTCTCCGACGACCAGCAACAGCTCACGACGATGATCGTCCGGATCCTGTTCCCCGCGACCGGCCTGCTGGTGATCTCGGCGTGGTGCCTCGGCGTGCTCAACTCCCACCGCCAGTTCCTGCTGTCGTATGCCGCGCCGGTGGCGTGGAACTTCGCGATCATCGTCACCATCCTGCTGTTTGCCGCCGACCGCGCACCCGAGCAGTTCATCGTGATCGCTGCCATCGGGGCGGTCATCGGTGGCGTGCTGCAGGTCGCCGTGCAGTGGCCATCGGTGCGGGGTGTCGCTGGTCCGGTGGTCCCGACGCTTCTGGCGCGGGGTGCACGGCATCCCGATCGTGATGCGCGCGTTCGTGCCGAATGTCATCTCGCGTGGCGCCAACCAGATATCGGCATTCGTCGACCTGGCACTCGCGTCGCTCATCTGGGGCGCCACCACGGCGATCGCCAGCGCGCAGATCCTCTACACGCTGCCGGTGTCGTTGTTCGGGATCGCGATCTCGGCGGCGGAGCTTCCGGAAATGGCGCGGGAACGCGGTGACGATGCCACCGTCGCCAGTGCCCTCCGTATCAGGCTCGACGCCGCGACCCAGCGCCTGGCGTACTACATCGTCCCATCGGCGATGGGGTTCCTGGCCCTGGGTGGGGTGATCGCCGCTGCGCTGTTCCAGACCGGCGAGTTCACCGCGGCCAACAGTCGCTATGTCTGGCTGGTGCTCGCCGGTTCGTCGATCGGGCTCCTCGCGGCCACGCTCGGGCGGCTGTATTCGTCGACCTTCTACGCCCTGCATGACACCCGAACACCGCTCAAGGCGGGCCTCGTCCGTGTTGGCGTGGGCGCCACGCTCGGCCTGACCGCCGCGCTCTTCCTGCCCAAGGCGCTCGGCCTGCCGGTGCACTGGGGAGCTGCCGGCATCACCGCGGCCTCGGGTGTGGCGGCGTGGGTCGAGTTCATGATGCTGCGCCGGGCGCTGGCCGCGCGCATCGGTCACTTCGACCTGCCGACCATTGAGTTGCTCAAGCTCTGGATGGCTGCACTCGCTGCCGCCGGCACGAGCACGGTCGCCCGGCTGCTCCTGCCCGACATGCCGCCGATCTTCCTCGCCGTCATCACCGTCGGAGTGAACGCGCTCACCTATCTCGGCGTTACCTCGTGGTGGGACATTCCAGAGGCCGCGGTGATCACCAGCCGCGTCGGCCGCGTACTGCGACGGATGGGGGGACGGCGGTGAACGAAGTGCTGCAGCGCAAGCTCGAAACGCTGCCCGATGGACCCGGGGTCTACCTGTGGAAGGATGAGACCGGAGACGTGCTGTACGTCGGCAAGGCGAAGAACCTCCGGAGCCGAGTGCGCTCGTACTTCGCGTCGGACCACTCCGATTCACCGAAGAACCAGCTCCTCCTCCGCCGGATCGCCGATGTCGACACCATCGTCGTGCCCGATGAGCTCGCGTCACTGCTCCTCGAGAACAACCTGATCAAGGAGTATCTGCCGCGCTTCAACGTCCGGCTCAAGGACGACAAGAGCTATCCGTCGATCGCGGTCACATTGGGGGAACCGTTTCCGCGCGTCTTTGCGACGCGGCGGCTCGATATCGCCGGGGCCCGCTACTTCGGACCCTACACCGATGTCGGCGACATGCGTCGCACCCTCACCTTGGTGCGGCGGATGTTCACCGTGAGATCATGCCGCGACGACATCCCCGTGGAGCGGCGCGCGCGCCCGTGCCTCGACCTGCACATCGGGCGCTGCAAGGCGCCGTGTGTCGGCTGGCAGCAGATGGCCGATTACCGCGCGATGATCGACGAAGTCACCGAATTTCTCGAAGGTCACACCGCCGACCTGAAGTCGCAGATACGCGAGATGATGGCGCGCGCCAGCGACACGGAAGATTACGAGCGCGCGCGTGACCTGCGCGATACCCTCAAGTGGCTGGCCCAGGTCGAGACCCCGTCGACAGTGCAGGTGATCGGGACCGGTGACGCCGACGTGATCGGTTATGCACGCGACGGCGACGACGCAGTTGGCGTCATGATGCGGGTGCGTGATGGTCGGGTTGTCGGTCGCGAGCACCGCTTCCTGGAGAACGTCGAAGGTGAGTCCGACGGCGATGTCCTGTCGACGTTTCTCGTGGGCCACTACGTGACCGCCGATGGGCGTGCCAGCCGGGTCGTCCTGCCGTTTGCGGCGGCAGACGTCGATGCCATCGCGCTGGCGCTCCCCACGTCCCGATTCCAGGTGCCGCAGCGGGGCGTGGCCGCGCGCTGGCTGGCGCTCGCGGACCAGAATGCGCGTCACCTGCTGGAAAGCCTGAGGATGGAATCGTTCGACACCGGCGAACGCTCCGAAGATCCGGTGTACGCCCTCGGACGCGAACTCGGCATGAACGTCGTGCCGCGCACCTTCATCTGCGTCGATATCTCCACCAACCAGGGCCGCGACACCGTGGGCTCGCTCGTCACCTTCGAGGCTGGACGACCGCGCAAGAGCGAGTACCGCAAGTTCAAGATCACCGGCCCGGGACAGCAGGACGACTTCGCGGCGATCCACGAGGTGCTCACCCGGTACTTCAGTCGCCGCGTGGCTGAGGAGAAACCGATGCCCGACCTCGTGGTCATCGACGGCGGCAAGGGCCAGCTCTCCTCGGCGCAGGCGGCGATGTCGGCCCTGGGGCTCGACGCGGTTCCTCTCGCCTCCCTGGCGAAGCGTGACGAGGAGATCTTCGTCCCCGGTCGCGACGAGCCGATCCGCCTGCCGCGACGCAGCGATGCGCTGCGCCTGTTGCAGCGCGCCCGGGACGAGGCCCACCGCTTTGGTGTTGCCTTCAATCGTCAGCGTCGTACCGCACGCACCGTCACGTCGGCGCTCCTCGACATCCCCGGCGTGGGCGCCGAGCGTCGGCGTGTCCTGCTCCAGGCATTCGGGTCGCTCGCCGGGGTACAGGCCGCCACGCCCGCCGACATCGCGGCGCTGCCAGGCTTCAGCACCATGCTCGCCGAGCGCATTCTCGAACACGTGAAGGGGTAATGATGGACTGGCATCTCGAATGTTCCGACTGTGCCACGCGCGCCGACGCGTCCGGTACACCCGGTGTCTGTACCGCGTGCGGCAGGCCGCTGCTGGTCCGGTATCCGGACCGGATCCACCCGATGACAGAGCGCGCGGAGCTGCGGCGCCGCTCGTCGATGTGGCGGTTCCGGTCGTTCATGCCGCTTGCCCCCGGCGAGGAGCCGGTGTCGCTTGGAGAGGGCGACACGCCGCTGCTCGCGATGCCTCGCCTCGCCAAGCGGCTCAACCTCCCGTTGATGCTGCTCAAGGACGAGGCTTCCAACCCGACGGGCTCTTTCAAGGCGCGCGGGTTGAGCGCTGCAATCACCCGCGCATCGCTCGCGGGTGTCGATCGATTCGTCGTGCCGACCGCAGGCAATGCGGGCGTCGCAAGCGCGGCCTACGCAGCACGGGCTGGTGCCACGGTGAGGGTCTATGCGCCACGGACCACGCCGCCGACGATACTGGCGCAGATCATCGCGTTCGGCGGCGATCTGGTGCTGCTCGACGGCCACATCGGCGATTGCGGCAAGGCGTCGAAGGCGTACGCCGCCGAGACCGGCGCGATGGACCTCAGCACACTGCGCGAGCCGTACCGCATCGAGGGGAAGAAGACGCTGGGGTTGGAGATCGCGATGGCGCTCGGCTGGAAGCTGCCCAGCGCAATCATCTATCCGACTGGTGGTGGCACGGGTCTGATCGGGATGTGGAAGGCATTCGTCGAACTGACGGCGGCAGGCTGGGTCACCGATCCGATGCCGCGTTTCTATTCGGTGCAATCGACCGGTTGTGCACCGATCGTGCGAGGCGTTCGAATCGGGCGCCGAGGTGGCCACGCCGTGGCAGGAGCCATGGACGATCGCGAGCGGGCTCAGGGTCCCGGGGCCGCTCGGCGACAAGCTGATGCTCAGGATCCTTCGCGAATCGCGGGGCGGGGCAGTGGCGGTGGAGGATGACCGGATGGAGGAGCTGGCGCGCATCGGCGCGGCGACCGAGGGCGTCGACTTTGCCCCTGAGGGTGGTGCGATCGCTGGCGGCGGCCGTCGAACTCGTACGTCGTGGCGAAATCGCGGACAGCGATCAGGTCGTGCTGTTCAACACCGGGGCTGGGGTGCTGTACCGGTAGCGGTCACTCGATCAGCCGCATCAGCGAGCGCATGTCCACGGGCTTCGACAGCACCCTGATCGCGCCCTCGCTCACGGCTGCGCGCACGATTTCCGGTTCGGTGTGCGCCGTCATGAGGACCACCCGCGCCGTGGGATTGTGCGCGCGCATCTGCCGGAACGCGGTGACACCGTCCATGCCCGGCATCTTGATATCCATCAGTACCAGGTCGTACCCACCGTCGCGCTCCGCGGCGACCGCTTCCTCCCCGGAGTACGCCACGTCAGGCGTCCACCCCCGAAGGCGCAGGATGTCGGCGAGTGTGCGAACCATTTCCACGTCATCATCGACGACCAGCACGCGGCGCGTCATTCGGCGTGCTCGGCCAGCGGCAGGGTGAGGACGAATCGGGCGCCACGTTCAGCGGGTTCGGATGTCAACGTTCCACCATTCGCCACCACGAGCGATCGTGACACCGCGAGCCCGAGCCCGATCCCACGGGCCTTCGTGGTGAACAGCGGTTCGAAGATCTTGTCGTGCATGGATGGTCCGACTCCCGGCCCGCTGTCGCGAACCTCGAGATGCGCCGTGCGATCACCGTTCATTCGTGCGCTCACGGTAACCGAGCCGGGTGACTGCCCGACGGCCTGAACCGCGTTGGTCAGCAGGTTGAGCACCACCTGGCTCACGTGCACCGGGTCGGCCAGTACAGGGGGCAGGCTGTCGGGGACGTCATGCTCGACCGTGATCCCTTCGGGTATCACCAGCTCACGGAGCTGCGTGTCCACGAGTGAATGCAGGGACACCGGATGCCGGTCGGCACGCGCAACCCGGGAAAAGTCCAGCAGGTCGTTGATGATCTTGGTCGACGTATCGACCTGCCGCCGAATGATGCCGAGGTACTCCACCACCACGGGCTCCGGGTCTGGAACCACGAGCTCGAGGTAATAGGCCGCATTGCTGATCACACCGAGTGGATTGCGGAGCTCGTGCCCGACGCTGCTGGCCAGCTGGCCGATGGTCGCGAGCTTCTCGCGACGAACCAGCGCCTCCTGCGCGTCCTGTAGTTGGGTCAGCGTGTTGTTGAGCGCGGTCGTGCGCGTGGCGACCTCTTCCTCCAGCCGATGCCGCGAGTCGCGGACACCGCCTGCCATCGTATCGAAGGCCGCGCCGAGCACACCGAGTTCGTCGGAGCGACGAAGCGCGAGGCGGTCCGGTTCGCCGCCGCGGGTGATCACCTCGGCCGCTGCCGTCAGCCGGCGAAGCGGGCGTGACAACCTTCCGCTGAGCAGCCACGCGACCAGCAGCGATAGGGCCACGCCCACCAGCCCGATCGCGGTGAGGTCCCGGGTGAACGCCGCCGTGGGCGCGAGGACGGTTTGCCGCGGGAACTCGATCATCAGTACCCACGGTGTTCCCTGGAGCGCCATCGGGTAGCCGAGCAATGGTCCCTCGACGCCGCCGCGCCGATAGGTGATGGTGGAGTCTTGCGACGCCGCCCCGAGCACCGGACCATCGACAGGGCGGCCCTGGTCGGTCCACGCCGAACCATCGCTGTTGGCTGTGAGGATCGTCCCACTGGTCCCGATGAGGTCGGTGGTCCGCTGCCTGCTCTCCCGCGTCCCGGTCACTCGCCGCCAGATGACCACGTGCGCAGTAGGCTCGTCGTCGCCGACCCGGGCCACCACCGGGTAGATGACCCGGCCATCAACCACCCGGAGCAGACCAACCCGTCCGGAATCAGCGTGTGCGGGGAGCGGCACGCCCCCGCTGGCGTGGAATCGGGCGACGTCATCGCGTGCCTTGCCGGTCACGAGCAGTTGAGTCCCGGCGCCGCCCAGAAGCTCCACGGCAATCACCTGACTGTCCTGCGGGGAGCCGGTGACGAACTCGAGTGCGTTCATGGCCTCGAACCGGTCTGCAGGGTCTCTCGACGATGCGTAACGGACGAGCGCCGGGCGTGACGCCTTGGCAGTGGCCTGGGTCTCGATGCCCCTGATGGCGGTGCCGTACCAATCGGCGAAGAGGGTCGCGAGTTGTTGCTGGCGGGCCACCGAGGTGGTGAGCAGCGTCTGCCGGACCGCCACCAGCGAGGCAACGCCCATGATGAGCGCGACGGCGAGCACAAGCATGCCCGCCACCAGGGGGAGCTTGAGTCCGATCGGAATGCGGGCGATGGGGCCCTGCGGGTGTGGTGTGGCCATCGACGTGGGTTGGCTCCGTATGATTGCGGGGGAGACGGTTGACCGGGCAACTCTCGCACGCCTGATTATTCTTCGTTCAGTGTCCGATCATGTCCGTCCCCGCTGGAACGATTGAGCCGGGCCGTGCGTTATGACAAGGATGAGATCTGACGGAGCTTCAACCCGTTGTCCTGATACCATGGGAGTGCTGATGTCGAAGAGTGGACTGCTGATCCTCGCGGCGGTGGTTGTTCCGACCGTCCTGTCGGCGCAGGATGCGCCCAACGCGCGGGTGATCAAGGCGATTGCTGGTCGTTACGAGGTGCCGGGATGCGACATCAAGACTGGCCATTTCAAGGTGTCGAGCGCCGCCACGTACCTCAAGTCGGCCTACGAGAACCCCGACGGTCCGCGCCGCGAGCGCCTGTTGCGCGACGCCGACAGGGTGCTGCACGAGGCGTTCACCGAAAATGAGCAGGCCGACAATGGGGCCGCGTGGTACTACCAGGGGCGCATCGACCTGATGCAGGGTGATCTCCGTGGTGCCGACAGCTCGTTCACCAAGGCGGAACAGTTGCTGCCCGAGTGCAAGGAAGACATCAAGCACTATCGTCAGGCAGCAGGCACCGTGCTGACCAACCCGGCTGGGGAATTTGCCAAGGCCGACAATGCCGATTCGGCGCTGGCGCTGTTCCGTCAATCGCTGCTGATCTACCGGGAGTTCCCGACGGCGTACTACAACATGGGAATCCTGTTCATCAACGCCGAACAGACCGACAGCGCGTCGTGGTACTTCGCCAAGGCCGCCGAGTTGGCCGAGGCGGACGCGCGGTTCAATGATTTGCGCAATCAGGCGACGTTCAACGTGGCGGCGATGCACCAGCGCGCCGATCGGCATGAGCAGGCGATCACCGCGCTGCGGAAGTATGTCGTGTGGGTGCCCGGCGATGTCGAGGCGCGCAAGGCGCTCGCCGTGTCGCTGCGCGCAACCGGCAAGGCCGAGGAGGCCGCCGCGCTGGACAAGGACCTGCTCGCGGCCAGCGCGGCCGCCGGCACCCTGACGTCGAGCGACCTGATGTCGGCCGGCGTCAATTATTTCAACGAGAAGAAGTTTGCCGAGGCCGCAGAGGCGTTCCAGAAGGCCGCCGAAATGGCGCCGTATGACCGCTATGCGTGGTTCAACCTGGCCAATACCCACCTGGCGCTCAAGGACGGACCGAAGCTGGTGCTGGTTGGCAAGACGCTTGTCCAGCTCGAGCCGCTCAACGAGGACCACATCAAGCTCCTCGGCGAGGGCTATCGCCTCAGCAACAAGCAGGACGAACTGATTGCCACGGTCACGGGGCTCATCGGGATGCCGACCAGCATTGCGGTCGACAATTTCTCGCGCACCAGCGGTGGCGCCAAGCTCGAGGGCGTGGCGACTGGCCGTCAGGCGCAGAGCGCTGGCGGCAAGGACCTCCCGGCCAAGGCGGTTTCGGTACACGTCCACTTCCTCGACAAGGCCGGCACGGTGGTGGCGTCGAAGGACCTCGTGATCCCCGCATTGGCGCCGCTGGCGAAGCACCCGTTCGTGCTCGAGGCTGAAGGCGACGGGATCATGGCCTACCGCTACGAGGTCAAGCAGTAGGGGTTGAGACGGCGCCCGCCGTGGCTATACTTGGCCACGTGCGGGAGTAGCTCAGTTGGTAGAGCATCAGCTTCCCAAGCTGAGGGTCGCGGGTTCGAACCCCGTCTCCCGCTTGTCGGTGCAGCAACGGATTCAGGCCGGTCATGACACATCCCGTGTCGGCCGGCCTTTTCGTTGTCCGTCCACTCGGCCGCCTGGCCAGGATTACCCTCGTATCTGCTTTAAGTGGCACGCCCTAACCCTTGTCCCCACGCGCACATACGCCCATATTGTCCAGATGATATTGAAGCCTGGGCCGGCATGATCAAGGTCGAAAGCGTGGCCGCCGGTTCGATCGGCGAGGAACTCGGGCTCCTGCCCGGAACGGAACTCGTGACCGTCGACGGCGCACCGCTCGAGGACTTCCTCGACTGGGAGTTCCTGACCGCCGACGAGCAGTTCACCCTCGTCTACCGCCAGCCCGAAGACGACAACGAGTACGAGGTCGAGGTCGAGCGCCCCGTCGAGGAGCGACTCGGCGTCGAGGTCGAGCCGGTCCGCATCCGTCGCTGCGCCAACCGCTGCGACTTCTGCTTCGTCGATGGCAACCCCGATGGGCTCCGCGGCGTGCTGTCGATCCGCGACGACGACTACCGGCTGAGCTTTCGCTACGGAAACTTCGCGACGCTCACCAACCTCAAGCCGCGGGACACCTCCCGGATCATCAACTACCGGCTCTCGCCGCTCTACGTGTCGGTGCACGCCACCGACCCGGTGGTGCGCCGCTGGGTACTGCGCAATCCGCAGGCGCCGGAGATCATCTCGCAGCTCCGCGAGTTTGCCGACCACGGGATCGAGTTCCACACCCAGATCGTGATGTCGCCCGGCGTCAACGACGGCGCCGTGTTGCAGCAGTCCCTCGACGATCTCTGGAACTTCGGGCCGTCAGTGCTGACGGTGTCGGTGGTGCCCGTGGGCCTCACCGAGTATTCCAAGCACCACCTCGTCCGTGAACCCACGGAAGCCGAGTGTTCGGCAGCAGTCGATATCGTCGAGCGCGCCGCCGCGCGCGCCATGCAGGAACGAGGCATCGGCTGGGCCTTCGGCGCCGACGAGCTCTACCTCCGCGCCGCGCGCGAGCTGCCGCCCGCCGGAGCATACGGCACCTTCGACCAGGTCGAGAACGGCGTGGGCTCGGTGCGCTGGCTGCAGGAACAGGTGCGCGAAGGGTCGGACGCACTCCGCGGCTGGGCCGGTCGCCGCGTCGCGGTCGTGACGGGCACCTCGATGGCGCCGCTGATGCCGATGGTGCTGGGCCCGCTGAGTGAGGCGACTGGCGCCGAGTTCGTGCTGGTGCCCGTGGTCAACGACATCTTCGGGTCACGGGTCACCACCGCGGGCCTGCTTTCCGGTCGCGCAATCCAGGAAGCGCTCGCCGGCATCGAACGGCTGCGACCTCGCGCTCCTCCCCGGTGAAGCGCTCAACGACGATGGACTGTTCATCGATTCATTGCCCCTCGCCGACCTCGCAGGCGCCGTGCCGATGCCGGTCCGGATGTCGAAATCATTTGTCGATGCCCTCGACACACCGGTAGCCGCATGAGCAAACCCACCGTCGCCCTGATCGGCCGGCCGAATGTCGGCAAGTCGACCCTCTTCAACCGCCTCGTCGGTGGTCGCAACGCGATCGTCTCCGACCGTGCTGGCACCACCCGCGACCGTCACTTCGGTGACGGGACCTGGAACGGCCGCGACTTCTGGGTTGTCGACACCGGCGGCCTCGTCCCGTACTCCGACGAGACAATGGACAAGGCGATCCGCGAGCAGGTCGAGCGCGCCGTCGACCAGGCCGACGTCGTGGTGCTCGTCGTCGACGGCAAGGACGGGATCAATCCGATCGATGGTGACATCGCCCAGCGGTTGCGAACCTCCGGCCGCGAGGTGATGCTAGCCGTCAACAAGCTCGACGAACTTCCCGAGCGGGAAGCCCGATTCCAGTTCTACGAACTCGGTCTCGGCGAGCCGTGGCCGGTGTCGGCGGCGACGGGTAAGGGCAGCGGCGACCTTCTCGACGAGATGGTGCGCCTGATGCCGGAGATGGACGACACCGTCGACGAGAGCGAGATCCGCATCGCCGTGGTCGGGCGCCCGAACGCCGGCAAGTCTTCGCTCATCAACAAGCTCCTCGGCGAGGAGCGGCTGGTGGTGACGCCCATCGCCGGGACCACCCGCGACTCGATCGACTCGCAGCTGCGCCACGACGGGCGCCTGCTGACCTTTGTCGACACCGCCGGCCTGCGCCGCCACGCGAAGGTCGATGACACCCTCGAGTTCTACTCCAACATCCGCACCGAGCGGTCGATCGATCGCGCCGATGTCTGCATCCTCGTGGTCGACGCCGAGCGGGGGTTGCACAACCAGGACCTGAGGATCGCCAACAAGGCCTGGGACAAGGGTTGTGCGGTGATCATCCTCGTCAACAAGTGGGACCTGATCCCCGAGAAGGACGCCAACACCGCCAAGCGGGGCGAGGAACAGTTGATCGAGAAGGCACCGTTTCTCGAGTTCGTGCCGTTCCTCTACGGGTCGGCGCTCACCGGTCAACGCATCCGCAAGATCCACGACATGATCATCGAGATCGCCGAGTCGCGTAAGGTGCGCGTGGCGACCGCTGAAGTGAATCGCGTGCTGCAGGCGCTGCTCGAACGCGCCGCACCGCCGCAGAAAGCAGGTGAAGAGGTGAAGCTGCTGTACGCCACGCAGATCGAGTCGGCACCGCCGACGTTCGCGATCGTGTCGAACCGGCCCGACGCGATCCCGGAGTCGTACCAGCGCTACCTCATCCGCGGCTTCCGCAAGGCCTGGGGCTTCGACGGCTCGCCGCTCCGGCTCAAGCTCAACCGCCGCGGGGAGCGCTGATGACCAGGATTGCGATTGCCGTGGCCATCGCATATCTGGTCGGCGCGATCCCGACGTCGTACTGGGTGGTGCGCGCAGTCAAGGGCATCGACCTCCGCACGGTGGGCAGTGGCAACCTCGGTGCGACGAATGCCTATCGGCAGCTCGGCGCCCCGCTGGCCATCGCCATCGCACTCTTCGACATCGCGAAGGGGGCGTTTCCGGTATTGGTGCTCGCACCATGGGCCGGTCTCGGTCCGGTGGGCGCAGTGCTTCTCGGGATGGTCGCGGTCATCGGACACGCCTTCTCCCTCTTCGTCGGCTTTCGCGGCGGCAAGGGCGTGGCAACGGGTGGTGGCGTGATGCTGGGCCTCGCCCCGCTCGCGTGGCTCGTCTGCGCTGTCGCGTGGGCAGTGGTGACCAAGCTCACCGGCTATGTGTCGTTGGCGAGCATTGTCGCAGCACTGGTGCTGCCGCCCGCGGTGTGGCTCCTCAACGCGTCCGCACGCCCAGCGCTGCCCCTGGTTTTCATCCTCTCGGCGGCGATCATCTTCATGCACCGCAGCAACATC
Source organism: uncultured Gemmatimonadales bacterium (assembly GCA_963806875.1). Lineage (GTDB taxonomy): Bacteria > Gemmatimonadota > Gemmatimonadetes > Gemmatimonadales > GWC2-71-9 > Palsa-1233. The sequence continues at coordinate 269,875 of CAWDYU010000002.1, read as the reverse complement.
ATCCGGCTGGTGCGGGGGACCGAGTCGCGCTTCGGCCAGAAGGCAGAGGCGGCGCCATGAGCACCCGGGTCGCGGTACTGGGCGCCGGCTCGTGGGGCACCACGCTCGCCAACCTGCTGGCCAGGCAGGGCCACGCGGTCCGGCTCTGGGCCTACGAAGACGAAGTTGTCGAGTCGATCAATCGTCGTCACCTCAACGACGTCTTTCTTGCCGACGCGCCGCTCGACCCCCGGCTCCGCGCAACCGGTGACCTCGGCGAGGCGCTCGACGGTGCCGAATCGGTGTGCTGCGTGGTGCCGAGTCACGTTGCGCGGCGCGTGCTCGGCGACGCGTCGGGTGCGATTGCACCCAACACGCCGCTGGTGTGCGCCACCAAGGGGATGGAAACCGACACGCTGGAGTTGATGAGTGATGTCGCCGCCGAGGTGGTACCGCAGGCCGCGTTCGTCGCGCTCAGCGGGCCGAGCTTCGCGCGGGAGGTGTACGACAACCAGCCAACGGCAGTGGTGGCGGCCAGCGCCAACATCGTCGCTGCCGAGCTCACGCAGCGCCTCTTCTCGACACCAGCGTTCCGGGTCTACCGCGCGAGCGACGTGGTGGGTGTGGAGCTGGGCGGTTCGCTCAAGAACACCATGGCGATCGCCGCCGGTGTGCTCGAGGGGCTCGGTCTCGGCAACAACCCCCGCGCCGCGCTGATCACGCGGGGGCTCGCCGAGATCACCCGGCTGGGCAATGCGCTCGGCGCCGATCCGCACACCTTCGCCGGGCTGGCGGGGATGGGCGATCTCATCCTCACGTGCACCGGTGCGCTCTCGCGCAATCGCCAGCTCGGCGTGGCACTCGCACACGGCACCACGCTGGAGGAGTATCGCGCGACGCACCGCACTGTCGCCGAAGGGGTCAACACGGCGCAGGCCGCGTCACGCCTCGCGAGCCGGCACGGCATCGAGATGCCGATCACCCGACAGGTGGCCGCTGTCCTCTTCGAGGGTGCGTCGCCGCGCGACTGCATCCAGGTACTGATGGAACGCACCCTCAAGGCGGAGCGCTGGGCATGAGCTTGCCACACCTGGTCCAGGAGTTCTTCTCCATCGGCGAAGTGTGCGCACTGACCGACCTCAAGCCGCACGTGCTGCGGTACTGGGAGAGCCAGTTCCGGTTCCTCAATCCGGCGAAGAACCGGTCGGGCAATCGCGTCTACAAGTCGCGCGAGGTCGAGCTGATCATGCTCGTGAAGAACCTGCTCTACACCGAGAAGTACACGATCGAGGGTGCGCGCCAGCGGCTCGACCAGTATCGGCGGAGCGGCCAGCTCAAGGACGCGGCGAGGTCGGCGATGCGCTTCGAGACCGTCGCCGAGGTGCAGAACTCGCTTTCCGACGTCCTCGCGGTGCTCGAGGGGCGGGAGCCCGCGCCGCGGGTCGAGCCCGACGACAGTGGGCCGGACGAGGGTCCGAATCTTCGCCTCGCCCTGGGTGACAGCGCTCGCCCGCGTGCCGGCAACAAGTAGCGCCTGATGCAGATCCTCGTGGCCAACGACGACGGCATCCTCGCGCCCGGGATCCAGGTGCTGGCGGAAGCGTGCATGGCCGTCGGCACCGTGACGGTGGTCGCACCGGATCGCGAGCAGAGCGCACAGTCGCACGCACTCACGCTCACCCGACCGCTCCGCCCGGTGCGGCGCCCCGACGGCACCTGGCAGGTCGACGGCACGCCCACCGATTGCGTGATGCTCGCCATCGACGCCCTGATGCCCGAACGTCCCGACTTCGTGTTCAGCGGGATCAACCACGGCCCGAACCTCGGCGAGGACGTGCTGTATTCCGGCACCGTGTCCGCGGCCATGGAAGCAGTGGTGCTCGGAATTCCCGGCGTGGCATTCTCCTTCGCATCGCGGCGCGACGACCTCATGGCCGGGTACGGACCCCTGGTGGCCGGGCTCGTCAAGCGGATCACCGAGCACGGCAGCATCCCGCCCAACACGCTTGCTCAACATCAACCTGCCCGGCATTCCCGCCGATGAAGTGAAAGGGGTGCGGGTGGCCAAGCTCGGGTCGCGGGTCTTCTCGGAAAGCGTGATGAAGCAGCAGGATCCGTGGGGACGGGATGTCTTCTGGATCGGTGGTGGCAAGATCACCTGGACTGGCGACCCCGACACCGACCACGCTGCGGTCGAGGCCGGGTACGTGTCGATCACGCCGCTGCAGCTCGACCTCACCAGTCATGGCCTGATCGATGCGGTGCGGGAATGGCGGCTCGAGGGCTGACGTGAGCGACGGATACGCGGGGTATCGAAGCCGTCTGGTCGAGGCACTGCAGTTGAAGGGCGTGCGGGACATGGCGGTGTTGCGCGCGGTCGGGACCGTACCGCGCCACCGTTTTCTCCCGGATACCCTGCAGCATCAGGCGTACGAGGACGCGGCGTTCCCGATCGGCAACGGGCAGACGATCTCACAGCCGTTCGTGCAGGCGAGGTCGTGCGAGATGCTGCGCCTCACCGGTCGCGAACGTGTGCTGGAAATCGGCACTGGCTCGGGATACCAGACGGCCCTGCTTGCGATGCTCGCCGAGACGGTGTTTTCGGTGGAGCGGATCGCGGAGCTGGCGCGCCGGGCACATGACGTGGTCAGGGAGCAGGGGTTCGCCAACGTATCGATCCTGCACGCCGACGGCACGCTGGGCTGGAAGGCGTGCGCGCCGTACGATGCGATCGTGGTCTCGGCGGCGTCGCCCGATGTGCCGAAACCGCTGGTCGACCAGCTGGCGCCCGGCGGGCGAATGGTGATCCCGGTGGGGTCGCGTGAGGAACAGGTGCTCACGCTGGTGGTGCGTGATGACAGTGAAGATGGCTTCAGCCGAGAATCAATCCATGACGTCCGGTTCGTCCCGCTGCTGGGCGAGTTCGGCTTTTCCGCACAGGATTCCTGATGGACACGCTCCGCTGGTTTGTCGATTTCTTCCTGCACCTCGACGTGCACCTGGGCGAACTCATCCGCCAGTACGGCACCACGACGTACGCGATCCTGTTCGCGATCATCTTCGTCGAGACCGGCCTGGTGGTGATGCCGTTCCTGCCGGGCGATTCGCTGCTCTTTGCCGCGGGTGCCTTTGCGGCGCTCGGTTCGCTCGATCCGTGGCTGCTCTTCGGGCTGCTCTCGGTGGCCGCGATCCTGGGCGACACCGTCAACTACTGGATCGGCGCCAAGGTCGGCCCGAAGGCGTTCTCGGGGAACATCCGCTTCCTCAAGCAGGCGCATCTCGAGCGCACCCGGGAGTTCTACGATCGATATGGCTCGAAGACGATCGTGATCGCCCGGTTCGTGCCGATCGTGCGGACCTTTGCACCGTTCGTCGCCGGGATCGGCGGCATGCACTACGGCACGTTCATCACGTACAATGTCTTCGGCGCGGTGCTCTGGGTGGGCGTGTGCATGTGGGCCGGGTACTTCTTCGGCAACATTCCCGTGGTTCGGGACAATTTCACCCTCGTGATCCTCGGGATCATCGGCGTCTCGGTGCTCCCGATCGTCTTCGAGGCGATCAAGGCGCGGAAGGCAAGGCGGGGGCGGGTCGGACAGGCGGGTTGATGCGCCGCGGTCATTGGGTGAAATTGCTGCGTGCTGGCTCCGTAGCTCAGCTGGATAGAGCATTCGTTTCCTAAACGAAGGGTCGCGTGTTCGAGTCACGCCGGGGCCACTTTCTGAGGGACGGAACGCGTGACGGCGTTCCGTCCCTGTTCGCCTTGCAGCGCCCTGACGCGGCCGGGCCTCACTCCACCTAGATTCCCCCGCCATGACTGAACCGTTGTCCGACGCTGCGGCAACCGAGCTTGGCGGGACTCCGGTGATGGTGGCGGCCGAGCTCCCACCGCCACCGCCGCGACGCTTCGACCGGACCATCATCGAGGGGCCGCTCACTCCTGCGGTGTGGAAGCTGGCGTGGCCAGCCATGCTCACCAACATCATCGGTGGGCTGCAGGGAATCGTCGACCACGCGATGGTCGGCCACTACGTCGGCTTCACCGGCAATGCCGCCATCGGCGTGGCGTCGCAGGTGTTCATCGTGGTCATCGTCTTCATCATGTCGCTGTTCACCGGGATGAGCGTTCTGGTGGCGCGATTCGTCGGCGCGGGGGACGCGGTGCGCGCCGACCGGGCCGTGTACCAGGCGTTCCTGACCACGATCTTCCTGTCGTTCGGTGTCCTCGCGCCGGTGGGCTACTTCGCGGCACCAGCGCTGCTCGAGTTCGTCAACGCCACGACAGCGGTCCAGGCCGAGGCGCTGCCCTACTTGCGGATCATGTTCATCTTCAGTGGTGGGATGCTGCTCTTCTTCATGGTGGGCGGCGCGCTTCGCTCGGCGGGTGACGCCCGTACCCCCATGGTCCTGGGCATCGGGATCACGGTGCTCAACATCGTCCTCAACGTGATCCTGATTCGTGGGTGGGGGCCGATCCCGGCGTACGGCACGGCGGGCGCTGCAATGGGCACGGTGCTCGCGATGGGACTGATTGCCGCGTACAGCCTCTGGAAGCTGTGGTACGGCGGGTGGGTGGTGTCGTTCCCGCGGGGGCAGGGGTACCGCCCCGACTGGGCCGTGATCCGGGCGCTCTTCCGCTTCGGCCTGCCGTCGGGCATCCAGGGCGTGGCGATGAACATCGGCGGGGTGTTGTTGTTGGCGTTCATCGGTTCGCTGCCATCGAGCGCGGCTGCGCAGGCGGCTTACGCAGTGTCGTATGGCCAGCTGTTCTCGATGGTCACGTGGACCGCGGTGGGGCTCATGGGTGCTGCCGCGGCGGTGGCCGGGCAAAACCTCGGCGCGGGCCACCCCGATCGGTCCGACGAGGCCGTCCACATTGCGGCGCGGTTCGGGATGATGGGAGCCGCGGCACTCGGCCTCGCGTTCTTCTTTATTCCCCGTGCCCTGCTCGCGATGTTCGGCATGGACGATCCCGTCGTTGCCGAGCTCGGCGTCCAGCTGCTACGGGTGTTGTCGGTGTCGGGCCTCTTCATTGCCGTGGCCCTGGCGTACACCGGCGGGCTGCAGGGGACTGGCGACACCCGCAGTCCGCTGTATATCTCGATAGTGTCGCAGGTGATCATCCCGCTGGGGGCGTGCTTCATCATCCAGCAGACCGGGACGCTCCGGCCGATTCACATCTGGCTCGCGATCCTTGCCGGGCACATGACCCGTTGCGCGCTGACCGTCTGGCGGTTCAACCAGGGAAAGTGGCGCACGATCAACGTGGATATTCACTAGCCGAGACAGGGGAGCTGGCGAATGCGCAATGCGTTTGTAGCGACGTGTTTGGTGCTGCTGGTTGGGTGTGCCGCGTCCACGGCTACCGCACCCCTCGGCGACGAGTTCACGGCAGCGCCCGACCAGCCGGTCAGGATCAGCGGGACCGAGCATCGGATCACGCTCAAGGCGGTCCAGTCGGATTCGCGCTGCCCGACCGATGTCACCTGCGTCTGGGCCGGAAACGCCGAGGTGGTGTTTCGGGTCGAGGCGCCGGGAGTAGACACCACCGTGATCCTCAACACCGGTATCGAACCGCGCGCAGCGCGAGTGCTCGACCTCCGGATCGAGTTGATCGGCCTGGCCCCGGCACCCCGAAGTGATGCGCGGATTGATGCCAGGAGCTTTCGCGCGACGTTGGTGGCGCGGCGGGTTCCGTAACGGGCCTCTCGCATTTCCAGTCGTGACCCGATCGACGAGGTGGTCGTGCCAAACCCGGGAGACGTGATCCTGCTGGTCGGAACGATGAAGGGTGGGTTCATCCTCTCGTCCGGCCCCGATCGCAAGGAATGGAAGGTCGATGGCCCGCACTTTCCGGGTGAGGCGGTGTATTCCTCGCTCCTCGACCAGCGCGGTGGACGCTCCCGCATGTTCATGAGCGGGCAGAGCATGCACTGGGGGAGCACCATTCGGGTGAGCGACGACCTCGGTGCCACCTGGAGCGGGCCGGAGCGCCAGGCGGTGCGCTTTCCGGAAGAGAGTGGATTGTCGCTCGCGCAAGTGTGGCAGATCGAACCGGGCCGCGACTCTGAGCCTGACACCCTTTACTGCGGCGTCGAGCCGGCTGCACTCTTTGCCTCGCGCGACGGCGGCATCGAATGGGCGCCCGTGGACGGTCTCCTCAACCACGAGCACCGTGAGAAGTGGATGCCCGGTGGCGGCGGGCTCTGCCTTCACACCATCGTGACCGACCCCGGGAATGCGGATCGCATGGGAATCGCGATCTCGACCGCCGGGTTCTATCGCACCGACGATGGCGGCAAGAGCTGGCAGCCACGCAACAAGGGCGTGCGCGCAGTGTTCCTTCCCGACCAGCAGCCGGAGTTCGGGCAGTGCGTCCACAAGGTGGTGCACCATCCGTCGCGGCCCGAGCGGCTCTACCTCCAGAACCACTGGGGGCTCTATCGCAGCGATGACTGGGGCGATACGTGGCACGACATCGCCAACGGTGTCCCGTCCGACTTCGGTTTCGCGATGCAGGTGCATCCGCACCAGCCCGATACGGTGTACATCGTGCCGCTGACGTCGGATCAGTTTCGCGTGGTGCCCGAGGCCAAGATGCGGGTCTATCGCACCACCGACGCTGGTGAATCATGGGAGCCGCTCACTGAGGGCCTGCCGCAGCACGATGCCTACGAGAACGTGCTCCGCGACGGCCTGTCCGCCGACTCGTGCGAATCTGCCGGGATCTATTTCGGCACGCGCAGCGGAACCCTCTACGGATCGCGCGACAGCGGCGACTCGTGGGCTGCGATTGGCGGCACCTTCCCGCCGATCTGCAGCGTGCGGGCGCACGTGATCGGCGCGCCACAATGACGGTTGCGATGGTGGTGCCCCACCTGCTGGCGCCCTACGCCGATGGCCAGACGACGCTCTCACTCGATGCGGACACCACTACAGTCGGCAGCGCGCTGACCGCCATGGCATCGCGCTATCCAGCCCTCGGTGACCGGGTCCTGACGGAGCAGGGTACCGTGCGACCTCACATCAACGTCTTTGTGGACGATCAGAACATCCGTTTCGCGAACGGTACCGAAACGGCGGTACCTGAGGGCGCCACCGTGATGATCGTCGCCGCGGTCAGTGGGGGGTAGCCGCTGTCCGGAGGATCGCCGGATGTCACGGGGAAGGTGGGTCCCGGTTCGGTTCTTGCTCATCGCCGTCCGGATTCCACTCTGCACCAGTGACCCCGGGCGGTACTGCTGAGCACCACTCCACCATCTGGCAGGTCCCGTCAACGCCTGCTCGGCGGCATCGGGCGCGTGTTCGTCGCGGAAATGCTGATCATTCCGACCGGAATCCTGACGGTCGCCTTTCTCACACGGAACCTGGGCCCGGCGGGCTACGGGGTGCTGGCGCTCACGACGGCCATCGGCGACTGGCTGGAGTGGGGCGTCGCCGCATCGTTTTCGCGCGCCACGGTCAAGTTCGTGAGCGAGGCGGAGGACTGGCGCCCGGTGGCAACCCGTGCGATCCAGCTGCAATTCGTCGCGAGCGCCGCCGTCGCGCTGCTGCTTGCGGCGGTGGCGGGACCCCTCGCCGGGCTGCTGAACGAATCCGCACTCGCTCACTACCTCCGTCTGTACGCGCTGCACATTCCTGTGTTCTGCCTTGTCCAGGCGCACCGGGACGTGCTGGTCGGTCTGGGCTACTTTCGCGAACGTGCGATCGGCTCGGGGTGGCGCTGGGTGTTCCGGTTCGCGTTCATCGTCCTTCTCGTGAAGGCGGGGCTCGCGATCGATGGGGCGATCATCGGGAGCCTGGCGTCGCTGTTCGTCGAGCTTGCGATCTATCGCTGGTATGCGAAGCCAGGCCTCTTCGTGACGAGCGGCATCATGAGCCGGCCCTTCCTCGCCTACGTTGGCCCGCTCTCACTCTACACCGTCAGCGTCAAGCTCTACGAACGGCTCGACCTGCTCACATTCAAGGCGCTGGGTGCCACGGCCGCCGCCGCGGGCATCTACAGCAGCGCCGAAGGGATCGCGTCGCTGCCGACGATCTTCGCCGCCGCATTCTCACCGATGATCCTCTCGGCGCTCGTCCAGTCGGTCAGGGAAGGGCGTCTCGAGACAGCCCGCCAACGGGGCCGTCAGGCGCTGCGTGCGATGCTGTTGATGGTCCCGCTTGCCGGGATTCTTCCGGGCATCAGCGTGGACCTCGTGGGCACGCTGTACGGTGATGCATTTCTCCCTGCCGCGCCGATCTTCAACGTGATGATCTTCGGGTCGATCGCGCTGTTCTTCATCGCGGTGCTCACCAGCATCATGGTGGCGGCCGGTCAGCCCGGATGGACCTTTCGGGTGATGGGCCCGCTCGTCGTCTTGCAACTGGTGGCCGATCTCATCGTGATTCCACGGTTCGGCGCACTGGGCGCTGCGTACGTGACCGCGCTGTCTGCGAGCGCCGGATGCCTCGCCTGCATCGTTGTGGTGCGGCATCTCTGGGGAATCATTCCGCCGCTCCCGACGTTCCTTCGTGGCGCCGCGTTGGCGATCGGCGGCTACGCCGCCGCCGTAAGCTGGCACACGCCGGGTCTGCTGGTGTTCGGGAAGTTCGTCGTGCTGGCGGCTGGAGTCGTCGCAGTCTACTGGTTCTTTGACGATCTCCCGGGTGCCCGCCAAAGGTCGGCTGTCAATGCATGATGGTCGGTACTGGGACGCCGTCTACCGCGATTGGCGCGACGCCCGGCCCCACGCCCTGTGGCGCAGGCATAGCGACGCGGTCGATGCCGAGTGGCTCCTCCGCTGGCTTCCGGCCGCTCCGGTGCCCCGGTTGCTCAAGACGGACCTGTTCAACGAGGCGATCGGCCCGGGGCTGTATTCGTTGCTCGCACCGTCGGCGAGGCAGGTGTTCGGCAACGACATCTCTGTCGAGACCACCCGCGCAGCGCAGGCGCACCATCCGGAATTACGGACCCTCGCGGCGGATGTCCGTCATCTTCCCTACCGCGACCGCACGTTCGACGTCGTGGTGTCGAACTCCACGCTCGACCACTTCGAGGATGACGCCGATATCGACGTCGGGCTTCGCGAATCACATCGCGTGCTGCGGGCGGGCGGGGACCTCCTGCTGAGCCTCGACAACGGGATGAACCCCGTGATCGCCGTTCGCAATGGATTCGCGCGGCGGTTCCTGCAGCGCATCGGTATCGTGCCCTACCATGTCGGGCCAACGCTCGGCCATCGCGGGTTGACGGCGGCGTTGCGGCGCAACGGGTTCGAGGTGCTGTCCGTCGATTCGGTGCTGCACTGCCCGCGCATGCTGGCGGTGGCGGGCTCGGGATTGGTGGAACGCACGGGCAACGCGTCGTGGATGATCACCTGGCTTCGAGTCCTCTCGATGTTCGAGCGACTTGGACGGCTTCCGACCCGACATCTGACGGCTTACATGGTCATCGTGCGCGCCCGCAGGTGCCGCGAATGATCGCGCGGTCCGACCGGTGGTCGCTCTGGCAGCGTGTGCTCACTTCGGTGTATCGCAGGGCGAGCCTGATGGTGCGGGACCTCGCGGTGCCGGTTTCGGTCGTCACGCCGCACGGCATCACTCTGGCGCTGCTGACGGCGTCGGATATCGATGCGTATCTCCGATTTCGGGGCAAGCTGTCGCGGCGCGAGGTCGACGACCGGCTGTCCCGGGGTGAAGTGGCCGTGCTGGCGTGGCGCGACGGCCGCATCGTGCAAGCGGCCTGGGCGGCGACCGGCCGCGTGCACCTGGGCTACCTTGCACGTAGTGTCCAGCTCGGCCCCCGGGATGTGCTGGTGCATGACAGCTACACGGCACCCGATTGTCGTCTCGGAGGCTTGGCGGTGGCCCGCATGGCATTCCTGTTCGGTACGTTTCGCGACCGCGGGTTCAGGCGCTGCTTCGCGATCGTCGCACGGGAGAACGTTGCCGGGTATCGCGCGCTGTGCTCCACCGGATATGTCGCGGTCGGCCAGTACACGCGACTTCGGTTCGGTATCGTGGATCGATGCGGATTCGTCCCGACGATGCCCGTCCCGGATCCGCCCATCATTCTTTCGTCACGGAATCCATGAACGCCATGTTGCGGCACGCCGGCGCGTTGCGATCGATCCTCTGGTCGCCGTACGCGAGCAGGGCATCCATTGTCGCCAGCCAGGAGCGTCGACTCGCACGCCTCGTCAGGCATGCCTACGAGTCCGTCCCGTTCTACCGTGCGCTGTTCGATCGGGCGGGCATCGCACCGGGCGATATTCGCTGCCTGGCGGACCTGTCGCGTTTGCCGGTTGTCACCAAGAACGAACTCGTCGCCGCGCCACCCGGCGACCTCCTCGCGCGCGGTACGAACCTGTCGAGTCTTGTCAGTCGGCGTACCAGCGGCTCGTCCGGGCCGGTGTTCACGATGGCGCGTACCACCGCCGAGGAGTTCGTGAGCGAGATGCTGCAGCTACGCATCCGCCGATATTTCGGCCTGCGCTGGTCGGACCGGCAGGCGATCGCCGTCATGGACACCCGCACGATGAAGACGGTCGGCCGCATGCACCGCCTCGTCCAGCGGCTGGGCATTCACCGTACCGCGATGTTCAGCCCGCTCACACCCCCGGAGATGTTCATCGAGCAGCTTGCGGCCTTCCGGCCCGACGTGATTCTCGGCCTGGCGGGTCCGGTTGCGCGGCTGGCCAGTTACATGGACGACACCGCACGCGAACGGATACGCCCACGCCACGTCATCACCACCGGCGAGGTCCTCACACCCGGGATGCGCGACCGATTGGCGCGCGCGTTTCACGCGCCTGTCTACGACAAGTACGTGTGCGCCGAACTCGGTCACATCGCCTGGGAGTGTCGGCAGACCGGCGCGCTGCACATCGCGGACGACCACCTGATCGTCGAGGTGGTTCGCGACGGTGTGCCGGTCGCACCGGGCGAGCGGGGCGAGCTCGTCGCCACCGCCCTCAACTACCATGCGATGCCGTTCATCCGCTACAAGCTGGCCGACGTGGTGACCCGTGGCCCCGATCAATGCGCGTGCGGCCAGCCGTTCTCGACGATCATGGCGGTGCAGGGGCGCATGGTCGACTTCCTGTACCTGCACGACGGGCGCGTCATGCATCCGTACGAACTTGGTCTCGCTGTGCAGCAGGCGGGCAAGTGGGTGAAGGATTTCCAGCTCGTCCAGGAAAGCACCGAGTTGATCGTCGGCTACGTTGTCCCGACCATCATGCCGCCAACCGAGGAAGTCGAGCGGCTCCTTGCCATCGCGAATGCGACGGTCGGTGAAGGCACGACGTTCCGGATCGAGTTCGTCGATCGGGTCGATTTCGGCGCGACCGGCAAGCTGCGTCCGTTTCGCTCACACGTTCGATCCGAGTACGATGGCATCGACTGGGACGCCATGGTCGATGTGCCGCCGCGGCGAGTGGGGCGGTGAGGGACGCCGGATGGAAGGCAGGGTATCAGGTGACAGGTAACGGCTAGCAAAAGGCCAGCTCCTCGCGGAACTGGCCTTCGCGTTGTGATCACCCGTCACCTGTCACCCTTTGTCACCACGACAGGCCCTCCGAATGCACCTAGTGCTTCGTCACCGTCAGCCCCGTCACCATCGCTTCGGTGTTGTGGGCGAAACGGATCCCGTACATTCCGTCGGTCGCCATGAGCTTCCCCGTACCGACGACATTGGCCAGTGGATACTCACCCACCGTGGTGCCGTTGATCTCGCAGGACACGCGATCGTGGTGCACGGTGACGGCAATCTCCTGGGTCACCGGCGAACCCTTGCCGGCGGCCTTGTTGACCGCGGCATGGGCCTCGCCGCGTCCACCGTTGAGCTGGAACGGCGCCGGACCCATTCCCCGGACGATGAAGTTGCCGTTGCCGTAGGCCGCACAGTAGAGGTAGCTCTGCTCGGCGGTGCCCATCTTGTTGCCGCCGATGACGATCCCGTACGGATGCGGGTGGCTGTTGAGCGACATGTACGCCGGCTCGTGGAACTTCGCCTTCACGGTGTAGGTGCCGGTGGCCTTGCCGGCAGTGTTCCAGTAGGTCACCGCCGGGCCAGTCACCACATGCAGTCCGCCGCCCATCGCCATCAGCTTCGAGTTGTTGAGCACCTGGCCCGCCGCCGCTTCGCTGGCGTCGATCTGCCCAGCCCAGCCCGGTGCCATGATCCCGCCACCGGCCACGACACGCGACGATTCCATGCCGGGCATGTCGGCCATCGGTGTGCCGCCGGCGAGCTTCTCAACGGCAGTTGCCATCATGTGCGCCCGCGCCTGGTCGGGTGCCGATGCGGCGTCCTTGTGAAGTTGTGCCGCCAGCGGCGTCAGCGCCGCCGTGCGAGCTGCGCCCGAGAGCTTCTCGGCGGCAACCAGTGCAGCGCGAGTGGAGGCAATCTTGTCAGCGGCGAAACCGTTGTTGCGCTCGAGCTGGTCGAGGTACGCGCGGGCCACCGAGAAGTGCGCCGGCCACGTGAACTTCGGCTGTTCCTGCGCGTTGAAGTACTCGAGCTGCACCAGCTTCGCCGCGTCGATCTCGTTCTGGCTGAGCGAAGGGCTCGGCGTGAGCTCGAGAATGTCGAGACCGCGCGAGATCTCCGACCCGACGATCACGCCGTTGTACCAGTACGCCGACCAGTGGCCGCCGCTCATCATGCGGGTTCCATCGAGCGGGCCGCGATCGAAGAACGCGATCTCACGGGGGTGGACCGGATCGGTCCAGTCGAACACCGAGATGCCGCCCTGGTACCACGACTGCACCATGATGTCGCGGCCCGGCACCGGGATCAGCGAACCGTTGTGGGCGACGCAGTTCTCGAACTCGGTCTGCGCGGCGGGGAGCTTGTAGTAGCTCTTGAACTTCATCTGCCGGTTCTCGATCGTGAAGATCGCGTTGGCGCCCCACTCCATGCGGTCGGTCGACGCGGCACCTTGCGGCGCCACCGCCGCCCCATTCATCGGAGAACAGCACCTTCCTGCCGTCGTTGCTGAACGTCGCCGAGTGCCAGAAGGAGAAGTTCGAGTCGGCGACGGCGTCGATGCGTGCGCGGGTTCGCCACGTTGCGGATGTCGAGCAGCAGGCCCATCCCTTCGCACGCACCGCCCGCCAAGCCCGATCGCCGGGTAGACGGTGATGTCGTGGCACTGCGTCAGCCCGCGACGGGGGGGCGCATTCGGGTTGGCCGGGGCGGGGCGCCACGCCGCGGGATGTCGCGCAGGCCATCAGCGGCGCCGGCCGCGCTCGCGAAGATCCGCGGCGACGACACGATCGCGGCCTTCGACGGATCGGCCAGCGGCACCTGGATCACCTCGATCCGGAAGAGCGCGGTGTTCGGGTCGTCGGCGCTCGCGACGCACCCGGGAAGCTCGCTGGGCGAGCGCACGCGGGCCGATCCCGACACGTAGATGTAGACGTTGGCGGGGTCGTTCGGATCGGTCACCACGGTGTGGGTGTGCGAGCCGCGGCAGGTCTGCACGTTGCCGATGTACTTCGGGTTCTTCATGTCGGTGGCGTCGAAGATCCGGATGCCGCGCAGGCGATCCTTGCTCACGCGTGTCGGGTACCCCCTGGATGCCGCAGTCGATGCGGCCCGCTGTTCCCCTCACCCGACACGAACAGCAGGTTCTTGTAGACCGACACGTCGCTCTGCGACGCGGGACAGAGGTACGCCATGGTCAGGGTCGGCTGCGCGCGGTTCGAGATATCCCACACCTGGAAGCCGTTGTAGTTGCCCTGGATCGCGTACTTGCCGGTAAACGCCAGGTCGGAATTGGTCACGCCAGCGAACTGCGCCGACGGGCGCGTGGTGGACGTGAGCTGCATGTTCCAGCTCGCCTGGGCGGCATTCCACTGCCCGGCGGCCAATCCGATGCGCGGATCGGGAGATGGCGCGCTCATGCCGATCACCGGCGCCGGGGTCGTGCTCGGTTCGGACATGCGGCGAGGAACAGCCCGCGACGGAAGACCATCGTCGCAAGGCCGGCGAACTGGTACCGGGAACGTGGGTCGAGTTTCATGACAGGATCCGGTCGAGGTGAATGCGGCGCGGCCTCACGGACGCGTCGCGGGAGTAGACATCGCGCCCAGCATGCGCTGCATGCGGGCGATCTCGCTTTCCTGGTCGGCGGCAACGTCCGACGCAAACTTGAAGATGAAATCGTCCTGCCCCGCGCCGTAGGTCGCGAAGAGCTTGTCGACCATCACGATCGCGCCGCCATGGTGCTGGATCATGAAGGTGAGGAAGAGTCGCTCGAACTCGGCGCCGCTCGATGCCCGCAACTGCGCCAGCTGCTCGGTGCTGAGCATGCCGGGCATCATCGGCATTGCCATCCCGGCGTGCGCGTGGGCGCCGCTGTCGGGCAACGCCGCATCGTGGTCACGAAGCCACTGCTTCATGATGGCGATCTCGTCCTGCTGCGACACGATGATCCGCTCGGCGAGCGTGCCCAGGTCACGGCGCGCGGTTCGCGTCGGCACCATCTCGGCCATCACCAGCGCCTGCGCATGGTGACCGACCATGTCCTGCATGAACGTGATGTCGGCCGCCGTGACCGGCGGGCGCGGCAACAGCGGAACGGGCCTGGTGTCGGGGCCCGCGGACGATGTCGACGGCGCGGCACAGGCGGTGGCAATGATCAGGCAGAGCAGGGCGGAGGGGACCGCCCGAAATACGCGTCGGGGCATGCGAACCTCGGTGCTGAACCGTCGGAACGTATGCCATTCAGGTCCGAATCGTAAGGCGGGCGGCGTTGCTACCTCGCGGGAACGATCTGGCCGGCCCGCAGCGCCTTCGTTCCGATCGGCGGCGCCACCGGGCCCGATGGGCCCATCACGGTGACCACTGCACGATGTGCGGGCACCCTTGGGTCAAAATCGAGCTGCCGGTTGATCACCCTCGCCATCACATCGGGGAACTCGCGGTCGAGCCCGAAGTCGCGCAGCATGCCCTGGCGCTTGGAGAGCAGCTTCTCCAGGGCGAGTCGGACCTCGGCCGCCGACATTCCGGTGGCTACAAGCGCCGCGACGATCTGGGCTTCGCTGAATCCGGCGATCCGGCGGAGCATCCACCGCGCGTCACCAGCAGTGAGGCCGCTGAAGGCGCGATTCTCCATCGCGCTGGCGAACCCGGAGAACCGCACGGTGCCATCGTCCTTGCGCTCGGTGACGGTCCACGGCATCACCTCGATGTCGGAGTTCACCTGGTGCCGCAGGTCGCGTCCCAGGCCCAGCCCGCTGCCGACATCGCTCATCAGGTGAATCAGGGTACGATCACCGTTGGTGTCCTTCCGATACGCCAGTCGCGTGTTCTCCCATCGCATGTTGAACTGGTCGAGCCACGCCGCGAGAACGAAGAGGCCGCGGACCTCCCGACGGGCGGCGTGGTCCAGCTGGTCGTAGTCCCAGGCGCCAATGGCGTCATATACGTCGTTGTCGGGTTCGGCGGTGCCGGCTTCCCACACGAGGTACGTGATCTTGTCCTCGAACTCCTCGATATAGTTGCCTGCGAGTTCCTCGGGCCGGGGCTCGCCATCCACCACTGTGGTGTCGCGCAGCAGTTGCGTCGCGAGCTCACGGCCGGGCACGTGGTTGCCGTCGTCCAGGATGGCATACGCAACCCGGTCGAACGGGCTCTCGATGTCGGTGATGGTGCGGGTCATCAGCGGGATGAAGAGCAGCTTCGCCTGCATCGTGAGGAGCCGGCGGGAGGTGTACTCGCTCAGCACCCTGCGGTCGTACTGCAGGCGCAGCCCGGGGACTGCGTCGATCGGCTGCACGTGATAGCCAAGCGCATCGAAGATCCGGGTGTTGAACGGCCCACCGTAGCGTTCGTCGCCGAGGTTGAAGCGGAACTTCAGCTCATCGCCGCACTTCACGTCGAAGCCCGGATGTGCACCCCAGCCCGTCTTGGGGCCGTCGTACTTGCAGTCGTCGCGACGGTCGTAATTGGTGGGCTGTGAGCGGCCGAACCCCGGCAGCATCGCGATCTGGCTGATGGGTGGGCCGGGCCTCCAGAACGACGATGGTGCCGGCTCGACCTCGGGTTTCGCGAGATCGGCGTCGCCTGTTCCGGCAACCTCGACGTGACGCCGGAGCTGCAGCACCAGCTTCGGAAAGACGTCGGGGACTAACTGGAAGGTGGGCGGCACGGGGTAGCGAAACGAGTTCTGCACTCCGTGCAGGAGTTCCAGCAGGTGCAGTGTGTCGGCGGTGCCGGCCGTGCCGGTGCCCATGGCGTCGATGAGGGCGACGGTCTCATGGAGCGCCCGGCGCTTCCCCTTTGACGAGACGTCGAAGCGGAACGGACGAATCCGGCCAGCATCGTCACGATCGTCCTGCGCTTCTGCCATGTTCGCCGTCCGCACCAGCGCCTCGCGGAGCAGCGACCACTCGGCAGAGACTCGCAAGTCGAATTCCCGGTGGCCTAATTCGTCGTCGGGGCCCGCATCGAGTTCAGGCACGGCCACGACGATCTTCAGGTGATCCGGGCCGAAAGGGACGAGAGGGGAGTTCTCGAACGTTGAAATGCTGTCTTCCGGCTCCCAGATCGCGACGGCAGCACGGTCCAGATCGGGCACGGGCGGGCCATCGGACTGGAGCTGGGTGACTATCACCCCTGCCACTATCACCAGTGCGGCGGCGAGGAGAAGCTTCTTCGCGGTCGAGTGCTTGGGCATGTCAGGAGATCGCCCCGGGGCGCCCCGCATGCACACTCACCCTAGCGCCCAAGCCGCCATGCGGCCATTTTTGGGGGCTGAACCACCCGGGCCGTCGCTCGCCCGGATTTCTTCATTCTACCCGACGGGCACCATGGCAACGAACGCGGACCTCACCACGACCGATTCACCGTCTGACGAGCAGCCGATCCTGACGCCGCAGCGCTTGCGCATCCTGGCGATCGCGGGCGGGGTGGCCGTGGTGGTGGCGCTGGCCGCGTGGTTCATGATCACCGCCGACAACAACAAGGAAGCGTTCGCCGCCCAGGCCGTCGAGGAGGCGCGTGGTTCCGCCGAGCAGGGCAACCTGCCGCTCGCCGTGCAGCAGTTCGAGCAGGTGACCACCACCTACGCGGGCACGGCAGCCGCCTTCGACGCCACCCTCGGCATGGTACAGGCGCGGCTGGTCAACGATCAGTCCGAGCTCGCCATCGCGACGCTCACCGACTTCCTTGGCAACAATCCACCGGCGACGTACGCGGCACCAGCCAATGGGTTGCTGGGCACGGCCTACGAGAACACCGGCAAGTACGGCGAGGCCCTGGCCGCCTATCGCAAGGCGTCGGGGCTCGCAACGACCGATTATCTCAAGGCGACCTACCTCCTCGACGCCGGTCGGGCAGCGCGCCTCTCGGGCGACACGGCCCAGGCGACCACGATTTATCGTGAGATCATCGACACCTACGGCGAGACAGCAGCCCGGACCGAGGCGCAGGTGCGTCTCGCCGAGCTCAATCTCGGCGCGATTTGACCGACGTGTCCGCGGCCGCGCCGGTGAGCCCGGCAGCGCCTAGCTACCAGATCATCTGGGAGTTCGAGGTCGACCACGGTCAGGAACGCAGCTTCGAGAAGACCTACGGCAAGGGCGGGCCATGGGCTCGGCTCCTCGCCAAGGGCGAAGGGCACCTGGGCACGGAACTACTGATCTGCCGCGACCAGCCCGGTCGGTATCTCACGATCGATCGCTGGGAGTCCCTCGGTGCTTACGAGACCTTCCACCGCAAGCATGCCGCAGCGAGTGCCAAGCTCGACGACGAGTGCGCAGGCCTGACCAAGCGAGAGAGCCGGATCGGGCAGTTTGACTTGAAGTAGACATTTAAGGGTTGAAGGGTTGAAGGGTTTAAGGGTTGAAAGGTGGCGCCGGGCTCCTCAGGAGTTCGGCGCTTTTTGGTGCGCGTCCTGATTGCGAACTGGAATGAATCGGTCCACAAACAGAATCATGAATGTTGACTAAAACGGTAAGCCGTTGACCATCAGACGGTTACGGCAACCAGTCGAGGGCACGATATCGGCTCAGCACGTTATGACGTATAAGATGTATTATGTTAAGTTAGCGTGTGAACAAGTGGGGATAACCTGCCTCGAGGTGCAAAACTGATGGGTGATGGTTGACGGCATCCTCTGCCCTCATCCACCACCCATCAACCCTTAAACCTTTCAACCATTCAACCTTTCAACCCTTCCACCTTTCTACTTGGTTTCCAGCGCCTTCGCGATCTCCAACCTGACGTCCGCCAGGTGGACCCGGGTCATGGCGTCGGCTGAGCGCGAAAGTGCCCTGGCTGCCATCTGGTCAATCGCCCTGAGCTCGGCCCGGTACATCGCCCGAACATCGCTACCCCAGCCGGTGGGCCGATTGGCCGTGGCCGTCGGTGGCGGCGGATTGAGCTCGGTGTTGATCCGGTCGATATAGGCCCTTTGCAGGTTCCGGCCATAGACGTCGATCGATACCCGGCCCTGGTTCAGGTTGCCCCAAACCCCCTGCCGGAGGTCGGCCATGTATTCAGCCAGGGTGTAGGTCCGATCGCCCAGGCGGGCTTCGTAATCGACCAGGGTGTTGAGCTTCGACGGCGAGAGCATCGTCGCGAACAGCGACGTCTGGGCGTCGCGGATACGGTCGACCGCGCCCCGGGACTCCAGCCGCCAGAGGATCTCGTCATCGAGGAACATTGCCGGCACCTGGAAAGCATTGCGGCTGAGGAAGGCCACCGCTTCCCGCTGCCGGGCCTCGCTCACCGGCTCGAACCGCCGGCCAGTGCCGTACTTCTCCTGCGTAATCGCCCCACCCACCACCGCCGCGACGTGCCGCATGTAGCGACCCCACTGCGACACCGCCGCGCCGTACATCTCGTTGAGCAGGGTGTAGTCCTTCCCCGGCTTCTCGGTGGCGGCCCGCACGTTGCTCATCACCCGCTGCAGGTTCCTGAGGCCGAGGGTCGTCGCCTTGACCGCATCTGCGTCGCCCACCGCTTCGGTGAGATTTTCGGGGTCATTGGCGGCACCACTGGTGCTGAACCGGAACCAGGGCACGCTGTCCTGCTCGCGCGCCCAACGGTCCAGCGTGGCCACCTCTGCCTCCGGCGTGCGGGCGCTCGGGATCGGGCGGTAGCCCCACTTCACCGCGAACTTGTCGTACGGCCCCACCTGAGGGATCAGCAGGTGCGGCGGAATGCTGTCCTCCGGCTGCGCCACGTAGTTGAACCTGCGAGTAGTCCATCAAGGTCGCGACGTGCCCATTCATCCGCTCGAGGAACGGCCGGCTCCGGATCGAGTCGACCGGATACATCGCGGACGCCTTCATGTTGTGCGGGAACCCGATCGAGTGGCCGATCTCGTGAGTCACCACGTACTCCACCAGCCGACCCATCAGCGAGTCCGGCATCGGGAGCCGCTGCGCACGCACGTCGAGCGGCGACACCTGCACGAAGTACCACTCGCGCTGCAGCTGCATGATGTTGTGGTACATGTTCACTTCGCCCTTGATGATCTGCCCGGTACGGGGATCGACCACCTGGCCCCCGGTGGCGTTCGCCACGGTCGATGGGCGCCAGTAGATGATCGAGTGGCGCAGATCGTAGATCGACCAGTCCGGGTCGTCCGCCGGCGCATACTCGCCGCGGATCGCATTCTTGAAGCCGGCCTGCTCGAACGCGACATTCCACTTGTCGACGCCGACCTTGACCCACGGCTTCATCCATTCGGGCGTGGCCGGGTCGATCCAGTAGATGATCGGCTCGACCGGTTCCACCAGCTCGCCGCGCAGGAAGGCCGCGGTGTCCTTGGGGACCAGCTTGAAGCGGTGGATGATCCGCTTCTGCTCCGACTCGTGCTCGCGCGACGAGAAGTCGAAGTATGATGTCGAGATGAAACCGACCCGGTTGTCGGCGTATCGCGGCATCATCGGCTGGTCGGGGAGCTTGAGGAAGCTCCAGTGCAGCCGCAGCGTCTGGCTGGTGGCCGGCGCTGTCGGTGGCGCCTCGGGTGGGCGTGCCGACCCCGTCTGGGTGGCCTCGACCTCGATGTTGCGCGGGAAGGCCGCCACGTGCTCGATCCAGCTGCGGTCCTTGGTCGCGCCCTGCACCGCACCCATTTCCTGCTTGTAGGTCACGAAAAGGTCGGTCACGTCGACGACGGCGTTGCTGTCGGCGCTCCACGCCGCCACGTCGAAGCGCGCGATCACCGGAAGGTTCTGGAAGCCCCGCACCTGACGGTAGAGGTTCTCGGTCGAATCCATCTGGAGGCGATAGCTGCGCCCGCGCAGCACGACGGCATTCCCCTCCCGTTCCCAGCGCACCAACCGCTGGGCACCGCCGCCGAAGAACCCACCCGGGTCCTGGAGCGTCGATTCGACGGCCCGCGCGATCATCATCATTTCGCTGCCGAATTCGGCCCTGGGGATCTCGAAGAAGAGCTTGTCATCGATCCGGTGGGTCGTGAACACCCCTGCCCTCGTCTGCGCCTTCGCCGTGATCACGTCCTTGTACGGCTTGGGACCGGTGGCGGTGCGGCTGGCGGTGGGGCTCGCTCCGGCCTGGGGAGTTGGGGTGGGTCGGGGCGCTGCCTTGGGCGCGCAGGCGGCCGCGAGGAGGGCAACGGAAAGCACGGCTGGAAGCCGCGGTACGAACCTGAACAGCGACGTCATTGATGCTCCAGGTGGGCGGGAACTCAGGATTGACCTGCCTTCAAGGATTGAATCAGTCGAGCCACACTCCGCGGGCGACGAGTCGGCCTTCGCCGGAGAGCCATATATCAGTCGCACGATCGCCGACGAGCACCGCGCTCACTGACAGGATCCGGCCGCTTCCCGAGCGGAATCGCAGCGGAAGCGCGTCGGCGCCCGACGCGGCCAGGGCGAGGGCTGCCGCCACGGTCCCGGTCCCACAGGCAAGCGTTTCGCCCTCGACCCCACGTTCGTACGTACGAATCGCCCAATCGGCGTCAACGACCGACGTTTCACCATCTACGGGGGCACTCGAGGTGGCCTCCGTCGACGTTTCACCACCTCCAGTTCCAGTGGAACGTGAGGTGCGAGACACAAAGTTTGCGTTGGCGCCGTGACGGCCGGCACCTGAATGATATCGCAGTTCGCGGCCCCGGATGTCGATGTCCACCTTCGCAACATCCTCGACGATCGCCACCAGATGGGGCACGCCAACGGACCCGAGGATGATGGCACGTTCGCCGTCGCCGACCGGAATGGTCGTTGCCGCCGGCACGTCGACGTCGGGGAGGTTGAGCTCGGCCTGGTGTGAATCGCCGACGCATCGGGTCCGGAAGGTGCCGGCGTCGGTGGTGAGGGTCATGCCCCCGGGGTCGGCCATCTCCAGCCACGCGGCGAGCCGGGTGCTGCAGAGGGCCGCGTTGCCGCACATGTCTGCCCGGGAGCCATCGCTGTTGAAGTAGATCATCCGGACATGGTCGGTGTCGACCGGGGTCACGATGACCAGCCCATCCCCCCCCACCCCGTCACGGCGATGACAGATCCTGGCGATTCGATCCGCCGGCCACTCGTCCACGGTGGTAGTGCGGCCGTCGAGCATCACGAAGTCGTTTCCCGAGCCGGTCATCTTGTGGAACACCACGGTCATTTGAGCTTCCCCAGGAGCGCCTGCAGGCGGAGCCACCAGACCATCCAGATCGCCTCGCGAACGATGCGCTTGTTCATCTTGCTCGTACCCTCGACGCGGTCCACGAAAACGATCGGCACCTCCCCCAGGGTGAAGCCCTTTTTCCACGCCCGGTAACTCATCTCGATCTGAAAGGCGTACCCGTTCGATCGTACCTGGTCGAGCGGGATCGCCTCGAGCACCTCCCGGCGGAAGCACTTGAACCCGCCGGTGGCGTCGGTGAGCGGGAGACCCGTGACCCAGCGGACGTACTTGTTGGCGAACCAGGAGAGGAGCAACCGACTCATCGGCCAGTTGATCACGTTCACGTTGCCGCGCGCGTATCGCGAACCCAGCACCAGGTCTGCGGTTTCGCTCCGATAGAGCAGGTCGCTCAGGAACTTCGGATCGTGCGAAAAATCGGCGTCCATCTCGAAGATCCAGCGGTAATCGCGGGTGAGCGCCCACTCGAACCCCGCGCGGTATGCCCGGCCAAGCCCTTCCTTGCGGGCGCGGTGAAGCACGTTGACCCGAGAATCGCCAGCAGCCATGGCATCAGCCATCTGCCCGGTGCCGTCAGGAGACCCGTCGTCGACGATCAGCACGTCGTAGCGCGTGTCGATCGCGAGGATCGCCGGGATGATCTGCGGCAGGTTCTCCCGCTCGTTGTAGGTCGGGACGACCACCAGGCCGCGGTCAGCCACCCGCACCCCGACGCCGCACCCGGCCGGTGACCACGAGTCCCAGTGCGCCGACCAGCGACACCAGCGTGATCACCTTTCCGGTCCCGTATCCCGGCGTGACAAAGAGCAGCTCGACCGTACGCGCTCCCGGCGGGAGTGGCACGCTGAGCATCGCGTGATTGGCGCGGTGCGTGATCGCGGCCTTTCCATCGATGGTCGCGGTCCAGCCGGGATACCAGTTCTCCGCCACCAGCAGATACGTGGTTCGGGAGTCGGTGCCGGTGAGCGCCACCGTCATCTTCCCGGGACCCCAGTCGGACAGCTTCGCGCTGACCGTCGGGGGCGCCGGCAACTCGGACAGCGCCGGGGCAGCGATCGTCGTCGTGTCGGCAAACAGCACCACGCTGTTGAGCGGGAAGCGCGGATCGACGACGGTGGGGATGATCTGTGCCTCCGGAACCTTGACCGCCGCGGGGACGACCCTCACCCACTGCGGCAGGGTGTCGCGCTCGAAGAGGTACCCCGCCTGCGCGCGCCGACCGGTGAGGTTGGCGAACGCGACCGGGCCCAGCTGCAGCGAGTAGCCGTTGAGTGCCGTCGACACATCCTGGTTGG
This sequence comes from uncultured Gemmatimonadales bacterium, assembly GCA_963806875.1. GTDB lineage: Bacteria > Gemmatimonadota > Gemmatimonadetes > Gemmatimonadales > GWC2-71-9 > Palsa-1233. The sequence goes on along the minus strand of CAWDYU010000002.1, from coordinate 247,003 downwards.
CAACGATGAACCGGGCCGCATAGAGGTCGAGTAGCGTCGGTGAAAACTGGTGCTCCCAGACATTCTTGACACCGAAGAGTTCATCGAAGAATCGGCTTTCGTTGCCGTGGTACCCGAACAGCGTGGGTACGCGATTGGCCATCAGCCACGCCCCGGCGTACACCGCTCCAGCCCCGCCCACTTCGCCCGACGGCTCGTACGCGCGGAACGGCATGGGCGCCTGCTTCATGGCTGAAGCAAGCTCGTCGTCGGCGTAGGTAACACTGGCCGGCGGGAGAAACTCCGCAAAATGCTTGAGAACCGACCACTGGTCGGCAAGCACGACGCCGACCAGCGCCGCCGCCGCGCCCGCCCCACGCAGCTTCCCCGCGTGCACGGTCAGCAACACCCCCCCACCCACGATCAGTACCAGCAACAGGCGGATCGACCCCAGCCGGAGCTCGGTCGCGTTCTCCATCACACGCTGCATCATCTGCGGCTCGGCGAGCGCCGTGGCGAACCCCTGCAACAGACCGACGGCGCCCAACAATGCGACCAGGGCGAGCACGCCCACGGTCACCTGGATCTGTCGAGTCGTCACCTCGCGACGGAGCACCCGGTCGATCCCGAATCCCGCCCACACGCATACCGGAAGGGCCACCAGGTAGAATGCCATTCCGGCCGCCCGCACCTTCTGCATCATCGGCATCACCTCATACCACAGCCGATAGAATGGCGTGTGCCCGCCGAACGAAACGAGCAGGAAGAGTGCTGCGATCATGCCGAACCCGGTGAGCAGGCCCCGCCGCCGGGCGGCGCCCACACCGAGCACGGCGAGGACCACGATGATGGCGCCCAGATACTCGGTATGCGACTTGAAGAAATTGCCGCCCCAGTAATGCTCGCTGACGCCGTTGAACTGCGGCAGCACCGTGGTCATGATCTCCTCGACCGGCATCGCATACTGGGTGGCGTATTCCCATCCGGAGCTGGCACCCCCGTCCACGCGTGGCGAGTACGGGATGTACTTGAGGAACGGCAGACCCTGGATCATGCCGATGCCCACGCCGAGTGCCACGCCGACCGCCGCGAGGGCGAGGTCGCGAACCGGCGACTTGGCTACCACGCGTTCGGGATCGAGGAAGACGAGCCAGAGCGTCCACAACCCGCTCGCGACGAGGAGATAGTAGGTGAGTTGGTAGTGCGGAGAGACCATGCACAGCCCGATGATGAGCGCGTACACGCCGAAGCTGGCCAGCCGTCCGTGTCGGATCCCGCGCAACAGTGCCAGGAACGCGAACGGCGCGAGCGCGGCCACGAACAACTTGCCATCGTGCCCGTTCGCAAGCATGGAGGCGAGAATGCCCGAGAGTTCGTAACCGACTCCCGCTGCCACCGAGGCAGTCCAGCTGGCGCCCAGTGCGCGCAGCAACGCATACATCGCGAGGCCCGCGATCACGAGATGAATGAAGAACCCGAACGTCATCGCGATGTCGGTCGGAACGAGCCACCGCAGCCACGCTGTCGGGTAGAAGATGTCTCCGTGCATCGCCGCAATGAACGGCATCCCGCCGAAGAGATAGGGGTTCCACTCCGGGATGCTTCCGTGCGCCCGGAAATACTCGGCGCCGAAGAGTCGGAAGCCGTACCCGGCGATCACCTGGTCGTCCCCCGCCACATACTGCCCGGTGAGCATCGGGTAGCAAAGTGTGAGTGCCGCAATCACGAAGACCACGGCGGCGATCAGCACCGGCAGGCGCGGCTCGAAGCCGTGCGGTTGTTCAGGCGACGTCACGCGAAGTTCTCCCGAAAAGTAGGAGCGGCACGGCAACTCCGAGTTCATTGACCGTCAGGGTCAGCCTGGATGCAAAGGCAACTGCTGCGGCATTGGGGTGGCCGATCATCGGCCCGAGAATCAGGATCAGCGTGCCCTCACGGACGCCGAGCCCGCCAGGCGCAAACACGGCGAGATAACCTGCAATGTACGACGCTGCGAACGCCCCTGTCGCGGTGCTCCAGTCGAGCTGCACATCGGGCAGCGTGCCCCTCACCAGCAGGTAGAGCGCCGTGCCGTAACCGAGCCATGCGACGAGCGAGGGGATCGTGGCGTGGAGCAAGGCGCGCAACCCGACGTGGCGCACGACTCCGGGCCGGCCGACCGCTTTTCCGAGCCAACCCATCACGTACGGCGAGGACACCGCCCCGGTGCCAGCGATGGCCATCACCGCGAGAATCACGACACCGGCCAGGCCGAGCGTGGTGCTCCCTGCCATCACCTCGCGGCCGAGCAGGGCGAGGGCCACTGCCACCCCGGTCGTGATCGACACCAGCTGCATCACCACCGACGACGCAGTCGCTGCAGCGCCACTCACTCCTGCCCGCTCGGCCATGACCGCCATCGCCGCCAGCGCCCAGAGCTTGCCCGGCACATACTTGCCCAGGCTCGACACGAACCAGATCCTCACGGCGCGCCACCACGGCAGCACCTCGCCCCAGGTGAGCAGCACGGCGCGCCATGCGTGGATCAGCAGCAGGTACATCAGCCATGTCACGACCAGTGACGCCACGATGCACCACCAGTCGAAACCCCACCCGATCGATTCACCGCGAACCCGGTCCCAGTCGCGCACCACGGCTCTGGTGGCCACTGCGATGATCGCCACCGCCGCGGCACCGGTCACGATCCGCATCAGCACCTTACGCATCGAGCGCCCGTTGGTACCACCCGATTGCGCGGTCGGCGACGACCGCCGGAGAGAGCTTTGCGGCCCATGCCTCGCCAAGCCTGGCCGCGGCGCCGCGTGCGCCGGCATCCGAGAGGATCGACTCCATCGCGCCGGCGATCGCAAAGGCGTCGGGCGGGACGACCCGGCCGCCGCCATCCGACGGGACGATGTCGAGCACCCCCCCACCGTCGGTACATGCGATCACCGGGACTCCCTGCATCAGCGCTTCCGCGGCCACGAGGCCCAGCCCCTCTTCCTGCGCTGTCATCAGGAGACCGTCGGCTGTCGAGAGAGCGGCGGGAATGGCCGCCGGCGCGAGCGCACCCGAGAACTTCACATGCGCGCGGATGCCAAGAGAAGCGACCAGTTCGACGAGACTCGACATCGCGACGCCGTCGCCCACGATGGTGAGCGGGAGCGACGTGCCGCGGTCACGGAACACGGCGTAGGCGCGCACCGCGAGCTCCACCCGCTTCTGCGGCGTGAGGCGGCCGATCACCACGAAGCCGCCGCCGCCGCTCGACAACGGCCGCTCGATCCGGAGCACGGGCATCGGCTGAATCGTGTCGTCAGGCATCGCAACGCCGGTCCGTGCCGTGATCATCTCGGCGAATGGGCGTGACACCGTGGTCACCACCCGCGCACGCCGGAGGACACGCCGGCCGATCCACTGGAACGGCCCACCCTTCGCGAGCAGGCGAACATCGGTGCCATGGCAGGTCACCACCGAGCGCACCGCCGACGGCACCGCCACACCAGCGGGAACCCACCAGTGCGCGTGCACCACGGTGTCACGGCTCATCCCGACCGCGCTGCGAGCTTCCTTGCGGAGTGATGCGATCATCGAGGCGAGCGCTCGCAGCCCGCGCGGCGACTTCACCGCCTCGGACATCGTCCCGCTGTACGCAAACGTCTCCTGCTCTGCACCGGCGTAGCGCACCCGCTTTACCGGGATCCCGTCGAGGATGTCATCCCCGCCCTTCCCGCGGTCGCTCGGCGCGATCACCCGCACGTCGACATCGCGCTCGCGCAGGGCGAGCGCCAGGGGATGCAGAAAGGCGCCGGCAACGTCGCCAGCGCTCCGAGGATAGTTGTGGGTCACGAACACCACTCGCATCGGGTCAGTCGCGCCGCTGCACGGCCATGCGACGGGACAGCTCCTGCTGCTCCTCGCGCATCCCGGCCACGAGTTCCCCCACGAATCCAAAGCCGAAGAGCACCACGCCGGTGATCAGCATCGTCTGCACCAGGCTCACCAGCAGCGCGACATCGGCCTTGATCGTGAACCGCAGGATGATCGCCACGACCCCCGCAACGAACCCGATGAGGAATAGCGCGGCCCCGGCAATCCCGAAGAACAGCATCGGCTTGCGGCCGAAGCGAAGCTGGAACCAGACCGACAGCAGGTCGAGCACGCCCACGGGAATCCGGGTCCAGGTGAACTTCGATACGCCTGCCTGACGCGGGTAGAGCGGCACCGGTGTCGAGGTCAATCGGAATCCGTCAGCCGCAGCGATCACGACCATGAAGCGATGCCAATCGGGCCGCATCGGCACGCTCAACATGACCTCGCGTCGATAGGCCTTGACGGAGTTGAGGTCGGTGACGCGTACGCCGAAGAGCCAGCGACACAACGTGTTGTACACCGACGACACGAACGCCTTCTCGTACTTCCCCTGCTTCGTCCCGGTGACGATGTCGGCGTCGCCGGCAAGGATCGGTGTCACCAGCGCGCCCACGTCCTCCGGGCGGTACTGCAGGTCGGCCGGATAGAAGACGAACACGTCCCCCTCCGCCGCGTCGCCGGCGCTGCGGAGTGCGTCGGCGATGCCGCGCTGCTGCCGGTGCGTGACCACCCGGAGGAACGCGTGCTGATCCTGGAGCCTGGCGAGCACCTCGGCGGTCCGGTCCCGGGAGCCGTCATTCACGACGATCACCTCGAACGGCACACCGAGCGACGGCAGCGACGCCGCACACTGGCGGACGAACTCGGGGAGGTTGTCCGCTTCGTCACGGGCCGGCACGAGCATCGAGACGCGGACGGCGCTCATACGCGCTTGCGCATCCGGGCCGGGAGGATGCCGAGCTGGTCGCGGTACTTGGCGACGGTCCGGCGGGCGATCTGGATGCCCTGCTCCTCGAAGAGGTGCACGATCTGCTGGTCGGTCAGGGGTTTCGCGGAGTTCTCGTCGGCGACCATCTTCTCGAGCTTGGCGCGGATCGACCGCGCCGAGGCGTCCTCACCGGAGGCGGTGGAGAGCGCACTGGAGAAGAAGTACTTGAGCGGCAGCACACCGCGCGGCGTCTGCACGTACTTCTCGTTGGTCACCCGGCTCACCGTCGACTCGTGCATCGAGATCACCTCGGCGACCTCTCGCAGCGTCAGTGGCTTGAGATACTCTACGCCCTTGTCGAAGAACTCGCGCTGCCGGTCGACGATGAAGTTCATCACCTTGAGCATCGTCTGGCGACGCTGCTCGATCGCCTGCACCATCCACGTGGCGCTGTTCATCCGCGACGCGATGAAATCACGGTTCTCGGGCGTCATCTTCCCGCGCTCCCGCGCGATATCCTGATAGGCTCGCGAGAGGCGGAGGCGCGGGACGCCGGTGTCGTTGAGGAACACCTGATAGCGCCCGTCGATCCGGTCGACGATCAAGTCGGGGGTGACGTAGTTCTCGGTTCGATCACCGTGCTTGAGTCCGGGCTTCGGGTCGAGCCGGGCCAGCGTGTCGGCGGCTTCCTGCGCGACCCGCGGCTCGACGCCGAAGCGTCGGGCGAGGTCGTTCCAGCGATGGGCGATCAGGTCGGGAAAGGCCTCGTCGACGAGGCGGTGAATCAGCGAGCCCTCGGCGGCGGCGTCGCGCAACTGGAGCAACAGGCATTCACGCAGGTCGCGGGATCCGATGCCCGGTGGGTCGAGTGCCTGGATCGTCCTGAGCGCTGCCTCGAGCTCCACCATCGTGAAGAGCACCACGCCATCGGGGAGCACCACTGCGCCATTGCCCTCGTGCGCATCGTCGTGATCGTCGAGGTCGAACGGATCGTCGGGATCGTACTTCGCGCTCCATCCCCGGAAGGGACGAGATCACCCACTGGTTGGTGGAGTCGAGGATCTCCTCCATCGAGCACGCGAGATAGCCATCGTCGTTGATGTTGCCGACGATCTCCTCGCACAGCAGCTGCTGCCGCGGCTGGAGGTCGAGCATCTGGAGCTGGTCGCGGAGATAGTCGGCGAGGTCGCGCGACTCCACCGTGACCGGCTCGATGTACTCCGACGATTCGAACTGCTCCCGGGATCCACCCACGTCGAAGCCGTTGAGGAGGATCTCCTCCCAGTCGATCTCGTCGTCCTTCTTGACCTCTTCCTGCTCCTGCTCGGTGGTCTTTTCGGGCTTCTCCTCGTCTTCCGGCTCCTCCAGCTCGAGGAACGGGTTGTTGAGGAGTTCCTGCTGCAGGTGTTGCTGGAGATCGAGCATCGGCATGTACAGCATGTCCATCGCCTGGTAGAGGCGAGGATTGATGCGCAGCTCCTGGCGCAACCCGGTGTGCTGCTGCATGCCGGTCTTCACGCGGGCGGCTCCATCCGTCCGCGCAGCCGGGCGGTGAGCGTCGGCCCGAGGTAGAGCTCCGAGACACGGTCGCTCCACACCAGTTCGCGCACCGAGCCGGCAGCCTGCACCTCGCCCTCGTGCATGATGTACGCGCGGTCGACGATCTCCAGGGTCTGCTCCACATTGTGATCGGTGATCAGGACGCCGATGCCACGGTCGCGCAGCGATGCCACGATGGTCTGGATGTCGTGCACGGCGATCGGATCGACACCCGCGAACGGTTCGTCCAGCAGCATGAACTTGGGATTCGTGGCGAGCGCCCTGGTGATCTCCAGTCGACGACGCTCGCCACCACTCAACATATACGCGCGGGACTTCCTGAGCTTGGTCAGGCCAAGTTCGGCGAGCATCGTGTCGAGGCGCTCGTGGCGCTCCGACTTGGAGAGCGGCAGCGTCTCGAGAATCGCGAGGACGTTCTGCTCGACCGTCATCTTCCGGAAGATCGACGGCTCCTGCGCCAGGTAGCCAATGCCTGCGCGGGCCCGCTTGTACATCGGCTGACGGGTGATGTCGACGTCATCGAGGCATATCCGGCCAGCATCGGGACGTATCAAGCCGGTGATCAGGTAGAACGTGGTCGTCTTCCCGGCGCCGTTGGGCCCCAGCAAGCCGACGATCTCACCCTGCGCGAGTTCGATGGCGACGTTGTTCACCACCTTGCGACGGCTGTAGGTCTTCCGGAGCCCGTCAGCGCTCAGGACGCTCATGGCCCGTCCTCACGCCTTGCACCGCTGGTCGGTGCGGTTCGCGCCGGACGGCGCAGCGAGGCCCGCTCGAGCTGGACGCCGTCCACTGGCTGCGCACCCCTGCGGGCCCGTACCTCGAGCACGCCGGTGGTGTCGTCGGTGCGCATCACGATCACGATCGTGTCGGCCCGGGTGTAGGTGATCGAAGGCGACGTGGTGCCTCCTCGTTCTATCTGGCGGCTGAAGAGTGACGCCGCCGTGCCCGTTGCCGTGATCTGCTTGAGCCGCGCGATGGTGGTGCCCGCGGAGTCGAAGTCCTGGAACTGTGCATGGATCCGGTCGCCCCACAGTGTGTCGCGCTCGCGCTGGTCGCTGGCGCCCACGTCGGCAGAATCGGCGGTGACCGAGTCCGGGGACGTGCTGTCGGGCAGGAGCGCAACGCTGGCTGTGTCGATCGCGGAGCTGTCGAGCGGGCTCCGGATGATGCCGTCCCCGAACACCCGTATCTCGCGAAGTCGTTCCGCCGGGGAACTGATCCAGACCGAGTCGCCACCGATGTCGTATCCGCCGTTCTGCACCACGGCTCCCGCCGTGCGGTCCCAGGCAGACATGGCGGACACCTTGCCCGAATCGAGCATGATCGAGATGGAATCGGCGCGCACCTGCGAGACGCCGCTCCGGACATCGCCGTTTCCGTTGGCGCGCACCCGCCTGAGATCATCACTGGCAAGACCAAGAATCACCTGGCGGCCCTCGACCCGGAGCGAATCACCGGCGGTGTCGCGGACCACGGCTCGTTGCGCATCGCCGATCAGCTCCAGGTCGTTCGTGGCACCGGTGCGGTAGAACATCGAGTCGGCCGTGCCGGTCAACGATCCGCGATCGATGGTGACGGCGCCTCCACCCCAGAGGAACGACGACCCGAGGCCGCGCAGGCGGTCGGCCACGATCACATACGGCTCGGCCACAGCGGTGTCCGCTGTGGTGCGGGTCGGGATGTAGCGCACGGTGGGGCGTTCGAGGGCAAGCACCTCGGAACTGTCGCGCATCCCCTGCACCGCCCGGAGATAATCGATGTGCGGACTGGTGATCGTCGATCCGGTGCGGATGTTGGTCACCTTGACGGCACCGCGCGCCTCGATCCGCTCCGACTGCTTCGAGTACACGAGCGAGTCGGCAACAAGGCGAATCGTGGCGTCGCTGTACCGGGCGTTCTTGAAGAGGTAGATGATGTCGCTGTTGAGCGAGATCAGCGAATCACCGCCGAGTCGGACGTCCTGTCCGACGCAGGCAAGGCGAACATTGCCACCGCCGTAATAGTTGACGTACCCCTGGAACGGCTCCTGCTGGACGCCCTCGCGATCGACATTGAGCACCTCGAGGCTGCACCGCCGACCACGCTGTGCCGCCAGCGGCGACGCGACCAGGACCATCAGGGCGAGGGTGATCCAGCGGGTCATGGTCGCCTCTCCCCCGGCAGCAGGAAACCCTGCCCGCGCTGGCGCCCGCGCGGCCTGACCGTCACGATATTGCGGAACCCGATGTCCGACGTGAACGAGGCCCCTGAACCGTTGCCACCCGGTGAGGTGAACGTGAACGCGGTGTCGGAGCGGATCTCGTTGACCGATCGGTGGTAGACAAAGTGCTCGGTCTTGAGCACCCTGCCACCGGGATTGGAAGCCACCACCTTGCCCCGGGCTTCGAGCAGCCCCTCCGTGATGTTGTACACACCGCTGTCGGCGACGATCGATGACGTGACTGCACCGGTGGTGTCATAGAATGTGATCTTCAGCCCCTTGAGGTCGGCCACCTGCCGCAACTGGTAGATCCACGCGGTGTCGGCCTCGACCTTCGACACGTTGATGCCGTCGCGGATGATGTTGGTCCACATCGCCTCCATCACGTGATCGGCGCTGTCGGCAACATTGGCCTGCGCCGGGCGCACTCCCGGCCTGCCACAGGCTGCGACCGCCGTGGCCAACGCGGCCAGCACCAGATGCGCCTTCACGCGGCGCCGGCCCGCAGCAGGTCGTGCAGGTGCACCACGCCCACAATGTTGCCCTCGCCGTCCAGCACCGGCACTGCCATGATCGCGTGACGCTCCATCAGGCCAACCACCGATGCCGCGAGGTCGTCCGCCGAGGCGTGTCGCGGATGTCGCGACATCACCGCGTCGGCGGTAAGCGCGAGGTAGCCAGGATCGCGCTCCGCGATCCGGGTGAGATCGCCCGCCGTGATCACGCCAGTGAGTGCTCCACCCTCGACGATCACCGCGATCCCGCGGCCGTGAGCCAGGGTCATGATCACCTGTGACATCGGAGCGGACGCCGACAGTGGCGCCGCAGCCGACTCCATCACATCGCGCACCCGGAGCAGCAGCTTCCTACCAAGGCGCCCACCAGGGTGCAGCGCCGCAAAATCGTCACGGCGGAATCCCTTTCGTTCGAGGAGTGCCACCGCGAGCGCGTCTCCCAGCGCGAGTGCCACTGCGGTGCTGGCCGTGGGGGCAAGGTCGTGCGGGCACGCTTCCTCAGCGACCGCCGCGTCGAGCACCACCCGCGACGCGCGGGCGAGCGTCGACTTCGGATCACCGGTGAGGGCGATGATCGGCACCTCGCGGCGTGACAGCGCGGCGAGCAGGCCGAAGAGCTCATCGGTTTCGCCACTCTTGCTCAGCACGATGGCCACCGAGTCGCGCTCGACCAGGCCCAGGTCGCCGTGCATCGACTCGATCGGATGGAGATACGTCGCCGGCGTGCCGGTGGAGGTGAGCGTCGACGCGATCTTCTGCGCGATCACCCCCGACTTCCCGATTCCCGTGACGAGCACCCTGCCACCCGATGCGAGCAAGTCGACCGCGAGCACGAATCGTTCGTCGAGTCGTGAGCCCGCCATCAGGATCGCCTCGCCCTCGAGCTTGAGGGTGCGCTGACCGGCAACCAGGGTGTCGCTCACGTGGCCGCCACGTCGCGCCCGAGATACGCCGCCACCGCGGCGTCCCACTCACCCCGCGCCTTGAGCAGCGTCTCGATCACCTCGCGCACGGCGCCCATCCCGCCCTCGGCCCCTGTCACCCAGCGGCACAGCGCCTTCACTTCCTCCCGGGCATTCGCGACCGCAATCGGGAGTGCAACGCGTTCGAGTACCGGTATGTCGGCGAGGTCGTCGCCGACAAAGGCCATCTGGTCCCAGGTGAGTCCGCGTGCCGCGAGCAACTCTTCGATCGCCGGCACCTTGGCGGGGCCGCGCACCTGCAGGATCGAACCGATCTTCAATTCGGTGCCACGCAGCACGGTGGCAGCCGAGGTGCGGCCACTGATGAGGGCGACCTCGATCTCGGTATCACGAAGCATCGCGATGCCGAGTCCGTCCTGGATGTCGAATCGCTTGAACTCGACCCGCTCGCCGCCGACCTCACCGAGAAAGACGGCGTTGTCGGTGAGCACGCCATCGACGTCGAGTCCGAGGAGGCGGATCTGGCGGGCGAGTGCCTGCTCAAGCACGCTGCCGTTCCCGTGCAGCGTGCCAGACATCGAGCACCCGCGCCACCAGTTCATCGAGCGCTGCCAGGGGCCACTGCGTGGCGGCGTCGGAAAGCGCACTTGCCGGGTCGGGGTGGGTCTCGATGAAGAACCCATCGGCGCCCGCCGCGGCCGCCGCACCGATCAGCGCCGGGATGAACTCGCGGAGCCCCCCACTGGCGCCACCACTCGCCTGTCCCGGCTGCTGTACGCTGTGGGTGGCGTCGAAGATCACCGCCGCACCCGTCGCTTGCTTCATCCGCTGGAAGTTGCGAAAGTCGACCACCAGGTCGCCGTACCCGAAGAACGTCCCGCGCTCGGTGCACGCCACGTCCTGCGACCCGGCCGCACGGACCTTGTCGAGTGCGCCGGCCATCGCGTCGGCGTGCATCCATTGGCCCTTCTTCACGTTCACCGGCTTCCCTGTTTGCCCAGCCGCAACGAGGAGATCGGTCTGGCGCGAGAGGAACGCCGGGATCTGCAGCACGTCGACGACGTCGGCCGCGGCGCGCACCTGTGAGACTTCGTGCACGTCGGTCAGGATCGGCAGGCCGGTTTCCTCACGCACCCGCGCGAGCGCTGCAAGGCCTGCGTCGATGCCGGGGCCGCGCGGCGAATCGCCACGGGCCCGGTTGGCCTTGTCGAACGACGCCTTGAAGCACACCGGAATCCCGTGGCGCGCACCGATGGATGCCAGCACGTCGGCCACGCGGCGCATCGTGTCGTGGTGTTCCACCACGCACGGCCCCGCGATCAGGAATGGCGACGCGCCGAATTGCCAGCTCACCGCGCGGCAGTCTCGACGGCGTCACGCGTGGCGTCACGGCGAGCGTGCTTGTGCTCCAGCGCCGCGGCAATGAACGCCGCGAACAACGGGTGCGGGCGGGTCGGTCGCGACTTGAGTTCCGGGTGGAACTGGCAGCCGACAAACCACGGGTGATCGGGCAGCTCGATCATCTCGACCAGCCCGCCATCGGGTGAGCGCCCCGAGAGTCGCATCCCGTGCTCGGCCAGCACATCGCGGTAGGCGTTGTTGACTTCCCACCGGTGGCGGTGGCGCTCGGAGATCTCGGTGGTGCCGTACGCCCTGGCGGCCGCACTGTTGGGCGTGAGCCGCGCGGCGTACGCGCCGAGTCGCATGGTGCCGCCGAGATCGGTGACGTCGCGTTGTGACGCCATCAGTGCGATCACCGGATCTTCGCACTTCGGCTCGAATTCGGTGGATGTGGTGTTCGTCATGCCGCAGACCGAGCGGGCGTACTCGATGATCGCAACCTGCAGGCCGAGGCAGATTCCGAAGAACGGCAGGTTGTTCTCGCGGGCGTGACGGATCGCGCTGATCATTCCTTCGATCCCGCGAATCCCGAAGCCTCCCGGCACGAGCAGTCCATCGTGACCGGCGAGCACATCGGCAGGATCTTCGGTGTCGAAGCGATCGCTCGAGATCCAGCTGATCGATACGCCGCAGTTGGCCGGGATCCCGCCGTGCAACAGCGCCTCTCCCACCGACTTGTACGCATCGGAATAGTCGGTGTACTTCCCGACCACGGCGATCCGCACCCGGTGCTCCGGGTGGAGAATCCGCTGCACCAGCTCGGTCCACTCGGTGAGGTCGGGCTCACGGGTCTCGAGGTGCAGGCGTTCGCACACCTCGCGATCGAAGCCCTGCTCGTGGAACCGTAGCGGCAGCTCGTAGATGCTCTTGACGTCGGGACTCTCGATCACGCTGTTGAAATCGACGTTGCAGAAAAGCGCGATCTTGCGCTTGATCTCGGCGTTGAGAGGCTGCTCGCTGCGGCAGATCAGCATGTCGGGCTGGATACCGACCTGCATCAGGTCGCGGACCGAGTGCTGGGTCGGCTTGGTCTTGAGCTCGCCCGCCGCCGCGATCCAGGGCACCAGTGTCAGGTGCACGAACAGCGAGTTCTCGCGGCCCACGTCCTGGCGGAACTGGCGGATCGCCTCGAGGAACGGCAACGACTCGATGTCGCCCACCGTGCCACCGATCTCGATGATCACCACGTCGTGGCCTGGGGCGGTGCGCTTGAGGGCGGCCTTGATCTCGTCGGTGATGTGCGGGATCACCTGCACCGTCCCGCCGAGGTATTCGCCGCGGCGTTCCTTGCCGATCACGGTCTGGTAGACGCGGCCGGTGGTGATGTTGTTCTGCTGCGACAGGGCGCGATCGATGAACCGCTCGTAATGGCCGAGGTCGAGATCGGTCTCGGCGCCGTCGTCGGTGACGAACACCTCGCCGTGCTGGAACGGCGACATCGTCCCCGGGTCGACGTTGATGTACGGATCGAACTTCTGCATCGTCACCGACAGCCCGCGCTGTACCAGGAGTCGGCCGAGCGAAGCGGCGGCGATGCCCTTGCCAAGCGACGAGACGACGCCGCCGGTGACAAAGATGTACTTGGTCGTGCGTGTCGTTGCGGTCATCGGGTTCCCGGGACGGTGACGTTCCAGCGGGCCTCGGCGGCCGCCAGGTCGTCCGGTGTATCGATGCCTGACGGTGCAGAGGCATCGAGGAATGCCACGCCGATCCGGAGGCCGGCGTCGAGGGCACGCAGTTGTTCGAGTCGTTCGGTCCGCTCGGCCAGGCATGGCGGCAGCTTCGTCACTGCGAGCAGGGCGTCGCGGCGGTAGGCGTACACCCCCAGATGCTGCCACCAGCGTGCCGCGGCGAGGTCGGCGTCATCGCGAAGGTACGGAATCGGAGCGCGCGAGAAGTAGAGCGCATGGCCGCGGGCGTCAACGACCACCTTGACCCGTGCCGGGTCGTTGACGAGGGCGCGATCGAGCGGTGCCGCGGCAGTCCCGATCGCATCGCCCGACTGGGCACGGGAGATGGCGCCGGTCACGGCAGCCACCGGCATGTCGGGTTCGTCGCCCTGCAGGTTCACCACGATGTCGTAGCCCGCGAACTCGGGGCGAGCGGACACCTCGGCGACGCGGTCGGTTCCGCTCTCGTGATCGGCGCTGGTCATGGTCACCTCGACCTCGCGATCGGCAAGCGCGGCGACGATCTCCGTCGGAGTCGGTGGCCACCACGATGCGGTCGATCCCGGGAACATCACGGGCGCGATCGACGACGCGGGCCACCAATGGAGCCCCGGCCAGCAACTGGAGGGGTTTTCTCGGGAGTCGCGTCGAACCGACGCGGGCGGGAATCACAAGCAGAACAGGCACGATGAAAGCTATCGGAAGGGGTGCCGCGTGTCAAAAGTCATGCCGTGGCGGCGCGGAGGAGATGTAAGTAGTTGGCTGGGGCGTGATTAGGTGGCGCGGGGACGCATGGCTTCGCCGTCGGGCAGCAATGCCGGAAGCCTGCTCTCCCTCGTCCGCTCGGCGCGGCCGCAGCTCAGGGACTAGCCAGTCGACCATCCGCCGTAAGCCAAGCCGCCACCGTGGTCGCTGTGGGGCGATTACTCTCGCCTCCCCACGTGTGCTGGCCGGAACTTGAGCCGCACGATACTTGGCGCGCCGTCGTCGTCGCGCGCGATGCCGATCGCCACGCTGTCCATTGCGACAAGCTGGAACAATTCGATGTTGGCGGGCCACCGAACCCTTGCCTGCAAGCGACCACTCGGGTCGTAGATGTCGGCCGCCGATTGAGCCCCATCAGGCACCGAGAGCTGCACCCAGAGGCGCCCGGAGTGGTCAAAGTCAATTCTGTCCACGGGCGGCTTGGTTGAGGGAACCTTCATCCCGAGCGACCCGCGCGAGACACCGTAGTCCCGGGCCCGGTCGACGAGCATCTGTTCCGCGGTGTCCCGCTCCGCCGCCGTGACCTTCGGCGGGATGACTTTCCGTCCAACGGTCCGGATGAGGCGGAGGTTCTTGTCGTACCACTTGATCGAGTACTCGCTGCTATGCGCGGCGACGATGTCGCCGTTGGCGCTGCTGGCGATCCATACTGTTCCGCCGTACGGCTGGCCGAAGGTGATCTGCGCAGTGGCGCCGGTCGGACCGCCCGGAATGGGCTTGCTCAGCCGCGCGACCGGCGTGGCGTCGACAACGGTGGGAACCGGAAGCTCTCGCACAATCGTCCCATCCGGTCGGAGGATGACGCGCGTGCGCTCAGGGCCGTGGGCGCCTGCCCGCGTCGACATGTGCACCATGTTGCCATCGGCGTCCCAGGCGGCGCGCGTGTATGGGGCGCCTGTTCCCGACGGCACGGTAACCGATGTCACAAAAACCGGTCGTGACCCCGACGTCTCGAACGCGCTGAATCGGCGGTTCCGCGAGTCGGCAATCCAGAGCAGGCCTTTTCGGTCGGTGGTGAATGCACCGGGTTGCGCCAGATCGCCGGGCCCCTGTCCGATCCGTCCAAACCGCGTGATCAACCTCCCTGTCGGCGAGAAGATCCGCACCGTGCCACCCTTCGCCTCACCGACATAGATGCGTCCGGCTGCGTCCAGATAGAGGCCACTCGTTGCGTGGATCAGATAGTCATCGCGCGACTCGTCCGGGCCGCCGATCACGAGATCTATGGCCGCATCCAGGATCGGTGCAGGCCGCGATTGGGCGCCGAGCGGGAACTGCCACGAGAATGCGACGACCATCAGAAAGCGGTACATCGGAGCTCCAGGAGGTGATGGAGGTGGCTGCGTACACTCCCGAGAGCGGTGGCGGGCACCGCGGTGCGACTATCTCGGGAGCGGGTCGACGGTCATGATTTCACCAAGCGACGCGACGGTGACTAGCCAGAATTGGCGGACGGCTCGAAATCTTGTCGCCTCCGTCACCCTTGCCGCGCTGTCGAGCCAAATCATCGACTCAGCCCTCGCATGCGTCCCTTCCACCGTCAGGACCTGATCACGGCGACGCGGAGACGGCGCCATCTCGGGAGGCGCATAAGCCCTGCGCCGCAGTCAGTACCCCGGTGCCGGACCACTACGTTGGTGGTCATCACGCCGCCGGAGCGCCATCGATGCGAGGGTGCATCGCCGCCCTCCCCTCGTCATCGCGTGACGGGCCTGCCGTTGCGCGGCACGTCCACCGGGAATGATCGAGAGAAGACCATGGAGGTATCGAACAGCGAGTAGCGTTGGTTGCCATCCTCGAACACGACGATCGACGTGGCGTCGTCCGAGATGCCGACTGCACCGGGACGGCCGAGTTCGCCTGGCCCCTCCCCGCTGCGGCCGACCCGAACGAGCATAGTATCGCCTCGTGTCAGGCGAACGAGCGCGCTTGACCCGTGATCGATGAAATAAGTCGTCCGTCGGGAGCGCGCACGATCCCGCCAGAGCCTGCACGCAGGTCGGGTTCGTAGGTAGCCGAACTCCGAAAGATGGGGTCGACGCTCACCGCCGTGAACATCGACACCGGTTCGGTGGGTGCAGGCGGCGTCGAGCAGGCGAGGAGGAACCCACATGCGATGCCCACGGACACTTCGGGAACCGATCGCCAGCATGTCATAAACGATTATCCGTGAATGAAGTCCCGAACCGACCGCGCCGCGGTCAGAAAGTTCCCCAACATCCGTTTCCCATCCGGTGTCGCGATCGACTCCGGATGGAACTGCACGCCCCACACCGGCAGTTCGCGGTGCCGTACCGCCATGATCTCGTCGCCATCGCCGCGGTCGCCCGACCACGCGATCGTCTCGAGCTCGTCGGGCATCGTGCCAGGCGCAATCACCAGCGAGTGGTAGCGCATCACCGGCATCGGTGACCTGATACCATCGAACAAGACGTTGCCGGTGTGGACCACTTCGGTGGTCTTGCCGTGCATCTGCCGATCGGCGCGCACCACGGTGGCACCGAACGCCTCACCGATCGCCTGATGACCGAGGCAGACCCCAAGCACCGGAATCCCCCGTGTCGCCGCCTCGCGAATCAGGGCGACCGAGATGCCCGCCTCGCTCGGCGTACACGGCCCCGGTGAGATCACGACCGCGCTGGGTGTCAGCGCGAGCGCAGCGTCCACCGTGATCCGGTCGTTGCGGACGACGTCGGGCTCGGCACCAAGCTCGCCCAGATACTGGACAAGGTTGTACGTGAACGAGTCGTAGTTGTCGAGGACGAGGAGCATCACGGAATGTAGTGGCGTCGGCCCCAAGCGTGACCGTCGATATCCGTCGAGCACACCTGCCGCAGGGGTACATTCCATCCCCGACCACTGGAGCTCCATCTGGCACTCGGCGCGACGATCTACAACTTCGACATCGAACTCGCCGACGTCGATCGCGGGGTGTACGAGACCTTTTCGATCCGCGCGGCGTGGCACCCGTCCGAGTCGCCCGAATATCTGGCCACCCGCCTGCTGGCCTACTGCCTCGAGTACACCGAGGGCATCGCCTTCGGTCGCGGCATCTCCGAGCCCGACGACCCGCCGCTGGCGGTGCGCGACCTCACCGGCACGGTCCAGTGCTGGATCGAGATCGGCGCCCCCGACGCTGCGCGCCTCCACAAGGCGAGCAAGGCCGCGCCACGGGTCGCGGTCTATACCCACAAGGACACACGCGTCTGGTTGCGCCACCTCGAAGAAGCGCGGATCCACAGGAAGGAAGCGCTCGAGATCTACTCCTTCGACCCGGAGTTCATCGCGGCGCTGGTGGGGATGCTCGAGCGTCGGACGACGATGAACGTGTCGATTTCAGACCGGCAGGTCTATGTAACCGTCGGCGCCAACACCGCGGAGGGTGAGGTGGTGCGGCACGCGCTGAGTGCGTGACGGAACGTGAGAGACTGGAGACGAGAGACTAGAGACAGTAGAAACCAGGTACCTCTGACTCACATCGGTTGTCAGGGCACGGCAACGTGCACCTCGCGTGCACCTTCGTTCACAGTCACCGCTGCGCCCCTGATCGACGCCGTGAGCCCCGGAGCGGTCACCGTGGTTGCACCACCTTCCGCCTTGACCACGGGTCGAGCCAGCCCGGCGATCACCACGCGCCTGACGCCGTTGAAGAGCGGGTGCGCGCCCGCGCCCTCGGTGAGTGCGGTGAGGTCGGCACCCGTCTCGTCGAGCATCGACACCACGATGGAGTCGTTGCCGAGCTTGAGCATGCGGTCGTGGCGCACCCCGCCCGCGACGGTGACCACATTGAGCGGGTCGAACCCCTGCGGCCAGAGCGGCGCGGCGGGCTGCACGCTGACGATCACCTTCCAACCGCGCAGCCGATCGAATGCCGCCCGATCGGCCCGCCGCGCCGCCACCACTCGGCCAGCGTCGCGCTCTGCCGTCGCAGCAATCCGTCGCGCGTCGGCAGCAGGCAACGAACAACTGACCCGCGCCGACATCTGCGCCAGTGACTCCGTGAGCATTCCGTCGAGCGAGAGCGTGTCGGCTCGGTCAAGCTGCTCGGGCCACCCCGGCCGCATGCGGTCGAGCAGGAAGGCGATCGCCGGCCCGATGGTGTAGAACCGATCCCGGAGCTTCGTGGACGGATACTCGGCAGCTGGAATCACCACTGTCCTTTTGCCTGATGCGCGCAACTGCACCCAGGTCGCGAGCCCCTCGTTGAGTTCGCTGAGCCGTTCGTATGCCACCTGCCCCGGCGTGAGCAGGGCAAACCGCGCGGCGCGTTGGTCCATCGCGGCCCTCGCATGACACGCGGCATGTACGCCGCTCGACGCGGCGAGCGCTCGGCGCAACTGGTCGGCCTCCTCACGCCGCAGCGTCAGCAGGTCGGCCCGCTCGAACGGATAGGTGAACAGTTCACCCTCGTTGGCGCTCCACCCCGGGTGATGCTCGCGCTGATAAACGTGAAATGCCTCGTGGATCGCCACCGCGCCCAGCGCACGTGCCCCCGCCCTGGCGCGAGTCCCATCGGCCAGCAACGTTGCCGACGCCACGCCGCCCACCTCGGCGTTGCTGTTCGACGTGACCGCAGGGTGACGACCGGGCAGCCAGAACCCGCCGGCTTCGCTGGTGAACCCCTCCGGTGGTGCGGGATGGCGAAAGAGCCAGGTGCGCTCGCCAGTGTAGATCGCCAGCGGGATCCGGTCGGGATGGAACCCAGGCCAGAGTCGTGGGCCGGTCGCTATCTCGACGACGGCCGCGTCCACCGATCGGGCAAGCGCAGCGGAGCCGCCCTGCGCACCGAGCAACGTCGGTGTCACGAAGGCGGCGATGGCCAGGAGGGGAAGGCGATGCACGAAGGGCTCCGCGAGGGTGTCCACTCTGGATGATCAATCACCCTGCACCGTCGCACCGACGCCCACCCCCACGGAAATGGTGGTGCCGTCGAGCTAGAATCGTGACGACAGCGCCACCCGCAGCGACCGAGGCGCCCCCGGAGAGATGTTGTTGTTGCTGTGCGACGTCAGGAAGTAGCGCGTGCCGAACAGGTTCTCGACGTTGGCCTGGACGTCGAGGGCCGACGTGACCCGCACGAACGCTGCAGCGTCGAAGCGGGTGTACGCCGGCAGCGTGACAGTGTTGTCGAGCGCGGTGTAGCTCTCGCCCTGGCGCACCACGCCGGCTCCGATGCTGATGCCCTCCACCAACCAGATCCGGTTCCAGAGCGACGACGAGTGCCGCGGGACCAGCGGGACAATCGCCCCCTCGGGGGCTGCGGTGGTGGCGGACGTGACAACGGCGTGCTGCAGGGCATAGCCGCCCGCTACCTGCCAGCGGCGTGTGATGCTCCCCTGCACCCCCACTTCGATACCGCGCGAACGCTGGCTTCCGGACTGCACCGTGCGCGACGGGTCGGTCGGGTCGAGCGATCGCGACTTGCTGCGGTCGAGCTGATACGCCGCCACGCTCAGCGCCACCGTGCCCGCGACATCCCACTTGGCACCCGCCTCGAGGTTGCGGAACTGCTCGGGCTCGAGCGTCGCCGTGGTGGCGTCGAGCGACGAGAACTGATCCCCCGAGCTCGGCAGCGCCGACACGCTGTAGCTGCCGTACAACGACACCGCATCTGCCAGCTTGTAGAGCACCGCCGCGCGGGGCGACACCATCACGTCGGTGCGCGAAGTGCTGGAGCCCTCGCGATGGTTGCGGACGGTGACGCCGAAGCGTTCCACGCCCACGCCCCCCACCAGGCGCCACCGCTCGCTCAGCGCCACCTGGTCCTGCGCATACAGCGCTGCCGTCGTGGTCTCCGCACGATTGTCGGCGTCGCGCTCCGACTGACGGAAGGTGATCGGCGCATTGGTCACCGGATCGCCGAGCGGCACATCGACCGACGTGTCGGTGTTGTTGAAGTAGCCGGTATTGCGGAAGTTGTCGGTCACCTGCCGACCGAATGTCAGGCCGATCAGCATGGTGTGCCGAACCGCACCGGTGCGCAGCCGAGCGGTGAGGTCGGTCTGGGAAAACAGGTTCGACCGGGCGGTGGCGTTGCTGTAGGCGGAGATGCGCACACTACGCCCGGTGACGTCGACGGCGCCGGGATAGACATTCTGGTAGAACTTGTCGTAGTCGGCCATGTGCAGCTGTGATCGCACCGAGGCGACATCCGACAGCTGGTGCGTGATCACCGCATCACCGGCCAGCACCCGCGCATCGGCACGGCTTGCCTCGGCGTTGCCAAAAAAGGTGGCCGGGTCGCTCTGGACCGGCCGTCCGGCAAATGACGGCACGCCGCGGTCGGCGGTGCGTTCGTCGTGGAAGTACTCGACGCTGGCGGTCACGGTGGTACGTGGGCCCGGCGTTACGGTCACTGTCGGGTTGATGCCGATCCGGTCGATGAACGCGCCACGACGAAAGAGGTCGCTGTGTTCGTACATCGCGTTGCCGCGCACGGCGGTGCCGCCACCCATCGCCTGCCCGATGTCGATCGCGCCCCGGCGCGCGCCGAAGCTGCCGGCCGAGAGACGAATCTCGTGCACGGTGGGTCCTGCCACCTTGGTCACGCGGTTGATGATTCCACCGGTGCCGCCGCGGCCGAACAGCAGCGCGTTGGCACCGAGGAGTGCCTCGACGCGGTCGACGTTGTAGAGGTCGCGGACGTACTGCACGTCGTCCCGCATCCCGTCCACGAAGAAGCTCGACGTTGAGCTGTTGCCGCGCAGCGTCGGCTGGTCGCGGTTCCCCTCACCCTGGCCCATCCGGGCGCCGGGGATGTACTGGAGCACGTCGGAGAGCCCCTGCATCGCCTGGTCGTCGATCAGGTTGCGACCGACCACCGCCACGGCCTGGGGCGTCTCGAGCAGCGGGGTCAGGGTGCGCAACGCGGTCGAGCTCCCGCGGGGTTGATATCGGGCGCGGCGTGCGACCACGCCGATCGATCGCAGGGTGTGTGGGGCGACGGTGTCGCGCGCTGCCGCGGTGTCGGCTGGGATCTGCGAGTGAGCCTGTGCCGGGAGCACGGTGGGCGCGAGGAAGACGAGGCAGAGTATCTGGTAGAGGCGCCGGACTGGACGGGCGTGCGGATGTGTCGTTACGAACATTCCGAATCCTGATTGAGAATAAGAATCAAACGCTTTTATCCTTGCGCTCAATCCTTACCCGATTCGGGGGCCGGTGCAACCCCGGAATGTTACGGACGCCGACTCACCGTCACCCCCGCGGGTGAAACGACTTGTGGACGCTCCGCAGGTAGTCGCGGTCGACGTGCGTGTAGATCTGGGTGGTCGAGAGGTCGGCGTGGCCCAGCATCTCCTGCACCGCCCTGAGATCGGCGCCCCCCTCGAGCAAATGCGTCGCGAACGAGTGCCGGAGCGTGTGCGGCGTGACCGTGTCGGCCAGTCCGGCGCGCTTGGCGTGCTTCTTCACGATGCCCCATGCCCCCACCCGTGACAACGGCCTCCCGCGCGCATTCAGCAGCACCCGGCCCTGCGTGGCACCGTTGTCGAGGTCAGGCCTGATGGTGTGCAGGTAGGTCGACAGCGCCGCCATCACCGGGCGACCGATTGGCACCAGGCGCTCCTTCCGGCCCTTCCCGAACGCGCGCACCAGCCCGTCGGTGAGAAAGAGGTCGGTGATGCCGAGGTCGCAAAGTTCCGACACCCTGAGCCCAGCCCCGTACGCCAGCTCCAGCAGCGTGCGATCGCGCCACGCCAGCGGCTCCGACACCGATGGCGATTCCAGCAGCTTCTCGACGTCGCGCACCGAAAGTGTGACCGGCAGCGTGCGCCACTTCTTCGGCGTCTCGAGCCGGTCGCTCGGATCCTTCGTGACCAGCCCCTCCGCGACCATGAAGCGATACCAGGTGCGCACCGCCGAGATGTGGCGACGGATCGTGGCACCGCCAAGACCGATATCCTTGAGGAGGAAGATGAAATCGCGCAGCAGTGGGGTGGTGAGCTCTCCGGGGTCTCGAATCCCTCGGCTCAGCGCAAACTCAGCCAGCCGCTTGAGGTCGCGCTGATATGCCTCGAGGGTGTGGGGGCTGTGGCCCGACTCCAGGGCACCGTGGTCGCGAAACATCGCGAGATGAAAAGCCTCTGCCTGCCGACGCAGATCGTCATCCATCGCGGACCCGATGCCGCCGGCGCCAGAGATGGTACGCCAGCGCGACGACCGTCACGACCGCCATCACAGCACCGATCCGGTTTAGCGTCTCGACGTGCTTCAGGGCATCGCCCCATCGGGCGCCGAGTTCCGAGGCGAGGTAGATGATGCCGCCGTACCAGATCGCCGATGCCATCATCATCGCCAGGCCAGCGCGGATCGGACCGGCGTGCACGAGGCCGGCAAACGGCGCAACCACGGCGCGGAAGCCCGGCAGGAAGCGACCAAAAAAGAGGCCCGTGACCCCGAACCGCTCGTACTCCCGGCGCACGAAGGCGAGGGCGTTCTCGGGCAGGAGCCATCGCGCCGCGCGCGACCGCAGCAGCGCGGGCGCATGCCGAGCGGCCATGTAGTACATCGCCATCGCGCCGGCCATGTTCGCGCTGAGCGTGACCACGAAGACGATCCACGGATTGGTGATCCCGCGATGCGAGAGGAAGGCACCGAGCGCGATGATGGTATCTGCCGGGAATGGCGGGATGATGTTCTCGACCGCGGCGAGCACGGCGATCACGCAGTAGATCGCCACCGGCGGAAGCTCGGCAATCCACGCGATGAATGATTCGATCATGTCGCGGTGATTGTCGCGACAGCCATCACCGCCACCCCTTCGCCGCGGCCGATGAATCCCATGGTCTCGTTGCTCTTCGCCTTGATCGACACATCGGCACGGTCGCACTGCATCACTGCGGCGATCCTGTCGCGCATCGTGTCCACATGCGGCGCCAGCTTCGGGCGCTCGATGATCACGGTGATGTCGCACTGCACCATCGTCCAGCCCGCCGTACTCATCCTCTCGCGCACTGTGCCGAGCAACGCCATCGAGTCAGCATCCTTGTGCTCCGCTGCGGTATCCGGAAAGAGTCGTCCGATGTCGCCCATGGCCGCCGCACCAAGCAGCGCGTCGATCAGTGCGTGCGCCACCGCGTCGGCATCGGAATGCCCGATCAATCCCTGGGTGTGCGGGATCGTGACCCCGCCCAGGATCAGCGGACGGCCGTCGGCAAAACGGTGCGAGTCGTACCCGGTACCGACCCGAATCACGCCGCGGCCATCTCGGCGTCGATCAGCGAATAGTCCTGCATCCGGCGCCGTGCCGTGAACCCCGCGTCGGCGATCGATCGCTCCATGTCGATGATCGTGGCGCGGTGGGTGGTATCCAGCTGCCGACACCACGTTCTCCTCCATCATCAGTGACCCGAAGTCGTTGGCCCCGAACCTGAGTGCCACCTGCCCCACCTTGAGCCCCATTGTCACCCAGCTCGACTGCAGGTTGGGAATGTTGTGGCAGATGATCCGCGCCATCGCGAGGGTGCGCAGGTAGGTGACGGCGTCGGTGCTCGACATACTCCGACATCCCCGTCCCCTCGGGCTGCAGCGGCCAGCAGATGAACGCGGTGAAGCCGCCCGTCCGCGCCTGTACGTCGCGAATCCGGATCAGGTGCTCGATCCGGTCGGCGTCGCTCTCTCCCATCCCGTACATCATCGTGACCGAGGTCTTCATCCCCTGCCGATGCGCCTCCTCCTGCACGCCCAGCCACTCCTCGGTCTGTGCCTTCTTCTTCGCGACCCGCTCGCGCACCGCGTCGACCAGGATCTCGCCCCCACCACCCGGAATCGAGTCGAGCCCCGCGCCACGCAGCTGGCGGATCACGTCGGCCACCGGCATCCGGTAGCGTTCCGAGAAGAACACGATCTCGGATGGCGAGAAGCCGTGGATGTGGATCGGGTGATGCGCCTTGATGTAGCGCATCAGTTCGAGATACCACTCGAACGGGATGTAGGGGTTGTGCCCACCCTGCAGGAGGATCTGCACCCCGCCGATCGCCTTGCACTCATCAATCTTCGCACCAATCTGCTCGAACGAGAGGACGTATCCCTCGCCATCGCCTCGGGCCGCCGGTAAAACGCGCAGAACGAGCAATCGGCCACACACACATTGGTGTAGTTGATGTTGCGGTCGATGATGTAGCTCACCACATCGCCATGACCGTGTCGCTGCCGCTCGGCGTCCGCGAGGGCACCCAGCTGCAGCAACTCGGCGCCCTGGTAGAGTTCGAGAAAGTCCAGGAATTCGGCGCCATTGCGATCCACCGCACTCATGTCACGCCGCCGTGAGGAAGGTGAGGGAGCCGTCGGGAACGACTCCGTCGGCGGCAAGCCGGCCAAAGAACTCGGTGAGCCCTGCGAGATGGCGGTACGAGAGGTCGTAATCGAGATCCCCCAGGTACGCGCGGCACATCGGCTCGGGAATGCCGGTGCTCGCACTCGCTTCACGCGCGAGCAAGTCGAGGTGCGCCAACCCCCACGCCCGGGACTCCAGCAGGTTCGCATGAACCGTGAGGGCGCCGGCGCGGTCAGCATCGCGCCGGGCGGCCCACACCGCAAAGACGAACGGCAGGCCCGTCCACGACTTCCACGCCTCGCCCAGATCGGCCGAGAATGGTAGGCACCGATTGCCCTCAGGTGCAGGGCGGCGTCGCCGATCACCAGGACCGCGTCGTGTGGCAGTTGCTCCAGCGTTGCGAGATCATTCGCCTCGGCGCGCACAGTCGCAAAGTTCGGGGCACCTTCCAGACATGCCGGCAGAGAAGCTCGAGCAGGAGCAGCGACGTGCGTGACGACGCGGTGCGCAAGACGGTGGCACCATCGAGCGCGTCGAGCGGACGCTTGCTGAACAGCGTCACGCTCTGCACCGGCCCATCGCACGAGATCGCGAGGTCGGGAAGGAGATGGTAGCTCGCCGCGTCGCGGGCGTATTCCACCGCCGAGATCACGCTGAGGTCGAGTTCTCCGGCGGCAAGGAGGTCATTGAGCTCGGCCGCCGTGGCCGACACCACGATCGCGGGCGACGGCACGATGCCATGGTCCATCGCCGCGTTGACGGGGAGGGCGTTGATCCACGGGATCCGACCCAGCCTCACGCGGCGTGCACCACCGGCAGCGCGCCACGGCGCGCCTGCCCCGGCACCGGAATCGTCAACTCGCTGAAATCGGTGCGAATCGGCTCATACAGCGAGTTGCGCTCGACCGGTTCCCTGCCCGCGTCGCGGATCATCGCGACCAGCCCTTCGTATGGCATGTGCATCTGGGTCCGGGCGCCGGCCTCGTGATACACCCGCTCGTACACCACGGTGCCCTCGACATCATCGCACCCGAACGCCAGCGCCACCTGCGACATGAACGGTGTCACCATCGGCCAGTGCGTCTTGACGTGGGGGATGTTGTCGACAAAGAGCCGACCAATCGCGATGTTCTTGAGATCCTCGTAGCCCGTGGTCGCGGTACCGACTCGACCGAGTTCCTCGCCCAGCTCGTTGTGCTCGGTGTGGTAGGCGAGCGGAATGTACGTGAGGAAGCCGCCGGTCTCGTCCTGCAAGCTCGCGCAGCATCGTGAGGTGCTCGATCCGATCGGCAGCCGTCTCGACATGCCCATAGAGCATCGTGCAGTTGGTCGGGATGCCGAGCTGGTGCGCCTCGCGGTGCACCGCGATCCACTCATCGCCGGTGAGCTTGCGTTCGGCGATCGTGGCCCGCACCGCGGTGCTGAACACCTCGGCGCCGCCACCCGGGAGCGAGGTGAGGCCCGCCTCCCTGAGCGCGATCAGCACCTCACGGGCGGTCGTCTTCTCGATCCGTGCGAGGTGGGCGATCTCGACCGCGGTGAGCGCCTTGATGTGGACGTGGGGGTGCCGTTCCTTGAGCCCGCGGATCATGTCGGTGTAGTACGACAGCTTGAGCTTGCGGGTGGAGCCCGCCGACGATGTGGAATTCCTTGGTCGGGCTGCCCGTGGCCTGGGCTGCCTCGTGGTACACCTCGTCGAGCGACCGGGTGTAGTGCCCCTCTTCCTTGGGCATCCGTGCGAACGAACAGAAGGTGCAGGTGTTGCGCAGGATGCAGACGTTGGTCGGATTGAGGTGCTGGTTGGCTGAAAAGAAGACCCGGTTGCCGTTGACGCGCCGGTTGGCGAAATCGGCCAGGGTGCCGATCCCGATCAGGTCGCTGCTGGCGTAGAGCGCCAGCCCGTCGGCCGCGTCAAGCCGCTCGCCGGCCTGCACCTTCGGCGCGATGGCGCGGAGGGTCGGGTCGGTGAGGCGGTGGAGCGCCAGCTCGAGGGGTGCCTGAGCGGTGGAGGCCATGCCGGGAATCTAACGAAGCTCAGCGATATCCTGCCCCATGCATGTGCTTCGGCGCCTCTGGCGAAGGCCCCGCTCCGCTTCGTTCGGCGTCCGCCTCCGACCTCATGCACGTGCCCCCGGCGCCTCTTGCGGCGGCCCAACTCCGCTGCGCCCGCGATTCCCGCAGGCGACGATACTGCTGTCGCCAAGCGAGGAATCGCGAAAGTGCCATGCGGCGGGGGCGCGCGGAGGAACGGGCCGCTCGGCGCGAGGCGCCGGTGCCACGTGCGTCACCGTGCTGGTCCTTCCGACCCGCCGCAGGTGCTACATCCACGCAGCAAGGGTTGAGGGATCTGGTCTGCTACTTCACTGGCGCCGCCGGCAGCCCCGCCAGGCGCCGCTTGAACGACTGGAACGCGTTGCTGTCGCGCTGCAGCCCGCGCAATTGCGACGCGGGGTAGTTCGCGATCATCGCCTGCGTCGCCGTGATCCGATCCTCGGCCAGCGGGTGCGTCGAGAAGAACGCTTCCACCGAGTTGGGGTTGCGCTGGCGCTCGTCGAGCAGGATCCGGAACATCTGCGGGAAGCCGTTGGGGTCCATGCCGGCAATCACCATGAATCGGAGCCCCACCTCGTCGGCCTCGCTCTCGTCGCTGCGCGAGAAGTTGGCGAATACGGCGCCGCCACCGACATTGATCGCCGCCTGCCCCACCCCGCTCTGGCAGGTGCGGGTGAGCGTGCACAACAGGGCCACGCCGACATTGGCCCCCTGGGCCTGCTGCATCCGGTCGACCGAGTGCCGCTCCGTCACGTGGGCGATCTCGTGCGCGAGCACGCTGGCCACCTGGCTCATGTTGGTCGCGCGCTCGATGAGGCCGCGGTTGATGTAGACGTGCCCACCCGGCACGGCGAAGGCGTTGACTTCCTTAGAATTGACGATCGTGAAGGTCCAGGTCAGGTCACGCACGTTGGTCGCCGCAACGATCTCCTGCCCCAGCGCGTTGATGTAGCGGTTCGTGGCGGCGTCGCTGACCAGCGGCAGCTGCGCGTTGATCTGCTGCGCATAATCGTTCCCGAGCTGGACCTCCTGCTGACGCGAGATCGCGCAGCTGGAGACCAATGCTACGACAGCAGCGAACTGGAAGGTGCGGGCAAGAGTACGCATGGATCGATCCCCGGGGCGAAGTCCAAGGGGAGACGACGCAGCGGGCCGGGCAGCCACCAATCGGCGCCCGCGCCTGTTGCCTAGACGTCGTGCCGGGCGTCCAGCGTCTCGCGAACGATCGATGCGAGTTCGGTGGCGGTGAACGGCTTGAGCAGGAACGGAACCGACGACGTCCCCGCCAGGGCGACGTCGGCGCTGTATCCCGACATCAGGACCGTGCTCACCCCGGGCCACCGTGCCTCGAGCTCTGCGTGCAGCTCCAGGCCACCCATCCCGGGCATGACCACGTCCGTGAGGATCAGCGAGGGCGCCAGCCCTCCCATGAGGGCAGCGATGGCTTCACGCCCGTCGGCCGCGGTGGTCACCGCGTACCCGAGCTTGCCCAGCACCCGAGCGCAGATGTCACGAATCTGGTTCTCATCGTCAACGACCAGCACCGTTTCGCTCCCGGGCGGCAATCGCTTCTGGGGGATTGCGAGTTCCGCCGTACTGCCCCCCGCAGTGGGCGGAAAGGAGATCGTGAATGTGGTACCGGTCCCCACCACGCTGTCGACGTCGATCCGCGCCCCCGCCTGCTCGACGATCCCGTACACCGTCGGGAGGCCAAGGCCCGTGCCCTGCCCCGGCGCCTTCGTCGTGAAGAAGGGCTCATAAATGTGCGGTAGTGCATCGTCGGGAATCCCGACGCCTTGATCGTGCACGGACAGCGTTGCGCTTACCCGCTGCGATCGTGGTGACCATCGTCACCCGACCGCCGTCGGGCATCGCATCGCGCGCGTTGACGACGAGATTGACCATCGCCTGTTCCAGCTGGGCCGGATCGACAAGGACCGGGACCGCACGCGGGTGCTGGTCGACCACCAGCTGCACCCGATCGCCCAGCAGCTGGCGAAGCATCGGTGCTGCGCTGTCGACGATCTCCCGGATGTCGACGCGTCGGGGCAGGACCACCTGACGTCGTGCGAAGGTGAGCAGCTGACGAGTCGAGCTCGGCCGCGCGCGAACTGGCGCGCTGGATCTCGAGGATGTCGCGCCGCCCTGGATGGTCGTCGGCCATGTCGGCCAGTGCCAGACCGGCGTAGCCGCCGATGGCGGTGATCAGGTTGTTGAAGTCGTGCGCCACCCCGCCCGCCAGGCGACCCACCGCCTCCAGTCGATGGCTCTCGACGAGTCGTCGCTCCAGGGCGGTGCGTTCCAGGGCGTGCTCGGCTTCGGCGGCTCGGAGGTCCCTGAAATAGTTCGTCTCGAGTCGAGTCGCCTGCCACGCCTCGATCACGCCCGGCGAGTGCGGCGAGCAACGCCGCGAGCGCCACGCCACCCGCCCACAGCGTTCGTCGTTCGGTGGCGATGTCGTGCGCCCATCCGCTTGTCGGTGCGGCTTCCAGTGTCCAATCGGGACCGGGGAGCGCCACCGACACGCGAACCGGGTCGACCATGTCACCCGGAATGTCGCTCGCCCAGAGCGAGGAGTCGCTCGCGGACGAGCAGGCGTGCGTCGAGCTTGCCGGCTGCGGTCGCGCGTTCCGCCTCCGCGTAAACCATGGCGGGATCGAACACCGCCGCGGCTATCGCCAGCACGCGACCGGTGCTGTCGCGAACCGCAAACCGTGCGATCAGGCCGTCGCCGCCCTGCAGGAGCGGAAGCGGACCGGAGATCGAGACACTGCTGTCGGCCATCGCTCGCGCCAGGTCGCGCGAGGCGACCTCGCTGCCCGATCGCAACACGTCGAATCCCACCACGCTCTCATTGCCGGCAAGCGGCCACGTCTGCTCGATCACCCCGTCGCGCAGGTACTGCACGGTACGCAGCCCCGGGGTACCGTGACGGAGCCCATCGGCGAACGGGGTGAAGTCGGTCCGAAGGGTGGGCCGGTCGACATTGACCCTGAGGAAGGCTGCGAGACCGTTGAGGATGCCGATCCGACGGACGATCAGCGTGTTGATGGCGTGCGCCGCCGCGCGTGCGTCTGCCGTGACCTGTTCGCGGTGGGTGTTGGTGCGGAGGCGCACGTACCAACGGTCAGCGGCCGCCGTGACGAGTGAGCACGGCGGCCGCTGCGAGCAGGGACATGACGACAGGTGTGATCGCCGCCCGGCCACGCGAGGGCCGAATGGGAGGGGTGCGCGGCGGAGCCGGCACCGGTGCGGTCACGTCGCTCGCACCGCCAGTGTCGCGTTGTGACCGCCGAAACCGAAGCCGTTGGACATCGCCACATCAACCTTGCGACTGACCCTCACATTCGGCGCACAATCGAGGTCGCACTCTGGGTCGGGATCGACGTTGTTGATGGTGGGGGGTATGTCGCCGGTGCGTGCCACCATCAATGCGACCACAAACTCGAGGGCACCCGCTCCGCCGAGCAGGTGACCGGTCATCGACTTGGTGGATCCGAACACCAGGTTGCGGGCGTGCTCCCCGAATACCGCCTTGACGGCCTGCGTCTCGGCGATGTCGCCGAGCGGCGTCGACGTGCCGTGGGCGTTGATGTATCCGACGCGATCGAGATCGATGCCGTTGTCGTCGAGGCACATCCGCATGGCCCGCTGCGCCCCCTCGCCTTCCGGCGCCGGTGCGCTCATGTGATAGGCGTCGCCGGACAGCCCATAGCCCATGACCTCGCCGAGGATCGTCGCACCGCGCGCCTCGGCATGCTCGAGCGACTCCAGCACGACCGCTGCGCCGCCATCGCCGAGCACGAAGCCGTCCCGATTGACGTCGAAGGGGCGACTCGCGCCCTGTGGATCATCATTGCGGGTGGACATCGCCTTCATGTTCGCGAACGCCGCCACCGTGAGGCCGGTGATGGCTGCTTCCGAGCCCCCGGTGACCATTGCGTCGGCGATCCCGTCGCGAATCATCCGGTACCCTTCTCCGATTGCATGCGCCGACGACGCACACGCCGACACCGTCGCGAAGTTGGGCCCGCGCATGCCGTAGCGCATCGAGACCAGGCCCGGTGCCATGTTGGCGATGAACATCGGCACGAAGAAGGGCGACACGCGGTCGGGGCCCTTCTCGATGAATACCCTGCAGTTGTCCTCGAACGTCTGCATCCCGCCGATGCCGCTGCCGAGCACCACGCCCACCCGGTTCATGTCCGGCGCGCCCCGGTCGAGCCCTGCCTGCGTGACCGCCTGGTGTGACGCGGCGATGGCGTACTGCGCGTACAGGTCGAACCGCCGCGCTTCCTTGCGATCGATGTACACCAACGGGTCGAACCCCTTCACCTCACACGCAAACCGGACCTGCTGGTCGCTCGCGTCGAACTTGGTGATCGGGGCGGCGCCCGACACACCGGCGAGGAGGCTGGCCCAGGTCTCGTCGGTGGTCAGCCCGACCGGACTGACCACACCAAGACCGGTGACGACAACACGACGCACCGATTACTTCTCGAGCTTTCCGTGGAGATACTTCAGCGCATCACCAACCGTGCGCAGCTTCTCGGCCTCGTCATCCGGGATGTCGATGTCGAATTCCTTCTCGAACGCCATCACAAGCTCGACCGTGTCGAGCGAGTCGGCACCGAGATCCTCCATGAACGACGCCTCGGGAGTGAGCTTCTCGCGCTCGACACCCAGTTCATCGACGATGATGTCCTTGACCTTCTCCTCGACGTCACTCATTTGCAGCCTCTGTGCGTTGTGATGTGGACCTGCTGACACTCAAATGACCATCCCGCCATCGACCACCAGGACCTGACCCGTGATGTAGGCACCGAGGTCCGATGCGAGAAAGACGATCGCTCCCGCAATATCCGCTGGCTGGCCGAGGCGCGCCAGCGGAATCGTCTCCAATAATGCTGTGCGCTGCGCATCCGGCAAGGCGGCAGTCATGTCGGTCTCGATGTAACCGGGCGCCACGCAGTTGGCGAGGATCCCTCGCGCGGCGTACTCCCGTGCCACCGACTTCGTGAAACCGATCAGGCCGGCCTTGCTCGCCGCGTAGTTGGCCTGGCCCTTGTTGCCGATGATCCCCACCACGCTGGTCACGTTGATGATCCGGCCGTGACGCCGCTTCATCATTCCCTTGAGGACGGCCTGCGTGGCGATGAACGCGCCACGCAGGTTGGCCGCGAGGACGTCGTCCCAGTCCTGCTCGCTCATCCGCAACAACAGGTTGTCGCGCGTCACGCCGGCATTGTTGACCAGGATGTCGATCGGGCCAAGCTCCGTCTCGCATGCGGCGAGCGCAGCGCGCAGCGATGATGGGTCGGTGACATCGCAGGCGAAGCCGCGGGCACCAGCTCCAAGCGACGCCGCGACCTCATCGGCAGTCGACTGGGTGCGACCGGCGATGGCGACCTTGGCACCGGCGGCGTGAAGCCGCGACGCGACCTCGCGCCCGATTCCGCGGGTGCTCCCGGTGACGAACGCGACCTGTCCGGTGAGGTCGATGGCGATGCTCATGCGGCGTCCAGGAAGGCGGTGACATCGGCCGCGGTGCCCAGCGATGTGCAGCTGGTGCCCGGAACGATGCGCTTGAGGAGCCCGCCGAGCACCGCGCCCGGCCCGATCTCGATCCACCTGGCATCCGGGTGCGCAGCGCTGAGTGCACGCATCGACTCGACCCACCTCACCGGCGCGGTGAGCTGTGCAGCGAGGAGGCGTGCGGCCTCGTCGGCGCTGGCGACCGGCTTTGCCGTGGCGTTCGCGGTGACCGGGAAGGTGGGCGTCCGAAAAGCCGCCCGCGCGAGAGCGTCACGCAGCCCGGCCACCGCGGGTTCCATGAGGGGCGAATGAAACGCCCCGCTCACGTTGAGCGGGACTACCCGCTTCGCGCCCCGCGCCTTGCACTCCTCCCCCGCACGCACCACGGCTGCGGGATCACCGGAAATCACCGTCTGGTCGGGAGCGTTGAGGTTCGCTGCCACCACCACGTCGGGTGTATCGCTGGAAACGGCGATGCAGGCAGACTCGACCTGCGCGGTGTCCAGCCCGAGCACCGCGGCCATCGCGCCGGGGCGCGCTTGTCCCGCCTCGTACATCAACGCACCGCGTCGGCGCACCAGCCGGGCCGCCTCGGTTGCGTCGAGCGCACCGGCTGCCACCCACGCGGAGTACTCGCCGAGCGAATGCCCCGCCGCCGCAACGACGTTGCCGAGGCGACCGCTGATGGCCGCAAGCACCGCCGCCGAGTGGGCAAGGATCGCTGGTTGGGCATTGTGAGTGAGCGTGAGGGCCTCGTCGGGCCCGTCCCACATCACCGGGGTGAGGGGCGCGTCGAGCGCGGCGTCGATCCTATCGAGGGCCGCGCGCGCAGCCGGAAACGCCTCGGCAACGTCACGGGCCATCCCGATCTTCTGCGCTCCCTGGCCGGGAAACAGCAGGATGGTCACCAACGGAGGACCACGCTGCCCCAGGTAAAGCCGGCCCCGAACGCCGCGAGCATCACGATCATGCCCGGCTTCAGGACGCCCTCTGCCTCGGCCTGCGTGAGCGCCAGCGGGATGCTCGCCGACGAGGTGTTTCCGTAGCGATCGAGGTTGCAGAACACCTTGCTCATCGGGATGCCGGCATGCTTCGCGGTTGCCTCGATGATCCGGAGATTCGCCTGGTGGGGCACGAGGAGGTCAATCGATTCCGGGGGCATGCCTGCGCGGCGGATCGCCTCATCGCTCGACCGACTCATCGCGAGCACCGCCGCCTTGAACACCTCTCGGCCAGCCATCTTCATGTAGTGACGGCGTTCACGGACCACTTCCTCGGTGAGCGGGTCGGCCGCACCACCACCGGGGATGTAGAGCAGGTCGGCGAGGTCGCCGTCTGCGCCAAGGTAGGTCGCGAGAATGCCGCGGTCCTCACCCGGCCTGACCCGGCGCAGCACCCCCGCCCCTGCACCGTCACCGAAGAGGATGGCGGTATTGCGGTCGGTGCGATCGGTGATGGTCGACAGCTTCTCGGCCCCGACGACGAGAATCGTGTCGCCCAGGCCGGTGGCCATCATCCCTTCAGCCACCGACAGCGCGTAGACCCATCCCGGACACGCCGCCACGAGGTCGAACGCCCACGCCCGCTTGGCACCGAGCGCGGCCTGGAGGTCGCACGCCACCGATGGCAGTCGACGGTCGGGGGTCACGGTCGCGAAGACGATCCCATCGAGATCGGCCGCAGTCACGCCGGCACGTTCCATCGCCTGATGCGCAGCCTTGAGGGTGTAGCTCAGCATCGTCTCGTCGGGCCGTGCGATGCGCCGGGTGCGAATGCCGGTTCGGTCGGTGATCCACTCGTCGGTGGTGTCGAGGGTCCGCTCGAGCTCGGCGTTGGTCAGCTCGCCCTCCGGAGCCGCCGAGCCCATGCCGGCGATGCAGGCGATCGGTCGGGTGATGTCGATCATGATGGAGTCGCCGCCTCCCGCAGGTTGAGTTCCGCCGCAATATGGGCGCTGAGGTTTGCCCTGACTGATTCGACCGCGCGGTGGATCGCGTTCTTGATCGCTGCCGACGTCGACGACCCATGACAGATGATCGCGATTCCCTTGACGCCGAGCAGCGGCGCGCCGCCATACTCAGAATAGTCGAGGAAGCGCATCAACGGCTTCAGGTCGGGATGTGCGAGCAGTTCGGGGTTCTGTCGGTGGATGAGGCCCGTGACCAGCCGACCCATCGATTCGTAGAACTTGAGGACGATGTTGCCGACGAATCCATCGCAGACCACCACATCGAGTCGGCCGTGTACCGGATGCGGGACCACGACATCGCGACCCTCGACATTGCCGACATAATTCAGGCGGGGATGCTGGCGGAGCGCGGCGTGCACCTCGCGGACGACCGCGGTGCCCTTGGTGTCCTCCTCGCCGATGTTGAGGAGCGCGACCTTGGGATTCTCGCGGTGCAGCACGTCTCGCATGTAGATGCTGCCGAGGTAGGCGAAGTTGATCAGTTCCTTGGCGGAGCAGTCGACGTTGGCGCCACCGTCGAGAACGAGCACCGCGCCATCGGGGGCCGGGAAGAGCGACGCCACGGTCGCGCGATCGACGCCGTTGTGAAGCCCGAGGCCGATGGTCGCGGCGGCGAGTGTTGCGCCGGTGTTGCCAGCCGACACGAAGGCATCGACGCGTCCGGCACGGTGCAGCCCCATACCCACGACCAGGGACGAGTCCTGCTTGCGCCGCACGGCCGCGAGGGGTTTCTCGTCCATCCCGATGACTTCACGCGCCTCGACCACCTGGAGCCGCGCCCGGTTGATGCCCGGGTGACGCGCCAGGTGTTCCTCGATCACTTCGGGTCGACCAACGAGCGTGAGTACGACGTCATCCGGCAGTTCGTGCAGCGCGAGGGCCGCACCATCCACTTCGGACTGCGGCGCGTGATCCCCGCCCATCGCGTCGAGCGCGACGCGGATCACGACCTAGTTGTCCTCGACCTCGAGACGCTTCTTGCCGGCGTAGTAGCCGCACGACGTGCAGACACGGTGCGACAGCTTCGGGGAACTGCAGCGCGGACATGCCTGGGTCGGCATTCCCTTCGCGGTGTGGTGACCGCGGCGCAGGCGCTTGCGCGACTTGGATAGTTTCCGCTTCGGTACAGCCATCGGTGCCTCAGTTGGTCGTGCCGGACGACGTGCATGGGCACGGTCCGGCGTTCAAGTCCGCGCCACAGTTGGCGCACAGCCCCCGGCAATCGGGGCGGCAGAGCGGAAACGCCGAAACCTTCAGGGCGATTTCCTCGCGCACGGCACTGGCCACGTCGATTGATGTGACCGGCTCCGGCAGCGCATACACACTCGGATCGTCGAGCAACTCGGGATTGGCCGAGAAAAGCAACTCGATGTCCTCGTCGATCACCTGCAGGGCAGGCTCCAGGCAGCGACGGCACTCCCCGGCCACCGAGGTGCGGGCGTGTCCACGCCAGAAAAAATCGCCATCCGCCGTCTCCCGCAGCACCCCGTCGATCACCACCGGCTCCGCGAACTCAAACGCGAGGACGTCGAACGCCGGGTCGTCTGGCTGGAGAGTGCCGGAGGTCGTGACCGTCCCCCCCGAAAGCTGCCGCAGGTCCACTTGGAGCATAGCCATCAAAAATACCTGTCGGGACCCGTTCGGGTCAACCCGGGAGCTGCACGCCAAGCAGCGCCAGTTCCCGCTCCGGGAAGAAGAAAGCCACCTCGCGGAGGGCATTCTCGTCGCTGTCCGACCCATGGACGGCGTTGCGGCCCTTCGATTCGGCAAACTTCCGACGAATCGTCCCCTCCGCCGCCTCGGCGGGATCGGTGGCACCGATCGCTGTCCGCCAGCCGGTCACCGCGTGGGCGGCCTCGAGGGCCATCGCGACGGCCGGCCCCGAGATCATGAACTCGACCAGCTCGCCGTAAAACGGCCGCTCACGGTGGACCGCGTAGAACGCCTCCGCCTCCGGGCGGGTCAGGCGCACCAGGCGCATCGCGCGCACCGCGAACCCCTGCTCCTGCAGGTGGGCGATGATCGCCCCACTCTTCCCGGACTCCACGGCGTCGGGCTTGATCATGGCGAACGTGAGGTTGCCGGTCACTTCATCTTCCCCTTGAGCAATTCGATCACATCGATCGGGCGCCGCATGATTCCCATGCCAGCCTCCTCGAACGCCGCAAACTTCTCCTCGGCGGTCCCGCTGGCACCGGAGATGATGGCACCGGCGTGACCCATCCGACGTCCCGGAGGCGCGGTCGCGCCTGCCACGAAACCGACCACCGGCTTCTTGACGTTGGCCTTGATGAACTCGGCCGCTTCCTGCTCCGCGGTGCCGCCGATCTCGCCGATCATCACGATCGCTTCGGTCTTCGGGTCGTCGTTGAATGCCGACAGGACGTCGATGAAGTTCGTTCCCACGATCGGGTCACCCCCGATGCCGACGCAAGTGCTCTGGCCGAGCCCGGCGCGGGTCAGGTGGTTGACGACCTCGTAGGTGAGCGTGCCCGAGCGGGACACGAGTCCGACCGGTCCGGGAGAACAGATCGAGCCGGGAATGATCCCCACCTTCGCTTCGCCCGGCGTGATCGCGCCCGGACAGTTCGGCCCGATCAGGCGCACCCCGCGCTCCTGCAGGTACGGCATCACCACGGTCATGTCGAGCACCGGAACACCTTCCGTGATGCAGATCACGAGCGGGATCCCCGCGTCGGCTGCCTCCTGGATCGCGCCGGCCGCCATCGCAGGCGGAACGTAGATCACGGAGCAGTTGGCACCGGTCTTCGCGACCGCGTCCGCCACCGTATGGAAAACCGGCACGCTGTTGTCGAACTCCTGGCCACCCTTCCCCGGCGTGACACCGGCGACGATGTTGGTGCCGTATTCGATCATCTGACGTGCGTGGAACGAACCTTCCCGCCCGGTCAGGCCCTGAACCACGAGGCGGGTGTCCTTCCCGATCCAGATGCTCACGCTGCCTCCTTGGCAAGTGCGACGGCCTTCGAGACGGCGGCGTCCATGTCGTTCATCGCGGCCATGCCGACGCTCTCGAGAATCTTGAACGCCTCGGCCTCGTTGGTGCCCGTGAGGCGGATGACGATCGGTACCTCGACCTTGAACTGCTTGGTCGCTGCGACGATGCCGTTCGCCACGTCGTCAGTGCGGGTGATCCCACCGAAGATGTTGAAC
This sequence comes from uncultured Gemmatimonadales bacterium, assembly GCA_963806875.1. Taxonomy (GTDB): domain Bacteria; phylum Gemmatimonadota; class Gemmatimonadetes; order Gemmatimonadales; family GWC2-71-9; genus Palsa-1233. The sequence continues at coordinate 210,204 of CAWDYU010000002.1, read as the reverse complement.
AGGATCACCTTCACGTTGGGATCGGCGGTGATGATCTTGAGCGCGTTGACGACCTTCTCGGGATTCGACGAACCGCCGATGTCGAGGAAGTTGGCCGGCTCGCCGCCGTAGAACTTCACGAGATCCATCGTCGCCATCGCGAGGCCTGCACCGTTCACCACACAGCCGACGTCACCGTCGAGCTTGATGAACGTCAGGTTGGCGCGGCGTGCCTGGACTTCGCTCGGCTCCTCGGCCGACTCGTCGCGCAACACCGCAAGGTCGGGACGACGGTCGAGCTCATTGTCGTCGATGGTGATCTTCGCATCGAGCGCCAGCACCTTGCCGTCGGGGGTGGTCACGAGCGGGTTGATCTCGGCGAGCGACGCACCGTTCGCCATGAACACCGAGTACAGCTGGTGCATGATGCGGGTGGCCGCCTTCACGTGCGCCCAGTCCCGATAGAGCGCGAGGGCAAGGGTCAGCGCCTGATGGGGCTGCAGGCCGTAGCGCGGGTCGACCGCCAGCCTGGTGATCTTCTCCGGGGTCTTGGCCGCGACTTCCTCGATGTCGACGCCTCCGGCGTCGGACACCATGAAGACCGGGCGCTGGGTGGCACGGTCGAGGATCAGCCCGACATAACTCTCGGTGGCGATATCGGCAGCTGGAACGACCAGCACCTTGTTGACCACGAGGCCCTTGATCGTCATGCCGAGGATCTGCGAGGCACACTCACTCGCCTCGGCGGGATTGCGGGCCAGCTTCACGCCGCCGGCCTTGCCGCGACCACCGACATGGACCTGCGCCTTGACGACAACCGTCCCGCCAATACGCCGGGCAATCGCCTCGGCCTCGGTCGGCGTGGAGGCGACATCGCCGTCGAACATCGGAATGCCGGCGACCTTGAGCAGGTCACGGGCCTGGTATTCATGCAGGTTCACGCACGCCTCGGCGAGTTGCAGGAACGGGCCCGGACCGGGCATGCCGACAGGCGTGCGACGGTCCGGCAGGAACACGGTACAGCCCTGAAAAGTAGCGCAGCGAGTGGCCTGACGCCACTAAGGACGCGGATCGCCGAGCGCGTCGCGGAGCGCATCCAGGGCGCGGCCGAAGCCGACGAGATCGCGTCGTGCGAGGGCGGAGTCGGCGCGATGCATCCATCTCCGCGCGGCATCGAGCGAAACGGCGTCGGCCGGGTTGTCTCCTCGCCGACCCGGACCAGTCAGGACCGTGATCCACGCCTCGTCGGTCGATCGCCCGCCGCCGAATTGGGTACCAAGGGCCGTGCCGATCCAGAGGAGACCGGGGTCGCCGTCGGCGGGCACTGCGACCACCGGTTGCCACGCCACGAATCCAGCCGGTCCGGCGTGCCAGCGCACTGCGCCGGCGTGCACCGTGTCGCCAACCGCCCGGGTCGAATCCCGTAGCTGCTGAACGGGGATGAACCGCGACCAGATGCGCTCGAGTTCGCGCGAGTTCGGCGGGGCCGCCTGCGGTCCCGGACGGGTGAGCCGGAGGCGTGGCATCCCTCCGACTCGTTGGGCGTCGACGATTGCGGAAATGGTGCGACGCGCAGGGTCCTCGAACACAGCCTGACGTGTTGGCCGCGAGCCGTCCCATACCACGACTGGCGCCTCGGGTGAGTCGTCGGGACTCCGTCGCCCCGGTCTCACGCCGGCTCCCCAGCGCTCGAGTGACAGCACCGACAGCTGGGCCTCGAACCATTGGCGCGGGTAGAGCAACGAGGCTCTCGCCGCCGCCGGGATTGCGGCCGCGGGCTCGACCAACGGTCCGATGTAACGGGACCACGCCAGGCCCAACGAGTCGGCGGCAGGGTCACTGAAGATTCGGGTGTTTCCGGACTCCAGGTCGATCAGGGCGAGGAAAGCGGGCACCACGCCCGCCACCGACTCACCATCCCATGTGGTTCGACGGGTCAGTGGGAACTTCGACATCGTGACGAATCCGGGCACCATCCAGGTGATTCGTCCATCGATCGGGACGATGTCGGCCGATCCCCACGTCGCCATCGGCACGAGCGCCGCCGCCCGCTCGACGGGGTCGAGGTGCCAGTCGACGCCGCCCTCCTGCTGCGGCGTGAGCATGCCCGCGGCCTGACGTGCCCACGCGAGGACGAGGCGCGAAGCAAATCCACCCGACGGAACAGCGTTCGCTGGTCGCCACGCTGGTGCGTCGGGCCGAATTCGTGCGGACCCGAGTCCCTGCCACTGCCTCGACGGGACCGATGCGCCCGAGCCCGGTTCGGCGATGAACCGGACCTGCAGCGCACCGGCCTCGCCGCGGGACACCGCCGCCAGCCACGTGGCGGGATTCGCAGCGTCGGGCGTGCGAGGCGTCGCGGCGAGCAGCAATCCGTCTTGCCGCTCCGCAGCGAGCGCGAGCGCTGACTCATCCCACACCCCCGCGATTGCCGGAACGGTGTCAGTGCGCGCGGGTGAACTGGAGTCGACGGCGAGTCCCCAGGCGACAGCGTCCAGCGCCCTCAACGCATCGTGCCGTGCCGGTGCCGCTGGGGCTTCCGTTGCGAGTGCGGGGATCACCACACGCTCGATGAGTGCGCCAAATCCGAGGACGATCCAGCCCGACGCGACCAATGAATTACGCCCTCGCACGACCCACGTGAGGCACATTGCCGCGACGGCGAGCGACGCGCCAGCCATCGCCTGCATTGCAGTCACCCGGGTCGCGATCGCGACCTGGCTCAGCGTGTTGCCGCCATCAGCCAGTCCATACGGCGCAATGAGGTATCCCGCACCAATCACGAGCGCGAGGAGGGCGAGCAGTGCACCGAGGTGGCGACGCGCATCGGCGTGGACGTCGAGCGCCCCGTCGACGCGGCGAATCGCCCCCACGGCGAAATACAGCACCGCCGTGATCGCCAGGCCAAGGGTGACCAGCGTGAACGCAAATCGGTGCGCGACGACCCACAGCGGGAGCTCCGCGACGTACGTGCCGACATCGACACCCAGCACGGGATCACGGACCCCGTACGTCACACCCTCCCACGCGAGCGCCAATGGCACTCGCCACGCGCGTGCGCCTGCTCCCGTGAGCACGCCGAGCAGGACACCCGTCGCGACGGCGGCGAGCGCGAGCAATCGCCCCGGCACCGCCTCGCGCACCCTCAGGTTGCCGAGGTCGCGCTCCACTTCGACCGCTGCGATCGAGCGGGCCACCAGCAGCGCCTGCGCCGCGAACCAGCCACTGGCAATGACGATCGCTGCGGCGTCGAGGGCGAGGCCGAGGATCTGCCATCGTGTGACGAATGAAGCAGCGGTGGGTGAAATCGACATTGCCCACCAGCGCTCCGCGACCGCCGCCACGGTCCAGCGCCCGATCACCAGCACTGCTATCACGAGGATTGCCCCGACGATGATCCGTCGGGTGCGCGGGTTCACCGCGTCACCCCGTTGCACCCTGTGCGCGCAGCCAGGCCATGACCTCGTCGTGATGCGCGTCGCGGCCCGCGGCGGTCGTGGCCTCGAAGCGGAGCACGAGCACCGGCTGGGTGTTCGACGCTCTCAACAGGCCCCAGCCATCCGGATACTCGATCCGGACACCATCGATCGTGTTCACCGGATAGCGCTCGGCGAAATGCGCCGACGCCGCCGCGACCAGCGCAAACTTCCGGTCATCGGCACAGTCGACCCGCAGCTCCGGCGTGGTGAACGTCGCGGGGAGATCGGCGAGCAGCGGGGCGAGCCCACCGGGCGCACGCGAGACGATCTCGAGAAGTCGGGCCGCCGCGAACAGCGCGTCGTCGAAGCCAAACCAGTCGCCGCCAAAAAAAATGTGGCCGCTCATCTCCCCCGCGAGCGGTGCAGACTCCGCCTTCATCTTCGCCTTGATGAGCGAGTGGCCGGTCTTCCACATCACAGGGCGCGCGCCGGCAGCATCGAGGGCGTTCGAGAGCACCGAGGAGCACTTGACGTCAAAGATCACTGGAACGCCGGCGCCGAAGCGCTGCACTGCATCGCGACCGAAAAGCACGAGCAGCTGATCGCCCCAAACCGGCGTTGCCATCTCGTCGACCGCGCCGATGCGATCACCATCGCCGTCGAACGCGATCCCGAGCTCTGCACCGTGGGCCCGCACCGCATCCTGCAGGTCGACGAGGTTCTCCACGACCGTGGGGTCGGGGTGATGGTTCGGAAACGTGCCATCCGATTCGGCGAACAACGGAATGATCTCGGCGCCGAGCGCGCGCAGCGTCTCGATCGCGATCAGCGAGGACACACCGTTGCCACAGTCGACGACTGCCTTGACCGGGCGCTGCAGTTCGTGGCGCGCGACGATGGCATCGCGGTAGCGGCGCAGGATCGAGTCGTCGGCGCTGTGATCGCCCGCGCCCGACACATACCGCTCGGTGGTGATCAGCTCCCAGAGTTCCTGCACGGCCGGGCCATGCAGTGAATCACCGCCCACAACCATCTTGAAGCCGTTGAACTCGGGGGGATTGTGCGACCCCGTCACCTGTACGCCGCCGTCGGTGCCCAGCGCCTCGATGGCGAAGTAGAGCGCAGGCGTGGGGACCATGCCGACGTCGACCACCGTGGCTCCGGTCGCGACCAGCCCCTGGCGGAGCGCGGCTGCGAGGGCCTCGCCCGACGGGCGGTTGTCCCGACCCAACGCAAGCCGGGGGGCGCGTCCGAGTTGCCTGTGCGCGAGCGTACCGATGGCACGACCAAGGTGCTCGGCGAACTCGGGGCTCAGCTGGCTGCCCACGAGGCCACGCACGTCGTACTCGCGAAAAATCGTCCGGGTGATGTTCACGATGCCGTCATCGTCAGCGGGTCATGATCGGCGTCGCGATCCGGCGAAGCTGCACGGCCTCCTGCGTCGCGAAGTCGAGCACGGTATTGGGCCAGATGCCGAGCACCAGGATGGCGACCACGCAGATGGCGACGGCGATCTTGGCCGGGCGTGGAAAGCGGATCGTCTGGTGCGCCTGGCGGGTTCGGGTCGGCTTGAGCGTCATTGCCAGCACGATGGGGAGGTAGTAGCCGATCGAGATGCCGCTGCCGATCATCGCCACGACAGCAAGCAGCACCTCGCCCTGCCCCAGCGTGGCGGAAATGAGGTACCACTTGCCGATGAACCCGAAGGTTCCGGGGAACCCCAGCAGCGAGAGCATGCAGACGCTGAGCCCCAGCGATGCGAATGGACGGACCGAATACAGCCCCTCGAGGTCGGTGATCAGCACCGTGCGTGCACCGGCCCGTTCGATCGACGCGAGTATCCCGAAAGCCGCCACGGTGGTCACCGAGTAGGCGAGGAGATACACCAGCACGGCCGCGGTGCCCTCATCCGAGTGAGCCCAGAGTGCGAGGAAGAGGTAGCCGGCGTGCGCCACGGCACTGTACGCGAGCATGCGCTTGATCGACGTCTGTGCCAGGGCGACGAGGTTGCCGACGAGGATGGTGATGACCGCCAGCCACCAGATGATCGGTCGCCAGAGATCGACGTATGCCGGGAACGCCTCGGCAAGCACACGAGTCAGTGCGAGGAACGCCGCTGCCTTGACGCCGCTCGCCATGTAGGTGGTGACCGGTGTGGGCGAGCCCTCGTAGACGTCAGGCGCCCACGCGTGAAAGGGCACCGCCGCCACCTTGAACGCGAAGCCGATCAGCAGCAGGCCCATCCCGAGCTTCGCCATGAGTGTCGGCTCCGTGGCGGCAAACTGGGCACCGATGAGGGAGAGATTGAACTGTCCCGTGGCGCCATAGATGAGTGCGATGCCGTACAGCAGGAAGCCGGTCGCAAACGACCCGATCAGGAAGTACTTGAGTGCGGCCTCCGCGGATGAGCGCCGGGTGCGGTCATACCCGGCGAGCACGTACACCGAGATCGACATGACCTCGAGGCCGAGAAAGAGCGTGATCAGGTCGGCGGCGCCGGCGAGCAGCATCATGCCCACGGTCGCGAGCATCAGCAGCACGTAGTACTCTGGCGCCAGGATTCCCTGCCGCTCGAGCCACCGCAACGACAGCACGGCGACGGCGCCGGCAATCCAGAGCAGGAGCGCATCGCTCGCGAACCGGAAACCGTCGAGCGCGATCATCAGCGACAAGCCATCGGCACGCGCTCCGCGCCAGGCGAGCCAGGAGGTCGCGAGCAGGGCGAGCACGTATCCCACGATCGACAACACGCCGACGAACCGGGAATCGCGAGCCGTCCGGTGCCGCCACGCGACCACCAGCAATACGACGAGTGCCCAGCCGGTGAGCACGAGCTCCGGGAGCAGGGCGAGCAAGGCGCCGCCCGGTGTCGAGAGGTCGATGGGCATCAGTGCGACCCCGCCGCGGTGGCGCCGGGCTGCTGCATCCTGGCCGGTGGAAGGTGCGGCTGCACCATCTCGATATAGCGGCGTGCCGCGCCCTCGGTGCGGCGCAGCAGCGGACCGGGATACAGCCCGATCCAGAACATCGCCAGGATGAGCGGCACGAGCACCGCGATCTCACGGCGGGTGAGATCGCCGATCGATTCGTTGAGCGGGTTGGTCATCCGATTGAAGAAGACGCGCTGGGTGGCCCACAGCATGTAAGCTGCCGAGAAGACCACGACCGTGGTCGCAATGCCCACCAACACCGGGTAGCGACCGAACGATCCGATCAGCACCAGGAACTCGCCGATGAAGCCGTTGAGGCCGGGGAGGCCGATGGATGAGAACGCCGTGATGGTGAACGCGGCCGCCATCAACGGCGCGGCCTTCGCGAGTCCCCCGAAGTCGGCGATGTTCCGTGTGTGACGCCGTTCATAGAGCATGCCGATCACGAAAAAGAGGGCGCCGGTCGACAGGCCGTGCGAGACCATCACGAGGATCGCGCCCTGCACGCTCTCGACGGTACTCCCCCAGATCCCCAGCATCACGAACCCGAGGTGACTCACCGACGAATACGCGATGAGCCGCTTGAGGTCCGGCTGCACCATCGCGACGAGCGCTGCGTACACGATCCCCGTGACGGCAAGCGTTGCCATCACCAGTCCGACGGTTTCCGAAAGCGCAAATGAGGGAAAGAACGGAATCGCAAACCGCAGGAAGCCGTACGTGCCCATCTTCAGCAGGATCACCGCGAGGTCGACCGACCCTGCGGTCGGCGCCTCGGTGTGCGCATCGGGCAGCCAGGTGTGGAACGGGAAGAGCGGCACCTTCACCGCAAAGGCCAGGGCGAACGCGACGAACAACCAGCCCGCCCACGGCTGCATCAGGGCGGCGTGTTCCAGCAGGTGTTCGTAGGCAAAGGAGTAGGTACCGGTTCCCTTCCCCACGGTCCACACCATCCAGACGATCGCCACCAGCATCAGCAACGAGCCCACGAAGGTGTAGATCACGAACTTCGTGGCGGCGTAGAGCCGGTTGTTGCTGCCCCAGATGCCGATCAGGAAATACATCGGGATCAGGAGCAGTTCCCAGAAGAAATAGAAGAGGAAGAGGTCGGTCGATACGAAGACGCCCAGCATCCCGGTCTTGAGCGCGAGCAGGAGGGTGTAGAAGCCCCGCTGTTTCTGGTCGATCCCCCGCCAGCTTCCCCACACCACCAGCGGCATCATGATGACGGAGAGGAGCACCATCAGCACCGACAATCCGTCAATGCCGACTCGGTAGCCGATCCCGAATCGTCCGATCCAGTCGACGTCGGTGACGAACTGCAACGCCGGGTTCGCCGGATCGAATGCCCACCAGATGCCGAGCCCGAGTACCAGTTCGGTGAGGGCAACCGTGAGCGCGATCCATCGCGCCATGTGACGTGGAAATACCAGGATCAGCGGCATGCCAAGCAGGGGCAGGCCCAGCAGGACCTGCAGGATCCAGTGCTCGTAGCCGATCGAGGCGAGGAATGCAGTCATCGTCTACCGGGCCAGCGTGCGAAGGATGATGACCGCGCCGACCGCAAACATCGCGACGTAGAACGCAACCTGACCGTTCTGCAACCGCGATCCGAGCCAGCCGAGTCCCTTGGTGACTCGTGCGGTTCCACCCACGGCGATGCGGTCGACGATGAACTGGTCGACCCCCCGCCACAGCACCGTGGTCGAGAACCAGAGGAGGGGCCGCACGATGAGCGCATCGTAGATCTCGTCGACGTGATACTTCGCGGCGAGCAGCCCGGCGAGCCCACGCTCGGCGGGTTGTTCGGCGGGGAGCGCAATCGGTCGGCCGAGCGTGGTCCGCACGCCGGCGACCAGGCCGATCAGTGCGGCTGCGATCGCACCGCCGATCAGGAGCCATTCGGTCATGCCATGCGGATGGGACAGTGGCGTCGCGAGCGCGGCAGCGGGCGCCAGCACCGGCTCGAGCCAGTGCTCGAGGAAGTGGGAACCTCCGGCGAATCCCGGCAGGTTCAGGCCGCCACCGGTGACGCTGAGGACACCGAGCACCACCAGCGGTGCGGTCATGATCCACGGTGCCTCGTGCAGGTGCGGCTCCATCGCCGGCCCGCCGCGGAACCGCCCCATGAACGTCATGGCCATCAGGCGAGCCATGTAGAACGCCGTCATCAGCGCTGCGGCAAGACCGAGCGCCCAACTCGCCAGGTATGCAATGTTCACGTCGCCGCGGGCAAAGGCCGCCGCGAGTATCTCGTCCTTGGAAAAGAACCCCGCGAACGGCGGCACACCGGCGATCGCGAGCGTCGCCAGCCCCATCAGGAGGAACGTCCAGGGCATCGCGCGCCGCAGGCCACCCATGTTGCGCATGTCCTGACTGTCGAGTTCCGAGTGGGCCGCATGCTGCGCGTGGTGCATCGCGTGAATGACGCTACCGGCACCGAGGAAGAGCAGCGCCTTGAAGAATGCGTGCGTGACGAGGTGGAAGACGCCGGCGGTATACGCGCCGGTGCCCACGCCGATGAACATGTAGCCAAGCTGGGACACGGTCGAGTACGCCAGCACCTTCTTGATGTCGTATTGACGCAGCGCGATGGTCGCGGCCAGGAACGCCGTGAGGGCGCCGGTAAGGGTCACCACGAGTTGGGTCACCGGCGACATCGTGAAGAGCACGCCCATCCTGACCACGAGGAAGACACCAGCGGTCACCATCGTCGCGGCGTGGATCAGTGCCGACACCGGTGTCGGGCCCGCCATCGCGTCGGGCAGCCAGACGAAGAGCGGGATCTGCGCCGACTTGCCGGTGCAGCCGAGGAAGAGGAACAGGGTGATCCCGGTCACTACCGCACCACCGAGCGGGAGCAGCGCCGGTGCGCGCTCGGCGATCTCCGCAAAGTCGAGGGTCCCCACATGCCACCAGAGGAGGAACATCGCCATCAACACGCCGAAGTCGCCGATCCGGTTGGCGAGGAATGCCTTCTTGCCGGCGTCGGCGTTCGCCTTGTCGTCGAACCAGAACCCGATGAGCAGGTAGGAGCACAGCCCCACCCCCTCCCACCCGATGAACGAGACCGGAAGGGATGCGCCGAGCACGAGCACCAGCATGAACGCGACGAAGAGATTCAGGTATGCGAAGTAGCGGGCGTAACCGGCATCCGCGCGCATGTAGCCCACGGAGAAGAGATGGATCAACGAGCCGACGCCGGTGATCACCAGCAGCATCACCACCGACAGTCGATCGACGACCAGCGCCAGGTCGATGTCGAGGCGCTCGGTAACCGGCATCCATCGCCAGAGGTGGACGATCGTGGCGGCGCCATCGCCGCGCGCGGATTCGAGGGCCACCATCACGGCGACGCCGAATGCTGCGACCAGCGTCCCGACCCCGACCAATGAGACCGCCGACTTCGCGGAGGGCCGGACCACCGCGATCACGCCGTTGATGATCGCCCCGAGCAGCGGGAGTGCCACCGCGAGCCACACGAAATCGGTCACGCGGTCAGCCCTTCAGCAGGTTGAGCTGGGTGAGATCGACCGTCTGCGCATGCCGGAAGATCGCCAGGATGATCGCCAGGCCCACCGCGGCTTCCGCGGCCGCCACCGTCATCACGAAGAACACCATGATCTGCCCACTCATCCCGTGGACCTGGGCGAGGGCGATGAACGTCAGGTTCACGGCGTTGAGCATCAGCTCGATGCACATGAACAGCACAATCGCGTTGCGCCGTACCAGCACCCCGCCGACACCGATGGCGAAGAGCACCGCAGACAGGGCCAGCGACGGTCCGAGAAGCATCAGAGCCTCTTCTTCGCGAGGACGACCGCGCCAATCGCCGCGGCGAGCAGGAGCACGGAGGTGATCTCGAACGGTATCAGGTAGGCCTGGAAGAGTGGCTCCGCGATGCCGCCCACCACGCCACGACTCGCCGTCGCGGCCCGGGCAGCTGCCCCCTCGGGAAACACCAGCGCCGGGTCGACGCCCGATGGCATGGTCGAGACTTCATCAGCGAGGCGCTGTACGGTATAGCCACGCATCATGAGAAGCTGGGCGCCGAGGACCGCCGCTGCCCCGACGCCGACGAGCCACCCGTATCGTCGCCGGGTGGGGCCGATCTCGGCATCGACGTTCAGGAGCATGATCACGAAGAGGAAGAGCACCATCACGGCGCCCGCGTACACCAGGACCTGGATCGCAGCGATGAACTCCGCGTTGAGCAGGACGTAGATCCCTGCCAGGGCGAACATCGTGGATACGAGCCAGAGTGCCGATGAGATCGGGCTGCGACGGGTGACGCAGATCAGCGCGGAGACCACCGCCCACGCGGCAAACACCCCGAAGACGACCGTGACGACGTCCACCTACTGGCCTCGGGGATCGGACGGATCCCAGAGCGTCGACACCGGATGGGTCTGCGCCGACAGGCGTTCGAGGTCGTAGACGAATCGTTCGCGCGAATACTCCGAGTTCTCATAGTGCACGCCGACGTGGATCGCCTCTTCCGGGCAGACCTCCTGGCAGTACCCGCAGAACACGCACCGAAACTCGTCGATTTCGTAGATCAACGGGTAGCGGTTGCCGTCCTCGTCCTCACCCGGCACGAGCTTGATGCAGTTGGCGGGACACACCTGTGGGCACAGCCCACACGCCACGCACTTCGAGCGGCCCTGCTCGTCGGTCATCATGCGGTGGGTGCCGCGCCAACGCGTTGCGATCCGCCACTCGGCCGTGTGCTTCTCTTCCGGGTACTCCATCGTGACCTGCGGCTGGAGAAGGTGCTTGAACGTCAGCGCCATGCCCTTGAGCGTGGCGCGCACGTACGACACACCCGACCCCGGCCGCTTCATCACCTTCACGCCGATTGCCATCAGGACCCCACCGCGGCATCAGCCGCCATTGCGCTGCGCAGCCGCCGATCGCTTCCCCGGATGACTCGGCCCCGGTCGAGGACGAAGAAGACCAGCCACGCGACGACGACATTGACCGCCAGCAGGAAGAAGGCGAGGGGCCTCGGTGCCCCCCAGCCGAGAAGGCGGTCGGCTGCCCAGATCGCGACGGCGGTCACCATGATGTACACCAGCGCGAGCGGCAGCAGCACCTTCCATCCCAGCGCCATGAGCTGGTCATAACGAAACCGCGGCAGCGTCCAGCGAATCCACATCACGAAGAAGATCCAGAAGAACATCTTGGCGAAGAACATCGCGTGGGTGGCAATGGTCTGCAGCAACCCGCCTTGTTCATCCCAGCTCGTGAACGGAATGTCCCACCCGCCGAAGAAGAGCGTGGCGACCATCGCCGAGATGGTGACCACATGCGCGAATTCGGCGATCATGAACAGCGAGAACTTCATCGCGCTGTATTCCGAGTGGTACCCGGCCACCAGCTCCGCCTCGGCCTCCGGGAGGTCGAACGGCAAGCGGTTGGTTTCTGCAAATCCCGACACGAGGAAAATGAAGAACGACAGGAAGAGCGGCCCGACGAACCAGAGTCCGGCCTGCTGCGTCCGCACGATCTCGCTGAACGAGACGTTGCCGGTGAGCAGCAGGATCGGGATCAGGGAGAGCCCCATCGCCACTTCGTACGAGACCATCTGCGCGCTCGCGCGGAGCCCGCCGAGGAGCGAGTACTTGCTGTTCGACGACCAGCCCGCGAGGGCGACGCCGTAGACGCCCAGGGAAGAGACCGCGAGGACGAAGAGAAAACCGATCGGCAGGTCGGCCACCGAAATCGGCAACGCGCCGTGGTAGGACACAGCGCCGATCAGCGGGAGGTTCCAGTCGACATCGAGCGGGAGGGGTGCCGCCAGCGGGATCACGGCGAGCAGCATCACCGCAGGCACGAACGAGAGCGCCGGTGCCAGCATGAAGAGGGCGCCGTTGGCACCGGCCGGCCGCGTCTCTTCCTTGATGAAGTTCTTGATGCCGTCGGCCACCGGCTGCAACAGCCCGCCCGGGCCTGCGCGATTCGGGCCGGGACGGTTCTGGATCAGCCCCGCAACCTTGCGTTCCATCAGCGTGATCATCGCGACGCCCACCATCAACGCGGTGAAGATCACGACAAGCTTGATCGCGCTGAAGAGCAGGAATCCCTTCATGTCCGGCGTCATCGGCCCGCCCTGGCAGACGCCACGTCGAGCACCCTGCCGCCATAGCCGAGGTCACGGTGGGTCAGGCCACCAAACGCGGGCAGCGCCGCGAACGCCTCGGACGTGGTCGCCGGCACCGTCCGGCCCGCGCCGGCATGCTGCCACACCCGCGAAGCGACCCACCACGCCGGGCGTGCCATGGCGGGCGCATTGCGGGCAGGCAGGTAGCGCTGCGCACGGTGATCACGGTTCACATACACGCCCTGCTCCTCCGTCATCATCGTCACCGGCAGCACCAGGTCAGCAGTGCGAAGGCGATCGTCGCTCGAAGTCGCGAAGTGCACCAGGTCGTGGCGCCCGCAATCGCGGCGGCCTCGGCATCGTTGAGGTCGACGTCGTGGAGGATCACCAGCCCGGCGGTCCCGACCCTGCCGATCGCGTCGGACCAGGCGTCACGCACGCCAACCATCCGGCCGCCGAAGAGATTGCCGGCGCGTTCGGCGCGGAGTGCCAGCCCGGGCACGCCGGGCAGTGGCGCCTCATCGCCCATTGGCACTTTCATCGCCGCCACGGTCGAGCGCGCTTCCAGCATCCTCATCAGCCACCCGAGTGATTCACTCGACGCGCGGCCGCTGGTGAGCACGACCACCGGCCCCGTGGTGTCATGCACCAGGAGATGGAGGCGGGCCACCGCGGCGTCCCAGTCGGCGGCGACGAGTCCGTCATGGTCGCGGACGAGCGGCGCCTCGATACGGTCACCATGGTTCATCCATCGATAGTCGAGACGTCCCGTATCGCACATGAAGTGGCGGTTCACCTCGAGGTTGGGCCGTGGACGAAGCCGCACCACCGCCTCGTCACGGGTCTCGATGGTGATGTTGCACCCCTGCGTGCACCCCGGACAGATCGATGCCGACTTGTCGAGGTCCCACGCGCGCGCCCGGTGCAGGAAGTCGCGCGAAACCAGCGATCCGACGGGACAGAGGTCGACCACGTTGCCCGACCATGGATGGTCGAGCCGCTCGTGCGGGTCGATCGCGATGTAGGCCCTGTCGCCCCGCTCGGCCACGGCGAGAACCGGCTCTTCGGCCATCTCATCCATGAAGCGCACGCATCGGGTGCACAGGATGCAGCGATTCGGGACGTACAACACGTCGTCCCCGAAGTCTTCCACGGGATTGTACCGCTTGGCATACTCGCTGTATCGGGTGCGGGCTTGCCCCTCCTGGAAGACGAAGTCCTGGAGTTCGCACTCCCCGGCCTGGTCGCAGATCGGGCAGTCGAGCGGATGATTGATCAGCAGGAACTCGAGCACCCCCTCGCGCGCCTTGCGGGCCTCCGGTGCGTGGACCGAGATCACCTGGCCCTCGGCCACCGGCGTCACGCATGCGGGCACCAGCTTCGGCATCTTCTCCACGTGCACCAGGCACATGCGACAGACGGCTGGCGACGACAGTGACGGATGGTAGCAATAGTGGGGCACCAGCACGCCGGCCTGCTTGGCCGCTTCGATGATGGTGATGCCTCGCGGCACCTGCACCACGGCACCGTCGACCGTGACCGAGACTGTCTCATCGGTCACCATGTCAGGCCCCGATCGCGATCGGTGCCGCGGCACCGGTCAAGTAGGCGTCGAAGTCGGCGCGGAACTTCTGGATCCCGCTCACCACGGGGGTCGCACACGAATCGCTCAGCACGCAGATCGTCTTCCCGGTCATGTTGTCGGCGAGGTCCATGAGCAGCGCAAGATCGGATTCCTTTCCCTCCCCCCGAAGGATCCGCTCGAGAATGCGGGTCGTCCAGGCGGTGCCCTCGCGGCAGTTGGTACACTGTGCGCAGCTCTCGTGCGCATAGAAGCGCGCCAGACGCATCACCTGGTAGACCAGGTCGGTGGAATCGTCCATGACAATCATCCCGCCGGAGCCGAGCAACGACCCCGCTGCGACGATTCCCTCATAGTCGGTGGCGCAGCCGTCGACCTCCTCGGGTGTCATGATCGGCACCGAGGAGCCCCCGGGGATCACCGCCTTGAGCGTGCGCCCGGGGCGCATTCCGCCGCAGAGGTCGAAGATCAGGTCGCGCATCGGGAAACCGAGCGTGATCTCATAGGTCCCAGGGCGCTGCACGTGACCGCACACCGAGATCAGCTTCGTACCGGTGCTCTTGGGATTGCCGAGGCAGAGTGAACTGTACCACGCCGCGCCACGCGTGATGATGTGGGGCACGGCCGCGAGCGTCTCGACATTGTTGATCGTCGTCGGCATGCCGAAGAGGCCGGCCACGGCGGGGAACGGCGGCTTGATCCGCGGGTTGCCGCGGCGGCCCTCGAGCGAGTTCATCATCGCGGTTTCCTCACCGCAGATGTACGCACCCGCGCCGCGATGCACCACGACATCCAGTCGCTTGCCCGATCCGAATGCGTCCGCACCGAGCGCACCGGCGGCGTAGGCCTCCTCGACCGCGGCCTGGAGGATCCGGTGCGGTTCCGTGTATTCGCCGCGGATGTAGATGTAGGTCGTCTCGGCGCGGATCGCGAGTGCGGCAATCGCGCACCCCTCGATCAGGGCGTGCGGCGTCCAGCGGAGGATCTCGCGGTCCTTGAACGTGCCGGGCTCCGATTCGTCGGCATTGCAGCACAGATAGTGGGTGCGCGACGTGTCCTTCGGCATGAACGACCACTTGAGCCCGGTCGGGAAACCTGCCCCTCCCCTGCCGCGGAGCCCGGATGCCTTGACCTCGTCCACGATCGCTTCTGGCGCCATGCCGAGCGCGCTCCGCAGCGCCGCGTAGCCGCCGCGCTCGGTCCAGCCGGCGAAGGTGCGCGCACCGGGATCGCCGAAGTGGGTCGACAGCACCGGTGTCTCGCGGGGATGGATCGGGTGCGGGAATCCCATCAGGGATACCGCGCAAGCAGGGCCGACACGGTGTCGGGCGTCACCGACTCGATGAAGTCATCATCGATCAGCATCGGCGTCGCGAAGCCGCACGCACCGAGGCATTCGACCTCGATCACCGTGAACCGTCCGTCGGGGGACGTGGCACCCAGCTCGCCACATCCGCTCTCGGCGAGAACCGCGGCAACGACATCCTCTGCGCCGCAGATGTTGCACGGTGACGTGGTGCAGACCTGGATGAAATGTCGGCCGACGGGATGCTGGTGATACATCGTGTAGAACGTGAGCACGCCGCGGACGTAGGCGGGTGTCAGCTCGAGGACCGTGGCGACCTCGTGCACGGCGGGGTCGCCGATCCAGCCACGCTCTTCCTGCACCATCCAGAGCGCCGGGAGAAGCAGCGCCATTCTCGTGGGATAGCTCTCCTGCAGCGCCTCCAGTCGGTCGCGCACCGCGCCCACGAACACCGGCTGGTACGTCTCGGTCGGTTCGGCGTTCACCGGTCGATCTCTCCCATCACGATATCCACGCTGGCGTTGATGGCGATCACGTCGGACAACAGGGCTCCCTCGCACAACTGCGGCAGCGCCGCAAGGTTCAGGAACGATGGCGGGCGAATGCGCCAGCGCACCGGTTTGGCGGTGCCGTCGGACACCAGGTAGTACCCCAGCTCACCCTTGGGGTTTTCCACCCCGAAGTAGACCTCGCCCGCCGGCGGGCGGATGCCTTCCATCACCTGCTTGAAGTGGAAGATCATCGCCTCCATGTCGCTCATTGCCGCGGACTTGCCGGGCAGCACCAACCGGGGGTCGGCAACGTTGATCGGGCCCGGGCGCAGGCGATCGATCGCCTGCTCGAGGATCCTGACCGACTGGAACATCTCCTCGAGGCGCACGATGTAGCGATCATAGATGTCGCCGTGCTCGCCAACCGGAACGTCGAAGTCGAACTCGTCATAACCGAGGTACGGACGGTCCTTGCGGACGTCGTACGCAACGCCACTGGCGCGGAGCATCGGGCCGGAGAGCGAGAAGTTGATGGCGTCGGCTGCGGAGATGACGCCTACGCCCTGCGTGCGGCCCACCCAGATCCCGTTGCGCGAGAACATCGTGTCGACCTCGCGCAACGTGCGCGGGAAGTCACGGAGGAACTCGCGCAGCCCCTTTTCCCAGCCGTCGGGAATGTCGGCCATGAGACCGCCCACGCGGGTCATGCTCGTCGTCAGGCGCGCGCCCGTCCAGGCTTCCTGGAGATTGTACACGCGTTCGCGCTGCTCGAACATCCACAGGAACGGCGTCATCGCGCCGAGATCGATCCCGGTGGTGCCGGCCCACACGAGGTGGGAGATGATCCGGGACAGCTCGCACGCGATCACGCGGAGCAGCCGGCACCGCTCGGTCACCTCGATGCCGAGCAGCGCCTCGACCGCGAGGGCGAAGGCGACGTTGTTCGCCATCGGTGACAGGTAGTCGGTGCGATCGGTGAGCGGGATGATCTGGTTGTAGTGCCGGTACTCGCCCAGTTTCTCGAAGCCGGAATGCAGGTAGCCGATGTGCGGGATCACCCGCTTCACCGTCTCGCCCTCGAGTTCAACGACGAGCCGGAGCACGCCATGCGTGGCCGGGTGCTGCGGGCCGATGTTGATCAGCATGTGCTCCGCGCCGAAATCGTCGTGCACCGACTCGCTGGGGCGGCGCTGCACGCCGAGCGGCACCTGGCGGATCTCGCCCCGACGGTCGACGCCCGGCGTGCTCAGCTGCATCTCGACCAGCCGGCTCACCGCACCACCCCACGCTCGCCGGCGTCGAGACGCTCCTGCATGTCGCGCGGGAGGTCGCCGTACGCCTCGGCGATCGACAGCTCCTCCATCGAATAGTGCGCTTCGGGATTGGCGGCGAGTGCCTGTCGCGTCTGTTCGGCGCGGGAAAACCGGCCCCGGAGGGGAAACGACTTCCGCAGCGGATGCCCCTCCTGGTAGGTGTCCCACATCAGGATCCGGCGGGGATCGGGATGCCCACGAAACACCACCCCGAACATGTCGTACGCCTCGCGTTCGAGCCAGTTGGCGCCGATCCACAGGTCGACGACGCTCGCCACCTCGAGGGGGCCGTCACCGTCCAGCGCGATCTTGATGCGCAAATCCGCCCGGCGGGTCAACGAGCGGAGCTGGTACACCACCTCGAATGGCAACTCGAGATCGCGATACTCGACGCACGTCAGGTCGGTCAGGTAGTCGAAATGCTGGTCGGGGTCATCGCGGAGCCATTCCAGCACCGCGTGTGCGGCGTGGGCAGCGACGTACACCGATGATTGTCCGCACGACAGCACGACGCGCTCGATC
The DNA here is from genome assembly GCA_963806875.1 of uncultured Gemmatimonadales bacterium. Lineage (GTDB taxonomy): Bacteria > Gemmatimonadota > Gemmatimonadetes > Gemmatimonadales > GWC2-71-9 > Palsa-1233. Next base: position 192,559 of record CAWDYU010000002.1, on the reverse strand, counting down.
GCGGCACCGAACCGCTCCCGCATCGGCGACAGCGTGGCATCGGGCACCACACCCTGATACCGGGCGGTCGGCGACTGATTGGCGGTCCCGGCCACGGCCGCGATCGGCGCGCCCGCAGGCACTGTCACGACGACGACCGGGTCTGGTGCACCGAGTTGCCGAAAGGTTCGGAGACTTCGTCGATCTGCTCGGGGCGACGGAAGAGGCCGTCCGGGCCCATCAGGTGTTCCACGCGCAGCGTCGGGTCGAAGAGCGATTCCCCGGAAATTTTCTTGTGCAGCAACATGATCCCGTACAGCAGCCCTTCCGGCCGTGGGGGGCAGCCGGGCACGTAGACATCGACCGGGATGATGGTGTCGATGCCCTGCACCATCGAGTAGTTGTCGAAAATGCCGCCCGTGGACGCGCAGGCGCCCATCGAGATTGCCCACTTGGGCTGCGGCATCTGGTCCCAGATCCGACGGATCACCGGGGCCAGCTTGAACGGCAGACGGCCGGCGCAGATCAGGACATCGGCCTGCCGGGGCGAGAAACTCATCCGCTCCATTCCGAAGCGGGCGATGTCGAATCGCGACGCCGCGGTCGCCATGAACTCGATGGCGCAGCACGCCGTGCCGAACGGCATCGGCCAGAGCGAACTCGAGCGCGCCCACCCGGTGAGGGAGTCGAGCCGGGTGGTCACCCAGTTGGGTGACATCGACTCGATGGAGGCATCATCGGGCGGCGGCGTCAGTCCCATTGCAGTGCACCCCGTTTCCAGATGTAGACATACCCGACGCCAAGGATCCCGACGAAGGTCAGCATCTCGAGCAGCAGGACGCCGCTCATCTCGGGAAGCTGGCTGAACGCCACCGCCCACGGGATCATGTACACCGTCTCGATATCGAAGATGATGAACAGCATGGCGACGAGGTAGAACTTGACCGAAAACCGCTCACGGGCGTCGCCCAGCACCGGCATCCCGGACTCATACGGGGCACTCTTGACGGCGGTCGGACGGTAATTGGAGAAGACCGCGGAAATTCCGAGAATCAGCACGGCATTGGCTGCCGCGAAGACCAGCAGCATGAGCACCGGGATGTAGGGCTGCAGCACGGTCACCCATCCTCGTGAAATATTTCACAACCTCGGCAAACCTACCGCCGGACGAGGGTGATTTCAACTCGCCAGCCCACTCCCGGCAAGCCGGATAACCATCGTACCTGCGCCAACTTGAGGCCCGGATCGACCGGGTGCGCCGGTGGGGGGCTGCCGGTATATTGCGCCCCGATCACCCCACCGCTCCACCTCCTCCCGGAAGGCTGCATGTCGATCAAGTCGGACCGCTGGATTCGCCGGATGGCCACCGAAAAGGGCATGATCGAGCCGTTCGTTGACGGTCAGGTGCGGGACGGCGCCATCTCCTACGGCGTCTCCTCGTATGGCTACGACATGCGGGTGGCGGATGAGTTCCAGATCTTCACGAACGTGCTGTCGGCCGTGGTCGACCCGAAGAAGTTCGACAATCGCAGCCTCGTCGAGTTCCAGGGAGAGGTCTGCATCGTTCCGCCCAACTCCTTCGCGCTGGCTCGCTCCGTCGAGTATTTCCGCATCCCGCGCAACGTGCTCACGATCTGTGTCGGCAAGTCGACCTATGCGCGGTGCGGCATCATCACCAACGTCACGCCGTTCGAGCCGGAGTGGGAGGGACACGTGACGCTCGAGATCAGCAACACGACGCCGCTCCCGGCGCGGATCTATGCCAACGAGGGGATCTGTCAGGTGTTGTTCTTCGAGGCGGATGACGACGACAACTGCGAAGTGAGTTACGCCGACAAGAAGGGGAAGTACCAGAAGCAGCGCGGGGTGACGTTGCCGAGGTTGTAGGGACACCCGTTGTTCCTCCGGCCAGTCACACCCGAACTGGGTGACAGGTGACAGGTGACAGCGGCGCCAAGCAAGGCGGCCGACATCGATGGGATGTCGGCCGCCTTCGCCCACGTGACTGTTACCTGTTACCTGTCACCCAGTTGCACCCAGACCCACCCACTCACTGAAACGCCAGATTCCTCTCGAAGTCCGCCGGACTCGTGGCCGCGCCCCGTGCCACCTCCAGGGTCAGCTGGTCCGAGGTGTACAACTCCATCAGGTGCTGGTCGAAGGTCTGCATCCCGTATTGCGCCCTGCCCTCCGCGATGTGATCCCGGATTTCCGACGAGCGCTCGGTGTTGGCGATGCAGTCGGCGATCGTGGCCGTGTTCCGCATGACCTCGACGGCCACCACGCGCCCCGCCCCATCCTTCCGCGGCAACAATCGCTGCGACACCACGGCACGGAGCGACTCCGAGAGCCTGAGGCGGGTACCGGCCTGCTCCGTGGCATCGAACACCGACACCAGCCGGGCGATGGTACGCTGGGCATCGGTGGTGTGCACCGTGCTGAAGACGAGGTGACCGGTTTCGGCCGCCTTGAGGGCGATGTCGATGGTGGCGCGGTCCCGCATCTCGCCCACGAGGATGATGTCGGGGTCCTGCCGCAGCGCCGCGCGCAACGCCGCGTCGAAGGAATCCGTGTCACCGCCGATCTCGCGCTGGATGACGTTCGACAGATTGTCGCGGTGGAGGAACTCGATCGGGTCCTCGATGGTCACGATCTTTCCGGCCTTCTGGGAGTTGACATACCCGATCAGCGCCGCAAGCGTGGACGACTTGCCCGACCCGGTGGTCCCCGTGAGCAGCACGAGCCCGCGCTCCTCCATGGCGATCTCCTGCATCACCTCCGGCAGGCCGAGATCGCCGAACGACGGGATCTCGGCGGCGATGCTCCGGAGCACCACAGAGAGCGAACCCCGCTGGCTGCACAGATTCACCCGGAACCGTCCGACAGCCGGAACCGAGTAGGAACAGTCATAGTCCTTCAGGCTGTTCACGACCTGGGTCGCGTCCTCGAGGCTGATCTTTCGAGCGGCGGCGACGATCATCGCCGTGATCTCCGCCGTCTCGACGGCAGTCAACAGCTCGACTCCCGCGACTGGCGTCATCCGTCCGCGGATCCGCATCCGGAAAGGTCCCCCGGCCGAGACATGGACGTCGGAGGCTCCGATCTCGAGCGCCTTCTTCAGCACTGAGTTGAAAATTGCCACGTTGCTCACCGGCGCCTCGCAGATATCGCAGTTTGCGAACCGAACCCCCACCCGGCTTCCGGTCGGGCGCCACGCGTGGCACCGCCCGACGGCAGAGCAGCCGTGCTGCCCCGTTTCCTTGCAATCGACGTACCGCCGGGGTCAGCGCGAGGATTTGCGGGGGACGGGCGAGTCGGTCATGGCTGCCTGATACGCGAACGCAGCCATGATGACTGCATTCTTCATCAGGTCCTCGGCCTGGATCGTATCGAAGAAGTCGAGATTGGTATGGCCGCCCTGACCGGGCGTGCGGTCCTGCAGGAACTGGAAACCGGGCAGCCCAGCCTCGTCGAATGCGATGTGATCGGTACTCCCGACGCCCTGGTTCGAGATCGTCGTCATGCCCATGTCACGGAATGGCTCCATCCACGCGGTGAACATCGACCGGGCGGCTTCATTCCCTTGCAGGTAGATCCCGAGGTACTGGCCCGATCCGTAGTCCTGGTTGAAGTACGCCGACAGCCTGGCGTGGCCGGGCTTCGGGTTCGAGCTGCTGCCGAAATGTCTCGCGACATACGCCCGCGACCCGAAGAGCCCCTGCTCCTCGCCCGCCCAGAGCGCGACCCGAATGGTGCGACGCGGCGTGGCGCCCACCGCTTTCAGGATTCGCATCGCCTCGAGCACGACGGCCACACCCGATGTGTTGTCGCTGGCGTTCGGGGACGCGTGCCAGGTGTCGAAGTGCGCACCGATCATCACCACTTCATCGCGCAGGTCGGTGCCGGTGATCTCTCCGGTCAGGTTCACCGCCGATTCGACGGCGTCGCCCATCCGGTTGCGCACCTCGACCTCGACCGTCACCGCGATATCCCGCTTCAGGATCCGGTACATCCGGTTGTAGTGCTCGGGGGTGACCGCAATGATGACGGGCGCGGCGAGGTTGCCTGCACGGGACCACTGGTCGCCGCGCGAGCCGGGTCGCGAGAAACCCCGAACCGCGCCGAGCCAACCGCTCTCGCTCTGGAGCACGGCGAGCACACCTTCGGCGCGCAGAAATGCCATTCGTTCCTCCGCCGTCACCAACTCGGCGTTGCGCACGGTTCGCGCTGCAGCGGGCCGCGCAGGTGCGATCACCGTGCGCTCCAGTTCCCTGAGTTCCGCCTCGGTGCGGCGGGGCACGCCCCGGGTCATGGCAGCAATGTCGATCGCGACCGGCGGCGTGGTGAGCGCCACCAACCCGCGAAGCGTGCCGCGCACTCGCTCCATGTCGGCACGGGTGGCGATATCGACGATCACGGCGCGTCCGGACTGACGGCCGTCCGTCCCGGGTGTGTGCGCAATCGGATAGGCCACCATCGGCGAGTAGTCCGGCTCGATCATGTGTACTGACACGTACTCGTTGTCCCATGTGACGCCGAAGTCCATGAACGGTTCGGCGACGATGTTCACGAGGCCGATTCGTCCCATCTCGGCGCGGGCCCACACCTGGGCGCGCTGCATGTCCCGCGACAGCGTGAGCCGGGCACCGAGCACATCCGTCATGTAACTCTCGATGTCCATCACGCGGGAATGCTGCAGCCCCTCCGCACGAATCCGCGCGATCACGTCCCCCGTCGGGTTCTGGGCCACGCCCGGCTTGCCGGGTGCGATCAGGACGAGGACGAGGAGGAGAGACGATTGGCCCACGGTGCGCATCATGACGACGCCTCCCTGTATGACTAGAGTTGGGTGCAGGTTGGGTGGTTCATTCCAGACTGGTGAGGTGACATGTCGCTGTCAGCCTTGATGCTTGCGCGTTGGCGGCCCGCCCGGCGCGCCGCTGTATTCGTTGCCGCGGCGCTGCTCGCCGGATGGGCTCCGCAGGTCTCCGCCCAGGCGGAGCGTCAGGTCGAGTTCGTCACCGAGGGAACCTATGGCCTTCGCCTGACCAACAGCACCAACGGCCGCACCAGTTTCGGCGGACCGCCGTGGGGAAACATCACCGCCTCCCTCGGATTCCTGACCCCGGTCACCCCCCGCGTCGGGGTGGGCATCATCGGGACGGCGGGGCTGGACTCGGAGTTCTTTTTCGGGATCGGGCCGCGGCTGAAGTGGGACGCGACGCCAACGGTGTCGGTCGACGTCACCCCGCAGTATCTCCTCAGCAGAAGTGGGCCCGGGCCAAGTCCGGTCACGGTCGAACTGGCGGTGATGCACAAAGATCGCATCGGCGGGAGCTTGCGGTTCGGCGGTTACCGACATCACGTGGCCGGCCCCAACTTTCCCGAAGAGTTCGAGTACCAGGAGTTTGATCGCATCGCAGTCTTCGCCGGCGTGCGCCTGGGCAGCAAGCCGGGGCGGTTCGCAATCCTCGCCGATGCCATCGCCCTGCTCGGGGTGTACGGCGCGTACCTGTACGCGTGCAACACCGGGTCCGGGTGCAGCTGACCAGAACGCGCATCCCGGAAAACCGTGCGGCGTGCGGGATGGTTCACCGTATCTGACGCATCCTGGTGAACGGGAATCCATTGCATCCCGTTCGGGGATTGGCGCCATCGGCGGGCGGTGCGGCGCTTGCCTCCGCTGCCGATTTCGCCCGGTAAACGGTGTAGCAGTAACCCCATGTGAAAGGAACCTGCAGCGGAAGCTGCACCCAGTCGATTCGGGTCCACATGCCGCCGTCACCAGGGTTGCGCGAGTCGTTGCGGGCGATCGCAAACCGCCCGGCGGCGTCCCACCGCACCACGTGATACCGGGCGGCGCCACCCTGCTGCCACAGGGTGTCGTTGATCACGTAACGCTGGGAGTAGTCATCCTCGAAAGCGCCGCTGAGACCGGCGGGCACTCGATCATGACCGGATCCGCCCTGCACCGACGCGCATCCGTGGAGCCCGAACGCGGCAATCACCGTGATGGATACCGCCCACGCGCGGGTCACGCGGGCGGCATCCACGGACCGGCGGTGATCTCACTCCCGGCGCGGAATGCTCGCACACCGGTGCCTGCGCCGTGGAGCAACAACACGGCGCTGGACCGCCCATACCGGTTCATGAGATCGTGCATCATCGATGCCTCGCCGTCCCACGGGTAGCCGAAGATGATGTCGAACTCGTCGAGTGACTGACCCAGGATCTGGTAGCCCGAACGGCCACTACCGATGGTACCGGTACGCGTGTCGCCGTCGGCGCTGCGCCACCGGTACCCATCCGGCAGGAAGCTTCCGTGCGCGAAGGTGGCGCGGGAACCGAAACGTTCGGCGAGCGTCCGGGCCATGCCGACCAGGTTCGAATCGAGTTCGATCCCGGCAGCCCGGAAGCCGATGAGATCGGCCATCACGGTGATCACACCGGTTGCCGATCCCCACTCCAGAAACCGCAGCGAACGGCCGCGGTACGGCCACAGGGCATCGCGGACCACGTCATAGTCCGCGGCCACGAAAGGATGGAATGGTCGCTCGGCCTCACCCGCGGCGAACTCGTCCCACACCGCCCAACCGGCTTCACACAGGGCGTTGACGCGGGCCCATCGATCGGCGTCGGCCGACAGCGGGTCAACCACTTCCCGATCGCCTACCACGACGTCCCGATTTTGCGCGTACGGCCACGTCGATGGCGGCCGACACCCACGGCTCGAGCGCCTCGGCATCCTCGAGAAGATCCCCCCGCAACTCGTAATACTGCATCGCTTCGCCATCGGGCCCGAAAGGCCGGAATGGCCCCATCCCGATCGCCTCAAAGGTGGGTCGGTTGTCGTCGTCGACCTTCAGGTAGACCTGGTCGCCCGCGATCAGGGCAAAAAACCGATCGCTCGAGTAGACACCAACCCCTCCGAACATGCTGCGGGCCCGGATCGACGGCGCAACCCTCCCGAACTGCTCGATGACGAAACTGCGGAACTCCGGACTGACTGACATGGGCCCTCGGGGTGGCGCAGCGACCGGTGATCCCTGGAAGGAGCGAGGCGCTGGAAGGTAGCCGCCAGAGCGGCCGCCGAACGAACGGCTGCAAACCAGAGCACTTGGCCGGTGCGCTGGCGGAATAGGGCGATCGACGTAAACTAATATGCTGCAATCAGTTAAGTGTTGCCATCTAAAGTCATTTGTGTTATATTTCACCCTTCAACCCCCAACGAGGCACCCTACTCACCCGTAGCGCTGGAGGCACAGCATGACTTACAAGATTCAGGAAATCGAGGGCGTTGGTGAACATTTCGCGACTCGCCTGGCGGCTTCAGGCGTCAAGACGACAGGCGACCTCCTCGGTCGATGTGCAACCGACGAAGGACGGCTCCAGCTGGAGCGGGCAACGGGCATCTCCGGAAAGCAGCTGCTCACGTGGACTCGCCAGGCGGACCTGATGCGGGTGCCCGGCGTCGGGTCGGAGTTCGGCCAGCTCCTCGAGTCGTCCGGCACCCAGAACGTCACGGAACTGGGCGCACGCAAGCCGGAGAACCTGGTGTCTGCGATGACCCGGGTCAACGAGGAGAAGCATCTCACCCGTGTCGTTCCTCCCGTCCGGACCGTGTCGAAATGGGTGGACCACGCCAGAAAGCTCGAGCCCGTGCTCGCCCGCTTGCCCGGCGACTGCTAGAATGGACTGACGGAGCGTGCATCCGATTGCGGGGTGCGCGCTCCGTTCTTGAGACCTCACCACCCGTGAGCGACCCCATGGAGGGAGACCGGTGAAACTGCACACCAAGATCGCGATCGGGCTCGTGCTTGGCGCTGTCGTTGGCGGCCTTGGCAATCGATATTTCGCCGACGCGGCGTGGCTGTCCTTCGCGAGCGACAACATCGCCTACCCGGTTGGCCAGGTGTTCCTGCGCCTGCTCTTCATGACCGTGGTGCCGATCGTGTTCACGTCGATCACCCTCGGGGTCGCGGGGATTGGTGACGTCAAGACCCTCGGGCGACTGGGCGGCCGGACGATGGGGTATTTCGCGATGTCCACGCTGATTGCCGCCCTGATCGGCATCACGCTGGTCAACACGATTCGGCCGGGCGCCGGCCTGGCACCGGAGACGCGTGACGCGCTGATGGCACAGTTCTCGAGCGGCGCCGATGGACTCGCCCAGTCGGGGGCTGTGGAGTTCGGTGTCTCGACGTTCGTCAACATCGTGCCGCGCAATCCGGTCGCCGCGGCGGCTGGCATGGACATGCTGGCGCTGATCTTCTTTTCACTCGTCTTTGGCGCCGCCCTGACCATCATTCCCAAGGCGCGTGCCCAGCCGGTCATCGCGCTGCTCGAGGGCATCGGTGACGCGATCATCGCCATCATCAACTGGGCGATGAAGCTGGCCCCGTATGGCGTCTTCGCGTTGGTGTTCGTGATCACGTCGCAGTTCGGCTGGAGCATTCTCCAGCAGCTCAGCATGTATGTGGTGGTGGTGCTCGTCGGGCTGGCGCTGCACGCGATCATCGGTATATCGACGCTGGTACGGGTGTTCGGCAGGATGAACCCGGTTGCCTTCTGGAAGGCGATCACGGCTCCCGTGGTGACCGCCTTCTCGACCAGCTCGAGCATGGCGACCCTGCCAACATCGATCGCGACGGCCGAGCGCGAGCTGGGGGTGCAGCCCAAGATCGCCGGCTTTGTCCTCCCGCTCGGCGCGACGATGAACATGAACGGGACTGCGCTGTTCGAGGGCGTGACCGTTCTCTTCCTGGCGCAGGTTTTTGGTGTGGATCTCAGTATCGGCAGCCAGATCATCGTGGTCGTGCTTTCGGTGATGACGGCCATTGGCGCGGCCGGGGTGCCGGGCGGATCGCTGCCGCTGATGATGCTGGTGATGGCCACGGTGGGCGTACCCCCGGAAGGCATCGCCATCATTCTTGGCGTCGACCGGATCCTCGACATGGCCCGCACGACCCTGAACGTGAGCGGGGACATTTCTGCAAGCGTGTATGTCGATCGGGTGGACCGGGCCATGTCCCGCGCCCCACTACATTCCTGACCGTACCCGTCTTTCGACGCGGCACGTTGTCACCACCATGCAACTCCGGGACGGCCCGATGCAACGCCTGAACACTGCTCGCTGGATCGCAATCGGCCTCGCACTGCTTGCTGTGCTGGTGCTGTTCATGGCTGGGACCGGCACTCGGATCGGGTTGTGGGACTTTCGCACGGGGCTCGGCATGGTGAAATGGGCGGCGTACATTGGCGTGGCAACCGCAGTGGCGTCGCTTGCGCTGCTCGCAGTCCTCCGTCCGAGCGGACGACTCCTCGGATTGCTGCTGGTGTCGACGGCAATCGGCCTCGCGGTCGTGGCGCTACCGTGGCAGTGGCGGCGGATCGCCCGCACCGTACCGCCCATCCACGACATCACCACCGACATGGGCGACCCACCGGCGTTCGAGGCGATCCTGCCGCTCCGCGCCGATGCTCCCAATCAGGCTGAGTATGGTGGTGCGGAGGTGGCGGCCCAGCAGCGTGCCGCATATCCGGAGATCGCGCCGCTCTATCTCGATGCCACTGCGGGGGCTGCTTTCACGCGGTCACTCGACGTCGCGCGGGGGATGGGTTGGGAAGTCATCACCGCTGATTCGTCGCGCGGGCGCATCGAGGCTGTCGCCACGACGCGGTGGTTCGGCTTCAAGGACGACGTGGTGATTCGCATCGTCCAGGATGGGAGCCGTGCCAGGGTCGACGTCCGCTCGGTATCTAGGGTTGGCGGCGGCGACGTCGGGACCAACGCCCGTCGGATCCGGGACTTCATCGAGCAGGTGTCCGCAGCCGGTACGAGCGCTCCCTCACCCTGAGCCCTCAGGTGAGTCAGATGTTCAGAGGTGCTGGTCAATCAGGATGATGTTCCCGTCGGGATCCGCCAGCGTGATGCTCGCGGGTCCCGTCGTGTTTTCGTCGGCCGCGGTCAGTAACGCGATCCCGTCGGACCTCAGTCGGCCCTGGATCTCCCGGACGTCGGTGAAGGCGGAGATCGGCTGTGCGTCGCTGTCCCAACCCGGGTTGAACGTCAGGATGTTGGCTTCGAACATCCCCTGGAAGAGGCCGATCACGGTTGTACCGGCCTTCATGATCGCCCATCCATTGGCCGGCTCCCCGCCAAAAAGCGAGAATCCAAGCTTCTCATAGAATGCCCGTGATGCGGCGAGATCCTTGACGGCGAGGCTGACGGAAAAAGCGCCGAGGTGCATGGCTGACGTCCAGGTCGAATGATGGAATGGTGGCGAACCGATCTGTCGGCGTCGTCAACTCGCTCGAGCCGCTTTGGTGGCGGCCAGCACGGCCGCAGCGGCTGCCTCGATGCGTCGGGTGAGTTCGATCACTTCCGAGCGGGCCCGGGCCGAGTCGCGATCCCGGAGCGCCTCTGCGATACCCGGAAGGGCGACATTAGAGTAACCGTTGTCGCGGTCGGCCGCGAAGATCAGGTTCCGCAACCCGGGACGACCTACCAGGCCCGACGGACGAATCAGCTGTCGCTCGACCGATCGCAACGCTTCGTTGATGCGGGCCAGCGGGATGTCGCCGCCCTTCGCCAGCCGCGAATCGCGCGCCTCGTTGAACCGCTCGCCAGCACGGGCGAACGCTTCGGCTGCGTCCCTGAGGTCGTCGAGTTCAGCCTTGATCGCACCGGTCGAGGTGGTGTCGCGTCCCAGCCTGGCAGCCAGGTCGACGATATGCCGGCCGAGCGCGTGATAGTCGAGTGCCACCACATCGGCGTTGGCGAGGCGGGCCAACAGGACAGCCGCCAGTTGCCCTGCTGCGGCATGGCTCAGGTATCCGGGGTCGCCGAACTTCTCCATCCAGCTCCACGTGTCGTACGCCGAGTGGTACACGCCTCCTGGTCCACCGAAACCGAAATCGAAGGACGGGATTCCAAGTCCGTTGTAGAACGGTCCGAAGTCGGAGCCGCCACCGAGGTCGCCCATGGGCGGAACTGGTCGCTGCGACGTCACCGTGCGGCGTTCCCAATCGCGATACACCGAGACAGTGTCGCCGGGCTGCCGGATCGTGCGGGTCGCATCGCGCATCAATGCGTGCAGCGACGCGGTACCGCTGGAGCCGAAGAGGCGCCCCGACGCCGACACATCGACATTGAGATACGCTACGGCCTGCGCGCTCAATTCATTGCGCATTAGCTCGACCCACTCCGTCGAGCCCACCAGCCCCCACTCCTCGGCGTCCCAGGTCGCGAACACCAGGGTGCGCCGCGGACGCTCGCCGCGCGCCAGCGCCTGCCCCCACGCGCGCGCGGCCTCGAGGATCGTGACCACGCCGGAAACATTGTCGGCGGCGCCCGGCCCCCACGAATCACGGTGGCCTCCCACGATCACGAGTTCGTCGGGAAACTCACTGCCGCGGATCGTACCCATCGTGTTGTAGATCGTCTTGAAGGCGCGGTCTCCCCGTTCCGGAAACACCGCCACGCGCACCCGCACTGCGCCATTGCCGACGTGGTAACGAAACGGAAGTCCACCCTGCCACCCCGAGGGTACCGATGCGCCGTCCAGTCCGCCCAGCAGCTGCTCGGCGTTGCCGTAGGACATCGGCACCACGGGAATCTTCGCGACCGCGAGCGAATCGAACGGCAGCCGCCGCGCATCGGCCGTCGACGGCCACCCCGGCGTGGTCGGGTCACCCTGACTGTTGAAGATCGAGCCGCGTTGTACGCCTTCCGGCGGCCGCATCGGGCCGGCAGGATATACATCTCCCTGCGCGAAGCCATCGTCGAGCGGATCGCTGTAGATGATCAGCGCCGCCGCGCCGTGCAACTCGGCCTCCCGCGCCTTGATGCCCCGGAACGATCGCCCATAGCGGGCAATGGCGACGCGGCCCTTCACGCTGATGCCCATCGAGTCGAGGCTCGCATAGTCGCTGGGCAGCCCGTAGTTGACGTACACCAGCGGCGCGGTCACATCGCCGGCGCCGGAGTTGCCGTTCATTGCCGTCCACCGACGCTGCTCCGTCGTGGGATCGCCAGGCACTGGCGGCTCGTCGAGGTCGAGGCGTACGCGCCGTGGAGTGATCCGCTCCACGATGGTCGAGTCGTGATACGGGAGATAGACCCGGAAGGGCACCCGGGCGGTATCGAGACCCCACGCCTGCATCTGCTGCAGGACATAGTCGGCGGTGGCGGCTTGCGCGGGGGTGCCCGCGACATGCGGTGAACCCGCAAGCGTGCGGGCGTGGCGACGCGCCGACGCAGTATCCGGGACCGAACGCAACTGCTCCTCGAGCCGCAATTCGGCCGCGACGTGAGCGGGTGCGAACCCGGTGATGCGATCCTGCGCGACGAGCATGCTCGCCGCGCAGGGGGACACCAACAACGTGAGCATCCAGCTGCGAGCAACGTTCACGGCACGACTCCGGTGATGTCATAGATGACCAGGGCGGGCCCTGCACCGCCCGGGTTGCGCGCTGCAAACACGTATGAGCGGCCGTTGATGACGGCAAGTTCACCGGTGTGCAGGCCCTCGGGCACGATGACACGCCCTCGCAACGATGGGTTGGCAGGGTCCACCCGATCATACACCAGGAGCCCGGGCGACGCGAAATTCTCCGCGGTGGCGACCAACGCCTTTCCGTCGGCTGTAACCGCCACGTCGCTGATGGTGCCGACATTGTCGACCAGGATCTGGTTGGCGAGGGTCGGCACGCCGTTCGCAGCGAGCGACCAGACCTTGATCGCGTTGCCCCGATTGCCGGAGCGCGTGCCCCAGGTCCCGCTGTATGCCCAGGATCCCACGGCCCACAGATCGGACGTGAATCGCTCGTCGACGTTGAAGCCGCCACCCTTCGTCGCCAGCGTGACCGCATCGAGTGCCCAGAACCCGCTCACCATGTCGGATGCGTACAGCGTGGAGCCGAGTTGCATCACGCCCCACACATACGTCGAGCCACCGCCCGGTTGCACCCGGGCAATGATCCGGCTCGACATGTCGCCGCTGAGGGTGCCCGACACATCGATCGCTGCGACGCCGCCATTGTAGAACGCCGCATACAGAACCTGCCGAGCCTCATCCATCCAGAAGTTGTGCGCTCCCGCGCCGGGCACCCGGATGAAGCCTACTTCCACCGGCGCCGCGAGGTTGGAGACATCGACGATGTGGATGTCGCCCGACGACGTGGTACCGATGTTTGCTGGGCCCTCCTGTCCGACGAAGAGGTAGCGCTTCTCCTGCGTCACCGGATTGTGGAACCACCATGCGTTGTGCGCCTGCGGACCGCCCGGCACACCATTGGCATTGGTGACGAGGCTCGACACCAGCTGCGGGGTGGCGGGCGATCCGTTTCGCACGCCATTGCCGACATCGTAGATGCGGATGCCGTTGTTCCACGCCATCACGAACGCCAGGCCGTCGCGGACAAAGGTGTCGTGGATTCCGTAGTTGGCCGGGATCGGCACGGTGGCGACGACTGTCGGGGTGACGAGCTGCGGAGTCAGCGTCGTCGCGGTGAACGTGACCGGCGTGGTCACACCGGCGACGCTGGCGGTCACCGACTGTTGACCGAGCGTGCCACCGAGTGTCCAACGAGCGCTCACCTCGCCTGCGGCGTCGGTCATGGCGCTCGCGGGCTGGATCGTGCCCCCACCTGTCGCGACCGCCCACGTCACCATTCGATCGGCAGCGGGCGTCCCGTTCGCAACAACGCGGATCTTGAGGTCCACCGGCAGCAGTGTGGTCGGCAAGCCAAACTGGCCTTGCCCCGCCACGGCAGTGGCCGTGATTGTATCGGCAGGTGGTTCGGTCGGCGTCGTGCCGCAGGCCACGAGGGCAGCAGCGACGAGCAGTGGTGTGAGGCGGAAACTGGGCATGAACGTTATTGCTCCGGGCGCCGGGGCGCCCCATCGTGTCAGTGCCCGTGTCCGGGCATCATCGCTGAGTGATCGGGCGCGAGCACCCCGTACCGTCCCATCCGGTGGTTCCTGCTGCTCCACCCCATCGCCACTCCAACGCTGAGGGTGCCCGCACGGTTCGACCCGTAGGTGGACTCCACGTCGAAGACCCCTCCAGAGACCTCGGCGACACGCCCGATCGTCAGCTCGACGAACGGCGCCAGCTTCACGCGCCCGTCGGGATCAGTGGCGTCGAACCCGACGCGGATCGAGTGCAACGTCCACCGAGTGATGCCCAGTATCGCGTTCTCGAGATGCGGACGACGGGACCGGAAGGGATCGGCGAGCCGCTCCTCTTCCGGACGCTCGGTGCGCTCGAACCGGTACGCGGCTGCAAGCCGACCGCGGCGGACCATTGCTTCGCCCAGCAGCGAGTGGAACACGAAGAATCCGTCCAGCTCCGATGTCCGCGCCCATTCGACCAACGCATACCGCTCTCCCCACGAGGGCGCATCATGCCAGCGCGCCGACGCCGACATCTTGCGCGCCTCGCCGCCGGCACCAGGCCGGTGCTCGGGAGAATGGACGTCGGCATATGACACCTGCGCTTCAACGGCTGCGGCAGGATGTATCGTGACCCGCCCCGCCCACGAATCGCCGAATCGCCAGTTGCCGCCGTCCCCGCGCAACAGCGGCCAGTCGCCGGGCTCGGTGGGCTCATCACCATTGAACAACGACACCTCTCCGACCACAGGCCCCACGTGGAGCTGGGCAATGGCCACTGCGCGCTCGAGGATCTGCGACAAGTGGTGGTTCACCGGGTACATCAACAGCGGGCGTGACATCGGGTCATCGGTGCCGAACGCCACGAACCCCTTGCCGACAGCAGCACCGAGTCGGGCGCTGCCATCAACCGTGCCGAGGATATCCCGCGCGGATAGCATCAGTTCGTGCAGGTAGGTGTGCGGGTGACGGCGGTCGACAAATCCCTCGCCCCATCCCCCGGCCGTCAACTGGCCATCCGGGATGGTGAGTCCCTCTCCGTTGAGGGCGATCGTCGCACCGATCCGGTCGCCGTATGCCGATATCGAGCATCACCATCGGCTGCACCAGCCGCACCTCCGCCACGTCGCGGAGGAGCGGAGATGGCGACATCCTGCGTCACGCTGGCGATGCCATGGGCCATGGGGGTGACCCGGATACGCGTCTGGGCGGGCAACGCAAGCGCGCACCCGCCCAGCAGGACCATGCCGAGAACGAACCCGCGGAGGTTCAGGCGGACGTCGCGCCTGCCCCGGTCTCTTCGCGTTCCTTCAACGAAGCCTTGAAGAAGTCGCGGTTCATCCGCGCGATGTTCTCGATCGAGATCTCCTTCGGACACGCCGCTTCGCATTCGGCGAAGTTGGTGCAGCCCGCCGAATCCCTCAGCGTCCATCTGCTCGACCATCCCCAGCACGCGGCGATACCGTTCGGGCTGTCCCTGCGGGAGCAGGGCGAGATGACTCACCTTGGCACTCGTGAACAGCATGGCCGACGCGTTGGGGCACGCTGCGACGCAGGCACCACACCCGATGCACTGGGCGGCGTCCATCGCGCGATCGGCCATCTCCTTCGGCACCAGGATCGCATTGCCGTCCGGAGCGGCACCCGTGCCCACGGAGACGAACCCACCCGCCTGGATCACGCGGTCGAGCGACGAACGGTCCACGACCAGGTCGCGGATCACCGGAAACGCGCTGGCCCGGAACGGTTCGATCAGGATGTGGTCGCCGTCGTTGAACGATCGCATGTGGAGCTGGCACGCCGTGGTCGCCGAGCGCGGGCCGTGGGCCATCCCGTTGATCATCATGCCGCAGGTGCCGCAGATCCCCTCACGACAGTCGTGATCGAACGCGATCGGCTCCTCCCCCTGTCGCGATGAGGCCCTCGTTGACCACATCGAGCATCTCCAGGAACGACATGTGCTCGTCGGCATCAACCGGGTAGGTACGGAACTCGCCTGCCGCGTCTGGTGATGCCTGGCGCCAGACCTTGAGCGTGAGTCGCATCGTGCTCATTTGTAGCTCCTCGTCGCTAGCTGCACGAACTCGAACTCGAGCTGCTCGACATTGCGCCGCGCGGGCACTCCCTCACCGCGATACTCCCACACCGCGACGTGTGCAAACTGGCTGTCATTGCGCAGCGCCTCGCCATCCGGCGTCTGGTACTCGACCCGGAAATGCCCACCGCACGACTCCTCGCGCTCGAGAGCGTCGCGGCACATCAGCTCGGCGAACTCCATGAAGTCGGCCACGCGTCCCGCCTTCTCGAGCGACTGGTTGAGGCTGTCGGCCCCACCCAGTACCCGCACGTCGGCCCAGAACTCGGCGCGGAGCTCGGGAATGCGGCGCAAGGCGAACTCCAGCCCCTCCCTCGAGCGGGCCATGCCGCAATGGTCCCACATCAGCTTGCCGAGTTCCTTGTGAAAGGAATCCACCGACCGGGTGCCGTTGATCGAAAGCAGGCGCTCCGTGCGTGCGCGCACCTGCTGCTCCGCCTCGGCGAACGCCGGGTGCGAGGTGTCCACCTCGGCAAAGGTGGTCCCGGCGATGTAATCACCGATGGTGTACGGCAGCACGAAGTAGCCGTCCGCAAGCCCCTGCATCAGGGCCGACGCCCCGAGTCGATTGGCCCCGTGATCGGAGAAGTTGGCCTCGCCGATGACGTGCAGCCCCGGCAGCGTGCTCATCAGGTTGTAGTCGACCCACGTGCCGCCCATGGTGTAGTGCACCGCCGGGTAGATCCGCATCGGCGTCTGGTACGGATTCTCACCGGTGATCCGCTCGTACATGTCGAACAGGTTGCCGTAGCGCTCGCGAATCACGTCCTCGCCGAGGCGCTCAATGGCGGTCGAGAAATCGAGGTAGACACCCAGTCCGCCACGGCCCACGCCCCGTCCCTCGTCGCAGGCCTCCTTGGCGGCACGGGAGGCGATGTCACGGGGGGCAAGGTTGCCGAAGCTCGGATACTTGCGCTCGAGGTAGTAATCGCGTTCGGCGTGGGGAATGTCGCGGGGACGGCGGTCGTCGCCCTGCCTGACCGGGACCCATACGCGGCCGTCGTTCCGCAGCGACTCCGACATCAGCGTGAGCTTCGACTGGTACTCGCCGCTCACCGGGATGCAGGTCGGGTGGATCTGCGTGAAGCACGGATTGGCGAAACCGGCCCCTCGCTTCCACGCCCGGAACGCCGCCGTGACGTTGCAACCCTTGGCGTTGGTGGAAAGGTAGAACACGTTGCCGTACCCGCCCGTGGCGAGCACCACGTCGTGACCGGCGTGGGACTCGATCGCACCGCTCACCATGTCGCGCACGACGATCCCGCGGGCACGCCCGTCGACCACCACCAGGTCGAGCATCTCGTGCCGGGTGTACATGGTGACCGCGCCCCGCGCGATCTGCCGTTCGAGTGCCTGATAGGCGCCGATCAGCAGCTGCTGGCCGGTCTGCCCGCGCGCGTAGAACGTGCGCGACACCTGCGCGCCTCCGAAGGAGCGATTGGCGAGCGTTCCGCCGTACTCCCTCGCGAACGGTACACCTTGCGCCACGCACTGATCGATGATGTCGGCCGATACCTGCGACAGGCGGTAGACGTTGCCCTCGCGCGACCGGAAGTCGCCGCCCTTGATGGTGTCCTTGAAGAGCCGCTCGACCGAGTCGCCGTCGTTCTGGTAGTTCTTGGCGGCGTTGATGCCGCCCTGCGCGGCGATCGAGTGCGCGCGGCGCGGCGAATCCTGGAAGCAGAAGCACGAGACGTTGTAGCCCAGCTCTGCCAGCGACGCGGCCGCCGATGCGCCGGCGAGTCCGGAGCCGACCACGATCACGTGGTACTTGCGCTTGTTGGCGGGCGACACGAGGCGCAGCGCAGACCGGTGACGAGCCCATTTCTCGTCGATCGGACCGTCGGGGATCTTGTCGTCGAGATTCATGGCCGGTCCGCGCGGCGCGTCATCGCCCGCGCCGCTCACTGAAGCCACCCGAGAAGCGCGGCCGTCGGGATCGTCGCGAACCCACCCGCCACGAGCACGGTGAGTCCGATGGCGATGCCCCGACGCCAGCGATTCCAGGTTGGATGGTTGATGCCGAGCGTCTGGAACACCGACCAGACACCGTGCAGGAAATGCGCGCCGAGGGCGATCATCGACACGAGGTAGAAGAGCGCGACCGGTGTCGACTGCATCCCGCGCACCAGGTTGCGACCGACTTCGCCCGCACGGAAATCGGGATGGACGATGCCGATGGTGTAATGCAGGATGTGAAAGACGAGGAACACCAGCACGAGCACCCCGCCCCATCGCATCGTGCGGGAGGCATAGGTGCTCGCCGGCCGGTCGTGGTCCCGATACGCGCCGCCCCGTCCGGCGCGAGCGGCCATCGTGAGCTGCCACGCGGCGGTGACGTGGATGCCGATGGCCGCGAGGAGGATCAGGCGGGGGATCCAGAGCAATGGCCCGAAGCCATGAAGCCACGCCGCGTAGGCGTCCAGCGCCTGGGCATCGACGAATACCATCACGTTCGAGATCATGTGCGAAATCAGGAAGCCCACCATCAGCAGGCCCGTGAAGGCCATCGCGATCTTCTTCCCGATCGTCGAATGCCACAACCCGAGGATCGCGTTCATCGCCGGCTCAGACGATCGCCTGGATCGATCGCACTGCCTCGGCCGAGGCGTGCAACGCGGCCTTCTCCTCGTCCGTCAGCGTGATCGGGATGATCCGCTCGAGTCCAGTGCGACCGAGCAGGCACGGGACACCGCAGTACACGTCGCTGAGGTCAAACTCGCCCTGCAGCCACGCCGAGCACGGGAGGATCCGCTTCTTGTCGAGCACGATCGCCTCGACCATCTGCACGGCGGCGGCGCTCGGTGCGTAGTACGCCGAGCCGGTCTTGAGGTGCGCCACGATCTCGGCGCCACCGTTTCGCGCGCGGGTCACGATGCCGTCGAGTGTCGCCTGGTCGAGGAGCTGGGTCACCGGAATGCCGGATACGGTGGTGTAGGAAATCAGCGGCACCATCGTGTCGCCGTGTCCGCCGAGCACCATCGCCTGGATGTCCTCCACCGACACGCCCATCGCCTCCGACAGGAACATCCGGTACCGGGCGGTGTCGAGTACCCCGGCCATGCCGATCACGCGCTCCCGGGGGAAACCGGTGGCTTCACGCATCACGTAGCACATTGCGTCGAGCGGGTTCGACACCACGATGACGATTGCGTCCGGGGCCGCCCGCTTGATCTCGGCGCCGACCGACTTGACGATCCCGGCGTTGGTACGCACCAGGTCGTCGCGGCTCATCCCCGGCTTGCGGGCAATGCCGGCGGTGACCACGAACAGCTCGGATCCCTTGGAGAGCGAGTAGTCGTTGGCGCCGACCACGCGCGCGTCGAAGCCTTCCACCGGACCGGACTGCCACTGATCGAGGGCCTTGCCCTGCGGCACGCCTTCGGCGACATCGACCATGACGACGGTGCGGGCGAGGTGCTTCTCGGCGATCCGCTGTGCAGCCGTGGCGCCGACATTGCCCGCGCCAACTACCGTGATCTTCTCGAACATGCGTGATGTGGCCCGCGAGGAGGGTGAACGCCGTGAGCGCGGCGCGTCGCCGTGCATTCCATGGCTGCAAAGTTATACCGGGCAGTGGGTTGGCCCAAGTTTTCCTCAGCGGTGGCGGCGCTTCCGCGGCGGACGCGCCGGCGCATCACTGATCCGGGGTGCGGCGATCTCCAGGATCGCCCCGACAGCGTCCGCCAGCGCCACGGTTTTCCGACGGCCCTGCACCGGAAGCCGGAAGAGACGGTCGGGATACTTCTCCCGGATGCGTTCTGGCATGCTCCCCGCCTCGTCGCCGAACACGAGCACGGAGTTCGGGCGGTACGGCGCGTCCCGCGCATCGCGCTCGCCCTCGGTGCCGAAGTAGAGGCAACGCTCCCGGCTCATCGCTTCACGGAAATCGCGCCAGCCCGCGTGCACCCAGACATCCGCAGTACCGCCGGCGTCGGGTCCGTGGGCATCCATCCGGACGCCGTCGGGAGAGCCGACTGGTCCGATGAGGTGCAACGGCGCGTCGGCCGCGGCGCAGTGCCGGGCAACAGCGGCGGTCACTGGTGCGGGGAGTGCCTCGAGCAGGGCAACGTGGAGGGCCATGGCATCCGTCGTGGTGAGGGCGGGGTCGCGAAGACATACGCCCTCCCCCGCGCCGGGGCAACTATCCGGGCGGAAGAGGGCGCAGTGGCGTCAGCCGCCGGCGTGCGTCTGGCCTACTGCTGGCAGGTCGCCCGCGGGTCGAACGGCCCCGGACTGTCGACCTTCACGCGGTGGCCGAGGTTGGCGACGCGCAACGACACGTCGAAGATCAGGCGCGTGAGGTTCGCCGTGTGATCGTAGCGGATGTACTGCGGTTCGTCGGTCACCTGGTGATAGTCGGCGTGCCCGCCGGTGGTGAAGAACGCAACCGGGATCCCGTACGCCGCGTAGCTCGCGTGATCGCTCCGGCAGTAGATGTTCTGCGGATGGCCATTGGCATCCAGCGCATAATCCAGCCGGAACTCGAAATCGTCATCCTTGTTCGCGGTCTCGATCAGGTCGCCGAGTTCGCGGGACAGGCGGCGGGAGCCGATGAGTTGCACATACTTCTCATCCCCGCGCACCAGCGCCCCGGATGCCTCCTGTCCGGTGATGTCACCGGGCCCGCCACGACCGATCATGTCGATGTTGAGCGCCGCCACGATCGAATCCCGGGCAACGGTCGGATGCCGGGCGAAGAACCCCGAGCCGTACATGCCCTGATTCCTCACCGGTGTGCCAGATGAAGATCATCGACCGCTTTGGCTTGACCTTGCCGAGTGCATACGCTTCGGCGATCTCGAGCAGCGCCACGCTGCCGGATCCGTCGTCGTCGGCACCGTTGAAGATCGAGTCGGCGCGCCCCGCCCGCGAAGCCCTGATGCCGGCCAGCTCGGTGTTGAGGGCCGCCCACTTCGACGCATCCTTGATCAGTTCCAGCGTGTTGCGCGTGTCGGCGCCCTGCGGCCGGAATGCCATGTTGTAGAGCTTGAGCGAATCGTGATCGGCGGGACGGTTGTTGAAGCCGACGTGATCGTTGTGGGCGCCAATCACGACGTACTCGCCGCGCAGCTTCGGGTCACTGCCCTCGAGCCGCGCGATCACGTTGCGACCGCCACGGGGCGTGTCGATGAACGTGGCCGACGTACTCACGGTCTTCCCGATCGCGCCCGGGGCGGCCGTGGCGAGCGACGTACCGAGCATCGCATCCGCCACCTTGGCCGTGACGGTGAGGTCGATGGGCGCCGCATCGGGGGACACCATGCCAACACGCGAACCGGACACGGCGCGCGCAACGATCGCGGGCGTGAAGTCACCGTTGGCGACCGAAACGCGTCCCGCGACATCGGTCGATTGCTGCATCGCCAGGAAGCGCGCATACCCCGCCGACTTGGTGAACGCCGCCTGGTTGAAGCCCGGTGGGATCACCGGCGTGCGGACCACCACGAACTTTCCGCGGTACTGCTCGGGAGTCGGGTTGCCGATGGTGTCGAGCACGCTCCCCCACATCACGACCGTCGCGCCGTTGATCGGCATCGCCTTGCCGCCGCTGGCGGAGAGGAAATCGACGCCCGGCCGGAAACTGACGCCATCGACAGTGAGCGTCGCCGCCGTGGTGTCGAAGGCGCGGGCCGCGAGGCCGATGTCCTGGTAGAAGCCGTCGTCGCCGGCTGGCAGCAGGCCCATCCGGCGGACCTCCCGCTCGATGTAGGCGGTACCCATGAGGTTGTACACGGTGCCCACCTGCCGGCCCATCATCGAGTCGTCGGCAAAGACGTAGAGCCGGGTCATCAGGTCGCCGGCGGTGATCGCCGCAACCGTGGGTGGGCCGGAATACTTGATCGGGAGTGGACCCTGCGAGAGGGCCGGGGTGGCGCTGGCGACGGCCAGCAGGCCGCCGAGGAAAAGCTGGAGCTTCATGATGCATCCTGTGCAAGAGAGGGGACAGGCGATGTACGCCCTCGCTGCCAGGGATGTTTCGTCAGCCGCCCCGGACGTGCATCTCCCGGCGTGGGTCGGCGCGTAGATCGCCCAGCGCAACCAATGGCTGTCGATCCGTCTCGCCCAGGCGTTCCTCGGCGCCGCGGTCGGTGCGCATCAGCCAGATGCCCGCAATCGCATCCTCCAGGGCCGACCCGTCGAGTGCGGGGTTCCGCAGCAGTGCGCGGAGATCGTGTCCGTCCGTCGCGTACAGGCAGGTGAACAGCGTGCCATCGGCAGTGAGACGGGCACGGTCGCAAGCCCGGCAGAACGGCGTCGTGGTCGACGCGATGACACCAACGCTGCCGATTCCCGGCACGACGAACGACTCGGCCGGTGCATGCGGATCGTCCGGCCGCTGGCCCGGCGCGGATCGCCCGAAGGCCTCCGCCAGCGTGTCGATGATCGCATCCCTCCCGACCACCCGGTCGTCGCGCCAGCGGGTCGCGCCGCCCACGTCCATGTACTCGATGAATCGCATCTCGGCACCGCGCCCGGCCGCGAACCGCACGAGATCGACCAGTTCATCGTCGTTGTAACCTCGCACGACCACGGCGTTCAACTTGGTCCCCGTGAAGCCCGCGTCACGCACGGCATCGATCCCCGCCACCACGTCGGCGTGTCGGGTGCTTCTCGCGAATGCTGCCATCCGCTCGGGACGCAGCGTGTCGATGCTCACAGTGACCCGATCGAGGCCGGCGTCACGCAGCGCCCGCGCGACTGGTGCGAGCAGGACGCCGTTGGTGGTGAGCGCAATCTCCTCGATCCCGTTGATCCCGCGAAGCATCGTCACCAGTTCCGGCAGGTCGCGCCGCAGCAACGGTTCCCCGCCGGTGAGGCGCAGCTTCCGGACCCCGACCTGCGCGAACGCGGTTGCGGCGCGAACGATCTCCTCGAATGAAAGGAGCGACTCGCGGGGTAACCACGTGTAATGCTCTTCCGGCATGCAGTAGTTGCATCGCAGGTTGCAGCGATCGGTCACCGAAATCCGGAGCGACTGCAGCGGGCGCTGCAGCGTGTCGACGATCATGGTCCCTCCGACACCATACGCGCCGGGGGCGCAGTCGGATCGACCCACTCGGCGCTCCCGTCGGCATAGTGCTCGTGCTTCCAGATGGGGACGCGGCGCTTGACCTCCTCGATCACGAACCGGCATGCGTCGAATCCCTCGGCGCGGTGTGCGCTGCCGACGGCGACGGCGACCGCGACGTCGCCGACCACGAGATCACCGAGCCGATGACGAATCACCACGACGACGTCCCATCGGCGCATTGCCTCGGTCGTGATCGCCGCACATTCTGCCTCGGCCATCGCCGCGTAGGCGGAGTAGGTCAGGCGCGCCACCGCCCGGCCGCCGTGATGATCGCGCACGTGGCCCACGAAACTGGTCACCGCGCCATGCGCCGGCCGCAGGACCAGTGCGCCGAGGCCCGACACGTCGATCGGGTCGGCGGTGAGCGAGGTCATCGCTCAGCCGCCGGCAAGCGGCGGGAGGAGGGCAAGGACGTCGCCGGGGCAGACCGGGTCGGTGGCCGCGGCTATCCGGAGGTTGCGGGCGAGCACCGGGGCGAGCGGAAGCAAGTCGCCCCCCGGCAAGGCGCGGAGGGCGTTGGTCACCATCAGGACGGTGACGGGCGGCTGCAGTTCGACCGCAACTTCTTCCGCACCAAGCAATTCCGCGTACCGCGCGAAGAGCTCAATGCGGAAGGCGGTCATTCGTCGTCCGTATCATCGTCGTCGTCATCGGCCGGGTCGAATTCCTCATTGGCCACGAGAGCCCGTAACTCCTTGCTGGGCTTGAACACCGGGACCGGGCGTGCTGCTACCTCGACGGGCTCGCCGGTGCGCGGATTGCGCGCCATGCGGGTCTTGCGGCGCCGGATCTTGAACGTGCCAAAACCACGAACCTCGATGTTGTGCTGGTCGCGCAGCGCCTGCTTGACCGCGTCAAGGAACGCGTCGACGACACGCGCGCAATCCTTTTTCGAGATCATCGGCCCGGAAGTGCGGGCGATTGCTGCAGTCACCTGTTCGACGAGATCGGCCTTGGTCATCGGTCCCTCGGGAGGCGGCCGGGGTCGTCCTTGACCCCACCATTCGGGCCGATATGTACGACGCTTAAGTGTTGTCTGTCAAGAGGTTGCGTCCCTTTCACCCCGCCTGAGGCGGATCGCGTCGAGGAACTGGCCGAAGTGCGGGAAGGCGTCGTGGGGTCCCGGAGCGGCCTCCGGGTGGTACTGGACGGCGAAGACCGGAAGCGACCGATGCCTGAGGCCCTCGACCGTGCCGTCGTTGAGGTTCAGGTGGGTCACCATGAGGTCTGGGGCCCCAGGGACGCCGTCAGGGCCGCCCTGAACCGCGAAGCCATGGTTCTGGGTGGTGATGATCACCTTGCCGCTTTCCAGGTCCTTGACGGGGTGGTTCCCGCCGCGGTGCCCGTATGCGAGCTTCGTCGTCCCCGCCCCGAAGGCGAGGCCGAGCAGCTGATGCCCGAGGCAGATCCCGAAGGTCGGCACGCCGCTCTCGCTGATCTCGCGGATCGCCGCCGGGGCGTACGCGACTGCCGCCGGATCGCCCGGGCCGTTCGACAGGAACACGCCGTCCGGTTTCATGGCGAGGACTTCGGCGGCTGTGGTTTCGGCGGGCACGACCTCGACGCGGAGGCCCGTGGCCTCGAGCATTCGAACGATGTTCCGCTTCATCCCGAAGTCGTAGGCAACCACGAGCGGCCCATCGCCGCGCGAGTAGCTCTGCGGGGTGGTCGCGACGGTCGCGAGATCGAGCCCGTCCATCGACGGTGAGGCCGCAAGATCGACCTTGAGGGCATCGTCCGGGCCTTCCCCGGCCGCAATCACGCCTCGCATCGCGCCACGCTCGCGAATGTGCCTGGTGAGACGGCGGGTGTCGACCCCGGTCAGGATCGGCGATCCCTGCCTCGCCGAGCCAGTCGGCGAGCGATTGCGTTGCCTGCCAATTGGAGTGTCGGCCGGAGAGTTCCCGCACGACGACGCCGCGAACCTGGGGTCGATCGGATTCGTCGTCGCCCGGGGTCACGCCGTAGTTGCCGATCATCGGAGCGGTCATCACCACGATCTGCCCCATGTAGCTGGGGTCGGTGAACGTCTCCTGATAGCCGGTCATGTTCGTGGTGAAGACGACCTCACCAAACGCAGGCGCGCCGGCACCGACGAGCGTACCGGCGAACCATTCGCCATCCTCGAGAAGAACGAAGCCGGGACGCGAAGCGCCAGCGTCGGCCGCCCCGCTCACTGCTGAGGCGTACCGGGCGTCGGATCGACCGGGGTCGGCGCAGGTGTCGGTACCACCGTTCCGGGGAGCGGCGCGGTGGGAAGCGGAGCCGTTGCCGGTGCAGCGCCCTGCTGCAGGCGACGCTGCACGTCGCTCGTGCTGGTGCCGCGGCCGGAGATGGTCGACAGGATCAACGCGAGGCCCATGAAGATGCCGCCGGTCCACCACGTGAGGCGGGTCAGCAGGGTGGTCGCCTGACGGCCGCCGAGCACCTGACCGGTTCCGCCGCCGCCGAGCGAGGCGAGGCCACCACCCTGGCCGGCCTGGAGCAGCACGACCACGGAGAGGATGATTCCATCGATGAGCAGCAGCACGAGCAGGAACGTGAACATGGTATTCCCAGGTTGAGTCTAGCCATCAAAGATAATCGGGTCAGCCCTGAGTACAGATGGCAGCCCATCCATCGGGGTCGAGCGAGGCGCCCCCGACCAGCACCCCATCCAGCTCTCGCTGCGCGAGCAGGTCGGCGACGTTGCCGGCGTTGACCGATCCGCCGTAGAGCACGCGGGTCGCGGCCGGAAATCCCACGTCCTGGAGAACATTCCGGATGCCACGGTGTGCCCGGGCGGCGTCGTCGGGGGTGGCGTTGCGTCCCGTACCGATGGCCCAGACGGGCTCATAGGCGATCACCAGGTCGATCGCGGGATCGACCCCTTCCAGGGCGCTCGTCAGCTGCCGCGCCGTCGTTGCATCGGTACGTCCTGCCTCGCGATCGGCCAGCGTCTCGCCGACGCACAACATCACCTGGAGTCCGCCCGCAACCACGGCATCAAGTTTCAGCCTGGTTTCTGCGTCGGTATCACCGAAGACATGCCGCCGCTCGCTGTGACCGACCAGCACCGCGGCCGCGCCGGCGCCGCGAGCAAGGGACACCGACGTGGCACCCGTGAAGGCTCCTTTCGGCTCCCAGTACACGTCCTGGGCCCCGACGGTGGCGTGATCGTGGCCAGCCAGCGCACGCGCAACGGCGTCGATCGACACGGCCGGCGGGAAGAAAGTCAAGCTGCGATCAGGGCGAGGCGCGTCGACGGCGAGAAAGCGGTCCATGTAGGTACGCGCCTCGCCGGGCGTCACGTGCATCTTCCAGTTGGCGGCGAAGAGAAGGGGGCGGCTCACGTTGCGTCGTCCAGCGCGGCGACGCCCGGAAGCGGCTTGCCCTCGAGAAACTCCAGCGACGCGCCACCACCGGTCGAGACGTGCGTGACACGATCGTCGAGTCCAGCTGCCGTCACGGCCGCCGCGGAATCGCCCCCGCCGATGATGGTGGTCGCACCCTTGTCGGTCGCAGCCGCCATGGCATGCGCGACACCCAGCGTCCCGGCGTCGAATGGCGGCATCTCGAACACCCCCATCGGCCCGTTCCAGATGACCGTGCGGGCCTTCTCGATGAGCGCCGCAAAGTGACGCACGCTCTCGCGATCGATATCGAACATCGCCCAGCCGGCGGGGATCGCATCACGAGGCACCTCCCGCGTGTCCACGCCTTCCTCGAGACGCTCGGCGATCACCGCACCCGCAGGCAACACCAGCTTGTCGCCGGCGGTCTCGATCAACCGCTTCGCCATCTCGACGCGGTCCTCTTCCACCAGTGACTTTCCGGTCTCATGTCCCATCGCACGAAAGAACGTGCACGCCATCGCGCCGCCGATGAGGATGTGATCGACCTTTGGCAGCAGCGCCTCGATGAGGTCGATCTTGCCGCTGATCTTGGCGCCACCGAGAATCGCCACGAACGGCCGCTCGGGCTGCTCGATGGCATCACCGAGGAAGCGCAGTTCCCGCTCCATCAGGAAGCCGGACACCGCGGGCTTGAGCTTGTGCGCAATCGCCTCGGTGCTCGCGTGGGCGCGGTGCGCCGAACCGAACGCGTCATTCACGTAGATGTCCCCGAGCGCGGCGAACTTGGCCCCCAGGTCGGCATCGTTCTTCTCTTCGCCCGGGTAGAACCGCGTGTTCTCGGCGAGGGCCACCCCGCCACGCGGCAGGTGGCGAACCTCGGCCGCCGCCGCTTCGCTTGCAGGATCCGCGAGGAAGGTCACCGGGATCCCCAGCTGCTTTTCCAGCTCGCGGGCCACGGGCTTGAGGGAGAACGCCGGGTCGGACTTTCCCTTCGGCCGGCCGAGGTGCGATAGCAGCACCACCCGCGCACCGTGCTCCCGCAGGAACCGGATGGTGGGAAGCGATGCGCGGATCCGCGTGTCATCCCCGATCACACCGTCGGTGATCGGGACATTGAGGTCGACGCGCACCACCACCCGCTGCCCGTCGAGATGCGCGGCGTCGAGCTGGGCGAGCGTCCGCTTGCTCACAGCTGGGCGCCGATGTGCCGGATCATGTCGACGCACCGCGCCGAGTAGCCCATCTCGTTGTCGTACCACGACGACACGTGAACCAGCGTGCCATCGACCACCGATGTCGACAGCGAATCCACGGTGCTCGATGCCTGATTGCCGATGTAGTCAACGGAGACCAGCGGCTCGTCATTCACGAACAGCACGCCCTTGAGCGGACCGTCGGCCGCCGCGCGGAATGCGGCGTTGACCTCGTCGACCGTCGTGCCCCGCTCCACCGTGCAGGTGAGGTCGACGAGCGAGACGTCGGCAGTCGGGACCCGGAGCGCGATGCCGTCGATCTTTCCCTTGACCTCGGGGATCACCAGCGAGGTGGCCTTGGCCGCACCGGTGCTGGTCGGGATGATCGACAAGGCCGCGGCGCGCGCGCGGCGCAGGTCCTTGTGCGGCAGGTCGAGAATGCTCTGGTCGTTGGTATAGCTGTGGACGGTCGTCATGAAGCCGCGCACGAACCCGAACTGCTCACGGATGACCTTCACCACCGGCACCAGGCAGTTGGTGGTGCACGATGCGTTCGAGATGACGTGATGCTTGGCCGGGTCGTAGTCGAGGTGGTTCACCCCGTACACGAACGTCTTGTCCTCGCCCTTGGCCGGCGCCGAGATCACGACCTTCTTCGCGCCCGCGCTCAGGTGCATTGCTGCCTTGTCACGATCGGTGAAGATGCCGGTGCTCTCGAGCACGATGTCCACCCCCACGTCACCCCACGGCAGCTTCGATGGGTCACGCTCGGAAAACACCTTCATCAGGTCGCCGCCGACGTCGAGTCCACCATCGACCGCGGACACTTCGAACGGGAAGCGCCCATGCACCGAATCGTACTTGAGCAGGTGCGCGAGGGTCTTCGTGTCGGTGAGGTCGTTGACCGCGACGAAGTCGATGTCGGTGATCCCGGCCGCCTTGGCTGCGCGAACCACGTTCCTGCCGATGCGTCCGAAACCATTGATGCCGACACGAATGCTCATGCTGAAGCCTCACTTGAACGAAGTAGGGTGATGTTGTCGATCCGGAACGCCGCGTCGGTGAGCGGCGGGGCGGCCCGGGCAAAGGTCAGGGCAGTCACGGCTTCTGCGCCCGCTTCGAGAAGCGCCGTGGCCGCCGAACATAACGTGGCCCCGGTGGTGAACACATCGTCCACCAGCACCGCGCGCCGACCACTGGGGGTGGCGGAAAACGCGCCGGCGAGGTTGACGAGTCGCATCGCCGGCGTGAGCCGTGTCTGCGTGCCGGTATCACGCCGCCGTGATAGCCGCGCGCCGGCGACCGGCATGGACGTCAATCGTCCGAGCGCATCCGCGATGCATGCTGCCTGATTATAGCCCCGCTTCATCTGGCGGCCCGGCGAGAGCGGAATCGGGATGAGGTCGGCACCGTCCAGGCTCGACGCGACAAACGGCTCCATGCGGGTGGCAAATGCTTCCGCCAGGCGCCACCAGCCGTCGTACTTGAACGCATGGATCAGTTCGCGCACCGGCGCATCCAGCCGCACTGCACTGCGGACGCCGCTGAATCCGTCGGGCCAGCCCACGCACAGTCGACAAGACAGACCGAGGTCTGCAGGCTCACCACAGGTGACGCACACCGGTGACGGCAGCGCACGCCACCGCATCCGGCAAACCGCGCACACGAGCGGTTCACCCGCCTCGCCCACCACCGCACCGCACGTCATGCACTCCGGCACCAGCAGCCACCTCTCGGCGGCGCGAACGACGTCAGTCCACGGCATGTGTTAGCGCCGCGCGCATCACATCGACCGGCACGGCGACACCGGGAAACCAGTGCTGCCAGGCCGCCACCCCCTGCCACAGCAGTGGCTCGCGACCATCGACCGACGCCACACCCTGCGCGTCCCAGGCGCGGCACCACGCTGTCGTCCCGCGGTGGCGGTAGGTCAGGTCCAGCGCAGTGCGCACCGCGGGAAGCCCCGTCGGGTCCGACGGCAGCGCGTCGTCATCGGAGAGGCCGAGCGGAGTCGCGTTGATGGCAGTCACCGCTTGTGACGCGGGCACCACCTCCGCACCGACCGACCGGCACCAGCGGGCGAAGTCATCGGCTCGGGCGTCGTCCCGCGACGACACCGCCACGGCGCACCCGCGCGACACGGCCGCGGCCACGGCGCTGCGGGCACTGCCACCGGTACCATGGATGAGCCAGGCACCGTCGGGGCCACCCAGCAAATCGACAGCGTGCGCGATGGCCTCGATGTCGGTGTTCGCGACGAGCAATCCATCTGCAGTGCCCGCAAAGGTATTGGCCGCCCCGGTTTCGATCCCGATGGCAACAGCCGGCGCGCAGCTCGCGGCGACGCGCTTGTGCGGAATGGTGACGTTACCGCCGCCGTTGGCGCCAGCGAGCAACCGCATGGTCGGTACGACGGCATCCGCCTCGCACCGCAGCGCGACGTACACCGCGTCGATGCCGGCCGCGTGAAATCCGGCATTCTGCATCCTTGGCGACAGCGAGTGCCCCACCGGATCGCCCAGCAGCGCAAACGTTCGGGTACTGGCCGAGATTTTCACGGTGCACGCCGGTCGGGAGATTCGGCCCTCAATTGCTCGATCACTCCACCGAGCATCACGTCGAACGCCTCCGCGGTGGCACGGTACGCCTCCACGCTCCCGCCGAATGGGTCAGGCACGTCGCTGCCATCGCTGTCCGGGTCGAAATCCGACAACAGGTGCACCCGATTGGCACCTCCCAGGTCGGCGACGCGACGGCGATGCGACTCGCCCATGACGAGGATCATGTCGGCGACCTGGACCAACTCCGCGGTGACGAGTCGTGACCGGTGAGCCGAAAGGTCGATCCCGCGTTCGAGCGCAACCAGCAGTGACCCATCGGACGCCGGGGCGCCCGGCCACGCAGATGTGCCGGCCGATGCCACCTCCGTGCCGGCCAGATCGGGGTGGCGGGCGATCCGATTCGCGAGCATCGCTGCCGCCAGCGGCGACCTGCAGGTGTTGCCGGAGCACACGACAAGGATGCGCATCGTCACGGCGCCAGCGATCCGGCGCGCGCACGCAGTTCGGTACGCGGGATCGCGCCCTCGCGAACCAGCCGCGCGACCGGTGCGGTGCAGTCGACCAGCGTCGACGGCGGCACGTTTCCGAGGACGCCGCCGTCGAGCACCAGCAGCTCACCCGACCTCACGGCGTCGGGAAACAGTCCCGGCACGCCGATCGCGCCCGCCGACGGCGCCGCACCGGGGATATTGGCAGATGTCGACGTGATCGGTTCGCCGAAAGCCGCGATCGAGCCGCGCGAGCAATGCGTGCGATGTCCAGCGCACCGCGATACCACCTTCGGGACCACGCAGCCGATCCGGAAGGCGCCCTTCACCGCCCCGCAACACGAGCGTGAGCGGGCCCGGCCAGAACTCGCGCGCCATCACGCGCGCAGCGGGGGTCATGGCGAGTCCCGAGGCGGCGAGCATGTCGAGGCCCGAGACGAGCAGCAGGAACGGCTTGGTTGGTGCGCGACGCTTGAGCCGGGCCAACGCGTCGAGTCCGGCATCGGACGCATCGGACCCGAGCCCGTAGACAGTCTCGGTGGGATACGCCAGCAGCTTCCCGCTCCGGAGATGGTCGGCAACCTGCGCCGCGATCGCATCGACGTCGGCGTCATCGTGAAACGGGACGATCATGGCTGTGCCGCCAGCCACCCCGCCATGGCGACATCATCGGGCGTCGTGATCTTGAGGTTGCGGGGCGACCCCGGGATCAGCTGCACCCGCTCGCCGATCCGCTCGACCAGGCCGGCGTCGTCGGTGCTGCACAGGCCTTCGGCCTGCGCTGCGGCGTGTGCCCGCACGAGCACCTCACGAGGGAAGACCTGGGGCGTTTGCGCCTGCCAGAGCCCTTCGCGGGACACCGTGGTGAGGATCTGTCCGTATTCGTCGGCGCGCTTGATGGTATCGCCAACCGGGATGGCCGGCACCGCACCATGACCGCTGCGGGCGATCGCGATCCCGTCATCGATCACCTTGCGCGGTGGAAACGGACGGGCGCCGTCGTGTACCAGGACGATGGCACACTCCGGACAGAGTGCCGCGAGGCCGGCCGCGACTGATGCACTCCGCTCGGCACCGCCGGACACGACGCTGAGGCGGTCGCCCAGGTGCGACGCAAGCCACGCCGGTGGCGTTGCCGCGTCGTCGGCGGCGAGTACGACGACCACCTGCAGCACGTCGGGATGCGACGCGAAGGGGCGGATCGCGTGGAGCAGCACCGGGGCACCGGCGATCTCGACGAACTGCTTGGGAACCGTCCCGCCGACCCGGGTGCCGCGTCCGGCGGCCACGATCACGACCCCGCAATCACGCGGCAAGGGTGCGCACCAGCTGGTCGACGTGATCGAGGCCGCGATGTCGAATCCCCGCGACCGTCACCTTGGAGCGGGCCGAGCCGAATGCCTGCTGGAACCCCAGTCGAGCGGCCTCCGAGAGGCGCCGCTCGACGCCACCGATCGGCCGGATCTCGCCGCCGAGCCCCAGCTCCCCGAGGTACATCGCATCGGCAGGGGTGGCACGGTTGTGGGCCGAGGACAGGAGCGCCGCCGCCACGGCGAGGTCGGCGCCAGGCTCGTTGAGCCGTACACCCGCGGTCACCTGCACGAAGACATCGAGTCCGGCGAACGATGTGCCGCCCCGCCGCTCGAGAACGGCGAGCAACACGGCCAGACGCTTCGGATCGATCCCGGTCGCCACGCGCTGCGGCGTGCCATACCCCGATGGAGCCGCGAGCGCCTGCACCTCCACCAGCACCGGCCTGGTGCCCTCCATCAGCGCGGTGACGGCGCTGCCAGGAGTTCCCGCCGCACGTGCCGCGAGGAACACCGCGGACGGATTCGCTACCGGGATGAGCCCCCGTTCGGTCATCGTGAACACGCCGAGCTCGTCGACCGAACCGAACCGATTCTTGGTGGCGCGCAGGAGCCGATAGTCGAGGGTGGTCTCGCCCTCGAAGTAGAGCACGGTGTCGACGATGTGCTCGAGCGTCTTGGGACCGGCGATGGCACCGCCTTTCGTCACGTGGCCCACCACGATCACGGCGACACCGCTGTCCTTCGCGTAACGCATCAAGCAGGCCGGCGCACTCGCGCACCTGGCCCACGTTGCCTGGCGCGCTCTCGAGGGCATCGGTGTAGACGGTCTGGATCGAGTCGAGGATCAGCACCGACGCACCAACCGCGTGGGTGGCCCGCAGGATCGCCTCGAGACGCGTCTCCCCGATGACCTGCACGCCGCCGCTCTCCTCGCCGATCCGATCGGCGCGCAACCGGAGCTGCTCGGGAGATTCCTCACCGCTGGCGTACAGCACCGTCCGGCCGCCCGCCTCGAGTCGCGCCGCGGCTTGCAGCAACAACGTGGACTTGCCGATCCCCGGTTCGCCGCCGATGAGGGTCATCGACCCCGGCACGAGCCCTCCGCCAAGGACGAAATCGAGCTCGGGCAGCCCGCTGCTCCACCGCTCGAGCCGGGCGCCCTCGACTTCGCGGAGTCGGATCGGCGCCGACGCCGTGGCGACCGAGGCGCCGCCCTTGCTCACCCGGTCGCCTGCAAGCTCCTCGGCGACGCTGTTCCACGCACTGCACCCCTCGCACTGCCCCGCCCACTTGGCATGCTGGTGACCACACTCGGCGCAGCGCCACACCGAACGCACCCGTGCCACCTCAGTTCTCGCGATCGCTGAGGTTGTCGAACCGGGTGAACTGCTTGTGGAAGTAGAGATCGATCTGGCCGGTCGGGCCGTTGCGGTGCTTGGCCAGGATCACGTCGGTGCGGCCCTCGAGCGTCTCGCCGGCCTGCTCGGCCTTCTCGCGAAGGTCCCGGTACATCTCGGGACGATGGATGAACATCACCAGGTCGGCGTCCTGCTCGATCGCACCGGAATCACGCAGGTCGGAAAGCAGCGGCAACCGATCGCCGCCGCGCTGCTCGGATGCGCGAGAGAGCTGCGACAATGCGATCACGGGAAGCTCGAGCTCGCGGGCGAGTTGCTTGAGTGATCGCGAGATATCCGAGATCTCCTGCACGCGGTTCTCGGAATACTCCGGGCTCCGCATCAACTGCAGGTAGTCGACGATCACCAGCCGCACGTCGTTCTCGGCCTTGAGTCGGCGAGCCTTTGAGCGCATCTCGAGCAGCGTGAGCGCCGGCGTGTCGTCGATCCACACAGGACAGGTCTGCAGGATGCCCGCAGCGCGCGCGAGGCTGGTCCAGTCGGGCGGCTTGAGCGTGCCGCGTCGCACTGCCTGCGAATCCACCCGTGCCTCGGCGCAGAGCATGCGCTGCACCAGCGAGTCCTTCGACATCTCGAGCGAGAAGACGGCCACGCCATGACCCTCGTGGGCCGCGTGCGTCGCCAGGTTGAGGCAGAACGCCGTCTTGCCCATCGACGGTCGCGCCGCCACGATGATCAACTCCGAAGGCTGGAACCCGGTCGTCAT
Source organism: uncultured Gemmatimonadales bacterium (assembly GCA_963806875.1). Lineage (GTDB taxonomy): Bacteria > Gemmatimonadota > Gemmatimonadetes > Gemmatimonadales > GWC2-71-9 > Palsa-1233. The sequence goes on along the minus strand of CAWDYU010000002.1, from coordinate 158,499 downwards.
GTCATCCAGCTTGGTGAAGCCGCTGGGTACACCGGTGATCGTTCCTTTCCCCTTCTGGAGCGCATCAATGCGATCCATTGCCGGGTACAGGAGTTCCTTGATCCGGATGAACTTCTCCTCGCCCCGCTGCTGGGCGATCCGGAAGATCTTGCCTTCGGCGCTGTCGAGCAGTTCCGTGGCCTTGGCCGCACCCTCGTAGGTCTCGGTGATGATCTGCGTCGCGGCCTCGATCAGCCTGCGCGAGATCGCCTTTTCCTTGAGGATCCGGGCGTGGTACTCGAGGTTTGCCGCGGTGGGGACGGCGTTGACGAGTTCGTCGAGATAGTCGATCCCGCCCGAGAGCTCGAGATCGCCACGCCGCTGCAGCTCGTCACGGAGGGTGACGTAGTCGATCATCATGCGCTGCTCGACCAGCGCACGGATGGCCCGGAACAGGCGCCGGTGACCCTCGCGGTAGAACATCCCGTCGTCGAGGAGTTCGGCACCACGAAGCGCGGCCTCGTTGTCGATGACCATGGCGCCAAGCACGGCCTGCTCGGCTTCCTGGCTCCAGGGCACACTGCGGCCCTGGAACGGATCAGTCGATTGCGTCGAGGAGTTGGCGAGCGATACGGACGTCATCCCAGGCGGGCCGCTTCCAGTTGGGGTTTCGCAGCAATGCCGCGGGGTGATACGTCACGATGAGCGGAATGCCATTGTAACGGTGGACCTTGAGCCGGAGCTCTCCGAGCGGTTTCCGGACGCCGAGGAGCGCCTCGGCGGCGGACGTCCCGAGGGCAAGCAACACCTTCGGGCGCACCAGCGCGATCTGCCGATGAAGATACGGCATGCACGCCTCCCGCTCGTCTGGCAACGGTGCCCGGTTTCCAGGCGGGCGGCACTTCACCACGTTCCCAATGTAGACCGTTGGGCGCGGAGCCTCGATGGCGGCGAGAATCTTGTCGAGCATACCGCCCGCTCGGCCCACGAATGGACGCCCGGACTTGTCCTCTGCCTCGCCGGGCCCCTCTCCCACGCAGAACAGGCCGGCAGCGGGATTCCCCTCGCCCGGGACGGTGAGCGTACGTCCCGCGGCGAGGGGGCATTTGACGCACCCCGACACGATCGCCGCCACTTCGTCCAACGTTGCCCAGGCCGGGTTGCCGGCACGCTGCGGGGGCACGGTCACCGACAACCCCGGTCCCGGGATCTCGGGAGCGCCCTCGCGCCACGCTGCCGCCGGATCTCCCGTCGGCTTGAACTGCCATACGGCGGGAAGTGGCTGCGGGGCATCACCGACTGGTGGCGCCGGCGAATCCGGGGCTCGGGCCGCCGGCCGCGCCGATCGCGCGGGGGACGGCGACTTCGGCCTCTCCGGCACCTTGCCGAGCGTCACCTGCGCATGCGCCGGCAATGGACGCTCGAAGATCACCTCATCGCCGCCGAGGTCGCGCTGCAATTCGATCCATCGCCGAGTGGCGTCATTCACGGTAGGCCTCGACTGCATCGAGGATCGCATTCGCGACTGCCGCTTTTGACCGGATCGACACGTGCTGCTCGCCGCCCAGGCAATCAAGGATCGTGACCGCGTTGGTGTCGACGTCGAAACCGGCACCTTTCTCGAGCGCATCGTTGATGACGATCATGTCGAGCTGCTTCCGCGACAACTTGGCCCGTCCACGCTCGAGGGCGGCACCGGTCTCCAGCGCGAACCCGACCGTGGTCAGGCCAGCGTGCCGATGGGGCAGCGTCATCTCGAGAATGTCGTCGGTGGAATCGAAAGCCAGGGTGAAGCCGCCGGCAGCCCGGGGCACCTTGGCGTCCCGCACCACCGACGGGCGGAAATCCGATGGCGCCGCAGCCATCACCAGCACATCGGCGTCTTCGATCTCCGCGAGCACCGCCGCAGCCATCTCCGCGGTGGTCTCCACAAACACCGTCCTGACGCCGGCTGGGGGCACCTCGCTGGACGGACCGGACACCAGGGTCACCTCCGCTCCCCGGCGCCACGCGGCCTCGGCGAGTCGGTACCCCATCTTTCCGCTCGACCTGTTGGAAACGAACCGAACGGGATCAATCGGCTCACGCGTTGGACCGGCGGTGATGACCACATTGAGGCCGTGCATCGGACCGGGCCCGTACAGGACCCGCTCAGCGCGCGCGATGATCTCGTTGGGTTCGACCATCCGACCCGGGCGTGCAGACGGCCCCTCGGCGAGTGGCCCGACCGCTGGCCCCACAATCTCCCAGCCACGATCGCGGAGCATCGCGATGTTGGACGCCGTGACGGGATCGGCGTGCATCTCGTCGTTCATTGCCGGCGCGATCACGATGGGGCCCGGCGCCGCGAGCACCAACGCCGTGAGGAGATCGTCCGCGATCCCGGCAGCGAGCCGAGCGATCACGTGCGCGGTGGCTGGTGCGATGAGTACGAGATCGGCACGATCGGCGACCGTCACATGATCGAGCGCGGCGTCACGCTCCCACAGCGAGGTGCGCACCGGCCGCCGGGTCACTGCCTCGAACGTCGCAGCGCCCACGAACTCGCGGGCGCCACGGGTCATGATCACGTCGACGAGCGCACCGCGCAGCGAGAGCTCACGGGCGAGGAGGACGGCCTTGTACGCCGCGACACCGCCAGTGACGCCCAGGACGACGCGGCGGCCCTCCCACATCTCAGGTCTCGGTGCGGCGCCGGCGGAGCTCGCGGAAGGTCAACTCACCACTGGTGAGCTTCGTCAGCGCGAGCGTGGTGAGCTTCTTGACGCCCTCGGTGCGCTCCCAGCGCTCGACTGCGTCACGCGGGAACTCATTCAGGTACCGCGCGAACTTCGCGGCAACGAGAATGCCCCGGTACTTCGACCCGGTGTGCTCGGCGACTTCGTGCGGCGTGAATACTTCCATGCTTCCCTCCTGCGTGTGAGTACTGCCTGAATCAATCCCGTGCCAGCTCCGCGCTGATCTCGGACCGCAGCCGGTCGAGCAGGACCGTTGCTTCCCGCTGCCGACTTGTGCGACGCGACTCGGCATCGATGATCGAATGCACCGCCCGCACCGCGTCGTCGAGGTTGTCATTCACCACGACGTAATCATACCCCGGCGCCGCGTCGAGTTCGTGCAGCGCCCGCTCCAGCCGCGCCCGGACGACATCGGTGGCCTCGGTGCCCCGCCCCCGCAGCCGTTCGGCGAGCACCGCCCCGCTCGGCGGCACCACGAAGATCAGCACGGCATCGGGGAATCGCTCGCGCACCAGGCGCGCCCCGACCACTTCGATGTCGAGCAGCACGTGCCGACCTGAGCGAGTGACCGTGCGCACCTCCTCGACCAGCGACCCGTACGAGTGCCCGTTGTACGTCGCGTGCTCGAGAAAGTCACCAGCCTCTACCCGCCGCGCAAACTCGTCGGCCGACAGGAAGTGGTACGCCTCACCGTCGGTCTCGCCTGCCCGCGCCGCGCGCGTCGTCGCAGACACCGAATATCCGGCGTCGGCCCGCTCCGTCAGGAGTCGCTGGGTGATCGACGACTTGCCGCCCCCCGATGGCGACGACAGCACGACGACCAACGGTGTCACTCGACGTTCTCCAGCTGCTCGCGAAACTTCTCGAGCTCACCCTTCATGTCCACCACGTGATGCGCGATCGTTGCATCGTTGGCCTTCGAACCGATGGTGTTGACCTCGCGGCCGATCTCCTGGGCGAGAAAACCGAGCGATTTTCCGACCGGACCACCCCGGCCGATGGCATCGCGTGCCGCAGCCAGGTGCGCGTGCAGCCGCACCAGTTCCTCGGCGATATCGACCCGGTCGGCCATCATCGCGAGCTCGTGTGCCAGGCGCTGGTCATCGACTGACCGGCCATCGAGCAGCTGTTCGACGTTGGCGCGAAGCCGATCGCGCTCGCGCACCAGGCGACCGCCCATCTGCTCAGCGACCAGCGCTGCGCCGGCGTGAATCCCGTCGAGCCTCGCGCCAAGGTCGGCGGCCAGCACGGCGCCTTCGCGACGCCGAGCGGTCCGACACTCCAATGCCGCCCCGGCAACCACTGGTGCAAGTTGCGCCCAGGCATCCTCGGCGACCGCCTCGTCGGCGGTGCGACGCAGTGCATCGGGATGCCGCATCACCATCTCTGCCGTCACATCCCCGGCGAGCGCGAAGCGTGACTGCACAGCGCGAAGCATCGCCACGATCTCACCGGCGCGTTCCCAATCGACCTGGTCGGTGATGTTCGCCGCGGCAGCAGCCTCGGTCCACCGCACCGATACCGACAGATGCCCCCGTTCGAAATCACGGCGAAGCGCTTCGCGGCATTCGGCCTCGAGCGCCGCCAGCTCGCCGGGCAGGCGGATCGAGAGGTTGAAGTACCGGTGGTTCACCGTCCGGATCTCGACCCGCACCCTGCGGGAGCCGATATCACCCTCCGCCGCGCCGAACCCGGTCATGCTCAGGACCACGACAACTCCGGTCGGTGGGTAGCCCTGAAATATAGCAGGGACGCGCCCGAAATGGCCCCCTGGGCCGACCGCGCACGCGTCGGGCTCAATTGGCGAATTCCCACCGAACCCCGAAGCTGGAGGCCACCGTGGGGAACGGGTATCCCGGGATGTTGCCGGCACGATTGGCCTGGAAGTTCACCCGGTCGTAGTACGCGATGAATGGCCCGATCTGGAGCTGCAGGATTCCACGGATGAAGGTCCTCCCGGGCATCGAGATCGGCTCCCCGGTGGCGTCGCGGCCCACGACCCCGGGGCTCCAGCTCTCCACCAGCATCTGGGCCTTGAGGTCGAAGATTCCGGACGGAAAATTCCGGAGGAACTTGGAGCGCACGGTGGCGCTGGTGAGCGCGTGGTGCGGTGGTGCTCCATCGGGGCTGCCGAGCCGGATCGGATGTTCATAGCGCGACTCGAGCGTCAGCCAGCGCAGCGGCGCCACGCGGGCCCGCGCGACCGCCCACTCCACCTCACCCACCGGAGCGAGCGAGGGCACGGCGAGGAACTGCGAAAAGGCTCGTGGCTGCCATCCATCGGTGCGCAGCCAACTCGCCTCGAGGCCGAGCCGACTGCGTTCGAACGCGGCGGTCACCTGCAGGTCGGTGAATCGCTGCTCGGGGTCGTCCGCGATCATCGGAGATGCAACGCGATGCCCCGCCGCCACCGTCCCGGTTATCGACACCTGCAGCAGGGGCACGATGACGCCGAGCCGCGCCGTGGTCCAGCCGCTGCTGCGTTCGTGCTCATGCTGCTGCACGACATGGTCGATCGCACCCGTGACCCGCGCGTGCGGACTCCATCCGACAGACATGCGAGCGTCGAGCGGCGTCCATTCGGTCAGGTGAAACGCGCGCATCGTGGCCGACCAGGTGGGCTCGCGCCACGCGATCGTCGCGCCGAAGATGCCGATGTCGTGCGACGGGGGTGTGACGACCGAATCGGGGACGCCGGCGCCGTCGCCCGGGATCAACACCGGATCGTCGGTGCTGTTCCACCGAGCCCGTCCGATGAATCCGTCGGCGCCCGGTCCCGTTCCGTCGTCACGCGCTCGCCACATCGCGCGCAACTGGATGTCGGACCGCGTACCCCGGATCGCCGGGCTCAACAAATTGACGGTTGTTTCGTCGCTCCCGCCAGAGAGGCTGTCGCGGTCCGCCGCCGTGATCACGCCCTGTACCTGCACGCCGAACCGGGGTGACGGAATCCAGCCGAACTGTACCCACCCATTGGTGACGTTTGCGCCGCCACTGCCGCCCTGCGGTGCGTTGACGCCAAAGTATTCCGCGCCCACGCTCAGCCCGATGCCACTCGGATAGCGGCGCTCGAACGTGGCGAGGTAGGTCGCGAGCGCCCGATCGCCCGACGATACACCGATGCGTGTCCGGGGGGCCTGCCGGTCGTGGCGGCGCGTGAAGAGATGCACCACCAGGCCGACCGGGGACCGCTCGACCTCGACGCGCTCGAGCAGTGACAGCGCGGGCAATGATGCATCGACCGTGACGCTGTCCGGACCGAGCGGCAGGTACGGCATGCCGTCGAGGTAGTACTCAACCGAGGAGGCGCCCCGACCAAGCAGGTTGGGTTGCTCGACGCGTCCGAGCCATCCGCCGCGCCACATGAAGACGCCCGGAACCCGGTCGAGCAAATCGCCCAGCGTACGCGCGGCTGCCCAGTCGATCGAGTCGCGAGTGAGGACGATCCGCGACGTGGCGGGAAGCAATCCGTCGATGCCCACTGACGGCATGGGGGTGAGTTGCACGCGACGCTGCCCTTCGACCTCCAGCAGGCGATCGGTCGATGACATCGTGTCGGGCGTGGTGCGCAGGGTATCGGTCCGCGCTGAATCCGCGGGGGGCAGACGATCCTGCGCGGAAACGCCGGATACGATGCACGACAACGCGACCAGCGCGAATGAGGCGCCGGGCCATCGCATGATCAGGCGCTGCGGGCGAGCAGGAACTCGGAAAAGAGGCGTACCAGCACACCCGTCGGTCCGCGGACCTGCGTCGGTGTCTCGCGGTCGGTGTACGCGGTGCCCGCGATATCGAGGTGCGCCCACGGATACCCCTCGACGAACTCGCGAAGGAACCAACCGGCGGTGATGCTCCCGGCCGGCCGGCCGCCGGTGTTCTTGACGTCGGCGATATCCGACTTGATCAGGTCGCGGTAGTCGTCCCAGAGCGGCAACTCCCAGAGGCGCTCGCCGGCCGTCTCACCGGCCTCGATGAGCGACGCGATGAGTGCGTCGTCCGTTCCCATCACCGCCGTGGCGGAATGTCCCAGCCCGATCACGACCGCGCCGGTGAGCGTGGCGCAGTCCACGACCGCAGCCGGCTTCAGCCGACGCGCCCACGAAAGTGCGTCGCAGAGAATCAGCCGACCTTCGGCGTCGGTGTTCTGGACCTCGATCGTCTTGCCAAAATGGGAGTTCACCACGTCGCCCGGTTTGTACGCGGTACTCGACGGCATGTTCTCCGCCGACGGTACCAGCCCGATCACATGCAGGTTCGGCTTCAGGTGGCCGAGCATTTCGAAGGTTCCGAGCACGGCGGCTGCGCCCGACATGTCGTACTTCATGTCTTCCATCGACGGCGCCGGCTTGATCGAGATCCCGCCGGTATCGAACGTCACGCCCTTGCCGACCAGCACCATCGGAGCATCCGCGCTGCCCTTGTATTCGAGCACGATGAAGCGTGGCTCATTCGCGCTGCCCTGCCCGACCGCGATCAGGGCGTGCATCCCCTCGGCCTCGATCGCAGCGCGATCCATCACCGTGACGGTGAAGCCGTGCCGATCGGCCAGTTCGCGCGCACGATCGCCGAGGTACTCGGGAGTGCAGGTGTTCCCGGGGAGCATCTGGAGACGGCGCGTGTACGCCTGACCGGCGCCGATGCCATTGCCGCGCTCGACACCGCGGCTGAACGCCTTGTCGGCGTCGGCCGTGATGATCTCGGCATGCTCGAACGGCGGCTTGGGGTCTTCCTGGGGTCGCTTCAGGTCGGGATAATGCCACGCACCGTACGGCAGGCCTTCGGCCAGGGCCTGGCCGGCGCGTTCAGCCGGGAGGTTGGAGTTCTCGCTCATCCAGAAAATCGTTGCCGACGGCACGCACAAGGTGCGGGCGCGCTTCCCGCCGATCATCGCCGCGCGTCGAACCGCGCCGGCGTCGGGCTCTGCGTCGAGACCGACGAGGAGGATGCGCTGCACCTTGCCCGCCGGATAGATGAGCGAGGTCTCGTTCTTCTTGCCGCCGAAGTCACCCGACGTCCAGCATCGTGCCAGCGCACCACCACAGTGCATCATCGAGCGATGCCAGCCCCGCGGGCATGGAACCTTTTGGCACCGGAATGATGAGGAGTGGCGTCTCGATGTCCGCGAGCTGTTTCGAACGACAAACGACGGAGAGCCCCATGGCAGTCCCGGTGTGATGAGAGAGTTCAAGCCTCACGAGGGTCGCGCCGTGAGGGCCGCGCCAGCAATGCCGAGGGCGGGATTCGAACCCGCAAGCCGTTGCCGGCAAACGATTTTGAGTCGTTCGCGTCTACCAGTTTCGCCACCCCGGCGGGTAGGCTGTCGCGCGGAAGAATGGGCGCCCCGAGCCGCTCCGGCAAGCGCAGGCGGGGTGCGAGCTTGTCCAGCCCGCACCCGGTACCACGGAGACTTACGTCGCCATCGGGGTCAGGGCACCCGGGTGCGTCCGCCAGCAGCCTCCGGGTTGTTCAGCATGGTGCGGACCTGATTCAGCATGCGGTCGCGGAGCAGCAGGAACTGCCCCCGCTGGACGGGCGAGAGGATGTCGCTGAGCTCCCGCATCTCCCCGCGGAAGGTTTCCGCGTGGGCGACCCGGTTCGAGGTTATCGCGTCGACGAGCCTGGCGACGCTATCCGCGTTCGCAGCGATGCCCGGACGGAGCTGCGCCATCAGCGCCAGCCGCGCCCGGCGGTCGGCTTCGTCGAGGTCGGCACGCCGGCTGCCGGACGACTCGAGCACTCGTCCCAGCCGCGCTGCCTGGTCATCGCTGAGCGCCATCTCCTGACGGGCACGCTTGATGAAGGCTTCTTCGACGCGCGCCCGCAGCATCGGTGCCCGCTGGTTGACGCGTGGGGGCTGCTGCTGTGCCAATGCCGGCAGGGCGCCAACCGAGAGCAGCACCAGCGCGCAGAAAGTCGTTCGCATCACTCACCCTCCACGGAAAGAATCAGTTCTTCGAGTTGCGCGTCATTCAGGTCGCCCAGGCGGGGGAGCCCGGCGCCGCCATCGATCACCGAATCCGGCTCGGCGACGGTTGCGAGGATCACCTCGAGTTGTGGCTCGGAGAGCGCCTCGAGTTCCGGGAACATCACCGCCGTCTCGATGGCGGCAGCATCATCTCGCGGCGCGACGTTGCCCGCAAAGGACGACGACAGCCCAACTCCGATGAGCGCAGCCGCCGCGGCACCGAGGGCGATCCGGCTCCAGCGATTCAACGGTGCGGCGACGGGCGCGGCGTGCAGTCGGCGCTGCAGCGTTGTCGCGACGAGGCTGACATCGATCGTCGTGCCCGTGCCAACCGAACCCGCTGCCGCGATGATGGTCCAGCTTGCGCCACACTCGGCGCAATCCGAGATGTGGGCGGCATCGTGATCACTCCACGTCGTCCGACGGGCGGCCACATCGGGCATCGCATCGAGCAGGCGTTCGCAATTGTTCACAGGATCCACTCCTTGAGCTGTCGCACTGCGTGGTGGTAATGGACGCGCGCGGCGCCCGGTGTCGTTCCCGCGGCGCGTGCCGCCTCATCGTAGTCCATGCCCTGCTGCGCCCGGAGGAGAAAGACGGCGCGCTGCATCGGCGGAAGGCGCTGCAGAGCGGCGCCCAGGCGGCCCTCGATATCGGAGGCGGCAAGCTCGGCCGCGGGGTCTGCGTGGTGAGCCACATCATGCCCGTCCAGGGAGAGCACCGTGCGTCCCTTGCCCTGGCGGAACCTGTCGCGGAGCACATTTGCGCCGATCCGGAAAAGCCAGCCCCTGAAACTGCCCCGTCCCGTCCAGCTGTCGACCCGGCGGAACGCCCGGAAGAACGCGTCCTGGAGAATGTCCTCCACCTCGCTGCTGGCGGCGCCGAGCGCGACGAGGTAGCGTCCGAGCGGCGGCGCGTGCCGGTGCACGAGCTCCGATGCCGCGAGTTCGTCGCCCCGACGCCATGCAGCGACGAGATCCTCGTCGGAAGTGAGATCGAAGGCGATGGCTGCCATTGCTCCCCAGACGCGGGACGACTGAAGATGTTAAGGCGCGGGATGGCATTCGACCCGAACCCCGAGGAGTACCCTGTGCGCAATGTCGCGACACCGCCCCCGCTTGTCATCGGCCACCGTGGAGCTTCGGGTCATGCGGTCGAGAACTCGTGGCGCGCAATCGGGCTCGCCGTGGACATGGGGTCCGACGGGGTGGAGATCGATGTGCACGCGACCCGGGATGGCGCACTGGTCGTCCATCATGACGCGGTGCTGCGCGGTGGCCTCGTGATCGCCGGGGCGTCGCGCGAGCAGGTGCTCGACGCCGCCCTCGCGGATGACTCGCCCCCGCCGCTCCTGGACGCCGTGGTCGCGCGCTACGGGGCGGCGACCCAGATCTTCATCGAGGCGAAGTCACTTCCCGAGGACGCCGACGACGCACTGCTCGAGGTGATCGCCAGCAGTCCGGTGCCAGGGAACCTGCACGTCCATGCATTTGACCATCGCATCATCGCCCGGCTGGCCGCGCGGCGGGGCGACCTGTCGCTGGGCGTGTTGTCGGCGTCGTATCCGCTCGATCCTGCGTCGGCGCTACGCGATACCGGCGCGAACACGCTCTGGCAGGAGCACCACCTGATCGACGCGGCGCTGCTGCAGGCGGTGCATGGTGCTGGTGGTCGGGTGATCGCCTGGACGGTCAACACGCGACGCGACGCTGAACGCCTCGCCGCGCTTGGTGTGGCCGGCCTGTGCGGCAACTGGCCGGAGCGGCTGCGCGCGCCTGTACCGTGAGTGGCGCCCGGTTGGCGGATACACAAAGGGGCACCGCAATGCGGCGCCCCTTTTGACACTCTTCAGCCGATCGACCTCAGCTGGCGATTGCGTCCTGCGGATACACCGAGATGCGGAGGCGATCGCGATCCTTGCGCTCGAACTTCACCACGCCGTCGATGTAGGTGTGCAGCGAGTCATCCTTGGCGCGGAAGACATTGCGGCCCGGATGGAACTTCGTGCCGCGCTGCTTCACCAGGATGCTGCCCGCCGTGACCCGCTCGCCACCGAAGTGCTTGACGCCGAGGTATTGCGGATTGGAATCGCGACCGTTGCGGCTGGAGCCGACGCCCTTTTTATGTGCCATGATTCATCCTATCCGAGAACAACGTCGGTGATGCGGACTTCGGTGTACTTCTGCCGATGCCCGGTCTTGCGTCGGTAGCCCTTCCGGCGCTTGAACTTGAACACATAGATCTTGTCTTCCTTGCCATGCCCCACGACCTCGGCCATCACCGACGCGCCCGATACCATCGGGGCGCCCGTCTTGATGGCATCGCCGCTCGACGTCAGCAGGACCTCGTCGAAGGTCAGCTTGTCGCCGGCAACGGCCTTTTCCTGGTAGGGCAGCCGAATCGAACCGCCCTTGACGGCGCGGAACTGCTTCCCGAGTGCCTTGAAAATCGCGTACATAGTGCCCTTCTGGTCGTGGTCCATGGACTACAGCCCCCAAGAATAGTGCCGGGTCCGGCCAGAGACAAGGGCCAACCTACGCCACTGCATACAGTTCGGTCACGTCGCGGCCAGCGGGGCGGCTCATCAGGCGGAACTCGTCGAGCCGGAGCATCGGATCGTCGCGCACCTCCAGTTCGATACTGCCCTGGCGTCCGAGCATCGCCACCAGCTTCGGTTCCTCTTCCATCAGGTAGAGCGCCACGTCGGGGTGGAGCCGAATCGCGAGGCGGCGCTCCTTCTTCTCCATGGCGGCCCGCGTCAGGGCCCGCTCGAGCCGGCGCGAAACCACCTCGGGCGAGAACACCCGGCCGGTGCCGTGACAGGTACCGCACTCGCGGGTCATCGACGCCCACAGCGATGGCCGCACCCGCTGGCGGGTCATCTCGATCAGGCCGAGCTCGGAGACGGCGAAGGCGCGGGTGCGCGCCCGATCGCGGCCGAGATGGGTGCGGAGCTCCTGCAGGACCCGGTCGCGGTTCCCCTTCGATTCCATGTCGATGAAGTCGCAGACGATGATGCCGCCGACATCGCGAAGCCGGATCTGCCGGGCGATCTCCCGGGCGGCCTCGACGTTGGTGCGCAGGATGGTCTTCTCGGGGTCCCGCTTGCCGGTGTAGCGGCCCGTGTTCACGTCGATCGACACCAGCGCCTCGGTCGGCTGGATGATGACGTAACCGCCGGTCGGCAGGTCGACCCGCGGCTTGAAGAGGTCGCGAAGCTCCTGCTCGACGCGGAATGTGTCAAACAGCGGCGCGGCGTCGCCGTAGAAGTGCACCCGCTCGATCAACTCGGGATCGATCATCTCCAGGTACTGGCAGATTTCGTGGTGCAATTCTTTCGAGTCAACCCAGAGGGCGTCGACCTTGTCCGAAAAGACATCCCGGATGAGGGATCGGGTGAGTGACGCTTCGCGGTGGAGCAGCGCCGGCGCTCGGCGCCCCTGCCCCTGCTTGCGCTTCACCTTGCTCCAGGTGTCGACGAGCGTGGCGATCTCGCGCCTGAAGTGATCCTCGGTGACGCCTTCTGCAACTGTGCGGACGATCAGGCCGCCAGCATCGGAAGGCAGCAGCCGCGATACCATCTCACGCAGCTTGGCTGCGGTGCTCACGGCTTTCGATCTTGCGCGAGATCCCGACCTTCGATGCGTACGGCATGTACACCAGGAAGCGCCCGGCGAGCGAGATCTGCGCGGTGACCCGGCAGCCCTTCGTCGAGATCGGTTCCTTGGTGACCTGCACCGGGATCGTCTGACCCTTCTTGAGGATCTCGGAGATGTCGGGGATGGCCCGGCGAGCACCAACCTCACGTCGGCCGCCCTCACCGCGGCGCTTGGCCACCGGGGCGATCGCACCTTCCTCGGCGGCCTCTTCGGCTTCGGCGATCTCGTCGTCGTCCACTTCTTCGTGGTCGGCGGGATCGTCGTCATCCTCGGGTTCGAGGAGGTCCGAAGCGTGAAGAAAGGCGCTCTTTTCGAGGCCGATATCCACGAATGCTGCCTGGATACCAGGCAGTACAGCTTCGACGCGGCCGAGGTAGACGTCGCCTACGGTTCGCCGCTGGTCGGGTCGATCAACGAGGAGTTCGACGAGACGGTCGTCCTCGAGGATGGCAACACGCGTCTCGCGCGGGGTGCCGGAAATCAGGATCTCGCGCTTCACGGAGGTCTCTGCTGCGCGACCCGACTCGATGTCGAGTGGGGCCTGTCGCGGTAGGTGGTGGGCGCCGGCGCCGAAGATCGGCGGCGGAGGGCCGGTCCGGTCCCGCTATCCGTTCCGCCCTGCGGCGGGAACTTCGGCACCCTGCCAGCGAGAGCCCCGACCAGCACCGGCGGGCGCGGGCAACGGGGGGCGTGATCGACCATCCCTGATCGATGGCGCCCCCCGCCGTCCCGGCCGAAACCGAGGGCTGGGGCTGTCGCTTCTGGTGGTGGCAGCGTACCTGGAAAGCGGCGATGACCCGGCGAAAACCATTCAGAATCATGCATGCAAATCCCCGGGCCCTCGTCTGCTGGCGAGCGACGCGATGTGGACGACCATCACACCGGGTGGTTTGCATCGCAGAAGGATATGCGGCTGCGGCACTTGCGACAACTTTGGGGGGTCGCCGGCTGGTGTGCCGGAGAACCGCGGGATGGGTTGTGACGTATCACATTGTTGGTGGGTCGGGCAGCACGGGGCCGACCCGGCCGCCGATAGTATCTTTACAGCAATTCCATCACAACTCGCGGAGCCCATGAACGCCGCCCCAACGATCACGTCCTCTTGCCTCAGCATCGTCGTGGCCCTGGCTGCGACCGGATGCGGCGGCGACAGTTCGAACCAACCCGGCCCGCCAGCGTCGCTCGATGTCGTTGCGGGAGGCGGTCAGTCGGCTGTCGTCACCAACTTCCTGCCGGTTGCTCCGAGCGTGCGAGTCCGGGACGCGAACGGCAATGCGCTGTCGGGGATCGTGGTCCGGTTCAGCGTCCAGAGCGGCGGCGGCACGGTCACCGGCGATTCGGCCCTGACCGATGCCAATGGCGTGGCTCCATCCGGGAGCTGGCGGCTCGGGAGCGCGACCGGCACCAACACCCTCCGGGCGACCGCCCAAGGTGCGTCGGTCACGATCTCTGCAACGGCGACGGCGGGCCCGCCGGCGATCGTTGTGCCGATCACCCCGCAATCATCGGCGGCACTGGTCACGGCCACCGTGACGCCGGTGCCGACGGTCGAGATTCGTGACGGGTTTGGCAACGCCCTCGCGGGAGTCGCAGTGACGTTCACCGTTACCCTGGGCGGTGGGACAGTCACCGGGGGCTCGTCGACGACTGACGCAGCCGGTCGGGCCGCTGTGGGATCATGGACGCTGGGTTCAACCGCCGGCCTCAATCGGATCATTGCCAGGGCTGGCACCGCGTCGCTGATCTTCGAGGCGCAGGCACTGGGTGCGGCGCCGGTGATTGCCACGGCTGAGTCGCCGACGGCACAGAATGGTTTCCTGCGGTACATGGTCCCCAAGCTCCCGCGGGTCAAGCTCGTCGACGGCTTCGGCAATCCGTCGCCGGGGATACCCGTCACCTTCGCGATCGTGGGTGGCGGCGACGCCGTGCTCACCGGTACAACCACAGTGACTGACGCTGCCGGCGTTGCGACGCCGGCCGATTGGCGGCTGGGCTTCGCAGCCAACAGCACCGTGGAAGCGACCATCGGCGGCGGCTTCGACATTCCGAAGGTGACATTCACCGCGACCGGCACGACGTCGCCTTTCCTCATCGACATCCGATTCGTCACGCCAATGATCCCCGACCTGCGTGACGGGTTCGCTGAAGCAGGACTCAGGTGGATGGGGATCATCACGGCAGACATTGCCGATCAGCCCGTTAGCATTTCATCGTCTGCGTGTCGGCTTCATCGCGACTGGCCCGGTCAACGAAACGGTCGATGACATGGTGATCTTCGCGCAAGTGACGTTCATCGACGGACCCGGAGGGTGTGTCTGGGTCGGTGCCGGGCCATGCGTGAAGAGATCGACGTCGCGCTTGACCACAGTGGGCGGCATGGAGTTCGAGGAAGCCGACCTAGTGAACCTCAAGACGCAGCAACCGGCTGATCCCGGTCATGACTCACGAGATCGGCCACGTGCTTGGGCATCGGTACCACCTGGCGCGAACGGGGCCTCATCGCCGACGCCGGCACGATCGACCCGATCTTCACCGGGAACGCAGACCAACGCGATCTGGCCGTCGTTCAACATCGCCTACATCGGCCGCCTCGTCCCGGTCCACAACGCGGCGAGGTGAGGGATCGGCCGGATTCGCATTGGCGCGAGAACGTGCTCGACACCGAACTGATGACGCCATTCGTCGAGGCGAGCGGCGTGTTCATGCCGCTCTCGCGCCTCATCCATCGCCTCGCTTGCCGACCTGGGATACGTCGTGGACCTGAACAAGGCCGACCCGTTCCTCGCCAACATCTCTTTCCCGAGCGAGATGAGCATCAGGTATCCGAAGTTCCTGCTCAACGAGGTGCTGCACACCGCCAAGTATGAAGTGGATCCCTCGGGTCGGCTGAAACCGATCAACTGACCGTAGTGGGCCGCGGTTGCTTCAGCCGCGGCCGCCGCACCGATCGCATCCACTGCACCGCCCGAGCGTCTCGCCAAACCATCCGATGAGCATCCGTCGCCTGCACTCGCGGGCGGTGGCGTACCGCATCATCGCGGTGAGCCTTCTCTCCGCCTCCCGCTTGCGACGTCGCACTCCCTGCCAGTTCACCTGCCCCCGATCGGGCCGCAACTCGGCGCTGAGTCGATCGATCGATGCGACCACACCCGCTTGCTGCCGGGCGCGCAACGTGGGGTCGGCCCACGCCCGCTCGACCAACCGTTCCGGCGGGAACGTCACGTCCAGCTGTTTACGTGGCATGACGTCGTCGGCAGGATGGTGCAGCAGCACACACCGCGCAGCCGCGCCGTCCCGGCCCGCCCTGCCAGCCTCCTGATAATACGATTCGGGGGTTCCGGGGCTCGACCAGTGCACGACCAGTCGCACGTCGGGCTTGTCGATTCCCATGCCGAATGCACAGGTCGCGACCACCACCCGCAGTTCGTCGCCGAGAAATCGTTCGAGCGTCGCTCGCCGCTCGTCGGGCGTCATCCCGGCGTGGTACGGTGCGGCGTTCACGCCCGCCTCGCGCAGCACCCGTGTGAGCCCGTCGACCAGGCCGCGAGTTGGAGCGTACACGATGGCCGGATCGCGTGATGCTCTCACGAGAACCACAAGCTTCGCGAGTCGGTCATCCCGCCCTGACACCGCGGCCACCTCGAAGCGGAGATTCGGGCGATCGAATGATCCCACGACCGTAGCCGCGTTGCTTCGGAGGGCGAGCGCTGCGGCGATCTCGCGGCGCACCTCGGGCGTGGCACTCCCCGTGAGTGCGATGCACTGCGGCCCGCCGAGCGCATCACGTGCCGCGCGAATGGCACGGTAGCTCGGCCGGAAATCATGACCCCACTCGACAATGCAGTGCGCCTCGTCGACAGCGAGCCGCACCACCGCGACACCCTGCGCACCGAGCTCGTCGGCCAGCCGGGGAAGACGCTCAGGCGAGGTATAGATCAGGCGCAGCGCGCCGCGGGCAGCGTCGCCGAGCGCGGTGTCCTGTGCTTCGCGACTCACGGTGGAGTTGAACGCCACCGCGCCAACCCCTCGACCAGTGAGTGCACCAACCTGATCCTGCATGAGGGCGATGAGTGGGGAGACAACCAGCGTCAGGCCGCGGGTGGCCAGAGCGGGCACCTGGAAGCAGACCGACTTTCCGCCCCCGGTGGGAAGCACCGCCAGCACGTCGCGACCGGCCATGAGGGGCGCCACGACACGCGCCTGGAGCGGGCGAAAATCAGGATGGCCGAAGGTGGACTGCAGGACGTGGCGGGCGACATCGAACGAAGGCATGTGAACAGCATGCCGTGCGCGGTCGAGCGAGCGGGCACCCCCCAGCGCGGCGAGGGGCGCCGCGACGCGCTACGACTGGCCGGGGTCCTTCGGGTCGCGCCCGCCCGGAACGAACCGCATTCCGAACGCCACCGCCAACACGGCGATCGCTACCCACGTGACCAGTCGATCCTTGGTGAGCACCGCAAAACCGCCCATCGCGAGCCCGACCAGCGATAGCACGAAGCGGATTCGAACGAGATTCATGTGAGAAACTCCGCGATGCGTTGCCGGAAATCCGGTGTGGAGCGGGAGAGCGCGTTCACCCGTGCACCGAGCAGGATGCCGTCGGCAAACGACATGCCGTCGAGCTCGGTGAACAGCTGCTTGGTGAGCGCGAAGGCCGTGGGGCTTGCCGTCGCGAGCGCGCGGATGAGCTCCGTGCTCTCGCCGTCGAGCCACCCGTCCGGCGAGACGCGACTGATCAATCCGAGGGCGACCGCTTCTGCCGCATCGATCACGCGGCCGGTTCCCACGAGGTCGAATGCCTGCTTCTCGGTTACCGTGCGCCGCAGCATCGTCATCACCATCGCCGGCACGAAACCTCGGGCCACTTCGGGAAACCCGAACTGCGCGCTCGCCCCGGCAATCACCAGGTCGCAGGCGATCGCGAGGCCAGCACCGCCCGCGAGCGCCCGCCCCTGCACGATCGCAACGGTCGGCTTGGGAAGGCGGCGCAAAGCCAGAAAGATCTCACCGAGTCCAAGCGCAGCGCGTTCGTTCTCGTCGAGAGTGTGGTCGACCGACGCGAGCAACTCGTCGAGGTCGGCGCCCGCACAGAAGTCCTTGCCCGCCCCGCGAATCACGAGGACGCGGATCTCGGCTTCCAGCTCAGCCCTCGCAATGCCCTCGGCCAGCCCATCGATCACCGCCGTGCTGACGGCATTTCGCTTCTCGGGCCGGTTGATGGTCAGCGTCAGCACGCCGTCATTGAGCTCACTGAGCAGGGCCTCACTCATCCGACCCGCTCCATCGCCTTCCTGGCGACCTTTGCCGGTACGTCAATCTTCATCCTGAGCAACGCAGTGGAATACACCTTGCCCTGGGCGTCGGTCTTCAGCGACAGTGTTCCGCCTCCGTCGAGCGCACCGTGCAGGAGGAAGTTGAGCGCATTCAGGTTGGGCAGCTCGAAGCGCTCCACGCCGCTGACCATCCCCTTGAAGTGCCGGGCGACCCGCTTGCGGGTGACCTGATCAACGAGGATGTCGTAGTACGAAGGCTTCAGCGCAATCAGGCCGACGTTTGCGGTGTCGCCCTTGTCGCCCGACCGGGCGTGCGCGAGGTACCGCAGTTCGATGGATGCCATCAGATCATCTCCACGCGCACGAAGGGCTCGATCTTCTCGCGCGCCACCAAGGCCGGCCAGTACGCGACGATCTCCTCGACCTGCGGCCTGCCCCCGGCAAAGCCCGTGACACTGGGCGGTCCGGTGAGCACCAGCGGCGCGATCTCGCGAGTAAAGCGCTCGACCGAGGCGCGGTCGGTCCCACGCACGCCGACGCGCAACATGACTTCCGGGATCTCCGGATCGGGCTCTCCTGCGAGCGGGCCGTGGGTGGAGTTGACGCCGACGTACTCCGTCAACACCTGCTCGAACTCGAGGCCCAGTGCATCGAGCCTGCGCCGCAGGACTCGATCGGCGGCCTGCGCCTTGTCGTATGCCTCCGGCCACGAGTACACCAGCGACCCGATGGCCTTGTATCCGTGGAAGTACGCAATGGAAACCTTGAGGAGCGGGGTGCGCGGTCCTCCCGTGATCCCCGACACCCGCACGCGGTTCTTGCCATCCTTCTCGAGCTGGATGCTGGTGAAATCGGTGACCCCATCGGGCGAGATGTACATCTTCGGATCGCCCATTTCGTAGACGAGCTGCTCGGTGACCGATGCCACGTTGACCACGCCGCCAGTTCCCTCGTGCTTCGTCACGACGAAGGTTCCATCGGCCGACGCCTCGACGATCGGGAATCCGACGTCCTCCAGGCATTCGACGTTGCGCCAATCCTTCGAGAGGTTGCCTCCCGAACACTGGGCGCCGCATTCGAGGATGTGTCCGGCGATCGTGCCGGCCGCGATCCGGTCCCAGTCGTCGTGGGCCCAGCCGAATTCGTGCACGAGTGGGCCGAGTGTGAGTCCGGTGTCGGTGACCCGCCCGGTGATCACGACGTTGGCGCCGCGGCGGAGTGCCTCCACGATCGGTGCCATGCCGAGATAGGCGTTGGCTGATCGCACCTGCTGCCGCACGTCGGTGAGCGGCCGTTCGGTGTCCATGTTGTTCAGCGGATCACCGGTGGCAGCCAGCTCGTCGAGGCGACCCATGAGGTCGTCGCCCTCGACCAGCGCAATCTTGATGGCGTCGCCGACGCCCAGGCGATTGGCGAGTTCGCGCACCGCCTCTGCACAGGCTCGCGGGTTGACGCCGCCGGCGTTGGATACCACCCGGATGCCCTTCGCGGCCACCGTCGGGAGGATCCGTTCGAGTTGCGACACGAAATCACGAGCATAGCCCGCGCCGGGATCGCGTGACCGCTGCTTCTGCATGATCGACATCGTGACTTCGGCGAGATAATCGAGCACCAGGTAATCGATCTCCCCGCCTTCGACCTGCCGCACCGGAGCCTCGAGCCAGTCGCCCCAGAAGCCCTGGCCTGCCGCGATCCTGACGGTTGATCGCTTGTTCATCGCACCACCTCGCTACCGTTCAGCACGAACGGCCCGAGGTGCGGACCTCCGTAATTCGCGGTCACCGTGAGAAGAAAACCGAGGAGCGCGCGTGTCTCCTCGGGCGTGACGATCGCGTCCACGAAGCCGCGTGCCGCCGCGTACCGTGCGTCGAGCTGCGCTTCGTAATCGTTGCGCATCCCCTCGATCGAGGCCTTGGTCGCATCGTCGAGCGGTTGCTTCGTCTCCTGTGCCTTCTGGATCGCTCCGCCGTGCACGGCCATCACCGCCGATTCACCTTCCATCACCGCCATGCGACCGGTCGGCCACGACAGGATGAAGTCGGGGTCGAATCCCTGCCCCGCCATCGCGTAGTAGCCGGCGCCCGACGCGTGATTGACGGTGAGCACGATCTTCGGCACGAGGGTGGTGGCCATCGCCTCGACGAAGCGCGCGCCGGCGCGGATGATCCCCTCGTGCTCGGCCTCCGGTCCGACCATGAATCCGCTCACGTCCTGCACGAAGAGAATCGGGATGCCCTCACGATTCGCCGTGTCGATGAAGAACGCCACCTTCTCGGCGCTCTCGGCGTAGACGATGCCGCCGAATCGCGGCTTCTCGCCCTCGCGTCCCTTGATCAAGCCGCGCTGGTTGGCGATCACGGCGACGGGCCTGCCCTCGATTCGTGCATGACCGCAGATCATCTCGGCGGCGAGGTTCGGCTGGAACTCGTCGAGCTGCCCGCCGTCGAGGAGCGCCCCGAGCACATCGTGCATGTCGTACGACATGCGGTGGTCGGACGGCAGGACATCGTACAGCGCCTCGCCGTCGGTGCGCGGTGGCGTGGCGGGCTTGACCGCCTGCCTCGACGCGGGTGGCAACGGCAACCGTTCGACGTAGCTCACGAATGCGCGCGATGCACTCGGCGTCGTTCGCGGCGCGGTAGTGCGCGACGGCGCTGACCTCGGTGTGCGCGCGGGCACCGCCGAGCGTCTTCTGCGTCGACGGTCTGTCCCGTGGCGCCCTTCACGAGGTTGGGGCCGCCCAGCCCCATGAACGACGTGCCCTCCACCATGAAGATCACGTCGGACAATGCGGGGAGGTACGCGCCGCCGGCGATGCAGCTGCCCATGACGGCAGAGATCTGCGGCACGTGCAGGTAGCGACGCATCAGCGAGTTGTAGTAGAAGATCCGCGCCGCGCCGTACTGACCCGGGAACACCCCTTCCTGGTACGGCAGGTTCACCCCGGCTGAGTCGACCAGATAGATGATCGGGATCCGCTGCCGCATCGCCGATTTCCTGGGCCCGCAGGATCTTGCCGATGGTCTCGGGCCACCACGATCCTGCCTTGACCGTGGCGTCGTTGGCGACGATCACCACCTCCCGGCCGGCGACGACACCGACGCCGGTGATGACGCCGGCGGCCGGCGCCTCGCCGTCGTATCGGTCCCACGCCACGAGCAGGCCGATCTCGAGCCATGGCGCGCCAGGGTCGAGCAATGCCGCGACGCGCTCGCGCGGCGAGAGCTGTCCCTTCGCATGCATCCGGGCAACGCGCTTGGCACCGCCTCCCTCGCGCAGCCGCGCCGCCAGTTCGAGGTACTCGTCGGTCAGGGCACGCAAGCGCGGCGTGCGGGGAGTGCGGTCGGTATCGGTCACGGTATCACGCGGTGATATTGGTGCGGGCCCAGTCGTTGATGTAGGCGATGAGGTCGCCCGTCGGGGTGCCTGGGCCGAACAACCTGCCGACACCTGCTTCCATGAGTGATTCGATGTCCTCGGCGGGGATGATCCCGCCGCCGGTGAGGAGGATGTCGTCGCGATCCATCTCCACGAGAAGCGCACGCACCCTCGGAAAGAGCGTCATGTGCGCGCCCGACAGGATCGAGAGGCCGACCACGTCGACGTCCTCCTGGACGGCGGCGGTGGCGATCATCTCCGGGGTCTGGTGGAGACCGGTATAGATCACTTCCATGCCGGCGTCGCGGAGCGCCGCGGCCACCACCTTGGCACCGCGGTCATGCCCGTCGAGCCCCGGTTTCGCGACCAGCACACGAACCGGGCGCGGCAGCGAGGAGGCACTCGTCGTTGCCATCATCATGGCGACCTCCTCACTTGAACCGGAGCAGCCCGGCGATTCCGTCGATGGCGTCGGCCGACGCTTCATCGTACACCACGTCGAGGGCAACCCGCTGGCGAAGCGCTTCCTCGATCGCATCATCGATCACGTCGAGCGTCGGGATCACCTCGCCGTCTTCGCGCAGCTCGCGCGCCGCAACAGCCAGGCGCCCCGATGCCATCGAGCGGAACCCCGGTGACGACGCGTCGTGCCGGACAAGCAAGGTGCGGACCTGACCCTTTGCGAGGGCACGCAGGGTCTCCTTGACGCCGTTGACGGCCCAGCCGGTGCCAAGTCCCTCGGCGAGCTCTTCGACATGACCGGCTTCGGATGCTCGCGCATGTGCCTCACGAACTTCCATCGAAAGCGCGTGGACCGCTGCGGGCGTGGCATCACGCGGTGCGAGGCGCGCCACGCCGATCAACCGGTCGGCGACGTAGTTGTGCAGGAACGGCTCGAGGGCCCCTGCGTCCGCCCCGACCCCGGCGAGCACGATCTGGTGGCCCGGTTCGCTCCGCTCCAACTCGAAGAGCGCCCGCGCAACCGCCTCGAGATGCCGGCGCTTCTCGTTCTGGATTCGATTGTGGTAGGCATGCTCGGCGTTCGCGTCACCGCTGCCGTCCGAGTGGTAGCGTCCGCCCCGGGTCACCTCGGTCTCGATCTTTCGCACCACCTTGGCGTCGAACGCTGTCACCTCCCAGATGAGCGCCGACGCGCGATCGCTGGTGACCGTGAACATCTTGCCGAACTCTTCCTGGTTGGACGCCAGCTCCCGCACCAGCGGGGTGCGGTCGACCACCAACCGCGACCGGTGCACCAGCGGGAGCGGCTTGACCTCGAACAACTTGTTGCCGCGGCTCGCGAAGATCGCGATGCCCTGGCTTTCGGGCAGCGTCGCCGCGTCATCGACGTGCTCCACCACCCGCGCCAGGTCGGCCCGGATGTCATCCTGCTGCGACTTGTCCCAGCCCATCGTGTCGAGCGCCTGCTCGAGGTCGCGCACGCGATTGCGAAGCTTCACCAGGTACTTCTTCCGCGCGCGGTCGCGGGGCTCGATTTTCAGGTAGCAGGTGATGACCGGGTGCTTCCCCGGCTTCATGCGCAGGAGGTCAGTGCCCTTCTCCGGTGCCTTCGCGGTGCGTGTCGCCATGTATTCGGTGCTCCTTCTGCTAGAAGAACACGGGTTCGCGGTACGCGCCCCATACCTGCTCGAGGACGTGCCGGATCTCGTAAAGGGTACAATATGCCCGCGCGCAGTCGAGCATCGCGGGTATGATGTTGCGATCGTCGCGCGCTGCCGCCCCGAGGGCTGCGAGTCTGCTCGCGACGAGTGCCTCGTCTCGCGTCGTGCGCATCGCCGCCATGCGACGCCGCTGCTCGACTTCCGCCGACTCGTCGATCCGGAGGATGTCGATCGGCTGTCTCATCGTCCTCGACGAACGCGTTGAGCCCGACGACAACCTTCCCGCCCGTTTCCACTTCGGCCTGGAACCGGGCTGCCGACTGGGCGATCTCGCGCTGGAACCACCCCGCCTCGATTGCGGCGACGGTCCCACCCATCGCGTCTACCTCGGCAAAGATCGCCTCGGCCTCTTCCTCCAGCCGATCGGTGAGCGCCTCGACGAGGTACGAGCCGCCCAGCGGGTCGGCGGCGTTGGCCACACCGGTCTCGTGGGCCAGGATCTGCTGGGTGCGCAGCGCAACCCGCACGGAGTGCTCGGTCGGCAGGGCCAGGGTTTCGTCGAACGCATTGGTGTGCAGCGACTGCGTCCCGCCGAGCACCGCTGCCATCGCCTGATAGGCCACCCGGGCAACGTTGTTGAGCGGCTGTTGCGCAGTGAGCGACACGCCGGCTGTCTGGCAGTGGAAGCGCATCTTCAGCGACCGCTCGTCCGTGGCGCCGTAGCGCTCGCGAAGGTGCCGCGCCCAGATGCGGCGGGCCGCACGCATCTTCGCGATCTCCTCGAAGAAGTCGTTGTGCACGTCCCAGAAGAACGAGAGTCGCGGCGCGAACTGGTCGACATCGAGGCCACGCGCGATGCCGCGCTCGACATACGTGAACCCGTTGGCGAGGGTGAACGCGAGTTCCTGCGCGGCGGTCGATCCGGCCTCCCGGATGTGATAGCCCGAGATCGAGATCGAGTTCCAGTTCGGCGTGTGTGCACTGGTCCACTCGAACAGATCAACGATGATCTTGAGCGACGGCTCGACCGGATAGATCCAGGCGTGCTGCGCCACGAACTCCTTGAGGATGTCGTTCTGGATCGTCCCCTGCAGCGACGCGATGTCGACTCCCTGCTTCTCGGCCGCGGCAACGAAGAAGCAGAAGAGGATCGCCGCGGGCCCGTTGATCGTCATCGACACCGACACCTTGTCGAGCGGGATGCCGTCGAACAGCGTCTCCATGTCGGCCAGCGATGAAATCGCCACGCCGCACTTCCCCACCTCGCCCTCCGAGCGCGGGTGGTCGGAGTCGTAGCCCATCAGGGTCGGGAAGTCGAACGCGACCGACAGCCCCGTCTGGCCCCGCTCCAGCAGGAACTTGTACCGTGCATTGGTGTCCGCGGCCGTCCCGAAGCCGGCGAACTGGCGCATCGTCCAGAGGCGACCCCGGTACATCGTCGGATGAATGCCCCGGGTGTAGGGGTAGGTCGCCGGAAGCGATTCGGGTGGTCCCACGTCGAGAGGCGTGTAGACGGGTTCGATCGGCAATCCGGAAATCGTGGAAAACTCCGGGGCGCGCTGACGCGTGGCCAGGGCCGCAGCCTTCCACGCGTCGAGTTCGGCGCGCAGTCGGGCGATCTCGGCGGCCTGGTCGAGCGCGTCGCCAGGAACGTGTACGGTCATACTTGCGCTCCTTCCTTGAGCAATCCGACAATTTCGGTTGCCAGGTCGTACGGACTCAACGACCCACCAGCCACCTCCGAGACCCGCGCCTCGATGATCTCCTCGGCACGAGACTCCTGCCACACCCACCGACGCGTCGCACGGTCCACCACCTCCCGTGTCCGTTCGGCCAGGCGAGACAAGCGCCTCCGCTCGAGCTCGCCGTGCGCGTCCATCCAGGTCCAGTGCCGTTCGAGCGCCGCAGCCAACTCGTCGATGCCGGTGCCCGTGGATGCCACCGTCAGCAGCACGGGCGAACGCCACGCCGAGTCGTCGGGCGATGCCGGCCCCTCGCGAGGCCCACCCTTCAGCGCGCCATGGTGCGCGGGCATGTTGCGAAAGGCCTTGCCCGCTCGAAGGTCGAGCGACAGCTCCACCTCGCGGCGAATCTTGTCCGCGCCCGGTCGGTCCGACTTGTTGACCACAAAGATGTCTGCTGCTTCCATCACGCCTGACTTGAGTGCCTGGATTCCGTCACCTGATTCCGGCACCAGGGCCAGCACCGTCGTGTCGGCCATGCGAGCGACGTCGAGCTCGGACTGGCCGACCCCGACCGTCTCGACCAGGATCCGATCGAAACCAGCGGCATCGAGCACGTCGCACACCTCGCGAGTGGTGGTGGCGAGTCCGCCGAGTGAGCCACGCGTTGCCATCGAGCGGATGTAGACGCCCGGATCGAGCGCGATCGATTCCATCCGGATCCGGTCACCGAGCAACGCCCCACCGGTGAACGGTGACGTTGGGTCGACCGCCACGACGGCGACCCGCAGTTCGTTCGCGCGGTACGCCGCCACGAGTCGCTCGGTGAGGGTCGACTTGCCTGCGCCCGGTGGGCCGGTCACGCCAATCCGGCGAGCCCGCCCGACCCTCGGATGAATCGCTGTCAGCAGTCGCTCGAACCCCGGGCGGCCGTTTTCCACGACCGATACGGCGCGCGCCAATGCGGCCACCTGACCAGCGAGCAATCCCTCGATGAGCGCGTCATGCATCATGCCTGAACCTTCACCGTTCGCGAGTGCGGGGCAAGGCAGACCCGCGGTTCACAGCAACACCAGCGTGCCAAGGCCCAGCAACAGCAGGAATCCGCACACATCGGTGAACGTGGTGACGAAGATGGAGGACGCCACGGCCGGATCGACGCCGAGGCGCTCGAGGATGACCGGAATGAACGATCCGGCGAACCCGGCCACGACGAGGTTGCCGCTCATCGCGAGGAAAACCACCAGCCCGAACCGCCAGGGCTCACCGAGGAGCACCGCGAGCACGCCGATCACGACACCGATTGCCAGTCCGTTGAACGCCCCGACGAGAATCTCCTTCGAGATCACCGACCACATCCGCGACACCGGCACCATGCCGAGGGAGATTCGGCGGACCGAGACGGCGAGGGCCTGCGTGCCGGTGTTGCCACCCATCCCGGCGATGATGGGCATCCACACGGCGAGCGTCGGGATGGCGGCGATCGAGCGCTCGAAGAAGTAGACGACGGCAGCCGCCAGGAACGCCGTGAGGAGATTCACGTACAGCCACGGCAACCGGCTTCGCACCGCGTCACCCCAGCTGCCACCGAGCGCCTCGTCGGGGGACACGCCGCCGAAGCGGAGCAGGTCCTCCGTGGCCTCTGCCTCGGTCACGTCGATCACGTCGTCGTAGGTCACGCGTCCCAACAACCGGTTGCTGGCATCGACGACCGGAATGCTCGGCAAGTTGTAGCGTGCCATCAGGCGCGCCACTTCTTCCTGGTCGACGTCGGGAAACACCTGCGCGACCACGTCCTCCATCACTTCCCGAACCTGTCGCGCGGTGTTTGCCAGGACGAGTTGCTTGAACGTCAGCACGCCCGCGAGCCGTCGCGCGGTATCGACAACGAAGATCTCGGTGACATCGTCGATATCCTCGGCCTGGCGACGCACGGCTTCCAGCGCGAGGCCGACGCTGTCGTGATCGGTCACGGTGACGACCTGCAAGGTCATCAGGCCACCGGCAGTCTCCTCGTGGTAACCGAGCAGCCGGTCAACGTCGCGCCTGTCGCCGACCGCGGAAAGAATCCGTTCCTGGTCGTCACGATCGAGCTCGCCGAGGAGGTCGGCCGCATCGTCATCCTCCAGTTCATCGACGATGCCCGCTGCCTGTTCGCGGTCGAGCGCCGCCATGATGTCCTCGGCGTGCTCCTCATACGGCATCTCGACGAGCGCCTGCGACGAGATCTCGACCGGGAGCACCCGTACGAGTGCGAGTCGCTCGTCATCATCGAGCTCGGAGAGGACATCGGCAAGGTCGGCCGGCTCGAGGTGCCATGCCCGCTCGATGAACGTCTCGATCCGGCCCTCGCGGACCAGTGCGACGAGTTCATCGACGCGGGTGCCGATCGGGAGGGTCACTGATCACCACCGTCGAGCGAGATCACCGCACCACCACCGCGACGCACGAGGATCCGGTCGACGCGCGTCGGACTCGCCTGCAGGATGTCGATCTCGAGGCCTCGCATGGCGAATCGCTCGCCTGCCGCGGGGATTCGCCCCGCGATCTCCGCCACGAGGCCCGCGAAACTGGCCGCATCGCCGCGCGGCAGCGCGACGCCGAAGTGTTCGGCCACATCCGACGGGGTCGCCGTCCCATCGATCTCGAGCGGGGCCCCGGCCATCACCATCGTGGGCAGCGATGGATCATCCTCGTCGGAAATCGCTCCCACCAGCGCCTCGAGGAGGTCCTCGAGCGTGACCACGCCGGCCGTTCCGCCGAACTCGTCAACCACCACGGCGAAATGACGGCGCTCACGCTGCATGTCGATGAGGAGGTCCCCGGCAAGCCGGGACTCGGGCGCGAATGCCACGGCGCGGACCGGCACAGCATCCTCGGGCTGCAACTTGAAGAGGTCGAACGCGTGGACCATCCCCACGACGTCGTCGAGCGTGTCGCGGTACATCGGCAGTCGCGTGTATCCGCTCTCCGCGAACGCCGCGAACACCGAGTCGTATGAAGCATCGTGGGCCACTGCGATCACGTCGGTTCGCGGCGTCATCACGGCGCGCACCGGTCGCTCGGCGAACGTCATCACGCCGCCGACCATCACGAGTTCATCGCCGTCGGATACACCGTTGGCGATGCCTTCCCGGGCCAGGTCGCGGAGGTCGCTCGCTGCATCGCCGGAACGCGCCGGCAGCACGAGCCCGATCGCACCCGTCCAGGCCTGGACCACCGGCCGGAGCAACGCCGCCGCCCGTGCGGCGCGCGGCAACGGTCAGCGACCGGGGCAGCAGGTACGCGCCCACGAGCGTGACGGGAACAACGATCACCAGGAGAAACAGTGCGAGCTGGGGCACCGACAGGCCCGTGAACACGCCCGGCACCACCGCACCGATCAAGCGCGACGCCAAGCGAGATGGCGGCGGTCGCGGAAGCCACCTGCCGCTGCGTGACGGCGAGCCACTGGAAGGAGTCGTCGCTTCCGCGCAGCCTGCGCGAGATTGCCTCGGCAACCTGTGTCCGGGCTGTCGTCACCACTGCAGCCGACGCGACCGCGCCCAATACCGAGATCGTGATCGCCACGAGGAGGAGGAGCCAGATCATGACCTGATCCCCTTCGCCGGGGTGAGCGCCGCGACTTCCGCCCGCCACAGCGACACCCGCCTGACGCGGCGTCGAATCACCAGCTCAACGCACGACCCGCCAGCCGTCGAGTTCGAACTCTTCACCGGTACGCGGCACCCTGCCGAGCGCCGCGAGCACCAGGCCGCCGACGGTGTCAACGTCCTCCCGTTCGAAGTCGTGATCGAGCTCGGCCTCGAGATCGGCCAGTGCGACACCGCCCTGCACCGTCAGGTGGCCATCGCCGTGCCGGAACACGGGCTGCACCTCATCGACATCGTGCTCATCCTGGATCTCGCCGACGATCTGCTCGAGAATGTCCTCGAGGGTCACCAGCCCGGCGGTTCCGCCGAACTCATCGACCACGACCGCGATGTGACCGGGACCGCGCTGGAAATCGCGCAACTGACGGTCGAGTCGCTTCGCCTCGGGCACGAACGCGGGCGGTCGGATGAGCGCCTGCCACGATTCACCGGAATCGGACGCGCCCCGGAGCCGGGGGAGGATGTCCTTGGCATAGAGCACCCCGACGACCTCATCGGCGTGCTCGTCGAACACCAGCAGGCGCGCGTGCTCACTGCGTCGCAGCGTGCTCGTGACGTCGGCTTCGGATTCGCTCACATCGACCGACACGATGTCGATCCGGGGCGTCATCACCTCCGACACCGTCATCGATGCCAGCGAAAACACGCCGAGTGCCATCTCCTGCGGCGATGGGGCGCCGTCGCGACTCGCCGCCGGGGTCGAATCGTTGGACACCCCGTCGACCTGCTCGGCAATCCAGAGCAGCGGCCGGAATGCCGGCGCCGCCGCAAGCGCCACCCGGCGCGCATAGGGCACCAACTCGGACGCAAGTACGCCGAGAAGACGGGGAACGAGGTCGCCCACCGCCCACACCAGCACCGCCACGAGGACCACGCGCAGCGCACCGAGTGCGGGAGGAAACGCCCACCATCCGGTCACGGTGGCAGCGAGGCCCGCTGCAATCGTGAGTGACGCCAGGTGCATCACGTGCAGGATGCGCTCCGGGGAAAGCCCTGACCGTGTCGGGTCGCGCGCCAGCGCGCGCGCGCCGAGTTCACCGTCGCCCTGCGCCGGCCAGGGCCACCAGCGCAGCCCAGAGCATCACCATGCCGGTGAGTGCGGGCAGCGCGGCCATCAACAACGGGGTCATGTCAGCTCTCGCACGTAGCGCTCCTGCTGCAACCACATCGGCGAGGTGGTGCGCGCGTCGCCCTCATCGTGCTCGTGACCGATCACGTGCAGGGTCCCGTGCACCACCAGCCGGATCAGCTCCTGCCGCACAGGAATGCTCCTGCGACGCGCCTCGATCGCCGCCATGTATCGGCAGAGATAGATGTCACCGGCCACGCCGGCATCGGGCTGGGGGAGTGAGAAGGAGATGACGTCCGTGGCCCAGTCGTGGTCAAGGTGTTCGCGGTTGAGGCGACGCATCGCCGACTTGCCGAGGAACGTCACGGCGACATGGGCTGTCCTGGCCTCGCGCAGCGAGCACGTGCGCGACCGTGTCGCGCACCAGCGCGGCCTCGAGGGGAGCGGCCGCGCCTCCGACCACCACGGAGACGGCGTCGCGGCGACGACGCGGTCATCAACCTGCCTGATCTTCGGCGTAGGCCCGGATGATGTCCTTGACGAGCCGGTGCCTGACGACGTCCTCGTCGGTGAGGTAGTGGAACGCGATCCCGTCGATTCCCGGCAGGACCCGCTCGATCTGGATGAGGCCGGAGTCCTCGCGCCGGGGGAGGTCGACCTGCGTCTTGTCGCCGGTGACGACGACCTTGCTGTTCACGCCAAGGCGGGTGAGGAACATCTTCATCTGGGCGCCGGTGGCGTTCTGCGCTTCATCAAGGATGATGAACGCATCGGCCAGGGTCCGTCCCCGCATGTAGGCCAGGGGCGCAATCTCGATGGTGCGCGTCTCGAGCGCTTTCTGCATGCGCTCGTGGGACATCATGTCCTCGAGCGCGTCGTACAGCGGCCTGAGGTATGGATCCACCTTCTGCTGCAGGTCACCAGGAAGGAACCCCAGCGACTCGCCAGCCTCGACGGCGGGCCGGGCGAGAACGATCCGCTTCACCTGCTTTCGAGACAATGCCTCGACAGCCTTGGCGACGGCGAGGTAGGTCTTGCCGGTGCCGGCGGGTCCGATCCCGATGACGACGTCATGGTCCTGGATCAGCGAGAGGTACTCGCGCTGGCCGGGAGTCTTCGGAATGATGGCGCGGCGGAGCCCGGGCAGCACGATCTTGCCGGCATCGCGCGTGACGGCGAGCTCGCTGGTGTGGCCTTCGCTCGCGATCCGGAAGACGTCTTCGGGCTCGATCGGCTGCCCGGCGCGTGCCATGTCGACGAATCCCTGGATGATCGGCGTGGCTCGATCGAGCTGCTGCGCAGTACCGCTCACGTTGATGATGTCGCCGCGCTGCGAAACCCGGACGCCGAGTGCCCGCTGGAGTTCGGCAAAATTGCCATCATTGACACCGGCCAGCAGGAGTGGATCGGCTCCTTCGGCACTGATGGTGTGTCGGACTTCGTCCGTCATGAACCCTCGTTCTTGTTGGCCAGGCCGAGTGCGGCCAGGTCGGCGGCAGCCACGGGGGTTGGTGTGCCTTCCAGCAAGCCCCGGGCGGCGGCGGTTTTCGGGAACGCGATCACGTCGCGCAACGACGGGGCGCCAGCGAGAAGCATGGCGATCCGGTCAAATCCCAGCGCGAACCCGCCATGCGGTGGTGCCCCCGCAGCGAGTGCGTCGAGCAGGAACCCGAACCGGCTGCGCTGCTCGGTGCTGTCGATCCCGAGGGACCGGAAGACTGTGGCCTGCAGCGCGGGATCGGTGATCCGGATCGACCCGGACCCGAGCTCGTTCCCGTTGTATACCGCGTCATAGTGAAGCGCGCGGCAGCGGCCTGGGTCGCTTTCGACAAACGGGATGTCATCAACATGTGGAGACGTGAACGGGTGGTGCGTGAACACCCATTCCCCGGTTTGGGGGTCCTCCTCGAACAGCGGGAAGTCCACCACCCAGCAGAACGCGTGTGCCTGGAAGGGTGCGACGTCGGGACGTCGCGCGAGAAGCGTCCTGACGGCATGCAACGACGCGCTCGTGACGCGATCGGGGCCAACGACCGCGAGCACCAGGTCGCCGACATCCCCGCCGATGGCGCTGAGCGTCTCCGACCCGAAAGCCTTGACGCCCTGCCCCTCCCAGCCGCCCTCGGCCAGCCGCGCCCACGGCATCCCGCCAGCACCAGCGCCGCGCGCAGCCTCCACC
The DNA here is from genome assembly GCA_963806875.1 of uncultured Gemmatimonadales bacterium. Taxonomy (GTDB): domain Bacteria; phylum Gemmatimonadota; class Gemmatimonadetes; order Gemmatimonadales; family GWC2-71-9; genus Palsa-1233. The sequence continues at coordinate 127,302 of CAWDYU010000002.1, read as the reverse complement.
AGCCCATCGATCTCGCGGCGGCTGAACGCTGCACCCGCCGGCACCCGGATCATCCGAAGTCGACCCCCTGCAGCGATGGCCTCCGCGACGAACGGCGCCGAGTCCTTGCCAACGTGTCGCGTAATGTCCGTGATCTCGAACCCGAAACGGAGATCGGGCTTGTCGATGCCGAATCGCTCCATGGCCTCGGCGTGGCCAAGGCGACGAAATGGAATCGGGACGTCGTGCCCGGCCTCCGCCCAGAGATCGTGCAGGACGCGCTCGACCACGGCGAGTATGTCGTCCTGCGCGACGAACGATGCTTCGAGGTCGATCTGGGTGAACTCCGGCTGCCGATCCGCCCGTAGATCCTCATCGCGGAAACAGCGCGCGATCTGGAAGTAGCGGTCGAACCCGGCCATCATCAGCAGCTGCTTGTAGATCTGCGGCGACTGCGGCAAGGCATAGCACTCGCCAGGATGCACCCTGCTCGGCACGAGGAAGTCGCGGGCGCCTTCCGGGGTCGGCTTGGTGAGGATGGGCGTCTCGATCTCGAGAAAGCCGAGATCGGTCAGGGTGCGCCGGGCCCGCTGGAGGAGCCCGTGCCGCATGATGAGGTTCGCCTGCAGCTCGGGTCGACGCAGGTCGAGAATCCGGTTCTGGAGCCGCAACTCCTCCGCCGCCAGCTCCTCGCCCTCGCGCCGGGCGACCGGAATCGCGGGCGTGACGGCCGGTCCGACGACCTGCAGCGACCCGACCCGCACCTCGATTTCACGCGAGGTCATCGACGCATCTCTCGCCACTTCAACCCTTTGCGCCACTGTCCCCTCAACCAGCACTACCGTCTCGGCGCCCAGGCCGGCGGCTAGCGCCAGTGCGGCAGGCGACGTCCACTCGGGGTCACAGGACAGCTGGACGAGCCCCTCCCGGTCCCGCAGGTCCAGGAAAACGATTCCGCCGAGGTCACGCCGCCGATGGATCCAGCCGCCGAGGCGGACCGTGGATCCCACGTCCGCGAGGGTAAGAGAACCGCAGTGATGTGTCCGGAGTGCCGTCTGTGACATCGAGCCTGTGACCTGGGAAATGGCGCATGCGCCGTGACCGGAACAATCAGCAAAGTTAACCCGCCGACTGGGGGCCACCAACGCGTGCCACCGCCGCCGCGTGCGCCGGATTCGCCCAGACGGCGGGATCTCCGGCTAGTTTTGCAGCATGGTCGCGCCCCGGAATCTCCTCGACATCGCTCCCGCCGACGCCCGTGCGGTCATCGCGTCGTGGGTGGCCTCGGCGAACCTCCCGTCGTATCGGGCACGCCAGATCGAGGCGCATCTCTGGCAACGCCCCATCGGCGACTGGAACGACGCCACCGATCTTCCCGCCGCGCTGCGCAGCGACCTGGGCGCCGCATTCCCGATCTCCCGGCTGTCGACCTGCGCCGTCCAGAAGTCCACCGACGGCACCCAGAAATTTCTCTGGGAGCTGCCGGACGGCGAAAAGGTCGAGTCGGTGCTCATCCCGACTGCGTCGCGACGGACCCTCTGCATCTCGTCGCAGGCTGGCTGCGCGCTCGGATGCACGTTCTGCGCAACGGGTCGGATGGGCTTCCGTCGCAATCTCGCGACGTGGGAGATCGCGGCGCAGGTCCGGGAGATCGTCCTGCGCGACCCGGCCGACAAGCCGACCAACATCGTGTTCATGGGAATGGGCGAACCGCTCCTGAACTGGCCCGCCGTGGACGTCGCACTGACCATCCTCAACGACCCAGCCGGGTTCGGCATCGGAGCCCGACACATCACCGTGTCGACAGTCGGCATCGTGCCGGGCATGGAACAGCTCGCCCTGCGCCCGGAGCAGTTCAGGCTCGCCATCTCGCTCCACTCGCCGCGCGCCGACGAACGGCTCACCATCATGCCGATCGAGAAGAAGTATCCGCTGCGTGACGTCTTGACGGCAGCTGGTCATTTCGCGCGGCGCATCACGTTCGAATACGTGCTGATCGCCGGCAAGAACGACACCGATGACGACGCGGCGATCCTGGCCGCGCTCGCCCGACGCCTCGGCGCCCATGTCAACCTGCTCCCGCTGCATCCGGGTGGTGACCCGACACTGGTCCCGACCGACGCCCGCGGGATCAGGTCATTTCGGGAGCGACTGCTTGATCACGGGGTCGAGGCTGTGGTACGCCGCAGTCGTGGCCTCGACATCGATGCGGCCTGCGGACAGCTGCACGTGAAAATGGCGCGCCGCGAGCGCCAGGTACGCTGACTCAGCGTGCGCGGCAGCGCCAGCTGACGCGTTGCCCCCGCAACCCGCGGCCAGCATCGCCGCGGCACTGATCACGACGCGATGATTGCGCGTCATGGTGTTGCTCCCGGCTGCGCCATCAGGCAACGCGATCGGGTGGAGTATCGCCGGCAAAATGGGCCAGCAGATTGTCGATCACCCGCTGGCCCATCGCCTCCCGCGTCTCGACCGTCGCCGAACCGAGGTGCGGCGTGAGTACAGCGTTCTCGAACGCGAGGTAGCGGCTGTCCAGGGCAGGTTCGCCCCGATAGACGTCGAGACCGACCGCACCGAGCCAGCCCGATCCCAGCGCTGCAATGACCGCGTCGTCGTCCACGACATCGCCGCGCGCGGTGTTGATCAGGATCGTACCTCGGCGCATCGCGGCGATGCGACCCGCATCGATCAACCTGCGCGTGTCGGGGGTACTGGGACAGTGCAGCGAGACCACGTCAACGCTGCCGAGCAGGTCGTCGAGCGCGCCGCACGAAGTCGCCCCCATCGCATCGAGTTCCGGCACGCTGGAACGCCTCGGGTTGTGGTAGCGCACCCGCATGTCGAAGCCACCGATCGCGCGGCGTGCGACAGCCCGCGCAATCCGGCCAGTGCCGATCAGCCCGAGCGTCGAGCCGCTCACCCGTCGACCCAGCATGTGGGTGGGATGCCAGCCGCTCCAGTCGCCACGTCGGACCTCGCGTTCGCCCTCGCCCGCACGCCGCATTGCCATCAGGATCAGCATCATCGTCAGGTCGGCGGTGCAATCGGTCAGGACATCGGGCGTATTGGTCACCACGATACCGTGGGCACGCGCAGCGTCGAGATCGATATGATCGGTGCCAGCGCCATAGCTCGCGATGATCCTGGTGCGGAGCGGGTAGGCGGAAAGCACCTCGGCGGTGATCCGGTCGGTGAGCGTACAGAGCAGCGCGTCGGCGTCGCCCAGTGCGCGCTGCAGGATCGTGGAGGTGGTCGGCGTATCGGCATCGGGAATCACCGCGTCGAAGTGGCGCCGAAGCTGCTCCTCGACCGGGCTCACGAGCCGGCGGGTCACATGAACCCTTGGGCGGGTTTGTCATCGATGGCTGGATGGCGGTCTCATCCCGGTAATATTGCACCGATTCCATCGGAGTCGCCGTGATCCATTCCTCTCCCCGCCAGCTGCTGGAATCCTGCTTGGCCGCCGCCATCGATGCGGCTGCCCCGCGTCCACTGATGGACCGGCTGCTGGCAGCGCGCACTCCGCCCGAGCTGCCGGTGTACATCATCGCTGCCGGCAAGGCCGCGCCCGCCATGGCGGAGGCACTGGTTGCGTGGCTCGCCCTGCATGGACGGAGTCCGGCTGGAGGCCTCGTGGTCGCGGCGGATCACGGGGGCGCCGTGCACCCATCCCTCAGGCATGCTCGTGGGCGACCATCCAGTACCCGGCGAGGCGTCCCGCGACGCTGCGCAGGCCATTCACCACCTCGTCGCCGAGATTCCGGCACGAGCCGCCGTGCACGTCGCGATATCCGGCGGGGCAAGTTCCCTCATCGCGGGGCCGCTGCCAGGGCTTTCGATGGGAGATGTCACCGCCCTGTTCGGCCTGCTGCTGCGTTCCGGGATCGAGATCGGAGCCGTCAACGCCATCCGCAAGCGGGTGACGCGCTGGAGCGCCGGTCGGCTCGCCCTCGCGTGTCACCCCTGCTGTAACCACCGCGTGGTTCATATCCGACGTGGCCGACGACGACCTGTCGACCATCGGTTCGGGTCCGTGCACGGTCGATCCCTGGGCGCCGATGCGGTGCGGCGCGTGATCGACGAATCCGGAATCGCCGAGCGACATCCCCGCCGCGCTGCTTCCCGCACTCGCGCGTCCGACGCCTCCCGCCGCGATGATCCCGGCCTGCGAGTCGATCGTCGTGGCGTCGAATGCGAACGCGGTACAAGGTGCTGTTCGCGCGGCCCAGGAAGCGGGCTGTGTCATCCGCGTCGGTCCGGCATTGCTCTCTGGTGAAGCCGCCGACGTCGGGCGTCGCATCGCCGCCGACGTCATCAACGCGGCACGAGAGTGGCACGCCCAGAACGACGCGCTCATCGACCAGGGGCACGGGCACGCCCTCCGTCCACTGTTCATGGTGTGGGGTGGCGAGACGACCGTCACGATCGACGGCAACCCCGGACTGGGAGGGCGTTGCCAGGAGCTCGCACTCGCCGCGGCCGAGGCGATCGAGGTGTCACCGCATCCGGTGACCATCCTGGCAGCGGGCACTGACGGTCGTGACGGACCAACCGACGCGGCCGGCGCGGTCGATCGACGACACGACGTGGGAGCGGATGCGCGCGAGCGGGATCGACGGCGCGACGGCGATCGCGACCCACAACAGCCATCACGCGCTGGAGGCCGTGGGCGCACTGGTGCGAACAGGCCCGACGGGAACGAACGTGATGGACCTGGTGCTGGCGGTGGTGATGCCGGTCGGGAAGACCGACCATGACCTCTAGCGACTGGCGTCCAGGAGCCGTGCGAGCCGACCATGGGCCAGCGCGACGTCGGGCGATTTCTGCACGAGCTCGAAGTAGCGTTGCTGGAACTCAGTGCCTGCCTCGTCGGGACGCATCAGGTCGCGAGCTGATTCGCGGAACTGGTCAACGCGTTCGGACAGGTCTCCCGCCTCATCATCGACCGCCAGTTCGTCCATGGCGGCAATGAGTGCGGTGATCGGACGCAGCCACCCGAACCATGGATCGTGGATGGCGAGCTGCAACAGTTCGGTACTCCCCGGTATCCTGCCGAACAGGCGTTCGTACGCCACCCGCTCGGCGTCGAGCAGGGCGCGGTGCGAAGCAAGGATCTCAGCGCGGAGCGCAGCCAGCATCGCTATCGATGACATCGCGTCGGTCCTCCACAGAGCGTAGGCGGGGTTACTGGTCAGCGTCGACGTCGCGCGAAATCCCGTCCCAGCACCACGCTGAGATCCACGACCCTCGACAGATCGTAGGCGTCCACAACATCCGCTCCTCCGAGGACGGCGCGAATCCGACCCACCCCGGTCGTGTCACGGCGGCGGACCAGGATGACGTTGCGGTCGTTCCCCGCCAGCGCGGAATCCGCGTCGCCGAACCACACCACATCGAGCAGTGCACCCCGAAGCAGGTTCGCACCGTCGCGAGCGGCACCCGATACACCCGCGCCATTGAGCACCTCGATGTCAACTTCGCGCGGCAATGAGTCCCACGCCTGCGGTGCTGACGCCGTCTCACGCTCGCCGGAGCGACGCATCCCGACGGCCGCAGCGACAATGAGAAGGACGATGCCGATCGACCACGCGACCCGGCGGTCCATCAGCGCAGCACCTCGTCGCGGAAGGCCACACTTTCCGGAGGGTGGCTCCATCCCTGCACGTCCGCATACGCGAACCGGCGTCGCACGACGTCCCGGAGGACACCGACAGGATCGTCGGGAAACCTCGCCGCGAGCGCCGCACGGTCGTCACGGTCGAAGTCACGACCGGGCTCGAGAAAATCCGCACAATACAGCGTGCGCCCCACCTGCGCCCATCCGTTCCACCCAACTGAGTGCCACCGGACTGCGCTCAGTACGTCGGCATCCAGCTCGCCCTCCAGTTCAGCCCTCGCGGCTGCGGCGGGCCCGTGTCGCAGCTCGACCGGTCCCTCGACATGGGGAGCCCACCGCCGCATCTCCGCCTCGGGAGCATCCCGGAGCGCATCGTGCAACCACACCGCGCGAAGCCACCGGCGCGACTCGTCGATGGGCAGGCGCATGGCAACGGTCCATCCGGTGACCAGCGCCGCCACACGGGCGACGTGTTCATGGCGTCGGCGCGACACAATGGCCCAGGGCGGCATGCCGTCCTGGGCCAGCTGGTCCCACGCGGCCCCCGGTCCGCTCACGACGCCGAGGCGACCTGGGGCATGGCGCGATTGCCGGCATTGACGAATACCACCGAGGGCCGAAACTGCGGGACATCGACTTCTTCGACGTCGGCGTAAGCAATCAGGATGACGACATCGCCGGGCATGCCAAGCCGCGCGGCGGCGCCGTTGAGCTGCAACACGCCGGTGCCGGCCGGGCCCGGAATGACATATGTGGTGAACCGCGCGCCGTTGTTGACGTTGACGACCTGGATCTCCTCGTACTCGACGAGATCAGCGGCCGCCATCAGTTCGGTATCGAGCGTAAGCGACCCTTCGTAGTGCAGGTCGGCCGACGTGATGGTGGCGCGGTGAATCTTCGATTTCATCAGGCGACGGCGCATTCAGCCCGCTTCCTCTCCGAGAATGACATTGTCGATCAAGCGGGTCGATCCCACCCGTGCGGCCACGGCCACGACCGTGCCCTGCCCCGCATGTTCGACGGGTGCAAACTGGTCGGGATCCACCACTGCAATATAGTCCGGCGACACGACAGAAGTTCCCGCCAGCACCGCCGACGCAATCCGCTCGAGGGCCGGCGCATGTCGCTCGCCTTCGGACCAGCGCGCCCGCACCGCATCGAGGGCACGGGGGATCGCCCGCGCTGCTTCTCGCTCGGTCTCGCCGAGGAAGACGTTGCGCGAACTCATCGCAAGTCCGTCCGACTCGCGAACGGTGGGGACCGTCCGCACGATCACGGGGAGGTCGAGGTCCCTCACCATCCGTCGCACCAGCGTCACCTGCTGGATGTCCTTCTGCCCGAACACGGCGACGTCGGGCTGCACGACGTTGAACAATTTCGCGACCACGGTGAGCACACCCGTGAAATGGCCCGGTCGGTGGGCCCCCTCCCAGCGGTCGGCCATCGCTCCGGGCACCACGCGGGTCTCGGGGGCGTCGTGATACATCTCCCCGACCGTGGGCACGAACAGCACATCAACGCCATGAGCCTCGGCGAGCTCGCGGTCATGCTCGAGTGGACGGGGATAGCGGGACAGGTCCTCGCCTGGGAGGAATTGCAACGGATTGACGAAGATCGACAGCACGACGTGGTCGGCCACCGACCGGGCCGTTTCCGCGAGGGCGATGTGCCCCGCATGGAGTGCCCCCATCGTCGGCACCAGCGCGATGGAACCACCGCTCCGACGCAGCGATGTCAGGTGTTGCCGGAGCGAGTCGACCGTGCCGAATACCTGCATCAACTCACTCGAAGGAATGAGCGTCGTCGGGGTAGGCGCCGCTCTGGACATCCCTGGCGAAACGATCGACGGCGTCGCGCACGTCGGCGCCGAGCGTCGCGTAGTGCTTGAGAAACTTCGGGGCAAAGCCCTCGTTGAGCCCCAGCATGTCGTGCAAGACCAGCACCTGTCCGTCGCAGCCGACGCCCGCGCCGATGCCGATCGTGGGGATGCGGAGCGCACGCGAAATGTCGGTGGCGCGCGCCTTGGCCACCAGCTCGAGCACGACGGCACTCGCACCGGCCGCTTCCAGCGCGAGTGCGTCGGCGAGCAGCACGGCCGCATCGGCATCGGTCCGCCCCTGGACGCGGTATCCGCCGAGTGCGTGCACGCTCTGGGGCGTGAGCCCGAGGTGGGCAACGACCGGGATGCCGCGCTCGACCAGGGCGCGAACCGTGGGCGCCATCACTGCCCCGCCCTCCAGCTTCACGGCGTGACAGTCGGTTTCCGCCATCACGCGACCGGCGTTGCGGATGGCGTCCTCGACGCTCACCTGATACGAAAGGAACGGAAGGTCGACGACCACCAGGGCGCGCTGGGTGCCGCGCCGCACGGCGGCAGCGTGGTAGATCATCTGGTCGAGGGTGGCGCTCAGCGTGCTGCGGCGGCCGGCAATCACCTCGTTGAGTGAATCCCCGACGAGCAACAACTCGATACCGGCAGCTTCGAGCAGTCGCGCGAAGAGGGCGTCGTAGCAAGTGAGCATGACCAGCTTCTCGCCCTTCGCCTTGCGGGTCGCGAGGTCACGCATTGTCGGTGCCCGCTCGGTCACGGTGCCTCCAGCTCGGCGATCTCGCGCGCCCAGAACGATCGGTCGCGCAGGCCGGCGTGTGGTAGAACCAGCTCTGGGGTATCGCACGTCATGTCGTCGTAGCGGACAAGATCGAGGTCAAGCGTGCGTGACGCCCACCGCTGTGTCCGGTGGCGGCCAGCGGCGCGTTCGATCTCGTGGCACGCCGCCAACAAAGCTCCGGGTGCGAGGGATGTGTCGAGCCTCATCATCCGGTTGAGGTACGCTGGCTGATCGGCACCGCCCAGCGGCATGGTCTCGCGGGCGGGGGTGGTCCTGTCGATGCGAACCCCCGCAAGCGCGGCGAGGCTCGACTCCGCAAACGCATGCCATCGTTCGCGGTCGCCGAGGTTGCTGCCCACTGCCACATATGCCACCGGCATCATGTCGGCCCCAGCGCGGCGCGAAGCCCGGCAAGAAAGCTGGCTGACGCGCTCACGCCCTCGCGACCGAGAATCTCGACCAGCGCACTCCCGACGACCACACCATCGGCATGCTGGGCGACCACGGCAGCCTGCTCGGGGTTGGCGATCCCGAATCCCACCGCGATGGGCAGCGATGTGGCCGCGCGCACCCGGCTGATCGAGGCCGCCAGGCCTGCATCGACCGCGCTGGATGCACCAGTGACGCCGAGTCGGGCCACCAGGTAGATGAACCCGCGCGCACCGGCGACCGATTGCTCCAGACGCGATCCGGTGGTCGTCGGCGCCACGAGCCGGATCAGGTCGAGCGGCCCATCACCGAGCGACGCTTCCAGGGCCTGGTCGCTCCCCGCTGGCAGGTCAGTGAGCAGGATGCCGCTCACCCCGGCGCTGGCCGCATCCCGCACCAGTCGTTCCGCACCGTACTGCAGGATCGGATTCAGGTACGAAAACAGGACCACCGGTCGCGCGACTGCCGCGTCGGCGATCATCTGCAACGTCCGGGGCAGCGTCGTCCCGTTCTCGAGCGCCCGGAACGTCGACGCCTGGATCGTCGGGCCGTCGGCGAGGGGATCGCTGAACGGAACGCCGACCTCGATGATGTCGGAGAACTCTGCCGCCGCCTGCAGCATCGACCGGGATTCGTCGAGCGTCGGGAAGCCGGCGGTCAGGTAGGGTATGAGCGCAGTGCGTCCTTCGGCTCGCGCCGCGACCCACGAACGATCGATGGCCGAACCGGCGGTCGTGAGTTCAGACGAAGTAGTTGCCAACGACCAATCCGTAGCGTTCGGGTGCAGTGACCTTGACGATGGTCCGCGCGTGGTTGCCGTCGGGATCGGTCGCCGACAAATCGACGAGCTCACCCGGGGCGGACAGCAAGATGCCTTCAGCCGACACCGCGATGCGGACGAGTGGGCGGTGCAGCAGCTGCTGATCGGGGTTCGGACCGGCCACGATCGCGACCTCGAACGTATCGAGGATGACGCACGTGCCCACCGGATAGATGCCAAGCAGGTTGATGAGCGCCTTCACGAGCACGGGGTCGTATCCGCGGGCTGCGTTCATCCACATTTCCTTGAGCACCGAATCCGGTTCGAGAGGTTCGGTCTGGTATGACCGCCGGGTGGTCGCGGCGTCATAGCCGTCCGCAACCGATATCAGCCGGGTGAAGAGGCCAAGGCGCCGTGGCCGGATCGCTCGCGGGTAACCAGTCTGGTCGATCTTCATGTGGTGCTCGTGCGCCGCGAGGATCGCACGCCATGGCAACTCGTCACCCTCGCGCATCCTGAACAGCGTCAACGTGCCGAGCCAGGGATGCGCCTGCATCATGCGCCACTCCTGCTCGTCGAGTGACGACTCCTTGTTGAGCAGGGTGAGGTCCAGACGGGCCTTGCCGATATCGTGCATCATCGCCGACAGCCCGAGGTCGTAAAGCTGGAGGCGGTCGAAGCCAAGCCGCTTGCCGAGCGCGACGGCGAAAATGCTGACGTTCACCGAATGCGTGAACGTATACTCGTCGTAAGCACGGAGTGTGGTCAGCCCGGTGATCGACAATTCGTTCTCGAGCACCTGGTCGACGATCAGCTGGATCGCCCGCTTGATGCGCCGCACGCTCGGCGTGCGTCCCATCCTGACACCCTGCACGACGTCACGGGCGGCCGCCACACCGTGGGAGTAGGTGCGCTTGGCGCTTTCCAGCGACTCGTCGCCGACGCGCTGTTCTTCCTCGGCATCGCCGGCGGCATCGACCCAGAGGCTGACGATGTCGGCCTCCTGCATGCGCTGACGCAACGCGTCGAGGCGCTCCTCGGGATCGACATCGGGCGTGGTGGCACCGAGCATCGACAACCACAACTGCCACTCACGCCTGGTGACGCCGTCGTCGATGCGCAGCAACCCGACACCGAAGTACCGCATCAACGACACGAACCCGCTGAAGGCGGCAAAGTTGTCGAGCCCGAGACGGAGGCGCGTCTGGTTGATGAAGAGGAAGTCGCCGGAGAGGCGCACCTCGACCGACCCCTCCAGGCGCACGATGCTGATCGTGTGCGCCAGGAGTTCGTCGAGCGCGCGTTCGACGGTGGCATTCTCGGTGGGATAGAGCTTGATCGCTCGCTGGGCGCCATGAATGGACACCAATAGTGAACGACCCGCCTGACGGAGAACGCCGTCTTCAGCAGCCGATGAGGTCACGGCATCCAGTCCCGGAGGACGCTGTTCGCGGCGCTGCGCACGACGGGCTCCTTGTCGCTGGTGTAGGTGTCAACCAGCATCCGGGCTTCCAGCGAGCGCACCTTGCCAAGACCGAACAGCGCACATGCCCGGATGTCGGGATGCGCGCGACGACGAAAGAGGCCGCGGGGCTCGAGCAACTCGCGGATCCTGGGCAGCGAGGCGTCGCCGGCCAGCAATCCGTACGCCTCGAACATCGCCCGCCGCTCGAGTCGATCCCAACCGCCGTCGGTATCGGCAAACAGCAGCCCTTCCAGGCGGCGCACCATTCCCCCCGAGCCACCGCGCTGCTGCAGCAGCGTGAGCGCCGCCTGCCGGATGGTACGATCCGGATCGCCAAGGGCTTCCTCGACCGTCGCAATCGCGGTGGGCGTACCGAAGCCACCGAGCGCCGTGATCGCGGTGTGCCGCAGCGCCACGCCACCCGACTTGTAATGACCGATGATTGCGGGCACGAGGGCAGAGATGCCAAGGCGGGCAGCGAGTGCGATTGCCGGATCGAGGGCCTCGGGTGGTCCGTGCTCGAGCACGTCGGAAAGCGCGGTCGGCGCGGCACGTGCGAGTCCCTCCAGGCTTGGCTCGAGGGCGCGCCGAACGTCGGCATTCAGTGTCCGGCCGAGGTGTGTGAGGATCGTGGGGAGCGCCGCCGGCTTGAGTTCCCGCATCACCTCGCTGACATCCTCGTCGTCCGGACGACCGATCGCGTCTTCGAGCGCCCGAAACAACTGTTCGAGTATCTCGGGCTGACTGAGACGCTCCTCGAACGACAGCACGGCGGTGTGCAGTTCCTGGTCGAGGCCGGGCGCCCGGGCCGCAATCACCCGGAGCTCGCGGAGGATCCTGGCCACCGCCTTGAAGCCGCCGATCGCCAGTTGCGCCGGGAGAACATCCTCGAGGAGCGAGATCGCCTCGTGACGCACCGCCGCGTCGCGCTGCGTCTCGAGGATGTCCATGAGCGCGTCGATCGCCGACGTTCGGTAATCACGCCGGTACTCGTCCTCGAGCTCGGTGCGAATCAGCCGGGTCTCTGCCTCGTCGAGGAAGTAGGGCGTGGCGTCGAAGTCGGCGAGATCGACCAATCCGGAGTTGGTCGGAGATCCGCGCGCTGCATCCACATCGCGCTTGGCTTCGCCCGGGTCGACTTCGGCCTCGCGAGGCTCGCTCTCCTGGATGAACTCGGTGCCCTCGCCGATCACCTCGACAAATGCGTACGTGATCAGCACGAACTCCTGCTCCCACAGCAGCGTCAGGAGATCGTCAGCGGCGTCCACAGGTAGCAGGCGCGCCCGATTGACGACGTGAAGGAGGCGGATGATCTCCTCGGCCTCCACCCCCGGGAGCAGCGTGAGGCGCCGCAGACCGTCGGTATAGAGCTGCCACGCCAGTCCTTCCCCCGACCCGGCCTGTTGGTATACAGCGACGCCTTCCCACTCGATGTGCTGCTCGTGGATCTCGAGCACCAGTCGACCGGTCACGTTCCAGACCGGCGTGAAGGCCTCCACCAGCGACTCCATCGCGCGCTGATAGACAGGGTTGTTCGGGAGGTACATCTGGAGCGCGCGCTGCCCCTTGGTAAGGGTGCGCAGCAACTCCTCGACGACGCGAACGTCGAGATCCGATGATGCGTGCACCGGTGCGCTCACGCCCGATCACCCTCTTGGGCCGCGACGTGCTCGACATCCTTGTCACCCCGACCGCTGAGGCAGAGCAGCACGACCTCGTCGGCGTGCCACGAACCCGACTGCGCGGTGATCCATGCGATGGCGTGCGACGTCTCGAGTGCGGGAATGATTCCCTCGAGGCGAGTGAAGCTGCGGAATGCATCGAGTGCGTCGCGATCGCCGACTGATGCATACCGGACGCGACCTGTGTCGCGCAGCCAACTGTGTTCCGGTCCCACGCCCGGATAGTCGAGACCCGCCGAGACGGAGTGCGCAGGCAGCACCTGTCCGTCACCGTCCTGGAGGAGATAGGACAACGATCCGTGCAGGACGCCGGGGCGTCCGAGCGTGAGGGTGGCACTGTTCGCCGACGTGTCGATCCCCTCCCCCGCAGCCTCGACTCCCACCAGCACCACATCGGGATCATCGACGAACCCGGCGAAGATGCCCATCGCGTTCGACCCGCCGCCGACGCACGCGACGACCGTGTCGGGCAGCGCGCCGGTCCGCTCCATCACCTGCTGGCGCGCCTCGGTGCCGATGATCGACTGGAAATCGCGAACCATCCGGGGAAACGGATCGGGACCGACCACCGACCCGATGATGTAATGCGTGTCAGGGACATTGCTGACCCAATCGCGGAGCGCCTCGTTGGTCGCATCCTTGAGGGTGCGGGTGCCGGACGTCACCGGCACCACCGTGGCGCCGAGGAGTTGCATCCGGTAGACGTTTGGCGCCTGGCGGGCGACATCCTCCGCGCCCATGTACACGATGCACTCGAGGCCAAATCGCGCGCACACCGTCGCGGTCGCGACGCCATGCTGACCCGCGCCCGTCTCGGCGATGATCCGTCGCTTCCCCATGCGCAGCGCGAGCAACACCTGCCCCACCGCGTTGTTGATCTTGTGGGCCCCGGTGTGGTTCAGGTCTTCGCGCTTGAGGAGCACCCGCGCACCAGCCGCGGCGCTGAAGCGGGGGGCCTCCGAAAGCGCGGATGGCCGACCCACGAAATCCCGGAGAATGGAGTGGAATTCATTCCAGAACGCCGGGTCCGAGCGGGCGGCGTCGTAGAGCACGGTGAGATCGTCCAGCGCCGCCACGAGGGTCTCGGGGACGTAACGCCCGCCGTACGGCCCGAATCGACCATCGACAGCGGTTTCACGCGGCAGGACGAGCGTCACGCACAGCCTCCAGGAAGGCAACGAGCCGGATGGGATCCTTGATGCCCGGCGCCATTTCGACACCGGAACTTACATCCACGATGTCTGGACGAACGACCCGGATCGCTTCGCCAACATTCCCCGCATTGAGGCCCCCCGCCAGCACCAGCCGCCGTCGGGGAAAGGCATCGCGGGCCGCGACCGCCAGGTCGACCGGCAGCGCCACTCCCTGACCGCCGCCGCCAGCCGACCGGGGCTCGATCAGGATCGGCTCTGCACCCCGACCGATCCGGCCGACCTCACGGTTCAACGTGCTGGCGTCGCTGAAACGGGCCACCTGCCAGACGATTGCTCCCCGCTCGGCGAGCTCTGTGGCCACGGCGGCGTCGAAGTCCCCGTGCAGCTGCGCGCCGGCAAGGCCGGCCGCACTGACCATATCGAGGATCGTCCGAATCGACTGGGATCCGAAGACTCCGAGCACCGGCACGCCCGGCAGCGGCCTCGACGATCGCGCGGGCGCGGCCAGCGTCTATGACGCGCGGGCCGCCGGCGAAAATCACCCCGAGGAAGGCAGCGCCTGCCGCGACCGCGAGCGCTGCATCCTCGGGGCGCGTGAGACCGCACACCTTGGCTTCAACGACCATGGCGCCGAACTCCGGCCAGGGAGCGTACCGCCGACTCGGCATTTCCCCCGGCGACGAGAGCCGAGCCGATCAGCACGGCGTCGGCGCCGGCCGCAGCCGCGAGTGCGACGTCGTCGCCCGAACCCATCCCGCTTTCGGCCACCGCGACTATCGCCGGCGGAATCATCTCGATCAGCCTCCACGCGCGGGCACAATCGATCGCGAGCGTGTCGAGATCGCGGGCATTGACGCCGACCACCTCGGCGCCGGCGTCAAGCGCGATCGCTACCTCCTCGGCATCGTGCGCCTCGACCAGCACTCCCAGCCCGAGGTGCTCGGGCGGCCGCGTGCAACTGCGCGAGTTCCTTGGGCGCCAGGGCCCTCACGATCAACAGCACCGCCGCCGCGCCAGCTGCCCGGGCCTCGACGAGCTGCAGCTCGTCCACCACGAAATCCTTGCGCAGGACGGGCACGGTGACCGCGCCGGCAACAGCCGTGAGATCATCGATGGACCCGCCGAAATGGCGCGGTTCGGTCAGCACGGAGATCGCCGCTGCCCCGCCGCGCGCATAGGCTCCCCCAAGGCTCACCGGGTCGAGCGACTCGTCAATCGCACCGAGCGACGGCGAACGGCGCTTGACCTCGGCGATCACGGCGACCGTGTCGCAACGGAGCGCGCGGCCAAAATCCGCGACCGGCGGGGCGAGCGGCGCAGGCCGCCTCGAGGGCAGCACGGCGGCCGAGCAGCAACTGCGATCGCTGACGGCTGTGGGCGAGAATGGCATCGAGCAACGGTGCGGGCATCTTGAAGTTCGGGTTACCTTCGGGTAGGTTCATTCGGGTTCTCTTCGCCATTCGACCTGAGGCCATCGTGCCCCTGACCCGAAAGCAGCGCGAAATCCTCGATTTCCTCGGGGAAGTCATCAACGATCATGGTTACGCACCCAGCTTCGAGGAAATCGCCGAGAAGTTCGGCTACCAGTCGCTGGCCACGGTGCACGAACACCTCACTAATCTCGAGCGGAAGGGATACATCCGCCGGAATTACAACGAGAGCCGGGCCATCGAGGTGCTGCCGGCCCGCGGGCTCACCGGCGCGACCGAGATCCCCCTGCTGGGCACCGTCGCTGCCGGGTACCCGATCGAATCGGTGATGACCGGCGACGTGGTCGCGGTTCCCGATGCGATGCTGCCGCGGCGCGGTGCCAACTACGCGCTCCGGGTTCGCGGGAGCTCGATGGTCGACGAGCAGATCCGCGAGGGCGACCTCGTGGTGGTCAACGGGCGGGAGAGCGCCGACAACGGCGAGATGGTGATCGCGCTCGTGAATGGGGCGGAGGCCACCGTCAAGCGGTTCTATCGGGAACCGGGAGGATGGATCCGGCTCCAGCCTGCCAACACCGAGATGCGGCCGCTCCGCTATCAGGAGAGCGATGTGCTGATCCAGGGCATTGTCGTGGGGGTCATCCGGAAATACTGACAGACGCCTGGCTGCAGCGCGACCAGTGCTGCCAGCGCCCGACCTGCGTCGAGCGCGTCGGTGGCGATCTCGATCGCGTCGGGCATCGATCTGGCGCGACCGCCAACCATGATGGCAGCCGCTGCATTGAGTAGCACGGCCGCACGCACCGCCGCGGACGCTGCCGTTGGCCGCTCGAAGAGTTGCACGATCGTCGCCGCATTTTCGGCCGGCTCTCCGCCCGCCAGCCCGGCCAGTGACTTTACGGTGAAGCCGAACGACTCCGCCGTCAACCGCCATTCCCGCACGCCGCCCGCCTGCACTTCCCAGATCATCGTTTCGCCGACGGGCGCAATTTCGTCGAAGCCGTCGACGCCGTGAACCACCATCGCGTGGGCAGTGCCGAGACGAGCCAGCGCTGCGGCCATCAATGCGCCACGGGCGGGATCGGAAACCCCGATGACCTGTCGTGTGGCGCCGGCCGGGTTCGCGAGGGGGCCGACGAGATTCATGATGGTCGGCGTCCCGAGTTTGCGTCGTACCGGTGCCACGTGGCGCATTGCCGGGTGGTGGGTCGGCGCAAAGAAGAACGCCATGCCAACATCGTGGAGCACCTGCGCACCCTGCGCAGGGGTGAGATCGATGGCGACGCCCATCGCCTCGAGCACATCCGCCGACCCCGACCGCGACGTGAACGACCGGTTGCCGTGTTTCGCAACTGGAATCCCCGCTCCCGCCACCACGAACGCGGCCGCGGTCGAGATGTTCAACGTGGTGATCGAGCCGCCGCCAGTGCCACAGGTGTCGACGAGCGATCCAGGTGAAGAGTGTTGGACGCGCTCCATGCTCTCCCGGAGGGCGAGCGCTGCGCCAGCCAGCTCCGCCGCCGTCTCGCCCTTGTCGCGGAGCGCCACCAGCAGCGCCTCGGTGAGGGTCGGATCGGTCCCTGCATCGAGCATTTCGAGGACGGCGGCGCGTGCAGCACCTTGACCCAGCTCGTCTCCGCGTGACGCAACGTCGATGGCATCGCGGATTGCGGGCGAGTCGGAGAACAGAGGTGAGGTCATCAGGCGGGCAAGCGTACGGGTACACCGGACGTTTTGTCAATATTGACAACACCTTACGCAAGTTGCCGCCCCCTCTTGGGCTGGCTAGATTCAGGGGCTCATGGAGCGCGTTTTCCTGCTGGTCCTGGAGTACGATGGCACCCGCTTCTGCGGCTGGCAGTCACAGCCCGACGGTCGCTCGGTGCAGCAGGCGGTGGAGCGTGCAATGTCCCGGCTCGCTGGCACGCCCCGCAAGGCGACGGCGGCTGGGCGGACCGACGCCGGGGTGCATGCACACGCAATGCCGGTGACCATCGCGATGCCGGCGCGCTGGAGCTGTGCGGAGTTGCAGCGCGCGGCCAATGCGCTGCTGCCCAGCGATATTGCCGTCAGGGCGGTACTCCCGGTACAGGACGAGGCGAACGCACGGCGAAACGCACTGGGGCGTCGGTATCGCTACACGGTGGCGACCACAGAACAGGCACGGTCGCCGTTTCGCAATCGTCTCACCTGGGCGCTCGGACGGCCACTCGACCTGGCTGCGATGCAGCGTTGCGCTGATCTGCTGCCGGGCGTGCACGACTTCCGCGCGTTCGCGGTGGTGGGCGAGCCCAAGCCGCACTATCGCTGCCATGTCACCGAGGCGCGGTGGGACGATGGCCCGGAAAGCTGTGCAACATTCACGATTGCGGCCGACCGATTCCTGCACCACATGGTGCGGATGCTGGTCGGTACGATGGTCGACATCGGACTTGGACGACGACCGGAGGGCGACATGGCCCGCCTGCTGCACCTGGACCACAACGGAGACACCAGCCCGCCGGCACCCGCGGCGGGCCTTGCATTCGTGTCGGCCGGCTATCCGGCAGAACTGGTGACCGGCGACGGTGTGTCGTGGTAATGCGACCGGTGAGGATGATCGTCCTCGTGGCCGCCCTGTCGGCGTGCAGTGGGAGCGACGATGGCTTCGTGCACCGGGCAGGCGCGCAGGAGCAGGTGACGGCCATCGACGCGTCACGACGGACCGCGATCGTTGCCGCCACCGAACGGGTTGCCGCGGCGGTCGTATCCGTTCGCACCACGCGCCCTTCCCCGCGCCCGTCTGCATACGACCTCTGGATCGGCCAGCCACGCGGCACGCCCCAGAGTTTCGGGACCGGGTTCATCCTGCATGACAACGGTATCGTGATCACCAACCAGCATGTCGTCGCCGACGCGCAGCAGGTGACGGTCACGCTGCACGATGGCACCGACGTCGAGGGGCGCGTCCTCGGAGAGGATCCGCTCACCGACATCGCAGTCATCAAGCTGGAGCGCACCGGGCTCCCGGTGGTTCGCATCGGATCCACCCGTGACCTGATGATCGGTGAGTGGGCCATCGCGCTCGGCAATCCCTACAGTTACCTCCTCGGCAATTCGGAGCCGACCGTGACGGCGGGCGTCATCAGCGCCACCGGTCGGAACATCCTCCCGTTGGGCGACCAGGCCGGTTCGTATCTCGACATGATCCAGACAGATGCCGCCATCAACCCTGGAAACTCCGGTGGCCCCCTCGTCAATGCGCTGGGCGAGGTGATCGGCGTCAACTCGTCGATCTTCTCGTCCACCGGCGGTTCGGTGGGACTCGGTTTCGCGATCCCGATCGAGCGCGCCGTGCGCGTCGCCGAGGAGATCATCCGCAACGGCGCGGTACGCCGCGCCTGGGTCGGCCTCACCGTCAGGGTTGGCGGGGTGAGCGGCGACTGGAAGCAGAGTGGCGGCGTCACGGTGGGCGAGGTGGCGCCCGGCGGTCCGGCTGCGCGCGCCGGCATCCAGCCCGGTGACGTGCTGGTAGCCGCCAACGGCCGCACGCTGCGCAACTACCTCGACTGGGACGCGGTGCTCATCGACCTGCACGTGGGCGACGCCGTCGAGGCTACCGTCAACAGCCGCGGCCGGACCTCGACGGTCCGGATCGTCACCGGCGACCTCCCCACCGTCACAGCGGAGAAGGTGAGGGTCCTTCGTGACCTCGACCTGATCACCATCACCCCGTCGATCCGGGCGGAGCGTGGTATCCAGTCGATGTTCGGGGCGCTGGTGTATCGGGTGCCGAGTGACATCACGCAACGCACCGGCATCACCGTGGGCGACGTGATCATCGGGATCAACGGCCAGGCACTGCGGACGGCGGAAGAAGTGGCGGAGCAGGTTCGGGGCATGCAGCCCGGGCAGCAGTTCTACCTCAACATCGAGCGGGGTGGCATGCGCGGCACCGTTCCCCTCCGGCTCCAGTGAGCGAAGCCGCGCTGGGTCTCGCCGCTGGGCACGCGCTACGCCTCGCGCGCCATGCAGCGGCTGTGGAGCGAGGAGCACAAGATCGGCCAGTGGCGCCGGGTCTGGCTCGCGCTCGCCGAGGCCGAAGCCGAACTGGGTCTCGACATCCCCGATCAGGCGTTGCAGGCGATGCGGGATCACCTCGACGACGCCGACCTTGACGGTTGCCGCCGCGTACGAACGCCGATTCCGCCATGACGTGATGGCGCATGTGCACGCGTTCGGCGAACAGGCAGCCCGCGGCGCGGCCGTTCATCCACCTCGGGGCCACGTCGGCATTCGTCACCGACAACGCCGACGTGCTGGTGATGCGTGATGCGCTGCAGGTGACGCTCGGTCGCGTGATTGCCGTCGTGTCGGCGCTACGTCGCTTCGCGATGGAGCACGCCGACCTGCCGTGCCTGGCCTACACGCACTTCCAGCCGGCACAGCTCACCACGGTCGGCAAGCGCGCGACGCTCTGGGCGCAGGACTTTGCCCTCGACATCGAGCGCCTGATCGAATTGATCGCGCACGCTGCGCCTTCGCGGGCTGCAAGGGGACCACCGGAACCCAGGCATCGTTCCTCGAATTGTTCGCGGGCGATCATGCCAAGGTCCGCGAGCTCGAGCAGCGCGTGGTGCACGAAGCTCGGCATGGACCGCGCGTTTGCCGTCACCGGACAGACGTATCCCGCGCAAGCTCGACGCCCAGGTCCTCGACGTGCTCAGCGGCATCGCGCAATCGGCCGCCAAGTTCGGCGCCGACCTGCGGTTGCTGCAGCACGAGGGCGAACTGCTCGAGCCGTTCGAGTCGGAGCAGATCGGATCGAGCGCGATGGCCTACAAGCGCAATCCGATGCGCGCCGAGCGCATGGGATCGCTGGCACGGCATGTCATCTCGCTCCAGGCGAACGGCGCCCACACCGCCGCGTCACAGTGGCTCGAGCGGACGCTCGACGATTCCGCCAACCGACGGCTCACCCTTCCGGAGGCATTCCTCACCACCGATGCGATCCTTCTCCTCGCCCTGAACATCGCGGGCGGGCTCGAGACGCGCCCGGTGGTGATCGCACGGCACGTGCAGGAGCAGATGCCGTTCATGGCCACCGAACGGTGGCTGATGCTGGCCGTGCGCGCCGGCGGCGACCGTCAGTCGCTGCACGAGGTCATCCGGACGCATGCAATGGCGGCCGCGGAGCAGGTCGGCGCCGGCGGGGCCAACGACCTCATCGACCGCCTGGCTTCCGACGACGCGTTTTCCGCAGTGGATCGCGCGACCCTCGCGCTGGAGCTCGAGCCGTCCCGTTACATCGGGCGATCATCGCAGCAGGTGGCAGAGTTCCACGGTGAGTATCTGGAGCCCCTGCTGCAGCCGCCGGCTCGCTGTCCCGTGACGCCGACGCCGGAGACCTCCGGGTATGAACGTGATGACGGCGAGTGACCTTCCCCTGACGCTGTGGCGTCGCGGCAAGGTGCGCGAGGTGTACGTGGTCGACGCCGACCGCCTGCTGATCGTCGCGAGCGACCGGGTGAGCGCATTCGACGTCGTGATGAACGAAGCTGTTCCCTTGAAGGGTACCGTCCTGACACAACTCTCGGCGTTCTGGTTCGAGAAGCTCGCCGATGTAACGCCCTCGCACTTCATCAGCGCCGACACCGACACGATTCTCGCGGCCGTGCCTGCCGTGGCAGCTTACCGGGACGTGATCCACGGGCGCGCGATGCTGGTGCGCCGTACCGCTCCGGTGGCGTTCGAATGTGTCGTCCGCGGATTCGTCGCGGGTTCGGCCTGGCTCGAGTACCGTGACCGCGGCACCCTCGCGGGTGAGCGGCTCGAGTCCGGGCTGGTCGAGTCATCGCCGCTCGATCCACCGATCTTCTCGCCCGCCACCAAGGCGGAGACCGGACACGACGAGAACGTCACGTTCGACACCATGCGCGACGCACTGGGCGACACGCTTGCGGACACACTCCGCGACACCTCCCTGCGGCTCTATCAGGCAGGTCGTGACCACGCCGCGAACACTGGCCTGATCATCGCCGACACGAAATTCGAGTTCGGGGTCGATCGCAGCGGCCAGCCGCTGCTGATCGACGAGGTCCTCACGCCGGACAGCTCGCGCTTCTGGCCGGCCGATGCATACCTCGCCGGGCGAACCCAGCCCAGCTTCGACAAGCAACCACTCCGTGACTGGCTCGCTGCGGAACGCGCTGCAGGCCGTTGGAACGGAGATGCCCCGCCCCCACCGCTGCCCGACGATGTCGTGGCAGCCACCTCTGATCGCTACACTGAGGCGTATCGCCGATTGACCGGCAGCGCCCTGATGGAGAGCTCCTGATGCGCATTGCCCCCGAAGGTTGGCCATTCATCATTGCGGGTTGGGTGGTACAGCTCGTGCTGGCCGGCATGGGATGGTGGATCGCTGCGGCCCTGTGGTTTCCCGTCGCCATCTGGCTGCTGGTGTTCTTTCGTGACCCGGTGCGCGAGGGCCCACGGGGCGACAACGTGATCATCGCACCCGCGGACGGAAAGGTGGTCAGCGTGATCCCGATGCATGAGCCCGATGTCATCGGCGGCGCCGCGACGCGCATCTCGATCTTCATGAACGTCTTCAACGTGCACGTCAACCGGTATCCGGTCGACGGACCGATCAGCTTCCGGCGCTACCGCCCCGGCAAGTTTTTCAACGCGGCCGATGAAAAGGCAGCGCTGGAAAACGAGCAGAGTGACGTCGGCATCACCACGCCGAACGGGCCGATCCTCACCCGCCAGATCGCCGGCCTCATTGCGCGGCGAATCATCACCGACGATGAGGAGGGCACGATGGCCCGCCAGGGTGAACGCATGGGATTGATCCGCTTCGGCTCCCGCGTCGATGTTTTCGTGCCGCCCGGCGTCGAGGTCCTCGTCAAGGAAGGCGAGACCACCGCCGCTGGCCAGACCGTGATCGCCCGATGGAAATGAGCAGCACGCCGGTTCGCCGCACGGCGATGCGGCGGGTCGTCGTGGTGGTCCCGAGTGCCTTCACCCTCGGCAACCTCTTCTTCGGCATGTGGTCGATCGTGTCGGCGTACAACGGCAACTACGTGTGGGCCGGCTGGTTCATCGTCTTTGCGGCGATCCTCGACACGCTCGACGGACGCGTTGCACGCATGTCGAACACAGGGTCGCGGTTCGGCGCGGAACTCGACTCGCTGGTCGACGTGATCTCGTTCGGCGTCGCGCCTGCGCTGATCATGTATTTCCTGGAGTTCTCGACTGCCGGCCGCTTCGCATGGGTGATCTGCTTCCTCTATGTGGTGGCCGCGGCGGTGCGCCTGGCGCGATACAACGTCGTCGCCACGCAGGCGAGCGGGAAGTATTCGTCGTGGTTCACCGGCCTGCCGTCGCCGGCCGCCGGCATGACGCTCGCGGTCTACTATGCCTTTTCGCAGACCGACTGGTACGGACGGTCGCTCGCGTATTTCGACCTCCAGCACCAGGGCCTGGTGGCGTTGATGGTGCTGATCTCGGTGTTGATGGTCAGCAACGTCAAGTATCCGAAATTTCCGGCGGCAGGGTTCCGGAGCCCGGCGCGCCTGGCGGGGCTCGCGCTCTACATCACGCTGGTGGTCGGTGCCCTCACCGCCCCGGCGTATTTCTTCTTCCCGCTTGGCCTGACGTACATGGCCTACGGGCTGCTGCGGTCCCTCGTGATCAATCTCAATCGCAACGATGAGCCGGACCACACCGAACGGGGCGACATCGCGCGACACAGGCGGCGGCGCGAAAGCCGCCAGGAGCAGGACGGATGACATTTCGCGTACACGTTCGGGTGATCCCCCGCCCCGGCCTGCTCGACCCCCAGGGCCAGGCCGTTGAGCACGCACTCGGCTCCCTCGGTTTCACCGGGGCGAGCGTCGGTACGCGTGGGCAAGGCGATCGAGCTCTCCATCGATGCCGCGTCGGCCGATGAGGCGCGCGCGGCGGCCCGGGCGATGTGCGATCGGCTCCTGGCCAACCCCGTGACCGAGGATTACGCCATCGAGGTCGAGGCGTGAGCGCACGCGTCGCCGTCATCCGGTTTCCCGGCAGCAATTGCGAGGACGAGACGATCGCGGCCATCGACCGCGCCGGGGCGTCCGGCAGCCTGCTCGACTATCGCGACACCTCCCTCGGCGGCGCCGACGCCGTCGTCCTGCCAGGTGGCTTTTCGTACGGTGACTATCTGCGCTCTGGCGCGATCGCGCGGTTCGCTCCGGTGATGGACGCGGTTCGCGCGCACGCCAACGCGGGCGGGGTCGTGATAGGCATCTGCAATGGCTTCCAGATCGTGTGCGAGGCCGGCCTGCTTCCCGGCGCACTGCTCCGCAACGCGCAGCAGCGATTCACGTCGCGCCCAGTCGACGTCCGCATCGAGCGCATCGACACGGCCTGCACGTCCCGATTCAGCGCTGGCGACGTGATCCGGATTCCGGTCGGCGCACGGCGAAGGGCGCTACGTGGCCGACGCCGCAACGCTCGACCGGCTCGAGGACGATGGCCTGGTGGTGATGAGGTATGTCGCAGTCGACGGCGCCGATGCACCGCACAACCCGAACGGCTCAGCGCAGGACATCGCCGGTATCTGCAACCCGGCGGGCAACGTGGTGGGCTTCATGCCGCATCCCGAACGACTGGCCGACGCCGTGCTCGGCTCCAACGCGGGACACGCAATCTTCGCGTCGCTGGTCGACCACCTCGGCAGCGCGGTGCCAGCATGACGGGTGGCCTGCACGCCGAGGCGTTTCCGGGTGAGCGCCCGGTCACCGAAGCGGTGGTGCGCGAGCACAAGCTCAACGACCTCGAGTACACCGCCATCGAGCGGCTGCTCGGGCGCGTCCCGACCCTCACCGAAGTCGGGCATCTTCTCGGCGCTCTGGTCGGAGCATTGTTCGTACAAGCACACCAAGCCTGTCCTGCGCCGGTTTCCCACCGAGGGACCGCAGGTCGTCCAGGGCCCCGGCGAGAACGCTGGCGTGCTTCGCCTGCCCGATGGATGGGCGGTGGCGTTCAAGATCGAGTCCCACAATCACCCCAGTGCCGTGGAGCCCTACCAGGGCGCTGCGACGGGGGTCGGCGGCATCCTGCGCGACGTGTTCACGATGGGTGCCCGTCCGGTGGCGGTGCTCAACTCATTGCGACTCGGACCTCTCGACGATCCCCGCAACCGCTACCTGTTTGCCGGGATCGTGAAAGGCGTCGGGGATTATGGCAACTGCATGGGCGTGCCCACGCTCGGCGGTGAGGTGTCGTTCTCGTCGTGCTACAGCGGCAACCCGCTGGTGAACGCAATGGCGGTCGGTCTCCTGCGCGAGACGGACCTGGCGACGGCGCGGGCCCACGGAGTCGGCAACATCCTGCTGACCGTCGGGGCGAGCACCGGGCGCGACGGGATTCACGGCGCGTCGTTCGCATCCGAGGATCTCACCGCCGAGAGCGAGAAGCGTCGGCCCCAGGTGCAGGTGGGTGACCCGTTCACCGAGAAGCTGCTGCTCGAGGCATCGCTCGAGCTGATCACCTCGGGGCAGATCGTCGCGATCCAGGACATGGGCGCAGCCGGACTCACCTCATCGTCGGCCGAGATGGCCGCCCGCGGTGGCGTCGGCGTCGAACTCGACACGTCGCTGGTGCCGACGCGCGAGCCGGGGATGACACCGTACGAGATCATGCTCTCCGAATCACAGGAGCGCATGCTGGTGGTGGCCGAACCGCACCAGGTGGAACGGATCCAGGAGATCTGTCGGAAGTGGGAACTCGACGCGACGCCGGTCGGTCGGGTCACGGACGATGGCGTCTTCCGGGTGATCCACGATGGGCGCACGGTGGCGGCGATTCCAGGTGCGGAACTGGTCGACGGCTGCCCGATGTACGCGCCACCGGCAGAGGAATCGCCCAAGGCGAGGGAGCGTCGCGCCCTCGTCCCCACCAAGCCGTCGCCCGACCTGCACCTCGTGCTCGAGCAGTTGCTGGACACCCCCACCATCGCGAGCAAGCGGTGGGTGTTCGAGCAGTACGACTCCACCGTGCGCGCGGGATCGGCCATCCTCCCGGGTGGCGACGCTGGCGTGCTCCAGGTGCCGGGTACGCGGTTTGGCGTGGCCATGACCGTAGACTGCAATGCCCGCCACGTCCTGCTCGATCCCTATGAAGGCGGCAAGGGCGCGGTCGCCGAGGCAGCCCGCAACATTGCGTGCACCGGTGCGCGGCCGCTCGGGATCACCGATTGCCTGAACTTCGGCAACCCGCAGGTACCGGCGATTTTTCACCAGTTCGTCGAGGCGTGTCGCGGTATCACCGACGCGTGCATCGCGTTCGACACACCGGTGACCGGTGGCAACGTGTCGCTCTACAACCAGAATCCCGACGGCGCCATCGACCCGACTCCGACAATCGGGATGGTCGGGCTGATCGACGATGTTGCCCGTGCCGTTCCGAGTCATTTCCGGAACGTCGGCGATGCGATCCTGCTGCTGGGCAGACCCAAGGGGCACCTTGGTGGCAGCGCCTACTGGGCCGAGGTGCTTGATTGTGTTGGCGGACCGCCGCCGCCAGTGAACCTCGCGGCCGAACGCGGGCTGCAGGAAACGCTGATTGCCGCCGGGGCAGATGGACTCATCGGCTCCGCGCACGACCTCTCCGATGGCGGTTTCGCGGTGGCACTGGCGGAGTGCTGCATCGGAGGACCCTGGGCGACGACCACGTTCGGTTGTGATGTGGACCTCGGCCAGCATGCGGACCAGCTCACCGACGAGCAATGGTTGTTTGGCGAAGAGGGCGCGCGCGCCCTGGTGTCATGCGCACCCCAGCACGTCGCCGCGCTGCAGCGGCTGGCGGCGTCACACGATACTCCCTGTCATTACCTGGGCCTCGTGGGAGAATCCGACGGCGAGCTGCTCATGCGGCGGGGCGAGCGGACGTTCTCGTGGCCGGTGCGACGGCTGCGAAAGCTTCACCTCGACGCGATCCCGCGTCGGATGACCACCGACAGCAACGCCGTTGCGGGGAGCTGAACCATGTGTGGCGTGATCGGTGTTTCAGGGATTGCCGATGCTTCGCGAGTGGCCTACCTCGGCCTCTATGCGCTGCAGCACCGCGGCCAGGAGAGTGCGGGCATCGTCGCGATCGACGAGGCTGATCGGGCCAGGATCCACAGGGTGATGGGACTCGTTGCCGATGGCTTCAATGAGCCGACCTTTGCGAGTCTCACCGGCGACGTCGCGGTCGGACACACCCGGTATTCGACCGCCGGCAGCACCGTGCTCGCCAACGCCCAGCCGTACCTCGTGAACTACCACGCGGGTCCACTGTCGGTCTCGCACAACGGCAACATCGTGAACGCCGACGAGATTCGCGCCGAGCTCGTTCGCGATGGCGCCATTTTCTCGTCGAGCAGCGACACGGAAGTCCTCATCCACCTGATTGCACGATCCGATGCCCCCGACGTCGAAGGGCAGATCCGCGTCGGCGCTGGAGCGCGTCGATGGGGCGTACTCCGTGGTCATTTCCGTCGGCCGGACCATTTACGCGGCCGTCGACAGTCGTGGATTCCGCCCGATGGTCATCGGCCGCCTCGCGGACGGGATCATCGTTGCATCGGAGAGTTGCGCGCTCGACCTGGTTGGCGCCGCCAGCATGTGCGAGCTGGAGCCGGGGCAGTTCGTCCGCATCGAGGACGGCGAGATCACCGATCTCGAGCCGCTCACGCCGCGCCGCGTCACCCGCTGCATCTTCGAGCTCGTGTATTTCGCCCGCCCCGACTCCACCATCTTCGGCCGCAGCGTCGACCAGGTCCGTCGTGAGCTGGGGCGCCAGTTGGCGCGGTTCCACCCTGCGCCCGGCGCCGACGTCGTGTTCTCGGTTCCCGACAGCGCCAACGTGATGGCGCTCGGCTATTCCGAGGTCTCAGGCGTCAAGCTGGAGCACGGCCTCATCCGCAACCACTATGTCGGCCGCACGTTCATCAATCCGACCCAGGCGCTGCGAGTCGAGAAGGTCCGCATCAAGTTCAATCCGGTGCGCGAGGTGATCGAGGGCAAGAGCGTCGTGGTGATCGACGACTCGCTCGTTCGCGGCACCACGAGCAAGGGGCTGGTACGGATGATCCGGGCCGCGGGCGCACGCGAGGTGCACCTCCGCCTCGGGTCACCGCCCATCACGGGGCCGTGTCATTACGGCATCGACACCCCGAATCGCGACGAACTGATCGCCGCAACGCACTCGCGCGACGAGATCCGCCAGTATCTCGGCGTCGACACGTTGGAGTATCTCACGCTCGACGAAATGATCGACGCCGCCGGGCACGGCACGCCGTATTGCCACGCCTGCTTCTCAGGCGATTACCCGACCCTCGTCGAACTCACCTCATCGGCCGGACGCCGAGCCTCCCCTGCCGTGGCGGTCCCCGCATGACCGATCCGTTTCTCCAGCAGCCCCTGGTGTTCTCGTTCGACCGCGGCCGCGCCGATGGCACTTCCGCGATGAAGGACATCCTCGGCGGCAAGGGAGCCGGGCTCGCCGAGATGACCAATCTTGGCATCGCGGTGCCCCCGGGGTTCACGATCGCGTCGACGCTGTGCGAGACCTATCTCGACACCCACAGTTTCCCGTCACGCCTGCGGGCGCAGGTGGAGAAGGCGTTGCAGCGGCTGGAGGCGGCCACCGGCAAGGAGTTTGGCGGCGAGGCCAACCCTTTGCTGGTGTCGGTGCGAAGCGGCGCGCAGGTGTCGATGCCCGGCATGATGGAGACGATCCTCAACCTGGGGCTCAACGACATCACCGTCGAGGGGTTGGCGAAGCGAAGTGACAATCCCGCGTTTGCATGGGATTGCTATCGCCGATTCGTACAGATGTACGCGGTGGTGGTGTACGACCGACCACGCGCTCCGTTTGACCTGATCCTCGAGGAAGCCCGGCACGCACACGGTGCGGCGAGCGAGATCGAGCTCCCTGTCGCTGCGCTGCGGACCATCGTGGCACGCTTCAAGACGATCGTCGCGGAGGAATGCGGCCAGACCTTTCCCGACGAACCGATGGAGCAGCTGTGGGGCGCCATCGCGGCGGTGTTCGAGAGCTGGAACACCCGTCGTGCCATTGATTACCGCCGCCTGCACGACATCCCTGACTCGATGGGCACCGCCGTCAGCATCGTCACGATGGTGTACGGCAACCTGGGCGAGGGATCGGGAACCGGTGTCGCATTCTCGCGCGACCCCTCGACCGGCGAGAAGTTGCTCTACGGCGAGTTCCTCCCCAACGCGCAGGGCGAGGACGTGGTGTCGGGAGCGCGCACCCCGCAACCGATCAGCTCGCTGAACGATTCGATGCCGGGGGTGTTCCAGGAGATGGAGCGGATGGCCCGCACGCTGGAGCGCCATTTCCGCGACGTCCAGGACATGGAGTTCACGATCGAGGATGGTCGGCTCTTCATGCTGCAGACCCGGCGCGGCCAGCGCTCGGGGCCGGCGGCATTCCGGATCGCATGCGAAATGGTGGATGAGGACCTGATCAGCGAAGAAGAGGCGGTGGCGCGCATCGCGCCCCACGCCCTCGAGCAGCTGCTCCATCCGGCAATCGACCCGGCCGCGGCCCTTGATGCGCTGACCACCGGTCTCCCTGCGTCTCCGGGCGCTGCCTGCGGCATGGTGGTGTTTGACGCCGACACGGCCGCGGCGCGGGCCCGCGACGGCGACGCCGTGATCCTGGTTCGGCGCGAGACCAGCCCGGAGGATTTTCACGGCATGGTGGCGTCACGTGCGATCCTCACCGCGCGCGGCGGGATGACGTCGCACGCGGCGGTGGTTGCCCGCGGGATGGGCAAGCCGTGCGTTGCCGGCGCCCACGCGCTCGATGTCGATGAGGCGGCGCAGGTGATGCGCGTCGGCGATCGGGAGGTCCGTTCGGGCGACTGGATCACGCTGGACGGTGCCACGGGGACCGTATACCTCGGTCAGGCAAAGTTGCTCGCCCCCGTGCTCGGCGAACACTACCACCGCCTGATGGGATGGGCAGACGGCATCCGGCCGATGAAGGTTCGGGTCAACGCCGACACCCCCGCCGACGCGCACCGCGGTCGCGACTTCGGCGCCGAGGGCATCGGCCTCTGCCGCACCGAGCACATGTTCTTCGAGGGCGATCGCCTTCTCGCCATGCGCGAGATGATCCTCGCCGACAATCACGCCGAGCGCGAGAAGGCGCTGAACAAGTTGCTGCCGATGCAGCGGGGCGACTTCGAGTCGATCTTCAGGGCGATGGAAGGATATCCGGTGACGATCCGGCTCCTCGACCCGCCGCTGCACGAGTTCCTGCCGCACGATGACGGTGAACTCGAGGCATTGGCCGACGCACTGGGCAAGCCGCTCGCCCATGTTCGCCGCGTCGTGGATTCGCTGCACGAATCCAATCCGATGCTCGGCCTGCGGGGGTGCCGACTTGGCATCATGTATCCGGAGATCCCGGCGATGCAGGCACGGGCGATCTTCGAGGCTGCGTGTACCGTGGCAGCTCGCAAGGGTCGGGTCATGCCCGAGGTGATGATTCCGCTCGTGGCGTCGGTGGTGGAGTTCCGCCGGCAATCGCTCGTGGTGCGGCAGGTGGCGGAGGAAGTCTTCCGCGAGCGGCAGCTCACCGTACCCTACCTGCTGGGTACGATGATCGAGCTGCCGCGCGCCGCACTCACCGCCGACGAGATCGCGCGTGAGGCGCAGTTCTTCTCGTTTGGCACCAATGACCTCACCCAGACCACCTACGGGTTGTCGCGCGACGACGCCGGCATGTTCCTGCCGCACTACATCGAATCGGGGATCATCGACGGCGATCCGTTCCAGACGCTCGACATCAACGGCGTCGGCAAGCTGGTCAAGATGGCTTGCGAGCTGGGCCGAAAGACTCGCGCCGACCTCAAGCTCGGCATCTGCGGTGAGCACGGTGGTGATCCCGCGTCGATCAACTTCTGCGAGACACTCAAGATGAACTACGTCTCCTGCTCGCCGTTCCGGGTGCCGATCGCCCGGCTCGCAGCGGCGCAGGCGGCTCTTGCCGCCCGCGGCACGATCGATCGCAGCAAGGCGACGCTGTGACCACGCCGCTCATTGGCCTCGTGATGGGCAGCGATTCCGACTGGAGCGTGATGCGTCACGCCGCCACCCGCCTGGAAGAGTTCGGGGTGGCGTTCGAGGCCAAGGTTGTCTCGGCACACCGTACCCCCGACCTGCTGTTCGAGTATGCGGAGGAAGCCGAGGCACGGGGCATCAAGTGCATCATCGCCGGAGCCGGCGGTGCGGCACACCTCCCCGGCATGCTCGCCGCCAAGACCACGGTACCCGTTCTCGGCGTGCCGGTGCCGAGCACCTACCTCAAGGGGATCGATTCACTCCTCTCGATCGT
The DNA here is from genome assembly GCA_963806875.1 of uncultured Gemmatimonadales bacterium. Lineage (GTDB taxonomy): Bacteria > Gemmatimonadota > Gemmatimonadetes > Gemmatimonadales > GWC2-71-9 > Palsa-1233. The sequence goes on along the minus strand of CAWDYU010000002.1, from coordinate 96,796 downwards.
GCAGATGCCCTCCGGTATTCCCGTCGCCACCTTCGCGATTGGTGAGGCAGGTGCCCACAACGCCGCACTCTTTGCGGTCGCGATGCTGGCCCGTTCCGATGCCGCATTGGCCGACCGGCTGCGGGCATTCCGCACGGCTCAGGACGCGGACGTGCGGGCCCGCACCCTGCCTCCCGACCCAGCGTGATCCTGCCCGGCGGCACGCTCGGCGTCGTGGGTGGCGGCCAGCTCGGCCGGATGTTCACCGCCGAGGCGCAGCGCATGGGATATCGCGTGGTGGTGCTCGACCCCGATCGCGGCGCACCCGCGGGGCAGATTGCCGACGCCCACCTGATCCGCTCCTGGAACGACGCCGACGCACTCCACGACATGGGCGCGGCGTGCGACGCCATCACCACGGAGTTCGAGAACGTGCCGGCCGACGTGCTGCGCACGCTGTCGGCGCACGCACCGGTGCGCCCGGCAGCCGATGCCGTTGGGCCGACGCAGGACCGCGCAGACGAGAAGCAGCTGATGGCATCACTCGGCATCGCGGTCGCGCCGTGGGCGTTGATCCGCACCACCGACGACCTTCACAATGCGTGGGAGGCGGTGGGTGCGCGCACGGCCATCCTCAAGACCGCGACGATGGGCTACGACGGCAAGGGTCAGGCAGTCGTCGGGTCGATCGAGGAGTTGCGGCAGGCGTTCGAGGGCATGCGGGGCGCCCGCTGTGTGCTGGAGCAGCGAGTCGACCTGGAATGCGAGGTGTCGGTGATGGTGGCCCGCTCGCACGACGGCGATGTGCGCACCTGGCCGCTGGCGCGCAATGAACATGTCAACGGCATCCTGCACAGCTCGGTTGTCCCGGCCGGTGTATCGCCGTCGATTGCCGATGCCGCGAGATCGGCCGCGCACACGATCGTCTCCGCGCTCGAATACGTCGGCGTGATGGGTGTGGAATGCTTTGTCGTCGGCGGCCGCGTGCTGGTCAATGAGGTGGCGCCGCGCCCGCACAACAGCGGGCACTGGACGCTCGACGCCGCTGAAACGTCACAGTTCGAGCAGCAGGTGCGGACGCTGGCCGGCCTTCCACTCGGATCCACCGAGGCGCTCTGCGCCGCAGCGATGATCAACCTGCTAGGGGATCTCTGGGAAGCAGGCGCGCCGCCCTGGGATCGTGCGCTCGCCGTGCCCGGCGTCCGGCTCCACCTCTATGGCAAGACCGAAGCGCGTCCCGGACGCAAGATGGGGCATCTCGTAGCGCTTGCGCCGGAGCCCGACACGGCGCTGCGGCATGCTCTCGCAGCGTGGCGTGCGCTGCGCGACTGAGGTGTCCGGCTCGGCCGGGTGCCGCCGAATCGCAACGTCACGAGCCCGAACATCGACAGTATTCGAACGAATCCTTTCCCCGGAACCACGACGGATGTAGCGTTCACCGTCCTGTGTACCTGAAGTGGAGCGGCGCATGCAGCAGACAACCCATCGGCGCCAGTCGTCCGCGGTCCTTGTGTCGATCGCGGCCATCGTAGCAGGCTGCACCGATGGGTCCGTGATCCCGGTCGCGCCTTCCCCTCCGGTGATCTCTTCCGCGTCGATCGCGCCCGGACCACACAACGTCCTGAGTGCCGTGGTCAGCGTGTCACTACGTGACGCCGACAGCGTGCGGGTGCGATTCGGCCCCGCTGGTCAGCCGCTCGACAGCGTGTCCCCGATCACGCTGTCGTCGAACAACGTCGAGCTGCCGGTGCTCGGTCTCCTCCCGGCGACGGCCTACCGGATGCAAGCCATCGCGTACGGAGGGGGCGTGTCGACCACCAGCGACACGCTCCGCTTCACCACCGGCGCGCTGCCCGCCGACCTGCCGGTCTATTTTGCCGGGGGGTCGTCGCCAAGCCCCGGCTATGTGGTGTTCGGGGCCTACCCATACGGCGTGGTCATCGACAACAGCGGCCGCGTGGTATGGTATCGGCACCTCGACGAGGGTCCGACCCTCAACTTCCAGGTACAGCCCAACGGACGATACACCACCATGCCGAGCTCGCCGCAAGTCGCCAATGGGGCTGAGTGGGCGGAATTCGATCTGCTTGGCAAGCCGACGCGTCGGCTCGGCTGCGCCAACGGACTCAAGGCGCGGTTCCATGAGCTGATCGCGGAGACCGACGGCTCCTACTGGCTGATGTGCGAAGACTCGCGCACCATGGACCTGACGCCCCACGGAGGGCAGCCCGCCGCCGTCGTCACGGGCACCGCGGTGCAGCATGTCGGCGCCGACGGCCGCCTGCTTTTCGGGTGGACCCCCTTCGATCACTTTGCGATCACCGACGTCGACCTCGCGATCCGCGTTGGGCAGTTCGTCAACTGGACGCACGGCAACGCAATCGCCTTCGACGCGGACGGATCCCTCCTGGTCTCCTTCCGGAGCCTCAACGAGATCACAAAGATCGACGTGCCGAGCGGCGCGGTGCGCTGGCGACTGGGTGGCCTGGCCAATCAATTCACTTTCATTGGCGCGGACGGGCCATTTGTGGGACAGCACGGGCTTCGCAGTATCGCCCCGGGCCAACTTGAGTTGTTCGACAACCGGGGTTTGCCGGGCGAGAGCCACGCCGAACGGTACGTCATCGACGAGGCGCGACGTACCGCTTCCCTGTCAGCCGCCTACTTCTCGCTGCCGCCGACCGTGGCGACTCACGGCGGCTCCACCCAGGCGCTTCCGGGAGGGCGAATACTGGTGGCGTACGGAACCGGTAACCGCGTGCAGGAATACGATGCCGGCGGGGCGGTCGTCTGGGAGATCCACGGCAATCCGGGCTATGTCTTCCGGGCCCAGCGCATTGCTTCGTTATACCGCCCAGGGGTCAGGACGTCGCAATAGGGCGCGCGGAGCATCGGGGCCCCGCCTCGCGGTGCCAACGGCTTCGGCTGGTTAGCCGAGCGGATGCTCGTTGACGGCGAAGCACCAAGCAGTCATTTCGACGGAGGCCCGGCAACCCAAGTCAGCGGAACGTCCGACCCGTGGGCAAACTCTGATATCCGTTGAACGATGGCGCCGGTCTGGCTGTTGAGAATGTCCAGCGAGCCGTGCGGAGAGACGCCGTCACCGAAGAGTACGGCCAGGTAGCGGCCATCTGGAGACCACGCGAGATTGGCCACCAGCCAATAAGTCCTCCGATTGGAAACTGCTTGGGTGATCGGATTCATCACTCCTACGGCCATCGAATCCGTACCGGGTGGGAAATAGGAAACCGCAACGTCCCCGGTTGAGGGAGAGACCGACACAACCCGTGTATTCGCTGGTCCTACGGTATCAGGAACTGCGCCCGCCGTGGTGATGTCGAGTCGCAGCAAGGCCGATTCCAGATCATGGTTCTCAGCAAAGTAGAGGTAACGCCCGTCGGGCGACCATCCCCTCGTCAACCCGACGAAACGGTCCTGCGGAATGGTATACAGCTCCCGCTCGCCCGACCGGTCGATGTTGACCAGCACAAAGTGAGGCCGAGCGAAGCCGATCGGCGTTCGCTGCACCAACACTCGTTGTCCGTCGGGATGCCACCAGACAAGAAAATCGGCAAAGGTGTTAGTGATGTCACGAGCTAGGCCGTTGGAGAGCTTATAGACAAACACCTTTCCCAACTGCGTGAAGGCGAGCCATTCCCCGTCCGACGACACCGTCGGATATGAGTGGGTGATTAACGGGATGTCCAGCGTGTCGAAACGACCCGTCACAACGTCGACGGCTATCGCTGGCAACGTACTGCGCTGGACGCCGCCAGTGTACAGGATACCGCTCGGCCGCGATGGCTCATCTGGCACAGTGGCGTCGCCGCTGCAAGCAGCAAACATCAGGGCGAGCGACAGTGCCCAGCCAGCGCTCGCTGAGCGTGCGTGTGGCATCAGCAACCGCCTACCGCGTCGGTTTCGCCGCCACCCGACTTGCCGGTTTTGCGCTGTGTGCTTGGTGACGGCGGGCTGAACAGATCTTGCCCTCCCCCGCCACCAGTTCCGGTGCAAACGTGCAGGTATTGCCACGTGTCGAATCCGTTCACGCTGGCGATGAATGTCAGCTGGTACGACGCCGATGCAGACACCGAGAACGCCACACTGGGCCCGGCGGCAAGCGTAGTCTGGTTCGGAGTGAGACTGCTGATGATCTGCCAATGCACCGTATCGGGGGCCGACGGATCGGACAGCACAGCAGTAGCAACGTGCCCACCGGGGGTTATGACCGGTGATTCGGTAAACGTGATTGCCACAACCTGTAGGGGCGGCGGCGGAGGCGGCGTAGAAGGCTTGACGTTGACGATCACGCTGTCACCAAGCTCCAGAAACGGCGACCACATCGAGAAACCGCTCGGTGTCCCGCTGCTCGGAAAAAGACGGATTAGGGCCCTGCCTGCTGACACGCCGCTCACCAGGCCCGACGATGTGACCGACGCGCGAGACCCATCGCTCGACCCGACAGCATGATCACCCCACCCCTTGCTCAGGTTGGCCATGGAGGGGTCGTCTGTACGCCAAGCTGAAAGCGAGAGCTGCACCGAGTTCTGGGGAGCCAAGCTGTCGACCAAGGTCGGGGACACGTCGGTACCGATGATCAATGGTTGATTAAAAAAGAACGCATCCAAACCAGTACCCGCGTACGCTCGGAAGATTGGCTCAACTTCATGGTGACATATTCCATCAGGAATGAAGCTCCCCTGACCCACCTTGGGAAGAAACGTCGCGCAGTTCAACGTAAATGGATACTGCGCGTCCCTCGGACTAGCGGCGTGAACATTGCTGTACCCGAGCACGTGCGCGAGTTCGTGCGTAATCACCTGGAGGAGGCTTCCGGTGTGCAAGTTGTTACAGGTCGGCGACGTCGCAGGGTAGACGGTTACGATGGTCGGCTGGGAGTTAGCATCCACATTGGTGGCACCACAGTACGCAGAGGCACTGCCCGTGACTGTGATCGTTACCGCGCCTCCGCCGAAACTTGCACCGAGCAGTGGCGATCCAGTGTACCGCCCTTGCGCGAGTAGGAGGTTCCAGGCTCCTACCGCCTGCGAGATGGTAGAGTGATACACACCGCCTGGCGAGCCTACTGTTATCGTGGTGAAGGGTGGCCAGCACGTGGGATCGACGGGTGTCAATCCGCTAGAGGTACAAAGTCCGCCGGTCGAAACTGAGGCAGCATTAATGGCCGGGGAATCAGGCGCCGTATTGGCGGCGGGGTCGGCGCACGCGGTGCCAAGAATCAGCGAAGCGGCAACGGCTGCACGCAAGGCGGTTGCAAACCGCGCGGGTACCCAGCGGGGGGGGGATACATGCAAACCTCAGGGAGAAGGGTACCCGAAGCATTCGTTTGGGTCCGGCGGCTGTCAAGGGTCGCCGTCACCCGCCTCGGGGCGGTCACCACCGCAAGCCCCGTCGTGACTCACCCTTCGTCGCCGACCCCCAACACCACCAGCACAAACGCCTGATCCGTCGCGATCTCCCGCAGCCTGTCATACCGCCCCGACGCACCGCCGTGCCCTGCCCCCATGTTCGTCAGCAGCAGCAGTGGCGCATCGTTGGTCCTGAGGCGCCTGAGCCGTGCGACATACTTGGCCGGTTCCCAGTACATCACCTGTGAATCATTGATCGCCGTGCGTACCAGCATCGCGGGATAGTCGGCCGCGCGCAGGTTGCGGTACGGGTCATAGGCTTCCATCCACGCCCGCTGCTCGGGAACCGACGGGTTGCCCCACTCCTCGTACTCACCCACGGTGAGCGGCAATGTCGCGTCACTCATCGTGGTCACCACATCGACAAACGGCACGTGGCTGACCACTGCCGCGAAGAGATCCGGACGGAGATTCGTCACGGCACCCATCAGGAGGCCACCGGCGCTGCCGCCCTCGATCGCGAGGCGACCGGGTGCCACGCGCCCGGTGTCCTGCAGGTGCGCGGCACACGCGATGAAGTCGGAGAAGGTGTTCAGCTTGTGCTGCATCCGGCCGGCGTCGTGCCACGCCTTGCCGAGGTCTCCCCCACCCCGTATGTGTGCGACGCCGAACACGACGCCGCGGTTGAGCAACGACACCCGCGACGACGAGAATGACACCGAGTACGGATAGCCGTAGGCGCCGTACGCGGTAAGCAGGCCCGGTGCGGTGCCACCGACGCGGCACGTCAATGCGGCGTACCAGTGAGATCGGCACCTTGGTGCCGTCAGCCGCGATGGCGTGGGTGCGCTCGGTGACGTACTGCGTGGGGTCATACCCTCCCAGCACTTCTTCCTGCTTGAGCAGGGTGAGCGTCCGGTCGTCCATCCCGTAGTCATAGATCGAGGTGGGCGTCACGAACGATTCGTAACCGATGCGGATGCTCGGGACATCCCATTCCGGATTGGCGTGCATGCCGACGTCGTAGCTGGCCTCCGGGAACGCCACCCGATGCCGCTCACCATCAGGCAGCCGCATGACATGGAGCTGCGGCACGCCGTCGATCCGCTCACTCAGCACGACATGATTCGCGAAGGCATTGATGTCCTCGATCATCACGGCGTCATCATGAGGCATCAGCTCGTCCAGCTCCCCACCTGCCCCATCCACCGACAGGCGAGCCACCCGAAAATTCCGCCCCGTGTCATTGATCCGCACCAGGAAGTCCGGCCCGTGGTGTTCGATGTCGTACTCGATTTCGCTCCGGCGCGGAATCAGGGTGCGCCACAGTCCGTGCGGGTCGGATGCGCGGAGCACGCGACATTCACTCGTGGTGTGACTGCCGCTGGTGAGCACGAACCACTCGCGGCTCCGGGTTCGGCGCACGTTGAGCGAGAATGCCTCGTCATCCTCGCGCAGCACCTGCTCCGGCTCGCCGCCAAGCGCCTGCCGCCAGAGCGTGTCGGAGCGCTTGGTCACCGGGTCTTCGGTCACGTAGAGCAGCGTCCGGTTGTCGTCGGCCCACGCCACGCTGGTGACCCGTTCGGCGATCAGCCGCCCGGGCTCGTCCGAGGCGAGGCTCCGGACGATCAGCCGATACTGCCGGAAACCGGTGTCATCGGCGGAGTACGCGAGAAGGCTGTCATCGTCACTCACCGAAAACGCACCGAGTGCCATGAACGAATGTCCCACGGCCATCGCATTGAGGTCGAGCAGCACCTCCTCGGCGCTGTCGTCCACCCTGAGACGCCGCGCATGCACCGGGTACTGCATTCCCTTCTCGAAGCGACGATAGTACTCGTAGCCACGCAGCGGCACCGGGACCGACACGTCGGTCTCCCTGATCCGCGCCACCATCTCCTCGAAGAGCTCCTGCTGCATGCGCGGCCGTCGGTGCCAGCACCGCCTCGGCATGCGCATTCTCGGCTTCGAGGTAGCGGATCGGTGTCCGGGTCGGCGCGGTCGCGGAGCCAGGCGTACTCGTCGGAAGCGGAGGGATCGTCGCGGGGGATCGCGACCGGTGCGATTGATGGTGCGAAGTGACCGTTCATCGCCCAAAGATATGCGGACCGCCGCGCGGCGCATGACCGCCACGCATCAAGCCCCGCTGCCTTGGAGGGCAGCGGGGCCTGATGATGGAGGCGCAGGGAATCGAACCCTGGTCCGAACCAACTTCCGGGACCGCTTCTACGTGCGTAGGCTCTGCTTCACACTTGGCGTCGGGCCGGTGCAGGGCCAGCCTTCCCGACGTTGACCTCCTGTGTAACACACTCCCGATGTCGGAGGACCATCGGTCGCTAGTCCGGATTGATGATTCCCAAGCCGACGCCCCGGACAGGCCTCGGACCCAGGAGGTGCATGAAGCGAACTCCTAGGAGCTCAGCTTACGCAGCCATCGCCAGATCAGTGTTGGCAATTGTGTTTTTTCCGAGTGGATTTATCAGGTGACTCGGACCTGAGCACGCGACGATGCCTTCTATCAATCCGTCGAAGCCGATCGCCCCCGTTCCTGCAATATAATGCGCGCCACCCCCCGGCGCCATCTCCTACTCCGGCCGGGTGACACTCCCACCCAGCCAGCCCCGCCACCGGAACCACGCCAGGATTCCGGCGGCCACGATGAACATCAGGAGCAGAACGGCCGGGTAGCCGTTGGGGTTCCTGAGCTCCGGCATGAAATCGAAGTTCATCCCGTAGACGCCCACGATGAAGGTCAGCGGCAGGAAGATCGCCGAGAGCGCCGTGAGGATCCGCATCACCTCGTTGGTCTTGTGGGCACCCACGGCCAGGTGAACCTGCAGCAGCAGGTTGACCTCTTCGAGCAGCTGGTCGGCCCAGAAGAGGTAGGCATCGACCGACTCCCTGACGTCCTGGTAGAGCGCCGACGGCGGGCCTGTCGCCGGCATCAGCTTCTGCACCACGTTGGAGGTCTGCCAGAGTATCCGCCGCGTCAGCGACACCCGCCGCTTGAGGTTGTACGCCTCCTTGAGCGACGGCGCGGCCGCGGTGACGTCAAACAGCGCGCCCTCGAACGCATCGAGCGTGGTCTCGGCGGCGCCGAGCGGCGTCTCGAACGAGGCGAGGGTGGCGTTCGCGAGGGCCGCGAGCAGCGCCGGCTCGGTGTACGGCGTGTCGTCAGCCGCGAACCGTTCCTGAACGCGCGTGACTTCGGCCAGCTCGACCCGGTGCACTGTCAGCACAAAATCGTCGCGGAAGAAGATCGCGACCTTGCGGGTGAGCTCCTGGATGCTCGACGCGCTGTCGTGCGCCGTGACGTCGTGGACCCTGAGGATCACGAAGGTGGCGTCGCCGATTCGTTCGTATTTGGGGAGGTGGTCCGGTTCGAGGCAATCCTCGACCACCGTGGCCGGGAAATGGTGCTCGGCGGCCAGCTTCTGCAGTTCCTCGAGGGTCGGCTGGACGACGTCGATCCAGGTGAGTGGTGGGCCCTCGACGATCCGCCGCTCCATCAGGCCAGGCCGGTTGCTGGTACGGCGGCCGACAGCATCACGCCGCGTCCGCCATCGCGTTGGAGTCGAGATACTCGGCGAAGATCCGTTCGGCGTCGGCCATGTGCTCGACCTGGAAGAGCTTCTCGCGGAGCGTCGCTGGCCCCGTGCAGTCCCCGGGTGTACCACCCGAAATGCTTCCGGAACTCGACCATCGTGCTGCGGGTGTCGCCCTGCAGCTCGAGCGCCAGCCGGGCGTGCTCCAGCGCCACCGCGAACTTCTCTGCCGGTTCGGGTGGAGGCGGCACAGCCTCCCCGTCGAGCAGTGCGCGCGCGTCGCGGAAGAGCCACGGGTTGCCGAACGATCCCCGGCCGATCATCACCCCGGCGCAATTGGTGTGCTCCTTCATCCGGATCACATCGTCGGCTGTGTTGAGGTCGCCGTTGCCGATCACCGGCACGTCCAGCGCCTCCACCACCATCGCGATGTCATCCCAGTTGGCCTTTCCGGTGAACATCTGGGTACGGGTCCGCGCGTGCAGCGTGAAGGCCTTGGCGCCGGCGTCCTGCATCCGCAGCGCGATGCCCGACCGGATCACGCGACGTTTCCGACCATCCGCTCCGGGTCTTGACGGTGACCGGCAGGTGGGTTGCGTCCACGCATGCAGCGATGATGCGATCGACCAGGTCGAGGTCGCGCAGGCAACCGGAGCCGCCGTTGCGCTGCACCACCTTCTTGACCGGACAGCCGAAATTGATGTCGATGAAATCGGGCGCGTAGTGTTCTGTCACGAGGGCCGCCGCTTCGGCCATCGCGTCGGCCTGTGCCCCGTAGATCTGGATCCCGATGGGGCGCTCGACCTCGTCGAACTCGCACCCCTCGAGCGTCTTGCTGATACGACGACGGATCGCCTCCGAGTTCAGGAACTCGGTGAGGACGACGTCGGCGCCGAGTCGGCGCGAGATGCGGCGGTACGGCGGCTCCGAGACCCCAGCCATGGGGGCCAGGATGAGCGGGAACGCAGAACCGGTCGGATAGGGGAACTCCATACCCCGGAATCTATGCGATGGGGCAGCGGTGCGGGAGGTCCGGACATGGTCAACTCGTTGAACGGCAGACCTTTGCAGGTTAGCCTTCGGCCCGATGCTGCTCCGCGACTTCTTCACCCCTGACGCCGTTGGACTCGACCTCACCGCCACCAACAAGGCGGAGGCGATTTCGCGGTGCGTCGACCTGCTCAATGTCGACCAGCGAACGCGCGCGACGCTGCTGCGCGTGCTGGGACGGCGGGAGCAGGTTGGGTCCACCGGCTTCGGTCGCGGGATCGCGATTCCGCATTGCCGGTCGCTGGTGGTTTCGCGGCTGCGGCTTGCCTACGGGCGGTTCCCCGACGGAATTGACTTCGAGGCGATCGACGGCCAGCCGGTGCACCATGTCTTCCTGATCACCGCACCGCCCCACGAGGTCTCCAATCAGTACCTGCCGGTCCTGGGGCGGATCGCCCAGTTTGCAAAGGACCCTGCGGTGTCCCAGCAGCTGATCCAGCTTGCCGAACGCGACGACTTCTTCTCGCTCCTGGAGTCGATGCGCGCCTGATCAAAGGCCTCCGGCGTGACCTACCGGCCGGTCGGCGTGGCGAATTCCGCCGGGAGCGGGTTGGTGGGCCGCTCGCTATCCCAGAACACGGTGACGATCCACCACCGCTTGCCGTCCCAAAGGAGCTGGATGCTGTTGATGCCTCGCGCGAACGCAACTTCCTCGGTCAGGCGGAAGCTGGCGTAGGAGCTGAACGCGTGCGCCACGGCTCCGTACCGCTCGACCCGGCGCACCAGCTCGACCTCGCGAAAGCCCGTCGCAACCAGGAATGAATCCGCCATCGCCCGGTACCCCGCGGGCGTCAGGACCCGTACCGAGCAATCTCCGGTCGGTCGGCATCCCGTAGGCATCAGCCGGGCGTCGGGGTGAAAGAGCGACGAGAACAGCACCCAGTCTCTCGGCTGCCCCACTGGACCACTGATGCTCGCGTACAGTGACGCGATGATTCCGTCGATGGTGGATGGATCGTTCGTCCGGGGTTTGTCCAGAGCATCGAAGAAATCGAAGATCCTGCGCATGTTCGCCGGATCGCGGGCGATCAGCATGGAGTGGTCGCCACCGGCAACTTCGATGTACTCGTGCCGCATCCCCAGCTCCCGCATCTTCTCGATCCAGCGGCGTGTCACCGCGACGTCGACGAGTCGGTCGGCATCACCCTGAACGACGACCATCGGGACATCGCGGATCAGCGCCAGCGAATCGGGAGTGCTGTAGATCGCCGGGGCCACCGGTGCCAACGCGGCGAACAGCTTCGGGTTCTCCATCGCAATGTGGAGCACGCCACCACCGCCCATCGAATGCCCGAACCCGAAGATCCGGTTGCCGTCGATGTTGAAGTCGCGGCGGACGATCCCGATGACGTTCAATACGTCCTGTTCGCTCAGGGCACCGTGATTCGGCGGGTCGTTGCTCGCACCCGGACGACGGACGGCTCCGTGGCCAAGGCTGCCGTACCATCCTGCGGTGCTGTAGCCCATCGGTGCCACCACGATGTACCCACGCTCCTCGGCGAGGTCGGTGAGTCCCTGGTAGCGCATGACGACCCTGGGATTGGATCCGAGCCCATGGAGTGCAACGACGAGCGGCGTTGAACGTGACGGGTCATAGCTGCTCGGCACGAACAACTCGTACTCCATCGGGACGCCGGCTTCGACGAAGTCGTAGCTACGCGTTTCGATGCGAGCGTTCGCGCCGACCGCGGTCGCCTGTCCCAATGCCGGGAGAGGGGTGGCGCCCCACGCGATCACCGCCACTGCCGCCGACGCGTACATCGTCCTGAGCCTCATCGTGCTCCTCCCGGATGGTTGCCGGAAGGTAGTCGGGGAAGTATGGGCGATGGGGCGTGGCGGGCGGGATACTGAATCAAACGAGGCCGGCGTCGCCGGGCCGCGCGGGTGTCACGGCCCGCAGAGCGGACCGTGACGAAATGCGGTGGGGCTAGAACGTGACGTTGAACGCTCCGTTGGTGACAGCCTTCTGGCCCGTCGCGCCACCGCTCCCTGCCTGGGCAGTGAACGAGAACGTGCCCACGGCCTTGGTGCTCGACAGCGAAGTGATGGTGATCGAGCCGGTTCCCGGCGCAACGACCGTCGACCACGCCTGCGCGGTCGTACCCGACGTCACAACGACCTGGCCGAACGTACCAGCGAAGTTCGGGGTGAGCTGGTAGGTCCCTGGCCCGTCGACGTTGGTCACATTGATCGAGATCGCGGTGATCGGCGAGCTGGTCGTCGACCCCTGAATCGTGAGCACGTTGCTGGCGTACGCGCCGCCCACCGTGACCGACGGCGGCGAGAACGCCTGGCCGTTGATGCTCGCGCTGAATGAGTTGCCACCATTGCCGTTCGAACCAGTGCTGTCGTCACCGCACGCGACCAAGCTGAAGGCCACCACGACCGCACAGGCACCACGAATCATCTGACGCATGCAAAAACCTCGATTGTAGGAAACCGGCGTATACGCACGAATGAGGCCTGATTGTAAATGTGCCCGAATGCGATGTCGAGTGTCGGCCACCCGCAGCAGATGTGGGCGATGCGCAACAACATATGGGGCACACTGTAAAGCGCGTAGCACACCCCTGCGGCAAGGTTGGTTCGCGAGTCGTCATGCGCTCGATGTGTACGACTGCACGCATCGAGGCACGAGCGGGCGCCCCGCGCAGGTCAGCCCGTCCGTTGCACCACGAACTGCTCTATCCGGCCGCCCATCGTCGTCATCATCGTCACGTCGAGCAGAACGCCACCAGCCCTCACCCGGTAGCCCCTGATCCGGAGACCGCCACGAGACGAACTTCCGGTGGCCGTGAACTCTGTTGGCGGGCCAAGCGCGCCGAGGCTGCCTGCATAGTCAGCGAGAACCTGCGGGTCGAAGTAGTCACGGGCATTCGGCGTCAGCGCGTCACCGTCCACCCGGCCATGCATGAGCTGCATCGTAAACCCGCCGGGCAATCGCGTGGTCGGCGGTGGCGGTGCTGTCGATGCGCGGCAGGATGATCGCAGCGATCCGGCTCGCGATCTGTCCCGACGCGCCGCCGCCACCAGGGTAGATGTTGGTGAACACGGTAATCGCCGCACGGTCGTCGGGATAGACGACATTCGTGGTGGTGTAGCCAGACACCGCCCCACCGTGGGACAGTCGGCGCCGACCGTCTTCGAGTCCGACGTTGATGCCCAGGCCGTAACCTGTTCGCAATGCCGGAGGCGAGCGGCGTGGCCGTCTGCAGCTCGCGGTACGACCGGGCCGCCATCGCGGTGCGGTCGATCATGGCGATGTTCCACGTCGCCAGGTCCCGTGCCGTCATCGCCAACTGCCCAGCGGCGAACAGCCAGCCTGCTGCCTCCTTGGGCGCTGGCCGCAAGGGCCCGAGACCGTGGCGCAGCCACGCGCCCGCGTCTGCCGCCGGGAGTGGGCCAGCATCGAAATCGGCGACCTTCATCCCGAGCGGCGTGAAGATTCGGCGCTCCAGAAACTTCATGAACGGCATGCCGGCGACCTGCGACACAATCGCGCCCGCGATCACATAGTTCGTGTTGCTGTACTGCCACTGGGCACCGGGGTCGAAATCCACGGGTTTCCCGGCCCACGCGGTTGCAATGGAGCGAGCGACCGTCGGGGAGCGCATCGCGGTGTACACGTAGTCCTGGGGCCAGTAATCCTGGTATCCCGACGTCATGGAGAGCAGATGCCGCAACGTTATTTCGCTCGACCGGGTGAGGTCGGGAAACCATCGTGACACCGGGTCATCGAGCGAGAGCCTGCCGTCTTCAGCCAGCAGCAGCACCGCGGCTGCCGTGAACTGCTTGCTGACCGAACCGATCGCATAACGCATTCCTGGCGTGGCCGGCGTGCCGGTGCGAGCCTCGCCGAAGGCGTGCTCATACACGATCTCTCCGCCACGGACCACGGCAATCGATGCGCTCGGTGCGCGCGTCGCGGCGAGCACCGCCTGGGCAGCACTGTCGATTCGCGCGCGCTCGGCCGGGGTGAGTTGCTGCGCCGAAGCCGGGCACGGCGACCATTACGGTCATGACAAGGGTGGAAAGCAGCGTCGAGCGAGCAGGGAGATGGCGCACGGAGACGTCCTCTCGGGACCGGCCCGAGGTCGGAAGTTTTCGGGTCATGAGCTGATGGGGGATAGGTGCAACGGAAGATACACGAGCATTCTCAGGGGATGGCGATCACCATCCCGCCGGCGCTCCGGTAGGGGAGCTGCGGCAACTCCGTCGGGATATCCTCCAGGCCGATCGTCCGGGCGATGAGGTCCTGCGGGGCGAGCAATCCGCGGGCGATCATGTCGAGCATCCGTGGATAGGCGTGCGCTGCCATGCCGTGCGAACCGACAACCGTCAACTCACGTGCGATCACGAGCTCCATGGGTAGTGCTGGTCGGTGGTTCGCCCCGACGAGGAGTCCGACCTGAAGGTGGCGGCCGTTCTTTCGCAGACTCCGGATCGAGTTCGATGCGGTCGTGCCCGACCCCAGGGCGTCAATCGACATGTCGGCGCCGCCCTGGGTAGCCTCCTGAATCTCGCCGGCAACGTCAGTGCCGCCATCGACCACCGCGACGGCACCGAGCTCGCGGGCTCGCGCGAGGGCCCGATCGTCGGTGTCCACTGCAATGACCCGGGCGCCGCACGCACGAGCGATCATCAACGCGGACAGCCCGACGCCGCCCATTCCATGAATCGCAACCCACTCGCCAGGCGCAACGCGGCCCTGGTCGATCACGGCCCGGAACGCCGTGGCGAACCGGCATCCGAGCGAAGCGGCCGTGGGCGAGTCGATCGACTCTGGAATCGCGACAAGGTTGACGTCGGCGTGATGAATCGCGACCAGTTCCGCGAATGATCCCCAGTGCGTGAACCCCGGCTGGGTCTGGTGGTCGCACACCTGGTTGTCACCGCGCCGGCACGGCACGCAGGCCCCGCAGCCGCAAACGAACGGTGTGGTCACTCGTTCCCCGCCCCGCCAACCCCTCACGTCTGTTCCAACGGCGACGACGCGTCCCGCGAGCTCGTGGCCGGGAACGTGTGGCATGGCGTTGATGTCCGGGTCGTGCCCCTGCCAGCCGTGCCAATCGCTGCGGCAAAGACCCGTGGCCTCGACGGCGATCACCACGCCATGTGGCGGTGGCGCGGGATCGGGAAGTTGCTCGACCGTGAGCGGGCCCCGGAAGTCATGGAAAGCGATGGCGCGCAGGGGGACCTCGCTGGCGATCGGACTGGGGAAGTGTTCGCGGTAACGTGGGAACGGAGCGTACTGAAACTGGAACGTCTACCGGCAACCGTTGCAGCGATTCTGCGACCGGGTCATCGATGCGCCCGAGCGATCAACGCGCGAAACTGCTCCTGCCGGCGGCGCGCCCAAGTGGGCAGCCGGGCAAACGCACTGGCAAGGAACGTCACACCCGCGACGGCGATGATGGACCCACCGGTGAGCAGTCCTGAGGTCGTGGAGCCGGGCCCGATAATTCCCAGCGTGATCATGAGGGAACCGAGCGCGAGTGAGGCTCCACCGCCGATCATCTGGGCGAGCAGGTTGGCGTTGGTCGTGCGGAAGGTGAGCCGGTGACCTCGCTCCGCGGGCTCGAGAAGCATCTGAAGATTGCCGTTCGACCACTGCCGGAAACTGCCTTCATTGCGGAGCTTGCCGGTTGCCTGAAAAGTGTCGCGAGCGGCGATGACCAGGGCGTCCCATTCGGCGTCCGACAAGCGCCGCTCGAGGTCGGCGCTATCGCCAACGCCAAACGGCAGGCCGAGCATCCGGGACGTCCGGCCCACTGCGACATGGTCGAGGGAGCGTGCGGCAAGGGCGACTGACTCTTCCGAGATCCCCGCCTCCCGCCCGATCTCCTGGAGTTGTTGCAGCGAAAATCCGGCCGGGGTGTTGCCTCGGGCCGGTGGGGCGGCGTCGGATTCCGTCGCACGACGAAAGATCTCGGCCGTTTCGTCGTCGGAGTAGTGGCGGTCTGGCATGGAGGAAAGATAGTGTTCACCCAGTCGCCGCCAATGCAGGACTGGACCGTCCTGGCTCGTTGGTATGACACGATCCAGCGTGGGGCATGCGGGTTCATCTGGCTACCAAGGCTTGCCAGCGGCTGCCCGGTCTGACTCTTGCATCTCGCGGGGCCGGAACGACTGCTCTCGCCAGTTTCCCATTCGGACCCCGTCGATGCCCGCTGCCGAACCACATCTCTCCCTGGTGATCCCCGCTTACAACGAGGCGGGTGGCATCGGCCCCGTCGTGGGCCGATTGATCGACGCCTTCGCGCACGCACATTACCGCCTCGAAGCCATCGTAGTCGACAACGGGTCGACCGACGGCACCGGACGAGGTGCTTGAGGAGATGCGCGGGATCGTTATCCCACCCTCCGTATTCACCGGGTCGACGTCAATCGCGGCTACGGGAACGGGATCCTACAGGGCCTCCCCCTTGCCACGGCGGACTGGGTCGGAATGATTCCCGCGGACGGACAAGTCGATGCGGAGGATGTCGTGCGGCTCTACGAGGCGGCGGTCGCAAGCGACGGGCGTATCGTCGCGAAGGTGCGACGCCGATTCCGCCTGGATGGTGCGAACCGGAAGGTCGTTTCGATTACGTACAACCTCCTCGTGCTGATCCTCTGGCCCGGGCTCGGCACGCTCGACACCAATGGAAGTCCGAAGCTGCTCCGACGAGAGGACCTGCGGACGATGCGCCTGGAGTCCACCGGCTGGTTTCTCGATCCGGAGTTCATGATCAAGGCTCACTACATGGGACTTCGCGTGCTCGAAGTCAACGTCTTTGCGCGAATGCGGGGAACCGGCCTCTCGCATGTCCGAGCGTCCACTTGCTGGGAGTTTCTGGTGGAACTGCTTCGCTACCGATTCACGGGAGTGCTGAGGCGTTGGCGCCGTGAGACCCACGATTCACGGCATCACCGGGGTCCGCGTCGTGACGGCGGCCACACTAAGAATCCGCCGTTGCACCATCGGATCGAGCACTGTCGCGCCTGCGGCTCCGACCAGCTTGGCGAAGTCCTCGACCTGGGCATGCAGCCACTCGCGAATGCCCTGCCCTGCCGATCCGTCGGAGTTCGCCGCCGAGCGGCGCTACCCATTGGTACTATGCGCCTGCGCCCATGTGGATTGCTGCAGCTCGTCGACGTGATTTCGCCAGAGGTCCTTTTCGCACACTACCTCTACGTCACCGGTACATCCGAGACGATTGCGGCACACAACGTCAGGTACGCGGCGACCGTCGTCAACACCCTGGGCCTCGGTCCGGAATCGCCTGGTCGTCGAGGTCGCGAGCAACGACGGAAGCCTGATCGGGTGCTTCCTTCCCGCATGGCGTGCGCATACGGGGCGTTGAACCGGCGAAAAACATCGCGCGGCTCGCTGAGGCCCGCGGGCATCCCGACCGACGTGGTGTTTTTTCGGTCGAACGGAAGGAGAGCGGCTCGCGCTCGAACATGGTCCGGCGCCGGCCGTGATCGCCAACAACGTCCTGGCACACGTCAACGATCCCGTCGACTTCCTCGCCGGTGCCGCGACCTGGATAGCGGAAACGGGGCGTGTGATCGTGGAAGTGCCGTACCTCGGCGAGATGCTCGATCGGCTGGAGTACGACACCATCTACCACGAGCACCTCTGCTACTTCTCCGTCACCGCACTGCTCGCGCTGGCGGAACGCGCCGGACTGCGTGTCGTCCAGGTCGACCGGGTCCCGGTGCACGGCGGGTCGATCCGGACGTGGTTTGCGCCGGGCCGGTTCCGTTACCGGGCACGCGCCCGAGGTGCTCGCACTCGCGGCGCAGGAACGTGAAGGGCGGCATCGCCGATCCTGACGCGTTGGCGTCGTTTCGCGGAGGGGGTGATCCGACAATCGCACTCGTGCTCCGGGACCTGCTCGAGTCGGCTGCGCAGCGAGGGCGCGACGGTCGCTGGCTATGGTGCTCCGGCGAAGGGGAACACCCTCCTCAACTACTGCGGGATCGGGACCGACCTGCTTGAGTACACCGTGGACCGCAATCCGCTCAAGCAGCATCGCTACTTGCCGGGCAGCACCAGCCTGTCCATCCGACCGAGGTCGTACTCGAACGCCAACCCGACTATCTCCTGATCCTGGCCTGGAACTTCGCCGAGGAGATCATGGCAGCAGCAGGATGAGTACCGGAAACGGGGCGGACGCTTCATCGTGCCGATTCCCGAGCCGAGGATCCTGTGACGATCAAAACCGTGATTCTTGCTGGTGGACGCGGGACGCGCCTGGCCGAGGAGACCGGGCTCCGCCCCAAGCCGATGGTGGAGATCGGAGGGCACCCCCTGCTCTGGCACCTCATGCAGATATACGCGTCACACGACGTTTGCGATTTCGTGATTGCGTGCGGATACAAGGGCGACCAGATCAAGGAATACTTTCGTAACTTGTTGCACCTGAGCAGCGACTTCACTATCGATCTGGGCGTCGGGTACGGTCGAGGTGCACAACGACACCACCCCGGCGTGGCGCGTGAGCGTGGTAGACACCGGACTCGACACCATGACGGGAGGACGGATCCGGCGCATCCAACCATGGATTGGCGAGCACCGATTCATGGCAACCTACGGCGACGGGCTGGGGAGCCTGGACATCCGGGCGCTCCTCGCGTTCCACCAATCGCACGGTCGACTCGCCACCGTGACCGCGGTGCGTCCTCCGGCACGGTTTGGTGGCCTGGTCCTCGACGAATGGTGCGGTTCGAGAGTTCACCGAGAAGAACCAGGCGGACGTCGGTTGGATCAACGGTGGTTTCTTCGTATTCGAGCCGGGAGTGTTTTCGTATCTGGGCGGCGACGACACCATCCTCGAGCGCGAGCCGCTTGAGCGGCTCGCCAACGAGGGGGAGTTGATGGCGTACCAGCATCACGGATTCTGGCAGCCGATGGACACCTTGCGCGAGAAGGAACAACTCGAGGCACTGTGGGAGTCGGGGAATGCACCGTGGAGGACTGACCGTTGACATTCTGGCACGGGCGCAGCGTCTTCGTGACCGGCACGACCGGCCTGCTGGGAGGGTGGCTGACCGAGGCGCTGCTCGATCGGGGCGCCGAAGTGACCATCCTGATGCGCGACTGGGTCGCCGGAAGCAGGGCGGTGTCCGCGGGAATACTCGAACGCTGCAACGTGGTGCGAGGAGAGCTGGAGGACATCGCGGTCGTGACTCGGGCCCTCAACGAGTACGAGGTCGATAGCGTCTTTCACCTCGGCGCCCAGGCGATCGTAGGTACTGCGTCACGGTCCCCGCTCTCGACCTTCGAATCCAACATCAAGGGGACGTGGACGCTTCTCGAGGCGGCGCGGCTCTGCCCGGCGCGCATCGAACGCATTGTCGTCGCGTCGAGCGACAAGGCGTACGGCGACAACGACACCCTCCCCTACACCGAAGACATGCCGCTTCAGGGCCGATTTCCGTACGACGTCTCGAAGTCGTGCAGCGACCTCATCGCGCTCTCGTACTTTCACACCTGGAAGCTGCCCCTGGCCGTCACGCGTTGCGGAAATCTCTTCGGTGGTGGGGACCTCAACTTCAACCGCCTGATTCCCGGAACGATTCGCTCGATCATCCGCGATGAAACACCGATCATCCGGTCCGACGGTACGTTCATCCGCGACTATGTGTATGTACGAGACGCGGTGGAGGCCTACCTCCTGCTCGCCGAGGCGTTGCCGGGCGAGGGTGTCACCGGCGAGGCGTTCAATTTCGGGCCGCACCGGCCGCTCTCCGTGCTCGAGGTCGTCGCCCACATCCTTGTTGCAATGAATCGCGAGGACATCACCCCCATCGTGCTGGACGAGGCACGCCACGAGATCCAGCGGCAGTACCTGGATTGTACCAAGGCGACCACTCGGCTGGGATGGCGGCCGACCTGTACCTTCGAGGAAGGACTGAAGGAGACGGTGGCGTGGTATCGCGGGTTCCTTGAGACCCGCGTGCGTGCGTAGATTATACTGTTTGACGTTCTGCAATCACCCGACTTGCCGCCATCAGGGCACCCTGATCTACAAGGCCAAAAAGGGAACTATCATGCAACCACGACGGCGTTTTGTTGGATCGCTCATCGCAGGGGCGGCTGGGCTGGCTCACGCCTCCACCGCTGCCGCCACCGGACCTGTCGGCCGGGACGAGAAGTGGCTTGAGGCGATCGCCGCAAAGCAGCATCGGGCCTTCCTCGACATCCGCACCTTTGCCCCGGACGGCACACCGTTCCGCAAGGTCGCGAACCTGCGGCGTGCGCTGATCGAGAGCCACGGCGCATCCGCCAGCGAAGTGGGCATTGCATTCGGTGCAGGTTCGTCGTCGATCGCACATGTGTTTGGGGTCGACATCTGGCGAGCGTATCCCCTCGGCGCGCACGTTGCCGGGTACGCTCGATCGCCCGAGGAGGCAGCATCACTGCGAGACGAGCCGGCGAAGTGGGCCGATACCGGTGCGCGCGAAGTGGCTCGAATGCTGGTCGACGGAACGACAGTACTGGCCTGCCGCAACTCAATCCGCCGCTTGGCCACCGACTTTGCCAATGTGACCGGCGAGACTCCCGACGCCGTGAACGCGAAGCTGCTGGCAGGCCTGCATCCCGGGGTCGAATCGGTGCCGGCAATGATCGCTGCGGCAGTGCTGGCACAGGCCAGCAATCTGTCCTATGTCGCGATAGGCTGACCCCGTTTCACATCGTCGAATCAGGCGCGTGCTTGATGGCGCCGCAGCGCTGCTCATTGCGGTTGGTGCCGGCTACCTGGCGATCCTTCGCCCGGACCTGCCAGGGCAGCAGGATCTCATCCCCCGACACCCCTTCGTTGCCGTAATCTTCGCGGGGTTGGGCGGTGCCTCCCTGCTCGCTCTCTGGCGTTTGAACCGGACCGATTCCGCACGTCCCTCTGGACTTGCCCTGCGGGTGGCGGTCTACGCGGTCGGTGTGGTATTGGTTGGCATGGCTGCGAGCCGCCAGCTGATCGCGCGACATGAAAGCAGTGGACGCGACCTCTGGCCGCCGCGCGTTGGCATCGCGCGCGCGGTTCATGTTGATTCCCTCACGCCGGTCGAGCGCGCGAAGTGGGGCCTCTGGGTGGGGCTGCATCTGGCGGCCGGCGACACGGTACCGTCAACCATCCCGATGATTCCGGCGGAATGGCCATTTCCGTCCGACGTGGAGCTTGCCGTCGACACGGTAAACTCCTCCCATCTTGCGCTGGTCGCAACGGCCGGCGTGGCCCACTGCCGGGCTGTCGTTGTCGCGGGTGCGTCCATCGACGATGCGTCGGGCCTGATTCCCAAATGCGACTCAATGGCTGGCCCGCTTGCGCTGGCGTTGCGGAAGCCGAACGCAGCGCCGGATCCATTGACCGTCGAACCGACGGGCAGTTCGCTCGGTTCGTGGCCACAGTATCGCGGCGACGCGAGCCGGACGGCCACCGCTCCGGGCGCCGCCGACCCAGCGCCGCGGGGATGGCGGTCTGACGCCCGGACGCCCGTGCGCGCGACCGTGAGCGTCGCGGCGGAGCGCGTTTTCGTCGGCGGGCATGCCACCGGAATGCTGGTTGCCCTCGGCCTTGCAGACGGCCGCCCCGCGTGGACCGCCCGCGCGCCGAACTGGATACACCAGGATGCGATCATCCACGATGGCAGGGTGTTCGTGGGATTCGGCGACAAGACAGGGTCGTTCGTCGGGCGAGCCCCGTCCGGGATCGCTGCGTTTGACGAAACTACGGGTGCACGCCTCTGGACCTCCTTCGACGAATCATCGGTGATGACGGCGCCGGTCGCCAGCGACTCGGTAGTGGTGTACGCAACGTCCGCAGGGGTGCTGCGGGAACGTCACGCTCGCAGCGGTGAGCTTCTGGCATCAAGCGACCTGCCCGGGGGAGTGATCATGGCACCGCCGGTGCTCATGGACTCCGCGGTGCTGGTCACCCTCGACGTGAACCTGGTCTGCGCGGTCGCGATCCTCGAGCTGCGCACAATCTGGTGCCAGCGGCTGCGCGGATTGCTCGAGATGGGGCACGCCAGCGCCGCAGTCGCTGATGGCGTCGTCATTGTAAGCGGCATCGCCACGGCCGCGAGCATCAGCCTTGCCGATTGGCTCCAGGCGCCGCTGATGCTGGAACTCCAGTTGCTCCGGGCAATGCTCTTTCCCGTCTATTGGGATGTCAATCATCCCGGACAGCAGTTTCTCGGCCTTGATCTGCGTGATGGGACCGTTCTGTGGCGGAGTTCCCTGTACCACGTGAACGCTGAGTTCAAGGGACACCATGCCGGCACCGCCGCGGTTCAGGATGGTGTCGGTGTCATTTCGTTGCCGATCGCCGGAACGCTGGTTGCTTTCGAGGTGATGTCCGGGCGCGAGCTGTGGAGGCGAGATGGCGAGGCGCAGCGCGGCCCGCCCCTGCTGATCGGGAACCGGGTGATCTTCGCGCGTGGGGACGGCCTCGCGGAAATACTCGACCTGACATCTGGAAAGGCCATCTGTGACGTGCGGCGCGATGTCGGGTGGGACCGTGCCGGCCCAGTGCGAGCAGGCAACCAGGTCATCCTTGCGGACGTTGACGGTTTGGTCGAGGCGATCCCGGTCGACGACCTGCTGGCCTGTCGGACGACGCCGCAAGAGTGACGCGCGAAGCCGGTGATGCCAGCCGGCTTCACCGAGTCATGGCATTGGCGGAACGGGGCGCAGCAAACACACGCCGATTTCGCCGCCAGCCACGGTGCTGACGAATGACCGCCGTTCGATACACTCCGCCTCCAGGACATCCATGATCGCTGGCGTTTCCGCCCGGATGTAGGTGTCCATCGTGTGCACGACCCAGACCCTCCTCGCCGTCCGACGCAACGCGACCAGCTCGTCCGCCGACTGGAGCCGGAACCAGTCTCGCTTGAAATAGTCGCCGTACGGGAACCGGGCACCTCCAGCCGTCGCGACGGAGTCGCCGGTTGCACGCGTTGCATCGACGTACGCCATCGCTCCCACGAAATCCTGCTTGGGGAGGCGATAGTTTCCTCCCAGTGATGCTGCCGAGTAGACCATGAGCACCACCGCCAGCACCACGCCCGCCGGAGTCGCCGTCGTCACCGTCGCGGTGTTCACCCTCTGGTGCAGCCACCGTCCAATCTCGAGCGCCCCTCGTATCGCGACCAGCACAAGGAAACCGGCGAGGAAGAAGACGAACCGTGGTCGAACAGGCCGCTGGAGGCCTACGTTGGCCGCGACGACGAAAACCCCGGGAAGGACGAACAGCCCGAGCAGGAACGGGCGCTGCCGCCAGTAGCTGCTGAGGCCGGCGACGACGACGATCAGACCGGCTGCGGCACCGACCACGCCGGCCAAACCGATCTGCATCGCGCGAAATACCTCGAGCACCGCCCACCGTGAGCTGGTCCCCGGCAGCGCTGGCGCACTGTCCACCACAGCCGTGCGGACGTCGACCAGGAACGGTAGGTAAAGTGCCACGGTCAGCACTGCGGCAATCGCGAACCCGTACGTGGGTTTCAGCCATCGTGCCCACGTGCGCCGACTGGGCCAACCAATTGGAAGGATGCAGAGTACTGCGTGCGCGGCGACCATGAACACCATTGATACATGGGTGTAGGCCGCCGCCGCAGCGAGCACTCCGTACCACACGAAGTCGGAACGTGAATCACGGCGCAAGCCGCGGAGGAGGAGCAGGGTGCACAGCAGTGCGAGGAATGCGAGGATCGCATAGCCACG
This sequence comes from uncultured Gemmatimonadales bacterium, assembly GCA_963806875.1. GTDB lineage: Bacteria > Gemmatimonadota > Gemmatimonadetes > Gemmatimonadales > GWC2-71-9 > Palsa-1233. The sequence goes on along the minus strand of CAWDYU010000002.1, from coordinate 73,136 downwards.
CGCACTTTGGGAGAACCAGACGTGGTGATACGATACCGTGAGCAGTGCAGCAGCGAGCAGTGCCTCGGCACGACCCGTGAACTCCCTCGCGACCCAGTATAGCAGTGGAATCGTCGCAGCCCCGAAAAGCACGGCGGGAAGGCGCAGGCTCCATGCATGCTCCCCAAAGGCTTCGATCGACAGATGGGCCAGTATCGAATAGAGAGTATGCTGATTGTCCCCCGGATATACGGAAACGATCACGGAGAGCGGCGAGCGGACACTATCGACAAGGGTGCGGATCTCGTCGTACCAGAGGCCCTGATCGAGCCGGTACACGCGCAGCATGAACGCCGCGAGCACCAGCACGCCGAGGGTGAACCAGGGTGTGCCCGCACGCTCTTGCGCCTGCGTCAGGTCACCGGATGCGTTTTTCACTTCAGCCAATTTGGCAAGTCCCACGCCATCGAGGCACTCCGCGCGGGCGCTCCGGCAAGACTTGTATCACGTGGCGCGTGCGGGTGCCAACGCGGCCGGTGGGTCGTCAAGGCTGATTCCCCGCCGTTCAGCGACTTCATGGATGACATCGAGGTACGCCCCGATGGCAACCGACTCGCTCCACTTGGTCTCGAACGCGTGCCGCCCAGCGGCGCCAAGGCGGGCCCGAAGCGTGGGGTCCACGGTCAGCGACTGAATCGCGGCGCCAAGCTCTTCGGGGGACCGAAAGAGCAACCCGCCGTCGCTCCCGGCTACGATCTCGGGAAACGGGCCGAGATCCCGGGCTATGATCGGTGTGCCCTCACGGAATGCCTCAAGGACCACCATCGGAAAAACTTCGTGGCACACCGACGGGAGCACCACGGCGTGGGCGTTGCGGTAGAGCCCACGAAGCTGGGCGGGATCCTGATGGCCGAGGAATCGGACCCGCGCCGAGCCCGCGGCCAGTCGGCGCAAGGCCTCGGCCTCTTCACCCGTACCGGCAACCCAGAGTTCCGATTCGCCGTCACCAGTGAAGTGCGGTATCACGTCGTGCAATCCCTTGATGCGCGACAATCGGCCGACGAAGAGGAAGTATGGTCGGGTAGCCGCCACCTGCACCGGCTCAACATCTGACTCAGCGTCCGGAAGGAACGCCGGAACCACCCGCAATGTCCGCGGGAAATCGAAGCGGGCGTGGTTGGACGCCGCTGCGTGGCTGAGCGTCAGGAACTCGTCAATGTGCGCGATCGACCGGGTGAGATGACCGCCCCATCGCCACGTCTGCGGCGGGCGTCGATAGTGGAGCGCGCAACGATTGCACTGGCGTCCCGTGCAGAGTTCGCGGTTATGACGCCACAGCGTGTGCGTCGGGCAGACAAGCCAGTGCTCGTGCGCAGTATACAGCTTGATCCCGCGCCCATAGCCGAAAACTCCGGGACCACCGACCATTGACGCATTATGGAAATGGATGACGTCGAAGCCACCCGCCAGGATGTCGCGGATAGCGCGACCGTGCAACACCGGCTGTCCCAGCTGGTGGATGGCAAGGCTCGACAGAATGGGATACCGACTGTGGAGCCGATGGACACGGACACCGGGCGGCTCGACTGGCAGTTCAGCTTCGACTCCCCCCAGGGCGAGATATGCATCGCTGTTGTGGATGACGTCGACTTCGTGACCGCGGCCGGCCAGCGCATGGGTCAGGCGCCGCACCGCCTGTCCGTCCCCCCCGAAATTCGCTGGAGGATAAAACGTCGTGACCATCGCGAAACGGAGTGGACGGGTCAAGAGCTGTCCCCGGGCCCGCTGGCTGACGGTGAAGGCCGACGAATCCCACCAGAGACCATGGCCGATACCATTCCCGACCGCTGGCGAATCTCCGTCAGCACGATTCCGAGGACGTGCAGGCCGACCAACGCCAGCATGACCCACGAACCGACACGGTGCAGCCACCCGGTCGCGACCTTGACCTGCGTCACGCGCGCGAAACGATACGGAATCGTGGTGGTTTCCTCGTTGCGCCATGTGATGGTCGACGGCGGGACGTCCGGTCGTGCAACGAACATGGCCACCACCGGGCCAAGCGGCAGGTGATACAGATCCGTGCCCGCGCGAACCAGCCCCGTGAGCGACAGCAGGAGAAGCATCCCATACATCATCACTGCCGTGATTCGGTTGACGGGGCTGCGCACAACGTACCGGACTGGACGGCGATCGCGCAGATCGCGCAGCTCCGACGGTACGTCCCGCCAGGCCTTGAGTCCCGGCCAGACCGCACGCCAACGCGCGATCGGCGGGCCACGGAACAACCAGACCCCCCGCAGGAGCAGGGCCACCACCAGCGGATAGCTGATCCAGGAATGAAGGCCTTTCAACGCCATCTTTGCATCCTTGCCGACCAGATGCAGTCCGTCGCGGTACATGAAAAGCAGGCCCGTGAGAATTGCCAGGACGACAAGCAGCCCGAGCACCCAGTGAAGTGCACGCGAGACCGCGTCCCAGCCACCCGGGGCCGGTTGGGTTGGGTTGCTCATTTGATCGCGAGGAATCCCTCGAAACAGAGATGCTTCATGACGGTCATGATGTCGGTGAATCCCGCGCGCCGCAGAAGGCCTAGGTTTCCCTCGGTCGAGAAAGGATCGAGGACGCCCTTGAGGCTGGACGTCTTGTTGAGAATCTCGTCGGACGAGAAGCCGTTCTTCGCCTTGAAGTCGTTGTACAGCGCGCTCGTCATGTCCTGGAACCGTGCGTCGGGAGCGCGCACCTTCTCGAAGAGCATAAAGGCCCCGCCCCAATTCAACCGTTCGTAGATGCGGTTGATGAGTTCCTGGCGATGGCGGGGCGCGATGAACTGCACGCAATAATACGACGCCATCAGGTCGCATTTCTCAAACTCGTACGTCAGGGCGTCGCCGACAGCCAGTTCGACGTTCTCCAACCCATCGCAATGCTGACGCGCCTTGTCGACCATCGACGCGACCGGATCAATGCCGACCCACCGGACACCTGGCTTGTGCGGATGATGTTCCGCGAGCTTGCGGAGCAACTGTCCGGTTGACACACCGATCTCGTAGCAGACGCTATCGGCGTGGCAGAAGTAGTCGGACAGGTCACAGATCAGGTCATGGCCCGCGTCGTAATTCGGCACGGAAAGCCGGACGTGGTCGAGGAAGGTGTCGGCCACCTTCCCGTCGAAGGTCCAGTTGGCCCGTTGCGTATCGATGTCCTTGCTGACCTTCATGCGCCCCCTCCAAATGTGGCCGGACTAACGGCAGTCCAGATCGTCCTGTACCCCGGCAGACCGGTGTAACATGGCTCGCTTCTTGCGCCTTCGGTAGTGCGGACGAGCCCGTCGGCCGTTGACCCTTCTGCGAGCTTCGTGCCTGCTGCCTCGGGAGCATGATGGTGATACCGGTACAACCGTTGGTGCAATGGTCAGGCGTTGAACGACGGCCCGTCATCATCGGGGGACCGTGCGCCGCGGAGAGCCGCGAGCAGGTGTTCGACACGGCGCGACGCCTGCGCGGAGCGCGCGTCGACTACCTGCGCGCCGGTGTCTGGAAGGCGCGTACCCGGCCGGGATCGTTCGAGGGCATCGGTGACCCCGCGCTGGAATGGCTTGCGGCCGCAGGAGCTGAGTTCGGCTACCGGACGGCGACCGAAGTGGCGCATGGACGCCACGTCGACGCGGCGCTGGCTGCCGGGATCGATCTCCTGTGGATCGGAGCCCGCACGACGGTGAATCCGTTCTCCGTGCAGGAGCTCGCGGATTCACTCCGCGGCACTGACGTACCGGTGCTCGTGAAGAACCCGACCAGCAACGACATGGGACTGTGGATCGGGGCGCTCGAACGCCTCTCCCAGGCCGGAGTCCGATCGCTTGGCGTGATCCATCGCGGGGTGTCGACCGCCAACTCGGCGCCATATCGCAACGCGCCAACGTGGAGCATGGTGATCGAACTTCGTCGACAGATCCCTGAGCTACCGATTGTCAACGATCCGAGTCACATCTGCGGGCGACGCGACTTGCTGCTCGACGTGGCACAGCGCGCCATGGACCTCGGCCTCGACGGCCTGATGATCGAGGCGCACTCGTCGCCCGACCAGGCGTGGAGTGACGCCGCCCAGCAGGTCACGCCGGAGCGCCTCGGGGAGATCATCGCCGAGTTGGCGATCCGGCGACCAGGTTCGAGCAACCCCGATTTTGTGGCGATACTTGAGGATCTGCGCCACCAGATCGACGAGGTGGACGACGAGTTGCTAGCCGTGCTGGTCAAGAGGATGCAGATCGTCGAGCAGATTGCCGAACAGAAGCGGGAGCGCAACGTGACCACGCTGCAGGTGCAGCGCTGGCGGGAGCTGCTAGCCGACCGCCTCGCCCTGGCCGCCAGCCGCTCGCTTGCGCCAGACTTCGTTCGTGCACTTTACGACGTGATCCACCAGGAATCGATCCGCCGCCAGAACGAGATCATCTCGAACGGCAGTGTCGCGGGTGCGCCGGTGGAGGGCGACGGACGCTCGTCATGAGCCGCGCCATCCACAGTGCGGCGACCATCGCCGAGGTCAGCTGGGAGCGGTCCCCGGCAGACGAATCCGTGGCCGCACGCACCGACGCCCTCGGAGAAGTGAGCTCCATCGTCCAGCTACGGATCCTGGTGTCCCCGGACCATTGGCCCACCGAACTGCCCACATTGCTCCGCTCGTTTCCGGATGTGCAAGACCTATGCATCCGCGTTGATGGGCGGGTACACCCGGATGGCGTTGAGGCGCTCGCCAGGCTCGCTTCCGGGGCAAGGGTCTCGCGGCGTGTGGAAGTCGAGCTGGTCGTGCCGGCCGACGCCGACCCCGCGGCGTTTCTCGGCGGTGGGTCCACGACGCTCGACCAGACGGTCTCGGCGTCGCGGCGGTTGCGCAACGCCGCGATTCCCGTTCGCTGGGTCATCCCCGCCATTCCCGCGTTGGTCTATCGGCTCGAGGGGCTGCATGTGCTCGCCGGGGACGTTGATGTCGAAACTTCGCTGATTGCTCCCGAGGTTCCGCTGGAAGGCGGCCAGCTCGGCGAGAACGACGTCCGGTTTGCGCGCGACTTCGTTCAGCACCGCCCATCGGACGACGCACTGCTGCGGTGGCCGGCGGAACAGCGCCGCGACACGCTGCGCTTGCTCGATGCATTGCATCCGACAAACAATCGCCTGAGCAGTCATCCGGTGCTGCGGTTCGGGTTCGACGCGACCACCACGGCGCTGCACACGCCGCGCATCGTGACATCCATGGGGCCCGCGCCCAGTGCGGCGAGAGCCAGCGGAAACCGCGCGATTGCGGTCGACCGAATGGCCCACGCGGCCGACGCCACCGGCGTGATCCTGTCGGGCGCACTCGGAGTGCTGGCATGGATCTGGACCGGGATCACCACGCGGGTGATCGGCCGGCGACGGAAGCAACCTGACGCCCCGCTCCAGCGTGTCATGATCATCGGCGCGTATGGCGGAGATCACATCGGCGACGCCGCGATCCTCGGTGGCGTCCTGCTTCGAATCAATCAGCGCCACGGCACGACACGGGCGATCCTGATGAGCCAGCGTGCCGATCATACCCGGCACCTCGTGCAGATGCTGGAGCTGCCGGTCGACGTGTCGGTTGAAGAGTACAGTCGCTCGGCGGTGTCGGCCGCACTTCCACAGGTGGACGGTGTCGTCTACGCTGGCGGTCCGTTGATGGACCTGCCCAAGCAGCTGGTCCTCCACTTGCATGCCGTCACCCACGCGCGTGGGGCCCGAAAGCCCTTTATCGTCGAGGGAATCGGGGCCGGTCCGTTCTTCCGATCGGCGTCGGCATGGGTTGCCCGCCGACTGGTGCGAATCGCCGATCGCGTGACGGTTCGCACGTCTGCCGATGCCTCGAAACCGCTAGTCCGAGACCTGGCAGTCGAGGTGCGCCAAGACCCGGCGTTCGACTACCTCGCCACCCGTGCGCCCCAAGCCTTGAAATTGTCCGACCGCGATCAGGCGGGCGTTCGGTGGCTGCTCGACGGCGCCGATGGCCGGATGCTGATCGGCCTGAACCTGCGGCCGATACGGCATGAGTTCACGCCCGGGAAGGGAATGAGCGAGCGGCTCGCGCTGACCCGAATGGTCGAGGAACGGTTCGAGCAACGGCTCGCCGAGGCGCTGGTGCGTTTCCACGACGCATCCGAAAAACCACCGCGCATCGTATTCTTCCCGATGAACGCCATCCAGTTCGGCATGTCCGACCTGCGTAGCGCTTACCGGATCCAGAGACTGCTACCTCCGCGGGTCGATTTCAGGATATGGGAGGACGACGCCAGCCTGGATGCCGTCGTGAGCCTCGTGCGGCGCCTCGACGCCGTGATCGCCATGCGATTTCACGCCGCGATCTTCGCACTTTCGCAGGGTCGACCCACAATTGGCATCGAGTACCGGATCGGTCGCAAGGACAAGGTGACCGGGCTGCTGGCGGATGCCGACATGAGCGCGAACTGCGCCGGCATAGAGACCCTGACTGCGGACTGGTTGCACGAACGCCTCAGCAGTATCGCCGTTGCTGCAGCTGCATCGAGTGCCCAGTCGCGCCCGCCACGTTGAACGGATCCCGGATGCTGCCGGGGATGCTGGCCACGGGCGTCACTCAGAACTGAACGAGTTGGAACTCGGCGTTGCGATAGACCACGGATGTCCCTGGCCACGCCACCGCCAACGGCAGAACCGCGTGGGTCGCACCCAGGTGGGATGCCGCGCGCCGAAGCTCCTCCTCCGTCCGACCGCCGTAGTTCTCCCGCATGGTCCTCAGGCCATCAAATCCCCCGGAGGACACCGGCCCGTAGGCCGTTTCGATCCGGTCGCGCCAGGCTTGCAGGCCAGCCGGATCGAGCGGCACGCTGGTGAAGTCCACTATGATCGCGCGTCGCGCCAGGAGGCGGAAAGTCTCCATGTCAGGGGGCACCAGCCAAACCGATCCCGGAGGACTGTGCTTCCCTGCCCACCTGGCCGCATCTGCCCCCGGTCCGGATACCTGCGACCACGTGAACGCCGGGCGCATCGCCTCCACTGGGATCGGACCGTCCGGGCCGTTCCACACGGCGAGGCCCAACAGGCCCGCGATCAACAGTGATGCCCACCGAAGTCCGTTGCGTACTCCGTGGTAAACAAGGAACAGCGTGGCAGCGGCGACCATCGACCGAACCAGGTTGCGCTCGCTTCCAAATGATCCCGACCACGCGGCTAACGCGAGCCCGACGAGGGCGATCCCGATTGTTCCCCAGGCGAGGGCGCGTTGAGGCCACCACCACGCTGCCAGAGCGCCCGACAGGGCGATCAATCCGAGCGAGTCGGCCGGGGCGAGGACGACCGCGATGATCAGCAACCATTTCGTCGCGCGGCTTTTGCCAAAGGCCTCCGCCGCGAATGCACTGATGATGAGAAATCCGATCCACTTGACGAGGAACAACAGCCGGAACGGTTGCGCCATCACCCACAGCTCGTCACGCATGCGGTCGACGAAATACGCGCTCGCCATCGCGACGACTACCACCATGAATGCCACCAGCCCGAGTCGAACAACAGGAGGTTCCACGCCGTGCCGCCGGAACCGTGCGACAGCAATGGCCACGACGCCGCCGAGAAAGACCGCGAACGTGGCATAGTGCGCGGTGGGCATCGCAGAGGCGAGGTAGTGATGCGGGGCGCGAAAACGGGCCATTACGTCGTACACCACGCCGGCGGGAACGGCCCCCGCGGAATGCTCGAGCACCAGTGGCGGCAGTGCCCACAGCAAGACCATCAGACTGGCGCAGAGAAGCGCTGGAGGTACTACCCGCATTACCGCCGCGCCGGTGGGTCGGAACAGGCATGCAGCGGCAAACGCGACCGCTGCGGTCTCGGCACCGATGAGGGGATGAAATGCACTGGCGGCCGCGAGGAGCGCCGCTGCTAAATAGAGCCGAGTGTGCGACGCAATCAACGCCAGCCCACCCAGCGCCAGTGGGATTGCGACGCTCGCCGGTTGGAAGGAGTCGAAGCGGAGGAAGCCCGCGAGTCCGAGCGAAAAGCCCGGATTGACGACGACCAGCGTTGCAGCGGTGGCCGCAGCGACCGACGATGCGCCGAGCACACGCCGCGATCCCATGAACGTCACCAGCGCAACTGCGAAGTTCGTGGCGACTGACAGCAGCAGCACGGCCCAGGGAAGCGAAACCACGTCGGCGAGTGCGGCGACTGCGCGAACGTGATAGAACCGCGGGCCGAAACCGCTCGAGGAGTTGACGTAGAAGTCGGCGGGGATGAAGTCCGACTGGAGTACGCGCTCCACGAGGGCGAACTGCTCAATCTGGTTGCCGATGCCGAAGCGATACCCCAACACGGGCACCAGGGCGAGGAGGCCTAGGTATGTGAGGTCTCGGGTGGAGGGCCAGCGGTCGCTGGTGGCATCCTGGCTCATCGGGCTGGTCGACTCGCGGACGAGGGGTCTGGGCAGCATGCGGATCCGGGCTTGCGGCACGGTCAGTTCGCCGGCAGTATGGGACTTTACGGCGCGACCCTCCCGCGAACGATCCTGGGCGACGGAAAGCAAGACGGGTGCCCCGAGGGCGAAGCGGGACGCCGGCTCAACACCTCGCACGGAGCCCAAATGCAGCCTCGTGGTGTACCACCCGTGCTGGTTTCGGGCGTCAGGGGCTTCATCGGCCAGCGGATCCTGACGCAAGCACGGTTGGTTGGGACGCCGACGCAGCCAGTCCTCCGCGAGTCCCTGGCCGTGCAGCTCTCCGAAGTCCGCCATATCTGGCCGCATGATCCCGTCAATCTTCTGGTGTTGTCCTGGCCACGACTCGATCGGTACGCCGCTCGGTCGAACACGCCGTCGGAGCCAGACAGCGAATGGCATCAATTCACTTCCTGGCTGGCCGGCCTCGCGGCCGCGGCAGCTGCCCACGACGTGACCGTGTGGGGAGCTGGAAGCGGAGTCGAGGCTCTCAGCGAGCATGGCACGGGGTGCCTGGGCGAGCCGTATCGAACCTATGTCCGACGGAAGGCCGAAGCGCGAGCGATCCTGGAGCAGCAACGGGGTTTACGTGCGAACTGGCTCAGGTTCCACTTCCTCTTCGGGCCGGGCGAGCCGGCAGGTCGACTGATCCCAGCGGCACTGACGGCAGGAGCGACGGGCACTGCCCTGCGGCTCGGCGGCCTCGAGCGCCGCCGCCATTGGCTGCACGTCGACGACGCCGTCAACATGGTCTTGGACGCGATCCGCGACGGGGCGTCGGGCGGGTGGGACGTCGCGGGGCCGGCAACCGTTTCGTTCCGCGAACTTTGCGACGTGGTCGAAGACGTGGCAGGTCGGCCCCTCCTGCTCGTCGAACCAGATCGAGTCCCTGCCGACGCCGACTGCCCACTGGTCCCAGCCGAGCGCCCCCTACACTCGGTCGACAAGAATCTCGGATCCCGCGAGTACCTCCGAGACCGGCTGGACCGGTACCGCCAGTATCTTGCGGGAACGGGTGCCCTGTCGGGTTCCGAATTACCCACGTGACAGCTCTCGGTCGGGGTCGACGGGGTCCACGGATCCGGCACGGAAATCGCGACTTCTTCGAGACCAACTGACTCAACTGCTGTGGTGCGTCCCGGCCTCCGCTGACGCCGCTCGCAGACCATGACCGCCTGGAGGAGTACGAGCCGTGACCGCAACGTCAACGCAGCAACCCTCGTCCACCGTGCCCACGATCGTTGATCATACCGAGATCACATCCGAGTCGAACCTCGCCGCGCGCGGCCTCGCGGGCGAGGTGATCGTGATTCGAGGTGGCATGCAGCACGCTGGAGTTTTCGACGAGATCATTCGGGCAGTCTCGGCCGGGGTCTCCGACGCTGCGGGGGCCGAATCGGCGGCTGCGGTCGAGGCGGCCGGCATCGAGCAAATTCACGAGTTCGTGAATCCCGAGTCGATTCCGGCGGTGACCGACGCGGCGTACGCGCGACTCACGCCGCTCGCCGCACAGTTCATGGACCGACTCGCAGCCAGTCTGTTTCCCGAGCGGCAGCAGTGGTACTTCGAGCGCGAGCCCAACGTCCGCTTTCACATACCGTATGACATCGCGATGGGCTTCCGTAAGGCCTTCGACAAGTTTGCCGAGAAGCGGGGCCACGGGAAGGTCGCTGCGCATGGGCCACACCGGGACTACTGGCTCGATTGTCCCGACAACGCACTCAATCTCTGGGCCGCGCTTGGCCCGGTCGTTCCGGGCAACGGCCTCACGGTGTACGCCGAGCATTTCAAGGAAGCGTTGCCGCACAACGAAAAGGGCGAAGTGCCGCGCGGAGTTCGCCTCAGCAAGGCGATGACGTTCGACCTCGCGCCGGGCGACATCGTGCTGTTTCACTGAGTCACCTGCACGGCTCCGAGGTCAATCGCACCGATACGACCCGGGTGGCGCTGTCGTTCCGGGTCACGTTCGGAAAGCCCACATTCCCTCTGGGCCATTATCACGACTACCTCCATGCGGGTTGGCAGCGTGGAGCGTTGCGGGCAATCTCCCATCTTCCGGCGCGAATCCAGTTCAGCCACGTGCGCTCGCTCGCAGAGCGCGCGCGCAACCGACTGCTGTCAACCAAGGGAGCCCGGCGGGAGAAGGGCCAGGTCGACCCCGGGCAGAACCCCATTCCGCTTGACTCGGTGCCGGTCGGACAGCTCCGCGCGGTATCGCGCAAGGTTGCCGTCGCGCGGTTCGGCGAGAACGATGTTGCAGCGGTCTCCCGATTCTGCCCCCATGCAGGCGCCGATCTGGTCGATGGTCACGTCGAGGGATCCGTGATCGTCTGCCCATGGCACAACCTGGAGTTCGACCGTTCATCCGGCGAGTGTGGATGCAAGGCCCTGCCGGCCCTGCGACAGTTTCCCGTCACGGTTCGTGACGGCATGATCCACGTGGACCTGCCCGCCGACGAGCGCGAGGCGTGACGAACGCGGCCGGACGCATAATCCGGCCGACGCTTCTCTGGAACCTGAGCCCGCTCGTAGCGGGCCAGGTGGCGAGTCGCGTCCTGGGGTTCGTGGCCTTCGCCGTGCTGGCGCGTCGCCTGACTGCGTCGGGCTACGCCGCCGTCGAGTTCGCCGCGGCCCTCGGTGCCATCGCCGCGATCCTCATCGACGCCGGGGTTGGAACGGTCGGGGTGCGCCGACTCGCCGCCAATCCCGACTCCGTCAAGGCCACCGCTGCAGAGGTTCTGACCGCACGGCTTGGGTTGGCTTCGGCATGCCTGATCGGAATGGTCTGCGCCGCCATCGTCCTGGTGCCCGATCCGACTGCGCGGACGCTGACTGTCCTGTACGCTTTCGGCCTCCTCGGCGTCCCCCTCGCGCAGGCGTGGCTCTTCCAGGGGACAGGTCGGATCGGGACCACGGCGCTGGTTCAGTCGGTCAGGATGGGCCTGTTCGCACTGGGCGTGGTCGTACTGGTCAACCGGCCGAACGACACCACCGCGGTCGGCTGGGTCGAATTGCTCTCGCTCTGGCTGGCCGGCGGACTGGCGATGTTCCTGCAGGCGCGGGATGTCGCCCCCATCCGGTTGTCCATGAGTTGGGAGCGCGTCCGCAACCTCATCGTCGAAGCGCTACCGCTTGGACTCAGCCACGTGATCTGGGCCACCAACCAGTACATCCCACCGTTGCTGGTCGCCACCCTGCTGGGCCTTGAAGCCGCCGCGCCTTTTGCTGCCGCGCACCGAGTATTCGCGTCGTTGGCCACATTCGCGTGGATCTACCATTTCAATCTCTTCCCGATCATCGCGCGGTACACCGACCGACGCGCCGCTGACCTCCGACTGCTGGTACGGGATTCAATGAGGCTCTGTGCGTGGTTCGGCGCACTCGGGGCAATGCTCCTGAGCGTCCTCGCGGGGACGATCCTCAACGTCCTATTCGGTCCTGACTTCGCGGGTGCAGCTGTTGCATTCGCCGTGATGGGATGGACGGTGCCGGTGCTGCTGCTCAGTGATCACCCTCGCTGGGTGCTCGTGGCCGCAGGAAAGGAGCGATCGGTGGTGGCCATCCAGACAGCCGGCGCGGTGGTGACCCTCGCGACAGGGGTGGCGCTGATCGGGAAATTTGGTGTCCTCGGCGGCGCGATATCGATACTCTCGGCGAACGTGGTGGTCGCGATGATCCTTCTCGTGCACGCACGGCGAACACTGGGCTGGGGAATGATGGGTCCGACGGTACGCCCCGCGATGCTCGTCGCGGCGATGCTGGCGATCGGCACGATCTGGCCGATTCCTCCGCTGACTGGGGCGCTTCTTGTCGTGGTGACCTTCGGCTTCGCCGGACCAATAACCGACCGGAATCTCCTCCCCGCCCTTCGCCGGCTAACCCATGGCGAGCTGACGTAGGCAATCCCGACCCGCTGTTGCAGGAGTGCAACACATATGTCGTGACAGTGCAGCGGCCATCCGACGCACCCGAGATCGCGAAGGGCAGCCGTCCGACACTGAGCGGCCGGTTGTCGCCGGGGGATCCAACGCGAGCGGTGCGGCGTTGGGGTTATGCGAAACTGCGAGGCGGCGGTTGCGATGCGAGCGGGATTCCGCGTGATTGCAGAGGTGAACACGGGCCGGAAAGTCGATGCCCTCGCGCCTGAACCACTGCCTTACGGGAGGCGTCAGGTTGATGCGACAGTGTCGGGAGCGGGTCCAACTGGGTCGACGATATATGAGCAGGCAAACGCTCTGGGGGTGAGTTCGTGAAGTTCCTTATCGCAATGATGACTTCGGCCTCCTTTGCCGCGTGCGCGGCATGTGGGGAAAGCGGACCCGGAAACGACACCGTGGGACCGCCGTCGGCGCCTTCCAGCCCGATTCCCCAGCCCGCGCCACCGCCGCCCGGGCCGATTCCCGCGGGAGCCATCCGGGTGACCGTCGACAGCACGACGCGGTTCCAGACGATCAGCAGCGGCTGGGCGACGTCGCTTCGTATGTGGGATCAGGACAAACGGGGCGATCGGTTCGCCGCGAGTGTCGAACAGTACGCCGATGCCGTGTCCACCTGGCTGGTGGATCAGGTGGGGATCAATGCCGTGCGGGTGGAGATCGCCAGTGGCGCGGAGAATCCTCGCGACGACTGGGCACCGTTTTATTCCGGTGCGATGACGTATTCGGCATGGTCTCCCGGACGGTATGAAAAGGTCAATGACAACTCGGACCCTCGCGTTGCCAACCTCGCCGGTTTTCAGTTTGCTGCATTGGACTATCGGATCGAGCGATACCTGCTTCCGATCAAGCGCGCCGTCGAGGCTCGCGGCGAGCGGCTCCATATCAACGTCAACTATCTCGACTTCAAGTGGAACGCGGCGCGTCAGGGAACGCTCAGCCATGCGAACAACGCCGAGGAGTATGCGGAGTTCGTCCTCGTGCACTTCCAGCATCTGCGCGACAAGTATGGACTGATTCCCGATTCGTTCGAGATGATCCTCGAGCCGGAGAACACGGTGCACTGGCGCGGCGACCGCATCGGCGCCGGCCTGGTTGCGGTGGCCGCGCGATTGGCAAGCGACGGCTTCCACCCCGACTTTGTCGGGCCCAGCACCACGTCGATGAGTGCAGCACTGGGTTATTTCAACAAGATGGTGGCGGTTCCCGGTGCGCGAGGGCTGCTCTCGACGTTCTCGTACCACCGATACGGCGGTGAGAGCGCCGGCACGGCAGCAGCGATCCACGCGGCGGCGGCAGCGACGGGTGTGGAGACGGCCATGCTCGAAAAGGTCAACGCCGGACTCGACGTGCTGCTTGAAGACCTGCTCGTGGCCCAGGTATCGGGTTGGCAGCAGTGGGCCATGGCCGAGACCACGAGCGTGCCGGACGACGGCGGCAACTATGCACGGGTGACGCTCGGTCGGACCGGTGCCAGCGCGATCGCGCCCGGACGACACACCGATCAGTTGGCGCAGGTCTTTCTGTATGCGCGTCGCGGTGCGGTGCGCATCGGGAGCACGAGCGACAGGCCCGACATCGTCACCGTCGCGTTCCGCAATCCGAACGGCGCCTTCAGCGTGGTGGTGCGTGCCCGTGGAACCGGCGGACTGGTCGCGGTGGAAGGACTGCCGGGGGGCCGCTACGGCTTCCGAGTCACCACCGACCAGGGCGCACGCACCAATCCCCTTCCGGTGACGATCTCCGCCGGCTCGCACCTCGCCCTGCAACTTCCCGACGCGAGCGTGGCGACCGTCTATCGGATGCCCTGACGTGGTCGCGGGGAGTCCACAAATCAGGTCTGGGTCGATTCGCGACTGGGCCATCGAGACGGCGAAGCGACTGCTTCCGTCCGGCTTCCGTCAGTGGGTGGTGCAGCAGCAACGCACCCACCGACTGCAATGGCCGCGGGCCGGCAGTGTGGCATTCGGTGACCTTCGCCGACTCTCCCCGATCAGCCCGATTTTCGGGATGGATCGCGGCATGCCGATCGATCGACACTACATCGAACGATTCCTGGCGGACCATCGGACGGACATCCGGGGCCGCTGCCTCGAACTCGGCGACGCCTTCTATATCACAAAGTTCGGTGACAGCAGGCCGACTCAGGTTGATGTGCTTCACTATGCCGCCGGCAGCGCGGGCGCGACCATCATTGCAGACCTTACCGACGCGCCACACATCGCCAGCGACAGCTTCGACTGCATCATCTTCACACAATCGCTGCAGATGATCTACGATTTTCGCGCGGCGCTGGTCACGCTGCACCGGATCCTTCGGCCGGGCGGCGTACTGCTGCTGACCACCCACGGCATCAGCAAGATCGGGCGACGTCTCGGACGGGATGACTGGGGCGAGTATTGGCACTTCACGTCCCAATCCATCACAGCACTGGTCACCGAGCTTTTCCCCGGCTCCGAGGTCGCCGTCGGGACCTACGGCAACGTGCTGAGCGCGACCGCATTTCTCCATGGCCTTGCGGCGGACGAGTTCCTCCCGCAAGAACTTGATCACCTCGACCCTGACTTCGAGGTGATTGTGACCGCACGGGTTCGAAAGGCCGCCGCTTAGCACGTGGTGGGGCCATGGTCATCCTCCGAGTGACGGACGTGGCGCCGCGAGCGGCTCGCCCGCCGTTCCTCCTCATCAGGTCCGGTCCATGAAAGTCACGCTGAGACTGCTCGATATCGTTGTCGCGGTGATTACCGTGCTCGCCACCGGGTACGCAGTCATCCATCGCCCCGCGTTCGCTGTCAACGACCTGCTACCTGGTGGTCGCCGATACGCGCTGCTCGCCATGGGTGTCATGGCAATAGTGCTCGCGGGGCTGTTCCTGATTCGATCGCGCAGGGCGCTGATCCAGATCCCAACCCGCATCGTGCTGTACAGTTTGGTGCTGCTGGTGTTGATGACAGCGCACGCCCAGTGGCGACTGGCGGAACTCGACGCTTCGGGCAAGAGCTTGATGACCTGGCCCCCCTCTGTGGCGAAGTCACGTTGGAAGCGGCTTGATGAGCTGACGCCCGCACAGCGCGCGCACTGGGGGGCGAACGTTGCCGCGCATCAGCTCTCCGACTCGCTCGTCGGCGAGCTTCCCCTCGTCATCCCACCGGACTGGCCGTTCCCCGACGATGTCACCATCGCGGTGCGCAGACTGGAGGGAGGCCGCGCGGAGATCTGGGGCCGCGCTGGTGACGGGACCGCGTTGTGCGTCCCGATTCCGTTTCACCCCGCCCCGGGCGATTCCGTCAGGCAGGCGCAGGAATGCGAGGACGCCACAGCGCCTCCCTCCGGCCTGGATTTTTTCAGGCCGGGTCGGCGTGTGGATGCGCGGCCTGTGAGTGCCATGGCTTCAGTCGCGGGGAGCTGGTTGCAGTACCGGGAAAATGGCCGCAACTCGGCGCGAGTTGATGGCGGCAGCACGGCCGGCGCCTCGCCCGTCACCGGTTGGTTGGCAGCGATAGATGGTCCGGTCCGGTCATCCGCGAGCATTGTCGGTAACGTCGTCCTCCTGGGCACCCACCTGACCGGCTCGTTCGAGGCTCGGGACCTCGCCACGGGGCAGCGGCTGTGGGCGGTTCGGCTCCCGAACTGGGTCCATCAGGACGCAGTGAGCGATGGGCAGATCGTCGTGGTCGGGTTCGGCGACAAGTGGGGTAGCATGGGCGGCCGTGCGCCCTCGGGCGTCGCGGCCTACGAACTGTTGACCGGGCGACGCCTCTGGACACACTTCGCAGAGTCTTCGGTGATGACGTCACCGGTCATCCGGGACTCTGTCGTCGTCTACGCATCGGCTGCCGGCATGTTGCGAAAACGACATCTCGTCAGCGGCGACTTGCTAGACGAGCGGCAACTCCCTGGCGGAGTGATCATGGCGCCGCCCGCGGCCACGGGCGACACGCTCGGCATTGCGCTCGATGTCAACGGCGCGTGTGCCGTGCTCATCTCGACGTTCGAGCCGCTCTGGTGCACGACGGTGCCGGGGTTCATCAAGGTCGGCCATGCGGGGCCCGCCATAAGCGACGGGGTGATGTTCATCAGCGGGCTGGCCTACTTGCGCGGCACGTCATTCGCCGAGTTTCGCCGGCTGGGATTCAGCGCGCAGACGGAGTTGATCCGGACGATGTTCGACCACGATGCTGCGGTGGCGGGCCAGGCAGTCCTCGCCCTGGATCTCGCCACTGGTCGGTTGCTCTGGCGCACACGGATCTACCACTTCACCCGTGATGTGGAGGGACACACCTCGGGCACTACTGCGGTCGAGGACAGTGTCGGCGTCGTCGTGCTACCCGAATCAGACACATTGGTCGCGTTCTCGACCCGCACGGGTGCGTCGCTCTGGAGCGCGGGTGCCCGCGAGGCGCGCGGCGCCCCCCTCGTGATCGGCTCGCAGGTGATCCTGAGCGGCCGCGATGGCGTGATCGAGGTCCGGAATCGCCTCACGGGCGCCGTGAGTTGCACCCTGCGTCGGCGAACCGGCTACGACCGCGGCGGGCCAGTGCTGGGCGGTGGCCTGGTTGTGTTGGCCAATCTGCGGGGAGGCGTCGAGGCGATACCGCTCACCGAGATCCTGAGTTGCACCGCGTCTAGCGGCGCCCTGGTCCCCGCCGGTCAACCGCCCGAGGCACCGGCACCAGCGAAGCCTCTGGATTAGGTCGCGGTAGCAGCACGCGATGCTCGACGGGTATGCGGCCCGGAGTCGCATAAGGAACCCCCTCGGGCGCTCCACCGTACGGCCAGTCGGTCTCCTTGCCTGGCATGTCGGGCCGCGGGTGCCCGTTGATGTAGGCAGCAACGTCCCAGGCCTGTTGGTCAGTGAGCGAGCCGGGATCGGTCTGGGGCATGTTGTGCTTGATGAAGGCTGCAGCTCGCTCGACACGGGCCATCGAAGCCCCGATGCTGTACGACGCGGCGCCCCAGAGCGCCGGCGCTCTCGGGACACCTCCACCCTCTCCTTCACTCCCGTGGCATACGGCACACGCGGTACGGTAAAGTGTTGCGCCGTTTGTTGAGTCTCCCCGCAGCGACGCCACGGCGGGAAATCCGAGGCCATCAGGTTTCGCTCCCGATGGAAGCCCCCGAGACAGGAAACTCAGATACGCGACGATGTCTAGCATTTCCCGGCTCCGCGACGGGAGCGGATACCCTGAAAGGCTGCGGGTCATGCAGTAATTGATCCGATCCTCGATTGGGACCACGGCACCAGCGCGGTCCAGGTACTCGGGAAATCGCCCAGGAGTGCCGAGCAGCGGGGCTGCTCCTGCACGACGGCCACCATCGAGGTGGCAGCTGGTACAGTTGAGCGAGCTCGTGGCGTATTGGGGCAACGAATCCCGGGTGTCGACGAGCAGCGCCAAACCGCGTCGGATCGATGCCCCCAGCGAATCGTCAGGGATCATCGAGTCGGCCGGTGGGGCCCAGTCCGCCTGCCGAAGGGGTTCGCTCGAGGTCTCCGAGGCGCAAGCCCCGGTGAGAACCAACCCGAACGCAACGAAGAACCAGATGGGTCGCACGATCCACTCCTGCCGGAAAGTCTGGATCAATTGCAAGCTCGGTGCCTCTTTCGACAATCACCGTCGGGGCTACCTTGGGGCGGTCCGGCACTGCCCTTGCAAACCCCCGACGCCATGGCCCGTATACTCCGGAGGAGCACGTGATCGAAAAGGTCGCCGGCACTGATTCTGCGCAACTACAGCGCGCCGTGTCGGTCGTGATACCCGCATTCAACGAGGGAGATCACGTCGCCGGGCAGGTTCGTGCGGTGCAGGAGGTGCTCGCGGGCAGTGGCTGGCTCCATGAGATCATCGTGGTGGACGACGGGTCCACCGATGGAACAGCCGCCGAAGCCGATGCCACTGGTGCCCACGTCTTGAGCAGGTCCCGCAACCACGGCTACGGCGCTGCGCTCAAGCTGGGGATCTCACGGGCGAAATATGACTGGATCTTGATCACCGACGCCGATGGAACCTATCCGGTGGAATCGATCCCCGACCTTCTTGCGCTTGCCGACAGCAACGAGATGGTCATCGGCGGCCGCCTCGGTGAGAACGTCAATATCCCCCTCGTGCGCCGACCAGCCAAGTGGTTCCTGAACAGACTGGCTGGATACCTCGCCGGGCAGCGCCTTCCCGACATCAACAGCGGCCTGAGGCTGATGCGAAAAGGGCTGGTTGCACGGTACGAGTTCCTGCTGCCCGATGGTTTTTCCTTCACCACCACCATCACGATGTCTGCCGCGTGCAACGGGCACGCGTTCGCGTACGTGCCCATCAATTATCATGCTCGCCTCGGGCAGTCCAAGATCCGCCCGCGTCACGCCCTCGATTTCACGATCCTCATCCTGCGGACGATCGTGTTCTTCAATCCGCTCAAGGTCTTCCTGCCTGCAGGCGCGGTCCTGTTCGTCGCGGGCGTGGCCAAGTTCATCTATGACATCTCCCTCGACAACCTCTCCGAAAGTGCGGTGCTTGGGCTTGTCGGCGCCCTGTTGATCTGGTCTGTCGGGTTGCTGGCCGACCAGAACACCCGTCTGGCGCGCCGTCGATGAAACCATGGCAGAAGGCGGTGGTGAGTGTCATCCTGCTCACACTGCTGTTCGTGATTCTGCCCTGGCAGGACGTGCGCGACGCGCTCGACCGCTTGCCGCCGAAGGTCCTGCTCGGCGTTCTGGCCGGGTTTGTCGCTGGGCATGCTCTCGGGATCATCAAGTGGCGCGCCTTCGTCAACGCAGCGCGCGCCGGCCTCGCGCCGCTCGATGCCGTCGCGTGCTACTGCGCGGGGCTGTTCGCGAATCTCTGCCTGCCCAGCATCATCGGCGGTGACGTCCTCCGGATTGCGCTTGCCGGTCGCATCACCCGGCGCCCGGAAGCGGCCCTCTGGGGTGGCGTCATGGATCGCGTCACGGACATGATTGCGTTGACGATCCTCGTGCTGATCGGCGGCGTGCTTTCTCGCGGCAGCCTCGGCGGTTGGCTGGGCCAGGCACTCACGGTTGCGATCGTCGTCGGCATCGGATTGCTCGTTCTCGGGCTGCCCTTCCTGCTGCGCCGCCCGATCAAGGCTTGGCCCAGGAAGCTGCGCCGACCGATCGGACGAGCGTTCGTGGGCTTGCGGCACCTGTGGCGCCGACCAGGAACGGCGCTCCTTGGCCTCGCAATTTCCATCACCATACAGGGAAGTTTCGTGCTGCTGAACGCGTGGCTCGGCCGAAGCATCGGCATCGACGTCGCCCTTGCCACCTGGTTCCTCGCGTGGCCCCTGGCGAAGATTGCCGCCCTGGTTCCGATCTCCCTCGGCGGCCTTGCAGTTCGCGAGGGAAGCCTGGCCGCAGTGCTGCTCCCGTTCGGCGTCCCCGCCGCCACGGCCGTCGTCGCGTCGCTACTCTGGCAGGCGGTGCTGATCGCCGGGGGTCTCATCGGTGGCGTGGTGTGGCTGGTGCTCGGCCGGGGGCGAAACATGTCTCTTCGTGAAATCAATCAGGAACGTTCTGTTGCCGGGGCCCGCGCGTGAAACCTGAACAACCGCACATCGTGATCCTGGGCGCAGGTCCCGCGGGCGGCGGCGGTGCGTACCGCCTCCGACACACCGATCGCGCCCGCGTCACCGTACTGGAGCAGCATGAGGTGCCCGGCGGGAACGCGGGGAGTTTCGGGTTCGGGGGGATGAGGGTCGATTACGGGAGCCATCGCCTGCACCCGGCCACGGCGCCGGAGATAATGCGGGAGATCGAGGGGCTGCTCGGTGACGACCTGCTCGACCGGCCGCGCCACGGCCGCATAGGCCTGCGAGGGCGCTGGATCCACTTCCCGCTGAAGCCGCAGGACCTCTTGCTCCGGCTCGATCCCGGCTTCGCGCTAGGCACGCTCCGCGACATGATCGCCAAACCATTTCGGTCCGCTCCGACCGGCGACTCGTTCGCCGACGTGCTGCACGCGAACCTGGGCCCGACCATTTGTGACTCGTTCTACTTCCCGTACGCGCGTAAAATCTGGGGCCGCGACCCCGGCGAACTGAGCGGCATCCAGGCGCGGCGACGAGTCTCGGCCGGATCGTTCCTCAAGTTGATCCGCAAGGTGATGAACGCCGTCCCGGGACTCAAGCCGCCTGGCGCAGGGCGATTCTTTTATCCGCGACAGGGATACGGGCAGATCAGTGAGGCGTACGCCTCCGCCGCCGGGGCGCTGGGGGCCGACCTGCGCTATGGGCGGAAAGTCACCCGGCTCGTGCCGCCCGGCGACGGACACGACAAGTGGCTGATCGAATCGGAGCACAACGGCGAACGCGAGCGCCTCGAGGCCGACCAACTCTGGTCGACGATACCGATCACGTTGTTGGCCCGGTTGATCGGTGACGGCGTTCCCGACGAGGTGCACGCCGCTGCTGCCGCGATGGAGTACCGCGGGATGTTGCTGATATATCTCGCACTGCCGGTCGACCAGTTCACCGAGTTCGACGCGCACTATTTCCCGAGCGCCGACCTTCGCATCACGCGGCTTTCCGAACCGAAGAATTACGGCGACTTGCGGGAGGCTGCAGGTACCGTCCTGTGTGCCGAGTTGCCCGCCGGGCCCGGCGATCCGTGGTGGACGATGGATGACCTCGAATTGGGCGAACTTGTGGCAGACGACCTGCGCAGGGCTGGAATCCCACTTCCGACGGAGCCGACCGAGGTGCATGTCCGTCGCCTGAAGCAAGCGTACCCGATTTACGCAACCGGGTACGAGAAGCCCTTCGCCGTGCTGGATGCCTGGGCCGATTCATTGCCGCAATTCCTGAGCTATGGGCGTCAGGGTCTCTTCGCGCACGACAATACCCACCACGCCCTGGCGATGGCGCACGCGGCCGCGGCGTGCTTTGGCCCCGACGGTTTTGATCATGCCGCGTGGGCAGTACATCGAGCGGAGTTTGATCGGCACGTGGTGGAAGATTGAGCGTGCGGTTCCCGACCCGTTGACGGGGCTTTCGTCCGTGGTCGAGCCCCTCGTGTGAGGCGGGCCATCGGTCGCGCAGTGCAAGCGCCCCGAGATCCAAAGTGAGGTGGGCGGCGTACCCCCGCCGCAGTCCACACCCTCACTCGGTCCGGAGCCTCTTATGCAATCCAGGAATATCATGGCGCTCGCCCTCGCCGCCACACTGGTCGCGTGCAGCGAATCGTCCCCCGACACGATCATTTCCGCATCGTCCGAAGTGAACACCATGCAGGCCAGGAAAGCATCAACTGGTGAGACGATCGTCGGCCTCACCAGCAGCAACGGGTTGGTTGTCGTCTCCACCAGCAAGCCGAACCAGTCCTCCGCATTGATCGCGATCCAGGGACTGAACCCGGGCGAGCAGGTGATCGGAATCGACTTCCGCCCGAGTGACCTCAACAACAACGGGGTCGATGATACCGGCGTGCTCTATGGCGTCACCAGCGGCGATCGCCTGGTCGTGATCGACCTCGCGACTGGCATGACCTCGGCAGCGGTTTCCCTGAGCGTGGGGATGACCAGTTTCGTCGGAGGTACCGGCTTCAATCCCGTTCCGGACCGGCTCCGCATTCACACCACTTCGGACCAGAACTTCCGGGTCAACGTCGACAACGGCGCGGTGATCGTCGACGGAGTCCTCCAGTACGGCGCCAGCGACATCAACTTTGGCGTCAATCCCAACATCGTGGCGACGGGCTACACCAACAACGACAATGATCCGGCGACCGGGACGGCGCTCTACGCCCTCGATAGCTCCACGGGAGCACTGGTCACCTTTCCGCCGGCGACTGGCGGACCGAACGGCGGCGTAATGGCGACCGTCGGTTCCGTCGGCGTGAACTTCGGGAGCGCGACCGGCTTCGACATATCGCTTGCATCGGGGACGGGGTACGCGGCGCTTGCCACGTCACCTTCCGGGGAATCGACCCTGTACGCCATCAACCTCGCGACTGGTGCAGCCACCAAGCTTGGAATGCTCGCGCAAACCAAGTCGGCGCTGCTGAGCATCGCCGTCCAGCCGTAGGAACCATCAGGAAGATTCAGCAAACGGTGCCCGACGTGCTCAATGTCGGGCTCCGTTTTTCCACTGGCGGCCTGGCTCAACGGTGTCAAGGCTGCGGGAAGCGCACCACCGGCGAACATCTGAATTCCTCGCCACCGGGACCGGGGTCAACGCCCCGCACTTGGCAGGCGTTCCAGCGTCACGAAGGGCTCTCCGTTCACCGTCCCCCGGAGCCGCATGGGTTGACCCCCCTCCCGTGGCAATTCATCAAATACGATGTTATCGCCCAGAAGCAAATAACGACCGTCACCGACCGGCAGCATTCGGTTGCGCCCCCCGTTGCCCCGCTCGAGAAAGAGCATCCCCCGGTCCAGGAAAATCCGGCGTTCTATTCCGGGTTCGACGAGACGGTAGGTCCCGACCATCCGCTCCATGTCCGCCTGCGTGAGCGCGACGGATCGTGGAAGTGACGACGGTTCGACGAATCGATTGTACTTGCGGAGTGCAGCCTGCAGCCGATCCTGCGGGAGCGCGTATACGGTGAGGCTATCACGCCCCGTCATTGTCCTGGCGGCGACCATCGCGTTGAGGATCGCCTCTTCAGTGGCCTCAACAGTGGCCTCAAACAATGGGTCCATTGCCGAGTTGGGGAGCACACCAATACTGTCGCTGGCGCTGGCCCACGTGCCTGGATTGCCGGTCGAGAACGCGACAAAAATGTCGCCCGAGGAGTTCTCGCCGAGTCCGCCGAGCCGACCGATCCCGATGGGCACGCGTTCGGCCAGTCGTTGCAGCTGGGTCGGCAGGAGCGGGGCGTCGGTTGCCACCACCACGATGATCGAGCCGCGGGCGCGGTACAGCACATCCCAGTTCGCCTGCATGTCGGCGATCTCTTGCCCGACCGGAACGCCAGCCACGGTGAACCGCGACCTGCTTCCATGGTTGGCCTGCACCAGCACGCCGAGGGTGTGCCCGCTGCCGGTCAGCCGGGACGCGGTTCCGATGCCCCCCTTGAACTCGTGCGCGATCATCCCGGTCCCACCGCCCACGCTCCCTTCCGCGACCGGCCCGGGGCGAGCGGCGTTGAGGGCCTCGAATGCGTGGGCCCTGGTGACGTGCTGGCCGAGGATGTCGTTCAGCACGTCGTACGTCTCGGCGACCACCGGATACGAGTACCAGATGGGCTCGTTTGCGTGGTAGCCGGTCGAGTCCATCCATGCGATGACGGCGTCGCGCACCACTCCCACGCTGAATGTATTGGTGATCATGATCGGGGTTTCGATGAAGCCAGACTCCTCGATCCACGGAAGTCCTGTCATCTCACCATTCCCATTGAGGGCATACCACGCCGCGTGCACCGGGTCGAACGTTCGGCCACGGGGGAGGATTGCGGTGACGCCCGTTCGCACCGGCCCCTGCCCCTTCACGGTCGCGCCATGCCCCTTGATGATCGTGACGTGACCAACCTCGACACCCGGAACGTCCGTGATCGCATTGAGTGGACCCGTCACCCCGCTGAACGGCACCCCGAGGTCCCGAGCACGAACTTCCTGCGCCGCCGCGAGCGGGGCCCAAGCCAGTCCGCCGAGGAGCGTACAGATGACCGGCCACGTCCTCGCGCGCAATCTGCTGGATATCCTGATTTGCATGGGAACTCCGCATTGGGTGGTTCGACCAAACGCGGCGAGTCGCACCCGCACCGTACGAGTTCGCGTCGCAACGACTACGAGTTCAGCCGCCAGATCTGGTAGTTGAGAGCGGCGGCGAAGCTCACCCAGCACAGGTAGGGGAGGAGCAACGCGCCGGCGATCAGTCGGACCCGCCAGAAAGAAACCATGGTGGCCAGAATGGCAATCCAGAGCGCCACGATCTCGGCGAACGCGAGCATCGGATCGTGCAAGCCGAAGAAGAGGTACGACCACAGCGCGTTGAGCGCCAACTGAATCCCGAAAAGCGAGAGCGCCCAGCGGGCACCGAAGAAGCCCCGCTCCTTCCATACGAACCATGCAGCTGTTCCCATGAATACGTACAGGAGCGTCCACACGGGCCCGAACACGCTGCTGGGCGGATTCCACGACGGCTTGGCCAGCGATGCATACCAGGCGCCGGGCATGAACTGCGACCCGATCCAGCCGGCCGACAGCGCGGCAAGGACCCAGAGCACCCAACCACCAGCGCTGGCTGACTTGCTCAATTGCATGAATGCGTCCTCGCGGAAGCGGGTTACCTGGATCGGCACCCGGGTGACGTGCTGTATACTATACCTGATGCAGCCCGCAACGCGGCGACGTCGCCGGCGACCACACACCATGAGCAAAGGTGCGCGTCCCATGACCCATCACCGACTCGCCGTTCGCAGGATTGGCGTGCATTGCCCTCCTGCTTCCACCCGCTGCCAATGCCCAGCAAACGACCGATCCTGGGTACCCCGTCGGCAACCCCCTCGGCCTCCCGGTCGCGGGCGCCGACGGTTCCTTCGCGGCGATCTCACCGAACGTCAAGGTGTACGGATCGGTGTACTCTGCGGAGAGCTGCTCGTACGACCCCGGTCGGGGCCTGATCGTCATCCCGAACCGGGGCGTTCCGCAGAATGTGCGGACGAACGACGCCTGGATCACGTTGATGAATCGCGACGGCTCGATCCATACACCCCGCTGGCTGGGGATACAGAGCCCAGCCCAGCGCGAATCACTCACGCCGCCCTTGGTACTGAACGATCCATACGGCAGCGAGGTGTCGGGAGGAATTCTCTACCTCGCCGACCGCGATGGCGGCACCAGCCCCGACGATCCGTCGGTGGCGGTGATCCGCCGCGTCGACATGCGTACCGGAAGGCCGCTCGCCGATGTCCGCGTGCCAGGTGTGACCTGGTTCAATGACCTCGCCGTCGCTCGCGATGGATCCGTCTATGCGACGATGATGCCCGAAAACACCGTCTGGCGCATCCCGATGCAGGGGGAGGCCGAGGTGGTGACGCGTGACGCCCCGCTTTCCAGGCCGAATGGGATTGCCATCGACCGCGACGGCAACCTGGTGGTCGTGAATTCGGGCGACGATGCGGTGCTGACGTTCTCGCCCGCGGGCGTCCTGCTGTTGACCGAACGCGCTGCGCAGGCGGGGAGCGACGGCATCGTGATCATGGAGGACGGCACGAAGTACGTGAGCAGTGTCGTCAACGGCGGCATTTCGCGGATCCCGCCAGGGCAGCCCGCCCAGCTGATCGCCACCAACATCCCGAACGCAGCGTCAATGTGCTACGACCCGCAGGCGCGCCAGCTCGTTGTCCCGATGAACGCGAACAATGCCGTGGCGATCGTGCCGATCGCGCCGCCATCCGACGATCAGACGCCCCGACCAGCACCGGCACCGACGCCAGCAGGACAGACTACGAACCCGTTTCCCAGACCCCATTCCGGCCACAGAGGGCGCCATTGTCGTCTCGGTTCGCGACGTCGCGTCGCTGCCCGACATCGACGGAACTGCTGCGCGTGCGATGACGCTGGTCGAGGAGCCGGCCTGGGAGCCGACTCTGGGTGAGCGACATGCGCGGCGTCCTCTACGTGATGAGCGCCGACGGTGGAGCCGTGACTCCGTTTCTCGACCTCCGTGACCCAGCCTGGCGCCTGGCGATCCAGTCGCAGGGCCGGGAGCGAGGGCTGCAGAGCTTTGCGCTCCACCCACAGTTTCGGGAACGGGGTGCGCAGGGGTATGGGAAGTTCTACACCTACGCCGATGTCGCAGATCAGGCGCCACCGGCGGACTTCACCACGCCGAACGCCAACTCGACGCACGATACCGCCATCCTCGAGTGGACGATGTTGCGCGCGGATGCTGCCGCATACGACGGCGCGGCGCCGCGTGAACTCCTGCGGTTCCGGCAGCCATTCGCCAACCACAACGGCGGCGCCCTGGCATTCAATCCACTGGTGCGCCGGGGCCATCGCGACTTCGGGCTGCTCTATATCGGCGTTGGTGACGGCGGCAGTGGCGGCGACCCGATGAACCTCGCCCAGAACATGGGCTCGGCTTTCGGCAAGATCTTCCGGATCGACCCGCTGGAACCACGTTCCGGTGGGACCAAGTATGGTATCCCCAGCCACAACCCCTTCGTCGGCACGGCGGGTGTGCTCCCCGAGATCTTCGCGTACGGAATGCGCAACTCGCAGCGCTTCGCGTGGGACGCCAAGTCCGGGCAGATGTTCCTGAGCGACATCGGGCAGAATGTCGTGGAAGAGGTGAGCGTGCTCACGCCGGGTGCCAACCTCGGATGGAACACATGGGAAGGAAGCTACCGGTACATGGGACGCAGCGGCGTGAGCACCGAATCGCCGCGCAGCGACCGGGCCGTCACCTACCCCATCGTCGAGTGGGACCAGGTCGACCCGGTGCTCCTCGCCAGCGGGCAAGCAGCTTCAGTCGGACTCGTGATCTACCGGAGCAAGCTGGTCCCGCAACTGACCAATCGGATGCTGGTGAGTGACATGCCGAGCGGCGAGGTGTTTCATGTGAGCGCGGACGCGATGCCGGATGGCGGGCAAGCGGCACTTCGGCGCGTGTTGTTCACCACGGGCCCGGACCGGAACACCGGGGTCCCGATTCTCGAGATCATCCGGGAAACCAACCGCGCCCAGGGCAAGCCACCGGCGACTCGAGCCGACCTGCGTTTCGACATGTCTGCGGCCGGACGGATATTCCTGCTCAACAAGGCAGACGGGGTGATCCGGGTCATCGAGCGATAGTGCGATAGCGGTCGGTCAGCTCGGCGATTCGCTGCACGGCGTGCACTGCGTGCTGGCGATGCTGGGAGAAGTTCAATCGCACGGACTCCGATGCGTCGGGGCTGAACTCGGTCCCCGGCGTGACCACGACCCCCGCCTGGATCCTCAGTGCATCGACGAACTCAGCCACGCTGATGTCGAGCGATGGCAACCGCGGGAAGATGTAGCTGCCCGCGTCAGGTACCCGCACGAATGCGCCATCGATATTTCGAAATGCGGCAACCAGATCATCCCGAATGGCCTGATGCCTGGCGGTTCGGTCTTGCAGCCAACCCGTAGGCTCCTCGAACCAGGTGCTCAGGACAGCCTGCGAGTAGCCGGGTGCGCGGAGCGACACGATCGCCTGGAGCCGCTCCGCCCGGTCGATCAGGTGCGGGGCGCCGAACGCAACGCCGAGTCGGTACCCACTGAGCGACTCGGTCTTGGAGGGCCCCATGATCGTGAGCAGCTGGTCGGTCGCGATCCCCGACGCGCACAGGTGGGTATACGCACCGCCCGAATAGACCAGACGCGAGTACAACTGATCCACGATCACCGTCACGCCGTGGACATTGGCGAGCTCGGCGATCTGGGACAGCTCGCGGGCGGAGTACACCACTCCGGTCGGGTTGTTGGGATTGGAGAAGAGAAATGTCCGTGCGCCAGCCTGGAATGCGTCCGCGAGCTGGTCGAGGTCGAGGCCGGCCCCTTCGCCTTGCAACATGTAGTCGAGGGTGATCGGGACGGCGTGGCCACCGAGAAACTCGACGAGCTTGCGATTGGCGAAGTAGTCCGGGCGCACGATGGCGACACGGTCGCCCGGATTGACCGTTGTCGCCATGGCAAGGAACAGTGCGCCCTGGGTTCCGGGGGTGATGATCAACCCCTCGGCGGACACTCCGCTGCCCGTGAACGCCCCGAGCTTGCCGGCGGCCAGCTCGCGCTGCGCCCGGTCCCCTCGGTATTCCGTGTATGCCTGCGCAGTGCCCCGTTGTTCGCCATCGAGGAACGCAGCCAGTGCGCCGGGGGCAGGTGGAAAAGCGTCGGCATTGACGTCGCCATGCGAAAAATCGACCGCTACACCCGGCAGCACATCACCCCGTAGCGGAGTCGCGGCGCTTTCGCCGCGACGCACTTCCTGGCCCGGTGCGTGATCAGTCGCGAGTCGAACGAATCGCTCTGCTATCGGGCGCATGCATTCTCGATCTGTCGTGAACGTGAGCGCGCCGATTGGGCGCGCTCGCCCTCACCCATGGCTGCCATCGTGATGAGTTTCCCCGGTCCCGAGACGCCGCTGCCGAGCGCGTCGTGAGAAGATGTTCACCACCTCGACAAAGATCGAGAATGCCATCGCCGCGTACACATACCCCTTGGGCAGGTGTGCGCCGAAGCCCTCCGCGATGAGCGTGGTTCCGATCAGGAGCAGGAAGCCCAGCGCGAGCACGATCACGGTCGGGTTCGCCTGGATGAACCGGGAGAGCGGGTCGGCGGCCAGCAACATCACGCCCACGGTGATGATCACGGCAATCACCATGATCGTGATGTGTTCGGTCATCCCGACCGCCGTGATGATGCTGTCGATCGAGAACACGATATCCAGCACGAGGATCTGTCCGATCACCGCACCCATCGTCGTCACGGCGACGGCAGGACTCAAGGGATCGGCAGTCGGGTCGGGGTCGACGTGGTGATGAATCTCCTTGGTCGCTTTCCAGACGAGGAACACGCCGCCGGCAATGAGGATGATGTCGCGCCACGAAAACTCCTGGCCCATGACGCCGAACACCGGTTGGGTCAGCTTGACGATGGTCGCGACAGTACCCAGGAGCAGCAGCCTGAGGATCAACGCACCGGCAATCCCGATGCGCCGTGCCCGGCTCTGCTGTTCCGGCGGGAGCTTGTTGGACAGGATCGAAATGAAGACGAGGTTGTCGATGCCGAGGACAACCTCCATCGCCGTCAGCGCGAGGAGCGCGGCCCACGCGGCGGGGTCGCTGGCGAGTGAAACGAAATAGTCCATAAGGCTGGTGCTCTCCCTGAGTTGCCAAAAGAACACCTGAACCGGCGGGAGGAATCAAGGGCGTGCCCGCACCTCGCCGGTTTCCGCTATCGGGTGGCTGCCCAGTAGCCTGCCCCGGCCACTGTCGACGTGATGACAGCGCCCCACGCCAGGTCGACAACCACCACGATGAGTGGGAAATCACGGATCAGGGCGTAGCTGGTGAGGTCGTAGGTCGCGTACGCGGCGAGCCCGAAGAACGCCCCCATCCCGAGTGCATGCGCCAGCGATTTACGCTCGGCCGCAGGCAGGACGACAAAGACCACGACAGCCAACACGTAGAGGAAGTAGAACAGCAAGGCTGGCGCCCACTTGACGTCTGGGCGCAGGAGGCTGGGCATGTGTCGGGCGTAGAACCCCTTGGCGAGCACACCGAGCCAGAGGAAGTCGAGGGCCAGCATCACCACGGCCGTGGCGGCAAAACCCTTGAGCGCCAGCGAGGAGATCATGGGAGCTACTCCGGCTTCTTGGTTGGTACCACAAGGCTTGGCGGCACGGGGCCAAACATCTCGGTGACGACCTTGGTGCGATAGTCGAAGATGGCCCGCAACTGGTGGCGGACAACCAACCAATGAACAATCCTGCCAAGGGGCCCCAACGGCAACGTGTAGTCAACCACATCGGTCATCTGGACGCCGCCGGGCACAGCCTCGAAGGTGTGCCGGTGATACCACGACCGATACGGTCCATTGATCTGCTCGTCGGCGAAATGCGACAACTCCGCGTACTCCGTGATGCGCGACTCCCATGAGATCGGGAAGCCGCCCAGCGACAGGCGATAGCGGATGGTGGTACCCTGACGGACAACTTCGTCGCTCGTCGAGATTATCCGGAAACCCAACCACGACGGGGTGAATGCCTCGAGGTTCCGGGGATTCCGGAAGACCTCGAACACCTCAGTCAAGCCTGCCGGCACGATTGTCGTGCGCCTGAGGGTATGGGTCACGGTGCCGACACCAGTTGGCCGAGCAGGGTCCGCAACTCGCCAAGGCTGCCGCACAGCGTGATGCGCCGATCAACGGCCGCGATGGGTCCTGCTGCCGCTCCTCCCACGAAGATCGGCACGCCCTGGGCGAGGGCATCCCGGAGAGCGCGGACTTCTGATGCGGTCTGCGAAGGATCGGCGGTGTAGGTGATGCTGAGCGCCACGGCACGGGCACCGACGGCCACCGCCGCGCTGCTGATATCTGCGTGCGGAACGTCGGCCCCCAGATACACGATCGACCAGCCTTGCAGGGACGCGGCGGCCGCTGCCAGCGCGGCGCCCATCGCATGATGTTCACCCGACGGCGTCGCCACCACGACGCGGGGCGCGGTCGGGAGCGCCGCGACAGCACTCACGGTTTCCATGAGGATCCCGACGACCACCGCCGACGCGAAATGTTCGTGGGCAACGGTGTACTTGCCAGCCACCCACCGATCGCCGACCTCCTGCATCAGCGCGGGAACGGTCACATCGATGACGGATGCCACGCCCGCATGCGCGATCGCGCGTCGGAGCAGTGCGTCGAGCGCGGTCGCATCGAGCGCGTCGATCGCCCGCAGCGCTGCGTCCACGGTTTCAACCGACGGCTCGTCGTGCGCAACGCGCCCGCTGGCCTGCTGCGCAGCGTCGTCGGCGACCAGGCGGGCCAGCTCTTCGGTTTCCAGTTGAGCAACCATGCTGATCGTCCGGCCATGGCCGATCGCGGCGGCGAGCAGGCGGAAACGCTCGACATGATCATCGGAGTAGCGGCGCTGTCCGCCCGCTGTCCGGATCGGCTCCACCGCCTTGTAGCGGCGTTCCCAGACCCGGAGCACGTCGCGGGAAAGGCCGGTTCGGGCGGCGACCACCGAAATGGGGTGACCGGGGGATGATCTCTGGGGCGTGGGGCCTGGCAGCGTCATATAGACATGATAGGCACCGTCGAACGTTTGTCAAGGTATTAGCTGGACAAACCATTGACATTACCTTCAAACAAGGCCATATTGGTTGTACAACGCTGGACAACGACTGAACACACAACTTCTGAGGTGATCGACATGCGGGCAATCACGACGACGGCGGCGGCGCTACTCACGATCCTGGCGACCTCCACCGCAAATGCACAGACGGCTGGACACAATCAGATGGCTCCGGCCAAGAACATCGTGGAAGTGGCGGTAGACGCCAAGTTCACCACGCTGGTCGCGGCCGTGAAGGCCGCTGGACTCGCCGAGGCGCTGCAGGCGAAGGGACCGTTCACGGTGTTCGCGCCGACCGACGCCGCGTTCGCGAAGCTTCCCGCGGGAACGGTCGATGCCCTGCTCAAGGACCCGGCCAAGCTTGCTTCGATCCTCAAGTACCACGTCGTTCCGGGCAAGGTGATGGCCGCTGACGTGATCAAGGCGAAGGGTGCCAAGCCGGCCACGCTCAATGGTGCCGCACTCGATGTCATGGTGAAGGGCGGCATGGTGTACGTCAACGGCGCCAAGGTCATCAGCGCTGATGTGGCGGCCTCGAACGGCGTGATCCACGTCATCGACACCGTCCTGCTTCCGCCGGCCGGGAAGTAAGTTCAGGCAACAGGCGTAGCCCGGGGCGCATGCCCCGGGTTCGTCCTGCACCCTACCCGCGGAGTGGCGTGATGCAGCCGTTTCCCGACGTCGTGTCACCCGCTCCGCTGGTGGGTTCAGCTTGATCGCCGTACTGGCTGGCGGTCTCGCCATCGCCGTCGTGATCTTCGCCGCGACATGGGCGCTCAGCGTGAAGATCCGCAACTACGGCCTGCTCGACGTCGCATTCTCCTACGGTGTCGCGATCCTGGCGCCGCTCTATGCCGTTCTCGGACCCGGCCCGGGCCCCAGGAAGTGGCTCATGGTCGCCGTCGGTGTCGCCTGGAGTGCACGCCTCGGCACCTACATCCTGCTTCGGGTCATCCGGCATCACCCGTCAGAAGACCCTCGCTACGCGACCTTGCGAGAGAAGTGGCCGACGCCCCTGCATTTCCTGGGGTTTTTCCAGCTACAGGCGTTGACCGTCACGGTGTTCACCCTCCCCTTCCTCATTGCCGCATTCAATCCCGACGCCTCGATGTCGCCGGTCGAGTTCCTTGGCCTGTTCACTGCCGCCATCGGAATCATCGGGGAAACCATCGCCGACCTGCAGATGCAGGCATTCAAGCGCCGCAGCGCGGCGAACGAAGTGTGCGACGTCGGGCTCTGGCGGTACTCGCGGCACCCGAACTACTTCTTCGAGTCAGTCGTGTGGTGGGGATTCTTCATGGCTGCACTGCCCTCCCCCTACGGCTGGATCACGATCATCTGTCCCTTGCTCATGCTGCACTTCCTGCTGCGGGTCACCGGAATCCCGCTGACGGAAGCGCACGCCGTGCGCAGCAAGGGCGACGCGTACCGTGAATACCAGCGGACGACGAATCGCTTCGTGCCGTGGCGCCGCTCGGCATAACGCTCGGGCTCGTCGTCTATCGGGCCCGTAACCTGGAGAGCGACCGGACCAGCGCCATGAGAGCGGTCGGATCGACCGGCTTGACGAGGTGATGATCGAATCCCGCCGACGCGGTTCGTTGGCGGTCGAGATCCTGCCCCCAACCGGTCTGCGCGATGATGAGGATGTGCTTCCCTCCCTCCATGGCGCGCACCCGACGACAGACGTCATACCCATTCAACTTCGGCAGGCCGATATCGAGGACGACCACGTCTGGCCGAAAGCTGGCCACTGACGCGATGGCCTCCTCGCCGTCGTACGCCGTGCTGGCCTGATTGCCCAACGACGTCAGGATCATGGCCAGACTGTCTGCACCGTCGCGATTGTCGTCAACCACGAGGCAACGAAAGGTCGACTGGTCAGCTGCATCCGCCGTCCCTGGCCGCGATACCGGCACCACCGTTCCGGTGTGCAGCGGGAGGCGAACGACGAATTCGGAACCTTTGCCGGGGCCCGCGCTGTGAGCCTCGATGGTGCCGCCATGCAATTCCACCAGACGCTTGGCGAGACTGAGCCCGATCCCCAGGCCACCCTGGGAGCGCTCCAGTGACCGGTCGACCTGCGAGAACATGTCGAATACATGCGGCAGATGATCGGCCTCGATTCCGATGCCCGAATCCCTGACGGATACCAACGCCTCGCTGCCGCGAGCCTGCACCGACAACAGTATCCTGCTGCCGGGTTCACTGTACTTGGCCGCGTTGTTCAGAACGTTGAGCAGTGCCTGCGCCATCCGGGTTGGGTCCACCTCCACCAGCAACGGCCCGTCAGGGATCTCGACGGTGAGCTGGTGGCCCATCTGGTCGATCAACGGACGACTCGTTTCGATGGCGCTCCGGATCACGTCGGCGAGCGGCACCACGTCCATGCGGAACTGCACCTTGCCGGTGGTGATCCGGCTCATGTCCATCAGGTCATCGACCAGGCGCACCAGCTGCTGGAGTTGCCGATCGATCAATGCGCGGGCCTGATCGACTGCGGTGGGATCACCACCGGCAAGCTGGATCAGGTGCAACCCGTTGCGTATGGGTGCCAGCGGATTTCGCAGCTCATGCGCCAGTGTCGCCAGGAACTCATCCTTGCGACGGTCGGCGTCGACCAGCGCCATCTCCATCCGTTTGATCTCGCTGATGTCGGTGTTGGTGCCGAACCAGTACAGGATGCGACCGTGCTCGTCCCGCAGCGGGTTCACCCTCGTCAGGAAGGGGTGGAACTCACCGTCTGCGCCCCGGATCGGAAACACCATGTCGAACGGTTCGCCGGTCGCGAGCGATTGTCGCCAGCGTTCCAGGACTGCGTCCAGCCGGTCGGGTGCGTGCACCGACTGCCAACCCCAGCCGCGCATCTCCTCGGCAGTGGTACCGGTGTACTCGTACCAGCGACGATTGTACCAGAAGATCTCGCCGTCGGGGTTGGCCATCCATGCCAGTTGAGGAATGGTATCGGCGAGCAGCCGGAGCTTCTCCTCGCTCTCATGTATGGCCGCCTCAGCCCGCTTTCGTGCGGTGATGTCCTCGTGAACCAGGACCACCTCACGCACATCACCCCGCTCGTCCTTGAGCGGATAGGCCACCGCCCCCACCCACCGGACCGAGTCATCGTGTAGCGTCTCAAGTGCGAGCGTTTCGCGTGGGTCGTACCGAACCGGCGGGATGAACGATGCCTCGCCGGCGAAGGCACGCTCCAAGGGACCGAGCACCCCGCGAGCGTCGAGCTGGGGGTCCTGGCGGATGTTGTACCCCTCCATATCGGCCAGGGACGCTCCCCACAGCTCCTCCCAGGCACGATTCACCCCGATGGTACGCCCATCGGGCGCAAGGATCTGGACGCTGAACGGTGCCTGTTCCATCAGCGCCCGAAACCGGGCCTCGCTGCCGCGAACCGATGCCTCCAGCGCCTTGCGCTCGCTGATGTCACGGAGATGCGCGGTGAACAGCGGAGGGCCGTCAGTTCGCAGGAGCGTGATGGCCAGTTCGCTCGGAAACGTCGTTCCGTCCGCGCGCAGCGCGGGCACCTCCAGGCGCTTGCCGATGACCCTGGCTTCACCAGTCTCGAGGAAACGCGCCAGCCCGGCACGATGTGCGGCGCGCATCTCGGGCGGGATGATGACCTCCGCGAGCTCCCTGCCAATCACCTTGTCGCGCGAGGCCCCAAAGGTGGCCTCGGCTGCCGCGTTGAACTCGACCACACGTCCCCGATGGTCGATCGTGATGATGCAGTCGAGTGCGTTCTCGATCACGGCAGACTGGCGAGCCTCGCGACTGCGCGCCTCGTCGAGCTGGGCCCTCAGCTCGGCGACGGTGGTACGCAGGCGCTCGACCTCCCGGAGCGAGGAAGCGTCGTCATGCAATGGCAGGGCGTCACCAGCGCTCATCGTGATCCCTCGGTGCAACTTCAACTCGGCACCAGTGCGATGTTGGGTTGATGACTTTCGTCACGAATCCACCGTGGGCTGTTCGCTCATCGCCAATGGTGCGACGGCATGGGTTGCAAACGCAGACACCGGACGCACCGCCTGCGCCGTGGGGGACGCACAACCGGGCACAGCGTGGTCGCTGCGCTGTACCGCAAGCGAACCTGGGGAACAATACAATGTCCCGCGACCGCCCCTTGAGCCCGACCTCGCTTCCACCTGAAGACGCACGCGACCGGCGTTGATCCCACACCTGGTCACCTCGCTCCTCACCAAAGACCTGCCAGCGCGAACCTGTCGCAGTTCCGGGGCGGGGCCGATTCCCCTTACGTTTGGCCGATGACCAATCGACTTGCCGTTCTCGCAGCGCTGGTGGTCGGATTCGGCGCCGTGCCGCTCGGCGCCCAGCAGCGCGATTCGGGCGCCGTCGCCATCACCGTCAACGAGCCGATGGGGGCCGTCGCTGGCGCACTGGTCCGCTCCGGCGATCGCAGCGCGACCACGGACGCCGGTGGGCGCGCGCGGCTGGTGCTGCCCACCGGCCGGCGAACCGTCACCGTGGCCCGAATCGGGTACGTCCCGGTGCGGGCCGTCGTGGTGGTGGTCGCAGACTCGACCATCACACTCGCGATCGACCTCGCGATGGCGGAGATGGCGGAAATGCTGCCCGATCTCGTGTCGACCTCACGCATCGAGCGCCTCGCGGGCGAGACGCCGATCAGGGTCGAGGTGATCGATGAAATGGAAGTTGACGAGAACACATTGATGGCGCCCAGCGGCATCACCATGCTCCTCAACGAAACCCCCGGCCTGCGGGTCCAGAACGCATCCCCCACCCTGGGGACGGGCAGCGTGCGGATCCTCGGGTTGCCCGGCCAGTACACCGCGATGCTCGCCGACGGACTTCCGCTCTACGGCGGTGCATCGAGTGCACTCGGACCCCTCGACATTTCGCCGGTGGACCTCCGCCGGGTCGAGGTGATCAAGGGCGCCGCATCGGCACTCTACGGCGGCCAGGCGCTCGGCGGCGTGATCAACCTCGTGTCCAAGGTGCCCAGTGGAAGGAACGAGGTGCTGCTCAACCGTCGAACGATGGGGGTCACCGACGCCGCCGGATGGCTGAGCCGAAGGTTCTCGGAGGACGCCGGCCTGTCCTTGCTGCTGTCAGGCACCGTGCAGGACGCCTCCGATCCCGACAGCGATGGGTGGTCGGACCAGCCCCGCGCACGCCGCTGGGGAGTGCGCCCCCGCTTCGTTGCCGAGGATTCCAGCGGCCGCTCGCTGTTCGTCACAGCTGGATACGGATACGACGACCGACAGGGCGGCACCCTCGGCCGCGCCCTCACGCCAGCGGGTTCGCCGTTTCGCGAAGGACTGACGAGCCAGCGCGCCGACGTCGGCATGACGCTCTTGCTGCCACGAGCGAACTCGGGAAACATCGCGGCACGTGTTGCCCTGTCGAGCAACGGCCGCGAACGAACGTTCGGCCCTGGGCCGATTGAACGTGACCGGATATCCACCGGCTTTGCCGAAGTGACCCGTGCGGTCCGGATGCAGCGCGGTGCGGTGGTCCTGGGCGCGGCGGTTCAGGTCGACGCATACCACAACAAGCTCAATGATGCCTTCGATCACGACTGGGTGACGCCCGGGCTCTTCGTCACGGCCGACCGCGAGATCGGTCCGGTCACCGCTTCGGTAAGCGTCCGGGGAGACGCCCACCCAGAAGCGGGGTTGCAGCTCACCGAACGCGTCGCCCTGCTGATGAGCCCGGCGGATGAGTGGTCGGTACGGGTGAGTGGCGGCACCGGCTTCGCCGCACCGACGTCGATGACCGAGGAAGTAGAGGCGATCGGCCTCCGCGCAATCGTACCCGGCGAACTCGAGGCCGAACGCAGCGCGGGCGTGATGCTGGACGTGAATGGTCGACTGTTCGGTGCCGAGTTGTTGCTCACCGGCTACGGCTCGTTCATCAACAACGCAATCCAGCTCGTCGACGCTGGAGGCCCGAATTTCGCCGGTGCGTTGCGCAACGCCCACGAGGTGACCCGTTTCAGCGGCGCCGAAGCTGCGGCGATCTGGCGGTTTGCCGGAGGAAAGTTCCTGCTCACCTATGGATACGCCCGCGGATCACGGCCCGACCCGCTCAGTGGCGAGCGAGAGCCCACACCCTTGCTCAATCGACATCGCGCCGGCGCCGACCTGATGCTCGAGAAGGAAGGGGTGTACCGGGTCGGCATCGAGGGGATCTACTACGGGAAGCAGGTGCTGGACGACAATCCGTTCCGCAGCCACTCGAAACCGTACTTTTACCTGATGGCGATTGCCATGCGGCAGTTCGGCCCGGTCGAGCTGGTGGCCAACTTCGAGAACCTCCTCGACGTGCGCCAAACCGACTACCACTCGCTGGTGCGACCGACGCAGACGACCGGTGGACGATGGACGACCGATGTGTGGGCGCCGCTCGAGGGCTTCATGGCGAATGTCGCGGTGCGATTCCGATGGCAGCGTTAGCGGTCCACGCGGTCCTGACAGAGCCGGTCCGGTCTCCCCGAAACACCCATCCTGATTTACGGCGTTTCGATCGGTGCGCCCACGACGATTCCGTCGTCGTCAGCCCAGAGCCAATCACCAGGCGTGAAGGTCACCTCGCCAAATGATACCGGCTGGTCTGCGGTGGCAGGCAACCCGGACTCTCCGCGCCTGGGGCTCGTGCCCAGCGCGCGGAGACCGATAGCAACGCCGCGGGTCAGTGCGGTGTCCCGCACAGCGCCATTGATCACGACGCCTGCCCAGCCATTGCGCGCCGCAGTATTGAGGAGCCGCTCGCCCAGGACTGCGTGACGCAACGAGCCACCGGCGTCGACGACCAGTACGCGCCCCTGCCCCGGCTGCTCGAGCGCTGACAACACGGGGCGGTAGTCTTCAGACACCTGCAGCGTGGCGATCATCCCGCTGAATCGCTGCACGCCACCGAAGTCACGGAGCGCGCAGGCCACGACCTGCACCCGATCAGGATGATCGTCACTCAGGTCGGCGGTCGCCCACTCATCATCGGTCACCGCTTGACCGCCTTCACGCAATGTGCCGCGCGGGTCCACGTGATCACGGCAGGACAACCCGCTCCACGTAGTCGATCATCCACGCGAGTTGACGGGCGTCCGACGTCTGGTAGGTGTAGGACCGGGCGCCGGTCTTGCTGCCGCCCCACTCGCTGACGACGCGGTCGACACCGGTCACGAGTGAATCAGCGTACGAACCCCGGAGTGAGAACGCCACGCGGTACGGCTTGGTGAGCGTAAACGGCTTGATCTCACCCGCCTTGGTGCGCCGCACCGCTTCCGCCGCGCCCTCGGCCAGCAGCTGCTGCACCTTGGTTGGCGAGTAGGTGATGGCAGCGGCGCCGCCGAGGGCCACCTTGACCGTCACGTAGACGACGCGATCACCCAGCATGGCACGGACCTCGTGCAGCAGCTCGTCATCGCCGCTGACGAGAGACACCGGTACCCCGGATTCACCGGCCACGAGGGCATTGATCCCGACCTCGTTGAGCGCCGTACCATTCACGGTGAAATCGGCAAAGGCATAGCTGTGGGCCATGACGCCGCGGCGCGCCGACGAGGAGTGCATGGCGAGCATCATCATCGTGGCAAAGCTGCTGTCGATGCCGGTGCTCATCACCATCGGCTTGGGGTAGCCGCGGATCAGGATCGCATCCTGGTCGAGCGACCACGGGAGAAGATTGGCAAACCGGTTGCCACCGTGGCCCTCGTTGACCACGAACGCCGCGGCACCCGCTGCGCGCGCACCCCGGATGGCTGCATTGGTTTCCTGGGTGAGCATCTCGCGATAGTGCGCCCAGTAGTCTGGGCCCGTGCGCTCGCGGAACGACGGCCCTTCGTTTCCGGCGATGACTTCCTGGGACTTCACGGCCGTACCCATTCCTTCCATGTCGACCAGCAGGTAGACGCGGTAACCGTCCTGGGCGGGAACCTTCTTGTCCCAGCCGGCAAGCGGCGTTTGGGCATCGACGGGCAGCGCAAGGCAGACGGCCGCTGCAACGGTGCAAAAGAGAGAACGTGCGATCATGGGCGGGAAGGCTCCGTGAACGAATTGTGAGGTTTGGGGAAATCTACCTCGGTCGCGGGCGGGCCGTGATCCCGGGCCAGCCACTACATTGCGCCACGAGACACTGACCCACAATCCGGACTCGAATGACGCTCGACTCGCTCCGCACAGAATGGTTTGCCCAGCCGAAGGCCGACCTGCTTTCCGGCCTGGTGGTCGCCCTGGCGCTCATCCCGGAGGCGATCGCGTTCTCGATCATCGCCGGTGTCGACCCGAAGGTCGGCCTGTACGCCTCGTTCTGCATCGCGGTGGTGACGGCATTCGCCGGCGGTCGGCCGGCGATGATCTCTGCCGCCACCGGTGCCATGGCGCTGGTGATGGTGGTCCTCGTCCGGGAACACGGGCTCCAGTACCTGCTCGCCGCCACGCTGTTGACGGGGGTCTTCCAGATCGGCGCCGGGTTCGCCAAGCTCGGCGCGCTGATGCGATTCGTGTCACGGTCGGTCGTGACCGGCTTCGTGAATGCCCTCGCAATCCTGATCCTGATGGCCCAGCTGCCCGAGTTGATCGGCGCGCCCTGGCCCGTCTTCGTCATGGTCGCCGGCGGTCTCGGCATCATCTACCTCTTCCCGCGTGTCAATCGATCGATCCCGTCGCCGTTGATCTGCATCGTCGCACTGACAGTGGTGGCGATGATGCTCAAGCTGGAGATCCGGACCGTGGGAGACATGGGCGCACTGCCCGATTCGCTCCCCATCTTCCTCTGGCCGAGCGTGCCGCTCAACTGGGAGACATTGTCGATCATCCTGCCGTACTCCCTCACACTGGCAGTCGTCGGCCTGCTGGAATCGATGATGACGGCGACGATCATCGACGACCTGACCGATTCGTCCAGCGACAAGAATCGCGAGTCGATCGGCCAGGGCACTGGCGAACATCACGTCGGGGCTGTTTGGCGGGATGGCCGGTTGCGCGATGATCGGCCAGTCGGTCATCAACGTGAAGTCCGGCGGGCGCGGTCGACTGTCGACGCTCGTGGCCGGCGTCTTCCTGCTGATCATGGTGGTGTTCCTGGGCGATTGGGTCGCGCGGATCCCGATGGCCGCCCTGGTTGCGGTGATGATCATGGTCGGCATCGGGACGTTCAACTGGTCGTCGATCCGGAACGTGCGGCATCATCCCAAGAGCTCGAGCGTCGTGATGATCAGCACCGTCATCGTGGTGGTGTGGACGCACGACCTCGCCCGGGGCGTGCTGGTCGGGGTACTGCTCTCCGCCCTCTTCTTCGCACGGCGAGTCGCCGAGTACTTCGAGATCAGGACGACCGGCGCGCCCGACGGCGAGTCACGCCACTACCAGGTCCTGGGTCAGGTCTTCTTCGCCTCGGCCGATCGGTTCATCGCCTCGTTCAACTTCAAGGATGCGGTGGCGCGGGTCACCATCGACCTCACCCAGGCGCATTTCTGGGATATCACCGCGATCGCGGCTCTCGACACCGTGGTACTCAAGTTTCGTCGTGAGGGAACGGTGGTCGAGATCATAGGGCTCAACGACGCCAGCACCACGATGGTCGACACTTTCGCACTCCACGACAAGCCGGACGCCGCCGCGCGCCTGCTTGCCCACTGACCGGAGACCGCTGATGACCAAGCATGTCGTGGCCTGCGTCGACGGATCGGCGTTCTCGGCCGGGGTGGCAGATCATGCGGCCTGGGCCGCGCGTCAACTCGATGCGCCACTCACCCTGCTCCACTTCCTCGATCATGCCCATGCCATCGGTCCGACCGACCTGAGTGGCAGCATTGGCCTCGGCGCGCAGGAGGCGTTGCTCCGTGAACTCGCCGAGCTGGACGCCGAGGTGGGGCGGGTGGCGATGGAGCGAGGGCGCGTGATGCTTGCGGCTGCACAGCAGCGCGTCGCGGCGCAGGGTATCGCCGATCCGGTGGTTCGTCAGCTGCACGGGAATGTCGTTGACAACCTGGTCGATCTCGCCGGCGACATCCGCCTCCTGGTGCTCGGGAAGCGGGGTGCCACCGCGCATCTCACGGCCGACCACCTCGGCAGCAACCTCGAGCGGGTGATCCGGGCGATGCACTGCCCAACGCTTGTCGTTCCACCGACGTTCAGCGCACCGACCAGGGTCCTGATCGCATTTGACGGATCAGAGACCATCCGGAAGGGTGTGGCGATGGTGGCGGGCAGTGCGCTCCTGGCCGGAGCCACGCTCACGGTGGCGCAGGTCGGCGAGCCCGACACAGCACACCGGGCGGCGCAGGACGAGGCCGTCGCGACACTGCGTGCCGCGGGGCTGGACGCCGAGGGCGTTGTGGTTCCGGGTCATATCGACACCGCGCTGCACGCATATCAGATCGCGGGTGGATTCGACCTGCTGGTGATGGGCGCGTACGGACATTCGCGGATCCGGCACCTGCTGGTGGGGAGCACCACCACCGCGATGATCCGTGCTACCGATGTGCCGATCCTGCTGCTCCGCTAACGCGGGTCACCCCAGAACGAGCATCCTCAGCTCCGTCATCTCCTCAATGGCAGATCGGACGCCCTCGCGGCCTGTGCCCGACTGCTTGACACCACCGTAGGGGAGGTGGTCGACGCGGAACCCGGAGACGTCGTTGATGACGACGGCACCGACATCGGCGACCTCGAACGCGCGCATGATGCGACGCAGGTCGTGGGTGAACAGCCCCGCCTGCAGGCCGTACGGTGAGTCATTCAGCGCGGCCAGTGCTTCCTCGAAGTCACCGTACGGCCGAACCGTCACGACCGGTGCGAACACCTCGTCGCAGTTGACCCGCATCGCGCTTGTCGTCCCGAGCAGCACGGTTGGGGTCAGCATAGCGCCACTTCGTGCACCACCGGTCGCCACCGTTGCCCCCGATGCCGCGGCTTCCATGACCCATGACTCGGCGCGAATCGCACTGGCTTCGTCGATCATCGGGCCGACGTCGACACCGTCGGCAAGCGGGTCACCGGTTCGCAGTGCCGCGACGAGCGGCACGAAGCGATCGACGAAGGCGTCGTACACCGATTCGTGCACCAGGATGCGCTGCGTCGAGATGCACGACTGCCCCGCATACGCGAAACCGCCCAGGCCGCATCGTGCCACAGCGTGATCAAGATCGGCGTCCGGTTCGATGATGACAGCGGCGTTGCCGCCCAGCTCGAGGGCCACATGCGCGTGGGCCGAGCGCGAGCGGATCATCCATCCCACGCGGGCCGATCCGGTGAACGAGATCAGGCGAACCCGCGGGTCGTCCAGCAGGGGCGCCGCTGCGTCATTGCTGCACGCGATCACCGACAGCGCACCAATCGGGTACCCAGCCTCGGAGATGATCTGCGCCAGCAACAGGGTGGAAAGCGGATCCTGCGGCGGGGCCTTGAGGACCATGGTGGCCCCGCAGGCAATGGCCGGAGCGAGCTTGTGGGCCGCCAACAGGATCGGGAAATTGAAGGGCGTGATGGCCGCGATCGGCGCGAGCGGAAAGCGCCTTGTAAGCGCGAGCCGCCGCTCACCGTGCGGCATCAGGTCGGTGGGAATGACGTCGCCGCCAATTCGCTTCGCTTCTTCCGCGGCCTGCCGGAAGACGAAGATCGCGCGGTCGATCTCGGTGCTGGCTGCGGTCAGTGGCTTGCCGGCTTCTGCCGCCAGCAGGCGAGCCATTTCATCCCGCCGACTTCCGATGGCATCGGCGATACGCTCGAGCACCGCTGCGCGAGCATGACTGGGCAGTGCCGCAGCAGCGGGCGCTGCTGCGGTGGCCGCGTCGAGTGCCGCCACCACGTCGGGTAGTGAGGCTTGTGAGGCATACCCGACAACATCGCCCGACCATGGGCTCCGGATCTCCGAGCGCTCCGCCCTGGTCATGAGTTCGCCGGCGATGAGGAGCGGCCACGTCGTCGGTTCGGTCATTCAGCCTGACTGGATGGAGTGGAGGTCGGAGTAGCCAGCGGTGCCTGTAAGTCTAGCATGGGCGCCGGCCTGTGGCTCGCACTCGCGCGGCGAGTTGCCGGGCGCGAATCGGACCGATCACGAGGAGTAGCGGACGCGGACAACGCTCTCACGGTCGTGGAGGCGGCGGACCCCGCCCGGACCCGCCAGGCGGCGGCCCCCCGGGCGCACCGAGGCGGCTAATCAACTGCGTGAGTCGATCCTGCTGTTCCGCGTCGAGGATGGGCGTCAGCAGCACCAGCATCGAGTCGAGGTGAGCGCGCATCGCGGCTCGCGATCTATCGACCTCGGCGCGGTTCCTTCGGTCGGTGGCCTGAAGGATGGGAAGCATGGCGGCGCGCTGCTCGGCGTCCGCCGGGCGAATGGTCTCGACCATGTGCGCCACGAACCCACCGTCGGGCCCCTGCGGCGGCTTGCGGTCCATGGGGCGGCCACCGAACACGATCATCCCGGCCGCGCCAATCACGACGCCGAGCATCAGCATCCCGACCAACAACACGAGCGACCGGGCGGGAATCGAGATGTG
This sequence comes from uncultured Gemmatimonadales bacterium, assembly GCA_963806875.1. Classification (GTDB taxonomy): domain Bacteria; phylum Gemmatimonadota; class Gemmatimonadetes; order Gemmatimonadales; family GWC2-71-9; genus Palsa-1233. The sequence goes on along the minus strand of CAWDYU010000002.1, from coordinate 29,483 downwards.
CGAGGCGCCGGTCATGGATTGACCGTCGGATCAACCGAGATCGGATACCATGTTGCCATCGTGACCGGTGCTCCGCTATCGGTGCGCTGCGCACCGCGAATTGCGAAGGTGACGAGCACCGCAGCGGCCGCCATGGCCGGCACCGCAACGCGCCAGAACTGTCGCCGCATTTCCGTCAGCATGAGCTCGGGACGCGCCCCACGACGAAGGCGCGCCATCACGCGCGCATCGAGTCCAGGCTGCAGCGACTGCACCGGAAGGCTGACCAGCTCGCGGCGCATGCGGCCCATCTGTGCGAACTGATCGCGGTAGGCCGGGTCCGTGTCCAGCCGATCCTGGTGCAGACGCAACGCATCCGCATCGGCGTCGCCGAGCAGGGCGCGCAGTGCCACCTCGTCGAGAGTGCTCACAACTCCTCCATTCCACTGGCACCAAGGTCTGCTCGTAGCGCCTGCAACGCACGGGTCAGTCTCGACATCACGGTTCCCTCCGGGATCTGCAGGATTTCAGCGGTTTCCCGGGTCGAGTAATCCTCGAGATACCGCAGAACCACGACGGCACGGTGTCGATCGCCCAATCGGCCCAGCGCGCCGGCGAGTGCATTGCGTCGTTCCGCGATCACTGCCCGATCCGGCGCGTCCGGGGCCGGCTCGTGAATGGTGGCGGCCGGGACCACGTCGCGTCGGATGAACCGACCGAGCTGCCAGCGCCGGCGCCGGAGCGCATTGAGCGACAGGTTGATCGCGATCCGCCCGACGTACGTCCCGACGGCAGCGTCCCCCCGAAAGTCGTCGATCGCGGCATGCAACCGGATGAACGTCTCCTGTGCCACATCGTCGGCGTCGTCCCCGGCGCCCAGCATCCGAACCACGATCCGCTCGACCGGTGCCTGGTACCGTCGCACCAGTTCGGCGAATGCTCCCTCATCACTGGCACGGCACCTGGCCAGCAGGTCCTCATCGGCTGGAAGGTCGGCAGGACCTACGGGCATGGGCAGGCCCATCGCTTCCGTTGGACACACCGACGGGGAAATCCATTCCATCCGGAGGGCACGGCCCGGCAAATGGAATGAACCGATCGGCCGATTGGTCTAAGCCACAATGAGATCGTCCATGTCCGTTGCCTGGGGAGAGAACAATGAATACCCGAAAGAGCCTTGGTCCCGCCATGAGGGCGTCCGGATTCCTCGCGCTCCTGAGCGTCGGCTGCGGAAGCAGCCTGTCCGACATCGTCCCGGTTGACGGCGGCACCGACCTGAGTGCCGGCTACCGACAGGCCAGCTGGGGATCGAACGTCACCGTGACCTACGCCAGCGGAATGCTGCGCTACGTGTCGAACGGGATCCCGAACCATTCTCGCGACGCGCAATACGCAGTCCCGGGTGGGGCCGGCCCCGGACTCCCCAACGCGTCGACCGCGGTCGCGGTCGCCGACCCGACCACGGCGCAAAGCTACAACTACAGCATCCCGCTGACCCCGGTGAAAGCGGCGTCGCCCACGGCAACCAACCTGGGCGTCATCGGCGTCATGATCTCGGGCGCCTCGCTGTTCAATCCGTATGAAGGTGATGGCGTAACCGCGGCGACGTTGTCGAACTTCTCCGTCAAGGGCGCTGGCGGCGTTGATGTGTGGTTCCTGGACAGCTGCAACGGGCATCCGACGCCGACCATGGGAACCTATCACTACCACGCCTTGCCGACCTGCGTCACCGCCACCGTGGATGGTGCGACCGGGCCGTCGCACATCATCGGGATCGCCTTCGATGGTTACCCGATCTACGGTGACCGGGACATCAACGGCAACAAGATCACGGCAGCCGCACTCGATGGGTGCAACGGTATCACCAGCCCGACGCCAGAGTTCCCGAACGGCGTGTACCACTATGTGTTGCTGGACGTGGCAGGACCGGCGTCGTCCATCCGCTGCTTCACTGGCGTCGTGGATGCGTCGCTGGCGCGAGGCACAATGGGCCCGATGCGGATGTAGCCGCTACGGTCGACCGCCGGTCGGGCCGGGGATCAACCCCCGGGACGACCGGCGAAACACCCGGAATGATTTGGGGCGCAGGCACGTCGCCTCACAGCGGCGCGGGCCGCCGTCCAGTACGGTTGGCCTCCGCGCGGTGGAACTCATAGGCCGACAGTCGGTCGACCGACCGGGCGGCACCGCTCAACACGCCAGTCGCCTGCGCGACGCAATCGACGGCCAGCCCGGCGAGCAGGACCGGTAGCGTGGCGACGAACTGGCTGACCGAGAAGCCATTGTGCCAACCAGCCCTGACGATGTGACCGATCCGGACCAGCGGGATCAGCGGCGCCGCGGCGGCAAATGCAGCTCGTCGATGCAACGGCCAATGCGCGGCGCGGGTCGCCCCGAAGACGCGCCCCAGGTGCCACTGCACATCCAGGAAGACATTGAAGCGGGAGAAGTTGGTGTGGTCGACCCGGGCCGCCGGCTCAAAGAGCAGCGTGTGACCTTTTCGGCGCAAGTCCCAGAGGAGCACCGTCTCGGCTTCCATGAGGCGATCCAGATCGTCGCCATACTCGAGCAGCACCGATCGCTTGTAACTCGAGTTGTGACCGGGCAGGAGCTCCACCTCGCTCCGCCTTCCGGGCGCGAGCCAACGACCGTAGCCGAGGTACAGGTCGGCCCAGCTGGTGGCGGTTTCGGGATTCGCGTTGTAGACAGCGGGACCGACCGCGGCGTGCGGCTCCCGGTGAGCGGCGAGCAGCGCTTCAGCCCAGTCAGGATACGGATAGCAGTGGTCCTCGGCGAACGCGACGATCGGTGCCGCAGCCGCCCGGATGGCATCACCGCGCAGCGGCCCGGTCGCGTGCAGTTCGCCTGCCTCGAGCACCCGCACCGAATGGAGCGGCGCGACCAGATCCGCATCAACGTGCACGCGGCTGGCATCGGGCGCGCAGATCAGCAACTCGATCACCCTGGCAACGGTCTGCGCAGCCACGCGGTCGACGGTCGTCCGGATCGACTCGAAGGTGTCCAGCGTCGGCAGGATGACGGTCAGTGCCGGTGGGTCGCGGTCAGGCGCAGTCATGAGTGGTCCGTTGCTCGCATCGGCAGCACCAGCCCCATGACGTAGGCAGCGTGGGCCAGCACGATACAGGCGGCGAGCATCGCACCCCGACCGACAGGCTGCCCGCTCGCTGCGTAACGCACTGACGCGACATAGAATCCCGGATCGATGCGCACCGGCCGTCCGACGTCGCTCCGGATGCTGCGGAAGCGGCGTGCGCCGCGCCCGTAGGCAAAATGCTGGCGCAGGAACGATCCGAGGGTGAGTGCATGAAAGTGGTGAACGACGGCATCGGCGACCACCAGCGAAGGGCGCCGCTGCGCGGACCAGCGGTCACAGAACTCCCGGTCCTCACCGGCTGCCGTCCCGAATGATGTCGCAAAACCGCCGGCATCGTCGAAATCCGCGCGAGCAACCGCAATGTTGTTGGTCGTGAAGAATCGGCCACGGTCCGTTGCGCCGTCGAACCATTCGGCGACAAAACTCGCAAGGAGCTGACTGGCCTCGGAAAACATGCTTCCGGTGACCGCGTTGGTCACCACGCCGCCGGCGAGGGCGCCGGGCTGTGCGGCAAGCCCGCGCTCAAAGGCTTGCAGCCAGCCCGACTCCGGTTGGCAGTCGTCGTCGGTGAAAGCAAGAAGGCTCCCCAGAGCGGCACGTGCACCCTGGTTGCGCGCCGACGCAGGTCCCGCGTTCGGCTGGGTCAGGAAACGAATGGCGGTAGCACTTCCCTGCTCGACGCCCCGCGCCGCCTCAGCTGGCTCGACACCGCCGTCGTTCACCACCACGACCTCGAATCCGCCGGTCGGGCGGCGCCATTCGGGAGAGTGCGCTGAGGCAAGCGGTGAGCGCTGCCGGGCGTTGATACGTCGGCACGACCACCGTCCAACGGGGAGCACCTTCGTTCATCGGCCGGCCCCTCCGGGCAGGGTGCGCATCCAACCGAGCAGGCGCGAACGTTCATCGGCGTGCAGCTCGCCTGACAGCACCATCATGCCGGCAAGGAGGAGCGCAATCAGCACAAGCACCGGCACGATGCCGATGCCGCTCGCCGGCCACACCCTCGCCAGCCAACCTGCGGCTGTCCCGAGCACCAGACCGCGCGCCAACGTGGCCACTGGAACGCGCACTCCGACCAGCGCGCGCACAGTCACGCAGGCCGCCGCCGCCCCGACCAATGCCGTCGCGGCCGTTACCGACGCCGCACCGAGCGCGCCGGCCCGCGGGATCACCAACAGGTGACCGACCACCGCAATCAGGAGAAGGGGCGCCGTCAGGATCAGGGTCCAACGGAGACGTCCTGCGGCCACGAGCACGCCACTGGCGAGCGCGATCAACAGCGTACCGGCGGCACCAATCACGAGCAAGCGCGAACACCGGGCCGGCGTCGACGTAGCGGACACCAAACATCAAGTCGATCAGGGCGGGGGCGGCACCGGCGGCGAACAGGGTTGCGGGTACCATCAGGAATCCGACCCGCAGCGCCTTGCCGCCGAGGAGCCGCGCCCCTGGTCCGTCACCACGCGCGAAGTGCACGCTCAGCGCCGCAACGAGCGCGGGGGTGAGTGCCGTCCCGAACAGTGCCGGTGCCAAGGCGAGGTTCTGCGCCACGCCGTACGCCGCCACGCTCTCGATTGACCCACCGAGAAGGCGAAGGGCAAAGATGTCGATGCGATCGAACAGCCGCATGCAGATCGCCGACAGGGCGAGCGGCGCCGCGTACACGACCAACCGGCGGATCGTGAGATTGGCTTCCGGGCCGGGCGCTCGACCGTCGTCGCGTCTTGGCGTGTGGTGGCCGTCGGCCAGCGCCCGCCAGCGGGCGACGGCGAGCTCGACCGCGGTCGCGGCGACAATGAGCACGGCAATCGTCACGAGCGGCGCGCCGAGGAGCGCACCGGTTGCGACCAGCAAGGCCCGGACGGTCCAACGCACTGCCGCAACGGCCGCGCGTGACTGATGCAGGCCTCGGCCGATCAGGACGGTGCGATAGGCCTGCGCAAGGACGAATATCGGAATCTCGAACGCGAATACCTGCAGCAATCGCTCCAGCGCGGGCACACCAAGGAGCTCGGCCGCCCAACCGGCGGTGACAAACACGATCACGGCAACGGCAATGCTGGCGAGTGCGAACGCCCGAACCACCGCCATTGCCACCGGCCGCCAGTCATCAGCTTCCGCGATGAGTTTCCACGACGCCCGCGAGAACAGCGTCACCACGGTCCACTCGATCCAGGCCACCCCCGCGAGTGCGAGTGCGAGCGCTCCATACTCTGCGGCGCTCAGGTGCCGCGTCAGCAGAATCGTGACCAGGAGTCCGGCCGGAAAGGCGAGCGCTTCCGCGCCCAGCACGAGCAGCGTGCCTGCCGCCAGGCCCGTTGGTCGATCTGCCGCCCGGGAGTGCTGCGGGCCGTCGGCGGACACTACCCCCACAGCGCCCGTTCTACGGGCCGCACATAGCGGTCGCGGCAAGTCTCGAACTCGGAATAGTCCACCTTGGCGTTGCCGAGCCCGAAGAGGTAGCCAAAGGCTTCTCCGAGTGCGTGCACGGTGAGGATCAACGCCATGGGGGCGAGCGCCCGCGGGAGCGCTGCGCGGCCGGCTTTCTTGGCACGCATCTCAGGCACAACTCGGCGCAACCGCATCAGCGGGATCAGTGGCGACCCGCCGGCATACAGCGACTCGCCGGGCAAACGCCCATCCGCCGAACTCGCTGCGCAATCCGCCGTACAGTCTCCCGCCAACCCAGGCGTGACGCAGTGCGGGAAGAAGACGGGAAATGTTCATGTGCCGGGTACCCGCTGTGGGCTCGACCCAGAGCCGGTGACCGCGGGCGCGCAACGCCTCGTGCAGGAACAACTCAGCCAGCATCAGCTCGCCGAGTTCGTCGCCCAACTCGAGCAGGACATCGCGCCGGTAGCTCATGTTGTGCGAGGCGGCCGGATAATCGGCCTCGAAGCCCTTCCCCGGCTCGACCGCACCGCCAAAGTGCAGGAACATCGCTGCCCAGCTCAGTGCGGTTTCCGGATTGCCATTCATCATCTCGGGCGCCACACCGGTGTAGCCACGCCCGTGCGCGGCGACAATGGCAGCGGCCCACCCCGGCTCCGGAAAGGAGTGGTCCTCGGCAAACGCGATGTAAGGAGCCGTCGCGTGAGGAACGGTCATCGCCCGTGCCGCGGCCAGCGATGTCAGCGTGCCGATCTCGACCAGCCGGACGCCGTGCAGGGCAGCTGCGTGGGACTCAGGGATAATGACGCGCGACGCCGACGGCACGGCGACGAGAAGCTCGATGCGATGTGCGATGCTCTGCGCGCGCAAGCTCCGCACCGTCGCTTCGATCTCGGCGTAGCTGTCGGGAGTGACCAGGACGACCGACAGTTCCGGAGCATCGGTCGGATCGCCGACAGAAACGCGTATTGCTCAAGGGAGCTTCCTTCGGAGGGTGGTTTGCCGGCGTGAAGGGCGCCTCGATGCGTCCCGACAGGGCGGAGCGCTCCGCGGCATCAATGATGGCGGCGCAGGCGAAGCCGTCGGCGAGATCGGGGCCGTACCCGGCGTTGCCCGATCGTGCGGCTGCAATGAATCGGTCGAGCAGCACGGCATAGCCGGGTTCCCGCCACGGGGACCGTCGAGTGCGGAGCGCCCGGCCGATGTGCCGCAGCACTCCAGTACGCCGGAGCAGGGCCGGAAGAGGGCCGGCGCCCCGACCGGGATTGTCCGTCACATCGACCGCAAGCGAGGTGAACCGTGACACGGCGAGTCGAGCGGCGTCACCATGCACTTCGATGTGCTCGAACTCGGCACCGGCGAGCGTGAAGAAGGCGTGGGCCGTCAGCCCGCCGTCCAGCTCGAGCTCGAGCAGTGCGGTGTCGTGCTCGGTGATGCGCGACTGGATGGTGGCGCGGACGCCGGAGATCTCGCGGTCGGTGATGAAGCGGATCACGTCGAGGTGGTGAGTACCGAGGTCGAGGAGTGCACCTCCTCCGCTCGATCGATGCTGCTTCCATTGAGGCATGTCGCGAGCGGCAATCGAGAACACCGCACGGATGTGATGCGGAGTGCCGGCGCGTCCTCCCTGCACCAGGTCGCGCAGCTCGTTGATGAGCGGGTTCCCACGGCAGTTGAACCCCATCATGCCCACTCGACCGGAGCGGCGCCACGACTCGACGACAGCAGTGGCATCATCGAGCGAAGTGGCGAGCGGCTTCTCGAGGTAGAGGTGGAGGCCGGCACCGAGCACGGCACGCGCGGCCGCCGCATGCAGGCCCGTTGGCAACGTCACGATGACGGCGTCGATCGTGGCACGCTCCAGCATCTCCTCGATGGTCGCGTACCCCTCCGTACCGGGGAACTGCCGAGTGGTGGCAGCCAGCATGTCGGCGTCGCTCTCGGCGAGCGCCACCACGCGCGCGTCTGCCCTGCCGTTCAGCAGCGGAAGGTGTACCTGGCGCGCGATCGCGCCACAGCCAACCAGGCCGATTCGCAGCGGTTCCGTTGTCATGCCGACTCCCGTGAACGGCTCGGTTCACGTGGCGCTGGCGGACGCTGCTCGGGGACGGAACAGCTCGGACACCACGCCGACGCTGGTCGCGATCTGTGCGAGCCCGACCAATAACGCCCGGGGTAGCCCACCCAGGCCGTGGGTGCGCACCGGTGACGCCACCAGCTTCAGGTAGAAGGACGCAGGCCGGCCATGGTCGGTCCGCGTGATCGTCAGGCCGCGATCAGCCATGCGCTGGCGCATCCGCAGCAGTCCGCGGCCGTAGTTGAAGTGCTGTCGCCAGTACGTCGGCAGCGTCAGCGCATGGTCGTGCACAACCACGGCGTCGGCGACATACTCCGCGGCATTCCCCTGGTGCTGCCAGCGGGCGCAGAGGTCGTAGTCTTCCCCGGCAGCGCGCGGGAACACCGTACTGAAACCACCAAGACGGGCGAAGCCATCGGTCGGCAGCGCGAGGTTGCTGGTGCTGAACAGTCGCATGCCATCACGCCGGTCCTGCTCCACGTACACGAAGTCCATGATGGCCTGGGTCGCGAGAGCATACGGGTCGGAGCGCCTGCTGGTGCGCAGGCCGCCGCCGAGCAGCACGTCGGGCTGCGCCCCGAATCTGTCGAGCAATCGTTCGAGCCATTCGGGCGTGGGCCGGCAGTCGTCGTCGGTGAATGCGATGAACCGCCCCCGTGCGGCCGCAGCGGCGCGGTTGCGTGCCGAAGCGGGGCCAGCGTTGTGCTGGCGGATGATGTGCAGGTCGAGCTGGCCATCGAGCTCGCGCAGGGTCTCGTGCATGAGTCGTCGTGACCGGATCGCGAGATCCATCGTCGCAGACGATCACCTCGAAGCGTTCGCGCGCGAGTGTCTGTGCCGTCAGCGATTGCAGGCAGGCAGCCAGCCCGGCGCGTTCGAAGGTCGGGATCACGACCGATATGTCAGGTGCAGTCATCGTGCTCCGACGTCACCGTCGCGGCGGATCGGGTATCAACCCGCCGGTCGCGTGTCGCGGTTGCTGCACGCGGGCCTGAAGTTCGCTCACCGTTGGGCAACTCGCGAAAGGGTTGGCATCGTGACTGTCGCAGGCAATATAGAAGCAGCCTCAGCCGGCGCCGAGGTCGACGCGTCGCGTTCCCTGCAAAAGGCGCTCGGAGAGGTGCTCGCCGTGCAGGACGGAGATGTCCCCGGTTGTCTCGAGGATGACGGCCCGCACGTCGGATAGTGCGAGCACGTTCGCCTCCCTCAGCTTGGCGAGCAGGTCTTCCTCCGAGACGCGCGTGGCGACAAGTGCCTTCTCGATGATCACGCCATTGCGCATCAGGATGACCGGCTGGTTCTGCAGGATGCGGGCAATTGTCGTCGAAGCCATGCGCATCCGGGCAGCCGAGTACTGGACGAGAAAGAGCGCTGCCATTGCCACCAGCGTCTGCAGGAAGGGTCGCCAGCTCGTGGACTGGCTCGCTCCCGCGAGCAACGAGCCCACGGCGACCGTCATCACGAAGTCGAAGTTCGTCATCTTCGAGAATGACCGCAGTCCGTTGATCCGCACCAGCACCACCACCCAGATCATGGTGAGCGCAGTCAACACCAGGCCTCGAAGGACAACATCAAGGGTCGGGTCAGAAGTCAGCATGGAAACAATCACCTCCTCGGGTTGGGTCGCCCTTTCGATCGCGCGGTTTCACCATAGGCGGACCCGAGCCGGGCAGCCACTTCCGTCACGGTCAAGGACTCCGGAAGGCCCGGCGGGCGCACCCGAAGGCACCCTTGCGCCCCGCCTGAAGTGGCGCTAACGTACAACCATATGGTTGCACGATACCCTGCGGCGCGACGCCACACCGACGCCCACCTCGACCGCCTGTTCCGGGCGCTGGCCGATGGCACGCGCCGCGACATCGTGGCCCGCGTGCTCGCCGGCGAGGAAGCGTCGGTGTCGACCCTTGCGGCCCGGTACGCAATGTCGTTCGCGGCGGTGCAGAAGCACGTTGCGGTTCTGGCGGAGGCCGGGCTGGTCACCAAGCGCACCCGGGGGCGCGAACGGATGGTGCGCGGCAACCCCAAGGAACTGGCGCGAGCCCGCGCCCTGCTGGCTGAGCTCGAACAACTCTGGATTGCCCGTTTCACCCAGCTCGATGCGGTTCTCGCCGAGCCCATTACCAAAGTGGAGTAACGATGCCGATCACCTCCGTGTCTTCCGACGCCAAGGCGCTGACTCTCACCATCATCGCCGACTACCCGGTCCCCGTCGCCCGTCTCTGGTCGGCATATGCCGACCCCCGTCAGCTCGAGCGCTTCTGGGGGCCGGTCGAGTGGCCAGCAACGTTCACCCGCCATGACATGGCGGTGGGTGGTCGCTCGGAGTACTACATGACCGGTCCAGATGGAGCGACGTCGCGGGGCTGGTTCCGATTCCTGGCCATCGAGCCGCTCTCCCGGATCGAGGTCGAGGATGGTTTTGCCGATGAGGCCGGCCAGCCGAACGACTCGATGCCGACGATGCGGATGGTCTTCACGTTCCACGAGACCGCGACGGGCTCACGGTTCGAGAGCGTCACCACGTTCACCAGCACCGAGTCGATGGACGCGCTCGTCAAGATGGGGATGATGGAGGGGATGCGTTCCGCGATGGGCCAGATCGACGCGGTGCTGGCCGACCTGCAGAGCTTTGCCGCCACGCGCGGCACGGAGGTGCAACTGCTCGACGACACCACGGTGCGGATCAGCCGCATCATTCGAGGCAGCGTTGCCGATGTCTGGCGTGCCCATCACGAGCCGGCGTTGATGCAGCGCTGGCTGCTCGGGCCCGACGGATGGACGATGCCGGTATGCCAGGTGGCCACCCGCGTCGGCGATCGCTATCGCTACGAGTGGGAAGCCGCCGACGGCTCGCAGCGCTTCGGCTTCGAAGGAGAACTGCTCGAATCAGCAGCACCGTACCGCTCGGTGACGTCGGAACAGATGATCGGGATGGACGGCCCGGGCACACGCAACGAGATGAGTCTCGTCGAGACGCCCGACGGAACACTGCTGTCGCTCGTGATCACCTACCCCAGCAAGGAGGTGCGCGACATGGTCCTTGCAACCGGGATGACGGACGGGATGGAAGCGAGCTACGCCAGGCTCGAGAGCGACGTGCTGGCGTCGTAGGCAGCGTGAGTCAGCGTCCCCCCGCGGAGTCCACGATCTGCCGCCGAGCCCAGTTGGCCATCAGGTCGAGGTGCACCTGGCGATTGCGGATTCCGCGACGGAGCACGCCGCGAAAGCCGTTGATGAGGATCACGTGGTCGGCGCCGTCGATCACCACCAGTGAGTCGCGGGGGTTGCCGATCTTCCGGCGCGCCGAGTCGACCACGGCGACCGCCTGCGGGACGTCGATGAGGACGTCTTCGCTCCCCCACACCGCCAGCACCGGGGCGGATAGGGCGGCCAGCGCGTCGCGCGAACCGTAGTCCATCTTGGTGCGATACCACGCCCACCACCACGCATCGGGACGGGTCGGTTGCGCGAGGCCTTCCCATGCGGTTCCCCGGGCACGTTGCACGGCACGGTAGTAGTCGTCCCAGTGCTGACCGGTTCGGGCGTACTCGTGACGCAGCGCCAGCATCGCCATCGCGGCCGCGCGTTCGGCGGAGTCATCGGTAGCCGCGCGGATCTGCAGCGTGGTCTGGTGGATGTTCTGGGCGGCGAACGCCACGCCTGGCGTCGACTGCACGATCACGAACCGCACCGAGGGCACGCGCAGCGCGACGTTGGGTGCGATCACCGAGCCTTCACTGCCACCCCAGATCCCGACGCGATTCGAGTCGACGGCAGGGTGACGGCGCAGCGCGTGGAACGCCGCCTCGGCGTCGTCGACCAGCGCCGGGAACGGACTGAACCGCCAGTCGCCGCCCGAGCCGCCCCCGCCCCGCTTGTCGTAGATGAGCACCACGAACCCGCGGCGCGTGAATGCCTCGGCCATGATCCAGTAGAGGTGATTGTCGCGACCGTCGGGGCCGGAGCCGTGGATGAACACGATGCCCGGCCGGCGCTCACCGGGCACGGCGCCGACCACGGTTCCGGCGAGGGTGACGTCGCCGCTCGTGAACGTGATGTCATCGCCGGATGGCACCACTTCCGTGGTGCAGCCGCACAACAGCATGAGGGCCACGCCCAGAGCAACCGTTCTCATCGCCCGGAGTATCGCGCCATTCCGTCGCTGGCGCGAACCCGGACACACGATCGTTGACGCCGGCGCACCGGCCGGGTATGCTAAGGCACTAGACCGATCGGTCTAGGAGGCGACTCACAGGTCATTTCAAGGAGCCCACGATGCGAATCGCAAAGGACGATGTCGACGTTCGGATGGAGATTCCCGGTGCCGTGGTCCGTCAGCGGAACGGCTTCGGCGACGTCAGCGGATACGGGACGATCAGCGGGGAGTACTTTACGCTTGGTGCTGGCGTCGATACCACACCGCTGTTCCAGGGGCTCGAGGGCAACCTCTGCCAGTGCCCACATTGGGGCTTCGTGATCAAGGGCCGGATCACGACCACCGATGCCAGCGGCGCGCGGGAAACCGTCTCGACCAACGACCTTTTCTACTGGCCCGCCGGTCACAACGTGAAAGTCGACGAAGACGCGGAGATCATCATGTTCAGCCCGCAACGCGAGCACAGTCTTGTCATCGATCACATGATCCAGATGGTCGCGGCTTGAAGGACCTCCCGGCTGGTCGCAGGTTGACCAAGCGACCGGCCGCCCGGCCGGTCAAGCCGTCGGCCAATCCCACGCCGGACTCCGCACTGCGCCACGCGACCAAGCAGCGCCTGCTCGACACCGGGCAGGCGCTGCTCCTGAAGCACGGCTATCACGACCTGGGTATCCAGGCGGTGCTCGACGCGACGGGCATCCCGAAGGGTTCGTTCTACCATCATTTCCGCGACAAGGAAGACTTCGGCCTGCAGGTGATTGACCAATACATGAGACAGGTGCATGCCGGCCTCGACGAGTGCCTGGGCGACACCGTCCGGCCTCCGCTCGAACGGGTTCGCGGCTTCTTCGAGCTCACCCAGGAGAGCTACAAGGCCGAGGGATACATGGGCTGCCTGCTCGGAGGGCTGGGCCAGGAGCTCTCCGGGGTGAGCGAAGTCTTTCGCCGCAAGATCGAGGAATGCTTCCTGGCGATTCAACAGCGTATCACCACCTGCCTGGAAGAGGCCCGTTGTCGCGGCGACCTTGCCGCCGATGCCGACGCTGGTCACATGGCGAGCCTTCTCGTCGATTGCTGGGAGGGCGCTGCGCTACGCAGTCGCCTTCGCGGTACCGCCGCGCCGCTCGCGGCGATGCTCGACTTCTACTTCAGCACGGCGGCCCCGCATCAGCGTTCCTGATCGGACCAGACCGCGAACTCGTTGCCACCGGGCTCGGCAAAGTGGAAGCGCCGTTGTTGGGGTCACCCGCCCCGCTGGCGCGAGCGGGCGAAGGGTGGCATCGTTCACCCTTCCTTCCTGCGGAGCTTCGATGCGTCACCTCCTCCTCGCCATCACCATTGTCGCGCCGTCGGCGCTGCTCGCCCAGGCCGTGCCCCCCGCCGCCGACCAGCAGATCGCGCTCGCGGTCCTGCCTCTGCCCGATGAGTTCCGGTCGGGCGCAACGGTGATGGGATACAGCGCCGCCGGTAAACTGGTGACGCTACGCGCCGGGACCGGAGCGATGATCTGCCTCGCTGACGATCCACGGTCGGCGAGTTTCCACGTGGCGTGCTACCACAAGTCGTTGGAACCGTTCATGGCACGTGGCCGTGCGTTGCGGGCGAGCGGAGTGGAAGGCAACAAGGTCGACACGGTGCGCTTCAGGGAAGTGCGTTCCGGAAAGATCAAGATGCCGAAGCAGGCGGCGCTGTGGTCGATTTCGGGCGATTCCACGGTGGCCAACTTCGCCGCCGGAACGGTGGGCACCGGCGCGCGCCCACTCTACGTGGTGTACATCCCGTATGCGACACCCGCCTCGACCGGGCTTCCGGCCGCTCCGAAGGGTGGGGCGCCATGGGTGATGTACCCGGGCACACCGAAGGCCCACATCATGTTTGTCCCGGTGATGTAGTCCCGGGGTATGCGGTGAGCCCCCGCCGCGCGCCTCATCATGTGCCGAGCATTGTCGATCGATGCGAGGATGATGCACGCGAGCGCGGCCACGGCGACAAGTATCGCAGTACGATGGTCAGGTATCGAGGCGCCACAACCGCCCCGATTCGCAGTCAGCGAAATGGTGCGGGAGCCGGGTGATAAAAGCCGGAGTGGCACTGCCCGCGACCTCCTCCGCAGTCTTGCGATCGGTCGACGCCCTGACATCCGCGCAGACAGCAGCAATGCTCAAAGCGTCAGACACCGGCCGCAACCGGTACTCGCCCGGTCCCGAACCGGGTGAGAGCTCGATGAGCACCGGGTCCGTGTACGACAAGTCGGAGGGTGACCAGAGATAAGTCGAATCGCCGGCGAAGCCGATGTGGACCTGCTGTGACGTGCCGGTGTTGTCGAACATCGTGCGCATCACGCCAAGTGTCGGGGAGCCCAGCGCGAATGCGGCGATGAGGACGAACGCTGCAGCGGGGAGCGCGATGCGCAGCCAGTGGGGTCGGCGTCCGGTGCGGTGAGATCGCCCATGCCAGAGACGCAGCGACGACCGCGCCTGCGAGGGACACCAATCCATAGTACGGGGACACGGAGTGTACGATGCCGCGGGTGAGATACCATGCGGCCGCTGTCCCGGTCGCAAAGAGGATCGGTCCGACGGCTCGGTGGCGCGGAGCGACCTTGAGTCCCAGCAGCATCCACACCACCGCCGCCCCGACCGTCGCGACCAGCTCCGCCAGCCAGAACGGGAGGCCTTCAGTCACCTGGAAAATCAGAAGCGCAGCACCAACAGCGCAGACCGCTGCGATGACAATACCGGCGACGATCATCGCCGCATCCTTGGCCGACGCGTCGGGCGATCGAGTCAGTGTTGCGGGTCGGACGCTCACTCCAGTTTGGGTAGCGGGCGTTGCTCGACGTATCTCCAGCTTGTTCCACCATGCGATGGTCGGCACGGCAACCGGGATCAGCACCGCATCCACAGCCGCCAACGTCCAGTCCCCGGTCGCAATGGACACCGCGATGATGGTGCCGATGCCCGCAATCAGCAACACGGGGACCCGGCGGTCAGACGCCCGTAGTGCGGCATCGCCGCCCGGTTTGCCGGCAATGGCGTAGTCGACAGCCATCGCCACGGCCAGCACCACGAGCGCCAACCCGAACCCCTCCCAACCCGACTGGATGTCCGTGAATCCCATGATGAGCGACATCGCCGCCAACGGGATCACGACAGACACCGCGGCGCGCTTGGTCGCCGCGCTGGGAAATCCTGATCGCATCGCCGCCTCCAGTGAGGTTTGCGTACCCCAGCCCGATCGACCCACAGCGACTTGAACGTAGTGCGGGACCGCTCGGCCGTCCACGTAGGGGAGGTCCTAGATTCTCCACCCGGCTTCAACGGGACACAGAGTACACCACCAGATGTCGAGTGCCCGTGTCATCGGCATATCGGGCCAGCAGATAGTCACCACCGACCTCGAGCACATCGAGGTCATGAGGCAGCTTGACCAGCTGCACGCGACCTGATGCCAAGTCGACGATGAGGATCTCGGTAGCTCCGGTTCCGTAAGGCGTGATGGTCAGCCAGCCCAGGCCGTGCGGGTCGACGGCAAGGCCGCGATACGCAGGCAACAGGTCGGGCGCACCCGGGGCGCGGAGCATTCTACGAATCAACTCGTCCCTGGTGCTGCGGGCGACGAGATCCATCTGCCGGTCGATCGCAGCCTCGAAGAGGGCCTCCGTGGCCGGCTTGCGCACAACAGGAACCGGCAGCTTCCGCACGGTGCCGTCGGTTCGGTTGACAATCGAGAGGTGCGAGCTGTCGGCGGTGCCGATCACGACACCCGCGCCGGACACCGCGATGACCGTCATCAGGCCGAGCGTCCTCGCCTGCCCCGCCTGGAGTAACCCCAGCGAGCCAACACTGTCGCCCGCCGAGTTGACGAGCATCGAACGAGACCGCAACAGCGAGCCATCATTTCCTGTACTGGTGGATGCATCGAGACGAGCGAGGTAGGCGATGAGGCCATCGCCGCAGCTGAGAAGGAAGGGTTGATCGGAAAGCGAAAAGGAACGATCCAGGTCGCCTTCGGGCGTGAACACGGACATCACGCTGCGCAGTCGGTCCCACACGAACAGTGTATCAGGCGTGCACTGCGCGATCCATCCCGGGGAGCGGAACTCGCCGGGTCCTTCGCCGCTCCGCCCAATCGTCCGAATCAGTCGTCCATCACGACCAATCACCCGCACGGCATCACCAAACGCGTCCGCGATTGCGATGCTGCCATCGCTGAGGCGAGTGGCATCACTGATATCGATCAGACCGAGCGAATCATCTGCTGCGGTCACCGCCACGGTTGGCTCGGCGGAAACCTGGATTCCGAGATTGTCGACAGTCGAGTCTGCTTGACGAGAGTCGGCACCGCATCCATACGCCGCAGCGGAAATCAGTGTGAACAGGACGCATAACCGCCGCGTACCGGCCGTCATCGAAACCGCACCACCATATCAGCCAGCGGCGACTCGTTCTCCACCGTCCGCGCCGGCTGCGTCGGGATCGCCACCCAAGGTTGTCCACCGATCAACGCAGCGCTTGAACTCACCCGTCCAATCAGTTCGTAGCGACCAATCACGTACGGCAATCCCTCACCGCCAAGCGGCTCGACGCTGTTGCTCACGTGACAATGCAGGTGCGGTGCCAGCGTGTTGCCGGAATTGCCTATCCGTGCGATCACCTGACCGATGCGCACCCTGTCGCCTTCCCTCACCCGCATCGAGCCGGCCTTGAGGTGCGCGTAGGCTGCGTACCGGCCATCGACCAGCTGCAGCACAACCACATTTCCCGGCGCGTCGGTCGCACTGATCCCGGCGGGCGGTGCGCCGAACGGCGTCTTGTCTGGCGCACCGTCACGGACCAGCACCACGCGCGCGTCGGCGACCGCCACTACTTCCTGATCGTAGCTGCGCCATGCCCCCACCGTCGCGGAGTCACCGGTGAACATGCGCCCGTCGTCGCCGAGGAGAGCCCAGTCGACGGCAAAGCGCTGGGGGATCGTTGTGACGCCGTTGAGGGTCACCAGTGACAACCGGTGGCCCGAGCTGGGCGACGTCGCCCGGAGCGCGACCCACGGCCCGCCGCGTACGGGCGGTGCCAATGCGGCGCCCGATCCGATCACGGCGACCTCTGCCGTGGTGATGGAGTCGCGCCACTCCGCGGCGGGATCCGAGCCGAGCAGGCGATGCGTGATGTACGTCGGGGCTTTCGCGCCCGGTTCGAGCGACGAGAAGAGGTAGATCACCGCGACCCGGCCCGGTGCGAGCTCGGGGGCGCCGGGCGTCCGCGACTGAGCTTCGCCAACACGGGTTGTTCGCAATCCCAGGCCCGCGCCTGCGAGGCGGTCAACACGCACGTTGTCCTGGTCGAGCAGCTCGAGTGCATCAATGCGCAGAGTATCCGCACCGAAGTTGGTGACGTGCAGCTCGTACACGAGATGGATCCGGCCGAGCGCAGGAATCGCGGCGGGCGCAGTGGGCACGGTGACCGATATCGGCAGTCGGCCGACCTGCTGCGCCACCGCAGGCGGCTGCAGGCCGATCAGGGCGATGACGCTGGCAACGGTGAGTCGTGGAAAGCGTGTGGTAGCGATGAGCGCGATACTCCGGTGAGGGCGTCGTCGGGGCGTTACAGCCACCGCGGCGTGCGCCGTTTATAGCTCAGGTACGTCTCGCCGAACTTCCGCTCAAGGTACGCTTCTTCCGGACCGATCGCGATCCGCCGGAGCAGCCATCCGGTGACCGGCGTCAGGAGCAGAAGCCACCAGTTCATCTGATATATCGCAACACCCAGGCAGACGAGCACCATCTGCAGGTACATCGGGTTGCGGGTGATGCGGTACGGGCCACGAGTCTCGATGTTGGGCGTGGGTGTCCAGGGGATCACGTTCTGACCGACGCGCCGGAACAGCACGGCCGGCCATACGCCGAGCAGCAGGATGGCACCCACTGCCATCAGCGCACCGAGCCAGTGGCGAACCGCCGGAGACACAGTGAACCCGAGGTCGATCGGCGACGCCCAATTCAGGGCGACCCCGACGCCGATGGCGGCGAGAGGAATCAATGGCGGCGGAAATCGGACTGCGGCAGCGTCACGCGGTTCAGATGTCATCTTTCAGCGGCCTCTCCCGCTCGGCGTACATCATCAGCCCACGGCCACCGGGCGTATCGGCCTCAGTGCGACGCCCGAAAGCCCGGCTTTCTCGTAGCAGCGGATCGCCCGTGCGTTGTGTGGCGCGGGGTCGATCTGCACCCGCGTGACGGCGGGGTCGTCGAACAGCATCGAAAGAAACGCGACGGTCATGGCAGTGCCGAGCCCGTGGCCAAGGTCATCAGCGCGTGCAAGGAACTGATCGACACCGCGGACGCCTGGATCGTGCTCATCGAGCCACCAACCCTCGTGATGCCAGCCCACGGGGGTGTAGCTCTGGATGAAGCCGAACGCGTCGTCGTTGCGAATCGCGATGTAGCACTGCTGCGGGATGACACCGGCAATTGCCGGCCCATAGTGGTCCTCCACTTCTGTCAGCGACTTCGGCGTGCCCCACCATTCGGCCACATGAGGACGCGCGAGCCACTCGACGAGCATCGGCAGGTCGCCGGTGGTGAGCGGGCGGAAGGTGATGCCGTGGTCGGGTGACATGTCTCTCAAGCTGCGCCTGCACGGCGAGCGCGGCAAGACCGAACCCCACCCGGCGCCGAGGCCTCGCTTCATTGGTTCAACCCACGATCCGATAACGTTGAATCGGCAGGCTTTCGGGTTATATTCGGTGCATGGATATTGCAGCCAAGCTCCTCGTCCTGGCCGATGCCGCCAAGTACGACGCGTCATGCGCGAGCAGTGGCGCCAAGGGCCGGAAAGCATCGAAAGGCGGCCTGGGTTCCACTGAAGGGACGGGGATCTGCCACAGCTACACCCCCGACGGGCGCTGCGTGTCGCTCCTCAAGATCCTGCTCACCAACTACTGCATCTACGACTGCGCCTACTGCATCAACCGTCGATCCAGCGGCGTGCAGCGGGCGCGGTTCACCCCCGACGAGGTCGTCCGCCTGACCCTCGATTTCTACCGACGCAACTACATCGAAGGGCTGTTCCTGAGCTCGGGCATCATCCGCGACGCCGACTACACGATGGAGCAGTTGATCGCGGTCGCGAAGTCGCTCCGCACCGAGCATCGGTTCGCCGGGTACATCCACCTCAAGACGATTCCCAACGCTGCCCCGGAGCTGATCCGGGAGGCAGGCCGATGGGCCGACCGGCTCAGCATCAACGTCGAGCTGCCGCGACAGGAGGATCTCGACCAGCTCGCCCCGGAGAAGGAGCTGGTCCAGATCACGCGCGCCATGGGAGTTGTTCGCGACGGGATCGCCGAGGCGAAGGAGGACCGGGCGCGTCTGCACGCAGCCGCGGCGCGACCAGGCAGCCGATTGCCTTTGCGCCCGCGGGTCAGGCGACGCAGATGATCGTCGGCGCAACCGCCGCGACCGACGCCGACCTGCTGCAGACGTCGTCGTCGCTCTACGCGGGGCAGTCGATCAAGCGGGTCTACTTCTCCGCCTTCTCGCCCGATCCCCGATGCATCGGCGCTGCTCCCGCCGTCGGCGCCTCCCCTGCTCCGCGAGCACCGGCTGTATCAGGCTGACTGGCTGATGCGCTTCTACGGCTTCGGCGTGCACGAGCTCACGACCCCGACCGCGCCCAATCTCGACCTCGCGGTCGACCCCAAGCTCTCCTGGGCACTCCGCAACCGAGAGGATTTCCCGGTCAACGTGAACACCGCTCCCCGCGAGATGCTGCTGCGGATACCGGGCGTCGGAGTGCGCAGCGTGAAGCGGATGCTGGCCGCACGACGCTGGCATCGGTTGCGCCTCGACGACCTGGTACGTCTCCGGGTGGCGCTGACCCGGGCGCTTCCCTTCATCGAGACCGCCGACCACGCACCGACACGCCTCGGAGACGATGCCCTCGTCTTTCCCCAACGCCAGCGTGACGCGTCGCAACTCGACCTGTGGTCCACGGCGATCCGATCGGCCGTATCCGGCGAACTGTGACGAGGGTCGAGGGAGAGGTCTCCCGCGCCTTGAAGCGGTGGCGCAGGGTCGCGCGCGCTGCACTGAGCAGCAACGTGGCCCCGAGCGAGCTCACGTGGCACGACAATGGTGATGCGTCAAGACTTGTTGGCGACATCCTCCCACCCGCTGGCGAGGGCGCAACAGGACCCAACGTTCCGCGACGCTTCCTGTCGCTGGCCGCGAGCGTGAGTTGTTGCCGCGACGTGCAGCGCTGGGACGCTGCTGTACCAGGCACTCTGGCGGATCGCCCACGGCGAAGCCGCACCTGCTCCAGATCGCGATCGATCCGACTGGTGCACCGACTCGGCGCGATGGAGCGCGCGGTGCGGCGGGCGTCGCACAAGATGAAGGCGTTCGTGCGGTTCCGGGCTGTGCCCGTCGCCGGAAGGCGAGGAGTTCGTTGCGTGGTTCGAGCCATCGGAACGTGTCGTGGAGCGCACCGCGCCATTCTTCGCGGCGCGTTTCCCCTCGATGCGGTGGTCGATCCTGACTCCCGACGGATGCGCGCGCTGGGACGGTGACGCGCTCGACGTCACGCCCGGCATCGAGCGCCACCTGGCCCCGACGGTCGACGACGGACTCGAGGATCTCTGGCGCACCTACTATGCGGGGATCTTCAACCCGGCGCGCCTCAACCGCCGGGCCATGCGCGCCGAGATGCCGCAGCGCTACTGGAAGCACCTGCCCGAGGCGCAGCTGATCGCGTCGCTGGCCCGCGATGCGCCGGCGCGCGTCGCGCGCATGATCGAGCAGACCCTCGCTCCGCCAGCTCCCCTCCCCGACCACCTCGAGGCATCGAGTCCGACGCTCCCGACCCTGGTGCGGCCGACCACGAGGCGTGGGACGAGGTCCATGACCCGGGATGGCGGGAAGCGAGGCGGCGCGAGCGACTCGTCGCCCAGCGTTTTCCTGGTGGGCTGCGCATCGGTGACTGCGCAGTGCTCGGCGGGCGTGGCCGGGTGGACTGATCCCTCGATCCTCCTCCCGGGCGTGTTCTACCCGAAAGGTTCGTCGAGCGCCGAGGGACGGTTGCGATACTACGCCGATCAGCTGCCGATGGTCGAGGTGGACGCGACGTACTACGCCCTGCCATCGGAGACCACCGCGCAACGGTGGGTCGAGCGCACGCCGGCGCATTTCTCCTTCAACATCAAGGCGCATGCGTTGATGACCGGGCACCCCACCGCCCCCGACCGCCTGCCGCCCTGGCTGCGCGACGACCTTCCGTCGCGGCTGCGTGCGGCGCGCAATGTCTATTCCCATCACTTCCCCGGTGACGTGCTCGACGAGGTATGGAAGCGGTTTCTTTCGGCGCTCTCGCCGCTGCGGGCGGCGGGCAAGCTCGGTGCGGTGATGCTGCAGTTTCCGAAGTGGTTCACGCCCTCCGCCGACTCGCTGGCAGGCTTCGAACGGGCGCGGGAGCGGCTGGGTGACTGCCCCGCGTCGGTCGAGGTCCGGCATCGGAGCTGGCTGGAGGGTTCGTCGGCGGCCGACCTCTTCGACGCCTTGCGCGAACAGCGACTGAGTTACGTCTGCGTCGACGCGCCCGGCGGGTGGGAGAGCAGCGTCCCGCCGACGATGTGCGTCACCAACCCCGAGCTCGCCATCGTGCGGCTGCACGGGCGACGGTCAGCGACGTGGGAGCAGCGCCATGAGGATGTCGCGGAGCGGTACCGCTACCTCTACTCCGGGGAGCAACTCGCGGCGTGGTTGGACCCGATCGGCCGCGCGTTCGAAGAGTCGCAACGTGTCCACCTGATCTTCAACAACAACAAGTGGAACTACGCCACCACCAACGCACTCGAGATGAATGCGCTGGTGGCCGCGTCTGGATCCTAGCGCCTGCGCCCCCCGTCCCCGCGCGGCGCGAGGTTCGAGCCGAGCTGGTAGGAGAACTGCAGCATCACCCGGCGGCCGAGCGTCGGTGACACCCGCTCGCGGATGTAGCTGCTGGTGCTCGTGATCGAGATGCCGGTGTTCTCGTCGAGGAGGTCGACGCCGAGGAGGCGGATCTCGCCGCGATCGTCGAACATCCGGTAGCCGATCGACGCGCCCAGCATCAGGACGTTGTCGCGCGGCCCGAACAGTTCCTGGTCGTACACCTGATAGTTCGCGTTCGCGTTCGCCGAGACCTTCGAGGTCACGAACCACGTGCCCGCGCCGAAGTACGTGCTGTTCAGGTAACTCTGGTCGAGGGCGCTGTTGATCGAGTACGAGACCTTGTTGAATCCCCAGTTGGCGCCGGCGCTCAGGTCGAAGACTTCCTTCGCCCGGTTCTGCAGGCGCAGGCCGATGTTGTGGTTCTGGTTGCGGCTCTCGTTCTCCACCCCGTTGACCAGCTCCTGCCCGACCGAGCGGCCGTAGTTGTAGTCCAGGTCCACCTGCAGGCCGAGCGACCGCAGCGGCGTGCCGTAGCTGCCGCCGACGTTCGTGTTCCAGCCGTCACCCAGGTTGACCGGCATCACGGTCTGGCGGCCCTGCAAGTCGATCACCCGCGACTGCACGATCTGGTTGCGGTTGTAGCCGACATTCGCGTAGACATAGATGCTCTGGAACGTGAACTGGTCGAACTTGCGGAAATCGGTGCGCATGCTGTGCTGATACTGCGGCGTGAGGTCGGGGTTGCCGACATAGGTCCGCAGTGGATCGGTGTTGTCGACGAACGGCTGGAGCTCGTTGAGCGACGGATCGCGCGTCGAGGTCCGGTAGTTGAGCGTGAAGTTGCTGCTCGGGTTGAGCTGGTACCGCACGTTGGCCGATGGCAGCACGTTGGTGAAGCCGTTGTCGATCGATTCATCGCGGCCGATGATCGTGCCCTGGAGATCCGAGGACTGGACCTCGAGGCCGAGCACCCACCGCAGCGCGGCGGTGTTGCGGGAGAAGCGCGTCCCACCCTGCAGGTAGCTGTAGGTCCGCTCGAACGCGCGTGAGAGGTCGGTGTTCGGCACCTCGGTGCCCCCGACGATGTCGCGCACCACGTAGTCCTGGTCTTCCGAGATCGCGCGGTGCTGGCCGAACAGTTCGATCACGTTCCCCTTGCCGAGCGGCTCGGTGAAGCCGAGACGCTGGCCGGTGGTGAACGTCTGGCTCTCCCGGCGCTGCGTCTGCAGGATGTCCCGCACGGTGGTGCCACCCTGGCCATCCGCGAACTGCGTGGACGAGTTCAGGTTCGAGAGCCGATCCGGCGAGCTCAGCTCGCCCCAGGCCTCGGCCACGATCGAGCGACCGGCCTGGTTGAACCGCTTCGAGAAGGTGACCCGGCCGTCGCCATTGATGTTGTCGTTCTCGCTGTCGACCCGCGAGATCGCGCTGTTCTGGAACGTCCCGTCGGGCCGCAGCGTCTGCTGCGCCGTGAGGTTGTCCGACGTGCTGGCGCTCGTGCTGAAGTTGCCGCGGAAACGCAGCTGGTTCCAGTCGTTGAAGGCGTGCTGCGCATTCAGGTTGACGCGGTGCGACAGGTTGTCGGACAGCGACGTCGCATTCTCGGTACGGTTGGCCGAGACCGACGCGCCCTGGAGCAGCTGCTCGTCGGTGATCGACTGGTTCCGGTTGTCGCTGGTGCTGAGGAAGTAGCTGCCGCGGAGCCAGCTGTTCTTCGCGAACTGCCTGCTGCCGTTGAGGCCGAGTGCCATCGATTCGCTGAAGCCGCCACCGCCGAACCCGCCGCCGTCACCCCGGCCGACGAACATCGCCTCCTGGCCGAACGAGAAGCCCGACTGGCCGACGTTGTTGCGATTGCCGATGAACGAGAGCTGCGTCTCGGGCGAGAATCGGTTGAGGTTGAGCATCCCGGTGTAGCGCGGGTCATCACCCTTCGATCCCGCGAACGCCGACTCGGTGCTGGGCGACGGCCCGCCGCCGAGCGCCGCGCGGCCAAAGTATCCCACCCGCGCATTCGGCTTGAGCACGAGGTTGACCGTCGTCTGCTCCTGGCCGTCATCGATCCCCGAGAACTCTGCCGCATCGGACTTCTTCTCGAGCACCTGCACCTTGTCGATCGCGGCCGCTGGAAGATTCCGGGTGGCCATCTTCGGATCGTTGCCGAAGAACTCCTTGCCGTCGACCAGCACCTTCTGCACCGTCTTGCCCTGGGCAGTGATGGTGCCGTCGCTGGTGACTGCCACGCCCGGCAGGATCTTGAGGAGATCTTCCACCGTCGCGTTGACGCGGGTCTTGAAGGCCTCGGCGTTGAACTCGAGGGTGTCGGGCTTGTTGACGATCGGGATGTGCTCTTCGTTGATCACGAGCTCATTGAGCTTGAAGGCGCTCGGTACCATGACGACGGTGTCGGCGACCATGTTGGCCGCGCCCAGGGTGAAGTCGCGACGTACCGGCGCGGAGCCGATCCGGGTCACCTGGAGGATGTAGTCGCCGGGGACGAGGCGCCGGAGGATGTAGCCGCCGGTACCGCCCGAGGTCGCGAACGCGGCGATGACCGAGTCGGTGCGCGTCAGGGCGACGACCATCGCCTCGGACACCGCCGCCTTCATGGTATCGACCACGACTCCGCGCACGTCGTACTGCTGGGCAACTGCGGTGGCGGGGCGTGCAGCGAGTGCTGCGACAACGACCGCCGTGACCGCGAGCGTCCGGCGAATGAGTGACAGTGACCGCATCCTAGTTCCTCCGCCCGCGACGGGACTTCGCCATCTCGGCCTGCTTCTCCGCGACGATCTTGTCGTACTCGGCGCGGGTCACCTTGCTGCCCTCCTTGGGCGCATCGATCTTGGCCACGGCGGTCGTGGTATCAACCGCGGTCGCGGTGTAGACCACGCGATTGGTGTCGACGGCGAGCGTCAGGATCATCCCGGGCAACCCGCCGTACTGCGCGGGACCAGCCGACACCGGGATCGCCGGCGTGAACCACGCCTCGATGATGGTGCTGTCCTGCTTCGCGATCGCCTGGTAGACCGGGTAGCCGAGGAACTGGGCCGATTCGCCGGTCATCTTCCAGGCGAAGGTGGGCCGGTCCTGCGGGATCCGGAACGAGCGGCCGAGGAACTCGCGGACCTCGACGTAGCTGTTGTCGCCGAGGTTGGTGAAGGCGCCGCCCACGACGTCGCCCGCCCCGCCGCCCATGAAGCCCATCGCGCGGCCCATCATCATCATCTCGGCGCCCATTTCCCGGGTGATCATCCGTTCGCCACCGCCGCCGCCGTCCATCCGGATCACGACCTCGCCCTTCGCTGCGGCGCCTTTCCCGTCCGTTGCGGCGGTCGCCTGGCCGAAGAGCGCCGCCTCAGGCGTGAAGCGCAGCTCCATCGGCTGGACCGAGTTCTTGGGCATGTTGGCCATGAACTGCGGGTTGCGGGCCATCTCGGGTGGGAGCTGGAAGTCGAACCGGGTCACCTGATCGTAGCGAACCGTCCCCGACTGGCCACTTGCCACCATGGGCAGGCCGACGATCAGGGCGAGGAGGGGGCCGAAACGGGTCATCAGGAACTCCGGGCAAAAGAATGGTCCCACAACTTTTCGGTGTCGTGGGTCGGGGTCACAGCTACCCATACGGGGGGAGTGGCCAAATGGTTGATGCGCAGGCGGGGCGGAAGGTTTCGGGGGGTCAGACGTTGCGGGGGTGGGACGTGGGGGAGCTCGTCACTAAAGTGACGGCTCGGCCAAAGAAGCACTAAAGTGCTGTCGTCACCTCAGAACTTTCCGCCTAGGCAGCACTTCTAGTGCTTTGCTCCGCCGAGCCGCGACGTTAGTCGCGAGGCGGCGCCTCCTTGACAAATCAGCTGTGCATACTGAGTATACCTCTATGCACAGTGGCATCGTCCTCGCCAAGGCTGACCCCCGGCCCATCTACCTGCAGATCATCGAGCAGGTGCGGCAGCGCATTGCCGTGGGCGACTGGGTCGCCGGCGACGCCCTGCCGTCGATTCGCGAACTCGCCGCCGAGGTGCGGGTGTCGGTGATCACGGTGAAGCGGGCCTACCTCGAGCTGGAACGCGACGGCGTCATCACCACACGCCAGGGGAAGGGTTCGGTGGTCGCCGAGTCCCCTGCACTGCCCGATCGGCTCCTCGAACAACAGCTCGACGAACAGCTCGCGTCGCTGGCGCGACTCGCCGTGCTCATGGGGCTCACCGTCCGCGACACGAACGAACGGGTCGCGGCGGCGATCCGGCGCATCAAGGAGGACGAATGAACAACCTTGCGGTGCAGTTGCGCGGGGTGTCCAAGCGCTACCCGCACTTTGCCCTCACCGACGTGTCGCTCGAGGTCCCCACGGGCAGCATCATGGGGTTCATCGGCGCCAACGGTGCCGGCAAGTCCACCACGATGCGAATCCTGATGGGATTGTCGCGCCACGACGAGGGCACGGTCGAGGTGCTCGGCCACGAGATCCCGGAGCGCGCCGTCGAGGCGAAACGGGAGATCGGTTATGTGTCGGAAGCGATGCGTCTCTTCCCATCGGCCACGCTCGACTGGCACATGCAGTTCGTGGCGGGAGCGTTCGGTGGATGGGATGCGGCGTACGCATCGACGCTGGTGCGTCGGTTCGACTTGCGGCCGGCGCAGAAGGCGAAGGAGCTGTCACACGGACAGCGCATCAAGGCGGCCCTCGTCCTCGCGCTGGCGCGGCGGCCACGCCTCCTGGTGCTCGACGAGCCCACCACCGGGCTCGATCCTGTCGCACGCCAGGAAGTGATCGGCGCACTCATGGAGGCGGTGCAGGATGAGGAGCGGACGATCCTCTTCTCGTCGCAGAACACCCTCGATGTCGAACAGATCGCCGACCGGATCACCTTCATCGATCGCGGCCGGATCGTCGATGCCGACGACAAGGAACACTACCTCGACCGGTGGCGCCGACTGCGCCTGGAGCTATCCGCAAGCCGGGTGCTGCCCGACGTGCAGGACGTCGTGGCGACCACGGTGGCGGGGCGGACTGCGACCCTCACCACTGATCGCTTCTCGGATGCGCAGGTCGTCGCATGCCAGGCTGCGGGCGCCACCGTGAACGGCGTCGAACGGATGACACTCGAGGAGATCTTCGTGGCAAGCGTGATGTCCCGCCGTGAGGAGGTCGTCGCATGAATGCGCCGATGATCCGCCATCTCGTGGCAAAGGACTTGAGGTTCCATCGTGTCGCGCTGGGCGCGGCGGCGATCGGCGGCCTGCTCGCGCTCGGCCTGCTGCTCGGCTCGAGCGAGGAAATGTTCTACGTCGGTACCGTGCTGCTGATCACGGTGGTGATCAGCGTCGGCATCTACCTCGCGATCGTCAGCGTGATGCAGGAACGCACCGACGGTACGATGCCGTTCGTGATGTCGCTCCCGATCAGCATGCGTGACTACACCGCGGCAAAGTTGGTCGCGACCCTGATCCTCTTCCTCCTTCCCTGGTCGACACTGGCCATCGGTTCCGTGGCGGTGATCCTCTCGCGCGACGCCGTACCCGACGGACTGGTGCCGTACGCGATCGTGCTGCTGGTGCACCTGCTCACCGGCTACGCCCTCACCCTGGCGACGGCACTGGTGACCGGATCGGCGGGGTGGACGATCGGTGTTGCGGGCGCGACGAACCTCCTCTTCCAGGGGTTCATGTACTGGACGTCGCACCTCCCCGACGCGTCAGCAGTCATAGGAGGCGCGGCGGTGGTGTGGCCGCACAGCTATCGCTGGCTGATCGGAGCAGACCTTCTCGCCGTCGTGCTGATCCTCTGGATCGCATGGCTGGTGCAGATCCGAAGAACCGAACTCACCTGAACTGATCGCCTGGCCATTCGCCAGACAGGCGTCTCTCCCCTTCGGAGCGGCGCCCGGGGACCCGCATGCCTTGTGACCTGGAGAGCGCCGCATGAAACATGAATTGAGTCAGCGTTTGCATGGCCTCGATGCCGTTCGCGGATTCGCGTTGGTGGCGGGCGTGGTGCTGCATGCCGCGATGGCGTTCCTCCCGGGTCCGCAGCTGTGGATGGTGGTCGATGCGTCCCGAAGCACGACGCTGTCGGTCGGGTTCTTCGTGATCCACATGGCGCGGATGACCGTCTTCTTTGTGCTAGCCGGCTTCTTCGCCCGGCTGGTCTTTCACCGCGCCGGGTGGCGGGGTTTCCTCCGCAACCGTGCACTCCGCATCGCCGTGCCCCTGGTGCTCGCATGGCCGCTGGTGTGGTTCGCGATCCTCGCCGTGGTCGGCGCAGCCTCGTCCACCGACAGCGGCGGCATTCCGTCAATCTCGGCGGCAACGTTTCCGCTGACGCACCTCTGGTTCCTCTACGTCCTGCTCTGGCTGTACACGGGAGCCGTTGTCGCGCGTGCCATTGTCGTCACCGTCGATCGAGGCGGTCGGGTGCGCAGCGCGATTGATGCCGCCACCCGCGCCGTGATGCAGCCGTGGGCGCCGCTGCTGATGGCGATACCGGTGATGTGGGCGTTGTACCAGCATCCGTACTGGTTTGCCTGGTTCGGCGTGCCGACGCCCGACACCGGACTGCTGCCGAATCGTGCGGCGCTCATCACCTACGGATCAGCGGTTGCGATCGGCTGGCTGATCCATCGTCAGGCGGACATCGTCCTGCCGAGGATGCGGCGATACGCGTGGGTCTTTCTGATGCTGGCCGTGGCGGCCACGGTGTATTGCCTCGCGACCACATCGCTCACTCCGCTGCTGGCACCGGCACCGTTCGGCGCGGGCAAGCTGCGGTTCGCTGCCGCCTACGCGGTCGGCCTGTGGAGCTGGGCATTCGCCCTGATCGGACTGGGGCTTCGGTTCCTCGACGGCCCCTCGCCGCTGCGGCGCTACCTCGCCGACGCATCGTACTGGATCTACATCGCGCACCTGCCACTGGTTGCTGCGCTGCAGCTCCTGATGCGCGACTGGTCGTTGCCCTGGCCGGTGAAGTTCGCGGCGCTGCTCGTGGCGACCTTCGCGCCCCTGCTGCTGTCGTATCACTACCTGGTGCGTCCGACCGCAATTGGCGCACTGCTCAACGGGCGACGCTATCCGCGTCGCGCGGCCCAGACCACCTTGACCCCGGATGGACTCATCATGAAGTCACTCGCACTGCTGCTCCTGTTGCCCGCCGCACTTGGTGCGCAGGCCGTCACCGCCCCTGCACCGTTGCCGCTCGAGACCGTCATCACCCGGCACATCGCGTCGTACGGCCCGATCCAGAAGTTCCAGACGCGTCGTGTGTCGATGCGGGTGACCGGGATGGCGCCGTTCGAGATTCCGGTGATATCGGATGCGATGCGGCCCAACCTCCTCCTCAAGAAGGTCACGATCCAGGGCGCCGTGCAGCTGACCGGCTATGACGGGCGGGTGGCGTGGCGGGTCGACCCGTTTGCATCGGCGAGCGGCAAGGCCACCGATGTGCCGGCCGCGGAGCTCGTCGACTTCATGGACGAGACCGATTTTGACGGTCCGCTGGTGGACGCGACGCGGAAGGGCAACAAGCTGCGCTATGTGGGTGCAAAGGTCGTTCAGGCCGCTGGAAAGTCCACGCCAGTGCATGTCGTGGAGCTCACGCAGCCCGATGGTCGGCAGGCGATGGTACATCTGCATGCCACCAGCTTTCGGGAAGTGCTGCGCACCCAGACGCGGACGGTGATGGGCAAGCCGATGTCGATGGTCATCACGCCGAGTGACTATCGCACCGTGCAGGGCGTGACGTCACCGTACCTGATGGAGATTGCGGTCGAGGGGCTCGCGGAGCCGATCCGCCTGCGTATCGACAAGGTCGAGTTCGGTGTGCCGATGGCACGGAGCCAGT
>CAWDYU010000001.1:0-1047767 GCA_963806875.1 uncultured Gemmatimonadales bacterium | reverse complement strand
TGCCGCGCACGACGTACTTGAAGCTCGTCGAGCTGCTCGACGCCGACCGGCCCGCGCGCATGCAGCTTGCCGGTCGCGATGCCGATCTCCGCGCCGAAGCCGAACTCGCCGCCGTCCGCGAATTGCGTCGAGGCGTTCCAGAGCACGATGGCGCTGTCCACCTCGGTCAGGAACCGCTGCGCCATCGCCTCGTCCGCCGTGATGATCGCGTCCGTATGCTGCGAGCCGTAGCGCGCGATGTGCGCGATCGCCTCGCCGACGCCGTCCACGGTCTTGACGGCGATGATCGCATCGAGGAACTCATGGCCATAGTCGTCCGCCGCCGCGGCCTTGACGCGTGCATCCGCCGCCTGGGCCGCCGCATCGCCGCGCACCTCTGCGCCGGCTCGGATCAGCGCCTCGATCAGCGCCGGCAGATAGGCGGCCGGAGCGTTGCGGTCGACCAGCAGGCATTCCGTCGCGCCGCACACGCCCGTCCGCCGCATCTTGGCGTTGACGACCACCGTCGCGGGCCATGGCGAGGTCGGCCTTCGCGTCCACGTACGTATGGCAGATGCCTTCGAGATGCGCGAACACCGGCACGCGCGCTTCGTCCTGCACGCGCTCGCACGAGGCCTTTGCCGCCGCGCGGCACGATCACGTCGATCGGCGCCGTCGAGCCCGCCGAGCATGTGTCCCACCGCATCGCGGTCCGTCGTCCCGACATACTGGATCGCGTCCACCGGCAGTCCGGCCGCGCCGATGCCTTCCGCGAGGCACGCGTGAATGGCGAGGCTGGAGTGATGGCTCTCCGAGCCGCCGCGCAGGATGGCGGCGTTGCCGGACTTGAGGCTCAGCGCGCCCGCGTCGGCCGTCACGTTGGGACGGCTTTCGTAGATGATGCCGATCACGCCGATCGGTACGCGCACGCGCTGGAACAGGAGGCCGTTCGGGCGCGTCCATTCGGCCAGCACCGCGCCGACGGGATCGGCCAGCGCGGCGACCTCTTCGAGCCCGGTGGCGATGGCTTCGACGCGCTTGTCGTTGAGCACGAGCCGGTCGACGAACGACTCGGGACGGCCGGCCGCGCGCGCCGCGGCGACATCCTTCGCGTTGGCATCGAGGATCTTCTGACGGTCGCGGCGCAGCGCCGCGGCAGCGTTCGATCAGCGCGGCGTCTTTGGCCGCGCGCGGCGCCAGCGCCAGCGCATGAGCCGCTGTCCGAGCGTTCGCGCCGATCGCGCGCATGAGCGCACCCGTTTCGCCGCCGTCGATGTCTGTTGCTTTCTGCATGGCTCGTATACTTCGGATCGCTGAGGGCTGAGGTCAATGCCGCTGTTTGCGGCTATTTACGGTGCAGCGCCATATCGTTGCGGTGGATCAGCTCTGGCCCGCCCTCGAACCCCAGGATTTCGGCGATCTCGGATGATTTACGGCCCAGGATGAGCGCCGCCTCGCCGTGCGCGTAGGACGACGAGTCCCCGCCCGAGCTCGCGACCGTCCGGGAGCGCGGATCACCACCGCGTCGCCGCGCTCGAAGGTGCCTTCCACCCGGCGCACGCCCGCCGCGAGCAGGCTCTTGCCGGCGTCGAGCGCCTTTTCCGCGCCTGCGTCGATGTGAAGACGTGCCGCGCGCCTCGAGCTGCCCGGCGATCCAGCGCTTGCGCGCCGTCACCGGATCCTGCTTGGCCAGGAACCACGTCACCTTGCAGCCTTCGGAAATGGCGCGCAGCGGATGCAGCACCTTCCCCGTCGTGATCACCATGTTCGTGCCGGCCCCGAGCGCGATCCGCCCGGCCTGCACCTTCGTCTTCATGCCGCCCTTCGAAAGCTCCGTGCCGGCGTCGCCTGCCATGGCCTCGATCTCGCCGGTGATCTCGGTCACGAGCGGGATGTGGCGCGCGTTGGGGTCGTCGTTCGGCGGCGCCGTGTAGAGCCCGTCGACGTCGGACAGCAGCACCAGGCAGTCGGCCGACACCATGCCGGCCACGCGCGCCGACAGCCGGTCGTTGTCGCCGTACTTGATCTCGGCTGTCGCCACCGTGTCGTTCTCGTTGACGACCGGGATGGCCTTGAGCCCCAGCAGCGTCTCGATGGTGTGGCGGGCATTGAGATAGCGCCGCCGCTCCTCCGTATCGCCGAGCGTGAGCAGGATCTGCGCGACCGTGAGCCCGCTCTTGGCGGCCAGCTCCTGGTAGGCGTGCGCGAGGCTGATCTGCCCAACCGCCGCCGCCGCCTGCGATTGCTCGAGCGCGAGCGGGCCTTTCGGCAGGCCGAGCTTGTGCCGCCCGAGCGCAATCGAGCCGGATGACACCAGCACCACGTCGCGCCCCTCGCGCACCAGCTCCGCCACGTCGGCGACCAGCGAGGCCAGCCATTCGGCCTTGAGCGTGCCGGTGTCGCGGTCGGCCAGCAGCGCCGAGCCGATCTTGACGACGATCCGGCGCGCGTTTCGTCCACTCGGGACGGGCGCGGCTGGCTTCGGCGGTGGCGGTGGAGTGAGACATGGCGATGGTCTTGACGGAGGTGCCAAGGTCGGGACGGGTGTGGCGCTCTCTAGCACGCGCCAGCCCGTGAGGCGAGATACCCTTTGGCGCGGTTTACTTTGTCCGATGCACCCGCACACGGATGCGCGGGCGCTCGGCAAGGCTGCTGCGAGCGGGCGTGAGCCACGTGGTACTACCTAGTCCGGCGCGATTTTGGCCCCGCAAACCGGCCCCAAATGATCCGGCCTTCATAAAATGATTCACTCAAACGCATTTAACCCGATCGCGCTGCGCCTGAATTGACGAGTTCACTTCATGGCGCGATTTTACTTGGAAATATTGTGGTTTATCAGTCGCGTAAGTATAGCGCCAAGATAAACGAAGCAGTATGATAAGCGCGTTGTTTGCATCGCACCAAGCAACGCCACGCCCATAGCAAACCCCAAAACATGGAGTTCTCATGAACCTCCAAGAGCAGCGCTTTGCCTGCTTGCGGATGGCGATGGAGCTCGGCTGCAAGGCCAACTCGATCGTTCAGCTTGCAAGAGATATGAGTGAGTTCATCGAGGGTGCACCCGCAGCCCCAGCCGCCGTCGTGGCGGAGGCCAAGCAGCCGGAAGCATCCGCCGACGCCATCGCAGCTTGCGGAACGGCCCTGACCGAGCCATTCCCGGCCGCGGAAGCAGAGGAGCAATCCGCCGAAGCAGCCGCCGAAGAATCGGCTGTTGAAGCCGTTGCCGAAGCGGAGCCTGAGGCGGCAGCCGAGGCCCCAGCGGAGGAAGCTGCGGAGGAAGCCCCTGCGGTTGAAGCCGCCGCCGAGGAACCGGCTGCTGAAGTGGTTGCCGAAGCAGAGACCGAGGCGGTCGCCGAGGCGTCAGCCGAGGAGGCACCCGCCGAGGAAGCGGTTGCGGCACCGGCCGGCGACGGCGATGGAGCGGAAGCACCCGCGGCTGTAGAAGCAGCTTCGGAAGCCTCCGAGGAGGCCCCTGCTGCGGAAGCCGCGGCCGAGGTCACGTCTGAGGCGGCGCCTGACGCTGCCGACGCTCCCGCCGAAGTCGAGGAACCGGCTGCAGAAGCACCTGTCGAAGCAGTTGCCGAGGCCGCCGCGGAACCGGCTGCCGAAGTTGCCGCCGAAGCAGCGGACGAGGCACCTGCCGAAGTTGCTGCCGAAGCCGCAGCGGAAGAGTCCGTCGCCGAAGCGGTACCAGCAGCAGAGGAGGCACCTGCCGAGGTTGCCGCCGAAGCCGTAGCGGAAGAGGCTCCGGTCGAGGCCGCCGCCGAAGCGGAAGCCGAAGCCGAGGCGAAGGCCGACGAGGCTGACGTGGTGGTGGCGCCGGAAGTCGCCGCTCAAATCAACGGCGCGGCCGAAGCACCGGCCGTCGCAGCACCGTAACGACAAGAACACGATGACGGCCGCCCGATATCCTTGCGCAGGGATGCCGGGAGGGGAGTGAACCCAGAGACAAGGAGGGCGAGCTGACTGAGGGCCATCAGTCGGTTCGCCTGACCGCACAGCTCCGGCGACCGACGCCCGACGGCAGCCGCCGCCTAGATGATGCTCTTCGCGTAGAGATCCGTCCGGCGGTCGCGAAAGAAGCCCCAGTCGGCGCGATAGCTTTCGATCAGCCCCAAGTCGAACGTGTGGGTCAGAATGCCTTCGTCGGCCTCGCCCAACTGTTCGACCAACTCGCCGCGATGGTCGGCGATGAACGAATGCCCATAGAATTTCTGCTGCACGCCATCGTTGTCCTCGAGTCCGATGCGGTTCGCGGCCACGATCGGAACGGCGTTCGAAACAGCATGTCCCTGCATGGCGCGCTGCCACTGGAGATGCGTGTCGAGCGCCGTGTCGTAGGGCTCGGATCCGATCGCTGTCGGATAGAACAGCACTTCCGCACCCTCGACCGCCATCGCGCGCGCCGTCTCCGGGTACCACTGGTCCCAGCAGATGCCGACGCCGATGTGCCCGCGCTTGGTCTTCCAGGTCTTGAAGCCAGTGTCGCCGGGCCGGAAGTAGTACTTTTCCTGATAGCCAGGCCCGTCCGGAATATGGCTCTTGCGGTAGACGCCGAGCAGCGCTCCGTCGGCGTCCGCGATCGCGACGCTATTGTAGTAGCGCGGCCCATCCTTCTCAAAAAAGGAGATCGGAATGACGACGCTGAGCTCACCCGCAAGCTTTTGCAGCGCGAGGACGCACGGATGCGCGTCGACCGGGAACGCCGTCTCGAACCACTTGGGATCCTGCTTGGTGCAGAAATAGATGCCCTGGAACAGCTCGGACGGCAGCACGACGTCCGCCCCGCCGCGCGCCGCTTCGCGCACCAGTGCTTCGGTCTTCGCGATGTTGGCCGCCGAGGTCGGCCCGTAGCTTGTCTGGATTGCCGCGACCGTGATGCTGCGTGCGGTGCCATCATGCCGCTCGGGGCCTCCCGCGGCTCCTGCTGAGTGATGCAATGGAAGGAGCCGCCGCCGGCGTCTCCGGCACCGAGCAGCCCGCGCGACGAGACACCCACGACCTGCGGTCGGGAAACACGTCCTGCAGCGCGATGAG
Organism: uncultured Gemmatimonadales bacterium; assembly: GCA_963806875.1. Classification (GTDB taxonomy): domain Bacteria; phylum Gemmatimonadota; class Gemmatimonadetes; order Gemmatimonadales; family GWC2-71-9; genus Palsa-1233. The sequence continues at coordinate 1,042,751 of CAWDYU010000001.1, read as the reverse complement.
CGCGGCATCCTGCGTGGCCGTGCCGTACACAGGCACCACCACCACGCCGTTGGCGATGATGAAGTTCATGTGCGAGGCGGGCGACACCTCGCCTGCGGTGTTCTTGTACAACCCCGCGCCCGGAATGGTGATCACCTCGAGCTTGCGCCCGGTGCTGTCGGTCTCTTCTCTGAGGCGCGCGGCGATGGCGTCGAGAATGCTCGCGTTCGGATCGTCCGCGCCCGAAGGCGCCTGGCACACGACGCGGCCCGGCGCGACGAAGCGCGCGATGTTGTCGATGTGGCCGTCGGTGTGGTCGCCGATCAGGCCTTCGTCCACCCAGATCACCTTTTGGGTGCCGAATGCGTCGCGAGCGCCACCTCGGCCTGCTCGGCCGTCCAGCCGTTGCGATTCGGATTGAGCAGCGTCTGCTTGGTGGCGAGCACGGTGCCTTGGCCGTCGTGATCCACCGCGCCGCCTTCGAGCACGAAGTCGTAGCGCCGGATCGGCGTGCCTGCCATTTCGGCCACCGTATCGCCCACGGTGAGGTCGTCCGGAAGATCGTACTTGCCGCCCCAGCTATTGGTCTTGAAGCGCAACGCCACGCGGTCGTTGCCGACGTGCGCGAAGATCGGCCCGGTGTCGCGCAGCCAGATATCTCCGTACTTGGCCGAGACGAGCTCGGCCGCCTGCCCGACCGCCGCCAGGGCCGACGCCGCCGCCTCCTCGCCGTCGACGAGCACGCGCACCTGATTGCTTTCGGCCAGCGCAATCACCAGCGCGGCGACGTCCTTGCGCGGGGCTTCGAGGTCGCCGTTCCATTCGTCGGCGTCTGCCGGCCAGGCGGTCCAGATGGCCGCTTGCGGCGCCCACTCGGCGGGAACAACGGGAGGTTTGACGTCGGTCATCGGGCTCGGAATCCTGGGAAGTCGCCGCACACGTTGCGAGGCTCATAAATGGGAGAGCCCGTGATGCCTGCAAGATGCTGCCTGTGCAAGACGTTAAGGGCGAGATGAGGGGCAGTCGTTCGGTGCAGGCAGGGGAGGGCGTTGGCGCGCTTCACAACGGGCGGCAAACCCTCTACAAGTCAGCCCAGCCGATGCGCTGGATCGAACGGATTCCACATCGGTATAACGCGTTGATGACAATGCGTTTTGCGGGCGTAGTTCAGAGGTAGAACGTCAGCTTCCCAAGCTGAATGTCGAGGGTTCGATTCCCTTCGCCCGCTCCAATTTTCATGACAGCCTTTGTCAAACGCAACGCAACCGCGAAGCCTAAAGCTCGCGGTTGCACTGTCTTGATTGCGATCAAGCTGGGCGGAGGGCTAGCTTACTTGCTCCCCTGATCCTTCGCGGCCTTGTCCTGCAGGCTGCTGTCCATAGGCTTGGCCGTCGGGTCGGCCGTCGTGCCAGGGCCATTGTTGCCGGGCTGATCCTTCATCGCTTCGCCGGAAAGGCTGTTGTCGCCCGGCTTGCCGGTCGGGTTGGCCGTAGTGCCCCCGCCGTTGTTGCCAGGTTGATCCTTCATTGCCTTACCAGACAAGCTCTTGTCGGTTTCCTTGGCGGCATCCTGAGCCATAACAAGAGACGACGACAGGGCGAGCGACGAGGAAAGGGCGACCAGCGCAGCGGTTAATGCGAACTTATTCATTGGGTTTTCATTCCTTTTTTCGATTCTCTGGAATAAACCCCTGGCGATCGATTTAAGTTTCTGGATTGGAGAGTTATTTAGTTTGAAACTTTCGGCGCCCTCGGGCGTACGCGCGCGCATTTTTTTGATTGGCATACCGTGTTCGAGGCGTGGTGAGGGAGAGAGCTTATAGAGAGCTTACACCCTGTTACGGCATCGCCGCAGGCGGCGACACGCGTCCAATCTCGCCAGGGCCGCCAATCAGGTAGGCGATAAAGAGCACGGCGACGACCACGGCGAGAATCCGGAACAGGCGACGGTTGCCGCCGACGGACGGCACAGCGGGAAGCTTCGGATCGCCCAGTTTGGGCTCGTCGGGAAGGAGTGCCACGTGCGTTCTCCAGTTGCTGCAAATTGTGAAAGTGCGGGATGAGACCGCGAGCTAGCGCGCGATCACGCTCGCCGCCGCAGCATCGCCCGTCACGCGCCAGACGACATTGCCGACGTCGTCCGCCACCAGGAGCCCGCCCTTTTTGTCGATCGCCACGCCTACCGGGCGGCCCTGCGCGTCGCCGTCCGTGTTCAGGAAGCCGGTCAGAACGTCGATCGGCTCTCCCGAAGGCGTGCCGTTCTGGAATGGCACGAAGATCACTTTGTAGCCGCTCGGCGGTTTGCGATTCCAGGAACCGTGCTGCCCGATGAAGGCCCCAGAGCGCATCCGCTCAGGCAGGAGCGCGCCGGACGAGAACGTCAGACCGAGTGAGGCAGTGTGCGCGCCCAGCCCATAGTCGGGCACGATGGCCTTCGCAACGAGCTCGGCATTCTGCGGCGTCACGCGCTCGTCGACGTTGCTTCCGTAATAACTGTAGGGCCAGCCGTAGAACCCCCCGTCCTTCACCGACGTCAGATAATCGGGAACGAGGTCGGGTCCGAGTTCGTCGCGTTCGTTGACGACGGTCCAAAGAGCGCCCGTCTGCGGCTCCCAGGCCATTCCGTTCGGATTGCGCAGGCCCGATGCGAACACGCGCGATTTGCCCGTCTTGAGATCGATCTCGAGAATGGCGGCGCGGTTCTCCTCGTGATCCATGCCGGATTTACGGACGTTGGTGGCCTTGAGCACCACCTCGGCTTCCATCTCCAGCGCGCGGAGCACGGCCGCGGTGTCGGTCGAGAAGAACGGGTTGCCGGTTCCGCCCGCGAAGATCACCAGGCGGCCCTTCTCGAGGTGGCGCATCATGCGCCGCCGGATGTACGGCTCGGCCAGCGACTCCATGCGAATGGCGGTGAGCACGCGCGTCTCGACGCCCAGCGTCTCGAGGACGTTCTGCAGTGCCAGTGCGTTGATGACGGTCGCGAGCATGCCCATGTAGTCGGCCGAGACGCGATCGAGTCCTTCGCGCGACGCCGAGACGCCGCGCACGATGTTGCCGCCACCCACCACCAGGCCGAGCGACACGCCGAGGGCGTGCACGCTCTTGATCTCTTCAGCCAGTGCCTCGATCACGTGGTAGTCGAGGCCACCATCCTTGGCGCCGGCGAGGGCTTCGCCGGACAGCTTGAGCAGTGCCCGGCGGTAGGCCACTCAGGACTCGCCGATCTTGAAGCGGGCGAAGCGAACGACCCGTGCCCCCGCCGTGCGACCGACCAGCTGCCCGACTGTTGTCGATTCATCCTTCACGAACGGCTGCTCGAGCAGTGCGCGCTCGGCGGCGAACTTCTTCACCTTGCCCTCGACGATCTTCTCGCGAATGGCCTCGGGCTTTCCCTTCGGCGGCCACCATCTCCTCGGCGATCCGGCGCTCGCGATCGAGCAGGTCGGCCGGGATGTCATCGGTCGACACCGAGAGTGGATCGGCGGACGCGATGTGGAGTGCGACCTCGCGGGCAAGTGCCACGGCATCGGCACCGGTTGCACCGTCGAGTTCGACGAGCACACCGACCTGGCCGTTGAAGTGACGATACTCGGCGACGGTGCCGCCGAAGCGTGCGACGCGCTTGAGGGTCATCGCCTCGCCGGTCTTGCCGGACGCTTCCTTCACGACTTCATCGATCGACTTGCCGTCCATCGACTCCTGCAGGAACGCATCGAGCGTCACGCCGGCAGGGCTGTTCGCAAGCGCGTGCTTGACGAGCCGACCGGCGAGCGCCTGGAAGTCCTCGTTGCGAGCGACGAAGTCGGTTTCGCAATTGAGTTCGATCATCGCGGCCGCGGTATTGTCGGGCGCGACCTCGATCGCCACCACGCCCTGTGAGGCATCGCGCCCGGCGCGCTTCTCGGCCTTGGCGATGCCCTTCTTGCGGAGGATCTCGCCGGCGAGGGCCATGTCGCCCCCGGCTTCCTCGAGGGCCTTCTTGCAATCCATCATCCCGGCACCCGTGCGGGCGCGCAGCTCGGAAATGTCCTTGGTGCTGATTGTCATGGCGCTCATCGTCTTGAAAGTCCTGGTGCAGTTTGTGAAACCGCCGCCCCGGGCCGATGTGGCCCGGCGGGCGGCGGTCCTTGTGGTCCGACCCGTCAATCGGTCAGGCCAGCGAGTCGCCGCCGTCGGGGCCTGCGGAGAATCGGTCTTCAGTCGTGCCGCGATCGCCTCGGGACGTGCCTTGCGCTTGCGGCGCGGGCGACGGCGCTTGCGGTCGTCATCGGACACCGTCGCCATCGCCGGCCGAGTACGTCTCGGCGTCATCCTCGAGTGCCATGTCCTTGACCGGCATCTGGGAGCGGGCCTCGCGCACGGCGTCGCAGAGGGCGCCGGTGAGCAGCGACACGCTGCGGATCGCGTCGTCGTTGCCGGGAATCGGCACCGTGATCGGATCGGGGTCGGCGTTGGTGTCGACGATGGCGACGACCGGGATCCCGAGGCGATTGGCCTCCTGGATCGCGATCTTCTCCTTCTTGGCATCGACCACGAACATCGCGCCGGGCAGGCGGGACATGTGCTTGATGCCCTCGAGATTGCGCGACAGCTTCTCCCGCTCACGCGAGAAGAGCAGCTGCTCCTTCTTGGTGTAGTTCTCGTAATCGCCTTCGGCCGCACCCTGCTCGAGGTCGCGGAGGCGCTTGATCTGCTTCTTGATGGTCTGGAAGTTGGTGAGCGTTCCGCCCAGCCAACGCTCCGTCACCCAATGGGCGCCGGCATTGCGCGCCTCGGACTCGACCACACCCTTGAGCTGCCGCTTGGTGCAGACAAACAGGATGTTCTCGCCGCGCAGGGCGACGCTGCGCACCAGGTCGGCGGCGAGGTCGAGCTGCTTGAGGGTCTTCTGGAGGTCGATGAGGTAGATGCCCGAGCGCTCGGCGAAGATGAACTTCCGCATCTTCGGGTTCCATCGGCGCGTCTGGTGGCCGAAGTGGGTACCCGCTTCGAGCAGTTCCTGCAGGGTCGGTGTCGCCACGCACTACTCCGTTCAGTTGGTTGGTCCGCCGCGCTCCGTCATCTCCCGCCGAGAGCCCCGCAGGGCACCGTTCGACGGAATCGGGAGGCGTGTGTCGTCGCGGGTCGACTCGACCCGCGCGTATCGTGCGACCGGTACGTTCGGTCAGACGTGAGGCGGGGGCCCGACGGACCCTCTTGCCCCAAGCGCGGGTTGTATGGGCGAAGCAACGCTTCGTCCGTACGGCCCCTACGAAACCCTCTTGCCTCAGGCGGGTGTTGTATGGGCGAAGCAGTGCTTCGCCCCTACGATTCCTACCGCTTCGAGAACTGGAACTTCTTGCGGGCTCCCGGCTGACCCGGCTTCTTGCGCTCGACGGCGCGCGGGTCACGGGTCAGGAGGCCGGCGGTGCGCAGCTTCGGGCGGTGCATCTCGTCGGCCTTGCAGAGCGCGCGGGCGATCGCGTGGCGCATCGCGCCGGCCTGTCCGCTCACGCCACCACCATCGACATGTGCCTTGACGTCGAACGCGCCGAGGGTGTCGGTGGCCGTGAACGACTGCTGGATGTGCTGGACGAGGGACGGACGCGGGAAGTAGTCACCCAGCGTGCGGCCGTTGACATCCCACTTGCCGGTGCCCGGCGTCAGGTAGACGCGCGCGACGCTCGTCTTGCGGCGACCGATGGCATTCCAGCGGAACTCGGGAGTGTCACTCATGACGGCGCCTTCGAGGTTTCGACGGTGAACGGCTTGGGCTGCTGCGCCTCGTGCGGATGCTCGGAGCCAGCGTACACCTTGAGCTTGGTGCGCAGCTTCTGCTTCGCGAGCGAGTTCTTGGGGAGCATGCCGTAGACGGCCTTCTCGATCACGCGGTCGGGATGCTTCGCGAGCATCTCGCCGGCCGGCGTGTGGGTGTCGTGACCCATGTAGCCGGTGTGCTTGAAGTAGGTCTTCTGGGCGAGCTTGCGACCCGTGAAGCCGACCTTCGACGCATTCAGCACGATGACGAAATCGCCACCGTCCATGTGCGGCGTGAACGTCGGCTTGTGCTTGCCGCGAATGAGCTGTGCCACCGCGCTCGCCAACCGCCCGAGCGGCACGTCGGTCGCATCGACCACGTGCCAGTCATGCTGGAGGTCCGCCGCTTTTGCCGTGTACGTCTTCATGTGCCCTGGAATCCCCGCCGTCAGTCAGATCGCCAAATTCGGATACAGTCCCCCAAGATAGGGGCGTTGCAGGGGTTGGGTCAATGCTACCCGGGGTGGTGGCGGAGGACGCCGGAAACCCCGGGAACGGTTAGAATCGTCCATTCCCCTGCCCCAGGCCCGCCATGACAAGTATAGAAGACGTCCACCCCGCCTCCCAGGTGGGAGTGCCCGATGGGCTCCGGCGGCAGGACCCCCGGACGGTGGGGTGCGAGCGGCAGGCCGGGTGGGCCGCGGTGGCCGTCGTCACGGCGATCGCCGTGGCGGGGTTTCCCGTGTGGATGTGGCTGGGTGAACCGAGTGGTCGCGACGCTGGGCGCGGCGGCGGGAATCGTCGGCGCGCTGCTCGTCGTGTGCGCCTGGCACTGGCAGCGCTGGCCCGCCCTCTCGTATCGGCACACCTGGTACCGGGTCACCGACCGCGCCATCGAGATCCGGAGCGGGGTCGTCTTCAAGTCGGTGGTCACCGTTCCCCGCGAGCGGATCCAGCACACCGACGTCGCCCAGGGGCCGATCGAGCGCCGCTGGGGGCTGGGCACCCTCGTGATCCACACTGCCGGCGACCAGCACAGCTCGATCACGCTCGATGGGCTCGCATACGAGGAGGCGTCGCGGATCCGTGACCTCCTGCTGGACGGCGGGGACGATGCGACCGGATGAACACCGGCTTCATCCCGCGTCGGTGGTCTTCCGGTTCGGGCGCCTCATCAAGGACTTCGGATTTCTCGGTCTCCCGATCCTCGTGGCGGGCCGGTCGCTGCCGATCGACCAGATGGTGCTCGTGTTCATGGGTGTCATGCTCGTGCCCTCGATCATCGGCGCACTGCTCACCTACTTCACCTTCAGGTACCGATACGAAGACGATGAGTTCGTGGTGCTCTCGGGGCTGATCTTCCGCAACGAGCGGCACATTCCCTACTCACGCATTCACAACATCGATGCGGTGCAGAATCCACTGCATCGACTTTTCCGGGTCGCGATGATCCGGCTCGAAACCGGAAGCGGTACCGAGGCCGACGCAACGCTTGCTGCGGTTCCCGTGGCGGCCATCGCCGACATGCGTCGCCGGATGTTCGAGCGGGGTGCGGGGAGCGTCGTGGTGGCGCCCGAAGCCGCAGACGCAGCGCCGGTGCTGCTCCAGCTGAGCGGCGCCGATGCACTGCTCGCCGGTTTCCTGCTGAATCGCGGCTATCTCATCATCGCGGCGGTGTTTGGCGTCGTGTCGGAGTTGGGGCCGGATGATCTTGTCCGGCGGGCATTCGACAGCCAGATCGGTCAGGAATGCGAGCGTCGCGCTGCGGGAATCGCTTCGCGTCCACCGGTGCCACGGGACCAGCAACGATTGCATTCGGCGTCGCGCTGGTCGTGGTGGTGATGGTCGCGATCCGCCTCGTGGCCGGCGCAGCGATGGCTGCGCGATTGCATGGCTTCGTCCTGTCGAGGAGTGGCTCCGACCTGCACACCGAATCGGGCCTGTTCACGCGGGTCACCAGGACGGTGGTGCTCGACCGGATCCAGCGGGTGATCGTGCACGAGAGCTGGCTGCACCGACGGTTCCAGCGAGTGTCGATACAGGTCGTGATGACGGGAAGCGCCGGCACGACGCGCAGCGAGATCGCATGGCTGGCGCCTCTGGTCAGGCCCGAAGCCGTCGAACGCCTGCTCGGGTTGGTGCATGGCGACGCGGCCCGCCCCCTTGTGTGGAACCCACCGCATCCGAGCGTGATGGGCCGGAAGATTCGCGCCGCGCTGATCGGGTGCGGCGGTCGCTGCCATCCCGGTGGGCATGCTCGCCGGGCCTGCATGGGGGGTGTCGGTCCTGTTGCTGCTCGGCGCGTTGCTGTCGCTCGCAGGATGGTCCTTCGCGCGCAACATCGCGTGGGCTGAGGCGGACGACATCATCGCCGCGCGCGCAGGGTGGCTCAGGCGGAAGACGGTGATTGCACTCGCCACGCGAGTGCATGCCGCCGCACTGCAGACCTCACCATTCGACCGGCGCGCGGGAACGGCCACGGTGACCGCCGACACACCGGGGACAGGCGCGCCACTCGTGATGCGCTTCCTGCCCGCGGACGTCGCCGCGCGGTTGCACCTGAGCATTGGTGCGCGCGCCGGGGGCTGAGACGTGTCGTTGGTCGTTGTCGTTGGTCGTTGCTCGTTGCTCGTTGGTCGGGGGCAGTTGGTGCCTGGCGTCGACTGTCGCTGCGGCGAGGTACGGGCGCGCCGGCCAGAGGAGGACCCACAGGGAGCAGGAGTGAGCCAGCCGGAACGATGCAGTGTCGACAGACGGAGTGCGAACGGGCGACCGCGTGGGTCCGACGGTTGGACGGCGCACCGACCGAGCCGCGTGACGTCACGCTCCCACCATCTCTCGCCAATCAGCTGACGGCTTCGAACTCCACCAGCACCTGTCCCTTCTCGACCGTCTGCCCCACCTCGACCTTGATCGCCTTCACTGTTCCTGCGGATGATACCTTCAGTTCGTTCTCCATCTTCATCGCCTCGAGCACCACGATTCCCTGTCCGGCCGCAATGGTGTCGCCGACAGCCGCACCGATCCGTACCACCAGGCCTGGCATCGGTGCCTTGAGCGGTGCCGCGCCGCTCGCGGCCCGGGCCGCGCCACCCAGCGAACGAATGTGCCGGGTGCGTTCGTCGGTGACCTCGACATCGACCACCGATCCCTGGTCGACCAGGCGCCAGCTTCCCTCGGCGTGCCGATCGACGGCCAGCGACGACGTGTTCCCCGCAACACTCAGGCGGTGCTCGGGAGTGTCACCGACCTGCTCGATGCTGGCGGTGACGGTCACGCCATCGATGGTGACCTGGTCACCGTCGACCTCGACCTCGATCTCGGTGTCGCCGATTGTCACGAAATACTTCATGCGCGCTCCAGCACTGCCAACGATTCGAGGTGCGACGGTCTGCGGGAACTGATCGTAGGCGCGCAGGTCGCGCAACACGAATCTGTCGCCCAGTCGCGCGATGTCGCGGGCCAGCGTCGCGGGGTCACACGAAATGTACGCGACGCGTCGCACCGCCGTGGCGGCAATCGCCGCAACGACTTCCTCGCCCATCCCGGTGCGGGGCGGATTGGTGATGATCACGTCGGGGGGCCGGAGTGTACCCACCAGCGCCTCCGCTGTCCCGGCGCGCCGCACCGGGCCGGGTGGTCCCGCGAGCTCGGCGGCGGCCACGGCGCGCCGGTCACGCTCGACGCTGTCCACCGAAGCGCCCGCCTCAACCAGGAGTGCGGTGGTGTCACCTACGCCAGCGTAAAGATCCCACGCGTGTAGCCCTTCAACGGAGCCAAGGGCAGCGATGGCATCGCGCCGTACCAGGTCGCCCATTGCGGGGTGAACCTGCTCGAACACCGTCGCGGGCCATGGGTCGTCGGAACCGGCCATGGCGCGGGGAGCGCCGTCCTCGGGGTGCCACCATACGGTCACCACGAGCCCCTGCGTCGCGATGTCTGCGTGCAGCCCACGAGCGCCGCCCCACACCTGCGTGCTCGCAGTGCGTACAGTGATGTGCAAGCGATTCTCACGATCGCGACGCAACACGATCCGGGTGGCGTCCTGGGGCAGGTGGCGGCGAGCGCTTCGCATGGCGTCGATCAGCTCCTGCACCTGCGGCTCCGCAATCAGGCAGCGGCGCACGTCGAACACCCGGTCGGGCTCGCCGAGGACATGGTAGCCGATCCTGTTGTCCTTCACCGCAAGCGTCACCTTCGATCGGTATCCGAGTGCGCTGGGCGCCGGAACCATCGGTGGATCGGCAACGTCGCGCTTCGCGATCCGACGGAGCGCATCACCGGCGATGCGCGCCTTGACCTCGCGCTGCACATCGCCCGACAGATGCATCAGCTGGCAGCTGCCGCACCGATCCCGCACGTAATGCGGGCACGGCGGCTCCACCCGACCCGCACCCGGCACCACGATGGCTGCGACTTCCCCGCGCGCCATCCGTGCGCGGGCGCGCACGTTGCGAAGGATGACACGGTCACCGGGGGCCGTACGGGGGACGAACACGGTGCGGCCATCGGGAAGCGATCCGACGCCGTCACCACCAGCCGCGATGGCGCGGATATCGACTTCGAGTGGGGCCACGATCAGCGCAGCGCGTCGCGTCGGGCCGCAGCGCGCCATGGCGACGGACGCGCCGACACTTCGGCGTCGGACACAACCGGCCTGCGGACCGAGCGGCGCTCGTCCTCGAGGAGCGCGGCCGCAATCGCGAGCTGCCGCACCGCGGCGTCATCAGGGGTGATCGCGAGCAGGTCGGGGCGGCGCTCGAGGAACTGGATGTCGATGTTCCCGGCCACGAAATCGGGGTCGGCGAGGAGGCGGCGATGGAACGCGACGTTGGTGGCGACACCAACCACCACGAGTTCATCGAGTGCGCGCCGGGCCGCCTCGATGGCGCGCAAGCGGGTGGTGCCTCGCACGATCAGCTTGGCGAGCATCGAATCGTAGAAGAGCGTGACCTCGCTCCCACTCTCGACACCGCTTTCCCAGCGCACTCCCGGTCCTGCCGGCGCGCGCATCCAGCTGATCGTGCCGGCGCTCGGCAGCAACCCGTTGGCGGGATCCTCGCTGGTGATGCGGCATTCGATCGACCAGCCGCGTGGCGCCAACGTCGCCGAGTCGATCGACATCGGCAGGCCGCGCGCGATCCGCAGCTGCTCACGCACGAGATCGACGCCGTAGACCTCCTCGGTCACCGGATGCTCGACCTGGATCCGGGTGTTCATCTCGAGGAAGTAGAACGATCCATCGGCGGCGAGCAGGAATTCGCAGGTGCCGGCGCCGCGGTACCCCACGGCCCTGGCTGCCGCGACCGCCGCCGCTCCCATTCGTTCGCGGAGCGCCTCGTCGACCGCAACCGAAGGCGCCTCCTCGAGCAGTTTCTGGTGACGGCGTTGCACCGAACATTCACGCTCACCGATGTGGATGGTGCGCTCGTGATCGGCCAGCACCTGGATCTCGACATGCCGCGGACGTTCGATGAACTTCTCGAGATAGACGGCGTCGTCACCGAATGACTTCATCGCCTCGCTCGACGCACTCGCGATCGCATCAGCCAGTTCGTCGGCAGCATGCACCACCCGCATGCCCTTCCCGCCTCCGCCCGCGGCTGCCTTGACCAACACCGGGTACCCCAGCGACGCGGCCAGCTCGAGCGCCGCGTCGCCGGCGGTCATCGCGGCGGTGGCGCCCGGAACGATCGGCACGCCGGCGGCCTCCATCAATCGCCGGGCCGACGTCTTGTCGCCCATCGCGGCGATCGCGGAAGAAGGCGGCCCCACAAAAACCAGCCCTGCCTCTTCGACCGCCCGCGCGAACGCTGCGCGCTCGGAGAGGAATCCGTAACCAGGGTGAATCGCGTGTGATCCGGAGGCACGCGCCGCTTCGAGCACGCGCTCGATGACCAGATAGCTCTCGGCGGCCGGCGACGCGCCGATGTGCACCGCGTGATCGGCAGCGCGCACGAACGGCGCGTGCCGATCGGCATCGGAATACACCGCGACCGCTTCGAGTCCCTCGTCGTGGCAGGCACGGATGATCCGCAGCGCGATCTCGCCGCGGTTGGCGACCAGGACCCTGCGGACGTTGTCAGCGGTCATCGAGTGCAGGCAGGAATCGCCGGCCGTCGCGCAGCGTCGGCTTCGCTGAAGAGTTCTCGGCAGAGTGCCCGGTTGCGCCGGGCCGCGAGGTCGTACACGTCACGCGCCGACGCAGTCCACACCGAACCCGCGAGGCCCATCATCCCGAACTGGTGCACCGCCAACTCGGTCGAGTCCGGCGCACCCGCCACGCCGCCCAGAAGCACCAGTCGACTCGCCTTCCATTCGATGCCGGGCGCGGCAATGGTGTCGAGTGCAGGCCCGAGACAGACCGGGCGATACCGCGCCGCCGCACCGAGTGCCTCGGGGAGGGCCTGTGCCGAATCGATGCCCAGCGTTGCAGCCATGCGGCCCCGATAGCGGGCGTCGGATGCGTAGATGTCGGAGCGCAGGAGGACCAGGTCGGTGCGACCGGCGCCCGTCAGCCGGACGCCCCACACCGCGGCAACCTCGGCCAGCGAGCCGGTGACCAGCACGCCGTTCGCCGGACACGATGCCATCAGGTTCCGACCGAGCTCGGCGAGCACCTGTGGGAGTGGCACCTCTTCCGCGGCGATGGGCCTGACCGTGATCGCCTGCCAGCCGTCGGCCTCGATCCGGTTGAGCGGCGCGCTCGACCGACACCAGCACCCTGAACACGCTGCCGGAATCGGCGAGGAGCTGTTGCGCCTGCTCCATCGCCGCGCCCGCAAACTCGAGCAGCAGCGGACCAGGCTCCTCGGGGTCGTGCCCCTCGCGATGCCAGAGCTGCGAGTTGTCGAGATAGATGCGGCCGAGGAAGAACCAGCCGCGTCCGTCGTTCTGCTGTTCGGCCAGGTGTCGTCCAAGCAGCCCGGCGGCATCGGCGCGGCGTCCGTCGTTGAACAGCGCCTCGGCCTCCTGCACGGCCGTCCGGCTGCCGGCGGGCGCCTGCACCGTCACCTGCCCCGACGCGCCTCCGGCGAGCATGGCTGCCGCGAAGAGGGTGAGTGCGACGAGGCGCTGGGTCATAGTGGAATGCATCCGTGCTTCCGGGGCGGATTCTGGTCTCGCTTGCTGCCAAGGGTCTGCAGCGCGTCGATCAGGCGGGGCCGCGTGTCCCGGGGATCGATCACGTCGTCGATGTATCCCCGGGCGGCGGCCTGCCATGGTGTTGCAAACGCCGCCGTGTATTCCTCGGTTCGCGCCGCGGCCTCGGCCACCGGGTCGGCGGCCTTGGCGATCGCCTCGCGGTGCAGGATCTCGACCGCGCCCTTCGGTCCCATCACCGCGATCTCGGCGGTGGGCCACGCCAGGTTGACATCGCCGCGGATGTGCTTCGAGCTCATCACGTCGTAGGCTCCGCCGTACGCCTTGCGGGTGATCACGGTGAGCTTCGGGACGGTCGCCTCGCAATAGGCGTACAGCAGCTTGGCGCCATGCCTGATGATGCCGCCGTGCTCCTGGGCCACTCCCGGCAGGAACCCGGGCACATCGACGAAAGTCACCATCGGAATGTTGAACGCATCGCAGAACCGGATGAACCGGGCTGCCTTGCCGCTGGCCGCGATGTCGAGCACCCCCGCCAGCACGGCGGGCTGGTTCGCGACGACGCCCACCGATCGCCCGCCGAGGTGCGCAAAGGCGGTGATGATGTTGGCAGCGTATGCAGGCATGACTTCCATGATCGAGTCGCGATCGAACACGCGGCTGAGCACGTCGTGCATGTCGTAGGGCTTGGCGGCGACCGCCGGGATGACGTCGAGCAGCGCAGCGTCGCGGCGGTCGACCGGATCGTCTGCAGCGTGCACCGGCGCGTCGTCGAGATTGTTCGACGGCAGGTATCCGACCAGCCGGCGGATCGCCTCGATGCACTCCGGCTCCGACGCGTGGACGAAGTGCGCCACGCCCGACACCTCGGCGTGCACATCGGCGCCGCCGAGCTCATCGAAGGTCACGTCCTCATGGGTCACCGTCTTCACCACGTTCGGACCGGTCACGAACATGTAGCTCACGCCGCGCACCATGAACACGAAGTCGGTGATCGCCGGCGAATACACGGCGCCGCCGGCGCACGGCCCGAGGATGGCGGAGATCTGCGGGATCACGCCCGACGCGAGCGTGTTGCGCAGGAAGATGTCGGCGTACCCGCCCAGTGACACGACGCCTTCCTGGATGCGCGCACCGCCGGAGTCGTTGAGGCCGATCATCGGGGCACCGTTGCGCACGGCGAGGTCCATCACCTTGCAGATCTTGGCGGCGTGGGTCTCGGAGAGCGAGCCGCCGAAGACGGTGAAGTCCTGCGAGAAGACGTACACCAGGCGGCCGTCGATGCGGCCCCAGCCGGTCACGACGCCGTCGCCGAGGGGTTGCTGCTCCTCGATCCCGAAGCCGGTGGCGCGGTGGGTGACGAAGCGGTCGAGCTCGACGAAGGTGCCCTGGTCGAGCAGCAGGTCGAGCCGTTCGCGGGCGGTGAGCTTTCCCTTGCGGTGCTGCTGGGCGACCCGGGCGGCACCGCCACCCTCCTCGCTCAGGGCTTGCCGATGATGCAGGTCGTTGAGGCGCGCGTGGCTATCGGTCATGTGCCTTCAAGTTAGCCGAATCGAGCGGGTGGGCCACCCGTAGGGGGCGGATGCGCCACGGGCGACCGGTCATCCCGATCGCCCGTGGCATCCTGCGCTAACCCGAGGATCAGGCGTCGTCGCGCGCGTCGTCGTCCTCATCCTCGTCGTCGTCGGTGTCATCGGGGATCGGCGTCACGGCCTGTCCGAGGGGAATCTTCTCCTCGGGCACGCCATCGGCCGGGTAGTCGATGATCGCGACCACGATGCGGTGATGGATCGGATCGACCTCGAGCACCTTGGCGAGCACCACCTGATTGGTGACCACCACGTCCTCGGGCTGCTGGTCGGTGCCCGATGCCCAGCTGCGACACCGGCACGAAGCCCTCGATGTCGTTGCCGAGGTCGACGACGACGCCCTTGTCCATCAGGCGAACGACCGTTGCCCGCAGCTCGGTGCCGACCGGATAGCTTCTCGCCGATGCGTGAGCCACGGATCCTCCTCGGCCTGCTTGAGGCCGAGGGAGATGCGCTTGTTCTCGCTGTCGATGTTGAGGATCACGACGTCGACCGCGTCGCCCTTCTTCACCACTTCCGACGGATGCTGCACGCGCTTGGTCCAGCGACATGTCGGAGATGTGGATCAGGCCGTCGATGCCCGGCTCGATCTCGACGAACGCGCCGAACGAGCGTGAGGTTGCGCACCTTGCCGTTGATGCGCGTGCCGACCGGGTACTTGAGCGGCAGCACCATCCACGGATCCTGCTCCGTCTGCTTCATGCCGAGCGAGATCTTCTCCTCGCTCGGATCGACCTTGAGCACCACCGCCTCGATCGTCTCGCCGATCGACACGAGCTTCGACGGGTGACGGACGTTGCGCGTCCAGCTCATCTCGCTGATGTGCACCAGGCCCTCGATGCCCGGCTCGAGCTCGATGAACGCGCCGTAGTTCGTGATCGAGACGACCTTGCCCTGCGACGCGCGTGCCGACCGGGTACTTCTCGGCGACGTCCTTCCACGGGTAGCTCTGGAGCTGCTTGAGGCCGAGCGAGATGCGCTCGCGCTCCCAGTCGATGTCGAGGACCTTGACCTCGAGCTCCGCGCCGATCTGCACCATCTCGCTCGGGTGCGAGATGCGGCCCCACGACATGTCGGTGATGTGGAGCAGGCCGTCGACGCCGCCGAGGTCGATGAACGCACCGAAGTCGGTGATGTTCTTGACGACGCCCTTCCGCACCTGATCCTTCTCGAGCTCCTTCATCAGCTTCTCGCGCTTGCCGGCGCGCTCGTTCTCGAGGATCACGCGGCGCGAGACGACGATGTTGCGGCGGCGCTTGTTGAGCTTGATGATCTTGAACTCGTACTTCTGGCCGAGCAGCTCGTCGATGTTCGGCACGCGGCGGAGCGCGATCTGCGAACCCGGGAGGAACGCGTCGACGCCCATGAGGTCGACGACGACGCCACCCTTGATCTTCTTGACGAGCGTGCCCTCGACCGGCTGGTCGTTCTCGTAGGCGACGCGGATGCTTCTCCCACACGCGCATGAAGTCGGCCTTCTTCTTCGACAGGACGACCGAGCCTTCCTGGTCCTCGAGGTGCTCGAGGAGGACCTCGACCTCGTCGCCGACCTTGAGGTCCGGCGGATCCTTGAACTCCTCGAGCGGAACCGTTCCTTCGGACTTGAAGCCGATGTCGAGGACGACGACGTTCTCGCGGATCTCGAGCACCTTCGACTTGACGATCTCGCCTTCGTCGATCGGCGACATCGTGCCGTTGTACAGGTCGAGCATCTCCTCGTACTCGTCGTCCGAGTAGTCCTCGTCGTAGAGATCGGGGCGCACCCGGATTCCGTTCGAACTGGCGAACGGCATCTCGGGGGTCGACGTCATCGTCGCCGGCGCGGGCGTGGCGTCGGCGGTGTCGGTCGCGATCTCGGCGTCGGACTCGGTGCTGGGGCTGGCGGTTTCAGGCATTCGGGATGGGTCCTGCGGTGAAAGCCACCGCGCCATGGGCCGCGCGGGTTGAGGGAAATTCCTCGGCGCCCCGGATCGCACGATACGGGACAGCCATGAAAGCTACGGGCGCGTCAGCTGAGGGGCAACCCGCGATCGCGGGCAAGATCGACGATCCGGGCCACCTGGGCCTCGAAAGTCAGGTCGGTGGTGTCGACGAGCATGGCGTCATGGGCCTGGCGGAGCGGAGCCTCCTTGCGGGCGGCGTCGAGGCGGTCCCGGGCTGCGAGCAACTCCGCCTCGTGGCGGACCTCTTCCGGGGACGGTTCCCCGCCCCGCTGGGTCAGGCGCCGGTGGGCCCGCGCCTCGGCGCTGGCGGTCAGGAACACCTTGAGGGGGGCATCGGGAAAGACCACCGTGCCGATGTCGCGGCCGTCGAGCACGGCGCCACCACTGGCCCGGACCGCCACCCGGAGGCGCCGGTTGACCCAGTTGCGGACCTCGGGGAGGGCAGCGACCGCTGACACGCCCGCGGTCACCCGCTCCGAGCGGATGAGGTCGTCGATCTCGTCCTCATCCTCACCTGCCACGACGATGAGGCGGCGATCGCGCGCGGTGAGGTGGATACTGCGGGCGTCGGCCGCCTCGACAATCAACCCCGCGGCGTCGAGCCCCTCCTCGAGCGCGAGCCACGTCAGCGCACGATACAGCGCGCCGGTGTCGACGTGGGCCATGTCGAGCGCCTTCGCCACCGCGGCCGCGGTGCTCGACTTGCCGGACGCCGATGGTCCGTCGATCGCGATCACCGCCGGGGACGTCGTCATCAGTGCTCCTCGAAGAGTGCGGCGAGTGCCGGGGCGAATCCCGGGAACGATACCGCCGACGAGCCGGGGTCATCGACCACGACCTGATTGCGCGGTTCGGTGCCCAGCACCATGAACGCCATGGCGATGCGATGGTCGCCGTCGGTGCGCACCGTGCCGGCGAACGGTCGATCGGTGCCCTCAATGATCAGGTCGTCACCTTCGATGGTCGCGGTCCCGCCAAGATTGGTCAGGTTCGAAGCCAGCAACGCCAGGCGATCACTTTCCTTCACCCGCAGCTCACCAACGCCGCGGAACCGGGTCGTGCCCTGGGCACGCGCCGCGAGACATGCCAGCATGGGGATCTCGTCGATCAGCCCCGGAACCTCCCGGGCCTCGACCGTCGTGGCGTCGAGCGAACCCGGCTGCACGCTCACCCGACCAACCGGTTCGCCACCCTGGAGGCCGGTCTCCTGCAACTCGACCCGCGCAACCATTCGCTGGAGGACGGCGTATGCACCGATGCGGGTCGGGTTGAGCCCGACATCAGCGATCACGGCAGCGCCTTCGTCGGCCAGCAACGCGGCGCCGACCAGAAAGATCGCTGACGACGGATCGCCGGGCACCTCGATGTCGAACGGGTGGAAGTTCCCCGTCGGTCGGAGCGTGACGGCCTGCGATCGACGGGTCACCTCAAAGCCGAGCGCTGTCAGCATCCTCTCGGTGTGATCCCTCGACTCGCCGGGCTCGATGACAGTGGCCTCGATGCCCGCGACGGCCGCGGCCAGCAGGATGGCGCTCTTCACCTGTGCCGAGGCAACGGGCAGCTGCCATTCGATCGGTGTCAGTGGCCCACCCCTGATCGTGATGGGCAAGCCGCCGCCTGGCCCTTGGATGATGACGGCCCCCATCGCAGAGAGCGGCCCGGCGACGCGACCCATTGGGCGCCGGCGGAGGGAGTGATCACCCGTCAGGCGGGCCTCAAAGCGGTGCGCGGCAAGGATTCCCGTCATCAGGCGTGCCGTGGTCCCGGAATTGCCGCAGTGAAGTACTGATCGGGGCCGCTGCAGCGCACCGAGACCGGTCACGCGGACGACGGATTTGGGCCGGAGCGGTGACACCCCGGCGCCGAGCTGGCGCAGCACTGACGCGGTCGAGCGTGCGTCATGCGCCGTGAGGGCGCCGACAATCGATGATCGGCCCGGCGCAAGCGCCGCGAGCATCAATGCCCGATGAGTGATGCTCTTGTCCCCCGGCACGCGGTGGATTCCTCCGACTCGGCGTCCTGACATCTGGCAAGCAACTCCATGCACGAGGCGGGAATGAGGATGCAATTGGCACCGGGAATCGTATCTTTCCTGAGCGCGGGCGACAAATCGTGGCGCTGCCTCTCCCCGACCACCTGCCTGACGGACTGACATGGATAGCACTGCATTGGCGGGATATTCCGACGCGTGGCTCGCTCCGATCCTGGTCGAGGCGGGTATCGTCACTGCTGAGCGCCTCGACGAGCTGCAGGGCGCGCCCGAGGGCGCTGGGCGGCTCTGGGTCGCCCTCGTTCGCGGTGGGCTCACCGACGACGCCGCCATCGCAGGCGAACTCTCGCGCCGTTTCCGCTTCCCAGCGGCCAATCTCACGCTTGCCGATCCTCGCATGACATCGATGCTCCCCGAGGTGGCAGCGCGGCGCTATCACGTCGTGGTGCTCGGCGCCGACGAACGGACGATTCGAGTCGCGACATCCGACCCGCGCGACTATGCCGCCGAGCAGGACCTCGGCTTCCTGACTGGTCGCGACGTGAAGTTCGAGGTGGCCGCACCGCTGGAAATCGGCGAGAAGCTCGACGAACTCTACCGCCCCGAGAACAGCATCAACCGGCTCCTGCAGGGACTTGAACCCGCGGCGATCGAGATCGACATCGGCGAGCACATCGCCAGATCTGGACCGTGACCCGGCGCTCGATGCCCCGATGGCCAAGCTGGTCGACGCGATGCTCGCCGATTCCGTGCGCAGCGGTGCGAGCGACGTGCATGCCGAGATCGAATCGGGCCACGTCATCGTCCGGTACCGGATCGACGGCGTGCTGCGCGAGGTGATGCGGCTCCCCGAGGCATCGGGCCCGGCACTCGTTCGCCGCGTGAAGATCGTCGCCGGCCTCGATGTGACCAATTCCATGGTGCCGCAGGACGGACGCAGCAGTGTTCGCGTCGATGGTCAGGCGATCGACATGCGCGTCGCGACCGCGCCGGTGGCGCGACGCGGCGAGAAACTGGTGATCCGAATCCTCGATCAGTCGAACCTCAAGGCCTCGGTGGGCGATCTCGCGCTGCCGGCGGACGAGGAAGAGCCACTGCTCAGGATGCTGGGGCATCGCGAGGGAATGGTGCTGGTCACTGGTCCGACCGGTTCCGGCAAGACGACCACGCTGTACGCGGTACTCAACCACCTGAAAACCGGACGCGTGAACATCGTCACGGTCGAGGATCCGGTCGAGTATGACGTGAACGGCATCTCGCAGATGCAGGTCAACGAGGCGCAGGGGTTCACGTTTTCCACTGCGCTCCGCTCGGTGCTGCGCCAGGATCCGGACATCGTCCTCGTCGGCGAGATCCGTGACGGCGAGACTGCGTCGATTGCCATTCAGGCAGGCCTCACCGGCCACCTTGTGTTCTCGACGCTGCACACCAACGATGCAATCTCCGCGATCGTGCGACTGCGCGACATGGGCATCGACCTGTTCAAGGTGTCCACCGTACTCAAGGGAGTCATGGCGCAGCGCCTGGTTCGTCGGCTCTGCCAGCATTGCGCCGAGGCGGTCCCCCATGAGGAGATCCCGGCCGACCTGATGCCTCCCGCAAATTTTGCGGGGACCTTCACGCCGATGCGGTCGGTCGGATGCAAGCGGTGCAACGGTACGGGTTACCGCGGACGCGTTGCGGTGCTCGAACTCCTGCCGATCGAGGGCAAGGTGCCCAAGTTGATCGAGGCCGATGCACCGCTCGACCAG
The DNA here is from genome assembly GCA_963806875.1 of uncultured Gemmatimonadales bacterium. Taxonomy (GTDB): domain Bacteria; phylum Gemmatimonadota; class Gemmatimonadetes; order Gemmatimonadales; family GWC2-71-9; genus Palsa-1233. The sequence continues at coordinate 1,022,660 of CAWDYU010000001.1, read as the reverse complement.
GTGATCGCGGCCGCGCGCCCCCATGGGATGAAGACGCTGTGGGAAAGCGGGATGCACCGGTTCTGGATCGGCCTCACGACGGTCGACGAGGTGCATCGTGTGCTCGGTGAGTCCCAGGGCGGCGATACGGAGGCACCGGCGGGCAGCGGCATTGATGCCGCGGCACCGGTATCCACGCAAAGGGGCACGGCGTCGGAGGATGGCTCAGGTGCCACCATCCTACTCGCCGACGACGATGCCCAGATGCGGCGACTGGTGCGTACCGTGCTCGAGCGGGAAGGATTCACCGTCATCGAAGCTGCTGATGGCCTCGACACGCTCGAAGCCATCGACTCCAAGGCGATCGATCTCCTGCTGCTCGACCATGACATGCCCCGCCTGACCGGGCTTGGCGTGCTGGAGGAGCTTCGGGCACGGGTGACCACCGCCGGCCTGCCGGTCATCATGCTGACCGCGCGCACCGATGATACCGAGATGCACGCCCTAGAGTTGGGCGCGCAGGACTACCTCACCAAGCCGGTTCAACCGCGCTCGCTGGTCGCCCGGGTCAGGGCGGTGCTCAAGCGCAGCCGGATGGAGTGACGATGGCGCACGTACTGATCGTTGAAGACAGCCCGGACAACATGAAGTTGTTCCGGACGCTGCTCACGCTGAAGGGTCACGATGTCACCGGCATTCCCGGCGGTGAGACCCTCTTCGCCACCCTCGACGCGGGACCGCCGGACCTGATTTTGATGGACATCCAGATGCCCGGAAAGGATGGCTACGCGCTGCTCAGTGAGATACGCGCCAGCGGACACTCCGGCTTGCGGGTCATCGCGCTCACCGCGCACGCCATGTCGGGCGACAGGGAGAAAGCGATGGCCGCGGGCTTCGACGGATACATCACCAAGCCCATCGACATTCGCACGTTCCCCGAGCTGGTGGTGCGTGCTCTGGCAGGTGAGGTGGTCGGCAATGAGTGACGATCCGTCGCGCACACCCAGGCCGGCGGGGAAGCATCAGCGAGCCGAACAGGGAGAACTGCGGGACGCCCTCCGCGACGTGATCGACTACACCCGGCAGGAAGAATCGGAGCGGCGCGCGGCACAGGTCGCTCATCGGGAACGATCACAGCGCCAGACGCCGCTCCTGTTGCTCCTCGTGGCGCTGATGGGCACGCTGGCGTGGATCTGGATTGCGCGTCCCGCGTCCGTGTTCGGCGCTCCCAGCGCACCAGTGGTGCTCACACCCGAGCGTGCCCAGGCACGAGCCCGCTATGCGCTGTTTCTCCAACGGGCCCGGGTCGAAGCGTATCGCGCCGAGAACGGGCGGTACCCTGCCGTACTCAGGGATGCGGGGCCGGTCGAGGACGGCGTCAGCTACTCGGCATCCAGCAAGGGATTCGTGCTGGAGCACACCGTGAACGGCAAGATCCTGCGGCTCGATCATGCGATGCGCGCCGACTCGTTTCTCGGTGGCAGCCTCGACGTCCTGCGCCGCCGTTAACGGGCCGGCCCCGACCCGTCAGTAGCAGGCCACCGTTCCCGGCGCCGTCACGGCGGCGTTGGGCGAGTAGGCCTGGTCACCCACAAAAATCCCGCAGGTGTCCCGGGTGTCATCACTGATCGATGGGTTGGTGATCTCCGCCCACCAGCCCGCGCCCCGATTGCCACCCCGCCGCCTCACCGTCACCTGATTCCCCGGCGACAGCAGCATGGCGATACGGCCGCGCCCGCCCGGCCCGGCCCGCTCGGTCGCGTTGATGCCGTTGGCGTAGTCCTGATACGAGATGAAAAACGCCTCCTGCGCGGTCATCAGGTTCTTGAGGTCGCTGATCATGCTCGCAACGGTGGCGCGCTCGCGGGTCGCGGCAAGCTTCGGCAATGCGATCGTGGCCAGCAGTCCCATGATGGACACCACCACCAGCAGCTCGATGATGGTGAAGCCGCGGTCATCCAATCGCATGATACCTCCTGCATTCTGAAGAGTGCTCGGGGCGGGAATCGAACCCGCACGGGGTTGCCCCCTGGGGATTTTAAGTCCCCTGCGTCTGCCATTTCGCCACCCGAGCATGCCAAGAATATGCCAGCGCGGTGCAGCGCGCATCCAAACGGCTACTTTTCGGCCCATGAAACCTGGAATTGCCACACGGGCACTGGGCTGGGGCGGCCTCATGGCAGCTGTGCGCCGCTCCGTTGTCGGCACAGCTTCCCTCGATGAACGCACCGGCGGGCGCGCTCCGCATCGAGCTCAACGGCTCGTTCTCACCCGACGACGGAGATCTGGCGTGGCGGGTCGCGGCAGCCGCTCGGAAGCCTGGTCACCTCCGGCGTCGTGCTGGACGCCGCCGCGACCCCGCTCGCAGGGGAAATCGACCGACGACTCGCCGCGATCCTGGGTGGTGCAGCACCCGCCAGCAACCTCGGGCGGGTATCGCCGATAGCGGAATGGCAGCGTGGCGTGGGCACCATCGGCCTCGCGTACGGCGTGACGCGACGCATCACGATCTACGGCAACATCCCGATCGTGTCGGTGCGGACCCAGATCGATCTCGGCGTCGATTCCACCGGCGGCAACCCTGGGCATCAACCCATCGGATCCGATCCTCGGGACGACTTCCGGAGCAAATCAGACTGCCGACCTTTTTTGCGGAGTTTGATCAGGCACTGTCTGATCTTGCGACACGTGTCAGCCGTGGCGATTACGCCGGCGACCCGGCCCGCGAGGCCCGCGCCCAGGCTCTCCTCGGCTCGGCCCCCGGCCTGCGCACGATGCTGTTCGAGCTCGCTGTCCGATCCCCAGCTCTCCAGTCCCGTGCTTCCGACCGCCGGGAGTGCCGGCGGGATGGCACTCCTCGCCAGGATCGCCGCGGTGCGCGGGGCGTTCACCGACGACTTCGGCATCGGCTTCAGCAGCAGTCCGGCCCTCCCCGCAGGTCCGGTCTCGCCGGACGGCTTCGATGGGCTGCTCGACGCCGCCACGGCCTTCGGGTACAGCCCGCGCAACGGTGCACCACGGGTATCGCTGGGCGATCTCGAGGCGGGCATTGATCGTCGAGGCCTTCCGCCGGACCGGTGAGCGCTCGCATTCGGCCGGATGGCTCCGGGGAGCGGTGCGATTCCCCACCGCGGAGGCTCCGTCGGCCGGTGCCCTGCTCGACCAGGGAACCGGCGACCGGCAGACTGACGTCGAGGTGGGCGCCACAGTCGAATACATGCGCGGGCGCCTCGGCGTGCGGGCAGAGGGGACGTACGTGCGACAGCTCGCGGGCGACGTCGAGACCCGTGTCGGGTCGCCGTATCAGGCGCTGCTCCCGGCGCGACTGCGCGCCGCGGTATCCCGCGATCCCGGTGACGTGGTGGCATTCGACCGCCCGTCCGTTTTTCCGGATGGCGACCAACCTTGCGATCGCGGGCTCACTCCAGCACGAGCGCCGGGGCACGGACGTGGTCGAGTATGTCGATGGGCAGGCTCCCGTGGCTGGAGCCGACATCAACGATCTCACCATCGGGACGGCGTGGTCAGCGACGCGGATCGGGATCGGGCTGAGCTATTCGCACGATGGAATGGGCAGGGAGGGAGTGCTGCGGATGCCGGTAGAGGCCAGTTTCTCAGTGGAGCGCACCGTTGCCGGTTCGAAGCGGGCTGGTGGCGGCACCGATGACATCCCGCGTGCAGTTCAGGGTCTACAAGGCGATCGCACGGCGGTAGGCTCGCTCAGCGCGGGGCGAGGAGCGAACCCGCGAGTTTGCGTGCCGCCACGTCGTCCGCATCGCCCAGCATGCGTGCGAGTTCGATGATCCGATCCTCGCCGTGCAGCACCGCCACGTCGCTGGTGGCCACGCCGGCGCGATCCGCCTTCGCGATCTGGAGGTGGCGGTCGGCCCGGGCGGCTATCTGTGGCAGGTGCGTGATGACCAGCACCTGATGCTGCGCCGCAACGCCGGCGAGCGCGTCACCAACCTGCATTCCAACCTCACCGCCGATTCCCTGGTCCACTTCGTCGAACACCAGCGTCGCGACCTGATCGTGGCGGGCGAGCACCAGCTTGAGGGCAAGCATCAACCGCGACAGTTCGCCACCTGATGCCGTGCGGGCAAGCGGTCGCATCTCCATCCCACGGTTGAGTCGCACCTCGAACACGACCGCTTCTGCGCCGTCAGGACCCGGCTCATCGAGGGCATCGAGTCGGACCGCGAACTGCGCCGTTCGCCATGCCGAGCGAGGGGAGATGGCGAGTGACCGCGCGCGACAGGCGGGTGGCAGCGTCGCGTCGCCGCTCACCGAGCGCGGTGCGAAGCCGGGCCAGTTCCCCGGTGGCACTGGCGATGCGACGATCGAGCACCTGCAGGTCGAGCACCGACGAATCGATCAAGTCGAGCTCCGCTTCCGCGCTGGCGCGGGTGGCGATCACGTCGGCTAGGGTATCGCCGTGCTTCCGGCGCAGCGACGCGAGCTGGTCGAGCCGACGTTCGATGACGGTGAGCCGCTCGGGATCGTCGCGCAGTCCCCCCGCATAATCGGTGGCGAGACGTGCGAGTTCATCGAGTTGTGCGTACGCACTGTCGAGCAGCGCCCTCCAGTCACCGGCGACCGGGTCGACGCGCTCCAGCGCGTTGAGCGCCCGCTCGGCGCGCGCCAGCGCGAGTCGGGACGAGGCGTCGTCGCCATCGAGGGCGTCAGCAATCGCGTTTGCGTGATCGGCGAGCGTGGTGGCGTGGGCGAGGCGGGTCGCCTCCTGCTCGAGGCCCTCGAGTTCGTCCGCCACGGGAGCCGCGGCACCGATCTCCTCGATCACGTGACGGAGCCAGTCGGCGCGACGTGCCGCCTCGTCACGCCGGGATTGCAGCGCGTGCTGCTCCTCACGGAGCTGCTCGCGTTCCTGCCACGCGGCTCGCACTGCTGCGGCATCGGGCAACGCGTTGCCGTGCGCGTCGAGCAGCGCGCGCTGGGTGGTCGCGTCGAGCAGCTGGAGGGTCTGGTGCTGACCATGAAGGTCGCACAACGATTCGCCGATCGAGGCGAGCACACCGATCGTGGTGGGTGAGCCATTGATCCACGCCCGAGAGGGTCCGGATCGGCTCACCTCGCGGCGAATCACCAGCGAATCCTGCGCGTCGAGCCCTGCGGCCTCCACGTGTCGGTTAACGGAGGCGCCGACGTTGTCGAACACTCCCTCGATCACGGCCCGCGCGGCTCCGGGTCGGACCACGGCCCGGTCCGCGCGGTCGCCCAGCAATAGCGCCAGCGAATCAACGAGCATCGACTTCCCCGCCCCGGTCTCACCGGTGAGCACGTTGAGGCCCGTTCCCAGGTCGAGCATTACGTCGGCGATGGTGGCGAGGTCGCGCACCCGGAGTGACGAGAGCATCAGTTGCCGCGGTCGGTGAGGTCGCCCCAGTGCAGCTTATCGCGCAGTCTCGGAAAGAATCCCGACCCCGGGAATCGCACGAGGTGCACGCGCGCCTCAGCAGTCCGGATCTCGAGTGATCCATCAGCGTCGAGTTCCGCTGTCTGCTGGCCATCGACGGAGATCAGCAACTCGAACGGCGATGGGTTCACCGGTTCGATCCGCACGACGGCATCGCCGCGCACGACGATGGGTCGCACGCCGAGGGAGTGCGCACAGATGGGCGTCACGATGATGGCTTCGAGCGAGGGCACGACCACCGGCCCGCCCGCGCTGAGGGAGTACGCCGTTGATCCGGTGGGCGATGCGACCACGAGACCGTCGGCAGAGATCGGCCCCATCGCATCGCCGTCGATCAGCACCTGGAACCGGACCACGCGCGCCACGCCTCCCTTGTGCAGCACGATGTCGTTGAGCCCGTGCAGCACGGCCTGGCGGGCGCCTCCCGCATCTCGCACGACGGCCTCGAGGGTGGCACGCTCGGACACCACGAAGTTTCCGGCGGCACAGGCGTCGAGCGCTGTTGCCGCCTGGTCGCGCGGCACCGAGGTCAGGAAACCGACCCGCCCGAAATTGATGCCGAGGATCGGGACTGGTCGCCCCCCGAGCACACGCGCGCCCCGCAGCAGGGTGCCATCGCCGCCGAGCGTGATGAGGAAGTCGATGGCATCGGGATCGATCGGCGTCGCGCCAGCCGGATCGTCGGGCAGGATGTCAACGTGAGCGGTCAGCGACCAGCCGCGAGAATGGGCGAGGCGCGTGATGTCCGCCACGGCGCTCTCCAGGCCGGCGTATCGTGGATTTCCGACCAGGCCGAGCCGCAGTGTCGTGGCCTCAGCGCACCGGCGCGTTGTTCAGCGCGGTGCGCACCGTGGCGGCGAGATGGGCCGGCGTGAGCCCGAAATGAGCAAGCTGATCCGCGCGCGGCGCCTGCATCACCAGCTCGTCGGCGACGCCGCAGGTGAGCACACGGACATGCGGATGCACCCGCTGCATATATGCTGCAAGCCAGGCACCGAATCCATTGACCACGGTGCCTTCTTCGGCGGTCACGATCAGGGAGCACCGCGACGCAATGGCGTCGAGCATCGCCTCGTCGAGCGGCTTGATGAACCGTGCGTTGACGGCGACAGGCGTCGAGCCCCTCCGCCGCCAGCTGCTCGGCAGCAGCAAGCGCGACCAACGCCATCGTGCCCGTACCGATCAACGCGACGTCACGGCCCGGACGCAGTTCCTCCCACGTCCCGAACGGGACGGCAGGCACACTCGCGACGGGATTCGGGTCGGACGGAGCCTTGTCGCGCGGATAGCGCACACGAGAACGGGCCGTCGTGCGCGAGGGCAGTCCGCAGCAGGCCAACGAGCTCGTCGGCGTCCTTCGGCGCGGCCACGATCATGCCGGGAATCGCCAGCATGTACGCGATGTCGTAGAGGCCCATGTGAGTCTGGCCGTCCTCGCCGACCAGGCCGGCGCGGTCCATGGCGAAGATCACGGGAAGGTGCTGCACGGCGACATCGTGGATGATGTTGTCGTAGCCACGCTGCAGGAACGTCGAGTAGATCGCCACCACCGGTCGCATCCCTTGCGTGGCCAGGCCGGCGGCAAAGGTGACACCGTGACCCTCGGCGATGCCGACGTCGAAGAATCGCGACGGGTGCGCCTTCTGGAAGATGTTCGTGCCGGTGCCAGCGGGCATCGCGGCGGTGATGAGCGTCACCTCCGGATGCTCCTCTCCCAGCGCCACCATGGTGTCGCCGAACACCTGCGTCCAGGTGGGCGGGCCACTCGCCTTCTTGCGCGCTTCGCCGGTGACCCGATCATACGCGGCGAGACCGTGCCACTTCTCACGGTTCGCTTCCGCGAAGGAGAAGCCCTTCCCCTTCTCGGTGAGCACGTGCACCACCCTGGGGCCGTCCATGTCGCGCACGAAGGCGAGGGTCTCGCGCAGCTTGTCGAGGTCGTGACCGTCGATCGGCCCGAAATACCGGAAGCCGAGCTCCTCGAAGAGCATCCCCTCGGAAAAGAGGTTCTTGACCGACTCCTCGACGTTGCGCGCGAGATTGACCACGCCGTCACCCAGCACGTCGCCGATGCGCAGCGTCACCTTCTTGACGGCTTCGCGAACCCGGTTGGTACGCGGATTGGCAACGATGCTGCCGAGAAGCTTCGAGATCGCGCCGACGTTGGGTGAAATGCTCATCCCGTTGTCGTTGACGATCAGGATGATGTCGCGGGTGGAGTGGCCGGCGTTGTTGAGGGCCTCGTACGACCAGGCCGCAGGTCATCGCGCCGTCGCCGACGACGGCGATGACCTTGTTCTTCCCGCCCTGGAGATCCCGCGCCGTGGCCATGCCGACGGCGGCCGACAGCGCGGTACCGGCATGACCGGCACCGAACTGGTCATGCGGACTCTCGTCCCGCTTCAGGAACCCCGACAGCCCACCGGTTGTCCGCAGCGTCGGGAAGCGGTCGTTGCGACCGGTGAGGAGCTTCCACGCGTAGGCCTGATGGCCGACATCCCAGACCACCTTGTCGGTGGGCGAATCGAATTCGCGGAGGAGGGCCACCGTGAGTTCCACGACACCAAGGGACGCGCCGATGTGCCCACCCGTCACCGAACAGCATTCGATCAGCCGGTCGCGCACTTCCTGGGCAAGTGCGACCAGTTCGCCCGACGTGAGCGACTTGAGGTCGTCCGGACCGTGGATGGTGGCCAGCAGCGACATTGCATCTCCCGATTGGGTGGCGTCAAGAGCGTCTCATCACAATATACCGGGCCAGCTCGGCGAGTGGCTGCCCCCGGGCCCCGAAAGGCGCGAGTGCCTCGACGGCAAGGTCGTGGTGCCGCTTCGCCTCGTTCCGCGCGCCATCGACGCCGAGCAGCGAGACATACGTGGACTTGTCGAGCGCGGCATCGAGCCCGGCGGTCTTCCCGAGCACCTCCGACGTCGACGTGGCATCGAGCACGTCGTCGGCCACCTGGAATGCGACGCCGATCTCACGCCCGAACGTCGAGAGGGCGTCCAGGGTTGGAGCATCTGCGCCAGCGGCGATTCCACCCAGCATCACCGATGCACGGATCAACGCACCGGTCTTGCCGGCGTGCACCCGGATCAGCTGGTCGAGATCGAGCGCCGTCGCCTCGGCCTCCAGGTCGAGCCACTGCCCCCCGACCATCCCTCGAATGCCGCCGGCCTCGAAGAGCTCGACGGCGAGGCGCCCGCACGTTGCGGCATCGAGACCCATCGCCTCCGCCGACGTCGCCAGCACCTCGGCCGCAACCGGGACGAGCAGAAATCCGACCCGGGTGGCGGTCGGCACGTCGAACTGTCGGTGGGTGGTTTGCCGACCGCGCCGCAGGTGGTCGTTGTCCATGCACGGCAGGTCATCATGGACCAGTGAATAGGTGTGCACGATCTCGACGGCGGTGGCAATTCCTGCGATATCCGGTGCACTACCACCAGCGACGCGATATGCGCCGAGCAGCAACGCCGGCCGAACCCGCTTCCCCGGTCCGATCAGCGCGTATGCCAGCGCCTCGGCGAGCGGCGATTCCGCCTCTCCGCTGCATTCGCTCGGCGCAGGCCGCCAGTGCTCCATCGACCATCTGCCGCGCGGCGTCGAGCAGCGCGGGTGCGGCGGCATCATTCATCAAGTGGGACGATGCGAATGGTCCCGCCGTCGCTCGAGTCCTTCAGGACCTGGTTCACGCGGGTTTCGGCGTCGGTGAGCCGCGCCTGTGCCGAGCGCAGCCTGGTGACACCTTCCTCGAAGAGCTCGAGCGCCGACTCGAGCCCGAGGTCTTCGTCCTCGAGCCGCCGCACGATGTCTTCGAGGCGCTTGAGGTCGTCGCCGAGTGTCGGGGTTTCAGCCATGGAATTCCTCGGTGCGTGCCGCGACGTCGCCGTCGGACACGGTCAGCGTGAAGCGAGTTCCGGGCGCGAGTTGCGCGGTGCGTCGAAGGACGCGCCCGTCGGCGTCCCGGGCGACGGCGTATCCGCGTCCGATGACGGCCAGTGGAGAAAGCGCGTCGAGGCTGGCGGCGCTGGTGCGGCGGGCTGTGTCGAAGGCTGCCAACCGGCGACGTATCGCCGGCTCCAGTCGGGATTCGATCCGCGCCAACCGTTCGCGCGGACCTGCCACCCGGCGCGCGAGTGCCGGCGCGAGCTTCCCGCGGGCGGCCAGGAGGCGGCGCTCCACCGGCGGACCCGCTCAACGAGCGCGGCCCCCATCCGGTCGCGGGTGCGCTCGACCCGTTCGGCCCGCTCGCGGAGCAGCGCGGAGGTCACGCTGGCGAGCCGTCGCCGTGCCCGGTCGAGGCGCACTTCGACATCGCGTCGGTCGGGGAGCGCGAACTCCGCCGCCTGCGAGGGCGTGGCGGCGCGGAGGTCGGCGACGAGGTCGGCAAGCGTCACGTCGACCTCGTGCCCGACGGCGGAAATGACGGGGACGCTGCATGCGGCGATCGCCCGGCAGACCATCTCGTCGTTGAACGCGACCAGGTCCTCCTTGCTGCCGCCGCCTCGACCGATGATGCAGCAATCGATGGCATCGAGATGGCACAGCAAGCCGAGCGCTGCCACGAGTTCAGCCGCGGCGGTGGTGCCCTGCACCGAGCTGTTGATCACGAACAGTTCGACGCCTGGCCAGCGGCGTGCCGCCACCGTGATGATGTCACGCACCGCCGCGCCCGACACCGACGTGATCACCGCGATGCGGGTGGCGTGCTCCGGGACAGGACGCTTGCGTGCCGGATCGAGGAGCCCGTCGCGGAGCAGCAGCTGCTTGACCCGCTCGGCCTCCTGTGCCGCCGGTCCCACCTCGGACGCCGGCAGCACCTGCGTCACGTTGAAGCGCAGCGCGGTGCGCTCCTCCCACACGCTGGCGTGGCCGAGCGCGTAGACGACCGATCCCTCCTCGATCGGCGTCCTCAGTCGTGCGACCGAGCTGCGCCACATCGTGCAGTCAACTCGCGCGAGGTCGTCGCGCAGCGAGAAATAACAATGACCGCTGGCGTAGCGCTTCACGCCCGTCACCTCGCCGCGCACCCAGATCGATGCACCATCGTCCTCGACGCGCCGCTTGAGGGTTCGCGCGAGGTGGGACACCGTCCACGCGCCGTCGAGGTCAGGCATGCGCACTTGCCCGCGCACTCGCCGCATGCACGGTGTTGACGAGAAGCATCGCGATCGTCATCGGTCCGACGCCGCCCGGCACCGGGGTGATGGCACCCGCGACAGCGCTCACGGCGTCGAAGTCGACGTCGCCGACCAGTCGATAACCGCGGCTGCGGGTCGGGTCGTCGATACGGTTGATCCCGACATCGACCACCGTTGCACCGGGTCGGACTGCGTCGGCCCCGATGAAACCGGCACGCCCGATCCCGACGACGAGAATGTCCGCCGTGCGACAGAGCGCTTTCGAGCTCCCGGGTGCGGGAGTGGGCGAGGGTCGTCGTGGCATTGCCGCCGGGGGTGTCGAGCGACAGCAGGTTCGCCAGCGGCTTGCCGACGATGTTGGATCGACCGACGATCACGGCGTGTGCACCTTCGGTGACGATCCCCGATCGCACCAGCAACTGCTGGACGCCGTACGGGGTCGCAGGCCGGAATCCACCGGGATCACCGAGCACCGTGCGGCCGACGTTCACCGGATGGAAACCGTCGACGTCCTTGTCGGGATCGATCCGGCGGATCACGCGATCGGCGTTGACATGGCGAGGCACCGGGAGCTGGCAGAGGATGCCGTGAATTCGCGGGTCGGCGTTGAGGCGGTCGATGGTCGCGAGAATCTCCTCCTCGGACGTCGTCGCCGCGAGCGCAATCGTTTCGGAATGCATGCCCGCCTCGATGCACGCGCGCCCCTTCGAGCGGACATACACCTGCGACGCCGGGTCGTCCCCGACCAGGACCACTGCCAACCCGGGCACCACATCCCTCGCGGCCAGCGCGGTGACGTCGTCGCGCACCTCCCGCCGGATCGTCTCCGCGATCCGGGCGCCGTCGAGAATCCGTGCGGTCACTTCGCGATGTCCGACGCGCGCGTCTCACGGATGACGGTGACCCGGATCTGGCCGGGGTACTGCAACTCGGCCTCGATGCGGCGCGCAATGGCTTCTGACAACACCTGCGCCTGCAGATCGTCGACCTGATCCGGCTTCACGATCACCCGCACCTCGCGGCCCGCCTGGATCACCGTGCACTTCTCGACCCCGGGGCTCTCCCGGGCGATCTCCTCGAGCCGCGTCAGGCGCTTCATGTAGGTCTCGAAGGCTTCGCGCCGGGCGCCCGGGCGCGAACCGCTGATCGCGTCCGATGCCTGCACGAGCACCGACTCGGTGCTCTCGTGTGGCACGTCATCGTGATGTGCCTCGATGCAGTTGATGACCGCCGCGGATTCGCCGTACTTGCGTGCCATCTCGACACCGAGCTGCACGTGCGTGCCTTCGTGGTCGTGCGTCAGCACCTTGCCCACGTCGTGCAGCAGCGCACCGCGGCGGGCGAGGTTGACGTCGACATGGAGCTCGGCGGCCATCATGCCCGCGAGCCACGCGACTTCCTTGGAATGCTCGTAGAGATTCTGGCCATACGACGTGCGATACCGCATTCGCCCGACGAGGCGCACGAGCTCCGGGTGCAGGCCGTGCACGCCGACGTCGTGGGCCGCGCGCTCCCCCAGCTCGACCAGCTGTCCGTCGAGTTCGACCTGCGCCTTCTGCACCAGCTTCCTCGATCCGTCCCGGATGGATCCGGCCGTCGGCGACCAGCGCATCAAGTGCCCGGCGTGCCACCTCGCGCCTGATCGGATCGAAGCAGGAAATCACGACCGTATCGGGCGTGTCGTCGATGATGACATCGACGCCGGTCGCGAGCTCGAAGGCGCGGATGTTCCGGCCCTCGCGGCCGATGATCCGCCCCTTCATCTCGTCTGTCGGCAATGCGACGGCGGCGACAGTGGACTCGGCGGTATGCTCGGAGGCGAGCCGCTGGCTCGCCATCGCGATGATGCGGCGGGCATCCTTGTCAGCGTTCCGCTTGGCCTGCTCACGGATGTCGCGCCCCAGCGCAGCGGCCTGCGTGCGTGCCTCGTCCTCGACCTGCCGGCGGATCTCCTGTGCGGCGTCGGAAGCGGTCAGGGAGGCGACGCGCTCCAGCCGTCGCTGCACCTCCTGCGTGTCGCGGGCAAGTGCCTCACGGCCTGCGACGAGTTGATCCTCGCCCTGCTTGAGTCCGGACCGACGGGCCTCTACCGTTCGCTCCTCGGCACGAAGGCGATCCTCGCGCTCGCCGAGCTGGGCGTCGCGATCGGTGAGTCGCCGCTCCATCCGGTCGGCGTCCTCGCGCCGCCTGGCCGCCTCACGCCCCGCTTCCTCCTTCAGCGCCAGCGCCTCCTCGCGCGCCATCACCAGCTGGCGCTCCCGCAGCAGCACGGCCTCCCGCTCGGCAGCGTCCTTGCGGGCATGAATGTCTGCATCGGCCCGGTCGACCAGTGCACGCATCGATCGACCGACTGATGCCAGGCGCCAATTCCACAGAAGAATGCCGAGGAGTGCGCCGAGCGCCGCCCCGACTCCCAGCGCGATCAGGAGTGTCATATCCATCATCCAGCCTCGGCCGGCACCAATCGCCGGTTCGGGGTCAATCGCCCCCGCCGCGGGAACCGCGCTTGGCGGGCGGCAGGAGGCGAGCAAGATCCTCGGTCAGTCCCTCGATCCGGGCCGCCACGTCGGTGTCGGAGCGGCGCGACCGGAACAACTCATCGGTAACGGCGAGCCCGGCGAGGATCGCTGCCTTGTGGGCCTCGATCGCCGGTGCCATCGCACGGATATGCCGGAGTGCGTCATCGAAGTACGCCGCGACTTCCCGGGTGTATTCAGGCTGGCAGCTCGGAGCGAACGTTGAGCTCCTCGCCGCCCACCACGACGCGGACCGCCGGCTTGCCAGCGCTCATCGTGTCACCCCGCTGTCGTGCTCGGTTTCGAGAAATGCGAGGCGTTGCTGAAGGCGCGCAACCATGTCACGAGCCCGATCGACCCGGTTGCGCAGGTCGAGATTCTCGCGCTCGAGGTCGAGCATGCGGCCGGTCACCTTGTGCACCTGGTCACCGGGAACCATGCCGTCGCGCGCCTTGAGCGCCTGCAGCTCGCTCTCCGCCTTGAGGCAGCGGCGGCGCCAGGCAGCAAGTTCATCGGTGAGATGGCGCAGCACTCGCTCGAGCTCGGCGAGCGCGGCCGCATCAGGACGTACGTAGGGAGACGTCAAGCTCTCGCTCCAGCGAAGTGCGCAGGCGACCCGTGGCCTGGTCGACCTCGGTGTCAGTCAGGGTACGGTGGTCGCTGCGGAACACGAGGCGCACGGTCACGCTCCGGGCATCATCGGCAACCGTAGCGTCGCGGTACTCATCAATCACGTGCACCGCGCGCAAATCGTGACGCGCGCCACGTTGGGCGAGGAGCGACGAAATTTCCGCAATCGCGCGACCAGCCGGAACGTGCAGCGTCAGGTCACGGCTCACCGCGGGGTACGTCGGCAGTGGGGAGAACTTCGCGTGTCCCGGTGTTGCGGCACCGAGCTCGATCTCACCCACGAACACCGGTCCGGCCCAGGGCGGTGCGTCGGCGACCATCCGACCGGCGTGTCCGATGCGCCGGCCATCGGCGGCATGCACCGCCCAGCCATCGCCTTCAACTTGGACCGCGGCGCCGGGATGCGCCAGACCGACCAGCTCGATGAGTAGCTGCTTGGCATCCCACATGTCCCACATGCGCGGCGGCGGATCGTTCCAATGCGGAGGGTGCCGCCGGCCGGTGAGCGCAAACGCCGCGCGTAGCGATTCAGTCGGAGCGGTCCCGACCGTTTCCCGCGCCGTAAAGACCGTACCCACCTCGAAAAGGCGAACATCGGCATTGCGCGCGGCCCAGTTGCGTTCGACCTCGGCGACCAGCGCCGGCACCAGTGCCGAGCGCAGGCAGCGATGGTCGTTCGACAGTGGATTGAGCAGGACCGGTGCGTCCGCGTGGCCAGCGGGGACCATCGGGAGCGTGATGACCTCGGACAGTCCCGCAGCCACCAACGCCTTCCGCGCGTGACGGGCCGAGGCCCACCCCGCGTCGTCCGGGCGAAAGACCGGGCGAACCGGTCCCACCGTGGCCGGGATCGCTTCGTAGCCATGGATCCGGGCGACTTCCTCGATCAGGTCGATCTCGGCGACCAGATCGGGCCGCCACCCAGGAACGTCGACCGCGATTCGGGCGTCGTCAGGCTTGGACACCACGGTGGCACCGACGGCCACGAGGCAGCGCTCGATCTCGCGCCAGTCGAGGTCGAGTCCGAGTACCTGGGCCACGCGCGCGGGGCGCAGGAAGATCCGCGGCGGGTGCGATGGCGCGGGAAAGCAATCGACGGTCGGCCCATCGATGGTGCCACCGGTAACGCTGGCCAGCAGCGCCAGGGCGCGGCGAAACGCGTCCACTGCACCCCACCGATCGGTGCCGCGCTCGAAGCGTTGTGACGCGTCGGTGCTCATGCCGAGTGCGCGCCGTGCCGCGCGGATTCGGGACGCATCGAAGGCTGCGCACTCCAGCAGGACGGTGGTGGTACCGGTTGTCACCTCGGAATCACGACCGCCCATGACCCCGGCGATACCGATCACGCCCTCACCGTCGACGATCACCACGGACCCGGCAGGAACGGTGCGGGCCGACCCGTCGAGGGTCACCACGGACTCGCCCTCGCCCGCCGTGCGCGCACCGATCGCCGCGCCGCGCAAGCTGTCGGCGTCGTATGCGTGCATCGGTTGATTGAGCTCGAACATCATGTAGTTGGTGACATCGACCACGTTGTTGATCGAGCGCAACCCGACGGCGGCGAGCCGTTGCCGCAACCATTCCGGCGACGGTGCTATCGTCGCGTTTCGGACGACCCCCGCGAGAAACCGCGGGCACCCCTGCCGATCGGCAATCGACACCGTGATACCACCGGTGACGCCCGATTCCCCGGATCGCACCGGGGGCGGTACATCAGTGGCTGCGAGGCCGGGGATATCCGGCAGGCGGAACGGGACGTTGAGTGCGGCCGCCAATTCGCGGGCGATCCCCTTGTGGCCAAACAGGTCGGGGCGGTTCGGCGTGACATCCACGACGAGCCGTTCGTCACCGTTGCCCAGCACCGAGGCGATCGGCGTGCCGTCGGGCGCGACGGTGTCGAGTGTCAGCAGGCCGTCGTGTTCGTCGCCGAGGCCGAGTTCACGTGCCGAGCACAGCATGCCTTCGGACATCTCACCGCGCAGCTTGCGCCGTTCGATCACCATGCCGCCCGGCATGGTGGTGCCGAGCCGTGCAAACGGATAGCGGCCACCGGCGACCACGTTGGGCGCACCGCACACCACCGACCACGTCGACCCACTGCCGTCGTCAACCGTTGTCACCCGCAGCTTGTCGGCATCGGGATGGGGCCGGACATCGGTGACGGTCGCGACCACGAACGCCGACAGGTCGGCGCCCAGTGATTCGACGGCGTCGACGGGCGCCCCGAGCATCGCGAGCCGGTTCGCGATGTCCGTGCTGTCGAGTGGCTGGCGAAGAAACGCCTCGAGCCAGGCGCGCGACGCGTTCATGATCCCACCGATCGAAACTGCTGGAGGAATCGCATGTCACCGGCGTAGAGGTGACGGATGTCGGGGACACCATGGCGCAACATCGCGATTCGCTGGGGGCCCATCCCGAACGCGAAGCCGGTCCATCGCTCCGGATCGACGCCGCAGTTTCGCAACACGTTCTCGTGCACCATGCCGCAGCCGAGGATCTCCATCCATCCGGTTCCCTTGCACGCCGCGCATCCCTGCCCCGCGCAGAGCTGGCACGACACGTCCATTTCCGCCGAAGGTTCGGTGAAGGGAAAGAACGACGGGCGGAATCGCACCGTGGTGCCGCGCCCGAAGAACCGCTCGGCGAAATGGGCGAGCGTCGCCTTGAGGTCGACGAAGGTGATGCCCTCGTCGACCGCGAGTCCCTCCACCTGGGCGAACGCCGGGGCGTGCGACGGGTCGAATGCATCGTTGCGGTAGACCGTACCGGGGATCACGACGCGATACGGCGGCGGGCCCTCGCGCATGACCCTCACCTGCACGGGAGAGGTGTGGGTGCGCAGCAGCAGGCGTTCGCCGGCCGCCGGCACGGCACCCTGGGGGTCGAGGTAGAGGGTGTCGTGCATGTCCATCGCGGGATGATCGGGTGCGAAATTCAGTGCGCCGAAGTTGTGCTCCTCGGTCTCGACTTCCGGGCCGAGCGCGACCGAGAACCCGAGGGCGCGGAAGATCTCCACGATCTCATCGATGACGACGGTCACCGGGTGCGAGGTCCCGCGCCACGACTCCCGACCAGGCATGGTGAGGTCGACGCCGGCGGCCTGCCGATCTCGCTCGCTCGCGGCGAGTTCGGCACGGCGGGCGCTGATGGCGGCCTCGAACTCGGTCTTGAGGGCGTTGAGTTCGGCGCCTTGAGCACGCTTTTCGTCGATCGAAAGTGTTGCCAGCGCCTTGAGGCGCTGCGTCAGCTCACCCTGCTTGCGCCCCAGCACCGCGATGTCCTCGGCGTCGAGGGCAGCGGCGTCGAGGGCCGGAATCGCGGCAAGGCGATCGCGCAGGCTCGTGACGGGGGATCCTTCGATGGGTGCGGACATGCGACTCCGGTTGGCGCAGCGTGACAAATGCGACAGCGGGGCCGTCCGTACAACGACGGTCGGCCCCACCCGGTGGCTTCACGCGGTCGGCTTATGCCGCCTGGTGCGCCTTGGCCACCTCGGCGATCTTCGCAAACGCGTCGGCATCATGCACGGCGAGGTCGGCGAGCACCTTGCGGTTGATGTCGAGCCCGGCGGTCTTGAGGCCGGCCATGAAGCGCGAATACGAGATCTCGTGCAGGCGCGCAGCGGCGCCGATCCGCGTGATCCAGAGGCGCCGGAAATCGCCCTTCTTCTTGCGGCGGTCGCGGTAGGCGTACGCCATGCCGCGTTCGACGTTTTCCTTGGCAGCCTTGTACAGCTTGCTGCGGGAACCCACGCCGCCCTTGGCGGCGGCCATGATCTTCTTCTTGCGCGCATGATGCGCGGGACCGTTCTTGACCCGTGACATGGCTTATCTCCTCAGGCCTGGAGCAGCTTGATGATGCGCGGATGATCCGCCGAGCTCACGAGGGCCGACTTGCCAAGCTGGTTCTTCCGCTTGGTGGTCTTCTTCGTGAGGATGTGTCGCTTGTTGGCCTGCGCACGCTTGATCTTGCCGGTTCCCGTGATGCTGAACCGCTTCATCGCCGCGCGCTTCGTCTTCTGCTTCGGCATTGCTCCCCCGTTCCTGTCCCGGTCACGCGCTTCAGCGCGGCGCGAGCACCATGATCATGTTGCGGCCGTCGAGTTTCGCTTCCTGCTCGACCTTGCCGATATCCGTGAGCGCGGCGGCGACACGGTCGAGCACCGCCTTGCCGAGCTCGGTGTGGGCGATCTGCCGCCCGCGGAACATCATCGTCACCTTGACCTTGTTCCCCTCGCCGAGGAACTCGCGCGCGTGCCGCGTCTTGAAGTCGAAATCGTGATCGTCGATGCCCGGTCGGTACTTCACTTCCTTCAGGTGGATCACGTGCTGCTTCTTCTTCGCAGCCCGTGCCGCCTTTGCCTCCTCGAACTTGTACTTCCCGTAGTCCATGATCTTGACCACGGGGGGGCGCGCCATGGGGGCCACCTCGACCAGGTCGAAGCCGCGCTCGGCCGCAGCGGCCAGCGCCTCCTCGATCGGCAGCACACCGAGCTGCTCGCCGTCCGCCGTTACAACACGAACCGGCGAGATGCGGATCTGCCGGTTGACTCGGGTCCGTCGGTCGCGGTCAAAGCTCGACAGTGGCGCTCCCCCTGTATCAGGACAAAAAAAGAACACCCGGCCAGTTGGCGGGGTGTCCGTAGAGGCGCACCGCGGTCCCGGAGGACCGGATGCTTATGACTCTCGGACCCGTGCGCTCGAACTTCAGCTGAGGGTGGGACGGTCTCCCGTCCACTTGAACAGGCCAAAACTACCTTGCCCAGGCTCTCCGGTCAAGGGGCGGCGGGCCGCAATGCGCTAGACGAGCCGTGGCGTCCGGGCGTTGATCGGTGCCACGTGGCGATCAATCAGACGGCGTATTCGGTGCTGGAATCGGTTCGGCGAGCGCGATGCCCCGCTCTCCCTGCACCAGCCGACCGCCAACCGTGTCGGCGTCGTGCTCGAAGACCACCCGCCATCCTTCGGCCGTCCCGCGCTGGTAGAGCGCCCGCTTGCTCTCCAGGGTCCTGATCGGCTCCACGTCGTATCCCATGACCCACGGCAGTGGCAGATGATGCGCCGTCGGCACGGTGTCGGCGGGGAAAAGCAGGCTCTCCCCGGCATTCTCGATCAGGATCGACATGTGCCACGGAGTGTGCCCGGGTGTGACCAGCGCCCGGATGCCGGGAAGCACGGTCTCCCGCTCGCCCTCGAGAAACCGAACTCGTCCAGCCTCGACAACCGGCGCGTAGTTGTGCGGGAGGTAGCTCGCCGACGTGCGTTCGTTGGGTGTGGTCGCCCAGTCGTGTTCCCTGCGGTGCATCACGTACTGGGCGTTCGGGAAGCTGAGTTGAACCCGGGCAGCCGGGTCGTCAGGTGCGATGAATGTGTTGCCGCCGGCGTGATCGAAGTGCAGATGGGTGTTGATCACCGTGCGGACATCTTCCGGGCGATGCCCGAGCTCGGCGATCGCGTCCTCGATGGCCGTGCGTCCCCCCGCCCCGGCATTCTCGATGCCGTAGATCTCGATGAACTTTTCCGGTTCCTTGTTGCCGACGCCGTTGTCGATGAGCACCAGCCCGTCGTCGTGCTCGATGAGGAGACATCGCATCGTGAGCGCGATGCGGTTGCGGGCATCGGCCGTGATGCGGCGTTCCCAGAGGGGCTTGGGAACCACGCCGAACATCGCTCCGCCATCGAGGCGCTGGCCACCGCCGTCGAGTGCGTGGACCACCAACCCGCCGACGCGTAGCGTGGTGACCCGGCTCACGGCCCGCACTCCGACACCGGGGTGCGGTGGAGCGTCTCGAGGTCGGCGAGGGTTCGGGCACCCCGCTCACGCGCTGCGCCGAGCAGTCGTTCGAGCAGCATGCCGGTCACGATGGCATCGCCGGCAGCGCGGTGCCGCGCGGGAAACTCAAGTCCGAATTTGTGGGCCAAGGCTCCGAGCGAATACGAAGCCTCCTGCCGGATGAGGCGGCGGGCGAGGCGCACCGTGCAGAGACGGGGGCCATCGAGCGCCAGGTCGCGGGCACGCTTGACCTCTGCGCAGACGAAGCCCCAGTCGAACCGCGCGTTGTGCGCGACAAACACCCGGCCAGCGAGAGCCGCGCACACCTGCTCGGCAACGTCACAGAAGCCCGGCGCGCCGCGCACCATTTCGTCGGTGATCCCGGTGAGCTGCACGATTCGCGATGGAATCGGCCGGCCCGGATTGACCAGCGAATCGAACACCACTTCCCGCCGGGTGCCGTGGACGATCACCACGGCGATTTCAGTGACTCGATCTTCGCCCGAGGCCTGCATGCCGGTTGTTTCGACGTCCACGACCGCGAAGGCACACTCCTCGAGCAGGGGAGAACCCTGTGCCATTGCGACCAGGGCCCAGCGCCCGTCCGTCTGCTGCCGCACCCGCGGGTCGGCGCCGAGCAGCGCGAGCGCCAGGCGCTCGGCGACGGCGCGCGGCGCGTTGGGCAGGCCGAGGACACGAACCGACAGTTCGTCGGCGCTGCATGCGCCGACTCCCAGGAGTGAGATCGCCTGATCGACGAGGGTTCCCTGCGGGTGTGCGGTGAGTCCGATCACTTTGGCGTCATGTCTCCTGATGGTGTTGCAGTGCATAGGACAGGGTTTCGAGCTCCACGGCAAGGTTGACGTTCTTCACCTCCACCGCTTCGGGCACGAGCAACTGGACTGGGGCAAAGTTCAGGATCGCGGTGATTCCGCTTCCGACAAGTCGGTCGGTGAGCTGCTGTGCGGGCTCGGCGGGAGTCACCAGAATGGCTATCTCCACCCGGTGCAGGACAACAATCTCCTCCAATCGGGCGACATCATCAATCGATAGTGCACCCCAGCAGGTACCGATTTTTGCGGGATCATGGTCGACCACTGCCACCACGTCGAAGCCCCGCGCTGCGAAGCCACCGTACTGGGCGAGCGCACCGGCGAGTCGTCCGGCCCCGACCAGGAGAACCCGGTAGCGCCGGGTGAGGCCGAGGATCTGGCGGAGCCGGGCGCCCAAGGCGGGGACATCGTACCCGAGACCGCGCTTGCCGAACGAACCGAAGAAGGAAAGGTCCTTCCGGACCTGGGCCGATGTGGTGCCCGCGCGCTGGGCGAGGGCGTCCGACGACACGGTGTCCGCGCCCTGGTCGGCAAATTCTTCGAGGAATCGGAGGTAGATGGCGAGGCGGCGAACCGTCGAGTCGGCAACCTTGCGGGGGAGCATTTGTGAAATGTTTCACGAGCCGAACCGAGAGGCAACCAGCCCAGGCCTCCCGGCGTCTCAGGCGTGCTTGTAGGCCTTCCCCAGCCAGCCGACCAGCTCCTTGTTGACGTCGGCCAGCGCTTCGAGTCCAACGACATGGGTGAACGCGCCCTCAGGCGGGGTGAGCAGGACGAGCCGCTCGGTGGCCGGGGCGTCGCCAAGAGCCATCGCGACGTCGAGGCGGGTGGCGGAGCCGGGCCGGATCGTCGCGAAGGCGCGCTTACGCTCCACGTCGACGCGGCCCTCGGCGGGCGCAAGGGTGACGTCGGTCCCGAACCCGCAGAGGGTGTGGGTGAGGAAATCGTAGATCGGCTTGAGCCCGGCTGTCTCACCCCGGTACTGCGCTGCCACCAGGTCGAGGGCCACGACGCCGGTGTCGCTGATGGTGGCGAACGCCCGGTCGGCGACCACCGAGGCGTGTTCCTCGGCCAGGCCGTGCGCCGACTTCAGGTTTGCCACGATTCGCGACGGAGCCCGCTCTCCCATGCCATGCACCAGCCTGACCCACTGTTCGATGGTCCGGCCGGTCTTCGACTCGATGCTGCGGATGATGGTTTCGATCGCTTCGTCGGAGTGTTCGACCATTGGGGAGCTCGATTTGGGGACGTGACCGGTTGGTGGGGTGGCTGCACCGTGGGACGCACACCAACCGCCAAACACCACAGCATTCGGACCGGTTGGCCGCTGCGGCCCTCGCTAGATTTGGCACCGTACGCATCAGCGGCCGGTCGGGTGTCCATGCGGCGGCTGCCAAACCGTCTCCACGCCTGTGTGTGCCGCACACACGTGACGCCAAGTCCTTACGCCATCCATTGAGAGGCACCGGCATGGGCCTGTTCCACAAGTTGATCGACATGCTGACGCTGGGTTCCGACCGCCCCGTGCGTCGCCTGCTCGCGTATTATGCCCTGCTCGCGTTGCTGGTCTTCGCGGTCAACTCGGTCTGGACCGACTTCGACGCGCGGCTCACCGGCACCGAGATCGTCCGGGCGGTGGACACCCCCGAGCTGTTGCAGGACGGACTGACCGAAGCGCCCACGGTTTCCACGCCCATCAAGAAGCCCCCTCCGCTGACGCTGCTTGCGTCGGTGACGATGATGCTCGTGGGCGCGGTGCTCCTGATGCTGCCGGTGTCGTGGGTGTACATGTCCGCCCGGAACAGCCGCAGCCACAACCAGGGGGTGGTGCAGACACTGATCATCCTGCCGATCGTCGTCGCTGGTATCGTGATCATCGTGCAGGACAGCCTCGCACTCGCGTTCTCGCTGGCCGGTGTGGTCGCGGCGGTCCGGTTTCGAACGACCCTGAAGGATGCGCGCGACACCGTGTACATCTTCCTGGCGATCGCGGTCGGTTTTGCGGCGGGCGTGCAGGCGCTGCCGATCGGCGCGCTGTTGTCGGTGTTCTTCAACTTCGTGGTCATCCTCACCTGGCGATACGATTTCGGCCGCAACGTGCTCGAAGCGCAGGCTTCCACGAAGTGGGTCGAGCCCCTCAGCAGCCTCGCCAATCTGGACGCGACGACCGAAGTCCCGGATCGCGACCTCGTGCTGGCGCTCACGCCGGAGTCGGCAGACATCCTGGCGAACCGGTTCGGCCGGGTACGCGACCTCCTGGGCAAGAAGAAAGCTGGATACAACGCCGTGCTGCGGCTCACCACCGATGCCGTTACCGACACGCAGAAACTCACCGAGTCGATGCTCGATGACATCGTCAAGCGGTGGCAGCTCGACCAGGTCGTGGAGATGGAAGGCAAGCCGTCGGAACTGATCTACCTGGTGAAGATCAAGAAAAAGATGACCCAGGATGAGTTCCTCACCGCCGTCCGCGGGCGAGTCGGCGGCATCGCAGGCGTGCGGCTGGAGGCGGGCGAGAGCCTGCTCGAGCAGGAGAGCGATTGATGCGGGCGCTGCACGTCGCACTGCTCGTCGTGTTCGCGGCAGGGTGCGGGTGGGGCAAGGCCGAGAAGGCCGCGGCCGACTCAGCCGCGGCAGCCTCGCGCACGGCCCGGCTCATGGCGCAGGTCGGTGATGTGCGGGGCCGGGCCGACGTCCCCCTTGCAAAGTGGGTGATGCCACGGGACATGGCGGAGATCTCGGGTATCACGCTCACCGAGGACGGCAATCACCTCCTGGTGCATGCCGACGAGAACGGCCACGTGATCAAGATCGACTGGCGCTCCGGAATGGTCACCAAGCGCTTCGACCTCGGCGAGCAGGCGGTCAAGGGCGATTTCGAGGGCATCACGAGGGTCGGGCTCGACTATTACATGCTCACCAGCAGGGGCGAGATCTACCAGTTCCGCGAGGCGGACGACAAGGGTCGTGCCGACTACGTGGTGATCGACACCAAGCTCGGCGATGCCTGCGAGTTCGAGGGGATCGCGCACGACCCGCTGACCAACGTCCTCCTCATGGCGTGCAAGACGCCCGAGAAGTCGATGCGCGACTCGCTCGTGATCTACCGCTGGCCGCTCGGCGACAACCCGCCGCCGGTGTCGCGGATGACGATCCCGCTGGATGTCGTGATCGGCAGCAACGACTGGGATGACGTGCGCCCATCCGACATCACGGTGGACGCATTCACCGGCAACTTCGTGCTGGTGACCGCGCAGGAGCGGGCGCTGATCGTCATCACGCGCGACGGCGAGGTGGTCTCCGCAGGGCCGGTTCCGACCGACATTCCGCACACGGAGGGCGTCGCGATCACCCGCGAAGGCCTGTTGCTGATCAGCGCCGAAGCCGGCGACGCGCCGGCGACCATCACCATTTTCCGTTGGCCCTACGCCGGACGGCAACCTGCGCGCGCGCCGGCCGGCGTGCAGGTCGACTCCACTGGCCCGTCACTACCCTAGACCGCCCAGACATGGCACGACCCAAACCAATCGGGATCATGATGCGACGAATTGCAGCCCTTGCCCTCGGAATTCTCACCACCGCCTGCGCACCCCGGCCGAAGATCACGCCCGTGCCGGCGGATGCCCCGGCTGAGCTGGTCGCGCTCGCGGGCGCGGCGGTCATGCTCGGCGCCGGCGACATCGCCTCGTGCGGCTCGACCGGCGACGAGCGGACCGCACGAATCGTCGACAGCATCATCAAGGCCGACAGCGTGGCTGGCGTCGAGAACTTCGTGTTCACCCTTGGCGACAACGCGTATCCTGATGGATCGGCCCGCGATTTCGAGCGATGCTTCACGCCCTCCTGGGGCGACCCGAAAAAGAGCATCATGAAGATCATCCATCCCTCGCCGGGCAACCACGAGCACTACACCAACAGCGCGGCGCCATATTACGAATATTTCGGAACCCGGGCGGCGGGATCGGCGAAGCGCGGCTATTACTCGTACGACGTCGGTGCCTGGAAAGTGATCGTGATCAACAGCGAGATCGTCGTCAACTCGGTTTTTCCGCGCTCCGATGAGGCCGACCAGCTCGCGTGGATCAAGAACGAGATGAAGACGAGCACCAAGGCGTGCACACTGGCGTACTTCCACCACCCGCGGTACAGCTCCGGCTGGCACGGCAGCGACGCGCGGATGGCGCCCACCTGGCAGGCGATGATGGACGGCGGCGTCGATCTCGTGCTTGCCGGTCATGATCACCACTACGAGCGCCTCGCGCCGATGAATGCGGAGGGCGTGAAGGACACCGTGAAGGGCATTCCCTCATTCGTGGTCGGGACCGGCGGCGGCGAACTTCGTGGCCTGCAGCGGAGCCTGGCACCCAACTCCGAGTACCGCCTGCAGGGCTATTTCGGCATCCTCAAGCTGACCCTTGGCGATCAGGGCTACACGTCGGCATTCGTCGACACGAGCGGGAGGATCTGGGATCCCGTGGCTGGAACCTGCGGAAAGTCCGGGACGCTCACGCCAAGCGCGCCAGCGACAACCCCGGCGGCGACGACCACGCCCGCCACCTGACGGCTGGCGCGGTCCACCGGGTCAACGAAGCGCGACCTCCTCTTCCGGGCGGTCGCGCTTCTCGCTGGTATCGATGATCCGCACCGTGAGCGGCAAGTTGCGATTGCCCATCACCCTGTCGCGACCCCCGTCGACATAGAGCACCACCGTCCGCGTCACCGCAGGATCGATGTCCCACTGCAGGAGCACGTCCCCCGTCTCATTGCCTTCCCTGACGGTGATGCGAACGCGACGCATCCCGGAGCGCTCGAACGTGATCGACCTCCTCGACGCCGTCGTGGCCCCTCACCTCGACGGTACGCTTGACGTAACCGTAGTAGTCCTCGCTGTACCTGACGAGGTCGTCACGTCGGGCGCGCAGTCCATCGACGAGTCGCTTCCCCTGCTGCTCGACGAACGGCGGCGGCAACATCGCCACCGCAGCCGTGATCAGCGAGTCGGTGAGCAACCCCTGGAGTCGCCGTGCTTCGCTGACGAAGGCACCCCGGTCGAGCCCCGACAAGATCATCTGGTCGAGTGGCGCCGCTGTCTCCGCAAGGCGATGGATCGGCGGGAACTTCGACGAAAATCCGGCGTACCGCGGCAGCAACGCACGGGACATGACGCCGACGAGCCCGTCGATGCTCACGAACGCCCAATCACGGTCCTCCGGGATGGCATCCCACTCGGTGATGCCGTCCTTCACCTGGCGTCCCCATCGCCACTGACCGGCGTGTCGATCCCAGTCACCGACCAGCATGTCGATGAGCCTGGTGCGGAGATAGCGGCTGGCGTCCACAGTCGCCGTCGGATCCTCTCGCAACTCATCCGCCAGGTTCTCGCCGTCGATGATCTTGGAGTATCCACCGAAGCCCGGGAGATTTCCCTCGCGTTCATTGGCATTGAGCGCCACGATACCCACCCGCCCCGCAAACATCGCGCGGTACTGACCGAGTCGCGGGTCGTTGGGCATCACGACCGCGACGGGCTTCGGCGCGCTGATGCCCGCGGCCTCGAGCAGTTCGCCGACCACCACTGCGCCGAACGGAAACTGTGCGGCCATCTGGTCGTCGAGCACCGAGAAGGCGAGGCTGTTGCGCAACGGGGCAGGAAGGACCTTGCTCGGATTCTTGATGATCGGCCGGAACTCGTATTCGAGCCCGTCTCGACCGGCGAATCGCAGCCCGACAGTCTGCTTGCCGCCGATGATCTTGAGCGGATGCAACCCGCCACCCACGGAATCGAGGTCGAGCACGGGCAACGTGACCGGCGTGCTCCAGAGTTCACGATTGAGGTCGCCCGCGACGAGCCGACGCACCGGACCAGCCCGGTAACTCTTGCCCGATGTCGTCGTGACGGAGTCGCGACTGTGCAGCAACACCCGCGTCGACACGGCAACGGGTGCCGGTCGCACTTCCTCGAGGTCCTTCTCGGCCGCAATCGGCCCGCCAATGGGTCGTTCGGCGGTCCACCACGGAGTCCCCGAAGCGAGCGAATCGGGGAGCAGCAGGCTGTCCGGCACGACGGGCGTGAGCTCACGCGGCCGCTTGGATGGGCCGAGCAATGACGCCGAGTAGACGAGTTCGAACGCATTGATCCCGGCGGTGCGGCACTGCTCCATCTGTTCCGGCGTCCCGGTACAGGTGAGCCGGTCACGATCGCCGCCGACGACGAAGAGGTCGACGCCATCGTCCTTGCGGAACACGAGCATCATGTAGCCCGGCTGTTCACCGCCCCACACCAGACCCGGCCCCATCGCGATCGCGGACACCTTGCTCCCGGCGCCGCTGACGAGGTTGAACCGCGGATCGAACTCGGCGGCGCCGGTGAGGACCTGCAGTGAGTGATCGTGCCCGCCTGCGTACACCAGCGGCGGCTTCTTGCTGGCCTCGAAGGTCTGCGCGAAGCTTGCCCAGCAACTCCGCGTAAGCAGGGGAGTTCAGGTCCTGGACGAGCGCGCCGGTCCGCTTGAGGATGTAGTCGAGCCCGCCGGTGTAGTACCCCGGTACCACGGCGCCGTGCGGACCCGCGGAGAAGTACGGGTGGTGCGCGACGATGATGACCTCGCGGTCGCGGGCACCATCGATCGCGTTCCGCAGGCGACCAAAGAACTGGTCCTGCATCGGCCTCGAGCGCTCCTGCAGGAACCAGTGCGTGTCGACGAAGATCATCCGCACGTTGCGACGGAGATCCCGCACGATCGGCCCCGGATCGCCGGCGTTCGGGAGCAGCGCCACCAGCGGCCCGGTCTCCCGCGCCAGGATCAACTGCTCCTGCAGGTTCTTGACGCGGTCGATCCCGGCGTCCCCGACGGTATTGCCCCAATCATGGTTGCCGGTCAGGAAGAGACCGACGGTGTTGTTGCTGATCGCTTCCGCGCCGGCCACCAGGTCGACCTGGCTGCGTAGCCTTGTGGAGTCGCGGATGTATCCCGGGTCATCGCGGTTGCGGATGCCGACCGGATAAACGATGTCGCCGAGGTACACGACCGCGACCGCGGAGTCGCGCCGGAGTCCGGCCGACCAGCGCTCGACGTCGGCGCCGAGCGCGTCGAGCAGCGGCGACGTGCCGGCTTCGGCGGCGCCGGCGTCGCCAAGGAGGAACACCACGGCATCGACGTCGGTCGGGTCGGGCAGCGGTACCCCGCCGACCTCGCCAAAGTCGAGCGGCGCCACGTGGAGCAGGTTGGTCGCGCCGAACACGAGGAAGCCTGCCCCAGCGACGATGACGATGAGTCCGGCTCCAGCAGCCACCACCGGATTCTTCGGCACATGCCGGATGCGAAGCGCCGCCACGCACCCCAGCACCAGGCCCGCTGCGGCACCGATGACCCCACCGGCCCAGGGGCCCACACCCTCGGCGAGCACCGCACTCCCCAGACCCGCCCCGATCACGATCCCGAGCAGCATTCCACCGAAACCGGAGAGCGTCGCCCAGGCCATCGCGCCCGGTCGCTGACGAGCGAGCTCGAAGGCCGCCAGCGCGAACAGCGGCACCGGCAGCACTTCCCACCGGAAGCCCATCAGGTCGCTGACCGAAAAGATGAACTGGCCGACCTGTGCCTGGGCAACCACGATCGCCAGCGTGACCACGAAACCGATGATCGCGCCGCCGAACGTCGCGAGCGCGATGACGAGTGCCCGGAGCACCCGGAACCGCAAGCTGCGACGCTGCCGGGGAGTGGGGTGATCGAGGTCGAGTGGAGCTTCGTCGGTGGCGGGCGGCGGCGACTCGGCCATGAGGGCGGATCCACGGGCTGGGGTTCAGGTTTCGATGTTCGCTCTGGAGACGTGTGAGTCGGTCCTGGTGGGACAGGACCGGCGCGCGCTCACCAGTCGGTGGGCGCGTAATCCTTGAGGAACTGACCCCAGATGTGCGTACCCGTGTTGATGCCGTCGATGATCGGGTCGACGATCCGGGCCGCGCCGTCCACGATGTCGAGTGGCGGGTGGAAACGGTGCTCGGCGACCTTTTTCGCGGCCAGTTCGACCGTGTCCTCGTCGGTCACCCAGCCGGTATCCACCGCATTCATGTGGATCCCGGCCGCCTGATAATCGGTGGCCGAGGTACGGGTCATCATGTTGAGCGCCGCCTTGGCCATGTTCGTGTGGGGATGGCGGGTCGTCTTGAACTTGCGGTAGAACTGTCCCTCCACCGCCGACACGTTCACGATGTGCATGTCGCGTGCGCCGCTCTGCATCATGAGCGACTTGAGCCGCGCATTGATGATGAACGGCGCCACCGCATTGACGAGTTGCACCTCGAGCAGCTCGACCGACGGCACGTCGGCCATCAACATCCGCCACGAATTGCTGTCGCGAAGATCGACCTGCTGCAGGTCCTGATCGAGCCTGCCCGCCGGAAAGAGGTCGCTCTGTCCGGCATACTCCTCGAGGAGGAGTGGAACCTGCGACAGCTGCGCCGCATGGGTGAGTCCCACCGCGTCGCGCGCCACCGCAGCGGACCGACCGTCGGTGAGGAGTTCGGGACGTCGTTCGCCGTCCCAGGTGTCCACCAGCCGCCTGACGTGGGCCGGCATGGTGCCGAGCGAGACCGCTTCAGCCTCCATCATGTGGCGGTAGAAGTCAGGCGGGCGGCGCACCGTCTGGCACGCGTTGTTGATGATGAAATCGAGACGATCGTGGGTTTCGGCCAGATGTCGGCAGAATTCCTCGACGCTTGGCGTGTGCCGGAGGTCGAGCCCGACGATCTCCAGCCGATCGCCCCATTCCGCAAAGTCGGCCTCGGCAGCGTACCGCGCCGCCGAGTCGCGCGGGAAGCGGGTGGTCACGATGAGATGTGCGCCGGACCGCAGCAGCTTGATGCCGGCCTGGTAGCCGATCTTGACCCGGCCACCGGTCAGGAGCGCCACGCGACCGGTGAGGTCGGCGAGTTCGCCCCGCTTGCGGAAGTTCAGCGCGGCGCAGGTGGGGCAGAGCTGATCGTAGAAGTGATGGACCTGGGTGTAGTCCTGCTTGCAGACATAACAGTTCTGCGGCGTCGCCGGTGACCCGCGCCTCGGCGTCGGTGTCAACGTCCTGCTGCGTGAAGTCCCGCGGCGGAAAGACATTGGGCGTCGTGAAGACGGTCTGGCGCCGGAGCGAACGGATCCCGGTTCCAGCGAGCACGGTCTCGATCTTCCGGACCCGCTCGGCCTTGTCGCGGCGCTGGCTGGCCTTCACCAGTTGACGCCGCGCATGCGCATCGGGGCTGAACACCTTCCCGGCGACATCCACCAGGCGGCGGCGTTCGGCGTCGGGGAGGTCGAGCAGGAGGGCGCGGTCGTCCCGGATCCGCTCGAGGAACGCGATGACCTGCTCGGTCTCGGTCAGGAATGATTTGCTGTTGTCGGTCATGTCACAAAGGTAGTGGTGGACGAAAAGGGGGCCGGCATCATCGATGCCGACCCCCGATTCGTCACGAACCTGCTCGCCTCAGCGGCCGTCGCCGTCGGCGTCGCCCGGCATCGCCCGCTCGACGCGGTGCCATGCATCGCGGGTGGCATCCTTTGCCCTGGTCCCACTTCAGGTCGGCCGAGTGCTTCGTCTCCTCCCACTCCCGACGGAGGTCGCCCTCGGCGTCATCGAACTTCCGGCCGCCATAGCGACCGTAGGACTCCCAGCCGTGGCGATACGCGGGCTGGTACACGTCATACGGGGCGTCGCCGGTCGCGTACGGACGGCTGCGATAGTTGTCGCGCCAGTACGCGTCCTCGACCGTCGGGTCGATCGCTTCAGCCACGCCCTTGCCGGTGAGCCCACCGACCACGGCTCCCACTGCGCCACCGACCACCGCTCCGATCGGTCCGCCGACTGCTGCACCTGCCGCGGCGCCGGCTACACCGCCGCCGGCGGCACCAACGCCGGTCCCGACGGGATGGGAACCAGCAGTACCGGTGAGTGGATCACGGTTGGGATCGTTCCCGCGAGTATTGTCAGCCATCAGTGCCTCCAGAATTGAAAACGATGTTGATACTGCACGCTCGTAACCATGAGCTACCCCGGTGACGCCTCACCATCGGTCGCATGCACGCCGGGGAAAACTTCAGCTCGACTCACCGAGATGGCGAAGCAGGAGCGCGTTGACTCGTTCGTGCTGGAGAATGGGCAGGGCGTGTGAGGCGTGCGGAATGATGACGTGTTCCCGGGCCGCGATTGCGGTCGCGAGATGCGTCCCGCCAGCGCTCGGCGCGAGCGGGTCGTCTGCTCCGCTGATCACGAGCGACGGCGTGCCGATGCAGCGGTGACAAGTCGGAACCGGCGTGCGCCGCGAGCGCCATGAACTGCCGAGCGTGCGACCGATGGGCGCTCACCGACAGGACGGCCGAACACTTCGGCAAGGCGCGCCGACACTGCATCGATCCCCTCCCGGTCGATGTCGCGCGGGCTGGCGAGCATACGCGTCAACGCCCGGGCCCGGACTGCCGGCGGCCCGATCAGCGCTGCCACGCCGTGTCGCCACAATCCACGACGCGGTGCGAGGACATCACTACCCCGTCGGAAGGTGCACAACAGTGCGAGGGATCGCACGCGCCCGGGATTGCGCAGGGCCAGTTCCTGGGCGACGACTCCGCCCATCGAGTGCCCGACGACGTGGACGCGGTCCCAGTCCAGCGCATCGAGGAGTTGCACGGCGTCGGCGGCGAGAGACTGGATCGATACCCGGTCGATCGGGACGGGCGCTGTTGCCTACCCCGCGGTTGTCATACCACGCGCACTCGTAATGGGGGAGGATTGCGCCAAGTTGGGGCGCCCATCCGCACCCGGCGACGCCGAGCCCCTGGATGAGGAGAACGCGCTCCCCCGCCCCGCCAGAGGCCGATGCCACGAGGCCCGGACGGAGTGGCGCGGTGACTGGCGAGGGGCCGCTGTGCTGTGTGTTCAGGTCGGCACAATCCGTCTCCCGGGGCAGCAACCCTTCTCCCTCACCGTGAGGTTTTGATGAGCATCTTCGGAAAGCTGCGCGACAAGATTTTCGGCACGGACGATTTCAGCGACGTGTCATCCGGCTCCACGTCGGTGAACACGTCGGCGTCACCGCCGGCCGGCAGTGCGATCACCGAGCGCGATGTAGAGGCGCTCCTGGCCAAGCGCGCCGCCGCTGCATCGCAGCCGTTGAACTGGCGGACCTCCATCGTCGACCTGATGAAGCTGGTCGGGATGGACAGCAGCTTGTCCGAGCGGAAGGAACTCGCCCGCGAGCTCGGCTACACCGGCGACATGGATGACAGCGCAGCGATGAACATCTGGTTGCACAAGCAGGTGATGCGGAAGCTCGCCGAGCATGGCGGAACGGTTCCCGGCAACCTTCTCGACTGATCGTTGTACCGGCGCGGCGCTGTCCATCATGGACGGCGCTCGCCGTCGTTGTTCCCTCCCCCGAAAATCTTCCTGAACAGCCCTGACGCTCCGCGCCGGATCGCGTCGCCCAGGTTCCCGCCCTCCTCCGTCGAATCGACTGCTTCCATCTCGAAGCAGGTCTGCTCATCGGGCTCCGTGCCCTCGAGGAACATCTCCCGCGCCTCGCAATCGGCGTAGAAATAGCCATCGTAACCGGTCGGTGCGTTCGCCGTCACCACCCCCGGTGGTGCCTCGAACCGGGTGCTCGTCCCCACCAATGCAGCAGCAAGGAACCGCGACACGATCGGCATCGCGCCAGTCGTCCCCGTCAACCGTGTCGACGTGGCGTCATCACGGCCCACCCACACGCCGACCACGAGTTCCGGTGTGTACGCGACCAGCCAGGCATCCCGCCAGTCATTCGACGTCCCGGTTTTCGCGGCGAGACCGCCGCGGTACCGGCGCGTGTTCACGCCGTACGCGGTGCCACGAGTGACGACTCCTTCGAGCGCCGACGTGACCAGGTATGCGACCGCAGGATCGACAACCTGCTCGCCGGAATCGGCGAAGGGAGCGGGCGCCACCTGATCAGTGGTGCTCACACCCATCACCGAGCGCACCGGTGCGAGCCGCCCGCCGGCGGCGAGCACACCGTAGGCGCGTACCAGCTCGAGCATCGTCACCTCACCGCTCCCCAGCGCCAGGCTGGGCACGGCGGCCAGGTCGCTCGTGATTCCCATGCGATGAGCGGCCGCCACCAGTCGATCGGCGCCCACCGTCAGGCCGATCCGCGCGAACGGCACGTTCAGCGACTGTTCCATCGCCCGACGCAAGGTGACGACCCCGTGATAATTCCCGTCGTAGTTCGACGGCGTCCACATGCCTCCGACGGTCCGCACACTGAGTGGAACATCGTCGAGCCGGGAGGCCAGCGTGAAGGCAGACACGCCATTCGAATCAGGCTCGAGCGCAGCCACCGCCACGATCGGCTTGAATGCGCTCCCCGGCTGGCGGCGTGCATCGACCGCGCGATTGAACTGCGACGCGGCATAGTCCCGCCCGCCCACCATCGCGAGAACCTCGCCGGTGCGTGGGTCAATGGCGATCAACGCGGCCTCGACCCCGCGCAGGCGATTGCCGCGCATGACGTCGCGCACTGCGCTCTCGGCGGCTAGCCTGCAAGCGGGCGTCCAGGGTGGTGAAGACACTGGCGCCCCGACGCGGCAGTCCGCGCGGCAATTGCTTCGAGACGTAATCCCGAAAAAACCGCGCATCAGGGCCGGGCGAAGGATGTGAACGAGACGCAACGGTGGCGTTCGTGGCGGCCTCGGCTTCTTCCGCCGTCACCCTCCCCTGGCTCAACATCAACTGTATGACAAGGTCGCGACGCTGCCGCGCGGACTCCGGATTCCGGGTGGGGGCGTGACGGTTCGGGGCGTGAATCATTCCGGCGAGCAGCGCCGCCTCTGCCAGCGACAGGTCACCGATCTCCTTGCCGAAGTAGTATCGTGCGCCGACGCCCATGCCGTGCAGTGCCCGTCCGCGAGACTGACCAAGGTAGATCTCGTTGAGGTACGCCTCGAGAATCGTCGTCTTGGGATAGCGTGCCTCGAGCACGGCGGCCATTGCGGCTTCCCGCAACTTGCGGATCGGGGTGCGATCGGCTGTCAGAAAGAGATTCTTGGCGAGCTGCTGGGTGATCGTGCTGCCGCCCTCGGCAATCCCGCCGGCCCGCACATTGGCGAGGAACGCGCCGCCGATGCGCCGCAGGTCGAGCCCGTCGTGGGCCAGGAAACGCTGGTCTTCCACCGCGAGGACGGCATCGATGAGGTGCTGCGGCACGTCGGATAGTTGCACCGGCAGCCGTTCCTCACCGGGTCCACCACTCACCTCACCGATGGGGACCGCCCCGCCAGTCTCGGCTTCATCGACTTCTCCCCACGCAATCGGGCGGGCGTAGAATGCCGTTGGAACCCGCCCGTCAGGCGCAGTGAGCCGGGCACGGGTTATCGCCTCGCCCACCAGCAACGTCATCGCGATGCCGACGAGCACCGCTGTCGCGACGACAACGCGGCGCACCGACAGGCGCGCTGCAGCTTCCCCCCACAGGCGGCGGGCGTGAAGACGGATGGCGGCGTACAGCTCGTGAAAGCGAGTCGAGGTCATTCATCATCCAACGCAACAGGTGGCGGGCTGGTTTCATCATGAAACCACAGGGGTGACGGTGTAGTCGCTCCAATCTGCACTGGGTTTGGAGACCGACTCGACAGTGTTTCAGCGGTGCGACGCACGGCGGTCGTGTCCCATCGACCGAACGCGTCCGACGCCAGCCACGGGAGATGCGCGTTACCGCACCTGCGCCGTGGCGATCGACCGGACGCGCCGTGGATGCCGTCGTGAGCAGATAGGTGATGAAGTCGCCCACGATCGGGCTCGGTCGGCTGCTGCCGCGGGTCACCACGCGAGCCGTCAGGATGTTCGCCTGGGTGTCCCAGACGATGTTGATTGCACCGCGT
Organism: uncultured Gemmatimonadales bacterium; assembly: GCA_963806875.1. Classification (GTDB taxonomy): domain Bacteria; phylum Gemmatimonadota; class Gemmatimonadetes; order Gemmatimonadales; family GWC2-71-9; genus Palsa-1233. The sequence continues at coordinate 988,462 of CAWDYU010000001.1, read as the reverse complement.
CGTCGGTCGACGCTCCGCAGCTTGAGCCAGCCCGGCTCGCGGCCGGGAGTTTTTTCGCTTTCGATCTCGAATCCGTGGCGCTCGAGTGCGCTGTCATCGGCGATCGCCTGGCGAAGGCTGCGACCGGCGGTGCAAATGGCGGAAATGACGATCTGCACGATCGCTCCCGTGTTGGAGGTTGTGGTTGGTCAGCTCGCAGCGAGCACTGCGGTGCGGTACCCGAGCCAGACGGCACCGAGTCCGAGCACGAGTTGCAGCACGATGTTGAGTGCGGCATCGCGCCACGCGCCGTCGCGGGCCAACGCGAAGGTTTCCAGCCCGAAGGCCGAGAACGTGGTGAAACCGCCGAGCAGCCCGGTGAACAGCAGCAGCCGCGCGCCGGGCGTGAATACCTGGCGGGTCTCCGCCATCGCCGCGAGCACGCCCATCACCAGACATCCGGCGACATTCACCGCCAGCGTGCCGAGCGGAAACCGCCCAGGTGCGGTGGCATGACTGACGAGCCCGCCCAACCAGAACCGGGCAACCGAGCCGAGGAATCCGCCGCACCCGACAATCAGGATATTACGCACGGAATCGCCTCAGCACCGACGTGTTCACGCGAGGGATCCGGGCTCGAGCGTCAGCCATTCCTCAGCCTCTTGCAGCGTCCGAAACACGCCGATCTCGGTGCCCTCGAGTTCACAAAACGCCTGGAGCATGCGTGAGAGGCCGTAATGTGCATCCTCGGACGCGACGAATGCGCGTCGCACGCCTGGCGAAAAGGTGGCGGCGGCGGCGATCCGGCGAATACCCGCGGTGGACATGTCGATCTCATCGACCATCCTCAGGTCGCACACCTGGCGAAACTCGGGCTCAAATGCCGGGTCGTCGGCGAGCGTGGCGTAGTGCGACAGGCTCTCCTCATCGGTGAGCACTCCCCACGCGCGGCTACGGACGAGGTTGAGCGAGCGGTCGAGCACATAGGTCGCAGGCATGGCAACTCCGGAGGGGGCTGGATGAGCGTATCTGCGGGCTCAGGCGGCGTCAGGGGGCGCTGGCAAGACAGGCCCGTGAGCCGGCTTCCACACCGCTTGCAATGCCTCGCGTCGGAGTCGTGCTCCCCCGCGCCGCATCCATCACACAGAAGCTTGTCGCGTTCGCGCTTGCGGGTCAGCTCGACGGTCACGATGCCGGTTGGTACCGCCACGATCGCGTAACCGAGGAGCATGATGATCGAGGCGAGCGTCTTGCCGAAAGCGGTCTCGGGCGCAATGTCGCCGTAACCGACCGTGGTGATGGTCACGATCGTCCAGTAGATCGACGACGGGATGCTGTTGAAGCCGTTGGTTCCACCTTCCACGATATACATCGCGGCGCCCAGGATCACGGCGAGTACGAGGACGGTCGCGATGAAGATCGACAGCTTCCGCCGGCTGTTCCGGATCGCGACCATCAGCGTGTCGGCCTCTCCGATGTACTCGGCGAGCTTGAGCACACGGAAGACGCGAAGCACCCGAAGCACCCGGATCACCTGCAGGTACTGGGCGCCCGGCAGGATCAGGCTGAGATAGGTGGGCAGGATCGACGCCACGTCGACGAGGCCGAAGAAACTCCGCGCGTACGCGGCGGGCCGCGGCGCACACAACAGGCGGAGCGAGTACTCCACCGTGAACACGATCGTGAACAGCCACTCCATGGCGTAGAGCGCCGGACCGTACTGCGCGCGAACCACGGCCACGGAGTCGAGCATGACGGCAATGACGCTCGCAATGATGCTCACGATCAGCGCGACATCGAAGTACCTGCCGGCACCGGCCTCGTGGCCGAAGATCACGTCGTGCAGCTTGATGCGCCACGGTGGCCAGTGTGCCGGGGCCGCATCGACGAGATGACGGGCCCGCCTCATGACGCCGTCACTCTTCCGCCCCGCCCTGCATGAGCGTTCTTGCCCCTTCCCATACCCGCGGCTCGACCTGGTCGACGAACAGCTGGAGATGCGGGAACGGGATCGAGATGCCGGCGTTGTCGAGGGCGACTTTCGCCGCCTCGACAACCCGCGCCTCCACTGGCATTTCCTGCTCCGCCTCGTCGATCCACACCCGGATCTCGAGGTTCACGCTGGAATCGCCGAGTGAACGCGCCACCACATCGGGCGCCGGATCACTGATCACGCCCTCGATGCCGGGGAGCACGGTCATCAGCACCGCCCGTGCTTCGGCGATCTTCTCCTTGTAGGCGATGCCGATCTCCACCACGACCCGGGTCGCGCCATACATCGAGTGGTTCACAAGGGTGTCGCCGATGACCTGCTTGTTCGGGATGACCACGAAGGTGTTGTTGTTGGTCCGAATCCGGGTGGTGCGCAGGGTGATCTCACGAACCTCGCCGTACAGCGACTGCGTCGTGATGTAATCGCCGATCTTGAACGGGCGATCCCAGAAGATCAGGAAGCCGGCGATCGTATTGGCCACGGTTTCCTGCGCCGCGAATCCCAGGGCAATACCGATCACGCCGAACCCGGCGAGCATTGCGCTCACGTCGATGCCGAGCTGGCTCGCGGCCATCACCATCGTGAAGAGACCGAGGACGGCCTTGTACACCCCGTCGACGAGGAGCGTGATGAGCCCCGCCGCGAAATGCGCCCGACGGAGAGCGGTCCGGAGCGCCGGCTGGGTGATCCGCAGGACGATCCACCCGGCCAGGGCCACGAGTGCCGCAGCCAGCACCTTGGGTGCCGCACCGAGCAGGAATGTCTCGAATTTGTCGGAGTCCAGCGCGAACGGGAGCCAATCCATCAGACACTCGGCGGTGGGAGCGGTCAGTGGATGAATTGTACCACCTCCAGTCGGCCCGGTGAGTCGTGACCGGCCTGCGACCCCACCCGCGCTGCCTCAGTAGTGACCGTGATCGCGTGCCGGAAGGCCCTTCGCACCGAGTCCAGGAAGGCTCACCAGCAATTCGGCGGCATGGACCCTTCCACCGCTACGCCATCCGCGAGACCGTCGCGTTCCTCACGGGATGGCAGAAGGCGCGAAACCAATTACGATGAACTCCAACCGGCTCTCCCGGACGCGATTCGCGGGTGACGCCGAGACCACGGCTGTGGTGCAGCCCCTTGCGGCGAGTGATGGTGCCACCTGACTTCAACCATGACGACGACGGCGGGATCGTGACGCCCGAGGTCCACGTCGCCGCCGATCCCCCGGCGGCGGCAGCGCTCGCGGCGAGAGCAGTGGTCGCGCTGGTGGGAGCCACGGTCATGGTCCAGGGACACGCCAGCGTGGTGCTGTCCGGCGGCTCCACGCCAGTGCTGCTGTACAGGCGCCTGATCGAGCTCGGTGCAGACGCCGCGCCGTGGGACCGGGTGACATTCCTTTTTGGCGACGAGCGATGTGTCCCCACCCACAGCGCCGACAGCAACTCGGGTACGGCGTGGCGTGAGCTTCTCCTCCCGCTCGGAGTGCGCCGGACCAACGTGATCGACGTGCCGCTAGGCGAACCAGTCGAAGCTGCAGCCCGTTATGCGGCACGCATCCACGACCGGTTCGGCCCGGCGACGCCTCGACTCGACCTCGTGCTTTTGGGCATCGGCGAGGACGGGCATGTGGCGTCACTCTTTCCAGGTGACGCTTCCGTCGATGAGCAGGAAGCGCTGGTCAGTGCCGTGAGCGCACCGCCTGGTCATTCGGTTCGGCAGCGGATAACGCTGACGATGCCCGTGATCAACAACGCTCGCGCCGTGTTCGTCCTCGCCACCGGCGCTGCCAAGCGGGAAGCGGTGAGCAATGCCATAACGGGAACCGGGTTACGGACGCCGGCGTCCCAGATTTGCCCGCGGGGTCGCCTCGCCTGGTTCCTCGACGCGGCGGCGGCGCCCCCACCCTGAATTCAGTGTGGATCGTGGTTGCAGCCACTCAACCACCGATGGCCTTCTCGGGCGAGCAGGGCGTCGGCGCTCGCGGGGCCGGCGCTACCGAGCTGATAGACATCGGGTGGAAGGGTGGAGCCGTCCTCGCCGGCCTTGATCACCGGGTCGAACAGGTCCCAGGCCTGCTTGATCTCGTCACTGCGGGTGAAGAGCGCGGCGTCGCCGCGCAGTGCGTCCAGCAGCAGCCGCTCATACGCGTCGCCGACAACCACACCGGGGAATGAGGTTGCATAGTGGAATTCGAGGTCCACGAGGTCGACGTCTTCCGGCTCACCCGGCACCTTCGCGTCGAGACTCAGGTGCACACCCTCGTCGGGCTGGATGCAGATGGATAGCACATTGGGACGGGGCGACTGCTGGGTGCCGAAGAGCTGGACAACGGGACGCTTGAACGCGACCGTGATTTCCGAACCCTTGGCCGCGAGCGCCTTGCCGGACCGGAGGTAGAATGGCACCCCCGACCACCGCCAGTTGTCGATCATCAACTTGACAGCCCCGAACGTGGGGGTGCGCGAGCCCGAAGCCACGTCCTCCGCCTCTCTGTATCCCTCGTACTGCGCCGCCACGACGTCCGCCGGGTCGATCGGACGGATCGCCGCAAGCACCTTCACCTTCTCGTCACGGAGGTGGACCGCATCGATGCCGACGGGAGCCTCCATGGTGACCAGCGCGAGCAACTGCAGCAGGTGATTCTGGAACATATCCCGCCACACGCCTGCTTGATCGTAGTACCCGCCGCGGTGCCCGATGTCGACGGTCTCCGTCACCGACACCTGCACATGATCGACGAAACTGCGATTGAGGAGCGGGTCGAAGATGGCGTTGGCAAACCGGAAGTAGAGAATGTTCTGGGCCGTCTCTTTCCCGAGATAGTGATCGATCCGGAACACCTGCTCCTCGCTGAAGACCGAATGCACCAGTTCGTTGAGCGACGCGGCGCTGGCAGCGTCACGCCCGAACGGCTTCTCGATCACGATGTCGCGCCGCGGTCCGCACGGCTCGCAAGACGCCATGTCGGATGCACCCAGTCCCTCCACGGTTGGGGCAAAGAAATTGGGTGCCATCGCGAGGTAGTAGAGGCGGTGCGCAGGGCCCGACTCGAGCTGGGTGAGTTCCGCACCGAGCCGCGCGAAGTCCGCGGCCTCCGTCACATCCCCCGTCACGTAATGCAGCCGCGCGGCAAAACGGGCCCAGGCCGCATCGTCAACGGGGCCGGCAAACTCGTCGACTCCTCCGCGCACGTACGCACGAAATCCAGCGTCGTCCATTTCGGTCCGCGCAAAGCCGACGATCTTCACCTCAGGCGGAAGTTGCCGGCGGCGGCAGATACGAAAGAGGGCCGGCCCCAGCTTCCGGCGCATCAGGTCGCCCGACGCGCCGAAGATGACCATCGTCGTCGCGAACTCCGGCGCGGAGCCGCTCATGCCTGGTCCGCCGAGCGCTTGATCGCGTGACCGCCGAACTGGTTGCGCATCGCCGCCAGCAACTTGTCGCCGAAGGGCGATTCGTCCCGTGACCGGAACCGCTGCTGCAACGCCAGCGTGATCACCGGAATGGAAACGGCCAGGTCGATCGCCTCCATCACCGTCCAGCGGCCCTCACCGGAATCCGGGACCCACGGTGCGATGCCCTCGAGGTCGGGGTTCTCCTTCAGGGCCGCGGCAGTGAGGTCGAGCAGCCATGACCGAACGACGCTGCCATGCCGCCAGATCTGCGCGACCTGCTCGAGATCGAGCCCCAGCTCCTCCTTCCGCTGCATCAGTGCGAAGCCCTCGGCGTACGCCTGCATCATGCCATACTCGATGCCATTGTGGATCATCTTGACGAAGTGCCCCGCCCCGCTCGGTCCCACATGCCCCCAGCCCGTGTCAGGTGCGGGAGCAAGTGCCTCGAGGACCGGACGCACCAGTGCGATGGCGGCGGCGGTGCCCCCCGCCATGATGCTGTACCCTTCCTTCAGCCCCCACACACCGCCTGACGTTCCCACATCGACCAGCGAGATCTCACGCTCGCGCAACTCGAGTGCACGACGCACCGAATCCTTGTAGTTGCTGTTGCCACCATCGACGATGACGTCGCCCGCATCGAGCAACTCGACCAGCGCCCCGATGGTTGACTCGGTGGCGGCACCGGCTGGGACCATCACCCACACGACGCGCGGCGCCGCGAGTGCGGCGACCAGTTCCACCAGTGAGGCGGTGCCCTGTGCGCCCCCGGCGGCGGCGCGTTCCACGGCGGCCGGGTCGAGGTCGTGGACGGCCACCTGGTGGCCCGCGCCGAGGAGGCGAGCGGTCATGTTCCCGCCCATCTTGCCGAGCCCGATCATTCCCAGCTTCATACCCACTCCCCATGACTGGTCGAGATGACCGGGCATGTGGTGCCGAAGTCATCACTGCAATATCGCCCCACGCCCACGAAGACGATGGGCAGGCTGCCGCCACCACTCCCCCACGGGACATTAGATTCCGGCTATCGACACCATGAACGAAGGGCCCGCTGCCATGCTCCCTGTCGCCACCGGGGACGCCGCCGGTTTTGCCGATGAGTGGGCACGACTCGGCGCCGGCATTCGGGACCTCGGCGACGCCTTTGCGCGTGAACTCGATGCGGCGTGGGACCAACTCGAGGCGATACTCACGGCACAGGCCGACGGCGCACGGGAGATCCGCGACCGCCTCCCCGCGCTGACCCCCGAAGATCACATTGATGCGCGTACGATGGCGAGCCGCGTCGTCCTTCTCGATGCCATCGATCGGTGGGACCGCGAGCGTCCGCTGCGACGCGCCGAGGTGGCCGTCGAAACGCTCTTCCGGGGCCTGAATGACCTGCCCCGTCGCATTCCCGCCGCGCTGATCGCAACCGGTGCAGAGGTTGTCCTCACGGTTGGCGAGGACGCCGGTTCGCGGATTGCCCGGGCCATGCTCAGGCGTCGCACTGCGCCAGAAACGATCCCGATCCATGCGGCGCTCCGTCGCAGCCTAGAACGCTCCGAGCCCGCCCTGCTGCAGGCTGCCGGGATGATCCTCGCAGCCATGGCGCGAGGGGCGCAGGGGATTCGCCGGACGTGGGATGCAACCCGGCATCCCATCGACACCGCGGTCGCATCCCTGCCCACGGCGTCGTTGCCGGCGGCGCACGATGCCGTCGGGGCCCTTGCGGTCATTGCCGACGACGTCGGTCTGGCCCGCGCATATCTCCGCCGAGAACTTGATGCCGTCGTGCCAGACGTTGCCGACGGCCTGGTTCGGTCCACCGGATGGCGCCGTGTTCCCCGCATCGCGAAATCCGATGAGCGAGGCGCGTTGGCGTTCGAACACTGGGCCGAGCAGACAGGTGCCCTCGAGGCCGAGTTGCGATTCGAACGGGTACAGGACGCGGCGGAGCGCGAACTTCTCGGTCTCGGCGATCATGCCCTCGCCGACCTCGACGCGGAGCGCGCCGCACTCATCGCCAGCAACGGTGAGTTCGTCGATTGGATCGACGCGCAGGTGGACGGAAAACATGCCGGAGGCGCGCCGCCGTCTGGTGTGCCGTTGGTGCCCGCGCTGCGCCGGATGACGGACTTTGCCACCCGGGTGCAGCAGATCCATGCTCGGTTGCCCGACGAAGTGGAGTTGGTCCAGCGCGTGACGGCACTGCCGCGACGTCGCCCGGTGCGCAAGTCGGTGCGCCCGGTTCATACCGCAGTGCGGGCGTTCGAGTCTGTCGGGCGCGCCCGAGTTGGTGATGTCTTCGTCCGGGTTCAGGCCGATCACGTCGCGCTGGTGCAGCAATTCGAGCGCGCACGGCAGGTGATCGAGTTTGCGGCGGAGGAACCGGACAGTGCGGATGGCGCGGCGGTCGCGGGGGAAGCGCTGGACAATGCGCGCAGCCTGCTGGCGGTCGATGTCGCCAGTGCACGCCGCACACTCGTCGAGGAGCATGAGCGACTGACCAGGGCGCTCGTCGATGTCGTGGTGGAGAACCGCCTGTTGCTGGGGCGGACGCGGTTCGGTGCCTTGGCGCACCTCGGTCGAGTCGGTGCCACGCAGGGCATGACGACAGCGATTGCCGCCGCGATGGCTGGAACTGGCCGGGCAATGCGATCGACCGGAGGGGCGATCCGTTCGTCGTGGCGACGCGTTCTCGTGGCGATCGAGTGGATACCGGCCTCCGCTGGAACGCGACCCGACGTGGTTCGGCGCGAATACCTGCCGACCGAATTCACGCGCGATCCACGCACCCGCGAGTTGCCGGCGATATATCGACGGCTCTTCCGATTCGATGCCGTTGACGACCCGCGCTTCCTTGTTGGTCGCGAGCACGAGATGCAGGCACTCGCAGAGGCCCGAACCCTGTGGGAATCAGACCGTCCGGTGGCACTGCTCGTGGTCGGCGATCGGGGCAGCGGAAAGACCAGCCTCATCAATTGTGCGCTCGAGGGGCCATTGGCGGACCTTCCCGTGGTTCGGGGCGAGTTTCGCGAGCGCCTCGCCTCGGCTGAGGCGGTGCGGGAGTTCCTTGCGACGCTGTGCGGCACCACCACCGAGTCGCTCGAGGAAACGCTGAGGAGCGGGCGTCGCGTGATCGTGCTCGAGGAGACCGAGCGGGCGTTCCTGCGGGAGATGGGCGGGTTCGAGGGGATTCACGAGTTGCAGCGACTCATTGCGTCGACCGGAAGCAGCACCCTCTGGCTCCTCGTCACCAACCAGCACGCGTTCCGGTTTCTCGACCGCGCCGTGCGCCTGGGCGGCACATTCTCCCACCGTCTCGACGCCGCAAGCGCCAACCCCGCAGCCATCCGAGAGGCGATCCTGGTGCGCCATCATCTGTCGGGACTGCGGCTCCGATTCCTCCCGCCACCAGTACACGGTGGGGTGGTCGCCCAACTCAGGCGGCGCGTCGCGGGTGAAGGCGATCCCGAGGAGGCGTTCTTCGAGTCGCTCGCACGCGAATCTGCGGGGGTGTTTCGTACGGCGTTCGAGCTCTGGCTCGGGCAGATCGGATCGGTGAATGCCGGCACGATGGTGATGAAGCCGATCACCCCGCCCGACATCGATGCCGTCATCGAGCAGCTCGATGCCGACGATCTCTTCACGCTGGTCGCGATCAAGCAACATGGCAGCCTGACCCCGTCCGAGCACGCCGCCGTGTTCCGCTGGACGCCGTCGCGGAGCCGGGCACAGCTCGACGAATTGCTGGCCCGCGAGATCATCGAGGCAGAGCCCGGCCGCCCCGGGTTCCGGGTCCGTCCCGGTGCGTTGCGCGTCGCGCGCGAGGCCCTCCATCGCCGGAATCTCGGATGAGGCACCAATGGTTCAGCTGAGCAGCGGCGGGAGCAACAACCCGCTCGACATCCTGACGTCGGTGAGTTTCGGCAGCATCCTCAAGGTGGCCGCGGTGCTCGCGGTCGCATGGCTGCTCGTTCGAGTGAGTCAACGGGTGCTCAACCGGCTGGGCGACGAGGCACCACGGGCGCGCTTCTTCTTCAAGATGCTGACCCCACTCGTCCGGTTCGCACTCTGGGCCCTGGCCATCTTCGTGGCGATATCGGTTTTCGCACCGTCACGCGAGACCATGCTCGCGGTACTCGCGTCACTCGGCATCGCCCTGGGGCTCGGCGCACAGGACCTGGTCAAGAACGTCATCGGCGGGATCGTGATCCTCGTCGACCGTCCGTACCAGCTCGGCGACCGGGTCAAGATCGGTGACGCCTATGGCGAGATCGATCACATCGGCCTGCAGAGCACGAGGCTCACGACCCCCGAAGACACCAGGGTCACGATCCCCAACAGCGAGATCCTCACGGGACAGGCTTGGAATGCCAACTCCGGGGTGCCCGACTGCCAGGTCGTCACGGACCTCTTCCTCCCTGCGGACACCGACCCTCAGCTCGCCATCGCCATCGGGTACGAGGCCGCGTTGACGTCACCGTACCTCCTGCTTGCCAAGCCGATCGTGGTGCTGGTGCAGGATCGGTTCGAGATGCAGCCACATCTCATGCTCAGGATAAAGGCCTACGTGTACGACCATCGCTTCGAGCCGCGCCTGCAGAGCGACGTCACCATGCGCGCCAAGTCGGAATTCCGGGCGCGCGGGATGCTCGCAGGCTGGGCAACCTCCTCCATCACCGATGAGGGAGGTGTGCCATCGACACCGTGACCGATTCGCTCTCGGCGTGGCTGTCCGACCCGACCATTGGCAAGCTCGTCTCGCTCGCGCTTGGCGTGTTGGTCATCGTGAGCCTGGTCCGACTCCTCAACCGGTCGCTGGGCCGGGTGATCAAGGATGGCGAGGCGCGATACCGGACGCGGAAGCTGGTGACCTTCGGCGGCTACGCGGCGGCGGTGTTCCTCGTGCTGACGATCTACAGCGGGCGGCTGGGCGGCCTCAATGTCGCACTCGGCGTGGCGGGCGCCGGGATCGCCTTCGCGCTGCAGGAAGTGATCGCGAGCTTTGCCGGGTGGTTCGCCATCGCCATGTCCGGTTTCTACCGGACCGGTGACCGCGTCCAGCTCGGCGGGATCCGCGGCGACGTGATCGACATCGGAGTGCTGCGCACCACGATCATGGAACTGGGTGAATGGGTCAAGGGCGACCTCTACACCGGCCGCCTGGTGCGGATTGCCAACAGTTTCGTGTTCAAGGAACCGGTCTTCAACTACTCCGGCGAGTTCCCGTTCCTCTGGGACGAACTGACGGTTCCGATCAAGTATGGAACCGACTGGCGATATGCCAGGTCGATGCTGGAGCGCGTGGCGGACGACGTGGTCGGGGATTACGCGCGTGGTGCCCACACCGCGTGGCAGCAGATCACCCGAAGCTACCTGGTCGAGGATGCCCGCGTGTCACCGATGGTCTCGCTCATCGCCAACGACAACTGGATCGAGTTCACGCTGCGATATGTCGTTGACTACAAGAGCCGGCGCCTGACCAAGGACAAGCTCTTCACGCGGATCCTCGAGGAGATCGAGGCCAGCGACGGACGCATCGCGCTCGGTTCGGCGACCTTCGAGCTTGTCGAGGCGCCGCGCATCGACGTGCGGCTGACCGAGCAGGCCCCCCGCCCCCCGGCCTAGCGGGCAGCAGGGCTCACGGGCTTCACGGGCGTGTCTGCTGCGCGCCGAGTCGCTCAAGTGCGGCGCCGAGTTGCCGCAGTTCCTCACCGTACCGCGCCCAGTCTCCCTCGCGTTGCGCCTCGATGGCGGCGTCATAGCGCCGCCGCGCCTCGGCCAGGGCCTCTCCCGACACGGCAGGTCGAGGCGCAGGCGCTGCACCGGCCCGCGTCGTGTCGGCCGGCCCCGCCGAGTCGGCCACGCGTCCACCGACCTCGCCACCAAACATCTCGGACAGCGCAGCGTCGAGCGTCTCCCGCATGATCACCTGGTTCTGGTACGCGACCACCACCCGCTTCAACTCGGGAATCATCCCGCCATCGGCCTGCAGGTAGATCGGCTGCACGTAGAGCAGCGACTCCTCGATCGGAATCACGAGCAGGTCGCCACGGATGACCTCGGACCCGCGCTGATCCCACAGCGATACCTGACGGGATATCTCGGTGTCCTGGTTGATGCGGTTCTCGATCTGTCGCGGGCCGAACACGAGGCTCTGCCGCGGGAAGCGGTAGACGCGGAGCTTGCCGTAGTGCTCGCCGTCGTTCCGGGCGACCATCCACGCAGCAAGATTGTCCTTGCCGCGCGGGGTGAACGGCGCCATGTAGATGAACTCGGCGGCCGCCTCGTCGGGCAACCGCATGACGATGTGGCGCATGAACGGCACGGCCTGATCGTTACGGGTGATGACCGGCACCTGCCACTCGTCCTCGCGATTGTAGAACGTCGCCGGCGTGTCCATGTGATAGGTGACGTAGCGCGCGTCTGCGCGCGGAAGAGCTCGTCCGGATAGCGGATGTGGGCGCGCAGGTCTGCGGGCATCTCTTCGAGCGGCTTGAAGACGCCCGGGTACACCTTCGCCCACGTGCGGATCAGCGGATCGTCCGGCTCGGCGATGTACGGCGTGAGGGTGCCGTGGTAGGCATCGATCACGATCTTGACACTGTTCCGGATGTACGCGACGCCATCGTTGGTCCGGTACGAGTAGGGGTACCGGCTGGTGACGGTGTAGGCGTCCTGGATCCACTGCAGCGTACCATCGGTTGCGACCACCATGTAGGGATCGCGGTCGAGGCGCAGGAACGGAAACGCCTTCTTCACCCGGTCGACAATGTTGCGGTGGAAGAGGATCCGGCTCTCGGCGGTGATATCGCCGGACAGGAGGATCTTCGAGGAGCCGAACTCGTGCCGCCAGGATAGCGCGCCGGACGATCCCGCCCACCGGGACGCCGCCGGTTCCGTCGTAGGTGCTGTACACGTTCGACTCGCCGGCCGGGTAGTCGAACTCCTTCTGCTTCGTGTTCGACGAAGACGAAGGTGTTGGTCAGTTCGCCGTAATAGATCTGCGGTCGCGAGATCTTCAGCGACCCGGTGGTCGATGGCGGCAGGTCCTTCACGAAGAGGACGGGCAATCCCTCGGTGGTGACCTGGTTGACCGGGCTCAGCGTCAGCCCCATGCCGTGGGTGAAGGTGAGGTGCTCGTTGATGAAGGTTCGAGTCGGCAGTGACGCCGAGTTCAGCTCGCGTGGTGCGAGCAGCACCTGCCGGTATCGGCCATCGATCCAGTACCGATCGTCGTCGACCGACACGAAATCGTAATAGGTCCGAATCTCCTGGATCTGGCTGAAGGTGCGGAGCAGCGGCTCGCGGTCCCAGAGCCGCACGTTGTCGATGGTTGCGGCGTTGTCGCGGATGCTGGCGAGGCCGAGAGTGGCCTCTCCCTCCAGGTCGCGGACCTCGACGCTGTCGATTCCCCACGCCAGGCGCGTGGCGGCGATGTGGCGGCCCAGGATACGGCTCCTCGCGGGTGAGCTCGGTGGGGGCCACGATGAACTTCTGCACCAGTCCCGGGATGAGGCCGCGGCCGACCACCGACACCAGGCCATACACGGCCAGCGCCGCCACGGCGTAGGCCCCGAGTTCGCGACGCGCGCCACCGATGAGCACCACGACCGCTGCAAGCAGGGCGACCACGGCTGAGACCCGCAGCGCCGGCAGCGTCGCGTGCATGTCGGTGTAGCTCGCGCCCACCAACGGGCCGGTCTGTGGAGAACAGCAGGTTCGACGTGTCGACGAACCAGAGCTGGAGCGCCCACACCACGAAGATGAACGGCGAGGAGTACCGGCGAGGTGCATGCCCGCCGACGGCTCGATCCGGAGGCGGCGCGGTGCCAGCACGATGTCGCCGCGGAGGAAGTAGATCGCCGACAGGATGAGCAGCAGCAGGACCGCGAGGGATCGCAAGCACGCCGAGCACGGCGCTGATCGCGGGCAGCGTGAAGACGTAGAAACCGACGTCGCGACCGAACACGGGATCCGTCACGCCGAACGGCGTGGCCAGCGACGCCTGCAACGTCACATCCCAGAGCGCACTCGCCCCGAGGCCGAACATCACGGCGAGTGCCAGTGTCACCGGACGTGTCAGGCGATCGATGACGCGGGAGAGGTCGACGACCTGCTCACCCGACGCGGCATGGACCTGCATGCGGATCACGTCGGAGACCGCGCCCCGCTGTGCGAAGCGAAGGTTTGCCCAGACCACCGCCCCGGTGAGCCCGGCACCGATCGCGAACAGCATCAATCGGGTGGTGATCGTCCGGCTGAAGAGCACCTCGAAGCCAAGGTCGCGGAACCACCAGTAGTCGACGAGCATGCCGGTGGCGATCGGCATGAGCACCGCCCAACAGCAGGGCCAGCATCAGCAGCACGGTGAAGGGCGACTTTCTGTTCATGGCCAGATCCCCATTTCGGTGTAGGACCGCGCCACCTTGTCGATCGAGTTGATGAACGCTGCCGTGCGGAGGCTGATCCGCTGGTCGTGTCGCTCCCGGATCGTGCAGAGCTGTTGGTACGCCGCACTCATCGATTCCTCGAGGCCGGAGTAGACGAGGTCCTCCTCCGAGGCCCCCTCGGTGATCGCCCTTGCCTCTTCTTCGGGAAAAGTCTTGCCGGTCGATTTCTCGATCGCAGCGAGCATCCGGCGATAGGCCCCCTCCTCGTACCGCTTCTCCATCCGCCCGAACCGCACGTGCGAAAGATTCTTGAGCCACTCGAAATACGACACGATCACCCCGCCGGCGTTGAGCCAGATATCCGGGAGGATCAACACGCCGCGCTCCTCGAGGATCGCTTCGGCGGCCGCGGTCGTCGGGCCGTTGGCCGCCTCGGCGACAATCTTCGCCTTGATGCGCGGGGCGTTCTCGACGGTGATCTGGTGCTCGAGTGCGGCAGGAATCAGGATGTCACAATCAAGCTCGAGGCCCTGGAGCGTGTTCGGGATCTCGGTCGCATCGGGATAGCCGATGACCGTGCCATGTTCGATGCGCCACGCGTTGACCGCATCCACATCGAGACCGTTCGGGTTCGACAACGCGGCCCGATACTCGGCGATGCCGACGATGATGGCGCCGGCGTCCTGCAGGAACTTCGCGGCGTGGTAGCCCACGTTGCCGAGCCCCTGCACCACCACGCGCTTTCCCTGCAAGCCGGTGGGGAGCCCGAGGCGCGACATTTCCTCGGCCGAGTTGCAGACCTCACGCAGTCCGTAGAAGACGCCCAGCCCTGTTGCCTCGGTGCGCCCGCGAATACCGCCCTGGGCGAGCGGCTTTGCGGTCACGCACGCCAGCGCATCGATTTCGCCGCCGGAAAGGCTGGCGTAGGTATCGGCGATCCACGCCATTTCCTTCGACGAAGTTCCGTAGTCCGGAGCGGGCACATCGATGCCGGGACCGATGAAGCGCTTTCGCACGAGCTCGTAGGTGTAGCGCCTGCGTCACCCGCTCGAGCTCGCCCTCCGAATACTTCCGGCGGTCGATTCGCACACCGCCCTTGGCGCCCCCGAACGGCACATCGACGATCGCGCACTTGTACGTCATCAGTGCGGCCAGCGCCATCACTTCATCGTCGCTCACGCCCATGCTGTAGCGGATCCCTCCCTTGGTGGGAGACTTGTGCTGGCTGTGCTCGGCGCGCCACGCGTGGATCACCTCGATCGTGCCATCGTCGCGCTTGAGCGGGAAGCTCATGTAGTAGACGGCGTTGCACGCCTTGATCTGCTCCAGGAGTGTCGGATCGTGGTGGGTAAACGCGGCAGCGCGGTCGAACGCGGCGTTCACCTGCTCGAGGAAGCCTGACATGGTCGGGATTCGATCCAGGAAGGGGTATCGATGGAATCTAGCGCAATTGCGGCGCGAAGTGGCGGAAACACTGGTCTACGCGCTGCTCAGGATCTGCCGACGGGACCGCGCGGATCGAGCGCGTCGCGAAAGTTGTCGGCAGCTGCGTTGAGGGAGACCACAGCCAGCGCGATGGCGAGGCCAGGCGCAACCGATGTCCATGGCGCAATCGAGAGATGATCCCGCCCGTCGGCGATCATGTTGCCCCAACTCGGGGTGGGCGGTCGCACACCCACCCCGAGGAATGACAGCGCCGCCTCGAGCAGCATGGCGGCCCCGACCCCGAGCGCCGCCGTGATCAGGAGCGTGGCGGCCACATTGGGGAGGAGGTGCCGGACGATGATTCGAGTGGTCGAGGCGCCGATGGCCTCTGCGCCCAGCACCATGGGACCGTTGCGGAGCGCAAGCACCTCTGCTCGCACCAATCGCGATGTGGCGAACCATCCGGTGCAGCCGATGAGGACGACCAGGCCTGCAACGGTGAACTGCCCCCAGAGGCCAACAGCGACCATCACGACGAACAACTGTGGCACGGCCAGGCCGACGTCAACCAGCCGCATCAGCGCTCCATCGACGACGCCGCCGCGTGTCCCCGCAAGTAAGCCCGACGGCTCCGCCGATTACCAGCGCGACGAGCATGGCGAGGCAGCCGACGCCGAGCGACACCCTGGCGCCGTACGCAACCCTGGTCCACACATCGCGGCTCAGGACATCGGTCCCGAGTGGATGCCGAAGACTCGGTGCCTGATTGGAAAGCGCGATGATGTCGAGCTGCTCGAACGGCGCGTAGGCGGTCACATACGGTGCGGTGATCGCAACGAGTGTCAGGAAGATGAGGGCGCCGACCGCCATGGTCCCGCCGGCAGATCGCGGGAGGAGTGCGCGGCGGGACTGGCCATGGGCGCCCAGCGACCGGGTGATGATCGATGACACGATCAGCAGGGCAATGATCGCCAGCCAGTGCCGCGGTGTCATGCGGTGGCGGTACCGCGCGTCCTGGGGTCGACCAGCAGGGTGAGCGCATCCGCCAGCGCACTCCCCGCCACGACCATGGTCGCGGATAGCAGCGTCGTCGCGAGCACGACCGGATAGTCGCGGGTGGCGATGGCGTCGGCCGCGAGCTTGCCCATCCCCGGCCACGCGAAGACGGATTCGATGACCACGGAGCCGGTGAGGAGAAACGGGAACGAAAGACCGAAGATGGTGATGGCGGGGATGAGCGAGGGCCGAATGAGGTGCCGCCGCCGCACCGCCCTGGACGACAGTCCCTTGGCGCGGGCGGTGCGCAGGAAGTCGCTGCCGATGACCTCGAGCGTCGCGGCACGCTGAAACCTCGCCAGACCTGCAGCCCCCACGATGCCGAGCGTGAGTGCGGGCAGGATGATGTGGCGCAGCCGGTCGATCATCCGACCG
Organism: uncultured Gemmatimonadales bacterium; assembly: GCA_963806875.1. Lineage (GTDB taxonomy): Bacteria > Gemmatimonadota > Gemmatimonadetes > Gemmatimonadales > GWC2-71-9 > Palsa-1233. The sequence continues at coordinate 971,873 of CAWDYU010000001.1, read as the reverse complement.
GTGGTATCGAGCGACGCATGGATTGCCGGGTCGATCACCCCGGCGACCGGAAGCCACCGCAGCCACTCCCCGAACACCAGCAGGAGTACCAGGCCCAGCCAGAAGGTGGGCAGCGACCAGCCGAGCAGCGTGACGCGCATGAGGAAAGCATCAATCGGTCGACGGGCACGAACGGCCTGATAGATACCCAGTGCCGTGCCGACACAAAGTTCGATCAGGAGCGCAACGCCCATGAGCACGATGGTGTTCGGCACGGCCTCCCGCAGCATCGCAGCGACTGGACGCCGTTGGCTGAATGACTGGCCCAGTTCGCCCTGGCTCAGCGCGGCCACGTAACGAAGGTATTGCTCGGGAAGGGGACGATCGAGACCGTACACCGTTTCGAGCCGGGCGATGGTAGCCTGATCGAATGCGGCCCGATCGCCGCGGGGCATGAACGGTGTTCCTGGGGCAGCATGCATCGCCACGAACGTGAAGGTCAGCACTGCGCCGATGATCGCCAACGACGACGCGAGCCGCCGAACGATCGCCGCCTTCATTCAGCGCACCGCCCTGTCCCGCGCGGTGAGCTTGTCGGGCGGAATCTTCCAGTGCCGCACGTACGCCCACCAGTAGTCCGGGCGGATGCGCACGTTGGTAACCCGACGATCGACGGCGGCGATATTGTCCAGCGCGTAGAGCACCATCGCCGGGGCATCGTCCGCGAGAACGGCGAGCGCATCGCGCCACGCGAGCGATGCCACGGCAGCATCGCTCGCCGTGGTCGCACGTCGCACATGACCATCGAACACCGGATTGGCGTAACCGCCGAAATTCGCCTCACCCTCCTGCGTCCACGCATCCCGAAGCACCGACGACGGGCTCGGGTCGGTGCTCCACGCCTCCATGATCGCATCATAGGCGCCGGATCGTTGGCGCTCCTGCATGGTTGCGCCCTCCATGAGGTCGATGGTGACCGTCACCCCGATGTTGCGCAGCTGTTCCTGGAGGAGCTGCGCGTACTGCTTGCGGGAACCGCTGCTCGATGGCACGGCAACCGAGAATGCGAGGGGAGTGCCAGCGCGCGCACGAATGCCGTCCGGGCCGATCTTCCAGCCCGCGGTATCCAGCAGCGCCGCGGCACGCGCCGGATCGTACGGTGGAACGACCAGGCTGTCGAACCAGAGTTCCCGCCAGAGCTGCGAGATCGGCCCGGGGGGCACCTTGGCGTGCGACCCGAAAACACTGGTCGCCAGGCGGACCCGGTCGGTCGCCAGCACGAGGGCCCGCCGCACTGCCACCTCGCCGAGCACCGGATGCGGCCGGGCACGATCGCCGTTGGCGCGCAGGTTGAAGCCGAGCACGTTGTACACGGAACCGGCGTACTCATAGAGCGCAATCTGCGGGGCAGCGGTCGCACGTTCGATATTGGGTGGCGTCACGAGCACCTGGATCGCATCAGCTTCGCCAGCCACCACCTGGGTGACGGCGACGGTCAGGTCGGGGGTGAACCGCCACACGAGCCGGCGGATGTGCGGGCGGCCGAGAAAGAAGGTCGAGTCGGCGACGAGCTCGACGCTCTGCCCTGCCGTCCACGACACGAAGCGATACGGGCCGTTCCCGATGGGTGCGCGCGACAGGGGTGCGGTCGACCACGCGTCCCGGGCGATGCCAGCCAGCAGGTGCTGGGGGAGGATCCGCATGTGGTACACCGCGTCGAAGAGCATCTCCGGATAGACGTGGTCGAACCGGAAAACGGCGCGCAGGGAATCCGCTGCTTCCACCGCGACCACATGGGCGAGCACCCCACGAAACGGCGAATCAATCAGTGTGTCCGTGTACGCGGAATACGTGAACGCCACGTCGTCGGCCTGCACCGGCGACCCGTCGTGCCAGCGGGCCCGTGGGTCGAGATGAAAAACGAGCGTCAAGGAATCGGACCATTCCCACCGGTGGGCGAGGAGAGGCTCGAACTCCTCGACCGATGTCGTGCTTGCTGTGGGACCGACGTCAGCGAGCTTGAGGTAGACCTGGTCGAAAATGTCGCGGTCGAGTGCTTCGTCGCTCAGCACAGGGAGCAACGCGGACGGCTCACCGGGCGCGGCGAACACCAGCGTCCCGCAGTATTCGCCCTCGCAGCCCCGGTCAGCTTCGGGTTGGCAGCTTGCCAGCGCCACCGCCGCCAGCACCCCGCCGACGGAACGCACTTTTGCATACCATATGTATGTGGTCATTGCTGTCGAAGATGGCACTCAGCCGATAGCGGTGCCAGTGGAGGCGATCAAGTGCCCAATAATTTATCAGCAGCGGGCTTCGGCCCGATCTGGGCATTCAGTGTCAACATGTTACCCAACAATAGCTTACGTCATCCTGACTGACATGGGTTGACCTGGTCCTCGGCGCGGCACGGGTTCTGCTAGATACACCAGCGTAGGAGAAACCCTAGGTAGTTGAGTGTAGGTGTCGCCCTAGGGTCAGAAAAAACTGTTCTGCTCGATACAGCACACCCGGAGCGATCCGGGGCCGCAAAACCCAAGGTCTCGACGGGGCAACACCCCGGCGAGATGGCTAGGTGCCGAAGGTGGACTGCACTCGCACTCGATGCGGTGTCTCCCAACGGCTGGACTGGAGATACCGCCTTTCTTTCGTGCACGCTCCCGAACGGGAAGCACGCGGACTCGGCGGCGCAGGACCGACGGATTTACGCGAAACCGAGGGGTGCAAGGATGTACCGCAAGACGATGAACGTTGCAGTAGCCGCACTGGTGGCGCTTGCCGTGGCATGCGGCAACCAGGTCTCGACCGGGCCTGAGGCAGCACCGGACGCCGCCTTCGCCACCTCGCCGGCGCCGGCAATTCGCGCTGGCCTGATCAGCGACGTGCTGCAGGCGCGTATCCTGTATCGTGCCTGACACCGTTGTCGGTGGCGATCGGCAAGGCGGGAGGCACGATCAAGCTGGGTGGCAACACGCTGGTGATCCCGCGGAACGCGCTGTCGAAGACGGTGACGATCACGATGCTGCCCCTGCTCGACGGCACCGCCGGCGTCCGCTTCCTGCCGCACGGCCTGACGTTCTCGTCCTCGGCAAAGCCGACGCTTACCCTGAGCACGGCGTGCGTGGGAAATCCCGCAAACTCGTACATCGTGTACACCGACGACTTCGGTCGGGTACTGGAGAAACTGCGGACCACCGGTCGCACCGCGACCACTGTTTCCGCCCAGCTCAGTCACTTCTCGCGCTACGCCGTGGCCTGGTAGTCACGTGAGTTCCCGGCAGGTGGCGGCCGAGGCCGCGCGGCCAGCGAGCGAACTGCTCCGCGAGGCGCGCGACCTCGACCGCGCGGGAAAAGTCTCGGAAGCGATCCGTCGCTATGACGCAGCCGTTCGCAACGGAACGCGCACCGGCGCCCTGTCGGTGGCGTGCGAGGCATACCGCCACCTGAGCGTGCTCCACCACCGGCGCAACGAACCGCAACTTGCCCGCACATTGTGCCAGGCAAGTCACCGTATCGCCGTCGAACTGGGCGACAGCTCCCTGGTCGCGCAGGCGCTGAACGCGCGGGCGGGGATGGCGTTCGAGAACGGATCGATCGACGAAGCCCGGCAGCTCTTTGCCGATGCGCTCGCCACCGGCGGTGGCGACCCGGCGATGGTGGCGCGGATCCAGCAGAATCTCGGGATTCTATGCAACCTGGAAGGGGACTGCGCCCAGGCGATCGAACACTACGAGCAATCGCTTCGTGCCTACCAGATGGCGAGCGACGAGAATGGGTGCGCACTCGCCCACCACAACCTCGGCATGGTCAACGCCGACCAGAAGCTGTGGGACGCCGCCGACGATCATTTCGGGCGTAGCCATGCGCTGGCGGTACGAGTTGGAGACCTGCACCTCCAGGGCCTGTGCCTGCTGAATCATGCCGAAGTGCACCTGGCCCGCGGCATGTACGGTGAGGCCAAGGCGAACGCCGAAACCGCACTCCTCCTGTTCGACCAGCTGGAAGCGGAACTCGACAAGGCGGATGCCTACCGGATGCTCGGCGTGGTGTTTCGCGAGACGGGGCGCCCGGTGCTCGCCGAATCCCGGTTGCAGGCGGCACTGACGCTCGCGCGTGAGACCGGATCGGTGCTGAGCGAAGCGGAGGCAAGCCGGGAGCTCGCCGTGCTGTGCCAGGAACAGAACCGCAACCTCGAGGCGCTGACCCTCCTCCACGCAGCCCACCAGCTCTTCTCGCGGCTGAACGCGCGCAATGACGCCGTGGACATCGTGGGCAAGCGTGAGCAGCTCGAAGGCACCTACATGCTGGTGCTCCGCACGTGGGGCCAGTCGATCGAATCGGCGGACACGTACACCTACGGTCACTGCGAACGCGTCGCGACCTACGCGGTCGCGGTCGCCCGTGAACTGGGCCTGGACGAGGCACAGCAGACCACGATTCATCTCGGCGCGTACCTGCACGACGTCGGCAAGGTGAAGGTGCCACACGAGGTGCTGAACAAGCCGGGGAAACTGTCCGACGCGGAGTTCGAGATCATCCAGATGCACCCAGTCTGGGGCGTGGAGATGCTCGAGGAGATCGAGTTTCCGTGGGACATCAAGCCGATCATCCGCTGGCATCACGAGAAATACGACGGAACCGGCTATCCCGACCAGCTCCGGGGTGACGCCATCCCGCTGACCGCCCAGGTCGTCGGTGTCGCCGACGTGTTCGACGCACTGACCTCGGCCCGCAGCTACCGACCGGCACTCGCCCGCGCCAAGGCGATGCAGATCATGTCGGAGAGTCAGCACCACTGGCATCCCGAGGTGTACGCGGCGTTCCTGCGTGCGGCGGAGCGCCTTGAACCGGTGGACGGCATTACGAGTGACAAGCCCTTTGAACTCACTCCTCTTCCCGAGCCAGTCCTGTCGTGACGATCGCGCCCACGCATGGCGGAAAGGTCCGACCCTGACATGCCGCCAGTTCATGACCTCGCCGCGACCGCTGCGCCCGACCTCCTTGTGCAGGAGGGGATCGTCCATCAGGCCGCCGGCCGTATCAGGGAGGCCGGCGACTGCTTCGCAATGGCCGTGGACGCCGGTGGCAACGCTGACGCCGCGCTGCACCGCGCGGAGGCGCTCCGACGGCTCGGTATCGTGCACCATCTCCACGGTGAAACGCAGGCCGGATTGACGTACTGCACACGCAGCCGCGACCTGGCAATCGAGATCGGCAGCAATCGCCTGGCGGGGGAGGCCACGATGGCCATGGCGAACATGTCGGCCGAGCAGGGCGACATGACTGCCGCTCGTGAACGCTATCGCGCGGCGCTTGCGCTTGCGCCGGACGACCCATCACTGCACGCACGAATCGAGCAGAATCTTGGCATCCTGGAGAACATCCAGGGGAACACGGCAGCGGCGCTCGCACACCATCGCCGTGCGCTTGCGGCATATGAAGCATCGGGTAACCTGGCGGGCCGGGCAATGGTGCACCACAACATCGGGAAGATACGCGCCGACCAGCGTGACTGGCTGGCTGCCCACGGTTCGTATCAGGAAGCTGCAGCATTGGCCCGCCGCGCTGGCAACTGGCACCTTGAAGGGCTGTGCCTGTTGAACCATGCCGAGGTCGATCTCGCAAATGATCGGTTCGACGAGGTGCGCCGGCAGGCAGAAGCCGCCGCGACGATCTTCGAACGCCTGGGCGCGCGAGTGGACCACGCTGACGCCTTCAGGATGCTCGGTGTGGCGTACCGGTTCCTCCACCGCCCGACCCTTGCCGAATCGCGCCTGCAATCTGCCGTCGAGATGGCGACGAGTGCCGGTTCCGCGCTCGCCGAGGCGGAGTGCTGTCGGGATCTTGCCCTGCTCTACGCCGAGTCGGATCGCACCACGGAAGCGCTCGCGCTGATCGATCGCGCCCTTGGTCTGTTCAACCGGATCGGTGCCGTTCGGGACTCCGCCCTGCTTACGGCGCGCAGGGAAAAACTCGTAGCGGCCTGATACGCCAACGCGCTAACGGCGGGCGCTGGGCCTCCACTCAAGAATGAGGGAAAGTGCTCGCCCGCTGATCGTACCATCATCGGTGTCGATCAGCGATGCGCCCACGGGTTCGAACCGCACCAGTGCACCATATCGTCTGCCGCCGAGCCCCACACCGACGAGCAGGTTGGCACCGGTCGACTTTGGCCGCAGCGTCGGAGCGGGTGAGCCCTGGTCCGCATCGGACCGCCATTCAGAGCAGCCGACTGTTTCTCCACCGAAGAATCCGGGCCCGTCCGCCAGGTCTACGTCGCAGCCAGCCTTGATCCACAGCGATACTCCGCCTTCGACGAAGAAGGGCCCGTGGCCAAGTTGGCGGCGGGCGACGGCGGCAACACTTGCACGATAGTACACCACGGAGGTCGGTTGCTCGAAGAGGCCGCTGTTTGCCATGTCACCGGCATTGCGTTGACCCGCAAGTTCGCCGCGGGCCGTCCAGCCCGGCGCGATATCGCGTTCCGCCGAGAGCGCGAGCAGCGAAGTGCCGAACTTCCCGCCGGTCAGATGGGGACCGCTCCAGGACGTCGTCCCCGCCCCGAGCATGATCGACAATGAAGTTTGCGCGGCGAGCGGCGCACCGCCGCACAACGTCGCGACCATCACTGCAGCAACCCCACAACGGCAAGGCAGCATTTGTTACCCCGGGATTCAGTCGGCGGTGGGCAGTGGCTCGGGCACGGCCGCGCCGTCGGCCACACCCGCCCGCAGCTTTGGCGGGATCAGCGTCGCTGACACCGCAATCTTGGCATTATCGCCCGTCCGCGACTCCTCGGCAAGAAAGGCCAGGACATGGCTCGCGAGCGAGTGCTCCAGCGACGTGATCATGTCGGCGTGCTTGCCCAAACGGATGTGCTCCCCGAGGGCGAGCAGGAGGTTGAGGTCGCCGCCGCCGTGCGGATCGTCGGAGACCGGGATGACGACGCGTTCGATATCGTCGCGGTCCTTGGCGCCGGTGAATCGCGATATCGTGATGACGCCCTCGCGCAGGTCACCCGTCAACTCGCCGCCCTCGAACAGCACCCGCACCTTTCGGGTGTTGTGCGCCGTGTGGGCGTGCATCTCGAAACTCGCGAAGATGCCTGATTCGTACTCGAGCAGCACCAGCTGGCTGTCACAGACATCATTGTCGCTGAGCCAGACACAGCGTCCATACGGCCCGGTCGTGATCGCATGGAGCCTGGCTTCCCGGGTGTCCGGTAACCCGCCAAGCACAACGTCGTAGGGCCACTCGGGAGGGGCATCGAGGTAGAAGCGAGTCGCGCTGTAGATGCAGGTGTCCTGCAAGGGACAGTCGACACAACGAGACGTCGCGCCCGGCGGCGCGTTCTCGGGACGGAAATAACCGAGCGATCCGTGGGACGTGACCGCGACAACACGCTGGTCAACGAGCCACTGCAGCACATCGAGGTCGTGGGAGGTCTTGGTGAGGACGATCGGCGCCGATTCATCGGCGCGTCGCCACTCACCGCGCACATAACTGTGGGCAAAGTGCCAGTGCCCGATGTTCTCGGTGAGGTGAACGTGTCGCAATGCTCCGAGGTCACCCGACGCAATGATCGCCTTGACCCGCTGGAAGAACGGGGCGTAACGCAGGCCGTGGGCAATGAAGATGTCCGTGCCGACTTCCCGTTGGAGCGCGAGGAGTTCGAGACACTCCGCGAGCGTCGTCGCCGCCGGCTTCTCCAGCACGATTCGATAGCGATGGCGGGCGATGTCGCGACAGATGGAAAAGTGAGTGCGGTCGGGCGTGCAGATGAACACGACGTCGGCAAACCGGGGCGCATCGAGGAACGCGGTGACGCTCGCGAAGGTGTGCTGGTCCGGCACCTGATAGCGATGCTGGAACGCCAGCCGCCGTCCGGGATCCGGTTCGACGACGCCGGCCACAGCCATGCCGGTGTCGTGGGTTGCCATGAGCTCGGCGAAGACCTTGTTGCCCCGCGAGCCGGCGCCGACAATCACGGCACGGAGGACGTCCGGTGGAGTCGGTGCGGTTCCTGGGGCTTCCATACCCGGAAACTAGTCACGGCCGGTACCACGCGTGCGATCGCAGCCGGTCGTGCATCATCCGTGCGATCTTGAGCCGCCCCGCCTCCGCGGGGTGCACCCCGTCGGCCTGATAGTCCTCGCGATCGTAGCAGACGTTGCGGCGTTGCGGATGCCCGTCGCGCACGCGGGCGCCCACAGGTATGCCCCCCACCCGAACCAGATTCCGTCCACCGACGAATTCGCCGCGAGCCAGCGCGTTGAGGGCATGCCCCTCCTCGTAGCTCTGGGGTTCGCCCCGATCGGTGCGACTGGTGAACCCCCCGTAGCTGCGCGAGCTCGTGTACACCGCCTGCACCGCCGGGAATTTTCCCCTCACCCGGGCGGCGAACGTCCCGAGATTCGCGCGGAACGCGCTCGTAGTTGCTGCCCGGCGCCGGATAGAGCGGCAAGGCACCTCCGCCCGGGCTCGAGGCCGAACTGATTGGCGGCCTTGTGATAGATCACCCGCACCTGGCCGGGCTGCACGCCGGCCGCCGGCAGCTTCCGCGCGTGACGCAGTCATCCCAGAGCACGTCGTCGAAGGCCGGATCGATCCATCGTTCGATGGCGTGCCCGCCGACCGCGCAATTGACCACCCGCACCGAGGGCTGACCTCACCGCGCCACGCCCCCGCGAGCTTGCTGGATGAGTTCGGCGCATTCCTGGTTGCCGTTGCTCATCCCGATGCATACGACGCCGATGGTTCCGGACACCGGCGTCACCGCGGGTTCGGCCGGACGCCGTGAGCGACAGCGGCAGACCCCTTGTACGTGACGGGCCCGACACCGGCGTGCGCGATCGGGATACGGGCGTCGTGACATCCGTGGCGACGCGCGGAACGGTGGGCGAGGCGTCGCCCGAGCAGCTGGCGCCGGCCGCCGACAGGACGACGGAGAGAAGGCAGATCCGGAGGATGAGCATGAACGGCTCGCGGCGGAGGTTGCCCTGATGACGCACGACACGGGCATGCGTTAAGTAGCGAGCACGCCCAGGCCTGCGGCGGAGCTCCCCACGGTCGCCCCGGGACGGATCAACGTCGCGCGAGAATGTCCGACGTCACCCGGCCGACAGTCAGACCCTGCACGATGATCGAGAAACAGACGATGATGTACGTGATCGTGATCAGCGGGTCGCGGAACGTGCTGGCCGGGAGCGACAGCGCCAAGCGCGACCGAGATCCCGCCCCGCAAACCGCTCCAGGTCAGGATGATCGACGCACCGCGCGGCAAGCGCCCGTCCGCTCGGCAGCAGGGCGACCGGGCCGGTCACGGAGACGTAGCGTGCGATCAGCACCAGCGGGATGGCAATCACCGCAGCCAGCGGCACTCCGGGGTCCACGTCGAGGATCACGATCTCCAGGCCGATCAGCACGAACAGCACGGCGTTCAGGAACTCGTCGATCAGTTCCCAGAACTGGTCGAGTCGATGGCGCGTTGTCTCCGACATCGCAAACTGTCGTCCTCGATTGCCGATCAGAAGCCCGGCGATGACCATGGCGAGTGGACCCGAGACATGAATGGCGTGAGCCAGCGCGTATCCCCCGGTCACCACGGCGAGGGTCAGCAGGATCTCGACCTGATAGTTGTCGACCGCGCGAAGCATCCGGTAGACGATCCACCCGAGCGCTGCGCCGTAGGCGACGCCGCCGAGCACCTCGACCGCGAGCAACCGGGCCACCGCCGACGCACTGATCGCCTCGCCATCGAGCAGCTGACCAGCAGGATGAAGAGCACCACGCCGACGCCGTCGTTGAACAGCGACTCCCCGGTGATCACCGTCTCGAGTTCCTTCGGCACGCCGACGCGCCGGAGAATCGCGCCCGACAGCGATGGGGTCGGTGGGCGCGATCAGCGCGCCGAACACCAGCATCCACGCCAACGGGATGTCGAGGCCGACCAGGGCGAACAGGAAGTGGCCGGCCATGCCCACGATGAACGTGGTGAGCAGCACGCTGACCGTGGCGAGCGACGAGCACCAGGCCGCGGTGCGCGATCAGTCGACCGAGATCGAGGTGCAACGCCCCGGCGAAGAGCAGCGCGCCCAGCATGCCGTTGAGCACGGTGTCGTCGAAGTCGATCGCCCGGATCACCTGGTCGAGAGTTCGGCGATCGGCGCATAGCCGAAGTGTCCGGCGATCACGATCAGCACCGAGCAGCCGAGCGACAGCACCATCAGGCCGATGGTCATCGGCAGGCGAATAAAGCGGTAATTGGCCCACGCGAGGAGCGCGGCGACCGTCGTGAGCGACGCGATCAGGTGAAACACGCTCATGAACGACTAGCCTGCCGACGGCGGGTGAGGTCGGGGGGGAGCCGGGTCCGCTGGCACGGATGGCGTGCCAGCGGTGGCACCGCGAACGATCAGCGGCTCCGCTTCGCAGTGCTCTTGGTCGCGCTTCGCGGTGCTCTTCGAGCGACCTTGGCGCGCTTGGTGGTGCACTTCCGTGACGGCCGTGGATGCCTTCGCGATCCGCCGCGTGCTCCCGACTTCCGACTTCACCGACTTCTTGACCGCGTTCTTCGCAGCCTTGACGGTCTTCGCAGCCTTTCCCGACTTCTTGGCGTTGCGCGCCGCGACGCCTGCCGCCACCGCAGCCGCGACGCCGGCAACGGCGACCGCGACCTTCGTCGTCCGGGCACGACGGGCCGTGCGCCCGCTCACCGTGTCGGCTACCTGTCCCGCCATCTTCATCGCCGCGGCACCGCATCGAGGCGCCGGTCTTTGCGGTTGACGACACGGCCTTGCTTGCCGTGCGACTGCTGCGGTCTTGGTCGACTTCCTGATTGCCATGCGATCCTCCAATGGGTGGTCGTACCGGGTGGAGCCGATCCCGAAGTATACGTACACGGCGCGACGAGTTCACCCCGAGCACTCGCCCGCGTGGCCCCATCCGGGTCGTGCCCGGCGCCGGGCGAGGCCGCCTACTGGCGTCGCACCAGCGGTGCGACCGATGGGGTCATCCTGCGGGCGCATCGATGCACGCGAGTGCGCACTGCGGCGATGTCTGCCGGCAGGTCGAGCGCGAGCTCGGCACGCTCGAGCGCCAACCCCGATTCCTGCGAGCGCCGCCTCGGTGAGTTCCCCCACCCTGAGCGTCGCGAGCGAGGCCAGGGCCTGCTGGACCGCCACCGCCACTTCCACGAGTCCCGCTCCGTCGCGTGCGATCGCGCCGAAACCGTCGTGCACCATATCGGCGGTGGCCAGCCGGGGAACGTGCACACGGCTGTGGCGGACGCGCTCCGGTTCGTCAACGGGCGCCGACCATGCAGCGAGGAGGCGAACCGAGCGCGCCCACCACCTGCACCGCCGTCCCGGGATCATTGACGGCCGGCGAAAGCGCGCGGCTCGCCGTCTCCGACAGCACCACGAGCCCGAATCGCGGGTCGTCATCGAAATGTCGTTCGCGTCCGATCACGAACGCGTCCGCGATCCGTGACGCCACGCCGTCGCGGTCCGTTGACCGGTTCCGTGCGGAACAGGTGCGCCACCGGGCGGCCCGGTATCACGAAGTCACCCAGGGCAGCGCGGCGACCACCACCAACCGCGTCGAGGTCGGTCGCCACGACGGTCGAGCACATCGAGGTCAGTGCTGGACGAATCCGATGGCATTACCGGGGATGGGGTCGCCACCGGTGCTCTCGTCGATCGGCACGCCACCCAGGGTGGGCTCCTTCCGGCGGCGTGCGATCGATCGGTGGGTCGCTTCCTCCACGCTGGCGATGGTGGCCCCGACCCGGCCGAGGCGCGCGATGCGGTCGACCCACCGGACGAACGTGATGATGACCACCGCGAACGCTCGCGAGCGTGAGCGCAAACAGGACGAAGCGTCCGGCAGGGCCGAAGTACTCGTTCTGGAGGGCCATCCGGGCCACGATGCTGAAGATGAACGCCCCGATGAACGTCGACAGCGCGTTCTGGGAGACGTCGTCGGCCACGACGATCGTGAATGCGCGGGGTGTGGCGGTGCTGCTCGCCGAAGCATACGCGGCAACCATCGACGCGACCGCAAACGTCGCGATCACCAGCATGCTCGACGACATGATGGACAGCAGCGACTCGATCGATTCAGGGGTGATGGTCGGCACGTGCTCGCCCAGGCCGGTGCCGTCGACCGCGTGGGAAAGGAACGCCGCCACCACCGACAGCAACGCCCATCGCCAGTGGTCGAACCCAGAGCTGTTCGGAGATGCGGTTGAGCATGAACCGAATGCGGCCTGCCATCGTGACTCCGGCCATGTGGAATGGAACGGCACAAGCGACGACTCGACGCAATCTATCCCGACCGAAGTCCGGGAACCTGAAAACCGATGCCAGCGCCGGTACATGCCGATACCGCCGCAGGAATGCCTGCCAGCGCCGGATGGACTCACCCGGAGTTCGTGAGCGCCTCCAGGAAATCCTGGCTCCATGCGTCGACATCGTAACCTGCGACGATGGCGGCGAGGCGCCGCATCCGCTGCCGCCTCTCGGTTTCGGGCATCTGGAGCGCATGGAGAAGGTCGTTGCTCATCCCCTCGATGTCGTACGGATTCGTGAGGGTGGCACCATGCAACTCGACCGCGGCGCCGGCAAACTCGCTGAGGATGAGCACGCCGGCACCGTCCACTGCGGCCTGCGCCGTCACGAACTCCTTCGCCACGAGGTTGAGGCCGTCCCGCAGCGGCGTGATCCACGCCACATCAGCCGCGGCTCCATACACGATCACTTCCTCGAACGGCAGCGCGCGGAACAGGTAGTGAACGGGCGTCCAGCTCAGCGACCCGAACCGCCCATTGATCCGTCCAACCGCCTCGTCCACTGCAGTCCGGACCTCGTCGTACACCTCCATGCCGGGCGCAGGTGGGGTGGTGACGAAGACCAGGGTGACCCGATCCCGCTGCTCCGGATGCCTCTCGAGGAGGCGTTCGAATGCCTCGAGTTTCTGGAGCGGACCCTTCACATAGTCGAGTCGTTCCACCGACAGGACGAGGCGCACGCCGCGAAACTGCTCTGCCACATCGGCGACGGCCGAGCGGTGCGCGGTGTCGGCGAGAATGTCACGGACCGCAGCGGCATTCACACCCACCGGGTGGGCGCCGAGGCCGATCGTCCGGGCACCCGAACGGATCACACGTGGCATGCGGGGGATGGACAATGCCATCCCGTGGATCCTGAACCGCGGTGCACATGCCACCGCCTCGAGCACTTCCGTCGGGGCGTGCGATCGCAACACGTCGAGGAAGTTTGCCGCATACCTAGGGATGTGGAACCCGATATGATCACACTGTGCGAGCGATCCGATGATCTGGTCGGACCACGGGATCACGTTGAAGACATCGGCCGGCGGGAACGCGGTATGATGGAAGAAACCGATCTTGAGGTCCGGGTCGGAGCTGCCGGAGATATCCCGGCACCATCCAGAGATTGTAGTCGTGGATCCAGACGAGTGCGCCGTCATCCGCCTCGGCGGCTGCTGCCTCGGCGAACAGGCGGTTGATCGTGCAGAAGTGTTCCCAGTCGTCGGCGGAGAACTGCGCGCGATCAACGAACGAGAAGATCACCGGCCAGAACGCTTCCTTCGAAAACTTCTTGTAGAACCGCTCCACGTCGCCGGCTGCAAGCGGGACTCGGGCGGCCACGAGGTTGGGGTATCGATCCTCGTCGACCAGCGCGTGGGTCGTGGGCCCACCAGCGTCACCGCCGTGGGTCGTCCAAGCGACCCACGATCCGTGGCGCCCGCCCGCGAAGCAGCCCAGCAAAGTCGGAATGATGCCATTGGGGGAGGTATGCGCGTGCCGGCCGACGACTCCATCCACGACACGTTCTTCATACGGCAGGCGATGGTACACGACCACCAGTTGTGCATCGCCCGACACCGCGGGCTGGTTGTCGCCCGCGAAGAAGCCATCGGGCTCGAGTGTCCGCAACGCCTCGAGAATCCCCCCGGCACCGGCCGCCTGCGCATGGTGCACCCGTGCCATCCCGGTCGTGGCGTCGACGAGTGCACGCTCGGAGTGTCCAACCACGACTCCCGGAAAATCGTGCTCGTAAAGGGAAAGATCGTTGAGGGTGTCACCAGCGACGAGCACGTGCTCGCGGGGGATGCCGAGATGATCGACCAGGCGCTCGAGCGCCCTTCCCTTGCTCACTCCCCTGGGGAGGATGTCGAGGTACACATCGGCGGAGAGGAGCACATCGACGGGCAGGTCGCGGACCCGGTCGCGCACTGCGTCCACCACCCCGGGATCCTCCGCCAGGAACGACACCCGACGTTCCTGGGGGACCGCCTGCCGGGTAATCCCGGGGAGCGACCCGATGGCCGCGAGCACCGCTGCTTCGCCGACCCACTCACGGTCGATCTCCCACTGGAGGGGTGCGACGGGCCGCAACCCGTCGGCCGCGACGATCGTCGCGCCCACATCGGCGATGATGAACTCGGGCTGGGGTATGAGGGGATCGCTGAGGAGTGGAAGTACGCTCTCGACCCCACGGCCTGTGACGAAGACGAGGCGTGGCGCGCCGGGTGCGCGGAGTCGACGGTAGAGGGTGAGGCGGTCAGCCTGACGCCCGCCGAGAAATGTGCCGTCGAGATCGGTGGCCAGCAGCTTGATGGTCGTAGCTCCGGTAGGTGGTGCCGGGGGAAGGTACGGTCGAGCCACTGCGACGCAACCGCAGGCGTGAATCAGCCCGGTTTCCGCCCCACAGCCGTCATCAACCCCCAGAACCACGTGATCCGGTAGCGCTCGAGGAGGACGCAGCTGCAACCGGCATCGATGATCCCCTGCCGCAGTTCGCTTGCCCCGAGCGTCTTGTGATGGGCCGGATCGGTCACCCGGAGGACACGATCAAGAACGCGACACGCGAGATAGTCGTGGCACCAGTCGGTGATCACCATGTACCCGCCGGGCCTGAGGACGCGGGCCAGATCGCGGAGCCCGGCCGTCGGGCTGTTCCAGTAGTGCAGCGAGCTTGATGACACGACGAGATCGAAGGACGCCTCGCGGAACGGAAGCGCCGCGGCGTCGCCCACGGATGACAGTAGCGCCGTGCCGAGCCGTTCCGTCGCCACGCCAAGCATCCTGGCTGACAGATCGACGCCCACGAGGCGTGCTCCCGGGCGTGCGGAACGGATGCCGTCGAGAAGGAGGCCGGTTCCTGCGCCAACGTCGAGCACCGAGTTTCCCGGGAGTGGTGCGAGCCGCGACAGCGTCGCCGCAACGCTCCGCGCGATGTATGCCTGCCACCGGGCGTCGTAACCCCGGGCCATTCCGTCATACTGCGCCCGAACCCGGTCCGTCACCGGGTGGTCACTCAGCCGGACTGAACACCAGCATGGCGGCCTGCAGTCGGGCGTGCTCAACGCGAGCACCCTGCTCTTCCGCGCGGCTCACGAGACGGAAGAAGTCCACGTCGTCAAGTTCCGGGAACCGCTCACCCCACTCGACGAGCGCCAGCCACAGTGCCCGCTTGCCGCCAATGCCCATCGTGAGCATCTCGAGCGCCTCGAGAACCCGCAGCGCGCCACCCGATCGATCGTCGAGGTCAAGCTTGAGTTCGGTGAGCTTGCTCGCCAGCCACGCGCCTGCCTTTCGGGTGCTGCTGATGTCCACGCCGAGGCGCTTCATGATGAGTTCAAGGTCCTGCTGGTCCTGCTCGACGTTGTCGCGAATGTCGGCGTAGAAGTGTTCCTCCGCCGTTCCGGCGTGCATCTCCTGGAGATACTGCAGGATCTCGAGCGCGGCCACCGAGCCGGCGAGATGATCGTTCAGATATGTGGCGATCTGGGATTCCGACATGGCCTGCGCGTGCCTCCGATGATGCTGAGTGCAGCCCCGCCAGTGAGGAGCAGTGGTGGGTGACGCCTCACATTCACGACGGTGCACGCTCACTCGGCCGATCCCTGGGAGGCGGATCAGGCCGGCCTCTGACCGTGCAGGCGCGCGCCGATGATCACGCCAATCACACCGAGGACCGGGTTCAGCAGTGCCACCCACGTCGGCTGCTTGCCGTTGGTCATGGCGTCGAACATCCCCAGCGTATCGGGTCGCGGCAGCGATGCGACCGTCCCATCGTCCATCAACACCGGCATTGCGAAAAATATTCCGAGCACGATGATGATGCCGATCAGGATCCGGGGCCCTCGCGGGTCTGCCGTCATCATCGACGTCACATAGCCGCCGGCCATCGCTGCCACCAGAGCGGCCGCGAGCATGAGCCCGAGCCAGACTGTCGACACATCCCAGACGCCGGGATGGAACGCGCCCTCGGCACCAACCACAAACCATGCGAGCGACATCAGGACGAACACCATCGCGAACGTGACGAGATACCCGGTCACCGCACTCCCGATCACCTTTCCCATGACCCCTCCGGTTTGGTGGACGCCATCATGTTTCGACAGGGTGCAACGTGTCGGAATCGGCGTACGCCGACAACGCCCACACGGCGAGGATCACGAGCCCGGCTGCGACGAAGAAGGAACGCGCCGCGCCGTTCCACCCGAGGATCAGGGGAGCGACGACCAGCGCCACCCCCACGACCACTTCGATCAGCCCGTGCATCGTGAGCGCCACGAACCCGGCGCCACCCGGAAACTTCGTCGCCAGGGTGAGGGCGAGATGGACCACCGCGAGCCCGTATGCCAGCATTGCGGCGACACCGGTGAGGCCGAGCAGTGAGGGCGCGAGTGCGAAGGCGGCGACGGTGGCGAAGTCGAGCATGCGATGCACGCGCGGAGCGAGAACACGCATCAGGTCTCCCGACAGGAGGGGGATGGGCTGGGGATGACCCAGTGTAAGTCCGGATCCGTGTTTCGGCTAGCGGTGTCCGGCAGGTCCCTTTCGGGCGGTCCGATTCACCTGAAAGTCGAAGCAATCCGGGCGGTGATAATGCCCGGATACGTCAAGCGTCAGTTGACCCTCACGCACCCGCCGAAGCGGGAGATCGGCGACGATCAGCGCCGGCGCGTCCCAGATCGGCTCGACCAGATATCCCCCATCGGGGGCGATGATCGCGCTTCCCCCGCGAAGGACCCACGATTCGTCGTCACACGCGGCGCCGGTGCGCGCGAGCTCGGGCGGGAGCGCTCGCGCCCTCATCAGGCCGGCTGCAGCGAGCACAAAGCAGCGTCCCTCGAACGCGTACTGCCGGCTGGCTATCTGGTGCATCTCGTGGGCCGTGGGCCACGCGGCAACATGAATATCCTCACCAGAGTCATGGAGCGCCTGACGGGCGAGAGGCATCCAGTGCTCCCAGCAGACCAGCCCTCCCACCCGCGCTCCGGCCGCGTCCACCGCCTGCAATCCGGAAGCATCTCCGGGACCCCATACCAGGCGCTCGGTGTACGTCGGAACCAGCTTGCGGTGGTGGTTGAGCAGCGCGCCGTCGGGACCGTAGGTGAGCAGGCTGTTGTAGAGGGTGCCGCGCCCGGGGCCCTCGCCCACCCGTTCGACCACTCCGATGACAATGGTCACCGCATGTCGGGCAGCGATCCGAGCCAACGCGGCGCCGCCGGCGCCGCTCACATCGACGCTGGCCTCAGCGAGGCGACCAAACACCGCCTTGGTCGGGGCATGGTCCCACAGCGCGGCGCCCGGACAGTGGTCGAGCCACGCGGGATAGCCCGGAATCCACGTTTCGCCAAACACGACCAACGTGCACCCCGCCGACACCGCCGACTCCACGTGGCGCTCCACTTCAGCCAGCGCCGCATCCAGCGACGGCGGTACCTCGGCTTGCACCACGGCAACCCGGACCACACTGGCAGCGATGCCTGTCACGCTGCCGCCCCACGCTCGATTCGCCGATCAGGTACCAGCCATGCGAGTGCCACGGCGACGTAGATGGCGCCAGCGATCGCAGGCTGTACGAGGGCAAGCGGGATCGCTGCCAGGTACAACACCGGCGAGATCATGCCCTTGAGATCATTTCGCAGTGCCACCCGGAGGAAAGAGTCGGGACCCTCGACCGCGAGAATCGCCCGCTGCAGGATCATGTAGGCAATCGCTGCCATCAGCAGGACCACTCCGTACAGCGCGGTAGGCACGGGGGCGAAGTGGTTCTCGCCCATCCAACCGGTCGTGAACGGGATCAGCGAGAGCCAGAAGAGCAGGTGCAGGTTGGCCCACAGCACTCCTCCACTGACTCGCTGGGCCGCGTGCAGCATGTGGTGGTGATTGTTCCAGTAGATGCCGATGTACACAAAGCTGAGCACGTAGCTCAGGAACACGGGAAGCAGCGGAAGCAGTGCACCCAGATCCGTCCCGTGTGGCACCTTCATCTCGAGCACCATGATCGTGATGATGATGGCGAGCACGCCATCGCTGAAAGCCTCGAGGCGGGTGGTGTTCACGGGCATGCTCCTGTTGCAGCGCGGAAATCATCGCAGGGGGCGCCGGCGCGCGACCCGCTAGAGACGTCGTGAATCGTACGCCCACTGCAGCAGCGCCTGGCGCTGTCGTGGGCGGCAATCGACATCGCCCGGCCTCGCACGCCTGCTGCAGCTGGGCAACGTGTCGTCGCATGGCTCGCCACCGCCCGACCTGACGCGCGTCGTCGGGACCTCGGCGCCCCATGTAGTACCGGCAGTACCACTGGAACCACCCACGGGGGTCGTCCTCATGGATCCAGCCCTTGCGCCGCCACTCGGCAAGCGGCTGGGAAGCGAGCACACCGAAACAATTGACCGCAGCGTCAGGACCCTCGGGACTCAGACGCGCCCGGGTGAACCAACTGGCCGGAAACTCGTCCCGGCAATCGGTCATGTACTTTCCGCCGAACACCCCCAGACGGAGCATCTCGCGCGGGGTCAGGTCCGGTGTGAAGGCGGCCGCGAACGCACGACCCACGGGTGCCACCCGATCGTATCCGTAGTGTGGCTGCATTCTGATCGGACACGTCGACCCATGTCATGCTGGCGCGCCTGCAACCACGAGACCCCACTTGATGCCGTTGGGTGGATGATAACCCGCGCCCGCCGGGCAGCCCACGAGGGAACCGCTCGGCGATCCGGGTCGTATGTTTGGTCTCCACCACCTGTCGACCAGCCCGTCAACTCGGGGGCCCTGATGTCCGCATGTGTGACTGCCGACCATCCACCCGTCCACCAAAGCAAATGACCATGATCCCATCCGCTGTCCTTCCTGACCTGGTGTCCATGCGCGCCACGCCGCTTGCCGAGCGCTTCCGCCAGGTACGGCGGTGGTCGACCACGCTGGTCGAACCGCTGGAGATCGAGGACTGCGTCGTCAGCTCGATGCCCGACGTGAGCCCGACGAAGTGGCACCTGGCGCACACGAGCTGGTTCTTCGAGACGTTCGTGCTCGCCGAGCATGCTCCGGGATACCAGTCGCCCGATTCCCGCTATGCGTTCCTGTTCAATTCGTACTACGTGCAGGCGGGCGAACGGCACTGCCGCGCTCAACGCGGCCTGGCGACACGGCCGACGCTGTCCCAGGTGCTGGAGTACCGCCGCCACGTCGATGAGGCGGTGCAGGATCTTCTCGAGTCGATCGGCGACGACCCGAGCATCCCGCATCGACGCTCATCGAACTCGGAACCCATCACGAGCAGCAGCACCAGGAACTGATGTTCACCGACATCAAGCACGTGCTCTGGATGAACCCGTTGCGCCCCGCGTACCGTTTGCCTGCCCCGACGACACCAGCAGTCGTGGCGGCGCACGGTTGGGTGAGATGTGGCCGAGGGAGTGCACGAGATCGGACACGCCGGTGACGGGTTTGCGTTCGACAACGAATCACCACGACACCGCGTGTACCTCCAGCCCGCGCGCCTGGCCAACCGGCTCGTGACGAACGGGGAGTATCTCGAGTTCATTGAAGACGGTGGTTATCGCCGAGCGGAACTCTGGCTTTCGGCGGGATTCGCGACGGTCGAGGCTGAACGGTGGACCGCGCCGCTGTACTGGGACGTGCAAGGACGGCCATCGAATCGAATTCACGCTCGGCGGCGAGCGGCCCGTCGATGATGCGTCGCCGGTCGTGCACGTCAGCTTTTACGAGGCCGATGCGTACGCTCGCTGGGCAGGCGCGACGTTGCCGACTGAGGCCGAGTGGGAAGTGGCGGCCGCCGACCAGCCGGTGGCCGGGCACGTTCGCCGAGTCACGCGCTGGGCATCCCCGCCCCGCCCCCGAGTCGAGCGGGCCAAGCCAGTGTACGGCGACGTCTGGCAGTGGACCGGAACTCCCTACGTGGGCTACCCGGGATACCAGGCCGCCACGGGGGCACTCGGCGAATACAACGGAAAGTGGATGGCCGACCAGTGGGTGCTGCGGGGTGCATCGGTTGCCACGCCGCAATCCCACGCGCGCCTCACCTATCGCAACTTCTTTCCGTCGCCCACGCGCTGGCAGTTCGCCGGCATTCGCCTCGCGGAGCGCGCATGACGACACCGGTCGAGGCACCGCACGGCGAAGTCGGTGCGCACCATGGACTCCGCGGTTCGGGGCATGCGCGAGGAAGTGCTCGCGGGCTTGCGGGAGGACCAGAAGCGGATCAGCCCCAAGTATTTCTACGACGCCGTGGGCGCCCGGTTGTTCGAGCAGATCACCGTTCTCGACGCCTACTACCCGACGCGCACGGAGTTGGGCATCCTGCAGGACGCGGCGCCCGAGATCGCAGAACGTGCCGGGCCGAGAATTGCGCTGATCGAGTACGGAAGTGGCGCCGGCACGAAGGTCCGGCTGTTGCTCGATGCGCTCGAGGCGCCGGTCGCGTACGTCCCGATCGACATCGCGGGCGAACAGCTGCGGCGGGTGGCACTCGCCCTCGGCGCTGACTACCCCGATATCGACATCCATCCAGTCAGGGCCGACTACACCCGGCCGCTCGACCTTCCCAAGATGGAGGGGGAAAGTCGTCACGTCGCATTCTTTCCCGGGTCGACGATCGGAAATTTCGAGCCGTCGAGCGCAGCAGCGTTCCTGAGGGGCGTCCGCGCAACGGTCGGGGGTGACGGCGCGATGCTTCTGGGCGTCGACCGCGTGAAGGACAGGGCACGCTCGAGGCGGCGTACAACGATCCTGACGGCATCACGGCGCGTTTCAACCTCAACCTGCTTACCCGCCTCAATCGTGAGCTCGCGGCCAACGTTCGACCTCGACCAGTTTCGTCACCGGGCCTTCTGGAACAGCGACGAGTCGCGAATCGAGATGCACCTCGAGTCACTGAGCAGCCAGGACGTCGAGGTGGCAGGAGAAGCGGTGCACTTCGACGCCGGCGAGACGATCTGGACCGAATCGTCCTACAAGTACGATCGGCCGATGCTCGACGCACTGGTGCGCAACGCTGGATTCGAGGTGGCGTGTCTATGGACCGACCCGCTCGAGCATTTCTGGGTGGCGTTTCTCGACGCCACCTGATCAGCGGAACGTGGCGATCTCGGACAGCGGTTTCCTGGCGAGATCCGGCACCCGCGCGTCTGCCGCCGGGTAGCCCGACCACCACCAGCATCACCGCCCTTTCGTTTGCCGGTCGCCCGAGGATCGCCGAGAGGAAGGCCATCGGGTTGGGGGTGTGGGTGAGCGTCGCCAACCCGGCGTGATGCAACGCCGCCAGCAGGAACCCCGTGGCGATCCCGACGGACTCCGAGACGTAATAGTGTGTCTGGCGGGCCCCGTCGGGCTTGATTCCGTATCGCTCCGCAAAGACCGCAATGAGGTACGGCGCGGTCTCGAGATACGGCTTGTGACTGTCGGTCCCGAGCGGCTCGAGGACGGCCAGCCATTCGGCAGGCGCCGACGCATAGAACTCCGCCTCCGCTTCCTCCGCGGCGGCGCGTATCGCCCGCTTGATCCCCGGCGTCACTGATCACCACGAAATGCCACGGCTGCTGGTGCGCGCCGCTCGGCGCCGTACCGGCGGCCTCCACGCACGCCGCGATGACCGATTCCGCGACTGGCCGGTCGCTGAACTGCCGAATGGTCCGACGCCGTTGCATCAGCGCGGCAAACTCCCGGCTGCGTGCTGTCCATCTCCTCCGGGGGATACTCACGGTATGAGGAGAGAGGGATGAATCCAGGCTGATCCAGGTCGTTGCTCATCGGGTCACCCGCCACGTCGAGGTGATCATTTTTCGCGCGGAGGCTCGACGTGCTCATCCGGGCGGCGGTAACTGCCACTGCGCAGCTGCTTGACGAGGCCAACGAGCGAAGCAGCAGCCGCTTCTGCGAGCGCGAAGGTTTCGGGGCTGGCGTCGAGATCCTCATGACTGGTTGCGTACGGCTTGTAGTAGCCGATCCAGGTGTCGACCACCGACTGCGCCCCGGCCTGGATCATCCCGATGTCGGTCAGCCACTCGGCAATCAATCGGCGGAGCGTCTCCGGCCCCGATGCATCACCATGAGTGACGACGGCAAAGCCTCGCCCCGCGAGGTGCTTCGGATACTCCCATCCAGCCAGTTCCAGCGCCTTGGCCTTTGCCGGATCCTTGCCGCAGGTGGTGGTGGGGTCGGCGTTGCCACCATCGGCGCAGACGAGACGGTCGATCATGAGCTTGAGGCTTGCGGGCGCCTGATACCAATGCACCGGGCAGAGCACCATGACGCCATGCGCAGCGGCCCAGCGCGGGTAGATCTCGGCCATCCAGTCGTTGGTCTGTCCGAGGGCGTGGTTGGGATAGCACGAGCAGGGCCAGTGACAGAGCGGCATGGTGGTGGACACGCATGCCTTGCACGGATGAATCACTTTCCATGGTTCGTCCGCAAGGGTCGAGAGGTCGAGAAAATCCACCTCGAATCCGTCGACCGATTCGATCATCGCCTGCGCTGCCTCGGCCAGGCGTCGCGTCTTGGAGATCTCGCCCGGACAGGTGTGCTCGCTCCGGGTCGATCCGTTCACCACGAGGATCCGCGATGGCGCGCCGGGGTCCCGGTGGCGCTCTTCGGCCGCGATTATCGCATCTCGCGTCGCCATCCACTCCACCGGGAGTTCGAACGCGGAGTCGGCAAAGCCTTCTCCCGCCGGTTGCTTCCGCGGCGACTTCCGATACTCGATGTAGCCGTCCCAGGCCTTCTCGAACACCCGTTCCAGCTCATCCGCGACGTCCTCGAACGCCGGGTCGTAGAATCGGGCCATGAACCGCTCGCGAAACTGTTCACGGGTGAGCGGGACGTATTCGTCGCGCTTGCGCACCTCGGGCTGCTTCATCACAAGCTCCTGGTGGGACAGTTGCCGGCCACGGAATGAACAATCACCCCTTCAACCCTTCAACCCTTCAACCCTTCAACCCTTCAACCTTTCAACCTTTCAACCCTTGAAGTCGCTCGACAGCGGCGAGCAGGCGGATGAACCCCTCGACGGGAATCACTTCTGGCCGCACTGTGGCGTCGAGCGAGGCCGCCAGGAGGAGTTCGGTGGACGTTGCGCCATCGACTCCGAGCGCTGCGCGCAGCGCACGATGCATCTGCTTGCGACGATAGGAGAAGAGTGACGTCACGAGTTGGCGAAGCGGCGCAATGCGAGCCGGCTCGACCATCGGTTGTTCGCGGGGCACGAGATGCAGCACCGCACTGTCGACGCGCGGGGGTGGCCGGAATGCGCCCGCCGGGATGAGGAACTCGCGCGTCGGCACGGCCACGGCCTGGATCCCGATCGACAGCGCACCATAGTCATCATGGCCGGCGGGGGCGATCACGCGATCGGCGACTTCCTTCTGCACCAGGAAGGTGACGCTGGATGGAAGTGGCGGCGACAGCGCCGCATCGAGCAACGGCGATGTGATGTAGTAAGGGATGTTGCCGGCCACTCGCCAGGGCATGCCTTGTGCTGGTCCACGGTGCCACGAGGTCAGCCCACGAAAACTCGAGGGCGTCGCCTGCGATGAGAGCGAAATCCCTCCCGGCGAACTTGCGGGTGAGTGCCGCTGTCATCCGTTCATCGCGCTCGATCGCCACGACAGTGGCGCCGGTGTCGAGCAACGCCTCGGTCAGGGAGCCCTGCCCCGGCCCGATCTCGAGCACGACGTCGCCCGTGGTCGCGCCGGTGGCGTCGGCGATTCGCGCGAGGAGGTTGCGATCGGTGAGGAAGTGCTGGCCGAGTTGCTTGCGTGCCCGCACTACATCCTCATCACGAGCAGGGTGCGGTCGTCGCCCATGTCACCGCCCCATGCGTCGAGATCCCGGAACACCGCGTCGATGATCTCCTCGGGCGTCCGGAGGCGTTCCTCCTCGACCACCGTGAGGAGCCGCACCTCCCCATACCGCTCGCCGGTGGAACCAACCTGGTCGACCAACCCGTCGGTGAACGCCACCAGCAGGTCCTGCGTGAAGTGCCATGGGGCCACGCGACGCGTGAACTCGGTGCCGGCAAGGCCAAGTGGCGGCGACGTCGGAGCGAGCCGGGAGGCTGGCCCGAATCGCGGAACGCGAAACGCATAGGGATGGCCGGCATTGGAGTAGCTGATCCGGCCGGCGGTTGGATCGAACACCGCGTAGCAGATCGTGAGGTACATCTCCGTCGACTCCAGCTCGGCGGCCAGCGATCGATGCATGAGGGTCAGCATCGCGTCGGGTGTCGATTCCGAGTGCGAATGGATGCCGGCGGCGGCCATGACCTGCGCGGCGATCAGCGCAGCGGAGAAACCGTGGGACGACACGTCGCCGAGCATCACGCCAACCCGTCCGCGACCGAGGCGGAGGAAGGTGTAGAAATCGCCGCCCAACGACTCGGCCGCAAAGGTTCGCACGGCAATATCAGCGTCGCCACGCACCACGTCGGGCGTGGGCATCAGGCGCACCTGCAGGTCGTGGGCAAGCTTGAGTTCGTGCTCGACGCGGTGTTGGGCACGCTCCCGGGCGACCAGCCGGGCGTTCTCGAGGGCTGCCCCGATCTGGGTCGCAACGGCGGAAACGAGCTTCGTTTCCTCGCGCGTGAACGATCCGCCCCCGGCGCGGTCGGCGAGCGAGAGCGTGCCCACGACGCGTGAAGGCTGGCCCGCCGCGGCATACATGATGGGCACGGCAAGCAGCTCTCCCGACACCCATTCGGGTTGCGGGCCGGTTGCAATCTTTCGGGTTCGGTACGCACGGGCGATCACGGCGGTCTCGTCGTCGACCGACACCTCGCCGGGGATGATGCCGTCGGCGACCCCGATCATCGCGACGCTGCGAAGCACCTTCGCGCTGTCGTCGACGAGTCGCAGCCCGGCGCGACGGGCTCCGACGACGCTGGTCACTTCGCGGAGGATGATCGCCGCCACTTCCTCGACCGCTCGTGCCCGTCCGAGCAACTCACCGATGGAGTAGAGAAGATCGATCTCCTCGTATCGCGCCGCGAGTTCGGTGGTCAGCGTGAGCGTGGTGCCCTCGGCCTCGAAGAGGGCGCTGACCACCGGCATCACCCTCCGTCCGACGTCGTCGGCCACCACGCCGGGGTCGGGGACCACCTCCAGGAAAACGTGGTCGGCGTCGGGAAGTGCGAGCCATGCGGTGTCGGTTCCGGCGGCGCGAGGGCCGCGCGGCGCAATCGGGAGGTCGGTACCTGCGGGCGCGGCAACCAGGCGCCAGCGTTCGCCCTCGAGGCGCCACAGCCGGAGTGTCGCCCCCGTGAGGGTGCCGAGCGGGGACAGCACATTGCCGAGGTTGGTCAGCAGCGCGGCAGCGTCATCCAGATCGTGTTTCCCCGCGCGTTGAACGAGACGGAATCGGCGAGTCGACGAATCATGAAGATGCCCCGGCCGCATTCGGATTCGAGCATGTCGTCGTCGGTCGGATCGGGGACGGCGGCGGGGTCGAATCCCTCCCCTTCGTCGGTGACGCTCACCACGACGCGGTCCTGGTGCAGCTCCACGTCGACCATCACCCGGCGGGCAGGATCGTTGCCATTCCCGTACACCATCGCGTTCGCGACAGCCTCGGCAACGACGGTACAGAGGCGGAACCTGGTGCGTGTGGTCGCCGTGACACCCGCGAAGCAGCACGCCGCGACCGCTTCGACCACTTCACCGACCTGCGACAGATCGGTGGCGAGATCGAGCGAGAAATGATCCTGTCCCGCAGCACCGTGCGGTGACTCCCCCGAGGGCTGGATCACGACCTAGAAGCCAGCGAGGGCCTCGGTCGCGGAATCCGCGATCACGAAGAGCGTGTCAAGCTTCGTGAGTTCGAAGAGTGAGCGAAGATCCTCGTTGAGCCCGGAGAGCCGGAGTTCGCCGCCTGCCTCCCGGACCTTCTTGTTGATCGAGACGAGCGCGCCCAGCCCGGATGAGTCGATGTATGCCGTCTTGTCGAAATCGAGCACGAACTTGCGCTCGCCCTGGTCGAGCGCATCGCTCACCAGCTGCTTCAGCTCCTGACGATTGGCCACGATCAGCTGTCCCTCAACCGTCAGGACCGTCACGCCGCTTGGATCGCGGCTCGTTTCAAACGTCATGCGTGCAACTCCTCCCGTTCGGATGGCTCGGCGGCGCCCTGGAGCGCCACCATCGCTGCGACGTCCACAATATCATCCGGTGTGGCGCCTCGCGACAGGTCGGAAAGCGGACGGGCCAGGCCCTGGAGCAGCGGACCGGCGGCAGTGGCGCCCCCGAGGCGCTGGACCAGCTTGTATCCGATGTTGCCGGCGTCGAGGGACGGGAACACCAGGACGTTGGCGGCGCCGGCCACGGGCGAACCAGGGCATTTCGTGGCCGCCACCGCGGGATCGATCGCCGCATCGACCTGCAACGGACCGTCACACGGGATGTCCGGCGCCAGGGCACGGAAGATGCGCGACCGCTTCCCGAACATGGTCGACATCAGGGCCTTCGGCGCTGTCGTGGGTGGCGAACGACAGGAATGCCACGATCGGCGTGTCGCCGACCAGTCGACTGCGGTCGAGCGCCGCTGCGAAACCCGCGTCGGCCATCGCGGCCGGCGACGGTCGCGGCACGACCGCGATATCGGTGAAGGTCAAGATTCGGCCATCGGGCATGCCGAGGTACATCGCTGACGACACCATCGCCCCTGGAGTGCGCGGCCCGATTGCCCACAAGGCCGCCCGCAGCACGTCGGCGGTGCTCGCGACGGCGCCGGCGACACAACCATCGGCCTCGCCCAGTGCGACGAGCGAGGCCGCGAACCGCAGCGGATCCGCGGCGAGGTCCAGCGCGTGCAGGCCATCACGCACCGACTGCGGCCGGCGGCGGCGGAGGTGCGCGGCAACGGCGCGGAGCTGTTCTTCGCTGGCAGGATCGACGGTGTCAGAGTCGATCACGAGCGGGACCGCGATGTCGAGCCGTTCGAGGATCTCGGCTGCGCGCCGCACGCGCGGATCACGGCCCTCGGGAAGCACCAGTCTCGCGCGCCGGCCAGCGGCACGCGCACGGATTCGCTCGCGGAACGTCACTGCGGAAACTTGCGTCGCAACGCATCCGCGACACAGGGATGCACCAGGCCCTCGACATCGGCGCCGAAGCGCGCCGCCTCGCGAATGAGCGATGACGACAGGTACGTGAGGTCGACAGCCGGGACGAGGAACACGGTCTCGAGCTCGCCGTGCAGGCGCCGGTTCATCATCGCCATCTGGAACTCATACTCGAAATCGCTGACGGCACGAAGTCCCCGGAGGACGATCGTCCCCTGACGGGCCCGGGCGAAATCCGCGAGCAAACCCGAGAACGATGCGAACTCGATGCGGGGATGATTGTCGAGCGCGGTCCGGAGCATCTCGAGTCGCTCGTCAACCGTGAACAGCGGCTGCTTGTTGGGATTGATCGCCACAGCCACGATGAGCTGATCGAACATTCCCAGGGCGCGCCCGATCAGGTCTTCATGGCCACGGGTCGGGGGATCGAACGATCCCGGATAGATCGCAATTCGGCTCATGGGGCCCTGAGGAAGGTTACGGCGATGTCGCCCCACCGCCTGGTCTCGTCGCCATCGATCACGCGTGCTGGCGGATGCTCCACCGCGAGCACGCTCGCGAAGGGGCTTGCGCGATAGACGGCGGTGATGCGCTCGGCGAGGTCGGTGCCGAACGGAGGATCGGCGAGTGCGATGTCGAAACTTCCCGCCGCAGTGGCGGCGAGGAACCGGAGCACGTCACTGCGTTTCACCGTTGTCCGGTCGGCGACATCGAGCGCGTCGATGTTCCGCCGGATCGCGTCGATTGATCGCGCGCTTGAATCGACGAAGGTCGCGTGCGCGGCACCCCGAGAGAGTGCCTCGAGGCCAAGTGCACCACTCCCGGCACAAAGGTCGAGGACCCTGGCCCCCGGAAGTTCGGGGCCGAGGATCGCCAGCCACGCCTCGCGCACCCGCTCTGCCGTGGGTCGCACGCCTGGATCAGCCGGAACCGCGAGGCGCCGTCCTCGCCAGGCACCGCTCACGATCCGGGTCACCCCGGCTCCGACAGTGCGCAGATCTTCGCCTGAAGGGTGGTCCTGCCGCGGTACTCGTTGACCTCGAGCCGGAACGCCGCATCGACCCGTCCGGCACCCACCGTGGCGGCCTGGTCGCCGCAGCCAAACGCGATCGCATCGAGCGACACACCGGACTCCTGCAGCGTGGCCTTGAGATGCCTGCTCCCGACCACGCGGGGATCCTGGATCTTCACCCCCCGCACGCCGAAGACCGGCGACGGATTGCCCATGCCACATGGCTCGAGATGACGGAGCAAGCACTTCCAGTTCGGGGGTGACATCGCTGAGCGGGAGCTCGATATCAACCTTCTGGATCGGTCCGAGATCGTCGGCATCGAGTTCGGCTGCCGCGATGGCGGTGAACCGCGCCCGGAATGCGTCGACATTTCGGCGCTCGATGGTGAGACCTGCGGCCATCCTGTGTCCACCAGACCGGATCAGCAGGTCCGCGCATTGCTGGAGCGCCCCGTGGAGGTCGAACGCCGAAATGCTGCGCCCGCTTCCCTTTCCGGTGTCACCGTCGAGCGCGATGAGGAATGTCGGACGCCCGTACTGCTCGACGATACGCGAGGCCACGATCCCGATCGACGCCGGCATGCCAGCCCTCACCGGCAAGCACGATCGCGGGATGCGCGTCGCGCGTCGGCGTAGTGCACGGCGACGTGCTCGAGGGCCTCCTCCAGGATCCGCTGGTCGATGGCCTGCCGTTCACGGTTGAGCGTGTCGAGTCGCATCGCAAGCGCGGACGCCTCGGCGTCGTCGTCGGTGAGCAGGAGTCGCAATCCCTCCTTGGCGTCCGCAATGCGGCCAACCGCATTGAGCCGCGGCGCGAGGATGTAGCCCACCTGCCCCGCGCGCAGTGGTGCCCCGGCCAGCCCGGTCGACGCGATGAGCGCCCGAAGCCCTGCCCAGCGGGATTGCGACAGGACGCGCAGGCCGTGCTTGACGAGGATGCGATTCTCGCCGCGCAGTGGCACGACGTCGGCCACCGTGGCCATCGCCACGAGGTCGAGGAAGTGGAACGGCAAACCCGGCGGCAGCCCGAGGGGTGTCACCAGTGCCTGCACCAACTTGAACGCGACCCCGGTCCCGCAGAGGTCGTCGAGCCCCGATGTGTCATCGACGCGCTGGGGGTCAACGACCGCGTGAGCGTCGGGAAGCGACGCACCAGGAAGGTGGTGGTCGGTCACGACCACCCGCATCCCCGCAGCGCGGGCACGCGCAACGGTGTCGATCGCGGTGATGCCGCAATCGCACGTGATGATCAATGCAGCCTCGACTCGCGCTGCTTCGGCAAGGCCGGCATCACCGAAATCGTAGCCGTCATGAATCCGGTGCGGCACGAACGCATGGACGTCGGCGCCTGCCAGTCGCAGCGCGCGCGTGAGCAACGCCGTCGCGCACTGGCCGTCGACGTCATAGTCGCCATGAACCAGGATCGGCCGGCGATTGGTGACTGCTGCCACGATCTCGCGAACGGCATCGGCCAATCCAGCCAGCACGTCGGGATGCGACAGGTTGTCCAGCGGTGGCCGGAGGAACAGCCGGGCAGTGGCGGAATCAAAACCGCGCTGGACAAGCAGCGCGGCAAGAGGCAGCGGAAGCGAAAGTTCCGCAGCCAGCGCACGGGACGCGGTCGCGTCCGGTGCCGGCACGACCCGCCACCGCGCACCCATGATCAGGCGGGGACCTCGGCGAAGTAGATGATCGCGCCGCACATCTCGCAGCCGTCGAGCAACATCCCCTCGGCCTCGAGGCGGCCAACCCGCGAGCTCGGGATCGAGGTGTGACAGGCCGTACAAGTTGCCTTGAGGGCGGGCACGAGGACCTCGGTCTTCCGCGAACCGCGCAGGCGATCGTAGCGGAGGCGGATGGTGCGATCGAGCTGGCTCGCGACTTCCTCGCGCTCCGCGCGGGCGCTCTCCAGCTCGGCCTTCAACCCGGTCGCTCGCGAGGCCAGGTCGGCCCGGGCCTCCGCCTGTTCCTGCTCGATCGAAGCCAGCCGCTCGGTGGTGCTGCGGACGGCGGTGGTGCGATCGGTGGCCTCCTCCGACACCCGGACCCAGTCCGACTCCTCCTGCGCGAGGATACCGCGAGCGACGTCGATGTCACCCATGAGCGTCGCGGCTTCACGCGGGTTGCGGACAAACTCCAGTCGCTCCCGTCGACGATCCTGGTGCTGACGACCCGCCTCGATCCGCTTCTCGAGATCGTCACGACGCCGGGCCGCTTCGTCGGACAGCCGGGTGGTCGAGGCGATGTCCGCCCGCACCCGGTCGAGTGCGCTGTCCAGCGCTGCGATCTCGGCGTCGATCTCGCGCAGCTGTCCGGTGAGTTCCGACAGATGGCGATCACGGGTCTGTACGTCAAGCAACTTCGGAAGGTCAGGATGCATCGGCGGTCAGTCCTCCTCAGGCGGCGGAACCCGGTCGGTCTCGGGTCGGGAACGATTCTTAAGATACATGGAGAAGCGGGCACTTCCTTCCCGGGTGAGGGCCTGGCGGCGCCGAACTCGACTCGCCGGATCAGGATCGGAAGCGATGTTCTCGAACGTTGTCCGCTCTTCAAGCGCACTCAGCGACCCCACATACCAGCGATCGATGTCAAATTCCGGGTCGAAGGGGCCGGCCCCGCCAATCCGATCGAACAGCTCCTGGAGCCGGGGATGCAGCTCGGGCGGCGTGATCGGCGCGGTCGACCCCGGCTCGGTTGCCAGGAGCGCCTCATACAGCTTCCGGTGGCTCCGAACGCCGAACAGGTCCGACGCGAGTTCGTCGCGGGCTCGGTCCATCCAGCCGGGATGATTGATGACGAGCCGGAGCAGAAACCGCTCGACCTCTCCCGTCGCGACCCGGGTGGGAGCATCCCGATCATCCGGACCCCCGTGATGACTGGTCGAGGGCGTTGCCCGCCGAGGCGGCAGCGGCACCATCCGGGTCGGAGCGACGGTCTCGGCTGCGACCGTGTCGCGAGGTATCCCGAGTCGATCAGCGACGCGCGAGATGTAGAGCTCCTTCGTCACGGGATCGGACGCCGCGCGCAAGGTGGAGAGGACGCGGTCGAGCGCCTCACGCGCGCGCCTCACGTCGCCGAACCATCCCTTGATCTCGAGCATGTGCAGCTTGCGCTCGAGCACATCCTCGGCATCAGCAACGATCGCCTCGATCGCGGCGGCACCGCCCCGGCGCGCCAGTGTATCGGGATCTTCGCCGGGGGGCATCGTCGCAACACGAACTCGCACGCCCTGGGCCAGCAGGATGTCCGCGGCCCGGAACGTCGCCTTGAGCCCCGCCGGATCGGAGTCGTACATGACCACCACCTCGGAAGCGTAGCGCTTGAGCAGGATCGCCTGCTGTTCGGTGGTCGCCGTGCCGAGCGGTGCCACCACATGCTCGATGCCGGCAAGCGCCAGTCGCTGCACGTCGAAGTAGCCCTCGACGAGGATCGCGTACCCCTCCTTCCTGATCGCGTTGCGGGCCAGGTGGAGGTGGTAGAGCTGCTCGCCCTTGTGGAAGATCGGCGACTCCGGCGAGTTGAGATACTTCGGCTCACCCGATCCGATGACGCGTCCACCGAATCCCACGACCCGGCCGCGGAGGTCGTGAATGGGAAACAGCAAACGCCCGCGGAAGCGCGGATACACCGTACCGTCGTCGCGGCGGCTGAGCAGGGCGGCTTCGAGCAGCACGGCTTCCGCAATCCCGAGGGTGTTCATCGCAGCAGCGAACTGTCCGCCACGGGGTGCGTAACCGAGGCCGAGTTCGGCTGCGGCATCGAGCGACAATTCACGCTCGAGGAGATAGCGCCTGGTGGACTCCGCCTCCGGAAGGTCACGCAGCTGCGCCGCGAACCACCCCTGGGCCGCGTCGCACGCCTGATACAACGGTTCACGCGGGTCCGGCCCGGCCCGCTCGATCACGTCGGGGATCACGATGCCGTACCGGCGCGCCACTTCGCGCACCGCTGACGGATAGTCGAGTCCGAAGCGCTCGCGATACCACGTGAAGACATCGCCCGCCGCGTGGCAGACAAAGCAGTAGTACAGGTTCTTCTTCGGGATGACGGCAAAGTTGCGGTTCGTGCCGCCGTGGAACGGGCACGGGCCGCGATAGTCGCTTCCCTGGCGCTTGAGTTGCACGCTTTCCTGCACGATCTCCAGGAGGTCGGCGGTGTCGCGCACCTGTTCGACGAGTTCGTCGGGAATGCGTCCCATCAGCGCAGCACCACCACGGTGACACCGGTGCCGCCCTGCTGCCGCGGTGCGAAGTCGAACGACGCGACCCGCTTGTCGGACTGCAGGAGGCGCCGGACCACGTCCCGGAGCACGCCGGTGCCCATTCCATGAATGATTCGCAGCGTCGGCTGTTCGCTGAGCACTGCACCGTCGACTGCGCCGATCACGATCGCTTCGGCCTCGTCGGCTCGCATCCCGCGGAGGTCGAGTTCATTCACCGTGTCGCGGTCCGGCGCATCGCCAAGCAACGACGTGTCGACGCTCGCCGGTCGCTCGCGCGCGGCGATCGGCGTCAACGACAGCGCGCGACACCACCAGCCGCATCGCGCCGACGAGCACCACCGCCCGGCCATCACCACGCAGCTCGACAACATCGCCGGTGCTTCCAGTGCTGAGTCGCACCCGATCGCCCACCCGCACTGCGGACGGATCGCCGACGGGCAACGATCGATCGTCGTCGGCGCGGCGCGACTCTTCCCGCACGCCGTCCTCGACCAGGCGCCGCGCTTCCTTCCCCGCTGCTTCGTCGGCAGCACCGCGGGCGAGCGCCAGCGCGGCTTCGACGCGCTTGCGTGCCTCGAGCAGGTAGGCCTTCGCCTGACGTGCCCGGTCGCGCTCTGCCTCCTTCTCACGGGTCCGGAGCGTCGCTTCCCGTTCCTCCTGGACAGCGGCCCGACTGGTCACCAGCGCCTCGCGCCGCTCGACCTCGATGGCTCGTTCCCGCTGTGCCTCCTCGAGTGCGTGGAGAGCCTGTTCGCGCGACTCGACGGACGCGATCAACTCGTCGAGATCACGCTCCGCGGCGGGGACCAGCGCCTCTGCCGCCGCGACGACATCGGGATCGACGCCCAGCCGTCGCGCTATCGCGATGCCGTACGATCGACCGGGAATCCCCTTGGTGAATCGGTAAGTCGGCGAGAGTGTCGTGGCATCGAACTGCAGCGAACCGTTGACCACGCCCGGAGTGCGCGATGCCAGCGTCTTGAGCGCACCGAGGTGGGTCGTGGCGAGTGTCAGGACACCGCGCCGCGTGAGCGTCTCGAGCACCGCCATCGCGAGCGCCCCGCCCTCGGCTGGGTCGGTGCCGGAACCGACTTCATCCAGCACCACCAGTGTCGACGCGTCGGCTCGCGTCGAGGATTCGCCGCAGCTCGGCCACGTGTGCGGCAAAGGTGGAGAGATCATCGGCAAGCGACTGATGGTCGCCGATGTCGACGAACATCGCGGTGCACGACCGGCAGCTCGGTGCCGGCGCCGACCGGCGGCACGATCCCCGCACTGCGCCAGCGCGAGCATGAGGGCCGTCGCCCTTGAGCAACACCGTCTTGCCCCCGGTGTTCGGCCCGGATATCAGCAGCGTGCGTTCGTCGCGGATCCATTGCGAGATCGAACGGAACAACCGGTATTCCGCGCGCGAGCAGCAACGGATGGCGGGCATCACGCAGAACGCAGCGGTCCGCCGACATCGTGGACGACCGGCACGTCTCCGCCGCACGCCAGCGCCCAGGCTGCGCGGGCGTTGATCCCGTCCACCGCGACAGCCATGGCATGGAGCGCTGCGATGACCGGCCGCGCCGGCCGCAGGAGCTCGGTCAACTCCCGCAACACCTTCAGCGTCTCGCGTTCCTCATCGACCAGCGCGGCACGCATTGCGTTGCCGAGCGCGATCGCTGCGGTCGGCTCGATGAACAACGTCCCGGCACTGCCCGACTCGTCGTGAATGATGCCGTCGGGCCGCTGGCGGGCGTCACGCCGCACCGGGATGACGTAGCGTCCGCCGCGCATCGTGACCGCTGCGCCGGACGGAAGCGCCGCAGCGTCCATCTCACGCAGCATCGCCTCGAGGCGGCGCAGCAACCGCTCACGGGACGCATGAATTTCGCGCCGGGCAGCCGCGAGCCCCGGACTGGCGCCGTCGAGGAGCTCGCCATCCTCGCTCACCGCCTGCTCGAGGGCGCGCTCGACAGCGCGGTCGATCGGCGTCGCGCGTCGCCCCGCAAGCCGTGGACATGTCTCGGCGAGCCGGTCGATTTCCCGGAGCACCGTCCGCGTGGCGAGCAGCGTCACCCGCACGGTTGCCAACTCGGCGAGTTCGAGCACCGCGCCGTCGAGGCGCAGCCGACCGAGCGCCGACCGGATGTCCGGGACCGGAGACACCGCCACGTTGCTCGCCCCGACGCAGCACCGGAGCACCTCGCCGACGTCGGCGAGCTCGGCATGAATCCACGGAACATCCGTGCCCGGTCGACGCGCGCGAATCGCCGACGCGCCGAGCGCGCCCGCGGTGTGCTGGGCAACGAGGTCGAGGACCGCGTCGAACTCGATCGCGCGCAACGCGGCCTCGGTTGGCCCCGGGTTCAATGTCGACGGGGTGTCGCCCTCGCTGAAGGACGACACCCCGTGGCGGGAGAGCGGCGTGGCGTTCATTGCTGCTGCAGCGCCTCGCGGGCAATCTCGTTGATCACGCGGCCGTCGGCCCTTCCCTTGAACTTCGTCATCAGCACCCCCATCACACCGCCCAGGCTGGTCTGTCCCTCCGCCACGGCGAGTCGGGCCGCCGCGCGAATCTCTGACGGATCAACTTCAGGCGGCAGGTATTCGCGCAACATCGCGAGTTCGGCAGATTCCGAGTCGGCGAGATCGGGGCGGTTCCCCTTGGTGTACTGTTCGATCGAATCGAGCCGCTGCTTGATCTGGCGCCTGAGCATCTCGACCACGTCCTCGTCGAGGAGGAGCCGCGAGAGCTCGATCTCTCGATTCTTCAACGCAGCAAGGACCGTCCCGAGCAACACGGTCCGGTCCTTGTTCGCTTCCTTCCGCGAGATCACCTGATCGGCGCGGATTCGATCAGCTAGCTCAGGCATGCGAGCGACCGCGGCGCGTCTTGCGCTGCGCGGCGTTCAACTTGCGCTTCCGCTTCTCGCTCGGCTTCTCGTAGTGCCGATGCTTGCGGAGGTCGGAGAGGATCCCGGCCTTCTCGCACTTCTTCTTGAAACGCTTGAGCGCCCGTTCGAAACTCTCATCCTCATGGATGACGACTTCTGACATGTCCTGAAATCACCTCTCTCAAAGCCCCAGCGAAGGGACCGGTCAATGGATAGACCTGCAAAGCTAGGCCCCGGGCGGAGATACGGCAAGCTGGCGGAGGCCCCGTCAGCCCGGCGGCCAGGTCATCTGGCGGCCCCCCAGGACGTGGAGGTGGAGGTGGGGGACGCTTTGCCCGCCATCGGCGCCGGTATTGACGACAAAGCGGTATCCGGACGCCGCGAGGCCCAGCTCGGCCGCGACCTCGACACCGAGCCGCATCACCGCCCCGAGCGTCGCTTCGCCCGCCTCACCACTCAACTCGGCAGCGCTCCCCACGTGGTCGATCGGCACGACCAGGATGTGGACAGGCGCCTGGGGAGCAAGGTCGCGAAACGCCACGGCGAGATCGGAGCGACCGAGAATCTCGGCGGGAACCTCACCGGATGCGATCTGGCAGAAGATGCAGGGCATGTTGGCCTTTGAGAGAGACTAGAGACTAGAGACTAGAGACTAGAGACAGAGATGAGTGACCGGAGAGTGCGTTACGCTTGCGCACGTCGGTCGATCGTGATCACTGCGGCGGCGAGTGCTGCTGTCTCGAAGCGCAGCACCCAAGGCGCGAGACCGACAGGCACTGCACCGAGCGCCTCCATGATGAACCCGTCTTCCGGCTCGGTCCATCCGCCTTCGGGCCCGATCAGCCAGGATGCAACCGCGTCTTGCGGCGATCGCTGGACACGGTCCACCGCCTTGCGCTCGCGACAAACCATCCGGATTCGCGCGGTAGATCCTCGAGTGCGGTGATCGGGTCGATCATCGGGAATCCACGGGTTGCCGCTCTGCTTGCAGGCTTCGCGAGCACGTTTCCGCACGCGATCGAGCGCGACGTCGCGCAGGCGGGTCTCGACACTGCGCTGACGAGCCGTGACCAGTGGAATGATTCGCGTCACGCCCAACTCAGCGGCCTTCTCGGCCAGCACGAGGAATCGGTCGCGGTCGCCTGCTGCCACCGCGAGCACGGTGCCCGCCGGTTTCGGATGCACGGTGAGTTCGTCGATCGCAACCTGCCAGCGGCGCATCCCGCGCTGCAGGGGTCCGCTGATCACCGCACCGGCGCCGTCGAGCGCGATACAGCGCTCACCGTCGCGCACCCGGCGTACCTGGAGGTGATGTGACTCCTCATCGTCGAGCTCGACGAACCCACCGACCGCATGGTCACCGGGTCCCACCATCACCGTGATCACGTGCGCCCCGCCGCCACGGCCCACCATCCGGCGTCGTGCTGGTCGTCGATCACCACGAACCCGGCGTCCCGCAGCACCGGTCGGAAGAGTGCTTCCTCGATGTCCTCCATGCCCGCGAAAATCGCGACGCCATCCGGCTCCAGCGCCTTGGCGATCTGCGGGAGGAGGATGGTGTTGACAGTGCGGAGGATGTTCGAGCAGACAATCCGCGCTGGCCCGGCGAGCACGGCAAGCTCGCCCGCGTCGCCCAGCAGGAACGCCACACGATCGGCGACACCGTTGCGGGCAGCGTTGGCATCGGCAACCGGATTCGATTCCGGGTCGACCTCGATGCCGATCGCGCTCACCGCGCCGAGCTGCACGGCAGCAATCGCGAGGATACCCGATCCACTGCCAAGGTCGAGCACGGTGTCCCCCTTTCGCAGGTGACGTTCCAGCAGTGCAAGCGCGGCGCGCGTGGAGCCGTGCTCACCACTGCCGAAGGCGTTCTCGGGGTCGAGTACCACGCTGACATCGCCCACGGTGAGTTCGGGCGTGATCCATGACGGTGAAAGCACCAAACGCCCGAAGCGTCGCGCGACGATCCCGTCACGCCATCGCACCGACCAGTCGACGGGAGCGAGCGCCGAGATCGTTCCGCTGATGCCGGGATGATCTGCGGCGAGGGTGTCGAGCATCGAGCGCGCGGCCGCTTCCGATTCGGCAACGGCGAGCACGTTCCCGATCCCCGATTCCTCGACCGCGTGCCCGGAAAGAAGCACCAGCCGGGCCGCCACGAGTTCGGTGTCGGTGGGCGTGCAGCTGACGGCGAGTCGCCACCACGCGTCGGTCACGCTCGGAGCGCTTCCTTCAGCTTGGTCCAGAAACCGCCCCGGCGACTCGGTCCGTCACCTTCATGCATGGCGAGTTCTGCAAAGAGGCGTCGCTGCTCGTCGTTGAGGTCGTCCGGCGTCCAGATGTGCACCCGGATGTGCATGTCGCCGACCCCCTTCCCACCCAGGCGCGGAAGTCCCTTGCCTCGCACCCTGAACTCGCTTCCGTTCTGCGTGCCGGCGGGCACGCCGAGCGGTTCGTCACCCCACGGCGTCGGGATCGATGCCGTGCAGCCGAGGGCCGCCTGCGAGAACGAGATCGGCAGGTCGTGGATGAGGTCTTCGCCGTCACGGGTGAAACGGTCGTCGTCCTTGACGTCGAGCATCACGATCAGGTCGCCGTTGGGGCCGCCACGCGGACCCGCCGCTCCCTGTCCGCGAATCGTGAGATAATTCTGGCTCGACACGCCTGCCGGTATGTCGACCGGCACGGTACGTTCGCCCTTGACGCGGCCGTCACCGCGACAGACCTCGCACGGTGAACCGACGGTCGTGCCCTCGCCGTGACACGTGGGACACGGTCCGACCTGCACGAACTGGCCGAACATCGAACGCGCCGCGCGACGCACCTCCCCGCTCCCCGAGCAGGTGCCGCAGCGCGTGGCCGTCGTGCCCGACGCGGCGCCGCTGCCGGCGCAGGCGTCGCACGCGGTGAGGGTCTTCAGCTTGATGCTTCGCTTGGCGCCGTGTGCGACTTCCTGGAGCGTCAGGCGCACGGTCATCTTGATATCCTGCCCGCGCCGCGGATCGACCTGTTCGCGTCCGCCGAAAATGCCGTCGAAGCCGGAGAATCCGCCGAAGTCGCGCATGAAGATGTTGAGCGCCTCGCTCAGGTCGATGTGCTCGAACCCGCCGAACCCCTGCGCGCCGGCCGGTGCCGTGCCGAACCGGTCGTAGTGCGCCCGCTTGTTCGCATCCGAGAGCACCTGATAGGCCTCGGACAATTCCTTGAACTTCTCCTCCGCATCGTGTGACGAGTTGCGGTCGGGGTGGTAGTCCATGGCGAGCCGTCGATAGGACTTCTTGATCTCGTCGCCACTTGCATCGCGTTTCACTTCAAGCACTTCGTAGTAATCGATCACTGCAGGAAATCCTCTACCAGGCGACCGGTATGTTCGACCAGTCCGATGATCTTCTCATAGGGCATGCGGGTGGGTCCGAGCACACCGATGACGCCGGTTGCGCCCCCCCGTCGGTATGTCGCGGTGACGAGCGTGAAGCCGGAGAGGCCCGGTTCACCGTGCTCGTCGCCGATCGTGATGGTGATTCCGTCGTGGCGTCGCTGTGCCAGCGCCTCGCGAAGCACGTCCCGCCGCTCGGTCAGCGTGAGCAGGTTCCGCATCCGCTCACTCGACGAGAACTCCGGCTGGTCGACCAGCATCGATGCACTGCCGAGCATCACCGGCTCGCTTTCCTCCAGATCGAAGAGCCCGTCGCCCTCCGCCAGGATGATATCGAGCAACTCGGCCACGTCGGGACGCCGACCCACGTCGCGGAGCCGCTCGGCCACGGTCGCACGGATCTCGCGCAGGGTGTGCCCCGCCAGCCGCTCGTTGAGGATGCGCTGCACCGCGTCGGCCTGTCCGCGCGGAATCGAGCCGGGCACCCGCACGTAGATCGTTCGCACCGCCCCGCTGCGCAGGTTGAGCACGAGCAGCAGTCGATCGGTTGACACCGCGACCAGGTCGATCCGGTCGAGCACGATCTCATCGAGCGAGGGTGCAACCGCCACCCCCAGTTCCTGGGTGAGGATCCCGAGCACCTGCGCCGCTCGACCGACCAGTTGCTCGCTCGCGGCCGCGGCGCCGAGTTCGACCTCCAGGGTTTCCCGCGCGCGAAGGTCAGGCGGCAGGCGCCGCATGAGCGCGTCGACATAGATCCGGTACGCCCGGTCGGTCGGGATTCGTCCCGCGCTGGTGTGCGGGTGATAGAGGTAGCCTTTTGCCTCCAGGTCGCTCATCGACGAACGTATCGACGCGGGCGAGATGCCGAGTGCGGAGCGACGTGCAACCGTCTGGCTACCGGTCGGCTCCGCGGTCGCGATATAAATCTCGACCACGGCCTCGAGGACCCGGCGTTCCCGGTCGGTGAGCGATTCAGCGTCTGCCATGCGGGGAAACCTAGAAATCCCCCAACGAAGCCACCAGCGCGTCGAGCCGAAGCCACCCCTCCACCCGGAGGTGCACCCGCCCCTCCGACTCCTCCGCCCATCCCGCTTCAACCCACTGGTGGAGCGCCGATTCGCCGATCCGGGCACGGTCCAGACCGGCGTCGGTGCGAAGCCCCAGGTACGCCGATTCGAGGGCGAGTTCGCGAGGCCCCAGCTGCTCGAATCCCTCCTGGGCGCTCCGGCCGGCCTCGATGGCGACGGCGTAGGCCTCCCACGCGCGGATATTCCAGGAACGGGTGTCCCCGCAAAGTGAATGGGCCGATGGCCCCAGGCCGAGATAGTCGGACCCACTCCAGTACACCGAGTTGTGGCGCGAACGCCGACCCGGCAATGCGGCGTTCGACACTTCGTAGTGCTCGTATCCCGCCCCAAGCAGCGCGTTGTGCACCGCGAGGTACTGCGCGGCGTACAGCTCGTCCGGCAGCGCCGAGATCGTGCCGCGCTCGCGCCACCGCGCCAGCGGCGTGTGCGGCTCCGTCGTGAGTCCGTACAGCGACACGTGGGTTGGCGCGAGGTCGAGAGTGCGATGCGACGTCGTCCTGCCAGTTGCGCGCGATCTCGGGAGGCAGGGCGAAGATCAGGTCGACCGAGATGTTGTCGATTCCGCCGTCACGGAGCATCTGCATCGCCGGACCGACCTGATCCGCACGATGAGTCCGGTGCATCCAGGCGAGCACCGCCGGATCGTGACTCTGCACCCCGAGCGATGCGCGGTTCACCCCCGCAGCAGACCAGGTCGCCACCGCATCCACGGTGACATCGTCCGGATTGACCTCGATCGTGACTTCTGCATCGTCGGCGAGCGGGGTGTCGCGAGTGATCGCTGCCAACAGGTCGGCGAGGGCCGAAGGAGCGAGCCGAGACGGCGTGCCGCCACCGAAGTACACCGTGTCCAGCCGCATCGGCGCCAACGCGACGGTGCGGGTGCGCCACTCGGCCACCACGGATTCGACATAACGGGTGTCGGGTACGACGCGCCTCACCGCGATCGAAAAATCACAGTAGGAGCAGCGCCGTGCGCAGAACGGGACGTGGACATAGAGATGCATGACGCGTCAAACGTAAGCGACCGGCATCGACCGGATCGATCAGCGACGCTGATAGCGCGAGCCGGGAAGCTGCGTGACGAGCCC
Organism: uncultured Gemmatimonadales bacterium; assembly: GCA_963806875.1. Lineage (GTDB taxonomy): Bacteria > Gemmatimonadota > Gemmatimonadetes > Gemmatimonadales > GWC2-71-9 > Palsa-1233. Next base: position 930,828 of record CAWDYU010000001.1, on the reverse strand, counting down.
GCCGAGCTCGAGCCCGAGCAACGTTCCGAGGAGCTCGCCGATCGGCAGGCCCGACGCCAATGCCACGTCGTCGAGATGGCGCGCGTCGGTGCCCAGAGCGCCGAACACTCGCGCCTCGGTGGCCGTGAGGCTGCACTCGGGCGCCGTCTCCGTGCACGCCGGGGCCGCGCCGAATACCGCGAGCAGCTCTTCCACTCCGAGCAGCGGTGTGGCGCCGTCGCGGATCAACCGGTTGGTTCCACGCGATGATTCGCCAGTGATAGGACCGGGAACGGCAAACACCTCACGCCCCTGCTCGAGCGCCATCGCAACGGTGATCATCGTGCCCGAACCATCGGCCGCTTCGACGACGACCAGCACCCGTGCCAGGCCGCTGATCAGGCGGTTGCGCCGGGGGAACGATCCCGGTGTCGGCTGGGCACCGGGCGGGAACTCGCTGAGAAGGAGGCCGCCATCGATCACCCGGCGGTAAAGCGCGGCATTCTCGCGGGGGTACACGATATCGGCGCCATGTCCGAGCACGCCGACCGTCGTGCCACCGGCGTCGAGCGCCGCCGCCTGCGCCACCGCGTCGAGCCCTCGCGCCAGACCGCTCACCACAACCACTCCGGCCCCACCCGCGGCGCCGCCCATGGTGGCGGCAACGCGTTCGCCATATCCGGTGTGATCACGACTGCCGACGATGGCGACGGCAGGCTGGTTCAGGATCCCGACATTGCCCACCACGAACAGCGCGAGTGGTGGGTCGGGAATCGCGCGGAGCAGTGCCGGGTAGGCGGTGTCGGCCGGGGTGAGGATCTCCTGGCCCGCCTGCGTCGCAGCATCGAGAAGTGCGGCGCCGTCGGAAGCCCCCGCACGGCTGATGGCACGCACCACCGCAGGTGGAACACCCGGTACCTCGCGGAGTGCGTCCTGCGTGGCACGCAGGACAGCTGATGCGGAGTGAAATTCGGAGAGGAGGGTCGCGAGACGCCTGGGTCCGAGCCCGGGCACCGATGCCAGCGCGAGCCAGGCCTCGCGCTCGTCGGGGTCAGCCGGGCAGTTCGCCACCATCGCTTGGGAGATCGTCGAAGAGATCGGCATCGGTGCGCTCGGCGGTTCCTGCTTCGGTGTCACGAACCGCTTGCACCGCGGTCCAGAGAGATTCCTTCAGGGCGTCGAGACCCGTGCCGGCCGCGCTTGAAATCGTGGTGACGAGTTGCGCGTCGGGCGCGTCCACCACCGGGGTCGGGCTCTCGTCGGGCAACAGGTCCCGCTTGGTCAGGATCAACACATGCGGCGTTTCGGACAGCACCGGTGAGTACAACCGGATTTCCCGGCGGAGCTGTTCGAACACCGCCTGCGGGTCCTCGGCATCGACCGGGACCATGAATGCGAGCAATCGGGTACGCTCGACGTGCTGGAGAAACTTGAGACCGAGGCCCTTGCCGGCGTGGGCGCCCTCGATGATCCCGGGTATGTCGGCGATCACGAATGAGCGCGAGCCTGACAACCCGACCACGCCGAGGTTCGGTTCCAGCGTGGTGAAGGGATAGTCGGCGATCTTCGGACGCGCGGCGCTTAACACTGAAAGGAGGGTGCTTTTTCCCGCGTTGGGTTCGCCCACCAGGCCGACGTCGGCGATGAGCTTGAGGACCAGCGACAGTCGCCGTTCCTCACCAGCGCGACCCGGTTCGTGTTCGCGCGGGGCCTGATGCGTCGCCGTTGCGAACCGGGCGTTCCCGCGTCCACCGCCGCCGCCGCGGGCCACCAGCAGTTCGTCACCGGCATGGAGCACCTCGCCCAATGTCTCGCCGGTGTCTGCGTCGGCAATCACCGTTCCGGGCGGGACGGGCAGGCGAATGTCGTCGGCGCTGGCACCGGTCCACGTCCGACCCTTGCCGTGTACCCCGTCGGCCGCCTTCCACGAAGCACGGTACCGGTAGTCGAGCAGCGTCGAAAGATTCTGGTCGGCGCGGACGTACACCGATCCGCCGTGACCGCCGTCGCCACCGTCCGGACCACCCTTCGGCTTGAACTTGAATCGCGCGAATGACGACGCGCCGTCTCCACCCCGTCCGGCCTTGATCTCGACGGTCACCTGATCGACGAAGCTCACGAGAGGATGTTCCAGGCATCCTGCACCTGTTCCCAGAGGTCCTTCACGGCCGTCCAATGATCGTGTGCCACGAGCGGATTGGCGATCCCGAGCACCGCCTCGACCTCGTCGAACGTGGCGCCGGCATTGAGTGCGCCACGCAGGTGGGAATGCAGCTGGCGCGGGGTGTCGAGCACCGCCGTCTGCACGATCACGCAGAACTCGCGGAGCTTGAGTTCCAGGCCCGGCCGCGACAGCGTGCGTCCGTATCCCTCGGTGAGCATCCACGCGTCGAGTGCGGGATGGAGTTCCGCCACATTGCGGCGCAGCTTGGTGTAATTGTCACCATACACTTCGCGACAGGTCACCTCGCCGCGCGCTGTCCACGCTTCATGGGCGTCGTAATCGATGTCGTGATCGGCGTTCGTGGCGGGCACCCCTGCGGCCTTGCGCCACAGACCTGCGGCGATCAGCGTGCGCGGATAGCCGACCATCAGGACGGACTGCAGGATGAGCTCGTCGACCCACACGTGGGGCACGCCAGCCGCGACTGCCTCCGCGACCCGCTCCCGAATCCCGGTTTCCTCTCCCTGGGCGATTGCGGCAGCAAGTGCAACAAGTGCTTCGGTGCGCTCGTCGAGCACATTGCGTGGTTCAGCCATCGTGTTCCTCCCTGAAGTCAGCAGTATCGCAGGCGGCCGTGAACATCCCAGCCACCCGTGATCTCTTCTCGCGTGTTCCGAATCGGCGGCGAGATCCATCGTCCTAGCCCGCCCACCGGCCAGTCGCCCTGAGGATCGACACGACCGGTGATGTCCTGCAGGATCGCAACGAGGGCAAGCCCTGCGGCCTTCATGTCGCCGTCGTCCACCTTGAGGGCCAGACCGAGCCCGAGCGTGGGGAGCGCCGCGCTGTAGACGCCGCCCGCGCCGATCTTGACGGCGATCCGCCCCGGCCACGCCTCCATCAGGACAGTGTCGAGACGATCGGCCCCGGCGACCATGTACGGCTCTTCCATCATGGCGCGGCGTACCACAACGATTGCTGGATCGTCGTCGGCCCCCAACCGGGCGTACCCGGTCGCCATTCCGCGCAGGGAGAGCGCGACCGCCGATGCGGTGCAGCCGTCGATGCCCCACTCGAGCTCACCCCGTGGGGTCGCCGTCCACCGGGAGACGGTCGCCTCGACCCTTTCCTGCACCGGATGTCCCCGCACCTCGTATCCGTCGAGCGACCAGCCTTCCATCCTGGCCTGCGCGAGCAGCGACGCATGCTTGCCCGAACAGTTGCTCCACAGCGGTGTGGGAACCACACCCTCGCGGATCATGTCGTTCGCCAGTCGGGTGAGCAGCGACAGATGTCCGCCACACGCGAGCTGGCCATCGGTGAGCCCGACCGCGGTCAGCCAGCGGGCCCCGACTTCCCGATGCACCGGTTCGCCATTGTGGCTGCCACACGCCAGTGCAAGCATGCGTGAATCCAGCCCGAACCGCTCCACACCTCCGGCGACGACCAGCGGAAGCAGCTGGAACGGCTTGGACGCGGAACGCCAGAACGTCACCTGGTCGGGGTCGCCCGCCTCGGCAACGAGGTGTCCGGCGGGATCGACCACCGCGGCGGAAATGCGATGGCGTGACTCCACCAGCGGGCCGCGCGTCGTGACTACAGTAAGTTCCGGCATCAACGGCGAAGATACCCGGGCCCGGTCGCGCCCGTCATCCCTCAGCCGACCGCTCTCCACGATCGCGCTCAACCTCGGAGCCCCGCATGACCGACATTCTCGCCCCCCTTGGCCGCGACCGCCTGATCGAGCTGCTCGGGGCCATGCGCAACGTACAGGTTGTGGTGATTGGCGATGCGATGCTCGACCGATACCTGATCGGGGATGCCGACCGCGTGTCCCCCGAGGCGCCGGTTCCCGTGGTGACGATGGAATCCGAAGTGGCGGTCCCGGGTGGCGCCGGCAATGTGGCGGCCAACATCGCGGCGCTCGGTGCCACGGCGTCGCTGGTGGCGGTGGTGGGCGACGACAGTGCCGGCGATGCGCTGCGTGACGCCCTCGCCGCCCTGACCATTGGCACGGCGGGACTGCTCACGGTCACCGGGCGGCCCACCACCACCAAGACCCGCATCGTGGCCCAGGGGCAGCAGATCGTGAGGATCGACCGCGAAGTCACCAACCCCATTCCCGATCGCCACCGCGACGACCTGCACGCCGCAGCCCAGCGCGAGATCGAGGAGGCCGACGTCGTGCTGGTCGAGGATTACGACAAGGGTGCGATCGATGCGATGTTCGCCCGGGCCCTGATCGACGCGGCGGCCGAGCAAGGCGTCCCGATCGTGGTCGACCCGAAGCGGCGCCACTTCTTCGACTATGCTGGCGCGACGGTGTTCAAGCCCAATCGCCGGGAACTCGAGGCGGCGTTCGGGACCCACTTCATGGGAGACGACGCCGACCTCGCTGCCGCCCGGGAGCGACTCGCCGTCGATCACATGCTGCTCACCCTCGGTGCCGATGGCATGGCGCTGATTTCCGCAGGGGCGGCCCTGCGGCGGACACCCAGCAATGCCCGCGAAGTGTTCGACGTGTCGGGTGCCGGTGACACCGTCACGGCGTGGATCGGCGCGGCGCTGGGGGCCGGTGCCGAGATCGGTGAGGCGGCGTGGCTCGCGAACCTGGCCGCCGGGGTCAAGGTCGGGAAACGGGGCACGGCAACGGTGGCGCCGGACGAAGTGATTCTTGCCTGGGACGAGGCGGTCGGGGACGAGTAGTTTTCCACAACCGCAGTTATCCACACGCACGGCGAATGCGGATAGGTGACGGACAGCACGATGGCCACGACCCCTCCTGGAATCGTGGCCACCGTCTTTTTCCCGTTCCGAGCCAGCCCGGGAGGCTCCACTCACTGACTGACTCGGCGACCCTACGCCACCCAGCGGGATGGTTCGGGCCGATGGGCGATGAGGGGCTCGAACCCCCGACCTCGCGCATGTGAGGCGCGCGCTCTAACCAGCTGAGCTAATCGCCCGCGACTGATCGCGAGGGGATGATACCACTCCCGGTGAGCCCAAACAAGCGGCCCCCTTTCGACTTCGACACGATGGCCCCGGAGGGGTTCGAACCCTCGACCTTCAGATTATGAGTCCGCTGCTCTAACCACCTGAGCTACGGGGCCGAAACACTTTCACACCAACATGTTACAGCGCACAATTAAAGCAGTTTGTTTTTCCACATAGCCGGACGGCATACCCCTCCCCCCATCCGAATGCGACTGGTGATCTCTCCACCATCAGCCTTTCGGCCCACGCACCTTGGCATACAACTCGAGATGCGCCGTGGTCATTGCGTCGAGCGAAAACCGGTCGCGAACTCGCTGTCGCCCTGCCCTGCCCAGTCGGTCCCGCAGGTCGGCATCGTTGGCGAGCCGACGCATTGCCGCGGCCAGCGCGTCGATGTCCCGAATGGGCACCTCGAGGCCGGTCTCGCCATCAGTATTCACTTCCCGCACCCCTGAGGGAACCGCGGTGGTGATGACCGGTCGACCGGCCGCCATTGCTTCGAGGAGAACGATGCCGAACATCTCCTCGACACTCACCGATGGCAGCACCAGGAAGTCGGCGTCGGCCATCCGGCGCGGCAGGTCGACGTCCGGGTACTCGCCCCACCACTTCACTCGGTCCGAAATCGCCAATGCCCGCGAGAGTGTCTCCAGGCGGTTGCGCTCGGGCCCCGTCCCCACGATGTCGAGTCGGAGCTCCGGCACCTGCTCGAGGGCACGGAGGAGGAACTCGAGCCCTTTGTACGCCACCAGCCGGCCGATGAACAGTGCGCGAGGCGGATTACCCGGAGGAGGCGGCGGGACGACCTCCCAACGCTTCTCGTCGATGCCGAACGGGATCACGTGGACCTTGTGCTCGAACCCCTTCAGCTCCCGCGACAGGGCGATGTGCGCCTTGCTCGGAACGATGATGGCTTCGGCCCGGTGCAACGCGTAGCGCCCCGGCAGCTTGTACAGGAAGCTCGGGTAGTCGGCGTGCTGGGTGACGACCAGCGGTGCCAGTGAGGGTCGAAATGCGTACGCGATGTCGGCCAGCGAGTGCGGGTGATGGAGATGGATGACATCGGCGCGTGACCATGCGGCGGCGATGTACGCAGGCGCCAGTTCCTGGCTTCCCACCGGTGCGAACGACCACGCTCGCTTGACCGAGGCGCGACGCTTCTGCCCCGGTCGCGGATCACCAAACGCCGTCACCGCGACCACCTCGACTTCGTGACCCCGCTCGGCGATCGTTTCGGCAAGTCCCTGGACCACGCGTTCCATCCCGCCGGAGCGCGGCCAGTAGTACTTCGCGAGCTGGAGGATACGCATGGGGTGGAAGTTAACGGCGCCCCCGGCATCTTTGTCGGGTGAAGATCTTCATCCTTGCCCCTGAACCAACCCCCTCCGGCGTGCTGCACGCCCTCACCTCGCTGGGCATCGAACCGACGGTTGCGGTCGTCCGCACCGAATCGTCGGACGACGGCGGCGTGCGCTATCGGCACGTCACGGCGCGCGGACAGCCGAGCGACCCCATGGACCTGCGGTGGTCACGCAAGGCACTCCGCGCGGCGCTCCGCGACGACCAGCCCTCGCTGCTGCACATCGTCGGTGACCCGTGGACACCGGCGGCCGAGGCGGGTGCTGCGGCGGCGCGGGACCTGAAGCTTCCGTATGTGCTCGTCGGCACGTCGAGCGTCGGCGGGCCGGGTGGGATCACCGCGCGGTGGCAGTCGAAGCGGGTTCGCGAGGGTGCGGTGGCGCTGGCAGGCATCACCCGCCCTGCGCTCGACCATCTCACCGGCGGCAGCAGCGATCGTCCGGTGGGAGTCGTTCCACTCGGAGGATTCGCGATACCCGTGCGGGCGCGCCGCGTGGAGCACGAGCCGCCGACCTTTGCTGCCGCCGGCCGCTTGATCAGGGAGCGCGGCTTCGACCTGCTGCTCGACGCCCTCGGGTCGACCTACGGGACATGGCAACTCAAGATGATCGGCACCGGCCCGGAGCAGGAGGCGTTGGAATTGCAGGCGCAGCGGCTGGGCCTGTCAGGGCGCATCGAATGGCTCGGGGCGCCGGCCCGCGACTCGCTCCAGGGTTTGTGGCCCATGATCGACGCCGTCGTCGCCCCTTCCCGGGCCACGCCGACGTGGGTCGAGCCCACCGGTCAGGTGGTGCTCGAGGCGATGGCCCACGGTGTTGCTCCGATCGTCTCGCGTTCGGGGGCGCTTCCGGATGTCGTGGGTGACGCGGGAGTCGTTCTGGACGCCGAGGACCCGGCAGCGCTGACCGCCGCGTTGCAGCGGTTCGTGGACCGGCCAGACGGCGCTGGCGTGCTGGGAGAGGCGGCGCGCTCGCGGGTGCTCGAGCGGTATGGCGACGTGGCCATCGCCGAGCGCCTCGTCGTGCTCTGGCGAAAGGCGCTCGCGACGACCTGAGTATCAGCCCTTCCGGGGATCCCCGAAGTAGGCCAGGTACCAGTCTACGAAGCGGCCGACGCCAACCCGGATGGGCGTGGCTGGCTGGAAGCCGGCGTCGCGTGCGAGGTCATCAACATCGGCGAACGTGGCCGGCACGTCGCCCATCTGCATCGGCATGTAGTTCTTGACGGCTTCCTCGCCCAGCGCATCCTCGAGCGCGCCGATCATGTCCATCAACTCGACCGGGTCACTGTTGCCGATGTTGTACAGGCGATACGGTGCACTGCTGGTGGCCGGGTCGGGGAGGTCGCTATCCCATGCGGGATCCGGGGCGGCGGTGCGATCGGAGATCCGCACGACGCCCTCCACGATATCGTCGATGTACGTGAAGTCGCGGCGCATCTGGCCGTTGTTGAACACGTCGATCGGCCTGCCCTCGAGGATCGCCCGGGTGAAGAGGAAGAGCGCCATGTCCGGGCGGCCCCACGGTCCGTACACCGTGAAGAAACGCAGCCCCGTCGTCGGCAAGCCGTAGAGGTGGCTGTACGAGTGCGCCATCAATTCGTTGGCTTTTTTCGTCGCGCCGTACAACGACACCGGGTGGTCGACGCCCTTGTGCACCGTGAACGGCATCTCGGTATTGCAGCCGTAGACCGATGACGTCGAGGCGTAGGTCAGGTGCTCGCAACCGTTGTGGCGACATCCTTCGAGGATGTGGAGGAAGCCGGTGATGTTGCTGTCGATGTACACGTGGGGATTCGTCACCGAGTGGCGGACACCGGCCTGTGCGGCCAGGTGGATGACCCGGCCGAACCGGTTCTCCGCAAAGAGCCGTTCGATGGCGCCACGATCCTCGAGGTTGTTCCGGTGGAGACGGAACCCCGGCATGGCCTCGAGTTGCTTGACCCGGGCCTCCTTGAGCGCCGGATCGTAGTACGGATTGACGTTGTCGAGACCGACGACCTCGTCACCCCGTGCGAGCAACTTCTTCGCGACATGAAAGCCGATGAACCCCGCCGCGCCCGTCACCAGTGTTGCCATTCAGTCCTCTCGCCGTGACGTGTCGCCGTTTCCGATGCCTGCGGCACCCTGAACGTCGAGCCCTTCGCGGCGGAGCTGCTCCGCCCGCCAGGGCTCCAGGCGAACCACCACTGCAAGACGCTCGCCAGCCATCTCCTGCTGGAGCACGTCTCCCTCCCGGTGGAGAAAGCCGAGTTGCTTCCCGTCCGACGGGTCGAGGAGGATGCGGACGGCCGGTCGCATCGCCTCGGCACGACCCCGCAATTCTGCCTTGAGGGGCTGCAGGCCGTCGGTGTGCATGGTGCTCGTGAAGATCGCCGCGGGAAAACGGTCGCGGGCGATGAGCGCGAACTCGGTCGGATCTTCCAGTGCGTCCAGCTTGTTGAACACGATCAGTTGGGGCCGGTCACCGAGCCCGAGCTCGTCGAGGACCTCGTCGAACCGTCACGAGGTGATCCTCCCACTCGGGGTGCGACGCATCACAGATGTGGAGCAGGATGTCGCTCTGCCCGACCTCCTCGAGCGTGGCGCGGAACGAAGCCACCAGGTGGTGCGGGAGCTTGCGGATGAATCCCACTGTGTCGCTCATGCGCACGCGGAGCAGGTCACCGAGGTCGACCTCTCGCGTCAGCGTGTCCAGCGTCGCGAAGAGGCGGTCCTCGACCAGGATCGCATGCTCGGCCGAGAGCCCGCGGAGGACGCTCGACTTGCCGGCGTTGGTGTAGCCGACCAGTGCCGCGGTGAGCATCGGGGTGCGCCCGGCGCGAATGGTCTCACGGTGGCGGGCGACGTCGGCAAGCTTCTCGCGCAGCAGCGCGATCTTGTTGCGGATCATCCGGCGGTCGGTTTCGAGCTGGGTCTCGCCCGGTCCCCGCAAGCCGATGCCGCCGCGAGTCCGGGAAAGGTGGGTCCACATCCGGGTGAGGCGCGGCAAGAGGTACTGCAGCTGGGCGAGCTCCACCTGCAGCTTTGCCTCGTGCGTGCGCGCACGAGTCGCAAAGATGTCGAGGATGACCTCGGCACGATCCATCACGCGGGTTCGCAGGAGTTCCTCCAGCGACTGACCCTGCGCCGGCGACAGCTCCTCATCGAAGACAACGAGCGTTGCGTCGGTGCCCACCACCAGTTGGCGCAACTCCTCGACCTTTCCCTCGCCGATGAGCGTGTGCGCATTCGACGATGCGAGCTGCTGGTGCAGCCGTCCGACCACCTCGGCACCCGCCGTATCAACCAGGCGGGCGAGTTCATCGAGATGTTCGTCGATCTTCTGGGCGTCGGGCGTTCCCTTGCGCGGTGCGGCAACCAGCACCACCCGCTCGCGCGGCGGAACGACATCGATCAGGTTGCGAATACTGTCCTCACTTTCTCTGTATGGAGCCGCGCAGGACGCAGGCCGCGTCGATCACGGCGCGCCATGTTCCGCCCACCATTGCAGGCGTTCGGCGATCCGTCGCTCGTGCCCGAACACACCGGGCTCATAGAAGATGCTCCCCTGAAGCGTATCGGGCAGGTATTGCTGGGCAACGTAGCCAGACGCCGCGTCGTGCGCATAGCGGTAACCGTCTCCGTATCCGAGTTCCTTCATCAGCGCGGTCGGGGCGTTGCGGATCGGCAGCGGCACCGGTGCGGCCGGTGTTGCCGCAGCGGCGGCACTGGCAGCTTTCCACGCCACGTACACCCGGTTCGACTTGGGTGCCGTCGCGAGATACACCACTGCCTCCGCAATCGCGAGTTCGCCCTCGGGCGACCCGAGAAAGTGGAACGCGTCGCGTGCGGCGATCGCGACACGAAGTGCGTCGGGATCGGCCAGGCCGATGTCCTCGCTGGCCATTCGGACCACGCGGCGTGCCACGAACATCGGGTCTTCGCCGCCCTGGAGGATCCGCGCGAGCCAATACAGCGAACCATGCGGGTCACTGCCGCGCACCGCCTTGTGGAGCGCCGAGATCAGGTCGTAGTGTGCGTCCCGGTTCTTGTCGAAGACGGCAAGTCGCTGGGCCAGTGTCTCGAGTGCCAGCTCCCGGGTAATGGTGCCGCCCACACCGACGTGCTGCGCCGCTGCCTCCAGCACGGAGAGTGTGCGCCGTGCGTCGCCGTCGCTCGACGCGGCGAGCGCGTCGCGGGCGTCGTCGTCCATCAGCAGCGCGGTTGCCGCCGAGCCCTCGATCGGCGTCGGTCAGGGCGCGGTCGATGAGGTGCCGCAGGTCGGCCGGGGCGAGCGGCTCGAGCACCCAGACTCGTGCCCTCGACAGCAACGCCCCGTTGAGTTCGAACGACGGATTCTCGGTGGTCGCGCCGATGAGCGTGACCAGGCCATGCTCCACCGCTGGCAGGAACGCGTCCTGCTGCGCCCGGTTGAAGCGGTGAATTTCGTCGCAGAACAGGATCGTACCCCGCCCCATTCGCTGGCGGTCTTCAGCTTCGCGGAGGATCTCCCTGACCCGCGGGCACACCTTCCGACACCGCGCTGAAGGGCACGAACGCCCGATCGGTGTGTGCGGCCACAACCCGCGCGAGGGTGGTCTTTCCGGTGCCCGGCGGCCCCCAGAGAATGATGCTGCCCACGTCCCCCCGCCGGATCGCGTCGCCCAGCGGCTTGCCGGGCGCGAGCAGGTGCTGCTGGCCGACGACCTCGTCGAGCGTGCGGGGCCTGAGACGAGCGGCGAGCGGCTCGAGTGGAGCAAACAGCGACGGCTCACTCACCGAATGCCGAAGTCCCGGTCGGAAAACGAAAGCGGGACCGCGCCTGACCCGCGGCGCACCTTGCCCGCTATCGCAGGGTAGGTGGCGCCGGCGCCGTCCCCTCGCAAGGCACGAACGGAGGAGTTGGAGCCGAGTGGGTAGTAGCCGACGAATACCTCACGCGCTCCCGGTGGGACCCGGGCGTCGCAGCGCGGCGTGGTCGAACTCTCCACCCGATTGACGAGGATGCAGAGGTCGCCCGAGGTCATGTTGGTGATCAACGGTGCGACGAACCGATCACCGCCTGCATCAGCCACCAGTTCGATGCTGGTCCGCCCGAGCGGGAGCGCCGGGAAGGCGAATCGTGTGGCACCATCGAGAGGTACCGCCGCGGGGGTCAGGGCGGGGTCGGGCGTGACCTGCCACCGAACCGTCCGTTGGCTCCGCGTCAGCCGGGCCCGGTGCTCTCCGCCTGCCGGAAGGGATACCAGCTCGCCCGACGGCATGGTCACCGACACGGTGGTGGCGAGTCGATTCACCACCGCGACTGCAGGATGCGCCCACAGCCACCACGCCGCGCCAGCAACAAGCACCATCGCCGCGATCCACGCGATTGGCGCGGGGCCGGAATCTCGACGCATCCGGCGCACACCCGGCACGGGCGGGGGGACGATCGGGTCGGTCACGGGCGCTCGCACCACCGGGGGCTCGACGGGTGACGCCGGCGCCTCGGTGGGCGCGATGGGTGCGGTTCGATGGTGGGCTTCGCCGGGGCGCCAGCGCGAATCGTCGGTTGCGTCGGGCGGCGCAGGCACCAGGCGCGATCCATCGGTGCCACAGTATTGGGTGGAGTCCGGATAGATGCGGCTGCACTGTGGGCACTGATTCATGTTTCCTCCCCGAGGCGACGTGGCACTGGCGCGCTGCACTGCACCGGAGAGACGGCTGGCAGGGGTAGCGGCCACACGGGAAACCGCGTTCAGCTGTCCCGTGTCGATTGGGTCGCCGCGATTCGCAGCAAATCGGAGCGCGTGTTCAGCTCGGGGTGATCAAGCACCCGGTCGAGCAGTGACGCTATGAGCCGTCCCAAGTCCGGGCCTGGCGCCGCGTACCCTGCAGCGACGAGGTCGTCTCCGGAAACCGCCAGGTCGGCACGCGACGTCGCCTCGCCCCGCGCTCGTGCCGCCGCCACCTCGGCGGGCCACTGCGCGCCCGCACCTGTAACCGCGGCGAGTCGAACGAGATCGTCCGCCGCCGGACCAACGGTTGCCATCCACCGTCGGACCGACTGCGCATCTGCGGATGGGGGGGCGGCCGGCCCACGGTCGATCGCCCGTCCGCGCGCGATCTCGGCGCCACTGCACCGGAGTCTCCGCAGGATCGGCTCGACCGGCCGTCGCCACGCCGCCAGTGCCAGCACCGGGTCGCGCGGCAACGTACCGAGCGGCAACACCGACTCGGTCGCGAGCCACACGTCGGCGACACCCGCCTCACTCCACAGCCTTGCCAGTGTGGTCGGGTCGCCGGCCGTCGCGATGCCCTTCACCCATTCGTCCCGCACGCGTTCTGCGGAGAGATGGATGGTCGCAGCGGCTTCGCGACGTGCCGCGGCAAAGGTGTCGGGGTCGATCGAGAAGTCGAAGCGCGCGGCGAAGCGCAGAGCACGGAATATCCGGAGCCTGTCCTCCCGGAATCGATCATCGGGGTTGCCCACCGCGCGCACCAGGCGGCCCGCCAGGTCGACGCGGCCATCGAACGGATCCCGGAAGATGTCCCGGATCGGATGATAGGCGATCGCGTTGATGGTGAAGTCGCGCCGTGCGAGGTCATCGTCGAGCGACACGCCGAATGCCACCACTGCGTGTCGCCCATCGGTGGTCACGTCACGCCGGAACGTGGTGACTTCATGAAGCACGCCATCGCCGTCCAGTACGCCGACGGTTCCGTGCTCGATGCCGACCGGTACGGTACGCCGGAAGATCCGGCGTACATCGGCCGGCAGTGCAGCGGTCGCGAGGTCCACGTCCTGCTGGGGGTTGTCGAGGAGCGCATCGCGTACGGCGCCGCCGACGCACCAGGTCTCGTGACCCGCCGCCTCGAGCTGCCGCAAGATGTCCAGCACGGCCGGCGGGACATGCATGGTGCGTCCGCCGGGGTCAGCGACCAATGTCGCACCCATCGTGGCTCAACCGCACAGCACGCTGCCACCGTTGACGTTGAGGATCTCGCCGGTGACGTGCCGCGCAAGATCCGACAGGAGGAACACCACCGGACCCGCGATGTCGTCGGGGCTGGCGATGCGCTGCAATGGAATGCCCGACGCGACCCGATCCCGGTCGGGTCCCTCGAACGCGCTCGCGGACATCTCGGTATCGACCCACCCCGGCGCAACGCAGTTGACCGTGATGCGCGGTGCGCATTCGATCGCCAGGCTCTTCACCAGCGCCCCGATCGCTCCCTTGCTCGCCGCGTAGTCGGCATGGAACGCCTCACCCCGCTGCCCGGCCGTGCTCCCGATCATCACCAACCGACCGTCGCCGGCCATGAGGCCGAGCGCGGCACGAGTCGTGTGGAAGATGCCATCGAGGTTGGTGCGCATCGTCTGACGCCACCGCTCCGGCGCCATCGATTGCAGTGGAGTGGCCACCGACGGCCACACCCCATGATTGGCCACGAAGCCGTCGAGCCCGCCGAATGCTGCCTTGACCTCGGCGAACACCTGGTGCACGCGGTTCGGCTCGGAGAGATCACCCCCGCCGACATATGCCCGCCGACCAAGACGTCGGATGTCCCGCGCGACTTCCTCGGCGTCTGCGCGGCGCGTCTGGTATGTCACCCCGACGTCCGCCCCGGCCCGCGCACACATCAGCGCCACCGCGCGACCAATGCCGCGCGATCCGCCGGTGACGAGTACGCGGCCGACCAGCGAGCGAAATCAATGGCCGAACTCCGACGTGAGGATATCGGCGATCTGGTGCTGGATGGCGAGTTGCAGCTCCTGCACGCGGGCCGTGCCGCGCGGCGACACCACGAACGCATGGTCGACAAACCTGGCCAACGCGCCTCCGTCGCCGCCCAGGAGTGCGACCACCGTGACGTCCATCGTGCGGGCCTGCCTGGCCGCGCGCACGAGATTGCCGCTGTTGCCCGAGGTACTGTGGAGCACCAGCGTGTCGCCGGGCCGGGCAAGAGCCTCGACCTGCCGTGCGAACACCTCGTCGAATCCGAGGTCGTTGGCCGCTGCGGTGAGCAACGATGTGTCGGTGGTCAGCGCGATAGCCCGGAGGGCCCGGCGCTGGGAACTGTGGAATCGGACCACATACTCGGTCGCGATGTGCTGCGCGTCTGCCGCCGAGCCTCCGTTGCCCGCAAAGAACAGCGTGCCGCCCTGGTCGAGCGTCCGCCGCATGGCGTCGACCAGCGGTGCGAGCGCGCCTGCGGCCTCCGCGACCTCGGCGGCGTCCCGCGCCAGCGCCCGCAGCCCAGCGGCGATCCGGTCGGTGTCGCTCATCATTCCCCCAGCAGGTTGCGCACGCGCCGCCAGATCGAACGCGACACCGGCAGCGGATCGACCTCATAGAGCGTGCGATCCTCGATGATCGCGCGCGGATTGGTGTCGAGCATCATCACCGCCTGGTCGCCCCCGTCCTGCTCGGTAAGCCAGTCGAGTGCGGTGGCGACGCAGCGCTCGTCACCATGATTGTCGCCGGCCAGGATGTCGGCGAGCCCTGCCCGGACGAGATCACGGGCACGTTCACCGCGAGTGCCCTCGTTGGTGAGCGTCGTAGCATCGACCTGCATGATGGTGCCCAGTTCGCGCCAGCTACGAACCGCCGTGACGCTGCACGACGAATATCGCTCGGGATGCGCGAGGATCGGGATGAGGCCGTGGCCGGTGATGTCGGCGAGGGCCCGGGTGACGATCTCGGCCGGCACCAGCCGCGCAAACTCCACGAGCAGATAGCGCGATCCGGCAATGGTCAGCTGCCTTTGCGTGACTTCCTCCGGCACCGGGCGATCGAGCATCAACTCCACGCCGCGATGCAAGCGTGATCTCCTTCGGACACACCGGCACCAGCGACTCCCACGCCGCCTCGTAGGCCGGCGGGAATCCGGCGGGCACCTGCGACGCCAGCAGGTGCGGGGTGCACGCGACGTGCGACACGCCGCGGTCGGCAAAGTGTCGGAGTACCCGTGCCGACTGCGCCACCGACTTCGAGCCGTCGTCCACGCCGGGAAGCAGGTGCGAGTGCAGGTCGATCATCCGGCCACCGCCCTCAACGCGCGCGCTTCCCCAGCCAGGCTCGACGGATCACGCTTGGCGGCGGCGAGCAAGGCAAGCGTGATCAGTGCATCGGCGGCGAGGAGGTCGAGCGCAGCGTCACGCGACACTTCACCGCTTGCGGCCTCGAGCGCTGCATTGGCCGCGACCGCCAGGCGGCGCGACAACGTGTCGGGCCCGGTCTCGCGAAAGAAATGCTCGGTCCGCAGGCGCAAACGGGCCGGGGCGCCATCGGTGTGTGCCGCGAACCACGCATCATCATTCATGGTGCCTGCAACCAATCCTGCACGACCGTTGGCAGTTCAGGCACGACCGCACTCTCGATGCTGTCGACCCCGAGCGAACCGCTGGCCAACGCCGGCTTGCCTCCGCCCCGGCCATTCCACCGCGCCGCGAGCATCTTCATCAACCTGTTGGCGTCGTGGCCGCGCTCGGCGAGTGAAGGCGTGACGGCCACGGTGAGCGCCGTCGGGAGCGACCGGTTGAACAGCACCAGGATCGCATCCCCAGCAGCCGACGCGATGAACTCATCGGCCACGCGACCGAGTTCGCCGCGATCCTCCGCCACGGTGCTCGCAATGCGCAGCGTCACGTCGCCGACGCGATGATCGGTGGCATCGCCGGTTCCGCCGCCCTGCAACGCCTCCTGCAGCCTCGCCTCAAGGCGGTCACGCTCGGCGAGCAACGTCTCGATCCGACGCTCGATGTGCTCGGGCTGGGCCTTCAGCATCACGCCGAGGGCGGCGAGGCGCTCCTCCACACCGCGGACGGCATCGAGCGCACCGCGGCCGGTCACGGCCTCGATGCGGCGCACCCCCGCGGCCACGCCGCCCTGCGAGGTGAAGCGGAAGAGGCCGACTTCGCCCGCGGTCCGCACGTGGGTGCCGCCGCAGAGTTCGATCGAATCCCCGATGCTCACCACCCGGACGAGATCACCGTACTTGTCGGCGAAGAACGCCATTGCTCCCCGGGCCAGCGCATCGGGATACGGCAGCTCCTCGGTGTCCACGACGGCGTTGTCGAGTACGAGCGCGTTGATCGCGGACTCGATCTCGGCGAGCTGCGCATTCTCGATCGGGCCGTGGTGCGAAAAGTCGAAACGCAGGCGCCCCGGCTCCACCAGGGAACCCTGCTGCCGGACATGTTCGCCCAGCGTGCGCCGGAGCACGAGATGGGCGAGGTGCGTCGCCGAATGGTTCCGTGCAATGTCCCCGCGTCGCGACGCGTCAACCGATGCCACCGCGGACCCGCCGGGTGTGGGGTCGCCACGGAACTGCCCCACCAGCCGCTGATTCGTTGCGGGATCCTTGACGACGTCGGTGACGTCGAACTCCCAGCCATCGCCGCGCACCACGCCGGTGTCGGCGACCTGACCACCCGACGTCGCGTAGAACGGGGAATCGCGAAGCACGAGCACCCCGTGTTCCACGTCGGCGCCCAGCACCGCTGTCTCGGCCGCAAGATCGGTGTATCCGATGAAGCGACTCCCGACGTCCTCCGATCCGGCGACGTGGATGCTCACGCCACCCGATTCGCCCGGATGCCTGTGACGCGCCGCGCGGCTTCGCTCGCGCTGTGCAGTCATGGCGCGATCGAAGCCCGGCGATGTCGACGCTCACACCCTGCTCCGCAGCGATCAATTCGGTGAGGTCGATCGGAAAACCGAATGTGTCGAAGAGCTGGAACGCCTCATCGCCGCCGATGCGCGAGGTGCCGGATGCAAAGATCGCATCGAGGCGTGACAGTCCCGCCTCGATCGTCTCGAGAAACCGGGATTCTTCCTTCAACACGACATCGGCGATGTACGACTGCTTTTCCCGGAGTTGCGGGTACGCATCGCCCATGACATCGGCCACGGTGGCGATCAGCGACACCAGCGTCGGCTCGCGCCGGCCGAGGAGCCACGCGTGGCGCACCGCGCGACGCAGGATTCGACGGAGCACGAAACCCCGTCCCTCGTTGCTCGGGTACACGCCGTCGAGCAGCAGGAACGACACTGCGCGCGCGTGATCGGCGAGCACGCGGAACGAGACGCCCTCGCCGTCGGGTCCGCCGGGATATTCGCTGCCCGACGACTTCCTCGACCCGTGCGATCAGGGCGCGCACGGCGTCGGAGTGGAAGATGTCGTCGTACCCCTGCATGACCGATGCAATGCGGTCGAGTCCCGCGCCGGTGTCGACGCTCGGCTTGGGCAACGGGACCATCGTTCCGTCGGCGGACCGGTCGAACTGCATGAACACCAGGTTCCAGATCTCGACGAACCGACCGGCTTCGGACAGTTCCTCGAAGTCCTGTTGCGACGTCGTGACGGCACCGGCGTTCCGGGGTCCAGTCAAGGTCGACGAAAATCTCGCGAGCACGGTCCGCACGGTCCGGTGTCGCCCATCTGCCAGAAGTTGTCCTTGTCGCCGAGTCCGATAGATGCGGTCGGCGGGCAACGGCGTGAGCTCCGCCAGAGAGCCCTGCGCCTCGTCGTCCGTGTGATGGACCGTGACGCGCAGCCGGTCGGGCTCGATGCCGAGCCCTTCGGCCGACGTCACGAACTCCCAGGCGTACGCGATCGCCTCGCGCTTGAAATAGTCGCCGAAGGAGAAGTTGCCGAGCATCTCGAAGAAGGTGTGATGGCGCTTGGTCTGCCCCACCTGCTCGAGATCGTTGTGCTTGCCGCCCGCGCGCACGCATTTCTGGCAGGTGGTCGCGCGGACGTACGGACGGGGATCCTGGCCGAGGAAGGTCCGCTTGAACTGCACCATGCCCGCGTTGGTGAACAGCAGCGTCGGATCGTCCGCCGGAACGAGATTGCGAAGACGGTACGCGGTCGTGTCCGCGAGTCGCGAAGTAGTCGAGAAATTTGCGGCGAATGTCGGTCGGCGTTCATGCTGCGAATCTAACGGGAGCCGCGGGGCCGCCGGGACCACATCCGCTCGTGCTGTCGCCGGCCGAGTACGGCGTCGATCACGCTCGCGCGCGTCGCTGCCCGCTGAAGCCGCGGCGGGCGAGGAAGGCGCCGAGGCGCGCGGCGGCGAGTCTCGCGAGGCAAGCCGCCGAGCTGGCGCGGCGCGCTTGACGGCCAGCGCCCGGGGCTGGGCCAGTGGGTCGTCGAGGTCGGTCGGGACGGTGCGTCGATCGGCCTGCGCACATCATTTCATGCGTCGATGCCAAGCGCGCGCAGGTCGTGACGGAGCCGGGCCGGTCCGCGCCCGCGCGCGCCGCGGACGGCGACATACTGCCGCGCAAACGCCTGGTCATCGATCAGGCCGAGGCTGTTCGAGGCGCTGCGATCGCCGCAGCCGACGGCCTCGGCGGGATGCCCCTTGCGCTCCAGCTTGCGCTGCCAGTTCGCTGCCGCGCCGTGGGCCCGCCGCTCCAGCGACCGGAGACCCGCGCGGAACGCTCCCTCCTCGTCGGCGGCGCGATCGAGTCGTTCGATCTGCGGCACCGGGCAGCGACGCGCCGTCGGCACAAGGCCCAGCGCCGCGATCGACGTCGGCCGGAACCGTCCAGGCGGGCCGGCCCCCAACCACCACCCGGGTGCTGCCCGGGCGGCGCGGAGTCGGGGACCAGTCCCTCGATGATCATTCGCCGTCGTCCTCCTCGGCCACGACGGCCGGCTGCCGGTGATGCCGAGCGAATCCTTCACCTTCGCCTCGATCTCGGTGCATCAGCGCCGGGTTGTCCTTGAGGAACATCTTGGCGTTCTCGCGACCCTGCCCGATCCGCTGGTCGCCGTAGCTGTACCAGGCGCCCGACTTCTCGATGATCGCCGACTCAGAGGCGATGTCCACGACGAGGCCAGCGTGCGAGATCCCCTCGGCGTACATGATGTCGAACTCCGCCTGCTTGAACGGCGGCGCCACCTTGTTCTTCACGACCTTCACCCGAACGTGCGAGCCGATGACCTCCTCCTTTCCTTGACCGGGCCGATCCGGCGGATGTCGAGGCGCAGCGACGCGTAGAACTTGAGCGCCTTGCCGCCGGTGGTGGTCTCGGGGTTGCCGAACATCACGCCGATCTTCTCGCGCAGCTGGTTGATGAAGACCACCGAGCAGTTGGTGCGGGTGATGGCACCGGTCAGCTTGCGGAGCGCCTGGCTCATGAGCCGCGCCTGCAGGCCCATGTGCGAGTCGCCCATCTCGCCCTCGATTTCGGCCTTCGGCACCAGCGCCGCGACCGAGTCGATCACCACCAGGTCGACCGCGCCCGAGCGCACCAGGATCTCGACGATCTCCAGCGCCTGCTCGCCGGTGTCGGGCTGCGAGACGAGCAGATTCTCGACGTCGACGCCCAGCTTGCGGGCGTACTCGATGTCGAGCGCGTGCTCGGCGTCGACGAAGGCGGCCACGCCGCCGGCCCGCTGCGCGTTGGCGACGAGGTGCAGACAGAGCGTCGTCTTGCCCGACGACTCCGGGCCGTAGATCTCGGTGATCCGGCCGCGCGGAATCCCGCCGATGCCGATGGCGGCGTCGAGATTGATCGCGCCGGTCGAGATCGCCGCGACCCGCACCCGCGGTGCATCGGATCCCATCCGCATGATCGAGCCCTTGCCGAGCTGCTTCTCGATCTGCGCGATGGCGAGGTTGAGCGCCTTGCGCTTGTCCGCCTCAAGGCGGGATTCATCGACGGCCATGGAATCGATCTCTGCTGGTGAGTGTGAAGTGGTTGAAATCGCGTCACACACATACTGGCCGAACAACGTACAACCGAACACAATCCGAAGCAATGGTCTCGACGTGTAGTGTTTTGCGCCACTTTATCGCCACCCTGGCCGCCACGCGTCGGTTATGTGCCGGATCTGGCAGTTGGCAGTGGGCCGCTCAAGGCCAGCACATCGAATCGGTAGGTGTCGCCGGCCGCTCCGTGGCGGAGGATCCAGCTCCACGCCACTCGTTCGATGACCTGCCGCTTCGCTGGCCGACCGACGACTCCGGTGCCCCGAACCCTGGCCCGCTCCGCCACTTGACCTCGATGAACGCGACCAGCGGGCCCTGCGCGAGCGACGATGTCGAGGTCGTGTCGGCCCATGGGGAATCGACGGGCCACCACTGTCCAGCCTGCCTCGGTCAGCCACTCAGCAGACCGGGTCTCGGCTTCGAGGCCATCGCGGTGACGGGCGTCCGTCCAGAGGTCGGGTGGGACGGCGCGCGGTGGACACGCCACACGATGGCATCGCGGCGGCGGAACGCTGTCACTGGATCGTGGCGGGGTGGAGCGGAGAAAGCGCTAGACGTACTCGTCGAGCTGGTGCAGTCCGATGGCGATGTCACGGGGCTTGGACCCGTTGGGCGGGCCGAGTATCCCGGCGTCGTGCAGCTGGTCGATGATCCGCGCCGCGCGACCGTAACCAATGCCGAGCCGGCGCTGCAGCAGCGACGTCGACCCGCCCTGGTGCTGGATGCAGGTCTCGGCGGCCTGCCGGAACAGCGCGTCGCGCGATCCTTCATCGGCGCCGCCACGCCGCCTCGGCGTCGCCCGGCCTGGCTGCGCACCAGCTCAAGGATGTCCGGCTCGGTCGCGGCATCGGCGCAGGCCCATCCCGCCGGGCGACGTACCACGCCATCACCCGCTCGGTTTCCTCGGTCGAGATGTACGCACCCTGGATGCGCTGCGGCTCGTTGCGCCCGGGCGGGAGGAAGAGCATGTCGCCGTTGCCGAGCAGCGCCTCGGCACCGTTCTGGTCGAGAATGGTGCGCGAGTCGACCTTGCTCGCCACCCGGAACGCGATCCGGCTCGGGAAGTTCGCCTTGATCAGTCCGGTGAGGACGTTCACGCTCGGCCGCTGCGTCGCGAGGATGAGGTGGATGCCGATCGCGCGGGCCTTCTGCGCGAGCATCGCGAGCGGCGTCTCGACCTCGCCCTGCACCGTCATCATCAGGTCGGCGAGCTCGTCGACGATGAGGACGATCATCGGCAACTCGCCCTCGGTGTAA
Source organism: uncultured Gemmatimonadales bacterium (assembly GCA_963806875.1). Classification (GTDB taxonomy): domain Bacteria; phylum Gemmatimonadota; class Gemmatimonadetes; order Gemmatimonadales; family GWC2-71-9; genus Palsa-1233. The sequence continues at coordinate 909,384 of CAWDYU010000001.1, read as the reverse complement.
TCCTCGCTCCACGGTTCGCCGAGTGGTGTGTCGGCGAGCTCGCGAGACACGGTGGTGAGCGTCGGACGCCCACTGCGGCGGGTTCCGTAGCGGCTTGCCCTCACGCACCTTGCGATTGAAGTCGGCGAGCTGGCGTGCACCGTTGGCGTGCAGCAGCGCATAGCGGCGATTCATCTCGAACACGGCGTACTTGAGGACCTGCGCGGCGTCGCTGTTGTCGGTGACGACCTTGTGCCGCAGGTGCGGGAGGTCGTTGTACATCGACAGCTCGACCATCTTCGGATCGACCATCAGGAGCCGCAGTTCGCGCGGCGTGTACCGGTAGATGAGCGACGTGATGATCGTGTTGATCGCGACCGACTTGCCCGATCCGGTCGCGCCGGCGACCAGCAGGTGCGGCATCTTGGCGAGGTCGCCGATCACCGGGCGGCCCTGCACGTCCCGACCGAGCGCGATCGGGCAGCACCGCAGTGGAACTGCGCCATGCCTCGCTCGCGATGCAGCTCGCGCAACGTGACCATGCGCGGGTTCGGGTTGGCGATCTCGACGCCGACCGCGCCCCGCCCCGGGATCGGTGCGACGCGCAACGACGTGGCGCGCATCGTGATTGCGAGATCGTCGGCGAGCGCCACGATCCGGCCGGCCTTCACGCCCGCCGCCGGTACCACCTCGAACTGGCTCACCGCTCGGGCCCGAGGTGATCCCCGCCGAGCGTGCCCTCGACCTTGAACGTCTTGAGGGTGGCGAGGAGCAGGTCACCGAGGCGTTGCAGTTCAGCCTCATCGGCGTCGGCACTGGCATGTGTCGACGAGGTCGAGCAGGTCGAGCGGAGGGAGCGCATCGTCGTCGGCGCGCGGAGGCCTGGCCGCACTGGTGAGCTTGCGGAGCGCCCGCTTCGCCCGTCGCGAGCGGCGGCGCCATCGCATCGTCATCAGCGTCATCGAAATCGTCGTCGTCATCCTCGGCGAGCGGCTCGATCACCGGCACGATCACCGGGACTGCGCGCGGCGCGGCGGGAGTCGGCAGCGGATCCGCCTGCCCCGCTTCGAGTCGGTGCAGCGGGTGCCAGCGCAAGCGTACCGAGCGTGACGCCGGTGAGCGCCGCGAAACCGGCGAGCAGGCCGCCGGCAGGCCCGATGCTGTCGAGCGCGAGGCGCGCGAGGAATCCGGGCAACCATCCCGTCAGCCGAGCGTCCCACGTCCAGTCGACAAGCTCCGGATGGAACACGGAGCTGTCGACACCGGAAGAGCACGCCGAGGACGTAGGGGGTGAGGATCGATGCGCCGACGACGAGGATCGCCGCCCGTTTCATGTCGAGCCGGGCGAGGCGATCGAATCCAGCGAGCGCGAGGAGGAAACCGAGCACGGGCGCGCCGATCGCGCCGATGCCGAGGGCACGCCAGAGGGAGGGGCCCAGGGTGCGGCCCAGCGGGCCGGTGACATTGACGGGAGCAGCGCGAGCGCGAGGAACACGCCGAGTATCAGCGCCAGGACCGCCCCGAACCGACGGCGATCGTCAGCAGTCATCGGTGGCGGTCCGGGGCGACACCCCTGCAGCGCAACATCACTCCTCGGTGACTCGGGACGCAGGAGCTGCGGTTCCCGCTCGAGGAACTTGGTGTCGATGTTGCCCGCGACGAAATCGGGGTGACGAATGACGCGCGCCAGGAACGGAATCGTCGTCGTCACGCCCTCGATGATGAACGAATCGAGCGCCTGGCCGATGCGGGCGAGCGCCTCCGCGCGGTCGCGACCGTGCACGATCAGCTTCGCCAGCAGCGAGTCGTAGTACGGCGGCACCGTGTAGCCGGCGTACACGTGCGTGTCGACGCGCACGCCGGGCCCGCCGGGCGGATGGAACGCGGTGATCAGGCCCGGGCTCGGCTGGAAGTTGCGGGACGGATCCTCGGCGTTGATGCGGCACTCGATCGCGTGGCCGCGAAGCTCGGACCTCGTCGAACGACAGCGGCTCGCCGGCGGCGACGCGGATCTGCTCCTTCACGAGGTCGATGCCGGTGACCATCTCGGTCACCGGATGCTCGACCTGGATGCGCGTGTTCATCTCCATGAAGTAGAACGAGCCGTCCTCGTCGAGCAGGAACTCGATCGTGCCGGCGCCGACGTAGTCGATCGCCTTCGCGCCGCACCGCCGCCTCGCCCATCTGCGGCGCGCAGCTCCGGCGTCAGCGCCGGCGACGGCGACTCCTCGATCAGCTTCTGGTGGCGGCGCTGCACCGAGCAGTCGCGCTCGCCGAGGTGGACGACGTGGCCGTGCTTGTCGCCGATGATCTGGATCTCGACGTGCCGCGGGCGCGCGAGATACTTCTCGACGTACACGTCGCCGTTGCCGAACGCCGAGAGCGCCTCGTTCCGCGCGAGCGAGAAGACCGCGCAAACTCGTCGGCGTCGTTCGCGACGCGCATGCCCTTGCCGCCGCCGCCGGCCGTGGCCTTGATGATCACCGGGAAGCCGATCTCCGCGGCCACGGACTAGCGCCTCCTCGACGTCGTGCCATCACGCCGGGCGTGCCGGGCACGGTCGGCACGCCCGCCTCCTTCGCGAGTCGTCGCGCCGACGCCTTGTCGCCCATCGCGCGGATCTGGTCGCCGGTCGGACCGATGAACGCGATGTTCGAGGCGCGCAGGTCTCGGCGAACTCCGCGTTCTCGGCGAGGAATCCGTAGCCCGGGTGGATCGCGTCGGCGCCGGTGACCTCGGCCGCCGCGATGAGGTGGGGGATGTGGAGGTACGACAGCCTGCCCTGGGGCGGGCCGATGCAGACGTCGTCGTCGGCAAACCGCACGTGCAGCGACTCGCGGTCGGCCTCGGTGTAGACCGCGACCGTCCCGACGCCGAGTTCGCGGCATGCGCGGATGACGCGCAGCGCGATCTCGCCGCGATTGGCGATCAGAACCTTGCGAAACATCAACCCTTGTCCCCGATGGCGTCCGAGAAGGTGCGGTCCGAAGCAGCGTTGACGCCCGAGACACGGAGCGCGAACTCGCTCGGATTGGTCGCGTGGAACACCGCGTCCTCGTACGAGATGACGCCCTCCTGGTACCAGCGCATCAGCGACTGGTCGAAGCTCTGCATCCCGTAGGTGATGCCACCCTCGGCGATCAGGTCGGGAATGTTGAGCGACCGCTGGGTGTCGCGAATGTTGTCGGCCACCGCCGCGGTGTTGATCAGCACCTCGACGGCCGGTACGCGTCCCTTGCCATCCGCTCGCGGAACCAGGCGCAGCGACACCACGGCGGCCAGCGCGTTGGACAGCAGCATGCGGACCTCGGTCTGCTGGTGCGGCGGGTAGAACGACAGCACCCGCGACATCGTCTGCGTGGCGTCGGTCGTGTGGATCGTGGTGAACACCAGGTGGCCGGTATCGGCCGCCTTGAGCGCGGTGTCGATCGTGTCCAGGTCGCGGATCTCGCCGATCAGGATCACGTCGGGATCCTGTCGCAGCACATGCTTCAGCGCACCGGCAAACGAGAGCGTGTCGGTGCCGACCTCGCGCTGCGACACGTTCGCGAGCTGGTCGCGATGCAGGAACTCGATCGGATCCTCGATCGTGATGATGTTGACGCGCCGGTGGCGGTTGATGTGATCGATCACCGCGGCAAGCGCGGTCGACTTGCCGCTGCCGGTCACGCCGGTCACGAGCACGAGCCCGCGCGGCCGCGACGGCGATCTCCTCCAGCACCGTCGGAAGCAGCAGCTCACGGATGGTGCGGACCTCGTACGGGATCGCGCGGAACGCGAACGCGATCGTGCCGCGCTGCTGGTAGGCATTGGTCCGGAACCGTCCGATTCCCGGCACACCGATCCCGAAATCCGCCTCCTTGGTCTCGGCGAAATCCCGGATCTGCTGCGGCGTCATCAGCGTCTCGGCAAGCGCCTTGAGTTCGTCGGGCTTGAGCGTCGCCATCGACAGGATGTGGAGATGACCGTCGACGCGGATCGTCGGTGGCCGCCCGGCCTTGAGCAGCAGGTCCGAGGCGCCACGCTGCACCATCTGCACGATGGCGTTGCGGAACTGGAAGCCCGCGGTCGGATGCTCATCGACCATGGGCTGCCCGATGGCAGGGATGTGCTCCTCTTCAGCCATTCGGGTCGACGCGGAAGAGCACCTGACCATACTCCACCGGCGATGAATCCTGGACGCAGACCTCGCGGATCACCCCGGTGATCTCTGCCTCGATCTCGTTCATGATCTTCATCGCCTCGATGATGCAGACCATCTGCCCCGAGGTGACCCGCGACCCGACACGCACGTAGGGGTCGACGCCCGGCTCCGGCTGCGCGTAGAACGTGCCGACCATCGGCGAGCGAATCTCCTTGAGCGCGCTGGGTGCAGCGGCGGCAGGAGCGGCCGCGGCGGTTCCGCACCCGAGGGCGCGGGCGTCGACGGCGCGGGTGCGTAGGTCGGGGCCGGGGGCATCGCGGTGAACGTCCCGTGGGTCGTCCGCGTGATCACGACGCCGGTCCCGAAGAATCCCTTCAATTCGATGGAGCCGATCTCCGGCTGGTCACGAAGGAGGGCGGCGAGCTTCCGCACGTCACGGTGGTCGATTCCCTTGAGGCCGGGAAAGGTCTCCATGGCGCGGGCGAGTTCCTGCATCTCTTCTGGTGTCATACGCGGGTGAGGTACTTGTCTTCGCGCCGATCGACGCGGATGAGGGTGCCCGGCTCGATGAACAGCGGCACTTGCACCACTGCCCCGGTCTCGAGTCGCGCAGGCTTGGTGCCGCCCGTTGCGGTGTCTCCGCGAATGCCGGGATCAGTCTCGACGATCTCCAGTTCGACAAACATCGGCAACTCCACCAGGATCACGTTCTCGTCGTGCACGAGTCCGGTGCACTCCATGCCTTCCTTGAGATACTTGAGCTGCTCCGGGCCGATGAGTTCCGCCGTGAGCGGAATGTCGTCGTAGCTCTGCAGATCCATGAAGTGGTAGGAATCGCCGTCACGATACGAGTAGGTCATCGGCCGGTGCATGAGGTCGACCGACTGGAAGCGTTCACCGGACGGGAAGGTGCGCTCCAGCGTGGCCCCGGTGCGCACGTTGCGCATCTTGGTGCGCACGAACGCGCTGCCCTTCCCCGGCTTGACGTGCTGGAAGTACGTGATCTGCATCAGCTTGCCGTCCAGGTCGAGGACCAGTCCGTTGCGGATGTCCGCTGTCGTTGCCACGTGGTCTGCCGCCTACGAATCGAGGATCATGAGATCGGTGTTGCCGTCGCTGAGCAGGACCGGCCCGTCTGGCGCGAGCCAGACATCATCTTCGAGCCGGACTCCGCCCCAACCCGGAAGATAGATCCCCGGCTCCACCGTGACCACCGCGCCGACCGCAAGTGGAGCATCGGCGGTCGGGGCCAGTCTGGGCGCTTCATGCACCTCGAGTCCGAGACCGTGGCCGAGTGAGTGCCCGAAGGCATCGCCAAAACCCCGCGCGGCGAGGAGGTCGCGGGCGAGCGCGTCCGCGTCGCGCCCGCTCATCCCGGGGCGAATACCCGTCGCGGGCCTGCCGCTGGGCCGCCTGCACCGCCTGGTGCACCTCGACCTGCTTCCCGTCTGGCGGGGCGCCCACCACTGCGGTCCGGGTGATGTCGGAGCAGTACCCATCCACCTGCGCCCCGAAATCGATCAGCAAGAGGTCGCCGCGCGCGATCTCGCGCGTCGAGGTGCGGGCGTGCGGCAGCGCCGACCGATCGCCGGCCGCCACGATCGTCTGGAACGGGTGCCATTCGCTGCCCAGGCTCCGCAGTGCGTGCTCAAGCCGCGCGGCCACGTCGATCTCGCGCTCGCCGACCCGAATGGTCGGCGAGACCGCACCGAGGGCGGCGTGCGCCAATGCCGCGGCGGCCCGAATCGCAGCCACCTCGTCGTCGTCCTTCCGTTCGCGCAGCCGCTCGACGATGCCGGCCCGGGGGATCACCCGACCGGGGACCAGCGCGGCAATGCGCCCGGCGTCCCGCACGGTGACCACGTGCGATTCGTACCCGATCGATGCGGTACCGTCGGCCGCGAGGGTGCGCCGCATCCGGTCCCACACGTTGTTGCGGTCGATCACCACATCGGCCACCGACGCGGCCTCCAGCGGCGCCTGCGCCGCGTAGCGGAAGTCGGTGACCAGCACGGCCCTTTCCGGCGTGATCAACAGCAGCCCGGCCGAGCCGGTGAATCCCGTCAACCACCGGATGTTGGGGAGGTACGTGATGAGGAGTGCGGGGACTTCCTCGACAGCCAGCACGGCCCGCAGCATCGACTGCCGGTCGAGACGCCGATCAGCCATCCGCGAGCGAGGCCACGAGCGCGTCGAGCGCCAGCACATACCCGCGGGGGCCAAACCCCATGATGAGCCCGATCGCCAGGTCGGCGGTCACCGAGTGGCGCCGCTCGACCTCCCGACGATGGAGGTTCGAGAGATGTACCTCGACGAAGGGAAACGGCACGGCGAGAAACGCATCGCGCAGCGCCAGCGATGTGTGGGTATACGCGCCAAGATTCACGATCGCGCCGTCGGCGCGGGACCGAAGCGCCTGCACCGCGTCGACCAGCTCACCCTCGTGATTCGACTGGAAGAACTCGACGTCGACCTCGAGCCGGGCGGCGTGCTGCCGGATCAACGCCTCCACGTCGGGGAGCGTTGCCGTGCCGTACGTGGCAGGCTCCCGGGTGCCGAGCAGGTTGAGGTTCGGTCCGTTGACGACAATCACCTTGGTCATCGCGGCAGCCCCTTGAGCCAATCCTGGAACGCATCGAAATCGGACATGTCATGCGGCGCGGATTGGGCGGTTTGGTCCGTCCCCACGAACGCGTCGTACCCCGTTGCTGCCGGCGGCGATTGCGGTGCCGCTGCGGTCATCGCGCCGAACCACTGACTCAGGCTGGTACCGCCGCTGATCCGGGCATCGAATGGCAACGGCCTGCTGGCTGCAATCTCCGCGGCGAGCGCGTCGCGCTGGGTTGCCAGGGCGCTGTTGCCGGGATCACGCGCTGAGAGGGCGGCGTAGACCTCCAGGGCCCGATCGAGGTGGCCCTGCCGACGGTACAGCGCCGCCAGCGACTCGCTGAGCATGATCTCCTCACCGCTGCCGCCCTCGACCGTCTCGTCGATGCCAGGATCGTCTGCCTCGGGCAGCGATGCGTCCAGCGCCTCCTGCCACGCCCGTCCCGCCGCCAGGTCGCCGCCGGCCCGACTGGTGCCCGCCGAATGCTTCCAGTACCACCGGATGAGATGGATCGATCCGGAGCGACCGGTGCAGTGCGGCCTCGGCGCCGAGATGGTCGCCCTCGTCGGTCAGGATGCGGGCAAGCACGACCAGCGCCGGCAGGTGGTCGGGGTGGAGCGCCAGCCCCGCCTCCACCGTGGCGCGAGCCTCGGCGCGGTCGCCGCGCTTGCGCAGCCCCTCGGCCAGCGCCGCGAACGCCAGGCGATCGGGGTGCTCCGCACATCGGGCGGCCAGGTGGGCCAGATCGGGACTCTCGGACATGCTGTGGCCAGGACGAGGGAGGCACGCGGGCGGGAAGGCAACTCTACCCGACGCGTGCGGCCGGTGTCAACAGGTTGGTATGGACAGTTCGTCGCCTTGAGGATCCCGCCGTCCGCGCCTAGGTTTGAGGGTTGTTTCCCTCTCTGTCTGGAGCAGGCGCCAAGCCATGCAAGCTTTCCGCAACGCTGCGAAGCCGGTTGTCATCCTCATTACGGTCTCCTTCCTCGTCTGGATGGTGGTCGACCTCAGCGGCATTACCGGGAGTTCGTCCGGCTTCATGACGCGCACCTCGGTTGGCTCCGTCAACGGCGAGGCGATCGACTCCCGCGCGTACCAGGAGGCGGTGCAGCAGACCGTCACCCAGCGGCAGGGGCAGTCGGGCGCCAACATCGGGATCGAGGAAACCGAGGCGATCCGGAACGAGGTCTGGGAGGGATTCATCCAGCAGGTGGCACTCCGCAGCGAGATCGCCAAGCACAAGCTGAAGGTCACGGCCGACGAGCTCGCGCAGGCGATCGCCAGCGTACCCCCGCCGGAAGTTCGCGAAGAAGAGCAGTTCCTCACCAACGGCCAGTTCGACATGGGCAAGTACCAGCGGTGGCTGGCCTCGCCGGTCGGCCAGCAGTTCGTGCCCGTCCTCGAGTCACGCTACCGCGACGAGATCCTGCGCGCCAAGCTGCTTCGCAACGTGACCGCCGACGTGTTCCTGTCGGACCCGGCGCTCTGGGAGCGATACCGGGACCAGAACGAGAAGGTGTCGATCCTGGTCACGCCGATCCTTCCCCGCACCGTTGTTCCTGACAGCGCGGTGAGCGTTACGGCAGCCGAGATCGATGCGCACTACAAGGCGAACAAGGAAGATTTTTCCCGGCCGAAGACGGCGTTCATGAGCTTCGTCGCGGTGCCGCGGATCATCGATGCCAGCGACTCCGCTGCAGCACTCGCCCGCGCCCGCGCGGTGCGTGCGGAGATCACCGGCGGTGCGCCATTCGCCGAAGTTGCCCGGCGCGAATCGGTCGACGGCAGCGCCGCACAGGGCGGCGAGCTCGGCACGCTGGCTCGGGGCGCCACCGTGGCCGAGTTCGAGCAGGCACTCTTCTCGCTGCCCGTCGGACAGCTGTCGGAGCCGGTGCTCAGCCAGTTCGGCTATCACCTGATCGAGGTCTCGAAGCGCACCGCCGACAGCGCGACCGCGCGCCACATCCTCGTCCCCATCGACCTGGCGGGTGCGCACCGCGATCTCGTCGACGCCCAGACCGATTCGCTCGACCGACTCGGCGCCGACCGCCTCGACCCCTCGGCGCTCGACACCGCAGCCCGGGCGCTGCGCCTGCCGATCGGTCAGACCGGTCCCGTGCAGCAGGGCAGCAAGGTCCAGCTCGGCACGTACGTGATCCCCGACGCCGCGGTGTGGGCGTTCCAGGCCAAGAAGGGCGAGACGTCGCCCGTGATCGAAGGCGAGCGAGGGCTGTATGTGTTCCGCCTCGACTCGCTCCACGAGGCCGGCACGCCGCCGCTCGCCGAAATTCGCGCAGCGGTGGAGAGCGAGGTGCGCGACGTCAAGAAGAAGGAGCGCGCCAAGGAGATCGGGGCCGACCTCGTCCGCCGCCTCGCCGCGGGCACGACGCTTCCCGACGCATCGCGGGCAATGGGCCTGCTCAATCGGGACTTCGTCGACTTCACGCGGATCTCGCCGCCGCTGCCAAATCCATCGCTGGTCGGAGCCGCGTTCGGACTGCGCGTGGGGCAGCGCAGCGGCCTGCTCGACACGCCCGATGGTTTCTACGTGATCGAGGTCACCGGGCGCACGCCGGCCGACTCTGCCGCGTTCCTGCGCGAGAAGGACCAGATCCGTTCAGATGCCATCCAGGCTGCACGGCAGGAGCGGGTTCGCGAGTACCTCGCCGCCCTCAGGGCCGGGGCCAAGGTGAAGGACGAGCGGGCAGCCGTGCTCCTCACCAACGCGCAGGCGGAGCGCAACGCGCCGATCAACTGAGATAGACGAGAGACGAGAGACGAGAGACTGGAGACGAGAGACGAAGAGGCCGGCGCCCCATCTGGGGCGCCGGCCTCTTCATTGCGCTGGCAGTTCCGGGAGCATTAGACCCGTCTCTCGTCGCCTCTCCAGTCTCTCGTCTCTCGTCTCTCGTCTACTGGGACAGCCGCTTGGGCTCACCACTCGTGCCCGGCGTTGCGTCGGCGTCGTGCATGCTCGGCGCAGGCGGGCTGACGCGGTCGCGATCTTCATCGGGCTTCATGATCGCGTCCTGCGTGTCGGAAATCGACCGCTTGAACTCCCTGATGCCCTTCCCCATCGATGACCCGATCTCCGGGATCCGCTTCGCACCAAAGACGAGCAGCGCGATCAGGAGTATGACCATCATCTCGGTGAAACCGATATTCGGCAGCATGGTACCAACTCCCGTTCAGAAGAGCGACTTGGCTGTGTAGTATGCGATCACGACGCCGATGACGCTCATGATCGACACATTGACCCCGACCGGACCCAGCGTGAACGATAGCACGAGGAGGTCGGCCGACACAGGCCCGATGGTGGGCGTGACCGAGTACGTGAAGAAGGTCCGCGCCGCGCTGTCGGGCAGGAAACGCTTGAGCAATGCAGACAGGAACCCGCCGAGCACGAACCCCGCGACCAGCATGCCGAGATGAAAACTGTGCCGCCTGGTGCGACCGGGCATCATCGCCTCCGCTCGAGAACGTACGCAAGGCAGGCCCGCAGCGTCTCGCGTGCGGGCGTCGGCGGTAGCAGATCGAGCTCCGCTTCGGCTTCCAACACCAGTTGCTGGGCGCGCTCCCGGGCGTAGTCGAGACCGCCAGCGGCGGTCACCGCCGCGATCACCGCGCCGATCTCGCTATCCTGCGGGGTCTCGTCGGCCATCAGGCTCTCGACCTGGGCGCGCTCGACCGGATGGAGCAATGGTAGCGCGTGGATCAGCGGCAGCGTGACCTTGTGCTCCCGGAGGTCGAGGCCGGACGGCTTGCCGGTGGTGAGTTCGTCGGCGGTGTAGTCGAGCAGGTCGTCGGTGATCTGGAACGCCCGGCCCATGAGGTCGCCGAATCGCGCCAGCGCCTGTCGCTGCGCTGGCGGCGCCGCGAGGGCACCCACCTCGCACGCACCCGAAATGAGCGAGGCCGTCTTCGCCCTGATGAGCAGGTCGTACTGCGCCTCGCTGAACGCCAGCGGGTCGTGGGCAAGCAACTGACGCATCTCGCCCACGGTCATGTCATTGGTCACCCTGCCAATCACCCGCAACGCGTCGAGATCACCCAGTCGGACCAGCTCGACGACAGCCCGTGAGTACAGAAAGTCTCCCATGATGACGGAGACCTGATGGGAGTACATCGCGTTGATGGTCGGCATGCCGCGCCGCAGCACTGAATGGTCGACGGAATCATCGTGGACCAGTGTGGCGAGGTGAATCAGTTCGAGCACCGCAGCGAGTGTCTCGGCCGATGCGGCCGGTCCGCCGGTCGCCTCGTCGGCGAGCAGCACCAGTGTCGGCCGGAACATCTTGCCGCGCATCCGAAGGAGATGCTGGTTGACGTCATTGATGAGCGGAAGATCCGCCTCGATCATCCGCCGCAGTTCCTGCTCGACGTGCACGAGGCGCTCACGCACCGGGGCCTGCAGGTCGGCGAGCAGGACCGGACCAACCTCCGAAAGCGTCACGAGTTGCGCTCGGCCTGCAGTTGATGCGCGCGATCGGATGCGTCGTGGAAGGTGACGTCCACCGCCAGCACCCGCTCATAGCAACCCTGCGCATCGGCGCCGCGTCCCTGCGCCTCGAGGGCCCGACCGAGCCAGTAGAGCACGCCGATCTTGTCGGCGTCACTCTCCGGCCCGCGCTCCACACCACGCAGCACTGCCTCCGCGACTCCCGGCCGGCCCTGCTCGAAGAACACCTGCCCGAGCGCCTCCGACGAGCGCATGCGACTTTCCGGCGCACGCAGCGCCTTCTGGAACTCGCTGATGGCCTCGTCCATGAGGCCCATTTCCCTGAACGCGATGCCAAGGTCGTAATGCGCCTGGTGCTCGTCGGCGCCGAGGTTCTGGTCGAGCGCCCGCTTGAACTCGCTGAGCGCCTCCCGGAACGTCTCGTCCTCGTCAGCAGAGATCGCGGTGGTCTCGGTTCGCATGCGGGTGGTGCGCGGTCCGACATCGTCATTGACCATGGCACCGAAATCGACGAAGCCGTCGTCGCCCGCAGGCACCTCGCGCTCGGGGGCCATCGCCCGGAGCGCATCGCGCGCGCCTGCGTGGTGTTCGTCGAGCTCCAGCACGCGCCGGAACACGGCGACCGCCTTTTCGTCGCTGCCCTCGCGCAGCAGGGCCTGTCCGAGGTCGGCGTACGCCTCGCACAGGCGCACGGGATGCTGCAGCCGGACCGCCATCTCGACGCGCGCCTGATGGCGCATGATGGCGTTGGGCTCGGCGTCGACGAGTTCGGCCGCAACGCGGAGTGCCTGCACCCACTCCTCACGCTCGACATGCGTCGCCAGCGACGCCTCGAGGGCCGCGATGCCACCAGCCCGGTCACCGTGATCGAGCATCTCGTGAGCCGCCACGCGCTGGTCCAGTGCGTCGTCGGTGGCGGGTGTGATGAAGACGAGGTCACCGCCGGTCACCACTTCCGGATCGTGCGCCACCACCTCTGCCGGGGCCTCGAATGACGTGGACTCCAACCCGTCGATCGACACCGTGTCATCGCCAGCGGAATCGATCGTGACGGCGCCGTCGAATCCCTCGACCAGCGCAGTCTCGCCGACCGCATCGATGGTCGTTTCGATGTCGACCAGCCCGGGCACATCCAACGTCACGACGTCATCGGCAGTCAGCTCGGTCGCAATGTCCTCGAGACCGACCACGTCGGCGGCAGGCGCATCGAGATCGTCATCGCTGACGCCGGTGTGTTCGAGCCCCACGATCCCGGCGGTCTCGATCTCGATCCCAGCGCCAACATCCGGCACCTCGCGCGCGTCACGGTCCCCGATCGCCCGGTCGTCCGAGGGGTCGCTCGCCCGTTCGAGCGTGAGCGGTGCCGTATCGAGAAAGACCAGGCCGCGCTTGCCACCACTGTCGCGCGTCGACACCGGATCGGGCGCCGCATGATGCGCCGCGCCGTCGCCACCGAGGTCGTCATCGTCTGGTGCTCGCTCGAGAAGCTCATCGAGAAGCGCCTGCATCGGCGCCCACGACGAAAACTCACGCCCGAGCTTGTCGAGCGCGTCATGGGCGTCGTCGCGGAGGCCAGCTGCACTCATCTGGTCGAGATAGGTGCGCAGGTTGAGGCCGGTATCGTGAATGACTCGCTTGCGCGCCTGCAGGCGGGCCAGCTCGAGGTAGGTACGATGCCGCGCCGGGTCGAGCCGGAGGATCTTGCCGCAGAGCGCAATCGAATTGTTGAAGAAGCCCTGCTCGGCGTAACGCGTCGCGCCGTGCTCCCACGCATCACAAGCCGCGTGCGAGTCGCCCGACTTGTGCTCGAGGTCACCGATCCGGTTGTAGAGTTGCGGATCGGCACCCTCCGACCCGCCCTCGGCCTCCCGGATGGCCTGCCGGTAGAGTTCAATGGCTGCGCGCCAGTCGTCGCGCTGCTCATGCTGGCGGGCGGCGACCTTCAGCTTGTCAAGCGTCATGGCCGACCGGGGAAAGGGAGAGGCTCAAGTTGCGACGTGGCTTGGGCTTGAAGAGTAGGCTCGGGGAGTGGGTGACACAAGACAGAACACGGCTCGTGTGCCACCCCGCCCGGCCGCTAGCGGCATCATCGTAGTATCGGGCAGCGTCCACCCCCACCTGATGCGCGCGGCTGGACGCTCAGTCGATGCGGATCAGCTCGGGGTTGCCCGGATCACTCTGGTACGACCAGTCAAAGACGACGAGCGACTGGCCAACGCTCACCACCCGCATCGCGCCAAAGCGCATGTAGCCGTCGGGCCCCGACATTTCCACGACATAGCCCCATCCAGGTAGCGCCTCGACGCCGCCGGCCGTGTACCCGGTGGCGGGTGCGAGGTCGATGTCGACGATCGACGCCACCGGCGCGGTGCCCCACACCGCGATTCGCGTCCCTGGCCGCACCGGGGTGAAGAAGAGCGTTCCCGCGAGATCCCGCTCGATCACGAAGTCCGCGTCGGCAGTTGCCGCGCTGCTCACCCGGCCGAGTTCGGCGCGTACCGCGCGGCCGTCGCCATCGATGTCACGCCAGAATCGGAACGCCGACTGGGCGGGATCGGCCTGGCGCGCAAGCAATGCGGCGCCGTTGGACTGAAACCGCGGGGTGTCGAACCGGATCGGCGACCGCGCCGACTCCGATCCGTCGATTGCCTCGGCGGTCACCGAGAAGCACCGAGGGCGTCCGTTCGTCAGCGCACCGACGATGAACTCGGGCGCCACCGTGGTGCCCTCGAGCGCCCAGTTGCCGTCGCACCGATCGCGATCGATGTCATACGATGCGCTGTACACGCGGTACGCCCGGAATCGCGACGGTTCGGCGCGATACGGTTCGTCCGACCAGCTGAGCGCGACCGATCCATCGAGCGACCGGCTCAGCGAGGGTCGAGGGGTGGACGAGTGGATCATCGGTGGGGAGAGAGCCGTAGGTCTGGCAAGCGGTGGCCAATACGGTCAGGGCAACGAGCACTTGGCGATTCCAGGACATGGTCGAGCTCCAGAGCGGGATGCCGTCCCGGATTTGCACGCTGCGTGCCGCGGCCCAAGCCGCGCCGTTGCTGGGTTTCCCGACGCCATTCCCTGGTCGGGCGACTCCAGAGTGTCCTGAAATCAGGACACCTAGGGCTGCAATGTCGTCTGGTTGTAGTCGAACTTGATGTCGGGGAGGTTCAGCAGGTAGACGCTGAAGAAGAGCGCGAAGTTGCCGTTGGCACTGCGGACGAAGTTGAACTGCGCACGCCAGTCGTGCAGGTCCCGCTGGAGCTGCAGCTGATGGGATTCGAAACGGCCCGCGGTCACGTTGTACTGGGTCTGCCACGACACGTTCCAGAACCTGGTCGGCGAGAAGGAGGTGTTGAGCCCGAGGTTGCTCTGGGTGCCCGGCAGCGGCAGCAGCGGGATCGGCAGCCCGCCGAACGGGTCGTCCGGAAATCCGCCGAACCCGTCGTCCGGAATCGGCAGCGGGGTGGCCTGCCCCGACGGCCTGGTGCGCGACAGCGTGTAGTTGACCGTCGCGCTGAAACCCTGACGTCCCGCCGCGCCCGCGGCGTTCGAGTTGGCGAACGATCCCGGCCGGAATCGGTTGGGGCTGGCGGCGCTGAGGGTGAGAGGAGCGCCCGCCGAATCGAGGCGGGCACGGTCGGGCGCCCGCCCGAGGCCGAAGATCGACCCCACCGAGCGGAACGTGTTGCCGGTGAGCGAAAAATTCGCCTGCACATTCGAGAGGAACGGCGAGAACCTCGCCGTGTCCGTGCCGACCGCGCCTTCCCAGAGGTCGTGCGTCAACGAGAGCTGGAACCCCGGAATCAGGTCGCTCTGCAGGGAGTTGGTGAGCGAGGGCGTGACCCATCCGGTACGGCCAGGCTCCTTGGCCTGCTCGAAATCATACGAGATACGCGAGGTACCGACGGACAGCAGGGTGCGCTTCCACCGCGGGTCGTTGACGGTGGTGTCGCCCTCCGGGGGCCGCAGCTTCGCCTCGATCGTCTGGTTGAGCCCGACCGACGCCGTCATCGTCGCCGGCCGATCCAGCGACTCCACCGCCCGGCCGATCCCCGCGAGTGCATTCGCGAACTCCTGCGAGAGCGACGCCGCCGGCGACCAGTTGAAGTCGAACTGGGGCGACACCTTGTGCCGGAGCCGCGCAACCGGACCGATCCCGCCGTTGATGAATCCGAAGAACGTCGGCGACGATGTCGCGCCGAGTTGCAGCCGTTTCCCCTGCTGCACCCAGTTCCCGTTGGTCGCCACGTTGCGGATCAGGAACCCCGCGCCGCCCTCGATGTTGGTCACACCGACGGTTGGCGTGACCTTCCAGGTCTGCGCGAACAGCAGCGGGAGGTTGATCCCCGTCTCCCAGTTGGCGCTGCTCTGGAACGTGCCCCCGCTGATGGTGGTCACCGTGATCGAGTCGGCGGGGTCGGGCGTCACGAGGTCGGGAACCCGGGCGGTCACCACCTGGCGGCCGGTGACCTGCTGGTCGGCGTACTGCACCGTGTTGCGCCAGGTGAAGCTGCCGAACCGGACCGGAGTCGCGATGTTGACCGAGGTGCGCCTCGAATCGGCGGTGAGTGCCAGCGTGTCACGGATCCCGTTCTCGATGCGCAACAGACTCGGCAGGCGCTGCTTGAACTGGATGTCGTTGGTGACCGAGAGCGTGGGCGACCATGTCACCTTCGAGCCGAACGCGATCTCGAGTGGCGAAATGGCAAGCGACGGCAGCAGCATGGTGCCACTACCGTCGTTGATGTTCTGCCGCCGGTTGCCTCCCAGCGTGACGTTGCCCCATCGATATCGCTTCGTGAAGTTGGCGGAACTGGTGATCTGCTGGGTGCTCTGCAGCGGATCGACCGAGTTGCCCTGCAGCACGGAGGTGTTGCTGGCGTAGTTGGCGTCGACGTTGAGCGATGTGCTGACGTTGAACTTCTGGTTGTGGTTCCAGCGCACCTGGGTCGAGACCCCGCCACCTGATTCCCGCTGCTGGTTGTACCCCACCCCGCCCTGCACGAACCGGTTGAGCCAGTTGTAGTTCAGCTCCGCGCCGTACTGGATGTAACGGCTGGAAAACCAGTCGAGCCGTGCGGTGAGGTCGATGTAGTCGTTGGGCGCCCAGTAGTACCCGATGTTGGTGACCTGACGGTTGTAGCCCTGGTCGAAGCGCACGATGTCGTTGAAGCCGAACTGCGGGATCAGGATGCCGGATCGGCGTCCCGCTCTTGGTGTCCTGGAAGAGGAACGGCAACCAGACGATCGGGACATCCCGGATGTAGAGCACCGCCGGGCGCGCCACCAGCACCGACTGCGCCACCCATTTCACTTCCTTGGCCTCGAAGTGGTAGTGGGGCACCGGGAGGTCACACGCGGTGAACTCGCTACTCGCCGCGTACAACCGCTTTCCGGTTGAATCGACGGCAAGATTGCCGCGAACGAACCAGTTGGCACCGAGTTCCTGGAACGACGTGAACGCCTCACCGATCACGCCGCGCTCGGCGCAGGTATCGAATCGCATCGTCCGACCCACGAGAATCCGGCCGGCCTCGAACATCCTCGGCTCGCCTCTGCGCGACCATCTCGCACTGGCCGTCGTCGTACACGATCTGCTCGGCCTCCAGCTTGGCGTCGTCACGCTCGGTGGCCGCGCGACCGCCGAGGACGATTCGCTGGTCGGTTGCGAAGAGCGTCGCGGAGTCGCCGAGAAACCGGGTGACGGCAAAGCCTCGACGGTCGAGCAGCGACTGCATCACCGAATCGGGCGACGGAAAGATCCGCCGCGGTGCCGGTCGGCAGCCCCAGGCGCTTGGCGGTCGACGAATCGACCTGCCGCACGCCCGTCGCCGGTGGGCCGACGATCGTGATGGTGTCGCTGCGGTCGAGCACGCTGGGCGGGCGCACCGGGTCCTGCGCGCTCGCGGCCGCGGGCCAGATGCAGGCACGCGATGATGCGCTGCGCCGATGTTGCGCGCCGCTGCCCGGCGCTTCCGGCGACCGACCAGCGCCGCCCCGGCGACGCCGATTTCGTAGAGCAGGAGGATCGGGACGGTGAACAACACCATCGAGATCACGTCGGCACCCGGCGAGAGCAGCGCACCCGCAATGAATGCCAGCACGACCGCGAACCGCCGCCACGAGCTGTATTGCTTGGCGGTCATCACCCCGATCATCGCCAGCAGGATCATCACCAGCGGCAGCTCGAACATCAGGCCCATCGCGAGCAGGACCTGCACCACGAACCCGAAGTATTTCTCGTAGGTGATCATCGGGTTGAACGCGTCGCCCTGGAAGGTGAGCGCCACGTCGATCGTGAACGGCAGCACCCACGTCCACGCCGCCCACACGCCGACGGAGAAGAGCAGCAGTCCGACGATGAGCGCGGGCAGCATCAGCTTCCGCTCGCGCTCGTAGAGCGCGGGCGAGAGAAACGCCCAGAGCTGGTACATCAGGACCGGCGACGCCAGCACCATCCCGATGATGAACCCGAGCTTGAGGACGATCATGAACTGATCGGTGACGCCCAGGATGGTGAGCCGGCCGTCGGGGAGATACGGTGCGATCGGCTCCTTGAGCAGCACCAGCAGGTCGAGATTGAGCACCGCCCAGATCCCGATGCCGACGCACACGACGATCGCGATCAGGGCGTAGATCAGGCGAGACCGGAGTTCCTCGAGGTGATCGAGGAATGGCATCTCGCCGGGCGCATTGTCCATCCGGGTTGGCGCGCGCTACGGGCGCGCGCGAAGACGGTCGCGCACGAGGTCGATATCCTCCCAGTCGGGATACCGGTCGACCACGCGCTGGTAATACACGCGGGCCTGGGTTCGGTTGCCGCGCTGCTCCTCGATCACGCCAAGCTTGAAGAGAGCCCGCGGCGCGACCGCCGAGCGCGGATGGAGCCGTTCGACATCGGTGTAGTAGAGCCGTGCCGAATCGGGCTGTGCCGCAAAGATCTCGGCGATACCGAACAGTGCATCGGGCACGCGCGCCGATGTCGGGTAATACCGGAGGACGTCACGGAACGCAGAGCGTGCCGTGGACATGCTGCCCTGGGAAAGCTGCCGCTGGGCCTGCGAATACATCACTTCGGCGCTGGGCGTGCCCACGGGCACGCCGATCGCGCCGTCACGTCGGGGGCTCGCCCGGGGTGGTGACCGGCTGACCAGGCAGGGGGAGATCCGAGCGCGCCTCGAGCTGGTTGCGAAGCTCGGTCAGACGTTGCTGGCTCTGCCCCATGAGCGTCTGCACCTGGAGCATCTGTCGTCGGGATTCGGTGAACTCGGCCGACATCTCGCCCTTGACGGCCGCAATGCTGCGCGACGCCACGCCCATCGAGTCGAGCAGGCGGTGCTGCAGGGAAATGATCTGGGTGAGTTCCGCAGCCCGGGCCGAATCGGCCCGGGCCTGGTTGCGTTCCATCACGGCCAGCTGGGTCTCGACACGCCGAACCTGAGCGGGCGTGGCGCAAGCGCCCAGCCCGAGGAACACCATGGCAGCGGCGTGGTATCGCATGATCAGCGCGCCGGCATCAGGTTCGAGCCGCCAGCGGTGACATCGAACTCGTCGCGACGATTCTGCGCCCAGGCGGCCTCGTTCGAGGACGGGTCGACGGGCACCTCACGTCCCAGCGAGGCGACATCGATCCGCGAACCGTCGACGCCGCGCCGCACCAGGTATTCCTTGGCAGCGATCGCGCGGTTCATCCCGAGCGCCAGGTTGTACTCGTCGGAGCCGCGCTCGTCGCAGTGGCCGGTGATCCGGATCCGCACGCCAGGGTTGGCCTGCAGGATCGCGGCCTTCTGGTCGAGGATCGACTGGTCGTTGCCGCTGATGGTCGATGCGTCGTACGCGAAGTGGATCGCCGTCGTCAGCACCCGCATCGCCTCTTCACGGCTCGCAGCCGCGTTGTTGCCGGCATTGGCCATCCGGATCGAGTCCTGGATGCGCTGGGCATTGCGGATCGAGTCGGCGCGAGCGCGATCGATGGAATCCTGGTTGACGCCCGAGGTAGGCGTGGGCTGCATCACCGGCTCGTCCTTCTTGCCGCAGGCGGCAGCCACGATCGAGAGTCCGAGGATGGCGGTGTACACGACGCGCTGACGCATGTTGCTACTCCTTTTCAAGGTTGCCTTCCAAGCGAAGGTGACCAGGCCGGCAGCCGAATGGCTCCGCCAGTCACCACCTGCCGCGAGCGGCCGGATTCGAGGTCGAGAATCCACATCTGGCCACGCCCGCTCCTGTTCGACACGAACACGACGTGTCGCGAATCGGGGGCCCAGCTCGGGTCCTCGTTGCGACCGGTCGACGTCACCGCAGCGGTGCGTCCCGACCCCAGTGTGAAAACGTGCAACTGGGACCCACCCTGAAGGTCACGGGCAAAGATGATCTTGCCACCGTCGGGCGACCAGTCGGGTGAAAACGACGCGCCGCTGAGGCCATACTCGAGCGGCACGAGAAAGCGCTGGCCCGAGCCGTCCGCGTCCATCACGTGGATCTGCGGGGCCCCGGCGCGCGCTGACACGAACGCGATCCGCCGACCATCAGGAGAATAGGTGGGGCCAATGTTAACCGCCAGTTTTCCGCCCGACGTGAGGCGGTGCGCACAGCACATCTGCGAGATATCGGCGACATGGATATTGGTGCCATCCTCGGCCACCTTGGCGAAGGCCAGGAAACGGCCGTCGGGCGAGAACGCCGGGGTGGTATTGGTGCCGCTGCCCGCGGTCGGGACGGTCTGCCGCGAGCCCGTGGCGAGATTCTGGACGATGATCAGGCCGGCGTAGTCGCGCTGCTCCGAAAACGCGATCTTGCTGCCGTCGGGTGACCACGTGCCGGAGCGGGCGAAACCGCTGCCCCGGGTGACGCGCACGACGTTGGCACCATCGGCGTCGACGCGATAGATGTCGTTGCCCATCGAGAAGAGAATGCGCGTCGCGGCGATCCCGGCGCCGCCGCTGGCCCACTGCACTATTTCATCGCTGATCCGATGGATCGCGAGCCGCGCATCCCCTGCCCCGGCCGGGTCGATACCGCGTGCCCCCTGCTGGCGCACCGACGCGGCGGCAAGTTCGTGCAACCGCACGACCGCACCGCCGCTGGTGGGCTGGAGCTCCACCGCCCACGTGATCCCGGCGGCCTTGAACGCCTGCAGCAGCTGCGCCGGGGTCGCACCACGGGCGACAGCCGGGTCGACCCGTGCCACCTCGAAGCGGTCGCTATGGTCGAGGTCACGTTCGATGATGGCACGCACCGAATCCATTCCTGCGCCACCCACCACCACGATCCCGGGCCGCGATCCGGTCGCGTAGGTGATGCCGAGGCGGATCCGATCGGGCGTGTTCTGCGCCGCCAGGGTTGGAACGGCAATGAGCGCGAGCGCGACAACAATGAAGCACCTGCGGATCGAGGTCATGGCCGACCTCCCGAGGGCGTGAAGTAGAACGAGATCGGCAGTGCCTCTCCGTCGAAGGTGCTGGGCAGCGGGCCGAACGCCCGCGCCTCGCCGGCGCTCTCGATCGCGCCGCGTGCGCCAAGATCAAACGCGTAGTTCCCCGATCGTTGCACGAACTCGATATCGCGGACCGAACCATCCTTGAGGATCACGAACGCTATCTCCGCTCTCAGTGGTGCGTTGCCCATTGGCCGCTGCCAGCGGGTCCGGATCTGGGTGACGATGTTCCTGATGTAGTCCGAATACCGCGATTCGAACCCCGCGATCTTGACGTTTGCCACATCCTGCCCGCTGCTCGGCGTCTCACCCGGCAGCGGCGTCACCGGCGTACGGGTCGGGAGCTGCCGTTCGGTGCGCGGTGCCGGCTGCGGCGGTGCGGGCGTCGGCGGCGGCGTCGGTCGCGGGGCCTCGGGCGCCACGTCATCATCCTCCGCAACCGGAGGCGCTTCGTTGGGCGCCCGGGCCGGCGAGTCCTCGGGAAGCGGCGCCGCAATGAGTTCAACCGCATAGACGAGTGCCGACGGCGGGCTCGCACGCTGCGCCGCCACCACGAAGAGCAGCGCCAGAGCGCCATGCGCCGCGAGCGTGCCGGCCACTCCGGCAGGCTGGAGCCTCCGGCGCGGCATCATCGGCTGTTGTCCGGCTCCATCACCAGGCCCACGTCGCGAACGCCCGCCTGACGGGCCACCGCCAGGACCCGGGCTACACTGCCGTACGGTGCGCCGTCATCGGCACGCACGTACACCGCCTTGCTGGCGCGCTGGCCGACGATGGCCGCAAAGGTGTTGCGGAACACCTCGAACGCGAGCACCTCGCCGTTGACCGCCACCTCACCGGTGCGCGTGACCGTCACGTTGATCGCCTCGCGCGCCGGCAGCGGCTGCGTCACTGCGCGGGGCAACCGCACATCGATGCCGCCCTGCATCATCGGCGATGTCACCATGAAGATGATCAGCAGTACCAGCATCACGTCGACGAGATTGATGATGTTGACCTCGGCATTGAGGTGTCGGCGCCGACGGCGGACCAGTCCGATGCGAGCGGCCATCCTACAGCTGACCCTCGCGACCGAGTGCGCCGATCGTATCCTGCGCCAGCCGCTCGAGCTCGCTCTCGACCCGCTCGACGCGGGCCGTGAAGAGGTTGAACGCCATCACCGCCGGAATCGCCGCGAAGAGGCCGGCCGCGGTGGCCACCAGCGCGTCGGCGATGCCCGGCGCGACCGCGGCGATGTTGCCGGAACCACCCTCGACGATACCGAGAAACGATTGCATGATGCCGAGCACGGTGCCGAGCAGGCCGAGGAGCGGCGCCACCGCACCGATCGTGGCGAGCCACGGCAGCGATCGCGACAGTTCGTCGGCCTCGGCGCGCACCTCGGCGTCGAGCGTCATGGTGAGCGCCTCGAGCTGGGTGAGCGAGAGGCCGCTGCGGGTGACGTTGTCGCGCTGCATCGCCGCCTTGAGGTCGGCCATGTAACCGCCGGCCGAGCGGACAACCTCGGCGAACGGTGATGCGCCGAGCGAGAGCACGGCCTGCTCACGTTCGTCGAGGGAGCGGGTGCGTTCCATCGCCTGCTCGAACGCGGCGCGCGAACGGTCGAGGCGGCGGAACTCCCACCACTTCGATGCAATGATGTACCACGATGCCACGGAGAACACGGCGCAGAGCACCAGGACGACAGTGGTCTCGGGCTTCGCATCGAAGATCAGGTCGACGATGCCGTGCGGAATCGCAAGGGAATCAGCCTGCATCACCGGGTTGCTCCCTCGAACCATGCGGCGAGCGCCTGCATGCCCTCATCAAAGGGCACCTCGGCTGCCAGCCAAGCTCCGCCTTTGCCTTGGACACGTCGAGACAGGAACGATAGAGCTCACCCGGGCGGGCGGGCGCATACTGGATCTCGGGCGTGCGTCCCAGCGCGCGGCCGACATGCGCCGCCAGGTCGTTGACCGAGGTTTCACTGCCGGTTGCGATGTTGAACGCGGGACGGTCGAGGCGATCACCGCGATCGACGCTTGCCGTGCCCGCGAGGAGGTTGGCGCGCGCAACATCGCGGACAAAGACGTAATCGCGGGTCTGGGTGCCGTCACCGAACACCGTGAGCGGCTGGTCGGCGAGCAGGCGCGACACGAAGATCGACACCACGCCGGCTTCGGACGCCGGATCCTGTCGAGGGCCATACACGTTGGCGTAGCGCAGTGCCACGCCCTCGAAGCCATGGAGCGTGCCGAGGACGCGCAGGTAGTGTTCGCCGGCGAGCTTGCTGACACCGTATGGCGAGATCGGGAGCGTGGCGGTGGGCTCGGGCGTGGGCAATACTTCGGGATCGCCGTAGACGACGCCGCCGCTCGACGCGAAGATCACCCGGCGAGTGCCGGCCGCGGCCGCGCCGGCGAGGATGTTCGCGAACCCCACAAGATTGATCGAGGCGTCGAGTGCGGGCTGCTCCACCGACACGCGCACGTCGATCTGGGCGGCCTGGTGGATGACAACATCGTACTTGCCGTCAGCGACCGCACTGAACGCATCGGGGTCGCGGACATCGGCCCGGATGAATCTTGCACCGGACGGAACCTGCGATTCCTTTCCGCGGGAGAGATCGTCGAGACACGTGACCGTCCAACCCGCTTCGAGATACGCCTCCGCGATGTGCGACCCGATGAAACCAGCACCACCAGTTACAAGAACCGATCCGCCCATTGACACCCTCCGCGACAGGCGCGCGCCTGTCGGTGATGAAGAATTCACATGGGCGGAAGATAGTCGTGCCTGCGGCGCTGTTTACTCCGGAAGGGTGGCCACCCTGACGACGGTGCTGCCCACGGTGAGATCCGGCGAGAACACCCGGATCAGGCGCACAGTGCTTGCCCGGGCGCCGACATGAACGACCTGACCGACAGCCATCGGTTCGTCGATGGTGTCGGCTGCGTTGAGGCGACGTTTCACGGTGCGGCGAACCTCCACGAAGTCGCCGAGTCGGACGCCGTTCGCGGCACCGATGTCGGTGAAGATGTAGGCACCCGGCATCGCAAGCTCACGGCGATCGCGATACCCGAGGAAGGTTCCGCGGGCGCCGTTGACGAGTGCCACCGGAAACGACCTCACCCCGGTCGACGAATGGCGCGAGCGGGTAGACCTGCTGTCCGCGACGGACCGGGCCATACATCGTGAGGAGCGTGACGAGGGTCTGGGTGGAGGTCGTTGCTCCCACCCGGGCCAGGCCAGTTGGCACGACGATGTCGCCCCATCCCTTCGCGGCCGGGTATCGCACCGCGAACACCACGGTGTCGCCCGGCTGATAGCGGACGCCTGCCGGTGCCTCGACCGCGAGGATCGCACCCCTCGTCATTTCCGCCCCGGGGGCCGTGGCCGCCGCCTGTGGCGGCCGCGTGGGGCCCAGCAACCGGCCGAATGCCATCGCCCGGTCCTCGGTCAGGAAGCCTGCTGCGTACACCTCGCCGCGCCGGATCGGTACGTACGGCTGGCTGTCATAGAAGGCGAGCGCCTCCTCCGTGGCCGTCGGCTCGGGCTGGACAAGGAAGGGATATGCCCCCGGCGTGCCGTCCTGCGCCGCGAGAGGGGCAGCGATGACGGCGACAAGGAGCAACGGGATCAGGCGCATCTGGGGCCTCACGGCTGGTTGAATATCGGAATTTGCACCACGAACCGTGCCATAGCTCCGGGACGCAGCGCCTCGGCATCAGTATCGGCTTTGGCGCCGCCACCCCCAAGCCGATGGCCGGTGCCTTCCGGGCATCTTGGCAGAACGCGGGACGGTGCGGAAGAGGGGCCACCGATCGTTGGTGGCCCCTCTCCGTGAACCCGCCTCAACGACCATTGCCTGCTCAGAACGGCAGGTCGTCGTCCTCGGCGTCGAGCGCATCGGGGAAGTCGTCGAACGACTCGTCCTTCTTCCCGCCGCTCTTGGCCGCACCGGCGGTCGATCCGGCTGCCGCGCGGGAACCCCCGCCCCAGTTGCTGCCGCCACCGTCGCTGTCGCCCTTCGCCGCCGAGCAGGATGAGCTCGCGGCACCGGATCTCGGTGCTGTACTTGGTCTGCCCGTCCTTGTCCTGGTACGAGCGGTACTCGATCTCACCCTCGATATACAGCTTCTCGCCCTTCTTGCAGTACTTCTCGGCGACGTCGGCGAGCTGCTGGCCAACCTTGCCATTCCAGCAGATCACCCGGTGCCACTGCGTCTTTTCCTGCTTCTGGCCATCGCTGCCCTTCCACTGCTGCGACGTCGCCAGCGAGAGGGTCGCGACGCGACTCCCGTTGGACGTGCTGCGCACCTCGGGATCGGCGCCGAGGTTCCCGATCAGGATCACCTTGTTCAGACTCTTGCTCATCGTGTCACTCCAGGTCGGTCGTTCTACGGAAATCGTGCTCGGCGAATGATCGAGTGTACCGCCCGCCGGCCATCACCACCGCTCAATCTACCGCGCCCCGTGGCCGGATGACGCGGCGGGGCCGATCGGGCGGAGATCGCACCGCATCAGCAGCGCATCCTCCACCGGATGCTGGTAATACCGGCGGCGCGAGCCGGTCACCACGAACCCCGACCGGCTGTACAGCGCCTGCGCGGCCCGGTTCGATTCGCGGACCTCCAACCAGGCGGTGGCTGCACCGGCGGCCCGCATTCCGGCCAGGGCGTCGTCGAGGAGGAGGCCACCAATCCCCCGTCGGCGGAGCCCCGGCGCGGCAGTGACGGAGAGCAGCTCGCCCTCGTCGGCCACGCTGCGCGAGATCGCATAGCCCACCAGCTCGCCAGATGGCGACTCCGCGATCATTCCCCGGACCGCCTCGTCGTCCAGCGCGGTGTGCAACTGTTCGACGCTCCACGGGTCCGGGAAACGACGCAGCCTCCAGCGCCGCGAGCGCCGGCGCGTCAGCGCGCGATGCCGGGCGCAGTCGGTAGTGGTCGGCCATGCTTCCTCTCCCAGACGGCCTGCGCTTCGGCCGGGCGTCCGTAGACCGGTTCCCACCGGTCGATGTCGCTGACCCGCGTGGTCCCGCCGGCCAGGTCGATCAGGTCGATGAGGGTGCGCGCGTCGGCCATTGCCGCCTCGTCGTCGATCACCGTGCACCCCGTGACACCTTCGATCTCGGCGCGAAGCGCAATCGGCACCGGCCCGACCACCACATCGACTGGCAGCAGTGCCTCGAGATCACGCGGCAGGAGCGTGCGCGGGAATCCGTCTCGCCCCCGGACCACTTCGGCGTCAAGTTCCCATCGGCCAGCGTAGAGCTCGCCGCGCAGCGCGTCGGCCAGGGCGAGCACCACGCCCCCGCCGACGGGAACATTGCGTAGTGCCCGGCCAAGCAGCGATGGCGCGGTGTGCCAATCGACGCTCCGTCGCCACGCCAGCGCCTTCGCCACCGAAGCGCCCACACGCAAGCCCGTGAACGACCCGGGGCCGTCTGCAACCACGATCCGCTCGACCGCGTCGATCGTCACGCCGGCCTCGGTGCACGCCGCGCCAATGAGCGCGATGATGTTGGTCGCGTGCCCCCGGGCGCCGTCGAGGTGACGTTCCGCCTGCAGCATCCCGGCGCGCGACCGCCACGGTGCAGCGGTCGGTGGCAGTGTCGATGCCGAGGGTGATCATGAAATCGTCACGCTGCGGGTGTCATCACCGGTGTGCTCGATCGACACTCGCACGTTTGGCCCGAGGGCCCAGGCGCCAGCGCGTTCTGGCCACTCGATCAGCAACAGGTCGGCGGTCGCAAGCTGGTCCCAATCGAGGTCCGCAGCGTCGTCAGGCGTCCGCAACCGGTAGCAATCGAGGTGATACACGTCGCCGCGCGGGCCATGGTAATGGTGCACCAGCGAGTAGGTGGGAGACGTGGCGGGCTCACTCACTGCACGACCGCTGGCAATGGCACGAGCGAGCGTGGTCTTCCCCGCACCCAGCGGTCCGTCGAGCCATACCACCGTGCCGGGAGGCAGCTCGGTACCGAGCTGCTCGCCGAGCGCGGTGAACTGGGTGAGGTCGAGGGGGTTGCTCACCGCCGCGAATACCGGGGCCGGGCGCGCCGCACGTCGGGAGCAGACACCGCGCGCAGGTCGTTGAGCTGGTCGCGCAACATCGCCGCGAGCTCGAATTCGAGATTCGCCGCGGCCTCGCGCATCTGCTGTTCGAGCGCGGCCATCGCCACTGCACGTTGCGCCGGATCGCGCAGGTCGGGGGCGGGTTCTGCTGGGCGGGCCTTGCGGGCGTCAGGCTTCTCGGTGCGCTGGTCAGCCACGTACGTGGACAGGCGCACCTCGTCAACCGACTTGATGATCGACATCGGCGTGATGTCGTGTTCGATGTTGTATGCACGCTGGATCTCGCGGCGCCGATCCATCTCGGCGATGGCGCGTTCCATCGACCCGGTCATCCGGTCGGCGTAGAGGATCGCCCTGCCGTTGACATTGCGAGCCGCACGCCCGACCGTCTGGATCAGCGACCGGTCGCTGCGGAGGAAGCCCTCATGATCGGCATCGAGGATCGCCACCAGCGACACCTCGGGCAGGTCGAGCCCCTCGCGCAGGAGGTTGATGCCCACCAGCACGTCGAACTCACCGAGCCGGAGCCCGCGCAGGATCTCGACGCGCTCGATGGCGTCGATGTCGCTGTGGAGGTAGCGGACGCGGACGCCCGCCTGCTGCAGGTAATCGGTGAGGTCCTCCGACATCCGCTTGGTGAGTGTCGTCACCAGCACGCGTTCCCGCGCCGCCTCACGAAGGCGGATCTCGCCCAGGAGGTCGTCGACCTGACCCTTGACCGGACGGATGATGATCTCGGGGTCGACCAGCCCGGTGGGACGGATGATCTGCTCGACCACCCGGCCATCGGCGAGGCCGAGTTCGAGCTCACCTGGAGTCGCCGAGACATTGATCATCTGCGGCGCCAGCGCCATGAACTCCTCGAACTTGAGCGGCCGGTTGTCGAGCGCCGACGGCAGGCGGAACCCGTACTCCACGAGCGTCGTCTTGCGCGCGCGATCGCCGTTGAACATCCCGTTGATCTGCGGCAGCGACACATGTGACTCGTCGACCACCACCAGGAATTCCGGCGGGAAATAGTCGATGAGGCACGCGGGACGTTCGCCAGTGACGCGGTTCGACAGGTGCCGCGAGTAGTTCTCGATGCCTGCACAGGTCCCGACCTCGAGCATCATCTCGATGTCGAAGGTGGTGCGCGATTCCAGTCGCTGCGCCTCGAGCAGCTTGCCGGCCGACTTCAATTCATGGAGGCGAACCGACAGTTCCTCGCGAATGCGGCCGACCGCGCGCTCGATCGTCGGCCGTTGGGTGACGAAGTGCTTCGCGGGATATATCGCGCAGCGATCAAGCTGCGAGATCGTGTTGCCGCTCACGGGATGGAAGCGGCTGATCTTCTCGACCTGGTCGCCCCACAGCTCGATCCGTACCGCCTGCTCGTCGTACGCGGGAAAGATCTCGACGGTGTCGCCGCGCACCCTGAACGTCCCGGGCTCGAACGACGCATCGTTGCGCTGGTACTGGATTCCCACCAGCTCGGTGAGGATCGCATCGCGACCCCGCTGCTCGCCGACCGCCACGCTCACCATCAGCGCACGGTAGGCCACCGGATCGCCGAGGCCGTAGATCGCCGACACGGTCGAGACGATCACGACGTCCTCGCGCTCCATCAGCGACGACGTGGCGCGCAGCCGCAGCGACTCGAGGTCCTGGTTGATCGACGCGTCCTTCTCGATGTACACGTCGGTGCGTCGGGACGTACGCCTCGGGCTGGTAGTAGTCGTAGTACGAGACGAAGTACTCGACGGCGTTGCCGGGCATGAACTGCTTGAGCTCGCCGTACAGCTGCGCCGCGAGCGTCTTGTTGTGCGAGAGCACGAGCGTCGGCTTGCCGTGCGCGGCAATGGCGTGCGCGAGCGTCATCGTCTTGCCGCTGCCGGTGACGCCAAGGAGTGTCTGGTAGCGATCGCCGCGAACCAGCCCTGCCGTCAGCTCCGCGATGGCGCGGGGCTGGTCGCCAGCAGGCTCGAAGGGGGCGCGAACGTCAAACTTGGGCATCCGACAAATATAACATCATCTTCGGGGTGTGTTCGGGGCTAGGCGAGAAGCGAGAAGCGAGAAGCGAGAGGCGAGAGGCGAGAAGCGAGAAGCGAGAGGCGAGAGGCGAGAGGTGAGAGGCAGGGGTCTACTTCACCCCCAGCTTCGTCAACTCCTTCCGGTGGCTCGCGCTCACCGGCATGGTACTGAGGCGGGAGATCCGGACGAGCGAGAAATCCGCCAGCGCCGCCACCGCCTTAACGGCGGCCAGCGGCACCGGCTCGGCCAGCGCCCGGACCGGCGCGATGTCGACCACCGCCAGCTTCGGATCGTTCCCGGCCGGATCGGCGTAGGCCCCCTTCACGACCTTCGCGATGCCCATCACTGCCCGGTCCTTGCCGGAGTGATAGATGAGGGCTTCGTCGCCGGCGCGCATCTGCCGGATCGCAATCAACGCGGCGGCATTGGTGATGCCATCCCAGCGTGTCTTGCGCTCGCGAACGAGGTCGTCCCACGAGTACGTGGACGGTTCGGTCTTCAGGAGCCACGATGCCATCAGGTGGCCTGCGCCTCGCGGCGCTCGATGGTGGCGACACCCTTCACCCGCTTGATCGCCTTGAGCACCTTGGCGAGATGGTTGAGGTTGTCGACCTCGACGAAGATGTTGCCGAAGACCGTGCCGTCCTTCGAGTTCAGGTCCGCACCGCGGATGTTGGTGCCGGTCTGCGAGATCGTCTGCATCACGTCGGCGTACAGCCCGCGCCGGTCTTCACCGGTCAGCACCAGCCGCACCGCGAACGTCTCGCCCTCCTGCTCGACCCAGTCGATCTCGACCCGCCGCTCGATGTCGTCGAGCGTGAGGAGGTTGGGGCAGTCGGCGCGATGAATCGAGATCCCCCTTCCCTGCGTGACGTATCCCACCACGGTGTCGCCGGGCACCGGCTGGCAGCACTGCGCGTACCGCACGACCAACCCGTCGACGCCCTGGATCCGGATGCCGCGCCCGAGCCGGATGCGATCGACCACCCGACCGAAAATCGTTCGGCGGCTTGGCCTGCAACGCATCGCCGGGGATGTCGGGAAAGAGCGCCTTCATCACCTGGCCGGTCGCCAGGTCACCGCGCCCGAGCGAAACTTCGAGCGCCTCCGCGTCGACGAGATTGAGCTGGACAGCGGCGGCCCGCATCGCGTCGTCGGAGGCGGGGTCGAGGCGGCGGCGCTTCAACTCGCGCGAGAGGATGTCCCGGCCAAGCTGGCGCGAGACCGACTCTTCTTCCTGCCTGACCCACTGCTTGATCTTGCTGCGCGCGCGACCGGTGCGGACGTGGCTGAGCCAGTCACGGCTCGGCCTGGCCTGCGGCGAGGTGAGAATCTCGACGGTATCGCCGTTCTTGAGCTCGCGGTGCAGCGGCGCGATGCGCCCGTTGACGCGCGCGCCCTGGCAGTGGAGTCCGACATCGGTGTGCACGGTGAACGCGAAGTCGATCGCGGTCGCACCCTTCGGGAGCTGCTTGACGTCGCCCTTCGGCGTGAAGACGAAGATCTCGTCGTGGTACAGGTCGACCTTCAGGAACTCGAGGAACTCCTCGGCCGTGTGCGTCTCCTGCTGCATCTCCAGCAGCTGGCGGAACCAGCCGAGCTGCTGGTCGAGCTCGCTCTTCCTCGTTCGGTCTTGTACAGCCAGTGCGCCGCGATGCCGTACTCGGCCGTGCGGTGCATCTCCTGGGTGCGGATCTGGATCTCGAACAGCTGGCCGCCCGGGCCGAAGATCGTGGTGTGCAGCGACTGGTAGCCGTTCGACTTGGGCGACGCGATGTAGTCCTTGATCCGCTCCTGCATCGGTGTCCAGACGTGGTGGATGACGCCGAGCACGTGGTAGCAATCCGGCACGCTGCGGACGATCACGCGCATCGCCATCAGGTCGTAGATCTCCTCGAACGGCTTGTTGCGCTTGCGCATCTTCTGCACGATCGACCAGAGGTGCTTCGGCCGGCCGCTGACCTCGAACCAGTCGATCCCGGCCCGCTTGAGTTCGGCGGTGAGCGGTGTGCGCAGCCGCTCGATCATCTCCTCACGGGCCACGCTTCTTGTCCGCCACGCTGGTCGCCAGCTCGCGGTAATCCTCCGGCTCGAGGAACTTGAACGCGAGGTCCTCCAGCTCCGCCTTCACGTTGGCCATGCCGAAGCGGTGCGCCAGCGGTGCGTAGATCTCGCGCGTCTCCGTGGCGATCCGCTCGCGCCGTGGCTGCGGCAGGTGCTCGAGGGTCCGCATGTTGTGCAGGCGATCGGCGAGCTTGATGATGATCACCCGCGCATCCTTCGCGACCGACATCAGCAGCTTGCGGTAGTTCTCCGACTGCTCCTCCGCCGAAGAGCGGAAGGTGAGGGTGGAAATCTTGGTGAGGCCGTCGACGAGGGTGGCCACCTCGGCCCCGAACTCCCGGGCGATGTCATCGGTGGAGACATCGGAATCCTCGACCACATCGTGCAGGAGGGCGGCGCAGATCGACGTGGTGTCGACCAGCAGCGATGCCAGGATCGACGCCACCGCAATCGAGTGTTCGACGAAGTCCTCGCCGCTCATCCGCTTCTGCCCGCGATGGGCATTCGCGCGAGTAGCGCAGCGCCCGGTCGATCAGCGGGATGTCGAGCCGCTCGGCGTGCTTCTCCAGCGCCAGGAAAAACCCTGGCGAGATGTCGCTGAGCGAAGTCGAGACAGCCCCAGAGGTCACAGCAACCCCGCGGTCGCGAAGGAGAGGAAACGATCGCCGGCAACGATCACGTGATCGTGCACCGGCAGGTCGAGCAGTTGTCCGGCGGCCACCAGCTGCCGGGTCACTGCGCGGTCTTCGGCCGAGGGGGTCGGATCTCCGCTCGGGTGATTGTGAACGAGTATGATTCCGGCAGCCGCCTCGGCGATCGCGGCCCGGAACACCTCTCGCGGGTGCACCAGCGAGCTGTCGAGCAGGCCGCGGGTCACCAGCACATCGCGCAGCACCCGGCTCCGGGTGTCGAGCGCCAACAGGTGGAACTCCTCGACCGCCAGGTCCCGCATTCGCGGGCCGACGAGGCGGGCCACGTCGGCCGGCTCGCTCACCCGCGGACGCACCGCCCGGTCCTCCCCCATGAGGCGGCTGGCCAGCTCGAACGCGGCAACGAGCCGTGCTGCCTTCGCGGGCCCGATCCCGGGGGCCCGCTGCAGCTCGCCATGGGGACGGGCGGCGAGGCGCCGGAGCCCTCCGCCCGAGGTGTCGAGGAGTCGCATGGCGACCGCCATCGCGCTGTGTTCACGATCACCGGTACCAAGCAGGATTGCAAGTAGTTCGGCGCCAGTGAGCGAGGCGGGGCCGAGGCGCCAGAGGCGTTCGCGGGGGCGGTCGTCGGAAGTTGCGGGGAGCGTCATCCGGAGATGGTCGCACCGTCATCACCAAAACAGCCCACGGGTGTTCAACAATCCGGATCCCGATTCCGCGACGCAAATCGGCGGGATGGGCAGATGTTGCCCACCCCGCCGATGATGTCCCAGCGGTCGGCGCCGGGAGTCAGGTCAGCTGCCGTGGCACTTCTTGAACTTCTTCCCGCTCCCGCACGGACACGGGTCATTCCGGCCGACCGTGGCGACCGCCGACTCGGCGAGCGGATCACCAAGGCGTCCCATCGGCGTGCTCAGCGTCGGCGCCGGCCCCGACGAGCGGGTGACCGATCCCGCAAAAAGGTCGTCGGTCGACGGCGCAGACAGCTCCGTCGGCACCGCGACCGGCGGCGGCGGTGGCGGCGGGCCATCGGCGCTCACCTGGATCTTGAGGTACCGCTCCGCAAACGTCGTCTGGATGTCGCGCAGCAGGTCCTCGAACATCTCGAACGCTTCCTTCTTGTACTCGACCAGCGGGTCCTTCTGGCCGTACGCGCGGTACTGGATCGCATTGCGGAGCTGGTCGAGGTCGTAGAGATGATCCTTCCACTTCTCGTCGAGCACGCCCAGCATCACCTGCGAGAGCACCTGCAGGTCGACATCCTCGTAGCCGATCTTCTTCCCGAATTCCGCGAGATACTCGACCTTGCGCGTGAACGCTGCCTCGCCCTCTTCCTGCGCCGCCTCGATCATGGCCTCGATCGACGGCGTGGCCTCGTCGTCCAGCAACTCATCGACAGACACCAGGAACTGCAGCGTCATCACGTCGCGCAAACCGGCCCGGTCCCATTCCTCGGGACGCGCCGACTCGGGGATGAACCCGCTCACCATGCGCTCGAGCGCAGCGGCGATCATCTTGCGCGCCTCGGCCTTGAGCTCGGCACCCTTCTCGAGTGCGAAGAGGCGGGTCGAGTAGATGACCTCGCGCTGCTGGTTCATCACGTCGTCGTACTCCAGCAGGCGCTTGCGCTGCTGGAAGTTCTGCAGCTCGACGCGCTGCTGCGCCGACTCGATGGCCGCGGTGATCAACTTGCCCGTGATCACCTCGCCTTCCTCGGCCCCACCCTTGTCCATCATCCGCGAGATGCGCTCCATCCCGCCGAAGAGCCGCATCAGGTCGTCCTCGAGCGAGAGGAAGAAGAGCGACTCGCCCGGATCGCCCTGGCGACCGGCACGACCGCGCAACTGCCGGTCGATGCGCCGCGACTCGTGACGCTCCGTCCCGACGATGTGCAGTCCTGCGCTCTCGGCGGCGAGATCGAGCGCTGCATCGAGCTTGATGTCGGTACCGCGGCCAGCCATGTTGGTCGCGATCGTGATGGCACCCTGCAAGCCGGC
This sequence comes from uncultured Gemmatimonadales bacterium, assembly GCA_963806875.1. Lineage (GTDB taxonomy): Bacteria > Gemmatimonadota > Gemmatimonadetes > Gemmatimonadales > GWC2-71-9 > Palsa-1233. The sequence continues at coordinate 875,978 of CAWDYU010000001.1, read as the reverse complement.
CTTCGCGACGATCTCGGCCTCGCGCTGGTGGTACTTCGCGTTGAGGACCTCGTGCGTCAGCCCCCGACGCTTGAGCTGCCGCGACAGCGTCTCCGAAATCTCCACGTTGGTCGTGCCGATCAGCACCGGCCAGCCCGGCCTCGTGGATGCGCGCCGACCTCGTCGACCACCGCGTTGAACTTCTCGCGCCGCGTCTTGTAGATCTGGTCGACCCGGTCATCGCGCCGGATCGGCTTGTTGGTCGGGATCACCGCGACCTCGAGACCGTAGATCTGGTAGAACTCGGTCTCTTCCGTCTCGGCGGTGCCGGTCATGCCGGCAAGCTTCTCGTACATCCGGAAGTAGTTCTGGATCGTGATCGTCGCGAGCGTCTGCGTCTCGCCCTTGACGGTCACGCCCTCCTTGGCTTCCACGGCCTGGTGCAGACCCTCCGACCACCGGCGCCCATGCATGACCCGGCCGGTGTTCTCGTCGACGATCAGGACCTGACCGTCCTGCACGATGTAGTCGACCTCACGCTCGTACAGCGCATGCGCCTGCAGCAGCTTGTGGATGATGTGCAGCTGCTCGCTCTTGGCGGCGTAGTCGGCCTCGATCTGGCGGCGCGCCTCCAGCCGCTCGGTGGCGTCGAGATCGGGATCCTGGTCGACCGCGTGGATCGCCTCCGAAATGTCGGGCACGATGAAGAACGCCGGATCGTGGGGCGAGAGCGTCGCGGCGCCCCGATCGGTGAGGTGCACCGAGTGGCCCTTCTCGTCGAGCACGAAGAACAGCTCGTCCTCGATCCCGCGCATCGACTGCTGGCGAGTCGGGAGCTTCCGGTCGGCGATGTGATCGAGCTCGGTGCGGTGGAGCAGCTGCTGCACGCCGGTCTCGTTGCGCAGCTTGACGAGCTGCTTGTTCTTCGGCATGCCCAGTTGTGCCTGGAACAGCTTCACACCGGCTTCGCTTTTCGTCTTGTCGTCGGCGAGGAGCTTCGATCCCGTGGCGACCAGGGTGTTGACCACCTCGATCTGGCGGCGAACGAGCTCTCCCACCTTGGCGTTGAAGCCGCGGTAATGCGTGCTGTCCTCGTCACCCACGGGGCCCGAGATGATCAGCGGCGTCCGTGCCTCGTCGATGAGGATCGAGTCGACCTCGTCGATGATCGCGTAGATGTGGTCGCGCTGCACCCGCTGATCGACCGAGAACACCATGTTGTCGCGCAGGTAATCGAAGCCGAATTCGTTGTTGGTGCCGTAGGTGATGTCGGCACCGTAGGCCGCACGGCGCTCGGGCGAAGACGGCTCGGTGTCATCGAGGCACGCGACGGTGAGGCCGAGGTAGTTGTAGAGGTGGCCCATCCACTGCGAGTCACGACGGGCGAGGTAGTTGTTGACCGTGACCAGCTGCGCGCCGCGGCCCGGGAGGGCATTGAGGTAGAGCGGCATCGTCGCCACGAGCGTCTTGCCCTCGCCCGTCGCCATTTCGGTGATGCGCCCGCGGTGCAGGTTGATCGCGCCGATGAGCTGCACGTCGTACGGGACCATGTTCCAGACGGTCGGCTGACCGATCACATCGACGGTGGTGCCCACCAGGCGGCGGGCAGCCTCGCGGACGGTCGCGAAGGCTTCAGGCAGGATCTCGTCGAGCGTCTCGGCCACGCCCTTTCGGAAGTTGGCTTCGGCCACGACCAGTTCGCTCTCGATCCCGTCACGCTCCGCAGGATCGGCGCAGTCGTGTTTCGCAGCCTTGAGTCGCGCCACTTCGTCACGGAGCTGTTCGGTTCCCTGGGCGATGATGCCGCGGAAGCGCGCCGTCTGCGCCTTGAGCTCATCCTCGCTCAGCGCCGAAAGTCGCTCCTCCTCCTGATGGATCTGGGCGATCAGCGGCTGCAGCCGCTTGACCTCCCGGTCATGCCGCGCCCCGAAAATCGACTCCACAAACCGCTTGATCATGCCCGAACACTCCGATATAGCCGTAACCCTGAAATATAGTCGCCGACAGCAGCGGGGACCCATCCGGTGACCGGGCGCCCGGCCCGTACCCGATCGCGAATCGCCGTCGATGAGATGTCGAGTGCGGGGATGTCCACGGCAAGGTCGAAGCCGCCGGGCGCTGCCATTCCTGCGCGTCGGAAGACCGCGACCTGACAGAGGCGCCGAATTTCGGCCGGTTCATGCCAGCTCGCGAACTTTCCTGCCGCATCGGCACCCAGCAGGAGGACCAGTTCGGCGGCCGGCATCTCCCCGTTGAAGTGGCGGAGGGTGTCGACGGTGTATGAGGGACCCGGTCGCTCCACCTCGTGTCGGTCGAGCTCCAGGCCGGCGCACGCCCGCGATCGCGCGCGCCACCATCTCGGCGCGCTCTGGCGCCGAGGCGTCGTGCCCCGCTGTCTTGTGCGGCTGCGCGCCCGCCACGACGAAGCGCACCGCATCGAGCCCGAGTTGCTCGCGGGCGAGCTGGGCGACGATCAGGTGCGCGTTGTGAATCGGGTCGAACGAACCCCCGAAGATGCCAATTCGCACGTCAGCGCTCCGGTGTTCCCCCAGCCGCAGGTGGGGCGGCGGGGGTCGCCGCCGGGCAGCTCTCGGCGAGGCGCGGTGACGCCGCGTGGAAGCGCTGGAAATACTCGCAGGTCTCGGCGACGTCCTCGAGGTACCCGAGATTCCGGTAGGTGCCGATCAGCGACTTCGAGCGCCTCGGGGATGATGGCGGTGCGAGGATAGCTGGCGATCAGGTCCTTCAGCAGCAGCACCGCCGAGTCGAACGCCTTGTAGCGCACGTAGAAAACGGCGTTCCGGTAGGCCTTGAACGCAAACTTGTCCTCGAGCTCGGCAATTCGTGTCTGGGCGACGGCCGCCGACGGGTGTCCCCGGGAATCGACTGACCACTTCCTGGTACGTCGCCAGGGCGACGGTGCCATAGGTCGGGTCGAGCTCGGGACGGCGCCAGAGTGCGGCGTACGCGTCCCCGGCCCGCACCAGCGCAACCGGTGCCAGTGAGTCGCCGCTGAAGTCATCGGAGACGCGGCGGAATTCACGCACCGCCTGGAGGTTGCTCTTCTGTCGCAGCCGGACCTCGGCGAGCTGGAACCGGGCTCGCGGGATCCGCGGGTCGCCCGAGCGCATTTCCAGCTGCACCCGCTCGTACGCCACCGCCGCATCGTCCCATTTCTCACGGGCATAGAGATCGTCGGCGCGAACCCACATCGAATCGATCGATGCGGCAGACGCGGTTCCGGACGACACCGGCGCCGGGGTCGACGATCCACCTTTACCGCCGCATGCGGCCGTCACTGCCACCAGCAACACGACACAATACGACAGGACACGAGACTGCTGGGCGTTCATTCCGGTATGCTCTCCACCATCGCGAGATAGGCCCCGATGCGCTCCACATCCGGGCGATCGGCCCTGCAAGCGCGCCAAACCTCGCGCGCGCCCGCCGGATCGCCCGCAAGGTAACGGGCCAACCCCAGTTGCACGCGGGCATCTATCCAATCGGGGCGGACCACCAGGATCGCATCGAGTTCCTCCCTCGCCTGGAGGGGATTCCCCGCCTCGAGGAGGAGTCGCGCCAACCGCAGGCGGAGGTCGAGGAAATCTGACCCCCAGCTCGACGGCCCGCCGGTATTCGAGGACCGCCTCCGCCAGCGCACCGGCCTCGGCGTACAGATCACCGAGCCGCGCGTGCTCGTTGGCGAGTCGGGCGGCGGCGGACGACGACAAACCGGCCACCGGCGGCCCGGCGGCGTTCGAGGCCTGCGCAAACGCCGCCGCGGCTTCGTCGGCGCGGCCGAGCTGATTGAGTGCCAGGCCGCGATGGAGCAATGCCTCGACGTACCGCGGGTTGAGGGCGAGCGCCCGGTCGAACTCCACCAGTGCGTCGGAGGGGCGATCGAGCAGTGAGAGCGCGAGACCGCGCAGCTGGTGGACATCGGCAAAGGCGCGCCCGCTCACCTCGACGTCGTCGAGGCAATGCAGCGTACCGTAGTAATCGCGGTTGCCGAAACGGACCCGTGCCTCACCGAGCAGGTGGTCGGCGCTAACGTCCACTCACCACCCCCCGGAAGTATTCGGTGGTGCGCACCAATCCCTCTGCAAGCGGGACCAATGGCTCCCAGCCGAGGGCGGCGCGCGCGTTGGTGATGTCTGGCTGGCGCTGGCGAGGATCGTCGGTGGGCAGGGGCCGGAACTCGACGGTTGAGCTGCCGCCGACCAGGCCGATCACGGCGTCTGCCAGTTCCAGCATCGTGAACTCCACCGGGTTGCCGATGTTCGTGGGCTCCGCGCGGTCGGAGTGGAACAGTCGGTAGATCCCCTCGATCAGGTCGGACACGTAACAGAACGACCGGGTCTGCAGGCCGTTGCCGTAGACGGTCATCGGTTCGCCGCGCAATGCCTGCACGATGAAATTCGACACGACACGACCATCGTTCGGCCGCATCCTGGGCCCATAGGTGTTGAAGATCCGGACGATCCGGGTGTCGACGCCCAGGGTACGTCGGTAGGCCATCGTCACCGCTTCGGCGTAACGCTTGGCCTCGTCGTACACACTCCGGGGCCCCACCGAGTTCACGTGACCCCAGTAGCTCTCGGGCTGGGGGTGCACCTCGGGATCGCCGTAGACCTCCGAGGTCGAGGCCAGGAAGAAACGCGCTCCCTTGGCCCGCGCGAGGTCGAGCGAGTTGTGGGTGCCGTACGATCCCACCTTGAGAGTCTCGATCGGCAACTCGAGATAATCGATCGGCGACGCCGGCGACGCAAAGTGGAGGACGCCGTCCACCGCACCGCTGACGTCGAACGGCACCGACACGTCCTGCTCGATGAACTCGTACTCAGCGCACCCGGCAAGGTGCGCGATGTTGTCGCGGCTGCCGGTGATGAAATTGTCCACCCCAACGACGTGGTGTCCGTCGGCCAGGAACCGGTCGGTGAGGTGCGAGCCAAGGAACCCCGCCCCACCTGTGATCACCACCCGCATCATGACCCCCGCCGGCCGATGCCGGCGTACCGAAACCCGAGTCGGGTCAGTCGTTCAGGTTCGTAGAGGTTGCGTCCGTCGACCAGCACCTTGTCGGCCAGCAGCGCGAGGATGCGCTCGAAATCGGGTGTCCGGTACACGAGCCATTCGGTCACGACGGCCAGGGCATCGGCGCCCTCGAGGGCGTCCATCGCCTGTTCGACAAAGGTCACCCGGTCGCCCCAGATTCCGCGGGCCACGGCCATCGACTCGGGGTCGTGCGCACGGACCGTGGCCCCGCCCGCGAGCAGTGCGTCGACCAGCGGGATCGCCGGGCTCTCGCGCATGTCGTCGGTGCCGGCCTTGAACGCCAGCCCCCAGATCGCGACGGTCTTGCCGTTCACATCGCCCAGCAGCTTTGACAACTTGTCGAACATCACCGACTTCTGCCGCTGGTTCACCGCCTCCACCGCTTCGAAGAGATCGGGGACCATCCCGACCGTGCGTGCGGTGTGGACGAGCGCCTTGACGTCCTTGGGAAAGCACGACCCGCCATAGCCCGGCCCGGGAAAGAGGAAGGCGTTGCCGATCCGGCTGTCGCTCCCGATTCCCTTGCGCACCGCGAACACATCGGCACCGACCCGCTCGCACAGCTCGGCCACCTGGTTCATGAACGAAATGCGCGTGGCGAGCATCGCGTTCGCTGCATACTTCGTGACCTCGGCCGACGGGATGTCCATGAACAGAATCGGCGAGCCCGACCGCACGAAGGGCGAATAGAGCTCCCGGAGCAGGTCCTGCGCGCGGGCGTCATCGGTGCCGAGCACCACGCGATCCGGTTTCATGAAGTCCTCGATCGCCGCGCCTTCCTTCAGGAACTCCGGATTCGAGGCCACCGCGAACTCGCCCTCACCGGCGCCACGAACGGCGGCGCGCACCTTCTCGGCGGTACCGACCGGGACGGTTGACTTGGTGACCACGACCTTGAACCGGTCGAGATTGCGGCCGATCGCGCGGGCCACATCGAGGACATGCTGGAGGTCGGCCGATCCGTCCTCGCCGGGAGGCGTGCCCACGGCGATGAACACGACATCGCCGTGGCGGATGGCCCCGGCGAGATCGGTCGTGAAGGTGAGGCGGGATGCCTCGACGTTGCGCGTGACAAGCTGCTCGAGGCCCGGCTCGTAGATCGGCAGCACGCCATTGCAGAGATCGCGGACCTTGGCTGCATCGTGATCCGCACAGATCACGTCGTTGCCGGTTTCCGCCAGACACGCGCCAGCGACGAGGCCGACATACCCCGACCCGACCACGGTAACCCGCATCAGCGCACGGAACCCAGGATGTGGCGGGTGTCTACCACGAGCGTCGCATTGTCGCGCACCAGTTCCCAGTCGATGTTCGAATGGTCCGTGATGATGAAGACCGCATCGGCTTCCTGCAGGCGCCTCGGCAGTGAGCGGCACGGACTGGTAGTCGTGTCCCGCCTCCGTGAACTTCGGCACATACGGATCGTGGTACGACACGTCCGCACCGTACTGGTGCAGCAGCTGCAGGATGTCGAGCGCCGGGCTCTCGCGCAGGTCGTCGATGTCCTTCTTGTACGCGACGCCGAGGACGAGCACCTTGGCGCCCTTGATCGACTTGCCGTGCTGGTTGAGCTCCTCCATCAGCTTGCGCACCCAGAAGAGCGGCATCTCGCTGTTGAGCTCGCCGGCGAGGTCGATGAAGCGCGTCTTGTAGTTGAGCCCGCGCATCTTCCACGCGAGGTAGTGCGGATCGATCGGGATGCAGTGCCCGCCGAGGCCGGGCCCGGGCGTGAACTTCATGAAGCCGAACGGCTTGGTGGCGGCCGCATCGATCACCTCCCACACATCCACACCCAGCTTGTCGCAGACGATCGCCATCTCGTTGACGAGCCCGATGTTGACGCTGCGGAAGGTGTTCTCCAGCAGCTTCACCAGCTCGGCCGCCTCCGTGGTGGACACCGGCACCAGCGTGTCGATCGCCGGCGCGTACATCGCGCACGCCACCCGGTGACAGTCGGGCGTGATCCCGCCGACCACCTTCGGCGTGTTCTTCGTGCCGTACTTCGGATTGCCCGGATCGACGCGCTCCGGCGAGAAGGCGAGGAAGAAATCCTTGCCGACGGTGAGGCCGGTGCTCTCGAGTGCGGGCAACATGATCTCGCGGGTGGTGCCGGGATAGGTGGTGCTCTCGAGGATGATCACCTGGCCCTGACGGAGCGACGCCTTGATCGCCTCGGTCGCGGCCACGATGAACGACACGTCCGGATCCTTGTACTTCGACAGCGGGGTCGGGACACAGATCGAGATCGCATCGGCCTCGGCGAGTCGCGCCGGGTCGGTGGTGGCCTCGAAGCCGTTCTGGTCACGGAGTTCCCGGACCTCGGCATCAGAAATGTCCTTGATGTGCGAACGGCCACCATTGAGCCCGTCGACCACCCGCTCGCTGATGTCGTACCCGAGCACCCGAAATCCGGCGCGCGCCAACTCGACCGCCAGCGGAAGTCCGACATATCCCAGGCCCACGATCCCGAAGGTCACATCGCGTCGTTCTGCCCGCGCGATCAGTTCATCTGCCAAGCTCATCCGGCGTTCTCCACAGTCATGGGGGTCCCGCCCGCAGCAAGCGAGCGGCTGGCCGCCTCCAGGACTCGAACCACCCGAACCCCGTCGGCCGCATCGGTTTTCTCCGGCGCACCACCCCTCGCCACGCGCACGAAGTGGGCCAGTTGCCGGGGTAGCGGATCTCCGCCCTGAACATGCGGGATCCGGATATCGCCCTCACGGAGGGAAAGCGACTCGGAGGCCGAAACGAAGGCCTCCCTGCGATCGATGCCCTTGTCGTAGATCCGCAGCTTCTCGCGCGGAGCCATGTCATCGAATACCGCCATCTGTCGCGACCCCACCACGGTGAGTTTCCGTTCCTTGTGTGGATCGAGCCACGACAGCTGGGCGTGGGCCACCACGCCCGATGCGAAGTGCATGGTCAGGAACACCACGTCCTCGATGCCGGGCTGGAGGTACGCATGGCCATGCGCCGCGACGCTCACCGGTGCGGCACCCAGGAGGTGGAGGGCGATCGAGACGTCGTGGGGGCCCAGCGACCAGAGCGCGTTCTCGTCGGGCCTGACCTGGCCGAGGTTGACCCGTTGCGAATACAGGTAGTGCGGCGCGCCGAGTGAATCGTCGCGCAGCATGCCATGGAGCACGTCGATGATGGGATGATGCACGAGCAGGTGGCCGACGAGCAGCGGGACGTTCGCGCGATCGGCGGCCTCTGCCATGGTCTCCGCGTCGCGCACCGAGAGCGCAAACGGCTTCTCCACCAGGGCCGGAATGCCCGCGGCGACACACTCCAGTGCGAGTGCACAGTGGAGCGGTGCCGGTGCCGCGATGACGACGGCATCCACACGACCGAGCAGGTCGCTGGGCTTGTCGGTGACGTGGGTCTCGGGATACTGGGAGCGCACGCGCTCACGCGTCGATTCGCTCGCATCACACACCGACGTGAGTTCGACATCCTTCATCCCCGCCAGGGTTCGCACGTGGTTCTTTCCCCACGCACCCGCCCCGATGACGCCGACCCGGGTTCGACTCACCGGTAGAAGTCCGCCACCGCCCCGATCACCTCGTCCTGCTGCGCGTCGGTGAGCTCGGGATAGATCGGCAGCGAGATCACCTCTGCCATCGCGCGTTCCGTGACCGGCAGCGAACCCATCTGGTACCCGAGGTGGGCGAAGCACGGCTGCAGGTGCAGTGCGGTCGGGTAATACACCATCGACCCGATCGACCGCGCCGTGAGGTGTTCACGCAACGCATCGCGACGTTCGGCCCGCACCGTGTACTGGTGGAAGATGTGCTCGTTGGCGGGGTCCACGGCAGGGGCGGTGACGGTGGTGGTGTCCGCAAACCCGGCGTCGTAGCGCGCCGCGCGATTGCGCCGACCAGCACTCCACGCGTCGAGGTGGGGAAATTTTGCGAGGAGGATCGCAGCCTGGAGCGAGTCGAGGCGCGAATTGAGGCCGACCTCCTCGTGATGGTACTGCTTCGCGCCACCGTGGAGACGCATCCGCTTGAGCCGCTGTGCCAGCGCAGCATCCTGCGTGACGATCATGCCGCCATCTCCCCACGCGCCGAGATTCTTGCTCGGGAAGAACGAGAAGGTTCCGGCGGTGCCGAGCTCGCCGGCCATCCGCCACGCGCCATCGACCTTGCGGCGTGCACCGATCGCCTGCGCCCCATCCTCGATCACGGCGAGACCGTGTTTCGCCGCGAGCGGGAGGATCCGCTCCATCGCGACCATCTGTCCGTAAAGGTGGACGACCACGATTGCCCTGGTGCGCGGCGTGATCGCGGCCTCGATCGCATCAGGATCGATGTTGAAGGTGTCGGGATCGATGTCGACGAAGACCGGCGTGCCACCGGCATTGTGGATCGTACCAGCGGTCGCGAAAAAGGTGAACGCCGTGGTGATCACCTCGTCGCCCGGCTGCAGCTCGAGCGAGCGCAACGGGAGCAGGATCGCATCGGTGCCGCTGGCACAGCCGATGGCGTGCTCCGTGTTCGACAGGGTCGCGACCGCCGTTTCCAGTTCCGCGATCTCGGGGCCCATGATGAAGTACTGCCGCTCGATCACGTCCATCATGCGCGCCAGCACGGCGTCCTTGACGGTCGCGTACTGCGCCTTCAGGTCCAACATCGGCACGCTCATGCCACGCCACCTCGCAAGGTCCGAAAAAGTGCCTCAACCCCAAGCAACATGGGAAGTTAGCCGTGTTCGGGCCGCCCCACAAACGGTTCGAGCCGGCCGTCGGTCTCGCGGTACGCAGAGCCGCATTCATTGCACGTGGCCTCGCCGCCCCGCACCACCAGCCTGGTGCCGCACTGGCAGGTCCAGCCGACCCGCCGGGCCGGCACACCCACCATGAGGCCATAGGGTGGCACGTCGCTCGTCACCACAGCCCCGGCACCCACGAAGGCATACTCGCCGAGGGTGACGCCGCAGACGATGGTCGCGTTGGCGCCGATCGAGACCCCGCGGGCGACCACCGTGCGGCGGTACTCGTGCTTCCGCGACACGTGGCTGCGCGGGATTCATGACGTTGGTGAACACGCAGCTCGGCCCACAGAACACGTCGTCACCGAGCTCCACACCCTCGTAGATCGGAGACGTTGTTCTGCACCTTCACGTTGTTGCCGAGTCGGGTGCCACCCATGACCACCACATTCTGGCCGAGGTTGCAGCGCTCGCCGATCACCGCGCCGGGCATGACGTGGCTGAAATGCCAGATCTTGGTACCGGCGCCGACTGTCGCCCCGTCATCGACATAACTCGATTCGTGTACGAAGTACTCGGCCATCACCCACCTCCAGGCCCGGGTCGGGATGCGCAACCCGGGCCGGGGTCGATGCGCGATCCAGCCCGGGCCATGGCCGATGGCCGGCTCCGGGCAACGCAAAGATAGGGGAATGGGATTGAAGCGGATGGGACGACGCAGATGGATGGCCCTGCCGACGGCCGCCGAACACGCCCAAGGAGCGGCAACTCTATAAACGTGACGACGACCGGCGACATGGCACCCATTGGGCATCGGGCAGCGATCACCAGATGCCTGCACGCATGATCGTCCATTCTCCGTTCGTCCGACAGCCCCACCCGGTCAGGGAACGGTCAGGCCACACCCGTCACGTCGCTGCGGTCAGAGTGTTGTCAGGTCGGCGGCATTGCTCCCCCTCGTGCGGGCCGCCACGCGCTAGCTTCACGCATGTTCAATCGAGCCCGTTCGTCGAAGGGCTGGCCATTGTCGCCCCGCCTCCGACGCGTCGAACACGCTGCCATCGCCGGCTTCCTGCTGGCGATGGTGGTGGTGTCGTGGGGTGGCTGGACCCTCTGGCGCTCGATGGAAAGCCACCGCGCAACGGCCGACGAGACGCTCCGCGACCACGCCTCGTACATCGCCCGCAACTATTCGTGGATGTACGGCACCGAGACGTGGTACGCGGTGCGGCCGCTGCTGGCTGCCGCGGAGGACGCCGCGAGAGGTACGGCCACGCGGATCGGTTCCGGCAATCATCGCGGCGCATGCCGCACGAACCGGTGACGACGAGCCTCCTTCGATCACACCCCTGCGCTTCCTGGCCGGCGACACATCGGGGTGGCGCACCACCTCGGACGGACCAGCGGCCGGTGGCGCACTGGCCGGTCGGCTCGGACGCCCGGATTCGCGACTCGCTCGCCCCAAAGCTCAGCTACCGGGGAACGGTCGTCGTTGGCACTGCGGGCGACACGACGATCGCGATCGTGGCCCGTCGCCGCGGCGCCACCGGCTGGATCGGTTTCGAGGTGGCGCTGTCCGATTACCGAGACGTGGTGTTGCGACCGGCCCCCGAGCGGACCCAGGCGTTCTTCGCCAGAGTCTACGATTCGCTGCCCGAGCGACGACCAGCAGGCGCATTGATGCCGATTGCGGTGAACGTGATGACCGACGACAGCATCCCGTTGCTCGTGTTCAACGACCCGATTCCCGATGGCTGGACGATGACCGACGCAACCCTGCCGGCACTGTCCGCGCACCTCTCAGTGACGGTGGGCCCGCAGGCCGTCCCGTACCTCATGCCCGGTGGCTACCCCGCAGCGCCCGGTCCGCGCGTGGCGGCAGTGATCGTCCTCGCGCTGCTGCTGATCGCGGGGACTGCACTCATCGTCTGGCGCACCCTCTCGGTTTCGCGGATGCGCGAGGAGTTCACCAACTCCGTGTCACACGAATTGCGCACGCCGCTCGCCAACATCCACCTCTACGCCGAAACACTGCTGCTGGAACGCATCCAGGAGCCCGCCGCCCGGCGTGCCGCCCTCGAGACGATCACCCGCGAGACCCGTCGGCTCGGTGACATGGTCGAGAACGTGCTGGCCTCGGCGCGGATCGCGCGTGCCGAGGAATCGCTGCGCCCCCGCCCCGACCAGATCGGACGCATTGTCCACGAGGTGATCGATGCCTTCAAGCCGGTGCTGGCGAGTCGGCGCATCGTGGTCGATGTCGACCTGCTCGGTGAGGACACCGCCACGGTCGACGCCGATGCCGTCCGACGGATTCTCGTCAACCTGCTCGACAACGCCATCCGGCACGGACCCGATGCCCAGCGGTTGCGGATCGTGGTCGATCACGCGGGCACCACGCTGCTGATGATCGTCCAGGACGAGGGGCCCGGCATTCCCCACCGTGATCGCGACCGCGTCTGGGAGCCGTTCATCCGTGGCGCGTCGGGCGGGAGCGGACTCGGGCTTGCCGTCGTCCGGCATCTCGCACGGATGCACGGCGGCGATGCAACGATCGGCGAGGCGACATCGGGAGCGCGCATCGAGGTGCGCCTGGCCACCGACGGCGGCGGGATGACATGACGATGCGACGCATCCTGGTGATCGAGGACAACGCGGCACTCGCCGAGGGGCTCCGCCTCAACCTCGCGCACGACGGCCACGACGTGCGGGTCGAAGGAACCGGCGAAAAAGGGCTGGGAGCGGTTCGCAACTGGGATCCGCACCTGCTGGTTCTCGACCTGATGCTGCCCGGCATCGAGGGCATCGAGGTGTTGCGCACCCTGCGCGACGAAGGCCGGGACATCCCGGTGCTGATCCTCTCGGCGCGCGGCTCCGAGGCGGACCGGCTGCGCGGGTTCCGGCACGGCGCCGACGACTATGTCGTGAAACCGTTTTCGCTGCCGGAGTTGCTCGCACGCGTCGCCGCGATGCTTCGCCGGCACGCGCCAGCCGATGCCGCGCACCCCGACCCCGACACCTGGCACTTCGGCGACATCACCGTCGACCGCTCCACGCACGACGTCTTTCGTGGTCGGTGCACCGGTGGTGCTGAGACCTAAGGAATTCGAGTTGCTGGTGGCGTTGCTGCGCCGCGATGGGCCGGGTCGCGACTCGCGCCGAGTTGCTCGATGAAGTGTGGCAGTACGAGGCCGACGTGATGTCACGCACCGTCGACGTGCACATTCTCGAGTTGCGCCGCAAGCTGGAGGATGACCCGGCCAACCCGGTGTTCATCCGCACGGTGCGCAAGACCGGCTACCGGCTCACGACCGAGCGCTGAGCGCCCGCTTGAGGAGCGCGATCTGGCCGCAGTGATACGCGTCGTGCTCCGCGATGCCCGCGACCATCAGCGCAGTCGTCGTGCCCGTGCCGAGCGCCGGATTGTCGGCTGAACCGACCCGGTCGGCGAGGCGCTCGGGCGGCAACCCCGCCACGATGCCGAGCAACGCTGCATGCGCCCGATCGAGGGCGAGACACGCGTCGCGCCAGCGCGCATCGGTCGCCTTCCCCACCGCGCGGCCAGTCACCATCACTCGGTTCGGCTGGCGGTGCACCGTGCAGTCGTCGGGATACCTCCCGCGTCCACGCGGTCATGTGCAGGACCAGCTCCCAGATCGAATGAGCCCCGGCAATCGGGTGCGCCGCCGCATCCACTGCGTCGACGCCGTCGAGCAGGGACTTCCGGGACGGCCCGTGCCACGGCTGCCTGTCATGACCACGGGAGAGTTCTTCGAGCAGGTGTTCGTGTAGTGTCAGCATCATCACCTTCCGTGTCCGACGGGATCAGAGTGGAGCCACGACGCCATCGGCGTCGAGGAGCTTGACCTCCGGCTCCAGGGTTGTGCCCCACTGATCGTGAACGCGAGCCCGTACCGCGCGCATCAGCGTCTTCACGTCATCGGCCGTGGCGCCACCGGTGTTGATGAAATAGTTCGCGTGCATCGGTGAGACTTCTGCCGCGCCCTCCCGCAACCCCTTGAGCCCGGTCGCCTCGATGAACTGCCCACTGGTGCGGGGCTGGTCGGGTGCCCATCCATCCGGCAGGACCGGATTCTTGAACACGCTGCCGCAACACGGCTGGTTGAACGGGCGTCCCGTCGCGACGCCACTTGTACAGCGACTCGGTCTCGGCCTCGAGCGTCTCCGGTGCCTCCGCGTGCAGCCGCACCGTGGTGGCCAGCACGACAACGTCGCCCAGTGCGCTCCGGCGATACGAGAACCCGGCGTCGGCGGCGGCGATCACCCTGTCGTGTCCGTCCTGGCCCACCACGAGCACCGACTCCACCGTGTCCCGCCACTCGGCCCCATGGCACCCGGCATTCATCACGATTCCGCCACCGACGCTTCCGGGCACGCCCACCATCTTGTGCACCCCGCCCCACCCCGCCGACGCGGTGCGCTTCGCCGCGTGTGGCGCGGGCAAGCCGGCGCCGAATGTCCACCGATCGCCGTCGTGCACGACCCCATCAACGCCCTTTCCCATCCGGATCACCAGCGCACCCAACCCCTCGTCGGGGAAGAGGAGGTTGGAACCGAGCCCCAGCGCAAACCACGGCACGCCGGCGTCGCGGCAGTGCTTCAACGCCCGGGCAACATCCTCGGGCCCACCTGGGAAGAGCACGGTGGCGGGGCCACCGATCCGGTACGTCGACCACCTGGCAAGCGCCTCACCTTCCGCGACGCGGCCTGTCGTCAGGCCGCGCAACGCCGTCGCGAACACGGGGTCACGCGCGTCGGTCATGTGGTCGCGAGCTCTCGCGCCATGGCATGCCACTCCTGGAGCGAGCGCACTTCGCCACGCCGGCTCTTGAGGGCGATGATCGCATCGCACGCCGCCGACGCGGCCGACATCGTCGTGGTGTACGGGATGCCGTGCTGCAGCGCTGCGCGACGCATCGAGTAGTCATCGTGCTGGGTCAGCTTGCCGAGGGGGGTGTTGACGAGCAACTGGATCTTGCCGGACAGCATCAGGTCGATGCCGTTGGGTCGTCCCTCGTAGACCTTCATCACCCGTTCCGCCGGAACGCCGCGGGAGCGGAGGTATCGGGCCGTACCGCTGGTGGCGAGCACCTGGAACCCCATCTCGTGGAAGCGGCGTGCAATCGGCACCACCGACGCCTTGTCGTGATCGTTCACGGTCACGAACACCGCGCCCTCGAGCGGCAGCGCGCCGTCCACACTGGCCTGCGCCTTGGCAAACGCCATCCCGAACGAATCGGCGATTCCCATCACCTCGCCGGTGGAACGCATCTCGGGGCCGAGCCGGACGTCGACGCCGGGGAACTTGGAGAACGGGAACACCGCCTCCTTGACGGCGACGTACGGTTGCAGCGGGTCGTCGGTCAAGCCGAGGTCGTCGAGCTTGCGGCCCGCCATCACCGCGGCGGCCAGGCCTGCAAGGGGAACGCCGGTGGCCTTGGACACGAACGGGATGGTGCGTGACGCGCGCGGATTCACTTCCAGCACATACACCACGCCGTCCTTGATCGCATACTGCACATTGATCAGGCCGACCACGCCGAGGCGCAAGGCAAAGGCGCGAGTCTGCTCGCGCATCTGCGCGACCTGGTCCTCGGTGATCAGGTAGGGCGGCAGCACGCACGCCGAGTCGCCGGAGTGGATCCCGGCGTCCTCGATGTGCTGCATCACGCCACCGATGATCACCCTCTCGCCGTCACTGATCGCATCGACATCCGCCTCGAAGGCATCCTCGAGAAACGAGTCGATCAGCACCGGATGGCCCGGAGCAACCCGCGCGGCTTCGTCGAAGAACTCCTGCAGCTCCGGTGTGTCGTAGACGATCCGCATGGCGCGTCCGCCGAGCACGTAGCTGGGCCGCACCAGCACCGGGTAACCGATCCGTTCGGCCACGGCGACCGCGGCGTCGACCGATTGCGCGGTGCCGGCGGGCGGCTGCCTGATGCCGAGCTCGTTGGCGAGTGCCTCGAAGCGGTGGCGGTCTTCGGCGGCGTCGATCGCATCGGGCGAGGTACCGAGGATCGGCACTCCGGCTGCTTCGAGGCCCTTCGCGAGCCGGAGCGGTGTCTGCCCGCCGAGCTGCACGACCACGCCCATCGGCTTCTCGACGTGCACGATCTCGAGCACGTCCTCGAGCGTCAGCGGTTCGAAGTAGAGCACATCGGAAATATCGAAGTCGGTCGAGACTGTCTCGGGGTTGGAGTTCACCATCACCGTGCGGTAGCCCAGCTCGCGGAAGGCCAGCGTAGCCCGCACGCAGCAGTAGTCGAACTCGACGCCCTGTCCGATGCGATTGGGTCCGGAGCCGAGGATGATCACGGTTTCACGGCCGTCGTGCACGGCCTCGGTCTCCTCGTCCCAGCACGAGTAGAGGTACGGCGTGCTCGATGGAAACTCGCCAGCGCAGGTGTCGACCGTCTTGTACACCGGACGCAGGCCGAGCCGGTGGCGCGACGCGCGCACGTGCGCCTCGGGGAGGTCCTTGAGGTCGGCGAGCTGCCAGTCGGAGAAGCCGGCACGCTTGAGGCGCCTGAGCATCAGGCGATCGGCGCTGTCGTCGGCACCAAACGGATGGCGGATCCACACCTCCTCCATCTCGACCAGCTCCTGCGAGCTGGTGCAGGAACCACGGGTCGATGCGGGACGCCTCGTGCAGGTCCTCGACGCTCACCTTGGCCACCAGCGCGCGCTTGATCTGGAAGAAGCGCTCCGGCGTCGGTGTCCGGATCGCCGAGAGCAGTGTCTCGCGGTCGGTGGCGCTCAGGCGATCGTCGATCGGCCCCTCACCGATGACCCAGCCGGCACGCCCCGACTCGAGGCCGCGGAAACCCTTCTGCAACGCCTCCTTGAAGGTGCGGCCGATGGCCATGGCCTCACCCACCGACTTCATCTGGGTGGTGAGGGTCGGGTCGGCTGCGGGGAACTTCTCGAACGCGAAGCGCGGGATCTTCACCACCACGTAGTCGAGCACGGGCTCGAAGGAGGCGGGCGTCATCCTGGTGATGTCGTTGGGCAGTTCGTCGAGTGTGTAGCCGACGGCGACCTTGGCACCGATGCGCGCGATCGGGAAGCCGGTGGCCTTCGATGCCAGCGCCGACGAGCGCGACACGCGCGGGTTCATCTCGATCACGAGCTGTTCGCCCGTCGCCGGGTCCACGGCGAACTGCACGTTGCAGCCGCCTGCGGCGACGCCGACTTCACGGATGATCTTGATCGATGCGTCGCGCATCGCCTGGTACTCACGATCGGTGAGTGTCATCGCCGGTGCCACGGTGATCGAGTCGCCGGTATGCACACCCATCGGGTCGATGTTCTCGATCGAGCAGACGATCACGACGTTGTCGGCGCCGTCGCGCATCAACTCCAGCTCGTATTCCTTCCAGCCGATGATGCTGCGCTCGACCAGCACCGACGTCACCGGCGAGAGCTCGAGCCCGCGATGCAGCATCGTGGTGAACTCCTCGCGGTTGTACGCGATCCCGCCGCCGGTGCCGCCCAGGGTGAACGAGGGCCGGAGGATGGCGGGATACCCGGTGCGCGCCACGGCGGCGTAGCCCTCCTCCATCGTGGTGGCCACCGATCCAGCCGGGGTGGCGAGCCCGATCCGCTTCATCGCCTGGGCAAACTCCGAGCGGTCCTCCGCCACGCGAATGGCGCGCTCGTTGGCGCCGATCAGTTCGACGCCGTACTTCTCGAGGGTGCCGTCCTTCACCAGCGCCATCGCCACGTTGAGGGCGGTCTGCCCGCCCATCGTCGGCAGCAACGCGTCGGGACGCTCGCGCTCGATCACCTTCGTGACCCATTCCGGCGTCACCGGCTCGATGTAGGTCGCGTCGGCGATCTCCGGGTCGGTCATGATCGTCGCGGGGTTCGAGTTCACCAGGATGACCCGGTACCCCTCCTCGCGAAGCGCGCGCACCGCCTGCGTTCCCGAATAGTCGAACTCGGCGCCCTGCCCGATGACGATGGGGCCGGAGCCGATGATGAGAATCGACGAGATATCAGTGCGCTTGGGCATCAACCAGGTCCTGAAGAGTGCGATCAAAGGATATCTGCGGCGACCAACCGGTCGCGGCCTTCAACTTGGACGGGTCACCGATCAGGATGGGAATATCGCCCGGTCGCAGCAAGGCGGCGTCCTGCTCGGCGGTCGCACCCACGCCCACGATACGCGCGAGCGCATCGAAGCAGTCGCTGAGGCGGTGCCCGACGCCGCTGGCGACGTTGTACGTCTCACCGGGCACACCGTGCTCGAGCAGCAACAGATAGGCGCGGACCACGTCCCGAACGTCGAGGAAATCACGAACGGCGTCGAGATTGCCGGTCCGGACCGTCGGCGCACCGGTTCGTCTGGCCTCGAGCAGTCGTGCCGCGAGTGCGGGCAGAACGTAGGTCGTGGTCTGGCCCGGGCCGGTGTGGGGGAACGGACGGGCGATGATCGGCTCGACGCTCGAACCCCTTGGGACGTCCAGCACGGCCGGTTCCGCTGCCATCTTGCTCGCGGCGTACGCCGACTGGGTGTTGGTCGGCGTCGCCTCGCTGATTGGGCCATCATGACCAGGACCGTACACCTCCCCGCTCGACACGAAGAGGAAGCGCGCCGGTCGGGAAGTCTCGGCCAGCTCGTACACCAACCAGTTGGTCGCGATCGCGTTGACTTCCATGGCGGCGATCGGATCCTGACGTGCAACCGCACCCGACGCGATTGCGGCAAGGTGCACGACGGCGTCTGCGCCTGCTGCAGCGATACGTTTCCGATCGACCTCGATGGTGATGTCGGTTTCGATCACGCTCACTGCTCGCCCGCATGTTGGGTCGCGCCATTCGTCAGGCGCCGTCGAGCCGGGCAGCACCGCAGCGACCACGTCGTGACCGTCGCCGCGCGCCTCGCGCACCAGCCATCGGCCGACGAAGCCATCCGCGCCGGTGATCAGCAGCTTCACTTCGCGGCAACCCGGGCCATGTCGGCGTCGACCATCATCTTCACCAGCCCCTCGAACGACACCTTCGGCGTCCACCCCAGCGTGGTTCGCGCCTTCGTCGGATCGGCCAGCAACAGGTCGACCTCAGCCGGGCGATAGAAGGCGGGATCGACCACGACATGTTTTTCCCAGTCGAGCCCGACATGCTCGAAGGCGATGCGGACCAGGTCGCCGACACTGTGGGTTTCACCGGTCCCAACGACCACATCCTCGGGGGTCGGCTGCTGCAGCATCCGCCACATCGCATCGACGTAATCGCCGGCAAAGCCCCAGTCGCGACGCGCGTCGAGGTTGCCGAGTCGCAGCTCGGTCATCTGACCGCGCGCGATGCGTGCCACTCCGTCGGTCACCTTGCGGGTGACGAACTCCATCCCGCGCCGCGGTGATTCATGATTGAAGAGGATCCCGCTCACCGCGTACAATCCGTAGGACTCGCGATAGTTGACCGTGATCCAGTGTCCGTACAGCTTGGCCACCCCGTACGGCGAGCGCGGATAGAACGGCGTGTCTTCGTCCTGGGGCGTCTCGACCACCTTGCCGAACATCTCCGACGAACTCGCCTGGTAGAACCGCGCGGTTGGACACCCCAGCCGGACCGCCTCGAGAATCCGCGTGACTCCGAGTGCCGTGAACTCACCGGTGAGCACCGGCTGGGTGAACGACGTCGGCACGAACGACTGCGCGGCGAGATTGTACACCTCGTCAGGCTGCACGTCCTTCATCACCACGGTGAGCGAGTGCTGGTCGAGGAGGTCGGCGGCGACGATCCCGATCCGGCCGATCAGGTGATCGATCCGCTCGTAGCTGTGGTGCGAGGTCCGGCGGACCACGCCAACGACGTCATAGCCCTTGTCGAGCAGGAACTCGGCGAGGTAGGAGCCATCCTGGCCGGTGATTCCGGTGATCAGCGCTGTGGGCATCGAGCCCCTCCGGGGCGGAATTTGGCCTTCCGGAGTTGCCTGTCCGGGTGGCACATGCTATGATTCATGGCTGTCACACAACCACGATTCCTGGAGTTTACCATGGCGCGTACCTGCACCATGTGCGGCAAGGGTCCGACGACCGGCAACAACGTCAGCCACGCCAACAATCGCACCAAGCGGCGCTGGTATCCGAACCTTCAGACGGTCCGGGTCATTGTTGACGCAGCACCCCGCCGAGTCCGGGTTTGCACCCGCTGCATCAAGAGCGGAAAGGTCGTCAAGGCGACCAGCGCGACTGCCGCCGCCTGATCCATCCGGCTGGCCGGCGATCATCACGGGTGGCACCTCTCCAGGTGCCACCCGTTCTGCATCCTGCCGGGCGCTAAAAAAAGGGGACCCGAAGGTCCCCTTGTTGCGTGCATCGACGACCGGAGCTGCGTGGGCCGTCACTCGGAGACGAGCTCGATCCGCGCCATCTCGGCGCCATCGCCGGGGCGGTGCCCAAGCTTGAGGATGCGAGTGTAGCCACCCGGACGTGCGGCGAACCGCGGTCCGATGTCCTTGAAGAGCTTGGTCAGGATCGAACGATCCTTGATCTTCTGCTCAACCTGGCGAATGGCGTGCAGGTCGCCGCGGCGTGCGAGGGTGATGAGCTTCTCGGCGTACGGCCGGATCTCCTTCGCCTTGGCAACCGTGGTGTTGATCCCTTCGTGTTCGAACAGTGATGCCGCCATGTTGCGCATCATTGCCCGCTTGTGGCTCGTCGACCTCGAAAGGCCGCGGCCCTTTGCGCGGTGCCGCATTTACGCTTCCTCTCCGTTGCCCGCGATGGCCATCGGGGGCGTGCCTTCATTGACGATCCGGAGGTCGCCATCGGCCTCCTCGAACTGCATGCCGAAGTTGAGCCCTTCGCGCTGCAGCAACTCTCCAATTTCCTGCACGGCCTTGTCGCCGATGTTCTTGACGTCGTTCAGTTCCTTCGTGGTGAACTCGACCAGGTCACGCAACGTCCGGATGTTCGAGTTCTTGAGCGAGTTGAGCGAGCGCACGCTCAGGCCGGCATCATCGATCGACTGCGCCAGGCGAGCCTTGAGACCAGTGGCCGGCTTCTCGACTTCCTCGACCGGCGCGGCCACCTGCGGCACCCGACCGAACTCGACGAAGTACCGGAAGTGCTCCTGCGCGAGGGCGGCCGCGTAGGCGATCGCATCCTCGGGCGAGATCGTGCCGTTGGTCTCGACCGTCACCGTGAGGCGATCGTAGTCGGTGCGCTGGCCGACGCGCGTCTCGGCGACCGTGAAGTTGGCGCGGCGAACCGGATTGTAGATCGCGTCGATGCGGACCAGGTCGACCGGGTACGAGCGGTCGATCGGATGCAGCTCGGCCTCGACGTAGCCACGGCCCTTGTTCACGTACAGCTCACAGTTCACCTCGCGGTCGTCCTGCACCGTGAAGAGCAGGTGATCGGGGTTGCCGATGTCGGCCTGGCCCGAGGGCTGGATGTCGCGCGCGTACACCGGCGCCGGGACCCTGCTTGGTGATGCGGAGGATGACCGTGTCGTCGACGTCCTCGGCGATGACCAGGGTCAGCGACTTGAGGCGCTGGATGATCTGGTGCACGTCCTCGAGGACGCCCTGCACCGTCTGGTGCTCGTGCACGACGCCGTCGAGGCGGAAGCCCCAGACCGCGCTGCCGCGCAGCGACGACAGCAGCAGGCGCCGCAGCGAATTGCCGAGCGTGTGGCCGAAGCCCCGCTCGAGCGGCTGCAGGCGGAACTCCGCCATGTTCGGATTGTCCTCGCGCTTCGTCTTCTCGACGACGTGCGGGCGTACCAGACCAGTCAGATCGATGCTCATCAGCGTCGTATCCTCGGTTACTTCGAGTAGAGCTCGACGATCAACTGCTCCTGCGCGGTGATCGGGATGCGTCACGCGTGGGCAGCTCGAGCAGGCGCCCAGCGGCGCGCTCGCCATCGACCGAGAGCCAGGACACCGGCGCACCGCGCGACGCCTGGTCCTGCGCCACCTGCACCGCCAGCATCTGCGCGATCGGCGGGAGCGACGCGGACTTCCTGGCCGGGCTGCACCTTGAAGCTCGGGATGTCGACCTTCGCGCCGTTGACCTCGACGTGACGGTGCCGGACGAGCTGGCGCGCAGCCTGCGACGCGACGCGGCAAAGCCCATGCGGTACACGATGTTGTCGAGACGGGTCTCGAGCGCGACCAGCAGGTTGGTGCCCGTGATGCCCGGGAAGGTGCGAGGCCTTCGAGAAGGTGTTGCGGAACTGCGTCTCGGTGAGACCGTACATGCGCTTGATCTTCTGCTTCTCACGCAGCTGCTTGGCGTACTCCGACATCTTGCGACCGCGACCCGTGCTCTGGCCGTGCTGGCCGGGCGGGATACGGACGACGCTCGACCGGGCACTTCTCGGTGAAGCACTTGGTGCCCTTGAGGAACAGCTTGGTGCCTTCGCGACGGCACTGACGGCAGATCGGACCAGTGTAACGTGACATGAATCAGACCCTCCGCCGCTTCGGGGGACGGCAGCCGTTGTGCGGAATCGGCGTCACGTCGCGGATCGACTTCACCTTGAGGCCGGCCGACGCGAGCGCCTGGATCGCCGACTCGCGTCCGCTGCCCGGACCCTGCACGCGCACGTGCACCTTGCGCAGCCCGAGGTTGAGCGCCTCGCGGGCGCACTGCTCGGCGGCCACGGTCGCGGCGAACGGCGTGCTCTTCTTCGAGCCCTTGAAGCCCGCCTTGCCGGCGGTGCCCCACGTGATCGTGTTGCCGCGCAGGTCGGTGATCGTGATCAGCGTGTTGTTGAACGTCGCGGAGATGTGAGCGATGCCCTCCGCCTCGACGATCTTCTTCGAGCGCTTCCGCCCGTCTTCGCAGGAGCAGTATTGGGAGCTGTCATGTTACTTCCGTCACCTTCTTCTTGCCGGCGATCGCGCGGCGCGGGCCCTTCTTCGTGCGGGCGTTCGTGTGCGTGCGCTGACCGCGCACCGGGAGGCCCCGGCGATGACGGATGCCGCGATAACTGCCGATGTCCATCAGCCGCTTGATGTTCATCGCGACTTCGGTGCGGAGCGCGCCCTCGGTCTTGACCGTGCGCTCGATCACCTGGCGGAGGCGACCGACGTCGGCATCGGTCAGGTCGCGAACGCTGCGTGTCGGGATTGATGCCGGTCTCGGTGAGGAGCTTGACGCGCGTCACGCGACCGATGCCGTAGATGTAGGTCAGGCCGATCTCGACCTGCTTCTCGCGCGGAAGATCGACGCCAGCAATACGCGCCATGCTCAGCCCTGCCGCTGCTTGTGCTTGGGCGTGCGCTTGCAGATGATGCGAGTCACACCGTGACGCTTCACCACTTTGCAGTTCTCACAGATCGGCTTCACACTCGAACGAACCTTCACTGCATTACTCTCCTGACCCGGGTTTGCGGGATAGCAAGGAATGATAGGGCCGGATGGGGTCGGGCGCAAGGCGAGATCAGGCGCCAATCAGGCGGGAACCGCCGCACCGCATGGATCGGACACCGGCGTCCCTCACCCCATCGCCGCCGCGGTACCCCTCATACGCCGCCTTGGGGTCGGCGTCCGAGGTAATCGGCCGCCCCACCACGAGGTGGGTGGCACCAGCGGCCACGGCCGCCTCCGGCCCGGCCACCCGCGCCTGGTCGCCCGCCGCTTCCCCACTCCGCCGGATCCCGGGCACCACGATCCGCCCCGTGCCCACCACCGGTTTCACCGTCGCGATCTCGGCCGGCGAGCACACCACCCCGGCTGCCCCCGCCTTCATGGCCAATGCAGCGAGCCGAGCCACCTCGGGCTCGACGCTGCCCACGATCCCGTCCGATCACCCCACCGAACGCCACCGGGTCGTGCGACGTGAGCACCGTGACCGCCACCACCGCGACCTTCCCTCCGGCCGCCTCCACCGCTGCCGCGATCATCGCCTCGCCGCCGAGCGCGTGGACCGTGACCATTTCCACGCCAAGATCGACCGCCGCTGCCACCGCGCCCCTTCACCGTGTTCGGGATGTCGTGCCACTTGAGGTCGAGAAACACCGGGTGACCATTGGCCACCACCGACCGCACGAACCCGAGGCCGGCCCGGGTCATCATGCATCGACCCGACCTTGACGGCGCATCGGTCGGGGAGGACATCGAGCAGCGCCACCGCGCTCGGTGCGCTGTCGTGGTCGAGGGCAACAATCAGTTCAGCCATGGGCGTGTCCAGTCAGTGCATCGATGATGCGTTCAGGGAGGCGTGGATCAGCCATCGCCGCCGTGCCGATCGCGACCAGCGACGCACCCGCTCGCTGATAGTCACGCACGTCGGCCGCCGTACGAATTCCGCCGACCCCTATCAACGGAAAGTCGGGGCAGCGCGCGGCCACTCTCGACACCGCAAGGATGCCCGACGCGAGCAACGCCGGCCCGCTGATGCCGCCGAAGCCGTTGCCGAGCCGGGGGGCACCGCCCTCGTATGTCATGCCGGGCAGCGTGTTGACCAGCGACGCACCATTGGCACCGGCATCCCGGGCCACTTCCACCAGAGCCGGAATGTCGGGCAGTGCCGGCGACATCTTGACGAAGATCGGCCGCCGCGGTGGCGGCACGAGAGCTCGACACCACCGCACGGATCGAATCGGCGTCGGCACCGAATTCCACGCCACCGGCAGACGTGTTGGGACACGAGAGGTTGAGTTCATACGCGACGTGTCCTTCGAGGTCATCCAGCCGCGCGATCACCTCGGCATACTCGGTGACCGTGAACCCCACCACGTTGACGATCACCCGTAACACCGGGACCTGCTCGGTCAACCACGGCAAGTCATGACTGCGCACCATCTCCACACCCGGGTTCGCGAGCCCGACCGAGTTGAGCATTCCACCGCGGAACTCCGCCACACGCGGCGCCCTGTTGCCGGCGCGGGGGACCAGCGACACCGCCTTGGTGACAAGCCCGCCCAGGCGCTCCAACGCCATCACACCGGCGAGTTCGCGCCCGTAGCCAGCCGTCCCCGATGCCAGCAGGATCGGATTCGGGAAGGTGATGCCCGCAACGGTGCGTTCCAGGGTCACGGTATGTCGACGCCGCCCGCCGGGATGTCCACCGTGGTCGGGCGCGGTCGCGCCGGCGCAGCACCCCGGATGCGCCGGTTCTGCGCAAAGATCATGAGTGCCAGCTCGAGTTCACCAAATCGCTCGTCCTCACGACCCTCGAGATAGGCGACATACGGACTCTCGACCAGCACAACCACCCGCTCGCGGAGTGCCTCCGCAGAGTCGGGCTCGAGTGCGATGCGCGCCAGGAGCGCCTTGGCGAGGTACGGCGAGAGCGGCCAATCACGCTCGAGACGCGAGAAGAAGTAGCTCGCCAATGCCGGTGCTCGCAGCGAATCCCGCGCGATCTCGCCGTGGATGAAGGTGAGCATGTCGCCCAGTGGCGCGCCGGGGATGAGAGAGTCGTGCTGCACACGCAGTCCCTCGGCGAGACGACCCAGCACGGCAAACCCCCCTGCCGTGGCGCCATCGTCGGTGGTGAGTTGCTCCAGCGAATCGACGGCCGCCCGCAACGTGGCGGCCGACGACGTCTGCCGCAACATGGCCTCCGCAATCATCAACCGTCCCTGCATCGAGCGGGTCGGGTCGTTGATCGCGACGAGAGCCTCGAGCCGCCGCGAGGCAGCCGTCGCATCGCCGCGCACCGCACCGCGCGCTGCTGCGTGCAGGAGTGCACCGAGACGTTCTCCAGCGACGGAGCCGTTGGCCTGAAGGCGCACGAGCAGTGAATCGGTCGCAATCCTGTCGGTTGCAGCAAACGATTCGATCACCGCGCTCCAGTCGCGCGTCGAGTCCGCCTCGGCGAGAAGCGGTTCCAGCTCCGGCCAGACTTCGCTGCGGCGATCGAGCGCGGCGAGCGCCATGGCGCGATCCATCCGCACACCCGGGACGTCGATCCCCTCGAGCGACCTGAGCGCGGCCTCCCACTCGCCCGTCGCGACGTGACTGCGGCCGGCACGGATGCGTGCGCTCTCGCGCACCGCCGGGTCGGCACTCGCCTGCAGCCCGGCGAACAACTGCCGTGCTCGCGGGTCGCCCGCCCTGTCGAGGCACCCGGCAAGCTCGAACTCCAGCAACTCCCGCCAGTCGGCGTTCGGCAACGCATTGCGCGCGCCGTCGAGCGAGGCAATGGCTCCCGGGCAATCGCCCGAACGAGCCCGGGCGCGGCCTCGCAACCAGAGCGCCTCCGCACCGTGCTCGCCGTCAGGATTGCGGGAGTACGCCGTGTCGGCCTTCACGGCCGCGCTCGCCCACGCCGACGTCGCCTCGAACGGCCGGTCGTTGCGTTCGAGTGCAATGCGCCTGGTCCGAGATGCGCCGCGCGTGATACAGCGAGTTCGACCACGAACACGCCGGCAGGAACACGCATGCGAACAGGAGCAGCATGCGATTCATGATCCACCACCCCGCACCGAATCACCGGTCTTGCGGTCGAACTCCTTGAGATAGCTGACCACCGCATCGGCAATCGCCGTCGCGAGCGATTCCTGCCCGGCCCGGGAGCTCATCAATCGACCATCGTCGGGGTTCGTGCTGTACCCCATCTCGATCAGGATCGCCGGTCGGCGGGCGGTGGTGAGCACCGCAAACCCGGCCTGCTTCACGCCACGATCGGGACCGTCGTGCGCACCGCGAAGGTGCGACTGAACCAGTTGCGCTGCGCGCGCCGATTCGCGAAGAAACTCGTTGGTCTGGAGATCCTTCAGGATGAACTGCAACCCGCCGACGCGACTGTTCTCCTCCGAGGCGGTCTCATAGCGGATGGCGTCGTTTTCCATCCGCGCGACGCGCGCCGCGTCCTCGGTCCGCGCCTCGGCCAGGAAATACGTCTCGAAGCCGCGCACCTTGCTCGCGCCGGGCCGCGGGTCGAGCGAGTTGACATGCAGCGACACGAAGAGGTCGCAGTCGGTGCGGCAGTAGCGGGGCGCGCGATGCGACAGGTTGATGAGCGTGTCGGTGGTGCGGGTCATCGTGACCTTGACGCCGCGCTTTTCCAGCTCAGTGCGGAGGCGCAAGGCCACTGCGAGATTGACATCCTTCTCGCGCACACCCCTGGGGAAGTGCAGGCCGGGATTTCCCGGGTCGCTGCCGCCATGGCCCGCATCGATGGTCACATGATGCCCCGAACGGAGCGAAGCTGGCGTTGCCGGCGGAGTGCCCGCGGGGCGGGCCGGCGGGCCGGTGGCCAGCACCGACGGGGTCGCGCCCTCGAGCAGGACCGCACCAACCGGATTCCACCGCCACGCCCCACGGGCCGGGTCGGCGAGCACTTCGGCCACGAACGCGAGGGGAACCCACATCGAGTCACCGCGAAGGATGCTCGACGCCGGCATCCCGCGAATCGCCTCGCCATCGTCGATCAACGGGGTGCCAGCCAGGAAGCGGAAGCTGCCGGCAGGGGTGCGCAGCATCGTCCATTCGGTGCCCGGCTGCACGCTGCCACCCACCGATCTCGCGAGGGGGCCAAGTGGAACGAGCGCGCCATGGACAGCATGCTGCAGCAGCGCGATACGCGTCACACCGCTCGCCGTGCTCACCTGCAGTTGCGTGGGAGCCCCAGCAAGCATCAGGAGCGTGGCAAGAATGGAAAAGCTGCTCACTGCCTTCCCTTCCAGGCGATGGCGCGGGCAATCTCGCGACCCGCTTCCGCCTTCTTGAGCGTTTCGCGCTTGTCGTGCGCCTTCTTGCCCTTGCCGAGCGCGATCTGGATCTTCGCCTTCCCATTCATGAAGTAGAGTTCGAGCGGGATGAGCGCGAGCCCCTGTCGCTCCACCGCGCCGATCAGCTTCTCGATCTCCTTGCGGTGCAACAGGAGCTTCCGCGACCGCACCGGGTCGTGGTTGTACCGATTGCCCTGCTCGTAGGGCGTCACGTTCATCCCCTCGAGCCAGACCTCGCCGCGGGATACCCGGGCAAACGCCTCCTTGATCGACGCGCCCCGCCGCCGGATCGATTTCACCTCGGTACCGGTCAGCACGATCCCCGCCTCGAGGGTGTCGAGGATGAAGAAATCGTGGGCCGCCTTGGGGTTCCTGGCGACCGAAAGGCGCTCACGGCGCACTTCGGCGTCGGGGCTGGCAGGCTTGGTGGACATGGGTTGAAGCATAACGAACGCTCGTGACGGATGCTTGACGCTGCGAGCCCGGAACGACTAGGTTTGCCGCCTCGCCGAAGTGGTGGAATTGGTAGACGCGCTGCGTTCAGGGCGCAGTGGGCGCAAGCCCGTGGGGGTTCGAGTCCCCCCTTCGGCACTTTCCCCTCCCGCATGACCCCGCATGCAGTCCCCGCGTCAGTATCGGCGCATCGCCGGATCGATGGTACGCGCCCATTCATCGATCCCGCCCTGCAGGCTCCACACCCGCGACAGGCCGGCACCCCGCAACAGTTGCTGCGCGGCAAGCGAGCGCATGCCGTGGTGGCACACCGTGACCACATCGCGGTGGGGCGGCACCTCACCCAGGCGTGTTGCCAGGTCGCCCAGCGGAATGAGCACGGAGCCCGGAAGCTGGGCAATGTCGGTTTCCCATTGTTCGCGCACATCGATGATGCACGGCGGCTCGGCGGCGCCCAGCGCGCGCGAGAGCGACGGCACGTCGATCTCCTCGCCGTCCATGGTGCGAAGCCCAGTGCCGCAGAAGGCGTCGTAGTCGATGAGCTCGGTGATCGTCGGAACGTCGCCGCACGCGGCACACGCAGGGTCGCGCGGAACGGCGATCTCCCGAAAGCGGAGGTCATGTGCATCGATGAGCAACAACCGCCCCGCGGCGCTGGTTCCCGTCCCGATGATCCACTTCAGGACCTCGAGCGCCTGGAGCGTGCCGACCAGGCCGGGCAGCACGCCGAGCACGCCGGCCTCGATGCAACTGGGCACGAGTTCGGGATCGGGCGGGTCGGCAAAGAGGCAGCGGTAGCACGGGCCGCCTGGCGTGCCGAAGAGCGAGAGTTGCCCCTCGAAGCGGAAGATGCTGCCGTACACGAACGGCTTCTTCTCCAGCACGCAGGCATCGTTGACGAGGTAGCGGGTCGGGAAGTTGTCGCTGCCATCGAGGATGATGTCGTAGCGGGAAACGATCTCCCGGGCATTCGCGGAGGTGAGCCGTTCGTTGATTGGCTCCACCGTCACGAACGGGTTGAGTGCGTTCATCCGTCGCCGTGCCGACTCGACCTTGAGATCACCGATCGACTGAGTGTCGTGGAGCACCTGTCGCTGCAGGTTGGAGGCGTCGACCACATCGGCGTCGATGATGCCGATGGTGCCCACCCCGGCGGCGGTGAGGTAGAGCGCGGCCGGTGAGCCCAGGCCGCCCGGCACCGATCAGCAGCACGCGGGCTGCCTTGAGTTTCTCCTGGCCGCTCACGCCGACCTCTGGAAGCGTCAGGTGGCGGGCGTAGCGGAGCAGTTCGTCAGGAGCGAGATGCGTGGTGGGCGGCATACCGAAAGATACGCCGCCCACCGGGCACGCGGTTCCGTGCGTCTACTTGATGCCGATCGTCAGGCCGGCGCGGAGCACCAGGTTCTTGCCGCTGCCGCCGCTGTCGGCGATGGTGGCGGTCTCGCCGTCGAGCGTCACTTCGACGTCGTCGAAATCGATCGCGCCGTACGTGGCGCCCAGGTCGAGGTTGATCCGCGGCGTGAGCCGCACCAGCACACCACCGCCGATATTGATCTGCGTCCCGCTGGCGCTCGCCTCGAGCGCATCGATGTCGATCGACTGCTTGAGTAGCGCGAGCCGTCCCGCGATGTAGGGCGCGTAGGCCATGCTGCCGACATCGATCACATAGCGCGGCTCGAGGAACACGCCGGAGATCTTGGCGGTCTCGCCGGTGAAGTCCCTCGAAATCAATGTCGTGCGACGAACTCTGGTAGCCGAGGCCGATCGAGAACGCGCTCGGCGTATAGCGGAGCTGCGCCTCGAATCCGAGGCCGGAGCCCAGACCTTCATACGCGTCACCGGACGGTGACACGTGAAGCAGTGATCCCTGCGCAGAGAACCGCTGGGCGGATTGCGCCTGCAGCGGTGCAAGCGCTGGCAGCAGGGCGACGAACGGCAATGGCGGTGATGGTGGTGCGCATGCGAGTGGGCTCCTGGATCGGGTTCCTCTCACACGCGTGAGCGACCCCGAAATCGGCTCATCGCATGGAACTCTCGTCCCGCGAGCCGCTTCGGGCTACTTTCCGGGTCCCGACGCCGACATCCCCATGCACTCCCGACCCCGAGCCCAAAGGGGTTTCATGCCCGACGCGCCCGAACACGAGGTCACCCGGCTGCTCGCAGACCTGAGCGCCGGCAACGCGGCCGCCGCAGATGCAGCTCGCGCCACTGGTCTACGCCGAGCTTCACAAGCTGGCCACCTTCGCGATGCAGCGGGAATCGGCCGGCCACACCCTGCAGCCGACCGAACTGGTCCATGAGGCGTTCATGCGGACGGTCGGCCAGCGGAACGCCAACTGGCAGAACCGGTCGCAGTTCTATGGCATCGCCTCCCAGGCGATCCGCCGGATCCTGATCGACCAGGCGCGCAAGCGCCGGACCATCAAGCGCGACCATGGGATCCGGGTCACCCTCGACGAGTCCATCGGAGATGCCTGCGACCGCGAACTCGATGTGCTCGCCCTCAACGACGCCCTCGAGCGCCTCGAGGCGCTGGATCCGCGCCAGGGCCGAGTGGTGGAGCTCCGCTTCTTCGGCGGGCTCTCGATCGACGAGACCGCCGAGGCGCTGGAGATCTCCCCCGCCACCGTGAAGCGTGACTGGACCTTCGCCCGGGCCTTCCTGCTGCACGCCATGGGCGGCGCCTCGCCCGCGCACTGATGAGCGACTTCAGCCAACAACGCCGCGTGTCCTGACATGGTCCAGACTCCAGACTGGACGCCGACTCGCCTGGCGCGCATCAAGGGGCTGTTCGAACAGGCGCTCGATGAGCAACCCGCCCGACCTCGACGCGTTCCTGGAGGCCGCTTCCCCCGACGACGCGGCGCTGCGTCACGAGGTGCGCGCCCTGCTCACTGCGCACCGGCAGACCGGCGCCACGCTGCAGACCCGTATCTCCCGGGAACCGGGGTTCACGCTGGCCGACCGGAGTGACCGGTCGGGGACGGAGGTCGGATCGTACCGTGTCATCCGGCAGATCGGTGTCGGCGGGATGGGCATCGTGTACGAAGGCATCCGCGCCGACCCGGGATTCGACCGGCGCGTGGCGATCAAGTTCCTGCAGCGGGGCGTCGAGAGTGATCTCGCCATTCGGCGATTCCGCTACGAACGGCAGATCCTGGCCAACCTGAGTCATCCCCACATCGGAGCACTCATCGATGGCGGCGTGACCGACGACGGCCAGCCCTACTTCGTGATGGAGTACGTGCAGGGTCGCCCGATCACCGAATGGTGTGACGAAAGGACGCTGCCGCTTCGTGGACGGCTCCTCGTCTTCCTGCAGGTCTGCCGGGCGGTGCAGCACGCCCACCAGCAACTCGTCGTCCACCGTGACCTCAAGCCGGCAAACATCCTGGTGACCGACGAGGGCACGGTGAAGCTCCTCGACTTCGGAATCGCGAAACTGCTGCGGGTATCAGAGGGGACCGATCAACTTCCGGCGACGCAGGGCGGTGCCCGGATCTTCACGCCCGAGTATGCCTCCCCGGAACAGGTGCGCGGACTTCCTGTCGGTGTGGCCTCCGACGTCTACGCGCTCGGTGTTCTCCTCTTCGAACTGGTCGCCGGCCGACGCCCGTTTGGTTTGCAGGGCAAGCTTATCGCCGAGATCGAGCAGATCGTCTGTACCACACCGCCGCCCAGGCCCAGCGAAGCGCTCGGTCCCGATCGCTGGCGCAAGCTGGCAGCACGGTCGGCGCCCGCCCTTCGACGCCGGATCTCCGGCGACCTCGATGCGATCATTCTTGTCGCGCTCCGCAAGGAGGCAGAACGTCGCTACGGATCGGTCGATGAGATGGCCCAGGATGTCGAGGCGCTGCTCGACAGGCGCCCGGTCCACGCCCGCCCCGAGGGATGGGGATATCGGACCCGCAGGCTCCTTCGACGCCACCCCGTCGAGTCGATCGCCGCGGTGCTGCTGCTGTGTTCGTCGGTCGGTGGGATGGTCTTCAGCACACGGCAGGCGCGCGCCGCCGAACTCCAGCGTGATCGCTCCACGGCTGTCACCGAATTCTTCACCACCATGCTTGCCGCCCCCGACCCGGCCAGGCTCGGTCGCTCGGTGACGATGCGCGAGGTGCTCGACACCGCCGCAATCCGGGCGGACTCACTCGACGAGCGACCGGACCTTGCCGCCGAGATACGCGAGGTGATCGGTGACACCTATCGCGGTCTCGGCGAGTACGAAGCCGCCGCGGCGCAGTACAGCCGGGCGGTGGTACTGCGGCGCATGCTGTCGCCCAACGGCGACCTGGCCACCGGCACGCTGCTCTCGAAGGTGAGCGGGATCTACGAGTTCACGGGAGCCTATCCCGAGGCAGACTCCGTGATGCGGATCGCGGATCCGATGGTGCAGCGGCACGCAGCCCCCGATGATCTCTCCCGCGCGAGCATCCTCGATTCGCGGGCACGACTGCGCGACGCAGCGGGCGACCTCCCGGCGTCGGCACAACTCTACCGCGAGGCGCTCGAGTTCCGGGCGCGCGTAGCCCCCGACAACGACTCCCTGCTGCTCTTCTCGTACAACAATCTCGGGCAAGTCATCACCCAACTGGGCCGCTTCGCCGAGGGCGAAACGTTGCACGCCCAATCGGTCGCGGCCGCACGCCGGGCGCACGGCGCCGAGCATCCGCTGGTCGCCAACGCCATGGCACAGTACGCGTACTCGCTCGAACTCAACGGGCACCTCGACCGGGCTGATTCCGTCTCTGAGGCGGCGCTCGCAATGCAGCGACGCCTCCTCGGAGCCGAGCATCCCGACTACGCCTGGGCGCTCTTCCAGTCGGCACAGTTCCTGGCTCGAATGAAGCAGTACAGCCGCGCGGCCGGTCGCGCGCGCGAGGTGCTGGCCCTCCGTGGCAGGACCTTGCCCGACGCGCATCCGGCGATCGCCACCGCAATGCAGGCACTGGGCATCTCGCTCAGTCATCTCGACTCGACTGTTGCGGCTGAGCGGTACCTGAAGGAAAGTCTCGCGCTCCGTCGCGCCTCCTTGCCGGCGCACCACTGGCTCATCGCCAGCAGCGAAGGAATCCTCGGTGATTTCTATACCGGTGTCGGTCGATACGTCGAGGCCGAGCGACTGCTGCTGCGGAGCGAGACCGCGCTGGCTGCCGACCGGGAACCGAGCTCGCAGCCGATGACCGATGCCCACACGCGACTGGTGCGCCTCTATACCGCGTGGCAGAAACCAGCCCAGGCCGCCCGCTGGGCGGCACTCCTGCCGGCAAAGGTGCCCTGATGAACGATCCCGCCCTCAACATGCGGATCGGCCCATATCAGTTGGTGCGACAGATCGGTACCGGTGGGATGGGGTCGGTGTACGAGGCTGCACGCGCAGACACCGAGTTCGAGCATCGCGTGGCGATCAAGCTCATGCGGGCGAGCGCCGAGGGTGATCTCGCAGTCAGGCGGTTCCGTTACGAGCGAACGATTCTCGCCGCCCTCGACCATCCCAACATTGCCGCGCTGATCGACGGCGGGATCACGGTCGACGGCCAGCCGTACTTCGCCATGGAGTATGTCGACGGAGCGCCACTCACCACCTGGGCCGACGCGCGCAAGCTGACGCTTCGCCAACGGCTGGTACTCTTTCTCCAGGTCACCGCTGCGGTACAGCATGCCCACCAGCAGCTGGTCGTGCACCGCGACCTCAAGCCTGGCAACATCCTCGTGACCGAGGCTGGTACGGTCAAGCTGCTCGACTTCGGGATCGCCCGGCTCCTTCGGGAGGACGAGGGAAGCGGCCAGCTGCCGCTCACGCAAGGCGATCAACCGGGGCTGACACCCGAGTATGCCGCGCCGGAGCAGCTGCGCGGGCTCCCCGCCAGCCCTGCGACCGATGTCTATGCGCTCGGCGTGATCCTCTACGAGCTGTTGACCGGACGTCGCCCGTTCGACCTCCATGGCAGGATGCGGACGGAGATCGAGGCGATCGTCTGCCACGAAGCTCCCCCCGTCCCAGCACTGTCGCAGGTGCACGGCGGCTGCGCGGCGATCTCGACGCCATCATGCTGATGGCACTCCGGAAAGATCCCGACCGTCGCTACGGTACCGTGGCGCGCTTCGCCGACGATATCGAGCGGCATCTCGATGGACTTCCGGTTGCTGCCCGTCCCGATAGAGCCGGCTATCGCCTGACGAAGTTCATTCGTCGGCGTCGGCTTGAACTCGTTGCCGCGCGTTCTCGTGCTCGGTTCGCTCAGCTGGGGCGTCGTCGCCACGCGTCGTCAGGCCACTCGTGCCGTGCACGAGCGCGAGCAGGCAACGGCGGTGACTGCGTTCTTCACATCGATGCTTGCGGCGCCGGACCCGGGTCAGCTCGGCCGCGACATCACGATGCGTGAGGTGCTCGACACCGCGGCACTGCGCGCCGATTCCCTGAAAGATCAACCCGACCTCGAAGTGCGGGTTCGTCACGTCCTCTCCAACACCTACCTGACACTCGGCGAGTTCGCGCTCGCGATCGACCAGTCCCATCGAGCGGTGGACGCGGCGCGACGCCTCGACCCGCCGGATCATGAACGCCTGGCAGCGGCGCTGGCCAACCTCAGCACGGCGCTCGAACTCGACGGCGAACTCGAACGCGCCGACTCCGTGCTTGCCGTGGCGATCGACCTGCTCGGCGCCGGCGCCGACGCCGAGACGCCCACTGGTGTGGCATTCCTCGACCACCGCGGCCGACTCCGGAGCCGGCTCGGCGACGCAAAAGGTGCGGTGCCCTTTCTCGTGGAGGCGCTCGCCATGCAGCGGCGACTCGAGCCCGACAACGATTCGGCGCTCGCGTACGCGCACCACAACCTCGCAGCGGTTTTTGGCGAGGCCGGTGAGACCGATTCGGCTGATGCCCATTTTCGCGCTGCGCTGGCACTCGAAGCCGAGGCGTTCGACGACATTCACCCGCTGCACGCCTCGACCCTCAACGCCTACGCTACCATCCTCGAACGCATGGGCCGGCCGGAGGCCGCCGATTCGGCTTACCGCGAAGTGCTCCGGGTGCGGAAGATCCTGCTCGGAGCGGAGCATCCGGATTACGCCTGGACGATGTTCAGCTATGCCGACCTGCTCCTCAGCTCGGGGCGCCCGGCCGACGCGGCAGTGTGGGCGCGACGGGTGCTGGCACTGCGTGGCCGCACACTCGACGACAGTCACCCGGCGGTCTCCACCGGCATGCAGGTCCTCGGGCGAGCGCTCGCCGAGCTCGATTCGCTCGAGGTGGCCGAGCGTTGGCTACGCGAGAGCCTGGCACTGCGCGAGGCGGTGTTTCCGGCGGAGCATTGGTTGTTGTCATCGAGTCGTAGCGTTCTCGCTGCGACGCTGATCAAGCGAGGCAGCTACCCCGAAGCGGAGCGCCTGCTCCTCCCCGCCGAGCGGCGACTGGCCGAGGTGCGCGGCGCCACGAGCCAGCCGGCGCGTGAGGCGCGGCAACGGCTCGCCGCCCTGTACCGCGCGTGGGGTCGGCCGGCCGACGAGGCCAGGTGGCGCGATGCGCCGGAGACCAGCGGGGCGAAACCGTGAGCTGATGAGCCGTTTGAGGAGCCCCTGACGCGTGTGGGAGGAAGCGCCGATTTCCGGCAAATCCCATCCACTGGAGGCTCGTCATCATGGAACGTGTGATCCTGCGTCATATGAAGGGATCGAAAGCCGGGTCGGTCGAGGAATTCCCTCTCGCTGACGTCTCGGAACTCACCCTCGGGCGCGACCCGATCGCCCAGGTCCGGTTCGACGCCGACAAGGACGATCTCGTCGGTCGCCAGCACGCCCGAATCGTGCGGGACCCGAAGGATCCCATCCGTTTCTCCCTCACCGACCTCAACAGCCGCAACGGCACCTTCCTCAACAAGGTCCGGATCTCCGGCAGTGTGCCACTCGCACCGGGCGACATCATCCAGCTCGGCGCTGGTGGACCCGAGATCGGATTCGAGATCGACCCACTTCCCGCCGCATACGTGAAGGCCACCCGCCTGGGCGGGCTCGCAGCGCCCGCAGCAGCGAGCACTGCGGGTGAGACGCGCACCGCCGGTGTCGCGGTGGGCGAGACCGTGCCTGCAGCGCGGCCCGCCGGCAGCGTCGGCAAGGCCACGGTGGAGCGGATGATCGGCGAGACCCGCAATGAGGGAAAGCGCACCACGATGATGGCCGTGGCCGCCGTCGTGCTACTCGCCGTGGCCGGCGGAGCGTACCTCAAGTCGAACGCCGACAGCAGCGGCGAAGAAGCGAAGCGACAGGCAGCGCTGCTCGCGGCGCGTACCGACTCGATCGGCAAGGCAGGAGAGCGGGCGCAGGCGCTGGGCACGATGCAGACTCCGGCCGAGGTCGCCGAGAAAAACTCCGGCGCAGTGGTACAGGTGGACTTCTCCTGGAACCTCATCTACGCCCCGACCGGTGCCCAGGTCTTCCACCGCTACGTGCCAAACCAGCTGCAAGTCCAGGTCAACGGCCAGAAGCGTGTGATCACGCTGATGCAGGGTGCCGGCGACATGGTGCCGGCCTACGTCCGGCTGGATGACGGCGCCATCGAACCGGCCCTCACCCTCGACGCTGCAAGCGGAGCGCCGATCGCCGTGACGGGAAGTGGTTCGGGGTTTGTGGTGACCAATGACGGCTTCATCCTCACCAACCGCCACGTTGCCGCCAACTGGCGCGCGCCCTACGGCTTCGACCCGAACGCGGTGGGGGTGGTCATGCAGGGAGGGCAGGTCGCGTTCGACCAGCAGGGACAGCCCATCCTCACGCGCCCGCCAACCCGCTGGATCCCGTCGGAGACGAAGCAGACCGGGCCGAAGAACGAGTTCGATGTTTTCCGCGGCCGGCAGGAATACGTGATGGTTCGCTTCCGCAAGAACACCACTCCGCTCGAGGCTGCGACCCAGCGAGTCAGCGACCAGCACGACGTGGCGCTCATCAAGGTCTCGGCGCCCTCCACGCTCCCCAAGGTCGAGCTGTACGACTCATACGACGAAACCAAGGTCGGAGATCAGGTCACCGTCATGGGGTATCCGTCGGTATCCGACTATGTCGTCGCGGTCCTCCGTTCACGGGATCTCTTCAACCGTGATGCGCAGCAGCGAGTCGTCCCCGACCCGACCGTGTCAGTCGGCAACATCGGCAAGATCCTGCGCGCTGCCGACGGCCCGACCACCCAGTCGATGCAGGAGTACTCCAGCGGTGACACCTATCAGCTGACCATCAACTCGACCGGCGGCGGCAATAGCGGCGGTCCGATGTTCGATGCATTCGGACGGGTGATCGGCATCTTCTTCGCCGGCAAGACTGGCGACGTGCAGATCTCGTTCTCCCTCCCGATTCGCTACGGGATGGAGTTGATGTCGGTCGCACCCAACTCGAACTGACCAGAGGAAGACTCATGACCACCGGCACCTGGCTGCACGTCCAGTTCGGGAGTTGGCATCTCGTCGAGTTCATCGGCGCCGGTGGCATGGGGGAGGTCTATCGCGGCGTGGATCGGCAGTCGGGGCAGGAAGTTGCCGTGAAGATCCTCACGGCGGTGCGCGGATCGGAATCGCTTCGCGCACGCTTCGCCAACGAGGCGCGAATCCATTCGTCTCTCGCGCACCCCGGAATCGCCAGGATGATCGCCTTTGCTTCGCATGACGGGACACCGGCGATCGTGCTGGAGTTCGTCGATGGCAAGACCATCGAATCGTGGCTCGCCTCCCATGGTCCGATGCCGCTGGCACGAGCGGTTGACAGCATGCAGGGCCTGGTGGAAGCCATCGACTACCTACACAAGCGGGGCACGGTGCACCGGGACATCAAGTCGAGCAATGTGAAGATCACCCGGTCGGGCGAAGTGAAACTGCTCGACTTCGGGATTGCCAAGGGACCCGATTCTCCCGCCCTCACCGCCGATGGAAGCGTCATCGGGACGCTGCAATCGATGGCTCCCGAACAACTCATGGGCGCGCCAGCCGACATGCAGAGCGAGATCTGGGCGCTCGGTGTCCTCTTCTACGAGATGCTCACGGCGCGGCACCCGTTTGCAGCCGCAGGGGTGGAGGACATCACCCAGCGGATCCGTACCGCCCGCTATCCGGCACCGACAGTATCGAACCCAGGCTTGCCGCGTTTCGTCGACGCCGTGGTCGAGCAGATGCCTCAAGGTCGACCCGCGGGCCCGGTATGGATCGTTCGATACGCTGCGCAGCGACCTCGAGCGAATCCGCACTGGCGAGCGTGCCCCAGGACCGGTCAGCATGCCGGAACTCGCCGCCAGGGCAAGCCGCCACGCGCCGCTGCTGGCGGCAGGCAGCGTTGCGGCAATGGCACTCGTGTTCGCGTTCAGTGGCCTCTGGTCTCGCAATCCCGCTGGCCCGGCCGATTCCATGGCTGTCAGCATCGTTCGTGACTCCGCACCACCCGCCACCCTCACACCCCCTGGGCGGGTGCGCAACGTCACCGTGAACACGATCAATGGCACCGCCACCGTCTGGCAGGACGGACAGCAGGTGGGAGAGACACCCTATCGCCTGCAGATGGCGTTGGGCGCAGAAGTACACCTGATCCTGCGGCGCAGCGGTTACCGTGACGAGGACGTGCGCTTCAACGTGACCGAGGGACGCTCCGAATACTCGTTCGTGCTGCGGCCGAGCGGTGGTCGGCCGCACTCGAACGGCGGACCGCTGCTGCCCCTGCTCCTCGGCTTTGCATGGTTCGGGGTTCCATGGGGGCGCAAGGCATCAGCCGCGCGACGCGCGCAGGAGACCGTCGATCGTCCGGCATTTCACGGCGATGCCCTCGGTGTCGAATCACGGGTGGTGATAGGAACGGCGAGTGATCCGGGCTGCCAGCGCACCAACAACGAGGACACCGTGCGCGTGGTGCGGCCGCCCGACGAAAACGGTGCGTTGCTCGCCATGGTGTGCGATGGCATGGGCGGCCATGCCGGCGGCGAGCAGGCGAGCCGGATTGCCGCCGACGCCGTCGCCGAGCGATATCAGGAGACCGGCGACCCTGGTGAGATCCTCGCACGTGCGGTGCGGCGCGCCAACCGCGAGATCTACGACACTGCCGCCGGCAACACCGCGCTCCGCGGCATGGGCACAACGTGCACTGCCATCGTGTTGCGCGGCGGACTCGCGTGGTGCGCCCATGTCGGCGACTCACGCTGCTACCTCATCCGCGCCAACGAGATCTTCGTGATGACAGAGGACCACAGCGCCGTCATGGAACTGGTGAGGGAGGGCAGCATCTCCCGCGATGAGGCGCGCGAGCATCCCGACAAGAACGTGATTTCCCGTGCACTCGGCAGTCACCCCGACGTCGACGTCGCGACCTGGGCGCGACCGTTCGTGATCCGCCCCGGCGACCGACTCCTGCTCTCGTCCGACGGGTTGCATGATGTCATCCCCGAGGCCGAGATCCTTCGGGTGGTCGACTCGATGCCCCCACACCTCGCCTGCAACGAACTGGTCAGGGTAACCCGCGAGGCCGGCGCCCCCGACAACGTGAGCGTGGTGATCCTCGGGGTGCCGATGTCGGGCCCCGAAGCGGTCAGTATCACCCAGGCCTCGCCGGTGATGTCGTGAGCGACCGCCGTGGCACCACCCTCGGCAAGTACCAGATTGTCGACCGGTTGGGTGAGGGCGGGATGGGCACGGTCTATCGCGCCCGCGATGAGATGCTCGACCGCGACGTCGCCATCAAGGTCCTCCGCCCCGATCTCGTCCGGCAGACCGCACTGGTCGAACGGTTCCGCACCGAGGCGATTGCGCTGGCGCGCCTGGCGCATCCGCGGATCGCAACGCTCTACGGGCTCGAGCGGGACGGCGATGAGTTCTACATGGTGATGGAGTTCCTCCGTGGAGAGACGCTGGAGGATCTCGTTGCCCGAACCGGACGGGTGAGCTGGCGGCGTGCAGCGGGGATCTGCGCACAGGTCGCCGAGGCGCTGGACCATGCCCACGATCATGGCGTGGTGCATCGCGACATCAAGCCGGCGAACATCATGATCGGGCCGGGCGATGCGACCAAGGTGATGGACTTCGGCATCGCCAGGATGGCAGGAAGCAGCAGGCAAACCCGGCACGGACACTCGGTCGGCACGCCAGCCTACATGGCACCGGAGCAATTGCGCGGCGAGGAGTGCGACGGTCGTACCGATCTCTACGCGCTCGGCGCCGTGTTCTACGAACTGGTGACCGGCAAGGTCGCGTTCGAGGCCGACAGCGACTACAAGCTGATGATGCGGCAGCTGAACGAGCCGCCGATGGCGCCGAGCGAGAGCAACCCGGAGTTGCCGGCGGTGGTCGACCGCACGGTGCTCCGGGCGATGTCGAAGCTGCCGGGAGACCGATACGCCACGGCGGCGGCGATGCGGAATGCACTGATGGAAGCGGCCGCGAGCGTCGTCACCGAGACACACGCGGCGCGCGGGCCTGCCCCCGCGACCCGGATCGCCTCGACGCCGCGTCATGCGACGCCGCACGACGGAAGCGCAGCGACGGCTCCGGTCGCGACAACGGCGCCGGTATACACGACCGCGGCCGGGTCGTCGAGTGGTGGTACAAGTGGCGGGCTCTGGACCGACTGGCGCACGTGGTCGACGGTCGCGATGCTGGCACTCGCCGTTGGCGTGGTGCTGCGCAGCGGCGGTACCGACACGCCGGCAGTTCCGAGCGAAGGGCCGCCATCGACAGAGATCGGGCCGACCGTGTCGGCGCGCCCCATTCCACCTCCGGTGCTCGGGCCGGGCGCACAGTCGCGGCCGGCTGCGCCCGTGGGAGGCAGTGGGGTTGCGCCACCGCCGGAGGTCATCCGGCAGCCGGACCCGGTGCGGAAAACTCCGCCCAGCCGGCAGACACCGGCACCGGCACCGGCACCTGCACCACCGCCCACGCCAGCGCCAGCGCCCGAGAAGAAGCCCGACACGCCT
Source organism: uncultured Gemmatimonadales bacterium (assembly GCA_963806875.1). Classification (GTDB taxonomy): domain Bacteria; phylum Gemmatimonadota; class Gemmatimonadetes; order Gemmatimonadales; family GWC2-71-9; genus Palsa-1233. The sequence goes on along the minus strand of CAWDYU010000001.1, from coordinate 835,185 downwards.
TCTCCGGTCGGCGGGTCGGACGGTGGCACATCGCGCAACTCCGCCGCGGACTCGGAGCGCGAAGTCGCGACAGCAGTACGAGACTGGTTCCGCCGAGGCGACGGCGCCGGTCTCACCGGTTCGGTCGATGGCCAGCCAGCCGACCGAATGCTGCGCGAGAAGCGTCTGGTGCTGGGGGCGCCGGGCACACCGTCGGTGAACGTCAACGGCTCGGAGGCCACCGCCACGGTCTCGAGTGAGGTCGAGGTGCGCTCGGCATTCGGGTCATCGAAGCGCAAGACTGCGCGGTTCACGTTGCAGCTGAGCCAGGGCGCAAACGGAAGCTGGCGGGTGACGCGAGCAACCGTGCAGGGGTAGTCACGAGGGAGATTCGCGCAGACTCAGTCTGCGTCAGGCGGCAATCAATGGGGGCGTCATGCGTGCATTGCATCAGAGGGGCGCCATACTGATCCTGGTCCTTGGGCTGTGCGGTTGTGCGGCGACGACTCAACAGAGTGTTCGCACCGGGAGCAAGACGCTCGCCGCAAGGCCCGACGCGGCCCCGATCGACATCTACCTCGCCGAACAGAAGGTCGACCATCCCTTTGAAGAAGTCGGCATGGTCTCGGCACAGAAGCGCGCTGCCACGGCGTTCAACACCGTGCAGCTCGCCGACCTGGTGCCGATGCTGCAGGCGCAGGCCCGCGCGCTGGGCGCCGACGCCGTCATCATCCGGGAGACATCGGAGTTCAAGGGCGCGTCATTGACCGGTTCCATGACCATCCCGGCCGCGTCTGCCACCGGCATTGCAATTCGTTACCTCAAGCCGGACCCATCGCCCCCGCTGGTTCTTCCCCGCGACCTGCAACCGAGGTCAGCGACTCCGCTGAGCGTGCGAGCCGTCACCGCGATCGCCGCGCCATCGGTCGTGCAGATCGAGACTGACAACGCGCAAGGCAGTGGATTCGTCGTGCTGGCGAGCGGGCTGATCCTCACGAATTACGATGTCGTGCGCGGATCGACCGCGATCATCGTCAAGACCGCCGATGGTCGGCGAAGCGGCGCGGTGGTGCAGGCGTCGGATACCATGGTGGGCGTGGTGTTGCTCAAGGTCTCGCTGGATTCGCTGGTGCCATTGCGAATGGGGTCGATCACCACGGTTGTCCCCGGACAGAGGGTGTTCGGTATCGGATCGGCGCTCAGCCATCCGCAAACCCTCTCGCGGGGAGTCGTCGCGTCCGTGAGTACATCGGAAGTAATTCGGGTCGTGCAGACCACCGTGACCGTCGGGGCGCTCGACCGCGGCGGCCCGTTGCTCAATGATCGCGCCGAGGTGATCGGAGTTGTGCGCGCAAGGGCGGTGCGAGCCGTTCCACAGGGCCGGTACGCAGCGGTGGCCATTGATGACGTCTTGGTCGCCCTGGGGATCAATCGCCCTCGCTGACGCCGCGGCCATCCCTGGCCGCTTTGGGATGTGTCGTCGATGCCGGCAACGGCACGTCGGTGACAACGCTGCACCTCCTCCGCCACGTCCCTTTGATCGGATGACACGGCGTGGTATTGTGTCCCGACCCCCATAACTTTCCGATCCAACCGGGATAGCAGGATCACGTCCGCCGCGCTCCGCGTGCCGCACGCGGCGGTGCCGGCAGTTCCACTCATCGGGAGCGTGCAATGCCGATTCTCGACGTATTCAGGACAGGCCTGAAGGCGGCTCACGATCGCAGGGCCTCGGACCTGCACGTCAGTGCAGGTGGGCCGCTCCGGCTCCGGATCGACGGCGAGGTCGTACCGATCGAGGGCTCGCCGACCCTGACTGCAGCCGATCTCGCCGAGATCGCCGCGGAGATACTGGTCAGCGCCAGGAAGGCGACGCGGGAGAACGTCGTCGACAGGTTGACCGAGCTCACGGAGATGGACTGCTCATATTCCGTTGCCGGCCTCGGCCGCTTTCGCGCCAACATCTGCCTCCAGCGCGGCTCGTTCTCGGCGGTACTCCGTGGCATTGCCGAGATCATACCCACCTTCGATCAGCTCGGCCTTCCGCCGGTGCTCACCGATATCGCCATGGAAGATCGCGGCCTGATTCTGGTCACCGGCACCACCGGCAGCGGAAAGTCGTCGACCATGGCGGCGATGGTCGATCACATCAACCGTCACAAGCGCAAGAAGATCGTCACGATCGAGGATCCGATCGAGTTCCTGCACCGCGACGTCAACTCGATCGTGATCCAGCGCGAAGTCGGCAGCGACACCCACGGCTTCGAGCCGGCGCTGCGTGCGGCCCTCCGGCAGGATCCCGACGTGGTGCTGATCGGGGAGATGCGCGACCGGGTCACGGTGGACGTGGCGCTTCAGGCGGCCGAGACCGGACACCTCATCATGGCGACGGTGCACACCACGGACTCGATCCGCGGCGTGACCCGGTTCGCCAGCGTGTTCGAGCCGAGCGAGCAGCTTGGGGTCCGGAAGCGACTCGCCGAGGTGCTGCGCGCGATGGTGTCGCAGCGACTCCTGCCTCGTGCCGATGGCAAGGGCCAGGTGCTCGCTGTGGAGGTCATGCGGCATACGTCGGCGATCGAGGAGTGCATCGCGGATCCCGACAAGACCGCCGAGATCGTGAAGCTGATCGAAGATGGCGGGCCGATGTATGGCACCCAGAGTTTCGACCAGAACCTGATGACGCTCCATCGCGAAGGCCTCATCACCCTCGACGTGGCCATGGCGGCCGCCACGAGCCCCGACGACTTCCAGCGGAACCTTCACTTCACGTGAGGGCGGGCGGCGCTCATGGGCCGCGACGCCTCGAGCAGGCGATCGCCGGCCCTGGCGGCTACCGGTATGTCGCGTTTGCGGCGAGAAAGAACATGAACAGCTGAATTGGCCGATCGATCTCCTCGGGACAATCGATGACGAATGAGCGGGACCGAAGCGTGAACCGGGCCGCCTCGACAATCTCCCCGACCTTGTGCGCATCCAGAGTCAGGTCGTAACGCAATGACGAGAAGATCCCGCCGACCTTCGCCAATGTGAATCGCCGGCCGTCGAGATCGAAATCCCATCTTCGCGCTCTCTCGACGAGGGCGTCGGTGACCGCCACCTCGCGGTCACCCTCCATCAGGAAGAACCTCAGGTCGTTCGGCTTGATGGCGCGGTCGCTGAGCAGTTGATGGTCGATGATGAACGTTCGGTCCAGGAGCCGGATACTCGGCCCGTCCTGTAGCGACTCTGGAATGACGCCCTTTGCCCATCCGTCGCGCGGCACGGCGACGTAGGTCGGCATCTTCAATGAGCCGAGAGGCTTTCCCTCAAGGTCCTCGAAGAGGTACTCGGACGAGGAGCCACTTCTGGCCTTGATCATTCGTTTTCCACCTCGCTGCTTGAGATGCTGCGACGGCGCGGTCACGGCGAAGCCACGTGGCCCGGGCTCCGTGGGTGCCAGGGCCCCTGGGCCGTCGTCGATGGTCTAGCGTGTCTCCAACCGCCCCAGCGTGGAGTCGATGGAACGCGCCAGCTTGTCGACGGCGCCGTCAACCGCCTGCTCCAGGGTCGCCGCCACCTCCGACACCGAGATCGGCTGAAGCCCGGCAAGACGAGCCTCCAGGAGGCAGCGCTTGTCGTCGGCACCGGACTTCTTGTCGCTGTTCTCGTCGCTGAGATGCACCTCGATGCGCGTGATATGCTCACCGAAACGATCCATGGCGGCTCTCACCACCGCTACCACCTGCTCAGTGAGCCCTTCGCTTCCCTCGACATTGCTGTCGGTGTTGACCTGAATCTGCATGCGTTCATACTCCAGTTGCCATTGTGGGTGTGTTCGGTACGCTTCGCTTCGCCGTGCATGAGTCGGGACGTTCTGCCAGTCCGGGGCCACACAGAGTCATCGACTCGTGAGCCCCCTGCCACCCATCCCTCGCACCGCGCACAGCCCCGCCACGGGACCCAGCGCCAGCACCATCATCGTCCAGCGCCACCCCACCGCGCCGGCAAGCACCGGCAACAGCTGGATCGACCCGATCGTGAGCAGAAACCCGAGTGACGTCTGCAACGTGAGCGCCGTGCCCACGGCGTGGGGCGGCGCGTGCTCGGTGACCAGCGCCGAGAACTGTGCCGAATCGGCGATCACCGCGACACCCCAGACAAGGCAGAGCAGCGATCACCACGCCAAACGGTGCGCCGAACAGCGCCGCACTGAGCAGGCAGCAGGCACCGCTCGTCACCAGTGCCATACGCACCACCCGCGGTCGACCCACCCGGTCGGCTGCCCACCCACCCCACACGCATCCCACTGCACCGATGGCGATGCACCCGAAACTCCAGAGCATTCGAGACCTCGCCCTGCCCCGATGCCACGGCGGACGCAGCGAGAAAAGCCGGCAGCCACGCCCAGAAGGCATAGAGCTCCCACATATGCCCGAAGTATCCGCCACTGATGCGCCGCAGCGCGGGGTCGCGCACCACCGTCCCCGCGAGCTGCCACGAGAACGGCCGGGCCGGAAACGCATGCGGCCCGTCACGATATGCCACCGCAACGAGCAGCGCCGCGAACAGCGCGCCACCCGACGGCACCAGTACCGCAGCGCCGAGCGAGACATGAACGCCACTCAGCAGGTACGGCAACGCCTTTCCCGCCGTGAGCGCGCCGACCACGGTACCGATGGCGAGCCCACGCCCCTCCCGGAACCAGGTCGAGGCCATCTTCATCGCCGGCGGATACACGCCGGCGAGCGCCACGCCAGTGAGTATGCGCGACGCCACCGCGGGGGCAAATCCGTCGGCCATCAGCAGCGAGGCATTCGCCAACGCAGCACACAACGCCGACGCCGCGACATACCAGCGGGCCGGCAAGATATCGGGAAGGTTGAGCACCGCAGCGATCAGCGTGCCGGCAACGAACCCCAACTGCACTGCCGACGTGAGCCAGCCGACTTGTGAGTCGGTGAGCGTGATGCCGGAACGGAAGGCGGGGAGCGCAACGCTCCCCGCAAACCAGACAGACATCGCCAGCAGCTGCGCGACGGCAAGCAACGCAAGCTGCCGCCACCGCGCAGCCGGCACGATCAGCCTCCCAGCGGGACGCCCTTCCCGCCCCCGGGGACGCCGATCTCGGTCATCGCGCGCAAGTTCAGCACTTCATCGAGTTCGGCACCCTCGAGCACCTTCTTGTCGGTGACGAGCTGCTTGACGGTCTTGCCCGTGGCCAACGCTTCCTTCGAAAGCTTCGCTGCCTCGCCATACCCGATCTTCGGCATCAGCGCCGTCACCAGCGCCGGGCTTCGCTCCAGCCAGTACGCACACTGCTCGGCGTCGGCCTCGATCCCTGCGATGCACCGCTCGTCGAAGACCCGTACGGCATTCGCGACGATCTCGATGCCGAAGACGATGTTGTGGGTGATCACCGGCATCATCACGTTGAGCTCCAGCTCGCCTGCCTTTGCCGCCATCGCCACCGTGGTGTCGAGCCCGATCGCCTGGTAGCAGACCTGGTTGACCATCTCGGCGATCGACGGATTGACCTTCCCCGGCATGATGCTCGACCCCGGCTGCACCGCCGGCAACACGATCTCGGCGAGACCGGTGCGCGGCCCCGAGGCGAGCAACCGGATGTCGTCGGCGATCTTGCAGAGGTCGAGAACGAATGCCCGGAATGCGCCGCTGAACGTCGCGATGTCGCCCATCGACTGCATCAACTGGATCCGGTCCTCGGCAACCTCGACCTCGAGGCCAGTGATGGCGCGGAGATGCTTGACCATCAGGGCGGGGTATTCCGGCTCCACATTGAGCCCGGTGCCGACCGCGCTGCCGCCGATATTCATCGGGAGGAGCCACTTCGACGCCTGTTCCAGCTTGGCGCGATGGCGCGACACCGTGCGACCGTACGCCGAGAACTCCTGACCCAGCCGGATCGGCGTGGCGTCCTGCAGGTGGGTGCGACCCGACTTCATCACGTTGTCGAACTCGACGCCCTTGGCCATGCATGTCGCAGCGAACCCGTCCATCGCGTCGAGCAACTTCGGCAGTACCAGCAGCGTGGCGAGCCGCATCGCGGTGGGGATCACGTCGTTGGTCGATTGCGCCATGTTGACGTGATCGTTCGGGTGGATCGGCGAATAGGTGCCGCGGTCGAAGCCCAGGATCTCGTTGGACCGGTTCGCGAGCACCTCGTTGCAGTTCATGTTGTGCGACGTGCCCGCGCCCGCCTGGTACGGATCGACGATGAACTGGTCGCGATGCTGACCACCGAGCACCTCATCAGCGGCCGCGATGATCGCCGCCGCATGCTCCGCCTCGATCCGCCCGGTCTCGCGGTGCGTCTCAGCGGCCGACCGCTTGATCATGACCACCGCATCGACAAACCCAGGCAGCGGCATCAGCCCCGAAATGGGGAAGTTCTCGGCGGCCCGAAGCGTCTGGATGCCGTAGAGGGCGCTGGCAGGAACCTGCTTGTCGCCCAGGGGGTCCTTTTCGGTGCGAAACGTCATGAAGGGTCAGTCCGTTTGAGTATGGCGGAAAATAGGCGACTAGAGAGGAGCGAGAAGGGAGGACGGAAAATGGCAGCAGCAGGAATGGGTATCCCAGGTTTTGCGTGCTACCGCAGGAACGGATTGCTGCGTCGCTCCCGCCCCACTGTCGTCTCCGGACCGTGGCCGGGCAGCACCCGCGTGTCGTCGGGCAGCACCATCAGCACGCGCCGGATGCTGTCCAGCAGCTGTTCGTGGTTCCCGCCCGCAAGATCGGTGCGACCAATCGAATCCTGGAAGATGACATCACCCGCGATCGCCATGCCCTGGCCGATGAACACCACATGCCCCGGTGCGTGGCCGGGCGCGTGACGGACGTCGAAACGGTGCGACCCCAGCGAGACCACGTCACCATCCGCGAGTGCATGATCCGGCGGGGCAAGACGCGGCAGGTTGTCGATGCCGAACATCTTTCCCTGCTCGGGGAGTGAGTCGTACCAGCGGCGGTCGGCAGGATGGAGCGAGACGGGGGCACCGGTCGCCGAGCGGATCGCGTCGACACCCCAGATATGATCGATGTGCGCGTGAGTGAGCCAGATCGCGACAACCGTGAGCTTGCGCCTGGCAATCTCGGAAAGGATGCGGTCATGCTCCTCCCCGGGGTCGACCACCACTGCGTTGCTGGTGTCGTTGTCGACCATGAGCCAGGTGTTCTCGACAAATGTTCCGTTTTCGATGCACACCATCGTCAATGCTGGTACTGCGGTCACTTGCCTGCCCGGCCAATCGACGATTCCGCCGTCTCCAGCACCGGCGACTCTGCCGGTCCGTCCTCATGGTGGGCAAGCCAGCGCTCGGCTTCGAGTGCAGCCATGCAGCCCGTGCCCGCCGACGTGATGGCCTGTCGGTAATAGTCATCGATCACGTCGCCGGCGGCGTACACCCCGGTGACATTGGTCTCGGTTCGCCACGGGGTGGGCGTGAGGATGTATCCCTTGGGCGACGTCGTGAGCTGACCATCGAGGAAGGCAGTATTGGGCGTGTGCCCGATCGCGACGAAGAGGCCGCCCACGGACAGGTCGCGCTCGGCGCCAGTCACGGTGTCGCGCATGCGAACACCGGTGATCTCGTCCTCGCCCAGCACCTCGGTCACCTCGGTGTTCCATTCGACCCGGATCTTCGGGTTGGAGAGCGCCCGGTCCGCCATCACCTTGCTCGCGCGGAACTCGTCGCGACGATGAATGATCACCACCTGGCTCGCGAACTTGGTGAGGTAGGTCGCCTCTTCCATTGCTGAATCACCCCCGCCCACCACTGCCAGCACCTTGTTCCGGAAAAACGGCAGGGCGCCGTCGCACACCGCGCACGCCGACACGCCGAGCCCCGCCTGCGCGAACCGCTGCTCGTTCGGGACGTTCAACCAGATGGCTCGTGCGCCGGTTGCCACGATCACGGTCTTGGCCATCACCGGTGCACCATACGACGGCGTCAGCGTGAACGGACGGTTGGAGAAGTCGACCTTCGTGATGTTCTCGGTGATGATCCGCGTGCCGAACCGCTCAGCCTGCGTAGCGCATCCGGGCCATGATCTCCTGGCCGTCGATACCGTCGGGAAATCCCGGGAAGTTCTCGATATCGGTGGTGAACATGAGCTGTCCGCCGGGGATCATCTCGCGAGCCGGCTCGCCCTCGTAGACCAGCGGGTTGAGCTGGGCGCGAGCGGCGTAGATCGCGGCGGTCCAGGCGGCAGGGCCCGAACCGATGATCACCAGTGTTTCGGGGCTCGGCGGGGGGTTCATCGGTTCACTCACAACACCACTCCATCTGCAAAGGAATCCGGGACACCACAAGATATTCCGGACGGCGTCTCCACGTGCCAAACGTCAGGGTGCACCACCGGTTCCCGCGGGTCGTACGCTGTCCCGGGCGGCCCCAGTGCAACTCCCGACGCGCCACTGGAAACGCCAGTCGCCCGCGGTGTCCACTCGCAGGCGATTACCCGATCGCGCCGCCAGCGCCCGCAGGGAGTCATCCCAGGTGCTGGAGCTGTCGCGGCTGCGGACGGCGATACATCCCGTCACGCCGTTGAGCCACGGCGCGATGACGAGCGTGCTGTCGAGTCCGGCGATCCAGCCGGACGTGTCGCGTCCCGGCGTCCGTACCGAACCATCGAGCGACCGATCGACGATGCTCGGCCGGATGTCGAGCGCAGGCGTGAGCGCCGTGGCAAGCAGTTCCGCGGCCACCGGACCGATCGGGGCACCGAGGTGGATCACGGTCACCCGGGGTGCGCCAGCGGGCGGCACCTCGAGCTGCCAGCCCGCGAGCTGCCCGGCGCCCGCAGGCCACGCGCGCGCCAGCGTGGTCGCGAGCCGCGCGCGCGCCTGTTCCACGGCGGGGACCAGTGCCGACGCAACCGGTGTGGGTTCTGATTGCGCCGTACGGGCCCGCGCCAGCGCGGCGATGTCGGGCACCGCGACCACCTGCACCACGGGTTCGACACCGGTCGCCGCGGCGATCGCGGTCGTCAGGCGGCGCTCGAGGTCGACGGGCCCGACGTCATCGGTGACGACCAGGAGTCGGAGCTCGACCGACCCCTGCTCCACCCGCAACACTTGCTGCACTGCGTTCGGCGCAAGGTTCTGCAGGATCCGGGTGACGGCGGCTCGACGCTGCACCTGCCAGGTCACTTCCTGCAGCGCCGACGACAACGGCACGTACACCGCCGCGAGAAACACCACCGGCACGAGGACTCGCGTCAAGGCGGCATACCGAGTCGCGAACACCCGCTTGAGCAGCGCCTGACCTCGCTCGGCGATCCGATCGAACCGGGTGGCACGGCTGGTGAGCGCCTCGGCCTCGAGGGTCTCGGCGTCGACCTCGTTGTAGCCCAGCGCGAGAAAGCTGAACACGGTGAAGACGAGGATCGCCGACATGTTCGCCGTGAACAACAACGTGGATCCGGCGGTCACCGAGGCGTTGGCGGTGCCGATCCCGTAGCCGATCACGCAGACTGGCGGGACGAGGGCGATACCGATCGCGGTGCCGGCAGCCGCCGCCGTGGTGTCGGAGGTCTTTCGCACGGTGGTGTATGCGGCGGTGAGCGCGCAGAACACGGCCACCATCAGGTCGAGCGCGGTCGGGACGGTCCGGGTGGCGATCTCGTTGGTGACTTCGTGAAAGGGGAGCGCCAGCGTGAACAACGCAGTGCCGGTCACCACGACCACGATGCTCATCGCGACGCGCAGCGCCGAGCGGATCACGAGATACGACGACCCGACGGCGAAGCCCATGCCGAGCTCGACGATCGGCCCCATCAATGGCGAGACAAGCATGGCACCGATCACCACGGCGGTGCTGTTGAGCACCAGGCCCAGGATCGCGATCCCCGACGCGAGCACGAGCTGGATCCAGTAGGCCGGCGCACGCCGCGCGTTGAGGTCGAGCATCTCCTCGACCGTCTGGATGCGCGTCGTTGCGTCGATTCCCACCGCCGCCGCCGCACGTGCCTGCCAGGGACGCGCGAGACGCCGCATCAGCCGCAGGAAAGCCTGCAGGCTGGTGCTGTTGGAGGTGTCGCGCTCGGCGTCAGTGGTCAAGGATCGTTGGCCTTTGGGGGTGACAAGTCGACAGTCGTCAGCGGCATTCTCCATCATCCATCATCCACCATCCATCATCCATCATTCATCATCCATCACCCACACGAATCAACCCGATGGCTCCGTGACACGCCGACACTGAGCCCACCACGAGATCGGCCGTGCCGGTGGCTGCGACCTGCGCCACCAGTGCGTCGAAGCCCTCGAAGGCACCGGCTGCAGGGTACATCCCGACCCCGTGCACCACGTGGCGACAGGTGAAGAGTGCCGGCCCGGCGGTGGGTCGCTCTCCCGCACGCTCCAGGGTCCACCGTGCGACCGCCTCACCCATTTCCCAGGTGCGCGGCGCGCGCGTGGCAGGGCAAAGCCCCGGCTCGATGCAGTGCGTCGGGCAGAGCCAATCGGCGAACGACACATACCGGGTCCCGTCGCCGTGGAGCATGTCGAACGACGTCCCGAGTGGCGCGGCCGCCGGCACCGTGCGCACGCCGTGTTCCGGCCATTGCTCGCGCGCGCGGCGCATGATCCAGTTGGCCATGAGGTGGGGCATCAATGGCGAGGGAACGATCATGTCGGGAGCGTCGCCGGTGCGACGCACGGACGCGGTCGAGCCATGCATCGAGGAACGCATCCCAGTCGGACACGACGAGATCGCGCCCGGCGACGGCTTCCTGCGATGCCACCTGGCACGCGGCATTGCGGTCGACCACGACCAGGCGATGATACTCGACTGCGCCGTCGGCGCGGGCGCGTTCGAGCTGGCCGGTGTAGAACGATCCGTAGCAACCACCGCCGATGATCACCACCTCACCCAACGAGATCACCGCCGCAGCATCCTGCCGCCGTCGACCACGAGGGTCTCACCGGTGATGAAATCGCCGTGTTCGAGCAGGAAGAGCAGCGCCTGCACCGCGTCACCGGGCGTGCCGAGGCGCTGCAACGGGCGTGGTCTCGCTGAGAAAGGTGCGGCGGGCATCGTCGTAATCGTCGGGCACCAGCACCGTGCCCGGGCGCAATGGCGTTGACCGTGATGTCGGGTGCAAGCGCAGTGGCGAGCACCTTGGTGAGCATCACCACACCAGCCTTGCTGACCGAGTGTGCGGCGTACGATGGCCAGGGCTCCAGGCCGCCGAGGTCGGCGATGTTGACGATCCGGCCCTTCTGTTGCGCGATGTAGGGTGCCGCTTGCTGCGCCAGCAAGAACGGCGCGCGGAGATTGAGGTGCATGATCTCATCCCACTGCTTCGCGGTCGTGTCGGCCACGCTGATGCGTTCCATCACCGCTGCCGAGTTGACCAGCACGTCGAGCCGTCCGAACAGGTCGACCACCGCGACCGGGGAGGGCGCACGCTGCATCGGCGTCGGTGAGGTCGGCACCGAACGACGCCGCGCGATGACCCGCCGCCTCGAGTTCCGCCACCAACTCCTGGGCCTCTCCGGCCGAGCTGCCGTAGTGCACCGCGACGTGCATCCCCCGCTCCGCCAGCGCGACCGCAAAGGCGCGGCCGAGCCGACGGGCACCGCCGGTCACGAGGGCCACGCGCCCCGCGAGTTCGATGCTCATGCCGGGTTGATCGCCGGTCGGCGCTGCTCGAGGGGCGGCAGCCATTCGTCGGGCACGTCCTGCGACCCGAGTCGGGAGTGCGTGCCGATCGCATCGAGCTCGCCGTGCCAGTCGGACCCCCCGGTGCGGCCCAGGCCGAGCGCGTCGGCCGCCTCGGTGATCGTGGCGCGAGTCTCCCCGTCGTGACTGGGGTGGCGGGTCTCGACCGCGTCGAGGCCTTCATCGCACAACAGCGCAAGCTCGGTACGGGTGCCATGGCGCTTGAGGTGCGCCGCCGACACGATCCCGCCGACACTGTGCACGAGATCTGCGACATCGCGAAACTGCGGCAGTTCCTTTTCCACGAATGCTGGTCGGCCTGTCCCGATGTATCGGTCGAAAGCCTGTTGTATCGTTGCGACGTGACCGGCCGCGAGCAGCGCGCGAGCGACGTGCGGCCGCCCGACCGCGCCTCCCTGGGCGATATGCTGGATGCTGTCGAAGTCGATGCGCAGGCCGAGTCCGGTGAGGCGCGACACCATCGCGCGAGCGCGCCGGTCGCGCCCAGCACGGGCGTGCACCAGGAAGTCCTCGAGGCGCGCATCGCTCACCGGAAGGAAGTAGCCGAGCAGGTGCATCTCGCCCCACCGCACCTGCACCGAGAACTCGCACGCGCTGATCACGTTGACGCCGACCGGCGGCCAGTCTCGATTGCCTCGGCCACGCCGGCGGTGGTGTCGTGATCGGTGAGGGCGAGCGTTGCCACGCCCACCTCGGCGGCATGCCGGACCACGTCGGCGGGCGAGAGCATCCCATCCGATGCCGTCGAGTGACAGTGGAGGTCGATCATCTCACGCCGGTGTGGCGTAGCCACCATCTGGAGATGTCCACGCGACCTGTGAGGCCCGCAGCAATGACTGGAGCGCGGCGTCGCTGGTCTGCTCGAACGCCATCTCGCCCACCTTGGCGCCGCGTGGTGAAAAACGCGCGAATCGGCGTTCGTCAGTGTCGGGATCGACAAGCCGGAACTCGATCGAGAGTTCGTCCACATCGTACTGCGTCACCCGCCCGCTCGGCGCCGCTTCCCAGGTTCGGCCCGCATCGTCCTTTATCTGTCGCGCCATCGGTCCTCCCGGGACGAATCAAGGGAACTTCCTGCCAGTGCGTGGCCAGGGATCCTTCATCATAGCAAGCCAGCTGGCGGAGCGACGCCTCGAGGGCTCGCTCTTCGCCGTCGGCCGGCCCCGCGGCGCGGTGCGTCGCCGGATCCGGCCCTTCGGTGAACTCCAGCCACTGGTCGGATGCGCCGTCGGCCCGGAAAACCCAGAGGTGCTGGCCGCGCGCCTTCAAGCGCACCGCCAGCACCTCCAGGATGTCGAGCCAGGCATCGGTGTGCTCCGGCAGCGACCGTGACCCGCGTCGCCGTCAGCACCCGGGCCACGTCAGCCCTGCTGCTCGGGGAAGGCGTGCAGCGTCTGGCGGACGTCGGCGAGGAACCGATCGGCGTCGGCACCGTCGACGATCCGGTGATCGAACGCCAGCGCCATCATCCCCTTGGTGCGAATACCGAGCGCGTCGCTGCCATCGGGCAGCGTGATCACCGACGGGCGCTTCTCGATCGCACCGATGGCGAGGATCGCGACCTGCGGCTGGTTGATCACCGGCGTGCCCACATACGTACCGAAGCCGCCGGGGTTGGTGATCGTGAACGTCCCCTTCTGGACTTCGTCGGGCGCAAGCTTCCGGTTGCGAGCACGATCGGCGAGGTCCTGCACCGCGCGGGCGATGCCCAGCAGCGACAGCTCGTCGGCGTGATGGATCACCGGGACGATCAGGCCCCAGTCGAGTGCGACCGCGATCCCGACGTTGATGTCGCGACGGAAGACGGTGTTGTCGCCCGACACCGCCGCGTTGATCACCGGGTGCTTCCGGAGGTTGTCGGCAATCGCCTTCACGATGAATGCCAGGAAGGTCAGGTTGACACCGCGCTCGGCGTAGCCCGCCTTGAGCGACTTGCGCACGATGCCACGTGCGTGAAGTCGACCTCGATGAGCGAGTTGACGTGCGCCGACACGCGACGCGACAGCACCATGTGATCGGCGGTGAGCTTGCGGATGCGGCTCCACGGCTCGACGCGGTCGCCCTCCCATGCCATCACCGGCGTGCCCGCGGTGCAGCGACGGCGTCGCAGCGGGTGCAGCCGGAGCGGTGCTGGCCGGCGGGGCTGCGGCCACTGGCGCCGGCGAGCCGTCGGCCTGGCTTGCGGCGGGCTTCGGCGCTGGGGCGCCGGTCTCCATGAAGTCGAGGACGTCCTGCTTCGTCACGCGACCGGCCGACCCGCTGCCGGGGATCACGCCGAGGTCGAGTCCATGTTCCTCCACCATCTTGCGCACCAGCGGCGTCGACTTGCGCTTGAGGCGTTCCTCGGCCGATCTCGTCGGCGTCCGGCAGTCGACAGGCTTCGGCGCGGAAGCTGGGGGAGCGGCGGCGGGTGGCGCGAGCCGGTGCTGCGGGAGATGCAGCGGGCGCCGCTGCGGCGCAGGTTCGGCCGGCGCGGCTGGCGCAGCTGGCGCCGAAGCGGCGGCACTGGCGTCGGTCTCGATCCGGGCCACGATCGTGCCGACCGCCACAGTCTGGCCCTCGGTGACCAGCACCTCAGCTGAGCACGCCGGCATTGGGTGCGGGGATCTCGGCGTCGACCTTGTCCGTCGAGATCTCGAAGATCGGCTCGTCGCGCTTCACTGTATCGCCGACCTGCCGGATCCACCGCGACATCGTGCCCTCGGTGATTGATTCGCCCATCTGCGGCATGATCACGTCTATGCGAGCCATCCCAACTCCCCGTGGAAACCTTGTTCAGTAGGCGGCGAGCCAACGGCACGCGCGCACGATGTCCGACGTCTGCGGCAACACGAAATCCTCGAGCGGTGGCGCGTACGGCAGCGGAACGTCGTGCGCGGTCACCCGCCGGACCGGCGCATCGAGCCACTCGAAGCAGAGCTCGTTGATGCGGGCCGTGATCTCGCCCCCGACCCCACCGGTGACGGTGTCCTCGTGGACCACCAGCACCCGATTGGTCTTCTTCACTGTAGCAACGATAGCCGCATCGTCGAGCGGGAGCAGCGTGCGCAGGTCGATCACCTCGACCGACATCCCGTCCGCCGCGAGCTCTTCCGCCGCCTCGAGTGCCTTCCACACCGTGGCGGCGTAGGTGATGATCGAGAGGTCGGTGCCCTCGCGGGCGATCCGCGCCTTGCCCGAGCGGCACCACGTGGTCGCCCGCCGGCATCGTCGCCCTTGATCCGGCGATACAGGTACTTGTGCTCGAAGAAGAGCACCGGATCCTCGTCGCGGATCGCCGCCTTGATCATCCCCTTCGCGTCCTCGGCGGTCGCCGGATAGACGATCTTGAGCCCCGGCGTGTGCAGGAATGCCGCTTCGGGATTCTGCGAGTGGAACGGCCCACCGCGCACATAGCCGCCCGTCGGTCCGCGCACCACGATCGGGCAGGGCAGGAAGGCGCGGTAGCGTGCCGTGGCGACGTAGTTGGTCAGCATGTCGTAGGCGCACGAGACGAAGTCGATGAACTGCATCTCGACCACCGGTCGCATCCCGTGTGCGCCGCGCCCGCCGCCGCGCCGACGATGCCGATCTCGGCGATCGGCGTGTCGATGACGCGCATGTCGCCGAACCGCGCGTGCAGACCCTCGGTGACCTTGAACGCGCCGCCGAATGCGCCGATGTCCTCGCCGAGACAGAAGACGTTGCTGTCGCGCTCCATCTCCTCGGTGATCGCCTCGCGGATCGCCTCGAGATAGGTGATCTCAGCCATCGTGCGTCCCCCAGCTCGCGGGGCGCTCGTGCGCGTCCACCGCCGATGCGATCCCCTCGCGATACCAGAGCCGCGGCATCTCGGCGGGTTCCGCGTACACGCCGCGCAGCGCATCGGGGCCTCGCACGGTGGCGACGCCTCGGCCTGCGTCGGTCGCGGCGTCGACCTCGGCGCGCACCTCGCTCGTCGACCGCCTCGACCTCGGCGGCGGTGAAGCCGAGCTCGCCGGTGAGGCGCACGATGTACCGGTCGATCGGATCGTTCGTGGCGGCCCACTGTTCGATCTCGCCGGGCTTCACGTAACTCTGGTTGTCGTGCTCGGCGTGACCCTTCGCCGGTAGGTCAGCAGCTCGATGAGCGTGACGCCCCCGCCCTGCGCGCGCGTTGTCGACGGCGTCGCTTCGTGACGCGATAGGCGTCGAGCACGTCGTTGCCGTCGGCGTGCTCCCCCGGGATGCCGTAGCCGATCGCCTTGTCGATGAACTGTCGGGCGGCGGTCTGCCGGAACGTCGGCGTCGAGTACGCGTAGCCGTTGTTCTCGACGATCACGACGAGCGGGCAGCGCTGCACGGCGGCGAAGTTGATGCCCTCGTGAAACGCGCCGGTGCTCGTCGCGCCGTCGCCGACATACACGAGACCGACGCGGTCCTCGCCGCGCATCTTGAACGTGAGGGTCACGCCGGCCATCACCGGCACCATGTCGCCGAGGTGCGAGATCTGGCCGACGAAGTTGCGCTCCTCGACATCGCCGAAATGGATGTTGAGCTCGCGTCCGCGCGTCGGCGAATCACCCTTGGCCATGTACTGCCGCAGGATCTCGACGGGCTCGGCGCCCTTCACCAGCATCGAGCCGAGGTTGCGGATCAGCGGCGAGAGGACGTCGCGGCGCTCGAGCGCGAACGCCGAGCCGACGGCGCAGCCCTCCTGGCCGAGCGAACGGAACAGGCCGCCCACGACCTTGGTCTGGCGATAGAGCGCGACGAGCCGCTCCTCGAGGGTGCGCGTGAGGCGCATCCAGCGATAGAGCGCGAGCAGCTGCTCGCGGGTGAGGCCGTGGGTCGCCGGTTCGGAAGTGGGGGGTGTCGCCATGCCGGTCGGAGGCCTCTGGTGCGGGTCGGGAACGGGCGGAAACTTCGACGTGACAGCGAGATGGGTCAAGCGTACGAGACGCTCGACGCGTTCAGCGCCCCGGCATCAGCGCGTAGATGGCGGCCGCGAGCAGCCCGCTGAACGGGATGGTCATCACCCAGGCCCAGACGATCCGGCTCGCCACGCCCCAGCGCACCGCCGCCAGGCGCCGGCTGGCTCCGACGCCGACGATGGCGCCAGTGATGGTGTGCGTGGTGCTCACCGGCACGCCCAGTGACGATGCCACGAGGATGGTCATGGCGCCCCCGGTCTCGGCACAGAATCCGCCAAACGGCCTGAGCTTGGTGATTCCCGTGCCCATCGTCTTGATGATCCGCCAACCGCCGAGTGCCGTGCCGCATGCGATGGCGGTGTAGGCCGACATCTCGATCCAGAGCGGGACGTGGTCGGCGGTCCGCAGGTAGAGATGGCTCATGATCCCGGTCTCACCGGCGAACATATCCTGCGACGCGACCAGCAAACCGACGATGATACCCATCGTCTTCTGCGCATCGTTCGACCCATGCGCAAGCGAATAGAGGCCGGAACTCACCAGCTGCAATCGCTTGAACACCCGTTCCATGGTCCGGGCCTCACGCTTCCACAGCGCCCACGACAGGCCGACCGAGAGCAACACGCCGAGTGTCATGCCGAGCAACGGGGAGATCACGATGCCGGCGACCGGCTTGATCCAGCCCTTCAGGAGGATCGACCCGATCCCGGCCTTGGCAATCGCTGCACCGGCAAAGCCACCGAGCAGCGCGTGCGACGACGAGCTTGGCAGGCCGAACCACCAGGTGATCAGGTTCCAGATGATCGCGCCGAGGAGTGCGGCCATGAGCAGCGTCGGGGTGATCACGCTCGGGTCGACCAGGCCTTTCGAGACCGTCTTGGCCACCGCCGTTCCCA
Source organism: uncultured Gemmatimonadales bacterium (assembly GCA_963806875.1). Lineage (GTDB taxonomy): Bacteria > Gemmatimonadota > Gemmatimonadetes > Gemmatimonadales > GWC2-71-9 > Palsa-1233. The sequence continues at coordinate 817,734 of CAWDYU010000001.1, read as the reverse complement.
CGATGAACGCCGCCAGGAAGTTGCAGCTGGCGGCGAAGAGCACGGCCACGCCCGGCGTCAGCACGCGGGTCGCCACGACCGTTGCAATCGAGTTGGCGCTGTCGTGGAAGCCGTTGATGAAGTCGAAGATGAGCGCCACGACGATCACCAGCAGGACGAAGGCGAGCGACTGGTCCATCGATCAGCCGTGCTTGATCGAGACCGACTCGAGCACGTTCGCAGCATCTTCGGCGCTGTCGAGCGTCTTCTCGAGCGTGTCGTAGAGCTCCTTCCACTTGATGATCGTGATCGGGTCGGTTTCCTCCTCGAACAGGCGCCCCAGCCATTCGTGATACAGCGCGTCACCCTCGGTCTCGAGGCCCTTGATCACGCGGCAGGCGTCGAGCACGGTGGCGGGCGGACCTTTTTCCATGGCGTGCACGGCACGAAGCAGTTCGATCGATGCGCGGTGGATCACCTCGCTGATCTTGACTGCTCCCTCGGGCACGTCGACGATCCGGAAGATCTTCACCCGACGTGCGCACGAATCCATCCGGTCGATGACATCGTCGAGCCGGGAGGCGAGGAGGTGGATGTCTTCACGGTCGAACGGCGTGATGAAGGACCGGTCCAGTCGGGTCACGATCGTATGGGTCACCGTGTCGGCACCGTGCTCGAGGGCTTTGATGGCATCGACGAGCGGCCAGCGGTCGGCGTCACGCCTGCCGAGGAGATCGGCGAGGTGTCGCGAGGCATCGACCGATGCGGTGGCCAGTTCCGCGAAGAGCTCGAAGAATCGCTCGTCGCGTGGGAGGAGACGTAGTGCCAAGGGACCTTCCCGGTGGGGCGGCCGTCAGTAGGTGCCGCGAAGCTCGTGCTGCGGATTGGCCATCTTGTGCACTTCGCCCATGAAGTGCTTTCCGAGGCGATCGAGCTCACTTTCGGCAGGCTGGTCGGTGAGGATGGTGACCAGGGTGTAGTGACCGCCCTCGGCGGCCACATCAACCCTGATCGACCCGAGCGAACCGGTGAACGCCAGTGCGCGGGGGCCAGTTTCGGTGGGCGCGAGCCGCGCCCCGAACAATGCCGCAGCCCGTGCCATCACGGCATCGGGCGCGACACTGGTGCGGTGATAGTACTTCACGCCGGTGGGATGTAATCCTGGCCGAGATGGGTGATCATGTCCTCGCCCATCATCCAGCGGAGCGTGTTCTTGAGCTTGGTGTGCTGGATGAAGAGATCGTGTTCCGGATACAGCCCCGGCACGGTCTGCGGGCTCTTGAAGTAGAACGAGAGCCACTCCTGCACACCCGACAGCCCGGCGCGCTGGCTGAGGTCGAAGAAGAGTGCGAGGTCGAGCACCAGCGGGGCGGCCAGGATGGAGTCGCGGCAGAGGAAGTCCACCTTGATCTGCATCGGATATCCGGCCCAGCCGAAGATGTCGATGTTGTCCCAACCCTCCTTGTTGTCGCCACGCGGCGGGTAATAGTTGATCCGCACCTTGTGGTACATCTTCGCATAGAGGTCGGGATAGAGCTGCGGCTGCAGGATGTACTCCAGCACGCCGAGCTTCGACTCTTCCTTGGTCTTGAACGACTCCGGATCGTCGAGCACCTCGCCGTCGCGGTTGCCGAGGATGTTGGTGCTGTACCAACCGGCAACGCCGAGCATGCGCGCCTTGAACATCGGGGCGAGCACCGTCTTGAGCATCGTCTGGCCGGTCTTGAAGTCCTTGCCGCCGATCGCGACCTTGCGATCACGCGCCAGCTGCTCGAGGGCCGGGATGTCGCACGAGAGGTTGGGGGCGCCGTTGGCGAACGGCACGCCCTCCATGATCGCGGCATACGCATAGAGCATGGACGGCGCGATGGTGACGTCGTTGGCGTCCATCGCCGCCTCGAAGCTCTCGAGCGTCTCGTGCTGCGGGCCCGGCACGATGAAGATCTCGGTGGACGCACACCAGACGATCACGCAGCGCGCGGCACCCGTCTTCGCCTTGAAGTCGCGGATGTCCTGGCGCAGCGCCTCGGCGAGGTCGCGCTTGGTCTTCCCCTGCTTGACGTTGGTGCCCACCAGGCGCTTCACGTAGTGCTGGTCGAACACCGCCGGCATCGGCTTGATGGTCTCGAGAAAATCACGAATCGGAGCCACGTGTTCGTGCTTGTCCAGCACGCCGCAGTGCAGGCACGACTCATACCCGTCGTCCGGCACCGGATCCCACGCGCCGAAGACGATGTCCTCGAGCGGCGTGATCGGCACGAAATCGCGAATCAAGGGCGAGCGCCCGTCGGTGCGCTTGCCCAGCCGGATCGTGGCCAGCTGGGTCAGCGAGCCGTAGGGTTGTGCCAGTCCGCGCCGGGCGAGTTCGACACCGGCGATGAAGGTCGAGGCCACCGCACCGAGTCCGACGCAGAGCACTCCGAGTTTACCGTCTGCCGGCGCAATGGGCCGGGCCGCATTATCAGCCACTCAATGTTCCTTTGTTGACGTCAGCGCTGGCGGTTTCCCGATGGACGTGGGCGAACCGTTGCGCGACCGTGATGAGGGACAAACCTGTCAGGACGATGACGACCGTCGTGAGCACGAGGCCTCGCGGACCAGCACCAAGCAACACCGTCGGGAGGCCGAGGCCGAGGATCCGCTCGGCACGCTGGGCGATACCGACCTTGCAGTCGAGGCCGAGGCCCTCGGCGCGGGCTCGCATGTACGACACCAGCAGTGCCGCGAGGATCCCGACCATGCACGCGATGACCGCGAACTCGCGCCACTGGATATCGGGGGTGTACATCAGGTACGCCGCGATACCGATGAAGGAGGCGCCATCGCCGACCCGGTCGAGGGTCGAGTCGTAGAACGCCCCGAATCGCGACGTCAGTCCACCTTCCCGGGCCACCTGCCCGTCGAAGGTGTCGAGCATTCCGCTCACCAGCAGCAACAGCCCGCCGGAGCGGATCGCGCCAAGGCCGAAGGCGACCGACGACGCCAGGATGAGCAGCGCGCCAACGGTGGTGAGGGTATTCGGGGTGACGCCGCTGCGCAGCAGGGCCCGGATGAATGGGGCCGTGCTGCTGAAGTATGCCCGCTTCACGACGTCCGGTACCAGTTCCGTCACGCGCCCCCGACCGTGAGGTCGATCAGATCCCGCCCCCCGGATGGGGTGGCGGACAGGGCGAAAACCTAACGGCCGGTGGGACTTGGAGCAATCGGAGCGGCGAGGCGGAAACGGTAAACCCTGACCTCGGGGGCGCCCGTGGGCGCCAGTCGCGAGAACTGCAAATCGGTCGCCCCGGATGTCCACCTGAACCTCGGCAACGCGGTCGATACCCGGGATCGCGCCAACGAGCCGCTCGCCCTCCCACACCTCCCAGGTCGCGCCGGATTCCGTCATTCGCTCCACCCAGAGACGACTCCGGTCGTCGAGCGTGAGAGCCCGAACCGCAGACTTGGTGGCCGGGCGGGTGAAGGCGCCATTGCAGCTCGCCGGGTGCTCGGCCCGGAAGCGCTCGAGGGGTGCGACCGCCGCAGTCCACTCCGCATCGCTGATCGGCGCGCCGGGGATCTCCCGACGGACGCTCCTGAGCACCCGGCCGGCGCTGTCCACCGTCGTCACCACGTAATCGACCCCCTCAACGCGGTAGAGATATCCGTCGGGCGACGGCTGCCAGAGCTCGGTGGTCGTGAACGGGCGGGAAAAGCTCGCCTGGCTGTCGGGAATCGTGCAGATCACGATGTTCGACAGCGGACCGCTGCGGGTCGGTGGCACCCAGCGGACGTCGCCACGGGGCGTGAGCGGGAAACGAGCGAAGCCTGGCGCTGCTTCGCCGGTGCTCAGGAACGAGAACTGAAAAAGCCACGCGGATGCCGACGTGCCGCTGGCAAAGAACCGGGCGTTCGGTCCGCCGGTGATCGGCACAACGGGCCATGAACCTTCCCAGCCGCCGTCGGGCCGAAAGCGGGCGACGCGGGAATTGCCGGGATCATAGACCATGAGGTTGCCGGCTCCCCACGCCAGGGAGTGGGGATCGGCAAGCTGCCCCGCACCATTCCCGATCGAACCGACGCTGGCGCCCTTGGTGCCATCGTCACCGTAGTGCGCGACTGTCTTCGCGCCGCGGTCGAGGACCCACACCCCGCCAGCGGGGTCGAGGAGGAGGCTCCGGACCCCGCGGAACGCGTCGTCCACGACGATCATCGAGTCGAGGGAACCAGGCGCGGGATCGCCACTCACGATGACCTCGGGATGATCTCCGCCCTCGGCCTGCCGAGTCGATACACCACTCGGCGCGACGGACGCGTCGTTCGGGGGCGCCTTGTCTGCGCATGCCGCCCCCAGCAGGAGACCGGCCACAAGCCAGCGATTCACGGAGTGCTCAGCGGTAAAGATGAAAGGGCGCAACGCGGCTGCGGTACGCGGCGAGATCGGGCGCCCAGGTCGCGATGATCGCATCGGGCGCGTCACCGCGTTCCAGCGCGGTCCGCAGCGCACTCCCACCGGCGAGCCGATCGAATGACCCGCCAATCCGGATCAGGTCGGGATGCACGGCTTGTATTGCTGCGAGGAGATGGATGGCGGTCCGGACCGGGTCGTATCGACCGTGGTCGGTGATCTCGAGACGGACTCCGAGAAGCGGGGTGTCGGCGAACTTGGCGTCACCCGGATTCGAGGGCGTGAACTGCACCCCACGGAAGGCAACGCCCGGAAGCGCCACGCCGCGCATGCGTGCCAGCACTGCAGTGGTGTCGAGCCACGGTGCGCCGACCTGGTGAAATGGTGCGTCACTTCCCCGTCCCACCGAGAGCGCAGTCCCCTCGAAAAGGCAGGTACCGGGATAATGGAAGAGTGCATCGAGGTCGCGCAGATTCGGGCTGGGCGGAAGGAACGGAAGCCCCGTCTGGCGAAACGGCATGCTGCGGGTCCATCCGTCGACCGGCACGACGCGGAGATCCACATCGAGCCCGAGATCGGCGCGCGCGAGCGTTGCGTGCTCACCCAGCGTGAGTCCGTGCCGCATCGGCACGGCCAGTCGCCCGACATACGACGAGAACGCCGGGTCGAGAACATTTCCCTGCACCACGCCGTTGATCGGATTGGGACGATCGAGGATGATCACCCCGATCCCGTGGGCCCCGGCCGCTCGCATCACCTCGACGGTAGCCGCGAGCCAGGTGTAGTAACGGGCGCCGACATCGGGGAGATCCACCAGCATCACGTCGATGCCCTGCAGCATGTCCGCCGTTGGCGCGCGGGTCTGCCCGTAGAGCGAGTAGATTGGAATGCTGGTGTTGCGATAGACCGATGACTCCACCTTCTCGCCTGGCGCGGCATTGGCATCGAGCCCGTGTTCCGGCCCGAACAGCGCGACAAGGTTGACGCCGGACGCACGGAGTCGTTCAATGGCACTCTCTCCATTGCGGTCGACGGCATTCACGTTCGCGACGAAGCCGACCCGACGTCCACGCACCAGCGCGGTCGAATCAGTGAGCAGCACGTCAATGCCGGGACGCACCGGACGAGCCGTCACCGGGACCGGCAGCGGAGCGGGAGCGGGTGCCGGACTCGGCGCTCCCGCGCACGCAACGATGAGCGTTGCGCTGCAACACCACCATTTGCTTGTGACCTGCCCGTGAAACTTCATCCAACCTCCGTGCTCGTTCTGATGCTTGGCGCCGTCGCGTGTTCGTCCCGCGCACCGGAACCGCGTGTGATCGGGCCGCAGCCTACGCGCAACCCGCCGCCCGTGGCCGTGGTGCCCGCACCGGAGCCGGCCGACAGCGTGACCGTGGCGCTGGCGCGACTCACGACCCGCCAGAAAGTGGCGCAACTCGTGATGCCCTGGTTGCTGGGCGATTACGTCTCGGCCGACGATCCGTCGATGCGCCGTGCGTACGCCTGGGTCGACTCGCTCGAGGTCGGCGGGATCATCATCTCGACCGGTACGCCGCTCGATGTCGCATCCAAGTTGAACGCATTGCAGCGTCGCGCGCCACTCCCACTCCTGATTGCCGCCGATTTCGAGGGCGGCATCGTGATGCGGATCGCAGCCGGAACAGCGTTCCCGACCCAGATGGGTATCGGTGCGACCGGACGCACGGAGGACGCCTATCAGCTCGGCCGGATCACCGCGGTCGAGGGACGAGCGGTCGGCGTGCACCTCGCATTTGCCCCGGTGGCCGACGTCAACAGCAATCCGGCGAACCCGATCATCAACACCCGCGCGTTCGGCGCCGACCCGCATGCGGTGGCCGAACTCGTCGCCGCAACGGTGCGCGGGATGCGCGACGGCGGGATCCTGTCGACGGCGAAGCACTTCCCCGGTCATGGTGACACCGAAACCGATTCACACCTCGCGATGCCGGTGATCACGGCGCCGTGGGCACGCTTCGACTCGCTCGAACTGGTGCCGTTCCGCGCCGCCATCGACGCCGGCGTCGACGCCGTGATGTCGGCCCACATCGCGCTGCCGGCACTCGACGGAGGATCGCGCCTGCCGGGAACGCTGTCACCGGCGATCCTCACCGGGATCCTCCGCGACTCGCTGCAGTTCAAGGGATTGATCACCACCGACGCACTCGACATGGGCGGGATCGCCAAGGAAGTCAGCGCCGACGAGGCGGTGATTCGCGCATTCGAGGCCGGCAGCGACCTGCTGCTCATGCCGGCCGACCCTGCGGCCGCGATCACGGCCGTGACCCGCGCCGTGGAGAGCGGGCGAATCTCGATGGCCCGTCTCGACCTGTCGGTTCGGAAGATCCTCGAGCTGAAGGCGCGGATGGGACTCTTCGAGAAGCGCGACGTCGACCTGACTGCCGTACCAGACGTCGTCGGTGGATCGGCGCACAAGGCGATTGCGCGCGACATCACCGAGCGCAGCCTGGTGCTGCTGAAGGATGGCGGCGGTACGGTGGCCGCGATGCGTGCAGGGCCGCAGCGGATCGCCCTCGTGACGGTCGGATCAACCACGCTGGGCTCCACGCTCGCCGCGGAGTTGCGTCGGGGCGGTCACACCGTGAGTCCGGTGCTGGTCCCCGCCGAACCAACGGCCCGTGACCTGCGCCGGATCGACTCCATCATCGGTGCCTCGAAATACACGGTGCTCGCGACGTCGGTGCGCTGGGGTTCGTATCAGGGAACGATTGGCCTCGCCAAGTCGACCGCCGACCTCCTCACCCGGTTTTCGCGCCGCCGCCCGACAGTGCTCGTGTCGTTCGGTTCACCGTACGTGATCTCGCAGGTGCCCACCGCCGGCAGCTATCTCATCGGCTGGTCGAACACCCCCGTGGTGGAGACGGCGGTCGGCGCAGCGCTCACTGGCCGGAATCCGATCACGGGCAAGGCACCGATCCCGATTCCGCCGTCGTGGCCAATCCAGTCGGGCATCGTGATGCCAGAGGCGCGCCCGTGACCCACGGCGCCAACACGGCAGCGTTCCTGGTGGTGTCGGCAGCGCTGGCGTGTCACTCGGCGCCTCCCCGGCCGACGCCGATTGCGGTGTCGGCACCGCTCGCCGCACGGCTCGCACCAGCGGCGCGCACCATTGATTCGGCCGTCGCCGCGGCCACCTTTCCGGGCGCCGTACTCGCGGTCTCGGTCCGCGGCGAGCGATTCGTGTACGGCGCGGGCCGACTCGGGCAGGACGATGCCTCCCGCCCCGACGGGCAGACGGTGTACGACATGGCGTCACTCACGAAGGTTGTCGCGCTGACAACACTCGCGATGATGGCGGTCGACGAAGGGCGGCTCGACCTCGACGCCCCGGTGGTGCGCTACCTCCCTCGCTACGCTGCAGGCCTCGGCGCCAAGGATCGCGTGACGGTGCGCGACCTGCTGCTTCACGACAGCGGCATGCTCGCGCACCGACCCCTGTGGTTGCAGAGCGCCGGCCGCAGTGGCGCGATCCACTCCGCACTGATCAGCGACCTCGACACATTGCCGGGCGCCCGCATGGTGTATTCCGACCTCGGGGCCATCACCCTGGCCACTATCCTTGAGTCGCTGTACGACCAGCGCATCGACCAGCTCTTCGATGCACGCGTTGCGCGACCGCTCGCGCTGGCGCGCACCCGGTTCCTCCCGCCTGCCAGCTGGCGCAGCATCATCGCGCCCACCGAGCAGGATCCGTGGCGCGGGCGCATGTTGCGCGGCGAGGTGCACGACGAAAACGCCAGCCGGTTGGACGGTGCCTCGGGACATGCCGGCCTTTTCAGTGACGCGGAGGACATCCTCCGCTTCGGGGAGTGGGCGCTGGCCGGTGCGCTCGGGCGCTCGGTGCCGGGCGCGCCGACGCCGCCCAGGGGATTCGCCACCTGGACGCTCAAGCAGGATCGTCCCGTCGGTTCGTCGCGGGGGCTGGGTTGGGACACCCCATCGGGGGCGAGCAGTGCTGGCACCATCATGGCGGCCCGAAGCTTCGGCCACACCGGCTTCACCGGCACCAGCATCTGGGTCGACCCCACCCGCGAGGTGGTGATCGTCCTGCTCACCAACCGGGTCCACCCGACCCGCAACACCCCGCGCTTCGGGCCGATCCGCGGGATCGTGGCCGACGCCGTGATGCGGGCACTGTTCCCGGATGCGGTGCCGCGGGCCCCCCTTCCCGGGAACTGAGGTCATGGGGCGGGCGTTTTTGATCATTGACCCTGCCACACGGCGGGGCGATTTTGCAGGAGTTACCTACCGGAGCAGCAGATGAGCGAAACGATTCAGGCCTTGCCCGAGGGATTCGTCCTCACGATCACCGAGAACGCCGCGGCCGAGGTCCAGAAGTTCATGGGCGCCGATGGCGTGCCGGCGGACACGGCTGGCCTCCGCGTGTCGGTCCTGCCCGGCGGCTGCTCCGGCTTCAAGTACTCGCTCAACATCGAGGACAACCCGGTCGAGGACGACATGTCGTCGGACATCAACGGGGTGCGGGTCTTCGTCGATGCGTTTTCGGCGCAGTACCTCAACGGGGTCACCATCGACTACGTCACCGCGATGCAGGGCAGCGGGTTCACGTTCAACAACCCCAACTCCACTGGCGGCTGCGGCTGCGGAAGCAGCTTCAACGCTTGATGGGGCGCGGCCGATTGCCCTGTTGATGGTTGTGCTGGAACAGGGTGTCAGTCGACAGTCGACAGGTAACAGGTGACAGGCGATCCGGGCAGGGCCGACATCGATTGATGGTGTCGGCCTTTTGTTTGGAGGTATGTTACCTGTCGACTGTCGACTGACCCCCTGATGGTGCATCCGCAATCCGTCCTCAATCGGGCCCTCCGTGACCCCACTCGACCTCGCCGTCGTCGCCACCTATTTCGTCGGCACCCTGGGCATCGGTTTCTGGATGTCGCGCGACCAGAAGTCGACCAGCGACTACTTCCTCGGCGCTCGCGACCTTCCCGCCTGGACGATCATGCTGTCGATCGTCGCCACGGAAACATCGGCGGTCACGGTGATCTCCACGCCCGGCCATCGGCGCGCGGGGCGACCTCACCTTCCTGATCCTCCCGATCGGCTATCTCATCGGACGCATCGCGGTCGCCACGTGGCTGCTCCCGGGCTACTTCCGCGGCGAACAGGAAACCGCGTACGCGCGCTTCGAGACACGATTCGGTGGGAACACCCGTCGCACGCTATCGCTGGTCTTTCTCGTCACGCGTTTCCTGGGCGACGGTGTCCGGATCTTTGCCGGCGCGATCCCGCTGGCGCTGCTCACCAGCTGGAGCATCCCCGCGTCGATCGTGGCGATGGGAGTGCTCACCATCATCTACACCTACTTCGGCGGCATCAAGGCCGTGATCTGGGCCGATGTGGTGCAGCTTGCGGTCTACATCGCCGGGGGCATCGCAGCGATCTGGATTGCCTCGGGCCTGGTCGGTGGGTTCGGGCCGATGCTCGCCGCTGCAGCCGAAGCGGACAAGCTGCGGATCTTCGACTGGCGCTTCTCGTGGACGGTGCCGTACGCGTTCGTCGGCGGGCTGATCGGCGGCGCGATGCTGTCGGCCGCATCGCACGGCACCGACCACCTGATCGTGCAGCGACTCCTCGCCACTCGCTCGTTGCGCGACGCACGCATCGCGCTGGTGGGTTCGGGCGTACTGGTGATCGCCCAGTTCCTCCTCTTCCTGCTCGTCGGCACCGCGATCTGGGCGGCACAGCTCGCCCCCGAGTCGACGCCTTCGAATGAGATCTTCGGCCGCTTCGTGCTGGGATATCTCCCGCAAGGGTTGGCTGGATTGGTGATCGCCGGCATCCTGGCCGCCGCGATGAGTACGATGTCGTCGTCGATCAATGCCCTCGCCTCGTCGCTGACGCACGACATCTACGCCACCTGGACCGGTGAGCGCGACCCGGCCAAGCTGCTCAGGGTCGGTCGGATGGTTTCGCTCGCATGGGGGACACTGCTGATGCTCGCCGCGCTCGGCTTCTACCGCCTCACCACCGGCACCGACACGCCCGCCGTGGTGCTTGCCCTGTCGATCGCGTCGGTGACCTACGGCGTCCTGCTCGGTGCGTACCTGTTGTCGGGGATGGGTGAACGGATCCGCGGCATTCACGTGATCGTCGCGGCGTGCGTGACGATGGTGTTCATGGTGGTCACGGTGTTTGCCAAGCGGATCGCGGCGGCGGGTGTGCCGGCCCTCGCACCGCTCGGTGAACTGGCCTGGCCGTGGTACGTACCGCTGGGCACGGCCGTCATGCTGATCACCGCGCTCGTCCTGTCGCGTATCGTGCGCACGCCAGCCACGACATGATCGTCATCGGCGCCGACGTCGGTGGCACGTCCAGCCGCGTGGCGCTCTTCCGGGGCGACAGCGAGCGGGCGCGCGCCGAGGGACGCGGTGGTCCGATGCGTGCCGGCAACGGTGAGGAGCTGGCGGCACGGCTCGCCGAACTGGCGCGACCGCTGCTGCTGCGGGAGGACGGCCCGCGGGCCGATGCGTTCGTGGTGGGCGCGTCGGGCGCGGGCCGCTCCGCCGAACGGGAAGAACTCCGCGCGGCCCTCGAGCGACATCGCCTGGCGTGGAAAGTGATCGTGGTGGGCGACGCCGAGCTCGCGCGCGCGGCCGCATTCGACGGTGGCGCTGGAGTGCTGGTGATCGCGGGCACCGGCAGCATCGCCATTTCGCAGGACGATGCTCGGAATGTTGCGGCGGGTCGGCGGACTGGGGTGGCGGATGGGCGACCAGGGATCGGGCTACTGGCTCGCGACCCGGGCACTCGAGGCGGTCGGGCTGATGCACGACAGCATCGGGCCGCCGACACGACTCGCGGAGAGGCTTCCCGCTGCCGCGAAAGTTCCCGGCGTTGCCGCGCTGGTGCGGTGGTCGACCACGGCGAGCGCGGCCGACGTGGCCGCGCTCGCGCCCACGGTGGTTGCGTGCGCCGACGAAGGTGACGCGGTGGCGGGCGCCCTTCGCGACAGCGCGGTGAGCGCCCTCACCGAACTCGCCAACGCCGCTGGCGCCGGACCGATGCCGGTGGCGCTATCAGGCGGCTTGCTGGCGCCGGGACGACCGCTGCGTGACAGGGTCGCCGACGCCCTGGAGGGTCAGGGTGTCACGGTGATCCGGAAAGCGGTCGACCCATGCCGCGGGGCGGTGGTGCTGGCGCGGTAGACTGGAGCGGCAGGAACGCGATCCCTTCAACCCTTCAACCCTTCACTATCACCCATTCCCACTCATCCACCGGCACCGGCTTCCCGGTCCGCAGCACCGACTGCCGATATCCGTAGAGGAAGTAGAAGATCAGCCCGGCGGCCATCCACCAGCCGAACATCTTGTACGCCCGGTTCGGCAGCCCCTTGATGGTGAAGAGGCACGCCGATCGCACCCAGCGGCGCCACCAGCCAGATCATCGGGACGCGGAACGGGCGGTGGAGCTCCGGCTCGCGCATGCGCAGCACCAGCACCCCGATGCAGACGAGGAAGAACGCCGCCAGCGTGCCGATGTTGACCAGGTCGTAGATGCTGTTCTCTTCGGCGATCAGCGCATCCGATGGCGACCACGACGCCGATGATGATCGTGCTGATGTGCGGGATCCGGGTGCGCGGGTGCACCCTCGTCGACCAGCGCGGGAGCAGGCCATCGCGTCCCATGCCGAAGAAGATGCGGGTCTGGCCATACTGGAACACGAGCAGCACGGCGGTCATCGATACCACGGCGCCGGCAGCGACGATCCAGCTTGCGGTGGGAAGTCCGGCGATCTCGAGTGCGCGAGCGAGCGGATCCGCGCCGGCCAGCTGCTGATACGGGACGAGACCGGTTGCCACGACGCCGACGATCACGTAGATCAGCGTGCAGATGCCGAGTCCACCGAGAATGCCGAGCGGCAGGTTGCGCTGCGGGTTCTTGGTTTCCTCGGCCGCCGTGCTGATGGCATCGAAGCCGATGTACGCGAAGAACACGATCGCAGCGCCCTGGTGAATGCCGCGGAATCCGTTGGGTGCAAACGGCTTGTAGTTTTCCGGGTCGATGTGACCGGCGCCGACGATCACGAAGAAGGCGAGCACCAGCAGCTTGAGGATGACCATGAACGCGTTGGCCCGTGCGCTCTCCCTGACTCCCATCAGCAGCACCGCGGTGACGGCGGCGGTGATCCCGAACGCGGGGAGATTGAGGAGGACCGGGACGCCGGCGATCTGCGGTGCGGTGTCGGCGAGCGCCCGGATCGCGGGATCGCTCGCGAGCGTGACCTGGTAATAGCCGTGGGAGAGCCAGCCGGGCAGGAAGATCCCCCAGCCCGATGAGCAACGACGTGAAGTATCCGCTCCATGCCACCGCGACCGCGACGTTGCCGATCGCGTACTCCAGCACCAGCGCCCAGCCGATCACCCACGCCATCAGTTCGCCGAGCGTGGCGTAGGTGTACGCATACGCCGATCCCGCCTGCGGGATCATCGATGCCAGTTCGGCGTAGCAGAGCGCGGCGAGACCGCACACGACGCCGAGGAGGATGAACGAGAGGATCAGGGCCGGGCCGGCGCCCGCGCGGATCACCTCGCCGCTGGCGCTGGTCTCACCGGCGGCTGCCGTGCCGAGCGACGCGAAGATGCCGGCCCCGATCACGGCGCCGATCGCGAGCATGATGAGGTCGCCGGCGCCGAGCGAGCGCACCAGGCCGCGACTGCTTTCCTCGGCGATCGGCTTGCGGCTGAAGAGTCCGTTCATGGTGCTCCCTAGAAGGTGACATCCACGGTGGTGGTACCGGGCACGGCGGCGCCCGAGGGGTCTCGCGCCGGATAGAACCGGTACGAACGCATCACTTCATCGAACTTCCTGGAGAAACCGCGGTCGGCAATCGGTGGGACGACGGCGATATCGAGGACCCTGCCCTCCGCCGACACGACGAAGGTGACGGCGACCGTGCGTCCGCGCAACGACTTGGGCGAATCGAGTGGCGGAAGCATCAGCTGCCGCGACACCGGATCGGTGCCACGCGAGCCGGTTGCGACACCACCGCCGGTGCCTCCGCCACTGCCGGCGCCGGTACCGCTCCCCGTGCCGGTTCCCTGGCCGGTCCCCTGCCCTCCACCGGTTCCACCGCCTGTTCCGCTGCCGGCGCTGGCGACTGCCGGGCGACCGGTGTCGGCGGGAGCCGCTGCCGGGGGCGCCACTGGCGGCGGTACAACCGCGGGCGACGGCGGTGGCGGCACCACCGCGGGCACCACCGTTGGCTCGACCGGCGCCGGGGTGGGGGTGGCGCTTCGCGGCGCCGCCACGGCCACGAACGTACCGCCTCCTGCCCCCCCACCACCGCCGCCTCGGGTCTGCGCGAGGATCGCGTCGCTGATCGCCCCGGCGCGCGGCTGGACGATCGTGGCGGTACCGATGATCACCAGGACCACCACGACCCCGTGGACGAGCACGGATACGATCAACGACGCTGTCGAACGCTCGCTCCGCATGGGCAGGGATGCACGAACGCGGACGCCCCGTGGGGGGACATCCGCGTCGTGTGCTGCATCACTGTTCATCGGACGGACTCAGTTCGCCTCGATCGGCGTGAGTCCCACCACTTCGACTCCGGCGCCCTTCACGATGTCGATCGCCTCGATGATGTCGCCGTAGAGACGATTCTGCCCCGGCTTGACGAAGATCAGTTTCGCCGGCCGGATGTCGTAGATCGTGTGGATCGCCTGATCCAGCCCTTCCTTCGGATACGGCGTCCCGTTGATGATGTACGACCCATCGTCACGGAGCTCGAGCACGATCTGGGTGCTCGGCGCCGACGACAGGCTCCCGGTCTCGATCGGCGGAATCTGGATCTCGACCACGGGCCGCACCACGAGCTGCACGATCATGAAGATGATCAGGAGCACGAGGAGCACGTCGATCATCGGCGTGACGTTGATCTCCGAATTGACCTCTCCGGCTTCGCCGCCAGCTGCCATACCCATGTTAGTTCTCCTCTCCGCTTGACGAACCGCCCTTCTTGTCCATGATCGCCACCAGCACACGGGCGCCGGCGCGGCGGGCCATCTCGACGCCCTCCTGGATCTGCGCGTACTTCAGGCCGGAATGCGCCTTGAAGTAGAGGAGCTTGTCCGTCTCGCGGTCGGCATACAAAGACTGCAGCCGGGCCTCGATCTGCTCCTTGGGCACCGGGAGGCCGTCGAGGAAGTAGCTCCCCGTGACGTCCATGCCGAGGATGATCTCGTCATCCTCTTCCTTGCTGTCGAACGTGTTCGCCGCAATCGGGAGCGTGGCCTGGAAGCCGGCTGCAACCAGCGGCGTCACGATCATGAAGATGATCAGGAGCACCAGCATCACGTCGATCATCGGCGTGACGTTGATGTTCGCGTTCACCTTCGCGCGAGAACTACCCGCTGATGTGGCCACTGCCCGTCACCGCCTTCTGTGCCTGGAATTCCTTGGTGAAGATCGACCGGCCAAACTCGCTGCCGACGCTCTTGATGAGGTAGTCGATCAGTTCCTTGGAGGTGTAGGTCATCTCGACCGAGAGATTGTCGACCTTGGTCGTGAAGTAGTTGTAGAGCCACACCGCCGGGATGGCCACGATGAGGCCGAAGGCGGTGGTGATCAGCGCCTCGGAAATACCGGCCGAGATGCCGGCGAGACCGCCAGCCGCGCCGCCCGCTTCACCCATGGCCGCGAACGAGTTCACGATACCCATCGTCGTGCCGAGCAGACCGACGAACGGTGCGGTGGAGGCCACCGTACCGAGCACACCCAGGCCGCGCTTGAACTCGGCGAGGACGATCAGCATCTGGCGCTCGACGGCCCGCTCGGCCGAGTTGATGTCGGCAGCGGTGATGGTCGCGCGGTCGCGGAGCAGTGGCTTGACCTCCGACAGGGCGCCACCGAGCACGCGGGCGACGTGGGAGTCCTTCATCTTCTCGGCGAGGGCGATTGCCTGGTCGAGGTTCTCTTCCTGGATGGCGCGGGAGAACTGCGGCGCAAACTTGCGGGTCTCCGCCTCGCTCTTGCGCACCTTGAGCCACTTCTGCATCGACACGGTCAGTGAGTAGATCGACATGATCGCCAGGACGACGATCACTCCACGCGCGAACAAGCCGGCGTCGTTCCAGAGATGCATCATGCTCATGTTCATGATTCGGCCTTCCGAAGTTCAGGTTGTGTGTTGGCCGCGACGGCGCGGCCGCTTGTGATCTGCTGCGCCGTCGTCAGGAAATCGTGAATCGGACCGACTGTCGTACCAACTGCCGAACCGGCGAGCCACGCACCCGTGCCGGCTTGAAGATCGACTTCCGCACCGCCTCGATGGCGGGCTCCTCGAACGCCTTGTTGCTGCTGTCGATGACCTTGATCGAACCGCCCTCGACACGACCCTCCGCGCTGACGACGAACTCGAGCGTGACCACGCCCTCGATGCTCGCAGCCTTGAGTCCGGGCGGGTACCGCGGATCGGGGCCACTGAGGCGCTGCACCGGGTCGTCGATCTGGTCGACCGTGAACACCTCGCCGGTGATCACGGGGCCGGTACCGCCGACAACACCGGTC
Organism: uncultured Gemmatimonadales bacterium; assembly: GCA_963806875.1. Lineage (GTDB taxonomy): Bacteria > Gemmatimonadota > Gemmatimonadetes > Gemmatimonadales > GWC2-71-9 > Palsa-1233. The sequence continues at coordinate 801,794 of CAWDYU010000001.1, read as the reverse complement.
GCAATGCCACCCTCGACGCCCTTACCGGAAAAGTTCTTCGAATCGAACTTCTCGGTGAGGTTCACCGGCGGAATGTTCGTCGGGATGTCCTTGGGCGGCACGATGGTCTGGAAGCCCTGTGGCGGCGGATTGCTCGACACCACCACATCGGGCGGCGGCGGCTGGTCGGGCGGCGGCGGGGGCGGCGGGGGCGGCTTGAGCAGGAACGACGTCGTATCCTCGACGATCGCGCGGACCGTCTCAGCGGCGCCCTTGGTCGCCATCGCGGCGCCGGCAATGAGCACGCCGTGGACAAGGAACGAGACGGCCAGCTCGCCGATCGTCCGTTCGCGCTTCGGTTTCGATTCGATCAGGTTGTCGAACACGACTACCTCCGATGCGGGACCATCCGCCAGGCGGCGGGATGATGTCTTACACCACAAAGATGGGGGACGCACGTCGCGCCTGGTTCACCACTTCGTGACATTTCAATGACAACCGGATTACTGATCCGCGCCAGGGAGGGTCGCGGTGTCGTCCAGCGGAAGTGTCACGACGAATGTCGTACCCCGCCCCGGGCGACTCTGGACCGCAATAGTACCACCATGTGCCTCGGTGATCCACTTTGCGATCGACAGCCCCAGCCCCACACCGGGCCGGTCCTCGGCCCGGGAGCGCGCCGGATCGGCCCGCCAGAAGCGGTCGAAGATGTTGGCGAGATCGCCGGCCGCAATCCCGATACCGGTATCCCGCACCGCAATCGTGGCATGGCGGTCTGCCTGGGCGAGCGTGATCGTGACGCTCCCCTCCGGCGTGTACTTGACCGCGTTGGTCATCAGGTTGAGCAGGAGCTGTCGCACCCGGACGGGGTCCACCGTGAGGATCACCGGCTCGTCGGGGAGCTGCACGGAAACGGCGATCCCTCGTTCCTCGCCGAGGATCTCGGCGGTCTCGCCGGTCTCGACGACGATCGCCCTGAGATCGGCCGGTTCAAGCGAGAGCGAGGCACGCCCTTCGTCGGCCCGGGCCAGTGTGAGCAGGTTGGTGACGAGCTCGTTCATCGTGTTGACCTGACGCAGCGTCTCGTCGAGCGTGGCCACCACGTCACCCGGTGTACCAGGGTGGGTGAGCGACCGCTCGACCCCGGCGCGAAGCACCATCAGCGGCGTCTTGAGCTCGTGCGATGCGTCGGCGGTGAACCGCCTGAGGGCGGTGAATGAGGTCTCGATGCGGGCAAGCATCGCATTGAGCGTGGTGGCCAGCCGACCGAGTTCGTCGTCGCGACCGGGGGCCGACGCCAGCCGACGGTGGAGTGAGCGCCCATCGGTGATCGCCTCGATCTCGTTGATGATCGCATCGACAGGGCGGAGCGAGTTGGCCGCGAGCCAGTATCCGAGAATGCTCGACGCCACCACGATCAAGGGTGCCACGATCAGCATCGAGCGCAGCAGCTCCCGCGGCCCGTACAGCAGCGGCTCGGGTTGGGCCGCCACCAGCAAGGCGCTGATCTGGGGACCGGCGCTGTCGATCCGCCGCACCTGATAGCGGAACGGCGGCCCGGTCGGCGCCAGGCGGACCAGGCCGCTGCGGTCCTCCAGCGGGCGCCGCGCCAGCAGGTCCCGCATCCGCGCGGCGCCGTCGTAACCCAGCTCGGTGGCGCGAGCCGACACATAGAGGGGCCGCCCCGCGTTGTCGGAAACGGCGAGGTAGTCGCGCAGCCCCATTCCCTCGAAGTAGGCACTGACGTCGCTCACCAGCACGTAACTGGTGTCGACCTCGCGACCGACCCCCTCGATGGGCACCACCACCGTCTGCAGCGACTTCCACGACTCGTTCAACCAGCGCTCGGCGAAATCAGCCTCGATCGTGAGGCGTTCCGTGAGCCGCGTCTCCTGCTCGAACACCGCCGCCTGCCGACGCTCCCAGTACAACCCGGCCGCGAAGATCGCGAGGGTCACGGTCATCGCGAAGGTGTACCAGAGGGTGAGCCGGAGCCGGATCGACTGCATTCAGGGCTTCACGACGTAGCCAACCCCGCGCACCGTGTGCACCAGCTTCTGCGGCCACGACGCATCGATCTTCTTGCGCAACCGGTTGATGACGACGTCGACGATGTTGGTGCCCGGATCGAAATGGTAGTCCCACGCGTATTCGGTGATGAGCGTGCGCGTCATCACCCGCCCGGGATGGCGCATGAGGTATTCCAGCACCGCATACTCCTTGGGGGTGAGCTCGATCGCCTCACCGGCCCGGGTAACCTGCCGCGCATCGAGGTCGAGCTCGAGATCGGCAACCCGCAGCACCCGCGCGGTGAGCTGCCGGGGCCGTCGTGAGAGCGCTTCGACCCGGGCCAGCAACTCGTCGAACGCAAATGGCTTGGTGACGTAATCGTCGGCACCACCGCGGAGCGCATCGACCTTGAACTCGACGCCGTCCTGCGCCGTGAGGACCAGCACCGGCATCGTGATTCCGCGGTCCCGCAATGTCCGCAACACCTCGAGTCCGGTCATTCCGGGGAGCCGGAGGTCGAGGATCATGAGGTCGTAGTGCCCCGCCGACGCGAGTTGCAGCGCCTCGGCGCCGTCGCCCACCCAATCGGCGATGTACTGCTGCTCCTCCAGCCCCCGCTTGACGTACTGTCCGACCGTACGGTCGTCCTCCACCACGAGCAGTTTCACGCGACCGCCTCCCGCGCAATCGGCAGGGCAATGCGGAAGGTGGTGCCGCGGCCCGGCTCGCTGCGCACATCGAGCTTTCCTTGATGATCCGCAACGATGCCGTACGAGATCGCAAGGCCGAGTCCGGTTCCGCGCGTGGGACCCTTGGTGGTGTAGAACGGCTCGAAGATCTTGGGCACGACATCGGCGGGAATGCCCGGCCCGTCGTCGGTCAGCTCGGCGACCACGAACAACCCCTCGACGCGGGTCGACACCGTGACCTGTCCGTTGCCGTTGGTCGCGTCGGCGGCGTTGAGCAGGATCGCCATGATCGCCTGGATCAACCGCTCCGCGTTCCCCTTGATCACCGGGAGGTTGGCGTGCATCTCACGCTTCACGTCGAGGCGCCGGAACCGCTGGTGATGCTTGAGGAGATAGAGGGTACGGTCGAGCAGCGAATTGAGTTCGCAATCCTCGAACGCACCACCGGCGCGACCGGCACGCGAGAAATCGAGCAGGCCATCGACGATGTTGGTGCACCGCACCACCTCGCTCTCGATGATGTCGAGATACTCCCGCACGACGGGCTCTGCCGAGACGCCCAGCCGCGATGAGATGGCGGTGACGCATGCGCCGATCGTCGCGAGCGGGTTGTTGATCTCGTGCATGACCCCGGCGGCGAGCTGCCCGACTGCGGCCAGCTTCTCCGTCTGGTACATCGACTGGTTCATGGCACGGGTCTCGGTCACGTCCTCGCCAATGGTGATCACGTGCGACACTTCGTCGCCCTCGAGGCGCATCGGGAGCCGCGACGTCCGGTAGATGCGCGCGTCGCCCCCCGCCTGCACCAGCTGCTCCGATTCGTGCGCCTCGCCGGTGAGGAAGACATGATCGAACTCGGCGCGCAGCGCATCCGCTTCCTGGCGACGCAACACGTCGAACACGGTGCGACCGAGCACCTCCTCACGACGCAGGCCCTGGGTGCCGGTTTCACGCTTGCGGTTCCAGAGCACGATGCGATAGTCGCGGTCGACGAGATACAGCCCGAGGGGAAGCGAATCGACGGTGAGCCGGTTAAGGCGCCGCTCCAGCGCCGGGTCTGACTCGGACGACTGGGCGATGGCTGGCAACATCGAGACGAGCAATGTTGCGGCGGTCTCGAGGATCGGACGAAGCTCGGCGGGCAGCCGCCGGGAACCGTAGGCCTCGATCGTCACCACGCGGTCTGCGCCCATCGGCACCGTGACGACGAACGGCGTGTCACCCTCGACGCCATCGCCGCACACATGCTCATCGCTGCGCCGGGTGCCGACCCTGATCCTGACCTGGGTGGCGGGGAGCGCCGAGCGGAGGAAATCACAGAGTTCCTGCAAGCGCTCCGATCCGGCACCGGGGATCGCGAGGATGCGCGCAGCGCCGGACACCACCGCGAGGGGTGGTGGCACGGGGCGCGGCGTCTCGGTCACTGCGGTCGGGTGCGCCATGGCCCGAACAGTACGTGTGCGACTCGCCAGCTGCCCCCTTCCCGTGCGAGTGTCAGCACGTCCACCGCTTCCATCTCGCGGGGCGCGGAGACCGCGATCACGACGCGCGCGGTCGCGGCCCCGCCTTCTGCCCGGAGTTCGGTGCGCACGATCCGGGGCACCGGCAACGCGGTGCGGGCGCCCGGAACATCGAGCACGGCGGGAATCGGGACGAGCGACGCGGGGCGCCGACCGTCGTCGACCAGCGCGGTGGCGGTGGGAAAGGTGATCCGGGCGAGTGCCGCGGTGTCGTGGCGCGCCAGTGCCCCGTAGAACACCCCGGCGACCCGATCGAGCGACAGGTCGTCGCGCCGGGCACCACCGGGTGTCCGGTCCTCGAATCGGCATCCGCTGGCGGCAACCAGGATTGCCGCCGCGAGGACGTATCGTGTAGGGAGCATTGCGTGGAAGGTGGGCTGGCGCGCCGTGCGCGGCAAGCGCCGTGCGTCGGCCCTGCTCAGACGGCGGCGTTCAGCAGGCGCAGCTGCTCGAACAACTCGGCGTTGTTGCGCTTCTGGCCGAGCACGGCTTCTTCGTGCGTCCAGCGCACCACGCCCGCTTCATCGATCAGGACATAGGCACGACGGGAGAAGAACTGGTCTTCGAGCAACGTGCCGTAGGCGCGACTCACGTCGCGACGAAAGTCGCTCAGGAACTCGACCCGCATCCCGATCTTCCCCTGAAACTCCTTGAGGGTCGGCACCGAGTCGACCGAGATCGCCAGCACCACCGCGTCGAGATCGTCGAACGCGGTGTGGTCGTCGGAGAAATCGACCATCTCACGGGTGCAGGTGCCGGTGAAGGCAAGCGGGAAGAACGCGAGCACCACGTTCTTCCAGCCACGAAACGACGACAACGTCACCGGCTGCCCACTGGTCGATGGCAGCGTGAAATCGGGTGCGACCGAGCCGACGGCGGGAAGTCCGTTCAACGGGACCCGGAGAAGCTCTCGCCGACGACGGTCCAGTTGACGACGTTCCACCAGGCGCTCACATAGTCGGGGCGCTTGTTCTGGTACTTGAGATAGTAGGCATGCTCCCAGACATCGCAGCCGAGCAGTGGCGTCCGGCCCTCCATCAGCGGCGAGTCCTGATTGGGCGTGCTCTCGATCCGGAGCGCACCGTCGGCGTCCATCGACAGCCAACCCCAGCCGGATCCGAACCGCGTGGCACACGCCTTTCCGAACTGTTCCTTGAAGCTGTCGAACGACCCGAACTTGTTGTCCATCGCGATCGCCAGCTTGCCGTCCGGCTTGTTCGCACCACCCGGCGTCATCAGCGTCCAGAACAGCGAGTGGTTGGCGTGGCCCCCACCGTTGTTGCGAACAGCGGTGCGCTTGGCCTCCGGCACCTTGTCAAGGTTCGCGATCAACTGCTCGACCGGCATCTTGAGAAGGTCGTCGTGTCCCTCGAGCGCGGCGTTCAGGTTGTTCACGTACCCGGCGTGATGCTTGTCGTGATGGATCCGCATCGTCTCCTCGTCGATGCTCGGCTCGAGTGCGGCATAATCGTATGGAAGGGGCGGCAGGGTGTAAGCCATCATCAGACTCCGGCAGGTTGAAGGACCAAGATGAACCGACATGCGGCAACGGGCAATATCACATCATGCAACCGTGCCGGTGTCGCGCGCCGCGACGCACGCAGCGGTGGTGCACAGCACGCTGAGCAGCAGCGCCCAGACGACTTCGTCGGTCAGTACACCCCGTAGGACGAACGCCAGCGAGATCGCGGCACCGCTCGCCAGAACTCGTGCGTAGCCGGAGGCCCCGTCGCCTCGGGGCGATGTTTTCGGCCCGCCAGCCACGACCACCACCGGATACAACGCCAGCAGGAGCGCCGCCGTCGGCCACCCCGCTCCCGGCATGATGGCGCCGAGCACCGCGATCGGCGCGAGGGCGTGAAGCGGCGTCCGCCGCCACATGGCCACCGCAACCAGCAGTACGACGACCGCGGCGGCGAGAGGCGCCCAGTGCCCGGCGCCCTGGGGCGCGATCTGCAGGGCGGTCGCCGCAAGGAGCACCGCAGCCGGCGCGATCGCGGCGTTGCGAGCCAGTTCGCGCCGCTCCGCAGGTGCCACCATGGCGAGCGCGGCAGCCAGCACGAGCGCGGCCACGAGCCGCTCGAGCGCCGGCGACGCTGGTATCGATTGTTCCGCGCCACGAACCATCACGAGCGGATCGCCGGCAACCGTGGCAACCAGACCGTACGCGAGTACGAGCAGTACGAACACCACGACAGGGCGCAGCAATGGCCACCGCCACGGCGTGGTCGAGCCAGCCCCGCTGCGGCTCCACTCCGTGATCCCGAAAGCCATGGCAACGGTCAGCAGGAACGGCCCCTGCGCCCCGATCGCAACCGCCGCGAGCGTCGGCATCGCAAGAGCACGAGGGGTGATCGACACGGCGTCGTCGCCAAGGTCGGGCGGCCTGCGGCTGCGGGCCACGAGCGCCGCCCCAGCCCTGGGGACCAGCGCGATGACCGTTCCCAGGGCTGCAATCGGCAGCGCCGACGGCACGATCGACATCACGAGTCCGACAGCGAGCGGCACCGCTGGAGCTGCGCCCCACGCGGTGTCTTGGGGAGCGATCAGGAGTGCGGCGATGCCGATCCCGGCCGAGAACGCGATGAACCGTGCGTCATCGGGCGAGAGCCGCCCGAGCCCGGCAAGATCGGTGGGATCGAGCGTGCCGCTGCCCTGCCAGAGAATGGCCAGCGCGATCGCACCGGTGAGGAGGCGGGCAACTCCTGCTGTCGCGGTCCGGGACACCAGCGGGGCGAAGACGAGCGGCACCGCGAGCCACAACAGGACGAGGTTCACGCGGGAATTCCCGGACGGATTTGGCAACACATCGGATGGCGAGGGTTGGACGAGCAACCCAATCCTCGAGGTATCCCTGTTGCATGGAACGGCGTGGCCGATACTTGGAGATAAGTATGCAATCAACCCCGACCTGCGGAATACCGATGGCGCTCTCGTTGCGCTTTGCACTGACCACTCCGGGCCGCGCCGTGATCGCGCTCGAGGCCGACGACCTTCGCGTCGCGATGCAGGCAACCGACGCCACCGACGCACTCGGCGACCTCGCCCGCGCCGTCGTGTCGCTGCTGGAAGGCGCCGAGCGGGCGTCGGTGGTGATCGAAGACTCGCCCGGGGTGCACGAGTGGTCCTTCGAGATGTCGGGCGCACTGGTCAACCTGAGGATTCACAGCTGGGCCGATCGGCAATCGGGCAGCGTCGACATGATGATGTCGCAGGAGCGCACCGTCGCGCTGGCGTGTCCGCTCACAGCGCTGGCACGCGAACTGGTCCTGGTGCTCGATGTCCTGTGGGTCGGTCACGGTCCCGATGGCTGGGACCGTCTGTCGCCGCGGCATCCATACCCCGCCACCGAGCGCCGTCGTCTCCGCCAGCTCTTCGCCGTCGAGTCGCGCCGCGAGACCGAGCGCACCCGGAGCTGAACCGCCTCCCCAACGGCATCGGACCGGTCACTGCGCGGGGCTGGGCGCCGCCGGCTGGCCGTTCGTGCCGGCGCTGTCTGCGGCCTGCCGCCGGTACCGCTCGAGCAACGCCGATTCCACGATCGCGTCGATCGCATCGGACTGGACGGAAACCTTGAACATTCCGCGCAGTATCCCCGACAGCGCGCCCGGTGGTGGGTTGTAGGCCACCTTGCCGCTGGTCAGCGTATCGACGACAGCGGCCGTGGCCGCGGTCGCGGCGCGCCCCTGGCCGACCATCTTCCACGCCGCGATCACCCGATTCAGCGACTCGGTGTACTGCGGCACCAGCGACGCCCTCGCTTCCGGCGTGGGCACGCCGGCGGGTGCGAGCGCCTTCGCCATCACTTCCCACGTCCCCACCTGAAGCAGCCAGTTGCTGATCGTGGTGTCGGCGGCTCCGGCGAACTGGACCCGTTCACGGGGCGCGAGGACCGACAGCCAGAGCCGGACGGTTGGCGGGTCGAGGCGGCCGTCGCGCCAGGTCACCATCGGCCCGTCACCACCCGAGTCGTGCAACGGGTCGGACGCGAAGCTGCGCATCCGCTCCACCGATCCGGCGGGAATCTTGAGGTCGTGGGCAGAGCGCATGCTGTCGGCGTATGCGAGATTCTCGACCTCGGCGAGCCGGGGCTGCAACCACATCTTGAGCCCGGACCGCGACTCCGCGATCGTCGCGCGTCGGAACAGATGGACGCCGAGGGGCGAGGGCGCGAGCTGACTGACCTCGTTGGGAGCCAGGTTCCAGATGGCATTCCGGATCGAAGGCGGCAAGTCGTCGAACCCTGCGGCGGGCAGGAAACCATCGACGTTCTTGTAGGCCGAATCTTCCGAGTACTCGCGTACCAGCGCCAGGAACGACTCGCCCGCCTTGGCCCGGTCCTGCAGGGTCCGTCCAAACTTCACTCGCTCGAGATTCGCGGCCGACGTGTCGCGAACATTCATGGGCAGCAGCAGCTGCTGGTATACCCGGACGTTGCCGAGGCTGAAGATCGAGTCGGCCTGGGCGTCGCTGGGTGCGGGCCGCGCCTGCAACCGCTGCATCGCAAACTGCTGGAGGAGACCGCGGACGGCGTCGGGACGAAGTGCCAGGTCGACCGTCGCCGAATCGAGCAGGTCGACATTGGTGCGTTCGGCGTGCTGCAGCAGCGCCACGTCGATCCATGCCGAGACCAGCATGTCGGCCGCGACGCGACTCGCTGCTTCGGGAATGCGAAGCAGGTACTGCTCGAGCATCGCGCCGGTGAGCTGGGATCCCTCTGCGTCGACGATCACCGTCTTTCGCGCGTCCTCGACCGATGGTGCACCGCTGCACGCGGTGCTGACGAGCGTCGCGGCGATGGCGAGGGAACGGACCGAGCGAATGGTCAAGCGAATCATGCCGCTTCCGGGAAGGAGGTGTCCCAAGATACGCAGACGGGGGGCCCCGTCAGGAGGCCCCCCGTGCGCCGTTGCAAGCCCACCCCGGTTCAGGGGGCGGTGACGGGCTTCCTCGGCAGTCGCTCATCGCGCTGCGCGGCCTGCCAGGCGAATGCTGCCAGCACGGCAGAATTCCACTTCATGTCATCGGGCTGGATCTTCTCGTACACGTCCATGTTCGAGTGGTGGGTGCGCGAGGCGTAGTCGAGCCCGTCCTGGATGAACTGGAAACCCGGGAGGCCGACGGCATCGAACGACTGGTGATCGGTGCCGCCGGTGTTGGAAATCGTCACGGTGGTCATGCCGTCGACGTTGAACGGGGCCATCCACGCGCTGAAGATCGGCCCGACGCCGGCGTTGCCCTGCTGGTAGATGCCGCGAATCTTTCCGCCGCCGTTATCGACGTTGAAATAGGCCGAAAACTTTTCGTGCTCACTGGTCGGCTTGATACCGGTGGAATCGCGCGTGCCGTAGTGCTTCGCCACGTAGGCGCGCGACCCCATCAGCCCCTGCTCTTCCGCGGTCCACAGGCCGATCCGGATGGTGCGGCGCGGCTTGAGATCGAGCTTCTTGAGGATGCGCATCGCTTCCATCATGGTGGCCGAGCCGGCGGCGTTGTCGGTGGCGCCGGTGCCGGCGTGCCACGAGTCGAAGTGTCCTCCGATCAGGACCACTTCGTCCTTGAGCTTCGGGTCGGTCCCCGGGATCTCGGCGATCACGTTGAATGACGTCGAGTCGGCGGGATAGAACCTGTTCTGCATGTTGAGCTCGAGCGTCACCGGGATGTTGCGCTCGGCCATGCGCCAGATCCGGCCGTACGACTCGTAGGCCACGTGCACCATCGGCACCTGTGGGGCGGCGAGCGAACGGCGGGCGCCGTTGTCGGTGAACAGCGTGCCGTCACCACCGCGCGCCATCATCAGGATCGCGCCTGCGCCCTGCTGCTCCATGAACCGGAGCGCGCTGGTGTCGGTGGTCATGTTGAAGCGGCGGGGACCGACGGCCCGGCCAGCGAAGTTGCCGCGACCGGCGCCCGGAGCCGCTGGCTGGGCGGCGGCCATCTCGGCGAGGCGTTCATCGGTGAGGCGGGTGCCATCGGGGGTGAAGCGCGTCGAGGGCGAACCGTTGGGACCGACCATCATCACGAACTTTCCCTTGAGCTTGCCGGCGTACGCGGCCTTGAACGACTCCAGCGTCATCGCGGTGTCGGCGGGGATGATCACGACGCCACCGGACAGCGTGCCCTTGGTGCCGGCCGACCACGCGCGGGGCGCGGCCTGGATCTGGAAGAAGTTCGGCGCGGTCGAGACGAAGGTGAACCGTTCGTTGGCCCAGCCGAGTCCGGCGGGGGTCGACCAGGGCTCGAGGGCGACGTTGCTGAGGCCCCACCCCTTCATCGTCGTGGCGGCCCATTCGCCGGCCCTGGTCAGGTTGGGCGACCAGGCGAGGCGCGGCCCGTAGACATCGGTCAGCCAGCTCATGATGTCCATCACCTGCGAGTTGTCCATCGCCTCGGCGCGGATCCGGCTGATGGTGGCCGCGTCGACCCGTTCCTGGGCAGAAAGCGGGGTGGCGAGGGCGAGGGCGGCGAGGGCCGCGAGCGAAATGTTGCGAACGGCGGCCATCCGCGGTGCGGCTGGCACGACAGCGAGGGACATGACGGGCTCCGATGGGTGGTGGGGGGACAAAGGGGTGGTACGCAGGCGGGCGCGGCGAGGTTGGAACGGGCGGGCCGATCCGGCTAAGTTGTCTCGCGCACGAGGGGCGGTAGCTCAGTTGGCAGAGCACCTGCTTTGCAAGCAGGGGGTCAAGGGTTCGATTCCCTTCCGCTCCATGAACGCAGTTCGGCGCCTCGCCATCCCCCCACGGGATTGCGGGGCGCATTTTCGTGCCATGCCCGGGGCCGCGAAGGAAAGTTGACATTATGGCCTGGTCGGCGAGCTTGCTTGGTATCCCGAACGCCGAGGCCGACCCATGGTTCTCCACCCAACGACGCGCCTCGTCGTCGCGCTGATTTGCGTGGCGCTCGCGAGCTGTTCGTCGGACGATCGTGGAACCGACACCCCCGGGCCGACCGCCGCAGGTGTCCGGATATCGGTCCCGGCAAACTCGCCGCGTATCGGAACCCCGTTCCAACTCGTGGCGACTGCGTACAATCGCCAGGGGCAGCCCGTCGATGCCGCTTTCAAGTGGCTGTCGACGAATCAGCACATTGCGACGGTCAGCGCGGATGGATTGGTGACGCCTATCGCGTTCGGGTCCACCACGATCCATGCCAACATTGGCACCCAGAATGCGACCGTCACGATCCAGGTGGCACCACCGATTGTCACCATCTCCGATTCAACGGTGACATACGCCCGCGACGTCGAGGATGTCAGCGTTCAAGGCGGGAAGTTGTTGCACCTGAAAAACATCGGCGCCAACTATCCGATCGCGCTGCGGCTGGGTGCCGTCGAATACACAACGCCCGCCAACACTCCTTGGCTCACCCCCACCCTCACATCTGGATCCCTTCCGGCAAACGTGCAGCTTGTCGTGACGGCGTCCCAGCTGCCCGCTGGTCGATACGACGCGCTGGTGCCAGTGATCGCCGACATCGACGCGCCAATCACCGATCCGACGATCATGGTGCGGGTTCGCTTGCATGTCGGTGGCTACGCCGATATTTCGGCCGGATACTCCCACACCTGCGCCCTGAGTCACGGCGGAGTCGCGTGGTGCTGGGGCCAGAACTATTCCGGAGCGCTCGGCGACGGGACAACCACCGATCGCAGCACCCCGGTTCGCGTTCAAACCAGTGAGCGGTTTGTGCAGATCAGCGCGGGTTGGCAGTACACGTGCGCCCGAGCCTCCAACGGTAGCGCGTGGTGCTGGGGCAAGAACCCGAACGGCGAACTGGCCAACGGCACCACCGTAGCCACGTTGGTTCCAACCGAGGTAACGGGTGGTCACAACTTCGCCGAGGTTCGTACCAGCACGGGATCGCACACATGCGGCCGCGAGGTAAACGGCACAGTCCGCTGCTGGGGATCCAACGCCAACGGGCAGCTGGGTAACAATACGACCGGTCCCTACCCGCTCCCGGTGATCGCGAACTTCGGGTTCAGTTCCATCACGCTGGGCGACCAGTTCACCTGCGGGCTGGCCTTTGATGGGAAGGCATTCTGCTGGGGATACAACTTCCATGGACAGCTCGGCGATGGCACCACGATCGCGAGGCACACACCGACGGCCGTCCAGACGCTTCTTCGATTCGCCGAAATTGAAGCGGGGTGGGAACACGCGTGCGGACGCACGCCTGCCGGAACGGTGCACTGCTGGGGCCGAAACAAGGCCGGTGCACTCGGATCCGGCTCGCCCGCATCGAGCGCCGTGCCCGTCACCGTCAACACTTCCGTCCGGTTTGTCGACCTGCATCTGGGCGGACATTCATCGCAGGCCAGCACGCTGACAGGCGCTCTGTACGCGTGGGGGATCGGAAAGCCGGGCATGCTCATCACCCAGGTGCCCTCGCTGGTGCAGGGGTTCGGCACGGGGGGTGGACCGGTGTCCAACGCGACGGGCCACGAATGCCGCATCGAGTCGGATTCGAAGGTGTACTGCTGGGGGTCGAACCAATTCGGGCAGCTTGGCACGGGCGTGTCAGGCCAGTTCAACATCGGGTTTTCGACGGTCCTGCTGCCCTGATCGGCAGCGAAACGCTCGGGAGCGCCGTCGGCTCGTCAACTGTGCTTCCGAACGGCGAAGGCCAGCCCCTCCCGGGCCTGGCCTTCAATCGCGCGGCTTGGCGTACATCTCCGCCACCACGCCGTCCAGCCACGTCGCCATTCCTGGCCGCATCCGGACGTTGCTTGCGTTGACCATCATCGCGACGGTCACACCATGGCGCGGGTAGTGCCGCAATTCCGTCACGTACCCGGGAAAGAAGCCGGAATGACTCCGCACCGGGCCGGCCGCGGTCGAGTCGCGCAGGATCATGCCGAGCCCGTAGGCGCCACCGAGCATCCGGGCGGGAATGCCGGCGGTGGCTTCGGCGAGCAGTGCGTCACCATGAATTGCACCACTGAAGTAGAGAGCTCCCCAGCGCGCCGCGTCGGCGGCCGATGCGGCGTACCCGCCACCTGCGCCCTCGAATTGTGGATTGATGATCATCACGCCGTGTTCGAGCACCGCATCCCTTCCGCCTAACGGGTTCTGCGAGCCGGCGTATCCCTGCGACAGCCTTGCCAGCGCTTCCGACGTGTTGTCGCGACCCGCGATCCCGTCTCCAACAGCGCATACGTGACGACAGTGTGCCTCACCAACGGAGCAGGACCATGAGCAAGGATCAGAGCGGCTACAAGCACAGCGCGAGCGACAAGGCGCTCGACGCCGCGGCGGAATCAGCCAAGGCACCCACGGATGCCAGTTCGAATAGTCACGCCGGGCATGACGCCGACAAGATCAGCAAGCACGACGACACCGGGAAGGACCGGATGTTCGAGGGTCGCGAGCAGCACGATCAGGCGGACTTGCAAAGCGAGAAGAATCGACTGGCCAAGGACCAGGCACGCCACGATCACCCGACCGAGGGCGAGGACGCGGTCACCGAGTCGAACATGCACGTGAAACGGAAGGAGTGATCGGCGGCCGTGCTCATTCCCATCGTGTTTGGCCTCGTCGGGATGGGCGTCGGGGCGCTGTTCGGATACATCATCGGGCAGGAATGACTTTCAGGCGCACCCCGCTGAAGGCCAGTTCCGCGAGGGGCTGGCCTTCGTGCTTTCACGCTCTCGACCACTGACGGGCGGAGCCTGACGGGCAAAGCCGGCGGCAGTACCTTACCTGATCCCCCACCCGCCGAGACCTGCCATGCACCGCCCTTCTCTCTGGCTGCGCGGACTCTTCATGCTCGCCCCTGTGGCCCTTTCGGCCCAGACCACCACTGACACGCCCAGCTCCATGTTCAAGGCGCTGCTCGCCCTCGAGCCGGACCCGGCACAAGGCGCCCAGGTCGCGAACCTGACCATCACCCGCGGCACCGGGAAGATCGAACTGGAACGCGGCACGCTCTGGCTTGCGAAGCCGGTGAGCGGTCGCGTGGTGGGCGCGATGTTCGTGGGCGCCGGCCGGTTCCAGTTCACCGCACCCACGCCCATCGAACGCGGCCAGCTGGCCCGCCTCCTCGGTGACTCCGCCGTCGATTCGAGACTGGAGCGGGTGTTTTTCCTGTTCACCGACTCGACCCTCGCCGAGCTGGGTCGCAGCGTGAAGTTCGCGCCCCTCGCCGCGGTATCGGGCGCGTCCCGTCTCGCCAACGACGCCCTGGCGTTCATCAAGCCCAGGGACGACGAGAGCTTCAGCCCCGAACTGATGCTGCCGCTCCTCAACGGCAACGAAGACGGTGCGTTCTACGCCCACATCGACCGCACCGGCACCACCCCGGTGATGCTGCAGATCGATCCGCTCAGCGCCGAGCCGGTGCGCCTCCTCACCAAGGCTCGGCGCGTGGGGTTTGTGCGCACCACCGAGAGCGCCGCGCAGTTCGGTAATGCGCTGGTGCCGACCGATGGCTCCGACGTGAAGTCGCCCTACGGCGTCTCGCACTACGTCATCGACGCCACACTCGCGCGAACCGGCATGGGCGAGGCCCGTTTCTCCGCAGCCGCCACCATGAAGATCACGGCAACCGACGTGGTGGGCCCGTGGTTGCCGTTCTATCTCGCCCCTGGCGTGCAGGTGGACTCGGCCACCACAACAGATGGCACCGCCGTGCCGTTCGAGAAGAAGAAGGACGGGACCTTTCTCTGGCTGCGTATGCCGAAGGCGCTCAACGCCGGCAGCTCCACAGATATCCGTCTCGTCTACGGCGGCGACCTGATCGATCGTTATGGCGACTTCTTCTTCCTCAAGTCATCGACGCTCTGGTATCCGCGGCCGCTCGACGCGCGGCAGCGCGCGGAGTTCGACATGACCTTTCACACGCCCGAGTCGTACCGCTTTGCGTCGGTCGGGGTGCTGAAGGATTCCACGGTGGCGAACAAGGTGCTCACCACGCACTGGGTGAGCGCTGCCCCGATGCGGAACGTGTCGTTCAACATCGGTTTCTTTGACGATCACGTTACCGCCAGCAAGGGCAAGGGCCCCGAGATCACGGTGCTCCATTCAGACCAGGCCCTCCGTTCGTTCGGGATGCGCTCGGTCGGAAAGGCAAAGGAACGGGTCGCGCTCGATGTCTCGCAGGCGTCGGAGTTCTTCACCGCGATGTTTGGCGACGTGGGCCACGAGCGGCTGTACGCGACGATCATCCCGTATGGCCACGGTGAGGCTTTCCCCGGTCTCATCCACCTGAGCTTCTCGACGTTCGCCCAGAGCGAAGATGGACGCGACGATTTCGACCAGTTCTTCCGCGCGCACGAGGTGGCCCACCAGTGGTGGGGTATCGGCGTCGACTTTGCCAGTTACCGCGATCAGTGGCTGAGCGAGGGTTTCTCCAACTTTTCGGGGCTCTGGTACACGCAGATCTCGCAGAAGAACAGCAAGTACTACTTCGACCAGCTCGAACGGTGGAAGGCAGACCTCAAGGCGCGGCAGCGCGAGGTCGGCCCGGTCGGCCTGGGTTACCGGACGGCGACCGCTTCAGATGGCTCGGAGTACAGCCTCGTGGTGTACCAGAAGGGCGCGTGGACGCTGCACATGCTCCGCAACCTCCTGCTGGACCTCCGCACGATGAAGGAAGAGCGGTTCGAGAACACCATGCGCGAGTATTTCCAGACCTACAAGGGCCGCGCGGCGTCGACCGACGACTTCCGCCGCATCGCCGAGAAGCACGCCGGCGCCGATCTGGGCTGGTTCTTCGACCAGTGGCTCAACACCACGGCGATTCCCGAATACAAGGTGGCGTGGAATGCCCAGCCCGGCGACGGTGGGCGTTACACGGTCAAGCTCCGGGTGAAACAGCAGAAGGTCCCGGACAGCTTTCTCGCCTACGTGCCGGTCACGCTCCAGCTGGAGGGCGGGCAGGTCGCCAGGCTCCGCGTGAAGGTGCAGGGCGCGCTCACCGAGATCGACCTGCCGGTGATGCCCGCGAAGCCCACGTCGCTGGTGTTCAACGATTTCGCAGGCGTGCTGGCGGACGTGAGCATGGAGAAGTGGTGAGCGAACTCGTCACGGCTGGGTCGCAGGTGCGCTCACCACCACTCGCAACCCACCCAGGCTCCCTCCGCCGATACTGCCGGTGAAACGCGCATCGCCGAAGGTCACCGCGGTTCCGGCACCCGAGGGTTCGACCCGCACGAACGGATAGCGTGACCAGGTGAGGTAATCGCGCACGTCATCGGTTCGCATCGCTTCGTGCACCGCCGGATCGTTCCAGTCGCCGCGCGGCGTCACCGCATCCTGCAGCTGTACGCGGCTTGCCCCACCTGCCAGCCAGCGGAAGTCGCCGAAGTGATACGCTGCCTCAGTGACCACGATGAGCCCGCCGGCGAGCGGACGCATCGGCACCGGCGCATACATGACATCGGTGATGCCGGTGATCCCCCGCGACTCGGCGTGCCGCCCCGCAATCGATTCCGCAGCCGCACTCATGCCGATCATCGCCACGGCATACACCAAGGCCGCAGCACCGAAGCGCTGCACCCGCCTGGGCGTCCGACCCGGGAGGAAGAGGCCGAGACCGAGCATCAGCCAGATCCACGGATCGATGATGAACACGGCATCGGCGTGGAACCAGCGCTCGCTGAACGGCATCAGCAGGCGGATACCATAGGTGTTGAGCCAGTCGAGCACCGGGTGACTCACCACGCCGATGGCCGACAGGAGGAGGATCGCCCCCGGGACGGCAGGAGCGAGCGAAGAATCGCGGCGGCGCCTGACGAGACGATCCCACAGGATGATCAGCGTCGTGAGCGCGAAGGGAAGAAGCAGGAGCGCCACCGGCCCGTGGGTCCAGCCGCGCCGGAACGCGAGACTGGCATACGACCCACCGAACATCGACAGGATGTCGATGTCCGGCGCACTCGCGGCCAACATCAGGGTTGCCATGGCCAGCGGGGTGCGGCGGTCGAGACCGGCGCGGGCCATCGCGGCGCCGGCGAGGGTGTGGGTGACAGGATCCATGGCACAAAGGTGGCCTGAAACCCTTGCCGATTACAATCGTCATTGGCGTCTGGCGCTGCACCACATCCAATCCGAGCACCTCTTGACGATCACCCCACACATCTCCCGATGTGCGCTGGCCGCACTCGCCCTGGCCGCCGCCCTGCCCCTCGCCGCGCAGTCGCCGGCCAAGTCGACCCGGGCGACCCGGCTCAGCGGTCCGGCCCCACAGATCGACGGCCGACTCGACGATGCCGCGTGGGCCGATGCTGCCATCATCTCGGACTTCGTGCAGCGCGACCCCGACGAGGGGACGGCACCCTCATTCGTCACGCAGGTCAGGCTGCTGCATGACGACGATGCGCTCTACGTTGCCGCGCGGATGCTCCGCCCCGATGCGCACGTGATCCGCCGATCGGTTTCCCGCCGCGACACTGAAAGCGACGCCGAGGTGTTCCTGATCTCGCTCGATCCGTACCTCGACCGGCGCACGGGGTACACCTTCTCGGTCAACTCGGGCGGCGTGCGCGGCGACCGGTATCATCCGCAGGACCAGGACGGTGGCCAGGCGCAGTACGATCCGGTGTGGACGGCGCGGGCACATGTCGACGCCGAGGGATGGTCGGCCGAAATGCGGATTCCTTTCTCGCAGATCCGCTTCAATGCCGGCCCGGAGCAGATCTGGGGCCTGCAGCTCACCCGGGAGATCCCCGACAGGAACGAACTGGTTCAGTGGACGCTGATCCCTCGTGACGCGGCGGGGTACATCTCGCAGTTCGGGACCCTCGAGGGGATCGCCGGTATTCCGTCGTCGCGGCGCCTGGAGCTGCTGCCCTATGCGGCTGCCTCGCTCACCTATCGCGCCGACGTGAATCCGCGAAATCCATTTGCCGACCGGTCGAACGTGCGCGCCGGCGGCGACCTCAAGATGGGGCTCGGACCCAACCTGACGCTCGACGCCACGGTTCTTCCCGACTTCGGCCAGGTCGAGGCGGATCCGGCCGACGTGAACCTGAGCGCGTTCGAGACGATCTTCGCCGAACGGCGGCCGTTCTTTACCGAAGGAGGAGAGGCGCTCACCGGGCTGGCGCAGAACTTCATCCAGCGGCCGGTCTATTTCTACAGCCGGCGCATCGGTGCGCCACCGCGGGGCAGCACCAGCGGCGATTTCGTCAAGCAGCCGAGCAACACCACGATCCTCTCGGCGGCCAAGGTCACGGGGCGGCTCAAGTCGGGGCTCTCGATCGGCGCACTCGCGGCGGTGACCCCGCGCGAATACGCCCGGTCATACGATTCCCTCCCCGACACCTTCGACAGCCTCGTGGTCGAACCGCCCAACGCCTTTGCGGTGGTGCGCCTCCAGCAGGAGGTCGGCAGCCAGCAATCGAACGTGGGCGTGAACATGACGTATGCGCACCACTATGTCGACGAGCGCGGCGGCCTCGCGAACATCCTCGCCCGCGATGCGCTCGCCGGGGGCGTCGACTGGAAGATCCGCACGCAGCAGGGGAAGTACGAACTGACCGGGTTTGTCGGCGCCAGCCATGTCGAAGGCGACCCCGCTGCGATTGCGCGGCTGCAGCGAGGCAGCGCCCATTACTACCAGCGGCCCGACCAGGACCACATCCGCTTCGATCCCACCCGGACGTCCCTCAGCGGCTACACGGTGTCGCTCCGGCATGACAAGAACGCCGGCCGGTTCACGCTCTGGGGGATCCAGCTCCTGGCACGATCGCCCGGCTTCGAGATCAACGACCTTGGCCGGATGCAGACCGCCGACGACATCAACTTCAATGCCGACTTCATCCTGCGTGACACCAAGCCGAGCAAGACGTTCCGCTCCTACATGGTGCAGTTCACCACCGAATCCGGCTGGAACTTCGGCGGTATCCGCCAGTACTCGAGCATCGGCATCAACAACTCCGTCACGTTCAACAACTTCAAGCGGGCGTCGTTCAACATCAGGCACAACCTGCGTTCGCTGAGCGACGGCCTGACCCGCGGCGGACCGCTGATGGGCACGCCGCGCGCGTTCGTCCTCAGCGGCAACTTCAACAGCCGTTCGAATCAACCGGTCACGTGGGGGGTGAACGCGCGGCACACCAACGATGAGCTGGGCGGATGGTCGTGGACCGTCGGGTCGACCCTCTCGGTGCGCCCCGGTGCGCGCTGGCAGGCGTCGATCGATCCCTCGTATGTGCGCTCCGCCGATGCACGGCAGTACATCGGCACACGGCCCGGCGGGTCAGCCGCGACGTTCGGCAGCCGCTACATCTTCGGTTTCGTCGACCGGAGCCAACTCTCGGCCCGCCTCCGGCTCAACTACGCCGTCACGCCAAACTTCACGATCGAGGGATACGCCGAGCCGTTTGCGGCAAGCGGGCAGTACTCGAAGATTGGCGAGCTCGAGGCGGCGAGGAGCCGGGAACTCCGGCTCTACGGTGTGGCGGGTTCGGGGACCACGATCACTCGCTTGGCGGACAGCTCGTACGCCGTCACCGACGGAAGCGCGTCATTCACGCTCGCCAATCTCGATTTCAACCGGCTCTCCTTCCGGTCGAACCTGGTGTTGCGTTGGGAGTGGCTACCGGGCAGCACGGCGTTCCTCATCTGGCAGAACAACCGGCAGCGGGCGACGCCATTCGGGAAGTCGGTGCATGCCGGCGACCTCCTCGATGCGATCGGCGCCCGGGGCGACAACTTCTTCGCGATGAAGGTGAGTTACTGGATCGGGGTGAAGTAGGGTCAGTGAAAGGGGCCGACATCGTTTCACGATGCCGGCCCCTTCACCAACCGTCCCAACGGGCACCGCGGTCAGGTCGTCAGGGGACCCTTCACCACGAGGTTCTCGATGAAGAACTCCATCATCCGCGCCTGGTTGATCCCGGTGTGGCCCAGGTCGGGGCCGACCATCACGTCGAAGCTCTTGCCGGCCTTCTGCAACGCCTGGATCAGCTGCATCGCGTTGGTCGAGTGCACGTTGTTGTCGGCAGTGCCGAAGTACACCATCAGCCGTCCCCTGAGGTCATTGGCGTAGGTCATCGCCGAGCCGGCCTTGTACCCGTCGGAGTTCTCCTTGGGGATCCACATGTAGCGTTCGGTGTAGATCGTGTCGTAATGATCCCACGCCGTCACCGGCGACGACGCCGAGGCAGCCTGGAAGACATCGGGGTGGCGCAACAGCGCCATCGCCGACACGTACCCACCATACGACGTGCCGAAGATCCCGACGCGCTTGCCGTCGACGTACGGTCGCTCGGCCAGTGCCTTCACGCCCGCCGCCTGGTCGTCGACCTCGACGGTACCGAGACGCATGTAGATCGGATCCATGAACGCCTTGCCCCGGCCGCCAGCGCTCCGCGAATCGAGCGTCACGACGAGAAAGCCGTACTCGGTGAGCGGGTTCGGCATCGCGAACGTCTCGCGCGCACCGTTCGATCCCGGGCCGGCATACACGCTGACCAGCACCGGGTACTTCCGCGCCGGGTCGAAATTGGACGGCTTGTGCACCATCCCGTGCAGCGTGGTCACGCCGTCGGCTGCCTTGTACGTGAACAGCTCGGCAGGCTCGAAACCGAGCTCGCGGAACCTGGTGAGGTCGCTCGTCGCGAGTTCAGCTTCCATCTTCCCCGATACGTCGTAGAGTCGCGTCACCGGCGGAGTGTCGTGCGTCTGCGCCACGTCGACATAATGCTTTCCGTCGGGCGCCATGTTGATCGTATGGTTCATCGACGGGTCCGTCAGGCGCTTGTCGTTCTTGCCGTTCAGCCCGACGCGATGCAGCTGCATCATCATGTGATTGCTGCCGCTGCGGGCGGTGTAGTACATCACGCCGGCCTTTTCATCGACCCGCACGACGTTGCCGACCTCGAACGGATGCGAGGTCAGCGTCGCCAGCAGCTTCCCGGACCGGTTGTACAGGTAGTAGTTCGTGAAACCGGTGCGCTCGGAACCCCAGATGAACCGCTCGTTGTCGGCCAGCCAGCGGATCTCCGGGTGGTTGGACGTCCAGCTCGCCGGCCAGGCCTCGCGCACGATCACCCGGCAGGCGCCGGTGGTGGGCGAACAACCGACGAACTCCATGATGTTCTGGCGACGGTTGGTGCGGTTCATGGTGATCTCGCTGCCGTCCGGCGACCATCCCACGTTGTACACGTAGTGGCCCACCACGTCGTCGGTGAACGGCTTGCCGTCGCGCACGTCGATCTGCACCGACTTCTTCGATGCCACATCGTAGACGAAGAGGTCGACCACCGGATTCGGCTCGCCGGCCTTCGGGTACGCCTCGGTGTCGATGGTGCTGTAGAGCTTGGTCTGGTCGAGCTGCAGCAGGAAATCGGGCACCGGCTTTTCGTCGAAGCGGTAGTACGCGAGACGGGTGCTTCCCGGGTTCCACCACATCGCGGTGACCTGCCGGAGCTCCTCCCCGTACACCCACGACGCCGTGCCGTACTTGATCCGGTCGGCGGCGCTGCCGTCGGTGGTGATCGCCACCTCGTTGCTGCCGTCGGCACCGCTCATCCACAGGTTGCGGTCGCGGTGCGTCGCCTTGAGCGCGCTGTCGGGCGACGTCGCCGACTCAGCCTGACGCCCGCGCTCGATCCCACGCCGACCCTGCCCGCCGCCTGCAGCGGCCGCAGCGATCTCCGTGGTTTCCTTGCCCTTGATGTCGTAGCGCCAGCGCTTGCCGTCCCGGGTGTATTCGATCGCCTTGCCCGAATCTGCCCAGGTCATCCCCTGCAGGGTGCCCAGCTTGACCGAGCTGGCGAGTTGCGGGACCATCTTCTGGTATTGTTCATACCCGGGCATCGTCTTGAGGCGATCCTGGGCGGTCGCCCCGGTCACGCCGGACACCAGGCCGATCAATCCGAGGCAAGTGATCACGCGAACGGTTCGCCAATGCTTCATGCTGGAACTCCTTGGGTGCTACAGGGTTGGATTCGGCGGGACCCTGATACTATCGCCGCCGCTCAGGACTGCAAGCCATCTGACGCTGCCGGGCAATGCGCCGGCGCCACCACCTAGCTGGAGACCGCCCGATGCCCCTCGGCACCCAGGCCGCATGGCTCTTCCTCCTGGCGATCCCGGTCGCGTGCATTGCATGGACGGTGACACACGAGGAAGTGTTTCGCGAACCCCGCGAATGGTGTGAACGACAGTCCCGTCGCCGCGGTTCGTCCGTGCTGCGCCGCAAGTTCTTCTACCTCTTCACCTGTGAATACTGCTTCAGCCACTACGTGGCCCTCGGCATGGTGTGGATGGCGGGGTTCCGAGCTGGTCCTCACCGGTTGGCGCGGATACCTGGTGGCGTGGTTCGCGCTGGTGTGGATCGCCAACCTCTACATGGGCATCCACGCCCATGTCAAAGTGTCGATCCAGGCCGAACGGGTAGAGATGGAACTCAAGGAAGAGGAGCTTGAGGAGAACGGGCGCTAGGCGGCCACCACCACCCGCCAATCGATCGGCCGCCCGTATCCCGCTGGCCATCGCCTCGCCGATCGACATCCCACCACGCCACCCACCCGCGAACGCGATCCGCGGCGAGTGGCTCTCGATCGCGTCCGCCGCCGCGAGGCGAGCGCGGTGCCCGGCTACCGGCTGGGGCATCGCCGCGTCCCAGCGCGTGACGTGGATCATCACTGGCGCCCCCACTAATCCGAGTACCCCGGTGAGCGCAGCGTGCACCTGCCCGGCCAGGGCGCCATCGTCATCGCGGAATGCATCGGGGTGGCGCACCCCACCAACGATGCTGGTGAACAACACGTGACCGTCGGGCGCGCGCCCCGGAAACATTGCACAGGCCGCAAATGTGGCCAGCACTGCAAGGCGCTCGCTCGACGGGATGAGGAGTGACCCGCCACTGAACGGTCGGCTGACCTGCTCGCGACGATACCCGAGCGACACGCTCGCCACCGACGCACAGGGGATCGAGGCGATCGCGGCAATGTCTCCGGCGTCGAGTCCTTCGATCGCGATCTCGCTGAGTGCCGTTGGCGGAACGGCGAACACCACGCCATCGAACCGCTCCGATTGATCTCCCCACCGCACTGTCGCATCGGTGTCGCCCAGCGTGACGCCCCGCACGCGCTCGCGGTGGACTGCACCGTTCTGCCCGACCACGGCGCTGGTGAACCAGTCGATCCCCCCTGCGTGCGAAGACGGTGCCGTGATCGCTGCCCCCTTCCGGCGGCGAGCCTGCATGCCCGCACGCATTGCGCCGCGCAACACCGACCCGCCCTCGCGCTCGAACTGCACGTGCTGCGGAAAGAGCGCACGTGCAACGAGGTACCGCGGGTCACCGCCGGTGCTGCTGCCGACGATCGGGTCGATGATGCGTGTGGCCACTTCACGACCGAATCGCCGCTGCGCGAAGCTGTCGACCGATTCGTCGTCATCACCCGGCCTTGCCCCGATGAACGGCTCGCGCAGCAACCGCAACCGACCCCGCATCGACAGCAATGGCGACGCCACCAGGTCGCCGGGCGAGAGCGGTACCGGTGTCGGGGTGCCGTGCAGCAGCACCTGTCGGCCTCGCACCGCCGGGGCGACCGATGCTCCGCCGGACGACGCATCGGCGGCGCGGAGCATCGCCGACACCGCCTCGTCGGTGGTCGACATCGTGTGCGCACCCGCCTCGATGATCCAGCCACCCTGCCGCACCGTTCGCATCAACCCACCGGGCTCGGGGTCGAACAGCTGCGCATCGCAGCCGACGTCCCGGAGCCGCTGATACGCGGCCAGGCCAGCCGGACCCGCTCCGATGATCGCGATTCGGCGCGTCACGGTTCACGACCGATGCGAAGCTCGACACTGATGGGGTCGAGCAGTGCGAACGTCTGGCCATCGGCGACCTGCTCGAGCCGCACGACGTACGTCGCGGCCGCCGCCACGTCGGGGACCGCAACGCGGATGATGACACCCGTCGCGATCGGCCCGGTCACGAGCAGGTGCGTTCCGGTCTCATCGGTGCGCGTCGTGACAGCCACACCATCCGCCGTCACGCCGTCCACCGGGCCGCCGCTGATGGTGAACAGCAGTGCGCCATCGGCCACGGCTGTTGACACCACCTCGACCGCAAGCATGCCCGGTTCTGCCACCGCTGCCGGCGTTTCGCGGCATCCCGTGGACAGCAGCATCACGGCTGCGAGGTACCGGATCATCGTGACGATGCCTCGCGCCTGCCGGTGAGCAGTGAGGGTGGGATCGCCTGCTTCGTGAAACGGAGCCACGCCAGCAGGTCGCCGACGTCGTACGCACCGTTGCGGTTGCCGATCGTGTCGAGATACACGCTCGTCGCTGACGGCAGCGGCGCGCCGCCGAGCAGCGCTGCCGCAGCCGCCTCGGCAGACACTGCGACCGGCATCACAAACTCGGCGGTTACCGTCCACGGCTGCCTCATCACCAGGTCGAGCTGCACGTTGGCGGACGTGGTGTCGCCAGTCCAGCGCAGGAACGTTGCGCCGGGGTCGCTCGCGGCCCGAAGACGCACGGCCTGACCCGCGGACAGGAACTCGTCGCCGCCTGGAAGACCGGAGACCGATCCGCCAGCGGTGGCTACTGCACGAAGGCGGTGGCGAACCAGGAACTGTGCGCGAACGGTATCCGGGCGCGGTCCCGACGCCACGATGGTTCGATTGCGTGGGCCGCCGTCGCTCCACGTCACGAACTCGGCGGTGGTCCTCCCGCCAGCGCTCGACTGCAGGCTGTCCACCACGATCGCCACCTCGTCGCCGCTGGCGAGCACTTCACGCCACTCGCTCAGCAACTCGCCATCGACCTGCAACCGGCCAGCGGTGGTGTTCGACGTGATCACGGTGGCCGGACCCCGAGTCAACCGAAAACTGATCCGCCCGCCCGAGACGGCCATGATGCGGTCGATCCGCAAGCCAAGTGGCGCCGCATCCCAGTTGACAGTGGAAGGGCGCGACATGAGCCCGAACACGGTGCGATTGCTCGTTCCCGGCCACGGATCGCCGCCGTCGCCACGGTTGCGGACATTCCCGAACGGCGAGCGGAGCTGTTCGAGGCCGTCGGCCTGAACCAGCGACACCCCCGGTCGCGGGCCACTGTTCACCGCGTTCGATGCGAGCCCTGTGGCAATGCGGGATTCGTCGATGCGCCAGATGAGCAACCCTGGCCCCTTCGGTCGGGCAAACAGCGACGTCATCATCGCCGCGTCCGGTCCGGTTGCCTGCCGGTTCTCGATGAGGAAGTGCACTCCCGGTGCATCCGTCGCGACGAGGTAGACGGTATCAGTCAGTTGCACCGCGCCCGCAGTGACCGACCGCCCGTGGCTCACGGTGTCGACAGCGATCCAGCCCAGCTGCACCAGTGACCACGGATCAAACGACGCGGGCGAGGCGGGAGTGGCGTAGCTGCCGGCGCCCATCAAGCTCCACTCGCCGACGCCCTCCGTCGGGTTGGTCCGATCGGTGTCGTAGAGATCGGGGAGCCCGAATGCGTGCGCGGTTTCGTGGGCGACGGTGCCGATGGGCATCAATTCACTGGCGGTACACGATGTGGCGCCGCCACGAACGCTCTGCATCGTGTAGGAATCGACTCGCAGGAACTGGCCGCTGATCGGTGCCCCGGCGGCGTTTCGGCGCGGTGTGCGGGTGGTGTACATCGCCCCGCCGTTCCATCCGCGGATCACATATCGGTGGGCCCAGATGGCATCGGTGCCACACGCACCGTCGAGCCGCGGCTGGAGGAAGGTCACGAGGTCGACGATCCCGTCGTCGTCGCCCGAGTTGGAGATCCCGTCGGGGCCGTCGTTGTCGAACTGGTTCCAGACCGTGTCGGCGCCCGGGCCAACGGATATCGCGTCCAGCGCGCCGAGCAGGAGGTCGGCCATCCGGCTTCGGGCGCGGGCCGGGCAGGCGCCGTAGATCCCGACGCCGTTGCAGCCGTCCTCGTAGAAGGCAGCGGTGCCGGGGAGCGGCACCGCGTCGAAAACCCTTCCCTGCAGCAGCACCCGTCCGCGCGATGCTGCGCGGTAGAGGCTCTGCACCGAGTAGGGCCGGGCGGACGGCGATGGATCGAAGAAGAGCGCGTCGATGGCCGAGCGGGTGAATGGCATCGAGGCGTCGGCAAATCCGAGCGGCACCACCGGGATCCGGAACGTTCCACGCACGCTGAAATTCGGCGCATTGAGGCGGGAGAGGGCTCCGGCGTTCAGCGCCGCCTGGCGCTCGGCGCGCAGCGCGGCGGCAGGCCTGCGCCAACCACCGTCGAGCGCGATGTCGAAGCCCCGAACCTCGAATTCGCCCGGCCGGGCCCGCGGAAACCCCTGCGCGGCGAGGGACGGGAGCAGGCCGACCCACGCCATGGCGAGGACGCCAGCGAGCGCCAGCCAGCGCCGGCGGCGGCGCGCCGGCGACGTTTCCGCTTGTGTCCCCCCCTCTCCGGCCGTATTTTTTGCCTTGTTCACGTCCCAAAGTTGAACCATTCGTCCGCGAACTTCCACCTGTGCTCGCGAGGACTCGTGCCGACCGATACACTGGAGACCACGGTGGAAATATTCGAGAAGTGCAGGCTGTTCACCCGTGCCCGGGAGATCCAGGCGGCGGGCCTCTACCCCTACTTCAAGCCGATCTCCGAGTCCGAAGACACCGTCGTCGTCATTGAAGGCAAGAAGCGCATCATGCTGGGCTCGAACAACTATCTCGGGCTCACGCACCATCCGAAGGTCCTCGAGGCGGCTACCAAGGCGCTGCACCGCTATGGGTCTGGATGTACCGGGTCCCGCTTCCTCAACGGTTCCCTCGATCTCCACGAACAACTCGAACACGCGCTCTCACGGTTCCTGGGCAAGGAATCGGCGATCGTCTTCTCGACCGGTTACGGTGCCAACCTCGGAATGATCGCCGGATTGCTCGGCCGCGGCGAGACCGTCTACCTCGACAAGCTCGATCACGCCTGCATCGTCGATGGCGCCAAGCTCTCCTTCGGCGAAACGGTGCGCTTCAATCATGGCGACCTTTCGGGCCTGACGCGACGCCTGGAACAGAACCAGACGGGCAAGGGAAAGCTGATCGTGGTCGACGGCGTGTACTCGATGGAAGGGGACATCGCCGACATTCCCGAGCTGGTACGCATCGCCAAGCAGTACGGCGCTGCCCTCGCGGTCGACGATGCCCACGCGCTCGGCGTCCTCGGACCGCGCGGCGACGGCACCGGTGCGCACTTCGGGATGCAGGACGATGTCGACCTCATCGCCGGGACGTTCTCGAAGTCACTGGCGTCGGTCGGCGGCTTCGTGGCCGGCGATGAAGAGGTGATCCACTACCTCAAGCACCACGCGCGCGCCTTCATCTTCACCGCATCGCTGCCGCCGGCCAACACCGCCGGCGTCCTGGCCGCGCTCGAGGTCATCCAGCAGGAGCCCGAGCGTCGCGATGCACTCTGGGTCAACGCCCGACGCCTGCAGCAGGGATTCACCGAACTGGGCTTCGACATCGGCCCGACCGAGACGCCGATCGTCCCGGTGCTCGTCGGCCCGCTCGACAAGACGTTCGTCTTCTGGCGGAAGCTGTATGACGCGGGCGTGTTCACCAACCCGGTGGTCCCGCCTGCCGTGCCGCCGTCGCAGTGCCGCCTCCGCACCAGCGTGATGGCCACTCACACCGCTGCCCAGATCGACGAATGCCTCGAGGCCTTCGGACGAATCGGGAAGGAGTTGGGGGTCATCTGAGCGAGGCGCCGGTGATCCGGCGCGTCGAGAGCCGGCAGGATCTCGAGCGCTTCATCGACCTGCCCTACCGCCTGCATCGCGACGATCGCAACTGGATCCCTCCGCTCCGCATGGAAGTGCGCAAGCTCCTCGACCGGGACAAGAACCCGTTCTTCGCGCACGCCGAAGCCGATTACTTCATTGCCGAGCAGGACGGCAAGGTGGTCGGGCGGATCGCGGCGATCCACAACCGCCTGCACAACGAAACCCACGAAGACCACGTCGGTTTTTTCGGTTTCTTCGAGGCGATCAACGACTTCAGGGTTGCTGAGGCGCTGCTCGACACCGCGTCGGAGTGGGTGCGCGCTCGCGGGCTCGACACGCTCCGGGGGCCGGCGTCGTTTTCGACCAACGATGAGTGCGGAGTCCTCGTTGCCGGGTTCAACACCCCGAACACGTTCATGATGCCGCACAACCCGCCCTACTACCTCACGCTGCTCGAGACGGCGGGGTTCACCAAGGCAAAGGACCTGATCGCGCTCGAGGGCGGCAGTGCCGACGGACCGATCGAGGCCCCGCCGCGCACCACGCGGGCCGTGGAACTGCTCCTCAAGCGTTACGACATCACGATTCGAACGCTCGACATGAAACGGTTCGACGAAGAAGTCGAGTTGATCAAGAAGTTGTACAACGCCTGCTGGGAGCTGAACTGGGGCTTCGTCCCGATGACCAATGCGGAGATCGACAAGCTCGCCGCCGACTTCAAGCCGATCATCGTACCGGGCATGGTGTCGTTCGCCGAGCGCGAGGGCGAGACGATCGGGTTCGGGATGAGCATTCCCGACCTCAACGAGGCACTCCAGACCAATCGCGACGGACGGATATTCCCGGGGTTGCTCAAGCTGATCTGGATGCTCAAGCGGAAGAAGCTGACCCGCTCGCGGATCCTCCTCCTCGGCGTGATCCCGGCGTGGCGCGGCAAGGGGCTCGACAACGCCCTGTGCCATCGCATCTGGGTCGAGTCGGGCAAGGTCGGCATCGGATGGGGCGAGGGCGGCTGGGTCCTCGAGGACAACCCCGTCATGATCCAGGCGCTCAAGAAGAACGGATTCATCGAGTACAAGACGTATCGCCTGCTCGACCGCGCCACGTGAACGTACTGGTAACGGGTAGCACCGGATTCGTCGGCGGGCACCTGGTCGATCGCCTGCTTGCCCGGGGCGACACCGTCACGGCGCTGGTGCGGACGCCGCAACGCGCGGCAGCGATCGCCGAACGCGGAGCGCGGCTCGTCATGGGCGATCTCTCCGATGCCGCGGCGCTCGCCGACGCAGCCGGCGGTTGCAACGTCGTCTATCACGTAGCCGCACTCACCGGTGCGGTCGACGAAGCCGAGTTCCTCTCGGCCAACCGGGACGGAACGGGCAACGTCAGGCGAGCCGTTGAAGCCGCTGGGCTGGGTGCCCGCATCGTCCTGGTGAGTTCGATGGCAGCCGGTGGGCCGGCTCGGCGTGACACCCCGAAGCGCGCTGCCGGCGACGACGCACCGGTCACGATGTACGGCCGGAGCAAGCTCGCCGCCGAGCGCGTGCTGCAGGAGGGGAGCGCGCCGCCCCACGTGATCGTCCGCCCCCCCACTGTTTATGGCCCGCGCGACCGCGACAACCTCCTCGCGATCTTCAAGGCCGCGCGGCTTGGTGTCGCGCCAATCTTCGGCGATGGCTCGATGCAGGTCTCACTGGTGCACGTCGAGGATCTTGCCGACGCGCTCGTGCTGGCGGGTACCACCGCCGGGCTCGAGGGAAAGACCTATTACGTCAACCATCCCGAGGTCACGACCACGGCGGAGCTGGTGCGCGAGATCGGACGACAGGTGGGTCGAAAGCCCGCGCTCATCCCGATTCCCCGCTGGCTGGCGCACACGGCATTGAGCGCGACGGGAGGGCTCGCCGCGCTCCTCGGTCGCAAGACGATCCTGCGGGCCGACAAGACGCACGAGTTTTTCCAGGATGCCTGGACTGCCGACGCCGGCGATTTCATCGCGGACACTGGTTGGCTGCCGCGCTACGACGCCGCGAACGGCCTGGCACACACGGCCGACTGGTACCGGCGAGAGGGTTGGCTCTGAGCAGGCTGTCGCGAATGCGTCGGGTCGACTGGATGCTCTCGGCCTATGGCGTGGTGGTCGCGGCCGTCGGGCTCACCAGGCTGTCGTTTCCGGGAGTCGGATTGGTCGTGATGGCGCACCTCGCGCTGCCGCTGCTCGCGTGGCTCAGCGCACAGACGACCGACACGCCAGCCGGTCGCTTCCTTCGTGCATACTATCCGGTGCTCCTCCTGACTGGACTCTACTCGGCGCTCGACGTGCTCAACCGATTCGGCGCGGTGCACGTGTGGGACGCACCGATCCTGCAACTCGAGGAACGCCTGTTCGGCGGCCAGCCGGCGCGTGACTGGTGGCGCAGTGCACCGAGCGCCTTCTGGTCGACCCTGCTGCACGGTGTCTACTTCTCGTATTACCTGATCGTGCCGTTTCCGATCCTGGTGTTCGCCGCACGCCAGCGGAGCGCGGCTATCGAGCGATACCTCGACGGGCTGATCGCCACCTTCCTCCTCTGCTACCTCACCTACCTGCTCTTTCCGGTAGCAGGTCCCTATTACGAGTTCGTGCGGCCCGTGGGCGAGTTCGTCGACAACGGTCCAGCCCGGCTGGTGTACGCCACGCTCGACCGTGGCAGCGCGTACGGTGCGGCGTTCCCCTCGTCGCATGTGGCGGCAACGGTGGCGGCAACAGTGGGTGCGTGGCGCGGGTCACGGCGCCTCGGGATGATCCTCGCGGTTCCCACGGCGCTGCTCGCCGTCGGCGTGGTGTATTGCCAGATGCACTACGTCATCGACAGTGTCGCCGGGCTGGCCCTGGGGCTGACCGTGCCGTTCCTTGCCGCTCCAATGCGTCGAGCGTGAACGCCTGCGTGTGAAGACAACAAAGGGCCGCCACGCGAACGTGACGGCCCTTGTGCTGCGTGGAGCGTTCGACTACTGGACCGTGATCATGCCCTTCATGCCCATCGTCTGGTGCGGGAGGCAGAAGAAGTTGTAATCGCCTGCCGGCGCACCAGCGAACGAGATCGTGATGCTCTGCCCGACATCGACCAGCTCGCTCGCGAGCGGGCCCTGACGGTTCGGGATGTTCGCGTTCATGATGTCCATGGCACCCGCGGGGATCCCGTTCTCCTCGAACTGCACATTGTGCAGGCCGCCCGAGACGCTCTTGAACACCACGACATCGCCCGACTTGATCGTCAGCGTCGCGGGAAGGTACTTGAAATCCTCACCTTCCTGGACCATCTGGACTTCGTGGGTCGTGCCGGTGCCGGGCGTGACGACCGGCTGATCCGTCGCTACCGGCGGTGTAATGGTGGCCGAGTCAACCGCAGGATCAACCTTCTTGTCGCCGCCGCAAGCCGCCAGCACCAAAGCGACTGCAGCAAGCATCGCTGGAACGCGCATTCGTTGTCTTTGCCTCTCGCCTGATGTTGTTCGGCCGCCATCAGTCCGGTGACTGCGGCGGCTCCCGTCCACCAGGAAGCCGGGAAGAATCAAATATAGTGACGCCTGGCGGCTCGGTGTAGTACACCTCGCTGCAATTCGGCGCGGGTCGGTTGTAGCTTACCCCCGCTTTCGAATCATCCTCCAACCGGTCCCCCATGGCATCTCCACCGCCCTGCACCCGTCTCGGCCGCCAGTGCCGCGCGCTCGACGTCACGCTCCGCGTGGCGGCGCTCGAGGGTGGTGAGGACCACGATGGGACGTGGCTGTTCGGGCACGTGGAGCGCGTCGATTTCGGCGCCACCTTCGAGGAGGACGACGAGATCTGGGCCGAGGCGTCGATCCACGTGCCCTGCCGTTACCTGCGTGACCAGGGGGACGGCACCCACCGCTGCGGGGCGTGGGGGTTCGAGGGAAAGGTGCCCGCTCCCGAGCGGAAACCCGCGCCCCGCCGCCTGGGGGCCGACCGCTTTGCCATCTTCGACAAGGGCCGGTTCGTCACCCGGCACCTGCCACCCCCGGTCGCGGCCAACCCGGCGCGGTCGCTTCCCATTGCACCGGCCGGCGTGAACCCGTGCGCTGGCGCACCATGCAGGACGGCCGACAACCGCCGCGGCGCGGCCTGCTGCCGGGACCTGCAGGTCCAGATCCGGTGCACCGAGCGCCAGACCAGGCTGGAAGCGCTGGTGCGCAGCCGGAAAGCTCCGCTCCTCTGCAAGACGGAGCGGGAGGAAGGCGACCTCCTCAACGTCGAGATCATCTCAGCGTGCGGTTTTCTCCAGGAAGACGGACTCACCTGCGACCTCCACGGGCGGACCCGGGCCGATGGGCGGCCAGCCAAGCCATTGATGTGCTCAGCCTGGCCCGAGAAACGTTCCGGATTGCACCCTGGGTGTGCCTTTCGCAATCGGCGTCTTCGGCTATAGATTGTTCGCTGGCAGGTAATGCACGCGGGTCTGCGACCTCTCCCCGAGGTGTGCACATCAGCGGTGCAGGGAACGTCTCACTGTTGTCCTTCCCCGCATCGTATGAGGACTCGCACCATGGCATTCGACATCGAAGATCTCTACCGCACAACCTATTCGTCTGTCGTTCGTTTCCTGTACCGCAAGGTGTGGGACGCTGATCGCGCCGAGGACCTGGCGCAGGAAGTGTTCATGCGTGCGCTCTCCCACCAGCCCGAGAAGCCGCGGGCCTGGGTGTTCGCCGTGGCCGCCAACATCGCCCGTGACGAGGCCCGTTCGGCCATCCGTCGCCGCAAGCACCTCACCCTCCTCACCCACGAGCCGATCGCATCGCCGAGCGACCCGGGTGACATCGAGGAGGATCTGGTGCGTGAAGAGCGCGAGGCGGAGGTCAAGCGGGCGCTGTCGACTCTCACGCCGCGTGACCGGGAAGTACTGCTCCTCTGGGACGCCGGCCTCTCGTACCCCGAGATCGCCGACCAGACGGGACTCGCCGTCGGTGCCGTTGGCACCACCCTCGCCCGGGCGCGGAAGCGCCTCGTGCTCGCCCATGATTCGATGGAGGAAAAGCGTGAAGAGATTCGCGCGTCCGCATATTCCTGAAGAGGAAATGCACGCCTACGCCGACAACCAAGTCAGCGGCGGGCAGCGGGCGGAGATCGCGGAACACTTGATGGGATGTCTGATCTGCCGGGCGCAACATGCGGAGGTTCGTGACCTCCGCATCCGGACGAGCGAGATTCTCTCCATCGCGTTGCCGAAGATCCCAGCCGCGCTGCAAGCCAACGAACCAGCCGCCGCCACCAAGCGGCCGGTACGACTGACCACCCGCCGAAGCGCCCTCCTGGCCGCCGGCGTTGCCCTGACCGTGATCGGTGCTGCCAGCGCTGGCAACGGCCCCACGATCACCTCTGCTCGAGCCCAGCTCGCAAAGGTCTTCGTGGCCCCCACCCTGCTCGCGACCAACGCGCCTGTTGCGCCACTACTCGCCTCCGATCCGCTGGCCGACTTCACGGCCGCATCGGGATGGAGAGCGCTCAGCTGGGAAGCGGCGCTTCGGCTCAACCACACGCGCGTCCGGCACATCGCTGGCCTGCCGGTCACCGCGGTCCGCGTGAGTGCCTCAGCCGACGGCCCTCCGGCGATCGCGGTGCGACAGGCACTGCCAACCGGTGGTTCGGCGTGGCTCCTCACCGGCACCTCGCCGGCGGCGATACGCGCACGCAAGGCGCTCGCGGAGCGGGGACACACGGTGCGTGACTACGCCGATGTTCCCGCAGTCGCCGCGGTGCTGTCGGCCGATGAGATCGATGCGTTGGCCCGGCGGATCGAGTAGGCCGCGCTGGCGCTCAGTGCGCCGCGAGCTGACAAGCGAATGAGCAAACGGCCGGCACCAGGAGTGGTGCCGGCCGTTTTGCGTTGCCCGCAGGAATGCCGAACGCCTAGTGCCCCTGTTCGCGCTCCAGCGTGATCATCGCGAGGCGCGGTGAGAGCATCGGGAACGCCTTGGTGAAGAGGTAGTAGCACACCAGGAAGAGGCCGAGGAACGCCAGCGTCGGCCCGAGCTCGGGCAGCCCGAACACCGGCCCGATTTCAGCGGTCACCGACGGCAGAACGAGCAGGTAGCGCTCCAGCCAGAGCGCCGTGAGCGAGACGGTGGCGAAGAGGCCAAGGGTGATCGGCGTCTTCTTGGGACCGACGGCGAGCAGGCCGGCAAACGGGATCACGAACATGCCGAGCCCGACCGCCACGCCGATGGGCCGCCAGGGGCCCCAGAGGCGCGAGAAGACAAAACCGGTCTCTTCGTGGAGGTTGCCGTACCAGATCACCAGGTACTGCGCCCACATCAGGTACGTCCAGAACACCGTGAAGCCGAAGCAGAGCTTGCCGAGATCGTGGCGCTGCTTGGCCGATACGTACTCACCGATTCCGAGGCGTCCGGTGCCATAGATCATCAGCAGCGCAAGCAGCATGTGGGCGCCGAGGAACGCACCCATGAAGAACCAGCCGCCGAGCAGGTTCGAGAACCAGTGCGGCTGGAGCGCCATGATGCCGTCGAACGCCACCATCGTGAACACCATCGCGTAGGTCGCGACGAACATCGGGGCGAGGCGGTAGGTCGCGGCGTGGTCGCGCACCGGATCGAATCCGGCGAGCATCCGATCCCAGCGCGATACCCGCGCGGGATCGGCGTGCTGCCGGGCCTCGTCGAGGTCATGCAGGACATCGATCCGGACCAGGCGGTATCCGAGCCAGTAGAGCAGCGACAGCCCGCCGATCAGGCGAACGCTCATCCATGGGCGCGACAGCCAGAGCTGCTTGCCGTGCGCCATCCCGTGCAGCTCTTCCTGCATGTGCCCGAAGATGTCGTGGTATCCCACGGTCATGATCAGCACGATGCCGATCATCGAGACCGGGATCATCGCGACCGCCGCCTGCGAGAATCGCAGGATGACGCCCGACCACTTGGCGTTGGCGATCTTGTGCACGGCCGTGAGCGCCAGCGAGCCACCGGTGAGGCTGGTCCAGAAGAGCCAGTTGACGTGGAACGCCTGCCACGCTCGGTGGCTTCCCTCACCCAGGAGCATGAACGCGAAGAGGAGCAGTCCGACCGCCGCGAACACGCCGCCGGCCAGCAGGAACGGCCGGTAGTCGCCGGACACGCTCCGCTCGGCGAGACGCGAGCGCATGGCGGTGAAATCGGTCGCCATCAGTTGGACCCTCCAGCAGCCGGCACCGGGGCAGCCGGAACCGGGGCAGTCGTCACCGCACCCTGCAGCGACCGGACGTAATCGACAACCCGCCAGCGCTCATCGCGCCGGACGATCTTGTCGCCGTACGGCGGCATCAGGTTCCGTCCGTAGCGTACCACGCTGTAGAGGTAGCCATCGCTGCGGCCGGCGACCACCGCGGTGTTGAGCGCCGGCGCACCCATGCGCACCGTGCCCTGACCGTTGCCGGCGGGACCGTGACAGACCGAGCAGTAGGTGATGAACAGCTCCTCACCGCTCCGCATCACGGCTGGCACCGACGAACCAGCGGTACCGCACTCGAGTCGGCACTTGCAGGCCTCGTGAGCGCATTGGCGCGGTCGATATCGAAGCCATAGATCGCCATCGCACCGGTCGTGTTCGAGTTGTCCCAGTCGCCCTCGACGTCGCCGAACGGCACCGTGCCGGCTGGAGTATCGCGCGGCAGGCTGTCCGTCTGGTAGGGGTGCACGGCCTTGGACGCGATCATGTGGTCGAACCACGGGATCGCGTGCATCAGCGCATCGGGCGACGGGACCTCGTTGTAATACCAGTTGCAGCTGCCGGTCCCGGCGAGCAGCGCCGCGAGCAGGATCTTACGCATCGCGCGACACCTCCACCGAACCGTGTTCCTGCAGCAGGCGCTCGACCTGGGGCGCATGGTCGTACCCGCAGGGCACGAACACGCCGATCCGGTCGTCGCTGAATGTCGGGTGATAGGGGCGACCGCGAAGCGACTTCATCATCGACAGCACGATCACGCCAGCCACCGTGGCGAGCGAACCGAAGAGAATGGTGAGCTCGAAGCCGATCACGACGTAGGGCGGGATCGCGGCAATCGGCTTTCCGCCAACCAGCAGCGGCCAGTCGCGGGACATCCAGATTGCCATCGCGAAACCCGCCACGCAGCCCGTCAGGCCGCCGATGAGGGTCCAGAGTCGCACCGGCGAGATCGGGTCGCCGAGCGCCTCCTCGATCTCGTGGTTGGCGGCCGCGGTGTAGACAGTGAGGTCGCGGTGCCCCTGCTTGCGCAGGTCACGGATCGCGTCACAGGCGCCGTCGACGTGCACGAACTGTCCGAGTACCCCTGGAACGTTGCGTGCCATCAGTGCGCCCCCCCGCTCGCCTTGCGGCGCGGCATCGGGATCATCTCCTTGATCTCCTGGATCGCCACGATCGGGAAGTTCTTGTAGAAGAGCGAGAACCAGAGGCCGAACCAGCCGAAGGACCCGAGCAGGATCAGCCAGTCGGCCCATGTCGGGTTGAGCTGGCCCCAGGCGTACGGCAGGTAGTCATTCGAGAGCGACGACACGACGATCACGTAGCGCTCGAACCACATGCCCAGGTTGATGAAGATCGAGATCACGAAGAGCGCGATCACGTTCACCCGGATCTTGCGGAACCAGAGCAGCTGCGAGACAAAGGCGTTGCAGATGATCATCGTCCAGCCGGCCCACCAGTTCGGTCCGAACGCGCGCCGCCAGAACGTGGTCTGCTCGAAGACGTTGCCGGAATACCAGGCCACGAAGTACTCCATGGCGTAGGCATAGAAGAGGATCGAGCCGGTGAACAGCGTCAGCTTCGACAGGTTGTCGAAGTGGTAGTCGGTGATCATGTGCTCCAGCTTGAGCACCTTGCGGAGCGGGATCATCAGCGTGAACACCATGCCGATGCCCGAATAGATCGCGCCCGCGACGAAGTACGGCGCGAAGATCGTCCCGTGCCAGCCGGGCACGATCGACACGGCGAAGTCCCACGAAACCACCGAGTGCACCGAGAGCACCAGCGGGGTGGCAAGTGCCGCGAGGTAGAGGTAGGCGCGGCTGTAGTGGCGCCACTGCGAATCCGCACCGGTCCAGCCGAGCGACAGCCAGCCGTAGAGCTTCTTCTTCCAGCCGCCCACGTGGTCGCGCACCGCGGCGATGTCCGGGATCAGGCCGACCATCAGGAACGTCGACGACACCGTGAGGTACGTGGAGATCGCGAAGACGTCCCACATCAGCGGCGACTTGAAGTTCGGCCAGAGGAACCGCGCGTTCGGATACGGCAGCAGCCAGTAGAAGATCCACTGCCGGCCGATGTGGATGATCGGGAAGAGCGCCGCGGTCATGACGGCGAACACCGTCATCGCCTCGGTGGCGCGGTACACGGCCGTGCGCCACGGCGAGCGGAACAGGAAGAGAATCGCCGAGATGAGGGTACCGGCGTGGCCGATACCGACCCAGAAGACGAACGTCGTGATGTACACCGACCACATGATCGGCGGTGCGTAGCCGGCAAGGCCGAGGCCTTCCTTGAGCAACGCGGCCAGGGTCACGAAGAGGATCAGGGTGAAGAACGCCATCAGGCCGACGAGGATGAAGTACCCGCGGGTCGGGGCATCGGTGATCGTCTTCAGGACGTCACGGGTGACCTCACCATGGGTCTGCGTCGGCCGACTCGGGTCGTGCGCGATGACCGCCATCCTAGTGCCCTCCCCCATGGTCGGCCGCGGCAGCGGGCTGCTCCGCATCGCGATGGATCACCCGCGCGAGGTAGGTGATCGCCGATCGCACGTTCGTGTCCTCGAGCACCCGGTAGCCACGTGGGTCGCGCTTCCATCCGACCACCTCGGCCGCAGGGTCGCGCACATTGCCGAACGCGATCGCACCGGACGGACACGCCTGCGCACACGCCGGCATGATGTCGCCGTCCTTGAGCGGGCGATCCTCGAGCCGCGACCGGGTCTGCTCACCGCGGATGCGCTGCACGCAGAAGGTGCACTTTTCCATCACGCCGCGCGCCCGGGTGGTGACCTCGGGATTGAGCTGCAGGTTGAGCGGCTGACGGCCACGCCGACTCGTTGTACTTGAGCCAGTTGAAGTACCGGACCTTGTAGGGGCAGTTGTTGCTGCAGTAGCGCGTGCCGACGCAGCGGTTGTACACCTGTCCGTTGAGTCCATCGGGCGTGTGATACGTGGCGTACACCGGGCAGACCGGCTCGCACGGCGCGTTGTCGCAATGCTGGCAGAGCATGGGGACGAATCGCGCCTCGATCGGCTCGCCGTTGTCCCCGCCCTCCCAGTACCGCTCGATGCGCATCCAGCTCATCTCGCGGCCCTTGAAGATCTGGTCTTCACCGACCGTGGGGATGTTGTTCTCGGCGTAACACGCCGTGACGCATGCAGAGCAGCCCGTGCAGCGGGAGAGATCGATCGCCATGCCCCACTTGGCGTGCTCGATGCCGTACTCGCCGACCTTCCAGCGCTCGACCTGTCCCTCATACCAGCCGTCGATGGCCTCGACCTCGCGCGGCGGGTTGATCTCGTGGGCCGAGTGACCGGTTGCCTTGTAGGCCTCCTCGGGCGTCATGCCGGCGGCGGCGTGGGTGAACGCCATCGCCTCGATGATGCCGCGGCCGAGCTGGCGTGGTGTGCCCTCGGTCTTGGCGACCTTGTGATAGTCGCCGGTCTTCGAGACCGACACCCTGGTACCTACATACGGCAGGAATCCCTGGCCGTTCGCGGCGCCGATCACATCGAGTGCGTTGGTGCCGCGGTCCTTGGCGTAGCGGCCGTACTGGGTGTGGCCGAGGCCGATCGGCATCGCCACCGTGTCGGGGCGGACACCGGGATAGACGTACACCTGCGCGCGGAGCGATCCGTGCGGCGACGTCAGCTCGACGATCTCGCCCTCGCGGACGTCGAGGCGGTGCGCGGTATCGGGATGAAGCTCGACCCACGACTGCCAGGTGATCTTGGTCATCGGGTCGGGGTTCTCGAGCAGCCACGGCTTGTTCGCACCGCGTCCGTCGTAGTACATCGACGACGGATACGGCAGGAAGACAAACTCGCCGTCGCCATCGAAGGTTGGCGGGGCAGGTGCACCACCGGCCGCTGGTGCTGCCAGCGCCGGAACCGGAACCGGCGGGGCAGCTTCGGGGTCGGGAACCGACGCGTCCGCAAACCGCCCGCCCCGGGCGAGTGCCTCACGCCACGCGTCGGCGTCGGTGCCCCACGCCGTCTGGAGATGTTCCTGGAACGTGGTCGCCGTGAACGCGCCGCCGAGTGCACCGCCGACCTTGCGTGCGGTCGCGAGCAACACGTCGCCGGTATGCATGGCCGCGAACACCGGCTGCGTCGTGGGCTGCATCAGCCCGATGGTACCGGCACGCGCCTGCAAGTCGTCCCACCGCTCGAGCGCATGGAGATTGGGGAGCACCAGGTCGCACGCCGCAGCCGTCTCGTCCATCACCTGCGCGGTCGACACCTTGAACGGCACCTTGGCGAAGGCCTCGGCGAACTTGCCGCTCTTCGGCATGGTGAACAGCGGATTCGACTCGTGCACGATCACCATTGCGACATTGCCGCTGGCCATCTCGGCGAACAGCGACTGCACGGCGGAGTAACCATCCGTGAGGACCGGAGCAGCCGTGAAACGCACGGTGCGTCCCACGTTGCCAGCGGCCTGGTTGAGCAGGTTGACGGCGTGACAGAGATCGACCGCGCCGCGGTGCTGCGCCGCGATCCCGCCGGCGACGGCCAGCGACGGCGACATGCTGCGGAAGTCGTCGGCCATCTTCCGGATCGTGGCGGCGTCGATGCCGGTCGCGGTGGCAACCGAGTCGGGGGTGTGCGTCGTGCCGGTGCTGCCGAGGTGGCTTGCCATCGCGAGCGCGACGAGAGTCTCGCTCCCGGCAGGCACGGACACCCACTCATCGGCATTGGCGGCGGTCAGCGACATCCGCGGACCGACAAAGACGTGCTTCGCCATCTGGCCATCGGCAAAACCGTGTGACGACGCGAAGCCGCGCTGGTTCTCGACGGTGGCTCCCCAGGTTTCGAGGAAGTCGGCACCGAACGAGACGATGTACCGGGCGGCGCTGAAGTCGTACGACGGCAGCTCGTTCCGCCCCCACGTGCGTTCCGCCGCGAGCCGCTCGACCTCGCGCGCAAACGGCTCGTAGCGCACGGTGCGGCCACCCACGGCGGTGGTCCACTGGTTGAGGAGCGTCGAGAAGGTGCCGGCACCGTATCCATTGATCACCGCGAGACGTCCCTGCGCGCCCGGCACCTTGGCGGCGAGCCGCGCGATCGCGTCGTCCCACGTGATCGCGTCGAAACCGCCGGCCGCATTGCGGGCCATCGGCGACGCGATGCGATCGGGATTGTAGAGGCCCTGCAGGCCGGCCTGCCCGCGGCTGCAGAGCGCGCCGGCGTTGACCGGGTGCTCGGGGTTGCCCTCGAGCTTGATCGGTCGGCCTTCACGGGTCTTGACGACGATGCCGCAGCCGGTCGAGCACTCGGTGCAGGTGCTGGCGTACCACGTCGGTACGCCGGGAACCTGGTCCTCGCTCTGCACCATGTAGGGCACCAGCTTCGCGACGCGATCGGTCGAACATCCACCGAGGGTCGCGGCGCCGGCCCCGGTGACACCGAGCACCTTGAGGAACTGCCGCCTGTCAACGCCCGATTGCGCGTCGTCTCCCATCACTGCTCCGGTCTCGGGAATTCGTGTCGTCATGCTAGTAGTGACACGCGGTGCAATCGCGCGTGATCTTTCGCTCGATGTGACAGCTCACGCACCAACCCATGTTGTTCACGTTGTTGACCTGGAACACCTGCGGCATCCGCGAGACGTTGCCGTGGCAGGTTGCGCATCCGTTGGCGCCGAGCGCCTTGATGTGCCGGCTGTGCGGGAAGCGGACATGGCGGGCCACCGAGTGGATGCGGACCCATTCGATCGGCTTCTTCGCGGCCCACGCATCACTCAGCTTCTTGATCTCGACGCGATGTTCGTCCGTCGAGCCCTTCACCACCGCATGGCAGCCCATGCAGGTCTGCATGCTGGGAATGCCGGGCTCACTCGACACCTGAACCGAGTAGTGGCAATACTGGCACTGCATCTTGAGCTGGCCGGCGTGGATGTCGTGACGGAAGAGCAGTGGTTGCCGGGGGCCCTTGAGGGATGACGAATCGAGCGTGGCGGCGGGCGGCGGTGGCGCCGTGGTCTGGGCGTCCGTCTGACGGGTCAGTGCAATCGCGGCCACCGCGAGGGCGCCGAGCGTCACACCACCGAAGTACAACTTGTTACGCATAAGCAGACCGCCGAAGAGGATCCGGGCTTGTGAATCATTTCACGAACGCGCTGGTCTCGCAGAATGGAGGGTCCTGCCGACAACTCCCCCCGGTCGGTCGCAAAACTAGTGCAGCGTCGGGGTCCGTTCAACTACGGGGACCGAATCGGTGGGGAGCGTGCCCGGTTTCGTCCGGGTGGAAGTCCGCCGGACCGACATCATTCCGTGATGATGCCGCGCCGGCGGAGGAAGTGCCCCACCTCGAGCCCCATCGCCCTCAGCAGCGTCGCCTCGCGTGCGTCGGGGTTTGCCCGGAAGATCAGCTCCCGGAATCCACGCATCACGAGGTCGGGTTGGCGCTTCTTGAAGAACTGGACGTTGGTGAGCGACGCCTGCCAGTCGGTGAAGATCGCCTCCATCTGCTCGTGCGTCGCAGGCGGGGCAGCGTGCCGTGGGAGCTTGAATGGCGCCTCGTCGCCTCCCCGGGCGACCCAGGTCTCGTACGCCATGATCGCCCACGCCTGCGCGAGATTGAGTGATGAATAGGCCGGGTTCGCGCTGATCGTGACCAGTGCCGCGCACCGGTCGATCTCATCATTGTGCAGCCCCCGATCCTCACGGCCGGCCAGGATACCCACCTTGCCGGATGCACCGCGCGTCACCA
Organism: uncultured Gemmatimonadales bacterium; assembly: GCA_963806875.1. Lineage (GTDB taxonomy): Bacteria > Gemmatimonadota > Gemmatimonadetes > Gemmatimonadales > GWC2-71-9 > Palsa-1233. The sequence continues at coordinate 759,982 of CAWDYU010000001.1, read as the reverse complement.
GTTCGTGTGCCGCGGCCCGGGGTCGCATCATGGTCCGCTTCGCGGTCCGCTCCCGGCCGGTGAGCGCCGACGACCCAGGTGAGGTCGGCAAAAGCGTCGTCGAGGGTGTCGTGGATCGTCATCTGGTCGAGCAGGTCGGCGGTGTTGTGGGCCACCCCCTCGATCCGGTAAAAATCCACGTCGCATTCCGGCTGGACCAGCCGAACAGTCATGATCCCGAAGTTCTTCGCGATCCGGATGCACGACGCGAGGTTGACGAGGTCCTGCACCGCCACCAGCACGAGAACGGGCGCATCAGCCATCCGCGGCACATCGACGTCATCGCTCAACCCCGCAACTCCACGCCGGCAGACCGCTCCGCGACCCTGATCGGGTCCAGATAGTCGGCCGATTCACCGAGGTCGGCGCGCAGCGCCCGAAACCGCTCACGGGCGTGCGCCAGCACGGGATCGGCAACGCCCAGCTCCGCGGCGAGCTCGTGGGCGATGCCGATGTCCTTTTCCAGCAGTGCCAGGCGGAAGAGGCGCGGCCAGAGCCCGGTGAGGACCCGCTCCGGCACCAGCGCCTCGCTCACGAACGATCGTCCACTCGACGCATTGAGCACCTCCACCATGGCGCGCGGTTCGACCCCGGCGCGTCGCCAGTGTCACCATCCCCTCGGCGACAGCGAGGATGTGCACCGCGAGCAGGGCGTTGTTGACGGCCTTCATGGCGTGCCCCGCCCCGACCGGCCCGAGGTGCACCACGCGTGCGGCAAACGGCGCGACCACACTCCGCGCGCGGCTGACGTCGGCCTCGGTGCCACCGCACATCACGGTGAGCTGACCCGTTGCGGCCAGCGGAGGTCCGCCGCTCACTGGCGCATCCACGAATGCGACGCCGACGTCTCCCAGCAGCTCAGCCAGCCGGCGCGAGGTCGCCGGATCGCCGCTGGTGCAGTCGACCACGATCGACCCTGGCCTCAGCCCCTGCAGCAGCCCTTCGGCGCCGCCGAGTATCGACTCGACATCGGCTGAGGTGGGCAGGCAGGTGATCACCGCATCGGATGATTCCGCCAGGGCGCGGGGAGAGGGCGCGACGGCGACCCCCGGATGGGCAGCCGCGAAGGTGTCAGCGGTCGCCGGGGTACGGTTCCAGACGGTGAGCTGGTGGGCCCCGGCGCAGCGGTCGGCCATCGGCGTCCCGATGGCGCCAAGGCCGGCGAACCCGACCCGGAGTGAGGTGGAGGACATGATGAATGATAAGGCGTGCCCTCCCGTAGATTTCACTTCATGTCGATCCGCCTCATGCACGTCGACCTCGACGCGTTCTTCGTCGAGGTGTGCCGACGCCACGATCCGGCGCTGCGCGACGTGGACCTGCTGATCGTCGGTGGCAGGCGCGAATCGCGCGGCGTGGTGCAGTCGGCGAGCTATGGGGCGCGGAAGTTCGGCGTCGGTGCGGGGATGCCGATCGCGCAGGCGGTACGGCTCTGCCCTGGCGCGACGTTCGTGCGAGGCGAGTTCCTCCGCTACCGGGAGGCGTCGCGGGCAGTACGGGAAGTGATGCTGCGCCACTCACCAAATGTTGCGATGACCGGGCTCGACGAGGGCTACCTCGACTTACTCCGGCACCGACCTCCTGCATCCGGTGTCGTTGCTGGACGCGGCGGATCGCCTTCGCACCGACATCCACGCGGCGACCGGCCTGCACTGTTCGATCGGCATAGGGTCGAACCGGATGATCGCCAAGCTGGCCACCGACTTTGCGAAGCCGCGCGGGATCTGCGAGGTGCGCCATGGCTGGGAACGTGGGATTCCTGGCGGGGCTGCCGCTGAAGGCGTTGCCGGGCGTGGGTCCCCGCGGGGCGGAACGGCTGGCCGAGCGTGGGCTGCACGACGTGGCACAGGTGCAAGGCATGTCGCACGGCGAGCTGGTCCGGCTGGTGGGTGACGACGAGGCCACGCAGTTGCAGCGACGCGCGGCGGGCCATGGCGGCACGACGCTTCGGGAGCAGTCGATCCCGAAGTCGATCAGCCGTGAGACCACCTTCTCGCGCGACGTCAGCGACGCGCAGGAACTGGATCGGGTGCTGCTGCTCCTCACGGCGCGGGTCGGCAACCAGCTCCGGGAGGAGGGGCTGGCAGCCGGCGGGGTGACGATCAAGCTGCGCCACGCCGACTTTGTCACCGTCACCCGCAGCCGTGCATTCGGGGTGCCCACCTCGATGGACACCGAACTGATCGGCGCGGCGCGGCCGCTGCTGGCCGAGGCATGGGGTGGCGCCCGGGCGCGGGGGCAGGCTGTCCGCCTTATCGGCATCGCCGCCAACCGATTGGGCCAGACCGAGGCGCTGGATCTTTTTGAGAGCGCCGCCAGCGGCAAGCAGCGGGGAGTGTCCGACGCCGTCGACGCGGTCCGGGCGCGATACGGTTTCGACGCGCTCGGCAGCGGCGGCCTGGTGCGCAAGCGTCCGCTCGACCACCGCGACCGGCGGAACACCGAGCACTGAAGCCGCCTGTCGGCCCGCCGGCCGTCGACGTATTTTCCGGCTGACACCGAACCGGACCGGCACATGGCGACAGCAGAGGGACGCACCATCCCGTTCACCGGGGTGGAATCGATCGACACCGCGGTGCTCGAAACCTTTCCCTACGATGGGCCCGAGCAGGAAATCTCCACCGTCACCAACGAATTTTCGGCAGTCTGCCCCTTCAGCGGGCTGCCCGACCAGGCGATGCTCACCCTCAGGTATGTGCCCAGCGACTGCTGTGTCGAGCTCAAGAGCCTCAAGTACTACGTGATGAGCTACCGCAACGTCGGGATCTTCCAGGAGCACGCGACGGCGCGGCTGGCGGAGGATCTCCAGCGGGTGCTGCGGGCAAAGACGTTGACGGTGACCACGCTGTACAACGTGCGCGGCGGGTTCGAGACGACGTGCAGCGTGACGTCTGAAGGGTTGAACGGAGTTGAAGCGGAGGTTGAAGGGTTGCCAACCCGGCGCCTTGAACGGTTGAGGTTGAAGCGTTCAAGGGTTCTGGCCGCGTTGCCGGCGTTGGGGTCTGGTCGGTTGTCCCCCGAGGTCCGCGATGTCGCTCTGGTCCGACCCGCCGTCGCTGCGCTTTCAGGAATCACTGGTCGGTCGCTATTCGCTCGAGCGCGAGCTCGGGCGAGGCGGCATGGCCACGGTGTACCTCGCCCGCGACGTGAAGCTCGACCGTCCGGTCGCGATCAAGCTGCTCAACCATCGGCTCGCAGCCGACCACGCCGCACGCGACCGCTTCGTGCGCGAGGCGAAGATCGCCGCGCGACTCGCCCACCCGCATATCGTGCCGATCTATTCGGTCGAGTCGACGCCCGACCATGTCTTCATCGTGATGGCCGTGGTGGATGGCGAGACCCTGGGCGCCCGGATTCGTCGGCGTGGTGCGATGGCAACGGACGAGGCGGAGCGAGTGCTGCGCGAGATGGCGTGGGCACTCGGCTATGCTCACGCCCATGGCGTGGTGCACCGCGATCTCACCCTCGAGAACATCCTGCTGGAGCGAGGGACGGGCCGCGCGCTGCTCGCGGACTTCGGGATCGCCGAAGAGCGGGACGTGCTGGAGTCGGGACCGGTGTTCGGCACCCCGGGCTTTCTCGCTCCGGAAGTCATTCGCGGCGACCCGTCTGATCATCGCGCCGATCTCTATGCGCTGGGCGTGATCGCGTGGACCAGCCGTGGTCGGCCGGGCACCGTTCATTGCCGAAACCAGCGCGCAGTTGCTCGCGAAGCACCTGGTGCAGCCGGTGCCGTCGACTGACGGGACGCGTGATCGCGGCGTGTCGCGCCGACTGCCGACGCGCATCGAGGGATGCCTGGCGAAAGATGCCGATGAGCGCCCCGCGGACACCGCGGCGCTCCTCGCGATGCTCGAACGTGCGCCGGAACCGGTGGCCATCGCGCCGGCGCTGCGCAACTGGTTCACGAGGTGGGAACGGATCAGGCCGATTTACGCCCTGGCTACTCCGATCCTGGCGCTTCAGACCTGGCTGCTCGTGTGGGCCTACCTGGAGTTTCGAGTGGAGAGCCTGCTCGTGGCGGCTCTGGTGTCATCGGTCCTCACCGTGACGGCCATTCCGGTGATCGCGCATCTCTGTTTCGAAGTGTCGGCACTGCGTGCCCTTCACAGGCTCGGCTTCGGCGTGCATGACATTCGCGCCGCATACCCTCTGTGGCGTGACGCGCTGGCGCAGGAGCGCAGGCGTGAAGGCCTTCCGCCGCTTCCCGGACGGGTCGTGCTCGACCTCACGGTGTTCGGAGTCGTGCTCCTTCTGGTCACTTTCGGCATCGTGTACCCCAACCTTGCGCGGTGGATAAGTCCCGGGCACCCGACGATGTCCGTGCAATACATCCAGCAGACCATCGTTGACCTCATGAGTTCGGTATACCTCGCCACGCTCACGGGAATCGGGATTGGCTTCGCCTCCCCCGGATTCCGGCTCGCGCCTGGCGGCAGATTTCGCCGGCTGGTCGAGCGCTTCTGGAATTCGTCACTTGCCGCCGGGGTGACGAAGCTCGCAGCGCTTGGCCAGCGCACCCGACTGGCGGCGTCATCGACGCTGCACCGCAACACCGAGCTGGTGCTCGGGCTCGCGGTCGACGACTTGTGGAAGGCCATCCCCGCGTCGTTGCGCGATGGACTTGGAGACGTACCGACACTCGCCCACACGCTGCAGTCCGCCGCTGGCGAGTTGCGCACACTCAGCGAACAGCTGTCGGCCGCTCGTGACGCGTTGCCCAGCGGCGATCCTGAATCCGCGCGGACCGACGCGACCGTTGCCGCGGTCGATGCACGTCATCGTGAGGTCGTGACCGGGTTGGAGCGACTCCGGTTGCAGCTCTTGCGCCTGCTGGCAAGCCGCCAACACACCAGTGAACTCACGCGCGATCTCGATGCAGCACGACGGCTCGAGTCGGACATCATCCAGGAGCTGGCCGCCCACGCCGAGGTTCGTCGCATCCTGCGTCGCCCACGTCTGTCCCCGGTGCAACTGACGCCGACACCGTCGGGGACGCCCGCATGACCGAGGCTCACGACGGGGCATCTCGAGCGTCTCCAGGAAGTGCTGGCAGGTACCTGGTCGATCGAGCGGGAGATTGGTCGCGGTGGGATGGGCGTAGTGTATCTCGCCCGTGATGTATCTCTCGACCGACCAGTCGCGATCAAGGTGCTTCATCCCCAACTCGCGAGTGACCCGGGCGAGCGGGAGCGATTCGTGCGCGAGGCGAGGACGGGCGCCCGGCTGTCGCACCCGCATCTGGTCCCGATTTACGCCGTGGAGGAGCAACAGGGTTTCGTCTATTTCGTGATGGCCCTGATCGACGGCGAATCGGCGGGGGATCGCGTAAGGCGCGAGGGGCCGCTGGACCCGGCCGAGGCAGAACGCATCGTCCGTGACATTGCGTGGGGATTGGCGTATGCCCACGCGATGAACCTCGTGCATCGCGATGTCACGCTCGACAACATCCTGATCGAACGCAGCACCGGACGCGCTGTTCTCGCCGATTTCGGGATTGCCGCCGAGATCGACCGGTCGGATGTGGGGCCGCTGATCGGCACGCCAACGTACCTGGCGCCCGAAGTCATCCATGGCGGAGCGCCATCACCGCAAAGCGACCTGTATGCACTGGGCGTTTCGGCATGGACGCTACTCGCGGGACGCCCTCCATTCATCGCGGACGACGTTCCGTCGCTGTTGCTCATGCACGTGACCGAGCCAGCACCGCTTGTCAGCAAGGCCGCGCCCCGCACGCCGTCGCGCCTGAGCCAAGTGATTCAGCAGGCGCTGGAGAAGGATCCATCCAAGCGGGCGTCTTCGATGGAGGCCTGGATCGATCAACTGCAGGGTACGTCAAACGCCACCGCCCTCGCCGATCCGCTCCGCCAATGGCTCGGTGCGCTGGGATTTCACGAAGCCATTCTACGCGCTCGGCATGAGTGTGTTCGCGATGCTGACGGCCGACACGGCCGTCTGGCTCCTCAACTCGATGACCTACTTTGGACCGTATAGTCGCGGCGAATGGGGCTCACCCGTCGTCGTGCTGCTCGCAACCGGCGCCAAGGTGCTGGGTGGCGTGTTGCTGGTTCATGCCGGCCTGGAGCTGACGGCGTTGCGTCGGATCGTTCGCGCGGGGTACCGGCAAAGCGACATTGCGCTGATTCTGGCACGGTCCCGTGAACAGCTTCGGCGCACGCCCTGCTCCGCCTTCGTCGTTGCTCGCGCGTGTGGTTCACGACCTGGGGTGGCTGGCGGGTGGGCTGTACGTACTGCTCGCCGACTCGGTCTTGCGGTACCTGTGGCACATCGTTGATGCCGACTACCCATGGCAAGGTGGTCGTCATGCTGTTCACGCAGATCCACACGCATCGGTCAGTGGGCGTACGTGGCCTTCTGGTCGGCCATCGGATTCTCGTTCCTGCTGCCGCCGTTCCGCTTCGGTGCGGAGAACATCGTGCTGCGCCTTCGCGATTGGTTCTGGAACTCCCGCATTGCTGGCGGGTTGCTCCGACTCGCATCGATCGGACTGCCGGCGGGCGGGGACGAGGCACACACCCTTCACCGCCCCACGGAACTGGTGCTCGACCTCGCCATCGAAGACCTCTGGAAGGCGCTGCCTGCGACCACCCGAGACGGGCTCGGTGACGTGCCCGAGGTCGTGGCGGGGCTGCGTCGTCGCGTGTCGGACGTACGAGAAACCGAACGCCTCATCGACGGGTCGTCGATCGCGCGCACCGACGACGTACGGGAACTGCGCCAGCGCCTGGCGGATCGACACGAAGCCGGCGTCACCGCGCTGGAACGAATCCGACTCGCCCTCGCCCGACTGGGCACGGCCGCAGCACCCGCTGGCGAGTTCACCGCGCAGCTCGACGACGCGCGCGCGGTCGAACGGTCGTTGCTCGAGGAACTTGGCGCCCATCGCGGATTACTGAAGCAGTTGAAGTCACGCACCAGAACCACATCGCTCACGCCCACGCCGGCGAGTGCCTGACGCTTCTCGCTTCTCGCCTCTCGCTTCTCGCCTCTCGCCTCTCGCTTCTCGCCTCTCGCTTCTCGCTTCTCGCTTACCCTCCGACCACCACCTCGATCTCGTCACACGCATTCGCGACACCATCCTCTCGCGACACGATCGCTCCGATCGCCGCTGCTCGCGCATGCACGTCCTCATTGTTCATCATGCTGGTCAGGATCCGTGCGACCCGCAGAGCGCGATACCTGCCCGGGTAGATGACCCGCGCGACGCCGAGTCGGCGGGCGTGGTGCGCATTGTCGGGCTGGTCGTTGCCATGCGGGACCACCAGCATCGGCACGCCGGCCGCGAGGGCCTGGTGGAGCGTGCCGGCTCCGCCCGGGTGCACGACCATCGCCGCGCGGGGCAGCAGCGCCGGAAACGCCGCTCGGCCGATCACCATGGTCGTGCCGTCGGCAAGTTCCCTTGCTGAATCCTCGCGGCCTTCCCCCACCACCAAAACCGCGCGCACGCCGGCGCGTTTCGCAGCGGCGGCACTCTCGCTGTAGAAGCTTCCCGCAGCTGCGACGGCGGTCGAACCCAGGGTGAAGACCACGGGCGGTGGTCCGTCGTCGAGGAACTGCGCAGTGCGTTCATCGAGCGCCTCACCGCCGTTTGCCGCGAACGGAATCGCGCCGGTGATCGTCACGCGAGGCGGCCAGTCGGCACGCGCCGTGGCCAGCACGCGGGAGAACAGTGCCAGCACGCCGTGCGGCGAATGCTGCCCCTCGAACAGCGGGTGGCCACCGCGGGGCAATCCCCGCTCCCGACGCAGCACGGCCACGGGTCGGGTCCACCCTCGCGTCACCGCGCGTGCAGAACGCGTGATCGCGTGTGCCACTCCCGGAACCCGCTGCAACCGTGCCAACCAGGGCGCCGGGGGGACCGCCGGAAGATCGTACCGCGAAAAGAACGACACCGGCGACAGCACGGCCGACATCCAGCGCAGCCCCAGTTCCTCCGCCACGAGCGGCGCGGCGAAGGTGATCGGATGCGACACCAGCAGGTCGGCACCGACCGCTGCAGCCATCAGATCCTCATGGGAGGGTCGGAGTCCCTCCATGAGGAGTGTGCGGATCAGGAAGCGCGTGCCGCGACGCGCGTCGGTGAGGCGCTGGACCAGTTCGGCGTTGGTCGGATCGATGTCGGGCCGCACCGGCGCGAACTCCACCCCCGCTCCCTCGACGTAATCGCGATACCACGGACTGGTGGCGACAACGGGGTGGTACCCGCGCGCCTTGAGGCCGACCGCGAGACCCACGAACGGATTGACGTCGCCGTAGGAACCGAGCGTGGCGAGGAGAATTCGACTGTTCACGGAGATCGCGGCATTGATGGAGCTCACTGTTCGACGGCGGGCGGCGGGTGGCGGGCGGCGGAATGTAGCGCCCCGGCCCGACACTTCGGGGCCACGGGCGCTGGACAACCGCACGGCAACAGGTCAACTTGCTTGTTGACAAGTAAGTCTCCCGCCACGGAGCAATGCCGTGCCGAACCTTGCCAGCCGCACCCGGGACGCCGAACGCACCCGGACCGCGGTGATCGATGCCGCCGAGGGGCTCTTTGCGGTCAACGGCTACGAGGCCACGTCGCTGGCGGCTGTCGGCGTGCGGGCCGGTGTGTCGCGCGGCACCCCCGGCTACTTCTTCGGGTCGAAGGCCGACCTCTACCGCGCCGTGGTGGAGCGGGCGTTCGCCGACGCGCTCGATGCCGTGCGCTCGGGCCGGACCCGCGCCCTCCGGAGTGGCCGCCCCGCGAGCGACGTTCTCGCGGGCGCGGTGAGCGACTACGTGGACTTCGTCGCCGAGCACCCGGCATTCGTGCAACTGGTGCAGCGTCACGCACTGGGCGACGGCCCGACCGACATCGAGTTGCCCCTGTCGCAGGCCGTCGGGAGCGAGGCCGTCGACGCGTTGATCCAGGAACTCGGCTACCCGGCTCGTGCCCGCACCGCGGTGATGCACGTGCTGCTGTCGCTCGTCGCCCTGACCTGGTTTCCGCAACTGCACGCCAACACGCTCGTCACGTCCATCGGATTCAACCCTCGCGATCCACGATTTGTCGCCGACCGGAAGCGGCACGTCACCACCTTGCTGCTGGCGGCGTTGCCGCCACAGCGCCCAGCCCGGAAGGCCCGATGACCGATGCGACCCTGGCCACCCCGCCCGCACCCCGAGTGGCACCCACCGTCGACGAAGCACGCGCCGTTGCCGAAGCGGCGCGCGAGACAGAGTGGTCCGCGCCGAGTTTCGTGCGGGAACTGTTCGATGGCCGGCTCCGACTCGAGCTCGTGCATCCGTTCCCCGAACCCGATCCAGCCGACCTCGCACGCGCACAGCCGTTACTCGATCGCCTCGAGGCGTTCATGGTGCGCGAGGTTGACAGCGACGCCATCGACCGCGACGGCAAGGTGCCGCAATCGGTGATCGACGGACTGCGGGAGATCGGTGCGTTCGGGATCAAGATCCCACAGGAGTACGGTGGGCTCGGCCTCTCGCAATACTCGTATACCCACGCGATCGCCCTGGTCACGTCGCAGGATGGTTCGCTCACCGCACTGTTGTCGGCGAGCCAGTCCATTGGCGTTGCAGTTCCCCTCACGCTCTTCGGCACCGACGAACAGAAGCGTCGTTACCTGCCTCGGCTCGCGGCCGGAGCGATATCGGCGTTTGCCCTCACGGAAGTAGAGGTTGGCTCGGATCCGGCTGGTCTCACCACGGTCGCCGAGCTGTCGGCCGACGGAAGCCACTGGGTGCTCAATGGGGAGAAGCTGTGGTGCACCAACGGACCGGTCGCCGAGGTGATGGTGGTGATGGCGCGAACGGGCAAGCGCATCACCGCATTCGTCGTGGAGGCGGAGTGGGAGGGTGTGGAGGTCGTCCACCGCCTCGCGTTCATGGGGCTTCGCGGCATCGAGAACGGCGTGATGCGCTTCACCAACGTTCGCGTGCCGGCGGAGAACGTCATCTGGGGCGAGGGCAAGGGACTGAAGCTGGCGCTGATGACCCTGAACACCGGACGGCTGACCCTCCCGGCGTCGAGTGCCGCCGGCGCCAAGCGTGCATTGGAGATCACGAGGCGCTGGGCGGCCGAACGGGTGCAGTGGGGGAAGCCGATCGGCCAGCACGACGCCGTGGCGCAGATGCTCGGCACGATGGCCGCCGACACCTTCGCAATGCAGGCAGTGAGCGATCTCGCGTCACTGCTCGCCGACCGCAAGGACGCAGATATCCGCCTCGAGGCGGCGATGGCGAAGCTCTGGAACTCGGAGGTCGGCAGCAGGATCATCGACGATTGCCTGCAGGTTCGCGGCGGCCGGGGCTACGAAACGACCGATTCACTGCGCCTGCGCGGTGAGCGTCCCGATCCGGTCGAGCGGATGTATCGCGACTTCCGGATCAACCGGATCTTCGAAGGCTCGAGCGAGATCATGCGCCTCTTCATCGCGAGGGAGGCCGTCGACACCCACCTTCAGGTGGCCGGTGACCTGATCGACCCCAGGAAGCCGCTTCCCATTCGTCTTCGCTCGCTCGCACGAGCAGCGATGTACTACGTCGCGTGGTATCCGCGCCACTGGGTCGGGATGACATTCCTGCGGCATGGCGAGTTCGGCGAGCTCGCGACCCACCTGCGATTTGTCGAGCGGGCGTCACGGCGCCTGGCGCGCACGCTCTTTCACGCGATGGTGCGGTTCGGGCCGAAGCTCGAACAACGGCAGTCGGTCCTCTTCCGGTTGGTCGATGTCGGCGCCGAGTTGTTTGCGATGAGCGCCGCCACGAGCAGGGCGCACCAGCTCGCGAAGGACGGGAACGCCGACGCCGTCGACCTTGCCGACATCTTCTGTCGCCATGCCCGACGGCGGGTGAACCGACTGTTCGATGATGTCTTCGGACCCGATGATGTCCAGACCTACCGGGTGGCGCAGCGTGTCCTCGCTGGAGCGCACACCTGGGTGGAAGCGGGGATGGTGCGGTCGGTTGACGGCGACTGATCAGGGCAGCGCAGGACTCGCCAGCTCGCCGGTCGGATCAACAGCGCGCTCGATCAGCACGGTCGAAGCGAAATCGCCCGGCCCTCGATAGCCAACCTCGTAAACGGCCAGGCGGTCGGGAACGTGCTCGAGCAGCACCAGTTTCCGCGCCGCGCCGGCGCGCCCGGCGTCGACGCGGAGCGTCAACGTGCCAAGCTGGAGACGTCGCGCATACACGACGGTGCGCGAGCTGTCGGCTCCTGCCACATACACCTGCCACTGTTGACCATCGTCCCACGCTGGCCGCCCACGGATCATCTCCACCCGTGCAGCGATCACCACCCGCTCGTCCACACCGTCACCGTTGAGATCGACCGTGCTGCTCCTGTGGTAGTTCCACCCATCGCTACCTGCGGGCGAGGGCGACTGGCCGGAATCCACGAGCACCGCCGCGGGCAACGTCGCGCTGTCAACGACATCCGACTGGGCAGTTGGGGGCAACACGGCGCTGTCGACGCCGCCCGGCGGGACCGGGTCCGGCCCCCCGCACCCCGCAATAACCATGGCGGCCAGGACGGCAATACGCGCCCTCACTTCGGGCAGCCGATGACGAGCACCTGATCGACCAGGGTGTTGCGTTGCAGGACAGTCCGAACGAGTTCGTCGATCGACTCGACAGCGACACCGCGGCGTGCGTCGAGGCGGAAGGACAGGCCGCAGTGCGACGGGATGGTCACGAAGAGCCGCCCCTCACCCTCGATGGCCGTCGCGCCGTCGCGAGCCAGCAATTGGTCGAGCTCGGTCCCGACGCCCAGGGAATCGGCGGTTCGCCAGCGCGGATCCGTGACCGACACCCGCCGGACCGTGTCACCCGCGACCCATGCCACGAGCCCACCGTCGGCCGCCGGAGTGCGGAGCTCACGCACGGTCGTCCCCTCGGGGCCCGGAACCGTGGTGTCCGTGATCGTCGGGCACGCGGGACCTGCGTCAGCCACCGCCATCCCCACGGTGAAGCAACCGACACCATCGCCCGACAGTCCCAGCGTAGCCGGCACGGTGTCGACGGCCACGGGTACCGCCGCGGTGGTGGTGTCGGGATCGACCTGGCGGTCGTCCGGGCCGCAGGCCACCAGCAGCAGGCATCCCGCGATCAGCTTCAGGGCGTTGGGCATCGTTCCTCCGTCGGGGTTCTGTGTGGTCAGACGACTGAATCGCCGCGGCGCCCACCGATCGGCCACGACGAGTTGACTTCCCGATCTGGGCGTATCACCTTCGGGCACCATGATCACTCGCACCCGCCGCCATCACAACCATCACCACCACGGAGCATCCGGGGCGGGTTGAGGTCGTGTGGCCGGTAAACGGACAGCGAATCCATCAACGCCGACCCCTGGTCGGCGTTCGTGTTTCCGGGAACCCGGAGCGCCGCCGATCATGGGTCGAGGAGAATCGGTGAACCTCGATACGAACGACGACGGGCTCAGGCTGGGCCTGCCGAAAGGCCGCATGCAGGCAGAGATCTTCACGTTGCTCGATGCGGCGGGCCTGACGGTCCGCGCGGGGCAACGGGAGTACCGTCCCACGATCGCGGGCGGCGGCTTCAACGTGAAGATCCTCAAGCCCCAGAGCATCGTCGAGATGCTCGCGATCGGCTCGCGGGATGTCGGCTTTGCGGGTGCGGACTGGGTCCGGGAACTCGACGCCGATCTCGTCGAGGTGCTCGATACCGGCTTCAACCCTGTGGACCTGGTCGCTGCAGCGCCAGCTGCCCTCCTCGCTCGGGGGCCACTGAATACGCAGTCGGGGCTCGTGGTGGCGACAGAATATTCGCGACTCACCCGGGCATGGCTCGAGCAGGCCGGGATCGACGCGAGCGTCGTGCATTCGTGGGGGGCGACCGAGGTGTTCCCGCCCGACGACGCCGACCTCATCGTCGACAACACCTCGACGGGCGCGACACTCGTTGCCAATGGACTCGTGATCATCGAGACGTTGATGCGGTCCTCAACCCGCCTCTATGCAAACCCGCGCGCCCTCGACGATGGTCGGCGCGCTGACATCGAGCGCCTCGTCATGATGCTGACGTCGGTTCTCGAGGCGCGCGGTCGGGTGATGGTCGAGGTGAACGTCACCCCCGAACGGCTGGAGGCGGTCTGTGCGGCGCTGCCATGCATGCGCGAGCCCACCATCGCGGCGCTGCACGCATCGGCCGGGTACGCGATCAAGGCCGCCGTGCCACGCGCCGATCTCGCGCGTCTCGTGCCGCGCATCAAGGCGGCGGGCGGCTCCGATATCGTGATCACCGCCCTCACCCACATCGTCCCGTGAACATCGCTCCGCTACCGACACCCGCCGCCCGCATCGTCACGGCCGGCGTGTACGCGCCACGACGCCCCGCGGGCCCGATCGACCTCGATCTCGCCGGGACGGAGGGGTCGGGCGCATCGGCCGGAACGCCCGTGATCACGGGCGGGCCACGGCGGCCCCTTTCGCGCTACCCCGACGCCACCGCGCTCCGCGGCGCCATCGCGGGACGGTACGGCGTCCACCCGTCGCAGGTGCTCGTCACCGCCGGCGCCGACGAGGCGCTGGAGCGTGTCTTCCGGGCATACCTCGAACCGGGCCGCGACGTGATCCTGACCGATCCCACCTTCGAGATGCTGCCCCGATACGCCCAGGCGTGCGGCGCGTCGTTGATCAGTGTGCCGTGGAAATCGGAAGGGTTCCCGCTCACCGCGATGCTGGCCGCTATCACCCCGTCGACCGCTGTTATCGCCGTGGTGACGCCCAACAACCCCACCGGCGCCGTGGCATCGGTGGCCGACCTCAAGGCCCTCCACGACGCGGCGCCCGACGCGGTGGTGGTGGTGGATCTCGCGTATGTCGAATACGCCGACACCGACCCGACCGCCGAAATGACCCTGCTGCCACGCGCCGTGGTGGTACGAACGTTCTCGAAGGCGTGGGCGCTCGCCGGCGCTCGCGTCGGGTACGCCATCGGGTCGCCAACGGTCATCGCCGCAGCCGCAAAGGCCGGCAATCCGTATCCGGTGTCGACTCCATCGCTCGAACTCGCGCTGGACGCATTGGCCCACGAGGAGGAGGCAATGCAAGCGCGGGTCGCGACGGTGCGACGCACCCGTGCCCGACTCATGGCATCACTGCAATCGTCGGGTGTCGCCGCACTGCCGACCGAGGCGAACTTTGCCTGCGTCGCTCCACCTGACCCGCGGTGGTTCTGGGACGGCATGGCGGCGTTCGGCATCGGCACCCGGCTCATCGAATCGGCGGCTCCGTCGCATGTGCGGATCACGGTTCCGGATGCGGAGGACGATTGTGATCGCATCGAACAGGCCGTGCGCTGCGTCACCAACCCGGACTGCATTGTGTTCGACATGGACGGGGTGATCGCCGATGTCTCGCGCTCCTATCGCGCGGCGATTGTCGGCGCTGCCGCCGAGTTCGGGGTCGACGTTGGCCCCGCAGATATCCGCGCGCTCAAGCAAGCGGGCAACGCCAACGATGACTGGGCCCTCACGGCTGCACTCATCGGCGCCCAGCGTGACGACGTGCCGTTCGCCGACGTGAAGGCTGCGTTCGAGCGGATCTACCAGGGAACGTCTGCCAACCCGGGACTCCACCTCACCGAGTCGCTCATCGCCGATCCGGCGATGCTCAGGCGCCTCGCCGCCAGGCGGCCACTCGCGATTGCCACCGGACGTCCCCGGGGAGATGCCGAGCGGTTCCTCGACCCGGTTCGGATTGCGCGATTGCTTCAGCGCGTGTGTCACATGCGACGACGGGCCGGGCAAGCCCGATCCCTTTGCGGCCGCCGAGGCCATCAGGCGCGTGGGAGCGAGCCGTGCATGGATGATCGGCGACACCCCCGACGACGTGCGTTGTGCGCGGAGCGCCGGCCTGCTTCCACTTGGCATCCTTGCCCCGGGCGACTCGAGCTCGGGAATGCGCGCCGCCCTGCTCGGTGCGGGCGCAGCGCGCGTCCTCACTTCACTCGACGACCTGGAGAGGCTCCTGTCATGAATCCGAGAATTGCTGAATACGCCCGCGTGACCCGCGAAACAGACGTCACCGTGAAGCTCGACCTCGACGGCGCCGGTCGCGCGAATATCGCCACGGGCATCGGGTTTCTCGACCACCTGCTCACCGCTCTTGCCGTGCACGCGAGCATCTCGATCGATGCCCAGGTGACTGGCGACCTCCACGTCGATGATCACCACACCGTCGAGGACGTATCACTCGCACTCGGCACCGCCCTCGACCGGGCACTCGGCGACCGCCGTGGGATCGCCCGCTTCGGCAGCGCGTACGCGCCACTCGACGAGGCACTCGCACGCGCGGTGATCGACCTGTCGGGACGACCGTTCTCGCGGATCGAGCTCGGACTCTGTCGCGAGCGATTGGGTGAGCTGTCGTGCGAGAACATTCCGCACGCGCTCGCGTCGTTCGCGACCGCCGCCCGACTCACCCTGCACGTCGATGTGCTGGCGGGCGAGAACGACCACCACCGCGCCGAGGCAGCCTTCAAGGCCGTGGCGCTGGCGCTCCGCCAGGCGGTGCGGCAAACTGGCGTCGACGAGATCCCGAGCACGAAGGGGTCGCTCACTTGACCCGGCCGATTGCGATCGTATCGACGGGGACGGCAAACGTCGCCTCGATGGAGGCGGGGCTCCGGCGGGCCGGGGCCGAGCCGTTCCGTACCTCCGACCCGGCGCAGGTCGCCGAGGCCCTCGGCGTTGTCATTCCGGGAGTCGGCACCTTTGCTGCCGCCATGACCCACATGCGCGAGTCCGGGATGGATGACGCGCTGCGTGAGCGCTTCCGAGCCGGGCGTCCTGTGCTCGCGGTTTGTCTCGGGCTCCAGCTCCTGGCACGGACCAGTGAGGAATCGCCCGGTGAGACCGGGCTGGGCATCGTCGACTCCGACGTCGTCGCGCTTCCGGCAGGAGCGTCGCGACCGCAGCTCGGCTGGAACGATGTCGTGCCCTCTGCGGCCGGTTACGTCGAGCGTGGGTACGCGTACTACGCCAACTCGTATTGCCTGCGCTCGGAGGCCGACTCGTGGCGCCCTTCGTACACCGATCACGGCGGTCAGTTTATCGCGGCGATGCAGCGCGACCGGCAGCTCGCCTGCCAGTTCCATCCGGAACTGTCGGGAGCGTGGGGTGTGGCATTGCTGACGCGGTGGGTTGGCTCGTGTTGACCCGCCGCATCATCCCGTGCCTCGACACCAGTGATGGCAGGGTCCTCAAGGGCCGCCAGTTTCGCGAGATGCGTGACGTCGGCGATCCGGCCGAGCTTGCCGCCCGTTACGACGCAGCCGGTGCCGACGAACTGGTGCTGCTCGACGTGACGGCGACGACCGGTGAGCGTGCGCATGCCGCCGAAACCGTGCGCGCGGTGCGTCGCCAGCTGACCATTCCGCTCACCGTCGGTGGCGGGGTGCGAACTGTTGCTGATGCAGAGCGGCTCCTCGACAGCGGCGCCGACAAGGTCGCGCTCAACAGTGCAGCACTGGTCCGGCCCGACCTGGTGACGGCACTCGCCGGTCGATTCGGTGCACAGTGCATCGTGGTCGCGATCGACGCGCTGCAGGTGGGTGACAGCTGGAATGTCCGCGCACGCGCCGGATCGGAGGACGTGAACCGCGACGCGATCGCGTGGGCAGTGGAGGCCGAGCAACTCGGCGCCGGCGAGATCCTGCTCACGAGCATCGACCGTGACGGCACCAGGAGCGGCTTCGATGTCGGCTTGCTCCGTGCGGTGACCGCGCGGGTTGCGATCCCGGTGATTGCCTCGGGCGGCGCGCACGGTGCACAGCATTTCGTGGAAGCCTTTGCTGCAGGAGCCGATGCGGTGCTTGCCGCATCGATCTTCCACGACGGCGATACCACCGTTCGGGAACTCAAGCAGGTACTCGCGCAATCTGGTGTGGAGGTGAGACAGTGATCATTCCGTCGATCGACATCCGCGGCGGCGAGACCGTCCAGCTGGTCGGTGGCCGCGACCTCGCGATCGCGGCGGGGTCGCCCGAGCCGTGGCTGGATCGGTTTGCGCTCGCCGGCGAGATCGCGATCGTCGACCTGGACGGCGCATTCTCGACCGGCGACCAGGCCGACGTCATCGAGCGCCTGTGTGACCGGGCTCCGTGCCGGGTCGGTGGTGGAATTCGCGACTACGAACGAGCCCGCCGGTGGCTCGACGCCGGCGCCACCCGCATCGTGCTCGGCACTGCAGCCGAGCCCGCACTGCTCGCCAAGTTGCCGCGAGACCGCACCATTGCCGCGCTCGACGCCATCGACGGTGAGATCGTGATCGATGGCTGGAGACAGCGCACCGGGAAGACCGTGGGTGACCGCATCAAGGAGTTGCGTCCCCACGTCGGTGGATTCCTGGTCACCTTCGTCGAGCGCGAGGGCCGACTGGGTGGGATCGACGCTGCTGCGGTGAAGCCCCTGATCGAAGCCGCCGGCAACGCACGGGTCACGATTGCCGGTGGCGTGACCACTGCGGATGATGTGGCGATACTCGACGCGATGGGCGCCGACGCCCAGGTCGGGATGGCGCTGTACACCGGCGCGCTCGCCCTGGGCGATGCCATCGGTGCGCCACTTCGTTCCGACCGCGCCGACGGCCTCTTTCCCACAGTGGTCACCGACGAACGGGGGGTCGCGCTGGGGCTGGCGTACTCCAGTCATGCCAGCCTCCGACGTGCGGTCGACGAGCGTCGCGGCATCTACCACTCGCGCCGTCGGGGAGTATGGGTCAAGGGCGAGACGTCTGGCGCCACGCAGGAGCTGCTCCGCGTCGACCTCGATTGCGATCGCGACGCGTTGCGGTTCGTGGTGCGCCAGCACGGTGACGGATTCTGTCACCGCGACACCGCGACGTGCTGGGGAGAGAGCAACGGCGTGACGGCACTCGAGTCGACGCTGCGTGACCGGTGGACCACTTCGGAACCTGGTTCGTACACCCAGCGGTTGTGGGACGATCCGGCGCTGCTCGCCAGCAAGCTGGCGGAAGAGGCTCGCGAACTGTCGGAGGCAGAGGATCCGCGTCACGTGATCCGCGAGGCGGCTGACGTCACCTATTTCACTGGTGTCGCGCTTCGGCGGGCCGGTGCATCGTTTGCCGATGTGGACCGCGAGCTCGACCGGCGCGCGCTTCGGCTTGGGCGTCGGCCCGGGAACGCGAAGACGGAACCCCTGGTCGAGCGCACCGCCCGGCCCCCGTTCACCGGATTGAAGCGAGTCGGGCCGCACAACCTCCCCGACAGGATCGCGAACGCCGTCGATCCTGACACGGCAACCCGCGCTGCCGAGATCGTCGACGCCGTCCGCCGCGGCGGCGATGCTGCCCTCGCGGGCTTCGCGCGAGACTTCGACGGCCGGCCAGTCGGGTCGACGCTGGTATTCGGAGCCGACGCGCTGGAAGAGGCACGTGCCCAACTCGACCCGGTCGTCCGGGAACTGCTGGAGCGGGTTGCGGGCCGCATTCGCGCCTTTGCCAACGCACAGCGTGGCGCGATCGCGAACCTCGACACCCCGATACGAGGAGGGCGCGCTGGTCACGAACTGCTGCCGGTGGCACGCGCCGGTTGTTACGCACCGGCCGGTCGCTTTCCGCTGCCATCGTCTCTACTCATGGGTGTCGTGACGGCGCGTGCCGCGGGTGTTGCCGAGGTGTGGGTCGCCACGCCGTCGCCATCGCCGCTCATGCTGGCCAGCGCCGCGGTGGCCGGTGCCACCGGTCTCATCGCGGTGGGTGGCGCGCACGCGATCGCCGCCCTTGCCTACGGCACCGAGTCGATCGCGCCGTGCGACGTGATCGTGGGGCCGGGCAGCAAGTGGGTCACGGCCGCCAAGCGTTGTGTGGCCGGCGATGTGGCGATCGACTTTCTGGCCGGCCCCTCCGAGCTCGTCGTGGTGGCCGATCACACGGCGAGCATCACGGCCATCGCCGCGGACCTCCTGGCGCAGGCGGAACACGACGTCGATGCGTTGCCGATCGCGATCGCCGCGAGCGCCGACGTACTCGACGAGATCGATGCGGCGTTGGTCAGGCAACTCGCCGATCTTCCCTCGACGTCGCCGGCCCACGAATCGCTGCGCGCCGGCTACGCCGTCCTCTGTGGAAGCGACGCGGAGATCGCTGACGCCGTCAATGCAATAGCGCCAGAACACCTCCAGCTCTCCGTCGACCGACCGGCCATTCTCTCGGGTCTGTGCACACACGCCGGTGCGGTTTTCATGGGACACCGTTCGGCGGAAGTATTCGGCGACTACGGCGCCGGGCCGAACCACGTCCTCCCGACCGGACGCGCGGCGCGGCACACCGGTGGGCTGTCGGTGATGAATTTCCTGCGCATCCGCACCTGGCTCGAGCTTGATGAACCGGAGTTGCTCGCACCGGACACTGCGTTGCTGGCGCGACTCGAAGGGCTGGAGGCACACGCACGGGCCGCCGAGGCGCCCCGGAAGCCGTAGGCTAGCGGCCCTGCCGGAAGGCGCGTGCAGCGGGCGGGATCGGGGTTCCGATCGGAGTCGCCCCTGACGGCGGCAGCCCCGAATCATCCGCAGCGTCTCCCACGATCACCGCGGCGGCCATCGTCCCGGTGACGTTGGCGGTGGTGCGGAACATGTCCGGGACGGTGTCGACGGCGAGCAGGATCCCGATGCCTTCGATTGGCAACCCGACGCTCAGCAGCACCGGCGCCATGATCAGGATCGAGCCACCGGGGATGCCCGGCACCGAGAACGAGACCGCGACCGACGTCACGGCAATCGTGACCAGCTCGGCCGGTCCCAACGCAACTCCGTACAGCCGACCGACGAAGAGCACGCCCACCGGAAGGGCCACGCCGGCTCCCAGCCGGAAGAGCGATGTGCTGAACGGCATGAAGAAGGCAGCGATGCGCGGCGACAGTCCGAGCAGCGCTGCACCGTCGATCAGCGCGGGGAGTGCCGCGAGCGAAGAGCGGGCAGAAATGGCGATGCCCTGTGCCGGGGCGGCTGCCCGCGCGAACAGTCGCGCAGCTCGATCCTCGGGCCATCACCAGCAGGTAGAGCGCGCCGATCACGGCCGTCATGAGCACCGCGGTGACCACGATGTACGCCACCACGGCGCCCAGCGCTGTCACGCCGAGCCGAACCGCGAGCGGCAGGGCGAGCGCGAACACGCCGATCGGTGCCACCGACAGGATCCACCGCACCAGCACGAGCGTCATCGCGCAGATGGCGTTGGCCGCGCCCAGCAACTGCTCACGATACTCACCGGGTACCCGGGCAGCCGCCGCCCCGAAGAGCAGGGTCGCCACGATCACCGGAAGCATCAATCCGCTGGCGCCCGTGGCGAGCATGTTGGTCGGAACGAGGTTGACGATCCATTCACGGACGCCGGGCAGGTCGTGCGGACCGGTGACAACCGTCGCGGCCGGCGCCACGGCTTCGCTGCCCTGGATGGTGAAGAGATCGAAGAGCGCGGGCGCCACCATCACGGTGAAAGCGGCCGTGACAAGGAGCAGGGCGGTGAAACACGACGATCGCCCTGAGGCCCAGCGTGCCGATCCCGCTGCCTCCGCCCATGACCGCCACGAACAGCAGCGACACGACCAGCGGCAGCACGGTCATCTGCAGACCGCGGGTCCAGAGCGTCCCGACCGGCTCGATCCACATCGCCAGTTCGTGCCACGACGGCGGGGCGAGGACAACCAGGAGGATACCGCCGACGAGACCTGCGACGAGGCCCGTCAGGACACGGCTGGTGAGGGACATGGCGACAATGTAGCGTCCGATCAGCCGCCGACGAAACCAGCGAGGCCTCGATATCGGTCGATGGATGTCGCGGAGAGGCAGCGTCGAGCGTCTACATTGCAGCGAAGGTGCTGCGCTCCCGTTCCAGCGGCACGATCATCCACCGGCTGCGGACCCGCCGCCGGAAGGCGGAGCGTGTCCCTTCCTCGACGCCCTGCGATGCCTGGAGAGTGAATGGTCTGAACGTGCGCCCGGATGGTCGGCCCAGGACGGTACGTTGCAGGACCCGATCCGCGCAGAACTGTTCGGTCCCGAGCGGCTGGAGCAGCACGCGGCGCTCGCTGGCGCAGGCCCAGCAGGTCACCCGGATCGCGATCAAGGGTGGCCCGCTCCTCGAGCGGGTGCGCGACAATCGACGGGTGCTGCGCGCCATGCAGGCACAGATCGCCGATGCGGTCACCGACGAGCGCTGGATCACGCCCTCCGCCGAATGGCTCCTCGACAACTTCTACATCGTCGATGAGCAGCTCCGGGAGATTCGCGACGACCTCCCGGCGGCTTCTACCGCGAACTCCCCAAGCTGATCGACGGCCCGCTGGCCACCCTGCCCCGGGTCTACGGGATCACGTGGGCGTTCATCGCGCACACGGACAGCCGGTTCGACCCCGACCTCCTCATCCGGTTCATCGATTCATACCAGCGCGTCGACGCGCTCACCATCGGCGAGCTGTGGGCGATCGCGATCACGCTGCGAGTGGTGCTGGTGGAAAACCTGCGGCGGTGCGCCGAGGCGATCGCGCAGAGCATGCAGGAACGCGAGCGTGCCGATCGCCTCGCCGACGAACTGCTCGGCGCCGAGGCCGACCAGTCCTCGACATCCGCCGCACTGCTCCAGCGCTATGACGGTATCCCGATCTCGCGGGCGTTCGCGGTCGAACTCGTGATGCGCCTCCGCGATCGCGACCCCGCGGTCACCCCAGCCCTGGCATGGCTCAACGACCGGCTCGCGAGCGAGGGCATCGTCGGCCGACGAGTTGGTGAACGAGGACCATCATCGCCAGGCTGCGATGACGGTGACGGTTCGCAACATCATCACCAGCATGCGCCTGATGTCGTCCTTCGACTGGGCCGACGTTCGTGGAACGCGTCAGTCTCGTCGACGAGCTCCTCCGCGTCCATCCGACCTATCCGGCGATGGATTTCGCCAGTCGTGATGCCTACCGCCATGCGATCGAGGACCTGGCGCGGCGCTCCAGCCTGACGGAGCTCGACGTGGCACGCGGCAGGCGCTCGCCCGCGCAACGCCGACCGGCGCAGTCGGTTCGCGACGCCGCGCGAGGACGACCCGGGCTACTATCTCTTCGGCCGCGGACGCCGCGCGTTCGAACGTGAGATCGGGTATCACGCCGACGCCGGTCCGCCGCCTCTTTCGCGCATACATCGACGCTGCGGTTCCCGGCTATCTCGGGTCGATCATCGTCCTCACCGCGATGGTACTGGCCATTCCCGTGCTGCTCGGACATGCGGCGGGCGTGACCGGCATCGACCTGACGATGCTGGCGCCTGCTCGCGCTCATCCCGGCGTCCGATCTCGCGATCGCACTCCTCAATCGCAGCGTGACCGCGATCGTGCCGCCTTCACTGCTCCCGCGTCTCGAGCTCAAGAACGGGGTCCCGCCCGAGCTCCGAACGATCGTCGTCATCCCGACCCTGCTGATCTCGCCGGAGGAGATCGAGGAGACCATCGAGCGACTCGAGGTCCACTATCTCGCCAACCCCGACGGCGACGTGCACTTCGCGCTGCTGTCCGACTGGACTGATGCTGCCACCGAACAGGTGATTGGTGACGAGGCGCTGGTCACCGCCGCCCAGCGAGCCATCGCGCGGCTCAATGCCCGGCACGGTGCGGTGCGCTTTCACCTGCTGCACCGCCGTCGGGCGTGGAACGCCAGCGAAGGCGTGTGGATGGGTTGGGAGCGGAAACGCGGCAAGCTGCACGAACTCAATCGCCTGCTGCGTGGCGCCACCGACACCTCGTTCATCCCGGTCGATGGCAGCACTGTCGCAGCGCCGGAGGGCGTGCGGTACGTCATCACGCTCGACAGCGACACCCGCATCCCGATCGATTCCGTGGCCGACCTGGTCGGCACGATGGCGCATCCGCTCAACCGGCCGCTGTTCGACGACGCGAGCCGGCGCGTGATCGACGGGTACGCGATCCTCCAGCCACGGGTCACACCGCCGCTGCCCGGACGTGCCGGCTCATTGTACCAGCAACTGGTGTCGGGATCCCCGGGCATCGATCCGTACGCGTCCGCGATCTCCGACGTGTACCAGGACATCTTCGGCGAAGGATCGTTCACCGGAAAGGGGATCTACGACCTCGACGCCTTCGAGGCCGCGCTGGCGGGCCGGGTGCCGGAGAATCGCCTGCTCAGCCACGATCTGTACGAAGGCATCTTCGCCCGCGCCGGGCTGGTCACCGACATCGAGGTGTTCGAGTACGCCCCGGCCAGCTACACCGTGGCCGCTGCACGCCTGCACCGCTGGGTTCGGGGCGACTGGCAATTGCTGCCCGTGGCTCTTCGCGCCCGGCCTGCCCCTGGTGGCACGGTGGAAGATC
This sequence comes from uncultured Gemmatimonadales bacterium, assembly GCA_963806875.1. Classification (GTDB taxonomy): domain Bacteria; phylum Gemmatimonadota; class Gemmatimonadetes; order Gemmatimonadales; family GWC2-71-9; genus Palsa-1233. Next base: position 736,586 of record CAWDYU010000001.1, on the reverse strand, counting down.
CTCGACAACCTGCGGCGCTCGCTCTCGGCGCCGGCCGCGTTCCTGACGATCGTGCTCGCGTGGGCGCTCACCGATGTTGCACCGATGCGATGGATGCTGTTCATCCTCGCCACCATCACGATACCCGCGCTCATCCCGGTCGCGGCGGGCGTGATTCCGCGTGGTCGGGGCATCTCGAAGAGGAGCCACGTCCGGGCAGTGCGGCGCGACCTCGAGGCCGCGGCATGGCACACCGCCGTCACGGTCACGATGCTCGCCCATCAGGCGTGGATCATGGGCGATGCGATCCTGCGCACTCTTGGCCGGGTCCTGGTGACCCGGCGGAACCTGCTGCAGTGGACCACTGCGGCCCAGTCGGCGGGCAGCCACCGCAACCGGATCGCAGGACTTCGTGTGGAAGATGGCGGGCGCACTCGTGCTCACCGGCGCCGCAACGATCGCCGTCGGCATGGAACCAGGCCCCCCGCTGGCAGACTGCGGTACCGCTCCTCCTGCTCTGGGCATTTTCGCCGGTGATCGCGCACGCCCTCAGCATCTCGCAGCTGAGCGCCCGCACCACCGCGGTGTCCGACGACGACGCCCGCACACTCCGCCTGATCGCGCGGCGGACCTGGCGGTTCTTCAGCACGTTCGTCACCGCCGACGATCGCTGGCTCGCACCGGACAACTTCCAGGAGACGCCGTCCCCCGTCGTGGCGCATCGCACGTCGCCGACCAACATCGGCTTGTCGCTGCTCTCGAACGTTTCGGCGCGCGACTTCGGCTGGATCGGCACCGTCTCCATGCTCGACCGCCTCGAGGCGACGCTCGCGTCGGTGAGGCGGCTGGAGTTGTATCGTGGTCACCTCTACAACTGGTACGAGACGACCGAGGGGCGGGCCCTCGAGCCCAGATACATCTCGGCGGTCGACAGCGGCAACTTTGTCGGTTGCCTGATCGCCACGGGCAACGCCTGCCGTGAATTGCTCGATCGGCCCGCGATGCCGGGATCGTCGATCGCCGGCATCGTGGACACCGTCGACCTTCTGCGTCGCTCGGTGCGGCACGTCACCGAGCACGCCGACGTCGACACCGCGGTACAGCGCCGCATCACCGACGTGATGGCGCAGATCACCGAGCGCGTCGCAGCGGGCGCGGCAACACCACACGACCAGGTGGCGCGGCTGGAAGCGCTCGCGCTCGATGCCCGCGCACTCATCGACATCGCGGAGGGCGCCAACCTGCAGCCATCGGGTGAGTACGACGTGGTCGGATGGGCCAACGCGCTCGTCGATGACGTGGCGAGCCAGCTCACCGACTTCGATCGCCTTGCTCCCTGGGTGAGACTGCGCCTGGGCGGCGCGACGTCGGTGTTCGCGCCGCTCACCAGCAGTCCCACGCTGGCCGAGCTGCCGGCCCGCTGCACGCTGGTGGCCAGGTCGCTGGCGGGCCTCCGCGCGTCGGGCGATGCGGCCGGACGGGACGTCGACCTCGACAGCCTGGGCATCGCGGTCGAACAGTGCGAGCGCTCGGCCCGGTCGCTGGTGATTCGCATCGCCGCGCTCGCCGCCGACACCGCACGCATGGTGAGCGCCACCGAGTTCGGGTTTCTCTTCGACCCGCAGCGCAAGCTGTTTTCCATCGGATATCGGGTGGCGGAAGATGCGCTCGACCCGGGGCGCTACGACCTGCTCGCGTCGGAGGCACGGCTGTTGAGCTACATCGCGATTGCCAAGGGCGACGTGCCGGTCGAGCACTGGTTTCGACTGGGGAGATCGCTGACACCGGTCGGCCGTGACTCGGTGTTGATGTCGTGGTCGGGATCGATGTTCGAGTACCTCATGCCAGCGCTCCTGATGCGCACCCCGGTGGGGAGCCTGATCGAGCAGACCTGTCGCCTTGTCGTCAATCGCCAGATCGCCTACGGACAGGAACGCGACATCCCGTGGGGCGTGTCGGAATCGGGATACAGCGCGCGCGATCTCGAGATGACGTACAAGTATTCGGCATTCGGCGTACCCGGGCTCGGTCTCAAGCGCGGCCTCGGCGACGCCATCGTGATCACGCCGCACGCCACCGGCCTCGCCTCGATGATCGATCCCGGTGAGGCGGCGCGAAACTTTGCCGAGCTCCGGCGGGTCGGTGCGTCGGGTCGTTACGGTTTCTATGAGGCCGTCGACTTCACCGCGTCGCGCCGTCCGCCTGGCGAGCGTGGTGCGGTGGTGCACAGCTACATGGCACACCATCAGGGCATGATGCTCGTGGCGATCACCAACGCGCTTCACGATGGCGCGATGCGGTCCCGGTTCCATGCCGAACCGATGGTGCAGGCCTCCGAGATGCTCCTGCAGGAACGGACCCCACGCGACGTTGCCGTTGCGCGTCCGCGGGTCGAGGAGTTCACCGCGGTCGGCGATGTGCGCGAGTCCGTACCCGCCGTGTCGAGGACCTTCGCGTCGCCACACGGTCCGACACCCAAGACCCACCTGCTGTCGAATGGGCGCTATGCGGTGATGCTCACGTCCGCGGGTGGCGGGTACAGTCGGTGGAACGGCATGGCGGTCACGAGGTGGCGGGAGGACGCCACCTGCGACGACACCGGTTCGTTCGTGTTCCTCAGGGACACCGAGAGCGGCGAGGTCTGGTCCGCGGCGTTCCAGCCGTCGGCCATCGAGGCATCGGCGTGGGACCTCGCGTTCCGCGAAGATCGCGCAGAGCTGATCCGGCGCGACGGCACGCTCACCACTCGCCTCGAGGTGATCGTATCGGCCGAGGACGACGCCGAGCTCCGCCTGGTGTCGATCACCAACCATGGGCGGACGACACGAGAGATCGATGTCACCTCGTACGCAGAGGTGGTGCTGGCACCGCACGCCGCGGACGTGGCCCACCCCGCGTTCTCGAACCTGTTCGTGAGCACGGAGATGGTGGCGGACGCAAACGCCCTGCTGGCAACACGTCGGCAACGGTCCCCCGACGACCCCGAGGTCTGGCTGGCGCACGTCGCCACCACCGATGGCGAGAACACGGCGCTCGAATGGGAGACCGACCGCTACCGATTCGTCGGCCGCGGAAACACGCTGCGCACCGCCGACGGCGCGCTGAGCGGTGAGCCGCTGTCCAACACCGTGGGCGCGGTCCTCGACCCGGTGGTGAGCCTGCGCCGGCACGTCACCATCCGTCCGGGGCGTACCGCGCGCCTCTGCTTCTCGACGATGATGGGCGATTCCCGCGACGCGGTGCTCGACCTGGCGGACAAGTACCAGGACCTCACGATTTTCGAGCGGGCCGGCACGCTCGCGTGGACCCGTGCCCAGGTCCAGATGCATCACGTCGGCATCGGTCCGAACGAGGCGCATCTCTTCCAGGAAGTCGCCGCGCCGCTGTTGTACGCCGATCGTGCGACGCGAGCTCCTGCCCCGGTGATCGCGCGCCAGGTGGGCGGTGCGCCCATGCTCTGGCCGCACGGTATCTCGGGTGATGTCCCTCTCGTGCTGGTGACGATCGAGGACGCCGAGGATGTCGGACTGATTCGCCAGTTGTTGCGCGCGCACGAATACTGGAAGATGAAACGGCTCGCCGTGGACCTGGTGATCCTCAACGAGCGTGCGCCATCGTATGTACAGGATCTTCAGCTCACGCTCCAGGCGATGCTCAGGGCGAGTCCGGCATTGGTGCCGGGTGGCGGTGCCGAGGTGCCCAGTGGCACGTACCTGCTCCGCGCCGAGCAGCTCACGGGCGCGCAGCGCGACGTCCTGTTTGCCTCTGCCCGGCTCATCCTGTCGGCACGGCGCGGCTCGCTCTCCGATCAGTTTGCGCGTGCGCGGCCGGGATCGGTCGCGGCGGTTGCGACCAGGGTACCCTCCCCTGCACCGCGAGTGCCGGCGCCGCTGGCGCCCCCGCGCGGCGATCTCGGCTTTGCGAACGGCCACGGTGGATTCACCGCCGACGGTCGCGAGTACCTGATCAACACCTCGGCGGACCACCCCACCCCGCTTCCATGGATCAACGTGCTCGCGAACGATTCGTTCGGTGCGCTGGTTTCCGAGTCGGGTGCCGGCTCGACGTGGGCGCGCAACAGCCAGAGCAACCGGCTGACCTCATGGTCGAACGACCCGGTGACGGACCCGCCGCCCGAGGTGATCTACCTGCGGGACGCCGAGACCGGCCTGGTGTGGACGCCCACCGGCGCACCGATCGCGGGATGGAGCGGGACGTGCGAAGTCGGGCACGGCGCGGGTTACACCCGTCACCGCCGACACGTCGACGGACTCGATCACGAACTGGTGCAATTCGTCGCCGCCGAGGACCCGGTCAAGGTCTCGCGGCTCACCGTGCACAATCGCGGCGACCGTCCGCGGCGAGCTGTCCGTCACCACCTACGTGGAATGGGTGCTCGGCACGACGCGCGATGCGACCTCGCAGCACATCGTGACCGAGCTCGATGCCGCGACCGGTGCGATCCTCGCACGGAATCCCTGGCACCCCGACTACGCCGGTCACGTTGCGTTCGCGGACATGGCAGGCGCCCAGGAGTCCGTCACCGGTGACCGTACCGAATTCCTCGGTCGCAACGGTTCGGTGAGCCAGCCCGCTGCCCTCCGCCACGGCGACGCGCTGTCGAACAAGGTGGGCGCGGGTCGCGACCCATGCGGTGCGCTGCGATCAACACTGGTTGTCCCGGTCGGTGAATCACGCACCGTGACGTTCCTGCTGGGCCAGGCTCCGGACGCGGCGGCAGCATCGGCGCTGGTCGCGCGGGTGCGCGGCATGAACGTCGATGCGATGCTCCATGCCGTGATCGCGAAGTGGGATGACGTGCTCGGTACGCTCCAGGTGCAGACGCCAGAGCCGTCGCTCGACCTGATGCTCAACCGCTGGCTCCAGTATCAGGTCCTGGCGTGCCGGGTCTGGGCCCGCGCGGCGTTCTACCAGTCCAGCGGCGCGTACGGATTTCGCGACCAGTTGCAGGATGTCATGGCACTGCTGGCCACGCGACCCGACATCGCCCGCGAACAGGTGTTGCGGGCCGCGTCGCGCCAGTTCGTCGAGGGTGACGTGCAGCACTGGTGGCACCCACCTTCGGGACGGGGCGTGCGCACGCGCTTCTCGGACGATCTCCTCTGGCTGCCCCTGGTCACCATGCAGTACCTCAGGGTCACGGCTGACACCACGTTGCTCGACGCGAACGCGCCGTTCATCGAGGGTCCTGCCCTCGCGCCGGGACACATGGAGGCCTATTTCGAACCCCGCGTTTCCAGCGAGAGTGCGTCGATCTACGAACACTGCGCCAGGACGATCGATCGAAGCCTTGCCGCTGGCCCCCATGGCCTTCCGTTGATCGGCGCCGGCGACTGGAACGACGGAATGAGCCGCGTCGGCATCGAGGGTCGGGGCGAGAGCGTATGGATGGGATGGTTCCTGCACTCCATCCTCACCGACTGGATCACGATCGCCACCGGGCGCGGTGACAACGATCGCGCCCGCGCATGGAGCGAGCGCCGCGAAACGCTCACCTCGGCACTCGAGACGTCAGGCTGGGACGGCGCGTGGTATCGGCGGGCGTATTTCGACGATGGCACGCCGCTCGGCTCGATTTCCGAACGACGAGTGCCAGATCGACGCCATCGCCCAGTCGTGGAGCGTGATCTCCGGCGCCGGTGACCCGGCGAGGCAGGTACAGGCGATGGCGTCGCTCGACGAGCGACTCGTGCGCCGCGATGACAGCCTCATCCTGCTCCTCGCCCCGCCGTTCAACGACACCGAGCTCGAGCCCGGATACATCAAGGGCTACCTGCCCGGTATCCGTGAGAACGGCGCCCAGTACACCCACGCTGCCGCCTGGGCCGTCATCGCGCGCGCGATGCTCGGCGACGGCGACATGGCGCTGGAATACTTCAACCTGATCAACCCGGTGATGCTGACCAGTACGCCGACAGACGTCGCACGTTACATGGGTGAACCGTACGCGCTTGCCGGGGATGTCTACTCCACGGCACCGCACACCGGCCGGGTGGGGTGGAGCTGGTACTCGGGTTCCGCGTCGTGGCTGTACCGGGCCGGTACGGAATTCATGCTCGGCTTCACGTTGCGCGGCGACCGGCTGATCATCGATCCATGCATCCGGCGCGACTGGCCGGAGTACTCGATGACCTACCGCCACGGTGCCACCACCTGGCAGATCCGCGTGCTCAATCCGGATGCCGTCAGCCGCGGCGTCCGCCGGATGACGGTGGATGGTGCCGCTGTCGACCACGTTGCAGGCGTGCAACTGCACGATGACGGCACGGTGCATCATGTCGAGGTGACCCTCGGTTGATCAGGAAACGGTAAGGCCGCGGGAGGGGCGCAACCATCTGCGGCATCCCGGCGTCTAACGCCGTGAACCCAACCGTGGACTGGTCCCATGCTTTTCACCGTCGTTGCCGTCCTTGCCATGCAGGGCGACGCCGCCCCTGCCGACCAAGCCAACCCCGACCGTACAATGCGCAGCGTGGCCGCCACCCGCGCTGCCGTCGCACCGACGATTGATGGCCGCAACGACGACGCGGTGTGGCGACTCGCACCCGTCCGCGACGAATTCCGTGAAGCGCGGCCGATCGAGGATGGAGCACCCCGTCAGCGCACCGCGTTCCAGGTCGCGTACGATGCGCATCACCTCTACGTCTTCGTGCGGGCGTTCGACACCCACCCCGACAGCATCGTTCGCCTGCTTTCGCGCCGCGACGCACCGACCGCGTCGGACCAGGTGGGCATCTTCATCGATTCCTACCACGACCGCCGCACCGGGTACGAGTTTCGCGTCAACCCTGCCGGCGTGAAAGCGGATTACGCGATCTACAATGACGGCGAGGGCGACGACGCCTGGGATGCCATCTGGGACGTCGCGACGCAGGTCGATTCCGCCGGGTGGACCGCCGAGTACCGCATTCCACTCTCACAACTCCGGTTCTCCTCCTCGGCCGACGTGACCTTCGGCTTTGCGGTCTGGCGCACGCTCCAACGACACACGGCACTCATCACCTGGCCGCTGAGCCGGATGTCGGAAAGCGGCATGGTGTCGCAGTTCGGGGAGCTCACCGGGCTGCGCGACCTGCCGACACCGAAGCGGGCCGAGGTCGCGCCCTATGTGCTCACCCGCAACGCAAGCCGACCCAGTGCGGGCGGATTCTCGCGCTCGCAATCGCTGCAGGTGGGTGGCGACCTCAAGTACGGCGTGGCGTCGAACCTCACCCTCAACGCCACCGTGAATCCCGATTTCGGACAGGTCGAGGCCGATCCCGCAGTGCTGAACCTGTCGGCCTTCGAAACATTCTTCGGGGAGCGCCGGCCATTCTTCGTAGAGGGCGCCGGACTCTTCGACTTCCGCGCCAACTGCTTTGCCGTCGTCGACTGCGGCACCGGCGAGGGACTGTTCTACACGAGGCGCATCGGACGTACACCAGACCTGCGGGGTCGCCACGGCGACGCCAACTCGCCCACCGCGACGCGGATCCTCGGCGCGGCAAAGCTCACCGGGCGCCTTCCGGGTGGGTTGTCGATCGGCGTGATGGACGCCGTGACCGATCGAGTCGGTGGAGTCAACGGTGCGACGATCGAGCCGCAGACCAACTACGCCGTGGTGCGCCTCAATCAGGACTACGCCGCGGGCAACGGGAGTGTCGGGGTGATGGCCACCGCGGTGTCACGCGGACTCGACGAATGGACCGAGCCGTTCCTGCACCGTGGTGCGTACACCGGCGGGATCGATGCGCGGCGTCGGCTCGGCCACTACGAGTTCTCCGGTTCGCTCATGGGAAGCAATGTCACTGGCTCTGCGCAGGCGATCGCGGTCACCCAGCGCCGCCCGACCCATTATTTCCAGCGACCCGATGACGGCATAGACTTCGACTCGACCCGGACGTCACTGTCCGGCTACTCGACCGAAGTGCGTTTCGCCAAGGTTGGTGGACAACGCACCGGTTTCGAGACCGGCTACGGACGCCGCTCGGCAGGGTTCGAGCTGAACGACATCGGCTTTCTCCAGCGTGCCGACCAGCAGACGTGGACCAACTGGTTTGCGGTGCGATTCAACGAGCCGAACCGGGTGTTCCAGCGCCTCAACTGGAACTTCAACTGGTGGCAGTACTGGACGCTCGCCGGACTGCCGACCGAACGAGCCTTCAACACCAACGTGCACACCCAGCTCAACAACAGATGGTGGCTGCACCTGGGTGGCACCAAGAGCTTCGGCCAGGTGTACTGCGACCGCAACTGCACCCGCGGCGGCCCGGCGCTCAAGGAGGAGCCGTTCTTCGCGCCGTGGGCCGGGGTCGAGGGAGACAGCCGGCGGGTGATCGTGCCGGGGATGTGGGTGAACTACTGGCGCGGCGATGGTGGGCGGAGTCGGTCGATCAACTTCCGGCCCTCGGTACGCATGAATCTCTCGACGCGGATTTCGTCCACGGTGGGTTTCTCGTACACCGACAACAGGGATGATTCGCAGTGGTACGGCAACGTCGTGGACGATGCCGGAACGCCGCACTACACCTTTGCCGCACTCGACCAGCGGACGCACGGGCTCACCCTGCGCGTCAATTACACCTTCTCGCCCGAGGCGTCACTCCAGCTCTATGCCAACCCGTTCGTGTCCAAGGGGTCGTACACCCGCGTCCGGGAGCTGGCCGACCCGCGGGCCGACGCCTATGAAGATCGTTTCCAGCCGCTGGATCCGGCCCTCGCCAGTGGAGCAGCGGGATTCAATGTCCAGCAGTTCAGGTCGAATGCAGTGTTCCGCTGGGAATACCGTCCCGGTTCGACGCTCTTCCTCGTCTGGAGCCAGGGGCGGCAGCAGTTCGCCCCGGAGCGCGGGACTTCCGGCTTCCGGGGCGACTACGACTCGCTCTTCGGCCAGCGGGCCGACGACACTTTTCTCGTCAAGTTCGCCTATTGGCTGGGCCGCTGACCGTTGTCACGGGGCGACACGCCAGAGTTCGCCCCGGGCCTCGTCGGTGACGATGTAGAGAGCGCCGTCGACGCCTTCCCTGACATCACGCACGCGCTGCCGCCGATCGGTGAGAAGATGTTCCTCACCGGTCACGCGGTCGTTGGTGATCACCAACCGGACCAACGCTCCCTTGCCCATCCCGCCCACGAACAGGTTGTCCTTCCACGCGGGGAAGCCGCGGCCACTATGAAACTGTGCACCCGACGGCGCGATCACCGGGTCCCAGTAGTACACCGGCTGCGCAAAACCATCGCGCGCGGTGACGGCGCCGGCGATGGCCGATCCACTGTACTCCACGCCGTACGTGACCAGCGGCCAGCCATGGTTGGTGCCCGCGACGATGAGGTTGAGTTCATCCCCGCCACGGGGGCCGTGTTCGATGGTCCACAGCCGACCCATTCCATCTATCGCGGCCGACTGGATGTTGCGATGGCCAAGCGACCAGATCTCGGGGAGGGCGCCTGCCGTAGTGGCGAACGGATTGCCTGACGGCACGGAACCATCGGGGGCGATGCGAACCACCTTTCCCATGTGGCTACCCAGCTGCTGAGCCTGGATGCGCATCTCGCGATCAGATCGCTCGCCAAGCGTCACGAAGAGCATCCCGTCGGCACCGAAAACGAGGCGGGACCCGAAATGCTTGTCGCCATCGTAGGTCGGCAACGCCCTGAAGATCACCGACACGTTCTCGAGTCGGCTGTTGTCGGCCGACAGCACGCCGCGAGCAACCGACGTGGCGTTGCCGCCGCTGCGTGGCTCCGCGTAGCTCCAGAAGACTGTCCGATTCGCCGAGAAGTCCGGACTCAGGGCAACGTCGAGCAATCCACCCTGCCCCTTGGCGCTCACCGGCGGCAACCCACCCAACGGATCGCCGATCACGCCGGCCGCGGAGATGATCCGCATCCGGCCGGGACGCTCGGTGACGAGGAACGATCCGTCGGGGAGCGGCTCCACCGCCCATGGGTGCTCCAGCCCCGACGCAAGCACCGTCGCCGACACGTTGCCCGCTGACGCCGCTGCGCACGCACGAGTCTGACCCGGAAACGCGGGTTGCTGGCCCGCAGCGTTCGGTGCACGCGTTTCGACCGGGTCACATCCTTCGGGTACCTTCGTGACCGGCGTGCCGGTGTCCGCGGCAGGGGGCGAGCACGCCATGAGCATCAGGGCGGCGGCGGATCCGATCGTCAACTTGGCAAACATTGCTTCTCCTTGGCGGGCATGACGTAAAGCTACCTCGAACGATCGCTGCTGTGGTCGGCCGGGCGAGGAAGGAACCGTGCTATCCATTGGGGCGTTGCTGTAACGACTTTATCATTCCGGGCATGAACGCGCGAACAGCGCGCTGATGCTCGCACATACATACACATACATAGACGTACTGGAGCCCCCGTGATCCACGCCGCCGCACGCCACCTTGCGCCTGCCCTGCTGTTGGTCGTACTCGGATGTGGGGACGGCGGGGTCGATCCCGTGGTTCCGCCCCCTGCCCCCCCTCCGCCACCACCCCCGAGCGGAGTCGCGAGCATCGGCGCGTCGCCGACTGCGTTGGCGTTCGTGTCGCTGGGTACGGCACAGCAGCTCACGGCCACGCCGCGCGATGCATCAGGCGGGACGGTCGCCGCGACGGTGACCTACACCACCCGCGGGACCGGCGTGATCCAGGTGGCTGCGAACGGGCTGGTGACCTCGATCGGCAACGGTTCCGACACCGTCGTGGCCACTGCGGGTGGGCAGACGGCACTCGTACCGGTGACGGTCGCGCAGGTCGCCACCACGTTGCAGGTGAGCGCCCCCGCCATCCCGCTCGACATCGCAGGCAAGTCGATCACGCTGGTCGCGGTCGCCCGTGACGCGAACAATCGCGCCGTTGCTGGTGCATCAATCACCTTCTCGTCATCCAACGCCGGCACGCTCCCGGTGGACGCCAACGGAGTCGTGACGGCGGCGCGGGCCGGGACCTCGCGGATCACGGCCACACTTGGCGCACAGAGTGGTTTCGTCGATCTCACCGCAGCATTCACCGGCCCATTCGGGCCGCCAATCACCGGCGCGCTCACGCTGTGCAACGGTGGCACCGCCGGTCCCTTCCCATGTCAGGGTGTGGACCTGGTTGCGTATCTCCCTCGTTCGGCGATCGGCACGCCGTCGACCGAGACGCTCAACGACATCTGGGGATGGACCGATCCGCAGGACGGGAAGGAGTACGCGATCGTCCTGCGGCGCGACGGCACCTCGTTCGTCGACGTGTCGGTTGCATCGGACCCTCGGTTCCTGGGATTCCTGCCGATCACCCCGGGCGCGTCACCCAACGTGTGGCATGACGTCAAGGTGTACCAGAACCGTGCGTATATCGTCGCCGACGGCGCCGGTGCCCACGGAATGCAGGTATTCGACCTGACGCAACTCCGCGGCGTGACCAGCCCGCGGGTGTTCGCCGCCAACTCGGTGTATCGCAACATCAACAGCGCGCACAACATCGCGATCAACACCGCGTCAGGGTTCGGGTACATCGTGGGGGCAAGTGGTGGCGGCACCACCTGTGGCGGTGGCCTGCACATGGTCGACCTGCGCAACCCCACCACTCCCGTCTTTGCGGGCTGCTTTGCCGACACCCAGACTGGTCGCACCGGTACCGGCTATACCCATGACGTCCAGTGCGTCAATTACACCGGCCCCGACGCCCAGCACGCTGGCCGGGAGATCTGCTTCGGTGCCAACGAGACCGCCATCAGCATCGCCGACGTCACCGTCAAGACCGCACCGATCGCGCTGTCGCGCGCGTCGTACCCGAGCGTTGCCTACACCCACCAGGGATGGCTGACCGAGGATCAGCGGTTCTTCCTGGTGAACGATGAGCTCGACGAAGGCCAGTCGACGGCGAACACCAGGACCCTGGTGTGGGACGTCTCCGACCTCGACGATCCGATCCTGGTGACCCAGTATTTCGGACCAACCCGGGCCACGGATCACAACCATTACATCCGTGGGAACAGGATGTTCATGTCGAACTACCAGTATGGCCTGCGCGTGGTGGACGTGAGCACGCCGGGCGCCCCGGTCCAGCTGGGATTCTTCGACACGGCGCCTGGCCTGTCGAACACGCCGGGCTACGGCGGGTCGTGGAGCAACTACCCGTTCTTTGCCAGCGGCATCATCGTGATGAGCAGCAGCACGGAAGGCTTGTTCATCCTGCGGGCGCGATGACCTGAAGAGCTGCCGACCTGGGGCCGGCTAGCGCGCCGGGTCGGCGGCTTGACGGAGTCCTGCAGCGAGGCGCCGGCGCGAGGTGAACGCCGGCTCCTCGTCGTCCAGCCACTCACGCCGCCAGCTCACTGTTCCGTCACGCGCCCCGATCAGCGCGCCGAGAACGGAGCCGACCGACACCGGTACACCTCCGGCGAGCACCATCTCCTCCAGTGCCCGCCCACCCCTCGGGCGGTGGTGTACGACCCACAGCACCCACGAAATCGCAGCCACCGGCGTGGCACCGGCATCGGGCCGGCGGGGCGGATTGCGTGGATCGCGCGGGATCCGTGCGATCGCTTCGACCACGTCGGCGGGCGCATTGTTGGCGCGGAGGACCGCGAGCGCATCGGGGATGAAATCGCGATGGCCCGCCAGCAGGCGCGACGCACTCACCACGGCGACCACCGCGGCCAGCGCCGTTGATTCCGCGGGATCGAGCAGGCGCGCCACGTGAAATGCACCGCCGATCATGGACTGCGGAGCAGACGCCGTGAGCGCAGCAGGCAGTGCCGCGGATAGCGCGGCAAGGCTGGGCGCCCCCGAGGGGCGAGGTGCGTCGAACGCCGCCAGGTGGTGCAGCGCCTCCGACAACGCGGGATCGGCGTCGAGGCCGTCAGCATCCCGCCACGCGACCCAACGTCCTGCCAGCCGTCTCAGGTCGACCCCGCCAGCGACCAGCTCCTCGATGAGCGCGTCGCCGAGCGCGACCGGCGCTCTCCGGCGCCCGGGGGAAGGTGCCAAGGGGCGGGGCCCATCGGGCCCGACCGCTGCCCGGATCGCGTCGGCGCCGTCGGCGTCGGCCGTGATTGCGGCGAGTGAGGCTCCGAGCACGGCCCCCAGAAGGAAGCCCTCGAGACGATCCGCTGCGGTGATCGCGTTCTGCGACGTTTCCATCGCCCCAAGAAACCGCGATCGCGGCGCGGCGCAAGGCATCGGTGGCGGCGTTATCTTCCGTCAACGCGAGTTCGAGTCTTCCGCACACTTCAGATCCCGAGGGGAACCACGGTGGCGAGCGATACCCTGACGATCACCGACAATCGCACCGGCACCTCCTACGAGGCTCCGGTCACCGATGGCACCATCCGCGCGATGGACCTGCGGGCCGTCAAGACGTCCGACGACGATTTCGGCCTGATGACCTACGACCCGGCCTTCCTGAACACCGCCGCATGTCGGAGCGCCATCACCTTCATCGACGGGGACAAGGGGATCCTCCGCTACCGCGGATATCCGATCGAGCAGGTCGCCGAGCACTCGTCGTTCCTGGAAGTGGCGTGGCTCCTCAACAATGGCGAGTTGCCGAACGCCGCGCAGCTCGAGTCGTGGACCGAGGACATTCGCTATCACACCTATGTCCACACCAACGTCCTCAAGTTCCTCGATGCGTTCCGTTACGACGCCCATCCCATGGGGATGCTCCTCGGCGTGGTGGGGGCGCTGTCGACCTTCTATCCCGACGCCAAGGACATCGGCGACCCGCAGAATCGCTACATCCAGCGGGTTCGGCTGATGGCCAAGCTGCCGACGATCGCGGCGTTCTGCTTCCGGCATTCGCGCGGCCTGCCGTACGAGTTCCCGCGCAACGACCTCGATTACATCGGCAACTTCGTGAACATGACGTTCAGCATCGGCGGGCGGCACGAGCCGAACCCGGTGCTGCAGCGTGCTCTGGAGATCCTCTTCATCCTCCACGCCGACCACGAGCAGAACTGCTCGACGAGCGCGGTGCGGGCGGTCGGCTCCTCCGGCGTCGATCCGTTCTCGGCGGTCTCCGCGGGAATCGCGGCGCTCTATGGACCGCTGCATGGCGGCGCCAACGAGGCCGTGCTCCGCATGCTCGACGAGATCGGGACCAAGGACCGGATCCCCAAGTTCATCGAGGAGGTCAAGAGCGGGGGCGACCGCCTCATGGGATTCGGGCACCGGGTCTACAAGTCATACGATCCGCGTGCCAAGCTGATCAAGAAGGTCGCCAACGACGTGTTCGCCCAGACCGGGCTCAACCCGAAGCTCGAGATTGCCCTCGAGCTCGAGCGGATCGCGCTCCAGGACGAGTACTTCATCAAGCGGAAGCTGTACCCGAACGTCGACTTCTATTCGGGGCTCATCTACCAGGCGATGGGGTACCCGACCGACTTCTTCACCGTGCTGTTCGCGATCGGGCGCCTGCCGGGTTGGCTGGCACAGTGGGAGGAGATGAACGGCGACAAGGAGCAGAAGATCGCGCGGCCACGGCAGATCTACACCGGCCCGGACGAGCGCGAGTTCGTGCACATGGTCAAGCGGTAGGAATACGACAGGGTGGCAGGTGACAGGTAACAGGTACCTTAGTCGCGCGAAGGCCAGCCTCCAATCGGACGCTGGCCTTCGGTTCAACAGTTCGCCGGCACCTGTCGACCTGTCACCCTGTCCGGCCGTCGACCTGCCTCCATCGCATCAGCCCGCCAGATCCCCCTCCAGATACGTGTACCCCTCGAGCCCCGCCACGTAGTCGGCGATGAACCCGTTGGCGTTCTGTCGCGAGATGCTGCCGGCGCGAGCCGCCACCTTGCGCCGGAAGGTGGCGAGCAGGTCCGATGCGTGGAACTGCACGTAGGTCAGCACCTCGGTCACGGTGTCGCCGTGCACCAGGTCGGTGATCTCGTAGCCACCCTCTTTCAGGCGAACGTGCACGGCATTCGTGTCGCCGAAGAGGTTGTGCAGGTCACCGAGGATCTCCTGGTACGCACCGGTGAGGAAGATGCCCGAGGATGTACGGTTCCTCCTCCTTCCAGCGATGCAGTTCCAGCGACGGCTTGCCCTTCCGGCTCGCCGGCGAACCGATCGATCTTGCCGTCCGAATCGCAGGTCACGTCCTGGATCGTGCCGCGCCGGCTCGGCATCTCGTCGAGGCGATGGATCGGCATGATCGGGAAGAGCTGGTCGATCGCCCACTTGTCGGGCAGCGACTGGAAGAGCGAGAAGTTGCAGAAGTACCGGTCGACCAGCGTGGCCTCGAGATGGGCGATCAGCTCGGGGTGCGAGGCCCGTTCGTCGCCGATCTGCTGCGCCAGCGCATTGAGCGTCGTCAGGTAGAGCTGCTCGGCGTTGGCCTTGTCACGGAGCGTGTAGATCCCGCTCGCGAAGTATTCCTGGGCGCGCTCCTTCGCAAACAGCGCGTCGTGGAACGATTCCTCCACCCGATCGAGCGACAGCGTCTCGAGATTCTCCTGCATCTCGCGCAGCGCCGGATGGGCGTCGTCGGCCAGCGAGACCCGCTGCGGCTCGTACTGCGACTCGCAATCGATCACGTTGATCAGCAGCAGCGCGTGATGCGCGGTGATCGCGCGGCCGGATTCCGAGATGAGGTGGGGCATCGGCACCGATTCGGTGCGGCAGATGCCGCCGACGGTGTACACGACGTCGTTGGCGTACTCGCGCATCGTGTAGTTCATCGATGCGGGACGCGTCGAGCGCGAACCGTCATAGTCCACACCCAGGCCGCCGCCCACGTCGACGTACGTGATGTCGAAACCCATCTTCCGGAGCTCGACGTAGTACCGGCCGACCTCCTCGAGCCCCTTCTTCAGGTGGCGAATATCGGTGATCTGCGATCCGAGGTGGAAGTGCACCAACTTGAGGATGTGCTGCTTCCCCTCCCGCTCCAGGGTGTCGAGCAGGCGGACCAGCTCGACCGCTGACAGGCCGAACTTGGAACGCTCGCCCCCGCTCTTCGCCCAGCGACCCGAACCCTCCGTGGCAAGCTTGATGCGAACGCCGACCGTCGGCTCGACGCCCATCTCCGCCGCCACCTTGAGCAGCACGTCGAGTTCGCTGACCTGCTCGAGCACGATCATGACCTGATGGCCAAGCTCCTGGCCGATCAGGGCGAGACGCATGAACTCCTCGTCCTTGTAGCCGTTGCAGACGATGATGTGCCGTGTGGCCTCGTTGAGGCCGAGCACCGCCATCAGCTCGGGCTTGGATCCGCACTCGAGGCCCACGCCGTGGGGCGTGCCGAACTCGACGATCTCCTGGACCACATGGCGCTGCTGGTTCACCTTGATCGGGTACACGGTCGTGTACTCGCCCTCGTAGCCGAAGTCGCGGATTGCATCGCTGAAACGTCCGGCCAGCTCGCTGATCCGGGAATGGAGCACGTCCGAGAAGCGCAGGAGCAGCGGCATCCCGACGCCCTGCGCGCTCAGGTCCATCGCGATGTGGTACAGGTCAACCCCGGGACCGCTGCCGTCCTCCTCGCCACGCGGGTGCACCTCGACGTGTCCGGCGTCGTTGACCCGGAAGTAGCCCAGCCCCCACCCCTTCACGTTGTAGAGCTTCTCGGCGTCGCGCACGGTCCAGCGGGCCGGGTCAACGGCAGGGGGCAGGACAGACGGGGCGGTGGTGGTCGGCATCGGCCTCGGCTCCTCGGGGACATGACCCGATCGGGAAGGGATCAACAATAACGGTCGCTCCCGGCATGGGACAGCCGGACCCGACGGCGGGACGATTATCCTCAATGCACAATCGGCGATGTTGCGTCAGGTGACGTGGAAGCGTTCAGCAGGAGCACCGGAGCGGAGAATGGCGAATCGGCGAGGGTGGGCGGTCCGGATCGGATCTGTCGGCGAGACCCAGGTTCGCGTGCACTTCACGATGCTCCTGCTCATCGGGTGGTACGCGTGGATGGGATGGCAGCACGCGGGATCATCCGGCGCGCTCGACGAGGTCGTGTTCATCGTCCTGCTCTTCGTATCGGTACTCTTCCATGAATTCGGGCACATCTTCGCGGCCCGGTACTACGGCATCGGCACTCCCGACGTCCTGCTGACGCCGATCGGTGGCGTTGCCCGGATCGCGTCACTGCCCGCAGCGTCCGGCTCACGAGCTGGTGATCGCGCTGGCCGGACCACTCGTGACGCTCGCCATCGTGGTCGCCCTCGCTGGCACCGTTCGTGCTCGGTGGCCAGCGGAGTCTCGACCTCGGTGACCGGATTCCTCGACCTGCCGCTGTGGAGCGCGTTGCTCTACACCAACGTGATCCTCCTGCTCTTCAACCTCATCCCGGCGTTTCCCATGGACGGCGGCCGCGTGCTGCGCGCGTTGCTCGCGATGCGTCTCGGGCTCGTTCGCGGAACCCGCATCGCTGCACGGGTTGGCCAGGTGATCGCCGGGGGCTTTGCACTGTTCGGCATCACGCGGAGCCCGATCCTCCTGTTGATCGCGGGTTTCGTGTTCCTTGGCGCGCAGGCCGAACTCGAGGCGGTGCAGACCGGCGAACTTGCCGACGGGCTCAATGCCGAACGATTGATGATCCCGGAGCTCACGCCACTCCCGCTCGATGTCTCGCTCGATACCGCGATGCGGATCGCCGTGCAGTCGGGGCAGCCCGCGTTCGGGGTCATCGACCCGGACGGTCGTCTCGGTGGCGTACTCACCCGCGATGACCTCCTGCGCGGCATTGCGGATGCGGGTCTCGACGCGCCGCTGGCTGCGATCCTCCAGCCGATCGCGGCTGCCGGAGTGATCGGTGCCGGCGCATCGTTCGACCAGGTGGTCGAACGACTCCAGCACGCCCCGCACAATCTTCTGCCGGTGGTGGACGATGCCGGGCGCTTCATGGGATTGATCACCAGCGAACACGTGGCGGCATTGCTCACCAGAGAACGCGCCCGTCGAGGACTCCGGGCACAATGATGCGCGTCGCGATCACTGGAGCGACCGGTCTCGTCGGGACCGCGCTCAGCAAGTCCCTGCTCGACGCGGGCCATGGCGTGGTTCCGATCTCCCGACGCCCGATCCCGAATGGCGTGCAATGGGATCCCGCGTCAGGGCATCTCGATGGATCGTCGCTCGAGGGTGTCGACGCTGTCGTACACCTCGCGGGGGAGAACATCGCCGAGAAACGCTGGAATGAAGCCCGGAAACAGGAGCTCATGGCGAGCCGGGTTGGCCCGACGCACCTGCTGGCTCGCACACTGGCCGTCATGCAGCGACAGCCCGCCGTCCTCGTGAGCGCATCGGCGGTCGGGATCTATGGTGATCGGGGCGATGCGATCGTCGACGAAACCACACCACCAGCAGACGATTTCCTCGGGCGTCTCGCGACGCAGTGGGAGGGAGCCGCCGATCCGGCGCGTGATGCGGGCATTCGGGTGGCGCATCCACGTTTTGCCCCGATCCTGTCACCCGACGGCGGCGCGCTCGCGCGGATGCTCCCACCGTTTCGACTTGGGCTGGGTGGTCCGCTCGCGGGCGGACGGCACTGGATGCCATGGGTGTCGATTCAGGACGCCGTCCGTGCGATCGTGTTCCTCATCGAGGAGCCACGGCTGGACGGTGCCTTCAACGTGGCGGCACCCGGTGTCGTTCGAAATGACGAGTTCACCAGGGCGCTTGGCCGGGCGGTGCGTCGGCCAGCCATCGTGCCGGTTCCGCGGATTGCACTCCGACTGCTGTTCGGCGAGCTCGCTGATGCGGCACTGCTCGCCAGCGCCCGAGTGGTCCCGACCAGACTCGAGGAAGCGGGCTTCTCCTTCGCGTTCCCGGACATCGAGTCCGCACTGGCGGTGGCCACCGGAAGCCCGGCGTGAGTGCGCGTCACAGCCGCCACGGGCGGTTGCGGTGACGATCTGGATCGACGCCGATGCCACGCCGCGAGAGGTGAAAGAGGTCGTCTACCGCGCGGCGCGGCGGCTCAACCTCGCCACCATCCTGGTTGCCAATCAGCGACTCGAGACTCCGCCGGGGAACGATCTCGTCTCCGCGGTACGCGTCGGTGGTGGCCCCGACGTGGCGGATCAGTACATCGTCGATCACGCCGTGGCCGGTGACCTCGTGGTGACCCAGGACATTCCCCTTGCCGCCCTGCTCGTGCCCCGGGGTGTCGTGGTGCTCGATCCTCGCGGTCGAGGAACACACCGAGGAAACGATCGGTGAGCGCCTTTCCATCCGGAACCTCATGGAGTCGTTTCGTGCCTCGGGTGTCGATACCGGCGGGCCCGCACCGTGGGACAACCGGCACAAGCACGCGTTCGCCGGCGCGCTCGATCGCGCGTTGACGAGGATGCTGCGGCAATCATGAGTTTCTCGCGGCGCGGTCAGCCGCACCAATCCGTGCCGCAGCAACGCCGGGATCGATGACCGGCGCGATGCCGCGGTCGTCCAGCGCGAGCGCCGCAGCTGCGCGGGCGACGATGGCTTCACCACCCTCGACCATCATCCCGAAATCGATCTCCGCCTGCCGACAGAACCTTTCCTGCCGCGGGCCATCGTCGATCGCGATTCCGCGGGCGTAGAGGCGGGCATGCATCGCCTCGTGGAGAATCGTGGCAGCGACCTGCGCGGGTGAGAACGACCGATTGACCACGAACGTCAACTCGACGAGGCAGATACGGGTCTGCGGCAGGAATGCACCCCGATACGCTCGACGCTCCACCAGGAAACCGGCGAAGTCGCGATGCATCCTTCGAACGTGGTGCGGGACATGGCGGTGCAGCAGGTCGAGGGCCAGGCCCAGGCGATCCAGCACGTCGGGAGTGCCGATGTCCGGCCTCGAGTTGATGACTGTGACCCCGAATCCCGCCACGATTGCGCGCTCTACCACGGTCCCCCCCGCTGATCGGTCTACCATGATCCCGGCAGCGAACTCACCCGGCCGGACATTCAGCCGCCCTGCGGGTTACGCAGCGCGGAAAACACGAGTAGGCTAAGGGACATCTTCGTTCATCCCATTCGTGGAGGAACCATGATCACCATCCCCCGTCCGGCCGTCGCGCTCGTGCTGGCACTGGCCGTGACCGCTCCCCACCCTGCCCACGCGCAAATCGAACCCGACCGCGTGCCACTGCAGACCGCGATCACCGAGCTCCACCGGCTCAGGGAAGAATATGCGCAAGCATACAACAAGAAGGATGCGGCAGCGCTGGCCGCGATGTATTCCACGGACGCCGTGCTGGTGACGAGTGCAGGCGCGGTGTTCGTCGGCAACGATGCGATTCGCACTGCGTTCATCGCCGCGGCATCGACATTTCCGCACCTGGTGATCACCTCGGATACGCTGCGGGTGTTCGGCAACACGGCGGTCGACCAGGGGACGCTGCTGCAGCACCCGGAGGGGGGCGGCGAGATCACCCATCGCTACCTCGCGGTGCTCCGACGGGGCCTGCAGGAGTGGAAGATCATCCGGGTGATGTCGGTGCCGGTTCCCGACTAGCCGACAACGGCGCGAACATCCGGATCAGCCCGCGCCGTCATCCGGGGGCGTGAGCTCCTCCGCCACGGCGCTGCGCGGCAGCGATTCCACCGGGACCAGCGCCTCGATCTCAGCTCCCTGTCCCGCGCCCAGGTCGCGCAGCCGTCGCGCCGTGGGCAGCACCCGCGCCTCGAGGGAACCGACCGCGCCATTGTATGCGACCACCGCCTGCTCCAGGCCGCGGCGGACGCGGTCGAGGTGCTCCCCGACGGTGCGCATCCGATCGTGAAGCGCGACGGCTTCGTCCCGGATCAGTGCGGTATTCCGCGCCACACGCTCCTGCTGCCAGCCATGCGCGACCGCCTTGAGCACGGTGATGAGCGTCGTCGGTGACGCGGGAATCACCCCGCGTGACGTGGCGTATTCGATCAGTCCAGGGTCGCGCAGGCACGCGGCACTGAAGAAGGCCTCGCCGGGGAGGAAGAGCACCACGAAATCGGGCGCCTCGTCAAACTGGCTCGAGTAGTCCTTGCGAGAGAGCGCAGTGACGTGGTCGCGAACCTGGCGCGCGTGAAGGTCGAGCAGCGGCCCGCGGGCTGCATCATCACCAACGTCGAGGGCGTCGAGATACGCGGAGAGCGGAGCCTTCGCATCGACAATCACGCTCTTGCCGCCGGGAAGGTGCACGACGAGATCGGGTCGCAAGCGGGCGCCCTCTGCGCCGACCGTGACCTGCTCGGCAAAGTCGCAGTGTTCCTGCATCCCGGCGAGCTCGACGACCCGCCGGAGCTGGAGCTCGCCCCACTGGCCCCGTCCCTGGGGAGCGCGGAGCGCGCGAACAAGCTGTTGCGTTTCACCCGTGAGCTGCTGCTGGCCTTCCGCCATCATCCGCAGGTGCTCCTGCAGCGACGCGGCGCTTGCCGCTCGATCGCGATCGAAGGCCTGGAGGCGGGCATCGACGCGTGATAGTCCCTCGTGCATCGGGCGCAGTAGGTGATCGATGGCCTGCGACCGAGCATCGAGCTCGGACCGTGCGCCCTGCTGGAACTCGCCCATCGAGGCCCGTGCAACAGCCAGGAATTGCTCGTTGTTTGCGCGGAGCGCATCCGCCGCAATCGCGCTGAACGAATCACGCAGCGCGTCCTGGGCACGAGACGCGTGTCGCGTTCCGGCCAACCAACCGAGCAACAGCCCGACGACCAGCGCGGCAACCACCGCGAGGATCGCCGCGGGATCGGTCAAGGTTCGCCTGCCGCGGCAGCTTCCCTGGCGCGACGGGCCGCTGCGGAGTCGGCGAGCCGATTTGCGGCATTGACGCCTGAAGCGCCTGGGAGGCGTGAGGCGCCGATGATGCTGTCACGCTCCCGGGTCGTGAGCGTATCGGCGGGTGCATCGGTGCGGCCACCCGGCGAACAGGCAAACAACGCGAGGAGGAACGCAACAGCGATGGTAGCGGTCGGGTTTCTAACCAACGGTCACGTCTTCGTCGTCACTTGAGTCCTCGTCCGGCCCGTTCGGGATCTCGACGCCCTCATCCCGGTTGCTGCCCCCCTTGAAGCCGTCCTCGATATGGTCGGCACCGCGATTCTGGAACAGCGTCGTGAGGTCCTCGTCGGTCTTGCTGGCCCGGCCAGTGAGTTCCTCGGGCATCGGCGGGCCGCCTTCCAGCTCGGGTGTCGACGGTCGACTGGTCAGCTCGGCGCGTCGCGGCGCCGGTGTATCGTCAGCATCTCTCTCGGTCATGGTGCCCTTCCAGTTGGAGAAAAAACCGCCGGCCAGCCCGGCTGATATCGGGGGTGACGGCCCAGCCGCGGGAGGCCACACCCCGCTGGCAGCGACCCGGCATGACCCATCCCGTGCGATCCCTTACCTTGTGGCGATGTCAGATCACCGTCCCGCCATCGTCCTCCTGTCGGGAGGACTGGACTCTGCCACCTGCCTGGCGATCGCGCGCGCGGCCGGATTTTCCTGTCATGCACTTTCGTTTCGTTACGGACAGCGCCATGCATCGGAACTCGAAGCCGCCGCCACCGTGGCGGGGGCACTGGGAGCGGCAAGCCACCGCATCATCGACATCGACCTCGCCAGCTTTGGCGGCTCTGCGCTGACCAGCGTGATCCCGGTGCCGAAAGGTCGCAGCGCCGACTCCATCGGTGATGGTGTTCCAGTCACCTACGTGCCCGCCCGGAACACCATCTTCCTGTCGTATGCCCTGGCGTGGGCCGAGGTGCTCGATGCACACGATATCTACATCGGTGTCAACGCAATCGACTACTCTGGATACCCGGACTGCCGCCCCGAGTTCATTGCGGCGTTCCAGGCGACCGCCCGGCTGGGTACCCAACTCGGCGGCCTCACGATCCGCGCACCGCTGCAGCATCTCGACAAGGCCGCCATCATCCGTCGAGGGCTCGAGCTGGGCGTTGACTTCGCGATGACGCGATCCTGCTACGATCCCGCCACCTCGGGTGCAGCGTGCGGGCTGTGTGACGCGTGCGTACTGCGCCAGCGAGGCTTTGCCGACCTCGGCATCACCGATCCTGCAACAATGGGCCGAGCGCCGTGAGCTACGCGATCAAGGAGATCTTCTACACCTTGCAAGGCGAGGGTCGGCACGCCGGCAGGCCAGCGGTGTTCTGCCGCTTCGCCGGGTGCAACCTCTGGACTGGCCGCGAAGCCGACCGCCATCGCGCCATCTGCCAGTTCTGTGACACCGACTTCGTCGGCACCGACGGCGCCGGTGGCGGACGCTTTGCCAATGCCGCATCACTCGCCGAGGCCGTCGCCGACACCTGGCCGGCTGGCGACGACCCCGCAGCCAGGCGCTATGTGGTCTGCACCGGGGGTGAACCGACGCTGCAGATGGACACGGCACTCATCGATGCCCTGCACCAGCGCGGCTTCGAGATTGCCATCGAGACCAACGGGACCAAACCGGTGCCACCTGGGATCGACTGGATATGCGTCTCGCCCAAGGCTGGCGCTCCACTCGTCCAGCGCCAGGGCGACGAGTTGAAGCTGGTCTTCCCGCAACCGACGGCGATGCCGGATCGGTTCCATGATCTGGAATTCGCGCACTACCTTCTGCAGCCGATGGACGGTGCGGACCGCGTCGCCAATACGCAGGCCGCCCTCGCCTACTGCCTCGCCCATCCCCGCTGGCAGCTCTCGCTGCAGACTCACAAGTTCCTCGGGATACCGTGATGCACCTGACATGAACGGCTACAGCGATCGCGTCAATCACGCGCTTGCCTTCGCGGCGAAGCACCACGCCGTCCACGCCCCGATGCTGGGCCGGCTGACGTTCATCGCCCGCCCCGCCAATGTGGCGGTCATCCTGGCACGACACGGTGCGGAGGAGATCACGCTGGTTGCCGGCGTCGTGCATCATGCCCTCGAGGTCATCCCCGACGGCAGCCGCCAGCCCATCGAGCGCAAGATCAGCGACAAGTTCGGCGCAGCGGTGCTCGCGGTGGCTCGTGATGCGGCCGAATGTTGCGTTGACCACGACGGAGCACCGGTTCCATGGGTGCACCGCAAGCGGGCGATGCTCGCCCGGCTTGCCGCGATGGAGCCCAGGGCGCTCGACATCTGCTGCGCCGATGAGATCCACGAGTGCGGTTCGGCCATCGCACTCGCGCAGCGGCTCGGCCCCGAGTATCTCGAAGCCCATGACCTTGGATCGGGAACGCACGCTCTCGGCTGGTATCGCGACCTGATCGAGTCGCTGGTGCGGCGCGTGGACTGGCCGTCACACGGGATGTGTCACGAGTTGCGCCACCTGCTCGACCGCCTGGCCCCGACACTCCGCGACACGCGCTGATGTCCCGGCCCCCGCCCGGCTGATATCTTTGGGCATGCCCATTCCGGATGACGTGCTTGCACGCGTCGACGCCGCACTCGGATCACGATTCCGCATCGATCGCACCGTCGCGGTATCCGCCGAGCGCATCCTCTTTCGGGCACAGGACCTGGTGCTCCAGCGCGCAGGTGTCGCTGCGGGTCAACCTGTTTTCCAGCGATGCCCTTCGGCGGTGGTTCATCAAGGAAGCCGAGGCGTTGGCACGCCTCGACCACCCGGCGATCCGGCACATCTACGAAGCGGGCGTCGCCGACGACATCGCCTACCGGGTCGGCAACTGGATCGAAGGTGAGAGCCTGGCCGAGGCAGTTGAACGCGGCGCTCGCCCGGTGCCGACCGTTCACGTGCTGGCGCGGGACATCCTGGGCGCCCTGGAACATGCCCACGCGCACGGAATCATCGTCCGCCGGATCGTGCCGGCCTCGCTCCTGCTCGGCTTGAGCGGTCGCGGCACCGTCACCGACCTGCGATTCTGCAACCTCACGCTGCCCGAGATCCCCGAGGATGAGGTGCCCACCGGCCTGCCGTTTCTCGCGCCCGAGGTGCGTGACGGCTCGATCGGCGATCCCACGAGCGACATCTACACGGCCGGTGCGATCCTCTACTACGCCGTCACCGGTGCGACGCCGCCGCGCAACCCCGCCGAGATCGTGCCGGCGCGTCGGGTGCGGTCGGTGATTCCGGTGGCGCTCGAGCGCGTGATTCATCGCGCGCTCCACCCCGATCCGGACCGTCGCTACCTCACCGCCTCGGAAATGCTCGAGGATTTCGCCAGCGACGCCGGTGAGTTCGAGATGCCCGCCGTGGCCCTGCCGAGCCTCACTGGCGAGTTGGCCGAGGGACCACACTGGGAAGCGCGGCTACGACGCGCGCTCGGCGACGACTACGAGTTGCTCGACTCGCTCGGTCGTGGTGGATTCGGACGGGTGTATCGGGTGAGGGACCTGCACCTCGAGCGTGAGGTCGCGCTCAAGGTCCTGCATCCGCATTTCACGCAGGATGCGGCGGTGGTCGAACGGTTCCGGCGGGAGGCACAGCTCGCGGCGCGGCTCAATCACGCCAACATCGTCGACATCTACGACATCGCCGGACGCTCGGGACTGCTCTGGTACACGATGGAACTCGTTCACGGCCCGAACCTCGCGCAATTCGTGGAGCGCGATGGACCGATGTCGGTGGATCGCGTGCTGCGGATGCTCAGGGAGGCGCTCTCGGCACTCGGGCACGCGCACGCGATGGGCCTGGTGCACCGCGACATCAAGCCGGAAAACATGCTGGTCGAGCGTGGCGGGTCGATCCGGATCACCGACTTCGGACTCGCGCTTGCGCTCCGCGGGCACGGGCGGTTTGGCGGCGCCACCTCGCAGAGCGGCACGCCACAGTTTGCGTCACCAGAGCAGCTGCTCGGTGAGCGCGTCGACCAGCGCACCGACCTCTATTCGCTGGCGGCGGTCGCAACGTACGCGCTCACCGGGCGTGCGCCGTTCCCGGGAACGTCGGTGGAGCAGATTCTTGCCAAGCAAACCACGGATGTGCTCCCGGACATCGCCACGGAACGTCCGGATGTCAGCGTCCCACTCGCATCGGTGCTCGCCCGGGCGCTCCGCAACGATGTCGAGGCAAGGTGGGCGTCGGCTGGCGAGTTCCGTAGCGCGATCGAGGAGGCGGTCACTGCAGGTGGCCGGCGACGCGGCGGCGACCTGGCCAGGCTCGCGGCAAAACTGCTCGGTTCCTGACGCCGGGTGGGTGCGGGTGCGCACGAACGCCAAGAGGGCCGACGTCCAGTGATGGACATCGGCCCTCGTCACGCTGGCATGCGGCCCAGCTGCTACTTGTGGCGGTAAACCACCCGGCCGCGGGTCAGGTCGTACGGCGAGAGCACCACGCTCACGCGATCGCCCTCGAGCACCCGGATCTTGAACTTCGACATCTTGCCGGCGGCGTAGGCGAGAATGGTGTGGCCGTTCTCGAGGAGCACCCGGTAGTTCCTGTCCGGGAGGACCTCCTGAACCACGCCTTCCATCTCAATGCCATCTTCCTTCGCCATCAACGCTCCGGGACCGGGATACAGAATCACTGCCAACTATCCAATCTGCCTGACCGGGGAGCGGGGCGCAATGGAAGTGGCGGCCGGCGTCAAGCCGGCCGCCAGCGCGCCGAGCCGCGAAAGCTCAGGCGAGGGACCCCAGTTCGTCTCGCAGGACCGCCATCTCCTCCTCGATCATGGCGACCAGATCCCGGAGCATGGAAACGTCGAATGACAGCGTGACCCCTGCCGCGGCGTAGAGCTCGGGAAGGGAGCGGGTGGCGCCCAGGGCCATGAAACGGCGATACGACGCGACCGCGACCGCTGGGTCGCGGCGAGCGTTCCGCCACACCTGCAGGGCACCGATCTGCGCGATCCCGTACTCGATGTAGTAGAACGGGTACAGGAAGATGTGGAGCTGGCGATACCACCGGGCAATCGCGCTCGGCCTCCAGACCGCTCCAGTCGACACCGGGCTCGAATCGCTCCCGCAGTGTCAGCCACGCCCGGTCGCGCGCCACCCCATCGCGCCCCTCGGCGTGGGTGTAGATCCACGACTGGAACGCGTCGACCGACGCGATGTGCGCCAGCGACGTGAGGATGTCCTCGAGGTGCTCGAGCCGGGCAGAGAGCGCGTCGTGTTCGTCGTAGTATCCCGTCGGGCGTGCGAGGTGGGGGCTTGCCAGCAGTTCCATCGACATCGAGGCCAGTTCAGCCGACTCGGCACCCGGATGTCGCTGCCAGATGAGCGGACGCGGATGGGCGGCGAACGCGTGGAAACAATGCCCGGCCTCGTGCAGCAGCGTCGTCACATCCTCGGGGACGCCGGCAGCGTTCATGAACACGAACGGAACCCCGCGCGCATGCAGCGTGTCACAGTATCCGCCAGGCGCCTTGCCTGGCCGTGACTGGAGATCGAGGAGCTGTTCGTCGATCATCGTCCGGAACTCGGCGCCCAGCGCCGGGTCGACCGTCGTGAAGATCCTGGCCGCCGTATCCTGGAGTTCGGCGATGCTCCCGTACGGTACCGGCGCCGCCTCTCGCCACGGATCCACCGAGAGGTCCCATGGACGTACCGTGTCGACATCGAGTCGCTGGCGACGCACGTCCAGTGCGCGCACCACGGCCGGCCCGACCACCTCCTCGATGGCGTCGTGCAATCGCTCGCAATCACCTGGCGTGTAGTCGAACCGGCACTTCGCGGCGAACACGTAGTCCCGGTAGTCGGCAAACCCGGCGTTGCTGGCCATGCCCTGACGCAGGTCGACCATCCGGTCGAATACCGTTGCCAACTCGTCGCGCACCGCGACATATGGCGCCGTGGCCGCGCGCCACGCGGCCTCGCGCTCATCGCGGTCGCGCGACTTCAGGAACGGCGAGAGTCGCGGAAGCGGGATGTCCTCGCCCTTCCACTTCGCCGTCATCCCGCCGGTGATCTGCTGATACTTGGCCGCGAGTCCCTCGGCTTCGGCCACCAGGGGCACGCTCGCTTCGCGAAAGATCTCGATGCCCGTCCGGAAGCGCCGCAACGTGGTCGCGAGATCGGGATCCTTGCTGCCGATCTCGACAAATCGCCGTGCAAGCGCCACCTCCACTTCCTCGAGCTGCGGCATCACCTCGGTCGAGAATCGCAGGTGTGCAGCGTGCTTGTCGGCGTTCGCGGTGTCGCAGGTGTACGCGATCATGGCGAGCGACGCCGCCTCGGTCACCAACTCGTCGAGGCGGGACCAGTGGGCCAGCCAGGCATCGACGTTGGTGGCATCGACGGGGGCATCGGCGAGGGCGCGGTAGTGATTCTCGATTTCGGGCCACGAGGCCGCAGCGAGCGCGTCGGAGCTGGCGGGAAGTTGGGGGAGGGTCATGTCGACATGATAACAGGTCGGATCACCCGACTGGTACGGGTTCGCGCGGGCGGAGGTACCGGAACGCCGTCCAGCCGACGACGAGCATTGTCACGCCGCCAAGCATGAATGGTGAATCGACCCCGATGCGCTGGAATGCGATCGTGCCGGCAATGGGTGCAATGACCCGCGCAACGCCCGCGAATGTCTGTGCCACTCCCATCGTGGTACCGAGTTCGTCGGGATCGCTGACCTTCGACAGCAGCGACGTTGCCGCCGGGAAGAGCAGCGCGGTTCCGATCGGCACCAGCGGAATGATGATGA
The DNA here is from genome assembly GCA_963806875.1 of uncultured Gemmatimonadales bacterium. Classification (GTDB taxonomy): domain Bacteria; phylum Gemmatimonadota; class Gemmatimonadetes; order Gemmatimonadales; family GWC2-71-9; genus Palsa-1233. Next base: position 708,149 of record CAWDYU010000001.1, on the reverse strand, counting down.
CGAGCGCCCAGATCGATTGCGCCAGCGGATAGATCAGCAACCCGATCGCGAGGGTGAAGGCGCCGATCCGTACCGCCCATGCCTCGCCGACACGGTCGACCACCGGGCCGAGCAGCAGCGATCGCATCAGCAACGAGAGCAGGCCGCTGTAAACGAAGAACCAGCCGATATTGGCCTCGGTCACGCCGAAGCGCGCATCGAGCCAGAGCGCCAGGATGCTGGTCAGCAGCGAGAACGCCAGCATTCCGGTGCCGTACATCCAGATCAACCGGTGCGCCGCGCCGGACGGGTGACGCAGCGCCATCCATGCGGCGTGCCACACCGGCTTCCGCCGTGGCTGCTCACCAGTGCGCGGTCGGCGCGACTCCGGCAACCAGCGCCAGGCAGCGAGCACGTTGAGGAAGCAGAGTCCGGCGGCGAGGAATCCCGGCGCGGCCGGGCCCAAGCGCGTGGCGACCGAGCCGATGGCCGGACCGATCATCACACCCGCGGCCGTCGCGGCGGAGAGCCAACCCAGCGCCCGCGCGCGATCCGCCGGTGCCACGGTGTCCGATACGTACGCCTGTGCAACACCGGTGGTACCACCGCCCGCGCCCTGGACGATTCGCGAGACGAACAGCAACCAGAGCGAGTCGGCCAGGCCGAACACCAGGAAGGCGAGCGCCGATGCGGAAAGACCGACCATGAGGGCGGGTCGCCTGCCGTACTTGTCCGACACCCGGCCCCACAGTGGTGCCGCAACCAGCTGCGAAATCGAGAAGGCAGCGATCAGCCAACCCACGAGCTCCGGTGTGGCATCGAGGCGCAGGGCGTAGAACGGCAGCAGCGGCAGCACGATGGCGAAGCCGAGCATGTCGATGCAGTTGACGGCGATGAGCACCGCGAGTTGCCGGAACTGCGCTGTCTTGGCAATTGGCGGCACCGCAGTGGTCATGCCCTGCCCCGGCTGCGCTCGGCGAGCACGAACGCCACGGTGCTCAGGATCGTGATCACGACGCCGTATGCCGCGGCAATGCCGAGTTCACCCTGTCGGATGGCACCGAGGATCTCGAGCGAGACCGGCCGGGTGTCGTAGGTGTAGAGAATGACCGACGTCATGAAGTCGCCGAGTCCGGTCACGAAGCCGAGCGCGGTGGCGCCGGCCAGTGCCGGCAGCAACAGCGGAAAAGTGATCGTCCTGAAAGTGCGCCACCGGCCAGCTCCCAGTGCGGCCGCAGCCTCGTCGTAGGCCGGGTCGAGCGCGCGGATCGCAGCCACCACCGCGCGCCCGATGATCGGCAGCGCACGCACCAGGTAGGCGAGCGGCAACAGCCACAACGTTCCGATCAGGATGAACCGCCCGGCCGCGGGTTGGGTCACCGAGAACATCGTTGCCAGGGCGATCGCGTAGACCGTTCCCGGAACCGCCCATGGCAGGCCGAGCCCCACTTCCAACCAGCGTGACAACCGCTGGCGGGGGTCACGTGCTGCCACCGCAACGAGGAGCGCCAGCGCCGCGGCTCCAGCCGCGGCCAGGCCGGCCATCCACAGCGACGTGCCGAAAGGACGCCACCGTTCCGGTTCCGCGATGAGCGCGATGTAGTTGCCCCCGGTCCAGGCGGTAGGCAATGCGGTGCTCGTCCACGCGCCGGGGGCCACGAACGACACCCCGAGCAACGCCACGTGCGGCAGCAACAGCCAGACTGTCACCATCGCCATGCCGACAGCCGTGAGCGTGCGGCGCAAGCCGGCGCGGGTGGCGGTCGGTGCCGGAGCGAGGCCCTTTCCCGCCCCCCGCACCCCCGGTCCGCCGAGTCGGGTCGCCGCACCGAGACAGAACAGCGCGAGAGCCACCAGCACCAGCGTCTCCACCATCGCGACACTCACGTCGCCGTTGAGCCGTGTGGTCACGAGCTGGGTCGGCAGCACACGGAAACCGCCACCGAAAACGTACGGCGCAGAAAACGAGGCGAGGGATGTCAACGCGATCAGCAGTGCACCATTGCCGATGGCGGGCCGCAACAGGGGGAGCACAATTGTCCGCATCGTCCTGATGCGGCCTGCTCCGAGCGCGGTCGCGGCCTCGATGAGCGAGGTGTCGAACGTCGCGAGCGCGGCGCGCACCAGCAGATAGGGATAGACGTACATGGTGGTGGCGTGGATCAGCAGCACCGCACCGCCGCCCTCGAACCGCCACGGTGCGACATCGGAGCCGGTGAGAGCCATGATGGCGCGCGAGAACACGCCGCTCTCACCGTAAAGAAAAAGGAACGCGACCACCCCGACCAGCGGAGGCAGAACGGCTGGGAGCGCGAGCAGCGCCGCCACCACCCGCCGCCCGGGGAACGCGGAGAGACGGGTGACGAGCGCGAGCGGCACGCCGATCAACGTCCCGGTGAGCACGCTGAGCGCGGCGAGCCACGTCGAGTTCCACGCGGCTCGCCACTCGTTGCGCTCGACCGCAAAGGCGCGGACGGCATCGAGGGTCCACTCTCCGTCGTGCCTGAACGCCTCGATGCCGACCAGCGCGAGCGGTTCGACGACGAGCCACGCCAGCACGCACAGCAGGAAGAGCGGGAGCAGTCGGCGCGTCACGTCGAGGCGTCGCGGCGGAACGCGTGCACCCCTGCCCCGCCGAGCGCGAGGGAAATGCGTTCGCCCACGCCCGGTGACGACGCCGTGGCGGCGACCTCCACCTCCGCGCCGTCATCGAGGCGGACGGTGAGAAACCACGCGGCGCCGGCAAAGCGGCGACGCACCACGGTGCCACCGATCACGCCGGCTGGATCAGCGCGCAGCGCCTCGGGCCGGATCGACAGGTGCACCGTGTCTCCGGCTTCTGCCGTCCCGCGTGCTCGCCAGGTGGTTCCAGCCGCCGCGACATCGAGCATCCCATCGGCGCGGCTCACCACCTTGCCGGGGAGCGTGACACTGCGCCCGATGAATCCCGCAACGAACTGTGTCGCCGGTCGTTCGTACAGCTCCTCAGGCGTGCCGACCTGCTCGAGGCGCCCCTCGTGGAGCAGCGCGATGCGATCGGCGATGTCGAACGCCTCCTCCTGTTCGTGCGTCACGAGGATGGTCGTGATACCGATTCGTTGCACCAGTTCGCGCAGCTCACGCCGCGTGCGTTCCCGCAGCGTGGGATCGAGGTTCGACAGGGGCTCGTCCAGGAGCAGGACTCGCGGCCTCGGAGCGAGTGCGCGCGCGAGGGCCACGCGCTGCTGCTGGCCGCCCGACAGCGCGGTCACCGGCCGGCGCTCCAATCCCGGCAGGTCGACGAGCGCGAGCACCTCGCTGATTCGTGCCGCCACGGCCTCACGATCGAGACGCTCGCCAGCCAGCCCGTAGCCGACATTGCCGGCCACATCGAGATGCGGGAAGAGCGCATAATGCTGGAACACCATTCCGCAGCGGCGCACCACAGGCGGCCGACTGGTGACATCGTCTCCACCGAGCAGGATGCGGCCGTCGTCGGCCTGCTCGAATCCGGCGATCAACCGCAGCAGCGTTGTCTTGCCGCTGCCACTGGGCCCGAGGAGCGCCATGATCTCGCCATCGGCGACGTCGAGCGAGAAATCACGCACGACGGGGACATCACCGAACTGCTTGCGTACGCCCGCGAGGCCGACGGAGCTCATTGAGTCGTCTCTCCGGTGCCGCGCACCCGCTGGTCCCAGTAGCGCATCCAGCCAGCCCCCTCGGCGGCGAGCATCTTCCAGTTCATCGGTGCAGTGACCATTTCGCGCTCCACGCGTGCCACCCATCCGGGGACCTTGTCCATCGGCAGGTCGCGCCGGGCGGGCAGCCGCCAGTGCCGTTCGGCAGCCAGCCCCTGCCCCTCGACGGATCCGACGAAATCAATGAAGCGGCGGGCTGCGTCGCTGTGATCAGATCCGCGCACCAGCGCGATCGCATCATCGATCACCACGGTGCCGCTCGTGGGGAACTTGTAGTCGAACGGCATTCCCTTCGACTGCGCAATGAGGATGTCGGGAAGGTCCCATAGCGTGATGCTTCCTTCGCCTCGCGCCAGCTTCTGGTCGAGGATTGCCGGGTTCAGCGCGTAAGTGCGCGTCTGCCCATCGAGCCGACGCAGCCAGGCCATTCCGGCAGCGGTGTCCCCCGGGGTGGTCATCTCGCGCATGATCATGAACCCCCAGATGGCACGCATCGTCCCGCTCGCCACGGGGTCCCTGATCAGGACCTGGTCATTCCACGCCGGTTCGAGCACATCGTTCCAGTCGGACGGCGCGGAGTCGCGGGCGACCAGGTCGGTGTTGAATGCGATCACTGCTGGGGTCCGGTAGGCCGGGTAATACATGTCGCCCGCGCCGATACCCTGGGTGTCGACGGAACTGGCCCACGCCGGACGGTAGGGCGCGAGCACCTCTTCCTGCACCCCGCGATCGAAAATCGTCGTGGGCCCGCCGAACCACACGTCGGCCACCGGATTGGGCCGCTCGAAGCGCAAGCGGTCCAGCACCTCCTGGCTTCCCATGTCGAGCCACCGCACGTCGACATCGGGATTGCCAGCCTCGAAGGCCTGCTCCATCGTCTCCAGCAACGCTCGATCGTGCGGCGAATAGATGGTGAGCGGCTCGCGTCCGTCGCCGGCGCAGGCAGCTACCAGGGCGAGTAGCGCGACGGCTGAGGCTCCGCCGTTAACGGCCACGAGGCTCGCCCAGTGCCAGCAGGTTGGCGAAGAGCCGCCATGCGCCCGGCACGGCGGCCGGAATCTGGCGGAAGAATGCCAGCCCGGTGTACACCACTTTTCCCTTGCCCAGTGTTGCGACCAACAGGCTGCCCCGCTTCGCCGGTTCATCGGCGTCGTGCATCTCGAGCAGCGGCGTCCACGCACCATCCCAGGTTCCCGCGAAGTACAGGCCCCGCTCCTGAACCCAGCCTTTGAAATCGCCTTCGCCGATGACGTTCGGATAACGGAACAGCGGATGCGCCGGATCGAGGATCGTGACCGTTGCGGTTTCGTCGGCGACCCGGTCGTGGGGCTGCGAGATCGTGAACGGCAGTGGCGGGTAGTTGCCACGGATGTACTGATACTGCTGATACTGCACGATCAACGTCCCGCCCTGCCTCACCCACTCCACGATACGGGGGTTCGCGCGCCGCACTGCGTCGCTGGTCTCGAACGCCCGCGGACCGATCACGAGGACGTCCACGCTGTCCAGCGCCGGTGTGCCGAGGGCGGCGTCACTGATGACCCGCAGGCCCACGCCGGCATCGGCGAGTGCCTCGGGTATGCCGTCGGCAGCACCGCGGACGTAGGCGACGTTCGCGCCGTCGGCGAAAACGACCGGCGCGACGACGACTGCCATCTCGCTCGGCGTGAACCAGGTGCGTCGATCGATGTGCGGGTAATCGATGCGATGCATCGACTGTCGCATCGTATCGGCACCGACGATCGCACTCGCGCGGAACATCACCTCTCCATGCGCCAGCACTGTGCGGGCCGTGACCGTGAAATTGACCACCGTCCGCTCGTTCTCATTCGTCAGTGCCACCCGCTGCGGTGCGCTCACCGTCCACCCGGTCGGAACGGCCAGGGTGATGAGTGCATCGGAGGTGTCACGCGCGAGGTGCGTCACCCGAACCGTGCATCACTCGTGACCGCTCTCCCTGGCGCCAGAGCACGCGCGACGTCGGCAGCTCGACGGCGATGCGGGGCACAAACGCCATCGGCCGACGAATCTCGCCGAGACCCTGATCAAGCGACCGGCCGCGGATCGACCTGACTGCGCCGCCGAGTTCGCGCCCGCCGACTTGCACCATGAACATCGCGAATGGTTCGTCATCGAATGGACGCCCGAAAAATTCGGGGTACAGCGGTCCCACCGCAGTCAGCGTATCGCCCGCCATCGGGATCGACCCGTGATATCGCCAAGGTCATACATGGCACCCTGGAGCGGACGCCGCAGGAAGTACGGCTGCGAGACGCGGCCGTTGACGACGCGACCGAATTTGCAGTCAAAACGCTTGCCCGGTGCGACGCGCACGGTGTCGCCGCAGGGGTTCCCCAATAGGCCTCCGCCCGGCCACTCGTGACGACTGAGCCTCAGCCGTGCCGTGATGGTGTCGGGAGAATTGTTCACGACGAGCATCGTGATGCTGACAGAATCGCCGAGCGCCACCTGATCCCGCGCTGCGTATGCATCAACGACGACGCCGGCATTCGCGAGACGTTCCTCCCGCGAAAGCGGATCGAAGCTTCGTGACGGCTCGGGCGGGATTCCCGCGAACATCGGATCCGTTGGGCCTGCCTTCACGTCCGGCGCGAGCGCGGCCAGCGACACCCGCACCGGCCACGGTCCCGGCTCCTCAAGCGATCCCATGTCCTGCGAGCGATGCTGGCTCCGGCTCCGAGCTGCGAGTTGATGGTAGGTCAGTCCGCTCGCCGCCTCGATCGCTCCTCCCTCGAGCACCAGCATCGGGGTATCAGGTGCGAGGGTGTACGGCCCGAGGTAGAACTTCGAGACCTGGAACGCCGGGCCCGGCGGCGGGGAAACGCGCGGGATCACCGGCCGCCGCGAAGGCCTCGCGTGCGATGATGCCGGCCACCGTGTGGTGCCCGTGTCCGTCACGAGCCGTGCCCGACCACACCGACACGATCACCTGCGGCTTGAATTCCCGAATCACCCGCACCACATCGAGCAGGAGGCTGTCGTGCGGCCAGAACGTGAACGTCTCCTCCGCCGTCTTCGAATAGCCGAAGTCGAACGCACGGGTGAAGAATTGCCGACCACCGTCTATCCGGCGTGCCGCGAGGAGCTCCTCGGTTCGCACCAGTCCGAGGGCGACGCCCAGCTCGCTGCCGATCAGGTTCTGTCCGCCCTCGCCGCGGGTGAGGGAGAGGTACGCGGTTTCGACGCCCTGCCCGCGCGCGAGCAGCGCGATGAGGTCGGTGTATTCGTCGTCGGGGTGGGCCCCGATCATCAACACCCGCTTCCAGTTGTCCTGCGCGATCACCGCCCGGGCGCGCGCCACGGCGCCGCCGGTCCCCGGCCCGCTTGCCTGGGCACCGGCGGTGGCTGGCGCCACCAATCCGCCCGCCGCGAAAACGGCGAGCAGCATCATTGCGAAACGTGGCATCAGTCGGTCGACGGGGGAGATGACTCGGGCGGCTCCGAATGGGCGTCGCCACTGTCCGGGCGCTCCCGGCCCAAGGCGAATGCGAGGATGAACGCGATCAGGGAAGCGAGCAACAGCGACTGCCCGCGCCCCGCCACCGATCCGATTGAGGAGGAGCAGCATTCCCACCGAGACCGCGACGGTACCTACTCCCCGCAGTACCTCGTCGAGGTTGCGTCCATCGGGTCCTTCGTCCCCAATGTACGGCGACCAATAACCCGATCACACCCAGAACGAGAATCCCGTACCAGATCCAGATCCAGTAACGCCTGCCGATCATCAGCGCCTCGGGGGACTGCGGTGGGCGGATCCAGCGCCAGCGGGAACCCAAAACTGTAGCGTCCGGACACGATCAGGCCAAGGGGTCCGGAGCCGCGCGTCCCGGCGCAGCGGTCGCACGGGCAGTGCGCCCGCAACCATTCGAAGGTCTGCATCCCGGTGCCATGCCCGTCGCTCCACCTGACCCGGATCGCGTAGCCACCCACGAGCTCGACCTGCACGGGCGAGACGTCGATGGGCACCGAATCGGGGGCAAGGAGTGGCCGGCCGGTCATTTCGTCGACGCACGCAGCGCACGGACATGCCAGCCGCAGCGCTCGCGCCCCGAAACGCCCCACGTGCCCTTCCCGCCATACCACCTCGATCGCATCGTCCAGCCTGCGGATCCGTTCGGGTATGGGGGTCACCGCCATCATCACCTCGCAACAACTGGTTAGTTTTCAGGTTCGTTCCGCTGAATTCTACCTTGGCCCGACGCTGCCCATGACTCACCCCGATCCGTTCGCCGCCCGCACCTCCCTGGCAGTCGCCGGCAAGGAGGTCACCGTCTACTCGCTCGAGGCCCTTGCGCGCGCCGGCGAGGTGCAACTCGACCGACTGCCGTTCTCGATCCGCGTGCTGCTCGAGAACGCCCTGCGTCACCTGGGGCGCGGGTTCGTCACCGACGAGCACGTTCGCGCGATTGCCGCGTGGGATCCGGCCGCCGAGAGCCGCGCCGAAATCGCGTACATGCCGGCGCGGGTGGTGCTGCAGGACTTCACCGGCGTGCCGTGTGTGGTCGATCTCGCGGCGATGCGCGACGCCATGGCGGACATGGGTGGTGATCCCAACCGCATCAACCCGGTGGTGCCCTGCGACCTGGTGATCGATCACTCGGTGCAGGTCGACCATTTCGGGAGCGCAGAGGCGGTCAAGCTGAACGTCGCGCTGGAGTTCGACCGAAACGCCGAGCGGTACCAGCTCCTCAAGTTCGCACAACGCGCGTTCGAGAATTTCCGGGTGGTTCCACCGGGAACCGGCATCGTGCACCAGGTCAACCTCGAGTATCTCTCGCCATGCGTGCAGTTGCGCGAGCAGTACGGTGAGCTGACCGCGTATCCCGACACGCTGGTCGGCACCGACTCGCACACGACGATGATCAACGGACTCGGCGTGATGGGATGGGGCGTCGGCGGGATCGAGGCCGAGGCAGTGATGCTCGGGCAGCCGTACTTCATGCTGATTCCCGACGTGATCGGGATGCGCTTCACCGGCACACTCGCGCCGGGTTGCACGGCAACCGACCTGGTGCTCACCGTGACGCAGATCCTTCGCAAGCACGGGGTCGTCGACAAGTTCGTCGAGTTCTTCGGCCCCGGCCTCGCCGAGCTGCCGCTCGCCGACCGGGCAACCATTGCGAACATGGCGCCCGAGTACGGTGCCACGATGGGGTTCTTCCCGGTCGACGAGGAAACCCTCCGGTACATGCGCAGGAGCGGCCGCGACGACGCCACGGTCGAGCTGGTCGAGGCGTACTGCCGCGCGCAGCGGCTCTTCCATACCGCCGAAACACCGGCTCCCGAGTACACCGACATCATCGAACTCGACCTGGGCCAGGTCGTCCCGAGCCTTGCCGGACCGCGGCGGCCCCAGGACCTCGTCCCTCTCTCGATGCTGCGGGGCAACTTCGCGGTCAACCTGCCGTCGCTGATGCAGCCCACCGTGCCAGCGGCGCGACGCGCCGCGGCCGACGAGGCGGTGGGCCGCTGGAAGGACGAAGGCGGTGGCGGAGGCGTGATGGCGCCGCCGGCACCGGGCACGCAGATGGAGTACGCGTGCTCCATCGGTGGCGAAGATTGCACCCTCCGCGACGGTTCGGTGGTGATCGCCGCGATCACGTCGTGTACCAACACCTCGAATCCATCGGTGATGGTCGGCGCCGGCCTGCTCGCCAAGAAGGCGCGTGAGCGCGGGCTCCGGAGCCGCCCATGGGTCAAGACGTCGATGGCACCCGGATCACGCGTCGTAACCGATTATCTCGATCGAGCCGGGACTCACCCGGTATCTCGACGAGGTCGGCTTCCAGACGGTGGGATACGGCTGCACCACGTGCATCGGAAACAGCGGTCCGCTACCCGCGCCGGTCGCTGCCGCGATCGACGAACACTCACTCGTGGCAGCCGCGGTGCTCTCCGGCAACCGCAACTTCGAGGCACGGATCCACCCGCAGGTGCGCGCCAACTATCTCGCCTCTCCGCTGCTGGTCGTGGCGTTCGCCCTCGTCGGTCGCGTCGACGTCGATCTCGACCAGGATCCCCTCGGCATTGCCGACGACGGGACGCCGGTCTTCCTGCGCGACATCTGGCCCACGCCGCAGGAAATCGCGGCGACGATCGCCGAGGCCGTGGGGCCCGACATCTTCCGCACCCAGTATGCCTCGGTGTTCGAGGGTGACGAGCAGTGGCGGGCACTGGCGGTCCCGACCGGCTCCCGCTTCGACTGGGCACCGGCCTCGACCTATGTTCGCAACCCGCCGTTCTTCCGGGACCTCGCGCCTGATCCATCGCCGCTCGAGGACATCGTCGATGCGCGCGTGCTCGCATTGCTGGGTGATTCGGTCACGACGGACCACATCTCTCCGGCTGGCGCGATTCCCCGCAACGGTCCCGCCGCCGAGTATCTCCGCGAGCACGGCGTCGACCAGCCGGACTGGAACACGTTCGGTGCCCGGCGCGGCAATCACGAAGTGATGATGCGCGGGACGTTCGGAAACGTGCGCATTCGCAACCAGCTGGTGCCCGGCAAGGAGGGCAACTGGACGCAACACTTCCCGACCGGCGAGATCATCAGCATCTACGACGCGGCGATGCGTTACATCGCGGACGAGACGCCGCTCGTGCTCCTTGTCGGCAAGGAGTACGGCACGGGATCGTCGCGCGACTGGGCCGCGAAGGGCACCACACTGCTCGGCGTGAAGGCCGTGATCGCCGCCAGCTACGAACGCATCCACCGCTCCAACCTGGTGGGCATGGGCGTGCTGCCCCTGGCGTATCAGCCCGGGGAAAACGCGGAGACCCTCGGACTCAATGGCAGCGAGGTGATCACGATCCGCGGCATCAGCAGCGGCGTGACCCCTGGAGGCAACGTCACCGTGACCGCGCGCGACAACGAGACCGGCAAGGTCACGACGTTCACGGCGGTGGTGCGCCTCAACTCACCGGTCGAGCTCGAGTATCTCGAGCACGGTGGCATCCTTTCCCGGGTGCTGCGGATGTTCGCCGCGAGCTGAGTCGCATGGCGCGCAGGTAAAACAAGAAAGCGGCGCCTGACGGCGCCGCTTTCTTGTGAATGCATTCGTACGAACCGACGTGTCAGGCCACGAGATCCTTGAGCTTGTCGCCTGTCTCACCCTCGCGCAGCCGGATGAGTGCCCGGTCGCGCAGCTGGCGGATCCGCTCGCGGGTCACACCCATCATGCGCCCGATCTCCTCGAGGGTGCGGGGCTGGCCATCGTCGAGCCCGAAGTAGAGACGCAGCACCTTGGCGTCGCGCGGCGGAAGCGAATCAAGCGCTGCCTCGATGTCGGCACTCTGCGAGCTCGCCATCGTGTGCGCGTCGGTGCCTTCCTGTTCCGCCAGCGCGAAACGCTCCATCCGCTCATTGCCGTCGCCGTCGCGCGTCGGGTGGTCGAGGCGCACCGCCTCGGTGTTGAGCGACGAGAGCGATCGCACCGCTTCCTCGGTCAGGCCGGTCGCACGGGCCAGCTCCTCGGTGGTGGGCATGCGCCCGAGCTTTTCCTTGAGGAGCGTGGTCGTCTTGCCCAGCCGGCTGAGGTCTGCGGTGCGGTTGAGCGGCACCCGCACCGGGCGTCCGTGACGGGCAATGGCCGCCTGGACCGCCTGCCGGATCCACCACACCGCGTACGAAATGAACTTGACCCCACGATCCGGGTCGAACTTCCGCGCAGCCGTCATCAGCCCGAGGTTGCCCTCACCGATCAGGTCGACCAGTGGAACACCACGATTCTGGAACTTCTTGGCCACCGAGACCACGAAACGCACGTTGTGACGCGCCAGACGCTCCTGAGCGAGGATGTCGCCCTTGAACGCCTTGCGGGCAAGGCTCATCTCCTCCTCACGATTGAGGAGTGGAACCCGAGAAATCTCGTCGAGATACAAATCAAGGCTTTCCCGCCCCTCGTCTACAGCCCGTGCAATCTGGGCTGGGCGGAGCGAGCGCCTCTTTCCGCGCGCACGAATCGTCACACAAACTCCTGTTCCATCGGGCCCTGGCGCGCCGGTGATGGCCCCAAGCCAGCACACGCACACCCGGTTATCGTCCCAAACCGCGTCAAAATAGCCGAAAATCCGGTTTCTTGCAAATGCAACTACACCAATCAGTGACCCCAGGACGGGGGTCGCCACGCCTGCGAAGCGCCTTGCTATCCCGATCCTGAACAACGTTCCAGCCGAACCAGGCGTTCCCATTGTTCGCACCTGGTCCCGGGCTCTGCACCATTGGACGCCTGACCAGCGGCTCGGGTCACACCAGTTGGACTTTCGGTCCGGGGCGAGATACCCTGACGGATGCAATTCCGTCCCAGATGATGCGCGACCCATCCCTTACGGCGAGCGCCTCGGCGCCGGGGTCGATCGGCAACGTCGGGCCAGGCCTCGACGTGCTGGGGCTGGCGCTCGAAGGTCCCCGCGACGAGGTGACCCTCCAATTCCGGCCCGACACCACAGATCGGGTGGTCGACGCCGGCCACCCAGACCTTCCGACCGACCCCGCAGCGAACACGGCCTCCGTGGCTGCGAGGGCGGTCCTCCGTCACCTTGGTATCGGTCAGGGCGTCGACGTCACCATCATCAAGCGCCTGCCGCTCTCCGGCGGCCAGGGCGGCAGCGCTGCCTCGGCCGTGGCGGGGGCCGTCGCCGCCGCGCGGTTGGCACAAGCGTCCCTCGGCGACGATGAACTCCTCGAGTTGGCGCTCGACGGCGAAGCGGTGGCTTCCGGGCGGCAGGCAGACAACCTCGCACCATCGTTGCTCGGCGGTCTGGTGCTGATTCGGAGCACGTCGCCACTCGAAACCATACGCCTGCCGCTCCCCCCGGGACTGCACGTCGTGGTCGCGCACCCCGACCAGCGCCTCGAGACCCGCGTCGCCCGCGGGATCCTGCCGCAGGCCGTTCCCCGGGAACTCGCGATGCGCCAGGCCGCCAATCTTGCAACGATGGTCGCAGGGGCCTGCCTGGGCGATCTCGCCCTGCTCGGGCGTGGCATCGAAGACCTCATCGCCGAGCCGGTTCGCGCTGGGCTTGCTGCCGGGATTCCTGGCCGCAAAGGCGGCGGCCCACGCAGCCGGGGCGGCTGGGTGCTCGATCAGTGGGGCCGGCCCCACCGCGTTTGCGTTCGCCGACACCCCCGATACTGCGGCTCGGGTCGCTGACGCGATGAAGGCGGCCTACCTCAGCGCCGGCGTATCGGCCACGACTTCCGTCACCCGACCAGCGGTCGAAGGGGCCCGGGCGTGGTGACGACCCAGCGATGCGACGCCTGCGCGGCGGAGTACGGCGAATCGATGGCGATCAGCAGCTGTGCTCGATGCGGCGGCCTGTTGACGCTGGTACACGAAGCGCCCGGCCTCCGGGGCCACGACCTTGTCGGGGCACTCGACGCCGCCTGGCGGGACCGCCCGGGAGAGTCGGGTGTTTGGCGTTTCCGTGAGCTGGTGATGCCAAGCCTTGTCGGAAGTCCGGTGTCGCATCCCGAGGGCAACACCCCCCTGCTCGAGCGGGATGCGATCGCCGCGTGGTGCGGCGCCTCCCAGCTTTTCATCAAGCACGAGGGGCACAACCCGACCGGGTCGTTCAAGGACCGCGGGATGACGGTGGCCGTGACCCAAGCCCGCCGCATCGGTGCGACGGCCGTGGCGTGCGCATCGACCGGCAACACCTCGGCATCGATGGCGGCATATGCGGCGCACGCAGGTTTGCCGGCCCTGGTGCTCGTTCCCGACGGCAAGGTGGCGCCGGGAAAGCTGGCGCAGACGGCCGCCTATGGAGCGCGGGTCGTGGCCATCGACGGAAATTTTGACGCGTGTCTCCGTCTTGCGCGTGAGGCGACCGATCGGCTCGGCATCACGTTGCTGAATTCGATCAATCCATTCCGGATCGAGGGGCAAAAAACGATCATCTTCGAGTTGCTCCAGCAACTGAGGTGGACGGCACCGGACTGGATCATTTTCCCGGCCGGGAACCTCGGCAACGCCGCGGCGTTCGGGAAGGCGCTGCGGGAGGCGGTGGAGTGGGGATTGATCGCGACCAGTCCGCGTCTCGCCGCCGTTCAGGCCGCAGGCGCGGCTCCGTTTGCGGCGGCGTTCGACCGGGGCTTCGATCGGCTTGTCCCGGTCGACCCCGAAACCGTCGCGTCGCGCGATCCGGATCGGCGACCCAGCCTCGTACTCACGTGCGGTCGTCGGCGATCCGCGACAGTGGTGGCGTCGTATGCGCCGTGGGTGACGCCGAGATCCTTGACGCGAAGGCGGTGGTGGACAGATCTGGGGTCGGGTGTGAGCCAGCGAGCGCCGCGGCGATCGCCGGATTGCGCCAGCTCGTGACCCGGGGGCGCGATCGCCCCGGGCGACCGCGTAGTGGCCATCCTGACCGGGCATCTCCTCAAGGATCCTGCGCCGCTGGGGGTGACCAGCCAACCGATCAGGATCAAGCCCGACATCGAATCGCTGGCAGCCGTCATCCGTGGGTGATGGTGCGACAGAGCGTTGCGTCGCAGCATCACAGACGGCGATTATTGTCGGGTAGACAGCGACAGGTCACGGCCCCGCGATGGTGGCCCGGATGCTACACAGTTCCTGTATGTCTTTACTACGCAACGAGTTACCCTTCGGACGCGGGCCCGGTATCGCGCTTGCAATGACTATCGGCACGCTGTCACCAACTCGCTGCGCCTGAGGTGTTCCATGCGCCAATCGTCCCGTTTCCTGATCGCTGGCCTCTTTGCCGTCGTCCCCGTGGCCCAGGCCGTCGCCGACGATCCGAAGCCCTACTCGGTGACGTTCGGCGTGGCCTCGCCGATTCTCGCGACCGGCAATCAGGTCACCGCTTCGTATTTCGGGTGGGAAGCGACGACGTTTTACGGCCACCGCATCTACGCGATGACCACCAGCGAGTACACGCAGAACCTCTCGAACAACTGCTTTGCGTTCTATTCGACGTTTCGCACCGGTTGCGGTGACGTGGCGGGCTTGCAGGGCCTCGAGTTGTTCAACAAGCCCGCCGGCGACTACGCACCCAACAGTTACCTGACCGCGCCGCTGGTGCGGTCCTTCGGCTGGCTCACAGGGACCGAGATTGTGTTCGCCCTGATGGTTCGCCAGAACGAGGCGAACGGTGAGTTCAACTGGTTCTTCTCGGGCGACCCGCTGCGCAATTCCGATGGGTACGCGCACCTGGCCTATTTCACTCCCCAGCAGTTTCCCAATGGGATTCCTGGCGACGATGGCCTCGGTCTCGTCCCGCATACGGCCGGCCAGTACCTCTTCGGGTTCGAGGATGTCGCGTACGACCCGAGCGACTGGGACTTCAACAACGCGATCTTCGCGATCGATGTCGATGACGTCGATGTACCAGCCGAAGTTGTCCCGGAACCCGCCACGCTCACCTTGCTCGCCAGTGGAATGGGCGGGCTCGCCGCGTGGCGGCGGCGACGTCGCGCCCGCTCCGACGCGTGACAGCGTCCAGTGGTGGCGCGGTACCACCGCGATTCCTGACGAGGTCGGCCCTGTGGGTCGGCCTCGTGGCGTTTCTGGTCGGTAGCGTGGCGCAACTTTGGGCGCACCGCGCCGACGTCGTGTTCGCGTTCTGGGACGCGCAGGCGCACCTCGACATCGCACGCCGGGTGATTGACTCCACGACTCCCGGACTGCAGATGCTGGGCACGGTCTGGCTGCCGGTTCCGCACCTGCTGCTGCTCATTCCGGTTCAGGTCGATGCATGGTGGTGGAACGGACTGGCGGGGGGACTGATCGGTCTCGCCGCGTTCGTGGCGACCGCCGTGGCCTTCCATGACATCCTCTCGCGCCGACTGACCGACCCCCGATGGGCGTGGCTGGGTACGGCCTTCGTGGTGCTCAATCCGTCGCTGCTCTTCCTGCAGACGACCGCGATGACCGAGCCGGTCCTGCTCGCGTTCGTCGTCGCAGCGACCGCCGCGCTCGACCGCTGGATCGAGTCGCGCTCCCCGTGGTTGCTGGCCGGAGCCGGGGCACTCACCGCGCTGGCAGTTGGGTCCCGGTACGACGGATGGTTCTTCGCCGGCGTGGCAGTGATCGTCGTCGCCTGGCACGCTCGCCGTGACCTTCGCGCAGCGATCGTCGCCGTGTCGACATTCGCGGCGCCGGCCGCGATGTTCGTCGGTGTGTGGCTGGCCTACAACTACGCCTACTTCGGAGACCCGCTCGAGTTCCAGCGCGGGGTCTGGTCGGCACAGAGCCAGCAGGCGACGCTCGCGCAGCAGGGTCTCCTCCCGACCCGAGGGCGACCCGACCTCGCGTTCGCGTACTACGTCGGTGCAGCGGCGCTTGCCTGTGGGGTGGTCCTCATCGCCGGGGCGTTCGCCGGTGCGTGGGGCGCACTGCGCTCGCGGGGTGCGGCCGCGACCGTGCTGCTCGGAGCGGCGCTGTGGTTCAACGTCATCGCCCTGGCTCTGGGACAGAGCGTCATTGCCTTGCCGTGGACCGACCCGGGCGGCTTTCTCAACGTGCGCTACGGCGTGATGTTGCTGCCAGCTGCGGCAGCGGCCCTGGTGCTCGGACTCGATCATGCGGGTTGGTCGGGGCGGCGGTCGCTCGGGATCGGGTTGTCCGCCCTCGCCGCGCAGCTGGCCCTGTTCGCACTCGCACCACGACTGCAGGTTGGCGCACTCAGCGAAGGAATCGCGATTCGCGATGGCGACCCGCGACAGCACGACGCCTCCGACTGGCTGCGAGATCACTACGACGGCGGCAGGGTGCTTGTCGACGGAGCGATCAACATCAGCCCGCGGTCCCGGATTCCGCTCCGCGACCGGGTCCACGAGTGGACCTGGGAGCTTGGTGCGCAGGCATTGGCGGCGCCGGAACTCGCCGTGGAGTGGGTGGTCGCCGACGCCCGCACGCCGGACGACGCCGTCTCGCGTGCAATCGGCAAGCGGCCCGAGTTTCGCAAGCGATTCGATCGGGTTTTCGATCAGGATGGGCTGGAAATATGGAGAAGGCGCTGAACACACGAAGCAGGGAGGGAATGGCGATGCGGCTGCGGACCATTGTTACGGCAACGGCGCTCACGGCGTTGTTGACATCAGGCTGTTCCCGACGAGCCGATGATCCGGAACCGGCCCGGGTGCGTGCCCCGACGCTGGTGGAGGTCGATTCCCTCGCCGCAGCGAACCGCGGATCTGCTGGCTCGGGCGGAGGGGCATCAGGAGAGCGCTTGCCGATCGTGCAGTTCCGCGCCGTCGGTGACACCACCGGCACCGGACCCCTGCAGCTGACCCTTTCCCAGATTGGTTACAAGGGTGGCATCACCCTGCTCGGGGCGCTCGACGAGGCGACGGTCTCAGTACCCGTCAATGACGGCCTCCAGCCGGCCACGCTGACACTCGACATCGTGCCGACCCCCGGTATGCCGGCAGCGACACTCGTGCTGCGGCAGCGCGACCGCATTCTCGCACTCCGCGCCCTGTCCGACACCACGACGTCGGTCACCTTTGCCCTCGGCGACGCCATCGTCGAGCAGGGCAAGGCCACCTTCACGCTCGGCATCACGGTGCCGGGGCGGGATGCGTGCGAGGCGCAGGTGTACTACCGAACAGTGCTCCTCCCGACCAGCACCGTCGTATTCGCGGGCGCTCCGCGGGCAGTCAGCGCCATCAACGGATTCTTCGCGCCGTGGCTCGAGCGCGTCACGTTCCATGTTGCCGAGACCCCATCTCTCGATGCGGCACAGGCCGCGCTCGATGCCGCAGCATTCATCGCGCGCCAGTATCGCGGGATGACGACCGAGTTCCGCGTGGCCCCCCTTCCCGCCGACGGCACGCCGATGCTCGAGCCCGGTCCGTGGGAACGTGCGGTGGTGTGGAATCCCGAGGGATCGACGATGCTGGTCGGGACGGATAGCGGTCGCGGCACCGTGCTCGCGATCGGAGCACGCCGCGACGCCCGCCAACTCTTCACGTTCACGGGCGGCGCGGACCTGGTGACGTCGTCGAGCTTCCAGGCAGGCGCGATCGACCTCAGCCGGGACGTCGACGGCAATGCCGGCGTGCGGACCCTCGCCGAACTCGGCTTCGCCGACCGCACCGTGGAGGGCAACACGCTCGTCGTTGCCGACTTCCCGTTTGCGCTCGCCGACTTCGGTGAGGTCGCGAGTCCGACCGCATTCCGCCTGGTTGCGAAGCACTCGATCATCCCCGTGGTCGGTCACGGTTCGGTGAGGGTGCACCTCAACGGTTCCCTGATCTGGTCATCATCGCTGGATCGCACCTCGATCGACAACGTCATCGCGATCCCCTCGCACCTGCTGCAGCGCGACAATTCGCTGCAGGTTCGCTTCCAGGTCGTGCTGGGCGAGGGGGGATGCGTGCTGGGCAGTCAGGTGTTCACCGCCACGGTCGATGCCGCGTCGGCATTCGTGATCGACGGGACGAACCGGTTGCCACCGGGATTCGCGCGGTTTCCCTCGGCATTCCTTCCGGGATTCTCGGTGCTTCTCGAGCCACGCGATCGGTACCGCGTCGAACTGGCTGCGACGGTGATCGGCGCCATGCAGCAGACCACGCGCACGCCGTTGGCGCCGGCCCTGGCTCGCGACCGTGCGGGCGCCACTGGTCCACTCCTCGCCGTCGGTACGTCATCACTCGCCGATGCGCTCGAAGCGCCGGTACACGCCGACGGATTTCGCCTGCGGGACCGCAAGGGGCTGGTGTGGGATGAGTTCACCCCTGGCGCGTCGTACGCAGCGATGCAGGGATGGCAGAAGGGCGGCGACGATGTCCTGCTCCTCCATCACACCGGCAGCAACGGCCAGCCACTCGCCGACCTGCTGCGCGAATCGCTCGCGGCCGTACGGATGGTTCGGCGTCCGCGGCGACCTCGTCATCCGGGGTGAGGTCGGCACGGCGCGCTCCCTGACGATCGCCAACGCCGGCTGGCGCGTCGAAGCCCAGCCCGATTCGCCGTCGTCGTTCTTCGCGAAGTACCGAAAGGTGCTGTTCGGCGGCGCCGCCGTGTTGCTCGTCCTCCTGCTGTGGTGGGGATACCCGAGAGTCGTGCGGCGTGAGCTCGATACGGCTGGGTGACCACCTCGTCCAGCGAGGTGTCATCACGGCCGGGCAGCTCGACAATGCCCTGACCCAGCAGGCGCGCACCGGCGAACGACTCGGGCGCCTGCTGCTGATCCTGGGCTACATCACCCGGCTGGAACTCGCACGGGCGCTGGCTGAGCTGTGGGCGCTGCCGTTCATCGCGATTTCCGACCGTGAAATCGACCTCGCCGTCACGCAACGATTCCCGCTCGAGGCCACGCTCGGCTTTCGGGCCGTGCCGCTGCGCGACGAAGGCAGGACGGTGGTCGTGGCAGTTGCCGAAGCGCCGACACCGGAACTGCTCGACACGCTCGCCGTCGTCTATCCCGGGCGCACCCCGGACTTTCGCGTCACCACCGAGTGGGACATCGACCAGGGCATCCGCCTGGCGCACCGCCGCAAGGTGGTCGACACGTCGATCTACGGCCTCTACTTCCGCGAGCAGGGTGAAAGCGCGTTCACGGTGTTCACGTTGTCGCAGTACATCGTGTTCGGGGTGCTGTGCCTCCTGCTGCTCTTCGGGTTGTACCAGGCGCCGATGGAGACGATGCTGGCGCTCAACGTCCCGATCACGGTGTTCTTCCTCCTCGTGGTGGTGTTCCGCACCTACGTCGGCGTGAACGGTGCCGCGTCGGAGACCGCCATCAGCATCACGCCGGAGCAGGTCCGTTCGCTCGACGACCGTGACGCTGCCGACCTACTCCATCCTGGTGCCGGTGTACAAGGAGGAGCGGGTCATCAGCACGTTGCTGCGTTCGCTCGCCGACCTCGACTACCCGCAGGACAAGCTCGACATCATCATGCTCTTCGAGGAGGACGATCCGGACACGCTCGCCGCAGCCAAGGCCGCCGCACCCGGCGCCAACGTCCGGTTCATGGTCGTCCCCGCCGGCCCGCCGCAGACCAAGCCCAAGGCCTGCAACGTCGGCCTGCTCTTCGCGCATGGCGAGTACCTGGTGATCTACGACGCCGAGGATCGGCCCGAACCCGACCAGCTGAAGAAGGCGCTGCTCGCGTTCCGGCATGGACCACCGGAGCTCGGGTGCGTGCAGGCCGCACTCAACTACTACAACTGGAACGAGAATTTCCTGACCCGGATGTTCACGCTCGAGTATTCGTTCTGGTTCGACTACCTGCTGCCGGGGCTCGATCGACTCCGGCTCCCGATTCCGCTGGGTGGTACGAGCAATCACTTCCGGACCGCGGTCCTGCGTGACCTCGGTGGCTGGGATCCCTTCAACGTCACCGAGGATGCCGACCTCGGCGTCCGTGCCGCGATGCATGGATACCGGGTGGGCATCGTGAACTCGACCACGTATGAAGAGGCCAACAACGAACTGGGCAACTGGTTGCGGCAGCGGTCCCGGTGGATCAAGGGCTACATGCAGACCGCGCTCGTGTACTCGCGCGACCCGGTCTCGCTGATCCGCCGCGCCGGGTGGCGCCAGACGGCAGGGTTCGTCCTGCTGATTGCCGGCACGCCGCTGATATTCCTCATCCAGCCGGTGTCGATCCTGCTCACCCTTGCCTGGCTCGTGACTCGCACCACCGCGCTCGAGCCGCTCTTTCCGCCAGTCATTCTCTACCTGTCGCTGTTCAACCTGCTGCTCGGCAATGCGCTGGCGATCTACGTGAACATGTTCGCGGTGTTCAAGCGCCGGCTGCATGTCCTGGTGCTGTTCTCGCTCCTCAATCCGTTGTACTGGATCCTGCACTCGATCGCCGCCTTCAAGGCGCTGGGGCAGCTCTTCACGCGGCCGTACTACTGGGAGAAGACCCGTCATGGGCTCACCCGTCACGGCCTCACCTGACCCGCGCGCACCCCGACGGGTGCGCGTCGTCGTCGCGTTGGCAGTCGCCGCGCCCATGTTCATCGCTGCGCTGCTGCTCACCGCCGACGGATGGCGCAGCGACGCTCACGGTGCGTTCGTGAGCCGGGTGCTCTTCGCACTCGACCGCGGCCAGCTGGAGCTGCTGGGTTTCGAGTATCCCCCGCTGCCGTTCCTGATGCTGTTGCCCTCGCCCACGATCGAGTGGGCCGTGGCACTCGGTGCCCTCGCCTGCGCGGCGCTCGCGTGGCTGGTCACCGACGATTGCACCGAGCGTCGGTCGATGGTTCCGCTGATCCTGCTCGTCTCGGTGCTCTGGACGCCGATCGGGATGTACTTCGTCGCCGGAAACTTCAACGAAGGTGTCGGGCTCGCCGCCCTGTATGTGGGCTGGCGCCACTACCGACGGTGGTGGGCGACCCGCAAGACGATCCACGGCCTCTACACCGGCCTCTGGCTCGGCCTCGCGTTCTACACCTCCCCACTCGGCCTCGCCCTCGCACTCGTGGCGGGAGCCGTGCTGCCCGTCATCTTTCCGAGGCTGCAGATCCCGCCCTTTGCTTCACAGCTCGTGCTGCTGGTGTTCCCCGGTATCGCGACCACCGCCACGTGGGCCTACCTCTCGTGGGTGTTCACCGGTCGCGTCGCGTTTCCGTTCACGCCGTGGCAGGCGTTGTCGCCCGATACGGCGACCATCCTGGCGTGGTCACTGGCGTACATCGCCGTCTCCGTCCTGGCGCTTCGACGCGCCAACCTCGCAACCATCGGCGTACTGTTGCCGCTGGTGTTGCTCGCCGGGGCAAACGCGGTCGGCTGGCATTTCTCGCTGGCCTTTGCGGTGCTGCTGCTCGCGCTGGTGGCGATCGTCGCCATGCCCCGCGATCTCAAGCGGCCCGCGCGAGCATTGATCGGTGGCGTCGCGATTGTGCAGGCGATCGCCGCATGGTGGTTGGTGCCCTGGCCGACGAGCACCGCCGACGACACGATAGCCCGTGCCGTGGCCACGGCCCTCGCCGCCGCGCCCGCGCGGAGCGTGCTGATCGATGACCGCTGGGCGGAGCCGATGCTCAAATGGGCACCCTCGATGGCCCCGTACCTGACGACTCGGGACACCGGGTTCGAGTTCGCACTGGGGGCACCGCAACGCACCGTGCAATACGTCCTGGCCACCCGTGATGAAGAAGGCCTGACGCTTGATGCCGACGTGCGACCGCCAGCTGGCTTCGAGCGGTCGTGGCAGTGGGGTGGCTACACGCTCTTCCGCCGAATCGATGCGCCGCCGCTGCCGGTTCGCTACGATGCGGTGCTCGACATACCCCGCACCGGACAGGCCAGATGACCGCTCGTTGCGTTGCCCTCATCATTCTCCTCGGGTGTCCTTCCGGCCTGGGTGCCCAGTGGACCGTGCAGCCGGGCGGTTGGTTCAACTCCCACAGCTTCAACTCGGGTCGGTTTCCCGATCGCAACTCGGGGAACACTCGCAACGCACTGGAGAAGGAAGACTGGGGGACCTATTTCATCTACGGATTGCGCGAGGGGTTGAGCGTCGGCTTCGGCCAGGGTTACGCGCACCTCCGGCAACCGAGTGGTGACTCGACCCTCACCACCACCGGATTCGGTGCGACCGGAATCTTCGTGATGAAGCGCATTGCGCAGGGACGCGCGGGGGTGCTCTCGATCCAGCCGCGGATCGACCTGCCGCTGTTCTACGACACCGACGACCGGCCCGTGCTCGGGCCGATCCGTGCCGACGCAGAGATTCGTCTCCTGTACGGCACCGGCTACGGGATCGCCGGGCGCCGCGGTTTCATCAGCGCCTCGGCTGGCCTCGGCGCGTGGCGCGAAGGCGCGGACGAGATCCGTTACGATCTCACGGTCGGCCTCGACGCCGCGCGACGGGTCATGCTGATGGGTCAGGCATTCAACGTGGCGGCGTTCAGTGACGGCGACCTCGCCTATAGCGCGACCAAGCTCGGGGCGGCCGCGCTGTTCCGCGTGAGCCCACAGGTGGGGCTGCTCGTGGGCTATTATGGAGGAGTCTCCGGACGCAACACTGCGCGCGAACGCACCCTCTCGTTCGCGATCTGGCTCAGCCACCAGCCGACCAACCCGGTGGTGCCCGCCACTGTTCCCTGACCTGCCGGCACCGTTGTCGGCGCCGAGGCATCGATGCGCGCTGCGATGGTGGGAGTCGCGTTGATCGGGGCGTGGGTCGTCCGGTCAGCGGAGGCCCAGGTCCCCGAGCCGCGTCGCGCCGATACCGCGACCGCCACGTGGGACTCCGCCGGTTTCGTCGTGCGCTTTCCGCGTGCGATGTCACCCGATTCGATCACGCTCGAGATGATGGTCGGCGACAACTTCTCGGGCTACGAATGGCGCGTCGCGCTCGTGGGCGACAGTGGCAATGCCTTGCTGACCGCGTTCGTGATCCCGCCCGACGACACCCTCCGACTGCGCCGCTACCCGACCATCGCCGATGCCTTCCGCGCCGGCGACCTGCGCCGCTGTCGACGCAGTGCATCGGTGCTCGAATGCTCCGTGCCGGCGAGGGGCTTCGTGCGGGACGCCGAAGGCCACATCGAGATCGGTATTCGCGACGCGAGCTGGCTGCGTTTCGCGTTCGCGTCACGTCGTCCGCGAATCCTGGTGGTCGTCAAGCGCGATCGACAGGAAGTGTGGTCCGACGAGTTTCCGCTCGTTCTTCCCGAGCGCGGCACGTGACCCCCGAGGAGTTCCGCCGTTACGGCCACATGGTCGTCGACCGGATTGCCGACTACCGCGCAACCGCCCACGAGATGCCGGTGATGTCGTCGGTTCGGCCCGGTGCAATCAGGACGCAGCTACCCGCCATCCCGCCGGTTGACCCGGAGTCGTTCGAGTCGATCCTCGCCGACGTCGACCGGGTGATCGTGCCCGGCCTCTCGCACTGGCAACATCCGGCCTTTTTCGGATACTTCCCGAGCAACGGCGAACTCGCGGCCGTCCTGGGGGATTTCCTGAGCACCGGTTTCGGTGTGCTGGGCCTGTCCTGGCAATCGAGCCCCGCACTCACCGAGCTCGAGGAGGTGAGCACCGACTGGCTCCGCCAGATGATGGGCCTGGCGCCCGCGTGGCAGGGCGTGATCCAGGACACCGCTTCGACCAGTACGCTGGTCGCGTTGGTGTCGGCCCGCGAGCGGACCACCGGAATGTCGGCCGAGCGGGGAGGGATGCAGGACGAGGACCGCGCCGTGCACCGTATACACGTCGGCCCAGGCCCACAGTTCCGTCGAGAAGGCCGCGCTGCTCGCCGGGTTCGGGCGCGCACACGTGCGTGTCGTCCCGCACGACCGGATCCATGCGATGGATGTCGAACAGCTGGCACGGATGATGGCCGCTGATGCATCGGCTGGCCTGCGACCATGCGCCGTGGTGGCCACCACCGGCACCACGGCGTCAACAGCGCTCGACCCGATCGCCGGAGTCGTCGAGGCGGCGCGACCGCACCACGCCTGGGTGCACGTCGATGCGGCGATGGCGGGGTCGGCGATGATTCTTCCGGAGTGCCGCTGGATGTGGGAAGGCATCGAGGGCGCTGATTCGCTGGTCGTGAACGTGCACAAGTGGCTGGGCGTCCCGTTCGACTGCTCCCTCTACTACGTGCGCGACGCCCAGCACCTGGTCAGCGTCATGTCCACGAGTCCGAGCTACCTGCGAACCGCCGCCGACGCCGACGTCCGGAACCTGCGTGACTGGGGCCTCGCGCTGGGGCGCCGGTTTCGCGCGCTGAAGCTGTGGATCCTGGTCCGCGAACAGGGCGTCTCTGGCCTGCAGGCGCGGCTGCGCCGTGACATCGCCAACGCCCGGGCGCTGGCGGAAATCATCGATGCCGCCCCTGGATGGCGCGTGCTGGCACCGATCCCGCTGCAAACGCTGTGCGTCAGGCATGAACCGTCAGGGCTCACCGGCACGGCCCTCGACGATCACACCCGCCAATGGGTGGAGCGGCTCAACCAGTCCGGTGAAGCCTACCTCACACCAGCCGTGCTCGACGAGCAATGGATGGCGCGGATATCGATTGGTGCACTCACCACGGAATGGCCTGACGTCGAGCGACTCTGGGCGTCGATGCAGCGAGCGGTCGCCGCTGCAGGGGCGCCGTCATGATGCACCACGGGCCGCGAGGCGTCACCTCGCGGCCCGTCAAGGTGCGTCGCAGCCGTACGGTTACTTCGTGACCGCGCGCACCGCGGCCGCCAGCTCCGAATAGGCGGTCGCGTCGATCTCCCTGAATGGCCGCATCACCGACACAACCCTTCCATCGGGCCCGATCACGAACAGCACTCGCGATTCGGCCTTTCGTCCGTCGATCAAGGTCGCGTACAACCGCCCTGCCGTGCCGTCCACGTCGCTCGCGAACAGGAAGGGAAAATTCTCGTCGCTGGCCCACGACGCCAGTACGCCTGCAGAGTCGGTGCTGATGGGCAACACCACCACACCCTTCCCGTTGTTGAACAGGGTCTCATACTGGTCGCGATACGCCTTCATCTGAATGGTGCAACCACTGGTGCGGGCCCGGGGGAAGAACGCGAGGACGACCGTCTGGCCACGCAGCGACGACAATGTCAGCGGCTGGTCCACCACGCCATCGCGCCCGGCAACGGTGAGCGTGAAATCGGGGGCCAGGTCGCCGACCTGCGGCCCCTGCTGGGCGAGCACCGGTCCCATGGGAACGAGCGCGAGCATCAGGAACAGTGTGGTGCGCATCACTCACTGACCTCCAGTCGGGATGATCCGCCAGACCTTCCCCGCCTGGTCGGAAGACACGAACATGGCGCGCCCATCCGGTTGCATCGCGACACCGCTGAACTTGATGTTCGCGCCCGCACTCGTGAGGAACGTCGTGTACGCTCCCGTCGCCTTGCCGTTGGTGAATGGGATGTACACGATCCGGTGCCCCGCCTGCGGGAGTGGCGCACGATTCCAGGAACCCCTGAACGAGAGGAACGCGCCGCCCCGATAGCTGCCGCCAAACCCAGCGCCGGTGTTGAACGCGAGCTGGAGTGGCGCCCAATGGCCCGGGAACGCGATCACCGGCTGCGTCTTTGCCGCGCATTCACCCTGCTTCACGCCATCGCCGCCATACTCGGGCGCCTGCACCTTCTTCTTCGTGATCGGATCGTAGTAACAGTACGGCCAGCCGTAATCCGACCCCTTTGCCAGCATGCCGAATTCCTCCGCCGGCTTCTCGGCGTTGTCCTCAGCCGAAAACCCCCACGCCGCGAGCGCGTCGCGGCCATGGGTCGCGCCCCAGAGCATGCCGGTGGTCGGCTCCACGGCGATCGCCATTCCGTTGCGGAAACCGGTCACCCAGCGCTCACCATCGGCGGGAAGCTGCCCGGGCGCCGTGGCGCTATACCGCCAGATTCCGGCGCGCGTAGGCAACTCCTCACACGGCATCTGCCCGGGCGCCCTGGCCGCTCTCTCCACAACGCAGACGTTCGACAGCGAACCATGATCGACGTAGATCTCGCCTGATCGGCCGAGCGCAATGGTCTTTGCGGTGTGCCCACCGGTTGGCATGCCCTTGATGATCACGGTCCCGGCGTCCGCCGGCACCAGCGACCCCGGCTTCCAGCGGTACCGGATGATCTCGGCATGTGGAGCGAAGTAGATCGCATCGGACGCGAGCGCGATCCCGGTTCCTGGTGAGGACCCGAAACGTGCGGTCGTGTCGGCCTTGCCATCGCCGTTGCGATCACGCATCGCAACCACGCCGCCACTCCCCTCCCCCCTCGCCTGCGTCGCTACGAAGACGTCGCCGTTGGGCGCGACGGCGAGGTGCCGCGGCGCGGCAACCTCCGCGAAGACCGACGCGCAGAAGCCGGCCGGCACCGTCAATCCGCCGTTGTCGGCGTCGCAGCCCGGGGGCAACGAGGCGCGAAAACCGAAGAGCAGCGTGGCGCCGATGATGGGAAGGACGAGCACGAGGCGGTTGCGATTCATTGGTTGGGCCAGGTTGAGGTGATCCACGAACGTGTCAGCCGGGATTCAGGGTCCCGCGACCAGATCGGCGGGCAAACGTGGCGACGAGAGCAGCTGGCCGAACACCGCCCAGCGGCGGACGGGATCATCGCCGGCATTGCGCTCGACGTACGCCGCCACCATGTCACGTCCGAGATTGTAGTTGATCACGTAGCTCCGGTAGGTGTCGATGAACCGGAGGGTCTTTGCCGCCCCCTCGGGGGTCTGCAACCACCACCGTTGCATCAATGCCTTCGCCGAGTCGGCATCCACCACACCGTCCAGATACTGTCGCGCTACTTCGTTGCGTGCGTGATTGAGCCGTTCCATCACCAGCCGCACGGCCGCGTTCTGCTCGGCGAGCGAAGCATCGAGCCCGGCCAGCGGGAAGAGCGTATCGCGCTCGAAATTGGTGCGCAGCTCTCCCGGGAAGGCCATGTCGATCCCGTAGTTCGCGCTGCCTTCCGCAATCAGTGACTGCGGCGAGAAGAGCGGGTACACCGACATCTCCACCCATCCCCGGTCGGTCACCAGTGCCTTTTCCAGCGACGCGTTGTACACGTGGTGTCCGGGATATCCCTCGTGGCAGGCGAGATCCACGGCGCGGTCGACCGGTGTGGGAAAATCGGTGTTCACCTGGATCAGCGAATGTGAATCACCCTTGTACCAGTTGTAGGCGTTCCACGAGGTGCCCTTCACATACTCGAGGTCGAATCGCTCAGCGTCCGGCAGGGCGACATGCGCACCGCTTCGCGCGCGACACGCGGCAATCGCGACCTTGAACACCGTGTCGAGGCGCTCCGCCGGGATCATCACGCGGTCCCGGAACTGCTGGTATCGTGTGGCCAGCTCGCCGGGACCCGGGAGGAGCGAGTCCAGACGGGCGAGCTGTTCGTCGAAGGCGGCGGGATCGTACGCCGGCACCTCCACGCCGTACAAGCCACGTGCTTCCTGATCGAACGTCAGGCGCTCGCCACCCACCATGCGCGTGCGGGTGACCAGCGCGCCAAGCTGGGTGCGGAGGTAGCGATGTCGCATGACGAGCAGCGAGTCGGTGCTGGCCGGCATCGAGTCGCCGAGTGCGGTGAGCAGTGACTCTGCACCGGCCCGGATGGCCTGCACGTCGAGCGAATCGGAATCGGCCGCCGCCTTGAGCGAATCGGGGCCGTAATAGGCATCGACATAGTCGGGGTCGTGGTGTCCCATCCCGAGAACCAGCCGAACGTACTGGTGTGCGGCAGCATCGAGGTCGGGCGCGGGCGCCTGCTCCGGGGATCCGGAACAGGCTGCCAGCGCGATGAGCGTCAGGGCCAGGCTTCGCATCATGTCTCGCGGGAGGAGTTGCTCAGGGCGTCACCGGTGCAGGATACCCCTTCCCCGCCAGCGAGGCTACGGGGACGATCACCTCCTTGCGCCCGGTGATCGTCTTGGTCACCCGGTCGGACGTGCTGTTCACCTGCGGTGCGGAGTCTGGCCGGGTCACGACGGGAGCCGGTTCGCCAGCGGGGCCACGCGCCATCTCGGCGAGCGCGCCGGCAAGCGCACTGCGTTCGGGCTCGGTGAGTTCGCTGGACGAGACCCCGTACGCCGCCAGCACCGACTGCAGTCGGGCATCGGTGTTCGTGCCGTAGCCATACACATCCCGGAAGACATGCACCGAGCCGTTCTGCACCACGATGGTCTCGTAGCGAAGCTCGATCGGAACAGGCAATGCAAGAGGGACATCGCGGGTCTGCTTCGGCGTCTTTGCAAACTCCTGCACCTTCGCGCGGGTCAGCTCCGCTCCGCCCATGCGCGCCAGCTCGGTGCTGAACTCCCGCATCTGCGCGTTGGTGAGTCCGACACAACCGTGCGACGCGAACCCACCGAGCTGTGCCTCCGACTTGCCGGCGTGGATGAGGGAGGGGAGGCCGATCGGGATCTTGGCGATGCCCAGCGGGTTCAGGCTGCTGCCTGCCGGCACGGTCTTGCCGACCTTGGCCTTGCCCGAGCCCTCGACCCATGGCTCATCGGGAGGCGTCCACGTGGGATTGAAGAGGATTCTCTCTGCCGTCCGCATTCCGGTCGGGACCGGGAACTCCGGATATCCGATGCCGATCTTGTAGGTCCTCACCAGCTTGCCGTTTTCGAACAGGTCCATGCGGTACGCCGGCGCGTTGACGACTATCCGGGTGTCGATCGGGACATTGCCCGCCCGGAACCGGGTCGAATCACCAGCCAGCGCCACCAGCGAGGTATCAGATCCGAGCGCTGCCGCGTCGCTCCAGTAGTACCGGACCAGTGACATGAGGTCGGTCGCCCGCTGCTCACCAAGAATGGCCGTGATGCGAGCGGCAGCGAGTTCGGTTGCCGCCCAGGTGGTTCCGGTATGCGCGCTGTCCTCGGATTCGCGAAGCTTGGCGGTTTCCTCGCGGGCCGCCTGCCGGAGCGAATCGATCTCGCCCGCACTGAGTGAGAGCCGGGTCCGGAGGTGCTCGGCGAACGACGAATCCGAAAGGAATGCATCGAGCACCGGCAATGTCACCGGCATCTCGATGCGTTGATACGATGCGTACGTTGGCGGCATCGCGGGCGGCGGCGCGATGACGACGACCGAATCCCCGGCAGGAGTGTCGTTGGCGGCACGTTCGCACGCGCCGATACCAAGGGCCACGATCAGCGCCCCGGGGACAAGCTGTGCCTTGCGCAGGAACGTCATCAGCAAGTTCTCCGTCGATCGAATGAGTTCAGCGAGCCGGAATGGCGTGCTGGAGGAGCGGATAGGGATTGATCGATTCGCCGTCCCAGTATCGTTTCGGGTCATCGGTCGTCCAGATGGCGAAGTGCAGGTGGTAGTTACCGGGGGCCGCGTTGCCGGTGTCGCCGACGTAGCCGATCAGGGTACCGGGGCGCAGGATGGTTCCGTCGGTGACGCCGGACGCGTAGCCGTCGAGGTGAGCGTAGTAGTAGACCGTCCGCCCGTCGCTGCCGAGCTGATACAGGGTCAGCCCGCCACGTTCGCTCGTGAACCGCCGGAGCACCCGCCCACTTGTGGCAGCGACCACGCTGCTGCCTCGCGGGGCCATGATGTCGATCGCGTTGTGCGCGCGACCCGCCGCACGGGCCTGGCTGTATGTATCGACGAGGGACGACGGGGCGATACCGACCACCGGCATGACCATCGTCGTCGCCCCGATCGCGGTTGGGGCGCCAGCATCCGGGGGCATCACCGACGCACCGGCGGTCGCTGGCGTCGCCGCCGGAACCCGCCGATCGTCAGGCACGAGCACAGGGTCTCGGGGCATCTCATCCTGAAGCGCGCGCGCCTCCTCCAGCGTGAGCCCTTCACCAGCCAGCAGCGCGGCCCGGGCACCGAGCGCCCGAAGCCGCACCACCAGGCCATCGCGATCTGCCGCACCAAGCGAATCGGCCGGAGGCACCGGGTGGCGCTCCACGACGTCCAGCAACGAGTCCGCACCGGTCCGAATTGCATCGACCGAAACCGGAGTGGGTCGATCCACCGATGGGTCGGGCGAATCCGCGCCCTCATGCCAGCGGAGCGCATCCGCCAGTTCCGTGTACGCGGCCTCGACCGACGCCAGGTGGCGGGCAGCCGGCGGGGGTGCAGGCGCCGTACAGCTGACCATCGCAATGAGGATGAGGGGGCGGAACATGACCGGGAGACGAACGGCGGAGGCGGAGTTGGACGGCTCGGCGGACCGGAGCCGGACCGGCGGGCCCGACACTATCTTCGTGGCATGAGCCATCAATACATCTTCACGATGCGGGACCTCAGGAAAATTGTCCCGCCCAAGCGCGAGATCCTCAAGGGGATCTACCTCTCCTTCTACCCCGGCGCCAAGATCGGCGTGATCGGGTCCAACGGCAGCGGCAAGTCCTCGCTGCTCAAGATCATGGCCGGGGTCGACGACGAGTTCCTGGGCGAGGCCAAGCCGGCAGACGGTGTCCGGATCGGGTACCTGCCACAGGAGCCGACGCTCGACGAGACGAAGGACGTGCGCGGGAACGTCGAGGAGGCGCTTGCCGACGTGCGG
Source organism: uncultured Gemmatimonadales bacterium (assembly GCA_963806875.1). Lineage (GTDB taxonomy): Bacteria > Gemmatimonadota > Gemmatimonadetes > Gemmatimonadales > GWC2-71-9 > Palsa-1233. The sequence continues at coordinate 677,539 of CAWDYU010000001.1, read as the reverse complement.
GCCCTCCTGACCCGGTTCGAGGAAATCTCGATGAAGTTTGCCGAGCCGATGAGTGACGACGAGATGACCGCGTTGCTCGACAAGCAGGCTGCGTTGCAGGACAAGATCGACGCTGCCAATGCGTGGGATCTCGATCGCACCCTCGACATTGCGATGGACGCACTCCGGCTTCCCCCCGCCGACGCGGACGTGACGACGCTCTCCGGCGGCGAGAAGCGGCGCGTGGCGCTGTGCCGTCTGCTCCTGAGCAAGCCCGACATGTTGCTGCTCGACGAACCCACCAACCACCTCGACGCCGAGTCGGTGGCGTGGCTGGAGCGCTACCTGCTCGAGTTCCCGGGCACCGTCGTGGCGATCACCCACGATCGATACTTCCTCGACAACGCCGCGGAGTGGATCCTCGAGCTCGAGCACGGTGCGGGCATCCCGTGGAAGGGAAATTATTCGTCGTGGCTCGACCAGAAGGAACAGAAACTCGCCGTGGAGGAGAAGCAGGCATCGGCGAGGAAACGGAACCTGGAGCGCGAGCTCGAGTGGGTGCGGATGAGCCCCAAGGCGCGACAGGCGAAGAGCAAGGCGCGCCTGCAGGCCTATGACGCGCTGGTCGAGCAGGAAGCGAAGGCCGATGCGACAGGGCACGAGATCCTGATCCCACCCGCGCCGCGCCTGGGCGATGAAGTGGTCATCGCGAAGAAGCTCACCAAGGGTTTCGGCGACAAGTTGCTGTTCGAGAACCTCGACTTTTCGCTGCCGCGCAGTGGGATCGTCGGGATCATCGGCCCCAACGGCGCCGGCAAGACCACGCTCTTCCGGATGATCACCGGGCAGGAAACCCCCGACAGCGGCGAGCTGGTGATCGGCAAGACCGTCGAGACCGCGTATGTCGATCAGTCGCGGGAAGCGCTCGATCCCGACAAGACGGTGTACCAGGAGATCGCCGGTGACTACGACGTGCTCCAGTTCGGTACGAGGAGCATCAACTCCCGCGCGTACTGCGGGTGGTTCGGCTTCCGGGGCGCCGACCAACAGAAGAAGGTGGGCACGCTGTCGGGCGGCGAACGCAACCGCCTGCACCTGGCGAAGTTGCTGAAGAGTGGTGGCAACGTCCTGCTGCTCGACGAGCCGACCAACGACCTTGATGTCGACACCTTGCGTGCCCTCGAGGACGCACTGCTGACGTTTTCGGGCTGCGCGGTGGTGATCTCGCACGACCGGTGGTTCCTCGACCGGATCGCGACGCACATCCTCGCGTTCGAGGGGGATTCCGAGGTGGTCTGGTTCGAGGGGAACTACCAGGACTATTCGGCGGACTACAAGAAGCGCAAGGGCGTGGCGGTGGACCAGCCGCACCGGATCAAGTACCGCAAGCTCACCCACTGAGGGGGCCCCATTAGGTTCCCCTCATGACTCCACAGCGCGCCCGGATACCTGCACTTCCGCCCCGTCTCGAGGGGCTCGCAGCCCTCGCCGTCAATCTGGCGTGGAGTTGGCACCGGCAGGCCCGTGCCCTCTTCCGCCGGATCGACGAGACCGCGTGGCGGGCGTCGCACCACAACCCGATCATCGTGCTTCAGGGTGCCGACCCGGAGCGACTCGAGCTCCTGGCGCGCGACGCCGATTTCCTGAGTCACTATGACCAGGTAATGGAGTGGTTCGCCATCGAGACCACGCAGGAAAGCGGGTGGTTTCGCGATCAGTTCCCCGACATCTCGCCGTCACAGCCGGTGGCATACTTCTGCGCCGAATTCGGCCTCCACGCCTCGGTGCCGATCTACTCGGGCGGCCTCGGCGTGCTCGCGGGAGATCACTGCAAGACCGCCTCGGACCTGGCGATCCCCTTCGTGGGCATCGGGCTGTTCTACAAGAAGGGGTATTTCGACCAGCGAATCCGTCCCGACGGCTGGCAGGAAGCAACCGACGATGAAGTACGACCCCGACACGACGCCGCTGGTTCCGGTCGACGGCGCCAGCGGGGCTGCCGTGGTTGACCGTGATCGAGACCTTCGGGCGACCGATCCACGTGCGCGCATGGACGATGAAGGTGGGTCGGGCGCCGCTCTACCTGCTCGACACCGACCTCCCGGAAAATCACGCCGACGATCGCGACCTGACGTCGAAGCTGTACGCGGGCGGCATACCGATGCGACTGCGACAGGAGTGGATCCTCGGTGTCGGCGGTGTTCGGGTGCTGCGGACCCTGGGCATCACGCCGGGCGCCTGGCACGCCAACGAGGGCCACGCATCGTTCATGATGCTCGAGCGTGTCCGGGAACAGGTCATCACCGGGTCGACCTTCGGCGAGGGTGTGCGCGCGGTGCGCGCGAAGACGCTGTTCACCACGCACACGCCGGTCCCGGCCGGACACGACGCATTCGACATTGCCGACGTGGCGGAATGTGCCGGTGCGGCCTTCATCGCAGAGTTCGGCGATGCGGCGGCTCCGCACATCCTCGGCCTCGGCGTGCACCCGGCGCGCGATCCCAACCAGTTCCAGATGACGGTGCTGGCGATGCGCCTGGCCGGACACGTCAACGGCGTGGCGGCTCGCCACGGCATCGTGTCGCGCGAGCTGTGGGGCGACCTCTGGAGCGAGCGCGACGACCGAGACCGTGCCGATCGGTGCCGTCACCAATGGCGTGCACCTCGCCACCTGGATGGCGAACCCCGTGATGCGGTTGCTCGACAACCATCTCGGCGATGACTGGAGCCGGCGGCTCGATGACCCGGAAACGTGGGATGCGGTCCTGGGCCTCGAGGGCGGTGAGCTGTGGCGCACGCACGAGGAACTCAAGGCCCTGCTCTTCCGCTTCGTTCGCGAGGAGGCACGCCGACGGTGGACCGACACCTACCCGAGGCGGCGCAGGTCGTGGCCGCCGGCACGCTCCTCGATCCGAACGCCTTCACGATCGGTTTCGCGCGCCGGTTCGCGACCTACAAGCGCGCCAACCTCCTCTTCCGTGACACCGAACGCCTCCGCGCGATGTTCACCGACTCCCGGCGGCCGGTGCAGCTGATCGTCGCGGGCAAGGCGCACCCCGAGGACAACCCGGGCAAGGAAGTGCTCCGCTCGCTGTATCACTTTGCCCGCGATCCGATGTTTGCCGGGCGGGTGGCGTTCCTCGACAACTACGACATGCATGTCGGCCACCTGCTCACGCAGGGCGTTGACCTGTGGATGAACCTCCCGCGGGTACCGCTGGAAGCATCGGGTACGAGCGGAATGAAGGCCGCACTCAACGGCGTGCCGCAGGTGAGCACGCTCGACGGATGGTGGGAAGAGGGTTACACCGGTCGAAACGGCTGGGCGATTCCCAAGGCCGAGCCGCATGAGGATGCGGATGCAGTCGACGCGGAGCGGCTGTTCGGGCTCCTCGAGGACGAGATCGTGCCGATGTACTATGCGCGCGATGACCACGGGATCCCTCGCGCATGGGTGCAGCGCATGAAGGAATCGATCCGCATCGCCGGTCGTCGCTTCACCACCCGCCGGATGCTGCAGGACTACACGAAGCAGTATTACGCGCCAATCCTGCGCGGCGATCCGTTCACCGATGACCCACCGCTCGGCTGACGATGAGTGACTCCGCCTCGCTGAGCCTGCCCCAGGTCGGCAATGCTGCGCCCATGGTGATCCACCTGAGCGCGGAGTACTACCCGTACGCGCGCACCGGTGGGCTCGCCGAGGCGGCGTGGGGGATGCACCGCTTCCAGCACCGGCGCGGCCTCGCCACCACCGCGATCGTGCCGCTCTATCGCGTTGCCCACAAGCATGTCGGCAACCTCGTGCCGCTCGGCGAGCCGTACGAACTCCGTTTCGGACAGCGCACCGAGACATTCCAGGCGTGGCGCGACACCGAGCCCGCGTCCGACACACCGACGGTGTTCATCCAGCACGATGGCTTCTTCGATCGTGCCGGCATCTACGGTGAGCGCGGCGCCGACTATCCCGACAACCACCGCCGGTTCAGCGGGTTTGCGGCGGCGGCGATGGCCGCCCTGCCACGCATCACCAGCGGGCCGGTGCTGCTGCACGCGCACGACTGGCACGCGTCACTCGCACCGGTCTACCTCCGGCAATGGTGGGGAGACGACCCGTGGTACCGACAGATCCCGGTGGTGCTGTCGGTGCACAACGGTGGATACCAGGGCCACTTCGGCGCCGACATCATGCCCGACCTCGGCCTGCCGTGGTCGCTGTTCACGCCCGACCGCCTCGAGTGGTATGGCAAGACGAACTTCCTGAAGGGCGGGCTCACCCACGCCGACATGGCCACCACGGTGAGCCCCACCCACTCGCGCGAGTTGCGCACTCCCGATGGGGGCTTCGGGCTGCAGGAAGTCTACCAATGGATGGGTGACCGCTTCACCGGCGTGCTCAATGGCATCGACCTGGAAGCGTGGAACCCTCGCACCGACCCGCACATCGCGGCGCACTACTCGCGCGCCGAGCTCGGTGGCAAGGCAGCGTGCAAGGCCGACATGCAGCGACGCTTCGGGTTGCCGGAAGATCCCGACGTGACGCTGATCGCGCTCGCGGGACGCATGGTCCAGCAGAAGGGGCTCGAGATCGTCGTCAACAACGAGGCGCTCTTCCATTCACGCGCGCAGTTCGTCTTCCTCGGCAGCGGGGAAAGCCGTTTCGAGGATGCGATGGCCGACCTTCGCACGGCGATGCCCGAGCGCGTCGCGATGGAGACCACGTTCAGCGACGAGCTGGAGCACGTGCTCATGGCCGGCGCCGACCTCTTCCTGATGCCCTCGCAGTACGAGCCGTGCGGGCTCACCCAGATGCGTGCCCAGCATTACGGGACGATCCCGGTCGCACGCCGCGTTGGCGGACTGGCCGACACCATCGACGATGGCCACACCGGATTCCTCTTCGATGCGTTCGACGAACGCGGCGTGCTCGGTGGCGTGTGGCGCGCGGTCGCCGAGCACCGCGGGCGGCAGGCGTGGATCGAGATGCAGCGGGCCGCGATGACCCGCGACTTCGGCTGGGATCGTGTCGCCGAGACCTACATGTCGATCTATGCACGGGCGATCGCGATCGCGGCTGGTGCGGCAATGACCATGCGTTTCGTCCTCACCCTGCACAGTCACCTGCCGTGGGTGCTGCACCACGGGCGCTGGCCGCACGGCAGCGACTGGCTCACCGAGGCGGCCCTCGACACCTACCTGCCGCTGGTGCAATCGCTCAATCGGCTCGAGACCGCCCGCACGGCGGCGCCGATCACGCTCGGCGTCACGCCGATCCTCGCGGCGCAGCTGGCCCACCCGTCGTTTCGCACCGAACTCGATGCGTATTTCGCGCAGCGACTCGAGGCGATCGCCACGCTGCCCGGTGAATTGAAGGAAAGCGGCGAAGACGCGCTCATTCCCGCGGCGGAGTTCTGGAAATCGCACGTTGAAGGGTTGCAGCGCACGTGGGAAGAGATCGACGGCGACATCCTGGCCGTCTTCCGCCGGCACGCCGATGCGGGACGGATCGAACTGATTTCGTCGGCCGCCACACACGGCTTCCTCCCGCTCCTGGGGCGTGACGAGAGCATCCGTTTGCAACTCCTCGTCGGTCGCGCCGAGCACGCACGCCACTTCGGCGAGATGCCGAAGGGATGCTGGGTACCCGAGTGTGCCTATCGGCCTCGCGGGCCGTGGCAGCCGCTGCCCGCCGCGCGGTACGCCGCTGATCGCGCCAGCATCGACGAGCAACTCCAGTACGCCGGCTTCCAGTGGTTCTTCGTCGATGCCCACCTGGCGGAAGCGGGCGAGGCGTACGACCTCTACAGCGGCAAGCAGCGAAGGATCACGCGGGGTGCGAATGCCGGCTCGCCGTACCGTGCGTATCAGGTGCGGGAAGCAGGCCGTGGCCGGGCCGTGAACGTACTGGTTCGCGACCCGCGGACCACCGCGCAGGTCTGGAGCCGACACGGCGGCTACCCCGGCGACGGTCGCTACCTGGAGTTCCACAAGATCAGGTATCCCGGCGGCCTCAAGCTCTGGTCGGTGACCGACACCACCGCCGACCTCGGCCAGAAGGGCCCCTACCATCCGGACCAGGCGTCACACGCCGTGGCCCAGCATGCCAGCCACTTCCGCGCACTCCTCGATTCGGTGGCGCAGGGTGCGTCGCGTCACGACCGCGTGATCGTTGCACCGTTCGACACCGAGCTGTTCGGTCACTGGTGGTTCGAGGGGGTCGACTTCCTCGAGCAGCTCTTCGCCGGTCTCGATGGCGACCCCGATGTCGTACCGGTGACAACCGGGCAGCTCCTTCAGGAGGGTGCGCCCAACACGCGCATCACGCTCGGCCAGGGCTCGTGGGGGGCGAACGGCGATTTCTCGATGTGGCTCAACGAGGAAACGGCGTGGACGTGGGAACGGTTGTGGCCGCTCGAGGAGCGCTTCTGGAACGCCGCGCCGGCTGCCGTGACACAGCCGGACCTCTTCCCGGTGCTCGAACAGGCCGCCCGCGAACTCCTGCTGGCACAGTCATCCGACTGGCAGTTCATCATTACCACCGGCGCAGCGGGTGACTACGCCACCAAGCGTTTCGTGGAGCACTGCGAGGCACTCGAATCGTTGTTGCCCGCGCTGGAGGGCGCGCCGGTCGATCGCGAAGGGCTGGCGCACCACGTCGCGCACCTCGAGTCGATGGACGGATGCTTCAGTGATCTCGTCGGTGCGGTCGCGGCGGCGTCGGACATTCCCGGTCCGCCCGTCGAGTGACCCGCCACGCCGTCATCCACGGCCATTTCTACCAGCCGCCGCGGGAAGAACCGTGGCTCGAGTTGGTGCCTCGCGAGCCGTCCGCCACACCCGATCATGACTGGAACGAACGAATCACCAGGGAGTGCTACGCGCCGCTGGCAAACGCTCCCGTGCTCGACGAGCGCGGGCGCATCTCGCGGGTCTACAACGCATACGCACACTGTTCCCTCGATGTCGGTCCCACACTCTTCCGCTGGCTCGATCGCCACGCGCCGGCAGTGGCAGCGTCGATCGTCGCCGGCGATCGGGAGAGCATGCAGCGGATCGGGCACGGCAACGCGATTGCGGCCCCGTACCACCACGTGATCCTGCCGCTGGCATCGCGCCGCGACAAGATCACCGAGGTACGATGGGGCATTCGCGACTTCCAGCAACGTTTCGGCCGTGACCCGTTGGGGATCTGGCTGCCGGAGACGGCGGTAGACGAGGAGACGCTGGAGGTCGTTGCTGCCGAGGGCATTCGCTTCACCATCCTTGCGCCCCACCAGGTCAGCGATCCGTCGGCTGACGGTCGTCCGGTGTGGTGGCGCGGCGCGGGCGGAGCATCGGTGGCCATCTTCACGTATGACGGCGCACTGTCCGCCGACATCGCGTTCACCGACCTCATGCAGGACACGGAAACGTGGGCGCAGCGGCTCGGGGGCGATGCTTACGCCGTCGGTGGCGACCGCCTCGTGACGCTTGCCACCGACGGCGAGACGTTCGGGCATCACCGCAAGGGTGGCGTCGCCGCGATCGGAGCGATCATCGATCGGCTTGGCGCCGCGGCCGACGTGCAGCTCACCAACCTCGAGGCGATGCTGGCATCGATGCCGCCCGTACGCGATGTCGCGCTGCACGCCCCGACGTCCTGGAGCTGTTCGCACGGCATCGAGCGCTGGCGCATCGACTGTGGCTGCCGGATGGATCCACACACCTCGCAGGCGTGGCGCACGCCGCTTCGCGCCGGGCTCGACATGGCCAAGGCGGGCATCCATGCGGTCGTGGAACGCGAATGGCCAACGCAAGCGGGCGATCTCTGGGCTGCGCGTGAGGCAGCGGGGCCCGAGCTCGAGGGCGTGAAGGCATTTCCTGTCGCTGCACGTCGCCTGCTGGAGGCAGAGCATCACGCCTTGGCGATGTTCACATCGTGCGGCTGGTTTTTCGACGACATCGGCCGGATCGAGCCGCGACTGATCATGCGTCACGCTGCCCGGGCACTGGAGTTCCTGCCGCCCACGGATGGTGACGCAATTCGGACGGCGCTCCTCGATGCATTGAGCCGGGCCGAGAGCAACGATCCTGCGAAAGGCAGTGGCGCCGACATCTGGCACCGTGACGTCATGCGCGAAGCCGACGGACCGGCCCGGCTCGCGGCGGGGATCGCCGCGCTCCGCGACCTCGCGCCCGACCTGCTCGACGACGTCAACCTCCCGGCGCATGAGTGGCGCCTCGATGGCGACGCCATCATCACCATTCATCGCCGCACGGGCTACGAGCAGTCGTGGGCAACCACGCCGGTGGTGCTGGGCGTGGTCGCCGAGCGGGTGCATGTGCGAAGCCACCACGGCGGCGACGAACGGGTCATCGGGATGCAGCGGTACCCTGCGCCGATTCGCGCGATCCTCGCTGAAGCCGCCTCGGCCGCCGTGCTCGACGCGACGCTGGCACCGGATGTTCGCAACCGAGTTGCCGAGGGGCGAATGAATTCGGCGGCGGTGCGGCGCGCCGCGCTGACGGGGGCGTGGGATCACGTCGATCGCGATGGTCTCGAGGTGGCCGATGTGCTGGTGCACGCGGCGATCGACATGCAGATACTGGCCGATGAGCCGATCCCGCTCGACCTGCGCACCGACGCGCTGCATAGACTTGCGGGCCTGCCGGCTGGGCACGCCCGCGACAGCATCGCCGAGCGATTCGGGGTGGTGCTGGACTAGCGGGTCAGTCCAGCTCGGTCGCTACAGCGAGCTCGCCCCGGCACTCCACCGCGAACGACGCATTTCGAGCTCGAGCCCGAACCCAGCCACGGCCAATGCGGCCGTCACCACCGGAACGAGAAACGCCGGGAAGCCGTGGTCGTGTACCGCGTAGAAGAGCGAGAACAACAGGAAGGCAACGTTCGCCCCGTGCATCGCGTACCGGGTGGGCGCCTGGCGGGGTGGCGACTGGAAGACCGCAAGATTGAACAGCGAGAGGAAGATCAGCTCGAAGGCGCTGCGGGCAAACCCGAGCGATGCGGCCGACACGCCGTCGTATCGAAACGGCACCGTCGCGACGTGGATGAAGAACAGCACCACGGAACAGGCGACAGCGGCACGGGTCAGGTAGCGAAAGATCATCCGGGTCTCACGGGCTGCGGGTCGGGTTCAATGTAGCCGGAGGTTCATGGGGACCCGCAACAGGATCCGGTAGCTGAGCTCCCACGGCGTGCCGAAGAAGGCGATGCTGTCCTCGTCGTCGATCCGGTGCCACCGCACCTCTGCATCGAATGCCACATTTCCGGGGATGATCGCACGGCGGACCACGCCCACCTCGGTATAGGTTCGCTCCGAACGGTAAAACCCCGGGTCCTTTCCCGCCGAGCCATAGTTCGGGTCCCCGGCGTCGGCCGCGAAGTCACGCCCCCGCCAATGCAGTGCGAACACTTCGGCGAACCCCCAAGGTGTAACCCCGGCCCTGATCATTGTCCCCCGCCCTTTCGCGGGACGTTCGGCCGGGTAGTTCGGGTCGATGTGCCCGTCGCTCCACAGCCGCCACACGGCGAGGGACGAAGCGCCGACCGTGGGCAGGCTGTCGTGCAACACCACGCCGAGGGCGGTGACACGATTGTTGGAGACGCCCACGCCCGCGTCGTAGAGCTGACCCCCGCGGTGAAACCAGAGGTGCTGACCCTCCACCCGCAACCACGGCAGCGGCGTTGCGGCTGAGACGATACCGAGCTCGAACTGCTCGCGCTGCTCGGCGGTGTTGAGCTTCTGCCAGTTGACCCACGCCTCGGCCCGTACTGCGCGTCGGCGTTCACGCCACTGCAGGCCGTATTCAATTGGCGTGGTGATCTCGCGGGTGCTCACCATCACCGGGTCGAGCAGCCCGTGCCTGCGATCGTTCTCGAGGGTACCGATGACCCCGAGCGAGTGTCGGGTCTCGTGGCGGAAAGCGATAACAGGCTTAAGCGAGTCGGTGAACTGCTCCGATCCGAACCGGCGATCGGCGAAGAAGCCGATGCGCAGGCGGTTGCTGCGAGATGGATGTGCCTCCAGCCAACTGGTGACCTGACCGCCGAGGATCGTCTCGCCCGTGCGGTACGGGGTGAAGAACTCGGTATTGTCGCCGTAGAGGGTGGCGCGGGTGTTGAGGTCGATGCGCTGCGCGGACAGCGGCAGCGCCAGCATCACGGAAAGCAGCGCGAGATTTCTGCAGGCATTCAGCATGACGAGGTGTCGGTCAGCCCGCTTGCGCCTGGAGTCGGGCAATGCGATCCCGGACATCCCGAACACGCGGCTGCAGCTTCGCATCTGCATCCTTCCAGAGTTCGGTGAACCGACCGTAGTAATCGATGGCCTTCGTTCGGTTGCCTTTCGCCTCGTACAGCTCCCCCAGCCGCTGGTATGCGTCGGCCTTGAACGACCCGTCGAGGTCGGGAAACGGGTCACGGATATTCAGGAACCGCTCGAACGACACGATCGCCGAGTCAGCCTGTCCCAGTTCCTGAAACGCCATCGCGCGCAGAACGCTCGCCGGCCGCGGGGGCGTGGCGAACCGTTGTTCCGCAATGCGGATCGACGCAATCGCATCGGCCCAGCGGCCTTCGGCCATCGCCAGCGCTGCGGCGAAATCGGCCCTGCGCCCGACCGGGTCGCTCGAGAGTTCGGCCTGGTCGCGTTCCCACCCGGCGATCGCCTCACGGACCAGGCTTGGCTCACGAAGCCGGGCCCCGAATACCTTGATCCAGTCCCATGGCCGCTCGCTGGGCGGCACCTCCGACATCGGCACGCGCGCGCGCCCGCGCGCAAGCGCCGCCAGCGCGCCCGCCTTGGTGCCATACAACACTTCGAAGTACACCGTGTCGATCACGAAGCCCAACATGTTTCCGGGAGTGGACTGTACACGATAGAGCGCCTGGCTGCTCCGGGTGGCCCATTGCTGGGCTTCGACGACCCGCCCCCGCATCTCCGCTGTTGCATTGAGGCTATTGCTCGACCGGATCGTCTGCCGCACCGTCTTGGCACCGGCGTTCACCGCCCGTGCGATAGAGTCAGCCCTTGCGACGTCACCCTTGCCCCACGCCGCAAACCATTCCGCCTCCCAGAAGTCGTTGCTGCCACCGAATTTCTCCTTGAACCGCGCCACGGTTGTATCGAGCGCGTCCGGTGACCGGCCATTGCGAATCTGTTGCTGCAGGAGATTCGTGAATGCACCGCCAAAGGTGTGCGGCAGCTTGGTCACCCGACGGTAGAGATCCTCGGCCTGCTCGGTCTGGTTCATCTCCCCCAGCACCACGGCCGCGTTGTTGACGGCGGAGGTACTGAGCGTGTCGAGCCTCGCGGCCTCCACGTACGCCGCGAGTGCCCGGTCACGATCCGGGCTCGGACCGCGGATGAAGTAGAACCCCTCGGTGAGCAGCCGCTCCATCTCGGTGAGCCGGTTGCGGTGGCGATAGGCGGTGGAAATGGCAGCAATCATTCCCGGGCGGTCGCGACCTTCATTGTTGAGCAGAACCGCGAGCTTGCGCCACGCCATCGCAAACGACGTATCGAGTGCCACCGCCTCGCGGAGCAATGCCATGCCGCGCTCGATCTCGCCTTCCTCATCGGCGAGGCGCGACCCCTCGACATATTTCCGCAGCGCCGGAAGCGAAGGCGTGGTGACCCGTTCGAGCTCGTTGCTGGCGCGGATCGCCTTGAGTGATTCGCCCGCCTTGGCGCGCACCTGCTTCGACAACCGGCCCAATGCAGCGAGCAGATCGTCGTCGCCGGCCGCCTCCGCCCGGAACGACGCGAGGTCGCTGCCATCGAGCGCCGACGCGAGCCGCGCTGTGATCACGTAGCTCTGGCCCAACTGGCTGATCGTCCCATCGAGCACTGCCTTGGCACCCTCGCGCGTGGCGATCTCGCGGGCGAGTTCGTAGGGAACCGCTTCGTCGGGCGCACGCTGCATCAGTGTCAGTGCTTCGCGGATGGTAGAACGGGTGAGCACGTTGAGCGACCGCGACTGCGCAAGATCGGTACGCAACGCCTCGGAGACCGTGCGACCGAGCATGCTGTCGCCGGGCGGCGAGCGGAAATCGGCGATCATCAGGACTTCACTCTCGCCGAACGCACCTGTCCCTCGCAGTGATGCCATCGGTCCGATGCCCGCCGCGCGCATCACCATGAACGCGATGATCAGTAGCGCGAACCCGCCGACCGCTACCGCCCCACCCAGCCAGGTCCGGCGCCACGACAGGTGCGGCGACGCCTTCATCGCCAGCGTCGCCATCGTGCCCTGCGGCGCGGGGGTGCGGTGCGGCGTGGCGGTGAACGCCTTGTGGGTCATCCGCTGCACGTACGCGGTGAACAGCAGCACCGGGAGGCCGGCGAGCATCACACCCACCGCGCCGGGCAGCACCCATTCGGGGAGTCCGATGGCGTCACGCGCCGCCCACGCCGTGATCGTGACAGCGGCTGCGGCGACCGCCCACATCGCAAGTGCTCGGCCGATACGGATCCGGCCGCCACGCAGGATCTCCGGCACCGCCTGTCCGCTGCCGCTCGACGTCACGGTCTCGAGCACCCCGACCATATCACCGGCACCCTGGGGCCGATCAGCGGGTTCCTTCTCGAGGCACCGCATCACCATTGCCGCCAGAGCGGGTGGGCAATCGGGTCGGAACTCCAGCAGGTCTCGCGGTGTCTCGGTCATGTGCGCCGCGAGAAGCTTGGTCGGCGTGCTCGCCACAAATGGTCCGCGGCCGGCGAGCAACTCATACGCCATCACACCGAAGGCGTAGATGTCGGCGCGATGATCGGTGTCGGGATCGCCGGCTGCCTGCTCGGGCGCCATGTACGCCGGCGTGCCGATCGAGGTCCCCACCTGGGTGAGCGTCTCGCCGACGCCACCGTCGGTACGTGCCGCGCTGATCGCCTTCGCGATGCCGAAGTCGGTGACCGTGGCGCTGCCACCCGACAGGAGCACGTTGTCGGGCTTGATGTCGCGGTGCACGATCTTGTTGGTGTGCGCGTAGGCGAGCGCGCGGGCAACATCACGAAGGATGCTGACCGCCTCGCCGATCCCCACACCGCCCTTGCCGAGTCGGTGGCGGAGCGAATCACCATCGACGTACGGCATCGTGAACCAGGGGATCCCGTCGACATCTCCGGCCGTCAGCACCGGCACCACGTGGGGATGCTGCAGCTGCGCCGCGAGCAGCACCTCACGGCGAAACCGCTCCACCGAGATCCCGGCGAGCAGCTCCGGCGCGAGGACCTTGATCACCACCCGCCGCTGGAGCGCCTCCTCGCGGGCCAGGTAGGTGCGCGACATCCCGCCACCGCCCAGTTCCCGCTCGATCACGTACACGCCGGCAAGCGCCTGTTCAAGCTGCTGGCGGATCTGATCCATGGGCGGCAGGCTCGTATGTGGGGAGGAAGCTGGAAATATGGGCCCGGTGCTCCCCCAGAGGAAGCCGAGCGGCCCCGGCACGATGCGCCGGCGCTGGCTATTTTGGGGGATGACGACATCTGCACGCAGTGTCCGGATCGGACTGGTACAGCAGCGGGTTGGCCCCGACGTGGCCGCCAATATCGACCGCGCCATCGAGGGGATTCGTGAGGCCGCCTCCCGGGGCGCCCAGATCGTGTGCCTCCAGGAACTGTTCAGCTGGTACTACTTCTGCCAGCGCGAGGACCACGAGTTCTTCAAGCTGGCCGAACCGATCCCCGGCCCGACCACCGAACGCCTCGCGACCCTCGCGGGCGAGCTGGGCGTGTCGATCGTCGCGTCGATGTTCGAGAAGCGCGCGCAGGGCCTCTACCACAATACCGCCGCGATGCTCGATGCCGACGGGTCGTACATGGGCAAGTACCGGAAGATGCACATCCCGGACGATCCGCAGTTCTACGAGAAGTTCTACTTCACGCCGGGCGACCTCGGTTTCCTCCGCTGGAACACGAGGCACGCGCCGATCGGCACATTGGTGTGCTGGGATCAGTGGTATCCGGAAGCCGCGCGACTCACCGCGCTCACCGGTGCCGAGGTGCTGTTCTACCCCACCGCGATCGGCTGGCTGCCCGATGAGAAGGAAGAGTACGGCTCACGCCAGAAGTCGTCGTGGGAAACGATCCAGCGCAGCCACGCCGTCGCCAATGGCGTGTTCGTATGCGCGGTCAATCGGACCGGGCATGAAGTGCTGCCCGGCAGCGAACCGGGTCACCGCGGGATCGAGTTCTGGGGCGGATCGTTCATCGCCGACCCGAGCGGTCAGATCCTGGTGCAAGCCGGGCAGGAGGAAACGGTACTCGTGGCCGATTGTGATCTCTCGCTGGTCGACGCCGCGCGCACCCACTGGCCGTTCCTGCGCGACCGCCGCATCGATGCCTACGGAGACATCACGAAGCGCTACCGTGACTGATACGCCCGCAGCGCGCGGCTACACCATGCCGCCCGAGTGGGCGCCGCATCGCGGCACGATCCTGTCGTGGCCCCACAAGGAAGCGTCGTGGCCCGGCAAATTCGAGCTGGTGCACGGCGTGTACGCCCGGATGGTGCGCGAACTCGCCGTCGGCGAGGAAGTGCACATCAACGTCGCCGACAGCGCCATGGAAGCGCTCGCACGCGGCATCCTGAACGAAGCCGGCGCTGACCTGGGCAACGTCTTCTTTCATCACCACCCCACCAACGACGCGTGGTGTCGCGATCATGGCCCCATCATCGTGCAGCGCGGCGATGCGGATGCGCGAGAACAGATCTTTCTCGACTGGGGCTTCAACGCGTGGGGCGACAAGTACCCGCCCTACGATCTCGACGACACCGTCCCGACCCGGCTCGGCGCCGAACTGGGCGTGCCGGTCGAGCACCCCGGGATGATCCTCGAGGGCGGATCGATCGACGTGAACGGCGAGGGAACGCTGCTCACCACCGAGGCGTGCCTCCTCAACCCGAATCGCAATCCGCAGCTCACGCGTGAACAGATCGAACAACGGCTGCGCGACTTCCTCGGTGTCACGCAACATCCTCTGGCTCGGCGACGGCATCGTCGGTGACGACACCGATGGACACATCGACGACATCACCCGCTTCACCGACGCATCGACCATCGTGACGGTGGTCGAGGACGACCCGGACGACGCCAACCATCAGTTGCTGCAGGACAACCTTCGCCGGCTCGAGGCGATGGTGGACCAGGATGGCAAACCGTTCCGCATCGTCACCCTGCCGATGCCCCGGGACGTGTCGTGGGAAGACCAGCGACTCCCCGCCAGCTACGCCAACTTCTACATCGGCAACGAGGTCGTACTGGTTCCCGGATACGACCCTGAGCGCGACGAGATCGCCCGGGCTACCCTCGCGGGACTCTTCCCGACCCGTCGCGTTGTCGTGATCGACTGCACCGACCTGGTGTGGGGGCTGGGGGCGTTTCACTGCCTGACGCAGCAGTGGCCTGGTGGGGCTGGGGCGAGTTCCGGTGCGGCGTGAACGGGTGTGAGTCGACAGTCGACAGGTGACGTTGGCATGAGGCTGGAGCTCCTCGTCGCCCCATCATTTCTGTCGACTGTCGACTGTCGACCTTTCTCACGGGTCGCTCCCGGCTGTTCCTCCCCTGCAACCCTTTCCCCCACTACCCCGTCCAATAAGCCGTGAATGCCCTCTCGATGCCGATGACCACCCCGCTTGGTACGCCGGTGGTGAATGTTGACACTGCACTCGCTCGCAGGGCATCGCGGGGCGACGAGCGGGCGTTCGAGGTCCTCTACAGGCGGCACGTCGCGAAGATCCACACGCTCATGCGCAGGATGGCTCATCCCGACGCGGCCGACGAACTGACTCAGGATGTCTTCGTCCGCGCCTGGACACGGCTGGCCAGTTTCCGCGGGGACAGTGCGTTCGGGACCTGGCTCCACCGTCTCGCGGTCAATGTCGTGCTCACCCGTCGTCGTTCGGAGCGGGCCGAGAGGGGCTGGTTGGCGGACGGCGACGGTGAGGTTGGCGACCGGCCCATGCGGCCGGTTCACCCCGGGATCAAGATGGATCTCGAAGCCGCAATGGAACGTTTGCCCGAGGGCGCGCGACAGGTCTTCGTCCTTCACGACGTGGAGGGCTGGACCCACGAGGAAATCGCCGAACGACTCGGCCTCGTCGCCGGCACGTCGAAATCACAGCTCTCGCGGGCGCGCGCAGCACTGAGGAGGATGCTCGATGGCACATGACCCTGAAGATCTCGACCCGATACTCGGCAACGCCATCGGCGCGCTTCGCGACCGCGAGCCCGAACACGACCTCTGGCCGTCGATTGCCGAAGCGGTCGCTGCCGAAGGCCGCCCCGGGTTCATCCAGGTTCGCCGTCCCGTGCTCGCCGCTGCGGGGCTCGCGCTGATCGCGGCCTCGGTCGCGATCACCCTGACAGTGCGCGATCCCGCTGCCCCGACCATCGTGACCGTCGCTCCAGCGGCCGTGACCGTTCCCACCACCCTTCCGGCGGGCTTCGATGCGGCAACCGTCACCCTCGAGCGGGCGATCACACAGCTCGAAGCTGCGGTGGCCATGGAGTCGTCAACACTCGATGCGAGCACGCGAGGCCGCATCGACCAATCGCTGGCAGCATTGAATGGCGCGATCAACGATGCTCGCACGCGTGCCGAGGCTGCGCCGCGGGATGTCGGCGCGGCCAGGTACCTGACTCGCACGATGCAACGCAAGCTTGATGTGTTGCAATCGGTCGCCTCGATGACACGGCGGAGCTGAAGATGATGCCATCGCTGCTGCTCGCCATGCTCTTCGCGCATCCGGGCGCGGTGCCGACCGACACCACCATCCGTCTCGCACGCGGCACGACGGTGGAGATATCCAGCTTCTCGCAACCCGTGGTGGTGACGGGTATCGACGGTGACGAGCTCGTGGTGCAGGGTGCCGACGTGGATGTCGGGAGCCGACAGGTCAGCATCGACGGGAAGATGTTCGGGCCGGGCTCGCAGGGGCCGATCATGGTCCGGCTTCCCATCTGGGCGCACCTCAATGTCAGTGCCGTCAACGGGCCCATCACGATCACGAACGCCCCGGTCCGGCTCGAGGTGGACGCCGTCAACGGCCGGGTCGAGGTCACAGGCGGGACCGGGCAGATGGTGCTGTCTGCGATCGGCGAGATCGTGGTGCGTGGTTTCGCCGGGACGCAGCTCGACATCGAGGGGATCTCGGGCGCGATCAGCGTGCGGGGTGCCACTGGACGGATCGGCATCGAAAACGTCAACGGACCAATTCACCTCGACGGCATCACGTCGCGGGATATCACGGTGTCGTCCACCAACGGCCAGGTGCAGTGGCGCGGCGATTTCGACCCAGCAGGCCGCTATCGCATCGAGACCCACAACGGGGGCGTCGAGATCCATGCGCCCCTCTCGCTCAATGCACGCATCCGGCTCACGACATTCCAGGGTGGGTTGTCTTCCGAGATTCCGGCAACCATCGCCGGCCCGGATGAGCGCCGCAACGGTCCGATGTCGGAACGACGGGTGACGGCAACGTATGGCCGCGGTCAGGCAACCGTCGACATCACGACATTCAATGGCGGCGTGCAGGTGCGCGACCTCCGCCGGACCAGGTAGGGCGCCTGCAACCATCGAAGGCGCGAATGGGTCCAATGACACAATTGCCCCTTCCGATGCCCACCACAATCCAGGCTGTCCCAATGCGTCGCCCCACACCAACCCGCCGGTCCGCCGGCATTCGCGCTGTCGGGACGATGTCGGCTCTTCTCCTCGCGTGTGCGCCCGCCGGGGGCGCCCAGGCTGTGGGCGGCGCCTGTAGTCCCGCAGGCCTCACCGAGATAGCGCGCGGCGAACTCGACGCCCGGCTCAAGGGCTCCAGCATTCCCGGCGTGACGATGGCCATCTATGTGCCCACTCGCTTCTCGCAGCCGATTGCCGTGGCGAACGGCTGGTCCGACTATGCCGCTCAGGCCCCCATGACACCGGAAAGCCGCATGCTCGCAGGCAGTGTCGGCAAGACGTTCTACGCAGCCGCAGCATTGCGCCTGGTCGACATGGGCAAGCTCGACCTCGACCGCCCGTTGGCGTGGTACCTCCCCGACGGCGGGATCCCCGGTGCCGAGCATGTGACCGTTCGGATGCTGCTGTCACACCGGAGCGGGTACGGCGAGTACGACAACACCTTCATGGACGCCCTCATCGCCGATCCCGCCCGGGTGCGTACCCTCGACGACTGGATCGGACCGCTGCGGCGCAATACGCCCGGCAAGCCGGGGAGCTTTCGCTATAGCGACATCAACTTCGTCCTCGTCGCGCACGTCATCGATCAGGCCGCGGGGATGCCGGCAGCGGACTTCATCCGGGAGCAGTTCCTCGTTCCGTACAAACTGGAGGGTACTGCGGCCGCGGATCGCCGTGACCTGCCGGGGTTGGTGCAGGCTTATGCCGGACCGCAGAACTTTTTCGGTCGCGATCCGATGATCGAGAGTGGGCTGCTCCTCTACAATCCGCAGTTTGAGTCGGGCGGGGGCGGGTTCGTATCGACCTCGACTGATCTCGCACGGTGGATCACGCTCTTCGGCACCGCGACACTCTTTTCCGATTCGCTCTGGCGGCAGGCGTCGGTCGCGACGCACACCGACTCGACCACGGGAGCGGGGTACGGCCTGGGCATCCATATCGATCCCACCCCGGCCGGCATCGCGTTTGGGCACAGCGGGTATATCCCCGGCTACGTGAGCTGGGCACGGTGGTATCCCGGGCCATCGATTGCCGTGGCGATGCAGGTGAACACCAGCGACCCTGCTCGCCTCGATTGGGATGGCTTCGACGTCAGCAACAGCGTCGCCCTGCGGGTGGCCGCCGCGTGCCGCCAATGAGGCCGAACGGACCAGGCGCCGGCGCACCGTGCGCCTTGCAACCTTTTGAGGCTCCGACGAGTCCAATCAGCTGCGTACCCTGTCCCACCGACCGCCCGGAGGCTTCATGATCCGCACCATCCTCGCCGCTGCCACGATCGGCCTTGGCGTCACGACAGTGACAGGCGCTCCTGCCATTCCCGATTGGCGTCCCGCACCCGACGAATTCCGGTTCACCAAGGTGCTCCGCGCCGGACAGACGCTCGCGATCGGGAACATCGACGGCGCTGTCCGGGTGACCCGGGCCAGCGGTAGCACGGCAGAGGTTGTGGTGACGCGTCGCGTGATCCGTGGCAACGGCGAACTGGTCAAGGCGATCATGGAGGAGACCGAAAGCGGGATCAAGGTCTGCACGATCTATCTCCAGCGCGCGGGTGAGCCGGGAACATCATGTGGCAACCGCCATGGAACGCACGGCAGGCGGAACGAACCGCTGGAGGTCGAGATGACGTATGCTGTCCGGCTTCCGGCCGGTGTACGTCTCGACGCCGCAACGGTGGATGGTGACCTGTCGATCGAGGGCATCGACACTCCTGCCCGGATCAGCACCGTTGATGGCAACGTCACGCTCAAGGGGATGATGCCCGAGCGCATCAGTTCGGTTGACGGTGACGTGACCCTCGACATCATCGGCAAGTTCACCCATGACGTGCATATCACCACCGTGGACGGAGAGATCAACCTGACGCTTCCCGCCGATGCCGCGCTGGATGTGTCGGTGACGGCGGTAGACGGCGATCTCACCAGTGACTTCCCGTTGACGGTGGCTGGCAAGTGGGGACCGCGATCGATGCGCGGACAGATCAACGGTGGTGGCCCCTCGCTCCGGATGAACTCGGTTGATGGCTCTCTCAAGATTCACCGGCGATAGGTTCCGGTGATCGACCACGTATTCCCTGTTGAGGAACAGCTCATGACACGATCCATCGCACTCGCTGTCGCACTTGCATCCCTGGCCGGTACCCTCTCGGCGCAGGAAACCCGGTTCACTCGTCAGCTTGCCCCCGGTGCCGTCGTGGAGCTCGACAACATCAACGGCTCGATCACGGTGTCACAGACGAGTGGCCGTACCGCCGAGGTGATCGTGACCAAGACCGTCAAGAAGGGCGACGGAAACCTGGTCAAGGCGATCATGGAGGAACAGAACGGCGTGATGCGGGTCTGCACCATCTATCTCAATCGCGATCCGAACCGGAAGAGCTGCAAGGGCGACAATTCGACCGATTCTCGCAAGGGCGATCGCTTCGAGGTGACGATGGAATACCTCGTGCGCCTGCCGGCGGGCGTGCGGGTGCGGGGCGAGACCGTCAACGGTGGGATCACGGTCAATGCGATCGACGCGCAGGCGGATCTCGAGACCGTCAACGGCAACATCAAGGTGGAGTCGGGGAATGCTGGGTCCCTCCAGACCGTCAACGGGTCGATCCGCGCCTCCTTCGCGCGTGCGGACTGGCAGGGTTCGCTCAGCATGGAGACGGTCAATGGGGCCATCGATCTCGAGTTTCCGGCCAACCTTGCGGCGAGCGTCCGGGGCGAGACGGTCAACGGCAGCATCAGCAGTCCGGACTTTCCGGTGACAATCGCTGGGCAAGTGGGGGCCGAAGTCGTTTCGCGGCACGATCGGCGGCGGTGGTCGCGACCTGAGCGTCGAAACGGTCAACGGGAACATCACCCTCAGGAAGCGGTAGTCGCCGCCACTGGGCCGTCGCATCGTGTGGCGACGGTCTAGATTCCCCCCATGCACGATATCTTCTCCGCCACGGGGCGCGCCGCCTGGCGCGCCCGGCTCGATGCCTCTCCCGATTTTCATGACGCCGCCGCCGGCTGGACCGGGACGATCCTGCTCCGCGACGAGCCCGAATCCGGCGCCGCGCGGCGAAGCTGGATCGCGCTCGACGACGGCGCGATCACGTCGGTGCGCGCCGCCACCGCGTCGGACGAAGGCGATGCACAGTTCGTGATCGCCGCTCCGTCGGAGACCTGGCGGGCGCTGATGGCGGGCCGGCGTGATCTCGCCGCGGCTGCCATGGCGGGCGAGATCAATCTCGTGCGCGGCTCGATCTGGAAGCTGATGCCGCATGTCAAGGCGGCGACGGCACTGCTCAAGGCGGCGGGGAGCGTTCGCTGACATGGCTGGAGACCCGGCCGTTGGCGAGTTCGCGCTCATGCAACACAGTGGCGTCACAGCTGTGCAGTCGCTCCAGAGCATTTCCGAATCACACTCGATACACACCGGAGGCCGCGTGCCCCCCACGGTCAGGCGCTTTCACTTCCGCGCACGACTTCCCCGCAGGCTGATGGTTGGCATCGTCACTGCTGCGGCTCATGCCATCGTACCGTCAGCAACAGCGCAAGTTGCCCGCTCGACAGACTCGGCACATTCGGCGAAAGTGGACGAGTACATACGGGCGGCGATGGAGAGTCAGCAGATCCCGGGGATGGCTGTCGCAGTCATGCGAAACGGCAGGATCATTCACGTCAGAGGGTATGGACTCGCAAACGTCGAGCACCGCATTCCCGTCGGGGTCGAGACCGTTTTCCAGTCGGGTTCAGTGGGGAAGGCGTTCACCGTGACAGCGGTCATGATGCTCGTCGACGCGGGCACACTCCGTCTTGACGACAAGCTCACCACGCACTTCCCCGATGCTCCCCAGGAATGGGACAAGATCACGGTTCGCCACCTGCTCGAGCATACCTCGGGGATGACCGGCTATCCCGAAGACTTCGACTTCCGCCGTGACCGCACCGAGGATGAACTGTACCAGATGATTCGTGGCAGCCCATTAGCCTTCGCGCCTGGCGAGCGCCGAGGGTACAGCAATCTGGGGTTCGTCCTGCTGGGCATCCTGATCAACAAGGTCACCGGGCAGCACTACGGAGACTTCCTGCAGGAGAAGGTCTTCCGCCCGCTGGAGATGACGAACGCGCGGGTGATCAGCGAAGCCGAGATCGTCCCCAACCGGGCTTCCGGGTACCGACTCGTCGAGGGAGAACTCCGGAATCAGGAATGGGTCGCTCCGTCACTCAATACCACGGCCGACGGAGCGCTCTACCTGTCGGTGCTCGACGTCGCCAAGTGGGAAGCCGCATTGAACAGCGGC
Source organism: uncultured Gemmatimonadales bacterium (assembly GCA_963806875.1). Lineage (GTDB taxonomy): Bacteria > Gemmatimonadota > Gemmatimonadetes > Gemmatimonadales > GWC2-71-9 > Palsa-1233. The sequence goes on along the minus strand of CAWDYU010000001.1, from coordinate 655,594 downwards.
GCCCTCCTGACGAAGCAAAGCTTCGATGCGATGTGGGGTAACCTGCGGACGAATGACGGCGAGGAGCAGCCGTGGGGCTTCAGCTGGCAGATCGAGACGATCAACGGTCGGCGCATCGTCGAACACAGTGGCGGATGGCAGGGATTCACCGCGAATTTCTCCCGGTACCCCGCCGCGAAACTGGCGGTGATCGTCTTCACCAACCTCCGCGCCGCAAACCCGGTGGCGCTGACGCGCGGCATCCAGGAGATCTATCAACCCGAACTGGGCATCGCGGGTCTCGGGCCGATCCGCGACACAGACCCGGCCGTAGCGGCATTCGTCACGGAGTTCCTGCGGAAGATCACGGCCAAGGCGCTGACCGCCGACCTGTTCGTCCCGCCTTTGGGCGATCAGATGATGAGCGACTCGGATGCCGCCGCCAATGAGTTCGTGTCGTATGGCGAACTCCAGCGGATGGAGCTCGTCGGCCGCGAACCGGGTTCCGACGGGGCCACTATGCATCGCTACCGGCTGACGTACGAAACGCGGCAGGTGGTGTTCAGCATCGGGCTGGCGAAGAACGGGAAGGTCAATGCGATCGATCTCAGGCGCTAGCCGACCGCCGACTCGGCGCAGCGGACTCGATCGATGAGCCAATCGCTCCTTTCGCGGATCGGGCCACGCCCATGAATCGCCCACCGGCCTCGATGCATCCCGATGTCCTGCGGTACAATGCCGCACAGTCGGCTGTCGATCGCGAGATCTGCGATCTCCTCGCTCGGGAGATCGCCAGGCATCTCCCCGATGCGGACCAGAAAGTGTGGCACGCCCATCCGGTCTGGTTCCTTGATGGCAACCCGATCGTGGGCTACAGCGGACTCAAGGACGCGGTCCGGCTGATGTTCTGGAGTGGTCAGTCATTCGATGAACAGCGCCTCACGGGGGGCGGGAAGTTCAAGGATGCGTCGATCCGTTACACCGATGCCACGCAGGTGAACACGAGCGACCTCGAGCGCTGGTGCGCCAAGGCTCGCGAGATCCAGTGGGACTACAAGAACATCGTGAAGCGGAAGGGGAAGTTGGAGCGGCTGTAAGACTGGGTTGCGGAGGCCCTGGCTCACCGGAAACGGTTGCGGTGTTGCTCGCCCACCCTGGCAGCAACGCACTCCTCGAAGTTCACGATTCGGTGCACCAGTTGCTAGCCGACCGGCGCACGCACGCCCGCCTGACCGCCAACGTGCGCCCGGGCAATTTCGAGTGCCTCGTCAATCGAGTCTGCGAGGTTCGACTCGCCGACATCCTTGACAGTATCCGATTTCACGAGCGCCAGCATCGGCTGTGCCTGAACCTCCGCAAGGATGACCCGGGTCCGATCACCCCGGGCCCGTTGAATGAGCGCTTTCAGGGCGTGGAGTCCGGTGGCATCCATGGCCGGTACATTCCGCATCCGAATGATCAGCACCGCCGGTTTCCCCGCGATCTGCCCAACCGCATTCTTGAACGCCTCGGCAGCGCCGAAGAAGAAGGGGCCATTGATCTCGTAGACCTCGACCTCCGGCGGGACCTCACGACGGTAGAGCGCGCCTGACTCGTCGGTGCTCGGCGTGCCTGGATCGGACAAGTCGTTGGTGATCATCGTCACGTTGGTGACTTCGGCCATCCGTTTCATGAACAGGAATGCCGCCAGCACCATGCCCACCTCAATCGCGACCGTGATATCGACAAATACCGTGAGCAGAAAGGTGCTCAGTAGCACCAGCACATCGCTTCCCGGCGAGCGTAGCAGGCTCCGGAACGTCCGCCATTCACTCATGTGATAGGCCACGACAATCAGGATTGCGGCGAGCGCAGCCAACGGGATGAGCGACACCCAGCGTCCGAAGAACAACGTGATGAGCAGCAGCGTGAGCGCGTGTACCATCCCGGCGACCGGCGTGCGACCACCGTTCTTCACGTTCGTAGCCGTTCGCGCGATGGCTCCGGTGGCAGGCATGCCACCGAAGAGCGGGCTCGCGATATTCGCTATTCCCTGTGCGACAAGCTCCATGTTCGAGCGATGACGCCCTCCGATCATGCCATCAGCCACGACAGCCGACAGCAACGACTCCACGGCGGCCAGGATTGCGATCGTGAACGCCGGGACTATCAGCGCGGAGACTTTCGCCATTGAAACATGCGGCAGGGCGAGTGCCGGAAACCCGGCATCGATACCGCCAAAGCGGCTTCCGATTGTCTCGACGGGTAGCTGAAACATGGACACGACCGCTGTTGTGGCGATCAGGGCAACGAATGGTCCTGGCACGCGGCGGCTCACACGAGGCCACAGGACGAGGATCAGGAGACTCACGACACCGACACCAACGGCCCACGGATTGAACGCGGCGGTATGCGCTGCGTATGCCTGCCACTTGGCGACAAACTCGGCTGGCACCGTCGCCATGCTCAAGCCGAAAAGATCTTGCACCTGGCCAGACAGAATGATCACCGCAATCCCGCTCGTGAATCCAACCACCACGGGATACGGGATGAACTTGATCACGGCGCCGAGCCGAACCAGTCCAAACACGACCAGTATGCCGCCAGCCATCAGGTTGGCGAGCAGCAGTCCGTCGAGCCCGTGCCGCTGGACGATGCCGTAGACGATGACGACGAAGGCCCCGGTCGGACCCCCGATCTGTACCCGCGACCCGCCAAGCAACGAGATGAGAAAGCCGGCGATAATGGCCGTGAAGAGGCCGCGCTCAGGCGACACGCCGCTGGCGATCGCGAAGGCGATGGCCAGCGGCAAGGCGACAATCCCGACGATGACTCCGGCCGTCGAGTCAGCGAGGAATTGCGAGCGATTGTAAGTGCGAAGGGTCGTGAACAGCTTTGGAATCAGCACTATGGGCCTCGGCCGGGCTGCGTTCGCTGCAGGTGCCCTGGTTCGGATGGAAGGCTTTGAAACGGGGCACAACGGCGTCCTGATCTACTTCACCTGCGCCGATTGCGCGGTGGAAGGCGCTCGCGTCGCGGGCGCCGGCGGACGCATCGAAAAGGAAAAGATGCCGATCGTGAGTACGGTTGTCATCGTGCTGCCGTACGATACCGAGGGCAACATGTCCGGGCTGCACGGGATGAAATAGGCGCCGCTCAACAGCCTCCCGTGCCGGGGTTGCGGTCGCGGGGATCGCGCGCCGGCAGGGTGTTGTCGAGCCGCAGCTCGTAGGTGTCCTGCACGATCTTCCCCTCGTAACGGATTGATTGCCGGATGTTCGCCGGCCGGGTGGCCGAACCAGTCAGGCTGTACCAGTTGTTGGTGGACTGGGTATACACCGGGCCGCACCGCACCAGGCGCACCGGAACACCACGGGCGTGCACGACACCCAGCATGTGCTCCCCGGTCGGGTGCATCATCGCCTCGGTCAGGTGGACGGCCTTGACCTGCGACGCCGTCCCGGTGGCCATCACGTGAAACTCGCGACCGCTCAACGTCACCGTTCCGTTCAGTTGCATCGGATTCAGGTCGCCGAGGGAGCGCATGTCGACCGCAACGGGCGCTGATGCCGCCCACGTGATACCGGTCGGCAATGCTTGCAGTGCCTTCCAGTCGTACAACGGCGCGCCACCGCTGCCGGGCAGCAACGTGATCACAAGCGCTGCGATCGCCTCGTGTGGCGGCACGGAGGCCACCGCTGTCCGCGAAGCACCGGCGTCGCACCTGTCGGAGTACATCGCGAGCTGGTTCGGTTGCAGAGCGGGTGGCTTGTCGCCTGCGGTGACGATGTAACCCTCGTTGGCCCGCCCGGTGCCGGCGGGATGCACCGACATGAACCCCTGCGCCACGCCCATCCCGGTTACACGGTACCAGTTGGTCCCCGCCCCGCGCACCGGGCATCGCGCCAGCGCGGTCGCGAGGCCCGCCTGCTTGAGACCGGCGAGCACCGCCGCATCACCAAGTGGCGCACCCATTTTCCTCATCGTCAGGGTGAACACCATCGTCCGCGCGCCGCTTGCCACCACGACCAGATTGCTTCCGCCGATCAGGGCCGTACCCTGGCGAATGAAGCAATCGCCGTTCGACAGGCAGTTCGCCGGTGCGGTCGGCGGCAATGGCGCCCACTTCGTCCCCGGCAGCGCCTCCAGTGCACGCCAGTCAGGCGGCTGGCTGGCGGCCAGGAAGCTCTTGACGAGGCGACCGAGATCAGCCTCGGCCGTGGATTGGGACTGGAAGCCCGAGAGGAGCAGCACGGCGAAAATCGGCGCGAGGGCGCGAAACGACCTGAGCATGCGACGGATCCGGGTCGACGTAGCGGGTGAGGGACGCACAGTTATAACGCCGGTTTCGCCAGCACGATATGGCGGGACCGTCAAGGCTTCTGCGCGCCTTGCTCAGGCGTTGGCGGTCGGCAGTGGGTCGAACGCGATCGGTGCGGCCAGCAGCGCGTCGGGAATCGCAAACGCGTCGGTCACCTGCTCGGCGATCGGCCGGAGCTCGGCGCAGCACTTGTTGACGAGGTAGCGGATCGCCTTTGCCTTCGGTGTCTCGACCGCGCCACTCATCAGGAACCAGCCGAGGTCGCGCTCCACTGCCGCTGCCCAGTAGAGGTCGCGGAGCAGCGTCAAGGTGGGGCGCAGGGAGTCGCCTGCAAGTTCGACTTCCGCCTGCATCGCCTCGAATGATTCGCGCTCCACGTGCGCCGTCGCGAGGTGCATGAGGTGATCCTGCACCCCTCCCATCGACGCGCTTCCGTCGTCTCCCTTCCCCGACTTCATCGCAGCGCGTAGCCGAGCCGCCGCGCGGTCGAGGATCCGCTCCTCGCGGTACCGGAGGAGGCTCAGTTGCTGCAGCGGATCGCGGAGGTGATCCTCCTCGTCGCGACGCGTGGTGACCGGGTTGAGCGAACGGATCGCGCTGCGGGCACGGCGCGTGAGGAATCGAATCATCCCCATCTCGTCGAACTCCTGCCTGTACCCGGTGAGCAGGCCCTTTGCGAGGAGCTGCATCAGCACGGTGTTGTCGCCCTCGAAGGTGGTCCACACATCGATGTCGGCACGCAACACGGCGATGCGGTTGATCTTGAGATACCCCTGCCCACCACAGCATTCGCGCGCGTCGGTGATCGTTGATTGTGCAAACCAGGTGGTGTACGCCTTGAGTCCGGCCGCCAGACCCTCCACTTCGCGACTCTCGCCCGGTTCCATGGCGACGTAGCGATCGACCAGTCGAGAAAGTGCCACGTCGAGCACGATCGTGGTGGCGAGCGCCGGGAGCAGGCGCCGCTGGTGGGTGCGGTAGTCGAGGAGCAGGGTCTGATTGCCACCGTCGGGCCCGAACTGCCTGCGCCGGTTCCCGTAGCGAATCGCGATCGTGAGTGCACTCTTGGCGGCGCTGAGCCCCGAGAGCGCGATCGTGATCCGGCCACCCACGAGCGTGCCGATCATGGTGAAGAAGCGACGCGCGGGGCTGTCGATCGGCGAGCTATAGGTGCCGTCGGCTGCCACGTCGCCGAAGCGATTGAGGAGGTGTGCACGTGGTATCCGCACTGCATCGAACCAGAGCCGCCCGTTGTCGACCCCGTTGAGCCCTTCCTTTTCGCCAGTGTCGCCGATGCGCACGCCCGGCATCGGCTCACCATCGTTGTCACGGACCGGAACCAGGAACGCATGCACACCTTGCGATGTGCCGCCGGTGATCAGCTGCGCGAACACCGTGGCCATCCGCCCGTGGAGTGCAGCGTTACCGATCCATTCCTTGTGCGCGCCACCGTGGGGTGTGTCAACAATGAACTCTTCGGTGGCGGGGTCATACGTTGCCGTCGTCTCCAGGTCGCGCACGTTCGAGCCACTGCCGAGTTCGCTCATCGCGAACATGCCGAGCATCTCGCCGCGTGATATCGCCGGGAGGAACGTCTCGTGGTGCCAGGCGGTACCCAGCAGCTGCACGGAGCCCTGGAAGAGGCCGAACTGGACCCCGAACTTGATCGTGAGCGAAAGGTCGTGATACGCCAGCGTCTCGAACGCAGCCACGAATGCGCGGGCGTTTCCCTCGCCGCCCTGTGCCTCGGGTACCGACAACGCGCCGAGTCCGGCGGCGGCAAGTTGCTGCGTCCAGCGCAGGACGCGCTCGCGGTATTCGGCGGTCGATTCCCCGTACTGGTGCGCAAAGTCTGGAGAGGACAGGAGGGATCGCACCGTATCGCGGATGGCGCGTTCATCGCCGTCGAGCAGCGCCCGAAGGCCGGCAACATCGACCGTGGGAGACGGCCTGATCGGCGCAGGAGCGGCGACGGGTTTTGCCGCGATGGGCTGTGCCTGGGGGACGGTCATTCAGGAAGGTGGGGGTACTCGGCGGGGGGGGCAACTATCCCGGGCCCTGTTTCCACGCCAGCGCGGGCCGTACGTCAGGGGCCCAGCGGGAGTCGGAGCAGCACCGGCGCGGGAGGCCGGCGCGAGGTGTCGGGCTTCCCGTCCTGATAGTACCCCCAGGGACTGTTCGCGACGTAGATCAGCGAACCATCCACCAGCACGCCGAGGGTGGGCTCTTCGGCAACGGGCAGGTGGCGGTCGATCACGCGGAGCGCGGCAATCGAGCGGCCATCGACGGTGAGCTCAAGCTCGACGATCCGCGGTGGCGCAATGCCGTTCTGCAACCCGACGAGTCGCGTGGGCCCGACGGCGTAGAGTCCATCGATGCCAAGAATCATGTCGTCGACGTCTGCGTCGACAGCGTCGATCGCTCCTGTTGCGAGGTCGATGCGGAAGAGACCGGTGGTCCAGTCGGCGAGCCATGCGACATCGCCGGCGGGCGAGAAGGCGAGGCCCTGCAACGACGCCCAATCCCTGGAGTGGAATGCGTGCGGCGCGAGCAGCCCGCCACGCCCGTCGGGCATGAGACGGTAGAGTGCGGGGGTCCGGGAATCTGTGCCCCACACCGACCCGTCAGGCGCGATGGTGACATCTCCGATCAGGTGCGGATTGATGGTATCGGCAACCCTCCATCGTTCGCGCACGGCTCCGGTGGCGAGATCCAGGGCCATGATCTCGGCGCCGGAGCCGATGGCGGCGGCGGGACGCGTCTGCTCGGGCGTTCTCGAACTCGCGACCCACAGCATGCCCCGCGCGGAGTCGACAGCCATGCCGAACACAGCTTCGAGCCCGGCGCCGGGGGCGGTGAAATCACTGACACGACCATCGCGATCGATCACCATGACCTTGGAATGCCGGATGCTGCTGACGAACAACCGTTTCGTTGCTGGATCCCACGCCACGCCCTCGGGGTGAAGCGTGCTGTCGGCGAGCTGGAGCATCACTTCACTCGCCTTCAGCGGCACAAGCGCAGCGACCGCAGTGGACGCAACCTCCGCGAACCGAGGATCATCCCGGAGCTGATCGAGCATCGGATTCGCGGCGCTCCATCCAAAGCCCATCTTCGACGCGCGGGTGAGCAACGCAAGAGACTCGTCGCGCCGGCCATCCAGTGAGGCAATCCGGGCGGCCGTCAGCAGGTATCCCCCCTGCCTGGGCCACGCACGCACGCCAGCGAGAGCGCTGTCGGCGGCGGCAGCCGTGTCGCCGGAGGCGAGGAGCGCGGCGGCCGAGCGGAAGGCTGTACGAGCAACGGCAGCCGACGCAGCTTGTTGGGCAGGCAGGCTGGAGATGAGACCTGCGGTCACGTACGCCAGAAGCGCCAGGCACCGGGAAGAGTTTTGCATCAGGGGACGATACCCTCCGACCTGGCCGGGCAGGTTCGGAAATGATCAGGACTGTGGGGTGTGACGCGGTTCCCTGCCCCGGCGTCTTCACCTCTGAGGAGGAACTCGATGCGACAACTGATCCTGATCGGTGCGTTCGCGCTGGCAGCGTGCCACGCCGATCCCACCGCGGTCGAGGGTGGCTTGCTCGTCAAGGACACCTGGGGTGGTGCTGATGCGGGGGTGATCATCAGCGAAACCCAGACCCACGTACATATCGGCTGCACCTACGGCGACTTCCCGGCCAGCGTCCCTGTCAACGAACAGGGACGGTTCAGCGTCAACGGCTCCTACCTGTTGCGTGCGTATCCGGTGGCAATCGGCCCTGCGCTGCCGGCCGAATTCGCGGGAACGGTCAACGGGTCATCGATCACATACACGATTGTCGTGAACGACACCGTCGAGAACAAGTTCGTGACGCTTGGGCCGGCCACGGTGACGCTCGGCAAGGAGCCACGAATGGGACCGTGCCCGATCTGTCACGCCCCAACCACGCGCCTCGGCAGATGACTCTGCAGGTCGTGCCCGCTACACTCCCGCATGTCAACGATCGTGATCATCGGCGCCGGTGCGGCGGGCCTCATGGCAGCGATTCATGCTGCCGGGCGCGGGCGCCGCGTCATGCTGCTCGAGCGCACCGCTGACGGCGGCCGCAAGATCCTGATCTCGGGCGGCGGCCGCTGCAACGTCCTGCCATCCGAACTCGACCCCGCGCGATACGTCACCGCGTCATCTCCCAACACGATGCGCAACCTGCTTCGCAGCTGGCCCCTCGCCCAGCAGCGCGACTTCTTCGAGACCACGCTCCGCCTGCCACTCGTGCTCGAGCCCGAAACCGGCAAGCTCTTCCCTGTCGCGAACCGGTCGAAAGTGGTGCGCGACGCGCTGGTGAATGCCGCACTGCGTGCGGGCGTGGAGTGGATTCCGAACACGACGGTGACGGGACTCGTGCCGCACGGTCACCGCTGGAAGATCGAGCGCGACGGCGCGACAGCGATCGACGCCGACGCCGTGATCCTTGCGACCGGCGGCCTCTCGGTGCCGCAGACGGGCTCCGACGGCTTCGGGCTCCGGGTCCTGGCCGAACTCGGCCACACGATCCATCCCACCTATGCCGCGCTCACTCCGCTCACGATCACGCCGCCGGTGTTCTCGGACCTTGCAGGCGTGTCGTTGACCGTGACGATACGTGCGGCGAGCGCTACCGAAACACGCGAGGCGACCGGTGGATTCCTTTTCACGCACCGCGGCTACAGCGGGCCGTCTGCCCTCGACGTGTCGCATGTGGCGGTGCGAGGCGCGCTGGTTGGCGAGCACGCCACGATCACGGTGTCGTGGACGCCGCACGACGCCGATGCGTGGACAGCGCTGCTTGCATCGTCGGCGCAGCAGGTTGCCACCGTGGTGCGCCGCGAACTCCCGACGCGGCTCGCCGACCGGCTGCTCACCGAAGCGGGCGTGGCACACGACACCACGCTGGCCTCGCTCACTCGAAGCGATCGCCTCTCATTGATTGACGCACTCACCCGCTTTCCCTTGCCGTGGTCAGGTGACGAGGGGTATCGCAAGGCAGAAGTGACCGGCGGTGGGTTGGCGCTCTCCGAGGTGTCGCCGAAGACGCTCGAGAGCCGGATGCACCCCGGGCTATTCCTTTGCGGCGAGGTGCTGGATGCGTTCGGGCCGATCGGCGGCTACAATTTCGCCTGGGCCTGGAGTACCGGCCGGTTGGCCGGTCGCGGCGCCGCGGCCCACGGCGACGCGTGACTGGAGGCGCTTGGCCGGAGGCAAGCTGGTCCTCCACCGGATCGCCTTTGCGCATGGCCCGCTCGTGGCAATATCCGTGGCGTTGGCCGGAAATCTTCGGATCGACTCGCCCGAAGCAGCTTCCAGCGGATTCGGCCCGCCCCTAGTTTCCCTCCATCCCGTCAGCGTCGTCGATCCTGAATCCCCACCGGACAGAACATGACTTTTTGCCGCGTGTTTGCTCTCGTGTTGCTCCTCGCAGCACCGCTCAGCGCCCAGCAGCGTCTCACCACACCCGAGCAGGCGCTCGGTTTTGCGATCGGCGCCGATTACCGATTGGCGACCTACACCCAACTCCATCGCTGGTGGGAGAAGCTCGCGACGGAGTCGCCCAGGATGGTCCTCGACACCATCGGGACCACCGCCGAGGGGCGTCCGCAGGTGATGGCAATCATCTCGTCGCCCGCCAACATCGCCCGTCGCGAGGAGTACCGCCGTGCCAGTGAACAGCTGGCCCGCGGCCGGATCGACGAGGCAACGGCACGCCAGACGGCGATGGACAGCAAGGCGATCATCTGGATCGATGGCGGGCTCCACGCCACGGAAGTACTCGGTGCCCACCAGTTGATGGAGACGGTGTGGCAGTTCGTGTCGCAGGACGATCCGGAGACGCTGAGGATCCTCGATGATGTGATCATCCTTGCGGTGCATGCCAACCCCGATGGACAGGAATTGGTGTCGGGGTGGTACATGCAGGAGGCCGATTCGAGCCGCCGCAGCTATGGCGGCATCCCCCGGCTCTACCAGAAGTACATCGGTCACGACAACAACCGCGACTTCTATCGCAACGCGCAGGTCGAATCCCAGAACATCAGCCGCACGATGTACCGCGAGTGGTATCCGCAGATCATGTACAACCACCACCAGACGGGGCCATCCGGCACCATCATGTTCGCGCCGCCCTTCCGCGATCCGTTCAACTACGTCTACGATCCGATGATCCCGACCGGACTCGACTTCGTGGGCGCCGCGATGCATCGCCGGTTTACCGCCGAGGGCAAGGGCGGCACGGTGTCGCGCGACGCAGCGAGTTATTCGACGTGGTGGAACGGCGGACTGCGCACCACGGCGTACTTCCACAACATGATCGGCCTCCTCACCGAGACGATCGGCTCGCCGACGCCGATGCAGGTTCCGCTGCGATATGAACGCCAGCTCCCGGCAGGTGGCCAGGCGATGCCGGTTGCCTGGGGCACTTGGCACTTCCGCCAGTCGATCGACTATTCGATGACCGCCAATCGCGCGGTGCTCGATCTCGCCAGCCGGTACCGCGAGGACCTTCTCTTCAACATCTGGCGAATGGGCCGCAACTCGATCGAACGAGGTTCGACCGACAGCTGGACGCACAAGCCGGGCTTGATCGCCGCCGCGTCGGCTGCCGCCCAGGCGGCGGGCGCGCAGGGGGCACAGGGGACGCAGGCGTCCGCCCAGCGTGCCGGCGAAGCGGTGCTCCGCGACCCGGCTCGTCGTGACCCGCGAGCGTATGTGATCCCTGCGGGACAGGCCGAAATGGGTGCGGTGGTGGATTTCCTGCAGGCGCTGTCGACCAGCGGGATCGAGATCCACAAGGCGACCGCAGCGTTTTCCGTCAACGGAAAGCGTTACCCGGCCGGTTCGTTCGTGGTGCGCGCCGACCAGGCGTTCCGCCCGCATGTTCTCGACATGTTCGAACCGCAGGACCATCCCACCGACTTGCAGTATCCGGGCGGCCCGCCCAAGGCGCCGTACGACAACGCGGGGTGGACGCTCGCGTACCAGATGGGATTCACGTTCGATCGTGTACTCGACGCATTTGACGCACCGATGGCGCTTGTCACCGGTGAGCGCATCGCACCTGATCCTGCCCCCTTCGATGCTGGCGCGTCTGGATGGCGGATCTCACCGGCAGCCACCGATGCATTCCTCGCGGTCAACCAGCTCCTCGCGGCGCGGCAGCGGGTGGAGCGCGTGAGCAGTGGTGACTTCATCGTGCCGGCATCCACCGCAAGCCGCCAGATCCTCGCGACCCTCGCGCGGGAGCGTGCACTGCCGACTGCGCCCGCGGGCGGCGTGCGCGGCACCGCCGTCAAGCCCCTGCGCGTGGCATTGTGGGATCGGTACGGTGGCTCGATGGAATCGGGATGGACTCGCTGGCTGCTTGAGCAGTACCAGGTGCCATTCGAGGTCGTCTACCCGAAGCGCCTCGACGCGGGATCGCTCAACCGCGACTTCGATGTCCTGATCCTGGTAGATGGCGCCGTTCCCGCCGCCGACCCCAGGCAGGGTGGCGGTGGTGGCGGCCAGGATCCCGCGTCGGTGCCGGCGGAGTATCGCGACTGGGTCGGGCGCGTCTCAGTGGCGAACACGGTCCCGGCGTTGCGGCGTTTTGCCGAGGGCGGCGGACGGATCATCGCGATCGGCTCCTCTGCCTCTGCACTCGCCACACACCTCGACATCCCGGTCGAGAACCATCTTGTGGAGCGCCAGGCCGACGGCGCGCTCCGGCCACTGCCGCGCGATCGGTATTACGTGCCGGGATCAATCCTGGAAGTCGCCGTCGACCCCACCCAGCCTGCAACCGCCGGCGCGCAGCCGACCGCGATGGTGATGTTCGATAATTCGCCGGTGTTCAGGCTCGCTCCCGACGCGATCGCTCGCGGTGTCACCCCGCTCGCCTGGTTCAGCTCTGCCGAACCGCTCAAGTCGGGGTGGGCGCACGGACAGGCGTATCTCGACGGCGGTGTCACGATGGCATCGGCGCGTGTGGGCCGGGGGATGGTGTATCTGTACGGGCCGGAAGTGCTGTTCCGTGCGCAGCCCACGGGCACGTTCCGCTTCGTGTTCAACCTGCTGTACGGGATGTAGGGCGAGAGGCGAGACGCGAGAGGCGAGAGGCGAGAAGCGCGAGTTTCTTTCTGCTCGCCTCTCGCCTCTCGCCTCTCGCCTCTCGTTTACGGCACCATCTGCTGCCGCTTGACGAAGCGATCCATCCACTCGGTCATCTCTGCGACGGTCTGCCCCACCGACTCCCGCGCCGAATACCCGTGAGCCTCGCCCGGCAGCATCACCAGCCGGGTGGTGCCGCCGTTGCCCTGCACCGCCGCATACATCCGTTCCGACTGCACCGGGAACGTCCCCTGGTTGTTGTCGTCGGCGCCGTGGATGAAGAGGATCGGATCCTTGATCGTGTTGGCGTAGTTGAACGGCGACATCTTGAGATACGTCTCCTGCGCCTCCCAATAGGTGCGCTGCTCGCTCTGGAAGCCGAACGGGGTGAGCGTCCGGTTGTACGCACCGCTCCGCGCAATGCCCGCCTTGAAGAGGCGGGTATGCGCAAGCAGATTGGCCGTCGTGAATGCACCGTACGAGTGTCCACCCACCGCAATGCGCTCCCGATCGGCGACACCCATGGCGACCAGTGTGTCGATCGCGGCCTTGGCGGAACGCTCCAGCTGCTCGACATAGGTGTCGTTCGATTCGCCGCCATCTTCCGCGACAATCGGGAACGTCGGGTTGTCGAGGATGCCATACCCTTGCGTCAGCAGGAAGAGGTGCGACGCACCACTCGGTCGCGTGAAGGTATACGGCGACCCCGTCACCTGTGACGCGGCCTCGGCGGTGGCAAACTCCGCCGGATAGACCCAGAAGAGAAACGGCAGCGGGCCCTGCTTCGCAGGATCATAGCCGGCGGGGAGATAGAGCTTCCCCGAGAGTTTCACGCCGTCAGATCGGGTGTAGGTGATCATCCGCGACGTCACACCGGCGAATTCGGGCGCAGGGTCCCGCGCGTCGGTGAGCTGGACCGGCGCCCGACGACGAATGACGTCGCGCTGGAAGTAGTTCGATGGCTCGCTCGCCGACTGGCGCGACGTGAGGAACACCCCCGCGTCCGCGTCGAGCGCTGCGACCACCGACTCGTAGTACGGCGCCTGCGAACGGAAGAGCCGGGTGGTCTTGAGGGTGGCCAGGTCCAGCCTGTCGAGGAACGGCCGGTTGCCCTCGGGACTCGCACCGGTCCCGGTGAGCCAGAGCGACTTTCCATCACGGGAGAAGTGCAGCAGCGATTGTCCGTCGGGCGTCTGCATCATCATCGGCGAGCCGGGGTTGCCGTACTGATCCTCGCTCGACCGATCCCAGAGCAGCCGCGGCGCCGCAGACGGCTTCGATGGGTCGATGATCCAGGTGCGCACCCGACGGTCGCGCGGCCACGACTCCGTCACCAGCGCAAAGTTGTCGCGACCCCAGCTGATGCCGCCCGCGCGCCACTCGGTCTCGAGAAGGGTCTGCGGCTGTGCGCTGAACGGGGCGTCGAGCGTGAGGATCCGGTCGCGGCGGGCAGCCTCCTTGCGGGGGTCGCCACCGTCGAGTGCTTCGGTCCATAGCAGCGTCGAGGGAGCATCGCTGCGCCACCGATAACCGCGAGGGCCCGGAAGCACGGCGCCGCGAACATTCGGTGCAGTTTCGATGGTGGGCCGGTCGAGCAGGACCTTCGCGACGGTGCCATCGGCCCGCCAGAGCTCGGTCCGCGATGGAAAGCGCGACCATGGATGGAGATACGAGAAGGGGCGCTGCGTCGTCTCGACGATGAACCATTCGCCATCGGGCGACGGGTTCACGCTCGTCACCAGGCCCGCCTTTCCGAATGGCGCCATGCTGCCGTCGATACCCACCACGACGTATTGGGTGGTGAAGTAATGTTCGAACAGCGCCTCGTCCTGCACATCGCGCAACAGATCCTGATAGGTCGGCGCGGGCGATGCACGCCCATCAGACTCCTGGGTCATCGGTGCCGCCGGCGTGTTCGACCGCACCGGCGCAGCGCCGCGATCAGCGGGGATGGTGGCGCAGAGCAGCCGGGTACCACGGTCGAGCCAGTCGCATGCGCCGCCGTGGGCGCCATTGAGCACCGGTCCCACCAGCCGGCGAACCTGGCCCATCGTGTCGGCAACGAACAACGCGATGCCGTTGTCGAGCGTCTGCGTGAAGACGAAGTGCCGGCCATCGGGCGCCCATTGCGGGCCGCCGAGCCGTCCGCCGTCGGGGGCGGCGACAGCGACCTGCTTGCGGTCTGACACTCGCTGCAATGACATGCCGACATACCCCGATCCACCAGCCGGTCCATTGGTCGAGGGATTCAAGCGGGTGCCCGCAAGCTTGAGGTGCGGTTCCGCGACCTCGGCGATCGTCGCCATCCCGCGACGCTCCAGCACCACGAACCAGTTTCGCCGCGGCGAGAGCGCGAGGACCGGCGTCGGCCGGGCGTCGAGCATGCGCGCGATCGCCGCAGGCGCGTCCCGGTATGAGGCGGGCGTACCCTGCGCAGGCAGGATCGTGGCAGGAAGAGCGACGACGCACGCGAGTGCGAGGGTGCGGAGCTTCAGCATGAATGATTGTCCGGGAAGGCGGTGTGGGCTGCACGGGAATCTTAGCGCCGCCCGCCGGGAGAGACCATCGGGACACGGTTCCGGGGTTATCGTTCCGCATGGCCTCCATCTCGATCCTTGGTGTTCCGCTCGATCTCGGTGCCGCGCGACGCGGCGTCGAGATGGGCCCGTCGGCAGTGCGACTGGCGCAGCTCGCCTCCCGGCTGGAGCAGCTCGGTCACGACGTGATCGACACCGGCGACGTGGCAGTCCCGACCCGTGAGACGCTGCGGTTCGGCAGCGGGCATGGACTACCTCCCGACGATCACCGCTGTCTGCCACGAGGTGGCGCACCGCACCGCCGCCATCGTTCGCGAGGGCCGGATCCCGCTCGTGCTCGGCGGCGATCACTCACTCGGTGCCGGATCGGTCGCGGGCGTTGCCAACGCGCTGTCGGAGCGCAACCAGCGGCTCGGCGTGCTCTGGATCGATGCGCACGCCGACCTCAACACCCCAGAGAGCACGCTGAGCGGCAACGTGCACGGCATGCCAGTGGCACACCTGCTCGGACACGGCGACCCGGCGATGGTGGCGATCGCGCGGCCGGCACCCGCCATCCTGCCGGAGCACGTGGTGATCATCGGCGCGCGCGATCTCGATCGACGCCGAGCGAGCGAACGCGAGGGCGTACGGCGTCAAGATCTACACGATGCGCGACATCGACGAACGTGGCATGCGGACGGTGCTCTCGGAGGCGATTGCGCGGGTCAGCGACGGCACCGACGGCCTGCACGTATCGCTCGATCTCGATTTCGTCGACCCGCAGGAGGCGCCGGGAGTGGGCACGCCCGTTCGCGGGGGCGCCACGTATCGTGAGGCGCATCTCGCCATGGAAACACGTGTGGGACACCGGTCGCGTGGTCAGCATGGACCTGGTCGAGGTGAATCCCGTGCTCGACCGATTCAATCACACCGCAGAACTCGCTGTCGGACTGATGTCGAGCGCGTTCGGCAAGCGGATCATCTGAGGAGCAGCTGATGAGCAACGGGTCGGGCGCGACGCGCGCCGCGATGATCATGGCGGCAGCGCTCGTCATCGCGGCGGCCATCGGGGCGTATCGCCGTCGGCAACCTGAAGCGGGCGGGCGACGAGATCACGGTGACCGGCTCGGCAAAGCAGGCCGTCGAAGCCGACCTCGCGGTCTGGCGACTCGACGTGACCGGAAGCGGACAGAGCCAGGTCGAAGCCACGCGCGACGCCCAGGACGGCGCCCGGAAGGCTCGCGCGTTCCTGGTCGCCCAGGGCTTTCCCGACAACCGCACTCACCCTGCGTGCCCCGTTCACGATGGTGCAGAACGAGTACATCAACGGCAATCCCACCGGTCGGATGCTCGGTTACCAGGTGACCCGGCAGCTCGAAGTCCGGACGCACCGATGTCGACCGGGTCGCGCAACTCGCCGGCGACCTCACCGGGCTTGCTCGAGGGAGGGTTGGCTGTCGTCGGCCAGCCTCCCGAGTATCTCTACGCCCAAGCTCCCCGAGATCCGGGGGCCGCTGCTCGCCGATGCGACCCGGGACGCCAAGGCTCGGGCCGGGGAGATCATCGGGGCCGTCGGCGCGTCGGTGGGCCGCATCAAGGGCGTTCGGGTCGGCGTGTTTCAGGTCACCCGACGGAACTCGACCGAGGTCAACGATTACGGGATGTACGACACATCCGACCGCGAGAAGGAGATCACGGCGGTGGTTCGGGTGACGTTTGCACTGGACTGACGGCTACGTTTCAAATCGAAACCCAACCTAAGGTGGACGACCCGCGTACCCGACACTAGAATGTCCCGGTCGCCGACTTCGCCACCCCGAACGCTGAGCACACGTGTACCTGAATCGCATTTCGTTCGTCTCCCTGCTTTTTGCTGCCTCCATCGCCGCAATGCCCACCGCCGACCTCTCCGCCCAGTCTTCGTTCTCGAAGGGCGAGAAGCCGTTTGCGACCATCTCCCGCATGCTCATGGGTGCGCCGCAGCGTGACTCGCTGCGTGCAACTCGCGCGCAACCAGGTCGGCCTCGACTACAAGCTCGGCGCCGTGGCGCCCGGCAAGGCATTCGATTGCAGCGGGCTCGTGCAGTGGGTGATGGCAAAGTTCAACTTCGACCTGCCGCGCACCTCGCGCGAACAGGCGAAGGTCGGGCGCCCGATCCCGAAGGACCCGGCGCAGTTGCAGGTCGGCGACCTGCTCGTACTTCGGCAAGGGTCGCGTGGTCGATCACATCGGGATCTACGTCGGCGACGGCAAGTATGTGCACGCGGCGAACAGCAGGAAGGGAGTGGTCGAGGCCAACCTTCCCACCGGTCGGTCGGCGACGACCTGGTGGAAGGGCGTTCGCCGCCTGTTCGACAAGGAGCCGATGATTCCGCAGATCCTGGGCACTGCCGTTCTCGAGCGTCGTCTCAGCACCTGAACCGGCTGGCCCTGTGCGACCTCACCCGGAGCTTGCCGCTCCGGGTTTGTTGTTTCCGGTGTCGCCGTCGCCGACCAGCCACGTCAGCAGTGCTGCCACGCCCAGTGTGACCGCCCCACCCACCGCCTCCATCGGGCGGTCGCGGATCACGACCAGCAGCGTCCAGAGCGAGAACCCGACGAAGAACAACGGGGTGAGCGGATAGCCCCACAGCCGGTATGGCCGGGGGAGGTCGGGGTTCGCTGCGGCGGAGCACGACGACACCGATCACCGCAAGCAGCGTGAACAGCGTGAGGGTGAACCCAGCGTAGGTGAGCACTCCCTCGAACGAGTCCGTCAGCACGAAGGCAAGGGCGATCCCGCCCTGCAGCAGCACGGCACGGCTCGGTGCTCCGGCAGCATTGCGCTGGGCGAGTGGCCGAAGCGCCGGAATGTCCTCGGCCATCGACTCGATGACCCGCGGACCGGCCAGGGTCATGGCACTCACCGTCGAGATCAGCAGCAATGCGATCACGCCGCTCATGACCCTGCCGCCTGCGGCACCGAATATCCGTTCGGCGGCGACTGAACCGAACTCCGCCAGACCAGCCATCTCACCGATCGGCGTCGTGCGCAGGAAGATCCAGTTGAGCGCCACGTACAGCACGGTGACCAGCAACGTGCCCAGGACGAGCGCGCGCGGGACGTTGCGCTCGGCATCGACCACCTCACCCTGGAAATACGCAGCGGCATTGAAGCCGGAGTAGGCGTACGACACGAAGATCAGCGAGATCGCGAACGGGCCGCTCGCGATCTCACCCAGTGATGCCGACGTTGGCGCGAACGACAGCCCCGACTCGGCGCCACTCGCGAGTCCGGCGCCGACGAATGCGACGATCAGCATCACCTTGAGGGTCGTCACCGCGACCTGCACCTTGCCACCCACTTCCGGTGCGAGCGAGATGGACGGCCGTGGCGCCGACGATCGCCAGGATCGCGAGCGTGCGCCCGGGCACCTGCACCAGCGGGCCGCCGTATCGCCCCAACGCCATGGCGGCGAGGGCGACGGGCGCCGCAAAGCCGACAGCGACCGACACCCACCCGGCGACGGCCCCGACACCGGGGTGATAGATGCGGCCGAGGAATCGGTACTCACCACCCGATCCGCGGATTGCCGCGGAAAGTTCCCCGTAGCTCAGCGCGCCGGCGAGCGCGATCAGGCCGCCCACCGCCCAGAGAGCCAGCAGGGTGAAACCATCGGTGGTCTCGAGCACCAGAAAACCGAGGGTGGTGAACACGCCGGTCCCGACGATGTTGGCGACCACCGTCGAGAAGGCGGCGGCAAATCCGAGCGGACGGCGAGGATGCGGGATCAGCATGGCGGTTTTCCAAGATAGTGCGCCACGCTCCCGATCCGTGCGGAATCGGGGTAGAATCCAGCGTGCCCCAGCGGCGCATACCTTCCGCCACGGATTCCACGATGTCAGACCACGCACCCGACGAGGCGCTCACCCGCCGCGACCTGCTCAAGGCCGCCGGTGTAGCCAGCGCGGCCTATGCGCTCTCCCATGCACCCGAGGTGGGCGCAGCCAGCGTGCCCCCGAGTCCGGCGTCGGCGGCCGACTCGATGATGGGCGTGCCCTTCGCCCGCCACGACACGGTCCGGGTGGCGATCGTGGGCACGGGCCTTCGCGGCACGTCGGTGCTCGGGCGAGTTGCTTGCGATCGACGGCGTCGCGATCACGGCGCTCTGCGACATCGTGCCGGAGAAGGCCCAGCGTGCCGCGCGAAGGTGCGCGCCGCGGGACAGCGGCGAGCCGGCGCTCTACACCGACGGAGACCATGCGTTCGAGAAGCTCGTCGCAGCGCGACGACATCGACATCGTCTACACCGCGACGCCGTGGGAGTGGCACGTGCCCGTCTGCCTCGCCGCGCTCAAGGCGGGCAAGCACGCGGCCACGGAGGTGCCGGCCGCGGGCACGATCGACGAGTGCTGGGAGCTGGTGCGCGCATCGGAGAAGTCACGCCGCCACTGCCTGATGATGGAGAACTGCTGCTACGACTTCAACGAGATGCTGGTCGACAACATGGTCAAGCAGGGACGCTTCGGCGAGATCCTGTACGCCGAAGCTGCCTACATCCACGACCTGCGCAGCATCCTGTTCGAGGATCGCGACGAGGGTCTGTGGCGGCGTGAACCGCACACCCGGCGCGACGGCAACTTCTACCCGACGCACGGGCTGGGGCCGGTCGCGTGGTATCTCGACATCCACAAGGGGGACCGCTTCGACTACCTGGTGTCGATGTCGACCCCGGAGCGCGGTCTCACCGAGTGGCGCGAGGCGCACGTACCGCCGTGATTCCCCGAAGTGGCGCGAGCGCTACGTCGCGGGCGACATCAACACGTCGCTCATCAAGACGGTGCGCGGCCGGACGATCACCCTGCAGCACAACGTCACGTTGCCGACGCCGTACGACCGACTCAACTCGGTGCGCGGCACCAAGGGCGTGTTCAAGGACTATCCCGCGCGATTCTACTTCGACGGACAGCAGGGCGGCCACCGGTTCCGGCCGGTCGACGAGTTCAAGGCGGAGTACACCCATCCGCTCTGGCAGCGGGTCGGCGAGATCGCCCGTGCGAAGGGTGGTCACGGCGGCATGGACTACATCATGGCGTTCCGGTTGATCGAGTGCATGCGCGAGGGTACCCCACCCGATTTCGACGTGTACGACGCGGCGGCGTGGAGCGCGCCATGGCCGCTCAGCGAGGCCTCGCTCAAGCGGCGGAGCGCGCCGATGAACTTCCCCGACTTCACCCGTGGCGGATGGCAGCGCGCCGCGGACGGGCGCATGAACCTCAATACGCTCGACTGGACGATCGTCATCGTCACGATCGGCACTCTGCTTCATCCCGCCCGTGCTGCTTCGCCAAGCGCGCCGGCACGAGCACGGCGGAGTTCTTCACCTCGGGACAGGCGGCGCCGTGGTGGCTGATCGGCGTCTCGATGGTCGCGACCACGTTCAGCACCGACACGCCGAACCTCGTGACCGACCTGGTGCGCACCGGTGGCGTCGCGAACAACTGGCAGTGGTGGGCGTTCCTGCTCACCGGCATGATGACGGTGTTCTTCTTCGCACGGCTCTGGCGCCGCAGCGGCGTGCTCACCGACCTCGAGTTCTACGAGGTGCGCTACAGCGGACGACCGGCGCGCCTGGTGCGCGGGTTTTCGCGCCATCTACCTCGGCCTGGTCTTCAACTGCTTCATCATGGCCACGGTCAACCTCGCCGCCGCCAAGATCGCCAACGTCGTGCTCGGCTGGCCGATGGGCAAGACGCTGCTGATCTGCGCGGTGATCAACATCGTCTTCGCGGCCACGTCCGGACTGTGGGGCGTGCTGGTCGTCGACTTCTTCCAGTTCGGGATCGCGATGGCCGGCGCGTTTGCGGCGGCGTACTTCGCGCTCGCGCAGCCGGAGGTGGGCGGCCTGTCGGGCCTCGTGGCGCAACTCCCGGCACAGACCATCGCCCTGGTGCCCGACTTCGGCAACTGGGGACTCACGCTCTCGATATTCATCATTCCGCTCACCATCCAGTGGTGGTCGGTGTGGTATCCGGGCGCCGAACCGGGCGGCGGGAGCTACATCGCGCAACGCATGCTGGCGGCACGGTCCGAGCGTGACGCGCTCGCCGGCACGCTGCTTCTTCAACGTCGCGCACTACGCGCTGCGGTCGTGGCCGTGGATCATCGTCGCACTCGCGTCGATCGTGATGTTCCCGACGCTCGAAGACATTCGAGTCGCGTTCCCCAACGTCGACCCGCGCCTGCTCGGCCACGACATGGCCTACCCTGCCATGCTGAAGTTCCTGCCGCACGGCTTCCTCGGCCTGATGGTCGCCGGCATGCTCGCGGCGTACGTGTCGACGATCGTGACCCACCTCAACTGGGGTGCGTCATACCTCGTGCACGATTTCTGGCGCCAGTTCGTGCGCCCGGGTGAGGACGAGCGGCACTACGTCATGATGGGACGGATCATGACGGTGTCGCTGATGGCGATCGCCGGCGCGCTCACGTTCGTGCTCGAGACGGCACAGCAGTCGTTCCAGCTGCTCCTGTCGATTGGCGCGGGCACGGGCCTGCTCTACCTGCTGCGCTGGTTCTGGTGGCGCATCAACGCATGGTGCGAGATCGCGGCGATGGTGGCGTCGTTCACGGCCGCGCTCGGCTTCTTCATTGCACAGAAACAGGGCGTCGTGATGCCCTCACACGTCCCGCTGCTGGCCACCGTGGCGATCACCACGCTGGCGTGGGTGGTGACGGCGCTGGTCACGGCACCGACCGATCGCGAGACGCTGGTCTCCTTCTATCGCCTGGTTCGCCCAGCTGGACCGGGATGGACGGCGTGCGGTCCGAGGCCGGCCTGCCGCCCTCACCGGATTCGCTGCCGCAGGCGTTCCTCGCGTGGATGCTGGGTTGCCTCACCGTGTATGGCGCCCTGTTCGGCACCGGCTCATACCTCTACGGGCACAACGGGACGGCGCTCTTCTGGGGAGTGGTGTTCCTGATCAGCGGGACGTTGCTCACCCGCATCGTCCGCCAATTGTGGAGCAGCGCACCCGCGTCGTGACCGTGGCCGACTCGGCACTGCTGCTCGCTGGCGGGCGGGGGACGCGCATGCAACGCCCCGCGCCCGGCGCATCACTCGATGCCGATCAGGAGCGGCTCGCTGCGCTCGGCGTCAAGTCGATGGTGCCGGATGCACGTGGTCGCCCGTTCCTCGATCACATACTCACCGGCCTCGCCGACGCTGGCCTCAGCCGGGTCGGCATCGTTGTACCCCCGGTACACGACGCCATCGCATCGCACCTGTCGCAACATCCACCCCGGCGGGTGGAGGTCACGCTCATCGTGCAGGACGAGCCAACCGGAACCGCCCATGCCGTGCTCGCCGGCGATGGCTGGACGGCGGGCCGCCCGTTCCTGGTGCTCAACGCCGACAACCTCTACGACTCCCGGTTGCTTGCAGCGCTGGCGCGAGTCGACGGACCGGCGTGTGCCGCCTTTGACGCCGACGCGCTGGTGAGCCGGAGCAACTTCGCGACCGACCGAGTTCGCGCGTTTGCCCGCCTGGTGCACGACAGCAACGACACACTGCGAGACGTGATCGAGAAGCCGACCGACGCGATGCTGCGCACCATTCCGGAGAACGCACCGGTGAGCATGAATCTCTGGCGATTCGACGATGCCGTCTTCGATGCATGTCGGCGTGTCGACGCATCCGACCGGGGGGAACACGAGTTGCCGGCCGCAGTGAGCCTCGCGATCCAGAACGGGATGACGATCCGGCTCGTGCGAACCGAAACGGGTGTCATCGATCTCTCGCAACGCGATGACATACCGGCGGTCGCCGAGCTACTCGCGCTTCGGCCAGTGGATCGGTGAGCTCTCACTGGATCGCGCGACTCGGTGGCATCGGCCTCTCCGAGCCTGCCGCCACAGCAGCAGCGTCGCATTTCAGTCGTTGCGCGCTGTCTCTTGGCGCCGGGCCGGGATCGTCGCTCCCCGCGTGGTGGGTCCCGGGTCGGATCGAGGTGCTCGGCAAGCACACCGACTACGCCGGCGGACGGTCCCTGCTGTGTACGGTCGAGCGAGGATTCCACATTGTCGCGCGACCGCGCACCGACGGCGTGGTGCAGCTCGTCGACGTGGCGAGCCGGCGCCCGGCATCCGTACCGATATCGGCGGACGCCCCCTCACGTCCGGGGCAGTGGATCAACTATCCCGTCTCGGTGGTGCGTCGACTGGTGCGCGACGCGGGGATCACGCGCGGCGCCGACATCGCCTTCTCGTCGTCGCTACCCCGCGCATCCGGACTGTCATCGTCGAGCGCATTCGTGATCGGCTGCTATCTCGCACTGGCCGCCGCCAACGAACTCGAAGATGATCCGGCGTGGCAGGCGGCCCTTCCCACCCCGCTCGACGTCGCCGGCTATCTTGGCGCCGTCGAGAACGGCAAGGCGTTTGCAGCGTTCCCTGCCGATCGCGGTGTCGGTACCCACGGTGGCAGCCAGGATCACACCGCGATCCTGTGTTGTGAAGCGGGGATGCTCTCGCAGTTCCGGTTCCTGCCGGTCGAACAGGAAGCGACCGTTCCGCTTCCCGATGAATGGATCTTCGCAGTCGCGATGTCGGGGGTGCGGGCGTCGAAAAGCGCTGGTGCCAGGGATCGCTACAATGCACTGGCAATGGAGACCTCAGCCTTGCTCGATGCGCTCAGCCACGGTGGCGGTGGTGCCGATCGATCGGTGCTCAAGCGACTCGAGACGGGCGCCACGTTGCCCGCATCGGCAAGCCCGGCGCTCCGCCAGCGGCTTGATCAGTTTCGCACCGAATCGCAGGAGATCATCCCGCAGGTCACGGCGCACCTGGCGGCGGGGCGTGCCGAGGCGATCGGCCCCCTGGTGGCCCGATCGCAGGAACTCGCCGAGACGGTACTCGGCAACCAGGTGACCGAGACCCATTCACTGGTCGAGTCGGCGCTGCGTCTCGGCGCTGCCGCGGCGTCGGCATTCGGAGCCGGATTCGGCGGCAGCGTATGGGCCCTGGTTCCGGCGCCAGCGTGTGGGGCATTTCTTGCAGAGTGGCAGGCAGCGCATGACGTCATGCATCCGGCTGCCAGCAGCGCCTCGGCATTCTTTGTTTCCCGACCGGGACCGCCTGCCCGCCGCCTCGTACCAGCCTGAAACCGACGACGACCGACATGCCCTTGAACGCGACCCCCAAGCTGGCTAGCCTACACAACTCTTCACCCACCGTGGATACCGCATGAGCCAGCCGACCCGGGCGTGCCCAACGTGTCACACGCCCCTGCCGGGTGTGGCCGCGTTTTGCTACGTCTGCGGATCCGCCACGCCCCCGGGCGGCCTCAACCGGGAAACCGGTGAGATGGTTGCGGTGTCGGGCTCCGGGATCAGTCCCGCCGAGCTCCGGAAAAAGCTGCAGCGAGCACTCGGCCCCGGGTATGAGCTGGGAGAGCGAATTGGGGCGGGCGGCTTCGCGGAGGTGTTCAAGGCCCGGGATCTCCGGCTCAAGCGTGACCTCGCCGTCAAGGTGCTTCGTCCTGAAGTCGGCCTGACTCCCGGGATGGTCGAGCGGTTCCGGCGCGAGGCCGAGACGATTGCGACGCTGCGCCACCCGAACATCGTCCCGATTTACGATGTCGGTGAGGGCGACGGGCTCGCGTTCCTGATCATGCCGTTCATTGCCGGCGAAAGCCTGCGCGCGTACATCGACCGCGAAGGCGCGATGCCTGTGGCTGACGTCCGTCGGATTCTCCGCGAGGCGGCGTCAGGCCTGGCGGCCGCACACGAGATGGGCGTGATCCACCGCGACATCAAGCCCGAGAACATCATGCTCGAGGGGCGCGATCGTCGTGTCCTGTTGATGGATTTCGGCATTGCCAAGGCGGTGGGCGGCAGCGACGAGGAACAGGGCGAAGCGCTCACCACCACCGGCATCATCATCGGCACCCCGCAGTACATGAGTCCCGAGCAGGCGTGCGGCGACAAGTCGATCGATGCGCGCAGCGACCAGTATTCGCTGGCGGTGGTTGGGTATCGGATGATCAGTGGCCAACTCCCGTTCGAGGGCGACTCGACACGGGCGATGTTGTACCAGCAACTCGTCGCGGACCCCGCGCCGCTGTCGAGCAAGGTGCCCGACATCCCGCCGGGCCTCGACGAGGCGATCCAGCGGGCGATGGCCAAGGAGCCCGCCGAACGTTTCGAGACGATGCACGAGTTCATCGCGATGGTCGATGCCGAGCGCTCGGGAACGTTCAGCCAGATCTCGGAGCCGCCGCCCCGCACGGGGCGTCGGGTCGGGATGCCGGTCACGATCGCGGCCGCGGTGGCCCTGATTGCGGCAGTGGCGTTCGCGGCCACGCGTGGATCTGGCTCGCCATCCATCGCCGACAGCACTGCCGTCGCGCTCGACAGCACGACCCCCGCGACCGACACCACACCGGCCCCATCGCTGCAGCCGGGCGAGGCTGCCGCAGCCATCCTGCCACCGGCTCCCGGTGCTGCTGCTCGCACCCCCGCAAAGACGACCGCCCCTACCCCGAACGGGGGGCGGCGCGGCGGGGCGAACGCCAATGCGCCGGCGACCGTGTCGTGCGGACGGGCTTCGGGGTCGGGCGACTGGTCGGCTGCTGCGGTCGCGTGTGCAGCGGAGGCCTCGAACGGCTCGACCAACGCGCAGCGGATCCTGGGCACGATGTACGACAAGGGCAACGGCGTGGGCGAGGACCCGGCGAAGGCGGTGGAGTGGTATCGCAAGGCGGCGGCGAGCGACCTGGAAGCGAAATTCCTCCTGGCCCGTCTGGTCGAGTTGGGGCGCGGCACGTATCAGTCGCCGAGTGAGTCGGTAGGGCTGCTTCGCGAGGCGGCATCGGGCGGGCACCTCAAGGCGCAGCAGACGCTGGCGTTCCGGCTCGAGAACGGCGCGGGCATCAAGAAGGACGAGACCGAGGCGCTGGTCTGGTATCGCCGCGCTGCCGCGCAGGACGATCCCGTCGCGCAAGCCAAGGTGGGAGAGTTTCTGGCGCGCGGTCGCGGCACCCAGAAGAACGAATCCGAAGCGGTGCTCTGGTTCGAGAAGGCCGCCAACAACGGTTCGGCGGAAGCCGCGTGGCAGGCATCGCAGGCCTATCTGCGGGGCCGTGGGGTCAACAAGGACGAGACATCCGGCATGGAGTGGCTCCGGAAGGCCGCGTCGAGAAACCATCCCGAGGCCGTCAAGGAACTGCAGAAGCGGGGCGGTTGAGGCACCCGCGGGCCGATCGCACCCCAATACAGAGAAACCGGCATCCGAGGATGCCGGTTTCTCATTTACGTGCCATCTTCATCGGGACGGCGGGATTTGAACCCGCGACCCCTACCACCCCAAGGTAGTGCGCTACCGGACTGCGCTACGCCCCGAATTCCGGCCGAAACCGGAGTCGCAATCTTAGTCGCGCTGCCCCTGATGAGTAAGGGGTTGCAAAGTCCCCCGGAGGATACGTGAGCGACCCGCTGCACTGCCTGATCGAACATGGGGCGCCCGGCGCACCAGTCCTGGTGCTGCTTCACGGTAGGGGAAGCGACGAGCGGGACCTGTTGCCCCTCGGTCGAGAATTGCACGACTCGGCGACGATCGTGTCGGTGCGCGCGCCGCACCCGGGCGCGCCATGGGGGTACGGTGGCGGGTGGGCTTGGTATCGCTTTCAGGGCGGCACCACCCCGGAACCGGACCTCGTTCGAGGCGGGCCAACAAGCGCTCGAAGGTTTCATTGCGGATGAGCTGCCATCGATGTTGGGCCGTCCAGTCGGCACCCTCCTGATCGGCGGCTTCTCCCAGGGAGGCACATCCTCACTCGCGTACTCGCTCCGCAATCCCGGCGTCGCACGCGCCGTGCTCGTGTTCAGCGGGTTCCTTGCCGACCATCCGTCGATCGATGTCGCGCGCATCGGCGCGACGCCGGTCTGGTGGGGTCACGGGACGGCGGACCAGGCGATCACTTTTGACAAGGCCGAGCGAGGGTGGGAGGCGCTGGACACTGCGGGCGCTGCGCTGACGCGGCTGACCCGCGAAGGGATGGGGCACACGATCGATCGCGTGTCGGTGGCGAGCGCCCAGGCGTGGCTGGGCAAGCTGGCCGAATGAGACGAGTGTGGCACCGACGCGACTTTTTTCAGCGCGACGGGTGTTGCATGGCGACAACATCGGACTTCATTGACCATTCAAGCCTTTGCTGCTGAACAAGTTACCAGTCGTGGCATCGGGAATACTGCTTGCGTTGACGCCCTCCGTCCCCGCTTGCATCCCTTGCTCTGGAGAATCTCTGATGAAGGTGTCGAATTACCTCGTACCCGCGGTCGTCGCACTGACGGTTGTCGCGTGTTCTCAGGACACGCCGGTCGAGCACCGAGGCCACCCGTCCGCCGTCGCTCTCACTGGTTCGCCCGCCCCGCAAACCCGGGAATCGGCGAACGGATCATCGTCTGCAAAGACGGCGGCGCCGGATCCTACGACTTCACGTATTCTGGCACCAACAGACGTACAGGGTTCGGGGAGCTTCTCGCTGCCCCGGGCCAGTGCTGGCACGCTGGGTGACTTCGGCGGCGTCGGGCACCACGATGAGCATCACCGAAGTGCCGCGTGCAGGGTCACGAAGTCGTCAGCATCGACGTCGATCAGGCGATCGTGCCGACCAGTTCGTCACGGGCACCAACACGGTGCACGGTGTGTGTCGGCCGCGGCAATCCTCGCGACGCGGCGCTGGTCACGTTCACGAATCGCGTCCTGCCTCCACCCCCGCCGCCGGAAGTCGTCGGCGACCAGGGCTGCACCCCTGGCTATTGGAAGAACCACGCGAGCGCCTGGGCGACGTACACCACCGGCCAGACGGCGGGTTCGGTGTTCGCTCTCGGCAGCTACCCGTCGCACGCCAACAAGACTTTGCACGCTTCCCTCAGCGGTGGCGGCGGATCGGGTGTTTCGGGTGCACTCACCATCCTGCTCCGCGCGGCGACCGCAGGCATCCTTGACGCCGCGCACCCTGGCGTCGCGTACCCCCGGACGGCAGCGTCGATCATCGCCGATGTCAACACCGCGATCGCGTCTGGCAATCGCAACACGATGCTGACGCTCGCGACTGCAATCGACAACGACAACAACCGGGGCTGCCCGCTCTAAACCGACTCAGGTCGGTACAGAACTCATCGCAGGCCCGGGAGCAATTCCGGGCCTGCGTTGCGTCCCACCCGCAGCGCTGGCCTCCCGCTGTCCGACCCGGACACGAACACGCCCCCCGAGCATCAGCTTGGGGGGCGTGTTCGTGAGGACTGATGCACCGCTTGCAGAGCCACTGGTCAGATTTGAACTGACGACCGCTCGATTACGAATCGAGTGCTCTACCCCTGAGCTACAGTGGCTAGCTCTCGCGATGCCCTGGCGCGGATTCGAACCGCGACGCCTTGCGGCACTACCCCCTCAAGATAGCGTGTCTACCAGTTTCACCACCAGGGCGAAGCCGGGCGAATATACCGCCGCGCCCCGAGTTGGGTCAACGCCAGCGACCGCCAGTCTGAAAGGTGAGCTCGACCCCGATGTTGAGCACGCGCTCATGGAGCGTCGGCTCATTCCGCTGCGAAAACGAACCGCTCTGGAGCTGCACCGAGGGGCCAATCGCGATCGAGCGGGACAACGGGATCTCGTAGCCAGCACCTACCGACCACGCAAAGCCATTCTCCACGGCGTCGATCAGCTGCGGGTCGTCGTAGTTCCGCTCACTGCGCGCGTACCCCGCCCCACCCTTGATCCAGAGGCCGTCCGACGGGAACGGGTAAAACTGGATCGTGCCGCTCACGGTGCCGAAGCTGTCGGTGTACGGATCAATCACGCTGAGCGAAGTCTCCTCTCCATCACCGCTCCACCCGAAGAGCTCGATGCCCAGGCGCACCCGCGGGCTCGGCGTGCCACCAAAGCGAAGCGTGAGCGTGGGCGACGTGAGCGCCTCCGAATACTCGTCTTCACCGCTGAACTTGTACTGCTCCCGCCCCGCACCGATCCCGGCAGTGATGAAGAATCCTCCACGGGCCCCCGGTCCGGACAGCTCCACGAGGCCTCGATCACCGCCGGGGCGGTCCCGACGTCCCTGGGCCTCGAGAGTGGTGGACGTGCCGACAACGGCAAGCACGGCAGCGATGGCGATCATGCGACGCATTGGGATCTCCTCGGGAATCGAAGGCGAACGGTAAAAACAGGACAGGTGGACGCCCATTCATCGGCACGCCCCATGCCATTTAGCTATCTTACGCGCTTGCAAGGGGTTGCGGTTTCAGCGCGACCTCCCTGAATCGGCCAAGTGTCCTACCAGAGGGTCACTGGTGTCCACATTCCGACGCACTGCCATTCTCTCGCTGGTGGCACTCCTCACCGCCGGCGCCATCCTTCTCGGGCGCTGGCAGTTGGGGCGGCTCGACGACCGCCGTGCCAGCAACGCCACCCGGATCGCGGCGCTCGCCGACCCGCCCGTGGCGCTGGACGCCGGGGCGACTGCGTCAGCGGCGGACGGCCGGCGGATCACGATGCAGGGAGTATTCGACCCTGCCCACCAGGTGTTGCTGCGCGGACGCGTTCACCGGTCGGCGCCCGGCCTGCACGTGGTGACGGCATTCCGGGCGGCAGGACGGCGGCCCGGTTGTCTGGGTGCTGCGCGGGTTCGTGTACACGCCCGACGGCGTCACCCCGCCCGACACCATCCCAGCGCCGGCATCCGGCACCGTGTCCGTCGACGGGATCGCCTACCGGCTCCCCGAAACCGACAACGGAGGACAACCCATCCAGACGGGCGGGATGCGCACGTATCGCCGCCTCGATCGCATCGCGCTGGATGCACTCCTTCCCGACGCGCTCGATCTCTACGTGATCCAGTCGGGCGACCAATCCGGCCCCGGCCGCCTACCCACCGCCGAGCCTCCAGTGCTCGACGATGGTCCGCACCTCAGCTATGCGCTGCAGTGGTTCGGGATAGCGCTTGCCATCGCGGCGTTCGGGGTCATCGTGGTGCGGCGAGACGGTCGCGCTCGTCCTCCACGGCCTTCAGCACCCTGAGAATATTGCCGTTCGCGAGCTTTTTCAGTTCGTCGCTCTTCCAGCCGCGCTGGATCAACTCGGCAAAGAGCACCGGATAGGTCGAGACGTCGCCCATTCCCTCGGGCAACTCGCTCGTTCCGTCATAGTCACCACCGAGCCCGACATGATCGACCCCGGCCACGCGCCGGACATGCTCGATGTGATCGGCGAGGTCGCCCACGCTCGCCTGGGGCCGCGGATGCGCCGTGCGCCATGCCTGCGCCGCCGCACGTCGGCTCACCGAATCGCCCGGCGCCGCCCCGATCCGGCGAACCTCTGTGTCGAACGCCATCGCCCAGTCGCGCATCCCCTTCGAGATGAACCCGCCGACAAATGTGACCATCACCACGCCACCGTTCCGGGGCATCCGCTTGAGGATCGAGTCGGGAACATTGCGCGGCACATCGGTGACGGCACGCGCCGACGAGTGCGAGAACATCACCGGGGCAGTCGTCACGTCGAGCGCATCGGACATCGTCGCCGGCGAGACATGGCTGAGATCGACGATCATCCCGATCCGGTTCATCTCGCGCACGACGTCACGTCCGAACTCGTTGAGTCCACCGTGACGCGCGACGTCCATCGCGGCATCGGCCCAGTCGAGCGTCACGTTGTGGGTCAGCGTCATGTAGCGGGCGCCGAGTGCGTAGTACATCCGCAGTGCACCGAGCGAGTTCTCGATCGCGTGCCCGCCCTCCATCCCGATGAGTGAGGCGATCTTGCCGTCGTCCAGCGCGTCGTCGATCTCCTTCGTCGACGTGGCCAGGACGAACGCCTCGGGATACTTCGCGATCATGCGCCGGGCGATGTCGATCTGCTCCAGCTGCACGCGCGCGAATCCGGAATCGGCGATCTCGCCCGGGACATAGACCGACCAGAACTGCACGCCCACCGCGCCGGCGCGAAGTCGCGCGATGTCGGTTTGTCCCGCAACGCGGGTGCGCAGGTCATAGCGGTCGACGTCCATCGCGGCTTCCTGCCGGATCTCCCAGGGCACGTCGTTGTGCCCATCTGCGATGAAATTGTCGGCGAGAAACTTCCGCGCCTCCTTCATCGCGTCATCATTGGACATCCGCTGGGCCAAGGCCGGCGTCACCTGGACCGCGGCGAAGACTGCGAGAATGGCGAGCATGCGCATGGATTCACCTTATGGATCGTTTGGGAAGAACTTCAGGAAGTGCCACACCTTCGACGCGCTCGAGCGGCGTCACGCCGAGGAGTGCGGCAAAGGTCGGCCCGATATCGATGGTCCGTACGACCCGGCCTACGCGTGCTGGCGAAACGCCAGGCACTCGAAAGATGATCGGGACCCGGCGATCATCGACATTGGTCGTGCCATGGCCGGCTTCGCCACCCGGTCGGCCCCATATCCAGCCTGGCTTGAGCGATGCCGCCACCAGCCACTCGGAATCGGCCGGCAGCTGCCGACGCCAGCGGCCGGCTTCGCCATCCGAAGCGCGTGCGGCCCCGAGCGTTCGCGGGGTGTAGACCGTCTGCACGCCGGGGAGTCGGCGCAACCGGGCCGCGATCGCCGAGGCGAGTGAGTCGATGTCCACTCCCCGCTTCGCGAGGTCGCCGGTGCGCGCCAGGACCAGGCCGGAATAGGCGACCGCCGAGGCATTCGTGCCAAGAGTGTCACGCGCCCACGCATTGAGCGACCTGACCTCGGCGCTCAGTGACGTCCATCCGCCCGCCCCCGCTTCGGGATACTCGGTTACCCCGTGATCCGCCGTCAGGGAGATCACCACGCGATCGAGCGGCACGCGGGTCGCGAGCGAATCGAAGAAGAGGCCGAGCCAACGGTCGACGTTGAGAAGGTGATCGTGCACTTCCCGCGAGCCCGGACCGTACCGGTGTCCGATGTTGTCCGTCGCCGAGAGTGACACCGCGAGAAGGTCGGTCACGTCATCGAGGCCCAGCCGGTTGGCCCGGATCCCCGCCCACGCCACGTCGAGGGTCAGTGAGTCCATCAGGGTGTGACCCTCGAGTTCCACGGCGGCAACCAGCGGATCGGTCGACAACACGTGCGGAAACGAGTATCGATCGCCGCCACGTTCGTACGGCCTGTCGTCGACCTCCGGATAATCGGCGGCTGGCCGCGACAACTGCCACGAGTGTCCTGCCAGGCGCACGGCGGGCTGACGCGCGTTCCACGCGCTCAGCCAGCTGGGGAGCGAGTCGGCGTAATAGCGACTGGTGGTGAAAGCGCCCCGCGAGTACCAGTAGACCGGCAGTCGAGCGCGGCCGATCGGCATGATCGCGCCGCGATCCTTGCGGGAAATCGAGAGGACCCGGGTCGCCGGGCTCCGGCTTCGCATCCAGTCGGCGAGGGTCGTCCCTCGAAACCGATGCGGCGAGGCTCCCGGGCCGGTAGAGTTGACCAGCGGCGAGCTGGGATCGGGAACGCCCAGGTCGTTCGAGATGATTCCGGTGCTGGCTGGGGTCCGGCCGCTCAGCGTCGTCGCGTGCCCCGCCGCCGTCTGGGTGATGGCGTGATCCTGCTCTCCGTTGACGTAGAACACGCCCTCACGGAGCAGCCAGGCCAGCCCGCCGCTGAACTGGGGTCGCCAGCGGTCGAGGTAGTCGGGACGGAGTTGGTCGATCACCAGTGATATGACCAACCGTGGTGGCACGGGAGATGCCGCAGCCTGAGGTGCGGCGACCTGGGCCCCGAGGATGCAGAGCGAGGAGCAAATTCCGGCTCCGACTTGGGTTTCCGGGAAGAATGCCTAACTTTGATGATCCCCATGATTGACAGACCTCGACGGAGATCGGCCAGCGATGGAACGTAACACCCGACAGCGTGGTGCCATCCGACGTGCGCTCCAACGGGCCGACCGCCCGTTGAGTACCCACGAGGTGCTGTCAGCTGCCCGCGGCGAAGTTGGCGGCATCGGCATCGCAACCGTGTACCGTAACATTCGCGCGCTGCTCGATGAGGGATGGCTCATCCCGGTGGAGCTGCCCGGTGAAGTCCCGCGCTACGAACTCCACGGCAAGGGCCACCACCACCACTTTCATTGTGCCAAGTGTGACCGGGTGTTCGAGGTACCTGGGTGCGTTGACACCCTCCACCATCTCGTGCCCCGCGGCTTCATCCTCGCGACCCACGAAGTGGTGTTGTACGGGACCTGCGCCGAGTGCGCACGGGCTACCGGAAACTGACACCATAGTGCCGGCCCTCGGCACGCTGTTCCCCGTCGTACGCGGCGCGATCATCGTCGCGATCCTCCTGCTCATCGGCGTTGCGGTTTCCGCGCGTTTGGCACGGGCCGGTGTCGAGCCCGGGTCTCCACAGGCCGCGCACATCGAAGGTTGGCACGCTCGCCTGCCCGGTGTCCTTGCGTGGTTCCTGCTCATGCTTTCGCTCGCTCGCGGCGCACTCCAGTTGCTCACGTTTGTGGAACCCGGCGAACCACTCGAATCGGCACTCGTCCAGGCAGTGTTGCTGGAGGGGACGTGGGGAACGAGCTGGATCCTCCAGACCGTCGCGGCGCTGGTGCTGCTCGCGGGATCGTGGCTGGTCCGGTGGCGGCCAGACTCGACATGGCGCCTGCTGGTGGTTGCGACCGCGTTGGCAGCCTGGGCGCAGACCGGTATGGGTCACCCGACCGAAGAGGTCTGGCCACGGCTCACCGGGCGCGTGATCGACCTTTCCCACCTGCTTGGCGCCGGCGTCTGGCTGGGCACTCTCGCGACACTGTCGATCACCACCTTCCCGGCGCTGCGGCGCAGCGAACGGATCGATGAGTTGGCGGCGGTGGTTCGAGCGTTCTCGATCCCGGCACGGGCCGGCGCGATGCTGCTGCTCGCGTCGGGAGCGGTGGCCACGTGGATGTATGTCGGATCGATCGGCGCGCTGTTCGACAATACCTACGGCCTGCTGGTCGTGGCCAAGGTCGTCCTGTTCATGGCGATCGGTGGAGCGGGCTGGTACAACTGGCGGATCCTCACCCCGGGGCTGAGCGCGGGAAGGCCCGAGGCGGCCACTCGCCTGCGACGGGCCGTCACGGTCGAACTCGCCCTGGCTGCGGTGGTGGTCGGATTGACCGCCGTGCTCACTGCGACCAGCTTCCCGGCGACGCCCTGACGATTCGGTCCTGGCGCCTCAATCACACCAAGAGTCTCCCGTCATGCCCACATACACGTACGAAACCCGACCGAGCGACCCCGGCACGCCCCGCCGACGATTCGAACTCCACCAGTCGATCAGCGACCCCGCGCTCCTGGCCGATCCGGACACGGGGGAACCCGTCGAGCGGGTGATCACCGGGGGACAGGCGCCACTCACGACCCCGACCGGTGGTGTCGAACCGACGATCACCGGTGGCTGCGGGCCGCGTTGCGGCTGTCATTGATGGGTCACCCGCTGCGTTGTTTCGCGTGACCGCTCCGCTCGGCTGGGCGCTGCAACGGCTTGCGCGGCGCCATCGGGCCCACCTCTCGGGTCTTCTGGCTGCGCACGGTGTGCACGCCGGACAGGATGCGCTGCTCTGCGTGGTATGGGACGAACCAGGCCTTCGTCAGGCAACGCTCGCCGCCCGACTCGGCGTCGAGGCAGCGACGATCACGAGGATGGTTCAGCGGCTCGAGCGCGGCGGCCTCGTGGAACGACGAACCGATCCGCACGACGGACGGGTGTCGCGAGTCCATCCGACGCCGCGTTCCCGACTGCTCGAGGCCGGTGTCCGGCGAGCTTGGACCGAAGCCGAAGAGCTGATGATCAGCCGACTTGGTCCCGATGCCGATCGGTTTCGGGAGCTGGCGGAACAGGCAGCGGAGGCGCTGGACTCGTCGGGAGCGTGAGCGCTGCGTGCCACGCTCCGCAACCGGGTGCGCCCAGCGGTGCGCGCACGGTGTTGGCTGGCCAACCGAACAGTGCGCTGCACGCGGGTCCGCACACCGCACCCTGACACGCCCCCATACCGACGCGGCTCCAGAGTTTTGCCTGCCTGGGCGTCCACGCGGGCTCGATCTCCCGCCGACGCACGTCTTCGCAGCGACAGATGATCGTGTCGGGAGCGGCCAACGACAGCAGTTCGGGACGTATCGCAAATGCCGTATCCATGAGGTCGCCCAGGCGTGTCCCTGCCTCGCGGGCACGCCGCACGCGCGACGACTCCATCGGACCGTCGGCGCCCGACGCGGCGAGCCCCGCGATCTCGCCTTCTGCCATTGCCGCAGCGTCGCCTTTCACCCCGGTGCATTCACCCGCTGCCCACACTCCGGGCACCGACGTCGCCTGCTGCGCGTTCACCTGCACCCGATCGACATCGATCGCGCAACCGACGAGCCGCGCGATTTCCGTGGTCGGGACCAGGCCGGCGGCACACCCGAGCCAATCGCATTCGATCGTGCGCACCCCGCTTCGGGTGCGAACATCGACGCGTAGCGCCGTGCCGGTGGCGTGCGCCGCAACCACCCACGCATCGGTGATGTAGGGCGCGCTCGCAAATGCCCACCGATACCGCAGCGCGTCGCGAAGTCGGCGGATGTCGCTCAAGGCGTGGACCGCGAAACCAGCCACCCGACGGCGTGGTGCCTGCTCGGCCACGAGCAACACATCTGCACCCGCTTCAGCGAGCGCGGCAGCGACGGCGATGATCAACGGGCCGGTTCCCGCGAGCACCACACGCTTGCCGCGGAAAGACGTTCCGCCCTTGAGCAACGCCTGCAACCCGCCGACCCCCGCGACCCCGGGCAGCGTCCAGCCCGGGAAAGGCAGGAATCTCTCGCGCGCACCGGTGGCAAGTATCATCGCCTTGGCATCGATGGACTGCGTCACACCCGACGCGTCGATGACGAGTCGCGTCGGGGACAGCGCGTCGACAACAGTCGTCGCAGTGAGCATCGTCACGTCCGCCGCACGGACCCGGGAGAGCAACGCGCGAGCGATGGGCGCCAACGCGCTCTCGTCGCGGTGTCGCCAGACCTGCCCGCCGGCGCGTGGAGACTGATCGATCACGATCACCCGGCTGCCGGCTTCGGCCGCAGCGGCGGCTGCAGCAAGCCCGGCGGGTCCCGCGCCCACCACAACGATGTCGGTGTCGAGACTGAGCGACGTCATCGGGTCGTCTCGACCCGCATTCCTTCGACGACCAGCACGAGGCACGCCCGCTGTTCCGCTCTCCCGTCGATCACCACCCTGCA
Organism: uncultured Gemmatimonadales bacterium; assembly: GCA_963806875.1. GTDB lineage: Bacteria > Gemmatimonadota > Gemmatimonadetes > Gemmatimonadales > GWC2-71-9 > Palsa-1233. Next base: position 619,465 of record CAWDYU010000001.1, on the reverse strand, counting down.
CTCCATGCAGCTCCCCATGCCGCAGAGCGGCGCGCGGGCAGCACCCTCAAGGTCGCTCCGGAACCGTCGTGCACCATCGTTGAGCAATGCAGCAGCGACGGTGATTCCTGCTGGCACCGTCACCGCGACGCCGTCGAGAACCACGCCGACGTGCCCGCTCACGCGAAAGCCTCGTGTACCGACATGGGTCGGCACGGGTCATAGGGGGTGATGTCGAGTGGCAGGTCGGTGCCCATGATCGACGCGGCGACGAGGTCGGCCGTACCGGGGGCCATCGTGATCCCCAGCCCTTCGTGGCCCGCAGCGATCCAGACGCCATCGATCGGGAGCCATCGACCGATCAGGGGCAGCGAATCCGGTGTGGCGGGCCTGAAGCCGGTCCACGTGCGCCAGACCGATGCGGTGGCGAGCTCGGGGAGCATCGAGATGGCACGATCCAGCATGCGGCCGCACAACTCGCGATTGATCGTCCTGTCGAAGCCCACCAGCTCGCGCGATGATCCCACGAGCAGCTGGCCGCCAGGCCTCGGCTGGACGTTGAACGCCACCGAGGCGGCACCCATGCCATGTGCGCTGGCGAGGTAGCCGAGTTCCACCAGTTGGTGTCGCACCATTCCCGGGCGCCGATTGGTGATGACGAGATGGCCCTTGCGCGGCACGATCGGCAACCCGGGAATCAACCCCGTCGAGCCAGTGCCCGCCGCGATCACGATTGCGCCGGCGTGCAATGCAGTGCCATCGGCCAGCACAACCCGCCCCGCGCTGACCTCGGCGACCGTGCCGTGCCTGAACACCGCCCCCGCCGCGCACGCACGAAGCATCAACCCGCGGGCTGCCGCCGGCGGGTAACAGACACCATCTCCCGGCACGAGCAGCGCACCGGCCAACCCCGGGCGCAGTGAAGGCTCGAGCGCGGCGAGTCGAGTGGAATCGATCACCTCCGCTTCGACGCCGGCCTCGACATATCCACGCACTCGGTCATGCGCGGCCTGCATCTCGTGGTCATCAGCGGCAAGCCAGAGGGTGCCACATTGCTCGTACGCGGGATCTACCGGCAGCGTCGGAATCAACTCGCGCCACCGATCGCGCGACCGCGCCGCGAGGGCGAGTTGCGCCGGGCTGTCGTCCATCACCACGATATGCCCCATTGCCGCACCGGTGCTGCCGCTCCCCGGAAAGTCCTGCTCCAGCACCGTAACGGTCAGTCCCGCCTCGGCGAGTCGCATCGCGCACATGGCACCCACCACGCCAGCGCCGATCACGATCACGTCGGGGCGTCCGCTCACCCGATGCCGCCGCGGAACGGATCGGCCGGATCGAACAGGAGCGTCGAACGCGCCGTGACCCATGCATGGCCGACGATCGACGGCACCAGTCCCTCGGCCGACTCGGTGAGCCAGCCCGTGAAAGTGGTGCCGAGTATGCCTTCCTGAATCCAGTGCTCACCGCACGCGAGCGAACCGCGAGCATGGAGCGCCGCCATCTTCGCCGATGTTCCGGTGCCACAAGGTGATCGATCGTACGCGGTCCCGGGGCAGAGGACGAAGTTGCGGGAGTCGGCACCGGCAACTGTTGGCGGACCGAACAACTCGACATGGTCGATCACCTCACCATTGTCGCCGGTCACTCCGGCGGTCGCGAGTGCGTCCCGCACTTTCATCGAGATCCGCAGCAGTTCAGCACGATGGTCGAGCGTGAGCGGTGTTTCCGGCACAGCAGTGAGAAAGAACCAGTTGCCGCCCCACGCCACATCGCCCCGTACTTCACCGATTCCCGGCACCTGGACGTTTACATCCTGGTGAAGCACGCGAGCAGGCACGTTTCGGATGGTCACCGCGCCCGACGGATCGAGGGTGGCGCTCACCTGCCCCACGGGCGTGTCGATACGAACCTCGCCGGCCGCGATGCGCCCGAGGTGCTCGAGGGTGCGCACCACACCGATCAACCCGTGCCCGCACATGCCGAGGTACGACACGTCGTTGAAGAACACGACGCCCGCCACCGAATCGGAACGCTCCGGTGGTGTGAGCAACGCACCGACGACGGCGTCGTGCCCGCGAGGCTCGAGCACCACGGCGCGTCGGAGTTCGTCCTGATCGCGATGCATCGACGCGCGGCGCTCCGCCATCGTGGCGCCAGCAGGCTGGGGCCAGCCGTCGATCACCACTCGGGTGGGCTCACCCGCAGTGTGGGAATCAATCACGTCGATTCGCGAAACGATGGTCACGCGGCGGCAGGCCGGTTGGCGAGACAGGTTCCGATCGTCGCGAGCGCCATCTCGCGCTCCGCACCATCGAGCAGAAGGCGGGGGGCACGCACCCGCTCGCTGCCAAGTCCAGCCTCTTCCTGGGCGAGCTTGATGAGTTGCACGAACTTGGGGACCGTATCGAGCCGGAGGAGTGGGAGGAACCACTCGTACAGCTCACGTGCCTCGCGCATGCGCCCGGCCCGCGCGTGCTCGAACAACATCACCGACTCATCCGGCAACGCGTTGACCAGTCCGGCCACCCAGCCGACCGCACCCGCGGCCACACCTTCGACGATTGCATCATCGAGCCCGACGAGGATGGACAGTCGGTCGCCGAGGAGCGCCTTGATCGCGGTGATGCGTCGGATGTCGCCGCTTGATTCCTTGACCGCGTGGAGATTGCTGCACTGCTGCGCCAGCACGCGGACCTGTTCAGGCACGAAATCGGTGCCATAGGCAATCGGGTTGTTGTACAGCAGGCACGACAGCGGCGTGGCAGACATCACTGCGGTGACATGGGCACGGGATTCCCGCCAGTCCCCCTGATACACGTAGGGGGGGAGCACCATCAGGCCACGGCATCCAGCCTTTGCTGCAGCCCGTGCAAGTGCTGTTGCCTCGTCGGTCGAGAGCGACGCGATGCCTGCGATCACCGGCACCCGATCGCCCACCGAGGCGACGCAGGTCGCGAGCACCGCGACCTTCTCGTCAACGCTGAGCGTGGCCCCCTCGCCGAGCGATCCGAGTGGAATCAGGCCGGTGCATCCCGACGCGATGAGGCGCCGTGCGTGGCCGGCAAGGAACTCGTGATCGACGGTACCGTCTTCATTGAAGGGCGTGGTGATCGCGGGCATCACGCCCGTCCACTGTGCTGGGGTCATCGTTGCCATGTGCTCCCTCATGAATGAATCTGGATGGTGCGGGTTTCGGTGTAGAAGTCTCGCGCCGCGCGGCCCTGTTCGCGGGTGCCGGAGCTGGACCCCTTCATGCCGCCGAACGGCGCGTGGGGATCGACGCCGGTGGTGTCGCCATTGACGCGTACCAGGCCCACCTCGATCGATCGCACATAGCGCATGGCCGCGGAGAGGTCACTGGTGAAGATCGATGCCGACAGCCCGAACGGCGTGTCATTGGCGAGCGCGATGGCGTGATCGATGTCGTCGGCGCGGAGGAGGCCGAGCACGGGCGCGAAAAGTTCGGTCCGGGCAAGTTCGTCGCCAGCGCTGGTGAGCCGAACGACGATCGGCTGGAACCAGTTGCCGCCAGATTCGCCAGCCCCGGGCGCGGCACCAACGCAGAGCCGCTCGGCGTTCGCGTGCTCGAGCGCACGGGTCACCCGCTGGTGTGCCTCGGGCGTGATCAACGGTCCGACCGCCGACGCGGGATCGGAGACGGGGCCGAGCGGAAGCGCGGCCACCGCAGCAGCGAGCTTGTCGACAAACGCATCCTCGACCGAGCGCTCGACGATGACCCGGCTCGTGGCCGTGCACTTTTGACCGGCGTATCGCATCGCGCCGGCCGCGGTCAGCGCAGCAGCGCGACCCAAATCGGCGTCGCGCGTCACGATCACCACGTTCTTCCCGCCCATCTCCGTCTGGTAGCGAGCGTTGCGCGCGGTCGCCGTCGCGGCGACGAGGGCACCCACCCGCTGTGACCCCGTGAACGACACGGCCCGAACATCGGCGTGACCGACCAGTGCTGTCCCGGTCGAGCCATCGCCGTGCACGACGTTGAACACTCCGGCCGGCAGGTTGGCCGCCACTGCCGTCTCGGCCAGCAGCTGTGACACCCCGGGCGAGAGTTCCGAACCCTTGAGCACCACGGTGTTGCCGAAAGCGAGCGCGGGCGCGGCCTTCCAGAGCGGGATGGCAAGCGGGAAGTTCCAGGGCGTGATCAGTCCCACCACACCCAGTGGATCGTGCAGCGTGTACTGGAGGGTGTCGGCGGCCTGCGCGGGAATCACCTCGCCGATGTCGCGCACCGCCTCACCGGCGTAGTACCGGCAGATGACCGTTGCGCGTCCGACTTCACCGCGCGCCTCACCAATCGGCTTGCCCACTTCACGGGCGATCGCAAGCGCGAGTTCATCGGCGCGTGCAGCGATCACGTCGCCCCAGCGATGCAGCGCTTCGGCGCGTGCCGGGCCCGGGAGTCTGCGCCACGCTGCACTCGCCGCAACAGCGGCGGACACTGCCGCACCGACATCTGCGACAGAGCCGACGGGGAGCGTCGCAACACGATCGGACAGGTCGGAAGGGTTGTGACGGGTGAGTTGTGTGGTCGCATCGGACGCCACGAACTGGCCCCCGATGAACTGGCGCAGGATGGTGCTGGTCATCGATCGACCTCGGATTGCTGTCGAAGTGCTGCCACGAGTGTGCGGCCAGCACGAAGGATGTGGTCGCGAATCAGCCGGGCAGACAGCGCAGCGTCACGACGCCGGGCGGCTGCCGCGATGGCGCGGTGCTCCCGGATCGCCGCGGCGGTGCCGTTGGTCAGCGTCAGCTGGGCGCGGAGGTAACGGTCGGACTGGGCGTGCAGCCTGCTCACGACATCGAGCGTAACCGGCCGCTCGGCTGGTGCGTAGAGTGCGCGGTGCAAGTCCCAGTTGGCACCGCCCCAGGCGGACGCATCACCGTCGTCGACCGCGTTCTCAAAACGCTCGACCTGCTCGGCCACCGCGACATCATCGGCTGGGGTCATGCGGGGTACCGCGCGAGACACCAGCTCGGTCTCTACCATGGCGCGCAACTCGAACAGCTCCAGCGCCTGCGGTATCGGCATTGGCGTGACCACGGCTCCACGATGGGGCAGGAGAATGACCAGCCCCTCGGCCTCGAGTTGACGCAGCGCCTCACGGAGCGGGATGCGGCTCACGCCCAACTCGGCGGCAAGGGCTTCCTGCCGGAGCGGGGCGCCGCCGGGTAGCCTGCCGCTCAGGATGCGCTCTCGGAGCGCAGCACTCGTGGCGTCGGCAAGAGTGGTCCGGGTAATCACGATTGTATACAATATACTATTGCAGTGTTTTGCAAGGTCTGAATCGCCGCGGCGCGTCGGAGGGCGCGCGGGAAGTTACGATGGCCGGTGATCGGCCAGCGGTCCGATAGCGGCCTTTACCCCGCGGTGAGGTCGATCCCGTAGAAGGCGTCGCACTTGAAGTGTCCGGTGGAGCCGATCGGGCCGGAGAGCTTCTCGAAGCCGGCGCGCTCGTAGAGGCGATGCGCCGCGTGCATGCTGCCGAGGGTCTCGAGGTAGCAGTAGGTGAAGCCGAGCGCGCGCGCCCGTTGCAGGCAGAGCGCCAGCAGCTCGCGGCCGGCACCCACCCCACGCATTTCCGGAAGGAAGTACATCTTCCGCAATTCGCAGGTGCCCGGCTCGCCAGCGGCGAGTGGTGCCACACCCCCGCAGCCCACCACCCCGCCGTTGCGGGTCACCACGAAGAACTCCGACTGCGGCGCATCGTACGCCTCGTACATTCCATCGACTTCGGGATCGTTGATCGAGAACCCCGGGCCGCTGGCCCCGAACTCCGGCATCACGGTGCGGATGACCTGTGCGACGGCGGGATTGTCGGCGGGCGTGATCGGGCGGATGTGGTAGGAACAGGAATCGGTCATTCGACAATATCGCGGGCTGCCTTGGCAAAAGAAACGCAGCTTGTGCATTCGGGCATGACTGCATCACCAGCCGGTTCCGACCACAGACGCGCCATATGCCGGACCGGCCGTTCTGCCGCGATCCCTGCGACTACGTCGCTCATCCCGGTGCGCTGAGCTTGGCCCGGCATGCGCACCCGCTGCGGCAGGGCTAGCGCCTCAACGCATTGGCAGCGAAGACGGGGGAAATCCGATCGAGTTCACGGCAGCGGGAACCACCGGCGCGGCGGGTGGAGGACAGCCGTCACGCTGGAGCATGCGCATCGAGCCAATCGTATCGGCAGGCAACATCGTCAAGACAATGGTATACCGGGGATCACATCCGAAGTATGCACCGTGTGGTTCCGCGGCGAGCGCGATGGTGTCACCGTCACGCTGCCCGATGAAGTAACCGTCCTCCGACCGCCGCGTTTCGTTGTAGTGAACTGCCCACCGGCCTTTGACTTCGCTGCCAACGCTGTCGAACACTATCTGAAGCTCGAACGGAGCGGCCCATCCGGTCGGATCACCGGGCGCCCGCATCCCGATCGCACACGCCTCGACTCCGGATTGCACGGTGGCACGCGTACGCTGGAGCAACACCTCGACAATCTTCACTTCCAGTGACGTCTTCGGTACCACGACCTGGGAGTTTCGAGGATATCCGGAGCATTCAGACGCTCCGACCCACATTATCAAGCTGTCATTGCGCGTTTGCCGCAGGATGTCGCTCGTCCAGACATACCGTCCGGTCTTGGCATCATGGTCACCCATTCGGACCGTAATCGCCGAATCACCAACCCATGCTGTCAGCGTGACGTGCAACATGAACGACGGGATCGCGCCCGCGGCTACATCAAGGACCGAGAGCTGAACGGAAGGAACGGGACCGTCATCGTCACTGACAGACGGACCTGCGCACGCGGCGAAGAGTGCGAGCGCGAGCACGGGCAGGAGAACTCGATGGGGTGTCGCCACGTCAGCTCCCCGAGTCGTGAATCGATCCGGCAAATCTACGGGCTGACACCGCCATGCGAAATGGCGCCGTCACCAGGTGACGACGCCATTTCGATCTGCACATCATGCCCCGAGAAGGACTCGAACCTTCAACCTAGTGATTAAGAGTCACGTGCTCTACCAATTGAGCTATCGAGGCGTACCGTGCTTTTTCCCGCATAGCCCCAACGGGAATCGAACCCGTCTCTCGACCTTGAAAGGGTCGCGTCCTAACCGATAGACGATGGGGCCGATCATGCCCACGCTGGTGCCATACCGCTAACGGGATTCGAACCCGTGTTCCAGCCTTGAGAGGGCTGTGTCCTAGGCCTCTAGACGATAGCGGCGTGTTCCCGTACAGCCAGCAAATATAGCCATCGCCCGGAGCCCGTCTCAACCCGAACGGTCCTGGCCCATCCCTGCGCGATCACAGGCCCGGCAGGAATCGAACCTGCAACCCCCGGTTTTGGAGACCGGTGCTCTACCAATTGAGCTACGGACCTTTGTCCAGCAAATTCCAAGGGTGCCCGACGGGACTTGAACCCGCAGCCTCCGCAGCCACAGTGCGGCGCTCTAACCACTTGAGCTACGGGCACCACGTTCCACCCACGGGCTAAAATGCCCCGCTGTAGCGGGGGGGTCAAGCGCAATCCCGATCCCAGAACCGCTCCGCGATCGCCAGCGTCCGGTGATCCGACGGAGTTCCCGCCCCATCCAGCACCGCCACGGGCACCACGCCACGCGCCGCATTGCACGCCACCAGCGGCACCCGCAGCGCCGCGGCGCTGGGCAGGTCCGCCTCCAACGTTCCGCCACGAACCAGTTCGTGCAACCGCGCCCGGGCGACGCTCGGGAGCCCGCCACGGGCCAGTGGCGGGAAGCAGAGCTTCTCCCCTTCCCACCACCCGATCGCCCAGATCGTCGCCTCCACCACCCGCCCCTCGAGGTCCATCATGATCGCGTCGTCGGCCCCGCCGGAGCGCGCCATTGACCCCGCGGCATCAAGCCAGGCGCGGGTGGCCACCTTGTGCCGATATCCGCGGTGCACCGCACCGGACCGCACGAAGGCCAGTGGCTCCGACGGCTCGACCGGGCGTTCGGTGATGCGCACAGCGCCCTGGGACACCGCGTATCGTACTACCCGGTCGTCGCCGCCGACCGGGGGTGCGAGGACCGGAATCTCGATGCCCAGCGCCCGCGCGCTCGCACCTACCCGGTCGAGGTGCAATGACCAGAGCGGCGCGCGGCCGCCGCGCACCCTGACGGTCTCGATCAGCGTCACCGACTTCATGCCGATGCCGCCGTCGCCGTCTGGGGTACCCGGGCCGATTGCATCACGGTGGCCACGACGATGATCGACCCTCCCAGGATGGCGAACGTCGAGGGCACCTCGCCCAGCACCAGCCACGACCAGACTGGATTGAACGCAGTCTCGATCAGCAGCAGCAGCGACACCTCGATGGCGCGGACATGCTGCAACCCCCGGGTAACCAGCAGGTACGCGAGACCGATCTGGAACACCCCGAGATAGATCACGCCAGCCCAGTCGGCGGGCGCCGCGGCCACGACCGGCCATGCCATGGGCAGTGCCAGCAAGCACGCAAACAAGTTGCCGAGCACCACTGCTGCGATGGCCTCGCCCCGCTGGTCGCCATCGCGTCCGATCCACCGGAGCCCGCACAACATCAGTGCGTACGAGAGGCCGCTGCCCATCGCGAGCATGTTCCCGCGGGCAGGGGTCGGGCGCGGTAGCGGTGGGTGCGTCAGCGCCAAGAAATACGAGCGCGAGTCCCGCGATCACCGCGAACATCACCGGTGCGTCGCGGCGGGTGATCCGTTCGTGGAGCAGCACCGGACCAAGCAACAGCAGGTACAGCGGCGCAGTCGACTGCAGGTAGATCGCGTTGGCGCTGGTGGTGAGCTTGTTGGCCAACACGAACGTCACGAGGGTGGCCGCGTACGCCACGCCCACGACCGCGGCGCGCCATGACATTCCTCGTCGCGCAGTCGGCAGGACGAGCAACAGGGTGATCGCGGCTATCCCCGAACGGAGCGACGCAACCTGCCACCCCGTGAACGCACTCGCCTTGATCGCGACGCCGCCAGTGCTGAACAACAGCGCCGCCACCGCCACCTGCCCGCGCGGAGAGAGCGTCACGCCGGTCGCACCACGACAGCGAGCAGGCGCGCCACATCCGCGTCGAACACCGTCCCCGCGCCATCCTCCAGCAGGCTCAGCGCGCGCTCCGGCGCCCACGCGGGTCGGAATGGGCGCGGAGAGCGGAGCGCGGTGTACGCAGATGCCGCACCGACCATCCGGCTCGCCCAGTGAGGCGTGGGACGCAGGCGTCCCACCGGATACCCGGTGCCGTCGGGGCGCAGGTGGTGTTCGTACGCCACTGCAGCCGCGAGCGCCAACGACGCCCCCCCCTCCAGCAGCAGGCGAGCGCCATGCACGGCGTGCGACTCGACGATCGTTCGCTCCTCGGAGGTGAGCGCCTCCTTGTCGCCGAGTTCCAGGGGGATGCGGGTCATTCCGACATCGTGCAGCAGCGCGGCGAACCCGATGCGAGGCCGATGAACGCGATCGATGCCTGCGGCCGACGCGGCCGACATCACCAGCAACGCCGTGTTTATCGCGTGAACGACCGGGTACGGCGCCGCCGCATGCGCGGCCTGCGGGAACTGATGCTGCTCGAGCAGCATGTCCAGGATCTGCACGATGGCGTCGGCCTCGGCGCGGGCAAGCACGCCGCGACGCGCCTCCGCGAGCACGAAGCGCATCGCCTCGAGTTCGTCGTCGAGGCTGAGCCGCACCTCCCGACTCCCCTGATCCTCCGGCGCCTCCTCGTCGTCGGGTCGCAACGAGTGCCTCCTCCTCGACCACCGACACGCCACCGTAACTCACCCCCTCGATCGCCGGCATCTCGAGCAGCGCGTCGTCAACTGATCCGCTCATGCGCACGGTGAGCTGTTGCAGCAGCTCGGCCATGCCTTCGGCGTCGAGGCGGCCGTCGAATTCGATGCGGTGCACGCCCGCCGCCGCCATGCGTGAACTCCATGGCCACTCCGACAACTCGTGGAGTGCCCGGCCGGCAAACACGGGCGGGCCACCAAGCATCAGGAAGACCGGTCGCTCGTCGACATCGAGCAAGAGCTGCAACGCTTCCAGTGCCTGCTCGGTGGCGCGTCGGGTGGCGGGATGTCCGGGCGAGTAGAGCGAGAGCCCTGCCAGCGCGTGCGCGAGCGCGTGCAGGAACCGGATGGCCTCGCTCAATCGACCCTCCCCAGCGCCGCCAGGACATCGCGGTCGTCGGAACGGGACGCAAGCTGCAACACAGGCAGCACGGGCCTATGGTGACTCCAGCGCTTCGCAAGCACCTGCAATGCAGCAAGCATCACCGGCGTCCGGGGAAGGAGTCGGGTGCGGCGCAACAATCCGCCACGCGTTCGAACCAGACCGAGGAGCGGCGGGACCACGAGCGGATTGCGCGCATCGGCGAGCAGGCCGACGGCGAGAAGTTGCAGGTCGGCGTCGGCGTGTCCAAGCACCGACAGGACGGGCGCGATCAAATCGGGTGGACACTCCCGATCGAGGGCGGCGAGCGCCGTACGCGTCATGGCCACGTCGTCACCCTCGATCGCATCCTGCACCGCTCGGCTCCGAATCGCCGGCTGGCCGAGTGCGGCCTTGAACGCTTCCTGGCGCACCCGCCGGTCGGCATGCTGCAGACCGACGAGAATGGGATCGACCTGCTGCACGTCGGGTAGACGTGCCAGCACCACAAAAATGTTGCGGGCCAGTTGCCAACGAGCATCGGGCAGGCGCGCCACGAGTACGTCCCCCGCGCCCGGTGCCACGCGGGCGAGGAGGTCGAGCAGCCGGCGACGGGTCGCCCGGTCATCGGCGGCGTCGAGGGCATCGAGCAAGGGATCGATGGCTTCGCGACCGATCCGCATCGCCACCCGGTCGACGATCTCGAAATCACCCGAGGCGGCATCGAGCAGCATCCGCAACAGTCCGGGCTCGAACACCGCCGAGGTGATCGAGTCCACCGCGATCGCATCGTTGGAGGGCGCATCGAGCAATTGCAGCAGTTCGCCGATGCGGCCCTGATGAGCCGCCCGCTGCGAGGCCGCGATGACCGCGGACGTCGGCGAATCGATCTCGAGCCCGATGGCGACGATCCGCAAGCCTTCGATCGAGAGACGGGGATCGCCACTCTCGTTCTCGATCGGGTCGGGCGCGGTTCCCTCCCACTGCTCGACGAGGCTCACGACCTGGGTGGCAAATGCGACGCTTCCGGCGGCGGTCGCGGCGTCGCCACCGCCGGCGAGGCGGCCAAGGAGCCAGCGCAGCTGATCGGAGATCGGGTCGTGATCGGCATCGGCCACCGACTCGAGAACCTGGAGCACCAGCGCCGGCGGCACCACCGCGAGGGTGTCACGGAGGAAACGACGACGGGCGGACGGAGTCGGTGCAGCCGACATCACCCGGGTCGTCACGGGTCGCGAGAGGGCAGTGAGCACGTCGATGAATCGACGGCGCGCACTGACCGTGCTGCGCTCAGGTCGCATGGCGATCGCGGAGCACAGGCCGGTGAGCGCCTCGAAGACACGCCGCGCACCCGAGACCGTCTTTGACTGCTCGTTGATCGCATCTGCCACCAACTCGGCGGGAGCTGCCCCCTCCGTCTCGGCGAGCCGTCGACCGAACGCGGCCTCGACGAGATGCGTCCAGAACACGTCATCGAGTTCCTGGTCGGCGAGCGGGTTCCCGAACTCAAGCACATCGTACACCAACGGCTCGATCCGAAGATGCTCGAGCCTGAGGCCGTCGCGCCCCACCTTCTCGTCGGCGTCCGGGGCGGCGAGTGCACCGACCATTGCCGCCAACTCCGCCCCATCGGCGCCCGCCTGGATATGGATCGTTCCGATGTTGCGACGGTGGAGCTTGCCGGCCAGCTCACGGAGCATCGAGGGGAGCGGCTCGACGGCGATGCCGTCGATGAGAAGACCCTTGGGCGTGATGCCGACCGTGATCGCATCGCGGTCGAGGAGGGCAGCATTCAGCTTCTCGTGGAGGGAACGAACGGCTGCGACGGCGTGGCCGTGTCCGGGCGGATACATCCCGAGACGCTGCATCGCGTTGCTCAGCTCACGCAGCGCCGTGTCGACCGGCTTCGGCAGCGATGGTGTCCGCTGGCGCGACGTCATCGCCTCACCCGGGAGGGGCCATGTCAGCCGACTCGCATGTTGTCGACCATCGCCCGGCCGAACTCACTGGTCGACAGCTTTGTCGCGCCCTCCATCAATCGCTCGAAATCATACGTCACGCGACGCTGACCGATCGTGGTGGAGAGTGACGAGATGATGAGATCGGCGGCCTCGTGCCAACCGATGTAGCGCAGCATCATCTCCCCGCTGAGAATGACGGAGCCGGGGTTCACCATGTCCTTGCCGGCATATTTCGGTGCGGTACCGTGGGTCGCCTCGAAGATCGCGTGCCCGGTCTGGTAGTTGATGTTCGCGCCCGGTGCGATCCCGATGCCACCCACCTGCGCGGCGAGCGCGTCGGAGATGTAGTCACCGTTCAGGTTGAGCGTGGCGAGTACGTCGTAATCCCTCGGCCGCAACAGGATCTGCTGCAGCATCGCATCGGCGATCACGTCCTTGATGATGATCCCGTCGGGCAGCACTTGCCACGGCCCGCCCTCGTGATCGACGGCTCCGAACTCGTCGCGCGCCAGCTCGTATCCCCAGTCACGAAAGCCACCCTCGGTGAACTTCATGATGTTGCCCTTGTGCACCAGCGTCACGCTCTTCCGCTGGTGCGCGATCGCGTACTCGATCGCCGAGCGGATCAACCGCTTCGATCCCTCCTCGGACACCGGCTTGATGCCGATCGCGCTGCTGTCGGGAAAACGGATGCTGGTCACGCCCATCTCGTCCTGCAGGAACGCGATGACCCGTCGGGCCTTCTCGCTTTTCGCCTCGTACTCGATGCCGGCGTAGATGTCCTCGGTATTCTCGCGAAAGATGACCATGTCCACCGCACCCGGGTCCTTCACCGGCGATGGCACGCCGGTGAACCACCGCACCGGCCGGAGGCACGCGTAAAGATCGAGCTGTTGGCGAAGCGCCACGTTGAGCGAACGGATGCCACCACCGACAGGCGTCGTGAGCGGGCCCTTGATTGCGACCAGGTAGGTGTTGATCTCCTCGAGCGTCTCGGCGGGGAGCCACGAATCGAACCGATTCTTGGCCTTCTCACCGGCGAACACCTCGTGCCACGCCAGCCGACGCTTCCCCCCGTACGCGATCTCGACCGCACTGTCGAAGACGTGCTGCGAGGCGCGCCAGATGTCCGGGCCAGTGCCATCGCCCTCGATGAAGGGAATGATCGGCTGATCGGGCACGACCAGCGTGCTGCCGCTGAGGGTGATGGGCGAGCCGCCTGGGGGCGGCGCATTGCGCGCTGAGAGTGGGGTATTGGACATTCACGGATTATAGCAGATCACCATCGTGCCCCGCACGCGGGTAGCTTTCCCGGATGACCCCGAAGCCCCCGTCCCGCATGCCACCCCGCCACCCCCTCGACCGCGCCGGACCGGTGGTCGCGGCACTTCGCTCGGCCTTCCAGACCTTTGGCCATGTTGCGCCCGGCGCGACCGCGAGGGTGGCAGAGGCCGTGTTCGTGCGCACCGCACGCCCTGCCCCCAGGCCGGAAGAAGCAGGATTTCTCGCGCGGGCATCGCGGTTCACCGTGATTGCTGCGGGACAGACCATCGCCGGATACCGCTGGGGCGATCCGGCCCTGCCTCCCGTCCTCTTCGCGCATGGCTGGTGGAGCCACGCAGGCCGGTTCGCGCCATTGGCGACCGCGTTGCTCGACGCCGGGTTCCGCGCGGTGGCATTCGACGCCCCCGGGCACGGGCGCAGCACCGGGTGGCGAGCAACGATGCCCGAGTTCGCTGCCGCCATCCGGGCGGTCGGCGATCTCGAAGGGGAGCTCCACGGGGTGATCGGACATTCCCTGGGTGGATCGGCTGCGATCTACGCAAAGGCGCACGGCCTCGCCGCCTCCCGCATCGCCACGATCGCCGCACCGGCGCAGCTGCTCGCGTGGGCGCATCGCTACCGCGACATGTTCACGATCCCGCCGGCAACCTTCGATCGGATGCAGCGCAACATGGAGCGCCGCCTCCAGCTATCGTGGAAGGACCTCGACATCACCACGCACGCGGCCACGCTGGCGGTGCCCGGACTCGTCGTGCATGACGCCGATGATCCGGATGTCTCGTGGGATGACGCGCGTGCCATCGTGGCGGACTGGGCGGGCGCAGACCTGGTGACCACCGAAGGGCTGGGTCATCGCGCGGTGCTGCGCGACCCGGACGTGATCGCCCGGGTCGTCGGCTTCATGAAGGGGTGAGCGGGCGGTGCGTCAGAACGGCTTGTAGAGAGCAATCCACGCGGCGAGCCCGCCCAGCAACGGCATCACGATCAGCAGCGATTTCGCCGCTGCCGGCTTCCGGTACGCCATGGCGCCGAGTACCGGAAGGGCGATCCAGATCGCGATCTTCGCAAGTATCCAGCCGGGCAGCATTCCCTGCACCATCCCAAGGCGCGCGAGCATGCCGAATCCACCGAGCAGGATGATGAAGAGCGCCACGCCGTGCATGATGCCGATCAGCTTGCGTCCGGTGTTGCTGGCGCGGGTACCGCCGTTGAGCGCATGCAGCGCGATCGCACCCAGCACGGTGAAGAGCGTGAACATCCCCACCAGATGGATGATCTTGTAGACCTGATAGGAGATCATTGCGCCGGCCTCGGCCGCGGCCGGACACCCGCCACCGTGATCTCGATCGTCACATCGTCACCCAGCATCACGCCCCCTCCCTCTGCTATGCGGTTCCACTTCACGCCCCAGTCGGTGCGGTCGATGGTCGTCGAGACATCGAACCCGATGCGCTCACCGGGCCCGATCGCTCCCTCCCGCCCAAGATACTCGCCAGCCAGCACCACTGGCCGGGTCACGCCACGCATCGTCAGGTTCCCGATCACCTTGATCGCCGTCCCCGCAACCTCGATGCGCGTCGACTTGAATGTAATGGCCGGGAACGAGTCCACGAGGAAGAAATTGCCGCTGCGAAGGTCGCGGTCCCGCCCCTCGTTGTTGGTGTTGATGCTCGCCGCCTCGATGTTCACCTCCACCGACCCCGTGGAGAAATCATTGGGATCGGTGACGATCGTGCCGCTCCACTTGTCGAAGCGGCCCTCGACCTTCGACACGAAGTGCCGGATCTTGAAAATCACCCGGGAGTGCGAAACATCGATCCGGTAGGTGGCCGTATCGGCAGCAACGAGAGGCATCGGCGCAACGGGAACACCAGCGAGCAGGGATACCAGGGCGAGCGCAATCACGGGCAACTCCTCATGATGAATTCAGGGTCGTTCGATCGGAGTGCGGACCGCATTGCCCCATTCGGTCCACGAGCCGTCGTAGTTTCTCACGTCACGCCAACCGAGGAGCCACGTGAGCGCGAACCACGAATGGGACGAGCGCTCCCCGATCCGGCAGTAGACCACGACCGGAGCGGCCGGGTCGAGGCCATGTTCGCCCTCATAGATGGCCCGCAGTTCGGTCGCGGTGCGGAACACATGGGTCTCAGCATCTACGGCCCGCGCCCACGGAACGTTGCGCGCACCCGGGATATGCCCACCCCGCAGCGCACCTTCATTGGGGTAATCAGGCATGTGCATCCGCTCGCCACGGAACTCCTCGGGTGAACGGACGTCAACCAGGCCCCCGCCCGAGCGGACATGTTCCATCACCTCGTCGCGAAACGCCCTGATCTTCCGGTCCTGCCGCTCGCCGACCGTGATCGACCCGGGCGTGACCGACGGCACATCGGTGCTCAGCTGTCGCCCCTCATCGATCCAGCGTGCCCGGCCACCGTCGAGCAGCTTGCAGTTCCCGACACCGAAGAGCTGGAATACCCACATCGCATAGCACGCCCACCAGTTGTTCTTGTCACCGTAGAAGACGATGGTGGTGTCGTCGTTGATGCCGCGCGCACGCAACAACGCCTGGAACCGCTCGCGGTCGACGTAGTCCCGGACCAGGGCGTCGTTGAGGTCGTCGACCCAGTCGATCTTGACGGCGCCGGGTATGTGCCCGGTCTCGTAGAGGAGCAGGTCCTCGTTCGACTCGAGGAGCCGCACCGACGGGTCGTCGAGGTGCGCGGCTACCCAGTCGCAATCGACGAGGATCTCCGGGTGTGCATAGCCGCGATCGGCAATGGGAATGATCGGTGCTGCGGTCATGAGAACCTCACGAAAACAGGAAGGGCGCACCGACTGCGGCGCGCCCCTCAACTACCCCACGCCGTGCGGTGGAGTCAAGCGATCACGGCTCGAGAAGGTCCTCGAGAACCTTGTCGACCACCTCGACCACCCGACCCGACACGATCCGGGCGAGAATGTCGACCGTTTCGAGTGGCAGGCTCCCGGGATGCTTGCGATCCCGACCGAACCGGACGATCTGGCCCAGCAGCACCGCGGCCATCGTGGGATCGTCACTGGCCTCCTCCATGTCCGCCTCCGCCACCGCCCGCTCGTAATCGGAACTCGGCACCGAATCAGCCCACGGCTCCGCCGGCTCGTCGTCTTCTGTCTCGAGGGGGGTCGACGGCATCGGTACGATGGCATACAACTCACATCGGAGGCCTGGATCCTCCTCGCGCGCTGCCAGCACGAGTTGCCGGGGCTCCGCAAAGACGTGGAATCGATCGAAATATTCAGCGGCGCCCGGCGGAACCGCGCACCGCGCAACGAGCACGCCGTCGAGGAAGGTCCCGAGACACCGCATTCCCTCGGGAATCCGGTCGTCGGGAATCTCGCGAACCTCGATCGGCACCGGCTGATCGGTCGCCGCGAGTACCGAACCGCTGGTCGGACCGCGGGAATCGCCGCTGATCGGTTCGAGCGTGTCGTCGTCCATGAAAGTGATTCCTCCGTTGATGCGTAACCTAGCGACGTGCGTCCGTCCCGCTCCCGCCTATGTTAGATCCTCACCATGACCCAGCCGTCACACTCTCCCGACGACTTTGCCGATCCGACGATCGGGGTGCGTTCCCTGTCTCGCACCGCCGCACACGTGCTTGGTGTGGGGCTGGTCACGGCAGCGCTCATTGCGTTGCCCACCGGGCCGAGCGACCTCGACCGACACCAGTTGCCCAAGGAGATGATCGTACATCTCTCCGTCTGGCTGGCCGTCGTGCTCGCCAGGCCGGTTCGTCCAGCAGGACTGAGTCGCGCGATGACCTGGTCGTGCATCCTCCTCGCAGCATGGAGCATCGCTGCGTCGGCGACTGCGATGAACCCCTGGCTCGCCCTCCGCGCCACCGCCCTCACAGCATCCGGCCTGATGGCGTTCGTCACCGCACGCCATCTCGCCGCAATGGGTCACGCCACCCTCCTGCTCGCCTGGGCCACCGCGGCCGCCACCATCGCGGCGGGTACCGGACTCGCGCAGGCCTACGGTTTCACCAGTCCGTTCTTTGCCCGCGCGCGGGCCCCCGGCGGAACATTCGGCAACCGGAATTTCCTGGCGCACTTTTCGGCGATCGCGCTTCCGGTGATGGGGACGCTCGTCCTCACGGCCCGGCGCACGTCAGCCGCACTGATCGCGGCAAGCGCGACGATTGCGCCGGCAATGATGATCGTCCTCTCCCGATCCCGCGCAGCGTGGCTCGGCGCCCTGGTTGCCGGTGCGGTCGTGGTCGCCGTGGTCGTGCTGCAACGGCGAACCAACGGGGCAATCCCGTGGCTGAGGATTGCACTCATCGCGATGGGGATCGCCGTCGCCGCCGCGCTGACCTTCACCCTGCCGAATACGCTGCAGTGGCGAACGGACTCGCCGTACACCGACACGCTCGGCGACCTCGCCAACGCGTCGGAAGGCTCGGGACGCGGTCGCATCCTGCAGTATCGGAACACGATCCGGCTCGCGCTGAGCCACCCGATCGTCGGTGTCGGCCCCGGAAACTGGCCGCTCCGCTACGGTGACGTCGCACCGAGGAACGATCCGTCGTGGTCGCGGAACGATGTCATACCCCTCAATCCGTGGCCAAGCAGCGATTGGATGGCTTTGGCGAGCGAACGTGGCCTGCCAGCCGTGCTGTGGGTGATCGGCCTGGGGATCGCGATCGCGTGGCGCGCCGTCCGGGCCATACGGGCTGGCGATGACAGGGCGCTCGGCGGCGCCGGTGTGCTGGCGATGCTCGCCGCCGTTGCGGTACAGGGGGGCTTCGATGCTGTCATGCTGCTCCCGGCGCCGCTGCTGCTTGCCGCGGTGTCGACCGGCGCACTGCTGGAACGGGCCGACGGCGCGATACCCCTCTCGCGCGAGCGTCTCACGGAGCGGGTGCCGCGGTGGTGGTGGATGGTCCCGGCTCTCCTCGCGATCGGCGCGCTGCGCAGCGTCGAACAGAACCTGGCGTATGTCGTGGCCGGATCGGGGGCGGATCTCACACGACTGGCGTGGGCGGCTCGCATCGATCCGTGGAGCTACCCGATCCGTGTTGCGCTCGCGGCTCGCGAACCGTGCGGCCGTGCCCGCAACGATGCGGCCGCCGTGTTGCGCCTCGCTCCGACCTGGCCGGCCGCACGCACTGCGGCCCGTCGCTGCGGTGATGTCAGGCGATAGCGCAACTGATGCGGGTCACGACCGACCGTACTCCGCCCAGCTCCCATCGTATATCGCCACTGGCGGTCCAACGAGATCTCCGGCACCGCGGAGGATCTCGATCGCAAGCGCAGCCACTGCAGCGCTCATCCCCGAGCCGCACGATGCCACGATCGGCTTCGCAGGGTCGAGCCCGCGCGACGCGAAAAGATTGCGCAGCGCAGGCGCGGGCAACATCTGATGCGTGCCGGGATCGGTGAACTCGGCGTGCGGAATGTTCCGGCTTCCCGGGATGTGCCCGCGGGCGAGGCCGGGCCGCGGCTCCGGATCGTCGCCCAGGAACCGCGACGTTGGCCGGCAGTCGACAACCTGCGACGGATCGTCACCGCCGACGATGGCGTCGATCGCCGCGCGGTCGCGAACCAGCGCGCGCCTGAGCACGGGAACCGGATACCCCGTCGGCGGACGCTTCGTTGGACCGACCTGCACCGGCCGTGTGGCGCCGGCCCAGCCCTGGAACCCTCCATCGAGCACCGCGACGCGATCGTGTCCGAACGCACGGAACATCCACCACGCGCGCGGTGCGCTGAGATTGGTCCCGCTACCGTCGTACACGATCACCGCGTGCTGCGGCCCGATCCCGAGGGCTTCCATCGCTGCGGCGAATCGTTGCGGCGACGGCAGCATGTGCGGGAGGTCGGTCGCGTCGTCACTCACCGCCGCCCAGTCGAGACGCACCGCGCCGGGAATGTGCGCCGCCCGATACTCCGCCTCCGCGTCGCGGCCAGAATCAGGGAGATACCACGAGGCATCAACGACGACCATGCCGCCCTGCTGCAACTGGCTGGCGAGCCACGGTACAGTGACCAGCGGGGGCACGGCGTCGGCGAAGGTAGATTCCACAATGCACCTCGTTCAGGGACAGACGATGGTATTCGATACACTTATCGCGCGATTCCGCGGCGCCGATCGTGCCACACGACTCGAGTCGCTCCTCGATCACTCGCGCAAGCTGCCGGAGCTGCCCGTCGCGCTGCGTGACGCCAGCGACCGCGAGGCACACCGCGTGACCGAATGCCAGACACCGGTATTCCTCTGGGTCGGGGTCGACGCCGGCCAGGTGACGATCCACGCCGACGTGCCCCGGGAATCACCCACCGTACGCGGCTTCGTGGCCATGGTTGCCAAGCGACTCAATGGCGCGTCGCCCGCGGACGTTGCGGCGGTACCCGACGACCTGCTCGACCAGCTCGGGCTCGGCGAGGCCCTCGGCATGATGCGCACCCAGGGACTCACGGCAATCCTCGGGCGCATCAAGCGCTCGGTCGCTCGCGCAGCGGAGGCCTGATGTACGCCCTGGTCCTGATTCGGTACCGGCGCCCCATCGAGGAGGTCATCGCCGCCACCGACGATCACCGAAAATACCTCCGTGAACTCCACGCGCGTGGTATCCTGCTCATATCGGGCCCGTTCGACCCTCGAACAGGGGGCGCACTGGTCCTCCGTCTCCCCGACGAAGGCGCGACCGAGGCGCTTGATGCAATTCGCGACGCCGACCCGTTCTGGCAGCGCGGCATCGCGAACTACGAGCTGCTCAAGTGGAACCCGACCATCGGAGTGGAACTCCTTGGTTGAAGGGTTGAAGGGTTTAAGGGTTGAAGGGTTGAAGGGTTCAAGGGTTTAAGGGTTGAAGGGTGACTGGCGAATCGGAGGCGAAACATCTCGCTACGTCGCTTCGTCGTTGACCCATCCGCATTCCGGGGCGACTCTTAGGTGCTCCCGCCCTCTCACTGCTGCTGAAGGAAATCCATGCAACGCCGCGACTTCCTGGCTACCACCGGCCTGGCCGCGGGGATGACGCTGGTCGCCCCGCTCGGTGCCCACGCCCGCTCCCCAATCCCCACCGCCGACAACAAGGCCCTCGCCGACGCCGCCCTGACTGCGGCGCGTAGCGCCGGGGCGACCTATGCCGACGTGCGAATCGGTCGCTACCGCAACCAGTCGGTGTCGTCGCGCGAGCGGAAGATCAACAACATCAGTGATTCGGAGTCGTTCGGAGCCGGCGTTCGGGTGCTGGCCCAGGGCACATGGGGATTCGCCGCCACCAGCGACGTGACGACCGACGGGATTGTCCGCGCCGCCCGCCAGGCGGTGGCGATTGCAAAAGCCAACGCCATCCTGCAGACCGAGCCGGTGGAACTGGCTGCCGAGCCGGGGTACGGCGAGGTCAACTGGCGGACACCGATCGAGAAGAACGTCTTCGACATCCCGATCCAGGAAAAAGTCGATCTCCTGCTCGCCGTCAACGACGCTGCACTCACCGCTGGCGCGACCTTTGTCAGCAGCCAGCTCTTCATGCTCAACGAACGGAAGTACTTCGCCAACACCGACGGCACCTATGCCGACCAGGACATCCACCGTTTCTGGCCGAACTTCACCGTCACCTCGGTCGACCGCGCCAAGAACTCGTTCCAGACCCGTGAGGCGCTAAGCGCGCCACTGGGGATCGGCTGGGAATACCTCACGCTCAAGGCGAAGGATCGCGTGGCCGGACCGGCAACCGTGCTGTACGACCGCTCCTACGACATGGTGGCTGATGCTCGCCTCGCGGCCCAGCAGGCAAGCGCCAAGCACGATGCGAAGTCGGTGGTTCCCGGGAAGTACACGCTCGTGCTCGAACCGTCGCACCTCTTCCTCACGATCCACGAATCGGTGGGCCATCCGCTCGAGCTCGACCGTGTGCTGGGGTATGAGGCCAACTATGCAGGCACGTCGTTCGCCACGCTCGACAAGTGGAAGAGCAAGACCTTCAAGTATGGCTCACCGCAGGTCAACTTTTTCGCGGACAAGACGGAGCCCGGCGCGCTCGGCACCTGCGGCTGGGACGACGAGGGTGTGAAGACCCAGCGCTGGGACCTCGTGAAGGACGGGATCCTCACCGACTATCAGGCGATCCGCGACCAGGCCCACATCCTCGGTCATTCCCGGTCGCACGGCTGCTGCTACGCCGACAACTGGAGCTCGGTGCAGTTCCAGCGGATGCCCAATGTCTCGCTCGCCGCTGGCACGCAGCCGCTCACCCCGGCCCAGATGGTGGCGAACGTGGAAAAGGGGATCTACATCGCCGGCCGGGGCTCGTACTCGATCGACCAGCAGCGCTACAACTTCCAGTTCGGCGGCCAGCTGTTCTTCGAGATCAAGGATGGCAAGATCGTCGGTCCGCTGCGCGACGTGTCGTACCAGGCCAACACCCAGGAGTTCTGGAATTCGATGAGCGCCACCTGTGACCGCCGCGACTGGCGCCTGGGCGGGTCGTTCAACGACGGCAAGGGCCAGCCCGGGCAGTCGAGCTCGGTATCCCATGGCTCATCCACCTCCCGATTCGACAACATCAACGTGATCAACACCGCGAGGAACATCTGATGGCATTGCTCGACGAGGCACAGGCCCGCGAACTGCTGACCCGCGTGATCGCCCAGAGCCGGGCAGAGGTGATGTCCGCATCGGTGGGCGGCAGCAACGAGGGCAACATCCGCTACGCCCGCAACACGGTTTCCACCGCGGGCGAAGAATCCAACCAGAGCCTCAGCGTGAGTGCGAGCTTCGGAAAGCGGTCGGGGTCGTCGAGCACCAACGAGTTCACGCCCGAGGCCATCACCGCGTGCGTGCGGCGCGCCGAGGAGCTCGCGCGACTCGCCCCGGAGGATCCGGAGTACATGATGCCGCTCGGGCCGCAGACCTACCGGGCGACACCTGCGTGGAGCGATCGCACTGCCGCGATCACCCCCGAGGACCGCTCGCGCGTGGCCGCGGCGAGCATCGTCCCGGCGAAGGCCGCAAAGTGCGTGGCAGCGGGGTTCCTGAGCGACGGCGCCCGCTTCACCGCGCAGCTCAACTCGCTGGGTCGATTCGGCTATCACCGCAGCACCAATACGAACTTCTCGGTGACGATGCGCACCGACGACGAACTCGGATCGGGCTATGGTGTCGACAACGCCAATGACTTCGCCGAGCTGGACGCTGCACGCGCTTCGGAACGCGCGATCGCCAAGGCTGTTGCGTCGCGCAACGCCCGCGCGATCGAACCCGGGAAATACACCGTGATCCTCGAGCCTCCCGCGTCACAGGAGATCCTCGGCTTCCTCTGGGGCGCGTTCAACACCCGAAGCGCCGACGAGGGTCGGTCGTTCCTCGCGAAAAAGGGCGGCGGCAACCGACTGGGAGAGAAGTTGTTCGGCGAAGAGGTGACCATTCGCTCCGATCCCTGGGACCCGCGTGTCCCGGGCTCGCCGTGGGGAGGCGACGGCATCCCCCAGGAGGCCACCACCTGGATCGACAAGGGCGTGGTGAAGAGTCTCAACAACTCGCGCTACTGGGCCGAGAAGAACGGCGGCCGTGCGACACCGGGGATGGCGAACGTGATCATGACCGGTGGCACCGGGACCGTGGACGACCTGATCCGGACCACGGAACGCGGGATCCTGGTGACGCGTTTCTGGTATATCCGCTCGGTCGACCAGCAGACTGTCCTCGTTACCGGCCTGACTCGCGACGGGACGTTCTACGTCGAGAACGGCAAGATCCAGTACGCCGTCAAGAACTTCCGCTTCAATGAGTCGCCGGTGATCATGCTCAACAACATCGACGCGCTCGCAGCCCCGGTGCGGGTCGGCAACTCGCTCATTCCGCCGATGCGCGTGCGCGACTTCACCTTCACGTCGCTTTCCGACGCCGTCTGACGGCAGGAGATCTCATGACCACCCGCCGCAACTTCGTCGGAGCCAGCTCGCTGGCACTCGGCCTCACCATGGTGCCCCGCTTCGGTCACGCCTCTGGCCTGTTCGAGGGAGCGCTCACGCCGATTCCGTCGGCCGACAAGAAGGTGCTCGCCGACATCGCGCTCAATGCCGCGCGGTCAAAGGGCGCCACCTACGCCGACGTGCGGATCGGCCGCTACCTCAACCAGTCGCTCTCCGCGCGCGAGACCAAGATCCAGGGCGTCAACAGCAATGAATCGTATGGCGTGGGCATTCGCGTGATCGCCAACGGCACCTGGGGATTCGCCGCGACGAGCGACGTCACCCCGGATGGCATTGCCAAGGCTGCGGCCGAAGCCGTGGCGATCGCCAAGGCCAACGCGCCGCTGCAGACCGAGCCGGTGCGTCTCGCCCCGCAGAAAGGCTTCGGCGACGTGTCATGGGTGACACCGATCGAGAAGAACGCCTTCGAGGTGCCGCTCGCCGAGAAGGCCGACCTGCTGCTGGCAGCTGCAGCGGCAGCGCTCAAGGCCGGCGCCAACTTCTTCAACGGTTCCATCTTCCTGGTCAACGAGCAGAAGTACTTCGCCTCGACCGATGGCTCGTACATCGACCAGGACGTGCACCGGATCTTCCCGAACTTCACCGTCACCGTGGTCGACAGTGCCTCGGGAAAGTTCGAGACGCGCTCAGCGCTCTCGTCGCCGGTGGGAATGGGCTGGGAATACATGGCCGGGCGCGCCAGCGGCAAGACGACCGGGCCTGCGGGCACGCTCTACGGCAACTCGTACGACATGGTCGAGGACGCGGCGGCCGCCGCGCGTCACGCCAAGGAGAAGCACTCGGCGAAGTCGGTCACACCCGGCAAGTACGACCTGGTGCTCGACCCGTCGCACCTCTGGCTCACCATCCATGAATCGGTGGGCCACCCGCTCGAGCTCGACCGCGTGCTGGGCTACGAGGCCAACTACGCCGGCACGTCGTTCGCCACGCTCGACAAGTGGCAGAGCAAGTCGTTCAAGTACGGTTCGCCCAAGGTCAACCTCTACGCCGACAAGCTGGAGAAGGGGTCACTCGGCGCGGTCGGCTACGACGACGAGGGCGTGAAGACCAAGGAATGGGATCTCGTGAAGGACGGGATCCTCGTCAACTATCAGGCGATCCGCGACCAGGTCCACATGATCGACCAGACCGAATCGCACGGCTGCTGCTACGCCGACAACTGGAGTTCGGTGCAGTTCCAGCGGATGCCGAACGTGTCGCTGCGTCCGGGCACCGCGCCGCTCTCGCCCGCGGAGCTGATCGCCAAGGTCGAGAAGGGGATCTACATCGTCGGCGATGGTTCGTTCTCGATCGACCAGCAGCGCTACAACTTCCAGTTCGGCGGCCAGGTCTTCTACGAGATCAAGGACGGCAAGATCGCCGGGATGCTCAAGGACGTCTCGTACCAGAGCAACACCCAGGAATTCTGGAACTCGGCGTCGGCCATGTGCGACCGGCGCGACTGGCGGATGGGCGGCTCGTTCTTCGATGGCAAGGGTCAGCCTGGCCAGGTCAGCGCGGTGTCGCATGGCTCGTCGACCACGCGCTTCGATGGCGTCAACGTCATCAACACCGCCCGGAAGCTCTGATGGCACTGCTGAGCGAAGCGGACGCGCGCGACATCATCGCACGCGTCCTGGGGAAGTCGAAGGCGGACCATTGCCGAGTGTCAGTGGGCGGGGGAACCAGCGGGAATGTCCGGTTCGCTCGCAACGCCGTGAGCACCAGTGGCACCACGACCAACAACACCTTGTCGGTGCAGTCGTCGTTCGGGCGCCGCTCGGGCACGGCACGCGGCAACGCGTTCGATGAGGAAACGATCACGCGAGTGGTGGCAGCCTCGGAAGAGCTGGCCAGGCTTGCCCCCGATGATCCGGAGTACATGCCGCCGCTCGGGCCGCAGCAGTACCAGCAGGGCATCGCGTGGGCTGACAGCACCGCCAACGTCGATGGCGCACGGCGCGCCGACGTGGCCCGGATCGGGATCGAGGCAGCACAAGCGGCCGAATGTGTTGCGGCCGGCTTCCTCGAGCATGGTGTCTCGGCGAGTGCCTTCGGCAACTCGGCCGGCCTCTTTGCGTACAACCGCCAGACCCAGGCCAACTACACCGTCACCATGCGCACCCCCGACGGCACCGGCAGCGGCTTCGGGACGACCGACTCGTTCGATGTATCGCGCATGGACATCGGTGCCGCGTCACGCGTTGCGGCGCAGAAGGCACTCGCGTCGCGCAATGCCCGTGCTATCGAGCCTGGCAAGTACACGGTGATACTGGAACCGGCGGCCTCGGTCGACCTGCTGCAATACCTGCTGTTCGACATGAACGCTCGCAGTGCCGATGAGGGCCGCTCATCGCTCGCGAAGAAGGGCGGCACCCGGATGGGGGAACAGCTGCTCGACCCGCGGGTGACGATCACCTCCGACCCGCTTGACCCGCTGGCGCCGTCGCAGCCATGGGACGGCGAAGGCCGACCGCTTCCCCGTACCACCTGGATCGACAAGGGGGTCGTGAAGCAGTTCTACTACTCGCGCTACTGGGCCGAACGGCAGAAGCAGCCGGCGACGCCGTTCCCGGCCAACTTCCTGATGAGTGGCGGAACGAAGTCCCTCGAGCAGCTGATCGCGGAAACAGAGCGCGGCATCCTGGTGACCCGCACCTGGTACATCCGCGGCGTCGATCCGCAGACGCTGCTGTTCACCGGCCTGACGCGCGACGGCACCTTCCTGGTCGAGAACGGCGCCATCAAGCATGCGGTCAAGAACATGCGGTTCAACGAGTCACCGATCGTGATGCTCAACAACGTCGATGAACTCGGCGTCCCGGTGCGGGTCAGCAACGCGGAGACCGGCGCACCGTCGGTGGTGCCGCCGATGCGACTTCGCGACTTCACCTTCTCGTCACTCTCCGACGCCGTCTGACCGTGATGACCCGGCGGGACTTCGCGCGTGCCGCCGTGGCGGCCGGTGTGGCGACCCTGGCACCCGGTGCCGAGGCGCGCGCGATGGCGATGGGCCGGCGGCGCGCCGACTTCACCTTCACTCGGCTCCGCTACCGCTCGGGCGACTGGGACGTCGACCAGCGGATGCCGGCCAACGTGCTCAATTCGCTCGCCGAGTACACGACGGTGTCGATGGCACCGAAGGAGCGGATCGTCGATCTCGACAGCGCGGCGGTCTTCGATTCACCGTTCGGATACATGGCAGGCCGACGGCTGGTGGAGTTTTCAGCGGCGGAGCGCGACCGGCTGCAGCGGTGGCTGCATCAGGGCGGGTTCCTCTTTGCCGACGACTGCAACCACGACATTGACGGGTTGTTTGCGAGGTCGTTCGAAGGCGAGATGGCCCGGATCTTCGGTGGCAGTGCGATGCGGAAGCTGCCGGCGTCGCACCCGATCTATTCGTCGTTCTTCAAGTTTCCGGATGGCCCGCCCAACACCGGCCTCGAGCTCAACGGCTGGGGCGACGATCTCGTCCATGAGTACCTGAAGGGCATCGTCATCGACGGACGGCTCGCCGTCCTCTACAGCAACAAGGACTACGGGTGCGAGTGGGACTACGACTTCCGCAACAAGCGCTTTCTCGCCGAGGACAACACCAAGTTCGCGGTGAACATCATCGTGCATGCGCTGAGCAGCTGACGTGAGCGAACCGATGCGCGACGACGAACGCGAGATCATGGCGCTGATCGCACAACTCGACACGCTGCGCACGGCGATTGGCACCGTCATCGTGGGACAGCGTGCCGTGGTGGACGACCTGCTGACGGGCTTCCTCGCCGGTGGCCACTGCCTGCTCGAGGGCGTGCCGGGCCTCGCCAAGACGCTGCTGATCCGCACGCTGGCCGATGCGCTCGACCTGCCGTTCCGGCGGATCCAGTTCACCCCCGACCTGATGCCGAGCGACGTGATCGGGACCGAACTGCTGGAAGAGGATCACGGCACCGGGCGGCGCGCGTTCCGGTTTGCCCCGGGGCCGGTGTTCACCAGCATCCTGCTGGCCGACGAGATCAACCGGACGCCGCCCAAGACGCAGGCTGCGCTGCTGGAAGCGATGCAGGAACACTCGGTCACCTATGCGGGCACCACCCATCCGCTGCCCGGAGCCGTTCTTCGTGCTCGCCACGCAGAATCCGATCGAGCAAGCCGGCACCTATCCGCTCCCTGAGGCGCAGCTCGATCGCTTTCTCCTGAAGCTCACCGTCGGGTATCCCGACGAGAATGAGGAGACCGACATTCTCGCCCGCACCACCGGGCGCGCCAATGCTGCGGTGACTCCGGTGTTCGACGCGGCGTCGATCCTCAAGCTGCAGGCGCTGGTGCGCGACGTGCCCGTGAGTGCGCCGTTGCTGCGATGGGCTGCGCGACTGGTCCGCGCCACGCGCCCCGGCAAGGATGCGCTGCCGATCGTGGCCCAGAACGTCCGCTGGGGCGCCGGCCCGCGCGCCGGTCAGGCGCTGGTGCTCTGCGCCAAGGCGCGGGCGCTGATCAACGGCCGGTTCGCGGTGACGCTGAGCGACCTTCGCGCGGTCGCCCCAGCCGTCCTGCGGCACCGCGTGCTGCTCACCTACCGCGCCGAGACCGACGGGATCGATGTCGATCAGGTGACGGCCGCGCTCCTGGCACAGCTCCCCGACCCGCCGGCACCGGTCGCATGAGCCGACCGGCGTGGCACGACGCCGCGCTGGCTCACGCGCTCGCAGCGCAGCCGATCACCGCGCGACGCGTCGGCACCGGCGTTGCCGAAGGTCGTCATGCCAGCAGGCTCCCCGGCACCGGTCTCGAGTTCGCGCAGTATCGCGGCTACCAACCGGGCGACGACCTGCGCCACGTCGACTGGAAGCTGATGGCGCGCTCCGATCGCCTGTTCGTGCGCGAAGCCGATGCCGAAACCGCGTTGCCGGTACGCCTGCTGCTCGACGCGAGTGCGTCGATGGCCCACACCGAAGACGGCATCGTGAAGTTCGACGCGGCGCGACAGATCGTGGCCGCGCTCGCCGAGAATGCGGTGCGGCATGGCGACCTGCCGTCGCTGGTGATTGTTGGCGACAACCCGATGGTGGTGCCGCCGTCCCGCGACCGTCGTCAGCTGGAACGGATCATCGATGCACTTGATCGCGTTCGGCCCTCTGGTCGGCTCGGCGTGTCGGTGGATGGTGCGATCGGCGCTGTTGGAGGTGGCCAGGGCGGCGTCGTGATTGCGGTGACCGACTGGCACGACCCTGCTGACCTGCTGCGACCGGCACTCGAACGCAGCGGCATCGACACGACGCTGCTGGTGCTGCGCACGCCACGTGAGCGCGACATGCGATACGGCGACGCCGTGACGCTCGAAGACCTCGAAACCGGCGAGCGTGTCGTCGTCACGGACGAAGCGCGGCACGCTCGCGCCGCACTTCTCGAGCAGCGCATCGACCTCGCGCGGCGGGGCGGGATCGACGTGGCCGTGATTGATTCGGTCGCCCCGCTGGCCCCCGCGCTGTCGAGCTGGCTTGCGGCTCGCGCCGGACGGCGCTGAACGATGCAGTGGCTATCACCGTGGTGGCTCGCTGCCGCAGCGGCGGTGATAGTGCCCATCGTGCTGCACCTGCGCGACCAGCAGCCACCGCAGGTGGTGCGGGTCGGCAGCGTGGCCGACCTGTCGAGCACGCCCGCGTCCCGTCGCCGCCGACACCTCGACGAGATCCCGCTCCTGCTGCTGCGCTGCGCGGTGATCGTGCTGGGCGCGATCTTCCTGGCCGGACCGCAGCTGCGTGAACGCGGCAGCGGGGGTCAGCGGGTCGCGGTCGTACCAGCCGGCATGACAGTGCTCCGTGACTCGCTGGAGGGTGCCGGCATGTGACGGTCGCCGACCTCGCACCGTCCACACATCCATGGACACTGGCCGCGTGGGCTGACACTGCGCTCGACCGTGCCGACACCATCCTGCTCGTGGCACCGCCCAGCGCGGCGTATGCAGGCGTGCGACCTCGCGTCACTCATCCTACCCAGTTGCTCGCGCCTGCTGATGGCCCGGCGGACAGCTTCATCGACCGCCCCGCCGACCGCGCAACGCGAGCCGCTCAGCGCGACAGGTGCACCAGCGCGGCGCACCCGCGATGCACGATCGCTGGTGTGGTGGACCCTGCTCGCGGTGATGGCGATCGAACGACTCTACGCGTATCGGCGGCAATGGTGAACGGCCCGCTCAACCATGAGTCGTTGCGGCGCCAGGCCACCCGCGTCCGCACCGACCCGTGCAGCGGCGTGGCTGCTGGCCGCCGTCGTCGCGGCGCTGGCGTGCGCCGCCTGGACTGTTCGCGCTGGTCACTCCCCGTGGCTTGCCGTGATTCCTGCCGCACTGGTGCTCGCCGCGGGCGCCACGATGGTCCGCCGTCGGCCGGTCACCGCCGCAACGATTGCCGCGCACATCGATCGGGCACTGCCCGCCGCTGAGGAGAGCGCGGCATTGCTGCTCAGCACCGATGACACCGCCATCGCCAGGATGCAACGCCGGCGATTGGTTGGCGCACTCGAATCAGCCGACATCCCGCCGTTGCCCTCAACCACGCTCAAGTGGGCCGCCGCGGTGACCGGTGCCGCCGTCGTCGCATTGACCGCTGCCATCCTGCTACCGATCGCCGACGCCACCAACTCCGGTACCATCGGCAACGCCCCGATTGCCGCAACCACCGCGCCGCTCGAGATCACCGATGTCACGCTGCGCTGGACGCCGCCCCGATACACCGGACACGCATCGCGCACCGCTGCCACCCGCAACGTCGCGATCGAGGAGGCCAGCGTTGCGCGCTGGCTCATCGATGCACCGCTCGCGGAAACCGTGTACGTGGTGACCTCCACCGGCGACACCCTGCACGCGGTGTCGACCGATTCGGGATGGACCGCCCGTGCCACCATCACTCGGCCGCTGCTGTGGCACGCCGAGGCCCTGCGCGACACCGCCATCGCCCGAAGCGCCGATCGCCTGATCAGTGTGGTGCCCGATCAACCGCCGCTGCTGTCGGTGATCACCCCGCCGTCGCGGATGGCGCTCGACTGGCGTGACCCGCATCAGGTGGTGGTGCGCGCACTGGTGAGTGACGACTACGCACTGGGCGCGATCCGTCTGGTCGCACTGGTCGGCGGCCGCGGCGAGGGAGTCAAGTTCAGGGAGCGTGCGTTCAACGTCGAGATCGAGTCGCGTCGGGGCGCGGCGTCGGTGGTGGTGACGCGGAACATCGACCTCGATTCCCTCGCGGTGAGCCCGGGCGACGAGGTGCTGATCGCCTTCGAGGCCTTCGATCGCCGCGAACCCACGGCACAATCGGCACGCTCCGAAACGATCTTCATCACCATGCTCGACACCCTCGGTGTCAGCCAGGCGACGTTGCCGGGCATATCGCTCCGGGTCGAGCCCGCATATTTCCGCAGCCAGCGCCAGATCATCCTCGACACCGAGGCGTTGCTCCGCGACATCCGCATTGGGAAGGGCGGCGACGTGATGCGGCGGTCGATGGAGATCGGCTACGAGCAGCACCTGCTGCGCATTCGCTACGGCGAACTGGTGGGCGACGAAACCGAGGGCGGCTCCGGCGAACCGGCCGACGACGACCACGTCATCACCGCCGACGATTTCCGGCACAACCACGACATGGAAGACAACGCCACGCTGCTCAGTGGCTCGGTGAAATCGCTGCTCAAGGGCGCACTCGCCCAGATGTGGGAAGCCGAGAAGCAGTTGCGCACCGGCAACGCGCGATCGGCATTGCCATCGGAGTATCGTGCGCTCGAGGCGCTGGAAGAGATCCGCCGCGCATCGCGTGCCTACGTCAAGCGGATCGGCTTCGAGCCACCCGCCATCGACGTGGCGGCCACTCGACTCACCAAGCGGGCGACCGGGCCTGGCGGGGTTGAGCGGGACGGGGAGCGCCCCGCCTGATGACCCGGATGCCCCACTGCGCGAAGCCCTGACGGTCCTCGAGAAACCGGGCACCGAGCGCGACGCCGCACTGCAAGCCGCTGGCGAGCGCCTCGCGCAGCGTGCAGTTGATGAGTCGCCCGGAGCACTGCTCGAGACACTGGGCACGTTGCGCCAGGTGCTCGACGGCTGTGAGTCGTGCATGCCATCACTTCGCCAAGGGTTGCTGGCCGCGATGCCGGTCCCGACACCGCCGATCGTGCCGCGTCCCAAGCCGGGCAGTCGATGACCACCGCAGCAATCGCTGGGTGTGCCGTGCTCGCGCTGCTCAGCGCGATGCTCGAGTGGCGTCGCGGTGCGCCAACGCAGTACGGCGCGCATTGCTGCATCGATTGCCGTTGCGGCCCTCCTCGGCGTGCTGGCGTGGGCGCCGCGCCGCGCGGTGCCGCTCGTCGGTGCCGCCACGATCAATTCCAGCGATGCCCGTGCTGCCAACTTCGCTGCTGTTGAATCGCGCGCAATGCAGCTTACCCCCGACGCCACGGTCACGATCACGGGTGACGGCCTGGATTCCGCGACGCTCCAGTTGCTGGCCGGAAGGGAGCTTGACTGGACGCCACCGACCACACCGCTTGGCCTCGCCGCGCTGACGTGGCCCAAGCGCGCGGTGGTCGGTGAACGGATCATCATTCGCGGCAGACTGGACGTGCGCGACTCAACTTGGGTCGCGCTCACGCATCCTGACGGGCACCGCGATTCGGTGCGCACCGACAGCACGTTCACCTTCGTCACTACCCCCAAGGTGTCCGGTCAGTGGCTCTGGACCCTGTCTGCGGGATCCACCCAACAACTCGGCGTCGACGTGCGCGATGCACCGACTCCCGGCTTCGTGTTCGTCGAGGGCAGGCCCGGACGCGAAGCGGCAGCGGTGGCACGGCTGGTTGTGGCCCAGGGCGGCTGGATGCTGCAACGCACCCGGCTCACCGCCCAGGACGAGCGCATCACGACCTGGGGCACCGTGGACCCGTCCCGACGTTTCAGCGACACGCTCCTGGCGCGCGCCGATGTCGTCGTGTTCGGCCCCGGTGGCTACGCCACGCTGGGTCGCACCGATCGTGATGCCGTGGAGCGTCAGGTGGCGCGCGGCCTTGGCGCGGTATTCCTGGTCGATTCTGCGTTGACGCACTCCACGATCTTCCCATTTGCGGTGACTGCTTCGCGACGCGATGAGGCACGGGCCAGGGTCGTGATCGACT
Organism: uncultured Gemmatimonadales bacterium; assembly: GCA_963806875.1. Lineage (GTDB taxonomy): Bacteria > Gemmatimonadota > Gemmatimonadetes > Gemmatimonadales > GWC2-71-9 > Palsa-1233. The sequence goes on along the minus strand of CAWDYU010000001.1, from coordinate 586,945 downwards.
CGTTCACCATGGCTCGACTGGCAATTCCAATCGCACCCGTCACCGTGGCCGGCGGGGAACCGCTGATGCGTACCACTGAAGGAACCCCGGTGGCCTGGCGTGCTGTGGTTGGTGCCGGCGCGGTCGTGGCGAGCCGCGTCGTGACACCGTCGCGTTGGGGACTTGCCGGAGACGACACTGTGGAAGCCGCGTGGTGGGCAGCGCTCCTCGGTGCGGCGATGCGTCCGCCACAGGCAGAATGGCGCGTGGATGATCGCGCCATCGCGCGCGTCGATCATCCGCTGTCGATCTCGCGCGTCGGACCACCAGCCGACTCCGGGGCGGTGGCGGAGGCTAGCGCAACCAGTGAACTCGCGTTGCGTGCCACGGCAGACACGCTGATCCGACGGGCGACCCTGTGGCCACGTGACACGGGATGGATGCGGATCAGCGAAGGCAACGACACGACGCATGTATACGTGAGCGATCGCGACGCATTGGTTTCGATCGACCGGGCCGATCGGCGGCGTGCGACCGGGAACGCCATGGCAGGGCAAGCGGGAGCCACAGGCATTCCCCCGGGCGTGCGCGGCACCGAGGCGATGCCGCTGTGGTGGGTGTGGGCGCTCATCGTGGCAACGCTGAGCGTGGTCTGGCGGCGGGCTAGCGCCTAGCGTCTCAACTCACCCCTGCCTCCCTCATCTGTCCTACTTCTCCGACCACACCGCCAGCTCGTTGCCGCTCGGGTCGGCGAAGTGAAACCGGCGCCCTCCCGGAAACTCATACGGTTCCTGCAGGACTCGGCCCCCGGCGCCCCGAATGCCGGCAAGCGTGGCGTCGAGGTCCGTGGAATAGATCACCACCAACGGCCCGCCGTTGGTGAGCGGCACGTCGGAACGGAATCCCCCGACCTCGCGCCCGGCGATCACGATGCCGGCGTAGTCGGGGCCGTATCCGTTGAAGCTCCACCCGAACGCGTCGGTGTAGAACTGCTGAGTGGCGTCCATGTCAATCACCACGAACTCGATGTAATCGAGGCCGTGGTGCGCGCGCCCTGGTGATGTCATGCTGTCCCCCGGATGGAGATGATGCTCGGCGTCAACGGACACGGCGCGGCGAATACTAGTTTCCTTCCCCGGCCCGCGGGTTGTAGTCGCCCACAAACACGATCTTCCAGCTTGCGCCCTGGTCCGTCGACTGCCACAGCGTTTGCCGGACGATGCCACCGGCCAGCTTGCTGTACCGCATGCGTGAGATCGGAGCACCGCTGGCGGACGGGTGGGCGGCCTCCGTGAGGACCATCTCGTCGCCGTCGACCGTGCCATCGAAGCGCGCAATCCATCCGCCACCGCCGACCCACTGCTGGTGCCACTTGCCATCCTTCGGTTCGTACCACGAGAGCGAACGGCCCTCCTTGCCAATGAGCGGTTGCCAGTGCTCTGCAATGGCGCATCCATCGCTCACCCGAGCGATCGAGCTGCGTGCGATCACGGTGCCCCCCGTGTCGGTCACGCTCCACTCACCGACCCAGTAATCAAACGCTCGGTGGTCGGGGGAGGCGCAGGCGGGCGGCGGAGTCCCCTGCGCACCAAGGGCAGCCGGAGCCAGCAGCAACAGGAGCAGGAGCGCGGGCAGGGAGCGTCGCATGGCGATCTCGGGTGTCGGGGACAACCGACAATAACGCGAGCCAGGTGCGATGCTGCGTCAGAGTGTCGTCAGGTTCTGCCGACGCAACATCAGATCCTCCACACCATCCGGAAGACTCGGTCCAGAGGGTAGGAGATGGGCAGCCGTCCGGGGGGGCAGCGTCTGGCCAGCCCGGGCGGCATTGGTGGCTCCTGGACGCCCCGTGCACCCGTGCCGCACATCACCGCTGCCGGCGTTCTACACCGCGGGGCGCACCCCCGACCCCGACTGTGGCCCTCATCGAGTGCCAAACCGTTGCAATGGCGTGACCTGCGCGGTACCCGGAGGGTCCATCATCCGGTTCGTGGGAGAGTGCACCGGTCTGGCACGAAGTCTGAAGTATGACTCGACCAGGCGCGCGGCCACCCGCCAGGGATGGCGGTTCCACCCAGCCCCGTGTCACCCCGACGCGTGGCGGAACGACGCGCCCACGGAGGCGAATCATGTTTGGCGATGCGATGTACGACGAGGAAGACCGGATGCGACGGGTCGATGACGGGCAAGATGATGACGGGATGGACGCCGGCGAGGAAGGCGATATCGCCGCGAGCGGCGGCATCGAGGAACGCCTCCGCCGACGTCAGGCCATCGCCGAGTTGCTTCGTGAGGTAGGCGGGCGCTGAGCCCGCCCCTCACGGACGCTGTCGGGTCGCTCCCGCCAACTCTTCCCCCGGATTGACATAACGATCGAGCGCCTGCCGGTACTGCCGGTCATAGAGCGCGCGGTACCGCCCCCCCAGGTCGACCAACTCATCGTGGGTACCCCGCTCCACGATCCGACCCTGATCGAGGACCAGTATCTGGTCTGCCGCGGTGATCGTCGACAGGCGATGCGCGATCACGAACGTCGTTCGGCCTTCCCGCAGTGTCGCCAGTCCTTCCTGGATCAGTGCCTCGCTTTCAGAATCGAGACTCGAGGTCGCCTCGTCGAGAATGAGGATGCGCGGATCCGCCAGGATCGCCCGTGCAATCGCCACCCGCTGACGCTGCCCACCACTGAGCTTGACGCCTCGCTCGCCCACGATCGTCGCATACCCGAGATCGAATCGCAGCGCGAACTCGTCGACATGGGCGACGCGCGCCGCTTCGCGCACCGCCGTCTCCGGTGCGTCGGGTTTGGCGAAACGGATGTTCTCGAGAATCGTGCCGTCGAACAGGAAGTTGTCCTGCAGCACGATGCCGAGCCTGCTGCGATACTCGCGCAGCCGCATCGTGGCGAGGTCGCGACCGTCGATCAGGATGTGCCCGCTGTCGGGACGGTTGAACGCCATCACCAGTGATACCAGCGTGCTCTTGCCCGAGCCGCTCGTGCCGACCAGCGCGGTGGTGGTGCCGGCAGGCGCATCGAAGGTGATGTTGTGCAGGACCGGAACGCCCGGCTCGTAACTGAAGGTGACGTCATCGAAGCGGACGCTCCCGTGCATCGGTCCGATGGGTTCGAGCGCGTCATCACCGTCGTCCTCGGCAGCGAACGCGCGCAACTCGCGAATCCGGTCGAGCCCCGCGAACGCCTCGGTGATCTGGGTGCCGATCGACGCGATCTGCACCAGCGGCGCCGCCACCAGCGCGGTCAGGAACACATAGAGAATCAGGTCGCCCTGCGTCATCCGGCCGGCGATGATGTCGCGACCACCCACGATGATCAGCAGCACACCGATGATGCCGACCACGAGCGTTGACAGCGCGGTGGTCGCCGAGACACCGGTCATGGTTGCGGCGACATTGCGGAACAGCTTGTTGGCGCCCTTGGTGAAGGCGTGACGCTCGCGGCGTTCGGCGGTGTACGCCTTGACCACGCGAATGCCGGAGATGCTTTCGACAAGTCGACCGGTGACTTCGGCATTGAGCTTGCCGCGTTCGCGGAAGATCGGCCGCAGCCTGCTGAACGCGTACGCCATCCCGCCGCCGAAGGCGAGCAGCAGGAAGAGCGTCACCGAGGTGAGCCGCCAGTTGAGCATCATCAGCCACGTGAACGCGATCGACCGCGGTCACCAAACCACCCACCAACTGCACCAGCCCGGCCCCACCAGGTTCCTGATCCCCTCGGCGTCGCTCATGACGCGCGAGACGAGTTGCCCGGTCTGGGTCGCGTCGAAGGTGGTGATCGGGAGGCGCACCAGGTGCGACTGCACCGCGCGCCGCATCTCGGTGATCGCGCGTTGCGCGGCGACGCCGAGGATCTGGGAGATCCCGAACGAACTGGCGGCCTGGATCAGCATCGCCACCGCAGCGATTATTGCGAGCGGGGTGAGGAGGTCCGGATCCTTGCTCGGCAGGACCTTGTCGATCAGTTCCTTGGACGACCATGGCAGGACGAAGCCGGCGAATCGGTTGATTGCCATGAGGAGGAAACCGATGCCGAGTCGCTTGCGGTGGAGCCAGATCAGCTCGCGCGCTTCGCGCCACACCACCTCGGAGGAGACCTTTTCCTTCTTCTTCGTCGGGATCGCGGGGTCGCGATACTTCGCGGAGCCCCCTCGGCGGGAACCCTCACCCGAATTCCGGAACGTGCGTCCAAAGCCTGCCAAACCTGCCTCGATCGGTTACTGGGACGTCGAACAGTAGACGTCCCATACCGATGGTGCCAGCCGACGTTACCGCTCCCCCATGCTCGCCAGCGCATCACCGATCTCCTTGTCGGTGGCACGCCGCGGGAACCGGTCACCCCGCGTATTGCGGCCCTTCGGGTGCTCGATCGCCACGATCCGACCTGCCGCATCGACCTTCACCATCCCCTCGGCGGCCATCCCGTCGCCATGACCTTCCTGCACCACGGTGAACACCAGCACCCACGGCGTGCCATTGGCCCACTGCTTGGTAACGCCGAACTTCCCGCGCTCCTTGGTGGGCGTCATCGTGATCGGCTGGGTGATCCGCTTTCCACCCCGCACCCCCTCGGCACGACCGGTGACCTGCGGCAAGTGATCGTCCTGGTGATGATCACCGGTGACCACCAGCACCGCGCCCGGCACCGGTAGCGGCAACCGCGCCACCAACCCGCTCGACCTTGATCTGGGGAGGACCAACGACCGCCGCGGCAGCAAGGGTGGCAAACGCCGCGAACGGGAGCAACGGGCGGATCGTGAGACCTGACATCGGATACTCCTGAAAAGGTGGTAGTTCGCTACCTCCCTTTGATGTCAGCCAGCAGCACAACGTTTATGTCTCCCTTGAACGAGCGCGCAACCACGGTGGCCGCACCCTTGGCGGCCGGAAACGGATTGCGCACCGACCCGCTGCGCGCCGAGAGCGCAAACGCCGGGAGCCTGGCCGGATCGACCCGCAACGTGATCGCCCCCGAATGGGTCTGCACGTCGAGCGCCGACTTGGCACCCCGCAGCTCGGCATCCACCGCCCCGCCGATCGTCTCGACCGTCGCGTCGGGGGCCCGCGCACCGCTGATGACCACGTTGCCGCTCACCGTGGCGATCGACGCGGTACCCGCCACATCCCGCAGTGTCACGATCCCCTTGCCGCCACGAATTCGGAGCGCTGCCTCGCTGCGATCGATCGTCACTGGGGCATCGATTGATTCGACCGCGATCACACCCTGCGCATTGCGCACCGCAACACTCCCGCCCACCACGCTGACCTCGAGTTCGCCAGCGGTGCCCTCTGCGTCCACATGCCCCGCTGTCATCTTGACCCACACCCGCGCGCGCCTCGGCACCCGCACCGTAATGTCGGCGCCAGGCAGCGTGGTGTTGGTGGAGTCGAGCGGGTCGATCCCGAACTTGAGCTGGGTGCGGTTGCCGCCGCCGAAGAACCGGCCGCGCTTGCCGTTGGTGCCGCTGACATCGACCGAGTCGCGATCCCACGCCACGATGCGCACCAGCCCTGCTGGCACCCAGATCCGCATCGCGACATCGGGCGCCGTGGCATACCCGGCGCGGATCGGAGCCTGCGCCGACACGCCGCGCGCCACGGTGAGCGCCAACGCGAGCCCGAGGAGGCGAGCAATCACAGCGAGGCCTCACGCACCAGCCGGGTGAGTGCCGCCCGACGCGCGGTCACCGCCGCGAGATACCCCCGCAGGTCGGCGTCGTCGGGCTCGGCCTGCAACGCGGCATTGAGTTCGCGCTCGGCCGCGTCGAGTTCGGCGAGTTCGGGGCGGGCGCGCGATTCGGCGATGCTGGTCACGGGATTTCCGGGATTGTCGGCAGCACGCTTCGGCGCGGGTTGCAGGACCATCAGCACCAGCACTGCCGCAGCGGCCACCCCCACAGGGAGCGTCCAGCGACGACGACCGTGCGCGGTGCGGGCGCGCTGCACCGCAGCGAGGGTGTCGGCACGCAGCGTTGGCGGCGGCGCGATGTCGGGCATCACGCCCGGGATCGTGGCAGCATCGAGCACCGCTTCGCACCGCGCACACGACGCCGCGTGCAGTTCGAGCTCCGTGGCACGCTGGTCGTCGAGGTCGCCGCGCAAATACGCGTCGATATCCAGGTCGAGTTCGGCGCAGGTCATCGGTTGAGTGCCTCCCGCAGCAGACGGCGCGCGCGAAAGAGATGAGCCTTCGAGGTGCCTTCCGCGATATTCAGTTGCGTCGCAATTTCGTGGTGCCGAAAGCCCTCGACGTCGTGGAGCACGAACACCGCCCGCGCTCCAGCGGGCAACGCAGCGATCGCCTGCTCGAGGTCGAGCGACAATCCCACGTCGCGCTTGCGTGCCGGGGCATCCGGCGCTGGTGCGTCCACCGCCATCCCGCGCAGGTCGGCGTCGATCGCCACCCGCATCCGACGGCGTCTGGCGCGCCGACCCTGATCGAGCACCGTGTTGACAGCCAGTCGATGGAGCCAGGTCGAGAACGCACTCTCCCCGCGGTAGCTGTCGATCTTTTCCCAGACCTTCACGAACACATCCTGCACCAGGTCGGACGCGGCGGCCGGGTCTCCTGCCAGGCGCAGGCAGAGCCCGTACACCCGCGGTGCGTGGGCGTCGTAGAGTTCCGCGAAGGCTGCGTCGTCCCCGCGCTGGGCTGCCTCCACAGTCGAATCGATGGCAGCCTCAAGCGCGGGAAGAGAGAGAACCGGGGCGAACGTGGACACCAGGGTGAGACGCCACCCGGCACCGGATGGTTTAGGCGTGGCGGAACCCACGCCCGACCGTCTTACTGCATGAGACACCACGTATTCATATACTCAGGGACGGGCGTTTGCCGCCCACGCACGTTTCACCGGAGGAACAATGGCCGTATTTGACGAGCTCGACGACCGCGCCAAGGAGATCGCCGACAAGGCCCGTGACGCCTACCGGCGCCGGGACGAACTGCTGGCCGAGGCCCGCGGCAAGATCGATGAGGCACTGGCCGATGCCAGGGTCGAACTCGACAAGCTTGCCGTGGACACCCGGGGCGACCTGGCCAATCTCCAGACCAGGGCCGAGGCGGAGTTCAGGGAGGTTCGCTCCCGGGTGGCAGCGTTCATCGACCCGGACCGGTCGCGGGGAACCGAAACCCCGCCGCCCCCCGCGCCCGAGCCCGGGCCCGACGGAGAGGCGGAGATGGGCCACTCCTGAACCACGGGGCACTCAACGTTCCCGGCTGATGCAACGTACCAATGCCGTGGTGCGCCCCGGATCTTCCTCCGGGACCGTACCGAAGGCCATCAGCCCGGGACCGTCATGTCGCCATCGAGTTCGCGTACCGCCACTCGCCTGATTCTCGCCGTCCTTGCGCTGCTCGCGCTGGGCCAGGCCCCGCGCGCCAGCGCGCAGTCGGGCAGCAACGTCGACGTCATCACCGGAACCATCACCGACGGAACCGGCGCACCGGTGGTCGGGGCAACGATCGAGGCCTTCAGCATCGAGACCGAGGTCACGAAGCGCCAGGACACCAATGACAAGGGCCGCTTCACGATCTTCTTCAATGACGGCGGCGGTCAGTATCGGATCACGGTTCGCGCGATCGGCAAGCAGCCGTTCATCGCGAACGTGACCCGCCAGTCCGACGATGACCGCATCACCTTCAACGTGAAGCTGGGCGAGCGGGCGGTACAGCTCCAGGACCTGACCGCCCGCGCCGTGCGTGCGCCCGACGGGCAACGAGAACGAGCGTCCGACGCCGGGCAGCACCGAACGGAACATCACCGCGGCACAGGCCGCTCGCCTTCCGATCGACGCCTCCGACCTCGCGGCGCTCGCCGCACTGGTGCCGGGTGTCGTGATGGTGCCGGGTTCCGACTCGACGCCGCTGGCCTTCCAGATCTCGGGCCAGAGCTCGGGCGCCAACAACTTCGTGGTCGACGGCCTCTCCGCCTCGGCGAGCAACCTGCCGCAGGACGCGATCCGGAACACCCGCGTGATCACCAACACCTTCGACGTGTCGCGCGGCGGATTCAGCGGCGGCCAGGTGTCGGCCACCACGCGCGGCGGCAGCAACGTCGTGCAGGGCTCGTTCACCGGCAACTTCCGCGACAAGAACCTCGCCTTCGGCTCGGCGACCGACAACGTGTTCACTGCCGGCCAGTCGCAGCAGAACGTCAGCGGCGGCTTCGGCGGCCCGCTGGTGCGTGACAAGATCTTCCTGTTCGGCTCGTTCTCGACCCGCCGGTCGCTGGCGCCGATGGCGTCGCTCGACCTCGCCGACGCGACCACCCTGGCACGTCTCGGCGCATCGCCCGACTCGGTCAACCGTTTCATCGAGCTGGCCAACGGCACCGGGCTCACCCAGCGGGTGGGCGTGGTCGATCCGAATCGCACCGCACTCAACTACTCGGGCAACCTCCGTTTCGACTGGAACGCCGCCGACCGTCACACCGTGACGATCCGCGCCGACCTCAACGACAGCAAGTCCGACCCGACCCGCATTGGCCAGACCCAGCTTCCCCAGGTGGGCGGCGACCAGACCGGATCCGGCGCCGGGCTGGCGGTGAGCGTCGCATCGCGCATCGGCGTCCAGTTCATCAACGAACTGCGCTTCGGTTACAACACCAGCAACAACGAGTCGACGCCGTTCCTCTACGTGCCCACGGGCCGCGTGCAGAACCAGTCCACGCTCGATGACGGCGGCATCAGCTTCACCACCTTCGGGTTCGGCGGCAACACCGGCCTCCCGCAGGAGTCGAGCAACAAGTCGTTCGAGATTCGCAACAACCTGTCGTGGCTTCCTGACGGCGGCGTGCATCGCGTGTCGCTCGGCCTGCTGCTCAACAACAGTTCGTTCGACCAGGACGTGACGAACAACCGCTTCGGCACCTACGTCTTCAACTCGCTGGCCGACTTCGAGGCCAATCGCCCGGCGTCGTTCACGCGCACGCTGCAGCCCACGATTCGGGACGGCAGCAGCCGTGACGCCGCGATCTACCTGAGCGACGTGCTGCGGCCGAGCCAGAACTTCCAGTTCACGATTGGTGGCCGTCTCGAGCACTCGTCGTTCGGCGGCGCGCCGGATCGCAACACCGATGCGGAAGAGCGCTTCGGGGTGCGGACCGACATCCTGCCGAAGGAGACCTACTTCACGCCGCGCGTCGGTTTCTCGATCACCGTGCCGTCGGCCGAGCAGCAGGGCCAGGGTCAGCGCGGCTTCCAGGCGCCGGCGCTCGTGATTCGTGGTGGCGTCGGCCTGTTCCGGGGCACGCTGCCCAGCACGCTGCCCGGCACGGCCCAGGCGCAGGCGGGGCTCAGCACCACCGAGACCCAGCTGTTCTGCGTCGGCGACGCCGTGCCGCTGCCGAACTGGAACGACTTCGCGAACAACGATGCGTCGATCCCGACGCAGTGCCTCAACGGTGCGTCGACGCCGATCGTCACGGGGCGCCGCACGGTGACCACCTACGCAGAAGGCTACGGTGCCCCGAAGACGTGGCGCACCAGCCTCGGATTGTCGAAGCGATTCTGGAACACCTACAACTTCACCGTTGACGCGTCGTATGTGCGCGGCATCGGGCAGGGCGCGTCGCGCGACCTCAACCTGGCGAGCACCCCGGCCTTCACGCTCGCGAACGAAGGCAATCGCCCGGTGTACGCCGCTGCAGCGCAGATCGATCCGCGTACCGGCGCGGTGCCGCTCACCGCGTCACGTCTCGACCCGTCGTATGGTGCGGTGCGCCAGTTGTTCAGTTCACTGGAAAACGAGACGAAGCAGCTCACCGCCAGCGTGAATGCCTTCACGCGCACCGGTGCACTGCTCAACCTGAGCTACACCTACCAGCAGTCGCGCGACCAGGGCGGCAGCGGCGGCGGCGGCGGATTCGGTGCACGCGGTGGTGGCGATGTCGGCGGTGGTGGCGGATTCGGGGGTGGTGCCAACCTGACCGCCGGCGACCCGAACGTGTACGAATGGGCCCGGTCGAGCAACGAGCGTCGCCACAATATCCAGGCGAACGTGACCTATCCGTTCAACCAGGGCCTCGAGGTCACCGCGGTGGCCAACGTCACGTCGGGCGCGGCGTATACGCCGACCGTACAGGGCGACATCAACGGCGACGGCTCGCGCAACGACCGGGCGTTTGTCTTCGATCCATCGAGCGCGTCGGATCCGGCCGTGGCCGCCGCAATGAACCGGCTTGCTGGCGTCGGACGCCGGTTCGTGTCTCGCCTCGCAGCTGGGTTCGATCGCCAGCCGCAACAGCTGCACCGGTCCGTGGCAGCCGAACCTGTCGCTGCAGGTCAACTGGCGGCCGGCGATGTTCGATCGCCGCCTGTCGCTCTCGTTCTCGACCATCAACATGCTGGGCGGGCTCGACGAGCTGTTCAACGGATCCGACAACCTCAAGGGCTGGGGCGGGTTCGCGCGTCCCGACAACACGCTGCTCACGGTGCAGGGCTTCGACGCTGCGAGCAACACGTACAAGTACACCGTCAACGATCGCTTCGGCGCCACCAACTCAGGTGCCACCGCGGTGCGCTCGCCGTTCCAGGTGGGCGTGCAGGTGCGCTACGTGATCGGCCGTGACCAGCGCCGCGAGATGCTGCAGCGCGGCCGGTGGTGGTGGGGCGCAGGGCAACTTCGCCCAGCAGCTTGTTGCCAACCTCCCGGTGCACGTGGCCAAGGGCGCGCTCGAGCGGCGTGACTCGCTGGCGCTGACGCCGAATCAGGTTGCCAAGCTCCAGCTGATTGCCGACTCATCGGATACCGCTCGCGCGCCGATCATTGCGGCGCTTGAAGTGGAGATCACGAAGGCCGGGGCCAACCCCGACATGCAGGCGCTGTTCCCGAAGCTGCAGCCGCTGCTCGAGCTGATGCGGAAGGAAAGCAGCGAAGGCGTGGCATCGGTCCGCGCAATCCTGACCGATGTGCAGTGGGCGCTGCTGCCGGAGACGGTGCGGAATCCGCAGGCGAACCTGTTCGGCGGCCAGCGTGGCGCTGGCGGTGCCGGTGGCGCCGGCGGTGGTCAGGGCCGGCCGGGCGGCGGCGGCCGTGACGGCGGCGGGAGGCCGTAGGGGAAGGTTGATGGTTGATGGATAGTCGGCGGAGACCCTGGGGTTCTGCCGACTATCTTTTTTTGCATCCACCGTCTCTTGTCTACAGAGCCGCGAATGGTCACCAGGTTGGTCCGCGCAATCAGGCTTCGTTGTCCCCGCTGTGGGGGGGGACCGGTCATGAGAACATGGTTCAGCATGCACGAACGCTGCCCTGCGTGCAGGATCGTGCTCGATCGCGGGGAGTCGGGTTATCAGGTGGGATCGTACATGGTCGCGATGATCATGATCGAAATGATCTTCGCCGCGGTGCTGGTGGGCATCCTGCTTGCGACCTGGCCTACGCCGCCGTGGAAGCTGCTGCAATGGGGCGGCATCGCATTGATGGTGCTCGGACCGCTGGCCCTCTTCCCGTTCACCAAGACGCTGTACCTGGCGTTCGACCTGACGTTCCGGCCGGAAAGCGACTAAGCAGCAGGAGAGGCGAGAAGCGAGAACGGAGTACCGCCTCACCTCCCAGCTCTTTTCTCGCCTCTCGCTTCTCGCCCTTCGCCTCTCCCTACTTCACCCGCTCGATATACACTCCCTCGCGCGGATTCACCCGCACCCGCTCGCCCTGGCCGACGAACTCCGGGACATTCACCGTGACGCCGTTGCTCAGCACCGCCGGCTTCGATGACGATGACTTGGTGGCGGTCTTCATCGCAGGCGCGGTCTCGGTGATTTCGAACTCCAGCGACGTGGGCAGCTGGTAGGAGATCGGCTTGCCCTCGAGCCAGACCACGGCGAGCGTCATCTCGGGCTGCATCCATGCAGCGTCATTGCCGACCAGCTCACTGTCGAGCGTGAACTGTTCATAGGAACGAGCGTCCATGACGTGCACGCCGTTGGTGTCGGCGTAGAGCACCTGCATGTCCTTGGTGTCGAGCCGCGCCTCGTCGACATTCTCGGTCGCGCTGTAGCGATGGTCGAGCTGCGAGCCAGTCGCAAGGTTGCGGAGCTTCACCTGCACGAATGCGCGGAGGTTGCCGGGGGTGCGGTGGGTGAAGTCCATCACCAGGTGTGGCTTGCCGTCGAAGTAGATGACGTTGCCCTTGCGGATGTCATTGGCTTTCATGGCTCTCTCACGGTCGATGTGCCGGCGGCGGACGTTACCGGGTCGGGTGGCAAAAATCGACCGCGATCTGCCCCGGGACAAGGGCAGATCGTGCCGGACAACGAATCACGCCAGCCGGAGCCGTACCGCGTCGAGCAGTTCGTCCGCGGTGAACGGCTTCGCGAGCACTGTTCCGATATCGGCGCCAAGCCGGTCATCCGGCAGCATGCCGCCTCCATAGCCGGTCATGATCATCACCCGGGCGGCGGGGAACGAACGCTTGACCAACGAGGCGAGGGTCGCGCCATCCATCCCGGGCATCATCATGTCGGTGAGCACGAGCCGAACGCATCGCCCAGCGACGCCGCCGAGCAGTTCAAGCGCCGTCTCCGCGCCGTCGGCCTCGAGGACGCCGTAGCCGGCCCGGCGCAACATCCGGCACGTGACCGTTCGCACCCAGGCATCATCGTCGACCACGAGGATCGCCATCTCGCCCGACTCGAACGCTGTCGGCTCCACGGGCCGGACGTCTGGAACCGCCGGCAGCGCGACGCGGACCGTGGTGCCTTCCCCTAGCTGGCTGGACACGATCACCTGCCCCGAGGCCTGGCGAACCATGCCATACACCGTGCTCAGTCCGAGGCCAGTGCCCATGCCGGGAGACTTCGTCGTGAAGAACGGCTCGAAGAGACTCGCCTCCGTCTCCGCGGTCATCCCCATTCCACGGTCCTGAACATCGAGCAGCGCCCATCGGCCGGGAGGAAGCACTCCGTGGCGGTGCACCATCTCCTCCACAAGCTCGACACACGACGTAGATATGTGAATCGAGCCGCCATCGAGCATGGCGTCGCGAGCGTTCACGACGAGCGTCAGCAGCACCTGCTCCACCACACCGCGAGCGGCGACGGTCTGGACCCCGGGAGCACCGGCATGCCATGCGACCGCGACTCCAGGGCCGGCGAGCCGCTCGAGCATCGGCCGGGTGCGTTCCACGACACGGTCGAGGTCGATGGTCGTGACACGCGCAGAGGCGCCGGAGAAAGCCCTGAGCTGCCGGGTCACGGCGGCCACGCGCAGCATCGACTCGCGGAGTTCATCGAGTCGATCGTACGCGGGGTGCGTGCTTGGCAGTTCTGCGAGCAACTCGGCGACCGTCGAACCGGCCGATTCGACCGCGTCGCCGATGTCACGAGTGATCCCGCCCGCTATCCGGGTGAGCGCCGTCATCTTCGCCGCTTGATGCGAACGGAGCGCAAACACATCGCCTAACATCGGTGCAGCAGTCATGGCGACCACCAACGCAATCGTCAGGCCGCTGGTTGAGGCTCCGACCACGGTCCGTAACGTGTTGTGCAACAACGGCTTGTGCAATCGTCCTGAATCGTGGACGAGGGCGCTCGGGGGAGTGCGGCATCAGCACCACGCCGTTGCCCCACACGCGACCGGCACCAGTGGCGACGGAACGGGTGCCGTTGTGCACCAACCTGTTGTCCCCCATCGTTGAAGCGCCAAGGAGGCACCCTGAAGCTCGAACCCCGGTACCGTACAGCCGCCGTCGTCGTCGCAGCAGTGCTGATCATCGGTTGGCTGATCTACGCCAACCGCTGGGGCCTGGGGCAGCACGCCGTGCGGATCGCCGACCCGGTGGTTCGGCGGTGGGCGCAGGGCGAGGTCAAGCGACTCTCCGAGGGAGCCTATCAGCTCACCTCGAGCCGGATCGTGGTCGACGAGGTGGCCCAACGGGTTTCGGTGGACACCGTCGTCATCACCACCGATCTGTCCGCCAACGGCAAGCGGGACACGCCGCTACCTGCGATGACCATCCGATTCCGGGGCTGTGCCCTGAGCGGGATCGACCTGGCTCGCCTCACCGCTGGAAACGGGCTGCACGTCGCATCGGCGGGGTGCGACAGCGTGGCCGTCTCGGCAGAGGTTCCGCAGGCCACCGCTAGGACCGATGGCTCGGCTGACACCACTGGCGCATTCCTGCGGCTCCGGGGGGACCTCGAACTGTCGCGGGACGTACCGTTCATCCGGATCGATACGGTCGCGTTCCCGCACGTCGCGCTCGCTCTCGGTGTCACCGGCAGCTCGGGTCGGCGGACGGCGGTGCGGTTCGATCGCCTCGCCGTGAGGCTCGACTCGCTGCACTACGACCCCAAGGTCAAGGAATCGGCGCGCACCACGCTGCTGAGCCGTGACGTTACGGTTGCGCTGGAGGGCTTCCAGGGCAGCGCGGAGGCCGCGAATCGCCTTGCGCTCACCAGGTTTTCGGTCGGACTCGCAAACCGTACGCTGAGACTGGAGGGTTTCGAGTATGAGCCGTTGCCGGGACCGTACGCCGACTCCCTGGGATTCACCGCGCTCAGCATCGGCCGGCTGGCGCTCGACGAAGTCGATTGGCGCCGCTTCCTGACCACCGGGAACGTCGATGTTGGGCGGATGACCATCGACAGCGCGACGGTGCAGGTGTCCCCCAGCGGCGCTCGGGATACCGTTGGGCAATCGGTGCAGGCAGTGCCACGGCCGCGGCCACAGCGGCCGCCGATCGAGGCGGTGCTGCGCGCGATCGGGCGAATGGTGTCGCTCGACACCTTTGCGCTCACCCGCACCACGCTGATCCAGAACACCCTGGGCTCGGACTTCAAGACGACGACCACGCTCGACACCATGCTGATCGCCAACGTGCTGTTCGGCGATCATCCCGCGATGTGGGACACGCCGACACCGATCGGCCCCGTCACGCTCGACGCGCGCGGCGTGCTCAGGCGCGACAGTGGCGGCGACCGGGTGGCGGTTCGACGGTTCGCGATCAACGTCGCGGACAGCATGGCGTACGCCGTGGGGATCAAGGTGGGGCCGGAGGGTAGCGACGGCGACTTCGTCCGACGTAACCGCTGGCGCAACGACCGGATCGAGTTGTCGGCCGACAGCGTGAGCATCCGCGGCGCCGACCTGGTGAGCTACCTGCGCCTCGATCGCTACAACATCCGCCGTGCCGATGCGACGGGATTCGTGTTCGACATCTACAGCGACAAACGGCTGCCGTCGCGCGGACGGCGCAGCTTCAAGCGCACGCCCCAGCGCGCGATGAGCGACCTCGACCTGATCCTGGCGATCGACACGATCACGCTGGCGGGGCGGATGTCGTATCGGGAGCGGAGCGCGGAGGCTGCCCGGCCGGGCGAGGTGAAGTTCGACAACCTGCGGATCGGCGTGTACAACCTCTCGACCGATCCGGTCAAGCAGACATCGAGCACGCCGATGCGGATCCGCGGCGACGCACGCCTGATGGGCAAGGGACCATTTCACGTGGACATCGCGATCCCGCTGCTCGCCGACAACTTCAGCATGACCTACAGCGGCAAGCTGGGCTCGATGCCAGCCACTGCATTCACGCCCTTCCTGCTCGGTGCCACCAAGATCGGCTTCTCGGCGGGACAGGTCGAGTCGATCACGTTCAATGCCACGGTCCGGAACGGGGTCGCGAGCGGCACCGTGAGCCCGCGCTGGAACGGCCTCACGGTGGAAGTGCCCGGCGTGGCACGAAGCGGACCGCTGGGGGGGATCCGGCGGGCGCTTGCCAAGATTGCGGCCAACGAGTTCCTGCTGCAGGGTGACAACACCAACTCCGGCGGGAAAACCGCCGAGAACGGCGTGATCCGCCACCGCTGGACCGGTCAGCAATCGCTGCCGCAGTTCTTGTGGGTGTCGCTGAGGGATGGGATACTGCCGATTATCAAGAAATGAGAGACGGGAGACGGGAGACGGAGAGACTCGGCCGTCTCCCGTCTCCCGTCTCCCGTCTCCCGTCTCTCTCTACTGCTCGTTCTTCGTCGGATACGCGGCCATCGGGTAGCTGCCGATCTTCGCGTCCGTATACTCGCTCGCCCAGAAGTCGGGCGGGCCGTCGCTGTCCTCGACCTTGTTGCGCACCGGCTTGAGCGCGCGCTTGAGATACGCCGCGACGTCGCGGATGTCCTGATCGGGCATGTGACGGTATGCCGGCCACGGCATCGGGAGCGCCAGGTAGTTCGGGGTCGCCGGGAAGTTGCCCCGCCCGGGCATCGTCGACGTGATGTCCACGTCGGGCGTCTCGCCCGGGCGCAGGCCGAAGCGGAGCGCGTTGAAGATCTGCCGCTCGGTGAAGCGACCCAACCCCGTGAGGTTGTCGGGCGTCAGGTTGCGCGGGCGGGTGATGAACGGCCCGATCCGGAATTGCCCATCGTGTCGCGCATCCCGGCCAGGTAGCCGTCGGCGGCCGGGTTCGGGCCACCACCATGACAATCCACGCACGCGTGCGTCACCACCAGGCAGGCGACCGCGCATCGGGTCGGCACGATGAAGCGTCCTTCGCCTCGACCACGCGCGCCTCGATGGGCGTCGGCGTGGCCGCCAGCCGACCGCCATTGCCGACGACGAGCGCACCAGCGCACGCTGCGAGCACGGCGAGAATGGTCCACCTGGCAATCGACTTGCGCTGCACCTGCGTCATCGTGGCCTCCCCGGTGTGATTTCGAGAACACCCATCATCCCGTGATCTTCGTGATCGAGGATGTGGCAGTGGAACATCCATTTGCCGGCAAAATCGTCGTACCGCACGACGAATCGCGCCGACTCATGCTTCGGCACGTTCACCACGTCCTTCCAGCTCCGGAACGGCTCCGGAACGCCGTTGCGTTAAATCACCTGGAACTGGAAGCCGTGCAGGTGGAACGGGTGATCCATGCCGACCAGGTTCTCGACCTCCCAGATCTCGGTGGCGCCGAGCGGCGCGATGACGTCGACTGCGATTCATGTCCATCGTGCGGCCGTTGATCATCCCCTGGCTCAGCGCCATCACGCGGTGCGTCGAGACCTCGGTGGTGTCGATCGGGCGACCACACGGAGGCGAGCGGGAATGCGGGTGCCTTCAGCGGGCCGCGGTGCAGTAGCTGAGCGTCAGAGGTCGCGCGCCTCGTTCCAGTCGGCGGGGCGCGTCTGCGGGACGTAGCGATCGTAGGGGAGCGTCTGGAGCACGGCGCGAACTGCCGGGCGCACCGGTGCCGCGCACCAGCACCTCGACGCGCTCGGCGGGGCCGAGGACGAGTTCCTTCGCCTCGACCGGCCGCTCGAACAACCCGCCGTCGGTGCCGACGTGCAGCAGCGTGTGGCCGGCGATCGCGAGTCGATAAACGCGCGCCGCCGACGCATTGATGACCCGCCAGCGCTGCACCTCGCCGCTACGGATCGTGAGCGTCGGCATCACCTTGCCGTTCACGAACAGCACGTTCGCCCTCGCGACCGTTCTCCTCGTCGATCCGGCCCGCGGCGAGTGGCCGGCAGGAAGATCGATCGAACCATCGTCGCGGAACCGGTTGTCGGGGAGCACCAGCAGCTGCTCACGCAGCGACGCCGGGAGGGGATCGTCAGCTGCCCGCACGACCAGCGCGCCGTACAGTCCCTGCGCCACCTGCGGGCCGGTGCGGTGGTCGGGGTGCGGGTGGTACCAGTAGGTCCCGGCGCTGCCGATCGGCACCGTGAAGACGTAGTCGAACGTCTCGCCCGGCTCGACCGGATGGTACGGGCTGCCGTCGGCTGCGAACGGGATGTGCAGCCCGTGCCAGTGGATCGTGCTCCGCTCGGCGAGCCGGTTGCGTGAAGTGGACGATGACCCGGTCGCCCTCGCGCACCTCCAGCGTCGGGCCCGGCGAGCGACCATTATAGGTGAGCATGGTCGTGGCGTGACCGGGCACGATGTCGAGCCGGGCCGGTGCCGCCACCAGGCTGACCTCGACGGTCCGCGGGGTGCGTGATTCGTTGACAAGGCGGTCGGGACTGACCGACAGCAACGCCACGGGATCCGGTGACACCGGGGACGGCGCGGCGAGGGCGATGGGGATGGCGAGGACTGAAAGGGTGCCCAGACGGATTCTAAATGACGTCATCCCAGCATGCTGTGGCAAAACGGTCCAAACATCAAGCGTGATGACAGATACCCGAGAAGCGAGAAGCGGGAAGCGAGAAGTGACATTTTGTCCGGGGGATACCATGCAATCCAGTGCGAAGACAACCTATCGACTCCCCGCGGACGCTCGGATCGGGCGGGTGGTGCTGCGGGTGGCCGACCTGGAGCGGTCGATCGATTACTACGGGCTGGTGATCGGGCTGGCGCTGTTGCGCCGGGAGGGTGATCGGGCCGAACTTGGCGTGGAAGACACGGACACCGTGCTGGTGGAGTTGCGCGCAGTACCGGAATCCCGGCCCGTCGGACCCCACGGGCACCTCGGCCTCTTCCATTTTGCAGTGCTCCTGCCGACCCGTACCGATCTCGGGCGGTTCGTCCGTCACGCCCACTCGCTCGGCGAGCATCTCGGCGCCGCCGACCACGGCGTGAGCGAGGCGCTCTACCTCACCGACCCCGATGGCCATGGGGTGGAGGTGTACGCCGACCGCCCGTCGTCGGCGTGGAAGCATGTCAACGGAGAAGTGTTGATGTCGACCGATTCGCTCGACATCGCGAACCTGGTCAAGCTGGGCGTCGACCGCGCGTGGGCCGGTGCGCCGGAGGGCACCACGATCGGACATGTGCACCTCAGGGTCGCCAACATCGCCCAGGCAGAGGCCTTCTATCACGAGCTCCTGGGATTCGATCGCACCGTGTGGAGCTATCCAGGCGCGCTCTTCATGTCTGCGGGCGGCTACCACCATCATCTTGCCGTGAATACATGGAGCCCCGGAGCGGTTGCGCCGGGGCCCGATGATGCACGCCTGCTTCAATGGGAACTCGTCGTTCCTGCCGACGATGCAGCGACGGTGCTCGCCAACATGCGGGAGTCCGGGAGCGTGTTGCCGGCCGGAACGGACGGCGGGATCGTCCTCGACCCATGGGGAACAGCGGTGCGGATCGTCGCCGAGGACTAACGCTCCCTACTTGTCGCGCATCTCGGGCGGCCCCTCGTACTCTGCACCGCCGCTACCCGCCGAGCCGAACTTGGGTGCCGTCATGCCATTCTCGACGGTGAATGCAGGCTCGTTGCCGCTTGAGCTGAGAAAACTCGCTGGATCGGCATCGAACGAGATCTTGCACTGCTCCATGCAGAAAAAGTACGACTTGCCGCCGTGGCTCGACGTCCACTCGGCGGTATCCGAATCAACCATCATCCCGCAGACGGGATCCTTGACCTGGGCCATGATGTCCTCCTGAAAGGGGCGGAGACGGCGGAGCGACGCCCGCCTGTACCCTTGCAGACGAGGTCGGGGGCGCTGGCTACACAGCAGCGAGTGGCAGCGACAGGCGGAAACTCGCGCCGGGTGCATTGCCCACGTACTCAAGGCGGCCACCGTGCGCCTCTGCCGCGGCGCGCGCGATGGCGAGGCCGAGGCCGGCGCTGCCGGTGGCGGTGGCGGTGCGAGCCGGGTCGCCACGAAAGAAGCGGGTGAAGAGGTTGGGTACATCTGCGTCGGTGATCCCGCAGCCCGTATCGGTGACCGTCACCACCGCCATCCTCTCGCTGCTGCTCACCACGACGGTCACCTTGCCGCCGTCGGGCGCATGTCGCACCGCGTTGTCGATGAGATTGGCGATGGCGCGCTCGAGGATTCCGGCATCGGAACGCACCACCGCGTCCACCCCACCCACATCAAGCGTGACCTCGCGACTCTCGGCTGTACCGCGGAATCGCTGGGCGGCCGCCAGGGCAACATCAAGCAGTGACTGCTCGGTGGTGCCACCTACACGCATGCCGGCATCACCGCGCGCGAGAAGGAGCAGGTCTCCCACCAGCTGCGACATGTGGATCACTTCATCACGGCAGCGCTCGGCCGTCTCGCGGTACTCCGCGGGGGTGCGGTCGCGCCGCAGCAGCACATCGAGCTCGCCGCGGAGCACGTTGAGCGGGGCCCGCAGCTCGTGACTCGCGTCGCCGGTGAATTGCCGCTGACCTTCGAACGCCGATTCGAGCCGATCGAGCATTCCGTTGAGCACGTTGACCAGTCGCCCGAACTCGTGCACGTCGGCGTGCGCGGTGATTCGATCCGACAGCGTGCCCGCCTCGATCGCCTCGGCCTGCTCGGTGATCTCGCGTGTGGGGATCAGTGCCAAGCCGGCGACGCGCCAGCCGACCCCGAAGGCCGCGGCGGTGGCGGTGAGGGACAACAGCACCGTGAGCCACGCGAAACGCGTCACGATGCGTCGCACCGGCTGGGTGGGCGCGGCGACCTGCAACACATGGACGCCGTGCGCGGCGCCAACGAGCGCGAGCGGGAAGACGACGCTGCGCAGTGGCTCGCCGTTCCATTGGTGCGATGCCCAGCCGACTCGTCCCGCACGGGCGGACGTGAGTGCATCGGCGGGGAGATCGAGATCGGCGTGCAGGTTGCGGCTCCGCACCAGCGGGCGCCCGTTGCTGGTCCAGAGCTGGGCGTAGCGGGTCAGCTCCGACGCGGCGTCCTCCCGCGGCTGCAGGAGGATGCCCTCGTGGAACGAGAACGCGGATGACGTGACCGCCGCACCGTGCTGGGCCTCCAGTTCGGCAATGCGCAACAGCGTGTCGTCGAGCCGATCGTAGAGCATCGACCGCAACGAGAACACGCTCGCCGCTCCGACGACGCCGAAGAGGAGCAGCACCCCGAACGCGATGCGGCGCGCGAGCGACATCCGGAACGAGTGCATCAGGAGTCGACCGTGGGCGTACGGAGCACGTAGCCGGCACCGCGCATCGTCTGGATCACCCGCGGTTCGCCGCCGGACTCCAGCTTGGCGCGAAGATTGGACATGTGCGCCTCGACCACGTTGGTCTCGGGGTCGAACTGCATGTCCCAGACCTTCTCGAGCAGGCGGGTACGGGTCACCACCTCATCGGGCTGGAGCAGGAACAACTCGAGCAACCGGAACTCGCGGGGCGAGAGATCGATGCTGCGCGTGCCACGCCGCACCGTGCGGCGAAGCCGGTCGAGCTCGATTTCCTCGAACCGCAGGGTGTCCGTGTGCGACGCACCCGGGCGACGGGTCAGGGCGCGAACCCTTGCCAGCAGTTCATCGAAGGCGAATGGCTTGGTGAGATAGTCATCGGCACCGGCGTCGAGCCCCTTCACCACGTCCTGCGTGGCGTCGCGTGCGGTGAGCATCAGGATCGGAAACGGCATTCCATCACGGCGAAACTGCCAGGCCAGCTGCAGGCCGTTGATGCCGGGGAGCTGGACGTCGAGGATCGCGAGATCATAGGACGTGCCTGCGGCGTACCGGGCACCCTCCTCGCCATCGGCTGCCACGTCCACGACGTAGCCTTCTTCCTGCAGGCCCTGCCGGAGGAACCGCGCCGCCTTGCGGTCGTCCTCCACGATCAGGATGCGCAATCCGTGTCCTCGCATGGGCAGAAAGGTGACCGCAGCGGAGCCCCGGTGGGACGGGCCTCTGTCCGTCCTCAACGAACCTTAATGCTGGCTTCATCGCCACGTAACATGCGACTCGTATGATCCCTGCCATTGGCGGAAGAGGCAATGGCATCGGGGAGGCATGATGATGGTGGCACGATGGAGCGGAAGGACGCGCGCGATGGCGGCGCTGGCGGTGGTGGTCACGCTGGGCGTCGGACGCCTGGACGCCCAGATCGACTATCGCAACCTCGACGACGAGCGGCCGGTGTTCACCGAGGACGCCTATCCGATCGAGCGACATGCCTTCGAACTGCTGATTCCGTATCGGTACGAGCGAGAGGCAGGCGGCGAGAAGGTGCACAGCACCGTCCTCGAGCTCGGCTACGGGATCTTCGACAACGCCCAATTTGGTGTCCACGTCCCGTTCGCGGCGATTGACGATCCGGCACGGCCCGACTTCGGGCTCGCGGGGATCCAGCCTTTCATTCTCTACAACTTCAACACCGAAAGTCGGTGGCTGCCCGCCCTGGCGTTGCGCGCCGACCTGAGCCTTCCGGTGGGATCGCTGGGTGGCAAGGGCACTCGGGGGACGTTTCGCGCGATTGCGACGCGGAGCTGGGGCCTGACCCGCCTGCACGTCAACGCGCTGCGGAGCGTGGGCCCCGAGGACGAGTTGTCGGTCGCCGAGCCGGCTCGGCGCTGGACCTACAGTGCGGCGATGGACCGGACGTTGCTGCGCAGCAGCACACTGCTCATTGGCGAAATCGTCGCGTCGCGCGCCGTCGCGGGCGACCCGGTGGAGGTCAACGCGGGGGTCGGCGTTCGGTGGCAGTGGCGGCCGACGATCGTGGTCGATGCCGGGGTCAGTCGCCGGCTTCGCGAGACCGGACCTGACATCGGAGCTGACGGTTGGATTCTCACACGCGTTCGCGATCCGCGGGCTGATGCCCGCGGGATCGCGCTGACATGGAGCGAATGATGATGTTGCGCCAGATCCTGCGCCTCGGCGGCCTCCTCGCGTTGGCTGCCTTCTCGTTGCACGCGCCGCTGAACGCGCAGCAACGCGACGAGCAGTTCTACTATCCGGGTAGCTTCAACTGGAAGTTCCTCTCGACCTATCCGGAGGGCGCCCGGCTGTTCAACGCCTTCGACTACGGCCACGCGGTGCTGTACGAAAAGCTGTACACCACCGATGGCGCCCGGACCGACCGGGAACTGGAACGCGAGTATACGTATCTCACGACCGACCTGCTGATTCGGCCGCCGCGGTTGGCGATCGCCGAGGAGGCGGTCATGCCGCAGTACGCCAAGCTCGCGTGGCGAGCCAAGCAGATGTTCGACTGGGCGCACATCCTGCACCGGCAGATCTACGACATTTATTCCGACCCGCGGCTCGCGCGCGCCGAGCAGGATGCACGGATCGAGCAGGTCACCGACTATTACCTGGCGCGCAAGGAGTACGCGTTCCTCGCGGTCCCGAAGTCGATGGAACTGATGGACGATCAGTACTACAGCAAGTCGTTTCGTGAGGCATACCCCAAGTTCAACGGGTTGATCTGGGCATATCACTGGCTGCAGGTCGGGCTGTACGAGCCGTTCATCATCGCGACCACGCCGGACGAAACGAAGGCCGGCGTACAGGCCACGCTGGGCCGGTTCTGGACGATGCTCGAGAATGCCCCGGCGCAGATGCCGGCGGAGATGCCGATGACGTCGGGCATCGCGCCGCTGTTCAGCGCAGCGCACCCGCGTGCCGCGGTGATCTTCGACAACCTGCACATGATGCACGACATCATCTCCGACATCCTGCACAACGATGTCGTGGCGGAGTCGGACAAGGCCAAGGTGATCACCCAGGCGCTCGACGAGTTCCAGAACCCGACCACCAACATCATGACGATGGAGATGTGGCGGAACATGGCCGAGCACATGGGTGGCGTGGACGCGATGGGAGGATCGGCAACGGGCATCCTCAAGCCGGTTACGACTCCAGCGGCGCACGACATGGGCAGCATGGCGAAGCCGGGCGCCCCGATGCAGCATGACATGAGCAACATGCCGAAGCCAGACGCTCCGATGAAGCACGACATGAGCACGATGGAGGTAAAGGCGGGTGCCTCCGCAACCCCGGCGATGAACCATGACATGCATGCCCCCATGGCTGGTGCGGCACCCGACGCGATGCACATGATGCACATGCGGATGATGGCAGACACGGTGATCATGCGCCGGATGATGGCCGACACCACAATGCGTCGGATGATGATGGAGATGATGGACAGCATGCCCGCCGAGCATCAGGCAAAGATGCGCGAGATGATGCAGCCAAAAGCCCCTGCCAAGGCGGCCGCGAAGAAACCTGCACCGACAGCACCGAAGCAGGCCCCTGCGCCGGCGAAGACGCCGGCGACGCCGACCCCGCCGACCGGTCACGAAGGACACGGCACCAAGCCGTGAGGCGGGTCATGGCAACATCGACATTGCTGCTGGCGACGCTCGTGTCGCCAGCATTGGCGCATCCGGTACTGGTGCGGTCGGTGCCGGCCAGGAACGACACGCTGCGCAGCCTGCCCGCGTCGTTCCATCTGGAATTCAACAAGGTATTGCTGGCGCGGCTCACGACCGTTGAGCTGCGGATGCCGAATGGCGGCTCGGTGATGCTTCGTGCCGACAGCGGCGCCACGCGCGCCGAGCTGCTGCTGACCGGCTTTGGTGCGCTCGCATCGGGGGATTACCAGCTCGCGTGGCAGGTGGCGGGGGACGACGGCCACCCGGTGAAGGGATCGCTGCGGTTCGTGGTGGAGCTGCCCGTGGTCGTGGTCGACTCACCACCCGGTGCTGCTGGTACATCGCATCATCCCGCCGACCTGTTTCCGACTGCGCCGTCACTCGAGGACGATACCAGCTTCAGCGTGCAGAGCCCTGGCTATGTCGTGACCAGGTGGATCACCTATCTCGCGCTGCTCACCCTCGTCGGGATGCTGGGATTTCGATACCTGGTGGCAGCGCGACTGCCCGACGCGCCGTGGCTGGCTGATGCGGTCACCCGGGCGGCGGCGATCGGGTTCTGGGCGGCGCTGGTGCTGCTCGCGGCGGCCTTTCTGCGGCTCTGGGCGCAGGCAGCGTCGACCGCGATGCAGGGCGAGTCAATCGACCGACCGCTGCTCGAGGCGATCGTCTTCTACTCGCCGTGGGGAAAGGGATGGATGCTGCAGGTGGCCGGCGCGGTGGTGGCTGCCATCGCGCTCGGCGTGGCGCGGCTGCGACCCGTGATGTGGCGGGTGGCCGCCGTGGGTGTGCTGCTGGCGGTGACGGCGATGCCGATGTCGGGCCACGCGGCTGCGGTCGAGCAACTTGGCGTGCTGCCGATGCTGGCCGATGGGCTCCACATCCTGGGCGCCGGCGCGTGGCTCGGCACGCTGCTGATGGTGATGGCCGCCGCGATCCCCGCGACCCGCTCTGCCCCCGAAGGAGAGCGGATTGATACGGTGGCGGCGCTCGTGGGGGCATTCTCGCCGGTGGCGCTGGGTGCGGCGGGCGTGCTGGTGATCACCGGCGTGTTCGCGGCGTGGCTGCATATCGGATCGATCGGGGCGCTGTTCGATGGCGGCTACGCACGGGTTCTCCTCATCAAGCTCGGCGTGCTCTCGATCGTGGTGGCCACCGGCGCCTACAACTGGCGGGTGGTCAAGCCTGCGCTCGGCACAGCGCATGGTGTGTCGCGGCTGAGCCGGTCGGCTTGGATCGAGCTGGCGGTGGCCACCATCGTGATTGCGATCACCGCAGTCCTCGTGGCTACGCCGCCGGGCATGACGCCACACTAAATCGCGAATACCTTTCGGCACACTGCCAGGAGCACGACATGCGGCGCATGATCTTTTCTGCAGTTCTCGGTCTGGCTGGTGCCACGTCGGTGTCGGCGCAATCAGCGCGTGCGGCGGTAGCGCGTGGCGATTCGGCTGCGGTGGTCGCCGTGGCAGCGGCGTTCCATGCCAAGCTCGTGGCTGCGGACACCGCGGGCGTGATGGCGCTGCTGGCGCCTGATGCGATGATTCTTGAGGCGGGCGGGCTCGAGACGCGTCACGAATACCAGGATCACCACCTGCCGGGTGACATCGCGTATGCCTCTGCCGTGCCGTCGGTGCGCACGGTGCGTCACGTGTCAGTACAGGGCAACATGGCGTGGGTGGCCAGCACGTCGGACACGAAGGGGACCTACAACGGACGCGCAGTCAACAGCACGGGCGCGGAGCTGATGGTGCTCACCCGCAAGGGCAACACGTGGTTGGTCTCGAGCGTGCATTGGTCATCGCGCGCGCGGCGAGCGAACTAGCTCAGAGATCGACTCGCCGCAGCAGCTGGGCGTTGGCGGCCACCACCACCGTGCTCAGCGACATCAGCACCGCGCCGATTGCCGGTGAGAGCACGAAGCCCCACGGGAGCGAGCACGCCGGCCGCGAGCGGGATCGCCACGATGTTGTAGCCGGCGGCCCACCACAGGTTCTGCACCATCTTCCGGTAGCTCGCCCGCGAGAGCGTGACGACCCGCGCGACGTCGCGCGGATCGCTGCGCATCAGGACGATGTCGCCCGACTCTACGGCCACATCGGTTCCCGCACCGATGGCAATCCCCACGTCGGCCGTGACCAGTGCCGGCGCGTCGTTCACCCCGTCGCCCACCATCGCCACCCGCTTCCCCTGCTTCTGCAGCGCCTCGATCTGCGCTGCCTTGGCTCGGGCAGCACCTCGGCGATGCACGGTGGTCGATGCCGAGTTCGGCGCGCCACGGCGTCGGCCACGGCCTGGGCGTCGCCGGTGAGCATCACCACCTCGACGCCGGCGTCGCGAAGACGGCTGGACCGCATCCGCCGCCTCGGGTCGCACCGCATCGGCCACCGCGAAGGCGCCGCGCACCGTGCGTCGCCTCCACCAGATACACCACGCCCTGCCCACGCGACGCCGCATCGCTCGGCGAAGCGCGCGAACTCCGCCGGGGACGTCCACCGAGAGCTCGCGCAGCAGGTTCGGCCCACCCACGGCGAGGTGGCGGCCGCTCGACGTCGGCCCGCACACCGACGCCCGGCCATCGCCTCGAACGCCGTGGCCGATGGGGATCGTCGAGTCGATCGCTCGGTCGGCACTCGGCGACGATGGCGCGCGCCACCGGATGCTCCGCGTCGCCCTCGACAGCGGCGGCGAGCCGCAGTGCATCGTCGTCCGACGAGCCCGGCTGCGGCCTGCATCGCGACGACGCGATGCTCGCCGAGCGTCAGCGTACCGGTCTTGTCGAAGACCACGGTGTCGAGCTGCCGCGCATCCTCGAGGCCGCGACGATCGCGTACCAAGAGGCCGCTCTGCGCGCCGAGCGTGGTCGAGATCGCGATCACCAGCGGCACCGCGAGGCCGAGAGCGTGTGGGCAGGCGATGACCAGCACGGTCACCATCCGCTCGACGGCGTAGGCGGCGCTCGGCGCCAATCGACGAGCCACGTGACGAGCGTGAGCACGCCGGCGCCGAGGGCCACGAAGGTGAGCCATAATGCCGCGCGGTCGGCGAGCGCCTGGGCGCGTCGACCTGGAGCCCTGCGCCTGCTCGACCAGCCGCATGATGCCGGCGAGTGTCGTGTCGTCGCCGGTGCCTGTCACCTCGACTCGCAGCGAGCCGGAGCCGCTGATCGTCCCGGCGATCACCCGATCGCCCTCTGCTTTCGACCGGGGCGCGACTCGCCGGTGAGCATCGCCTCATTGACCGCGCTCTGCCCCGATCGCACCACGCCGTCGGCGGCAATCGACGACCCTGGGCGCACGAGGATGATGTCGCCAGCGCGGAGTGCCGATGCCGGCACCTCGGTCGAGCTGCTCGGCGCCGTCGGCGCCCTCCACGCGCGTCGCGACATCGGGGAGCAGCTTCGCGAGCTCCTTCAGCGCACCCTGGGCCTGCGAGATCGAGCGCATCTCGATCCAGTGACCGAGGAGCATGATCGTCACGAGCGTCGCGAGCTCCTCCCAGAGCGGCATCCCGGGGAACCCGGCGAGCACCACCACGCTGAAGACGAAGGCGACACTGATGGCGAGTGCGATCAGCGTCATCATCCCGGGCGTGCGGGCCTTGAGCTCACCGATCGCGCCCTTGATGAAGGGCGTGCCGCCGTAGACGAACACCACCGTGCCGAAGATCGCGGGGATCCAGTGCGACCCCGGGAACATCGGCGCGGTGTAGCTGAACACCGACTGCAGCATGTGACCCCAGATCAGGGTCGGGATCGTAAGGGCGAGGCTCAGCCAGAAGCGGTCGCGAAACATCGCTACGCTGTGGCCGGCGTGTTTGTCATGGGAGGAATGCTTGTCGTGCGGATCGTGCGCGGCCGGGTGGGGCGCTCCCGTCAAACCGGGGAGCGAAGCTGACGTATCATCCGGTGCGTGATGGTGAGCGTGGGTCATCTGCCCTCGACGATGGGCTACGGTGAGGGTGCCCGAGCCAACGGAAGTCGTCGAGCATCGTTGGGTGGCCAACCGCTTTGCCGCCGGCGAGCCGACTTGCCGCTACGCCACCAGGGCCTGGGAATGCAGCCCGCAGATCTTGTCGCGAGCCGCCCGGCTCGCCACGACGTGTGCAGGATATGCACACAGCAGTGTGAAGCGCTCGCTGCTACAGAGCTCGTGCCAGAACTCTTCGAGACGTACCGTCGCCTCTGTCTGGCCGGATTCGAGAAGCAGCACCACCATCTCGCCAAAGGCACGGACCCGGCGATCATTGGCGCGGGCGCGCACCAGCAGGTCGCTGAGCAAGTGGGTGAAAAGCATCCGGTTGGGCCAGCGATTGACCATGAAGAACGACAGCGTATCGGCGGCGTCGAGATCGAGATACCGGCCCTCGGTCCGGGCTGCGTCGAGATCGATGCCGCGCCGAGCCATGCGCTCGCCGAGTGCGCGACGGTGATCACGGGTCGCGATGATGATCACGGCTTCGTCAGCGGTGAGACCATCGGCCACGAAGCGTTCGAGTGAATCGAGGAAGGCGGGATGACTCGAATAGATCTCGACCAGGTGCTGGCAGGGATCGGTGTTGCCCCAGAACTTTTCGGACTCGGACGGCTGCCAACTCATCAGGGACCACCCAGTGGATTTGGTGCTCACGTGGGATCTGCCGCCCCGGTCGATATCGGGAAGATCCTGAAGGCGGCTGTACCGAATGGGACGAGCGCGAGGCCTGGAGACACACAGGCATGGAGCGGGGGTTCGAACAATGGGCCTGAGAGGATTTGAACCTCTGACCTCACGCTTATCAGGCGTGCGCTCTAACCAACTGAGCTACAGGCCCCGTTCAGGGGGCAAGCTTAGTCGGAGAGCGGCGTTGGGTCAATAAAATAGAGACGAGAGACTGGAGATGAGAGGCTAGAGAGTGAGCCGGTAGCCGGGTACAAGAGCCTCGTGCCGCTCGCCTCTGGAATCCGGTCCGCTGATCTCCAGTCTCTCATCGCTAGTCTCTCGTCTCTAGTCTCTAGTCTCAAAGTCTTATCGTCAGCCCATCCTGCAGCGTGTTCCGATAGGCCCGCCACGCTGGCACCAGCCCCACCAGGATCCCAGCGACGACGACCCCGCCCAGATAGAGCCATTCGACCTTTCCAGGCGCCACTATCGGTATGTAGACCCCGAAGTGCCGCTCCGCCAAGCCCTGCCCCACCGCCAGCAACCCATACACGAGCGCAAACCCAGCGACCGCCCCCAGCGCGCTGAGGAGCCCCGACTCCAGCACCAGGAGCGCCGCGATCCGCCCCGGCCCGGCGCCCAATGATCGCAAGATCGCCATCTCGCGGCGGCGCTCCTGCAGCGTGCTGTAGAGGGCCACCATCATGCCGAGCAACCCCACCAGCAGCACGGCAGCGGTGATGATGCGAGCCCCATCTTCTGCGTATCCGATGGTGTGCCACAGCTCGGTGAGCGCCACCGCAGGCAGGATGGCGGTGAGCGCCTCCCCCGTGTCGGTGTTCATCTCGCGCTGCAACCGCAGCGACTCGAAACGGTTCTGGGTGCCCAGCAGGAAGGCGGTGAGCGCATGATCGTGGCCGTCGTGAGCGTCCGCCAACACGGCCACTGTGTCGGCACCGGCCGCGCCGGTGTCCGCCCCCTGGTCGCCGGGCATCACGTCATCGCGCGCCATCCCGCCGTCGTCAGCCGGTGCAGGCACCGTCGCGTCGGCGCCTGGCATCGGCGGGGGCTCCGCACCGGGCATCGCCATCTGGCTCATCGGCGGGATTCCGTTCTCCCACCCTTCGTGCATCGCCTCGATGCCTTCAAGTGTGGTGAACAGCGATCGATCGATCGGTGTGTACGTCGGTGCGAGCACGCCGCTCACCACAAACGGATGCTCGGTGTGGTCCATGATGCCGGTGCCGCGCATGCCGTGCGTCAGCGCGATCGAATCGCCGATTGCCAGCTTGAGGCGTGCGGCGACGTCGCTACCGAGCACCACGTCGCGCTCCGACGACAACGCGCGCCCAGTTGCGATCGTCACCCGGCCGTCATTGCGGAACCGGTAGTGCTCGAAGAACGCCGCAGTGGTGCCGACCACGCGGAAGCCGTAGTACGAGTCGCCCAGCGAGATCGGGATCGTCCACTTGATAGCCGGGTGCGCTGCCCAGCGCTGGTACGTGTCCCAGGTGATGGTGCCGGCGGGCGCACCAAGGCCGAAGATCGACGAGAGCAGCAGTTGCTGCGTGCCGCCGCGCGCGCCCACGATCAGGTCGGTGCCGCGGATGGTCCCCGCAAAACTTTCGCGGATGCCGCGGCGAACCGTCTCCACCCCCACCAGCAGTGACACCGAGAGCGCGATCGATGCAATCGTCAACAGCGTCGTCAGGCGACGATTGCGAAGCGAACGGAGCGCCAGTGAAAGGGTCAGCATGCTAGGCGACCGAAAGGGTATTGAGGTCGGGTAGCGACAGCACCTCGTCGAATCGGCTGCCGAGCGCGAGATCGTGGGACACGAACAGCAAGGTCGCGCCGGCGCGCTCACACTGCGCGAAGAGCAGCTCGAGGAACTGGTCACGGCGGTCAGCGTCGAGGGCCGACGTGGGCTCGTCGGCGATGACCAACTCGGGCGAGCCGATGAGCGCGCGCGCCGCCGCCACCCGCTGCTGCTGTCCGACACTGAGTTCCGTGACCGGCGTGTCGAGCAGGTCGGCGAGTCCGAGATCGACGGCGAGACCGCGAGCCGCATCGTCGATC
This sequence comes from uncultured Gemmatimonadales bacterium, assembly GCA_963806875.1. Classification (GTDB taxonomy): domain Bacteria; phylum Gemmatimonadota; class Gemmatimonadetes; order Gemmatimonadales; family GWC2-71-9; genus Palsa-1233. The sequence goes on along the minus strand of CAWDYU010000001.1, from coordinate 556,240 downwards.
GACGTCTCGCCCAGCCGCGCGGCGCGGGCAGGATGCAGCCGGCACGGCAGCGCGATGTTTTCGGTGACCGATAGCCACGGGATCAGGTTGAAGAGCTGGAAGAGGTAGCCGATGTGCACGCCGCGAAACGCGTCCCGGCGAGCGGGAGACAACGCTGCAGGATCTTCACCGAGCACATGAATGCTGCCTGCCGTGGGGGCCAGCACACCCGCGATCACGCCCAGCAACGTGGTCTTGCCGGAGCCGCTCGGACCGTGGAGGAAAACACGCGCGCCGCGGGGAATGGTGAGGGCGTCAATGCGAAGGACCTCTCGTCCCGCGCGGTACGCGAAACGGAGGTCCCGGATATCAACGGCGGGTGCGCCGTCGGTCACTTCTTGGGCGCGACGTACGGCTTGCTGGAGATCCCTTCCATTTCGTAGTACGACGCCCCGTAGGCCGATTCGACCTGCTTGAGGCGGATGACGCCCTCGAACATCACCGGATCCCACCAGCCGATCTTGACGGTGGTTCGATCGCGCATCTTGACGTACACCATCTGGTTGGGAGGCGGCGGGGGGGTGTGCACGCACGCGCCGAACCACGGCACCAGGAGGAACTCATCGGCCTCCTGCATGTTGTCCTCGAGCGGCACGATGAACGCGGCGATCTTGACCACCTTGCCGTCGAGTGCCTTGAGCGCCCGCCGGGGCCTTGCCGGTGGCGAGGTCGAGGGTGCTCAGCGTCCGCCAGTCGATCAGGACCGGGTCGGCGGCCACGGGCAGGACGCTGTGGCGGAAGATCCGGTCGAGCGACGTCTCCGGCGAGTCAAACGGCGAGGCCGCCAGCAGGTGCGGAGATGGCGGCGGCAGCAAGGCCCAGCAGGGTCATGATTCGCATCGAAACTCCCGGTGGCAACAGAAAGGCAACTTCAACCTTGTATGATACGTATAGTGGTCAGGAATTGTTCAGCCCCCGCCCCAACCCCATCGGAGAACCCGCGAATGACCCGTACCACGGTCGGCTTCGGCCTGCTCTTGCTCGCTCGCCTGCAGCGGCTCCACGCCCGCAAACCACCCCAGCCCCCGCGAGCGGCCCAGCGAACGCTCCATCCGCTACTGCGTCCGCCACGCCCGCCCCGGCAACTGCACCGGCCCGTGGCGGCGGTCGCGGCCTGGGCGGCGCGGCGGCAACCCCGGTGCTCTGGTCGCCGCAACGATTCGGCGGCCTACGTCCGCAAGACGCGCGCCGACCGACCCGATCATCCAGCGGATGTACGCCGAGGGGATGGACCAACGGTCAGGCTGGCAAGCTGGCGCAGGTGCTGCTCGACTCGATCGGCCCGCGCCTCACCGGCTCGCCCGGCTACCACCGCGCTGCCGACTGGATGACCAAGACGTACGCGTCGTGGGGCATCCCGGCCAAGCAGGAGCAGTACGGCACCTGGAACTCGTGGCGGCGTGGTGTCAGCCACATCGACCTGATCGCGCCGCGGGTGCGGTCGCTCGAGGGCACGATGCTCGGCTGGAGCCCCGGCACCGGTGGCAAGCCGGTCGAGGGTCGGGTGGTCCTGTTCCCCGACGTCACGACGCCCGAAGCGTTCGCGACCTGGGCTCGGGCCAACGCCACGGGCAAGCCTTCGTCCTGATGTCGGCCGCCAACCCGTCGTGCCGGACGTCGATGCAGTGGGATCAGTTCGGTCAGGACGGCGCTCGCGCCTCGATCGACTCGACTGCGCCGCGACTGGGCCGCTGGCTGGGCCGACCGCACGAAGAACGGCGGCAACCCGTACACCTGGCCCGCCGAGTACGGCGTGGCTGGCGTGATCACCACCAACTGGTCGCAGTACCCGGGCGTCAACAAGGTCTTCGGGTCGTGGCGCCAGCAGGTCCCCACGATGGAGACGAGCTGCGAGGACTACAACCTCCTGTACCGCCTGGCCGACGAACAATCAGGGCCCGAAGGTGCGCGTTACCGCCGACGCCGAGATGCTGGGTGAACAGCCGATGTCCAACGTGATCGGCCAGATCCGGGGCAGCGAGAAGCCGAACGAGTACATCGTCCTCTCGGCGCACTTCGACTCGTGGGACGGTGCGTCGGGTGCCACCGACAACGGCACCGGCACGATCACGATGATCGAAGCGATGCGGATCCTGAAGACCGTGTATCCGAACCCGAAGCGCACGATCCTGGTCGGCCACTGGGGTGGTGAGGAGCAGGGCCTCAACGGCTCCCGTTGCGTTCGTCGAGGACAACCCGGCGATCGTCGCCGGGGTGCGCGCCGGCTTCAACCAGGACAACGGCACCGGCCGCGTCACGAGCATCTCGCCCGGCCCGTTCACCAACGCCGTCGCGGCGATGCCCCGCTGGTTGTCGGAGATCCCGTCGGAGATTTCGGGATGGATCCGCATCGGCGGTGTCAGTGGACCAGCCGGCGGCGGCACCGACCACGCGGCGTTCCAGTGCGCCAAGTCGCCGGTGTTCGGACTGGGTGCCCTGAGCTGGGACTACGGCAACTCGACCTGGCACACCAACCGCGACACCTACGACAAGCTCGTGATCGCCGACCTCAAGAACAACGCGACGCTGGTGGCGATGCTGGCATATCTGGCGGATCGTGACGAGCAGCTCGGCGCACCGGTCCCGGTGGTGTCGCTGACCAACGCGGAGGGTGTCGCGACACCGGTCAGGTATTCGTGCCCTGCCCCGACCCGCAAGACATCGGAATCAGCGCGCTGATTCGGCGGGAGGTCGGCGAGTTCATTGGAGAATGCCGGCATCGGAATGCGATGCCGGCACCCGGTGGCCCGGCAGCAGGCCGGATGCAACGGCGCCCCATCGGTCATGCCGATGGGGCGCTGTGGCTTTGTAGCTATGTCGCGCTGACCGTCACCGGTCGTCGTCGTCATCGTCGAACGAGAAGTCGCCGTCGTCGCTGTCCTCGTCGTCCGAGTCCTCGTCGTCGTCCTTCTCCTCTCGCTCTTCATCGTCTTCGACATCCTCGTCTTCGTCATCGAAGTCGAATTCGTCGACGTCGAACTGTTCCTCACCATCGTCGTCGAACTTCCGCCGCATCGTGCTGTACAGCGAGGCTTCGACTGACGCTTCCCACGCCGACATGTTGGCCTCCGGGGTTCCGGTTTTCGGGTGACCTGCAACCTTCATCATGATGCGTCCGCGAGCCGGTTCGCCGCGCGGGTGACCTTCCGGCGATCGGTCGCCTGGAGGGACCGCTTGCGGAGCCGGATGTTCTCCGGCGTGACCTCGATCAGCTCGTCCTCCTCGATGTACTCCATGGCGTACTCGAGGGTGATGACACGCGGTGGCTCCAGCGACACATTGTCGTCGGTGGAAGTCGTCCGCATGTTGGTCAGCTTCTTCTCCTTGCCGACGTTCACGTCCATGTCGCCGGGACGGGAATTCTCGCCAGTGATCATTCCCTCGTAGACAAGCTCGCCCGGCGCCACGAACATCTGTGCCCGATCCTGCAGGTTGCCGAGGGCGAATGCCACTACCGACGTCTCACGATCCGCGACCAGCACACCGCGCTTGCGCCCGGCGAGCGGTCCGGCCCACGGTCCGTACTCGAGAAACCGGTGGTTCATCAACCCGTTGCCCCGGGTGTCGGTGAGGAACTCCGAGCGGTAGCCGAAGAGCCCGCGGGACGGAATCCGGAACGTCAGGCGGACCATGCCCTGACCCGGGTTCCGCATCTCGGTCATCTCGGTCTTGCGGGGCCCGAGCTTCTCCATCACGACGCCCATGTACTCCTCGGCCACGTCGATGGTGAGCTCCTCGTACGGCTCCAGGCGCTCGCCGTTCGGTCCGTCCTTGAAGATCACGCGCGGCCGCGACACCTGGAACTCGTAGCCCTCACGCCGCATCGTTTCCATCAGGATGCCGAGGTGGAGCTCGCCGCGGCCCGACACACTGTGGGTGTCGGGCGAATCGGTGGGCTCGACCCGCAGCGCAACATTGCGCTCGAGTTCCTTGAAGAGGCGGTCCCGCACCTGACGCGACGTCACGTACTTCCCCTCGCGACCGGCGAACGGGGAATTGTTGACGATCACGTCGACCGAGATCGTCGGCTCCTCGACGGCAATGCCCTCCAGGCGATCGAGGGCGTCCACCGAGGTGAATGTCTTGCCGATGTCGAGTGTCTGGAAGCCGGCGAGCGCGCAGATGTCGCCTGCGTTCACCTGCTCCACTTCGACCCGGTGCAGGCCATCGAAAGTGTAGAGCTTGGTGACACGATTGCGCTCGATGCCCGGTTCGTCGGTGACCCGTCCCGGTTCGCCCAGCGGAAGCAGTGCGACCTGGTCGCCCACGCGAATCCGGCCACGCTCCACCCGCCCGATCGCGATGCGGCCGAGGAACGACGAGAAGTCGAGGGTCGACACCAGCATCTGGAACGGCAGCTCGGCGTTGCCGGTCGGAGCGGGCACGGTGTCGATGATCGTCTGGAAGAGTGGCTCCAGGGTGCTGCCGGGCTGGTCGAGTTCGAGCGTCGCCGTGCCCGCACGGCTGGATGTGTAGAGGAACGGGCAGTCGAGCTGCCGCTCGGTGGCGTCGAGATCCATGAAGAGGGAGAGCACTTCGTCGTGGACCCGCAACGGCTCCGCATCGGCGCGATCGATCTTGTTGATCGCCACGATCGGCTGGTGACCGAGGGCCAGCGCCTTGCGTGTGACGAAGCGCGTCTGGGGCATCGGCCCCTCGGCGGCGTCGACCAGGATGAGCACGCCGTCGACCATGCGCAGGATGCGCTCGACCTCGCCACCAAAGTCGGCGTGGCCGGGCGTGTCGACGATGTTGACCTTCATGCCGCCCCAGGTGATGGCGGTGTTCTTGGCCAGGATGGTGATCCCCCGCTCCTTCTCGAGCGGGTTCGAGTCCATCACGCGTTCCTCGACCTGCTGGTTGGCGCGGAACGCCCCGGCCTGCCGGAGCATCTGATCCACCAGCGTCGTCTTGCCATGGTCGACGTGTGCGATAATGGCGATGTTGCGAATTTCCACGAAAAACTGCCTCTCCTGACCCATCGGGATGCCCAAGGGCGCCATATATACCCGGCGACCCGTGGTGCCGCAAGGCAATCAGGGGGCCGGCTGCCCCGCCGCACTGCGCGCTGTCGGAGTGGGAACGTCCTCGTCGCCGCAGTGTTCCCCACCACAATGGTCGCCAGTCTCCAGCTGCAGGGTGACGTGGTGGATGCCGAGGGCGTTCATCCCGGTCTCGAGGTGACGCAGCACCGCCGGGTGGCGATCGAGATCGGGGACGACCACGTGCGCACTCATCGCCACGAGGCCGCTGGTCACGGTCCAGACGTGGAGGTCGTGGATGCGTTCCACGCCGTCGGTGGTGAGCAGGAGGGTTTCGACGTCGCGCACCGGCAGGTGCTCGGGAACCCGGTCGAGGAGGATCTTGCCGCTGTCCTTGACCAGTCGCCAGGCGCTCCTGAGCACCAGCAGCGAGATGAACACCGAGATGATCGCGTCGGCCGGCAGCCATCCGGTGAAGTGGATCACGGCGGCCGCCAGCACCGCGCCCACCGATCCCAGCACGTCCCCCACGATGTGGAGATAGGCGCCGCGCACGTTGATGTCGTTGTGATGGTGCCCGTGGAGCACGCGCAGTGACACGAGGTTGACGACCAGCCCCATCGACGCGACGATGCCGAACAACACGGCGTCGATGTGTTGCGGCGTGCGCATCCGGTCGAACGCCTCGATCGTGATCATCGCACCGATCACGAAGAGTGCGAGGCCATTGAGCATCGCCGCCAGCACTTCCCAGCGGAGGTTGCCGAAGTGGTGCGCGGCCGCGGCCTTGCGCTGCGCGATCCGCGCGCCGACCATCGCCAGCGTGAGCGCCGCCACGTCGGTGAACATGTGGCCGGCGTCGGCCAGCAGCGCGAGCGATCCGCTGATCCAGCCGCCGACGACCTCGACCAGCGTGAACGTGGCGGTGAGCGCCAGCACCCAGCCCAGGCGACGGCTCGCCATGCGCGCCAGCGCGGGCGGTTGATGGGTGCACGCGGCCTCCAGCCCTCGCTCGTCGGGGGTGGGGAGACTTAGGTTCGAATGCATGGAACCCTCACCTGAAACGTTCCCCATCGCCTGGGGCCTGGCTGCCGTTCTCGCGCTCGTGCTGCTCAATGCCTATTTCGTCGCGGCCGAGTTCGCCCTGGTGGGCGCGAGAAAGACGCGCCTGGAGGAACTGGCCCGCGACGGCGACCGCAAAGCTATCCGCGCCCTCAAGGCGGTCCAACACCTCGACCAGTATATCTCGGCCACCCAGCTGGGGATCACGCTGGCCTCCCTCGGCCTCGGCTGGATCGGCAAGCCGGCGCTGGCCGCGCTCCTCGACAACATATTCGCGGGCCTCCCCCAGGCGCTGGGGTCGCTGGGCACCCATGCGGTGTCGGCGACCATCGCGTTCTCGATCATCACCGTCCTGCACATCGTCCTGGGCGAACTGGTCCCCAAGGCGCTGGCTTTGCTCTTCCCTGAGGGCGTCAGCCGCTGGATCATCACCCCGCTGCTCGGCTTCTCCTGGGTCATGCACTACCCGATCACCGTGCTCAACGGCACCGCCAACTGGCTCCTCCGCAAGTTCGGGATCAAGCCGCCGACTGACCACGAACGCCTGCATTCGCCCGAGGAGATCCGGATGCTCGTCGAGCAATCGGGCGAGGGCGGCTCGCTCGCCCGCGGCAGCTCGCGGCTCCTCGAGGGGGTGTTCGAGTTCAGCGAGAAGACCGCGGAGGAAGTGATGACGCCGCGCACCGACATGACAGCGATCGAGGGCGACCTCACGGTCGAGGACGCGGCCGACATCGTGGCGGAGGCCGGACGGTCCCGGTACCCGGTGTACACCGAGTCGCTGGACGAGATCGTGGGGGTCGTCCACGCCAAGGAGTTGCTGCGGACGATGCGCCAGGCCCCCGGTACCACCGTGCGGCGCATCATGCGTCCGCCGGTCTTCGTCCCCGGGACGCGCGAGGTCGAGGATGTCCTCGCCGACATGAAGCGCCTCAAGACCCATCTCGCGATCGTCCTCGACGAGTATGGCGGCACGGCCGGCCTGGTCACGATGGAGGACCTGCTCGAGGAGATCGTCGGCGAGATCCTCGATGAGTACGATCCGGTGGAGCCGCTCGTAGGCGCGGTGAGCGACGGCTCGGCGACCATCGACGGCGCGATGACCATCAGCGATTTCAACGCCCGGTTCGACGCCGAACTCGATGACACCGATTACACCACGGTGGGCGGATTTCTCTTCGGGCAGCTCGGACGGCTACCGAAAGCCGGCGACCGGGTGAGCGAAGGCACGCATGTTTTCGAGATCGCGTCGATGGAGGGGCGCAGGGTCGATCAGGTGCGGGTACTGCTTCAGTAGTGATGCTCAGCCGTCGGCACGATCCCGACCCGCCGGTGGGCTCTCGTCCGACGCCCGGTATCGGCGGCGCACCGAGTCGGTGGGCGGCGGGAAGGCGTTGCTCCGGAAGATGTGCCAGAACGCGGCGACGCCGTCCTTCCAGCCGATCTTCTTTCCTTCCTCGTAAGTCCGTCCGGAATACGAGATGGGGAGCTCCCAGATGCGTGCGTGCGCCTGCGCGAGCCGCGCGGTGAGTTCGGGCTCGAACCCGAACCGGTCCGACGTCAGCACGAGTCGCTTCATCAGCGGGGTCCGCACCAGCTTGTAGCAGGTCTCCATGTCGGTCAGGTTGAGGTCGGTGAACATGTTCGACATCAACGTGAGCATCGAATTGCCAACGGAGTGCCAGAAGTAGAGGACGCGATGCGGTCCGCCCAGGAAGCGTGACCCGAACACCGCATCGGCGAGACCCTCCTCGATCGGCCCCAGCAACCCCGGAATCTCCGACGGATCGTATTCCAGGTCGGCGTCCTGCACGACGATCACGTCTCCAGTTGCCGCTGCGATCGCCGTGCGAATCGCGGCCCCCTTCCCGCGGTTGACCGGCTGGTGAATCACCACATCCACCTTGCCCTCTGCCAGGAGACGATCCAGCACCTCGCCGCTGCCGTCGCGCGACGCGTCGTTGACGCAGACGATTTCCATGTCCATCGGCACCGCGCGCACCTGCTCGACCAGGTGCTCGAGGGTGCGCACCTCGTCGTACACCGGGATCAACACCGACACGCGGAGGTTCATGCTGCCAGCCTCCCCCGCGAAAGCTGCGCGGCGAGGGCCAGGGCCGCGTGCATGCTGGTGGGATCGGCCTGCCCGCTGCCGGCGATGTCCATCGCGGTACCGTGGTCCGGAGAGGTACGGACAAACGGCAGGCCCAGCGTCACATTCACCGCATTGCCGAACGACGCGACCTTGATCGCGGTCATCCCGACATCATGGTAGGGTGCCAGCACTGCGTCGAACTCGCCGCGCATCGCCCTGACAAACACGGTGTCTGCCGGAAGCGGACCGGCGGCACCGAGTCGCAACACGGCTGGAGCCAGGATGCGCGCCTCCTCGTCGCCAAAGAGACCCTGCTCACCGGCGTGAGGGTTGAGCGCACACACTGCGAGCCGAGGCGCGGCAATGCCGAACCCCTCGCGCAGCGCACGCCGGGTGACCTCGCCAACGCGTACCACACGATCAGCAGTGAGCATCAAGGGAACGTCACGGAAGGGGATGTGCGTGGTCACGAGCACGACCCGCAGGCGATCGCTGGCGAGCATCATCGCGACGTCGACGTCGCCGGCGAGGTGTGCCAGCCATTCAGTGTGCCCGGGCCAGGGATAGCCGGCGAGGTGCAGGGCGTGCTTCTCCGCGGGCGCGGTGACGATCGCGTCGACTTCGCCGGCGAGGGCCATCGCTGCCGCGCGCTCGACGGCCCGACCCGTGATCAGCCCCGCTTCCCGCGCGGTCGCCCTCGCCACAGACGGCGAGTCGTTCCACGAGCCTATGGCAACCTGATGGTGTTTCGGAAAGGTGTTCACCTGCTCGCGGGCGCCGATCACCGTGATCTCGGCGTCGACGCCGAGGTCGAGCGCGGCCGCAGTGACTTCCGGCCCGATCCCGCGCGGATCGCCGAGGGTGACGGCGATCCGGACACGACGACTCACAACTCGCGGATGTCCACGTACGTCTTGCGGCGCAGCTCCCGGATGTACGCATCCTTGCCCATCTGCTTGGCGAGGAATGTCCGGATCTGCGGCTTGAACTGCTCGTACGAGAGCCGTCCTGCGGGGATTCGCGTCATCACCCGTACCACTGCCCATTTGGCCCGCAGTTCCTGATCAGGAACGGCGAGCAGAAACGGGCGGGACACCTGGCCCGAATCGAGTCCGGCCGTAGCCTGGGCGTACGCCGGCAGGAGCGAATCGACTGGATACTGGTCGATCTGGCGCTCCTCGGCGGGATCATGATAGATGCGCTGCAGCGAGTCGAACAACGCTCCGGTCGCGACCGCCGCAGCAACGGAGTCGATGCGCAGCCGCGCGATCCGGGCACTGGTCGAGTCGATGTCGGGCATGATCAGGATGTGGCGAGCCTGCACCTCGGTCGCCTGTACCCGCTGGACCTGGAGGATGTGCCAACCGAACGGGGTCTCGAACGCATCCGACACCACGCCGGGCTTGAGCCCGAACGCCACGCGTTCGAATTCCGACACCATCACGCCACGACGGAACCAACCGAGGTCGCCGCCCTGTGCAGCGGATACGGGATCCGTCGAAAAGCGCCGGGCAGCCACCGCGAAGTCGGCTCCCCCGCGCAGCGCAATGACAATGGAATCGGCGAGCGCTTTCGCACGCTCGCGCGCCGCATCCGACGGCTTGGGCGCGACGATGATCTGCCGCATCGAGAGCGTCGCCGGGGTATCGGCGGCACGGTCGGCGAGGTTGGCATCGAAGTACGCCCGGACTTCCTTTTCGGTGGGCGGCAGCGGCTTGATGCGCTCCGTCTGTTCAAGGTTCTCCCGATGGCGCCGAACGGTCAGCTCACGGCGCTGCTGCTCGTTCATCCAGCGGCGATAGTCCTCGGGGGTCAGGAAGCCGGCCTGCTGCAGTTCGGCGCGGAACGCCACGTCACTGGGGAAGTTCTGGCGGGTCCGGCGGATGACCACGTCGGCCGCGTCGATCACTTCCTGATCGGTGACCTTGATGGTGGTGTCGGTGATCGCCTCTTGATAGAGGAGTTCCTCGGCGATGAGCGTGTCGATGATCTGACGGCGCATCGTGTTGAGCACGGCCGGATCAGTGGGAAGCGGCGTGGTTGGCGTCTGTCGGGAGAAGAGTTCTTCCTCGACCTGTGAGCGAGTGATGGCGGTGTTGCCCACCACTGCGATCACGCGGTCGATCGGTTCATCGGGATCCTGCGCCGCAAGCGCCTGCACCGCCCCCCCGGCGAGGGAGAGCGCGCAGACGGCTGCGAAACGCCAGGACATGCTCACGGCTTCGGGGTTTCCGGCGGTGTGGTGCCGCCCGGAACCGGGGCTGGCCCGGGAGCCGTCTGGACGGCACCCTCAGGGACGATCTGGGTGCTGTCCGTCGCCCGCTTCGCCATCGCGAGGTCGAGCGCCTGCTTGGCACCCGCAGCGTTGACCTGGAACTTCGCGTTGCCGCGGAGCGCGTACGCCATCATTCCCGGCAGCACCCGCATCCGTGCCTTGCCGCTCACCAGCGCGTCGAAGTACTGATCGACCTTGAGGGCCGCGGCCTTCCGCCGATCCTTCTCGCTCGCCTTCGGATCGAGCACATCGTCGGTGAGGCCGATCTGTGCCTTGATCGAGTCGATTTCCGACGTGAAGCTCTCCTGCAGCTGTGTCCACTCCTCGGCGCTCAGCTGCACGTTGTTCTTGTCGGCGTCGCGAAGCACCAGCGCACTCTCGGTGAGCCGCTTCGCAAAGTTGACGAGGTCGCTGTCGGCCGCGGCCTTGAACTGCTCGAGACGCTGCGGACCCTCGCCGGGATTGGTCGTGATCGCGCGCACCCATCGCACGAAGTCGTTGGTGCGGAACTCACCACCGTCGTACTTCACCAGCGTTGACTTGTCGTCACGCTTGTCCTCGAGGTCGGCGAGCGCGGCACGCATCCGCGCCACGGCCTCGCCCTCGACCTTCATGTTCGCCGACTTGATCGTCTCCTCGAAGTACAGCGAGTCGATCATCGGGATCTGCGCCTCGGCGAGCACCTGCCGCCACAACGGGCGCGACTCGACGGCGGTCGGGCGACGGATGATGTGGTAACCGAAGTCGGTCGCAACCAGGCCGCTCATCTCACCGGGAGCCAGCGACCAGATGCTGCTGTCGAACTCCGGGGCCCACTGCCCCTTCGGCGCGGGAGGATAGAGCCCGCCGTTTGCCGCCGATCCCGGGTCCTGCGAATGGGTGCGCGCCAGGGCGCCGAAATCGCCGCCAGCACGGGCAACCTTCAGGAGCGAATCGGCCTTCTGCCGCGCGGCAGCCTTGGCCTCCGCAGGAGCGGCCTTCTCGGCTGTCACGAGGATGTGCTGCACGGCACGCGCCTGGTCGGCGGTGTACGCGCTGTCGATCTGCGCGTCGGTGACGTTGCTTCGGCGCGCGACCACCGAGTCGTGCCAGCGACGGGAGCGTGCGTCGGCGATACCGGGCCACAGCGCCTCGGCGATCGTCGTCGAGTCGGTCTTCAGTTCACCGCTCGCGACGGCCTGGGCGAACAGGGTGTAGTCGATCCACAGGTTGGCGATGAACTCCACCGCCCGCGGCTCGAGCGTGATGCCCTTTGCACCACCGAGGATCTCGGCCACCCGCTCGGCCTTGAGTTCCTGTCCCTCGGCCGTGGCGACCACGTCCGGTTGCGCAGAGAACGCATCACCCTTGCACCCACCCAGCACGACGGCCAGTACCGCCAACCACACCATGTTGCGACGCATCGGACTCCTCGAATCGGTAAAAGATCGTCGGCAGCTCATGCAGCTACCTGACGGAGAGCGCGGACCAGCGACGGCACGATCGCCTCGCCGCCCAGGCGGTTCAGCCGCAACGCGAGCGGCACAGTCCGGCGAACCTCGGCGGCGAGTTGCACGTCGTCGAGCGCCTGGGTCAGGCCTGCCATCCGGGGATTGGCCCCCGCACGGAAGGTGAGGCGCGCCTCGTCGCCCCGTACCAGCACGTGCTGGAGGCCGAGAAGGGCACCCATCGCCCGGAGCCGGCCCATGTCCAGCAGGGCGTCGACCTCAGGCGGCAGCGGCCCGAACCGCTCTCGCAGTTCATCCCGCAACTCATCAATATCCCCGGGCGCCGTCGCCCGCGCCAGTCGGCGGTAGAGATCGAGCTTGGTGGCGTCATCGGGGACGTAGGCGTCGGGGAGGTGCGCCGGGATGTCAAAGACCACGTCGGGCGGCTGTGGCGGCTCCCCGGTGCCCTTCCCCCGCATCGCCTTGACCGTCTCCTCGAGCCACCGCATGTAGAGGTCGAACCCGACCGCGTGGGCGTGCCCGCTCTGCTCAGCGCCCAGGAGGTTGCCGGCACCCCGGAGCTCGAGGTCCTTGAGCGCAATCCGGTACCCGGCGCCGAGATCGGTGTGATGCTCGAGCACCTTGAGCCGCTCTTCGGCGGCGAGGTCGATCACGTCGGGGACGATCAGGTAGCAATAGGCCCGGCGGTGACTGCGACCGACCCGGCCCCGCAACTGGTAGAGCTGCGCCAGCCCGAACCGATGGGCGTCGTGCACGATCATGGTATTGGCGTTCGGCACATCGAGCCCGGATTCGACGATCATCGTCGACACGAGGATGTCGACCTCACCGACCACGAACTGCTGCATGACCTCCTCGAGGGTGTCGGCAGCCATCTGTCCGTGGCCCACCGCCACCCGGGCGCGCGGAGCCAGCTGGCGGATCCTCGCCGCAATCGTCTCGATCGTCTCGATGCGATTGTGCACCACGAACACCTGCCCGCCGCGATCGAGTTCCCGCGCTATCGCCTCCTCGATCAGGCCGTCGTCCCACGGCTCGACGAACGTGAGGATCGGTGATCGGTCGCGCGGCGGCGTCTCGATCACCGTCATGTCACGCAGCCCCGCCAGTGACAGGTGCAAGGTCCGCGGGATCGGTGTCGCGGTGAGGGTGAGCACGTCGACCGCGAGCCGGAGTTGCTTGAGGCGTTCCTTGTGCTTGACGCCGAAGCGGTGCTCCTCGTCGACCACCAGCAGTCCGAGATCCTTGAAGCACACGTCGCGCGAGAGAATCCGGTGCGTGCCGATCACGATGTCGAGTTCGCCCTCGGCGAGCTTGCGCACCGTTTCCTTCTGTTCCTTGGCAGTGCGGAATCGCGACAGCGCCTCGACCGTCACCGGATAGTCGGCCAGCCGGTCGGCGAACGTCCGGAAATGCTGCTCGGCGAGAATCGTGGTCGGCACCAGCACCGCCACCTGTCGCCCGCCCTGCACCGCCTTGAACGCCGCGCGCACCGCCACCTCGGTCTTGCCGTAGCCGACGTCGCCGACGAGCAGGCGGTCCATCGGCATCGGTCGTTCCATGTCCTTCTTGATGTCGTCGGTTGCCTTGCGCTGGTCCGGCGTGTCCTCGTAGAGGAACGACGATTCCAGCTCCCGCTGCCAACGGGCGTCGGGCGGGAACGGGTAGCCCGCGCTCACGCCGCGCCGAGCATAGAGGTCGAGCAATTCCGCCGCCATCGCCTGGATGGCCTGGCGGGTCTTCTCACGCACCTTGCGCCATGATGTGCCGCCGAGACGGTGGATCTTCGGCGGCGCGTGTTCACCGTCGTCGCCGCCGGCGCGGTAGCGCTCGAGTTGATCGAGGCGATACAGCGGCACGTTGAGGCGGTCGCCTCCTTCGTACTCCAGCATCGCGACCTCGATCGTGCCGCCATCGACGGTGAGCGTCTGGATCCCCCGGAATATCCCGATCCCGTGATCGAGGTGCACGACGTAATCACCCACCTCGAGCGTGCCGGTGACGGTACTCGGCGCGGCCTGACGGTAGCGGCGGGTACGGCGCAGCCGGCGGGCTCTCCGGAAGATCTCGTGATCGGTGAGGACGCGCAGCGTCGGCATCACGAAGCCACCGTCGAGCGCACCGACCGTGAGCGACATGCCTTCGCCGGGCGGAAACCATTCTCCTCGAGCAGTTCGTCGAGGCGCTCACGCTGACCCTCGTTGTCGCACAGGATCAGTGTCGGCGTTCCGTGGCCCAGTGCGCGAAGCCGCCCGAGGTCGCGATCGACGCGTTCCGGCGGAAAGAACCCGAGCTGGACGTCAGCGGGCTCCTCGTTGAGGAGGAGCCGCGGAAATGCGTCGAGTTCGGTGCGCCACACGTCGGGAGAAACGAAGAGGTCGGCGCGCGGCGGCGCGTCCTCACCAAGGCGCCGGGCGATCTCGATGTGATGTTCCGCCTCACGCCACGCACGCTGCACCTCCTCGTCATTGGGATGCGGTGCTTCCTCGATGACGATGGCGTCCGACGGCAACATCTCGAGGAGCGATCGGCGCACGACGGGGCCAGTGCCATCGTCGGCACCGCGGGTCGAGACGCTCGTGATCGGGAGGACGGTGATGTCCCCGATATCATCGCCCGAACGCTGGGTCGTGAGGTCGAACATCCGGATCGACGACACCTCGTCGCCCCACCACTCGATGCGCGCGGGCGCGGCCATGCCGAAGCCGTAGACGTCGACGATCCCGCCGCGCACCGAGAACTCCGCCACCTCGGTGACGGCCGCCACCCGTGTGTACCCCATCTCCTGGAGCGACGCAGTGACCGCCGTGAGCGGACGCGTGTCCTCGCCCCGCGTCACCCGGAGGCGCAGCGACTCCAGGGCCGCGGGAACGGCGGTGCGCTCGGCACTGGCTCGCGCCGTGGTGACGAGCAGTGCGCAACTCGCCGCGCAGCAGCGACTCGAGCGTCTCGATCCGCTCACCGGCAATCTCGAAGTGTGGCTCATCCTCACCGAGCGCCTCGCGCTGCGGATAGAGCGCCACGCTGCCTCGCTGCGAGGTTCTGGAGGTCGGTGAGCCATCGCTCGGCATCGGCAGGGCGTCGCCGCGATCACCACGGCACAGTCGGCCGGCACCGAGCCGTTCGGAGAGCCATGTGGCGAGCACCGCACCGCTGGAGCCGGGCACGCCAGCTCAGTCGGACGGTGCGTCCGCGCGCGGGTAGCCGCTCGCCGAGCGCACGAACCGTCGCGCAGCGATCGAAGGCATCAAGTATCGGTTGCAGCGTCATTCAACTCCGTTGGGTGACACGTCCAGCGAGCGCCGACTTCGGAGCACAAGCAGCAGACCGCAGCGACCAGCAGGCACGTGCCGCAGGTCACCGCGACCTCGCCGCGGTGAACGCGATGCGAGGTCCGCGGTCGAGATTCTCGACCCGCGCACCGCGCCACAGCGCTGCGCACGTCACGATCGTGGCAGCGTTCGAGCTCCGATTCCCGGGGATCGAGGTGCGCCACCGACAGCCCCGATGGTATCGGCGCCGGATACAAGGTAGTGTATCCCGAGCTGTTGCGGTCGCCACGGTGCTCCGCCCTCCACCCGGGTGATCGCGCTCTCCCGATGGACTCCGGTCACATTGTCCGGCAACGTGATGGCGTTGCCCGCGGGGACCGACAGGAGTACCGGCGCATCCCGCGACGTGAGCGTGACGAGGGCGTCGACGAACGGCACGAACGCGGCCGCCAGCGGCAGTCCGGTCCAGTCCGGTTCCAGTCTCGACCCGAGCAGGAGGACGTTGCCGGATCGCACCGCCCACGCCGATCCGTCGACACTCAGCAACGTCTGGGTGTCGGTGCCAACCGGCTCGAGTGCGATCCGGCGCGCAACTGCCTCCCGCGATGGCAGCAGCGTCGCGCTGTCGGTACGCCCTCCCTGGACCACGGGTGCGCCGTACTGCCACGCCACTCCCCGAGCTGCGAGCGCGCGATTGAGGGCGCCCGTGAGCGCCGGATCGGCAGGCGGGACGACGATCGACGCGCCCGGACCGATCGCGCCGACGCGTACCCCGTCGCCGCGCCGCACCCTGCCCTCCGCGGCGAGGACGTCGAGTGCGGCGGCGACCCAACGGTCGTCGGTGCTCCAGCCCACCGGCGCCGGCGGCGCCACCCGAATGACCGCGTGCGCCGTGTCATCGAGCCTGAACTCATCCGGCGGCAGGCTCGCGCGCACCGCTGACCACCCGGTCACCATCGACGGAATGCGCTGTGACGCGGCCACACCGGGCGTGACCAGGATCTCGCGCAGCGTGCGGGCGCCCAAGCCGATGGTGACTGGCAACGGGGCCGTGTCGGACCCCACGACCATCAACTCGACGCGACCGCCGTCAACGCTCCACGGCTGGCTACCTGTTTGGATGGATGCCAGCCGTCTGTTGACACCGGCAGGCGTTGCCGGCCTGAGGACGAGGACCGGTCCTTCGCCGCGCGCATCGGTCACTGCCGACCGCTGCAGGTCGGTGACCACCACCACCTCGCCCGGTCGAGCGGCACCCTGCAGGAGGTCGCGCCCCTGCGCGATGGCCGCGCCGAGGTCGAGGCGAACCGGCTCCGACGCGAGCGAGTCGAGCTGCTCGCTGAGTTCATCGCGCGTTCCCGAGCGTGCCACGCCGTCGGCCGTCACCAGCCAGAGCCGATCGGCCGGTGTGGCGCGGTCGAGCACCTGCCGCGACGCCGCGATCAGCCTGGTCAGCGTGAGTTCGCCATCGCGCACCGACGCACTGCTCGCAGAATTGTCGACGATCAGCACGAGTGCGCTCGGGGGATGGCTCGCCCATCCCGGTGCTTGCGACCGTCGGACCCGCGGCGGCGAGCACCAGCAGGATGATCAGCAGGGTCCGCACGATCAGCAGGAGGAGATTGCGCAACTTGAGCCGGCGACGATGATCGCGCGTCGCATCCTCGAGATATCGCACGGCGGGAAACGCCACTTCCGGCGGCTCGCGCCGCTGGACCAGGTGCAGCAGCACCGGAAGTGCGGCAGCAAGCAATCCCACCAGCGCCCACGGTGCAGAGAACGCGATCATGTCCCGAGCGCGCGCGCCAGCGCGGAACCAAACGGAAGGTCGGTGGGCACCACCGCGTATCGGATGCCAGCGCTGCGGCACGCGCTGCCCCACGACCGGATCACGCCTTCAACGGTGTCCCGATAGGCATCGGCCCAATCGCGCGGGGCCAGCGTGACCGTCCGACCAGTTTCAGGATCGCGGTACCGGGTCTCCTCGCCGCGATCGAGGTCGAGCTCCGCCGGGTCGGCGACGTGCAGCACCAGCACCTGATGGCCGCGATGCCGGAGGAAACGCAGCGCGCGCAGCGTGAGGTCCTGGTCGAGGAGGAGGTCGGAAATGAACACGACCATGCCGCGGCGGCGGAGCTGGGCCACCACCTGGCGAAGGGCCGGCTCGGCCGCTGTGCCCGACCCCGCTTGGGTGGCCGCAAGGGTGCGGGCCACCGCGTGCCAGTGCCCACGCCTGACCCTCGCCGGCAACGTGGCCCGCACGACGTCATCGAACACCACGAGTCCGGCTGCGTCGCGCTGCCGCTGCAGGACGAGGGCGAGTGCGGCGGCAAGACGCGTGGCGTAGTCGAGCTTGGTGAGGCGGGTGGGTGCCCCGCGCCACGCCATCGACGCGCTCGCGTCCAGCACCAGCATTGCGCGGAGGTTGGTTTCCTCCTCGAATTGCTTGACGTAGAGCCGATCGGTCCGGGCGAGCAACTTCCAGTCGACATATCGCGGTTCGTCGCCTGACTGATACTGCCGGTGCTCGGCGAACTCGACCGAGAACCCTCGCCGGGGAGAGCGATGGCTGCCGTGCAGGAATCCTTCGACGATTCCCTGCGTCACGACTTCGAGCCCGCCGAGTCGGGCGACATCGGCGGGTTGAAGCAGGTCTGGTCGGACAGGGCGATCGGTACGGACCGGGTGGGTCATTCGGCGCGGAACGTAGGACTGACCTCCGGGATGGTCAACGCGGGACGAATTCCGACGGGTCAGCAAAGCCTTCCCGGAATGCGTAGTTTTCCGGGCATCGGCACGGCCACGAGGCCATGCCTGCCCCTTGACGCGCCATCCGATCCGGGAGTTTCGCCCATGCATCCACGTCTTTCCATCTCGCTCGCAGTGGTCGCCCTGGCGGCCTGCGGCGGATCGCAACCGTCGGGACCGATTTCCCCCGAGACGCGACTCAAGCACCAGCGCGAGGCGGCAACGTCGATCACGCCGGCCACGGTTTTCCAGCGGATCTCGGTGATCGCGCACGACTCGATGGGCGGTCGCAACACGCCGAGCCCCGGGCTCGAGAAGACCGCGGCATATCTCGCTGGCCTGTATGAGCGGTGGGGTCTCAAGCCGGCGGGTGACAACGGCACGTGGATCCAGCGATACTCGCTGATCCGCACCCGATTCGATCCGGCTGCCTCGCTCATGGAGGTCAACGAAGCGGGGACGGTCACGCGGTATCGGCTGGACCGCTGGGCACAGGCGTCCGGCCCGCGCACCGGCCAGACCATCTCCGGTGCGATGCGGGTGCTGAGCGGCGCGATCACCGCTGCCGACGTGGCAAAGCTCGACCTCGCCGGCCGGGTCGTGATGTTCGTGCAGAACCCGTCACGCGCCGCCGACAACCGAGCCGTCGTCACGGCGATCCGCGGCAAGGCACCGGCGGCGATGATCGTCCTGCAGTCGGGGGATCCAGCGCAGTTCGCCGCCGGCGTGCAGCGGGCCATGACGGGCAACCAGGCGCTCGGCGGCGTGCCGGTCAGCGGTGTTCCCACGCTCACGATTCACGACTCGATCTTTGCCGGCGACCCGAATGTCACCAACCGCCCCGACTGGAACGCGCTCCGCGCTTCGCCGACGGCCGTGGTGATGGATGTTCCTGATCAGGTGACGATCACGCTGCGGCTCGCCGAGGCGGAGATTTCGCGCGTCACGGCGCCGAATGTGGTCGCGATGATCGAGGGTAGCGACCCGGTACTCAAGAACGAGTACGTGGTGTACTCCGCTCACATGGATCATGTCGGCACGGTGGGCGATGGCGTCGGTGGCTGCAGTCCGCAGCGCGACACGCTGCGCGGCGTGGTCGACAGCATCTGCAATGGTGCCGACGACGACGCATCGGGCACCATCGGGATTGCCATGATCGCCGAGGCGTTCGCACGCCTCAAGGTCAAGCCGATGCGCTCGATCATCATCCTCAACGTCTCGGGCGAGGAGAAGGGCCTGCTCGGCGCGCAGTATCTACGCCGAGAACCCCACGGTCGCCCGCGACCAGATCGTCGCCAACCTCAACTTCGACATGGTCGGTCGCAACAACCCCGATTCGATCGTGGTCATCGGCAAGGAGCACTCCGACCTGGGCGCTCACGCTCGCCGGTGTGTCCGCGCAGCACCCCGAACTCCGGCTCATCGCCGCGGACGATATCTGGCCCGACGAGCGCTTCTACTTCCGCTCGGATCACTACCACTTCGCGCGCAAGGGCATCCCGGTCCTCTTCTTCTTCAACGGCGTGCACCCGCAGTATCACCGGCCGTCGGACGAGGTCGCGCTCATCGACACGAGCAAGCTGGCGCGGATCGCGACGCTGGGTTTCTACCTCGGCAACCGGATCGCCAATACCACGACGCGACCGAAGTGGAACCCCGACAGCTACACCGAGATCGTCCAGGGCGCTGGCCGCTGATGGCTGGCACTGACGGCGATCTCGCCGACTTCGACGCATTCCGGACCAGGATGAACGACGTCATCCTGGGCGCCGGCAACCTGACGATCAACCGATTCTTCGCACTCGACCACCGGGCCTACGAGCCCGGTGCGCTCGGGTCGAGGCAGAAGGAGATGCTTGGCCTCGTGGCGAGCATGGTACTGCGCTGCGACGACTGCATCACGTACCACGTGGTGCGGTGCCACGAGGAGGGTGTCACGCGCGAGGAATTCCTGGAGATCTTTTCGGTGGGGCTGGTGGTGGGCGGCAGCATCGTGATCCCGCACCTGCGGCGGGCGATGGAGCGGTTGGGGGAGTTGGAGCAGCGGTGATCCCAGCGGAGCGCCAACAGGGTGACAGGTAACAGGTAACAGGTCGTTTCATCCCGACCCCACATCGCAGCCGGAGGTTGATGGATCGCGTGGCGGACTAGCGGGCGCTGCCCGGATCAGCTGTGGCCTGC
Source organism: uncultured Gemmatimonadales bacterium (assembly GCA_963806875.1). Taxonomy (GTDB): domain Bacteria; phylum Gemmatimonadota; class Gemmatimonadetes; order Gemmatimonadales; family GWC2-71-9; genus Palsa-1233. The sequence continues at coordinate 536,138 of CAWDYU010000001.1, read as the reverse complement.
CACCTGTCACCTGTCACCTGTCACCCCTTTGTTGTTCATCCCTCCGGCGCCGGCGCCCGCCGCGTCATCAGCACGCCCACGATGATCAACCCGCCCCCGGCCACGTGCACCAGGCCGGGGCGCTCACCGAGGCCGATCATGGCCACGGCGGTCGCGATCAACGGGACCAGGCAGTTGTAGACGGCGGCGCGTGAAGCACCCAGCTGCGCCACCCCGCGATTCCACAGGATGTATGCGGCCACGAGCGAGAGCAGCGCAGCGTAGAGCACCCCACCCCAGCCCGCCCACGACACTCCCGCCCATTCGGTCCGCGCAATCTGCGGAATCCCGATCACGATCAACCCCGGTGCGCCGGTGTACATCGTCCAGGCCGTGAGTCGGAGCGCCGAGATCGGCAGCTTCCAGTGACGCAACAGCAAGGTGTAGACGGTCCACGCCGCTATCCCGACAAAGAGCAACAGCTCGCCCGTCCCGAGGCCGCCCTCGATGGTCCCGCCCCGAGCCGCCACCACCGCCACGACGCCGATGGTCGCGACCAGCACGGCCCATCGCTGACGCACCGTCACCGGCTCCACCCTCAGCACCCACGCCGCGAGCGTGACCAGCGCCGGCATCCCGGCGAGGATCAGGGCCGATTTGGTCACCGAGGTGCGGGCCAGTCCCTCGACAAACGCAAGCTGATACGCGGTGTTGCCGATCACGCCAAGGACGATGAGCCGCAGCGACGATCGGACGGGGCAGGCGGCGCGGGCCCTCGAAATGGCGGACGATCACCCACAGGACCACCGCCGCGAGCGCGAACCGGAGAGCGGTGAACGCCAACGGCTCGATCTCCCCGAACGCGATCTTCATGGCGGTGAAGTTTCCACCCCAGAAGAGCGTGACGAGCAACATGCCCGTCTGGGGGGTGAGGGTCGCTCGCGTGGGCATCGGCGACGAATATACCGGGGAGCGACATGGCGAACGCTTTCGCGCCTTCCCGCCCCCGCTCCGCTATTTTGCCGCGATGAGCCAGGCACGGATTCGCAACTTCTGCATTGTCGCCCATATCGACCACGGCAAGTCGACCCTGGCCGATCGGCTGATCGAGACCACCGGTACGGTCTCGAAGCGTGAGATGCGCGAGCAGCTGACCGACACGATGGACCTCGAGCGCGAGCGCGGCATCACCATCAAGCTCAACGCGGTCCGGATGCGCTACCTCGCCGCCGACGGCGACGAGTACGACGCTCAACCTGATCGACACCCCGGGCCACGTCGACTTCACCTACGAAGTGTCGCGCTCGCTGGCAGCGTGCGAAGGCGCGATCCTGGTGGTCGACGCGTCGCAGGGGATCCAGGCGCAGACGTTGTCGAATCTTTTCCTGGCGCTCGACGCCGGCCTCGAGATCATCCCGGTCCTCAACAAGATCGACCTCCCGGGCGCCGAGCCCGACAAGCGCGCGCAGGAGATCATGGACCTGATCGGCTCCCGTCGCGAAGAGATCCTCGCGGTATCGGCCAAGGACGGGACCGGTGTGCCGGCGTTGCTCGAGGCGATCGTGCAGCGGGTGCCCGCTCCCACCGGCGACCCGGCGGCTCCGCTGCGCGCGCTGATCTTCGATTCGTACTACGACCGGTACCGCGGTGCGATCCCCAGCATCCGCGTGGTCGACGGCGAACTCCGCAAGGGGACCCAGATCGCCTTCGGCTCCCATCGTGGCGACATCTACGAGATCGACGAGGTTGGCTACCTCGCGCTGGGCCAGCGTCCCGCCCCGGTGTTGCGCACCGGCGAAGTCGGCTACTTCGTCGCCAACCTGCGCAACGTGCGCGACGCCCGTGTCGGCGACACCATGCTCGACGCCGATCGTCCGGCCGTCACGCTGCTGCCCGGCTACCGTGACGTGAAGTCGATGGTCTTCGCGGGAGTGTATCCCACCGACGCGGCCCAGTACGAGGACCTGCGCGACGCGCTTGAGAAGCTCGTGCTCAACGATGCGTCACTGCAGTACGAGCCGGAGTCATCCACCGCGCTCGGGTTCGGGTTCCGCTGCGGCTTCCTCGGCCTGCTGCACCTCGAGATCGTGCAGGAACGGCTCGAGCGCGAGTTCGGCCTCGACCTGATCACGACGGTGCCGACGGTCGAGTACCACGTGTACCTCACCGACGGCACGATGATCGGCGTCGAGAACCCGAGCGACCTTCCCGACCCCGCCGGGATCTCGCGAATCGAGGAGCCGTACGTGAAGACCCGCATCATGGCCCCGACCGAGTACATCGGCGGAATCATGAAGCTGGGGCAGGAACGTCGCGGGGTCTATCACGGGATGACGTACCTCGATGCCGCGCGGGTCGAGTTCTCCTTCGACTTTCCGCTCGGCGAGATCGTGCTCGACTTCTACGATCGCCTCAAGTCGATCTCCCGGGGCTACGCGTCGCTCGACTACGAGATGGCAGGCTTTCGCGAATCGCCCCTGGTGAAGCTCGACCTGATGCTCAACGGCGACCCGATCGACGCGTTCAGCGTGATCATCCACAAGGACAAGGCGTACGAGTGGGGCCGCAAGATCGCCGAGAAGCTGCGAGAGCTGATCCCGCGACAGCTGTTCGCGGTCGCGATCCAGGCAGCGATCGGCAACAAGGTGATCGCGCGGGAATCGATCTCGCCGATGCGCAAGGACGTGCTGGCGAAGTGCTACGGCGGCGACATCACCCGCAAGCGCAAGCTCCTCGAGAAGCAGAAGGAGGGGAAAAAGCGGATGAAGCAGATCGGGACGGTCGAGATTCCGCAGGAAGCCTTCCTGGCCGTCCTCCAGGTCGACTAGGTGCAGGGCGCGGAGGGCGGCGCCACGCTCGTCATCCAGACGGCGTTCCTGGGCGACGTGGTGCTCACCACGCCCCTGCTCCAGGCCCTCGCCGCGAAACACGGCCCCGTCGACGTGGTGACCACGCCGGGCGCCGCAGCCCTCCTCGAGGCAGATCCGGCGGTGCGCCGCGTGATCCGCTACGACAAACACGGCGAGGCCCGGGGCTGTCGCGGGATCGTCGTGCTGGCGCGGCGGCTCCGCACCGAGGGCTACCAGCGGGCCTATCTTCCGCATCGATCCTGGCGAACCGGTGCAATCGCCTGGTTGGCAGGAATCCCCGAGCGCGTCGGGTTCGACGATGCCCCCGCCCGGATGCTGTACACCGATCGACGGCCGCGCGTCGGCGCACACGAGAGCGACCGACTCATGGGCCTGACAGCGGCCACCGGGTATCCCGTTGCCCTGGGACTGACCAGTGATGACCACGCCGCGGCCGAGGCATGGCTGGTCGCGCGTGACGTACCAGCCGATTTCGTCGCCGTGGCTCCGGGGTCGATCTGGGGCACGAAACGCTGGGGCCGGTTTGCCGAACTTGCCAGCGCGATCGAACACTTTGTCGTGGTGGTCGGAGGGCCCGAAGATCGTGCGCTCGGTGATGCCATCGCCGTGTCGGCTCCCGGCAGGGTGGCCAACGCGGCCGGTGTGCTCCCGCTTCGTGCCTCGGCTGCGGTGATCGCACGGGCGGGCGTCCTGGTGACCAACGACTCGGCGCCGCTTCACCTCGCCCAGGGGGTCGGCACCCCGACCATCGCGCTGTTCGGGCCGACCGTGACCGAGTTCGGATTCGGTCCCCGTGGCCCGCACGACCAGGTTATCGACGCAGGACCGCTGCCCTGTCGGCCATGTTCACTGCACGGTCCGCAACGATGCCCCCTTGGGCATCACCGCTGCATGGCCGACATTGCAGTGGATGAGGTCGCGGCAGCGACCAACCGGATCATGACCCGCCACCATGAGTGAGGCCGCCGTGGAGTACGTGCTCGGGATCGACATCGGCGGAACGAACCTCGTCGTCGGCGCTGTTGCCTGCGATGGTTCGCGCGTCGTCGCGCCCGAGACCCGGCCCACCAATCCCGCACGCGGCGCCGACGCCGTGATCGACGAACTGATCGCGATGGGAAGAGACGCCCTCACGGCGCTCCGCGCCGCCGTCCCGGATGCCCGGGTCGCTGGCGTTGGCATCGGCGCACCAGGGCCGCTCGACACCCGCAACGGCATCGTGCTGCTCACCCCCAACCTGGGGTGGGTCGATGTCCCGCTGCGCGATCGCATCGCGTCGGGGCTGGGGCTGCCGGCCGCCCTCGACAACGACGCCAACTGCGCCGTGCTGGGCGAGGCATGGGTCGGTGCGGCGCGCGGGGCCACGTACGTGATCGGCATCACGATCGGCACCGGCATCGGGGGCGGGATCGTCCTCAACGGCCAGCTCCACCACGGCGCTGCCGACTGCGCGGGTGAGATCGGGCACATCACCATCGACCTCGACGGACGCCTCTGTGGCTGCGGCAACTACGGCTGCCTCGAGGCCTATGCATCGGGCCCGGCAATCGCACGGCGTGCGGTTGAACGGCTCAACGAAGATGACGGCGGTGCCTTGATGGCACTCGTGGGCGGCGATCTCGACCGGGTCACCGCGCAGACGGTGTACGAGGCGGCGGAGGCCGGCGACGCAGTAGCGCTCGACGTCGTGCGCGACACCGCCCACTACCTGGGCGCAGGCATCGCCAACCTCCTCAACATCTTCAATCCCGATCGGGTGGTGATCGTCGGCGGCGTGACCCGTGCCGGCGACAGCCTGTTCGACCCGCTCCGCCGCGAAGTGTCCCGCCGCGCGTTCAAGCCAGCGGTCAAGTCGTGCCAGATCATTCCCGGCGAACTCGATGGCCTGGCCGGCGTGTACGGCGCCGCACGCATGTTCCTGGATCAGCACTCACGGGAGCTCAACTGATGCCGCGGATCGGCGTGATCGGCTCATTGGTGTGGGATGAGATCCATGGCAGGGATCCGATGGTGGCACCCGTGGAGGAATGGGGCGGGATCGCGTACGCGCTGGCCGCCATGGACGCCGCGGTGCCGGACGATTGGGAGATCGTGCCGCTCGTGAAGGTGGGGCACGACCTTGCCCCACAGGCGGGCGAGTTCCTCCGTGGCCTGCGGCATCTCGCGCCCGGCGCGCGGTGCATCGAGGTCCCGGTCCGGAACAATCGGGTCACGTTGCGCTATGAATCCGCCGAGCGACGCTGCGAACGAATGGAAGGCGGCGTGCCGGCATGGAACTGGGCAGAGCTCGGCCCGATGGTGCACGATCTCGATGCGCTGTACGTGAATTTCATCTCCGGGTTCGAGATGTGCCTCGGCACCGCCGAAGCGTTGCGGCTCGGCTTTGATCGACCGATCTATGCCGACCTGCACTCGCTCTTCCTCGGCATGGGCGCTGACGGCATCCGTCGACTGCGGCCGCTGCCCAACGCCCCGGCATGGTTCTCCTTTTTCGATTTCGTACAACTCAACGAGGACGAGATGCAGCAACTCGGTGGCGATCCCCTTGCCATCGCGGCGGACGCACTGGGCGCGGGCGTCTCGCTGCTCAACGTCACCGTGGGTGCGCGCGGCGTCGTATACGTTGCCCGCCCGGGTTTCGAGTCGGTGGCCGACCTGCGCGGTGGAGACCCGGTCGGCGCCGGTCGCAGCACGGCCATCCGCACGGAGCTCCTCGCACCGCCGTCAGTGGAGGCGCTCGACCCCACGGGATGCGGTGACGTCTTCGGCGCCACCTGCGCGGCGCGGCTCATCGCCGGCGACACCGTGGCTGAGGCGCTGCACCGCGCCAACGCAGCCGCGGCTCGCAACGCCGGCTTCCGCGGTGCCAGTCGGACTGGCGCATCACCTGCGCGGCAGCCTGGTGCCCGCCTGATGCGGGTCGTGGCCGTGCCGGGCAGCCTCGACGATCGCACCATCGACCAGTTCGCCGGGGCGATTGGCGCGTGGCCGCCAGATGACCGCCTGCTGGTGGATGCGCGCGCCACGCAGTTTGCCTCGCCCGCCGGCTTCACGGCACTGCTCACGCTCGGGCAGGCGATGGCAGAGGCCGGGGGGCCGCGCCCATTGCTGCATGTTCCGACCGCCGACAACGTCGTGTCGTACTGGGCCAAGGCGGGATTGCTCGAGCACGCGGCAGAGATGTTCGAGTTGCACGGCAAGGTGCCCAGGCGTCGCCGCTCCGACGGCAGCGATGTCCTGCTGGCGGTGAGGCCGGTGCGAGAGCAGATGGACGTGCATGCGATCATCGATGGCATCAATGACAAGATTGCCCAGATGCTCACCGACCAGCTCCACCTCGAGGCCAGCTTCATCGGCGGCTTCAGCCAGGCGTTGTCCGAGGTGTGCCAGAACGTGGTGGAACACGCCGGCACCGGTGGCTGGGTCGCCGCGCACACGTACCTCTTCCGTCAACGTCTCGGGCGCAACGTCGCGGTCATCTCGGTGAGCGATGCAGGCATCGGGTTCCGGCGCAGCTTCGAGGGGCTGCACGCCCGCCAGCTGGGCGATCGATGGACGGACGGTGCAGCCATCGAGGCCGCGCTGATCCACGGCCAGTCGCGATTTCGCGATCCGGGCCGGGGACAGGGGCTGATGGGGGTCAAGCGATTCATCAGCAAGTGGAACAGCAAGGTCTCGGTGCGGAGTGGCACCGCGCGCGTTTCGATCGGGCCGCGGAGCTGGGACGACGAAGACCCGCGTACCGATGACCTGCCATGGTTCCCGGGTTCGCAGCTCACGATCGTGATCCCCGCGAAGGAGGGTGCGCCATGATCGCGCACATCCGTCTCGACGCGATGATCCTCCAGACCCTGGCACGCCCGTATCGCGACCTCGTCACCCGCCCGACGGGGCGCGCGGTGCGTCATCAGGTGCTGAGTGTGTTGCAGGCGTCGGTGAAGCACCATGCCCACCTCGATTTCAGCGACATCGGTGTGGTCGATTTTTCGTGTGCCGATGAGATCGTTGCGAAGCTCCTGACCGGTGCCGGAGATGTCGGCGTCACCAGGATCGTGTTGCACGGACTCACCGACAGTCATGTCGAGGCGATCGAGCATGTGCTCCGTCATCATGGTCTCGTGGTCGTGGCGATCTGCGCGGGCAATCCGTCGCCGTGCCTGCTCGGACAGATCGATGATGACGACCGCGCAGCCTTCCACGCACTGGTGGCCGCAGGGCGCAGCGGTCCGGAGCCGGTTGCGACCGCGCTCGCATGGCCGGTTGACCGCGCCCGGCAGGCGCTCGCCACACTCGCCGGGCGAGGCTGCGTGCTCGCCCACCCGGATGCCACCTTCGAGCTCGGAGTGGTTGCATGACTCCCCGCCCTGGTCTTTCCACGATCGCCATCCACGGCCGGCCACACCGGGGCGCGGACTGGTCACCCGTCGCGGCCCCGGTGTACCAGACGAGCACGTTCCGCAATCCCGTCGGCGGTGACGAAGAGGTCCTCTACACCCGGTATGGCAACAATCCCAACCAGACCGAGCTGGCGGCCAAGTACGCGTTGCTCGAGGGAGCGGAACAGGCGGTGTTCCTGGCGAGCGGGATGGCCGCCACGGCAATGGCCCACATGGCCGTACTCCGGCCCGGTGATCACCTGATTTCGTCGCTGTGGATATATGGCGGGACCAGGGTGCTGTTCGATGGAGAGTTCGCACGGCACGGGATCGAGGTGACCTACGTCGACCCGGATCGTCCTCGTACGTGGCGCAAGTCGGTCCGCAAGAACACCCGTGCGGTTTTCGTCGAGGCGCTCACGAATCCGCTGATGCGAGTGGTCGATGTCCCGGCCATTGCCAAGGTCACCCGCGACCAGGGACTGGCATTGCTGGTGGACGGCACGTTCTGCTCGCCCATCAACTTCCGCCCGCTCGAGCACGGTGCCGACATCGTCATCACGAGCGCCACCAAGTACCTCAACGGGCATACCGACGTGATCGCAGGCGCAGTGGCTGGCACGAGTGCGATCATCGAGGAGGTCACGCGCCTCATGCGCACGTGGGGGCCCGCGATCGATCCCCACGCGGCGTGGTTGACCGAGCGCGGCCTCAAGACCCTGGCCCTGCGCGTCGAGCGCAGCAATGACAATGCCCAGGCCGTGGCCGAATGGGCGGCCGGGCGCGCAGAATTCGCCGCCGTGCATTACCCGGGGCTCAAGAATCACCCCGATCACCGGGTGGCCAGTCGGATCCTCGATGGCAACGGGGGAATGATCGGCCTGGTGATCGCAGGCGGGGCGAGCGCCGCGCAGCGATTCTGCTCGCGCCTTCGGCTGATCTCGCACGCGCCGTCGCTGGGCGGTGTCGAGTCGCTGGTGTCGGAGCCCCGACTCACGTCCCACAAGGCGCTCACGCCGGATGAGCGGCTGGCCCAGGGCGTCCCCGACGGCTTCCTCCGGCTCTCGTGCGGCTGCGAGAACGCAGCCGACATCATCGCCGACCTCGAGGGCGCTCTCTAGCGATGCAGTGTCCGGCGGTGCACCGCCGTCGCGCAGCCTCGTTTATCTTCCGATCGTGATCCGATTCACGAAAGTATCCAAGCGGTACCCCACCGGCACCGGGCCTGCCGTCGAGGCGATGACGTTTCACGTCGGTCGCGGGGAGTTCGTCTTCCTCACCGGTCATTCGGGTGCCGGCAAATCCACGGTCCTGAAGCTCATGTATGGCGAGGAACGTCCCACCGAGGGCGATGTACGCGTTTCGGGTTTCGCCGTCGGGCACCTCGGACGGGACGAACTGCCGCGGCTCCGGCGACGTCTGGGCATCGTCTTCCAGGATTTCCGGTTGCTCGAGGACCGGACCGCGGCAGAGAATGTCGCGTTCGCGCTCGAGGCCACCGGCTCCCGCGCCGACGTGATTCCGCAGCGTGTCGCACGCGTGCTGGATCAGGTCGGACTCGCCAACAAGTCGGAATCGTTTCCGCGCGAGCTGTCGGGGGGCGAACAGCAGCGCGTCGCGATCGCCCGCGCCCTCGTCAATGATCCGCCAGTGCTGCTCGCCGACGAACCCACGGGCAACCTCGACGAACGCGCCACCCGCGGAGTATTCTCCCTGCTCACCGACATCAACGCCGCCGGTACAGTCGTGATCATGGCAACGCATGACCTCGACCTCGTGCGCCATGCAGCCCGGCGCACCCTGGAGATGCGCGATGGCAGGCTGGTGTACGACAGCAGCGCCGACACGGGAGCCGAGCCATGAACCTCCTCTGGCGTGAGGCACTGCTCGCGTTCCGCCGAACGCGGACGCTTTCCGCGCTCTCGGTCACCACCATCGCGTTCGCGCTGTTCGTCACCGGACTGTTCGGCCTGGTCGCGATCAACATGCGCGCCGCCATCGCCCGGGTGGAGGAGCGCGTCGAGGTGATCGCGTTCGTGAACCGCGGCACCCCGACGCAGACCCTCACCGTTGCCGGGCAGGACATTGCGGCGTTTCCGGAGGTGCTCACGGTCAGCTACGTGTCGGAGGAAGATGCCCTCGACCGCGCGCGCGCCGAGCTCATCGAGTTCGAGGACGCGTACAAGGACCTCGAGGTGAATCCGCTTCCGGCATCGCTCGAGCTGCGCCTCAAGCCCGGCTTCAGGGATGCGACGAGCGCCCGCAACGTGGCGGAGCGCCTCAAGAGTTTCGAGTTCGTGGAGGATGTGCGATTCGGCGAGGACTGGGTGCATCGGCTGGATACCCTCCGCAAGATGGCCGCGCTCATCGGGCTCGGGATCGGGTTCGCGTTCGCGTTGGTGTCCATCGTCATCATCGGCGTGGCGATACGGATCACCGTGCTCCAGCGAGCGCGTGAGATCCAGATCATGCGCCTCGTCGGCGCGACCGACTGGTTCATCCGCGGTCCGTTCCTGCTCGAGGGCGCCATCAAGGGATTTCTCGGCGGCCTGATTGCCGTGGGCCTGTGCGCCGGCGTCTTCGCCGCATTTCGCTCGCAAAGCATCGCACTCGGCACCGGCCTGCTGTTTTTCGGCCCGGTGCAGGCCGTGTTGCTCCTGATCTTCGGCGTCCTGCTTGGCTTCGGTGGGTCGCTGTTCAGTGTCGGGCGCCACCTGCGCAATGTCTAGCGCCCGGGGCGCGCACGCCGGGACGACGCATGCGCGCCGCGCTGGCAGCGTTGCACGATCATGTGCGCCACCGCTGCCGTCACCCCGACCATCGCGGTCGCCCAGCAATCCGAGCTCGAGAAATCGCGCCAGCGTCTCGACGAGATCCGTCGCGAGCGGGAGCGCCTGCGGACGCAGCAGCAGCGCCTGTCGGGACAGCTCAACGACGCCGGCGCCGCCCTCCGCAACATCGAACGTCAGCGACAGGCCACCAATCGGCTGGTCAATGAGATCGAGCAGCAGATCGGTGGACTGGGTTCGCAGCTCGAGCGGTCGGCAGCCGAACTCGCGCTCGCACAGGACAACCTGGTCGAACGGCGGGCAGTGCTGCGGCGCCGGCTCACCGACATCTACAAGCGCGGCCCGCTCTACACCTTCCAGGTGCTGCTGGCGGCCGAATCATTCGGCGACCTGCTCACGCGCTACAAGTACCTCTTCCTGACGTCGCGCCAGGACCGCGCACTGATGGAGGATGTCGAACTGCTCACCGCACGGGTCCAGCGCGAGCGCAACAACCTGCTGGGAATCCGGGGAGAACTCGACCGGCGCCGCGAGGAGCGCGAGGCGGAACTCGAACGCTATTCGCGGCTCGCCGAGGAGCGGCAGTCGCAGCTGACCACGCTCGGCCGCCGATCAACACAGAACCGGCAGCAGATCACCGCCCTGGAGCGTGACGAGGCTCGACTCAACACCGTCCTGGCGGATCTCGCGCGCCGGGCCACCGCGGCGAGAGCGGCGCCTCGCACTGCGGGCACGGCGCCGCCGGCTTCGCCGGCAACGCTGAGCACTGCGGACATCGGCAAGCTGGACTGGCCGGTCGAGGGCCGAATCGTCTATGAGTTTGGTCGCGATACCCTGCGCAACGGCGGCGTGATCATCTGGAATGGCATCGGGATCGCCGCCGCCACCGGGACGCCCGTCAAGGCCGTCGAGGCGGGAACGGTCGCCATGGTGCAGCGGCTCGGGACGTACGGGCTGGCCGTGATCGTCGAGCACGGTGATGGGTACTACTCACTCTACATGCAGCTTCGCAACGCGACGGTACAGGCGAACCAGAAGATCACGAAGGGGCAGGTGGTGGGCTCGGTCGGCGGCGAGAACTCCGACCATGGCGCGCACCTGTACTTCGAGATTCGCGGAAAGAACCAGATCGCACTCGACCCGATGGCATGGCTGCGGCGACGGGGCTGACGCCGCGGCCACGTCGTGGGACCTAGGCAGCGCTCCCGATGCGTTCGCCACCGTCGGCCTTGCCGGCCAGCAGTGCCCGTTCGACCAGGGCGAACATGTCCTCCGGCTTGTGGATTCCGGGATGCGGGAACGACGCGATGCCGGCGCTCAGCGTGCAACTCACGCCAAGATGTTGCTCGTCGAGCCCCGATCCCTCAAGGCTGGCACGAATCCGGTGGACGGCGTTGCGGGCACCTTCGAGATCGGTCTCGGGAAGGAGCAGGAGAAATTCTTCGCCGCCGTAGCGCGCCACGAAATCGGGCGCCCGCAACTCGCGCTGCAGGAGCCGCCCAAGGTCGCTGAGGACACGATGGCCGCCGTCACGACCGAGTCGCTCGTTGATGGCGCGCATGCCATCGACGTCGAGCAGGACGAGACCGAAGGCCACGTCGTAGCGGCGGGCGCGCTCGAACTCCTCGCGGATCCGTTGATCGAGTGCATCGAGCGTCCCGCAGCCGGTGAGCGGATCGACACTCGATGCAAGCGACTGGCGACGGGCGATCGCACTGCGGCGCTCGTCGGTCTCGAGGAGTCGCGACGAAGCAACCACGATGTGCTCGGCGAACTCGAGCTGGCTGGGTACGAGTGGAGACTCCCCCTCGCGGGTGCGCAGGACGACCGTGCCGACGGCGCGGCCAAGCAGGATGATCGGAATCGCCGCGGCGGTCAGGATGTCGTCCGGCGGCCCGTTGAGCGCACTCCGACCCGCCGCGGGGCCGTACACGGTGCTGGAGTTGGTGTCGGCGATGAAGACGGTTTCCGCATTCGCCAGCGCGGCGGCGGCTTCGGGCCAGCGATCGAGGTCTGCCTCGACGTCCCGCAGCTTGGGCGCATCGGTGGCGGCGACCAGACGGCCCGACTTGCCGGCAGCGTGATGGAGGATGCAGGTGACCGAACGAACCTCGAGTGTTTGGGACAGCGTCCGCACGAGCGCGTGAAGCATCTCGTCCCGGTGGAGTTCGACAGCGACCTGCTGCAACGCGGAAAAAAGTCGGAGATCGTTGGCGCCGGGCCCGTGTGCGCTGATTCGCGGTGACACCAGGCGGGCACGAATTCTCGCGAGCAGGTGCGAGGACTCACCGGGCATCAGGATCGCGTCATCGGCTCCGGCGCGAGCGGCCACAACCAGCTGTTCGACATCATCGCTGTCGATGAGGACCACCACTTGCGCACCCGCCTCACGGGCCATCGCAAAGGCAGCGGCAAGTTGGGTGTGTGATTCGTCGAGTGGCTCGCAGGTCACCAGCAGCATCGCGGGCCGAGCGGGCAAGTGGTCGATATCGTCGGCTTCGGCAACCTGAAAACCTGACCGGAGCAGATCGCGCTCCAGTCCGTCGGGCCGGCATGATGGATCGCCGAAGAGCACAATGAGGGGACGCAATGGCGGCGCCACCATCGGAGGCGCTGCGGGGGAATTTTCGATGCGAAAAAGTTCTGGCACCAAGCCTCTGCAGGAAAGAACGATCGTGGATCCAGGCCAGGGGGACGAACGCCTGGGAGCCCATGTGTCAACGCAAGGAGGATGTCCCACGGCACCGCGTCGCGGAGCGGCGATCGGGGCCACGGCCATCCAGCTTTTCACCAAGACCCCGAACATGTGGCGGGAGCCGGAGGTGACTGCGGAAATAGCCGCTGCCTTTCATCGCGCACGGGAGGCCCATCCAGTCAGTTTCGCTGTCTCGCACGATTCGTACCTGATAAACCTGGCCTCACCGGACCCGGGTTTGAGGGCCAAATCGATCGCTGCCTTCATCGGCGAACTCAGGCGATCCGAGGCACTTGGACTCGACGGTATCGTTTCGCACCCCGGCAACTTCATCGATGAGCACGACGCCGGGTTGGAGCGCAATGCGGCAGCCCTCACGGAGGCGCTCCGGGCCGCCCCCGGCACTGTGCCGGTCCTCCTCGAAACCACTGCCGGCTCGGGGACAGTCCTCGGCCGGAACTTCGAGGAACTGGCTGCGATCCGGGATCTGGTGAGCGAGGACGTTCGGCATCGGATCCGGTTCTGCGCCGACACCTGCCACCTGTACAGCGCCGGCTACGACCTCGTGTCAGCCTTTGAAGACGTCTGGGACAAATGGGATTCGGTTATCGGTATCGGCCTGCTTTCCTGTATTCACATGAATGATTCCAAGACCCCGTTCGACTCCCGACGCGACCGCCACGCCCTCATCGGCGAGGGATCGCTGGGCACCGGGCCGTTTCGCCAGATCATGACGTCCGGCCGGCTCGCCGGGATCCCGAAGATTCTCGAAACGCCCAAGGGCGACCTCGACGAGGTCACCAACGACCTCGCCATGCTGGCACTCCTGCGTGGGATGGCGGCCCCGAATTGACCCGCCCCCCGTGCTCGGGGCATCTTCGCTGGATGCAATTCCCCTCATGGATCGTCCTCGCCGCCGTCGTCAGCTCACCGCTCACGGCCCAGACCTCGGTTCGGGTCACCGGCGGCCCGACCGTCGGCACAGCCCTGGCGACCGACCAGCTGGCCGGCCCGGTCTCGATCGGGACCGGCGTAGTGCCGACGATCGCGATCGCCCTCGCCCAGCCCATCGGAACCGACTACCGGGCACTGGTCGAGGTCCGTGCCGGTCGAGGATCGCTGCGTGCCGACAGCAACGGGGAGGAATCGACGATTCCCGGCCTCACCACCGTGGGCGTGATGCTCCTCGTCGACGGACCCCTGGCCCACCGGGTCCGGTGGGAGGTTGGCGCCGGGGTGCTCAGCTATCGCCCCAAGGAGCGTTCGGGGCTGTTCAGCCAGGGCGGCCCCACTCCGTGGATGCTGGGCGCGGGGATCACCTGGACCAGGCCACTGTCGGGCGCGCTGGACCTCGCGCTCAACGGCCGGTATGACTTCCATCAGTTCCGGAGTCGGCAGCTCGATTCCCGGGGCTACACCCAGTATCAGTCGGTGCACCGGATCGGGCTGGGCGTCGGCATCGAGCGGAGCTTCTGATGCGTCGCTTCATCCCTTTCGTCGTGCTGCTCGCCGCCGCGTGCTCCGACCTCATCTCGCCGACCCGTGTTCCGCCCTACGAGTACCGTCAGTTCGTGGCGAGCGGCACGGCCCGTATCGATACCCTCACCTTCCGGTGGCCGCGCGCCTTCCTCCCGGTGCGCATCTGGGTCGCGGACGACGAACCGCTCCGGCAGCCCATCCAGACCGCGATCAGTCGGTGGCAGGGCGCGCTGCTCTTCGGAGAGTTTCGCGCCGAATTGGTCGCTGATTCGTCGCGCGCCGACGTGATCGTGCGCAATGTGCCCTCGCCGGGCGGTATCGGTCTCTCGCGCATCCGACTCGACGCGCTGGCGCCGGAATGCATCGGCGCCACCGACATCAGTACCGACGGCGCCCTCACCCAGGTGGTGCTGCCGATGCGGATGTACATCTGGCCCCGGTTCGCCCCGAACAACCCGAACTTGTCGACCTGTTACGAGATCACGGCGACCCACGAAATGGGACACGTCCTCGGCATCATCAGCCCCAATCATTCTCCCGACCCCCGGGACGTGATGTTCAGCAACCCGGTGTTCAACGGGCTGAGTGCCCGCGACATCGCAACGGCCGAGGTGGTGTCGCACATCACACCGACCCTCGTTCCCACCGGCCGCCGCTAGCCGCAAAGCGGTCGGGTTCTGATGCCCCCCTATCTTTCAGCTCTCTTGCCACGTCTGGCGCACCATCTGATGGAGATGACATGACGGCACCTTCCACTGCGATCGACATCAACGCGCCCGAATGGGTGAGCAATCCGGGCCTGGTCGAATGGGTGGGCCGCATTGCTGCCCTCACCCGCCCCGAGCGGATCCACTGGTGCGACGGTTCGCAGGCGGAGTACGACGCCCTCTGCCAGCAGATGGTCGATGCCGGCACGTTCGTCCGCCTCAATGATGCCAAGCGGCCGAACTCGTTCCTCGCCCAGTCGGACCCGAGCGATGTCGCCCGCGTCGAGGATCGCACGTTCATCTGCAGTGCACGCCGTGTTGACGCAGGTCCGACGAACAACTGGATGGACCCTCGCGAGATGCGCACGACCCTCGACGGCCTCTTCGACGGCTGCATGCGCGGACGCACGATGTATGTGGTGCCGTTCTCGATGGGTCCGATCGGGTCGCCGCTGTCACACATTGGTGTCGAGTTGTCGGATTCGCCGTACGTAGCCGTCAACATGCGAATCATGACCCGCATGGGCCGGAAAGTCCTGGAGACCCTCGGCAACGGTGCGTACGTCCCGTGCGTCCACTCCGTGGGCGCGCCGCTCGCCCCAGGCCAGGCCGACGTCCGGTGGCCCTGCAACGCCGAGCAGAAGTACATCGTGCACTTTCCGCAGGAGCACGAGATCTGGTCGTTCGGGTCGGGATACGGCGGGAACGCCCTGCTCGGCAAGAAGTGTTTCGCACTCCGCATCGCATCTGCGATGGGGCGCGACGCCGGCTGGATGGCGGAGCACACCCTCATCCTCGGGGTCGAGGATCCCGCGGGCGAAAAGACGTACGTGGCAGCCGGCTTCCCGAGTGCCTGCGGCAAGACCAACTTCGCGATGCTGATCCCGCCCGAAGGGTACGACGGCTGGAAGGTGACCACGGTGGGTGACGACATCGCGTGGATCAGGCCGGGCGATGACGGCACGCTCTACGCGATCAATCCCGAGGCCGGGTATTTCGGCGTTGCACCGGGGACGTCGTACGACACCAACCCGAACGCCATGGCGACGATCGAGAAGAACACGATCTTCACCAACGTCGCGCTGACGCCTGACGGGGACGTCTGGTGGGAAGGCATGACATCCACACCGCCGGCGCAGCTCACCGACTGGCGTGGCAACGCGTGGACGCCGGATTCGAAGACGCCTGCTGCTCATCCCAATGCACGCTTCACCGCACCCGCCTCGCAGTGCCCCTCCATCGACCCGGCATGGGAAGATCCCGAGGGTGTCCGCATTGCGGCGTTTGTGTTCGGCGGACGCCGGGCCACCACGGTTCCACTCGTCTATCAGTCGTTCAACTGGAACTACGGTGTGTATCTCGGCGCGACGATCGGTTCGGAGACGACCGCGGCCGCCGCCGGCGCGGTCGGTCAGGTGCGTCGCGATCCCTTCGCGATGCTGCCGTTCTGCGGTTACCACATGGGCGACTACTTCAATCACTGGCTGCAGATGGGCCGCGGTCTCAAGGTCCCACCGCGCATCTTCTGCGTGAACTGGTTCCGCAAGGACGAGAACGGGAAGTTCATCTGGCCCGGCTTCGGGCAGAACATGCGTGTGCTCGAATGGGTCGTGAACCGGGTGCACGGCCGGGGCGCGGGCATCGAGTCGCCGATCGGGTGGATGCCCCGCTACGAAGACCTGAACTGGAACGGACTCGATTTTTCGCGGGAGACGTTCGAGAAGCTCATGGAAGTGGATCGCGAGCAGTGGAAGGCCGAACTGCTGTCACATCGTGAGCTGTTCGAGATGCTCTACGACCGCCTGCCCCAGGAGTTCATGTGGATGCGCGAGCTGATCTTGTCGGCCCTGTGGCGCAGCCCCGAGCGTTGGAGCCTGGGCGACGAGCGGATCTGACGACTGGACGGGGCGCCTGAGATGACCCGCCACGCGGAAATCATTCGCGATCCACTCTGGGACAACATCCGGCTCGAACCGGATGCAGTGGCGGCAATCGACACCCCCGCCGTGCAGCGACTCCGGCATGTCCGGCAACTGGGCCATGCATTCCTCGTGTACCCCGGCGCCACGCATTCGCGGTTCGAGCACGCCCTCGGCGCCTATCACCTCACCCGCCGCGCACTCGCCGTGCTCGGTGATCGCGGCGACCTCGAGGGCGTGCCCGACGAGGAGCAGCTCGCGGTCCGGCTCGCCGCGCTGCTGCACGACATCGGTCATTACCCGTTCTCGCACGCGCTGGAGGAAGCGGGGTTCCCCAGCCACGAGGCATTGGGTGCAGAACGCCTCGGCGAGGGCGAACTCGCTGCGGTGCTTCGGCGCGTCGGTGGCGACGCACTAATCGAACGAATCGCCGGACTCATCCAGGGCCACAGCAATTCACCCCTCGCAGGCCTGATCTCGGGTTCCCTCGATCTCGACAAGATCGACTACCTGAGTCGGGACGCACGCATGTGCGGTGTCCCCTACGGCACGGTCGACGTGGACCGCCTGCTGGCGTCGATCGCCCTGGTCGACGAGGCAGGTGGCGGACGGGCGGTCGGCGTGCACGAGAAGGGCGTCAGCGCGCTGGAGTCACTGCTGTTCGCGAAGTACCAGATGTACCGGAACGTCTACTGGCACCACGCGGTACGATCGGCCACGTGCATGTTCAAGCGGGCGGTCCGTGCGGCGGTCGGGACCGGGCGCCTCGACGCAGGGTTCGTGGCCAGCGCAACCGACGGCTCGCTGATGACCGAACTCCTGGCGCACGACCCCACCGGGATCGGTCGCGCTGTCCACGAGCGGCGCCTCTACAAGCGTGCCCTCGACCTGCCGGCGAGCGAAGTCCCGGACGACCTGCCGCACTGGCTGTCGAATGATCCGGATGCGGTGGAGCGCGCCGAGGATGCCCTGGCGCGAGAGCTCGACCTGCCAGCGGGAGCGGTGTTGATCGATTTCCCGGAGCGCGCATCGATGCTCAGCGTGGACCTGCCACTCGCCACCCGTGATGGGCACGCCGAGCGGCTCACCGACGAGGGGCGAGCCGGCCAGTTCGGCCTACCCCGGGTTGCCGACGAACTCTACCGCAGTGCCCGTCGTCTCAGGGTGTTCACCGCAGAGCCCCGGCGCATCACGGCGATCCCGGACGTCATCCGGCGCTGAAATGCAGAGCGGGCCGGCGCATCCTGCGCCAGCCCGCTCGACCCTCACCAGACAGCACTAGCCGCGAATCGCGGGCACTTCCCCGGTGGGAGGGGTGATCGCCTCGATCTTCACGAGGATGGTCGTGATGTTGTCGAGCCCGCCTCGATGATTGGCATCCGCGATCAGGCGATCGATCATCTGCTCGAGGTCGAGATCGGCCATCAGGATCTCGCGGAGGTCTTCATCGTCGAGCATGCCGGTGAGACCGTCGGACGCGAGCAGGATGAGGTCGTCGGGTTCGAGCGTGCCAACGTACAGATCGGGCACCACGTCGCCGTTGGACCCCACGCAACGGGTGATCACGTTGGCGTAGGGGTGGACCCGCGCCTCGACCGGGGTGAGCCGGCCCGCGTCGACCTGTTCCTGCACGTAGCTGTGGTCCTTGGTGATCTGCGTGAGCACCCCACCGCGGAGGAGGTAGGCCCGCGAATCCCCGACTTGTCCGATGAGATAGCGCCGCGGCAGGAGTGCCAGCGCGGTCACTGTCGTTCCCATGCCCCGCTTGTCCTCCTCGAGGGCGGTCCGGCGGAAGATCGCGCCGTTGGCTGAGCGGATCGCCGCCACCATCTGGGCCATCAGTTCATCGTCGCTCATCCCGCGAGCGGGTCGGAATTCCTCCGCCACGAGTCGCGACGCCATCTCGCTGGCGACTTCACCCGCGGCGTGACCGCCCATCCCATCGGCGACCACGAAGAATCCGCGGTCGCTCGCCATGAGATAGGTGTCCTCATTCCCCGAGCGCACCACCCCGACGTCGGTGCGTGCAGCACACATGAATCGCATTCAGCGGACCCGAAACAGGAAATAGTAGAGAACCAGCGCCACAGCCATCACGGCGGCGGTGATCCAGATCGCGGAAGCACCGGAGCGCGCCGCCGGGATTTCGTCGTA
The DNA here is from genome assembly GCA_963806875.1 of uncultured Gemmatimonadales bacterium. Taxonomy (GTDB): domain Bacteria; phylum Gemmatimonadota; class Gemmatimonadetes; order Gemmatimonadales; family GWC2-71-9; genus Palsa-1233. The sequence goes on along the minus strand of CAWDYU010000001.1, from coordinate 517,170 downwards.
ACCATAACCCCCGAACACGACACGGGCCGGGTGCGCCCTCGGGGTCGCAACAATCTCCGTCACGTCCACATCGTCGCCCAGGTCCGGCGAATCGCCCTCGGCGACACCGGCCGCGCCGATCAGCGACGGTGCCGCGCCGACATCGGGCGCGGAATCTTCCCATCGATCGCGCGGATTGAACGCCAGCACGACTTCACCCAGTCGGAGCTCGGAACCGGGGGCGAGCGGCAGCGAGCCAAGAACCGCCTCGCCGTCCACCCACGTCCCGTTGGCCGAATCGAGGTCGGTCACCGTCCATACCGCCCCGCGCAACCGCAGTTCCGCATGCTCCGCACTCACGCTCGGGTGATCAACCTGCAATCCGCGCGCAGGGTCCCGCCCGATGGTGAGTGTCGAGGACCGAATCGCCATGTGGGGCGAACCCATGACACCCCTCGAACGCACCAGCAACACTGCCAACAAGGCACCCATCGCGCCGTGGGAATCCGGGGCGGTGATGTCGGAGCCGATATCGCCGCGCGGCGGTCCGTCCAGGGTGCGCTCCGGGGTGAGGCATGAGGGGTCAGCGACCGGGAAACCTATCCGCCGCCGGGGTGACGGGGCAAGGAATTCAGGTCTCGACAACTTCCACGACTTCGACGGATTTCAACCCGCGCCGCACCCACGACGAAAACACCACGAATCCGGCGGCGATGGTGAACCAGCTCAGGATCGATCGCCAGATGATCGTGTAGAGCGGCGCCAGCGTGCGCGGCACATACACGCTCATCACGGCCGCCGAGAGGATCTCCGCTATGCCCGACGCACCCGGCGTCGGCGCGAAGTAGAGGAGGAACGTGATGAGCGTCTGGAGCAGCAGCACATCGACAAAATTCGCCTCGATCCCCACCGCACGGAGTGCCACGTATCCGGCGAGGAGTTTGTTGGCGTGACTCGGCCCGGAAATGATCGTGGCCCAGAGCAGCGCCAGCCATCCGCGTGGGCTGTTGAATCGCCGGAGGCTTTCGTGCGCCTGGTCGATACCGCGTTGCAGGACCTCGAGCCGTTCGGCAACCCGCGCATGCCGCCGACCGAGCGACACGGCAATCCGCTGCACCACACCGGAGATCATCTTCGGGGCGATCATCACCGTGATCAGCAGCACGCCCAGGATCGCGAAGACCCCCATGCTCCCCTTGAAGAGGTCGAGGAGCGACAGGCCAAGGACATCGCCGCGGGTTCCGAGCGACTCACCGGCACCGAAGAGCAAAGCCAGCGGTCCGCATATGGCAAAAAAGATGATGGTCGCGATGAACGACATCAGCACGGTCGTCAATGCGATGGGGACCGGGATCCCGCTGCGGCGCATCCCGTAGACCTGCATCGGCGAGGAGCCAGCCTGCAGGGGCGTGACATAGGATCCCCAGGCACCCATCCCGCCGGCGATCACCAGCCCCCAGAACGACGGGCGCGGGTGGACCTCACGCGCCAGGATCCAGAGCCGTGCCCCACCGCCGATCCAGTCCATCGATGCGAGGACCAGCCCCGCGACCACCCACTCCCACTCGATGCGCGACAGCGACGACACGAACCCGCCTGCATCGTTGCCGTAGACGAACACGCCGATGTAGCCCGCGAGGGAGATCACGACGAAAAGCGCGAAGCCGCGCCGGAGAGCGGTCGGGGTGAGAAGGCGAGGCATCGAGGAGAAACGTACAGGTGCGCGCGGGCGGGGAAAAGCCGTTTGACACGATATCCCTTTCGCAGGGTCCTGCACCCGATACGTTTCAGGGGTGACCAGACCCGTGATCCGCGTCGTGAACGCCCGCCAGCACAACCTGAAGGGCATCACCGTCGACATTCCCCGCCGTGCCATCACCGTCGTGACCGGACCATCCGGTTGTGGCAAGAGTTCGCTGGCATTCGACACGCTCTACGCAGAAGGTCAGCGACGCTACATCGAGTCGCTGTCGACGTACGCCAAGCAGTTCCTCGAGCGCATGCCGAAGCCACTGGTCGACCGCCTCGAGGGGATCGCACCAGCGGTTGCGATCGAGCAGCGGGCGCCAGTGATGTCGTCGCGCTCGACCGTCGGCACCGCCACCGAGGTGTACGATCATCTGCGGCTGCTCTGGGCGCGCGTCGGCATCCAGTCGTGCATCGTGTGCGGCGCGCGGGTATCGCGCGACACGCCACAGTCAGCGGCCGACGCAGTGATCGCGGCCGGCGGCGGCCGCCTGCAGGTGACGTTCCCTTTGCCTCCGGGCGCGCGCCTCACGCACGCCTCGACCGCCGACAACCTGCGCGCCTTGGGCTTCGTGCGGATCGCGATCGACGGGGCGCCGCACCATCTCGACGAACTCCCGGCTGGCACCGACCTGACCACCGCAGCCGAGGTGCTCGTGGTGGTCGACCGGTTGGTGGTGTCGGCCGACGCGCCGGGACGCCTCACCGAGGCGCTCTCGACAGCGTTCAATGAGGGCGAGGGGATCGCGATCGTCCTGCTCGACGGGTCGCGGCTGCGCTTCACCGAGTTTCCTGCATGCAGCGCCTGCGACACCGAGGCGCCGACGATCACGCCTGCGCTGTTCTCGTTCAACAATCCCCGCGGCGCGTGCGCCGAGTGCAACGGCTTCGGGGCAGTGCTGCAGTACGACATGGCGCTGGTGGTGCCCGATGCGGGCCGTTCGATCGAGGAGGGCGCCATCGATCCGTGGACGAAGCCCCGCTACGACGCCCAGCGTCGGCTGCTCGCCACCACGGCCAGGAAACTGGGCGCGAATCTCGACGCGCCGTGGGAGTCACTCGATCCTGCCGTGCAGGAGAAATTGCTGCGCGGCAAGATCGGCAAGTTCGTCGGCATCTTCCCGTTCCTCGAGGCGCTCGAGGCAAAGCGATACAAGCAGTACATCCGGGTCTTCCTTCGCCAGTACCAGCTCGCCCATCAGTGTCCGGTGTGCGGAGGCAGTCGGCTCAAGCGCGAAGCGCTGGCGGTGCACGTGGCGGGCCGCTCCATCGCGGAGGTGGCAGCGCTCACGGTTGACGATCTCGACACGTGGCTCCGCAACCTCGACCTGACCGACACGGCGAGGCTGGTGGCAGCGTTGATCCATGAGCAGGCCGAGTCGCGCGTGGCGTACCTGCGCGACGTCGGGTTGGGCTACCTCACCCTCGATCGGCAGACGCGCACGCTGTCAGGCGGCGAAGCGCAACGCATTGCCCTCTCGAACGCACTCGGGTCCCGCCTTGTCGACGCGCTGTACGTGCTCGATGAACCGTCGATCGGCCTGCACCCGCGCGACACCACCCGCCTCCTCGAGTTGCTGCGACGGCTGCGTGACCTTGGCAACACCCTCGTGGTGGTCGAGCACGACCCGGCCGCGATTCGCGAGGCCGACTGGATGCTCGAACTCGGCCCGGGCGCCGGTGAAAAAGGCGGCGAGGTGGTGTATGCCGGTCCGGTGGCCGATGCGCACGGGACGCTGACCGCCGACTACCTCGAGGGGCGCAAGCGCATCGGTGTCCCGTCGCTGCGCCGACCGGCGGCAAAACCGTGGCTCCGGATCCGCGGTGCGCGGCTGCACAACCTTCGTGGGGTTGATGCCGACATCCCGCTCGGCACCCTCACCGCGATCACCGGCGTATCGGGGTCGGGCAAAAGCACGTTTGCCTACGACGTGCTCTTCCGGCAACTGGAGCACGCACTGCAGGGCGGGCACTCTGCCAAGACCCATCTTGGTGAAGCCGTGGGATCCGTGACCGCGCTCGAAGGTGCGGAGTGGCTCTCCGACGTCGTGCTGGTGGACCAGACCCCGATCGGCCGGTCTCCGCGCTCGAACCCCGTCACCTACATCAAGGCGTTCGACGAGATCAGGGAACTCTTCGCGTCACAGCCGTTGGCCAGGCAGCGGAAATACACGCCCGGTACGTTCTCGTTCAATGTTGCCGGAGGACGGTGTGAGGCATGCGATGGCGCGGGCCACCTGCAGGTCGAGATGGTGTTCCTCGCCGACGTCTACGTGCCGTGCGAGGTCTGCCGGGGATCGCGCTTCAAGCGCGATGTCCTCGACGTGCGGATTCAGGGCTCATCGATTGCCGACGTGCTGCAGTGGAGCGTCGACGAGGCAATCCGTCGTTTCCGGCACCAACCACGCCTCGGCGCAGCACTCTGGCAGCTGCAACAGGTCGGACTCGGCTATCTGCGGCTGGGGCAACCGGCAACGACGCTCTCGGGTGGCGAGGCGCAGCGCCTCAAGATCGCCCGCGAGCTCCTCGGCGCACAGCGCCGGAGTGGTCGCAAGCTGTATCTCCTCGACGAACCCACCACCGGGCTGCATCTCGACGACGTGCGGGTGCTGATCGGCGTGCTCGACAAGCTGGTCGACGCCGGTCACACCGTGGTGGTGATCGAGCACCACCTCGACGTGATCAAGCGCGCCGACTGGGTGATCGACCTCGGACCCGAGGCCGGAGCGGCAGGCGGACAACTCGTGGCGCAGGGGCCGCCCGAGGTCATCGCGGCCACGAAAGGATCGTGGACCGGCCTCTACCTGAAGGAAGTGCTGTCGGAAGTCAGCGCCGTGCGCGCCGACCCTCCGCCATGAGGGCCTCGATGTCCGCCGCGGTGCGCGGGGCAGCCTTGGTGAGGTTCTCGGACCCGGTCGCGGTCACCAAGATCACGTCCTCGATCCGCACGCCGAGTGATTCGCCGGGGATGTAGATACCGGGCTCGATGGTGAACGTCATGCCCGGCTGCAGCGGCGTGAAGTAGGGTCCGACATCATGCACATCCATACCCACCCAGTGTGACAAGCCGTGGATGAAGTAGCGGGTGCAGTCTCCCGGCGCGCACAGATCGCCCGAGTTGTCCTTCATGTACGTCCGGGCAATCGCCTGGATCTCGGCGATGGTGACACCCGGCTTGGTGGCGTCGATGGCCGCCTGCTGGGTGCCGAGCACGAGATCGTAGATCGCGCGCTGCCGCGGCGTGAACCGCCCCGACATCGGATAGGTGCGGGTGACGTCTGCGGTGTAGTAGCCCCACTCCGCCGCTGCATCGACGAGCATCACTTCGCCCGGTTGCGTCTGCCGGCGCGACACGTCGTAGTGGAGAATCGTCGAATTGATCCCGGATCCCACGATGCTCGGGTATCCCACCCGCTCCGCGCCGTTCCGCCGGAAGGTGTATTCGACGAGGGCCTCGATCTCGTATTCCCACATTCCCTCGCGCGACGATTTCATCGCCTCGCGATGGGCTTCGGCGGTGATGTCGGACGCGCGGCGCAGGCGACGCAATTCATCGCTGTCCTTCACGACGCGCAGCATGCCCATCACGGTGCGGGACGGGACCCTGGTGAGGCCGTGGGCCCCAGCAATCGAGTCGACAATCGCGACCATCGGATCGACCGGCGGAGTGCCCGGCGCGGCGCCAGCCACGCGGCGAACCGGTGGTCGGACACTGATGTCCGCGAAGCCGGTGAGGGCCCGCCCGCCGGAATCGGCCGCGGTCCGAGCCGACGACCACGGGTCACGCTGCGAAGGGGGAGCGGAGAGGTAGAGCATCACGCGGCCCGCAGTGCCCCCGGAGTCGGGCTGGACGGCCACGAGCACACCACCCGGCGACTCTACCCCGGTGAGATAGAAAAAGTCGTTGTTCTCCCGGTAGTCGGAGTCCTGCGGGTAGTCGCCGTCGATGCTCCGCACGCGCGAAGCGTTGATCACCATGACGCCGGTCGGCATCGCCTGCAGCAGCGCCGCTCGCCGTGCAGCGAGAAGTGCCGTCGGAACCGTGCCGCCCGGGGCGCCGACCTGGCCGGCCAAAGGCACCGTTGCGTACAGGGAGATGCCGACCAGCCCAGCGACGACGATGCGCATCATGAAAACCCCTCGGGGTGGAGTAACGACCGGATACAGAACGGGCCGCCGATGCGTACGCAAGGGCGACCCGATTCGTTCCAGACAACCATCAACTGGCTATTTCTCTTCCTTGAACTGGGCGTGGCGCCGCAGCATCGGATCGTACTTGCGAAGCTCCATCCGCTCGGGATGCTTCTTCGGGTTCTTCGTCGTGGTGTACATGTAGGCGCTCTCGGTGCTACGGAGCTTGACCTGCACACGTCCCTTCTTGGCCATGGTGTCGTTCCCCCGCCCTTACCAGGATGCCTTGCGCACGCCAGGGATGTTTCCCTGGAGCGCCTGTTCACGGAAGGCGATGCGCGAGAGGCCGAAGCGACGCACGAACGCGCGCGAACGGCCGGTCATGGCGCAACGATTCACCACGCGCGACGGCGATGAATTGCGCGGCAGCGCCTGGATCTTCCGGTTCGCCAGATCCTTCTCAGCGGGCGATGCGGTGAGCGACTTGATGGTCGCCTTCAGTTCCTTGCGCTGGTCGCTGTACCGGGCCACCAGCTTCTCGCGCTTGGTATTGCGCTCAACCCAACTCGTCTTCGCCATCGAATCCCCACTCCGTACGTAATGCCCCAACCGTTCTGGCCAGGGCAGGAATCAGCCCTGAAAGATGGGGGGAAGGCCGGGGAATGGGAAGGGGGTGGTTCAAGGGTTCAAGGGTTCAAGGGTTCAAGGGTTCAAGGGTTGAAGGGGCTAGGGCGCGAGATTGCCCGTGGCCGCATTGAACCTGACCACGAACTGATCGGCGTCGCCCCCGCTCTGGACTGGGACCGTGCCGGGTCTGGGATCGAGGTCCACCACCCCGAAAAAGCGTCCGACCCACCATACGACCCCATCGGCGTCGACCGACACGCCGCTTCCGAGGGCAAAGTTGGCGTCCCCGGCCACCACCGCGCCCACGGGCGCCACCCACCTGAGGTTGGCTCCGGCATCGAGGGAAACGAGGTAGGCGTCCCCTGCCCCACTGGTTCCCAGGCCGGAGATCGCCGTGACGCCCGGACCCGGGTCAAAGTCCACGGCGCCCTGGAACCCCCCCGCAACGAGGATGTTGCCGAGGCCGTCGAGCGCCACGCGCCTGCGCACCGTCAGAGCCCGAGCCGCCCAGTCGACGTGCGAGTCCCTGCCACCTGCCGTCGGTGTCGTAGCGCACGATGTACACGTCCTGGCCGCCGGCGCTGGCGAGTGGCGCCGCAGCCCCACCGGTCCCGACGTCGGCCACGCCCGCAAAGCCCCCCACGACGATGATCGATCCGGTGGCCTCGATCGCCAGCGCACCGACCTGATCGGTCTGGGTGCCGCCACCCCGGATGGCCCACTTGAGATCGAGGTCTGGATCGTACTTGGCGACCACGAGGTCGGATTCACCGGCGCTCACGAGCGGCACGGAAAGCACCGATGAGCCGAGCGTGGCGATGCCACGAAACTCGCCGCCCACCACCACGTCACCCGCGGAACTCGGTCGTGCAGCGACGAGCGCGTCGTCGCCCGTGCCGCCAACCTGTGAGACGGCGACGAAGTCGCCGGTGGACGAGTAGGTCGCAATGAAGCCGTCCGTCCCACCGCGTGACGTGATCGCGGCGATGCCCGTACCCGGGTCGAAGTCTGCGACCGCCCCTGAACAGGCCGACTATGGCCACGCTTCCGTCCTGGCGCACGGCGATCGAGCGTCCCTCGTCATCCTGCGACCCGCCGATGGTCTTGGCCCACTGACACGTTCCCACCGGCGAGATGCGCGCCAGCAGGATGTCGCGACCACCGTTGCTGACCACCGGGGCGCCGCCGCACGAAAGCCCGGCTCCCGCGAACCCGACGATGTACACTCCGCCGTCTCCCGCGAGCGCCATGTCGAAGGGCTGATCGTTCACCGCTCCACCGAGGGTGACCGCCCACACGAGCGCGCCATTGGGAGCATACTTCGCCACCGCGATATCGTTCCCGCCGAGTGACGGGCGAATGGTGGTCCCGGACGTCGGATCGAAGTCGACCGATCCGCTGAAGTAACTCGCCACGTATCCGTTACCGACGACGTCAGTGACCACATTCCTGGCGTAGTCGGCGCCGGTCGAACCGATCCTGAACGGCGTCGCACTGCCGGCTGGCGGCGGCGGCGGGGGCACGATCGGACCAGTGGGGTCAGGCTCGAAATCGCGGCACGCGCTCAGCGTCAGGACTGCAGTGAGCGTCAATCGGGCAAGGAAGGCGGTGTTGGGCATGTCCTACAGTATCGGAGCGGGAACAAAAAAACGAGATCTGGTCGGCGGCTCGCACGAACCTGCGTCTCACCCGCGACGAATCACGTGGGCAGGCACCGTTCGATGAGGCGCTTCCTGGCCGCCGCTTTCGTCGTGACCGGAGTGCTGCATTTCTGGGTGCCAGGTTACTTCATTGCGATCGTGCCCGGATGGCTGCCTCGGCCCGATCTTCTGGTCGCCATGAGCGGCGCCGCCGAGGTCGCTGGCGGTGTAGGGCTGCTGGTGCCCCCTGTCCGGCGCCATGCTGGAATCGGCCTGATCGCACTGTTGGTGGCGGTGTTCCCTGCCAACATCGGGATGCTCGCCGATTGGCGGGCAGCCGGCGGTGGCAGGTGGTACGAGGTTGCACTCTGGGTGCGCCTCCCCGTTCAGCTCCTGCTCATCTGGATGGTCCACCGAGCGGCCGTGGCACCCCCCGCCGACCCGAACAGGGGGCCAAGCAAACCCGCCGTGCGTGTGGGCAATTAGGAGACTGATCGTCTCTTGTCATAAGCTCCGTCGAGCAATCCAGCTGGACGCCGCTCCACTTTCCAGGAATCGAACATGGGAACGATCCACCACATCTTCGAGCGGCCTATCGCGAGCCACGCTCCTCGCGCAGTTCCGCTTCCGCGGATCGGGTCGGTCGGTGCCCGCGCCGCCGTCCGGCTCGCGCTTGGGACTGCAACGGTGACGATGATTGCGGGGATCTGCATCGGGTTCATCATCGGCTACGCGGCCGCCGCCGGTCAGGTCAGCCCGTGAACCTCGCGCGGTCGCTCAGTGACGACCGTGTGTACCCAGGTCCACCCCACGTGGTCGAACGCCTCCACCGCGGCGGGATCTGGATCCCTGTCGCGCTCGGCATCCGCGCCCACGATACTGAAGAGGCGCTCGCCGCATATCGCAGCTGTCTCCCCCCCAATGTCTGGACCCGGGTGACCTTCCGGGCGCGATTGCAGGAAATCGACAGCCCGACCCACGGGCGGTCCAGCCTCGCGATGCTCGGTCAGGCGTCGACCGGGCCCCGCGCAGGGGGCGAGTAAACCCGCCGTACCCCGCTTGCGACACCGATCGAGGCCGGGCATGGAACAAGGAGGCGTAAAGCTTCCCTCAATGCCGAGGAGCGGCTCCCATCCGCTGGCCGACACCCGCTAGGGCACATCCATCCGGCGCAACCGTCGCACGGTCAGCCACAGAAACCCACCGATCACGACCACCGCCACTGCCACGGCTACGACCAGCTCGACGTGCTGGTCGGCCGAGAAGCGTCGCGGGTCGAGGCCGTGCATCAGCGCGATCGCGTGGTAGCGGATGCTCAACAACCGGATACCCGGGATGTAGCCGGTGAAGAACCCTTCCCAGAGAACGATGTACAGCAGGCCGATCCCGATTGCCTGGGTGCTCACGAGGCCGAGCCAGACGAACATCGACGCGTACATCGCGACGGCCACGAATGCCGAGACGCCGATGGCGAAGGTCGTCGGCCATTCGCCCAGGAAGGCGATGTGGGCGGTGAGGAACGCACTGACCGCGACAAACGCTCCAGCAACGGAAATCGTGGCGAGCAACTTGGGTAGCGGCGATCTGCCAGCGTGGCACCGGCGACAGCGTGAGGTTGGCCAGCGTGCGGTCCTCGATCTCGTTGCCGAACGCAACCGCTGCGATGGCAAGCACGACCAGCGGCCCGATCGAGCCGGCGAGCATCGCCGCCGAGCACCGTGGCTTCGAAGTCGGCCACGGACGCCGCACTGGACGAGCGCAGCATCAGGATCGTGATGACGACCGGGAGCGAGGCCAGCACCGCCATGATCGCGAGGCGCCAGCGGCCCGACAGCTGCCTCAGCGTGAGCAGGTAGACTGATCCCATCCTATTTCTCCACCAGGTAGCCGAACACGCTTTCGAGCGAGTCGTCCAGTGGCTCGACGCGATGGAGCCTGATCGACGCAGCTTGCGCGAGCCGCGGCAGCTCGATCTGGAGGTCAAGCACGTTGCGGCTCAGCACGATCAACGCCCCGTCGGGGTCTACGTGAACAGCGTCCACCGACGGCAGTTCCACCAACGCCGACGCCAGCCGCCTCGGTGCATCGGCCAGCACCCGCACGTGGTACGGCCGCTGGTTGAGCGCCGCACGAATCGCGCGGTATCCGCCAGAAGCAGCCAGCTTCCCGTTGACGATGAGCAGCATCGTGTCCGCGAGTTGCTCGACCTCCTCGAGGATGTGCGATGACAGCACGATCGTCCGCCCCTCCGCCGCCAGCGTCTGGAGCAGGTGCTTGAAGTGCACCCGCTGGCGCGGATCGGCACCGTTGAGTGGCTCGTCGAGCACCAGGATCTCGGGGTCGTGCACCAGCGTTGCCGCCAGGCGCATCCGCTGGCGCATCCCGCGCGAGTAGGTGTCGAGCGGGCGATGTTGCGCGTCGGCCATGTCGACCAGTGCGATGGCGCGGTCCACGGCGGTCGCGAGATCGGGCACGTTGCGGAGACGGCCCATCATGGTCACGAACTCCCGCCCTTTCATGAAACCGTACACCGTCTCGTGCTCGGACATCACGCCCATGCGGCGGTAGAGCGGCGGGTTGTCACGCACCGTCTCGCCGAATGCCGTGACGCTGCCCGACGATGTCGCCGCGAGACCCGTCATCATCCTGAGCAGCGTGGTCTTCCCGGCACCGTTGGGCCCGAGCAGGCCGGTGATGCCCGGCCGGATGTCGAAGCTCACGTCGCTCACCGCCACGACGCTGCCGAACCATCGCGAAACGCGATCGACCCTGATCACCGGTGCGGTGTCGGTCATGGCGTGAGCCGGCGGTAGCGTGCCCACAGGATCATGCCGGGGATGACCGTCCAGCCGAACCACCACGCAACGCGCACCCACGCCGAAAGCTCGCCGGCGGGGGCCTCGCTGGTGATCTCGCTCACCTCGCCGAAGATCACGTCGTTCACGTGCACCGGGATGTTCCAGAGGTTGAACATCGAGATCCACTGCCCCAGCGTACCACCGATTTCGCTGGCGAGCCCGATCGTGAACGGCGTCGTGATCAGGAAGAGCCCGACCATGAACACCGATGCATATGCCCGGCGCGACGTGAACGAAGCCGTCAACAGCGCGAGCGTGGTCGCGTACGCGGCCATCGCGAGGCCGGCCGCGAGAAAACGCGGGATGTCGAGCCAGTTGGCAGCGAGGTAATCCATCGGCACCGGCGCGCTGAGCCAGAGCCCCAGGAAGAGGATCAACTGCGGCAGCCACGCCGCGGCCGTCATCACGCTGAGAAACGCTGTCCACCGCGCCGCGATGTAGTCCGATCCGGTGAGCGGACGGACGAGGTAGAGGTTGATCACGCCGTCGCGCCGGTCCCGGCAGAGCAACTCCGGGCCGACGAGGGCGGCGAACACGAACATGATGATCGCTGCGATGCCGTTGTAGTCGGAGTGCGTCGGGAGGTTGAGCTGGTCGGCTATCCCCTGCCCCACGAACCGGTTCACGGCGCCGGCAACCAGCGCCATGATCAATCCCACCGCGGCAAGCACGGTGATGAACACCCAGGGAAGAATCTTGGCCCGTCCGCCGCGTCCAACGCCGAGCGACGCGCGAATTCCGTCCTTGTAGACGGCGCGCCGTGAGCGGCCGCGACCTTCGCGCTGCCCGGTGTAGCCCTGGTAGCCGATGTCGAAGACGGTGCCGGTCATGCGCTGCCCTCGAACAATTCGGTCAGCTCGCGGCGGCGCGGTGCCATCCGGCGCAGCGGCGCCTCCGCCTCCACCAGCGCGTCGCGCACCTGCTCGTAGACCGACTCATCGCTTCCCTGCACCGTGAGGCCGGCACCGTCCGGGGTGACCCGCACGCCACGGCGCTCGAGCGCGGCCACGAGCTGCGGCGCGATTGCTGTCGACTTCGATGAACACCGTGTCGGTTTCCTTGGTGAAATGCGCCACCTCGCCGGCGTGCGCCAGTCGGCCGCCGTGCAGCACGATGATGCGGTCGCAGGTTCGCTCGACATCGGCCATCAGGTGCGACGAGAAGAGCACACTGATCCCGAACTCCCGATGCGTCTTCCTGATGAGCGACGAGCATCTCCTCGCGGCCAGTGGGATCGAGCCCCGCGGTCGGTTCGTCGAGGAAAACGAACGCGGGGTCGTGCACCAGCGCCTGGCAGAGCTTGACGCGCTGCTTCATGCCGGTGGAGTACCCGCCGATGGCGCGGTAGCGCTCCTCGAAGAGACCGACGTGGCGCAGCGTGTCAGCCGCGCGGGTGCGCGCCATGTCCGGTGGGAGCCCGCTCACCTCCGCCATGTGCGTGAGGAATTCCGCCGCACTCACCTGACTGGGCAGGCAATCGTGCTCCGGCATGTAACCGACGCGTGCGCGGACCGAGACACTGTCGGACGCGATCACGCCGAGCACGCGCGCCGTGCCCGACGTGGGACGCAGGAGGCCGAGCAGGATCTTGATGATGGTGCTCTTGCCGGCGCCGTTCTCGCCGAGAATGCCCGTGATCCCATCGGTGATGTCGAAGGAGATGTCGTCGAGCGCCACGACCTTGCCGTAGCGCTTGGTGACGTGATCAACAGCGAGCAGCGGTTGCCCGGTAACGGGAACGGTCATGAGGCCACCGGCTCGGGGCGGTTGCACGATTCATCGACGCCCAGTTCGCACGCCCGGCGGTGCAGTTCAGCCGCACGCTTCTCGCTCTGCCAGATGCCGGCGCCCTTGGCGTGCAGGTCGCCGAGTCGTGCGCAGGCAAGTCCGTTGCCGAAATCACACGACCACCGGTAGCGCCACGACGCTTCCTCGAAATTCTGCGGCACGCCGCGCCCCGTCTCGTGCGCGAGCGCCAGGTCATAACACCCTTCGCGGCGCCCGTGGCTGCACCCCTTCTTGAACAGCACCGCCGCGATCGAATCGTTCTGGGTTGCACCGGTGCCAGCAGCGTGAAGCCGTCCGAGACCGACGCACCCGATCCCGACCTCGGCGTCACAGGCCTTCTTGAAGAGCGTCGCCGCGAGTTCAAAATCCTGCCCGATGCTGTCGTTGCCCGCGTGCAGCGCGGCCAGATGGGCGCAGCCGCTCGGTGTGTCGCCGTCGCAACCCCGCCTGAAGAGCTCGGCGGCACGCGTCGTGTCGACGTCGACCCCCGCTCCCTCGAGGTGGAGCAGCCCAAGCCGGACGCAGCCGTCGAGCGCACCGCGGTCGCAGCCCTGCACCAGGAGTTCCTGACCGCGGGTCGAATCGCGGGTGACCCCTTCGCCTGCCTGGAACATCACGCCCAGGCTGGCGCAGCTTGCTGCAACGCCGCCGGTGCACCCTTGCTCGAACATCCCGGCCGCCCGCTCGGCGTCGCGCAGCACGTGATCCCCCTTCTGCAGCCGCTCGGCGAATCCATGGCAGGCACTGGCGTCGCCGCCCTCGCAGGCGGTGCGGAGGGCTTTCGCATGGTCGCTGGCAGGGTGGCAGGCAAGAAGCGAGAGAAGAGCCGAAATCGTAAGGAGCGATCGTGTCACGAAGTACCGCCCAAGGGCAGGCCAAGAGGCAAACTTGTCATGTTGCATTGTTGGACGTGATGGCGGGCTGATTGGTTTCAAGCGGCTTCCAGCGAACGTGCCGAGTAGTCGACCATGCAGTCCGGGTTAATGCACCGCCGCCAACACGAACCCATCAAACGAAAGCGTCCCCTGGTGCTCGGGGGACGCTTCACGGTGCTGATACAGTGCTGATTGAAAACGTAAATCTGGACTCCCGAGACAGGACTCGAACCTGTGACCCGCTGATTAACAGTCAGCTGCTCTACCAACTGAGCTACTCGGGATTGTCGGCATCACGAAACGATGTCGGGCGGCAAAAGTAAGGGGGCGAAGGGGGGTGCAGCAAGATCGAAGAGTTGAAGGGTTCAAGGGTTTAAGGGTTGAAGGGTTCAAGGGTTGAAGGGTTGAAGGGTTGAAGGGTTGAACGGTTGAAGGGTCGAAGGGAATCCCGTCCCGCCTCACTCAACCCTGAACCCTACGTCACTGAACCTTTACCCCATCGCACCTTTCAACCTTTCAACCCTTCAACCTTTCATTCAGCCCTCCAACCCTTGAACCCCTCAACCTTTGAACTTTTGCTCCCGCCATTCCGGCACATTGCGCCATTTCCTGCCCCGCCGCCGCAAGCTGAGCATCGAATCCGCGTCCGTGCATCACCACCAACGACTTACGCCCCCTCAATGAGCAAACACTCACAATTGAATTTTTAGTGCGAGCACTCACTCTTACACAACAAGTGGAAAACCCGCCGTTGTGGCCGTTTCGCGGTGCCTACATTACAAGCTAAGTTATTGTGGAAAAGGCAGTTACGTGCCCTCCGCCCCTTCCATTTTGGCCGCCGCTGCACTACGTTGCTGCCATGCCGCTGGCACCCCTGGTCGGGCACCTCGACCTTCGCGCCCAGTTCCTCGAGGCCATTGCCTCGGGGAAACTGCCCCAGGTCATGCTGCTGACCGGGCCCAGCGGCGTCGGCAAGCAGCGGATGGCGCTCTGGTTGGCTCAGCGGCTGGTGTGTAGCGGCCCCGCCGGGGAACCTTGCGGCAGCTGCCGGGGTTGCAGGGGGGTGCTCGGACTGGCCCACCCGGACGTCCACCTGATCGTACCGGTCCTGCGCCCGAAGGCCGGCGAGATGGACAAGCAGGTGGCCGAGGTGGCCGAGGCGCTGGAAGGAGTGATGGCGGAGCGGCGGGAATCGCCGTTGTGGGGCTCCACCGACGGGATGGCGATGCACGGCGTGGCAACGGCCCGCCTGATCCAGCGTCGGGCCAGCCTGACGGCGAGTGAGGGCGGATGGCGGGTGTTCATCATCGCGCGTGCAGACCGCCTGGTGCCGCAGGAATCGAGTCCCGAGGGGGCGAACGCGCTGCTCAAGTTGCTGGAGGAGCCGCCGCCGAGGTCGCTCTTTGTGCTCACCGCAGCAGAAGCGGGACAGGTGCTGCCGACCATCCGTTCGCGGTCAGTGCCCGTCAGGATGGGTCGCAACAGCGATGCCGAGGTGAGTCAGTTCGTGTCCGACCATGCTGGCCGGTCGATGAACGACGCGGCAGTGAGGGCGGCCGGTGGGTCGATCGGTGCGGCGCTGGCCGCTGACGATTCAGCGGCCAAGGGCGAGACGGCTGCGCGGGCGTTTCTGGATGCGGTCGGGAGTGGGACCGCACCTGCCGCGCTCAGGGTGCTGAAGCAGGGAACCTGGCAGGCGCGCGGTGAGTTTACCGCCCTGCTGGACGGCCTGGCGGCGGTGCTGGCCACCGAGGCGAGGCAGCTCGTCGAGGCTGGTGCGCCAAGGGAAGCGACCGAAGCGCTGCTCGACGGCGTCGAGCGGGTTGCCGAAGCGCGAGGCCTGGCGCAGGGGAATGTGAACCCGCAGCTGCTGTTGGCCACGTTGGCCGACCAGCTCGGAGCGGTGGCCGCGAGGTGAACCTGTCTCACCTCGACGCCGAAGGCCGGGCGAGGATGGTGAACGTCGGCGACAAGGCTGTCACGGCAAGAACCGCCGTGGCTGAGGGTCGCGTGATGATGTCTCGCGAGGCGTTCGACCTGGTGGCCGCTGGTGCCGCCAGGAAGGGCGATGTGCTGGGAACGGCCGAGTTGGCCGGCACGATGGCGGCCAAGCGGACCAGCGAGCTGATCCCGCTCTGCCACCAGTTGGCGCTCGACCGGGCCGCGGTGGTGGCGGAACTGGTGCCGGAGTGGCCGGGTGTACGCGTCCTGGCGACGGTGCATGCCACGGCACGAACCGGAGTGGAGATGGAGGCCCTCGTGGCCGTTGGTGTCGCCTGCCTCACCGTGTTCGACATGGTGAAGGCGGTCGACCGGGAAATGCGGATCGAGGGGATCCGTGTTCTCGAGAAGAACGGTGGTGCGCGCGGTGACTGGCGCGCCACTGGCACGACAGACTTGCAAGTGGAGGCCGCTACATGAAGCGAATGATCGTCCAGGCTGCTGTGCTGTTTGCTGGTGCACTGACCCTTGTCGGACTCGGCGCGGTGTCGAGCATGATTTCAGGTCGGGAGGCGCTTGTCGCCACCGCTGACACCGGATCGGTGGTCGCTGTTGACACCACGTCCGAACTCGCCACGATGTCGACCCAGCTCAAGGCCACCAAGGTCGAGCTGCAGCGCGCGCACCAGATCATGGAATATTCCAGCCGCTATGCGATCACTGCGGACCTCGCAGCATCGATCTACGACCACGCCGTCAACGAGCGCATCCCTCCCGCAATCGGGTTTGCCCTCGTCAAGATCGAAAGCCGTTTCCAGAACACTGCCTACAGCTACGCGTCGGCCATCGGCCTCACCCAGCTCCGTCTCCCGACGGCGCGCGCGTATGATCCTTCCATCGATGCGTCGGACCTGATGAACCGGGACGTCAATCTCCGGATCGGGTTCCGCTACCTCCGCGACCTCCTCGATCGGTTCGACAACGACGTGGCGCTGGCGCTGGAGGCGTACAACAAGGGCCCGACACTCGTCACCGCACAGCGTGAAATGGGCGAGGAAGTGCGCGGCCGCTATTCGTCGGCTGTCCTGAGCGGCGCCCGCCGGGGATCGCTGTAGAAAGCACGAGAAGCGAGAACCGAATGAGCGAAAAGGGCCGGCACCCAGATGGGTGCCGGCCCTTTTTGCATGCCTCCAGTCTCCAGTCTCCAGTCTCCAGTCTCCAGTCTCTAGTCCGTCTCGACGTTACGCCGGGATCCTCAGCCGCTGCCCGGCCCTGATCACTGCCCGCTTGCCCAGACCGTTTACCGAGATCAGCACCGACTGCTTGACGCCATAGCGCTGGGCGATCCCGCCCACCGTCTCGCCAGCCCGCACCACGTGGGTTTTCGTCGTCGACCGGGCGGCCAGGCTCGACGTCGTGCCGCTGCCGGTAGCGCCACGGATGACGAGCGACTGCCCGATGCGAATGGCACCGCTCTTCGGCAACTTGTTGGCCGTCCGCACCGCAGCCTGCGACACGCCGTAGCGCGACGCGATACCGCTGAGCGTCTCGCCGCGTCGAACCAGATGGGTGCGGGTGCGGACGTTGCTCACCGGCTCCGGCTCGCGCAACACCGCTTCCGGCAGCGCCTTCGACACCGGGATGTAGAGCGTGCTGCCCACGGCGAGCCGCTTGGCGCGTGCGCTGCTGTTTGCCGACTTGATCGCCGTGGTAGTCACCCCGTACCGTCGAGCGATGGTGGTCACCGTCTCCCCCTTCGCCACACGGTGCGTGGCCACGGCGGCGCGCTCTCGCGCCGGGACGTCGGCGTACCGCTGCGCGACGACCACGGCACGGCCCGCGGGCAGCCGCACCGAGTAGGTCCGGCCCGGCGGCGTCACCATCCGCAGCAGGTGCGGGTTGAGTTCCCGCATCGCATCGACAGTGGTGTCGGCGAGGCGCGCGATCAGGTCGAGTCCCGTGCCGCCATCGACGATCACCGAGTCACGGGGGAACGGCGCCACGTCGGCGGGTTCACGAAACTGGTACTTCGACGGCTCCTTCGCGATCATCGCCGCGGC
The DNA here is from genome assembly GCA_963806875.1 of uncultured Gemmatimonadales bacterium. Taxonomy (GTDB): domain Bacteria; phylum Gemmatimonadota; class Gemmatimonadetes; order Gemmatimonadales; family GWC2-71-9; genus Palsa-1233. The sequence goes on along the minus strand of CAWDYU010000001.1, from coordinate 499,525 downwards.
GATGAGCTTCGGGACGTAGTCCTTGGTTTCCTGGTAGATCAATGAAGTGCTGGCGAGCTCGAAGAATGCGTCATCGCTGCTCTGGTCGAAGTCGTCGTCGCCCGCCGCCATGCGCGTGAGACCTCGCCCGACCCGCCCCGCCCCGCCGTTGTATGCCGCGGCCGCCAGATAGTGCGAACCGAACCGTTCGGTGAGATCGGCGAGATGTCGCGCCGCCGCGTCCGTGGCCTTGATCGGGTCGCGGCGCTCATCCACCCAGCCGTCAACCCGGAGCCCATACGCGCGCCCCGTCGGCGCCATGAACTGCCACATGCCGACCGCGCTGGCGCGGCTCGTGGCCACCGTCGAGAACCCCGACTCGATCAACGCCAGATAGACGAGATCACCCGGCAGTTCCCGAAGCGCGAGCTGTTCGCGAGCATAGCCCTCGAAGCGCGGCATCCGGTCGAGCCACACCTGGAACCGCTCGCGGCTGCGGCCGGCAAAGAAGTCGACGTAGTACCTCACTCGCGGATGCTCGGCGAACTTCTCGACACTGAGATCCCACGAAGGCGCGTCGAGCTCGAGCTCGGGAATGGAATCCAGCGCCGACACATCGTGAATCGAGTCGAGCACCTCGGTGTCGGCGAGTGAGTCCGCAACAATCCTGAGCGCCCCCTCGGCAGGCGTCGCCTTGCCACCCGAGCCCGGGAGCAGCGACACCGGAATCCCGCTCGGCGCAGCCACGACCTCGGCCCCATCGTTGGCAATCGGTTCGGGAGAGGTGCGCACCGTCGCGGTGCTGCAGGCAGGAAGGGCAATGGCCAGCAGGAGGAACGTCTTGCGGATCATCTATGGGCCTCCGGACAGCGGAAAGCGGGGACGCGGAACGGGCGGCGTCCGGACGGTCGAATCAGGTACAGGATGCCCGGCGGGAGGGCATCGTCGCGTTACAACCCGAGGCGGGCACTCAACGCGGCGGCAAGCGTGTCGGGCGGGATCGACTCGGCCTGGGCGAACGCCGCCGCCTTGGACGGCGATGAGATCGGCAATGGTACCCAGTATCGGCGCGGGTCGGGCGTGGCGGAGCGAAAGCCGGCGACGAGGGTCCAGCTGTCTGAGCCGGCCCGCCGTTCCGCGAGGACCGAAACGGTCCATTCGCAGTTGGCGAGCGCAAGGGTGCGGCAGGGCATGGAACTCCCGAACTGAGTCGGTGCGGGCTCTCGTGAGAAAGCCCCCGTGGCTGGGGGACCTCCTAGGGTACGTAAAGTACGGCTGGAGTGCAAGTTGGCGCCCGTCACCGCTCCCGGCGGACCAGCTCGCCGAAGGCCGTCGAGCACTCGACCGGTGACCGGCCCGGGCAGGGCGTCGCCGATCCGCCGCCGTCAACCGACCGCACCGACACGATCTCGCTCGCCGTCCCGGTCAGGAACACCTCGTCCGCGGTGTACACGTCGTATCGATTGAGTTGTTCCTCCTTCGCCGGAATGCCGAGTTCACCCGCGAGCTCGAGCACCGCGTCGCGGGTGACGCCCTGCAGGATCCCGGCAAACACGGACGGCGTGCGCAGCACGCCGTGCTTCACGACGAAGACGTTCTGCCCCGACGCTTCGGCCACCGTTCCGCCGGAATCGAGCATCAGCACCTCGTCTGCACCGGCATTGATCCCCTCGAGTTTCGCCATCACGTGCGCGAGGTAGTTGAGCGACTTGACGCGCGGCGACAGCGATTCGCGCTGCGCGATCGGTGTACCCGCCGTCACCACGACCAGTCCCTCGGCGAGGCGCTCGGCGGGAAACATCTTGATGGTATCGACGATGATGATGACCGACGCGCGCGGGCACTTGCGCGGGTCGAGGCCGAGGTCGCCAACACCACGGGTGACGATGTGGCGCAGGTATGCATTCGCGATGCCCGAGCGCGCGAGCGCGTCGAGGGTGACGTCGCGCATCTCCTCGATCGGCATCGGCACCTCGAGCGCGATCGCCTTCGCCGAGTCGTAGAGCCGCTCGAGATGCTGCTCGCAGGCGGAAGATCCTGCCGTCGTACGCGCGAATCCCCTCGAACACGCCGTCACCGTAGAGCAGGCCATGGTCGAAGACGGAGATCTTCGCGTTCGCACGGTCGTGATACTCGCCGTCGATCCAGATGGTGGTTGTCAACGCCGATTCCTGTCACGGGGAAAACACTGCGGTGCGGACGCCGGATGCGCCGCGTTGCCAGACATGCAGTAGGGGCGGTGGGGCTCGAACCCACGACCTGCCGGTTAAAAGCCGGATGCTCTACCAGCTGAGCTACACCCCCGGTCCGCGCCAAAGATAGTGCGAGCACCGTTCTTGCGGGTTGCCGGAGCGCAACGTGCATCCCCTGCACGCTGCACAGCCCGCCGAGGATCGTCATGCACGACATCATCGTGATCACCGGCACCGACTTCGGTGTCGGCAAGACCTGGATCACCTGTGCGCTGGCCCGCTCGCTGGCTCAGCGCCACGGCGCCGTGCGCGCCGTCAAGCTGGTGCAGACCGGTCCATCCTCGGGCAGCTCCGATGGAGAGCTGCTCGCCGCAGCTACCCTGCAGGCCTCGCCCGCGGACGCGCTCCTGCAGTACCCGTCGCCGGTCACCGCCGCCGAGGCCGCCGCACGATCGGGAAGCGAAGTGGACGTCGACGCATTGCTGGCCAGCATCAGGCAGATCGCCGCAGTCGCCGATGTCACGCTGGCGGAGGGGACGGGCGGCTTGCTGGCCCCGCTCACCTGGGATTGCAGCATCATCGATGTCGCCCGGCGCCTTGGCGCCATGGCCGTGGTCGCCGCACCCGACACCCGTGGGACACTCAACCACACCCTGCTCACCCTGCGGGCACTGGCTGAGTCGAACGTCAACTGCCTTGGTGTGGCACTCAACGCGTTCGGCCCCGGCGACGCATCCACCGGCACCAATGCCGCCGCCCTGCGGCGCCTCGCGCCTGGCACGCGGGTGGTCGAGACCAGCCAGCCAGGCTGGGAGAAGCGTCTCGTCTAGCGAACGATGATCACGGGGCTCCGAGCGTATACACAAGCCAATCTGCCCGCTTCCGATCTGCCTTCGGGTCGATGGCGTCGAGATCGCGAACCGGCACGCCCGTGATCAGCATCGTACGCAGCTTTCCGAGTCGACGCACCACCCGTGAAGCGGTGCCATCACCGAAATCAGAGTGGAACGAGCCGTTGACATGGATCACGAGCGGCGCGGGCGTCGGGCCGGCTCGCGCCGCCACGATCGACTCTGCCATCGTTTCGTCCTTGACGCATTGCGCCTCGTAATAGCGGCGGGTAGTGGTCGCCGCGTCGAGCCCCGGCGCCGCATGCCCCCCCATCACCTTTGCGAATCGCTCGTAGTAGTCGTCGTCCAGCGGACACCGAAAATCCGCGGCGGCCCACGCACGGGTTGAATCGGTGATGTTCTGGACGGCAACCAGCCCCGCCTTCGCGACGGCACTCGCGATCGGTCGCGGGACGTTGCTCGCCACCACCCGCCATCCGCTCGCGCGCGCAAACTCCAGCAGCGGACGATAGTCACGCTGGTAGTTGGGCCACGGTCGAGCCCCTTTCAGGAAGGCCGCCTCGTCGATCGTCCCTGCCAGGTACGCATCGAGCTGCGGCTGGACGTCGCGCTCGAACATCTCCATCGAGAGCACCACATCGCCGCGTCGCCTCGCCACCGCCTCCAGCAACGCGCGCTGCATCCGGTGGGTGCCCACATCGTCGTGCTGTTCGCCGAAAAACACCACGTCGGCCCGTGCCGCCTTCGCCGCCATCGTCTCGACATCGGCGAAACGCTTGTCCCGGCTGTCGTACGCACGGTGCGGCGTCCACTGCATCGGGATGGTGTCCGCCACCATCACCGCTGGCGCCTGCAGCAGCATCAGGATCATCGGCAGCGTGATCATACCTGGTCCAGTGCCTTGACCATTTCCTCGACCACCTTCTTGGCATCACCAAACACCATCATCGTCTTGTCCATGTAGAAGAGTTCGTTGTCGAGCCCCGCATACCCGGCGGCCATCGACCGCTTGTTGACGATCACCGTGCGCGCACGACTCGCCTCGAGGATCGGCATGCCATAGATGGCGCTGCCCGGGGTGTGCGCCGCAGGGTTGACCACGTCATTCGCCCCGAGCACGACCACCACGTCAGTCTGGCCGAACTCGCCGTTGACCTCGTCCATCTCGAACACCTGGTCGTACGGCACCTCGGCCTCGGCGAGCAGGACGTTCATGTGCCCGGGCATCCGCCCCGCCACCGGGTGAATCGCGTACTTCACGGTGACGCCCCGTTCCACCAGCTTGGCAGCGAGTTCCTTCACCGCGTGCTGGGCCCGCGCCACCGCCAGCCCGTAGCCCGGCACGAGGATCACCGTCTCGGCGTTGCCGAGGATGAACGCGGCGTCGTCGGCACTGCCGCTCCGGACCGGACGCTGCCCGGCGTCGGCGCTCGCGACCACCGCCTCCCCGCCGAATCCACCGAGGATCACGCTGATGAACGACCGGTTCATCGCACGGCACATGATGTAGCTCAGGATCGCACCCGAGCTGCCCACCAGCGAACCGGCAATGATCAGCATCGGATTGTTGAGCGAGAAGCCGATCCCCGCTGCCGCAAACCCCGAGTAGCTGTTGAGCATCGACACCACCACCGGCATGTCGGCGCCGCCGATGGGGATGATGATCAGCACGCCAAGCAGGAACGCGATGCCGACCACGCCGAAAAAGGCCGGCCAGCTCTCGCTCGTCAGGAAGAGCGCGCCGAGCGCGACCGCAGCCACCGCCAGCGCAAGGTTCACGACGTGCTGCCCGGGGAACTGCACGGGCGATCCACTGAACAACCGGAAGCGGTACTTCCCACTGAGTTTCCCGAACGCGATCACCGATCCACTGAACGTGATCGCGCCGATGAATGCGCCGAGCAGGAGCTCAAGGCGATTCCCGGTGGGAATCGGCGCGCCGCGTGCCGCAATCGCAAAGGCGTGCGGTTCAGCGACCGCTGCAATCGCGATGAACACCGCCGCGAGGCCGATCATGCTGTGCATGAACGCAACGAGTTCCGGCATCCGCGTCATCGCGACGCGCTGAGCCATCAGGGTCCCGATCCCACCTCCGACGACCAGGCCCGCGAGGAGCAACGTCACGCCGATGCCGGCGTCGCCCATCACGCCGGCGATCAGGACCGCGGTGGTGACCATCGCGATCGCCATGCCGATCATGCCGTAGAGATTCCCGCGAATCGACGTCGTGGGATGGCTCAATCCCTTGAGCGCCTGGATGAAGCAGACCGATGCAACGAGGTAGAGCAGCGTGACGACGTTGATGCTCATGAACCGCCGTCCACTGCGGGAGCAGGTGCCGGACGACGCTCCTTCTTGCGGAACATCTCCAGCATTCGCCGGGTCACCAGGAACCCACCGAAGACATTCACCGCCGCGAGCGCCACGGCGGCCGTTCCCATGACCCGGCCAAGCGTGGTTTCGGTCAGCGCGGCGGCCAGCATCGCACCCACGATCACGATCGCGGAGATCGCGTTGGTCACGGCCATCAGGGGCGTGTGCAGCGCCGGCGTCACGTTCCACACCACGTGATACCCCACGTAGAGCGCGAGCACGAAGATGATCAGGTTGATGACGGTATGTGACGCCAATTCCATGCGGACCTCATTGGGTGGACGGCGCGATCACCCGCCAGCCGTGATACAGCAACCCGACACGATCTCGTCGTCCATCGGTACCTGCAGCGCACCCTCGGCGCTGATGATCAGCGCCAGAAAATCGAGAACGTTGCGGGCATAGAGTGCGCTGGCATCCGCCGCGACCATCGCCGGCAGGTTGGTCTCCCCGATGATGGTGACGCCGTGCGCCGTGATCGTCTGGTCGGGCGCGCTCAGCGCGCAGTTTCCGCCGACCAGCCCGGTTTCGGGGTTGGTGGCGCCCCGTCCCGCTGCAAGATCGACGATCACGCTGCCCGGCTTCATGCTGCGCACCATCTCCGCGGTCACCAACGTCGGCGCCGCCCGGCCGGGGATGAGCGCCGTCGCGATCACGACATCGGCCTGGGCAATCCGCCGAGCCACCTCGACGCGCTGTCGATCGAGCCATGACTCCGGCATCGCCCTGGCGTAGCCGCCAGTGCCCTCCGCCGCGGCACGCTCCTCATCGGTCTCGAAGGGGACATCGATGAACTTCCCGCCGAGCGACTCGACCTGTTCCCGCACCGAAGGGCGAACGTCGCTTGCCTCGATCACGGCCCCGAGTCGCTTCGCGGTAGCGATCGCCTGCAAGCCCGCGACACCGACGCCCAGCACGACAACGCGCGCAGCCTTGACGGTGCCGGCAGCGGTCATGAGCATCGGAAAGAATCGCTGGTAGGTGTCCGCGGCGAGGATCACCGCCTTGTAGCCGGCGATGTTGGCCTGGCTCGACAGGACATCCATCCCCTGGGCGCGAGTGATGCGGGGAGCAGCCTCGAGGGCGAACCCGGTGACGCTGGCCGCACGGAGCCGCGCAACGCCCTCGGCATCGAACGGATCGAGCATCCCGACCACGGCGGCGCCCGGCGCAAGCAGGGCAACCTCCTCGACCGACGGCGCACGGACCTTGAGGACCAGCGCCGCCGACCATACCGACCGGCGGTCCGACATCGTCGCGCCCGCCGCCACGAACGCATCATCGGTGAGACTGGCGCCGAGCCCGGCGCCGTGCTCCACCTGAACATCGTGGCCGGCCGCGACCAGCTTGCGCACGGTTTCCGGCGTCGCCGCCACCCGGCGTTCTCGAGGGTAGGTCTCGGCGGGTACCCCGATCAGCATTGGACGGGCGCGCATCGGGACATCCAACGGGCGCAGGCGGGCAGCGGCGGGTTCGGGATCATGGACGCTAAAGGTATCGTCACCGGGGGCGGAGGGGGACCGACGTGGACCCACGGCCTCGACGCCAGTAGGTTTGGGTGCTGCTGCTCCTGCATCCCCTTCCGGGGTAATCACTTGTCTGACGACACCATGGACCGCCTGGCCGCCGCCATCGGCGAGCAATACCGGATCGAGCGCGTGCTCGGTCGCGGGGGCATGGCCACGGTGTACCTCGCCGAAGACATCCGCCATGAGCGCGAGGTCGCGATCAAGGTGCTGCACCCCGATCTCGCCGCGAGCATCGGCGGTGAACGGTTCCAGCGCGAGATCCGCCTCGCCGGCAAGCTGCAGCACCCCCACATCCTCGGCATGTACGACTCGAACGTCGCCGACGGCCTCTTCTACTACGTGATGCCGTTCGTCGTGGGCGAATCACTCCGCGACAAGATCGACCGCGAAGGCCAGCTCACCATCGACGAGGCGATCGGCATCACCGTGGAAGTGGCCGGCGCGCTCGGGTACGCCCACACGCAGGGCGTCATCCACCGCGACATCAAGCCGGAGAACATCCTGCTTTCGGGCGGTCACGCGCTGGTGGCCGACTTCGGGATCGCGCGGGCATCGGATGAGCAGGCGCAGAAGCTCACCCAGACCGGCATGGCACTCGGCACCCCGACCTACATGGCGCCCGAACAGGGAATGGGCGAAAAGGTCGGCAACACCGCCGACATCTACGCCCTCGGCTGCGTGCTCTACGAGATGCTCTCGGGAGAACCGCCATTCACCGGCAAGACCGCCTCCGGGATCTTCGCGAAGCACGTGATGGAACAGGTGCCGAGCGTGCGGATCGTGCGCTCGTCGGTGCCGGAGGATGTCGAGGCCTCGATCTACGCCGCGATGGGCAAGGCACCGGCCGACCGACCGCAGAGCTGTGAAGCCTTCATCGAGATGCTCATCGGAGCGCCGATGGGGCATACCGCCGCCCGGATGTCGACGATGCGGCACACGACCGCGCGGCGCATCCCGGGGATGATGACCCAGCAGGTGGCGGTCGAGCCGAAACGACGCTGGCCCATTTTCGCGGCACTCCTCGCCCTGGTGGTGATCGCCGGGGGCGCGGCGTGGAAGTTCATGCCCGGCTTCGGCGCTTCCAGGGTGGTCGCGGGCGATGCAGGGCTCAGCGCCCGGCAGATAGCCGTGCTGTATTTCGATGACCTTTCGCCCGACCGCTCGATGGCGTACCTCGCCGACGGCCTCACCGAGGCACTCATCACCGAACTGAGTCGCGTCGAAGGGCTGCGAGTGGTTTCGGCGGGCGGCGTCACCCCCTTCCGCGGCAGCACGGCGACGCCCGACAGCATCGCGGCAGCCCTCCGGGTGGGCACGGTGGTGCGCGGTTCGATCGAACCGGTGGGCGACAAGGTGCGCGTCACGGTGCGGCTCATCGACGGCAATAGCGGAGTCGATTTCGAGCGGCGCGCCCTCGACCCGCAGCCGAATGATCCGCTGGCCATCCGCGATTCCACCGCAGTCGGCGGTCGCTGCCTTGATCCGGCGTCGGATCGGAGACGAGATCACGCTGCAGTCGCAGCGCGATGGCACCACGATCGTTGCTGCGTGGTCGACCTACCAGCAGGCCGAGCAGCACCGCCGCGCTGCTGAAGCAGCGAACGCCAGGGGAGAGGCCGAGGTGATGGCGGCGGAGTACGCATTGGCCGACTCACTCCTCACGGCAACCGAACAGCTCGATGGCCAGTGGGCCGCCCCGGTAATTGCGCGGGCTGGGCTCGCCTATGCCCGCTCTCGCGTCGGCGGCATCGCCCCGCTCGAGGCGCGAGACTGGATCGCGACCGGCATCGAGCATGCAAACCGTGCAATCACCCTCGCACCGACCGACGGTGATGCCTTCGAGGTCCGCGGTAACCTCAAGTATTGGCGCTGGCTGCTCGGCCTCGAGACCGACGTGAACCGGCGCAATGCGTTGATCGCAGAAGCACAGTCCGACCTCGAGGCCGCGACGCGACTCCCCGGCAACCACGCGGGCGCGTACGCATCGCTTTCCCATCTGTATTACAACGTCGAGGGGAAGACTGCGTCCGACGTCAACATTGCCGCGCAACGGGCGTACGAAACCGACATGTTCCTGGGCAACAACGACGTCATCCTCAATCGCCTCTTTCTCTCGTCGTACGACCTCGGCCAGTTCGCGCAGGCCGACCAGTGGTGCGCCGAGCTCCGGCGCCGTTTCCCGAACAACCTCAACGCTCCCCGCTGCGAGCTCTACCTGCACACGACCACCGCTCGACGCGCCGACGTCGCGCGGGCGTGGCGCCTGACCGATTCGGTGGAGAAGGCCGCGCCACCGGCCCGGGCGGAGTTCCTCAAGCTCAACGCGCAGATGCTCACCGCCGCAGTGATTGCACGGGCGGGCCTGGTCGACTCGTCGCGCGCGGTGATGCGCCGCTCGATCGGCGATGCGTCGGTTGATCCGGCGCGCGACCTCGCGCAGGTCGCTGCCTTCGTTGCCCTGACGATGGGCGACACTGCGGAAGCCATCAACCAGCTCACCACCTTTCTGGCCGCCAGTGACCGGCGGCGTCCGTCGCTCGCGCAGGACCCGGGCTGGTGGTTCCGCCCGATTGCCAGGCATCCCGAGTGGCTTCGGCTGGTCGGAAACGGGCGCTGACGCGTTGTAGTATCGACGCAACAACGCGCTTTCGCGTCAACCAAGGGGTTGCGGGATTCACGAAACAGCGGAGATTGCAGGAACCAGACATCTACCAGCTCTACCCCCCCAATCTGTGAGCCGCAATGTTCTCGCGTCGTGTCATCCCTTGCCTGGCCGCCGTATGGGCGATCAGCGCCTGTGCGTCGGAGCCCACCGCACCCACTGTTGTTGATCCGGCCCAGGACGTCGCGTTCGCCGGAAGCTGCCAAGCCAACCCGGCGCAGATCGAATCGCTGATTCGCACCGTGTTCTCCAACGGCGGTCCGAACGTCAATTCGGCGCTCAGCAAGTGGAAGAACGTCACCAAGCAGGTCGACAAGAAGGGCAACAAGTTGCCACAGGCGCAGAAGCATGCGCTCAACCTCATCGACTTCATCCTCAAGAAGCGCGCGCAGGGTCAGGTGATCACGGACGACGCGACGCTCACCAACCTTGTCAACCAGATCCTCTGCTTCGTCGGGCTTGGTGGGATCGAGGACCCCGATGACACCTGGGTGGTGAATCCGGGGGATCCGGTGCAGACGTTCGTCACCGTCGATGAACAGTCGGGCATCCAGTTCCCCTCCGACGCGGTCTCCGAGCTCACGTTGGTGACGGCCGTCCGGTCGAACCCTGCCGCCCTCGTGACCAATCTCGACAAGTATCCGTTCGTGTACGACTGGAAACTGGTTCCGGCGCAGACGCTCCAGAACGGCGCGGTCGCGACCGTCGGCATCTGCCCCGACCCGGCGTCGTTTGCCGACGTGCCGGCGTCCGAACTGCAGGACCTGCTCGATCGGCTGGTGCTGGGTCATCAGCGGTCAGCCACGGCGTTCGAGGTGCTCGAGCGTGTTCCGGTGCCCGCCGCCATGACGCTTCAGTGCGCCGACATTCCCGACCAGCCGTCGGCGAGCCGCGGACTCTTCCGCGATCTCACCGATCGGGTGGTCGACTGGATCCTCCCCCAGCCGGTGATGGCGGCAGCAGTACGGCTTCCGACTGGCGGCGTGGGTGGCAGCACGAGCGAGTTCTCGCCATTGGGGCCGGTAGATCCGAAGCTGCGGGGCGGCGGCGTCGGGGGTAGCACCAGCGAGTTTACCAGGATGGACGTGGCGTCGGCTGGAATGGCTCCGGGCGCCTACGCCGGAACCGTGGGCACCCAGCGCACCAGCGGCCTCCTGCCCACCATCACCATCACCACGCGGCGCGGGACTGTCATCCCGGGCGTGGGGGTGACGTGGACCGCCGAGCCACCGGCAACACAGACACCGGCTGGCAACGCCAGCGTCTGCGGCGCCAATACGGTCACCAACGCGCAGGGCGTGGCGTCGGTCACCTGCCTCGACTTCGGCACCACCGTGAATCTCGCCGTCGCGTATACCAAGGTGCGGGCAACCTTCACTGCGCCCGCTGGACTCGAAGCGGCGGGCGCCACGGTGATCACGTTCGAGCCGCCGTTCCAGACATGGCTTGCGGAGTCGTACGGTGCCACCGACCTGGTGTTCACGTCGCCACCTGCGGGTCGCACCTTTGCGGCGGGCAATCCGTACCAGTCCGGAGAGTCTATTCCGGTGCGGATCGAGATTCGGTCGTCACTGGGTGACATCGTGCCCATCGCGTCCAATTCCGTCAACATCTCGCTCAGGACGAGCGGTGGGGGTTCGGCGAGCTTCGCACCGGGGTCGGTCACCACCCGTAACGCCACTGCAGGCGTCGTGGATTTCTTGGTGGCAGCCAATCCTGGGCCGGGCAACACGTTCGTGATCGAGGGTCGCGCTTCCCTTGCTGGCGGTGTCGTCGAGCGAGCGAGCAACGTGTTCAGTGTCGATGGCAGCGGCGGACCGGCATCCAGCGCGGTCCGCCCGTAGGCACGCGATACGGCGAACCGGCTCGCATTCATGCGACAGGGGCCACGGAGCGATCAGCTCCGTGGCCCCTGCTGCGCTGGCCCCTTCAACCCTTCAACCCTTCAACCTTTGAACCCTTCAACCTTTGAACCCTTCAACCTTTGAACCCTTCAACCCTTCAACCCATTGCCGTATCGCAGAACAGCGTCCGGTGGTGCGGCGTGAGCCCCAACCGTCGGAGTGCGCTCACATGGTATCCGGTGCCGTAGCCCACGTTGGTTTCCCAGCCGTATCCCGGGCGCCGGTGCGCGAGCGAGCGCATCAGGCGATCGCGGGCGCACTTGGCCAGCAGGGCAGCGGCCGCAATCGCGTGGCACCGCGCATCGCCCTTCACGAGGGCATTGTGGGCCTCTCCCAGCTCCGGCATCGCGAGACCATCGACAAACAGCACCGCGGTGCAGTCCGACGGCATCTTCGCGCGACAGCGAACCAGCGCGCGACGCATTGCGAGGGCGGTGGCCCGCCGGATGTTGATGGTCGCGATCTCCCGCACGCTGGCGGCGCCAAGGCCGAAGGCGATGGCCTGGGCCCGGATCGCGACCGCCAGGGACTCTCGCTCATCGGGGCACTTCACCAGCTTGGAATCCCGCACCCCGCGGATGGCGCGGTGGCCTGCCGGGAACACCACGGCGGCGGCCACGACCGGGCCGGCGAGGGGGCCGCGCCCGACCTCATCGACGCCGATCAGGAGCTGGCCGGCTTCCCAGGTCACGCGTTCATGGGAGAGAATCGATGGACGGGGCATGAGCGAATAGTACATCGCAGCCCGCCGTTTGCCGCGAGGCGGAATCCGACGTAATGTCATGCACTTCCCGACCCACCACCGTGAGACGACCGTGACCGAGTTCACCGCCCTGGGCCTCCCGATCATCCTGACGTCGATCTTCATCTTCATCGCGAGCGCGGTCATCCACACCGCGATGCCCTGGCACAAGGACGATTTCTCGTCTGTGCCCGACGAGGATGCTGCACGCGCTGCCATCGGTGGCCTCCAGATCCCACCGGGCGACTACCTGATGCCCAAGCCGGCGAGCGCCGCCGAGATGCAGTCGGCGGAGTACAAGGCGAAGCGGAAGCAGGGTCCGGTGATGCTGTTCACGATGCTGCCGAATGGCGAGATCCCGATGGGGCCGATCTTCATCAGGTGGATGGTGTATCTCATCGTGGTCACGGCGTTCGTGGCGCTCCTGTCCGGTGCCGTCCTGGCGCCTGGAGCCAGCAGTCCGGTGGTGTGGCACACCACCGGCGGCATCGCGTTCATGGCCTACGGGATGGCGCAGCCTCAGTCGTCGATCTGGTACCACAGGAAGTGGTCCACGACGGTGAAAGGGCTGTTCGACGCGGCCATCTACGGCGTGATCACGGCGGTGGTGTTCGGGTGGCTCTGGCCGTAGGGGTGATTGCGGGTGTGGTTCGGCAATACAGGGTAACAGGTGACAGGTGACAGCGCTGTTGTGAAAGGAGGCCAGCCCCGTGAAAGAGCTGGCCTCCTGCACCGACGTCGCTGTTACCTGTCACCTGTTACCCTGTGGCACCATGCCGACGAAGCCGTGGTGCCTGCGCTACCGATCCCGCTTCTCCTTGATGCGCGCCGCCTTGCCGCTGAGATTGCGGAGGTAGTACAGCTTCGCACGCCGGACCCGGCCGCGACGGATGACGTCGATGGTCGCGTACATCGGTGAGTGCAACGGGAACACACGCTCGACGCCGATACCGGCGGAGACCTTGCGCACCGTGAACGTCTCGTTGACGCCACCGCCACGACGGGCGATCACGACACCTTCGAAGGCCTGCAGACGGGTCTTCTCGCCTTCGCGCACCCGCACCATCACCTTGACCGTGTCACCCGCGTCGAACTTGGGGACATCGGTGCGCAGCCCTTCGTGGTGAAGCTGTTCCAGAATTTCCATTCCCATCGTGTTGCTCCTGCGCTGTTGGGCGCGGTGGTGCGGTCAGGACTTCGCGTCACCATCGTGACGCTCCGTTGCCGTGAACGCGGCCCACATGTCGGGCCGACGCTCCTGAGTGATCCGTTCTGCTTCCTGCTGCTTCCACGCTGCAATCGCCGCATGGTTACCCGAGAGCAGCACCTCGGGGATCGCCTGCCCGCGAACCTCAGCGGGCCGGGTGTAACTCGGCGGGCTCAACAGCCCGTCGTAATGCGAGTCCGAACTCGCCGACTCATGATCTCCGATCGCGCCCGGGAGGAGCCGCACCACCGCATCGATCACGCAGAGGGCCGCGGCCTCGCCACCCGACAGGACGAAATCACCAATCGAGATCTCCTCGGCGCCCAGGATGTCGACCACCCGCTGGTCGATGTCCTTGTAGTGGCCACACAGGATCGTGAGCCGCTCGCCAAGTGACCATTTCACGGCATCGTCGTGCGTGAACTTCCGACCCCGCGCCGACATCACCACCACCGGGCCCAGCGGCCGGTCGAGCGTGTCGACCGCATCGAGGAACGGCTCGGCCTTGAGCACCATTCCCGCACCACCGCCGAACGCGTAGTCATCCACCGTGTGATGCTTGTCGTGCGCGAAGTCGCGCAACTGCACCAGCCGATAGCTCGCCTTCCCTGCCGTTGCCACTCGCCCGGGGATGCTGGCCTCGAGGAACGGCCGCATCGCATCGGGAAAGAGCGTCACCACATCGATCGCGAGCATTCAGCGCATCAGTTCGGGCGGTGCATCGACCACCAGGCGTCGCCCGGCGCGGTCGGTCACCTTCACGTACTCGGCCCTGAACGGCAGCAGGAACTCGTGCTTCGGCCCCTGGACCTCGATCACTGTCCCCTGCGGCATGTCGTACACCGCCGAGACGATGCCGAGGGGTTCGTCTGCCTCATCGCGAACGGCCCACCCGACCAGCTCCTGCTGGTAGACCTCGCCCTCCTCCAGCGGAGCGAGCTCGGCGCGCGCGACGGCGAGGAACTGCCCTCGATATCCCTCCACCGCTTCGCGACGGGTGTGACCACGGAAGCGCACCAGCACCTCGCGGTGATACACCCGCGCCTGCTCGACGAGCAACTCTTCCTGCACGTCACCGCGGAGATCGAGCACCACCATCTCGCGCCCGACCACGAACACCGCTTCGGCGTCGTCGGTGAGGGGAAAGATGGCCAGCTCGCCCTTCAGCCCGTGCGGCTTGCGCACCCGGCCGACGACGATCGGGGGCGACGCCGCATCGGTCATCGGGAGCTAGACGCCAGCTCGCTTGAGCAGGGACGCCACCGTCTCGGTCGGTGTCGCGCCCTGCGCAATCCACTTGCGCGCCTTCTCGACGTCGACCGTGAAGTTGTCCTTCGCGTCCTTCGGCCGGTACGACCCGATCGTCTCGATGAAGCGACCATCACGCGGCGCTTCCTTGTCGGCGATCACGATGCGGTACATCGGCAACTTCTTGCGCCCTTCGCGGCGCAGACGAATCCGTACAGCCATGCGTTGACTCCTGTGGCGTTCAGCGCGGGGGAAATTTTCCGCCGAAGGGCATCTTCATCCCCGGCTTTCCCGCGACCTTCATGAACTTCTGCATCTGCTTGAACTGGTTCAGCAACTGGTTCACTTCCTGCACGGTTCGCCCTGAACCCTTCGCGACCCGCATCCTGCGCGACCCGTTCATCACGTCGGGGTCACTTCGTTCCGCCTTCGTCATCGAGAGGACGATCGCCTCGATGTGCCGCAACCGTCCATCATCGACGTTGGCGTTCTTCAGCATCGCCGGGTTCACCCCCGGCAGCATCCCGAGCACGTTCTTGAGCGGGCCGAGCTTCTGCATCTGCCGCATCGCGGTGAGGAAGTCGTCGAGATCGAGACCCTTCTTCGACGTCGCCTTCCGGGCCAGCCGCTTCGCATCTTCCTCGTCGACATTTTCCTGCGCCCGCTCGACCAGCGAGAGGATATCGCCCTGCTGCAGGATCCGTCCGGCCATCCGGTCAGGATGGAACGGCTCCAGCGCATCGAGCTTCTCACCCGTGCCGACGAACTTGATCGGCGCCTGCGTCACCCCGAAGATCGAGAGCGCCGCGCCACCGCGAGCGTCGCCGTCCATCTTGGTGAGCACCACGCCGGTGATGCCGAGCGCGTCGTGGAACCCCTTCGCGATCCGGACCGCGTCCTGGCCGGTCATGCCGTCGGCCACCAGCAATATCTCGTGGGGCTTGATGGCCGCCTTGAGGCGGACCAGCTCGCCCATCATCTCGTCGTCGATCTGCAGCCGACCGGCAGTGTCGACGATCACCGTGCGGGCGCGTGCCTTGCCTGCCGCCACGATTCCCCGGCGCACGATCCCGACCACGTCAGTCTCGCCTTCTTCACCATGGAACCCGACCTGCGCCTGCTCGCTCAGCGTCCGGAGCTGTTCCACCGCCGCCGGCCGGTACACGTCGGCGGCAATGAGGAATGGCGCCTTCTGTTCCGCCTTCAACCGCCTTGCCAGCTTGCCAGCCGTCGTCGTCTTGCCCGACCCCTGCAACCCCGTCATCAGGATCACCGTCGGCGGCACCGAGGTGAACGCGAGCGGAGCCTGCTTCTCGCCGAGCAGCGTGACCAGCTCGTCGTAGACGATCTTCACGAGCTGCTGACCCGGCCGCACCGCCTTCAGCACGTCCTGACCGATGGCCTTTTCCTGCACCCGCTCCAGGAACTGGCGGGTCAGGTCAAACGACACGTCGGCTTCGAGGAGCACGCGACGGATCTCGCGCAGCCCTTCCCTGACGGCCTCCTCGGTGAGCACCCCGCGCCCGGTGAGGCGGCGGAGGGAGTCGGTCAGTTTGGAGGACAGCTCATCGAACATAGCCCTGAAAGATAGGGGAGGCGGCCGCTGGAGGGTAGGTCGAGGCGAGAGGCGAGAGGCGAGAGGCGAGAGGCGAGAGGCGAGGGGCGAGGGGCGAGGGGCGAGAGGCGAGGGGCGAGAGGCGAGAGGCGAGAGGCGAGAGGCGAGGGGCGAGGGGCGAGAGGCGAGAGGCGAGAGGCGATAGGCGATAGGCGATAGGCGATAGGCGAGAGGCGGGAAGCGAGAAAGGCCTACGGCCCCGCCACCCCGGGCACCGCCCCCCACCCTGCCCAATCAGCCGGAGCAATGACCACCCTGACCCCGCTCCTCCCGGCCACCGGTGTCGCGACCGCGTCGGCGCGGTACCCCGAGCGCTTCGTGGCCACCAGCGGCTCGACAATCCGGGTCATGAACAGTTCGGCGTCCCGCGGGGTATCCCAAGCGGTGTACCACACCAGCGCCGGACCCGCCGCCGAGCGGTAGACCCGCAGCCTGTCGCCACCCCAACCCATCGCCGGGTCGGTCGGGACCTCGTTGATCCCGGCCAGCGTGGACCGCAGGATCGCGATCTCCAGCTCGCCCACCGTGTCGTCGTGGATCACGTCGGTGGTGTCCCCGGCGAAGCGCACATCCACCGGGCCATCGCCCCGGGCGAGCCGTTCGGGGTGCAGCACCTGTTCGGTCGATACCGGGATCCCCGGCCCGAACGGTTGCGTGCCCGGCCGGTTGGTCCGCCACCACCGGGCGAAATCGGCCCCGCCCACATACGGAAAGATCAGTCCCTCGCGGATCACCAATGGGGCCGACGCGAAGACCTTCATCCCAGCCTGCGCCATCCTCACCTGGTCGCGATAGGTCGCCCAGAATTCGTCATTGGCGAGGGCGGCCGTATCGGGCACGAGAGTGAGCATCGACACCAGCGTCGCCTGCCCCTCGAACACGGCCTGCGCCGCAGCCAGCCGATCGGCGTTGTCCCGCGATCGCATCACCGAATCGAGTGCGACATACTGGTGCTGCAGGGCGTGCACCAGTTCGTGCGCGAGAATGAGACGGAGCTGCACCCTGTCACCGCCCTGCACCGCATAGAGCATCGACGAATCGGGATCGTAAAAGCCGGCAACTTGCTCGGTATAGAGATCGACGATCAGCCGGGCTACGTCGAGGGTGTCGGGTATCAAGCCCAGCAGCCGGTACGCGCTGGTGATCCCCTCCAGCCGCGCCGGCGGAAGTTCCTGCTCGAGCTTGGCGAGCAGGTAGGCGCGAACCTGCTCTCGGCTCCTCACGCCACTCGCCGGTCGCGTCTTGAACGGCACGCCGGTCGCCGCCGCCACCGACGGCATCAGCGAATCGACCAGGCGGTCGAGCGAGGCCTGGTCGAGCGACTGGGCGCCCGCCTGCGGCTCGCCGCGGCAGGCGACAAGCACAAGCAACGCAACGAGGCCGGTGAAAAACTGGTTCATGACGAAAGCTAGCCGTGCCCAACGCCCCCCGGAGCCCGACCCCTCGCTTCGCTCCGCCTCTCGCCTCTCGCTTCTCGCCTCTCGCTTCTCGCTTCTCGCCTCTCGCCTCTCGCTACAGCACCTTCACGAGATACCAGTCTATGATCTGCTCGGCGCCAACGACGAAGATCACCGCTGCCGCAATCGCGAGCGACACGCCAAAGGGCAGGTATCCCTGGGCCCGCAACTCCTCGGCGCTCATCGTTTCGACGTCGTTCGTGGCGTCGTCTGCCTGACGCGTCACCGGCTTGCGGAACGGAAGCGCCGCGACATGGAGGGCCAGGCCGACGAACGCCCCCAGCATCAGGGTGAGCAGCACCCCCGACACACCGGTGAACGCACCCACCATCGCCATCATCTTGATGTCGCCACCGCCCATCGCCTCGCGGCCAAATGCCTTGCGTCCGAGGAAACCCACTGCCGCGAGCGTCACATACCCCGCAACCGCGCCGATCACGGCGGTGCGCAGGTCGAGCGCGCCACCCAGCGCGGCCAGGGCGACGCCCATCACCGCACCGCCGATCGAGAACTCGTCGGGAATCACGAACTCCCGCGCGTCGGTCATCGCGATGCCGAGGAGCACTGTGAGGAAGACCGCTGCCCGGATTGCCTCGACCGAAAGCCCATACTGCCACGCGGCAGCCGCCCAGATGACGCCGGTGGCCAGTTCGACCATCGGATATCGGACCGGAATCGGCAGCCCGCACTGACGGCACTTCCCCCGCAGCATCACCCACGAGAGCACCGGGATGTTGTCGTACCAGGCGATGAGCATCCCGCACTGCGGGCACCGTGAGCGCGGCGTCACCACCGACTCCATCGCCGGCCAACGCACGATGCAGACGTTCAGGAACGACCCGAACAACAGGCCGAAGGCCGCGGCAATGACGATCGCGACCACGTCGTGCTCAGCCAACTCGACCACCCCGGTGTAACCGGTGGAGCACGATCCCGGCTGCCACCGCAACGTTGAGCGACTCGGCACCGACCTCGATCGGGATGGTCACCGAACGGGTCGCCACTGTTGCCAGTCGGTCACTCACGCCCGCCCCCTCGTTCCCAAGCACCATCGCGACCGGCCCCGTCGACGTCACCTCGCCGATCGCCTCGCCCTGCATCGCCGTGATCCAGATCTCGGCTCCGGCGCCTTGCACCACGTCCATCAATTCCTCGACCGCCATGCTGCAATGCGGAAGCCGGAAGAGCGCGCCCATCGATGCCCGCACCACCTTTGGATTGGTCAGGTCCGCCGTGCCCGGCAGCGCCACCACTCCGGCCGCGCCAAGCGCCAATGCTGTCCGCGCAATCGTGCCGACATTGCCCGGGTCCTGAACCGCGTCGAGCACCACCAGCGCCCGTCCCGCCGACGGCGCAACATCCGCGATCGCCCATTGGCGGGGTTCGAATACCGCGATGACACCCTGTGGTTGTTCGGTCGCCGCAATCCTGCCGAGTTCGTCGTCGTCGCACTCGTGCATTGGCAGGCCAAGATCAACCAGCGCTCGGTGCAGGGCGCCGCCCCGCGGCGTGGCATCGAGCGAGGGCGACCACGCCACGCCCTTGCAGTGCGCCCCGACCGCGACCATCTCTTCGACAAGGCGCACGCCTTCGGCGAGTGCCAGGCCGCGGCGCTCCCGGGCCTTGCGCCGGTGCAGGTCGCGAATCGTGGTGATCAGGGCCATGGGCTCGGAGGTGAGATGGTTCCCGGCAATGCACCACCCGTTGCACTGACGATTGCGGGTTCGGATTCCGGCGGAGGAGCCGGCATCCAGGCCGACCTGAAGACGTTCGCCGCCTTCGGATGCTTCGGCACCTCCGCCATCGTCGCCGTCACCGCGCAAAATACCCTCGGCGTCCACGCGATCCACGCCGTGCCAGCCACCATCATCGACGCGCAGCTCGCGGCGCTCGCGACCGACCTCCCCCCCGATGCATGCAAGACCGGCATGCTCGCCACGGCCGAGCTGGTGCACCTCGTTGCCGATCGGATCGCGGAGTATCGATGGGGGCGGTATGTCCTCGACCCGGTGATGGTCGCGAGTTCGGGCGATCCGTTGCTCGAACCCGACGCGATCGGCGCACTCCGCGACCGCCTCCTGCCGCTCACTGCGTGCGTGACACCGAACCTCGACGAGGCAGAGTTGTTGACCGAGCTCGAGGTCCGCGACCCAGACGGAATGGTGCGGGCCGGCGAGGCACTGCTCGAGGCGGGCGCACGTGCGGCATTGATGAAGGGCGGACATCTCGACAGCGACATCGTCGTCGACATCCTGGTGACCGCCGACGGAGTGCAGCGATTCACCCGACCGCGCGTCGCGACCCGTTCGACACACGGCACCGGCTGCACCCTCGCGGCGGCTATCACCGCAGGGCTCGCCCTCGGCCGGCCGCTTCAGGTGGCAGTGACCGATGCCCTCGACTATCTCCAGGCCGCGATCCGTGCAGCACCCAGCCTGGGCGCCGGCCGTGGCCCCGTCTGGCACGGGGTGCCGGTCCCCTAACCGACACCCTCACAACTGCTCCTCGGCCGTGCGACTGGCCGGCAGCGCTCGGTCCATCATCTCGCCCACGGTGTCGACCGCTTCTTCTGCCATCGCCCGGTAGGTGGTGAGCTTGCCACCGGCAATCGTCAGGACCGCGCCCTCCCGCAACATGAGGTGCTCGCGACTCCTGCTGCTCGCCGCCCCGGCCTGACGCAGCAACGGCCGCACGCCCGCCCACCGATCGACAATGTCGGCCGCACCGAGGTGCTGGTCGGGAAAGAGATGCTGCGCCGCACGCAAGAGATAGACAACGTCGGCGTCCGGCACGGTGAGGGCATCGGGTGACTCATGCGTGTCGGTATCCGTGGTGCCAATCACCACCCGGTCGCGCTCGGGTTCGGGAATGCAGAACATCACCCGCTGGTCGTCGGGATGGCGAAGCGCGATGGCATCGGTCAGCGGGAGGCGCCCCAGCGGCACCGTGATGTGGATCCCCTTGGTACCGCCGACGAGCTGCTGCTCCGGGAGGCCGAGCTCGCTGCGCACGGCGTCGGTCCACGGCCCGGTCGCGATCACCAGCGTGCGCGCGCGAATCACGTCGCCATTCGGAAGCTTCGCTGCAACCGCGTCAGCTTCGATGGTGACCGCGGCATGACAGCGCTCGACCACGTGTGCACCGTGGCGCACGGCACTGGCGATGGTCGCCTGGACGAGTTCCATGTCGTCACATCGCGCATCCTGGTAGATCGCGCCGCCCTGCAATGGCGCACTTGCGAGCAAAGGCTGGCGTTGCACCAACCTGCGGCGGGTGAGTGGGTGATGGGGCCCGAGCGAACGTCGGCCAGCGAGCAAGCCGTACAGCGTCACTCCGACCCCCACTCGCATCCACTGCCACCACGCACCGCGTTCCAGCACAAACAGGAACGGTATCGGTCGAACGATCCCTGGAGCGATCCGGAGCAGCGTGGCCCGCTCGGCGAGTGCCTCGCGGACCAGGGCGATGTCACCGGTTTCGAGATAGCGGATCCCGCCGTGGGCCAGCCTGCTCGAACGCGACGATGTTCCCCACCCGACGGTGTGCTTTTCGAGCAGCGTCACCGATAGTCCGCGCATCGCGGCGTCACGCGCGACGCCGGCACCGACGATGCCGCCGCCGAGGATCAGGACATCGGTTACCGCCTCGACCGTGACCTCACCGTACCGGACCCATCGCAGTGATCACACCAGTCACGAGATCGGTGAGCTGCTGACTGATTTCGCGAGCCACGTCCATCACCTCGGCGTGGCTGAGCAGCGCGCCAGTGGTGCCGGCTGCGGCATTGGTGATGGTGGAGATACCGAGGCAGCGGATGCCGCGAGCCCGCGCCACGATCACCTCCGGCACGGTGCTCATGCCGACCGCATCCGCGCCGAGCTGGCCCAGCATCCGCACCTCGGCCGGCGTTTCATAGGTTGGGCCGAGCAACGCGGCGTACACGCCTTCATCGAGACTGATGCCGCGTTCAGCAGCAACGCGACGCGCCAGCCCGCGGAGCTCGGCGTCGTAGGCCACGCTCATGTCGGGGAAACGGGTCTCGCCGTCGAGCGCAGGTCCCTCGAGCGGATTGCGACCGGTGAGGTTGAGATGATCGCTGATCAACATCAGCGTGCCCGGGCGGAACGAGCGACGGACACCGCCAGCCGCATTGGTCACTATCAGGGCCTCCACACCCAGCGAGGCGAAGACCCGGATCGGCAACACGGCGTCGCCGGCAGAGTGACCCTCGTACATGTGGAACCGGCCGCTCTGCGCGATCACCGCCACGCCGCCCAGCGTGCCGGCCACGAGTTCGCCGCTGTGCCCCTGGACGGTGGGCACGTGAAAGCCCGGGATGTCGCCGTACGGAACCCGTACTGCACCTTCGATCGCATCGGCCAGCGGTCCGAGCCCCGAGCCTAGCACGATGGCGACGCGCGGCTTGATGCCCCCCAGGGCAGCGGCCACCGTGTCGGCCGATGACGCAATGGCGTCGGCCTGACTCACGAGGCGGCTCACGCCAGCATCCCCGCGAGTGATGCCGAGATGAACGCCGCGAGGTTGCCGGCAATCATCGCCTTGAGTCCGAACTTCGCGATCTCGGGCCGGCGCTCTGGGGCGAGTCCGCCGATGCCGCCGATCTGGATCGCAATCGACGAAAAGTTGGCGAACCCGAGCAGCGCGTAGGTCAGGATCAGGGCACTCCGCGGTTCGAGCACCACGCCACTCCCGAGGTCGCCGGCGAACTGTGCGTACGCCACGAATTCGTTGAGCGACGTCTTGAGGCCGATCAATCCGCCAACGTATGTCGTGTCTGCCCACGGCACGCCCATCACCCACGCCAGCGGCCGCAGCAGCCAACCGAGGATCCCTTGCAACGAAAGGCCATCGATGCCGGCCAGCCCGCCCATCCAACCGAGGCCCGCATTGAGCATCGCAACCAGTGCGACGAACGCCATCAGCATGGCGGCCACGTTGATCGCGAGTTGCACGCCCTGGGCCGCACCGTTCGCGGCTGATTCGATCACGTTCGCTTCGGGACCGCGATTGCGCCGGAAGCCGAACCGTCGCGGCGTCTCCAGCCGCGGCACCTCCTCGCGACTCGCCTCGACGTCGAAGTCGAGTGACCCCATTGTGACCGGCACGCCGGTTTCGGGCATCAGGATCTTCGAGAGATAGAGGCCGGCGGGCGCGTTCATCACACTCGCCGCCAGGAGATGCCCGGCAATACCGGGCAGCACGCCGGAGAGCATCCCCACATATGCGGCGAGGACACCTCCCGCCACGGTCGCGAATCCGCCCACCATCACGGTCACCAGTTCCGACTGCGTCATCTTGCCGATGAACGGCTTGATGAGCATCGGGGCCTCGGTCTGGCCGAGGAAGATGTTGCCCGACGCGCTCAGTGTCTCCGCCCCCGACGTACCAAGCGTCTTCTGCATGCCCCACGCGAGTCCCTTCACGATCCACTGCATGATGCCGAGATAGTAGAGCACCGACATGAGGGCGGAAAAGAAGATGATTGTCGGCAACACGTTGAAGGCGAAGAACGCACCGGTGTTCGCCACGTAACCGGCGGCGGTGTCGAGACCGCCGGTCGCGCCGGGAGTACCCACCGGAACATTGCTCTGCACCAGGTTGCCGAACACGAATCGCGCGCCCTGTTCCTGAAACCCGAGCAGGTTCGTGATCAGCCGGCCCACGCCGGCGAAGAATGCGCGACCGACATCGGTCTTGAGCACGATCAGCCCGAACACCAGCTGCATCAGCATGCCCGATCCCACCAGGCGCCAGTTGATCGCCCGACGATTGTAACTCATCAGCACGGTGAGTCCGATCATCACCGCAATGCCGACGACGCCGATCAGACGTTCGCCGATCGGGATGTCGAGGCCACCATTCAGCGCCGCAAACCGGTCGGCCGCGGTGGGGAGCTGCTGCTGGATCGCAAGGAGCAAGTTCACGGGCGGCTCGTGATGGAGGCCTCGGCACCGCCCAGGAGGGCGAGACGGGTCGGCCAGGGGAGGAAGGCATGCTCGAACGCCGTGAGCGCCATCGACTCCAGCTCCGGCAGGGTGAAGCCCAGCGCGCGATGCGCAGTCTCGTACTCATCGGTGAGGCGCACTCCGCTCATCAACCACGAGTCGGTGCAGAGCGTCACCGGAATGCCCGCATCGAAGTACTGTCTCACCGGATGATCGGCGGCTGACGCGACTGCGCGCGTCTGCACGTTGCTGGTGATGTTGATCTCGATGCAGATCCGTCGGTCGCGTACATAGGAGAGCAACGCGGGATTCTCGCGCAGCCGTGTTCCGTGGCCGATCCGGACCGCGCGACACGAATGGATCGCCTCGAAGATCGATTCCCAGCCCGCAGCCTCACCAGCGTGCACCGTGATCCCGAGACCACCCCGCGCAGCGATATCGAAGGCCTCCCGGTGCAACTCGGGCGGGCGCCCGGCCTCGCCGCCTGCCAGGTCGAAACCCACCACGCCGTGGTCCCGCATGCGTACCGAGTGTTCGGCGATCTCCACCGAAACCGCAGGATCGAGATGCCGCAGCGAACAATTGATGATTCGGCAGGTGACGCCGAACTCGGCCTCGCCCCGCTGCAGCCCGCGCCACTCGGCACGAATCGCATCGTCCATCGACAGACCCTGCCGGGTGCTGAGGAGAGGGCAGTAGCGCACCTCCAGATATCGCAGCCCGTCCGCCGCAGCATCCGCCACCATCTCGTAGGCAACCCGCTCGATTGCATCCGGTGTCTGCAGCAGGGCAATGGTGTACTCGAACCGCGCGAGGTACTCCTCGAGGTTGCGCGCATCATCCACCAGCATCCAGCGGCGGAGCGCATCGGGGGTCGACGCAGGTAGGGACATCCCGGCGCCGACGGCAAGGTCGAGCATCGTCTCGGGCCTGAGCGAGCCATCGAGGTGCACGTGCAACTCGGCCTTGGGCATCCTGAGGAGTTGCTCACGCATCGGCGGATCCACCCAGGCGGGCACTCCGCCGCGCGCGGAAGATCGCGCCGGCAGCCGGGGTCAGCGACGCATCAACCACGATTGCCCGGCCGTCGGTGAGATGGAGGGTGCCGCCGAGCAGTGCTGCGAACAGCTCGGGTTCGTGCTCGGCGAGTGCCTGCCCGACGGTCGTGCCCGGAGGCACCTCCAGGCAGCGGTCATTCACGAATATCGGGATCGTTGGGGTCACGGACGTAAATATCCGGTCACAAGGTGGTCGCCCGCAACGCACGACCGCTTGCGCCCGCCCCACCGGGCGTCCTTCGTTCGGTCATGAGCCATCGCATCCTCGTGGTCGACGACGAGCCGGACATCACGGCGCTGGTCGCGTATCACCTCGCCAAATCAGGGTATCGGGTGTCCACCGCGGGGAGCGGGGGCGAGGCGCTCCGTGCGGCCCGGGAAGAGCGACCCGACCTCGTGGTCCTCGACCTCATGCTGCCCGAAATGTCGGGGTACGACGTCCTGGCGGAGTTGCGCCGGCTCGAGGAAACCCGCGACGTCGGGGTGATCCTGCTGACCGCACGCCGCGACGAACCCGACCGGATCCGTGGACTCTCCCTTGGCGCCGACGACTACCTTACCAAGCCGTTCTCCCCGGCGGAACTCACCCTGAGGGTGCAGGCAGTGCTGCGGCGGCTCGGGTCTCCGGCGGTGCAAGCCGGGTCGACGCTGGTGGTGGAGGACATCACCATTGATCGCGCCGCGCGCCGCGTCATGGTGGCGGGTGAGGACCTTCAGCTCACCGCGACCGAGTACAAGCTGCTGCTCACACTTGTGGAGCGGCGCGGGCGGGCCCAGAGCCGGCCCCAGCTCCTCGACATCGTGTGGGACGCGCAGCCCGATATCCAGACCCGAACCGTGGACATGCATGTGCAGCGATTGCGCTCCAAGCTCGGCGAGACCGGCGACCTGATCGAGACGGTGCGCGGGTTCGGCTACCGCTTCAAGGCCCACACCGGCCGCGGCAGCGGCAAGTGAACCTGACCGGGCGATTGGTGCTCGGCACGCTCGTCGTGGTGGTATGCACCCTGGGCGTGCTGCTGTGGGGCGCCGAGAACTCACTCCGGAGCGACCTCGAGATCGTCGAGCGAGCCCGGCTGACCCGCGAAGCGCAGGGAATCGCCCGGGCACTCACGTCCGACCCGCTGGAATGGCCTGCAGACATTGCCCGGATGAGCGCCCAGACCGGGGACCGCGTGGTGCTCCGATCGGGCGACGTGGTGGTGGCGGCAACGGACTCGCTGCGATCGGGCGCGTTCGTGACCGCCAGTGCCCCCGGTGGACCGGGCACCGTCGAGGTTTCCGCACCGACTGATCACATCGATGACGCCGTGGCCCGGGCCCGTGATTCGACGATCGAGGCCGCGATCGCCGCCCTCCTCGTGGCATTGCTGCTCGCCGTGGTGGCGGGGCGATCAGTCGCCTCACCGTTGCTCGAGATTTCCCGCGCTGCGCACTCCATCGCGGGCGGTGCCCCGCCACGATTCCCACGGTCGCGCATCGCGGAAGTCGACACACTGGTGGGCGCACTCCGGGAGATGCACACCCAGCTGGGCTCGCGGTTCACCGCGCTCGAGCGCGAGAAGGCCGAAACAGCGGCCATCGTCGAGGCGATGGTCGAGGGTATCATCTCGACCGACTCGCGAGGGGTCATCAGCACCGCCAACGCCACGGCGCGGCGGCTTCTCGGATACGAGGCCGGGGCGCCGATCCCGAATGTTGCCGCGATCTTCCGGGTCAAGTCAGCGCGGGACGCAGTGCAGAGGGTGCTGCAGGGCGATTCGATCGTCGACCGCGAGGTCGAACTGCGCGGCGCGACGTTCACCATGAACGCCCGGCCGCTCCCCGGCGGCGGAGCCGTGATCGTGCTGCACGACCTCACAGAGGTGCGTCGTCTCGAGACGGTGCGGCGGGATTTCGTGGCGAATGTCTCGCACGAGCTCAAGACGCCACTGACGTCCATCGCCGGATATGCCGAGACACTGACCGACGAGGAGATCGCCCCGGAGGCGCGCCAGCGATTTGTCGAGACGATCCTCGCCAACGCCCGTCGGATGCACCACCTGGTCGACGACCTGCTCGACCTGTCGCGGATCGAATCGGGACGCTGGACCCCGCACGCAACGCGCAGCGACGCCGCAACGCTCATTCGGGAGGCGTGGTCGGGATTTGCCGACCGCGCCGCACACCGCGGGATCGAGTTTGCGGTCGAGATCGCGCCCGACGCCGAACAGGTCACCGCCGACAGTGACGCCGTCCACCACATCCTG
Organism: uncultured Gemmatimonadales bacterium; assembly: GCA_963806875.1. Classification (GTDB taxonomy): domain Bacteria; phylum Gemmatimonadota; class Gemmatimonadetes; order Gemmatimonadales; family GWC2-71-9; genus Palsa-1233. The sequence continues at coordinate 472,493 of CAWDYU010000001.1, read as the reverse complement.
TGCAATCTCTTCGACAATGCCCTGCGATACCTTGGCGATGGTGGCGTCATCCGGGTGGAGGCCACGCGATCTGATGGTGGGGTGTCGCTCGCAGTTGCGGACACCGGCAGCGGAATACCCCCGAGCACCTCCCGCGGATCTTCGAGCGCTTCTACCGGATCGACCCCTCCCGCTCACGCGACCAGGGCGGGACCGGGCTGGGGCTCGCCATCGTCAAGCACATGGTCGAGGCGCACGGTGGCAGCGTCGCGATCACCAGTGCGGTCCGGCGCGGCACGACCGTCACCGCGTGGTTTCCCGACCGTCAGGCGTGAACCGGGCGTTACACGTCTGTGACAAGACTGTCAGCGGCCTGTTGACCTGCCGCCCGAATCTTCAGGTCATTGATTCGATCGGGACGCGGTCAAGTCACGTTTGCAAGACCGCTTTTTTGTGGAGGGGGCATGACGGTTCGTCAGGTGTCTGCGGCAGGTGCGGCAATACTCTGCGTCCTCGGACTCGGAAAGGCTGCCGCTCAGGCTCCCACCGTGTCCGTTGGCGGCGTGATCTACACCAATTTCAGTTATCAACTCGGCCGTGACACGTCACTCGCGGTGGACGGACGGCGCAACAACTTCGACGTCGCGCGTTCGTACATCACCATCACGAGCAAGTCCGGCATCTTCTCCGGCCGGGTCACCGCGGATGTCGACGGTCGGCGCGCCGCGTCCAACCAGCAGACCTTCCGGCTCAAGTACGCCTACGTGGCGCTCACGCCCGCCGGCAGTGAACTCACGCTCAAGCTCGGAGCCGTGCAAACCCCGTTCATCGAGTTCGACGAGGCGATGTGGGGCTACCGCATGCAGGGAACCGTGGCGATGGATCGCAATGGCTACCTCACCTCATCGGACTTCGGCCTCAGCGCCGACATGTCGTGGATGGATGAGGGCCTCGACGTCGCCGCAGGATTCTTCAACGGCGAGGGCTACAGCGGCGCCCCGGGTGATCAGTACAAGGACGTCGCGGGCCGGGTGTCGGTGCGCCTCCTCCGTTCCGATGATGCATCGAGGCTCGGCGGACTGCGCGCCACCGGATTTGCCCTCGTCGGCCAGCGCAATGGCGGCGGCCCGCGGGAGCGATACCTCGGCATGCTGTCGTGGCGCAGCAAGGCGCTGACCGTGGCGGCGCAGTACGCGACCACCGTCGATACGGTAGCCGACACCGAGGCCGCGGTGGATGGACAGGTGGTCAGCGCCTACGCCACCTATGGCGTTCCCGCGTGGCCGATCCGGTTGCTGGCCCGCGTCGACGTGGTCGATCCGGATACCGACCGTGAGCCGGACGCACCGTCGCTCGCGGCGGGGCGGCAGACCCGGGTGATCGCAGGCGTGTCGTATCAGGCGACGCCGAACGTCCGGTTCCTCGCTGATGCCGATCTGGCCTCGCTGAACAACGGCTCGCCAACACCGGCCTTCGAGGGCGCGCGGCGAACCCTCTTCTTCCACGCCGAGTACAAGTTCTAGCAGCACTGCGGGTGCACGGGCGGGCCGATGATCGGCCGGTCTTCACGATGATACGGGGGCAGCGCATGTTGGCTCGAAACCTGGTACGCACCATTGGTGCATTGGCAGCATTGGCCGGCGTGATGTTCGCGGGCGCGTGTGGCACGGCTGGCGGTGCAGACATCCAGATGCTCACTGGTGCGGGTGCCACGTTCCCCTACCCGGTGTACTCGAAGTGGTTCTACGAATTCAATCGAGCGACCGGTCACCAGATCAACTATCAGTCGGTCGGGTCGGGTGCCGGCGTCAAGCAGTTTGTCGAGAACACGGTCGACTTCGGTGCCACCGACGGCCCGATGACCGACGATGAAGTGGCGGCTATCGGTGGCAAGGTGCTGCACATTCCCACCGTCATCGGCGCGGTCGCGCTCACCTGGAACCTTCCGGGTGTCCGCGAGTTGCGGCTCGACGGACCAGCCGTGGCCGACATCTTCCAGGGCCGGATCACCAGGTGGAACGACCCGCGGATTGTCGCGCTCAATCCCGGCACCACGCTTCCCGATCGGGAACTGATCGTGGTCCATCGGTCGGACGGTTCCGGCACATCGTTCATCTTCACCGACTATCTCGCCAAGGTCTCGCCGGCGTGGAAGGAAGACGTCGGCGCCGGCAAGTCCGTGGCGTGGCCAGTCGGGCTGGGCGGCAAGGGCAACGAGGGCGTGACACAGCAGATCAAGCAGGTCGAGGGATCGCTCGGGTATGTCGAGCTGATCTACGCGATGTCGAACGGCCTCCCCGCCGCGACCCTCAAGAACAGCAACGGCGATTTCGTTGCACCGTCGCTCGAGAGCGTGACGGCTGCCGCGGCGGGCGCGATGTTCGCACCCGACACCGATTTCCGGGTATCGATCACCGACCCCGCCGGTGCCGGTGCATACCCGATCTCGTCGTTCACGTGGCTGCTGGTTCATCCGATGCTGCCGGATTCGGCGAAGGCAAAGGCGCTGCACCAGTTCCTCGACTGGATGATCACCCCCGAAGCGATGGCCATGGCATCGGAGCTTCACTATGCCCCCCTGCCGGCGCCGGTCATTGAACTGGTGCGAGCTCGAATTGCCACGCTCCAGTGAACCCGAGCTGGCACACTTGCGCTGCTGCCCGGGCAGTGTGCCCGGTGGCGTCGTGACACGTCCGTTACACTATCGTGACCGACTCCATCCCTTCGCAGAGTAGACTCGGGACGTGACCGCGACCCCGCCTCCCATCGACGACGCCACAACCGGCGATGCGTCCCTCGCGTTGTCGGCGTGGGGCGACCGGATCTTCAAGTTCTTGTTGGTGGCCGCAGCGCTCGCCGCCCCGGCGCTGCTCGTGGGCCTGCTCTGGCAACTTCTCCATGGCGCCTGGCCCGCCATCGACGCGTTCGGATTCTCGTTCATCACCGATTCGGTCTGGGATCCGGTCGCCGAGAAGTTCGGGGCCCTGCCGCTTGTCTTCGGAACGTTGCTGACGTCGTTCCTCGCCCTGCTGCTTGCGGTCCCGCTGTCACTCGGCGTCGCGATCTACCTCACCGAGTTCGCGCCCGACCGCATTCGCCAGCCGATCGCGATGGTGATCGAGCTGCTCGCGGCGATTCCCAGCGTGGTGTACGGCCTGTGGGGCATCTTCGTCCTGATCCCGATCCTGCAGACCTCGGTGTATCCGTTCCTCGAGGCCAATCTGGGGTGGCTCCCGATCTTTCAGGGGCCGATCTACGGACCGTCCATTCTCTCGGCGTCGCTCATCCTGACCATCATGGTGATGCCGTTCATCATGTCGGTGGCGCGTGAGGTGCTCCTCGCCGTTCCCGCTGGTCAGCGCGAGGCCGCAACCGCTCTCGGCGCGACGCGATGGGAAGCGGTCACGACCGCGATCGTGCCCTACGCCAAGTCCGGCATCGTGGGCGCGATCATCCTCGGCCTCGGTCGCGCGCTGGGCGAGACGATGGCCGTCACGATGCTGATCGGGAACCGCCACGATATCGGCGCATCGCTCTTCGCCCCGGGCTACTCGATGGCCGCCGTGATCGCCAACGAGTTTGCCGAAGCCGGCCTCGGAACGTTGCATTCATCGGCACTCACCTACGTGGCCCTGGTGCTGTTCGCGGTGACGGTGCTGGTCAACGCCGCAGCCCGCCTCATGATCTGGCGGATGAACCGCGGGGCTGGCCAGTGACCCGCGGCGACCGGCGGCGGATGATGTCGCGCATCATGGTCGGCGTGATGATCACGGCGGTGATCGTTGCCGTCCTGCCCCTCTTCCTGATCCTCGGCTCGCTGGTGGTCAAGGGCGCGAGCTCGCTGTCGCTCTCGTTCTTCACCAATACGCCCGTTCCCGTCGGCGAGGATGGCGGTGGCGTTCGCCACGCCATCGTCGGCACGCTGCTGATCGTCGGCATGGCCGCGCTGGTGGGTGTGCCGCTCGGCATTGCGGCAGGCATCTACACCACCGAGTTCAAGGGCACCAAGCTGGCAACGATCACGAGGTTCGTGGCCGACGTGCTCAACGGCACCCCGTCGATCGTGGTCGGCGTCTTCGCCTGGACGGTGGTCGTGCTCACCCAGGGGCATTTCTCGGCGCTCGCCGGCTCTGCCGCCCTCGCCGTGTTGATGCTGCCAATGGTGATGCGCACGACCGAGGAGCTCCTCAATCTCGTCCCGGTGTCGCTCCGGGAGGCGGCGCTCGCCCTGGGCTACTCCCGCTGGCGCACCTCCCTCACCATCGTGCTGCGCACCGCACTGCCGGGTATCGTGACCGGCGTCCTGCTGGCGGTGGCCCGCATCGCTGGCGAGACCGCTCCGCTTCTCTTCACTGCGCTGGGGAGCCAGTTCCTGAGCTACAACGTCGATCGCCCGATGGCCGCCCTGCCGCTGATGGTGTACACGTACGCGACCGGGCCGTTCGAGGAATGGCACCGACTGGCGTGGTCGGCGGCGCTCGTGCTGATCCTCGTCGTACTCGTCCTGAGCGTGATTGCACGGGTGGCCACCCGGCAGCGGTTCGGTCGCAATGTCTGACGCCACCGTGCAGCTGCGAACCGAACAGTTGAGCGCCATGTACGGCAAGTTCAGCGCGATCAAGAATGTCACGCTCGACTTTCCGGTCAACCTGGTCCACGCCCTGATCGGTCCGTCGGGTTGCGGCAAGAGCACCTTCCTGCGGACACTCAACCGGATGCACGAGATGACCCCGGGGGCGTGGATCACTGGTACGGTCGAGCTCGACGGCCAGGACGTCTATGCCCCGGCGGTCTCGCCGATCCAGCTTCGTCGCCGGGTCGGCATGGTGTTCCAGAAGCCCACGCCGTTTCCCACGATGTCGATCTTCGACAACGTGGTAGCTGGCCTGCGCATCCACCGGAAGCTCCCGCGCGCAGAACTCGCCGAGATCGTCGAGCGTTCGCTCCAGCGTGCAGCACTCTGGGACGAGGTCAAGGACCGGCTCAAGGCCAGTGCCACCGGGTTGTCGGGCGGGCAGCAACAGCGCCTCTGCCTGGCACGCACGATCGCGCCGGAACCCGAGGTGATCCTCCTCGACGAGCCGACCGCGTCGCTCGACCCGCAGGGCACCCAGCGCATCGAGGAATTGATGCACGAACTCAAGAAGGATTTCACGATCGTGATCGTGACCCACAACATGCAGCAGGCGGCCCGGGTGTCCGATACCACGTCGTTCTTCTACATGGGTGACATGGTCGAGCATGGACCGACGAAGACGATGTTCACCCGGCCCAGGGATCCGCAGACCGAAGCCTACATCACCGGGCGGTTCGGATGACCCAGCCAATCCGCGCCACGCTGGAGCCGCGCCCGCCCGCGTCGGAGGCACCTGCCGCGGGTGATGTCCCGGCCGGTGCAGGCCACCGACTTCTGTTTCTGGTACGGGGCCCACCAGGCACTGTTCGACATCTCGCTGTCATTCGACGCCAAGGCGGTGACGGCGATCATCGGTCCTTCGGGGTGCGGCAAGAGCACATTTCTCCGGTGCATCAACCGGATGAACCTGCTGATTCCCGATACGCGGGCAGAGGGCGAACTGTGTGTCGAGGGGCGACCGGTGTACGATCCGGCGATCGACCTGGTCGCGCATCGGCTCCGCGTCGGGATGGTGTTCCAGCGCCCGAACCCGTTTCCGAAGTCGATCTTCGCCAACGTCGCGTACGGTCCGACGCTCAATGCGCTGGTCAGCAAGCGGGACCTGCCCGACGTCGTGGAAAAGTGCCTGCGCCGCGCGGCCCTCTGGGATGAGGTCAAGGATCGCCTCGATGCGCCCGCCACGGGGCTCTCGGGCGGACAGCAGCAGCGCCTCTGCATCGCGCGCGCGCTGGCCAATGCGCCGTCGGTATTGCTGATGGACGAGCCCTGCTCGGCGCTGGATCCGATCGCGACCCAGAAGGTCGAGGAGCTGATCTTCGAGCTTAGGCAGGACTTCACGATCATCATCGTCACACACAACATGCAGCAGGCTGCGCGAGTGGCGCAGCGGACGGCATTCTTCGAGGCCGGTCGGCTGGTGGAGTACGGGGAGACGGACCAGATCTTCACCGCGCCCACGCAGGAGCGTACCGAGGCCTATATCACCGGGAGGTTCGGATGAGTGAGCTCCAGCGTCATTTCCACGACGATCTCAACCAAGTGAAGGTGCGCCTCCTCGCCATGTCCGGCGAGGCAGAGGCTGCGCTCGCATTGTCCGTGGAAGCCGTGCTCGAGCGCGACCTCGAGAAAGCCCAGCGGGTCATCGCTGGCGACAACGCGATCGACGACCTCGAGGTCGAGGTCGAGGCACAGTGCATCCGGCTCCTCGCCACCCAGCAGCCGATGGCGCGCGACCTCCGGATGCTCACCGCCGCCCTCAAGATCGGCAACGACCTCGAGCGGGTCGGCGATCACGCGGTGAACATCGCGCAGTCTGCCGAACGACTGGCTAAGTCGCGGCCCATCACGCCGGAACCCGAGCTGGTCGAGATGGCAAAGCTCGCGCGCGGCATGCTGTCCGACGCCATCGAGGCATTTGTTCGGGGCGACGCGGAGGCCGGACGCGACGTCTGCCGCCGCGATGACAAGGTCGATGCCCTGCACGACTCGGTGTTCAGGATCCTGCTGACCCACATGATGGAGGATCCGCACATGATCGGCGCGGGCATGGACCTGTTCCTGGTGTCGCGCAACCTCGAGCGGGTCGCCGACCTCGCAACCAACATCGGTGAAGAAGTGGTGTTCCTCGTCGAGGGCAAGTCGATCAAGCACCACGCCGAGAAGCCCGCGAGCTGATGCTCGCGGGTCATGCGCCGTACGGAACCCAGATGTTCTTGACCTGCGTCGCGTGACGCAGGAACTCGGGTCCCTCCCCCGCATCCCGATCATGCCAGTCGCGGATCGTCCACTCGGTCCACGTCGGCTTCATGTTCCCCGCCGAGAGCCGTTCCGCCTCGGCAGCCTCGGCCTGCGTGCCAAACACCCAGAGTGCGTCGACGTCATCGTGCGACGCCAGCGGCGCCAGAAGCTCGCGGCGCAGGCCAGTGACGATGTTCACCACGCCGGCCGGTACATCGGAGGTGTCGAACACCTGGTAGAGGTCGGTCGCGGCGAGCGGCCACTGCTCCGAGGGCACCACCACCACGCGATTCCCCATCGCGATGGCCGGCAGCACGGTGGACACGAAACCGAGCAGTGGTGACTCGTCGGGGCACATCACCCCGAGAACGCCGAATGGCTCGGGCATCGCGAGCGTGACGTTGCGGTGCGGCGTGTGGTGCACGGCGCCGTCGTATTTGTCGGCCCAGGCCGCGTATGCAAAACACCGCTGGATCGATGCATCGACCTCGGCGGCGGCGTGGTCGCATCCGCCTTCCGCCAGCCGATCGGCGAACTCTCCGGCCCGCGCGGCAAGATTCTCACCGACGTAGTAGAGCACCTGCGCGCGCAGGTGGGCCGTCGCCGCGGACCACTTCGCTCCCGCGTGCGCAGCCTCGACCGCATTGCGGATGTCCTTCCTGTTGCCGCGGCCCACTTCCGACACAAACAGGCCGCTCGTGTCGTGAATCGGCAGCGAGTATCCTGAATCGGGACGCACCTGCTTCCCGCCGATGTACAGCTTCGGTGTACGATCGACCGCAGGCAACCCCGCGTTCGCCTCCACCCCCGCCTCTCGCTTCTCCCTTCCCGCTTCTCGCTTCTCGCTCCTCGCTACTCGTTCGAGCCCCTTCGAACGGTCCACCTTCAGGTACTCGAACATCCCCTCGCGTCCGCCTTCACGGCCGAAACCGCTCTCGCGATATCCGCCGAATCCCGACGCCGCATCGAACATGTTGGTGCAGTTGATCCAGACGGTGCCCGCCTTGATGCGCGGCGCAATATCGAGGGCGAGATTGATGTTCTCGCTCCACAGGCTCGCCGCGAGACCGTACTGGGTGTTGTTCGCGAGCTCCACCGCCTCGTCGGGTGTCCGGAAGGTCATCTGCACCACAACCGGCCCGAAGATCTCCACCTGTGCCACCGTCGATGACGGCGCCACGTCGGTGAACAACGTCGGCGGGTAGAAGAGACCGTCGGTGGGCACGCTCCACGACGGCTGCCAGCACGTCGCGCCTTCGCTCACACCCTGTGCCACCAGTTCGCGGATCCGGTCGAGTTGCACTGGCGCCACGATGGCACCGATGTCGACCGCCTTGTCGAGTGGGGAGCCCACGCGCAGCGTCTCCATTCGCGCGCGAAGCTTCTGTACCAACCGTTCGGCCACGCCCTCCTGCACCAGGATGCGCGAGCCGGCGCAGCACACCTGCCCCTGGTTGAACCAGATGGCGTCGACCACCCCCTCGACCACCGAATCCAGATCGGCATCCTCGAACACGATGAACGGCGACTTCCCGCCCAGCTCGAGTGAGAGCTTCTTGCCGCTCCCGGCCGTGGCCACGCGAATGATCCGACCCACCTCGGTCGAGCCGGTGAACGCCACCTTGTCGACATCGGGATGCTCGACCAGTGCCGCGCCGGCACGGCCATCCCCGGTGATGATGTTCACCACGCCTGGCGGCAGGCCGATCTCCGCGAGCAAGTCGGCAAGGCAGAGTGCCGTGAGCGGCGTGTATTCGGCCGGCTTGAGCACCACGCAATTACCCGCGGCGAGGGCCGGCGCGATCTTCCACGACAACATCAGGAGCGGGAAGTTCCACGGAATCACCTGCCCGACCACGCCGACTGCCGACATCCCGGGAAACTCGCGGTCGAGCAACTGCGCCCAGCCGGCGTGGTGATAGAAGTGCCGCGCAACCAGCGGGATGTCGATGTCGCGTGACTCCCGGATCGGCTTCCCGTTGTCGAGCGACTCCACCACCGCAAAGAGCCGCGCCCGTCGCTGGATGCCGCGGGCAATGGCGTACATCCACCGCGCCCGACCGTGCCCACCAAGCGCCTGCCACGCGGGCAGTGCAGCGCGGGCCGCAGCCACGGCCGCGCTTACGTCTGTCTCGCTCGCCTGGCTGACCACCGCGAGATCGTCGCCGCCGGCAGGATTCGCCACCACGAACGTGTCAGCCGCCGGAGTCCAGGCGCCACCGATGAACTGCCCGAACCGACGATCATGGCCGTCGAGCCATTCCATCGCCGGCGCAGCGGATTCCGGCGCGGGGCCCCAGGAAAGTGTCTCGAATGCATCGCGGACAGAGGTCATGGTGTGTGCCTGCGTTGATGTGACGGGCAGTTTACAGAAAAGGGTGACGGGTGACAGTCAACAGGTCGATCGGTCTCTACTCACTGCGGTGGTGCCGACGGAGACTATCACCACCGCAACCCTACCTGTTCATCCTGTTACTACCTGTTACCCGTCTGCTATCCTCATCACGCCATCGGATGTCGATGCGCCGCCGAGTACCGTCCGGTCACGTAGTGTTCCAGCTGGCGTTCGATGTCGGTCAACAGCGACGATGCGCCGAAGCGGAAGAGATCCGGCTGCACCCAGCGGTCTCCCAGCTCTTCCTTCATCATTGCGATCCAGTCGAGTGACTCCTTGGCCCGGCGGATGCCGCCGGCGGGCTTGAATCCCACGATGTGCCCGGTGCGTTCGCGGTAGTCGCGGATGCTGCGCGCCATCACGAGTCCGACAGGGAGCACGGCGTTGACGCCTTCCTTGCCGGTGCTGGTCTTCACGAAATCGGCGCCAGCCATCATCGCCACCGCGCTCGCCCGTGCCACGTCGCGCAGCGTGCCGAGGTCGCCGGTGGCGAGGATCGCCTTGAGGTGCGCGTCGCCGCACGCCGCCCGAAAGGCCTTCACCTCGTCGTACAGTGCCTGCCAGTTTCCGGTGAGCACGTGCGCGCGGGTGATCACGATGTCGATTTCTGCCGCCCCATCGGCGACCGACGCCTCGATCTCTGCGAGCCGGGTGTGCATCGGCGAGAGGCCAGCCGGGAACCCGGTCGACACGGCTGCGACGGGAATCCCGCTCCCTGCCAGCGCCTCGACCGCTGTGGCGACGAACGTGTGGTAGACGCAGACGGCCGCGACGGTGATCCGCTCACCCGCCATGCCCAGCGCGTCCAGCAGGTCGCCGCGCACCGGCTGCCGTGCCTTGGCGCAGAGTCGACGCACTCGACCCGCGGTGTCGTCGCCCTGCAGCGTGGTGAGGTCCATCAGGGTGATGGCCCGGAGCAACCAGCCTGCCTGCCACGCCGTCTTCACCGAGCGGCGGGTGCCGATGGTGGCCGCGCGCCGCTCGACGGCACTGCGGTTGATGCGGATCTCGCGCACCCAGCCGAGGTCGAGCGGGATGCCCGGGTTGCGCGGGAACGCGCCGTCGGGAGGCAGCGGCGTCGGGACGGTTGCGTAGGCAACCGGTGCGCTGTTCGCGGTGCGCGATCGGCGTGCGTCGGTGGTGCTCATCGGACCTCGGATTGCCGCCATGCTCCGGCGGCCAGCAGTTCACGTCGTCGCTGCCACAGCACCGGATCACGGAACAGCTTGATCAGCACGGCGCCGGCAACGAATCCCCCCACGTGGGCCCAGAACGCCACGCCGCCCACGGAATCAACCCTGAGCCCGAGCGTCTGGAGCACGAACCAGTACCCCAGCATCAGCCACGCCGGGACAGCGACCCGGAAGAAGATCACCACCAGCACCACCAGCATGTGAATCTTCACCCTTGGGTACAGCACGGCGTAAGCCCCCATCACGCCGCTGATGGCCCCGCTGGCTCCCACCATCGGCACGCTGCTGGCAGGATCGGAGAGGATCTGCGCGACCGCGGCCCCCACCCCGCAGAGGAGGTAGAAGCCGAGGAAGCGCAGGTGTCCCATCGCATCCTCGACGTTGTTCCCGAATACCCAGAGGAACCAGCAATTGCCGAGGAGATGCAACCAGCCGCCGTGCATGAACATCGAACTCAGCACGGTTCGCCACGGCGTCCCCGGTTCGATCACGCATGACATCCCGGGCCCCATCGGGATCGCGGTGCCTGTCGGGATCTGGCCCAGCAGGTCACCGGGGACGAGCCCGAGTTCGCACACCGACGTGGCGAGTGCGACATCGCTGCCCATCCCCTGGAGCACCACCCACGCAGCAATGTTCGCGGCGATCAGTCCCACGGTGACGAACGGGGTGAGGATCGCGGGGTTGTCGTCGCGGTAGGGGAACATGAAGAAGTATATCCCATGTTCGGCCTCTTACCGCCGCACACCTGCTGGCCCATATTTCGGCACTGCACGACCCCACCCCGACGAGGTACCTGATGGCCGACGACCGCAAGCCGCGGGATGATGAGATCGATGTCTTTGGCCTCACCCACGTCGGGCTGGTGCGACAGACCAACGACGACCATTTCCTGCTCGGCTCGCTGCACCAGCGGCTCGAAGTCCGTTCGACCTCGCTCCCTGCGGACAACCCCCTGCGGCAGGGCGACGAACGCCTTGCCTTCATGGCGATGGTGGCCGACGGAGTTGGCGGTCGGGCAGCGGGCGAAGAGGCGAGCCGCCTGGCCCTCGAGCACGTGACCCAGTACGTCGCGCAGAGTACTCGCTGTTACTACCAGGAGGATCCGCACGCGGAGACGTTCATCGACCTGCTGCAGGACGCCGCCATGCGAAGCCACGCCGCCGTGATCGAGCGAGCCCAGGCGAATGCCGCGCTCGAGGGTATGGCCACCACGCTCACGCTGTGGATCGGCGTCTGGCCCTGGGTGTACCTGCTGCAGGTGGGCGACTCGCGGTACTATCTCTATCGCGACGGTGCACTCACCCAGGTGACGCGCGACCAGACAATGGCCGAGGACCTGATCGATCAGGGCGTGATCGCGAGATCGGCCGCACACCGCACCCGTTGGGCCAACGTGCTTTCCAGCGCGATCGGGGGCCAGCACACCGAGCCGGTGGTCACCCGCCTGCCATCCAGCTGGCGCAACACGCACCTGATCTGCAGCGACGGCCTCACCAAGCATGTGAGTGACGAGCTGATCGCGAAACGCCTGTCGGAGATGACCTCATCACGGGGCGCGTGCGAGGCCTTGCTGGCCGACGCCCTCGCCGGTGGCGGGTCGGACAACATCACGATCATTGTCGGCCGCGCGGTCCGCAACGACACCGTGTAGCGGTGCGCGGCGTCGAAGTTCGGCGCAATCTGCGGCGGGGTCAGGCAGGTCGGCAACAACACCATTATTGTTGACCGGTCGGATGAATTGATGGTGCGTAGCCCGGCACGCTCCTTCCCACGAGCGACATGACCAATCCTGAGGAACGGTTTTCGGACGCAGTCGCCAGCCAGTACCGGGTGGAGCGTGAGCTCGGCCAGGGCGGCATGGCGACCGTCTACCTCGCCCACGATATCCGGCACGACCGAAAGGTCGCGATCAAGGTATTGCGGGAAGATCTCGCCGCATCGATGGGTTCCGCGAGGTTCCTCCGGGAAATCCAGATAGCAGCACGTCTGCAGCACCCCAACATCCTGCCGCTGCTCGATTCCGGCGACACCGACGGCTTCCTGTACTACGTCATGCCGTTCATCACCGGCCAGTCACTCCGCGAGCGGCTCGGTCGCGACGGCGAGTTGCCGGTGCACGAGGCTGTGCGGCTCCTGGTCGAGGTGGTCGACGCGCTGGCTGAGGCGCACCAGCACGGCGTCGTGCACCGCGACATCAAGCCCGACAATGTCATGCTGTCGGGTCGCCATGCACTGGTGGCCGACTTTGGCGTGGCGAAAGCGATCAGCGAGGCGACGGGTCGCAACACCGTCACAACCCTGGGTGTCGCGGTGGGCACGCCCGCGTACATGTCACCGGAGCAGGCTGCAGCCGATCCGCACATCGATCATCGCAGTGACATCTACGCCGTCGGCGTGATGGCGTATGAGATGCTGACCGGGCGTCCGCCGTTTCACGGCACCACTCCCCAGCAAGTCCTCGCGGCGCACGTCACCGAGGTTCCCGATTCCGTCGCGAAACGTCGCCCTGCCATCCCGCCGCAGCTCGAGCAGGTTGTGATGCGGTGCCTCGCGAAGCGACCGGCGGATCGGTTCCAGACGGCCGGCGAGCTGCTGCAACAGCTCGAGGCGCTCGCCACGCCGAGCAGCGGCATGACGCCCACGCAAACCCGCCCGGTCACTGCGTGGAGCGAGCCCGTCGCGAAGCGTCGCTGGCTCGTCCCGGCGGTGTTGGTGTTGATTGTGCTGTCCGGTATTGCCGTGTGGAAAGTGACGCCAACTTCTCCCGGCGCGCTGGCCGACGTTGCGCGGACCCAGGCGACGACCACCGGCACGGCAGAGGCTGGCGCGCTCTCGCCCGATGGCCAGCGGGTCGCCTACAGCGAGCGCGAATGCGATGAAGAGTTTCGGTGCACGGTCGGGCTGGTGATCCAGGACATCGGCGGCGTCGGCCGCATGCGCGCGGTAAGCGGCGTCGCGGGAATCTACGACATTGGCTGGAGCCCCGACGCTCGGCGGGTACGCTACATCGCGACCTCAGCCGATGGGCGCTTCGGCACATTTCTGGTCCCCGCTCTCGGCGGTGAGCCGCCACGCTTTCTCGGGCCCGTCGATATTCGCTTCTTCGGCAAGGGCGATTCGATGATCGTGGCCACGTTGGGCGAGCCGGGAAATGTCCGATTCACCGTGAATACCGCCGTCGACGAACGCGTCACCGACACGATCGCGGTTCGGCTGCCAACGGCACTGGTCCGCACCACGTGGCAGGTGTCGCCCGATGGTCAGCGTCTGGCCGTGGCCGTCACGACGTCGAGCGGGTTGCGCTTCGTGCAGATCTGGAATCGAACGGGCGGGTTGCTCGACTCGATGGCGATGTCGCACGAGGAGGAGCCGATCGGTTTTTCACCCAGCGGCGACCTGATTCTGCTGGTTCAGGATGCCGAAAACACCGCCATAGGCACCATCGTGGAGCGGGCCGTTTCATCCTCGGGCAAGGTTGCCCGCACGCCCAGGACCCTCCTTCCCGCGCAACCGATTTCCGACCCGACGGTGTCGCCGGCGGGCCTGAGCTACCTGGCAGGACCGACCTCGTTGACAGTCTATGCGGGCACCCGCACCCGGGAGTTTTCTGCGGACGTCACGCTTCGCCAGGTCACCACCACCACCGCGAATCTTGGCGTACTGATGTCCGGAGACGGAGACGCACTGATTGTCACCCGCCGGCCCCGAGGCGACATTCGCAGTACCGTGACACAGGTGTCTCTTTTCCCGTTCGACGCCGGTCCGGAGCGATCGCTCGGCGCCGGAATCCGCGGCGCCGTATCCCAGTCGCGCACCGTTGCCGCCGATTCAGTGGTATTCGTCTTCGAAGACGCCGGCCAGCTGCACCTGACGCAGTTCGACCTCGCCACAGGCGGCACCAGAGGCCTTGGCACCATGCCGGACACAACCGCGATGAATGCCATGGAGGTGATGCGCGACGGGAGCATCGCATGGTCGGTGCCGGGAGACACCAGCGGGAAGATCCGGGTGCGCAGTCCGTCCGGCGCTGTTCGCATGATCAGTACGCCCAACGTGTTCCCGAGGCTGCTTGAAGATTCACCCTCCGGCGATGGGCTCCTCGGCTGGGGCTGGAACCGAAGCGGTGGCGACTCCGCCGTCGTGTTTCATGTGCCGCCGGGGGCCGCCACCGGGCGCCGGATCGCACAACTCGGGGTCGAGAACCTCATCGGGCTCCGTTGGGCGACCGGGGGAATGGTCGAAGTGGTGGTCGGTGAAACTCGCTATACCTCGGCGCTCTACCGCCTGGACCCTGCGACAGGGGCGGCCACCCGTATCAGCGCGTTTCCGTTGACGGACATCGACGCGGTCTCGTTTTCGCGCGACGGCCTGCGCATGTCGCTGCGAACCGTCGATGCCCGCCGTGACATCTGGATTGCCAAGGTCTTTTCTTCGGGCCGGTGAGGCCGACGTCGATTCCGATGTCATACCCCGCCTGGCCGCATCAACTCGGAGTGTCTTCATGCGCCGCCTGCTCGCCACCGCCGCCGTGCTGTCCATCGCCTGCGGCACTCCCGACACAACCGACCCGGCAGCGGCCGCCATGAGCCGCGGCGACTCCCTGCTCGCGGCCTATACCACCGTCCGCCTCGAAGCCGACCTGTCGGCACTCACCGCCGCCGAACGCCAGATGATCCCGCTCCTCATCGAGGCAGCGGAGGCGATGGACGAAGTCTACTGGCTGCAGATGGTGGGGCCGCGGGACAGTGTGCTGGCCGCCGTGTCCGACCCGATGCTCCGTGAGTTCGCCGAGATCAACTACGGTCCATGGGACCGCCTGAAGGGCGAAGTGGCGTTCATCGATGGCACGCCTGCGCTCCCGCCAGGGAAGAACTTCTACCCGCACGACATGACGAAGGAAGAGTTCGAGGCGGCCGCCACGGCGGCGTCCGACGGTGGCAAGGCACTGCGCAGCCTGTACACGCTGGTGCAGCGTGACAGCGCCCGACAGCTCACGACCGTGCCCTACCATGTGGCGTACCGCGCCCAGTCGGAACGCGCCGCCGCAAAGCTCCGCGAGGCTGCCGCACTCGCCGAAGACGCCGGGCTCAAGCATTACCTCACGCTCCGCGCCGCCGCACTGCTCGATGACAACTACCAGCCAAGCGACATCGCGTGGCTCGACATGAAGAACAACGGGCTCGACGTCGTCATCGGGCCGATCGAGACGTACGACGACCAGCTGTTCGGGTACAAGGCCGCCCACGAAGCGTTTGTCCTCATCAAGGACCGCGATTGGAGCGCGCGCCTCGCCAAGTACGCCGCCATGCTTCCGGGCCTGCAGCGCGGCCTCCCCGTTGAGGCGCGGTTCAAGCAGGAATCACCGGGCACCGATTCCGACCTCAACGCCTATGACGTCGTCTACTACGCCGGGCAGTCGAACGCCGGCTCGAAAACGATTGCCATCAACCTGCCGAACGACGAGGCGGTGCAGCTCCAGAAGGGCACCCGTCGGCTCCAGCTCAAGAACGCGATGCGCGCCAAGTTCGACCGCATCCTGGTTCCCATCGCCAACCTGCTGATTGCCGAAGACCAGCGGCAGTTCGTGAAGTTCGATGCGTTCTTCGAGAACACCATGTTCCACGAGGTCGCGCATGGGCTCGGCATCAAGCAGACCGTCGGCGGCGGCGGGACGGTTCGCGCCGCCCTGAAGGAGCGCGCGTCAGCGCTTGAAGAGGGGAAGGCCGACGTGCTCGGCCTCTACATGATCTCGAGTCTCAACGCCGCGGGCGAGTTGCAGGGCGACGTGCGCGACAACTACGTCACGTTCATCGCCGGCATCTTCCGATCGGTGCGCTTCGGGGCGTCGAGTGCGCATGGTCGCGCCAACGTTGCCCGCTTCAACTTCTTCCGCGAGCTGGGCGCGTTCGTGCGGGACTCCACGACGAACACCTACCGTGTCGACCTCGAGCGGATGCCCGCCGCCACCGACTCGCTCTCGGCCACCATCATTCGCTTCCAGGGCAACGGCGATTACGCCGGCGTTTCGGCGTGGATGGACAGGTACGGTGTGATCGACCCGCAGCTCCAGGCAGACCTCGACCGCCTGGGCACCGCCGGCATCCCGGTGGACGTGGTGTTCGAGCAGGGCGTCGGGGTGCTCGGGCTGAAGTGAACGCATAACAACCCGCCATCAGACGGTGGCGGGGTCGTTCATCAATTTCGGGAGATGAAGATGGCAGCACGATTTCTCGTTCTCGCGTGGTGCCTGCTCCTTCCCACCCCGGTCATCGCGCAACGCACCGACCCGGCCCGCGTCGCGAAACTCGACCGGATCCTGCAGGACGCCGTCGACTCGAATCGGATCGGCGGTGCCGTCGCGCTGGTGATGCGCGACGGCAAGGTCGTGTACCAGCGTGCGGTCGGGTGGAGTGATCGTGAGGCCGGCCGGCGCATGGCGCCGGATGCCCTCTTCCGCATCGCGTCCCAGACGAAGGCACTCACTTCGGTCGCGATCATGATGCTGGTGGAGGAAGGACGCATCACCCTCGGTGATCGCGTGTCCCAGTTCATCCCTGCGTATGCGGGCACCTCGGTCGCCACCCGCGTCGACACCGGTGTGGCGATTGTCCCGGCAAGCCGCGCGATCACGATCAAGGACCTCCTCACCCACACCGCGGGCATTTCGTACGGAACCGACGCGTCGGTGGCGTCACGCTACCGGGCGATGCAACTCGGGCCCGCGACGGGACACGGTTGGTACACCGCTGACAAGGACGAGCCGATCTGCACCACGATGGAGCGGCTGGCGTCGCTCCCATTCGTCGCTCAACCGGGCGAACGATTCGTGTACGGCTACAACACCGACATCCTGGGTTGCGTCGTCGAGCGCGCCAGCGGAGTGCCGCTCGACGAGTTCATTCGCACTCGTATCACGGGACCGCTCGGGATGACAGACACCTGGTTCTTCGTGCCCGAGCAAGCGCGCACCCGCCTCACGGCGGTCTATGCAAGCGATTCCACTGGTCGCGCAGTGCGTGCTCCTGACGGCGCCGTTGGGCAGGGTCACTACGTCGACGGACCTCGTCGGTCGTTCTCGGGGGGAGCAGGCCTGGTCTCGACCGCCGGGGACTACGCGCGATTCCTCTCGATGCTCCTGAACGGTGGGACGATCGACGGCGTACGGCTGCTCGGACGACGCACCGTCGAAGTCATGACGGTGAACCAGACGGGGACGCTCTACAGCTCGGACGGCAGGGGGTTCGGCCTCGGCTTCGAAACCGTTGACCGCTTCGGCGCGGGCGGGTTCGCATCGAAGGGCACCTACGGGTGGGGCGGGGCCTACGGCAGCAACTACAAGGTCGATCCCGCTGAGCGATTGGTGATCGTCTACATGACCCAGATGCTGCCCAATGCGAGCAGCACCCGAGAGCGCTTCATCAATGCGGTATACGCCACCTTCGTGGACTGACCGTCCCCCCACCCCTCAACCCCTCACCCTTCAACCCTTCAACCTTTCAACCCTTGAATCCTTAACCCTTCCCTACCCTTCCCCTGCCATTCCGGCACACATTCCCGGTACAGCCGTTGCTTCAGGAAACCCCGTGTGGGCTCCGCCGTCATTCCGGCGGGTCGCCGGTTTTCTTAAATGGAGAGGCAAATGGCTTCGAAAATCATCGGAATCGACCTCGGAACGACCAATTCTGTCGTCGCCGTGATGGAGGGTGGCGATCCGGTCGTCATCCCGAACGCCGAAGGCGGCCGGACGACGCCGTCGGTCGTGGCATTCACGAAGGACGGCGAGCGGCTCGTCGGGCAGGTCGCCAAGCGGCAGGCCGTGACGAACCCGCGGCAGACGGTCTTCTCGATCAAGCGCTTCATGGGACGCCGTGCCGACGAAGTGAAGGAAGAGTCGTCCCGGGTTCCCTACCCCGTGGCCGATGGGCCGAACGGTCTCGCAGCCGTTGAGATCCAGGGCAAGAAGTACACGCCGCCCGAGATCTCCGCGATGATCCTCCAGAAGATGAAGCAGACGGCGGAGGACTATCTGGGTCATTCGGTCGATCGCGCCGTGATCACCGTTCCCGCGTACTTCAACGATGCCCAGCGCCAGGCAACCAAGGATGCCGGCAAGATCGCCGGCCTCGAGGTGCTCCGCATCATCAACGAGCCGACGGCGGCAGCGCTCGCGTACGGCCTCGACAAGAAGAAGGACGAGAAGATCGCCGTGTTCGACCTCGGCGGTGGCACGTACGACATCTCCGTGCTCGAGCTCGCCGAGGGCGTTTTCGAGGTGAAGTCGACCAACGGCGACACGCACCTCGGTGGCGACGACTTCGACCAGCGCCTGATCGACTGGCTGGTGAGCGAGTTCAAGCGTGACCAGGGCATCGATCTCTCCAAGGATCCGATGGCGCTGCAGCGGCTCAAGGAAGCCGCCGAGAAGGCGAAGATGGAGCTGTCGAGCACCACGCAGACGGACATCAACCTTCCGTTCATCACGGCCGACGCGTCGGGTCCGAAGCACCTCAACCTGCCGCTCACCCGTGCGAAGTTCGAGCAGCTCGTCGACGACCTGATCCAGCGCGTCCTGCCGCCGATGGAGATGGCGCTCAAGGATGCCGGCCTCAAGCCGGGCGAAATCGACGAGGTCATCCTGGTCGGTGGCTCGACGCGCATCCCGAAGATCCAGGAGATCGTCAAGAACGTTCTTCGGCAAGGAGCCGAATCGCTCGGTCAATCCCGACGAGGTCGTCGGCATCGGCGCAGCGATCCAGGGCGGCGTGCTCGGCGGAGAGGTCAAGGACGTGCTCCTGCTCGACGTCACCCCGCTGTCGCTCGGCATCGAGACGCTGGGCGGCGTCACCACCGTGCTCATCCCGCGCAACACCACCATCCCGACGAAGAAGTCGGAGATGTTCTCGACCGCCGAGGACAACCAGACGACGGTCGAGATCCACGTGCTGCAGGGCGAGCGCCAGATGGCCGGCGACAACCGGACCATCGGCAAGTTCCAGCTCACGGGAATTCCGCCCGCGCAGCGCGGCATGCCGCAGGTCGAGGTGACGTTCGACATCGACGCGAACGGCATCCTCCACGTGTCGGCGAAGGACAAGACCACCGGCAAGGAGCAGAAGATCCGCATCGAGTCATCGAGCGGACTGTCCGACAGCGAGATCGACGCGATGGTCAAGCAGGCCGAGTCGAACTCGAAGTCCGACCAGGAGCGTCGCGAGCAGATCGAGGCGCGCAACCAGCTCGATGGTCTCGTCTACAAGGTCGAGAAGGACTCGAAGGAGTGGATCGACAGGCTGCCGGCCGACCAGAAGGAGCGGCTCGACAAGGCGGTCGAGGCGGGCAAGGAGGCGCTTCGGACCGGCGAGAGCGGCTGCGATCCGGACCGCGCTCGACGAGCTGAACGTCGCGTACTCCGCCGCCGGGGCTTCGCTGTACCAGAACGCGTCGCCCGCCGACGGCCCCGAGGCACCGCCAACCGACGGTGCCGAATCGACGGCGAACGCCCGCCGAGGAAACGGTTGAGGCCGATTACGAGATCGTGGACGACGCACCGAAGGCCTGAACCGACGCGTGAGACGGAAACTCCCGACCACGCATCGGAGTATTATGAAAGGGGATACGGGCCGGGTTCCCACTCAGGGGGCCCGGCTCGCAGACCATACACTCGCAAAAGATTGAGCAATGTCGACAAACTCGAAAAACTGGTTCAAGCTGGGTGGACTCACTGCGCTGGCCTTCGTGCTCGGCCTCTTCTTCGCCGGGCTCCTCGACGTCCCGCGCACCGGTGAGGCCCAGCAATCCGGCAGCGGAACCACGCCGATCATTCCAGTTGACGCACCGCGGATTCCGGAAGCCAAGCCGCTCGCCGACCTGAGCGACGCATATTCGGCGATCGCGGAGGCGGTCCGGCCGTCGGTGGTCTTCGTCCAGGCCGAGCGTCCGGAGTCGGTGTCGCCACGGAATGCACAGCGGTTGCAGCTGCCGCCGGGGTTCGAGTTGCCCGACGGTGAGCAGCCACCCGCTCGTCGGCCCGCGCAGCCCGACCGCAGCACCGGATCCGGTTTCATCGTGTCGGCAGATGGCTACATCGTCACCAACCACCATGTGATCGAGAATGCCACCCGGGTGCGGGTGGGCCTCCTCGATGGCCGCACCTTCGACGCATCGATCGTCGGCTCCGACCCGAACACCGACGTCGCCGTGCTGCGTGTCGACGCGACCGGCCTTACCCCGGCCGCACTGGGCAGCTCAGCGCGACTCCGCGTCGGTGAGTGGGTGCTGGCGATCGGCAATCCCCTCGGCGACGACCTCACCTTCTCTGTCACTCAGGGGATCGTGAGTGCCAAGGGACGCGGCCCCACCGCACTGGTGCGCAGCAACCTCGACATCCAGGACTTCATCCAGACCGACGCCGCGATCAACCGCGGCAACTCCGGCGGCCCACTGATCAACGTCCGCGGTGAAGTGGTCGGCATCAACTCGGCGATCGCGTCGCTTACCGGGTACTACCAGGGCTACGCGTTTGCCGTGCCGATCGACCTTGCCCGCGCGGTGATGAACCAGATCATCGAGCACGGGCGCGTCGAGCGCACCAAGCTCGGTGTGCTCGTCGAAACGGCGACGGCGGAAGACGCCGCGTACCTCGGACTCGACACCATCGGCGGCGTGAAGATCAACGACTTCGAGCCGGCCAACGATTCGCCAGCGAAGCGTGCCGGGCTCGAGGCGGGCGACGTGATCATCGCGATCGACGGCCAGCCTGTGCGGTACACCGCGCAGTTGCAGCAACTCGTCGGATTCCGGCGCGCCGGAGAGACGGTGCGGGTCGAGGTGGCGCGGCGCACCGGCCGCAAGGAGTTCACGGTGCGGCTCGAGAGCGTCGGCGGGTCCGACTTGCTGGCCCGGGACACTGCGCCCGCCGCGGCCCCGTCCACCGCACCAACGGTGGGACTCGGCCTGGTGGTCGAGCCACTGACCGCTGCCAAGGCATCGCAGGTGGGCCTGCCGTCGAACGTTCGGGGACTCCTCGTTCGAAAGATCGCTCCGGGATCGCCGGCCGAAGAGCGACTGCTCTCGGCGGAGGACGCAGCGTACAGCCGCTCTGCGCCGGACGTGATCACCGAGGTGGAAGGGCGCGCGGTGCGGACAGAGGCAGACTTCCGCAGTGCGCTCTCGCAGGCGCGCAACGGCATCATCTCACTCACTGTCGTGACGGGTTCGCAGGGTTCCGCACAGTCTCGCGTGGTCCGCGTGCGCGTCGGCTCGCCCTGAACCGCACTCACGCGCCGATCAATGGACGCAAGCGCGCCCGCCAGCATTCCGCTGGCGGGCGCGCCTGTTTTCGTCGCAGCGACTACTTGAGTGTCGGTACCGGGATGTTCAGCGTCTCGGCTTCCTTGCGCCAGTAATCCCATCCCCATCCGACGACCTTGCCGTCGGCCATGACGACCGGGCTCAGCTTGCCCCACGCCACGGAATCTTCCTTGGCTTCGTTGCCGCGGGCATACAGCATGATCTCCCAGAATTTTCCGGCGGTCTGGTAGGTCTCGGTGCGGTGTGGTTCGTTCCCCATCACCACCGCGAGACTGTCCTTCTCGATGCCGGTGGAGAGGTTCTTGAGCCGGGCGTCGCTGCAGGCCGCAAGGCCTGCGATGGCGACGACAGCGGCGAGGCGGCGGACGCTGGGATTCTTCATGCGGGTTTCCTGTGTGGTGGTGCACCGGGGAACTGCCTGCGGCAAGATACTCGGGCTTCGCGCTAGATTTCCACCGCGCCAGGGTGGTGAAATGGCAGACACGACGGCCTTAGGAGCCGTTGGGGGAAACCCCGTCCGGGTTCAAGTCCCGGCCCTGGCATTGCGGAAGGATCAGCCGGTGGTGCGCCGCAGGAGGGCGATCCGGATCGCGTCGATCACGAGTTGCAGGTCGTCGAGCTTGCCGAGCATCGGCACGCCGAGTTGCTCGATCGGGCGGTGCACATCCGGATCGTGATTGGCGCCCGTGAGAAAAACCACCCGGCCGCGGAGGTGAGGGGCCCGTTCGGCGAGCTTCCGGTAGAACGCAATCCCGCTGAGGCCAGGCATCAACACATCGCTCACCACCGCGTCGGGCGGCGTGGGGCCAGCGAGGGTAGCGAGCGCTGCATCGCCTGATTCGGCTTCGATGGCTTCGTGGCCGGCGCGCTCGAACATTTTCCGCAGTACCCGGCGTACGCCATCATCGTCGTCGACGATCAGTATTCGTGCCATGGCGCAACAAAACCGCCAACCGACCCCGCACGTCAACCCCCAACGCGAATTGACCCCGATCGGTCCCGACAAGTAACTTGCAGGGCTATGACTGAGATTACCTATCAAACGACCGCCGAAGACGTCGCCTCCCGATCGCTCCAGGTCACGGTACCGGTGGAGCGGCTGGCAGCGGCCGAGAAGCGCGCCCTCCGCGAGTACACCCGACAGGTCCGGATCCCGGGCTTCCGCAAGGGACATGTGCCGGAACCAGTGGTCCGCCGGCGTTTCGAGCAGGAGATCCGTCGCCACGTGATCGAGGACGCCCTCCGCGAAAGCTGGGAAACGATCATCAAGGAGACGGACCTCAAGCCCACGGCCGACCCCCAGGTCTCGAACCTGTCATTCGAGCAGGGGCAGCCGCTCGTTTTCGACATGACGGTCGAGGTTCGCCCGCAGATCGTCCTCTCGACGACCGGGGGGTTCACGCTCTCCCGGACCGTCGAGCCGGTGACCCAGGAGGCTGTGCAGGATCGGATCGACCGTCTCCGGGAGCAGAAGGCCTCCTGGACTCCCGTGGAAGCCGCCAAGCCGAAGCCCGGCCAGATGGTGACGGTGGCCGTGACGACGCTCGGCGACGAGGCCCAGGAGCCGTCCAAGCCCTACAGCATGGTCATCGGCAAGGGCCAGGCGATCCCGGATCTCGAGGAGCTGGTGCTCGGCCTGATGCCCGGCGAGACCGTCGAGGGCGAGGTGCGTTTCCCTGAAGACCACCCCGATGAAGCCCGCCGCGGCGAGTCGCGCCGGGTGTCGGTCGCCCTCCATGAGGTGAAGGAGCAGGTCCTGCCACCGTACGACGACGCCTTTGCCCGCGAAGTCGGTGAGTTCGAGTCGGCGGCAGCCCTCACCGAGCAGATCTCGGCCGACCTCGCGGAGGAGGCCGTGCGAACAGCCGATCAGGGGGTCAGGGAGCAACTCATCGATCAGCTGGTGAAGGCCAATGATGTCCCGGCCCCACCCACCCTGGTTCGCCGGCTGGTTCGGGCGTACGCCGAGGGATACGGCATCGATGCCGAGCGGATCGACGCCTTTGCCGGCACCTTCGGCCCGATCGCCGAGGGACAGGTGCGTCGTGAACTGGTCCTCGACGCGGTCGGATCGGCCCAGAACCTGCAGGCCACGGAGAGCGACATCGATGCCCGCGTGGCGGAGCTCGCAGCCGCCAGGGGTGTGGAGCCCGGCGCGCTGTACGCGTCGCTCCAGCAGGCGAAGCGGCTCGACGACCTCGAGCGCACGATCACCGAGGAGAAGACCTTTGCCTGGCTCCTCGAGCAGTCAACCGTCACCGAGGTCAGCGCGTGACCCACGCCGCCATCTATCCGCCGTACATCATCGAGCGCTCGTCCCGCGGCGAGCGCACGTACGACATCTTTTCCCGCCTGCTGATGGATCGCATCGTGTTCCTCGGCGCGGGCATCAACGACGACGTGGCGAACATCATCATCGCCCAGCTGCTCTTTCTCGAGGCCGACAATCCCGAGAAGGACATCTACCTCTATCTCAACTCGCCTGGTGGCATCGTATCGAGCGGCATGGCGATCTATGACACCATGCAGCACCTCCGTGCACCGATCAACACGATCTGCATGGGAATGGCCGCGTCGATGGGATCGTTTCTCCTCGCAGCGGGAACGAAGGGCAAGCGTGCCGCGTTGCCCCATGCACGGATCATGATGCACCAGCCCTCCGGGGGCGCGCAGGGCACCGCGGCGGACATCGAGATCCAGGCAAAGGAGATCCTGTATCTCCGCGAGAGGATGAACGAGCTCTACGCGCGACACACCGGCCAGCCGGTCGAGCAGATCGAGCGGGACATGGAACGCGACCGGTTCATGAGTGCGGATGAAGCGAAGGCGTACGGCCTGATCGACACGGTATTCGAGCCGCGCACCCCGCTCATCGCGCCCGAGGGTTGACCGGCCCCGTGCCGGGAGTCAGGTTCACTGGTGAACCCTCCTGGCCGGCATCCCGGCGGAAACCATCCTGATGTCCAACGACAAGCATCTCCGTTGCAGTTTCTGCGGCAAGAGCAAGGACTCCGTCCGGAAGTTCATCTCCGGGCCGTCCGTGTACATCTGCAATGAGTGCATCACCCTCTGCAACGAGATCCTTGCGGAGGATGAGGAGCGCGAAGCCGTCGAGGGACAGCGTGCGGTCCCGTCGCCGCAGGAGATCAAGGACACCCTCGACCAGTACGTCGTCGGCCAGGAGCGCGCCAAGCGCTCCCTCTCGGTGGCCGTGTACAACCACTACAAGCGGATCAACGCCGGCCCCCGCGACGGCGAGGTCGAGCTCGAAAAGTCCAACATCGTCATGCTCGGGCCCACCGGCACCGGCAAGACGCTGCTGGCGCAGACGCTCGCCCGCATCCTCGACGTGCCGTTCACGATCGCCGACGCGACCACGCTGACCGAGGCCGGCTACGTCGGCGAGGACGTCGAGAACATCCTCGTGCGGCTGCTGCAGGCGGGCGACTTCAACGTCGCCGAGTGCGAGCGCGGCATCGTGTACATCGACGAGATCGACAAGGTCGCGCGGAAGTCCGAGAACCCGAGCATCACCCGCGACGTGTCGGGCGAGGGCGTGCAGCAGGCGCTGCTCAAGATCCTCGAGGGCACGATCGCCTCGGTTCCGCCACAGGGCGGCCGGAAGCATCCACAGCAGGAATACATCCAGATCAACACGCGGGACATCCTCTTCATCTGCGGTGGGGCCTTCGATGGCCTCGACAAGATCGTCGAGTCGCGGCTCGGCGGGCAGCGGATCGGGTTCGCGAAGGAGGAGCTGGCCACGCCCCAGATCGGGGCGAGTGCGCTCCCGTATGACGCGATGCGCCCGTTCGCCGCGGTCGAGCCCGATGACATGCTGCGGTTCGGGCTGATTCCCGAGCTGGTTGGTCGCCTGCCCGTGCTGGTCGCCCTGGATGCACTCGACGAGGATGCGCTGGTGCAGATCCTTGTCGAGCCCCGCAACGCACTCACCAAGCAATACAAGCGACTCTTCGACCTCGAGGGCGTGGGCCTCACCTTCGATGCGGAATCACTGCGGGCCGCCGCGCGCAAGGCGATCAAGCGCAAGACCGGCGCCCGCGGCCTGCGCGCGATTCTCGAAAGCGTCATGACCGACATCATGTTCGACCTGCCGTCGCGGCACGACGTCCGCGAGGTGATCATCACCGCAGAGTCGATCAACGAGGGCGCGGCGCCCCTGGTCGTCACCGAGCGGCCGCGCCACAAGAAGGAAGCGTGACGCGCCGGGGCGCGCCATGACCGGCGCGCGGGATGCCTCGACGATCCGGTCGCCGCTTGCCACGCTCCCCATCGAGTTCGTCGGGAGCTTTCCCGACCCCCTGCACCGCCTCGATCCGCCACTCGCCGAGTTCGCGTTCGTGGGCCGCTCGAACGTCGGCAAGTCGTCGCTGCTCAACGCGCTCGTGGGACGGAAAGCGCTCGCCCGTGTATCGTCGACCCCCGGCAAGACGCAGCTGCTCAATGTTTACCAGTTGCCGTCGCTCTATCTCATCGACCTGCCGGGCTACGGTTTTGCGCAGGACCTCGAAGGAGGAGCGCCACGCATACCGGCGCCTCCTCGAGAAGCTCCTCCGCCACCGCACCTCGCTCGCCGGCGTCGTGTGGTTGCTCGACGCACGCCACGCCCCCTCGAAGGATGACGCCGAGTTCCATGCGATCCTGACCGGCTCCGGGCGGCCCGTGCTGGCGGTGCTGACGAAATCCGACAAGCTTTCAAAGGCGCAACTGGCGCGCGCGCTCGACGCACGTGCCCGGGAACTTGGCCTCGAGGCCGATCAGGTGCAGGCCGTGTCGGCGCTGACCGGCGCCGGCATCGTCGAGCTCGGGGCATCATTGCTGGCCGCCGCAGGGGAGGACTGAATGGGACGCCTTGCAGGATTCCTGGTGATCGCCGCCGCGTGTGCATGCGCGCCGCGCAGCGCACCAGCCCAGACTGCGGTGGTCGACACCGCACTCGTCGATGACCTGCCACTCGGCCAGGGCCGACTCGGGCAGGACAACATCACCGTGCGGCTCAGGGCGGGAACGCTCGACATCCGGGTCGTGCCGCTCGACGAGAGGGTGCTGCGCCTGCTGTCGAACGATGGCTATGCGGCGCTGCACGCACTGGTCGTGAGCCAGCAGCGTCGGATCGATTCGGTGGCCTCCGCCCGCGGAGTGCGCCGCCCCGGCGTCGCACTGGTGTCGTTCCATGCACTCGCGCCGTCGACCCGGTTCGATCCGCAGTCGCTGTCGATCTCGCTCCGCAACCGGTACTACCGGCCGATCGGTGTGCTGGCGATGTCGCCGTCGTTCTCCAGCCAGCAGCTCGATGCCAGCGGCACCGCGAGCGGCATCGTGATCTACGAGGAGGAGCTGCCGGTGACCGAACCGTTCACGATCAGCTACCTCGACGCGACGACCGACGAGTGGGAACGACGCCTGCCACGACTCGAGACCGAGCGGGGGCGCATCGTGGGAACCCGGCGGTTGCCCACCACGCCCGGGCAGCCCTGATCATGCCGATTCGCCCGCTCCGCCAGCTCTCGCTCGCCGCCGACGCGATCACGCTCCGTGAGGAATGGCTCGCCGACCTCGCGGCGCGCCTCACCAGCCCCGATGCGGACTGGTCGTCGATCACCCGTGACACCCTGTTCGAACTGGCCTACCCCGGTCAGGGGAGCTGTGAGGAGCGGCTCGCCGACCCGAGCCTCTCCCGTAGCGGCCGGATGGCGCTGGACGCGCTCGACCCCCGCAACGTGACGCTTGAACCGGAGTACTACGCCGAGGTCGATACCGATCGGTTTGCCCGGGTCAAGCCGCTGCTCTGGCTCTGGTATTCATTCGACCGGCTTCCGGTGGGGGGCCAGAACGTCGACCTCGGCGTCCGGCTGCGACGGATGCTCGCGCCGTTCATCTTTGCGCGCGTGGGCTCCAACTTCAAGTGCTTCCAGCACGTCGAGTTCTCGTTCGGATACGACATGGAAGTCGGCGACGACGTCGTGGTCCACCGCCATGTCCTGCTTGACGACCGTGGTGGCATCACCCTCGGCGACCGGGTGTCGATTTCCGACTATGCCAACATCTATTCACACACGCACAGCATCGTCGAGCAGAAGGACGTCACGTCGATGCGCACCGTCCTCGAGGACGATGTGCGGATCACCTATCACGCGACCGTGCTGGCGGGAGTGCGGGTGGGCGAGAACGGCATGGTCGGCGCGGGTGCACTGGCGACCAAGGACGTGCGCCCATACCACGTGCACGTCGGTATCCCGGCCAAGTCGATCCGGGTCAAGCCGAACGCGCCTGCCGCAATGATCTCCACCTCGCGGATGCGTACGCCCGCTCCGGAATAGCCCGACCCCGCGGGCCCGTTCCGCCGCTGTTACCCGTCCGTTGCACCATCCACACGACTTCGTCACGCGACACTGCGATGCATTCCGTGCTGCGACCCCGCCCGACACCCGGGCGGGGCCAGGTGATTCGTCACGGAGCCCGCCGCATGAAATCCACATCGCTGTTGCACGCTGCGGTCATCGCCGCGGTGACCCTCGGATCCCCGACCGGCGTGGCCGCGCAATCGCCAGGCAAACTGGTCGGGCGCGTGCTCGATGCCTCGACCGGTCAGCCGCTTGGTGGCGCACGCATCAGCGTGGTCGGCACCTCCCTGACCGCCAACTCCGCCGTCGATGGCCGCTACACGCTGGCGACACTACCTGCCGGCACGATCACCCTCAGGGTGCTGGTGATCGGCTACGGTCCGAAGACGGTGACAGCGGTACGGATCGAGGCGGCCGAGGTGACCACACTGGACGTCACCCTGTCCGCGCAGGCCGTACAGCTCGGCGAGATCACGGTGACTGCTGCCGTGGAGCTGGGTTCGGTGAACTCGGCGCTCGACGAGCAGCGTCACACCGTCGGCATCATGAACGCGGTGACCGCGGAACAGATTGCGGCGTCGCCGGACGGCGACGCTGCGGCGGCAGTTCAGCGGGTGAGCGGCGCCACGGTCCAGGACGGCAAGTACGTGTTCGTGCGCGGCCTCGGCGATCGGTACACCACGGCCTCCCTGAACGGTTCGAGGATCCCGTCACCGGAACCGGAGAAGAAGGTTGTGCCGCTCGACCTCTTCCCAGCGGCGCTGCTGTCGGCGGTGACCACCTCGAAAACATTCACGCCCGACCAGTCGGGTGACTTCTCGGGCGCGGCGGTGGACATCAGGACCCGTGATCATGTGGGCCGTCGCTTTGTCGCGCTCTCGGTGAGCTCCGCGTACAATGACGCGGTCACGGCGCGCAGCGGCCTCTTCGCGCAGTCCACCGGTCGGGACTGGATCGCACTCGGTGCCAGTAATCGCGCGCTTCCCGCATCCCTCGCTGGCGCCGATTTCACCCAGTCGCTGCCCGCTTCGCAGGTGAACGGCCTGGTGGGCGAGTTGCGCAATGTCTGGTCCCCGCGCGAGCGATCCGCCGCACCGAATGCCAGCGGATCGGCGACCACTCGGCGGAAACCTTCCGTTCGGCGCCAACGGCGTGAGCTACCTGGTGTCGGGAACGTACTCCGCAGCCCAGGAGGTCCGGGCCGACCAGGTCCGCGCGCTCGCCACGACGCAGGGCAGCGGCGAGGCAGAGGAAGTCGACCGATTCACGGGCACCACCGGGAGAACCACGGTGCTGTGGGGAGGGATCGCCAACGCCTCCACGACGATCGGGACGCACAGCAAGATCTCGCTCAACAACACGTACAACCGGACCATGGACAACGAGGGCCGCCGCGAGACCGGTTACTCGGAGAACCTTGGCTTGCCGCTCGACATCCAGCGGCTCCGCTACGTCGAGCGCAACGTGCTGTCGACACAGCTCTCGCTGCACCACGAGCTGGGTGGACGGCACATGATCGACTGGGGTGTCTCGCGCTCGAGCGTTGGACGCAAGGAACCCGACCGTTCCGAGATCGTGTACGCCCGCGAAGTCGAAGGCGCGGCACCGGCGTGGTACGGCTTCTCCAACGAGGCAGCCGTGCGGACCTTCGCCGATCTGTCCGAGCGGTCGCTCGAAGCGAATGCGAGCTGGCAGTACTATCTCGGCGAACCGAGCGACAATCGCAGCATCAAGATCGGCGGCCAGTACCGCAGCACCGACCGGGTCGCCGACAACAACGCGTATTCCATTTCACTGGCACGGCCGCTCAGCTTCGAGGACCGTCAACGCTCACCCGAGGAACTCTTCGGCGGTGCATTCTCCGGCACGGGCGACGACTTCTTCCGGATCGTTCCCCTCGCCGCCGGTGGATCGTACACCGCGCGCGATCGGCTGGCAGCGGCGTTCGCGATGGTCACCTGGCCGCTCCTGCCCACGGTCGACATCACCGGCGGGGCACGGGTTGAACAGTCCACCGTACGGGTCAGCTCGCTCTCGACCGTCGGCACGCCGTCACTGGCGGAGCCCGCGTACACCGACCTCCTCCCCTCCCTCGCGCTCACCTGGCGGGCTGGAACCGACGTCAACCTCCGCTTCTCCGTGTCGCAGACCCTGTCGCGTCCGGAGTACCGCGAGTTGTCACCGATCCTGTATCGCGAAGTGATCGGGTTCGACAATGTGCGGGGAAATCCCGACCTGCAAGCGCGCACTCATCCAGAACTACGACATCCGCTGGGAGTGGTACCCCAATCGGGGAGAGATCATCTCCGTCGGGGTGTTCGCGAAGGAGTTCACCGATCCGATCGAGCGCATCTACCTGGGGTCGTCCGGTACCAGGATCATCAGCTACGTCAACGCACGAGGCGCATCAAACCGAGGCATCGAGGTCGAGCTCCGCAAGCAACTCGGGGCCGTATCCGGCCTGCTCCGCAACGTCGCACTCTTCACCAATGCCACCGTGATGAAGTCGACCATCGCCATCGATCCCGACGCCGGGTCGATCACCAATGCCTCGCGGCGGATGGTCGGTCAGGCCCCCTACGTGGTCAACGCCGGACTCACCTGGACCCACCCGTCCGCCGATGCCTCGGCCACGGTGCTCTTCAATCGCGTGGGCTCACGGATCACCGAGGCCGGCGAACTCCCGCTGCCCGACGTCATCGAGCAGGCGCGCAGCGTCCTCGACGTCTCGCTGCGGTTCCCGATCGCCGGCGCCCTCGATGGTCGTGTCGATGCGCGCAACCTCCTCGATGCCCCGTACCTCACCACCCAGGGCGACGTGACCCGCGAACGGTACCGGGCGGGCCGGGTGTTCGCCGTCGGCTTCAGCTGGAAGCCGTGAAAGGTTGAAGGGTTGAAAGGTTGAAAGGTTCAAGGGTTCAAGGGTTCAAGGGTTCAAGGGTTGAACGGTTGAACCGTTGACGGTCGGTTTCGTTGCACAACCGTGACTGGGTATCACCGAACGCCGACGCATCCGCGAGAGATTCTCGCAGGTGAAGTCGGCGTTCGGCTTCACCACCATCACCCTCGGGAGAGACGGCATGAAGTTCGGATCGGGATCGACAACTCGCGCCCTGCTGGCACTGGGTGTCGCCGCGTTGGTGGCATGCAGCGGCGATGACAATGGCGTGAATCCTCCACCACCGACCAACAACCCGCCCGCCGGAGTAGCCGCGTCGGCATCCGGGCCGACCACGGTGCAGGTTTCCTGGACCGCGCCCTCGACCGCGGCAACCCAGTTCGTGGTGCAGCGCGCGCCGGGCGCCACGGGCGGGACGTTCGCCGAAGTTGGTCGCCCGGCCGGAAGCGCTACCGGTTACACCGACACCGGGCTCACCGTGGCCGCCACCTACCGGTATCGGGTGGCGGCAGTTCGGAACGGTGTGACCTCCGCCTTCTCGTCCGAGGTGACGGTCACCACGTCCGGACCGACCCTGACCGAGGTCACCACCGACATCACGGTCAACACCACCTGGACGAGTGACCGCACCTGGCGGATCAAGGGGTTCCGGAAAGTCGCGTCGGGTGCCACGCTCACCATTGAAGCGGGAACTCGCATCGAGGGCGACTTCGCCACCGTCGGGTCGTCACTCTTCGTGCTCCGTGGCGCACGCATCGTCGCCAATGGCACCGCCGCGGCGCCGATCGTTTTCACGTCGTCGCAGCCCGCTGGCCAGCGTCAGCCCGGCGACTGGGGCGGCCTGGTGATCATCGGCAACGGCATCATCAATCGGTCGGGAACGGTCGCCCTCGAGGGGACCGGAACTGATCCGGTGCAGAACCCCACGATCAACTACTCCGGCGGGTCGAACAACGCCGACAACAGCGGCTCGTTGCGCTACGTACGGGTGGAATACGCGGGCTTCGGTCCGGCGCAGGACGCCGAGCTCAACTCGTTCACGTTCGCGGCGGTCGGCAGCGGCACCACGATGGACTATCTCCAGTCGCTCAACGGACTCGACGACAGCTTCGAGTGGTTCGGCGGCGCGGCTGATGCCACCCACCTCGTGTCGTATCGAGTCCGGCGACGACCACTTCGACATGTCGGAAGGCTTCCAGGGGCGCCTGCAGTACCTGATCGCATACCAGAGCAAGCAGCTGGTTCCGCGCGCGGGTGCCGGCAACACGTCCAGCGACCCGCAGGGCATCGAGAACGACGGCTGCAACGGCTCGGGCTGCGACGCGGGGCACAACACGACGCCGTTCACGGTCCCGGTCGTGGCCAACTTCACCCTCGTCGGCACCGCGCCGGGTGTTGTCGCTGCTGGCGGTGGATACGGCATGGTGCTCCGGCGTGGCACGGGTGGCCACTACGTGAACGGGATCCTCGCGCGGTGGCCGAACGCCGGCATCAGCATCCGCGACGCAGGCACGACCAGCCGAGTGACTGAAGGCGTGATGTCGATTCGCAACGTGCTGATCGCCGAATCACCACTCGCGCTGCAGGCGGGCCAGCAGACGTATGACCTCGCCGGCAATGCGATCACGTTCGAGCAGGCGACCACGGCTGCATCGATGTTCGCGAAGTTTCCGACGGCACCCACATCGGTGGCTGACTTCGACTGGTCGCTGAGCGCTGCAGCCGCCGCGCGCACCGGCGGATTGGCATCGTTCACCGGCGACCTGGGCTCGAGGGCCGGGATCGCGATCTCCGGCACGACCTACCGCGGCGCGTGGAACCCGGCCGGCACCAAGTGGTGGGAAGGCTGGACGAGCTACTCGAACAACTGACCAGCGACTTCACAGGAACGGGGGGCGGTCGTCCGCTCCCCGTTTCGCGTGCCGACCCGGAGCGTCCGATGCAGCAACGATGGCAGAACCTGATGGGATTCCTCCTCATCGCCGTGGCCTGCAGCACGGTGCCGCGAGACCCGCAACCCGACCGCGAGGAACCCTCATGGCGGCAGCCCGGTGACCGGATCGATTCGGTCCTGTCGATGGCCGAGTACGAGCGACGTTTCCGGGTCGGCCTGGTCGAGCCGACAACACTCGATGGCGGCAGGTCGTCGCGCGAAGACCTTGCCCGAACGGTGTTCCGGGCGGTCGCGGGGCGCGACACCGCCCTGCTCGCGTCCGTGCTGGTGACGCCCGCCGAATTCTCCTGGCTGGTGTTCCCCGTTCATCGCTATCGGGAGGAGCCCTACGCGATCGATCCCGCGATCCTATGGATGCAGCTGCAGGCGGGCAGTGCCAAGGGCAGCGGTCGCATGCTCGAGCGCTACGGCGGCGATCGCATCGAACTCAGGGAGCTGCAGTGCGAACGGGAGGAGACAACGAGCGATACCATCGTGACAATCTGGGCGCCATGCGTCGCGACGATCATGCGGAACGGACATCGCGAGAGCGGGCGCTATTTCGGCGCGATCGTCGAGCGTGAGGGTCGCTTCAAGCTGCTGTCTGCAGGCAACGATCTGTGATGGATATCAGTCGGGGGAGTCGGCCGACCAGCGCGTCGATCCGCGCCGTGAGCGCGCGAGGCCGGAACGGCTTGGTGAGGAAGTCGTTCGCGCCGAGACCAAGCACGCGAACCTCGTTGTCCTCATCGCCCCGTGCCGTCAGACACGATCACCGGGAGGTCGCGAGTGTCCGGCCGCGAACGGAGTTGCGTCAGCACGGTGTAGCCATCGACGTTGGGCAGGTTGAGGTCGAGCAGCACCAGGTCCGGCGCATGGCGATCGACCTGCTCGAGCGCCTCGCCGCCGTCACGGGCCTCGTGAATCACGTACCCTTCCTGTTCGAGCAGGTCCCGCATCACCCGTCGCAGCGTGTCCTCGTCCTCGACGAGGAGAATTGTCCCCCGACTCGCGGTCGCAACCGGCCTGCTGAACGATCCATCGTCGAGAAGCTCGAGATCCGATAGCAGCTCCTCACGCGGGGCAAGTTCAAGCTGCGCCCCGGGTGCGCTCGTGCCGGCCGGGAGAACGTCGGGAAGCGCCACGATCGGTATCATCGGCACGTCAGTGACCCGGAGCAGTTCCTCGATCGACGTGTGACCGTCGAGTACGTGACGGAGTCCGCATTCGAACAAGGTGAGCATCCCCGCCTCACGCGCGGCCATCCCGATCTTCTCGGCGGTGGTGTTGGAACCGACGAGGCGCTCGAGCTCGACCGACATCACCAGGGTCTCGACGATCGAGAAACGGCCCCGATATCCGGTCTGGGTGCACTGCCCGCAGCCAACCGCCCGATAGATCTCGGCACCCGCCGGTATGAAGCCCGCGATGCGCGGGGGCAGTTCGGCGGCCGCCACCAGCGTGCGGCAGTAGGGACAGAGTCGGCGCATGAGTCGCTGGGCAACGATGCCCCGGAGCGCCGCGCCGATCTTGAATGCCTCGAGTCCCATGTCCACCAGCCGCGTCACCGTATTGGGCGCGTCGTTGGTGTGCAGCGTGGAGAGCACGAGATGGCCCGTCAGGGACGCCTGCACCGCCACCTGGGCCGTCTCCAGGTCGCGAACCTCGCCAACGAGGACAACATCCGGGTCCTGGCGCAGGATCGACCGCAGCGCCGAGGCAAAGGTGAGTCCCTGTCGATCGTTGGTCTGCACCTGCACGATGTTCTGGCCCAGGCGATACTCGACCGGATCCTCGATCGTGACGATGTTGATCCCCTCTCCCTGGATCTCGCGAATACACGCGTAGAGGGTCGTGGTCTTGCCCGAACCCGTTGGCCCGGTCACCAGCACGATCCCTTCCTTGTTGCGCAGGAGATGCCGGATGATCTCCTGTTCCTCGGGGTACAACCCGAGCGATGGCAACGCGAGCATCGTCGACTGGGTGTTCAGGATCCGGATCACGACCTTTTCGCCGTGGGTCGCCGGAAGCGTCGAGACGCGAAGGTCCACCGGGTTGCCGTTGACCGCGACACGGGCGCGACCGTCCTGCGGACGCAGGCGGTCGGCGATGTCGAGGCCCGACATGATCTTGACGCGTGAGATCAGCGGAATGCCGGCCTTGCGTGGAATGGTCATGGCCTGGCGCAACACACCATCGATCCGGTAACGGACGATGACCGCGGTCTCGGCCGACTCGATGTGAATGTCGCTCGCCCGACTGGTGATCCCGTCGGCGAGCAGCACGTCCACCAGCTTGACGATCGGTCGCGAAGTCGCTTCGGCGGTGACGGCCTCGATATCGTGATCGTCGGATTCGTCGATCTCGGTGATGTCGAACGTGCCCATCCCCTCGAGGAGATGGGCAACATCGTCGGGCTGTTCGGCACCGTAGAGCTCGTCGAGCTTCCGGGTGATCGCGGTCGCCGACGCGAGCGACATCCGGACCTCGCGCCCCGTTGCAAAGGCGAGCGATTGCTCGGCCCCGACATCGTATGGACTCGCGGTAGCGACTTCGAGCAGGCTGTCCGTCACCACGAGCGGAACACATTGATGGCGGCGTGCCAGCGCCTCCGGGAGGGCGTCGCGCGCAGCTTCGGTCGCCATCGCGAGGTCGGCAACGGGGATGCGGCAACGGGCCGAGAGCGCCGACAACAATTCCGCCTCGCCCATCACCTTGCTGTCGATCACCTTTTCCCACAACGAGGCCTGCCGATCGGTGCCGGTCGTCCGGAAACGCTCGATGGCGCCGTCGGGAAGCATCGGCGTCAGGATCGTGACCAGCCATTCGTCGGTGAAGCTCGTTGACACGTATCGTCCTCGTCCGGCAGGGTTCAGGGGCACCACTACGGTACGATCATTCAATCTAGCAACCGGAGACGTCAGAAGATCGGCCACCAGTCACGGTGGATATCCACCGTCACGCCCACGGTTCCCCGTCGTAGGCTGACACCTGCGTCCAGCCTGAGAATCGGGCCCCAGAAATCCATGCGGACGCCAGCAACAGGCTCCAGCTCCCCGGTCGCCTGCCAGGGGACGCCCGCCACCGCACCTCCACTCACTCCCGCGGCCACGAACAGCCCCATACTGCTCGGCAACGCCACGCCACGTGCGAAAGGGAGTGGTGGGGTCGGGATCGCGACCGGTCGGGTCATCGCGACCTCTCCCCAGGCAACGCGCCGACCGCCTATCGAACGATGAGCGACTCCCGGCAGGGTCGAGCGTCCACCGAGCACGAAGCTGCGGTGCGCAGGCAGGGAGGTGGTTGCTGCGCCGCCCCGCAGCCGAACCGACACTGTCGCCGCCCCGTGCTGCATCACGACATCAGCGCCGCCGGCGAGCCGTCCCCATCCCCCGTCACCCCCTGCACCCTCACCCTGCAACTGCCAACGTGACTGACGCAGGAATGATCCAGACAGGTTGCCTCGAAGAATGGTGTACGCCGGCCCCCCAAGGTTCGGGTTCATTTTTGGAGTACCGGAGAGTCCCGAAAACGCCGTTTCGAGCGTGTGCGGGTGTTCCCGGGCGATCTCGATCCGGGCACCCAGCCCGGCGAAATCGTGCCGAGCCCAGGCAGCTGCGCGCTCCATCAGGACCCAGTCGAGGCGGTCGTCGCCACTGATGATGGTCCTGGCAGAATTGAGCAGTCCGCTGATCACCGGTTCATCGGATATGTCACGAACCGTCCGGGAGGCCTCGACTCCCAACAGCGTGTTGCCGATCCGACGACTCAGGTCGAGTGTGCCGACGAAGCGGCGGTCCGATGTCCCCAGTCCACCGCGGACGGTGATAGTGGACCCGGCGGGACCTGTGACACGGAATGCCGGCGCGATCCGGACGCCTTGTACCCGATTGACCAGGATGACACCGCTCACGCCGTCGGCGGCGACGCGGGCCGCGGCAAGCCCGGACAGATGATGGCCCACTGCCCGAAGTGCGTCACGGCGAGCAGCGGCCACGTCGGCATCGGTCGGCGGCAACGCGACGATCACCTCGCTGATCGGAATCGTCCAGGATGTGTCGGGCTGGGGGACCCGCAGTCCACCGATCGACGCCCCGCCGAAGCGAGCGGCCGGGTGGGTGAGGCCGAGCTGGTAGTCGCTGATGGTCCAGTCGGCGCGGAGCACCGTTCGCACCGGAAGGTCGAGCCAGGAGGTGGCACGACGGATCACGATAGCCTGCCGCCACGGCAACCACTGCGCCTGCTCCTGCAGCGAGCTTTCCAGCACCACGGTGATCGCCTCGACGGTCGGATCACGATACGCCGCAGCGGTGAACGTGAACCGGAACCGCACCAGGCTGGCCCGCTCCAGATCGAGATAGAGCGTACCCACCGCCGCGGCGAGCGCCGGGTTGGCCGGTCGCACATCGATGGCTACGACACGAACGGCGCCGTCGCCCGCGCCGAGTCGAAGTGTGTCACCGACGCTGTACCGGTATGTTGCGACGCCTTCCGCAGCCAGCGGGTGGGGAACGTCCCGGACCTCATCGCCGTCGCCGAGGCGGATCGCGGCGCCGAAATCATTGGCCACGATGCCCAGATGATCCCGGTGGTAGGTGATACGGTTGGGAAGGAACGTGGTGTCGCGCCACGCCGTGATCAGCTGCTTGCTCCGGTTCGGGGCCTCCCCGTACACTTCGGCCCTGAGTTCGTCGACCTTGATCACCCGCTCCACCGGATTGTCACCGTGACCGATCACCGACGAGAAGCGCACCACACCATGGGCCTCGGCACGCCAGCCCGACAGCAGCGGATCGATGTCCCTGGTGTTGCGCGCGGCGATCGCACGCTGCACGATGGAGATGGAGTCGGCGGGGAGCCATTGCTGGGCCGCAACGGTGGGCGGTGCCATGAGCACGGGGATCAACCACGCCGTCAGTCGCATCGTAGCAAGATATTCGCGCTGGTCGGCGTGTTGCTCATCGGGGCATGCAGCAGGAATACGTTTGGTGCTCCCGCGGTCGACCGCGCCGCCACGATCAGGTCGGGCCCTCCGATCCCCGTCGCCCAGGCCTGGTTGCTCGACCAGAGCGGCCCATCCGCCACTGACACCACGGTCCGATTCGATCCCGCCACTCCGCGCACGGTGCTGCTGCGGCACGGTCCTCCCGACAACGCGGTGTACGTCATCGTCGAGATCCCGGCAGGTGCCGTCGCTCCGGCGGGCGACGGCAGCGCGTCGATCACGATCGAACCCGAGCCGGGCCGCTACGCGATCAGGATCTCGACCAGCGGTGCGCTGACAGCACCGTTGTCCCTCACCTTTTCGTACGCTACCCACTTCCAGGCGCCCAGCGACGCGATGGCGCGCTATCCATCGCCGACACGATTCGACCAGGCCATGGGCGTCGGGGTGCTCGAGGGGGGCGACCTCATCCGGTTCCTGCCAACCACGAGGCCGGCAGCCGACATGATGCAGTTCAGCACGAGCACTCCTGGTACATACGTCCTTGCGGCGCCGAGGTGACGGACGACCTGACCCGCTGCCGCGCGGCGGCCGCCGCAGGATTCACCCGCGTCCCGGTGACGAGAGAGGTCGTCCTCGACGCCGACACACCGGTGAGCGCGTTCTCCAAGGTGCACCGGGGCGAGTTCGGCTTCCTGCTTGAATCGCTCGAAGGTGGCGAGCGGTGGGCGCGTTACTCGTTTCTCGCGACGGAGCCGGGGGCTGTGTACCGCTACCGCGACGATCGGGTCGAGGAGTATCGGGGCGGAACGTGGGTATTGTCGGGGCAATCGATCGCGCCGCTCGAGCACCTGGCGCTGCTCACGCGTCATGACCGGGCCGCGCCGTCGAACGGGCTGCCGCGGTTCACGGGTGGAGCTGTCGGGTTCTGGGGTTACGACGTGGTGCGGAGCATCGAGTCGCTCCCGGATGCGCCGAACGACGATCGGGGGTTGCCCGACGCGGTGGTGATGATGGTCGATACGTTGCTGGTGCTCGACCACCTCTTCCACCGTGCCGTGGTCGTCGCCAACGTTGCGGTGAATCCCGGGATGGGCGACGACGAACTGGCCCGCGGGATCTCCGATGCCGTCGCGCGTTGCGATGACTGGGTCGCGCGGCTTCACGCACCGGGCACGCTCTCCCCGCTGCTTGCCGGCGAGCAGTCCGACGCGATCGGCACCTCGCCATACGCCGACGCTGATTTCATCGCGGATGTTGCACGCTGCCAGGAATACATCGCAGCTGGAGACGCCTTCCAGGTCGTGTTGTCGCGCCGCATCGATGTCGTGCCGGCACCCGAACCGTTCCTCACCTATCGCTGGCTTCGCGCGCTCAACCCGGCGCCCTACTGCTACTTCCTGCGGGTGGGCGATCTCACGATTGCCGGGGCATCGCCTGAGGTCCTGGTGCGAGTGGAGGGTGACGAGGTCACTGTCCGACCGATCGCGGGGACGCGACCGCGGGGTGACACCGTCGCGCGCGACGAACTGTACGAAGCCGAGTTGCTGGCCGATCCGAAGGAACGTGCCGAGCACCTGATGCTGCTGGACCTCGGCAGGAACGACGTCGGCCGTGTCGCCGCCTATGGATCGGTGCGGGTAGTGGAGCAGATGGTCGTCGAGCGCTATTCGCGGGTGATGCACCTGGTGAGCGAGGTGCGGGGGACGCTGCGCGACGACCTCGACGCGCTCGACGCGTTTGCGGCGGCGTTCCCCGCCGGGACCGTGAGCGGGGCGCCGAAGGTGCGGGCCATGCAGATCATCGATGAAATGGAGCCCACCCGACGCGGACCCTACGCCGGTGCAGTCGGTTACGTCGGATACGGCGCACGCACGATGGACACCGCGATCGCGATCCGGACCGTGGTGTTCGCTGGCACGACGGCATCGGTGCAGGCGGGCGCGGGAATCGTCACCGATTCCGTGGCGCAAGCTGGAGCTGGCGGAAACAGCCAGCAAGGCGGGTGCGGTGTTGCGGGCGCTCGGGCTGGCGCGCTGACGCCCGTCACCTGCCGAATCGGTACTCGACACCGGCGTCGGCGAGGAGCCTGAGCACCAGCCTCACCGGCAATCCCATCACGCCGAAAAAGTCTCCCTCGATGCGTTCGACGAGCGCTGCTCCCCACCCCTGGATGCCGTAGCTCCCCGCCTTGTCGAGCGGCTCACCAGTGGCGACGTAGTCGCGCAACCATTCCTCATCGGCCGCGCGGAACGTCACCCGGGTTTCGTCGACCGCTTCGTGCTCACGGCCATTGGCGACCAGGCAGATCGATGTGATCACCGTGTGTGACCGACCCTGCAGCATCATCAGCATGCGCACTGCATCGTCGGCGTCAACCGGTTTCTCCAGGATCATCTCGTCGAGCACCACGATCGTGTCCGCACCGAGGACGTAGCGCCCGGGAACCGCGCGCGCCTTGTCGCGTGCCAGGCGCCGGGAGTACGCCGCGGGCGCCTCGCGCGGCAGCGGGATCTCCTGCACGTCCGCCGGCTGCACCACGATCGGAAGTTGCAGCATCTCGAGGAGCTGCCGGCGCCTGGGCGACGCCGACGCGAGCACAATGGTTGGCATCGTCACGCGTTGCGCTCGAGCACCAGCGTCACCGGTCCATCGTTGACCAGCGCCACCTGCATATCGGCGCCGAACTCGCCGGTCGCGACCGTGACGCCCGCGCCGCGCAGCGCCGACACGAAATGTTCGTAGAGTGGGATAGCAACCTCCGGCATTGCCGCACCGATGAACGACGGTCGACGCCCGCGGGATGCGTCGCCGAGGAGCGTGAATTGCGACACGACCAGCACCTCCCCGGCCACGGCGTCGATATCCAGGTTCATCTTGCCCGCTGCGTCGGCAAAGAGACGAAGCCTCAACACCTTGGCGGCCATCCACTCGACCTCGACCGCGGTGTCGGTGGGCGCGAAGCCGGCAAGCAGCACGAACCCCGTGCCAATCTCGCCGGTGATCCGTCCCGCGATCGTGACGCGTGCCTCGCGCACACGCTGCAACACCACCCGCATTGGCCGGCCTCCGTGTCTGCCGCTGGCGCGTCTCCCGCCCGGGCGGTACCGTCATTCCTGCAAACCGGGTGCAAGATACTCCGGCTCCGGCGGCCACTGCGTCAGTTGACGGGGCGTTGATGCTCCATCGCGAAGCTGGTGTACCTCCAACCCCGAGACACCGATGCGTGCCGCTCATCTTGCCACTTTCCTTGCCGCGATAGTCGCGCCCAACCTCCCCGCCCAGTGGCACGCGTCTGTCGCCATCGCCAGTACAGCAACGTCAGGATACCTCGCCACCCCCGACGGGTCGGAGTTCCGCCCCGGGGCGCCGCGCGAGTACACCATATCCGTTGGCCGCGACACCGGTCCC
Organism: uncultured Gemmatimonadales bacterium; assembly: GCA_963806875.1. Taxonomy (GTDB): domain Bacteria; phylum Gemmatimonadota; class Gemmatimonadetes; order Gemmatimonadales; family GWC2-71-9; genus Palsa-1233. Next base: position 431,186 of record CAWDYU010000001.1, on the reverse strand, counting down.
TGGCGCGCTCGACTGGGTGGTCGTGTCGTGCGCGCCGACCTCACCGTGACCGACGGGGAAGTCTCGCTGTCGACGCATGGGCTGGTGCGGGGCACGGGCGCAGTCGCGGATGTCTCGCGTCGGATCATCGGCGACGGCGTCGCACCGACGCTGCGCGTCGGGTTGGGCGGGGAGTACATCCTGTGGACGGTGGCGGCGCTCGACGATTCACGGCGCTGGGTGGCCGCGGCAACCGGGTCTCTCGAGGGATCGGTCGCGGTGGGCTGGCGGATGCGGGCGCTGTTGCGCGGCGAGCTCGTCGCCGGGCCATCGATCTTCAACGATGATGTCGCGACCGAGGGCTACGAGCTCCGGCGGGGCCTGCGACATGGCATCGCCTTCGGCGTGTCGATCACCCCGTGAAACACGGGGCGCCTACTCGACGGTGACCGACTTCGCCAGGTTGCGTGGCTGGTCCACGTTGCACCCGCGACGAAGCGCGACGTAGTACGAGAAGAGCTGCAACGGGATGATGGTCAGGATCGGGGTCAGCAGGTCGAGCGTCTCGGGAACGATGAACGTCGCTTCGGCGAGGCGGGCGATCTCGTCGTCGCCCTCATTGACGATGGCAATCACCTTGCCGCCGCGGGCGCGGACTTCCTGGATGTTCGACACGATCTTGCCGTGTACCGCGTCGCGCGGCGCCACCACGATCACCGGCATGTTCTCGTCGATCAGCGCGATCGGCCCGTGTTTCATCTCCGCCGCCGGATACCCCTCGGCGTGCACGTACGAGATCTCCTTGAGCTTGAGCGCACCCTCGAGCGCCACCGGAAAGTTCACGCCGCGGCCAAGGTAGAGTGCGTTGGTTGCGTCGGCGAACTGCTCCGCGAGCACCTCGACTTCCGCCGATCGATCGAGGATGCTGCGAATCTGCGCCGGCAGCTGCGAGAGCGCGTCGATGTATCGGCGGCCCTCGATCGCCGTCATCGGACCGAGCCGGGCAAATCGGAGGGTGACGAGCGCGAGCGCCGCGACCTGCGACGTGAACGCCTTGGTGCTGGCCACCCCGATCTCGGGACCGCACCGCAGGTAGAGACCGCCATCGACCTCGCGCGAGATCGTCGAGCCGACGACATTGACCAGACCGATCGTCCGCGCACCGCGCGACTTGGCCTCGTGCAGTGCGGCCAGCGTATCAGCGGTCTCGCCTGACTGCGATATCGCGATTACGAGAGTGCCTTCGGTCACGATCGGGTTGCGGTAGCGAAACTCCGAGGCGTACTCGACCTCGGTCGGGATCCGGGCCAGTTCCTCCAGCATGTACTTCCCGATCAGCCCCGAGTGCCACGACGTGCCGCAGGCGGTGATGATGATGCGGTTGATGCCCCGCGCCTGCTCGTCGGACAGCTTGAGCCCGTACACCCGTACGTCACCGGTTTCCTCCAGCAGGTGACCACGCATCGTGTTCTCGACGCTCTCGGGCTGCTCGAAGATCTCCTTGAGCATGAAATGCTCGAAGCCGCCGCGCTCGATCGTCGCGAGATCCCACTCGATCTGGTTGACGGGCTTGTCGATGTGTCGCTTGCTGAGCGTCCGTACCCGGTATCCGTCGCGGTTCAGGATCGCCATCTCGCCGTTGTCGAGATACACCACGGAGCGGGTATGCTCGAGGATCGCCGATGGATCGGAGGCGATGAACCACTCATCCTCGCCCACGCCGAGAATGATCGGTGAGCCGTTGCGTGCGGCGACGAGCGTGCCGGGCTCCTCGGTGCAGATCACCGCGATGCCGTAGGCCCCGTCGACGTCGCGCAGTGCCGCTGCGACAGCTTCCTCGAGGTTGCCCTCGTACAGCTCGCCAACGAGGTGGGCGAGGACTTCGGTGTCGGTCTCTGACGTGAACTCGTGCCCGCGTGCGATCAGGGTCTTCCTGATCGCGGTGGCATTCTCGACGATTCCGTTGTGGATCAGCGCGATCCGGCCGCTCTGGTCGACATGCGGATGGGCATTGGGGGTCGTGGGCGCGCCGTGCGTCGCCCAGCGGGTGTGCCCGATCCCTATGGTGCCACTTGTCTCGGTCCCTTCAAGCTCGTCGGCGAGGACGCTGAGCTTGCCGGCTGCCTTTCGCACGTCGAGCCCATGCCCGTTGAGCAGGGCAATACCGGCCGAGTCGTAACCGCGGTATTCGAGGCGTCTCAGCCCATCCATGATGATGGGTGCCGCCTGCCGGGGTCCCACATATCCCACAATACCGCACATAGCTGTCAGTTTCCTGTGATATCCGTTAGTGCGCGCCGCCGCTCAGCGGGCGTTCCGTGCTCGGCTCACCAGCGCTGCGGCCTCTTCCTGCGTCGGTGCCTCCGCGATCACCCTGACGACGGGTTCGGTACCCGACGGCCGGACGTGAACCCAGCGATCCGGCCACGAGAGCCGCAGGCCATCGCGACGGTCAACCTCCGCGTCGGGAAAGGTCGCGGCCAGGGCGGCGTACTGGGCCTCCAGATCGCCTCCCCGACCCACCTTGTCCTTCACGATCGCGTATCGCGGGTGCGCTGCCACCAATCCCGCCAGCGAGCGACCGGCCGTCGCGAGGTATTGCAAGATGAGAGCCGCGGCGAGCGGAGCGTCCCGTCCAACGTGCAGCGCGGGGAGGATCACCCCGCCGTTTCCCTCGCCGCCGATCACCGCCCGCTCCGACACGATGGACCGGGCCACGTTCGCTTCGCCGACGGGCGCCCTCACGAACCGGCCGCCGGCCCGCGTCGCGGCCTCTTCCACCACCAACGACGTCGAGAGGTTGGCGACGACCACCGATCTCGTCCCAGCCGGCGCCTGCCCGAGCACCGCAGCCACGGCGAGCGCGAGGGTGTAATCCTCGCCGATCGGGGTCCCGGTTTCATCGACGAGTGCCAACCGGTCGACGTCCGGATCGACGGCCATCCCAACGTCCGCGCCACTTGCCCTGACCAGCTCGGCCAGGTCGCCGAGGTTCGAAGGGACCGGCTCGGGCTCGTGCGGGAAGCGCCCGTCGGCCTCGAGGTGGATACCGCTCACCTTCACGCCCAGCCGCTCGAAAAGCCGCAGCATCGTCGGACCGCCGGCGCCCCGGACGGAGTCGAGCGCCACATGGAACGCAGGCCTTGTTGATCGTGTCAACATCAATTTCCGGGAGGGCCAGAATGGCGTCGAGGTGCCGATCGATCGCGTCGTCGTCGTACATCAGCGATCCGATCCGGTCCCACCCGCTCCGCGGCGGCCCGTCTTCGGCCAGCCGCCGGACCTGGGCGCCGGAATCGGCGTCGAGGAAGATTCCGTCGGGCCCCACGAACTTGAGCGCGTTCCACTCGATCGGATTGTGGCTGGCGGTGATGATCAGGCCGGCACCGGCGCCGTGATGCTCGACCGCCATCTGCACGGTCGGCGTGGGCGCGACCCCCACGTCGATCACATCGACCCCGACCGACTGGAGTCCCGAGGTGGCGGCGAGGGCGAACATCGCTCCGGAGGTGCGGGCGTCGCGGCCGATCACCACCGACCGACCACCCCGCGAGGTGACCCAGGCCCCGACGGCGGCCGCATGGCGAGCCACGAGTTCGGGCGTGAGGTCCTTGCCGACAAGCCCGCGCATGCCGGAAACAGAAATCATCAGGGTGTCAGACATGGACCGTGCCGGATCGATGTGGAAGATGGCACACGGGCTGCTGCGCAACCATCGAGGGGGGAGTCGGACGTCGCGCGAGGCAATAACGGATCAGCCACCATCGCGGGAAGTTATCGAATGCCGCTGGCACCGACAAATGCGCGCGCCACTTTGCCTTGCCGGCCCAACCGTCGTCCGGTAACGTTCCCGCTTCCTCTTGGCGGGCTTCCAGATGACCCAGCGCAGCGACAAGGATGTATCCGGCGGAATGGCGACCATGGCGGTGCATGCAGGCAAGCACCACGACCCCTACGCCGGCGCCGTCATGCCTCCGATCTACCAGACCTCGACCTACGTGCAGGAAACGCTGGGCGCGCCGCTGGGATACGAGTATGCGCGGACCCAGAACCCGACCCGCGAGGCACTCGAACGCAACCTCGCAGCACTCGAGGGCGGAACCCACGGCTTTGCGTTCGCGTCGGGGCTCGCCGCGCTCGACGCGGTGCTCAAGCTCCTTCGCGCCGGCGATCACGTGGTTGTCGGGTCGAATATCTACGGTGGGTCACACCGGCTCATGGAACGGGTGTTCGCGGAGTTCGGGATCGAGTTCACCTTCGTCGACATGCGGGACACCGCAACGGTCGACGCGGCGCTCCGCCCGGCAACCCGCATGGTGTACTGCGAGACCCCGACCAATCCGATGATGTTCCTCACCGATCTGCAGGCGATCGGTGACATTGCCCAGGCTCGTGGACTCATCTTCGTGGTCGACAACACCTTCGCCACACCCGTGCTGCAGCGCCCGCTCGAGCAGGGTGCCGACATCGTCCTGCACTCCACCACCAAGTACCTCAATGGCCACTCCGACGTGATTGGTGGTGCATTGATCGTCCGGCGCGATGACCTCGGCGAGCGAATCGGGTTCCTCCAGAATGCGTCGGGCGCAGTACCGGGTCCGCTCGACTGCTGGCTGGTACTGCGCGGCATCAAGACCCTGCCGCTCCGCATGCGGGCCCATTGCGACAACGCATCCCGCATCGCAGACTGGCTGACCAACCGCACCGACATCGACCGGGTCTATTTCCCCGGCCTGCCGAGCCACCCGCAACACGCCCTGGCCAAGCGCCAGATGTCGGGTTTCGGTGGCATGATCTCCCTCGACCTCGGCGACACTGCCCGGGCGCGCCGGGTGGTCGAGGCCACCCGCATATTCTCGCTGGCCGAATCACTTGGAGGGGTCGAGTCGCTGATCGGACACCCCGCATCGATGACCCACGCCTCGGTCCCGGCAGATATGCGCGCAGAAATGGGCCTCACCGATTCGCTCGTTCGCCTCTCGGTGGGGATCGAGGACGTCGACGACCTCATCGCCGACCTCGACCAGGCCTTTGCGGCATGAGTTGCAACGTGAAACAATCTGTGCCGCTGGGCGTACGATGAGGGATCCTCAACCTTCGAGTTCGTGATGACGACCCTCCCCGCCGCACGTCCCCGCGTCACCCTGCCCGAGATCTCGGGGGTTTCCTGGGAGCATCCCGCAGATCGTGCGGCGCTCCACGCGCTCCGGGCCGTGCCAGGAGTCGACGAGGTCATCCGGAAGATCCTCGGCATCCTCGGCGGCGAGCGGGGAATCCGCCTTCTCTTCCAGGGCAATGCGGTGCGCGTCGGCCCGACGCAGTACCCGCTGCTGTGGGGCCTGCACGTCGAAAACTGCGCGACCTTCGGATGGGAGAGGATCCCCGAGTTGTTCGTGACCCAGACCCCGGTGTTCAATGCCGGCGCGTACGGGATCGACGACCCCTTCATCGTGATTCACTCGACGGCGATCGAGCTGCTCGACGAAGACGAGATGCGGGTGCTACTCGCCCACGAGCTCGGCCACGTCATGAGCGGGCATTCGCTCTACCGGACGATGGCGGAGATCATGCTGCTCGTTTCGTTCGGTGCGTTGCCGCTGATCGCATCGATCGTCCTGCTGCCGGTTCGCCTGGCATTTCTCGAATGGTACCGCAAGTCGGAACTGTCGTCCGACCGCGCGGGCCTGCTCGGCTCGCAGGACCTGGCCGCAACGATGCGACTGTTCATGAAAATGGCCGGCGGCGGGACCACCGCGGTGGTGCGCCCGGGCGACCTCAACCTCGAGCCGTTCATGGTGCAGGCAAACGAGTACGCCGCATCGAACGACGGCCTCGACCTGGTGTACAAGATCGTCAACACCCTTGCGCTGACGCATCCGATGAATGTCGTGCGTGCCGCCGAGGTGCAGCGGTGGGTGCAGGATGGAGCGTACGAGCGGATCATCCGGGGCGAGTACACCCGGCGAGGGGCCGAGTCGAAGCAGCGACCGTTCGGCGACGACGTGCGCGAGGCAGCCGGCCATTACAAGTCGGAGTTTGCCGACGCAGCTGACCATCTCAAGAACGCCGCGAGGCGAGCGGCCGAGCGCGCCAAGGAAGCCTTCAACGACGCCCGAACCAAGGGTCCCGTGTGAGGCTGCTGATCGTCGGTGGCGGCGGCCGCGAACACGCTCTCGCGCTGGCGCTCGCCATCGACGACCCGGGGCACGAGATCTTTGTCGCCCCCGGGAATCCCGGAACTGCACCGTTCTGCACCAACATTTCGATCGCCGCCGACGATATCGACGGACTGGTGCGGGCGGCATCGGCGCACTCGATCGACCTGGTCGTTGTCGGACCGGAGGTCCCGCTCGCCATGGGTCTCGCCGACGCCCTGCGCGACGAGGGCCATCCGGTCTTCGGGCCGGGCGCGGCAGCGGCGCGGATTGAATCCTCCAAGGCATTTTCGAAGCAGGTGATGACGGCGGCAGGCGTGCCCACCGCTGCAAGCGAGGTATTCACCGCGCTTGCCCCCGCCCTCGCGTGGGTCGATGTCCATGAGGAACCGCTGGTGGTCAAGGCGTCGGGGCTTGCCGCCGGCAAGGGCGCCGTGGTGTGCGCCACACGCGCTGAGGCGCGCGCCGCCCTCACGTCGATTCTCGGAGAACGTGCCCTCGGTGCGGCCGGCGACGAGGTGGTGATCGAGGCGTTCCTGCATGGAGAGGAGCTGTCGGTTTTCGCCGTTACCAACGGCACGGATCTCCGGCTGCTGCCATCGGCACAGGACCACAAACGACTGCTCGACGGCGACGATGGTCCGAACACCGGTGGCATGGGCGCCTACGCACCGGTGACCATCGCCACCACATCGCTCCTCGAGCGCGTCGAGCGCGAGGTGCTGCGTCCAACGCTGGACGAGCTCTCGCGGCGCGGCGCCCCGTTCGTGGGCGTGCTGTACGCGGGCCTCATGATCGCGCCCGACGGCACGCCCAACGTGATCGAGTTCAATTGTCGATTCGGCGACCCCGAGGCAGAGGTGATCCTGCCCCTCGTGAAATCGGGACTGACCGCGCTCCTCAACGCTGCGGCCCGGTGCGAACCACTCCCGAAGATCGAGCTGGCCGACGGTGCAGCGGTCACGGTGGTGCTGGCGGCAAGTGGCTACCCACAGGATGCCAGACGCGGTGATCCAATCACGATTCCCGCTGACTTGCCGGAAGGCGTCACGGTATACCACGCGGGGACCCGCACCGATGATGCGGGCGCGCTCGTCACCAACGGGGGCCGGATACTCGCCGTCACCGCCGTCGCAGCAACGTTCGAGGACGCCGTCGAGCGAAGCCGGGCGGCTGCCGAGGCGATCCAGTTTGAAGGAAAGCAGATGCGGGGTGATATCGGCTGGCGAGAGATGGCGCGGCGGAGCGGCCAGCAGTAGCCGGCGCTTCTCGCTTCTCGTTTCTCGCTTCTCGCTTCTCGCTTCTCGCTTTTCGCTTCCTCTACCTCTGGCACCTCCGACAGAACACCGTCGCCCGTTTGTCGATGTCGTGGGTCGTTGCCAGCGTCGCGCCGCATACCCGGCAAGGCTGCCCGCCCCGGCCGTATGCACTGAGCGACTGCTGGAACTTTCCCTCCTCGCCCGCTGACGAGACGTAATCGCGGATCGTCGAACCCCCACTCGCTATCGCCGCCTCCAGGATCCGCCGGACCTCGGCGTGCAGCGACAGCAGCTTGCGACGGGACACCCTGCTGGCCGGCGTGCGCGGATTGATCCGCGCCGCAAACAGCGCTTCGTTCGCGTAGATGTTGCCCACGCCCACGACATGGCGCTGGTTCATCAGCACCTTCTTGATGGCTGAATTGGAGCGCGCCATGCGATCGGCAAAGTGTTCCGCCGTGAACGCCGGGTCGAGTGGCTCGGGGCCGAGCCGCGAGGCATACGCCTCCCAGCCCGCATCGTCGACCCATCGAATCGTGCCGATCCGCCGGACGTCACGGTATACCAGTGTCGACCTGTCATCGAGCTTGCACTGGAGCACGGCGTATTGCCGGAGTGCAGTGGTCATGCGTCCCGGCTGGTGGATCAGGGTGCCACTCATGCCGGGCTGGATCGCGAGGATGCCCCGGTCGGTGTGCACGAGCGCATGCTTGGCGCGACGATCGATCCCGGTGATGGTGGCACTCACGAGTCCGTGATGCAGTTCGGGGCGCGTCACGCCGTCGAGGATGTCATCGTGCGACAGCTCGACGCCGATGTATGCGTCGACCGGTGAGCAGTGGGCTCAACTGGCGAACGAGTGTTTCGACTTCGGGAAGTTCGGGCATCTTGGCTGGTCGGGCTCGGGATTCGGGACGTCGCGCTTGACCTGTTGGCAATGGCGCACGTAGGATAGCGCCACCCAGCACGCCGCGCCCTCCTCCTCCGCTTCTCTCACCGGGAATATCACGTGGACGATCGCACGGCGCTGCACGGGCTGGCACAGCACATGGGAGTGCACACCAGCTTCGTGGACGGTCTCGGCTCTGCCCGCGAGGCGTCCGACGAAACCCTGGTGCAGATCTGTCGGACGCTCGGCGCGCACCTCGACGGACCGTCGGATGCCCCCAGCGCATTGGCCGCGATCACGACCGGCGCGACGGATGACCCGCCGCCCGTGATCGTGGCGTGGGACGGCGTGGTCGGCCTGCTCCCCGGCGACCCGGGCACCCGCGCTGCCGTGGACCTCGAGGACGGCACCGTCGTCGAAGTGTTGCTGGGCACTGACCCCGCGGGCGCGTACTTCTTTCCTCCCGGCTATCACCATCTCCGCACCACGGTGCACGGCGCACCCCGATCGATCACCGTGATCAGCGCCCCCACCGCAGGCATGGCAACGGCCGGGCAGCCACCGCTCATGGGGCGTCGGCGCCCACCTCGCCGCACTGCGATCGAGCACGCAGCCGTTCCGTCGGTGACCTTCATGATCTCGGCACCGCTTGCCGTTGGGTACGCTCGCAGGGCGGCGACACGCTGACGGTCCTTCCCCTGCTGCCGACGTTCAACACCGGCGACGTCGAACCGAGCCCGTACTCGCCGGTGAGCAGGGTGTTCTGGTCCGAGCTGATCCTCGACCTGGGCGGGTCGCACGTGCCCACCGGCACAGTGGAGCACCTCGACGTCGCCCGCGCACACGATGAAGTGGTCCGGGCGCTGGAACAGACTCCCGACCCCGACCTCTCCGGTGTCGGCAATGAACTACGACGCTATGCCCGTTTCCGTGGTGCCCAGGCTCGACTCGGGCGCAATTGGCGACGCTGGCCCGATCAGGCGCGCAGCGGCACGCTAACCGCCGACGACATCGATCCCGCAGTCGAACGGTTTCACCTCGTCGCGCAGCTGCTGGCGGCCGGGCAGCTCCACGATATGGCCAGCAGTCTCACCGCGCATGATTTTCGGCTCGGCCTCGACCTCGCGCTTGGTGTGCATCCCGATGGCTACGACACCTGGTCGCGTCAGGACCTTTTCGCGCTGAACATGTCGGTGGGCGCGCCGCCCGACGAGGGATTTCCCAGCGGACAGGATTGGGGATTTCCGCCGATCATCCCCGCCGCATCGCGCGCCGAAGGGCATCGCTACTTCGCACGCTCGGTGGCCCACCAGATGGCTGTGGCCGGCATCCTTCGCATCGACCACGTGATGGCACTGAGCCGCCTCTACTGGATCCCCGAGGGTGCGGGCCTGCACGACGGCACGTACGTGAGCTATCCGCTGGACGAGCTGCTCGCGGTGGTCACGCTCGAGTCGACCCGTCACCACTGCGAGGTGATCGGCGAGAACCTCGGTACGGTGACTCCGGCATTCCGGGCGGCGCTGCCCCGCCATCGCATCCGCGGAATGTTCCTCGCACAGTTCGCCGCAGCGGGCGACGGCGTCGTGGCCGAGCCGACACCGACCGACGTGGCCCTCATCGGAACCCACGATACCCCGACGCTGGCAGGATGGCTCGGTGCGGGCGATGTCGGCGACCGGGTGACGCATGGCCTGCTCGACGCAGCAGGAGTCGGTGAGGTGTTGGCAGATCGTCGAGCCAATGCAGCGCGACTCGCCGCGATGCTCGGCACCCAGTCCGGTGATCCGGCAGCGATGCTGGAATCACTGCTGCGATGGCTCGGATTTTCGGCGTCGCCGCTGGTGTTGCCGTGGATCGAGGATCTCTGGTTGGAACCGCGGGGCGTCAACCTTCCCGGCACCCGATCATCGGTTCATCCCAACTGGCAACGACCGATGGGGTTGCTGCTCGACGACGTGGTGACCAACCCGGTGATCGCGGGCCGCACGGGGATTCTCGATGCCGCACGGCGGGCCGCCGCCGGGGCACCCGATGGTGCCTGACGCGTCGATCGATCGGTAGATCGCGATGCGCGGTCACTCCCGGTCATTGCTGCTGTGTCCCCACCGACGCGCCGGCCGTCCACACGACATGGATGGGCGCCATCCCGATCGCCCCCGTGCCGACCCCAACGAGGAGTCATCCGTGGCCACGCAGCCGGCCCCCAGCAAGACCGATACGATTTCCCGCGAACGCCTCATCGAGCTTTTGAACGAGGACCTCGCCCGCGAGTACCAGGCCATCATCGCATACGTCGTGTATTCGCAGGTGATCACGGGTGCGCGGTTCATGTCGATCGCGAAAGAGCTGGAAGTCCACGCCAAGGAGGAACTGGCGCACGCCCTCACGTTATCGAAACAGATTGATTACCTGGGCGGAACGCCCACCGTCACGCCGAAGCCGGTGAAGATGTCGGACAAGGCGGAGGATCTGCTCCGGTTCGACCTCGACAACGAGACAGAGACGATCCGGGCATACCAGGAGCGGGTCCGCCAGTGCGAGGCGCTCGGCGAGTTCGCCATGGCGGAGCACATCCGGGACATCCTCAAGCAGGAGCAGGACCACCTGATCGAGCTGGCGACAGCGCTGGGCGAGAGCCCACCGGACATGACGCTTCGCGCCTGATCGGCTGGTCCACGGACGAAATCAAGGGTGGTGCGCCGGTCGGCGAAACGCTCAGCGCACCGCGCCGGCATGCCGCGCGCCAGCGACGCCGCCGACCACTGGAATCTCGAAGCGCGAATGCTTCAGGTCGATCGTGAGCTCGGTTCCGGCAGCCGGCCACAGCGTGAACTGGCGATCGCTCGACATGATCATCACCGCGAGCCGGCTCCCTGCAGGCACGTACTCGTCGTCGGGCTCGAGGTCGAAGGTGAGGTCGTAGAACTTCCCCGGAACCAGCGGCTCACCCGACTTCATCGACTGATAGTCGCCACCCTTGCGGAGCGACTTGTGATTGCGGATGTCGGCCCATCCCCGGGTGATCACGCCCTTGTGGCTCGCGGCGCCGACCCGGGCCGAATCGAACGGCAGCATCACGAGCCACACCGAAAGGTTCGCTGCCGGCTTGCTCGACGCGATGCGGAGTGTCACCCGCGCCGTGCCGGAGATGTGCATCGTGTCGGTGAGAATGGCGGTGGCGTAGAGAAGGCGATTCGGTGAGTCCACGGCGGTGGCGTTCGCACTGCCACTCATCGCAACATCATCGGTCAGTCGTACCAACCCATCGCTGGCCGTGCCGACCGACAGCGATCCGATGCCACTGCCGCCGCCCACCGGCCGGAAATCCACCATCCGGGACCCGGGAACGGGGAAAGCCGCGAAGGGCGTGGGCAATGCGGTGCGCGGTCGCGCCCTGGGTGCCGCCGAATCTGCGGCGGCCACCGGTGCTGCCACGGACTGCGGCGCCTGCATGCCCGCGTCCTGGACGATCCAGACAGGCGGGTCACGCTCCACGCCGTTGTCGACATCGTACAGGTAGTGCGTGAACCACCGATTCACCATCTCGGCTGGCGGATTACCACCGTGCCCACCCTGGTGCATGTAGAGCGACACCGGCTGCTTGCGGGCCTGCATCGCCTCGAAGATCCGGACACTGTGCGACGGGAAGACGTTGTAGTCGTTGAAGCCGTGCGCGAGCAGCACCGCTGCGTCGATCTCCCTGAGTGTAATGCACGAGGTCTCGCACCTGCCAGAACTCGTTGAGGTCACCCGTCTGTCGATCCATCCCCTTTGCACCGGCGAACACACCGTCCTTCCAGATCTTGTCGCAGTTGGCACGTCCAGCCGTGTCGCCACTCGCGACGAAATCGTACAGCACGTCGACGTCCTCGCCGAGATAGCCACCGGGCGAGCGCACCAGGCCGTTGGCGCGGTAGTAGTGGTAGTACGACGTGTTGGGCGCCACCGGGACGACCACCTCGAGTCCCTTCACCCCCGTGGTCGCGGCAGCCAGCGGCAACGTGCCCTCGTACGACGTCCCGATCATCCCGACCTTGCCGGTGGACCACGCGGTCGCCACGACCCGCTCCGATCCGGTGCGAGTGGTGTATCCAGCGGCACGACCATTCAACCAGTCGATCACGGCCTTGGGCGCCATCCGCTCGGGGATATCCCCGACGGTCGGGCAACCTTCGGAAAGTCCGGTGCCGGGCTGCTCGGAATGCACCACCGCGAATCCGCGCGGCACCCACTCGTTCACCAGCGAATTCGAGATCCGTGGTCGCGGCGACCGGAACGGCGGCGGTGTCATCGGGTCGCGTGGCGCAGGCACCGCATCGAGTTCCTGCTCCACCTTCCAGTTGACCTGGCCCCGGGCGGTACCCGCGTAGTACGGACTCGATCCCATCACCACCGGTACTCGCAGCCCCTCGGTGTCGGTCGGACCCGGCCGCGTGACATCGACATGCACACGATCGTTGCGACCGTCGTTGTCGGAGTCGAATGATGTTTCGACCCAGAGTTCCTGGCGGATCCATCGCGACGTATCGGCAAAAGCCGGCACCACCTGTGCCTGACCATCCTTGAAGACCGGTGCGGCCCTCGGTGCACCCTGCGCGGCGCCACTCGTCGGCGCGAGGAGACATCCTGCAACGAGCAGGGCGGAGAAGGAACGGGTCGTCATCGGGCGCTCGGCTGTGGGTGGGAGGCAGAAACGTACGCGAGCCATGGTCGCCGTTCAACTTCGCTGGTGGCCGGCGAACCGGCCCCATTAAAATGCGGGTGATCGAACTGCCTTCGCTCCTTGCCCCATCGCCTCACCCTTGACCGTACGGTGCCTGCTTCATGCGCTTGACCCTTTGCCTCATCGCCATGCTCGTCGCAGCCCTGCACCGGCCCGAGCCGGTCGATGCACAGGACGTCGCGCGGGCGTCCGTCGCGACGCCACGACTGCGAATTTTCCTGGATTGCGCGACGCATTGCGACCGCGACTACCTCCGATCGGAGATCCGGTTCGTCGACTGGGTCACAGATCGCAACGCGAGCGACGTGTATGTCCTCGCGACATCGCAGCAGACGGGTGCAGGTGGCAACGATGTCGCGCTGGAGTTCATCGGCCGGGGCGGTGCGCTGGAAGGGCTCACCGATCGGCACGCCTTCCAGACCGCTCCCGACGCGACCAGTGACGAGTTCCGCTCGGAGTTCGCCCGGGTGCTCCGGCTCGGGTTGGTGCGCTACCTGCTCGTGGGCAACAGCGCGCGATCCCTCGTGGTGAGTGCCGGCGACACCGATGACGATGCCATTGCCACCCTTCCCGCGACCGATCCATGGAACTTCTGGATCTTCAACATCCAGCTCGACGGCCAGGTCGATGCCGAATCCAAGGAGAAAGGGACGGAGGTCGAGCTGCAGCTCAATGCGTCGCGGATCACCGATGCCTGGAAGATGCAGTTCGAGATCGGCGGCTCGCTCGATCGCAACACCTTCGAGCTCGACGATGGGCGGAAGGTGCGAGCAACCCGGGACCGATGGTATGCCGACGCATTGCTCGGCCGGTCACTCGGCCCGCAGTGGTCTGCCGGCATCGACGCAGGCGCGCGCGGCGCCAAGCGCGAGAACCTGCAGCTTCGGATGCGCTTCGCGCCGGTCATCGAGTACGATGCGTTCCCGTACGCCGAGGCCCACCGCCGCCGGTTGATCCTGCAATACAGCGTCGGCGTCAATCGGTACGAGTACGTGGAGCCCACGGTGTTCAATCGTCTCGAGGAGACACGCCTCGACCAGCGACTGCGGGTCGAATACCGGACCCTCCAGCCATGGGGCGGCGCCAGCCTGACCGGTACCGCGGAGGCCTTCCTCCACGACTTCGGCCAGAACCGGCTCGGCATCGATGGCGACATCACGCTGCGGATCGCGAAGGGGCTGGGCCTCGACGTCGAGGCGTCGTACTCGAAGGTGCGGAACCAGATCACGCTGCCCAAGGGTAACGCCACCGACGACGAGATCTTTCTCGACCTGCGCCAGCGCGCCACCAATTACCAGGCGCAGGTCGCCATCGGGATCTCGTACACCTTCGGCTCGTTCCTCAACAGCGTGGTGAACCCACGATTCAACAACCTCGACTAGGCGAGTGCAGCGTTGACGATCGCCTGTGCCTCGTCGACGATCGTCGTCGAGGTGCGTGCCGCCGCGGAACGATTCGACGTAGATCTTGTAGATGTCCTCGGTGCCCGAAGGACGTGCGGCGAACCAGCCCGACGCGGTCGAGACCTTGATGCCGCCGAGTGGCGCGCCGTTTCCGGGAGCATGGCTGATGACCGACTCGATTGACTCGCCGGCCAGCGTGTCACTGGTGACCTCGTCGGCGGACAGCTTCGCCAGGCGCGCCTTCTGGGCAGGCGTTGCGGCCGCTTCGACTCGGTCATACACCGGATCGCCATGGCGCCCGGCAAGGTCCCGATAGAGCTCTCCCGGGTCGCGACCAGACTTGGCCGTGATCTCCGCCGCAAGCAGCGTCGGAATGATGCCGTCCTTGTCGGTCGACCACACCGATGCCATCGCGACGCAGGAACGACGCACCCGCACTCTCCTCGCCGACGAACCCGAGCGAGCCGTCGAACAATCCGTCGACGAACCACTTGAAGCCGACCGGCACCTCGTACAGGTCGCGGCCTGCGGCGGTGGTGACGCGATCGATCATGCTGCTGCTCACCACGGTCTTGCCGACGCCGGCCCGGCCAGACCATCCGGGGCGATGCGCGAACAGGTGCTCGATCATCACCGCGAGGTAGTGATTGGGCGGCAACAAGCCCGGTGCTCCGGGTGACCACGCCGTGCCGGTCGTGGTCGGTGTCGCATGCGAACGCAATGTCGAACTGGTCCTTGAGGCCGATCAGGCGCTGCATGGCATGGGGCGATGACGGATCCATGCGGATCTTGCCGTCCCAGTCCAGCGACATGAAGGCAAAGGTTTCATCCACGACCTCGCTCACCACGGTGAGGTCGAGATGGTACCGGTCCGCAATCGGCTGCCAGTAGTGCACCCCTGCCCCGCCCATCGGGTCGACACCCAGCCGCAGCCCGGCCCCCCGAACCGCGTCGAGGTCGATCACCGAGCCGCCAGGTCGTCCACGTACCCGTTGAGGTAATCGTGCTGATGCGTGGAATCGGCGCGCAACGCAGTCTCGTACGTCATCCGCTTCACGCCGGCCAGCCCCGCGTCGAGCAACCGGTTCGCTTCGGCCTCGATCCACTTCGTGACGCCGGTGTCGGCCGGACCGCCGTTCGGCGGGTTGTACTTGAACCCGCCATCCGCAGGCGGGTTGTGTGATGGGGTGATCACGATGCCATCGGCCAGGCCCGACGTCCGCCCGCGGTTGTAGCCGAGGATCGCATGGGAAATCACCGGCGTGGGCGTGTACTCATCATCCGCCGCGAGCATCAATTCCACGCCGTGCGCGGCAAGCACCTCGGTTGCCGTCACCGCCGCAGGCCTCGACAGCGCGTGGGTGTCGATGCCCAGGAAGAGCGGGCCATCGATGCCCCGTGACTGCCGGTATCGGCAGATCGCCTCGGTGATCGCGAGCACGTGGTGCTCGTTGAAGCTACGGGAGAAGGCCGAGCCTCGGTGCCCCGACGTGCCGAAGCTCACCCGTTGTGCGCTGATCGACGGATCCGGTGCATCGTTGACGTAGGCCGCTTCAAGCTTGGCCCGGTCGAGCAGCATGTCCCGTGGTGGCGGTTGACCGGCTAGGGGGTGGGTGATCGGGGCCGGACTCATGTCGTCGCTCTCCCGGCCAGGTTCCGCAGCACCACGTGCCAGAATTCGAGTGCGTCGAAGAACGCCCGGACCGTCGTGCGCTCATTGAGTCCGTGCGCCATCTGGTCGCTGTCCCGGCTGAACAGGCCCATGATGCCATAGGTCGGAATCCCGGCCCGCCGCAGGTGCTTGCCATCGGTGGCATACGGTGCCATCTGCGGGATGACCGGCGTGCCCGGGTGGATCCGGTCCACGCCGGCGCGCACCGCGTGCATCACGTCGTCGCGAATCGGTGACGCGGGGCTCGGCAGCGGTGTACCAAGCGTGGTGATCGCGATCGCGGGATTCGCCACCACGTTGTGGAGTACATCGTGCACCGCGCTCACCTCTGTTCCCGGAAAGATCCGGCAGTTCACCGTGGCTGTAGCCGACTGGGGCAGCGCATTCTCCGCATGTCCGGCTCGCAGCATGGTGGCAATGCACGTGGTGCGCGTGATCCCGACCTGTTCCGGTGCGTTCCAGAGGACTTCGGCCGCCGCCGAGTCGCCGGGATTCTTCGCGAAACGAGCCATCGCATCGCCCATCGTACCAGGCGTGATCTTCCCCAGCGCCGTGAAGTACTCGCGGGTGGCATCGTTGATCTCGGTCGGAAACCGGTACGCCCGGAGCCGTTGCAACGCCGCCACCAGATCATAGATCGCGTTGTCAGCGCGCGGCGTCGACGAATGCCCGCCGGGATTGGTGGCGGTCAACTCGAAGGTCGCATAGGTCTTCTCCGAGGTCTCGACCAGGTATCTCACCGGGTGGCCCGCTTCGTCGAGCACGCCGCCGCCCGCGTCAGCGTTGAGCGCGAACTCGGCATCAATCAGCGCGCGGTGCACGGTCCCCAGCTCCTGGGTCGTCACCATCTCCGTTTCCTCGTCGCCCGTGAACGCAATGATGAGATCGCGCACCGGGACGAATCCGTCGGCTTTCAGCCGGAGCAAAGTCGTGGTGAGCATCGTGATGCCGAACTTGTCGTCGGTCGCACCGCGGCCGTAGAAGTAGCCATTCTCCTCGGTGAGCGAGAACGGATTGCGCACCCAGTCCTCGGGCTTCGCATCCACCACGTCCATGTGGGCCGTCAACAGGATCGGCTTCTTGCCGCTCGATCCGTCGCCCCGGTAGCGCACGACCAGCGATGCGGTCTCCTCACCGTCCGGAAGCGTGAGCGGGAGGACATGAACGTCGCGTTCCGCAAACCCGCCGGCGCGGAACCGCTCGGCGAGCATCCGGGCCAGTGCCGGCACCTTGCCCTGACCGCTTGCGGTGCGAATCGCGACCGAGGTCCGGAAGATGTCGAGCGCCTGAACCTGATACGGCTTGGTGTAGGTGGCGCTTGTGTCCTGGGCGCTGAGCGGCGGCGCGGCGAGCAGGATGGCGGCGAGGACGAGGGAGCGTTGCATCAGGACTCCGGTGGAAGGCATCAGGACGACCGGTTGCGAAAGGTAGCCCGCCCGGCGACAGCGACCGCACTATTTTCCGACGTGACCTCCCTCGCGCTCGCACTCCCCGCCGGCGACCTGACCGCGCTGCGGTTCCGGATCCGCCGCCTCGCGGAGGATCGCCCCGGTACGTACCGCATGCTCGATGCATCGGGACGAATCTTGTATGTGGGCAAGGCCAAGAGCGTACGCACCCGGTTGATGTCGTACTTTCGCGCCAAGTATCCCGAAGACAAGGCCGCCCGCATCCTGCATGCGTGCAGCGACATCCGGTTCGACTACACGCCGAGTGAATTTTCGGCGGCGCTCGCCGAGCTTCGGCTGATTCGGCAACATCGCCCGCCCTACAACGTCGCGATGAATCGTCAGCGCGGCATGATGTTCCTGGTGCTCACCGACGAGACCGCACCCCGGCTGCTGGCAACGCAATCTCCCGATCGCCATTCCGGCAGGGTGTACGGCCCGCTCCCCTCGAGGGCACGGACGTCCGACGGAGCGCGGGTGCTCACCGACCTGCTCGCCTTGCGGGACTGCCGGGGCAACGCGCCGATGCATTTCGCGGAGCAGGGCGATCTCTTCGCGGAGCCGCGCCGGGCTGCGTGCCCCAGGTTCGACTTCGGCACATGTCTGGCGCCGTGCGCGGGGGAGGTGTCGGAGCCGGTCTATCGACAGCACGCCGAGCGTGCCGCAGCGTTCTGCGAGGGGAGGGCGATCGACCCGGTCGACCGGGTGGTGCGCGAGATGAGTGCCCGGGCAGAATCGGGAGACTTCGAGGGAGCGCTGCGGTGGCGCGAACGTTTCGAGGCGCTGGAGTGGTTGCTCGCCGCGACCACCCGGGCGCGCAGTGCGCTCGAACTGCTCACCTTCGTGTATCGCGATCCGGGCGCACGGGGCGACGACCGGATCTACCTGATCCGGCAGGGCGAGGTGCGCGGCGGCTGGCCCGATCCCACGACGCCGCTTGAGCGGGAGGCTTTCGGCGCGGCGGTTCGCGACGAACAAACCCGTGCCGTCCCGCCGATCCATGAGGTCCATCCCGATCGACTGCACGAGCGGATGCTGGTGATGCACTGGTTCCGGACGCGACCCGATTCGTGGCGGCGCACCGTGAAACTGGCGGAGTGGCAGTAGCGGGTTACACCGCTGCTCTCAGAACACGTCGAGGTCGCGTGCCGACACCACCTTCCCGTCGAACTGCGAGCGCACCTCGCTCAGCAGTGTCTCGACTGATGACCCGAAAAGGAGCTGGTGAGTCAAGACCAGCAGTTTCGCGCGGGCGCCACTGGCGATCCGGCCAACATCTGTCGCCGCCGTGTGCGCGATCCGGTGATACGGTTGCCGCCCCACCGGCACATTCAACAGGCCGGCGTCGGAGTACACCTCGTGGATCAGTATGTCACAGCCGTTGCACTGCGCGGCGACCTCTTCCGAGGCACGGGTGTCGCCACTGATCACGATCACGCGGTCTGGCGTTTCGACGCGGTAGCCGAAGGCGTCTTCCAACCCACCGTGCGGCACGCGGAAGGCACGCACCGTGATTCGCGCATCCCGGAACACCTCCCCCTCGCCCACCTCGTGCACCCGCACCCTCCAGCCCTCCGCTCCCGGCCCGCCTGCGCTGGCGACCCGTTCGGTGATGTCGATGGCGTTGCCATCCAGGATTCCGTCGACGAGGCCGTCGGTCCCGTCGGGCCCATACACGTCCAGGGGATTGGTTCGTCCCTGTACCCACGGCGTCAGGATCACATCGGCCAGACCGAGGGTGTGGTCGGAATGCAGGTGGGTGAGGAACACGGCCGCAAAGCGGGGGTTGGGCTGCGCGGACGGAGTGGCTGGCGCAAATGCCTTCACCCCGCGACGGCCCGCCTCCGTCGCGCGTCGGACCGCCCCCACCCCAGCGTCAAAGAGGTACGCCACCGAGTCGACGATGATCGCCACGGCCGGCCCGCTGCGATCGGGATCAGGGATCGGGGTGCCGGTGCCGAGCATCACGACCGAAGTCCTCGGAGACTGGGCGTGCCCGGCAGCAGGCAGGGCGATGAAAGACAGCAAGATCACAGACCAGAAGCGATTCATGAGCGGGCCTCTTCGGTTCAAGTTGAAACTTGGCTGGGCAGAGGTCCGTTGGGTTCCCGGACCCTCAAAGGAGCTCTAATGCGTTTCTCAATGATGGTGGCAATGTTGGCGATTCCATCGGCCTCGCTGGCAGCACAGGAGGCGGCGCCACCTGCACTCAAGCCTCCCGTCACACTCACCGCGGCCGACTCTGCACGCTATCTCGCGCTCGGCAAGTCCTACACACGGTGGTTCCTGAACGCTCACGTCGATTCTCTGGTGGCCGTGATCGACCCGGCGTCGCTCGAGCAGATGGGCGGAGCCGACGGTGTCCACAAGACGATGCAACAGGTGGGCGAGCGGGCCGGTGCGCAGCTTGCCGTGGTCGAGGAAAAACTCACCCGGCGCCGCGGTTTCATCCAGTACTGGCACGCCGGCAATTTCAGTGAGATGACCACCGATCAACTCGTGATCCGGTGGCTGCTCGACGAACACGGCAAGATCGTTGGGGCTGGCGTGGGGCCCCGGGCCAACGCCCCACCCGTCGACTGATCGGCTAATCCTCGTCCATTGCCGTCAGCGGCACCAGGCGACCCCTCGGCGGGATCCCGGGCTCCAGTTCGATGATCCCGACCGAGGCCGGCAATATCGAATCGGCGAGCCCCGGCACCACCGGGGTTCATCACCGTCACCACGACATCCACCATTTCCAGCAACGGACGGTGGGTGTGCCCGAAGATGATGATGTCGGCGTCCGGAAACTCCTCGTGGAGCAACGCCGGCGTTGGCGTCACACCCAGCTGGTGGCCGTGGGTGACCACGATATCGAAACCGTCGAGCTGCACCCGTGCGATGCCACCGACCAGTGCCCTGATATCTCCGCCGTCGGTGTTGCCATGCACGGCGGTCACCGGTGCGATGGCCTCGAGCTCGGTGATGATATCGGGTGGGCCGATGTCGCCGGCGTGCAGGATGTGATCGACGCCCTCGAACACTTCGAACACCTCCGGACGCAGCATCCCATGCGTGTCACTGATGACGCCGATGCGCATCGTCTCAACCCTCCCAGCGAGGTGCCAGCGAAATGTCGAGCCCCAGCTGGTCGACGATGCGCTGCACGATGAAATCGACGAGGTCGCTCGACGGCGGCCGGTCGGTGGTAGAAGCCCGGCGCGGCGGGGACCACCACCGCCCCGGCTTCGGTGAGCGCAACCAGGTTGCGAAGGTGCACCAGCGATAGCGGTGACTCCCGGGGCACGACAATCAACTTTCGCCGCTCCTTGAGGGTGACGTCGGCAGCACGCTCGACCAGCGACCGTGAACTCCCCTGCGCGATCGCCGACACCGTTCCCATCGAGCACGGACAGATGACCATCCCTGCCGTGCGGTGCGACCCTGACGCCGGGCGCGCGCCGCGATCCCCGTCGGGATGGAGCGTGACTGACGACCAGTCGCCACCGGTGGCGTCCCGCAACGCCGCTTCGTCGGCAATCGACGCCTCGGTCTCGAGCAACCTCCAGCCGTGCGCAGTGACGATCAGGTCGACGGGCACCGACTCCCGCGCCAGCACGTCGAGCAGCCGCACGGCGTACGGTGCACCCGAGGCGCCGGTGATGGCGAGGACGATGGGGAGCTGGGTGGGTGATGACGGCATGGTGTAACTCCTTCAAAAGGTCGACAGTCGACAGTCGACAGAAGAAAGCGACCGGTTGAGCAGGTGGTCGCGGCGGCGGCGACACCGCTTGCGACTGTCGACTGTCGACTACTGACTCATTCGATCCACAATCGCAAACACCAGCACCATCACGCTCATCACGCCGTTCATCGTGAAGAACGCCGCATCGAGGCGTGAGAGGTCATCCGGCCTTCACCAGCCGGTGTTCATACGCCAGAATTCCGGCCGCGATTGCAACGCCAATGAAATACCAGACGCCGAACCCCGCCTGCCAGCCGAACAGTGCCAGCGCGGGAATCGTGACGCCATGCAGCAGCTTTGCGATCAGGATGGCACGGCGTCGGCCGAACCGCACCACCACGCTGTGCAGGCCGCTGTTGCGGTCGAACCCTTCATCAGGGAGGGCGTAGAAGATGTCGAAGCCTGCGACCCACGTCATCACCGCGAGCGTGATGACGACCAGCAGCCACCACGGCTCGCTCCACGCGCCGGTCACGGCGAGCCATCCGCCCACCGGGGCGATCGCCAGTGACAGCGCCGAGCCAGAGGTGCGGCCAGGTCGTGAAGCGCTTGGTGTAAGCTGTACGTCATCACCCAGCCGAGCGCCACCGGCGACAGCAGCAGGCAGAGCGGGTTGAGCGCGGCCGCAGACGCCAACGAACACCGCCGCCGCGACGACGATGGCCGCGCCGGCCTGCGCCACCGAGATCGCGCCACGCGGGAATCTCGCGCGCCGCGGTGCGCGGATTGTCGGCATCGATAGCGCCGATCGACGACCCGGTTGAATCCCATCGCGACGAACCGTGCGGCCTGAACGCCACCACCACCAGCGTCACGACCCGTGGCGTGAGCGGTGCCACCCATGACGCGGCGACCACGCCGACCAGTGCGAACGGCAGCGCGAACAGCGTGTGCGGCAGCTTGACGAATGACGACCACCTGGCGACGGCGCCGACCCCTGCATAGGTCTGTCCTTCACGCACACCGCTCACCGTTGGCGGCTCATGGCCGATCCAGTCCCCAGCGTGTTCCAGATCTCGTCAACTCGCAGGCGAGTTGCGCCATCCATCACGATCCGCTCGGGCCACTCACGCGTGAACCCCTCCTCCGGCCACTTCCGTGTGGCGTCGATTCCCATCTTGCTGCCGAAGGTGAAGTGCTGTGACGAATGGTCCAGCACATCGACGGGACCGCGCGCAAACTCGGTGTCGCGCTTCGGGTCGATGTTGTTGAGTGCGATCCACCACACCTCATCGGCGTCCTGCACGTTCACGTCGTGATCGACCACCACGATCACCTTCGACAGCGCCATGAGCCCCTGTCCCCATAGCGCGTGCATCACCTTGTACGCCTGCCCCGGATACTGCTTGTTGATGCTCACGAAAACGAGGTTGTGGAAGATCCCCGCTGCTGGCATGTGATAGTCGACGATCTCGGGCACGGTGAGCTTGAGCAACGGCAGGAAGATCCGTTCGGTGGCGTGCCCGAGCCAGTAATCCTCCATCGGCGGCCGCCCCACCAGCGTGGCCGGGTACACCGGGGCCCGCTTCATCGTGACCGCCGTCACGTGCATGCGCGGATACAGGTCGGCAAGCGAGTAGAAGCCGGTGTGGTCGCCGAACGGCCCCTCCATCACCAGTGCCTCCGCGGGATCGATGTGGCCCTCGATGACGATCTCGGCCTCGGTGGGCACTTCGAGGTCGCAGGTGATCGCCCGGGCCAATTCCACCGGCTGCCGACGGATGAATCCGGCGAACAGGAACTCGTCGATGCCCGGCGGGAGCGGCGCCGAGCCTGAATACATCGCGGTGGGATCGCCTCCCAGTGCGATCACCACCGGCATCACCTCGCCGCGCTCGGCCATCGTGCGCCAATGCGCCGCGCCCGTCTTGTGACGCTGCCAGTGCATCGCCAGGTCACGCTTGCCCAGCACCTGAACCCGATACATCCCGACATTCCGGGTCTTCCGATCGGGATCTCGCGTGATCACCATCGGCAGCGTGATGTAGCGTCCCCCGTCACCCGGCCAGGTCTGGAGAAACGGAATGCGGTCGAGGTCGATATCATCGCCGCGCCACACCACTTCCTGGCAGGGTGGCCGACCGGAACGCACCCTCGGCGGATACTTGGCGGCCTCCGCCAGGCGCGGCAGCATCGAGAGCTTTCCCATCAATCCTTCCGGCACCTGCATCGTCACCAGCTCGCCGATCCGATCCCCGATCTCGTCGATCCTGCCCACCCCGAACGCCAGGCACATCCGTCGCGCGGATCCGAAGAGATTGATCGCCACCGGCATCGCACTGCGGGAGCCGTCCGGCATCACCGGATGCTCGAACAGCAGTGCCGGTCCGCCGCCCGGCTGCTTCATCACGCGATCGGCTATTTCGGCGATCTCGAGGTGGGTGCGCACCGGGGTGGTGATCCGCACCAGCTCACCGGCGCGATCGAGGACGGTCATGAAATCAGGCAGCGAATCGATGCTCATCCCGTGCGCACTCCCGTGTGGATCGCCACGATGCCGCCCCAGAGGGAACGCCACCGGACGGTCTCGAAACCCGATGCTTCCATGCGCCGTGCCAGTTCGTCCGGCTCCGGAAAGGCGAGCACCGACGCTGGTAGCCAGTCGTATGCACTCCTATGTTTTGACACCAGCCGACCGACCAGCGGCAGCACATGCCGGAAGTACCCCAGATACATCGCCCGCATCGGCTGGTGCCGCGGGGTGCTGAATTCCAGGACGACGAACCGCGCGCCCGGGCGGAGCACCCGCGCCGCCTCCACGAGCCCTCGATCGAGGTCCATGAGATTGCGCACGCCGAAGCCGACCGTGGCACCATCGAATACGGCATCCTCGAACGGCAGGCGAAGCGCGTCGGCCGCCGCGGGTCGCACCCGCGCCGACTTCGTGGCGCCCCGGCGCAGCATCGCCGGCACGAAATCGGCGCCGATCACGGTGCCGCCGAACCCCGCCCGGTTCCCCAGTTCGGCACCGAGATCGAGCGTGCCGGCGCAGAGATCGAGATACCTGCCCGCGGGACACTGCTCCCACCCGAGCTGGTCCACCGCGGCGCGACGCCATCGGCGGTCGGCGTTGAGCGACAGCACATGATTCAACAGGTCGTATCGCGGCGCGATATCCGTGAACACGCCGCGCACGTACTCACGCTTGGCGTGGCCGCCCGTGATCGGTAGGGACTGTTCGGCAGGAAGCATCGTGCCGAAAGCTACCGGCTCGGCGAACCGTCCCGCAACGCGAGTGGTGCGCTGACGGTGCGCACGCCCGCTGCGTGGGTACCACTGAGCGACCAGGAGGTGGTGCGGCATGCCGTGATGGGCCGCGATTCGGCCTATCGCGAGCTGATTCGCCGCTACCAGCGTCCGGTGTTCTCGCTCATCTACCGCATGGTGCGCGATCGCGAGCTCGCCGAAGACCTCGCGCAGGAAACGTTCGTCAAGGTACTCAACGCGATCGAGTCCTACCGACCCGAATACAAGTTCTCGAGCTGGATCTTCAAGATCGCCAACAACGCCGCGATCGATCATCTCCGCAAGCGCTCCCTCGACACCCTTTCACTCGACGGATCCCCGCATGCCCAGACGGCAGACGCCGTCGAGGCGACCACGCTGCAGATCGGTGACAACCGCGAGTCGGCGCTCGATGAGGTGACATCCCGCGAACTCGGCGCGCAGATCGAGGAAGCGATCGGCAACCTGCGGCCCGAGTACCGGAGCTGCATCCTGTTGCGGCACGTCGACGGCCGACCCTACGAGGAGATCGCGGAGATCCTCGACCTGCCACTCGGGACCGTCAAGACATACATCCACCGAGCGCGGAATGAACTCCGGATTCTGCTCTCCGACATGCGCGAAGAATGAAACTGTCGACCCTGAGCCAGCGTAGGAGGCCCACATCATGAGCACCCCCGAACCGCACCACCTCACGGCGGACGAACTCGACGCAATCCTCGACGGCACGGCCATCGAGCGCGCGAGTGTTCACGTTGCCGATTGCACCGTTTGCCGCACCATGGTCGACCTCGATCGGCGGGTGGTCGACGCCCTCGCACTGCTCCCCATGGTCGACCCCGCACCCGGCTTCGCGCCGCGTGTCATGTCCCGGATCAGCATCCACCCGGCACCCATCGAAGTAACGGTGCGTGCGCGGAGTGCCCGGCGCAGGGTTGCCGCCGGGTCGGTGGTTGTCGGCGTAGCAGTGGCCGGCGGTTTTGCCTGGGCCGCGTCGCACCCTGCCCAGGCGCTCGCGTGGGCCGAGCCGGCGCTCCAGGGTATCGGGCAGACGCTCTGGACATCGCTGCAGGCTGCGGCCGCCAACATGGTCGAGCAGCCGTGGTTCGACGGGACGCGCGATCTCCTTGCCGCACCCGCCCGTGCCATACCGGTCATCGGGGCGGCAGCCGCGCTGTACGCGGCCGCGCTCATCGGGCTGCGTCGACTCCTCGCCGAGCCGGTGGCCGATGCGAGGTGGTAGCGGGGCGCTGAGCGGGCTCGTTCTCCTGATTGGCGTCCTGCTTCCCGCTCCGGCGGTCGCGTCCGCACCGGATAGCCCGGTCGCTTCGGTAGCCCACCGACTGCGTGACCTGCTCCCGATGATCGAGACGTTCGGCGCGCCCGTGCCGCAGGCCGTACAGGGCGACGCGCAGTCCCCCCATGTCAACCCGGGCCGACTCGACGATCCATCGCGTCTCGAGCGTGACCTCCGCGCGGCACTGCGCAGCCCCATCTCGGCCACGCGCCTCAATGTGGAAGGTGGCCGGGCCCGAATCGGGCGCACGTCGGTCGGGTCGAGTGAAGTCGTCGCGGGGCACCTCGTGGTCATCAATGGCGAGACCGAAGTGCATGGGAGAGTGGAGGGCAACCTCGTGGCCCTCGACGGCAACGTCAGCGTGCATCGCGGTGGGATCGTCATCGGTGACGTGCTCGCCATCGGCGGTCGGGTTCGCCTGCTCGGCGGTGAGATCACCGGGACGATGCAGAGTCTCGAGGCAGTGGCCACCACTGCAGAGGCTGCACCCGCGTTGTGGCGGGTGGTGCTCCAGCGAGGCGCAGGGCTCGCGGGAATTTTCCTCACCCTGCTCGTCCTCGGCTTCGGGATGGTCACGTTCGGACGACCCAACCTCGAGATCGTGTCGGATACGGTGGCGCACTCGTTCGGCCGCAGTTTCACGGCAGGGCTTGCTGGGGCAGATCCTCATCGTGCCGACGTTCGGGATGCTCGTGGTCGGGCTGGTCCTCACCGTTGCCGGTGCCCTCCTCGTGCCCTTCGCGGTGGTGATCTACCTCCTGCTCGCGATCGTCGCGATTCTTGGCGGCCTGATCGCGGTGGCGCACGCGATGGGCGAGACGATCACCCGTCGCCGGATGGCGCGCGGGCTCGTGGTGTCGGCCAACGCGTATCGGTATGTCATCACCGGGCTCGCGGCGCTCGCTGCAACCTGGGTCGCGTGGGTCGCGGTCGGCTGGGTACCGGTCGCTGGCGGGATCATCTTCGTCTCCGCGGCCCTCGCAACCTGGTTCCTCGGCACGGTCGGCTTCGGTGCCGCGATCCTCTCGCGGGGAGGGGTCCGCGAACATTTTGCCGGGCGTATCCTCCCCCCCGAGATGATGACCGACGAGTTCCTCTGGGCCACGCCGCAGTTCGGCGTGCCCGCGGTGACGCGTCCACCGAAAGACAGCCAGTGACCGCTCGTCTTGCCCTGCTTGCGCTCGGTTGTGCGGGCATACTGGTGGCGCCGCCGGCCAGCGCGCAGACGATGAAGGTCTTCACGGCGGCGCGCGGTATCCTCGCCGAACGCCAGGTGATTGCGACGCTCGACTTCGGTGCAGGTGCGGTGCGTGTGGGATCCGCTGCCTCGAACCTGTACCGCATGCAACTGCGCTACGACGCCGACCGGTACAAGCCGATGCAGCAGTACGACCCTCGCACCGGGATCCTCCGCGTCGGCCTGGAGTCGATCGGGAAGGGCGGCATGCGGGTGACCTCGCGCAGCCAGCTCGACCAGACCGGCGAGTTCACCTTTGCGCGCACGGTGCCGCTCTCCCTGTCGGCCAACCTCGGAGCCAGCGAGGCCACGCTCAACCTCGGCGGCCTCACCCTCACCGATCTCACCGTCCGTTCGGGCGCGAGCCGCGCCACCGTGGCGTTTGCGACGCCGACCCGGGGAGAGTGCCGGCACGCGACCTTCACGGTGGGCGCCGGGGACATCGACATCAGCGGACTCGCGCATGCCGGTTGTCGCGAAGTCCACCTCGACGGCGGCATCGGTCGGGCGACGCTCGATTTCGGGGGAACCTGGAAACGTGACGTGCGGGTGACGGTCGGCATGTCGATGGGAGTGGTGACGCTCCGGATTCCGCGTGGAACCGGCGTCCGGCTCGACGCCAGCCGGTTCCTCAGCCCACTCAGTGCCGACGGCTTTGCGCGGGACGGCAAGACGTGGGTCACCCCGCGCTTCGATGCGGCGAAGCGGAAGATCACGGTGGAGCTCAATACCACCGTCGCCAGCATCGACGTGGAGTGGATCGATTAGGGCTGATGGGAACACTTCGCTTCTCGCTTCCTCTCGCTTCTCCCTTCTCCTTCTCTCTTCTCGCTTATTCCAGCACCGGCATCCGCTGCCGGGTGGTCGATGCCCTGGCCCAGATCCGGTCGGCAATCTCGCGCAACATCACCGCCGCCGCCGTGGTCGGCGCATCGATCACGATCGGCCGGCCACGATCGGCGGCGTCGGCGAGGCCTCCCTGCAATGGCACCTGGCCCAGCAACTCCGCGTTCAGTTCCTCGGCAAGTCGCTCCCCTCCGCCAGTACCAAAGAGATCGTGACGCATCCCCGTGACCGGGTCGAGAAATCCGCTCATGTTCTCGACGATGCCGAACATCGGCACGTTCACCCGCTCGAACATCTTTGCCCCGCGCAACGCGTCGCCCACCGACATCTCCTGCGGGGTCGTGACGATCACCGCACCGCTCACCAATACTGATTGAACCAGTGAGAGTTGCGCGTCGCCCGTGCCCGGCGGCATGTCGACGATGAAGCAGTCCAGCTCGCCCCACGCGACGTCGCGCAGGAACTGGTTGATCACCTTCATGATGATCGGCCCGCGCCAGATCGCCGGTGCATCGCGGTCCACCAGGAAACCGATCGACATCAACTTGACGCCCCATGCCTCGAGCGGCTGGATCAGACCGTCGCGCACCGCAGGCTTCTCGTAGACCCCGGCCATGCGCGGCAGGTTGGGGCCGTAGATATCGGCGTCCATGATCCCGACCCGCAATCCGCGCTCAGCCAGAGCCACGGCGACATTCATGGCCACGGTCGACTTGCCCACCCCGCCCTTTCCCGACGAGATCGCGATGACGCGGCCGAGCCCCGGGAATCTCGCTCGGCACCGGCGCGGCGGGCACGCCGGCCGATGCGCTCTGGGGCGCCGCGTGGGTGGTCGGGGCCGGACCGTCAGGATCGCGGACCGCGATGGTGGGCTGCGACACGCCGGCAGTGCCAAGCGCCTGGCGCGCCTGGCGCACCAGCGTGGCTGGGTCGTCGCGACGGAGCAGCACCGTGAAGCTCACCGCACCGGCTGCGTCGACGTCGAGATCGGCGATCATGCCGGACGCCATCATACCGGTTCCGGTACGCGGGTTGACGACAGTGTCGAGCGCTGCCTCGACCGTTGACTGCGTTGAGCTGGTCATGGTGTTCCTGTCACACAGCCTCGACGACGCGCACTTCCGGCACTGCGGTGCGGAGGCGAGTCTCGATGCCCTGCTTGAGTGTCACCGTGGAGGCAGCGCATCCCTTGCACGTGCCACCCAGGCGAACGAGGAGAAGGCCGCTGGTGTCGTCGAAATCGATCACCTCGACGCTGCCCTTGTGCGAACTGATGTAGGGGCGGAGCTCGTCGAGGGCTCGCTCGATGCGCTCGAACATGTCGGTTGCGCCATTCATGCCGGCACCCCGCTGCCCATCAGCAGCTCGCGCGCCGCCTGGAGTACCTGGGCCTGCACGGTCGGCATCGGCCCGGCAATCGCCACGCCGGCAGCCTTGCGGTGCCCGCCACCGCCGAAACGACGCGCCAGTTCGGCCACATCGACGTCGCCAACACTGCGGAGCGACACCTTCGTGCGTCCTCCCGACATCTCGCGAAAGAGGAGCGCCATCCTGACACCACGGATCGAGCGCGCGTGCTCCACCGCACCGTCGAGATCGTCGGGATCCACGGCGTGCCGCTCCAGCGAGCCCGGTGGCACGGTGACCCATGCCAACCCCACTTCTGGCTCGACCACGAGCGTCTGGAGGACGTCGGCGAGGAGTCGGGGGCGACCCTCCGGCGCGCTGGCATAGACGTCGAGATAGACCTGCTCGGTGTCGACGCCTGCCTCGACGAGGTCGGCCGCCACCCGGAGTGTCCGGGGCCGCGTGTTTGAGAAGCGGAATCCACCAGTATCGGTGACCAGAGCCACATAGAGGGCGCGCGCCGCCTGCTGGGTGAGTGGCCAGCCGGCCTCGCGGGCCAGGAGCACGATCAGTTCACCGGTGGCAGCTGCATCCGGATCAACGAATCGCGGGCCGGCTGGCAGTACACCCGGGCCCACGTGATGATCGATGCACGCGACGGGCACGCCGCAGTCGCGCACCGTCTCGGAGAGGTGGCCGAGGCGCGAAAGATCGGCAATGTCGAGGACCACGACGATATCGGCACGCCGCAGTTCCTTCACCGCGTTGCCGCTGCGGTCGACCCCCGGGAGATCGGCAAAGAGGAAGTCGAACCGATCGGGCGTGGGCGAAGGGTTGGTGATCACCACATCCACCCCGAACGCCCGGAGCAGGTGGGCAAGCCCGACCTCACTGCCGAGGCCATCGCCGTCGGGGTTGACGTGGGTGGTCAGGCAGATGCGCTTGCCGGGAACAAGGAGTGCGGCGACGTCGAGAGCGGACATGGGGGGAAAATAGCAGCTATCGAAAAAGACGGAGAAGGGAGAAGGCAGACCGCCTTCTCCCTTCTCCCTTCTCCCTTCTCCCTTCTCGCTTCTCGCTTCTCGCTTCTCCTGCTTCTTACTTCGCCGCCAGCTTCGAGTTCCTGATCCCGTACACGAAATAGATCACGAGTCCGAGTGCCATCCAGACCACGAGCCGGATCCAGGTGTCACCCGGCAGGCCGTACATCAGGTAGCCGCAGATCAGGATGCCCATGATCGGCACGAACGGCACCAGCGGCGTCCGGAACGGACGCGGCAGGTCCGGCCGCTGGTAGCGGAGCATCAGGATGCCGCCGCAGACGATGACGAAGGCGAGCAGCGTGCCGATCGACACCAGCTCACCGAGCAGGCCGATCGGGAAGAAGCCGGCGATGAGCGCAGCCACCACTCCGGTGATGATGGTCGCGATCCACGGCGTGCCGAACTTGTGGTGCACCTTGCCGAACAGCGGCGGCAGCAGCCCATCACGCGACATCGCGTAGAAGATGCGCGGCTGGCCCATGAGCATCACCAGCACCACCGAAGCAAGACCCGCGATCGCGCCGATGTTGACGAAGAAGCCCAGCCAGGCGAGGCCGGGGCCGGCCTTCTGGATCGCCACGAACACCGGGTGCGGCACGTTGAGCTCGCTGTAGTGCGCCATGCCGGTCATCACGAGCGCCATCGCGATGTAGAGCACGGTACAGACGGCGAGCGACCCGAGGATGCCGATCGGCAGATCGCGCTGCGGATTCTTCGCTTCCTGCGCCGTCGTGGAGACCGCGTCGAAACCGATGAATGCGAAGAAGATCACGCCGGCACCGCGGAGGATGCCGCTCCAGCCGAACTGGCCGGGCGCCGATGTTCTCCGGGATGAACGGCACCCAGTTGGCGGTGTTGACGTACTTGATGCCGAAGCCGATCACCGCGAGGACGATCGCGACCTTCACGTACACGATGAAGTTGTTGAACTTCGCCGATTCCTTGATGCCGACCACCAGGAGCACGGTCAGCACCAGCACCATCAGCATTGCCGGGACGTTGAGGATGCCGCTCTCCACCGTGCCGCCCGCCGCGGCACAGTTGGCCACGGAGATCGCCGTGTGCGAGATCGGATCGACCGCGAAGCCACCGGTGGCCGGGTCCACGCAGAGCTGCGAGCGTACCAGCGTGTGCGTCCCCTCGACCGTGAATGGAGAGCCGGCGATGGCCGCAGGAATGTGGATCCCCAGTGAGGCGAAGAACGCGGTGAAGTAACCCGACCAGCCCACCGCGACCGTCGACGCCGCGAAGAGGTACTCGAGGATCAGGTCCCAGCCGATGATCCAGGCGACGAACTCACCGAGCGTCGCGTAGCCGTACGTGTACGCGCTGCCGGCCACCGGGATCATCGCCGCGAACTCTGCGTAGCAGAGGCCGGCGAAGAGGCAACCGAAACCGGCGAGGACGAACGAGATCACGATCGCCGGACCGGCGTTGTTGGCGGCCGCCGTGCCCGTGAGCACGAAGATGCCGGCGCCGATGATCGCGCCGATGCCCAGCATCACGAGGTTGGACGCGGTAAGCGTCCGCTTGAGGGAGCCCTCGGCGCCCTCCTCCGGCACGATATCGGTCATCGACTTGGTGCGGAACAGACTCACGGCAGATACCCCGGAGGAGCGTTCTCCTCCCGTTGAGGTGGGACGGGCTGCACTGCGATGGGACTAACGGCTTGGGGGTGGAGTTCCCAAAGCTACGCCCGCGCAAGGCGATCAGGCCAGATCGCCGGCGGGCGGGCTTGAGGACCGAACCCCGCTCACTTGTAGACGGGGAACTCGTTGTTTCGGTACTTGGCCCAGTAGGCATCGAGATCAGCCTTCACCTGGCCGCTCAGCAACAACACCCCGACGAGGTTGGGGAACGCCATACCGAGAATCATCAGGTCGCCAAAATTCAGGATGTTGTTGGCCGAGATGATCGATCCGAGGAAGGTGAAGATCACGAACACGAACTGGAATATCCGGCTCTTGCCGTCGCCGACGAGGTAGGTCCAGCAGCGCTCGCCGTAGTATGACCACGAGATCATGGTCGAGAACGCGAAGAGCAGGACGCAGATACCGAGGATGATCGGGAACCATGAGATGTGCTGGCCGAAGGCTCGCGAGGTGAGCGCGGCGCCCTGGCTGCCGGCGATCAGCGCTGCATTGTCGGGATTGTTGTATGAACCGGTGATGACGATCACCAACGCGGTCATGGTGCACACCACGACGGTGTCGATGAACGGCTCGAGGAGGGCCACGATGCCCTCCCGCACCGGGTACGCCGTGCGCGCCGCCGAGTGGGCGATCGCGGCCGAGCCGGTACCGGCCTCGTTGGAGAACGCGGCGCGACGGAAGCCCTGCACCAGCACGCCGATGAAGCCGCCGTACAGCGCCGTCGGCGCAAACGCACCCTGCATGATCGACCCGAATGCCGTGGGAATCAGGGCGGCATTGTCGAAGAGGATGTAGAGCGCAGCAGCCGAGTACACTCCAACCATCGTGGGCACGATCTTGTCGGCCACCTCGGCGATCCGCTTGATCCCACCGATGATCACGACGCCGACCAGGGTGGCCATCACCAGGCCGTAGACCCAGGGATAGACGACCAGGAACGGCATCGATTCCTGCAGCGCGTTCATCGACTGGCTCACCTGGAAGGTGTTGCCGCCACCCAGCGAGCCGCCGATGCACAGGATCGCAAAGAGCACCGCCAGCACCTTGCCCAGGCCGCCGAGGTTGCGCTCCTTGAGGCCGTTGGAGAGGTAGTACATCGCGCCGCCCATCACGTGGCCATCGGAGCGGACCTGACGGTACTTCTGGCCGAGGGTGCACTCGGCAAACTTTGCCGACATCCCGATCAGGCCGGCGACGATCATCCAGAAGGTGGCGCCCGGGCCGCCGATCGAGACCGCGATCGCCACGCCGGCGATGTTGCCGAGACCGACCGTCGCCGACAGCGCCGTCGTGAGGGCCTGGAAGTGCGAAACCTCGCCCTGGTCGGACGGATTGGAGTACTTGCCACGGGTGACGTCGATCGCGTGCCTGAATGCCGCGGAAGTTGATGAAGCCCATCCGGAGCGTCAGGTAGACCGACCCGAGCACCAGCCAGAGCACCACCAGCGGCAACTGGAGATTGGTTTCGGCGTTGTTGTCCCACCACATCACGTCGAAGAAGAACACGGCTGTGAGCGGACTCACGATCGCCGCACCGAAGAACCGGTCGATGGCGTCGATCATGCCACCACCCACCACGCTCGCGGTGGAATCGGCGGCCTGGGCCGCAAGCGGTCCCGCGGCAGCAAGCATCAACGCAACGAGTGAGGCCAACGGGCGCGCGAATCGGGGACAACGCGTCATGTCATGTCCTGCGGAGGAGGGATCGCAAAGGCTGTTCGGATGGCCGACTGCGATGTGGCCGGCCAGGCGGATGTCAGACGCTGTAGTTCGGGGCTTCCCGGGTGATCGTCACATCATGCGGATGGGACTCGCGCAGACCGGCCGAGGTCACCTGCACCATCTCGGTGTCGCGCTGCAGCGAGCCGATATCGGCCACGCCGCAGTAGCCCATCCCGCTCCGGAGGCCACCGACCATCTGGAAGAGTACGTCGGAGACAGCGCCCTTGTACGGAACCCGTCCCTCGATCCCTTCCGGCACCATCTTGGTGGGCGAGACTTCACCCTCCTGGAAATAGCGGTCGGCCGAGCCGTCCTGCATGGCACTCATCGATCCCATCCCCCGGATCAGCTTGAAGCGCCGTCCCTCGGCGAGAATGCTCTCGCCGGGGCTCTCTTCGGTGCCGGCGAGCATCGAGCCCATCATCACCGACGACGCCCCGGCCGCGAGCGCCTTCACCGCGTCACCGGAGTACTTGATGCCACCGTCGGCGATCACCGGCACGTCGCCAGCTCCGCGCACGGCGTCGATGATCGCGGTGATCTGCGGCACACCCACGCCGGTCACCACCCGCGTGGTGCAGATCGAACCGGGGCCGATACCGACCTTGACCGCGTCGGCACCGCGCTCGACCAGGCACGTGCGCCGGCCTCGGTCGCGACGTTGCCGCCGATCAGCTGGACATCGGGGAACGCGTCACGCAGGGTGGCAATCGTCTCGAGCACACCCTCGGAGTGGCCATGCGCCGAATCCACCACCACGACATCGACCCCGGCGCCGACCAGCGCAGCCGCGCGAGTGCGAGCCTCCGTGCCTGATCCCACCGCGGCGGCAACGCGCAGCCGACCGTGCTGGTCCTTGTTGGCGTCGGGGTGGTCGCGGCGCTTGAAGATGTCCTTGACCGTGATGAGCCCCTTGAGCACGCCATCGGCGTCGACCACTGGCAGCTTCTCGATCCGGTGCCGTGCCAGGATCGCCTCGGCCTCGTCGAGCGTCGTGCCCACCGGAGCAGTGACCAGCCTCTCGCGAGTCATCGCTTCCGACAGGAGGCGCTCCATGTTCGACTCGAACTGGAGGTCGCGATTGGTGATGATGCCGATCAGGCGACCCTCGCCGTCGACAATCGGCACGCCCGAGATCCGGAATCGCCGCATCAGTGCAGCGGCCTCGCGCAACGGTCGGTCCGGGCCCAGCGTGATCGGATTGCGGATCATCCCGCTCTCGCTCCGCTTCACCCGATCGACCTCGGCGGCCTGCCGATCGATCGACATGTTCTTGTGGATCACCCCGATACCGCCGGCACGCGCCATCGCGATTGCCATCTCGGCCTCGGTGACCGTGTCCATGGCGGCGGCGACCAGCGGGATGTGAAGCGGGATGTCTCGGGTGAACCGGGTGGCCGTCGAGACCGAGCGGGGATGAACGGTCGAGTGCCGCGGGACGAGCAGGACGTCGTCGAACGTCAGGGCGTGGCCCGGCCGGATGGTACTCATCGCCTGGGATTACCCGGTGCCAGCTGGAATGTCGTGGGGAACATCTTCAAAGATACCGCAATGGCGGGGGGCCGATCAAGCCGCAGGCGCGGCGAACACCGCGCTCATCCAGCCTGACCGTCAGATGGCGGCGACGGCGGCGTCGCGTCCGACGACGGCGGTGCCTTGGGTGCCTGGGTGAGCTCTCGCGCCGTCTTCGAGGCCTCGTCCACCACGGCGCCGGCGGCGGAAGCGAGCCCCTTCATCACCTTCGATGCGCTGTCGAACACACCAACGGTGCCGGAGATGGCGTTGATCGGGACCTTGCCCGCGCGCATCGTGTCCTCGACCGTCTCGGTGATGCGCGCGAAGATGTTCGTGGGCGACGATCGCTCCGCATACTTGCTCTCGAGGAACTCGACGAAGTCGAGCACCTGATACGCCCGCTCATCGGAAAGCGTCTCGAGCTTGCGGAGCAACCGGTCCTTCAGGTGCTCATTCATGAAATCTCCGGGCTCAGTCGAGCAGGCGAACGAAGTTCAGGACGGGAGTCGGCAGGAACCGGGTGCGGCCGCTTCGAACCGTGGCGCGAACCCGAATCTTTGCCAGCGGCTCGAGGTTGCGAAAGCGCGCGACCTCGTCGGTCCGTACGACGAGATAGACGAACCCGGTTTCAGGCAGTGGTCCGCGAGCGAGGACGTAGGGCTGGCCCGGAGGCAGTTCCGGCCGGAGCTCGTCGGCCTGCTGGACCGCCAGCACCTGCAGCGTCCACTCGACCGGTTGGCCCACATACTTCTCCGGACTGTTCGCGCACGTCGGCGCCACTCACCTGGTTCACCGGAGCGAGGTCGGTGAGCGATGCATCCCGGGTCCACCCATCGATCCGGACCCGGGTCCAGCCTTCCCGGCGCTCGACCACCTCGACGCTGAGCGGCGACTCGATCGTCCCGACCGCGGCTCCGCGCGGCGCGGCGCTGAGCGTGGACCCTGCCGACAGCGTCGTCGACGCGCCGGCGGTCGTTCGCGGGACGAATCGCCGTGGCTGGCGGGGCGGACGCGGGGACGGCCGCCGCCGGCTGGCCGTCGGCGAGGGCGCTCGTGACCACCCACCCGGTGCGCCGCACCTGAACCCATCCGCTCCTGGTCTCGAGTCGCTTGAACAGCGCCCCGGCACGCGCCATCGCGATCGTGGCGCCGGTCCCGGCGCCGGCCCGTACTGCCGTACCGGCGCTGACGTTGACGGCCACATCGAAACCGTCACGACGGTCGTCGCGCAGCGCCGGCTCGGCGATCCATCCCTCGAGCGTCGCCTCGCGCCAGGTGCCCCGCACGCCACCGGTCGCGAGCGGTGCATCCTTCGCGATGCGGGCGAGGACGGTGCCGCCAGGATCCTTGACGAGGTCGACGTCCGCCACCGTGCCGGCGCGCGGCCTGTTGCGGCATGCGACGACGGCGCCAACAGCAGCAGCATCGCGATGATGCAGGCTGGTAGGCGAATATTGAGCGGAAGTAGATTGCGGCGCGCCGGTCACGACCGGGAGTGTAGACCTCGCGGAGGATCATGTCAAACGCCACCAGGCGCGCTCGCGCCGGTCGTCCTCGTCGTTCTCGACGGCTGGGGATGGCGTCCCCGAAGCCGATGGCAACGCGATCGCCCTCGCGCGCACGCCGACGTGGGACCGGATGGTGGCCAATGCACCGCTGGCGCTGCTCGAGGCCAGCGGACTCCGCGTCGGGCTTCCCGAAGGGCAGATGGGCAACAGCGAAGTCGGCCACCTGAATCTCGGTGCAGGCCGGGTGGTTCCGCAGGATCTCGTCCGCATCAACGAAAGCATCACATCCGGTCACTTCGCGACGATCCCCGAGTTCACCAACCTCGTCGATCACGTGCGGCGCACCGGTGGCACCCTCCACCTCGTCGGGCTACTCGGTTGGGGCGGCGTGCACGCCATCGATGGCCATCTTCGCGCGGCAATCGGTGCAGCCGTGGCGCGCGGCGCGCCGCGAGTGGCGATCCACGGCTTTCTCGACGGCCGCGACTCTGCCCCGACCTCGGGAGCCGAGGTGGTGGCCCAGCTCGAACGCGATATCGCGCGAGTGGGCAACGGTCGTGCCCTCATTGCCACCCTCACCGGCCGCTACTTCGCGATGGATCGCGACCGCCGATGGCCCCGCACCCAGCTTGCCGTACGACGCCATGACGCGCGGCATCGGCACGGCCGTCCCGACCGCCGGCGACGGTGTCCGCCTCGCCTACGAACGCGGCGAGAGCGACGAGTTCGTCAAGCCGCTCGTGATAACCCGCGATGGCGCCCCGGCTGCGACGCTGCGCGACGGCGATGCGATCTTCTTCTTCAACTATCGCAGCGACCGGATGCGCCAGATCGTCTCGGCGCTCTGCATCGAGGGATTCGACGGTTTCGACGTCACCCATTGTCCGCGCATCCCTGCTGCGACGATGACCCAGTACGACGAGACCTACCCGATCCCGCAGGCATTCCCACCGTTCTCGATGGCGCGAATCCTCGCCGAGGAGCTGGGCGCCCACGGACGGAGCCAGTTCCGCACCGCCGAGACCGAGAAGTATCCGCATGTGACCTACTTCTTCAATGGCGGGGTCGAGGTACCGTACGCGGGCGAAGAACGTGAGCTGGTGGCGTCCCGACAGGTGGCCACGTACGATCTGGCCCCCGAGATGAGCGCCCGGGGCATCACCGACACGCTCTGCGGAGCCCTGGCCCGGGGCAACCACGACTTCTACCTCGCCAACCTCGCGAACGCCGACATGGTCGGGCACACAGGGGTGATTCCCGCCGTGGTTCGCGCGGTCGAGACGGTCGACGAATGCCTCGCACGGATCGTCGCAGAGGCGGCAAGGGTGGGGGCGCGACTCCTCGTGACCTCCGACCACGGCAACGCCGAGATGATGGTCGACCCCGCAACCGGCGGCCCGCACACGGCGCACACCACGAACCCGGTGCCCGTGGTCGGGTTGGGTGACGGGATCAGGGCCCTTCGCGGTGGGGGCTCGCTGTGCGATGTTGCGCCCACGGTTCTCGGCCTGCTCGGAATGGATCAGCCCGCCGAGATGACGGGCCGCACACTTCTCCAGGAATAGAACAACGATGCACGCTGCACCAATCCCGACCCTCGTCCTGCTCCTCGCCGCAACGATTGCCGTGCCGGCGCTGAAGGCGCAGGACAACGCGC
The DNA here is from genome assembly GCA_963806875.1 of uncultured Gemmatimonadales bacterium. Lineage (GTDB taxonomy): Bacteria > Gemmatimonadota > Gemmatimonadetes > Gemmatimonadales > GWC2-71-9 > Palsa-1233. The sequence continues at coordinate 392,879 of CAWDYU010000001.1, read as the reverse complement.
TCGGGCTGTCGTCACCATATCACGAGATCCGCAACGGTCGATATATCGAGGCGATCGGCGGCAGGATCTTCGGCAACGGCGGTCCGATCCCGGTGTCGCCGCAGGACGGCAACGTGTATGGCGGCCGGATCGTGTTCCGTGCCAAGAACACCGTGCAACTCGCCTTCGGCGCATGGACGGCCAACACCGAACGGTTCATCGTCGATGCCGACGATTCGGTCGCGACCCGGGTGAGTGGACCGGTGCCCCAGCGGTTGACCGCCGGCGAAGCGTCCGTCCAGATGAACGTCACCGGCGGCAAGCGCTGGCACGCTTTTGGTCCCTTCGTCGGTATCGGGCTCGGTATCGTCCGCGGCGCTGGTTCGCCACCCGCCGACACATCCACCTACACCTTCGGCACCAAGTTCTACTTCGTGCCCAATGTTGGCACCCGGATATTCCTCGGTCAGCGCGCGTACGCGAAGATCGAGGCACGCGCGCTCTTCTGGAAGATCAAGTATCCGGGTTCGTACAACGATGAACCGGCGTCGCAGCCAGGTACCGTCGACAACCCGAACGCCGTCAATCCGACGGGGAAGCAGGGCGAGTACGTCGTCACGCCGGCAATTTTTGTCGGATTGGGCATCTCGTTCTGACCGAACCCGTACAGAGTGTTCTCACGCGGGCGGTGAGTTTTCACGCCCGTCATCGGTATCCGGATGCGCCGCCTCATGGTCATCTGTACCGCGTGGAAATTTCGGTGACTGGGCCGCTGTCCGCCGACATGCGCATGATCATCGACCTCGAGACGTTCGACAGGATCATCGCCGAGATCATCGGCCCGCTCGACGGCACGCTGTTGAACGATGTGATCCCTGCTTTTGCCAGCGGCGCCGAACAGCCGACCTGCGAGGCGCTGGCCCAATGGATTTACGGCCGCGTCGCGGCCTCACTGCCCAACGGAGTCCGCACCCATTGCGTGCGGGTAGCCGAAGACGAGACGCTCTGGGCGGATTGCCTCGGCTGAGGTTCCGCTCCACACCCGGGAGGCATCGTGGACCGTATTCGCGTCGTCGGATGCTTGGCTGCACTGATCCTGATCGCGCCGAGCCCAGGACAGGCGCAGGCGACCCGTGACCAGTCGCGACTGGTGGTGGGGGTGAGCGGGGGCTGGATTGGCGGGGTCGATCTCTGGTCGGTGCCCAATCAGCCGATCCTCGCCAGCGCTCAGCAGCAGGACATTTTCGACCTGCGGCGCAGGCTGCGGTCCAACCTGACCTTCATCGGACAGGGTACGTTCTTTCCGAGCGACAACATCGGGATCTCAGGCGAAGTCAGCTACCTGGGCCTCGGGACGACCGATGAGTGCCTCTTCGTGCCCAGCGCCAACGACTCGTTCAATCAGGCGGCGTGCAGCGTGATCAATGGCGATGATCGTTCTGCATCCGCAGTGTCACTCACCGGTGGCGTGGTGCTGAGGCCACTCAGTCGCGCCGAGGTCCAGCCGTACGCACGGTTGATGGTGGGAATTGCGCTGGTCCCCCGGAGCACGGTGCCGGTGACGGCCGTCCTCGGCCTCCGCGAAGATGAGGTGTTGCAGGTGTACCTCGAGGACGGCGACAAGGACGCACGCCCGACGGGTACCGTGGCATTCGGCTTCTCGACTGCACCACGTTCCGGGTACCAGCTTCGGATCGAGGGGCGGCTCACCGCGGTGCAGCTGCTCGCGGTCACGGGGCCGACCGCAACGCAGAACCGCGTTCCGCCCACCAGCAACGTCACCAAGTTGCTGCCGTCGATCGTCGTCGGGATGGATATCGTCCTCGAGAAGCGGCGCGGCCGGCGCTACTGAGGACGTGAGGGTGGCGCGCACCGCGACCAGCGTCGCCGAGACCCAACGCATCATCGTCGGCGCTGCGAATGTACAACCGACGCTGACGATGCCCCTACGTGACGCGATCGGTCGCATCATTGCGACCGACATCGTCGCACCGTTTCCGCTCCCCCCATGGACCAACGCCGCAATGGATGGCTACGCCGTCCGCGCCAGCGATGTGCGCGGCGCCGTGGCGACGGCGCCAGTCGTGTTGCGCATTGTCGGACACGCACCGGCGGGCGGTACTGGGCAGGCGATGGTGGAGCCAGGTACGGCGGTGCGGATCTTCACCGGCGGCAGGGTGCCGTCCGGTGCCGACAGTGTTGTTCGGCAGGAAGACACCGAGACCGATGGAACCGTGGTGACGGTGAGCAACGACCGCGACGCCGGTGCGAATGTCCGCGCCGCGGGCGGCGACCTGGAGCGTGGTTACCTCGCATTGGCGGCGGGCACGCGCATCGGGCCGAGACAGCTTGCGCTGTTGGCGGCACTGGGCGTGTCTCACCCGGTGGTGCACCGCGCGCCACGTGTCGGGGTGCTTTCCGGGGGCGACGAAGTGGTCTCACTCGACCAACTCGACCTTGTCCAGCGTGGTGAGCGGCTTGCCGACGTGAATGGTCCCGCGCTCGCGGCGCTGGTGGCCGATGCCGGTGGTGTCGCAGAATCGCTCGGTATTGCCCGCGACAACGTCGACGACATCGTGGAGCGAGTGCGCACGGCGGAGAGTTGCGACGCGATCGTCACGGCAGGTGGGGTGAGCGTTGGTGAGCACGACCATATCCACCGCGCGATGGAGATCCTGGGAGCTCGCGAATTGGTGAGCCGAGTGCGCGTGCGACCGGGTGGGCCTACGGCGTTCGCGGTGCTGCCCGATGGGCGGCCATGGCTGGCGCTGCCGGGCAACCCCGTGAGTGCGGTGGTCACGTTCGAGCTGTTCGGTCGACCAATGATACGCGCGATGAGTGCCGACCCCACACCGTTGCCGCGGCTCATCGCCGTGATGCTCGATGATGCGGTGAAACCCGACGCGATGCTCGACCTCTACCTGCGGGCGACGCTCGAGTGGCCGGGTGGCGGCGCGGTGCCCCGGGCGAGACTCACCGGTGCGCAGGGATCGGGGATCCTGACCAGTGTGGCGCGGGCAGATGTGCTGGTGGTGGTGCCGGCAGGTGGAGCGGTTACCGGACAGCCGCTCGATGCGCTGGTGCTTTGAGGTCGGTGAAGCGAACCAGATCACATGCGAGGAAAGCCATGCCCGGTAGGGCGCCGCTCGTTCCCACGATTCTCGCTGCAGTGCTGCTCGGCGCGTGCAGCCGACCGGCGCCGCCCGTTGCTGCCACGTTCGTCGACTCCGCTGGTCCGCGCTTCGTCACGGCGTCGGGCGACACCATTGCGATGACCGCCACCACGCGGATCGGCGGCCTCGACGTGAGCGATGACGAGCTGTTCACCAGGGTGAATTATCTCGTTTCGGCGCTCCACGGCGGGGTTATCGTCGCCGACGGCGGCGCCGATTCGACCGGCTCGGCGGTGCGCCAGTTCGATGCTGCCGGCAAGTTCGTACGACGGATCGGGCGGATCGGTGGAGGGCCTGGTGAGTACGCTCGCTTTCCCGACCTGCTGGCGCTGCCCCACGGACAACTGCTGATCGGCAGTCAGGGGCTATCGCGAGTCACCCGGTACGACTCAGCGGGAAAGGTGACTGGCACGTGGCTGCTTCCAGGCGGCATGGTCGACCTGCTGCCAGCTGACGATGGTGGCTGGTACAGCGCGAATGTGACACATCATTTCGACGATCGTCCTCGGACCGTCTCATACTTGCGGTTCGACAGCAGCGGGGTGGTTCACGACACCATTCCGGCGTCCGATGCCTACAGGAACGGTCCGCGAGACGCGGTCGGTTGGGGGCGGCGCTCGCATACCACGATGCTGCCCAATGGCACGCAGGTGGCAAGCCGGACCGATTCGTTCAACCTCACCCTCATCGATACCAGCGGCGCCATCCGCCGGATCGAGCGCGATGCGCCCCGTCCGCAATACGCGCCGAAGCAATGGGCCAGTCGCATGGCGCAGTCGCGAACCGCAGCCAGGCAGCGCGGCCAGCCATTTCAGGAGCAGGACATGCCGAAGGAGAAGCAGGCGCACTGGTACATGGTCAGCGACGACGACGGCCGCATCCTGTTGCTGTTGAATTCCGAATCACGGCCGGTGCCGAGCGACACTGCAGCGGGGGTTACCGAGTGGCGATCGGAGTTCAGGGTTGATGTTCACGGTCCTGATGGTGCATACCGTGGGCGCCTGCTGGGGGGATCGTCCGCCCGTTGTTCCGCGGTCGCGTTCACCGACGAAGCGGTCTGGCTGTCGCACGAGGGAGAGTCGGGCGAACAGTATGTGGACGTTGGGTGCCGAGCAGGGTGGCGTGGTGAGGTCCGGGTCCGACGGTGTGCGCGAAGGGCGCAACGGCGCGGGCATCCACTGGCGTCAGCACGTGGGCAGGGCGCCATGGGCGGAACCCCTCCGCGCGACCCGGCAGCGATCCCGGCGACCCGGTCGCTAACGAATCTCCGGAAGGACCATTGCTCAATCCAGGGTGATGGTGGTCGAACGCCGAGCGAATGGCGCGTCGCGACCGACGGCAATGGCGAGGTCGATGCGGTAGTGGCCGGGCTCCAGCAGCGACACATCGAGCTCAGGCACGAACTCGTTCAATCCCATGACGAGTGACGACGGCATCCGGATATCGAGATCGGGTCGGGGAGATGCAACCGAACCCCGAAGGCGCGTCAGGGTGATTGACGTGAACACACTGTCGCGCGCGCGGCCGGATTCCACCTGATAGTACAGCGTAACCGGGTGCGTGCGGGCCGCCCGCCCCACCGCCGTCACCAGCAACTCCTCACCATACCAACGCCAGACCAGGCCGCTCGCCGCACTCCCGACCACGATATTCGACATGCGCACGGCGCCCTCGGCAAGCGGCGGCTCATCGATCCCACCCGATCGGCCGAACCGTTCGGGTTGCGATGCGGCGATGCTCCACGCGGCGATGCCATCGCTGCCGGGCAGCACAACGAATCCCGTGAGCGACCGCGTGGTGTCCGCACCGGCGGGAATCGCGTGAACCCGGATAAGCGCTGTGTCGCGCTCGACGGCTGCACGCGGATCCCACCACCGGATGGTGAGGGTCACCGCGGCCGAGCCGGCGCCGTCGCGTTCGAGGTCCGACATCCGGAGTGCATAGCTGACCAGTGCGATGGGGCGATCGGTCTGCGGGTCGCGGAGCCGGTGCAGGCGCGCCGCGACACGCAACGTCGCCAGCCCGCGCGGCGCATTGTCGTCGGTGGTGGTGGCCGTCACCAGATACGCATCGTCCTGCACCCGCACCCGCTCGAGCTGTTCCGGGGGCAATCCACCCGGCATCGAGGTCCGGTGCGACATCGTGCAACGCGCAGCATCGAGATCACACATGTACGTCCCGAGCACCCCGGCGACAAGGCGGGCCGCCGAAGCCGAGCCGTCGAAGGCTTCATTCTCGAAATGCAGCAGCACCGCCTCACCGTCGATCATGTACCGCCACATCTCGCGGACGACGGATCCCGGCAGCGCGCCCGGGCACTGTGGCGAAATGTCAATGCGGTCGTCAGGCGGACCGAATCGCATCCACACCGCTCCACGATCGTCGATCACCCATTGCCACCGATCGTAGAAGCGGTGCGACTCAGCCGGTATGGTCCCGGGTTCGCACGACGTAAGCACCTCCTGCCACGGTGCATCGACCAGCCCTTCCGGGGTGGGACGGGGGAACCCACCGCGCTCACGAAACTGCCGGGCGAGGTGGAGACGGAAGCGCTGCAACACGACATCGAGTCGTGCGAAGTGCTCGACGAGTCGCGCCCCAAAAGGACGGGCGTCGCGAACGTCCCGCGTGGTGAGTCGATCGCGAACGAAGCCAGACGCTGATGAATCGGGAAGCACCTTCCACTGCTGATACTCGTCGGGCGACAGGAACCAGCGCAGGTGCCAGTCGAGTTCGGCATGCGCCGCCGCGCCGCGCGCACTGCTCGCCGCAGCGGCGAAGGCTATCGACCCTCCGGCAGTGTCGGCTCGCGAGAAGGCGATACGTGCACGGCGGATCAGGTGCCAAGTGGAGTCGGCCCCACGCGCCAGGCCAGCGTGGGCGCAGCGACCAGCCACCACGGTGTCGCGGACCCTCAGCGCGAACTCGCTGCACGCCCGGAGCATCGCGGTGGGCGCCAACGCGTGTTGCGACGCCTGCAGTACCGACGCAATCACCCCGGGTGCGACGTCATCAGCTTCTTCCGCGAGCGCCATGAGTGCCATGACCTCGGCGGCGACGGGGTGAGCGGGTTCTGCCGCCACCGCGCGAGACATCGCGTTGATGGCACCGAGCGCCCACGGGTCGCCAAGCGGCATCTCGACACCCTCACGGCCGACCACGCCGGCGAACTCCAGCTGCGCGCGAGTGCACCCCAACGCCACCCAGTCCGACGTCGATGGACGGCGAGAGGCAACATCCGCCTCGCGGCGCTCGAGGGCCAGGAGTTGGCCGGCGTCGGCGGGCGACCGGGCACCGCAAAGCTGCGCGACGCGGGCGGCATGCGGCGCGGCAATCACGGCCTGAGACGGTGCGGTGGCCTGCAGGACCAGCAGGGCGAGGATCATTCGGGACTCGCGAGGGGGTCGCAGAAGTTAAGCCCACCCGCTTGTCCCCCAACCACCCTCCCTTATCTTTCCCCCCAGAAGGGGAGTAGCCCAGCCGCCTCACCGCGGCCGGTGACATCGTCAAGACTGTACGCCGAGCGCGTGCACGGTGTCATCGAGGAGCCCATGTGGCTTTTCAGGCGAGACCTTCGTCGAATACCCGGACCTACCGGGGGCGACGAAGTCTCGCCTTCGGTGCTTTCAGGAGGAAAAGATGGTCAACAACATGAAGACGTTCGTGCTGCTCGCGGGGATGCTGTCGCTGTTCATGGTGGGTGGCCAGCTGATCGGCGGCAGCGGTGGCCTGCTGATCGGCGGTTCACTCGGCCTGATCATGACATTCGTGTCGTTCTGGTTCTCCGACAAGATGGTGCTCCGCGGGTACAAGGCGCGGGTCGTCACGGCCGCCGAGGCACCCGACCTGTACGAGATGGTCGACAGGCTGCGCCAGCGTGCCGAGCTGCCGATGCCGCGCGTCGCGATCGTCCCGTCGGAACAGCCCAATGCATTTGCCACCGGCCGATCGCCGTCACACGCGGTGGTCGCGGTCACCGAGGGAATCCTCAAGACGCTCCCGCGCGACGAACTCGAGGGCGTGATCGCGCATGAGCTGGCGCACATCAAGAATCGCGACATGCTCACCATGACCGTCGCCGCCGGGATCGCCTCGATGCTATCGATCCTGCCCTGGTTCGCGGGTTCGTTGATGCGGGGCGACGACGACGAGGGCGGCGGTATTGGCGGTCTGGCGTTCGCGTTCATGGCACCGCTCCTCGCCGGCATCATGCAGATGGCGATCTCGCGGCAGCGCGAGTTTGCGGCCGACGCGACTGCGGCGATGATCACCGGCAAGGCACGGCCCCTCGCGCAGGCCCTCGTGCGACTCGACGCCGGTGCCAAGCAGATCCCGATGTCGGTCGCTCCCCAGCTGGCGCCGCTTGCACAGGTCAATCCGCTGGCGGCTCGAGGTGGCATCGGCAAGCTCTTCAGCACCCACCCGCCCACCGAGGATCGCGTCCAGGCGCTCCTCGCGTTGCCCCAGGCGGGCTGATTCATGATGGGCGGGCACCAGCTTTCGGTCTGGATCGGCTTCACGGCAATCATCCTGATCCTGCTGGTGCTCGACCTCGGTGTGCTCAACCGGAAGTCGCATGTCCTCTCCGCCCGCGAAGCGGCGCGCTGGAGCGGCACGCTTGTCACGATCGCGATGGCGTTCTGCGGCTTCCTCTGGTGGCGCGAAGGTTCAGGCGAAGGCGCTGGAGTTCCTCACCGGCTACCTGATCGAGTTGTCACTGTCGGTCGACAACCTCTTCGTCTTCATCCTCGTCTTCCAGTTCTTCGATGTCCCGCTGAAGCTCCAACCGAAGGTCCTCAAGTGGGGCATCATCGGCGCGATGGTGATGCGCGCGCTGATGATCGGGCTGGGTGCGCTGATGCTCCAGCGATTCACGTGGATCATCTACATCTTCGGCGCGATCCTGATCATCACCGGGATCCGGATGTACCGCAGCGACCCGGACGAGAAGGTGGACCTCGAGCGCAACCCGCTGGTCCGGGCGGTGCGCCGCTTCCTTCCCGTCATCAAGGGATATCGTGGCGACCGCTTCGTCGGGCGGACCCCGCAGGGCGGCTGGTATGCCACGCCCCTGCTGCTGGTGCTGCTGGTGGTGGAGTGGACCGACCTGGTGTTCGCGATCGATTCGATCCCGGCGATCTTCGCGATCACCCATGACCCGTTCATCGTCTACTCGTCAAACGTCTTTGCGGTGCTCGGACTTCGCGCACTGTTCTTCCTGCTTGCCGACATGCTCGACCGCTTCATCTACCTCAAGACCGGTGTCGCGATGATCCTCGTCTTCGTCGGCATCAAGATGGTGATCTCGGGGTGGGTGCACGTGCCCACGATCGCATCACTCGGCGTTATCGTTGGGGTGCTCGCCACGTCCATCCTGGCATCGTTGCGCCAGTCACGCGGGACCCCCGCCACGCCCTGACCCGGAGCGTCCATGCGCATCGCCGAGCAGCTCGGACTCCACCGCCCCGAGCTCCGCGCGTGGGCGTCGTACGACTGGGGCATCTCCGCGTTCCAGGTGGCGGTCACCACCGCCCTCTTCCCGATCTACTGGTCGAAAGTCATCGCCGCCGACCTCGGCCCGTCCGCGGCGACGGGCCTGCTGGGCTGGACGGCGGCCGGCGCGTCGATTCTCGTGGCGATCCTGGCACCGGTGCTCGGCACCATCGCCGACGAGCGGGGCTCCAAGAAGCGATTCCTCGCAGTGTTCCTCGCACTCGGCATCGCCTCCACCGCAGGCCTCTGGTTCGTCGGCGCCGGCGACGTGCTGCTCGGTGCCATCGTGTACACGCTCGCGACGGTGGGTGCGACCGGGAGCTTTGTCTTCTACGAGGCGCTGCTGCCGCATGTGGCCCGCGCCGGCGAGGTCGACCGCGTGTCGACTGCAGGGTATGCGCTGGGCTACATCGGCGGCGGCATCCTGCTCGTGCTCCAGCTCATGGTGATCCAGGGCGTGATACCGCTGGGCATCGCCGACACCGGCCTGCTCACACGCATCGCCTTCCTGATGACCGCGGTGTGGTGGGCAATCTTCTCGGTGCCACTCTTCCGCGGTGTCAGCGAGCCGGCGGCAACCGGCGGTCACGACACGCCGATCCGCTTCGGACCGATTGCACGCCGACTCGCCGGCACCTTCCGCGACCTGCGCGGCTACCCGCAGGCATTGATGCTGCTCGCGGCGTTCTTCGTCTACAACGACGGCATCCAGACCATCATCCGTTTTGCGGTGATACTCGGCGACGAACGCCAGATCCCGCAGCAAACGCTCATTGCCGCGATCGTGCTCGTCCAGTTCGTGGGGGTGCCATGCGCGTTCGCATTCGGCTGGCTTGCCGGCATCATCGGCGCCAAGCGGGCGGTCCTCATCGGTATCGCCACCTACGCCGTGATCGCGATCGTCGCGCGCAACGTCAGCACCGGCGGTCAGTTCCTGATGCTGGCGGGTATGGTGGCGCTGGTGCAGGGCGGCACGCAGGGGCTGTCGCGGTCGCTCTTCGCGCGGCTCACGCCGGCAAGTCGGAGCGGCGAATTCTTCGGGCTCTACTCGGTGTTCGAGAAGTTCAGCGGCGTGTTCGGGCCACTCGCCTTTCCGCTGTCCATCGCCCTCACCGGTTCGGCGCGCAACGGTGTGTTGATCCTGATCGGATTCTTCGTGGTGGGTTTCGCATTGTTGCTGCGGGTGGACGTGGCAGCGGGCGAAGCGCAGGTGCAGGCGGAGAACCCTCACCCCTTAAACCCTTAAACCCTTAAACCCTTGAACCCTTAAACCCTTGAACCCTTGAACCCTTGAACCCTTCAACCCTTCAACCCTTCAACCCTTCAACCCTTTCGCTCACCCATACCCCACATCCGCCAACGCTCCATCCCGCGTGCCGCCCGGTCCGATCACCCGGTTGCGGCCGGCCCGCTTGGCGTCGTAGAGTCGGGCGTCTGCGATGTCCAGCAGCGACGCAACGGTGAGGGCATCGGCGGGCCACGCTGCCACACCGATCGACACCGTCACCCGCGCCATGCCACCGCGCGGCAGCGTGATGTCATTGAGGCCGAGTCGAACGCGGATCTCGTCGACCTTCTCCATTCCGCTTTCGATGTCGGTACCCGGCAGGACCACCAGGATCTCCTCGCCGCCGTACCGCGCGACGATGTCGGTCCGGCGGACCGTCGCCCGGAGCACCTCCGCCACCGCCTGCAATGCCTTGTCGCCCGCTGCGTGTCCGTAGGTATCGTTGAACCGCTTGAAATGGTCGACATCGAGCATCGCCACCACGAACACCGACTCGGCCCGCTTGCTCCGCAGCAACTCCGTGGCGAGATACTCCTCGGCGTACGCCCGGTTGAACAGGCCGGTGAGGCGGTCACCGGTGCTCATGCGCCGGAGGCGCTGGGTGCGATTGACGATCGCAAGTGACACGACCACGCTGGCCAGCAACATGATCACCCGCGCCAGCTGGCTCGACACCGAGAACTGGCCGTATTCCTCGGCGGCCACCAGCAGGCCCGCGCCTCGATGCGTGTACCAGGTGATCGCCACCAGTGTCACGTACTCACCGATTGCCACCAACCCGGCCGCCACGGTGACCCGCGGGTCGTACCGCAGCGCGGAGGCGCCGATCGCCAGGAAGTAGGCGTCGAAAAGGACCCGCGAGTTGGTGGTGACGATCGGCTGCGAGATCAGCCAGAACGAGAAGCAGGCCGAGCGACACGATCGACACGTCGGTGATCGCCGAGATGAACGCCATGCCGGGGCGGTACGGATTGGTGCTGATGCGCCGCTCCAGCACGATCGCGGCGAAGACGGCGGTGAGTGCGACCGCCAGGCCAACATAGTGCTGCCGCTCGTCGGGTTCGATCGCGAGCGAGAGCAGCGGGATGAGCGTGAGCAGCAGCGTCAACCAGGTCCGCACTCGGGCAACCAGCAACTCGCCATCGCGCGCAGCATCGGCCAGCACCTCATCGGGCGTGGCGGTGAGCCACGCCCCGAGGCGGTCCAGTGATGACTGCGCCGAGTCCATTACATCAGCCGGTAGTGCGGGCCGCTGGTGCCTTCGCGCGGGGTCCAGCGGGGTCCGACGACATCCGTCGCCTTGCAGTCGACACAATTCGGCGCATTCACCACCAGCCGATCCCCGTCGCGCTCGTACACCCCGGCCGGACAGAGGTGGGAATAGAAGTCGGCAACCTCGCCGCTGATATCCTGGCCCACGATCAGGTGTGACGGAATCGAATCGCGGGTGCTGTTCCCCGACTTGAACACCGCATCGACCTTGCTGAACGTCAGCACGTTGTCGGGCACGAACGGCACCGGTGCCTTCGGCGTGCGCGCTGCCGTGGCATCGGCACCCATCTCGATCCGGCCGCCCGGGGAACGCGCCGCCGGTGAGCGTCATCAGCCCGGCCTTGATCGCGCCGGTCATGAACCCGTCCTTGAAGCCGAGACGCATGTTGCGGGTGCGGCGCATGTCAGCGGTGATGTACGAGCTGCGCACCGCTTCGTCGTACGGCGCGAGACGATTCGCATCGCCGGCGCCGTCGTCCGCCAGAGCGGCCGCGATCGTGTCGGCCGCGAGCATCCCCGATTCCATCGCGTAGTGCACACCCTTGAGCGACGGCACATCGACGAATCCGGCGGTATCGCCGATCATCATCAGCCCGTCGCCGCTGAGGCGCGACGGGATGGCGTAGTACCCGCCCTCGGGGATCGTCTTGGCGCCCCACTCGACCATCGTCCCGCCTTCGAGGATCTCGCGGAAGAGCGGGTGCAGCTTCATCCGCTGCATCGACTCGTGCACGTCGAACGATGCATCGTGATAGTCGAGCCCTGCGACCAGCCCGATCGACACCTGGTTCGGCCCCATCGGGTAGCACCACGATCCGCCGAACACCGACGACGGCAGCGGCCAGCCCATGGTGTGGATCACGCGGTCGAGCGGGCGGGCGACATCCCACACTTCCTTCACGCCGAGCGCGAAGATCTGCGGATTCTCGCTGCCGACGTCGCGCCACTTGCACCATGCCTGCGCCAGCGGGCCGCGGGTCCCCTCGGCGAGCACCACCACCTTGGCCGTCAGTTCGGTCGGCTCACCGTAGACGTCGGTCGGCTGCGACTCGCGGTCGAGTCCCGACGCGGTGGTGCGCACGCCGATGACGCGCTCGCCATCGACCAGCAACGATTCCACCGGGAATCCCGGAAAGATGTTGACACCGAGTTCCTCGGCCTTCTCGCCCATCCAGCGCACCACCTCCGAGAGCGACGCGATGTAGTTGCCGTGGTTCCGCATCGTGGGTGGCGTCGGCACCCGTGTCGCCCGTGATTCCGTGAGGTAATAGACGGCTTCATCGGTCGCTTCCTGCCGGAACGGCAAGTCGGTCATCGGCACATCCGGGAAAGAGACGTGCGCATCGCCACCGGATTGATCGAGGCACCGGACAGGGTGTGTTCGCCGAGTGCCCCGGCCTTTTCCAGCACGCCGATGGCGAGTTCCGGGTTGGCGCGGGCGAGCCGGATGGCGCAGGCAAGGCCAGCGGGCCCGGCGCCCACGATCACGACATCGAGCTCGATCGCCTCGGCACCGGGCGAGTCGGTGAGGATGATCGTTGATGGCAAGGCTGGCTGGTGTCGAACCGGAAGGATCACGCCCACGACTGCTCCAGGGATAAAGACTCAGCCCGGAAATATACGCCGTGGCAGGGGGGTCCTGAGGAAATGGAAGGTTGAGAATCGGACCTCAGGCTTCGGGGGCGTCGTCACGATATATCGACAGGCCGAGGTCGGCGGCTGGCGCCGAATGGGTAAGTGCACCAAGGCTGACAAAGTCGACGCCCGTCAACGCATACCGTGAGATCGTGTCGCGGGTGATCCCGCCGGTGGCTTCGATCTCGACGGTCGGATGCGAAGCGCGCACCAACGCACCCACTTCGCCACCAGTTTCAGGCGCCTGGTTGTCGATGAGGATACGCGTGGCGCCAGCGCGCCAATGCCTCGCGCAACTGCTCCACCGACTCGACCTCCACCTGCAACGAGGTCACCCCCGCCGCACGCGCCGCATCGAGCGCGTCGCGCAACGAACGCCCCGCAGCACGCAGCGCCTCCCAGTGGTTGTCCTTGATCATCAACTCGGTGGCCAGGTCGATGCCGGTGGCGACGCCCGCCGCCCGCCAGCACCGCGCTGACCTCGAACAGGCGGAGGCCGGGCGTGGTCTTCCGGGTGTGCAGCACCTGGCACGCTGGTCCCGACAACGGCGTCGACGTATGCACGGGTGATCGTGGCCACGCCGCACGCGCGCTGCAGCAGGTTCAGCAGCGGGCGCTCGGCGCGCAGGATGGCTCGCAATGGGCCGTGCAGCACGCCGACATCCGAGCCCGCGGCGAGCTCATCGCCATCGACGGCGCTGCCACTCGATCGGCGGCAGCCCGCAGGCTGCGACCACCGCATCGGCGTATGCTGTGCCCGCCAGCACCATCGGCTCACGCACCTCGATCACGCCCCGCCCCGCCACCTCCGCCCCGACCGACACCTCCGACGTGACGTCGCGCGAGCCGTCCTCATCGAGCGCCAGCCGCGCAACGCGGATCGGCATCCGCGGCGACACGAGTCCGGCATCGAGTCGATCACGCACCGAGTGCCACCATCCGCTCTATCGCCAACTGCGCACGCACGCGGATCTCCTCGGGCACCTCGATCATGTACTGCTCGTGGCGCAGCGCGTCCCGCACGTCGATCAACGTGATCGTCTTCATGTAGGCGCATTCGGCACGCCGGTCGGCCGGGCACGAACCGCTTCCCCGGCGCTTCCTGCTCCATCCGGTGGATGATCCCGGTTTCGGTGGCGACGATGAAGGTGTCGGCCGGGCAGCTCACGGGCGAGGTTGATCATCCCCTCCGTCGAGGCGATGTGAATGCCCTCGGGAGCGAGATCGCCGTCGGCCATGCGATAGAGCAGCCGCGACGCGCAACCGCACTCGGGATGCACCAGCACCTCGGCGCCGGGATTGCCATCCCGCGCAACCTGCAGCGCATCGACATCGATGCCGGCGTGCACATGGCACTCCCCCATCCAGACCTCGACATCACGTTCCGGCCGCATCCGGCGGACATGAGCACCGAGGAACATGTCGGGAAGGAAGAGAATGCCCTTCTCGGCCGGAATCGCATCGATCACGTCGAGCACGTTCCCCGAGGTGCAGCAATAGTCGAGCTCCGCCTTGACCGCCGCCGTCGTGTTCACGTACCCGACAGCGACATGATCGGGGAAATCCCGTCGCCAGCCACGCACTTCCGCAGCGGTGATCGTGTCGGCGAGCGAACAACCGGCGGCCAGGTTGGGCAGCAATACCATCTTGGTCGGCGCGAGCACCTTGGCCGTTTCGGCCATGAAGTGCACGCCGCAGAAGACGATGATCGACTCCGACACCGCGGCGGCACGCCGCGAAAGGCCGAGTGAGTCGCCCACGAAATGGGCCACATCCTGCACCTCGGCGCGCTGATAGTTGTGCGCGATGATCACCGCGTCACGATCGGCGGCCAGTTCGCGGATCTCGGCCTGCAATCCGGGAATCGCTTCGGCCGGGTATGGCATCGGCTCGATCACGGGCAACGGCTGGATCACGCAGCACTCCGGGGATTCGGGAAATCAGACCGGCTGTGACCGCCGCGGCTCTCACGGCGATCTCTGGCACGAGCAGCGATCATTCCGGCAACCATCAACTGGTCACGCGCGCGCCACGCATCGGCGGGCAACCCGGCGCACAGCGTCTCGAACTCCTGCTCGGCGGCGGCCAGTCCCGATTCCGTGCGGAGTACGCCCGACGTCGGCCGTCATCCGGCGACGCATCGTTGCCAACTCGACGTCGGCGTCATGGACGTCGTACACATCATCGGAGCGCAACACGCTGTCGAGTGGGGGCGCGTGGCCGTCCTGCTCGGTGACAAACTGCGCGATGTCCCGGGCGGCCCTGTCGGCAAAGACGATCCCTTCGAGGAGCGAGTTCGACGCCAACCGGTTGGCGCCGTGCGCTCCGGTGTGGGCACACTCACCGGCCGCCCAGAGTCCGGGGAGGGTCGACGCACCGTCGAGCTCGGTGCGGATCCCTCCCATGGCGTAGTGCATCGCCGGGGCAATCGGGAGCAGCGACTCCTCGAGGGCGAGGTGATGCGGTGCGAGCAGCGCCGCGACGCCCGGGAAAGCGACCGGACACGTCGGCCACATGGCGCGCATCGAGAAAGGCGTCGTCGTGCGCGGCGCGGTCGGCCACAGCGCGCGCCACGATATCGCGCGGGGCGAGCTCGCCGCGCGATGTCGGCGTCGAAGGTGAATCGCCGGCCCGCTCCGTCGACCACCCAGGCACCGGCGCCGCGCAGCGCCTCGGTGAGGAGCGGCGCCGGGTTCACGCCGGGCAGGCTGAGCGCCGTCGGATGAAACTGCAGGAACTCGATATGCTCGAGCTCGGCTCCGGCAGCATGCGCCAGCGCCCAGCCGTCGCCGGTGGCAACTGGCGGATTGGTCGTGACATCGAAGAGCCGCCCGACGCCGCCGGTGGCGAGCAGCACCGCCGGTGCGGCGACGACATCGACCTGGCGGTCGGCGCCGACCAGCACGGCGCCAGTGACTCGCCCGTCCTGCACGATCAGCCGGCGCACCCGTGTCGACTCCCGCAACTCGATCCGTCGGATAACGCCGAATGGCGCGGGTCAGCGCGGCAACGAGCGCGGCCCCGATCCGATCGCCATCGGCGTGCAGGATTCGCGGGCGAGAGTGCGCGGCCTCCAGGGCGTACCGAAGCGATGCCGTCGGGTGCGCGATCGAACTCGGCGCCCATCTCGAGCAGCTCGCGCACTCGGTCGGGACCCTCGTTGACCAGCACATCGACGGCGGCCAGGTCGGACAGCCCACCCGATGCAGCGATGGTGTCGGCGGCGTGCTGCGACGGGCGAATCGCCGGTGGCCATCGCGACGGCGATGCCGCCCTGCGCCCACGCGGTGCTCGAATCGGCAAGGGTGTTCTTGGTCACCAGCAGCACGTCGTGACCGTCGGCTGCGAGGCGCCACGCGCCCCACAACCCCGCGATTCCGGTCCCGACCACCAGCGGTCGACCGCCCTGCAGCGTCCTGCGACCCCCGCCCAGAGCCCGCTCAGTGCGCCTTGGCCTTCCGCACCGCTTCGGCCAGCGCCGGCACCACCTCGAACAGATCGCCCACGATGCCGTAGTCGGCGACCTTGAAGATCGGCGCATCCTTGTCGCGATTGATCGCGACGATGACCTTGGAGGTGCGCATGCCGGCAAGGTGCTGGATCGCCCCACTGACCCCGATCGCGAAGTAGAGCTCCGGCGCCACCGTCTTGCCGGTCTGCCCCACCTGCGCACCGTGCTCGATCCAGCCGGCATCGACCACTGCACGCGACGCACCGACCGCGGCCTCGCCACCGAATGCGGCAGCGAGATCCTCGAGCACGGCGAAGTGCTTCGGGTCGCCCAGCCCGCGACCACCGGCCACGATCACCCGCGCCTCGGCGACATCGAGCGTGGCCTTCGTCTGAGCCCTTGATACCGGTCACTTCGAGCCGACGGGTGAACGTCGGTGCAGCGAGTCGCTTCCTGCGCGCCGGCCTTGCCCGCCGATGCGGCGGGATAGGTACCGGGTCGCACCGCGACCACCGGCGTGCCCGACAGCTCGAGCACCTGCAGCGCCTTGCCGGCGTAGATCGGGCGTGTCACCGTGACGCCGCCTCGCATCGCTTCGACGGCAGTCACGTCCATCCCGCACGGGCCACCGATCGCAGCGGCGATGCGGGGCGCGAGATCCTTGCCGGTCGCGGTCGCGGCCACCACCACGGCCTGGTACTGCGCCGCAATGCCCGAGACCGCGGCCACGATACCATCGGGGTTGTAGTGCGTGAACGCGCCATCGGTGACATTGAGCACGCGGTCGGCACCCATCGCTCCGAGGCCGTCGACACCGCTCACGGCGCGATCGCTGGTTACCAGTGCATCAACCGTGCCGCCGTCTGCATCGGCGATGAGGCGTGCCGCCGCGATCGCATCCGATGCACCCTTGCGCAGCGCGCCGTCGCGCTGTTCCAGCACCACGAGAACCGATGACATCAGAGCACCTTCGACTTGGAGATGAGTGCATCCATCAATGCGGGCACCGCAGCGGCGCCTTCACCAACGATCACGCCGGCGGCGCGCTCGGGCGGGAGCGCAAGTGACACCACCTCGCGCCTTTCCCGCGCCCGCGGACGTCGGGACAACCTCGAGCGGCTTCTTCTTGGCGGCCATGATGCCCTTGAGCGAGGGCAGCCGCGGTGTGTTGAGTCCCTTGTCGCAGGTGAACACCGCCGGCAGCGAGCAGGTGGCGGTCTTCGATGCCGCCTTCGACCTCGCGCTCCACGGTCGCGACGCCGTCGCGCACGCTGACAGCGACGTGATCGCAGTGGCGCACGGCAGGCCGAGCAGTTCGGCCATCATCGGCCCGGTCTGCTGGTTGTAGTCATCGACGGCGAGCTTTCCGAAGAGCACCAGGTCGTAGCCGCCGCCCGGACGTGATCGGCGATCACCCGTGCATTGACCAGTCCGTCGGGCGACGGTGTCCCCTGCAGGTGCACCGCACTGTCGGCGCCCATCGCGAGCGCGGTCCGGAGCGTCTCCTGCGCAGAGTCGGCGCCCGAACGCCAGAGCCACCACTTCGCCGGCACCGGCACCTTCCTTGAGCGCGAGCCCGGCCTCGAGCGCAAACTCGTCATAAGGATTGAGCACGAACTTGATGCCGGCTTCATTGATGCTCGACCCGTCCGCCGCGATGGTGACTTTCGCAGTGGTGTCGGCTACTCGGCGGATTGGGATGCAGATTTTCACGTAGGTGTAATCCTTTTGTTGTTCGCAGAATGTGTGTCGTACTGGGTGACAGGTGACAGGTGACAGCGATGTCGCCGCTGGAGGACAGCGCTACCTGTCACCTGACACCTGTTACCCAGTTCCGACAGGAACAATTTCCACACACGCACCATCAATACGCCGCCAACCCCGTGATCTCCTGCCCCAGGATCAGCGAGTGCATGTCATGCGTGCCCTCGTACGTGTACACCGATCTCGAGGTTCGCGAGGTGACGCATCGAGTGATACTCGACCAGGATGCCGTTGGCGCCGAGCAGGCGACGTGCCTCGCGGGCGCACTCGCAGGCCATGTTCACGTTGTTGCGCTTGGCGAGCGAGACCTGCGCCGGCGTTGCCTTGCCGAGGTCCTTGAGGCGACCGAGCTGGAGGGCGAGGAGCTGGGCCTTGGTGATCTCGGTCAGCATGTCGGCGAGGCGGGTCTGCTGGATCTGGGTCTGGCCGATGGGCTTGCCGAACATCACGCGGTTGGCGGCGTAGCGGCGGGCCTCGTCGTAGCACGCCATCGCGGCGCCGACGCCACCCCACGCGATCCCGTAGCGCGCCTGGGTGAGGCACATCAGCGGGCTCTTGATGCCATCCGACTTCGGCAGGAGCGCGTCCTTCGGCACGAGCACATCCTGCATGTGCAGCTCGCTGGTGTCGCTGGCGCGCAGCGACAACTTCCCCTTCTGGTCTTTCCCGCTGAATCCCTTGGTGTTGGTCGGCACGATGAAGCCGCGGATCGATCGCGCATCGTCAACCGAACCGGTCTTCGCCCAGATGATCGCGACCGTGGCCTGCGACCCGTTGGTGATCCACATCTTGGTACCGTTGAGCACCCAGCCGTCGGCAGTCTCGCGCGCGGTGGTGATCATCCCACCGGGGTTCGACCCGAAATCGGGTTCGGTGAGGCCGAAGCAGCCGATATCCTCACCCGACGCGAGCCGCGGCAACCAGTACTTCTTCTGCTCGTCCGAGCCGAAGGCGTAGATCGGGTACATCACCAGGGCGCCCTGCACCGATGCGAACGAGCGGATACCGCTGTCGCCGCGCTCCAGCTCCTGCATGATCAGGCCGTAGGCGACGTTGTTGAGCCCGGCGCAGCCATACTCTTCCGGCAGGTTGGCGCCGAACAGCCCCATTTCCGCCATCCCGGGGATCAGCTTCTTCGGGAACTTCCCCTCGATGTAGGCGTCGCCGATCACCGGGATCAGGTTCTCGTCGACCCATGAGCGCACCGTATCGCGGACCGCGCGCTCCTCCTCGGAGAGGAGCGAGTCCATATCGTAGAAATCGACACCGGTGTATTCGGACGAACCTGCCATGCGGAGAGCTCCGTTGGGTGATGGAGCCAATATAAAGGAGACAGTCGAGAGGCGAGGAAGCGAGAAGCGGAGCGATTGGCACGGGCAGCTGAACCGGTCACACGCATGCTGCAGCTGCACCGCTCGCCTCCTGTCGCTTACTCGCCTCCCGCTCCTCGCGTCTCGCGCTAGCACTCACCGATACGCCGCCATTCCCGTCAACTCCTGCCCCACGATCAGCGTGTGCATGTCATGCGTGCCCTCGTACGTATAGACGCTCTCGAGGTTCGCCATGTGGCGCATGCTGTGCCAGCCGCCGAGTATGCCGTTGGCGCCGAGGAGGCGCCGCGCTTCGCGGGCCACGTCGCACGCCATGTCGACGTTGTAACGCTTGGCGAGCGAGACCTGCGCGGGGGTGACGTCCCCGCGATCCTTGAGGCGGCCCAGCTGGATCGCGAGCAGCTGACCGTTGGTGATCTTGGTCACCATGTCGGCGAGGCGCGACTGCTGCAGCTGGGTCTGCCCGATCGGCTTGTCGAACATCACCCGCTGCTTGGCGTACTGCAGCGCTTCATCGAAGCACGCCATCGCGGCGCCGAGTGCTCCCCAGACGATGCCGAAGCGAGCCTGGTTGAGGCACATCAGTGGGCTCTTGACGCCGCCCGAGCCCGGGAGAATTGCATCCTTCGGGAGCTTCACCTGATCGAAGGTCATCGCGCTCGATTCCGACACGCGCAGCGAGTGCTTGTCGTCGATCCGGTGAACGGTGACACCCGGAAGATCGGTGGGGACGACGAACCCGCGAATCGACCGCGGATCGTCGAGCCGTCGGTCTTGGCCCACACGATCGCGATCGTCGCCGATGGGCCGTTGGAGAGCCACTTCTTGGTGCCGTGCAGCACCCAGCCATCGGAGGTCTCGGTGGCACTGACGATCATCCCGGCCGGGTTCGAGCCGAACTCCGGCTCGGTGAGTCCGAAGCAGCCGATATCGGTGCCCTGCGCGAGCGTCGGCAGCCAGCGGTCGCTTCTGCTCCTCCGACCCGAACGCGAAGATCGGGTACATCACCAGCGAGCTCTGCACCGACGCGAACGAGCGCACGCCCGAATCGCAGCGTTCGAGTTCCTGCATGATGATCCCGTAATCGGTGCTCGAGCGCCCGGGTCCGCCGTACTGCTTCGGCACCGTGGGTCCGAGCAGGCCCAGTTTGGCCATCTCCGGCACAAGCTCGCCGGGGAATCGGCCGGCGAAGTGGCACTCGGTGATGATCGGCATCAGGCGCGCGTCGACCCACTCGCGCACCGAACCGCGGAGCGCGATTTCCCCGGCGCTCAGCAGCGAGTCGGTGTCGAGGAAGTCGACCGCCTCGTAGGGCGGCAGCGGATCGGGATGCAGCGGTGCGAGTGGCTTCATTCGATGGTTCCGGGTCGGTCTGGGCGCGGGAATATAGCCTTCGGGAGCCCGTGCAGATGCCGGGATCCCGACCTCGCGGGCCTTCTGCCGGAAGGCGCGGCCGTGGTCCACCGGGATGCCGGTTTCGCACTGCCACTGGTGCACCATCTCGTGGAGCAGCGTCTCGGCGGCGACGGTCCACCCATCGCGGCGGATGTGCCGACGCGAGATGGTGATCACCACCGGCTTGTGGTCGAGATCGGCGCGGAACTCACCGAGCCGCGACTGCATCCTGTCCGAAATGCGAATCGGTATCGTGCCGAGCGCGCCGCCGAAGTGGCGCGCATTGAGGATCTGGTGCAGTCGCTCGAGTCGCGCCACCACCGGCGCGTCGCGCTCACTCACGCCCCGGAGCGGTCGGCGCTTCCGGCTCTTGACGTAGCGATCGAGCGGAAACGTCAGGAAACGGCGCCGGGCAGCCAGGCGTTCGGCGCGCGGCACCCGCGGCGCGAGGTAGCGGAGGATCGCGCTCGAGCACCTCATCGGGCGCCCACGCATATCCCGCGTGGATTCGCAGCCCCTCGCGGACCTGCCACGACAGCACCTGCACCCGGTTGCGGGTGAGTGTCACCGGCGTGCCGGGGGCGAGTCCGAGGCGATAGAGCCGGTCGGGCAGTGCCTCCTCCGGCGCCTCGTCGAGGTTGAACGCGAGCTGGATCTCGTCAGGCACCAGTCTGGATGTTCTCGCGGCTCGGGTGACGCGGGAAGCTGGCAATCGGTGCCGGCGGTGAATGCGCCGGCATTCCGGTCCCAGCAATAGTGCTGCACGGTGATGCTGGTGGCGTCGGCGGTGATCAGGTTGCATGCCGAGGCACGACCGCCGCGAGTGCGGGCCGTGTGCGTGCCCGAGGTGGCCACGACAGTGCCGTTGGGGAGCGTACCGGTCGCCTCCTCGTGATCGTGACCGCAGAGCACAAGGTCGGCGCCCGCGTTCTCCACGCGCGCGCCACGCCTGTCGCCAGTTCGCGAGCCCCATCCGACTGCGAGATGTTGCCGCGCAGCAGGTTCTGGTGCATGACCAGCACGCGCAGCAAGCCCGGCAGGCTCACCCGCAAAGCGGTCGCACGCCCGGTCGGTTTCGCCGGCGGGAAGATGCCCCTTCACGGCCATGTCGTTGAGGTTGGGCGTCATCGACCCGGCCACCACCCCGTAGCTGCTGAGCACCCCGCAGAGCACCGCACCGTCCACGACCAGCGTCGGGGTGAGGTCGTCACCGAAGTACTTGCGGTACTTCTCGTACTTCGCCTTTGCGCCGATCACGTTGAACGGCGTGGCCCACCACTGCACGTCGTGATTGCCGGGCACCACGATGGTCGGGCGCGATGCGTCGCATCGCCTGCGACGAAAACCAGTGCGCGCTGGAACTCGCCGTGCCGCGCCCGCTGCGTGAGGTCGCCCGCCACGGCGACCGCGGTCGGGGCGAGTTCTGCCGCGAGCGCCTCGATCGCCGCGATCTGCTCGAGGTCGCAGTCCTGCCCGAAGTGCAGGTCGGAACAGTGGAAGATCGTGACCGGCTTGCTCACCACACCACGCGGACGCGATAGGTCACCGATGCCTTCCCCTTGGCCGGCACTGTCACCGGGAACACCACGCGCGTTGCCGACCGGCGCTGCGCCGGCACCGAACTCGACACCACGCTCCAGTCGCCGCGGCGTTCCTCGATCACATCGACCGTGACCGCCGAGTCCTTGGCGTTCTGCAGGTCGACGCGCCACGCCGCGAACACCGTGGTGCGCTGCGGACGCTGCGTGGTGGTGGAGGTGTACTCGGTCTGGGTGCGCATCGCGGTCACGTCGAACGCCGTGCCGGTGCGGATGTTGAGCTCCTCACCCGGCGCGGTGTGACCGATTGATCCCTGACCAATGAGCTGTGATTCGGCCACCACGGTCGATTTCGAAGACACTGATGCCGCCAGCCGGCAACGGGCAGGGCACCGAACGCCGTCTCGATCTTGCGCTCGAGGCGATACGACACCTCCACCGGCACTTCCTGTTCGGTCTCGTCCTGGCCAAAACCGCCCCACCACGGCAGCATCCCGCGCACCGCGAGGCGCCGCTCGGCGCGTGCGGCCACCGGCGCGAAGAGCGGTATGACCATCTGCGTCCCCGGCACGAACGACACCCGACCCGGCAAGCGTGTAGAGTCGCGCCTCGCCGACCGATTCTTCGCTCGGCACTCCGCTACCGGCCAAATCCGCATGCCGTCGACTCCATTGCCTGTACGCGCGCCATCATCGGCGCCGGTGCATTGCGGCGGCTGCCCGATGTCACCTGCCAGCAACTGCACCTCGGCGTTCTGCAGGTCGAGCGGCCCAGCCTTGATCGACGCCACACCCTCGATCCGTCCCTGGTCGCCGACGAACAAGCCGGTACTGTCGCATTCCACGATCCGCCGGCGCGCCGTAGAGCACCTTGAGCCCCTGTCGTGCGCGATCACTCTGTACCGTCACGTCGGCCACCGGCGCCGCTCGGGATGAGATCACGCGGCCAGACGAGCTGTCCGGGTCGACCGAACACCACGCCCTTGCCCTTGCACGTTGTCGATCTGCCAGCGCTCCGGATCGATCGCCGATCAGCGTGGCAGTGAAACCCGGCTTGTCGCCTTGTCGCCGCGAAACGCGAACGACCGTCCGATGCTG
Source organism: uncultured Gemmatimonadales bacterium (assembly GCA_963806875.1). Lineage (GTDB taxonomy): Bacteria > Gemmatimonadota > Gemmatimonadetes > Gemmatimonadales > GWC2-71-9 > Palsa-1233. Next base: position 369,463 of record CAWDYU010000001.1, on the reverse strand, counting down.
CGCCGGAGCAGCGCCTCTTCCGACCACGCCGGATCGAACCCGATTCGTACCAGCGACACGCCCTGGTCGAGGAACGCCAGCGACGATGCGTCGAAGATGCCGATCGGCAGCGCGTGGGTGCTGGTCCCGCTGGGCACGATCACCGGCAGCGTCCGCCGCACGATGCGTGCGGCCCGACGAGAAGAGCGTCACCGACGGGTTGTCCTGGGCCGGCGCAACGTTGCGGCACCAGTGCAGCGGCGAGTGCGAACAGGGTGAGGCGACGGATCACGGCAGAACCTCCATGGCAACACGATGCGCGATCGAACGGATCAGGACATAGGTCAGTGGCAGGGCCGCCACGGCGGTCCATTGCATGAGAGACGACGTGGAGCCGCGGGAATACACCCAGGCTGCCATCGAGAGCGTACCGACGAGCGCGGCCCCACGTGCCACGCGTGATGCCCGCGCGGCACGCCGTTCCTGGCACGCCGCGCACCGCTGTACGAATGCGATCCCCTCGACGAATGCACCGCATTCGACGCAGGGGACCTCACGCCACCCGGTGTGCGACTGCATCCCCGAATTCCCGGGTGGTGGCGCTGCCGCCCAGGTCGCGAGTGCGCACCCGGTCGGCCACGATGGTGGCGACCACGGCGCGACGAACACGATCGCCCGCCCTGGTCTCGCCGATGTGATCGAGCATCATCGCCGACGCGAGGATCAGCGCCGACGGATTGGCGATCTGCTGGCCGGCGATGTCGGGCGCCGAACCGTGCACCGCCTCGAAGATCGCGGCCTCGTTGCCGATGTTGCCACCGGGTGCGAGGCCAAGCCCACCGACCAGCCCGGAGATCTCATCGCTCAGGATATCGCCGAACATGTTCGTGGTGACGATCACGTCGAACTGTCTCGGGCCGCATCACCAGCTGCATCGCACAGTTGTCGATGATCAGGTCGTTCATCTCGACGGTCCCGGCATACTCGGCGGCGATCTCCCGGGCGATCGTCAGGAAGAGGCCCGAGGTGAACTTGAGGATGTTCGCCTTGTGCACCACGGTCACCTTCTTGCGGCCGTGGGTGCGCGCATACTCGAACGCGTAGCGGATCACCCGTTCCGACGCAGCACGCGTGACCACCGCCACCGACTCCGCCTGACCGTGCGGATCGCCATCGACTTCCACCCACTGCTCGCGCCCCATGTAGAGGCCTTCGAGGTTCTCGCGCACCAGCACGATGTCGACATGCTCGAACCGGCCCGGGATGATCGTCTTGGCGGGCCGGAGGTTGGCGAAGAGCGCAAACTCCTTGCGCAGCGCCACGTTGATCGACCGGAAGCCACTCCCGACGGGAGTGGTCAGCGGACCCTTGAGCGCCAGCCGGGTGCGTCGGATGCTCTCGAGGGTCGCCTCGGGAAGCGGATTGCCGGTGGCCTCCATCGCGCTGACCCCGCCCTGCTGCCGGTCCCACTCGAACGGGATGCCGGTGGCCTCGAGCACGCCGACAGCGGCCTCTGTGATCTCGGGCCCGATCCCGTCGCCCGGGATCAGCGTGACATGATGCGTCATCAACGAATGTCCGGCAGCAGGTGCGCAGTGGCGAGGCGAAGCGCCTCGGCGGGAGTGCCGGCCACAGCCGTCGGCCGACTGCGCCAGGCCACCGACCCGTTACGGGTATCGGCAAGGACAAACTCGACTTCCGCGTGAATGCCTTCGGGCACGTTGCTGAAGCGCACCGCTGCCGGCACCATCACCAGGCGGCTATTGGTGAGCGCCGCGAGGGTTCGAAGGTGAACCCGGAGTGGATCGGGCACCCGGTCGAGGCGTGGCGACCGCAGCACCGCCTGACCCAGCTTCTCGGGCGCCGGCAGCATCGACGGCGCGCGGCGCACTGCGCTGCGGAGCGCCGGCGGGAGAATCCATTGCACCTCGGGACCGCGGCTCTCGAAGACATTGCCGACGATCGAGTCGGCCCACGCCATCGCCGCGTCATGACCAGCGGGAACGCCTTCGACCGAATCGGAGATGACGTAGGTGATCGGCAGGACCGGAACGCGCTGGCCGGAGAGCGCAGTCACGTTGAGCGCGGCCGCAGGCTTGGTGTCCTGGCCGACGACGGCGATGGGGGCGGCGCAACCGAGCGCGGCCCCGAGGAGGGCCGCGCAGCAGGTGGTTCTGATTAGGTGTTTCACGGGTGGAAGTTATTCGAGGGAGAGCCCGCCGTCCACGACCAGCACCTGTCCGGTCACATGACGTGCCGCATCGGAACAGAGGAACGCAATCACGTTGGCGATGTCCTCCGGCTCTGCCAGGCGGCTCAGGACCGATCGCTTGCGGGAGAGGTCGATCACGTTCTGGGGGAGCTCGTCGAGGCGCTCGGTGTGGACGAAACCCGGGGCCACCGCGTTGACGTTGACATTGGATGGGCCCAGCTCGACCGCGGCGGCCCGGGTGAAGCCCTCCAGCGCCGCCTTGCTCGCCGCATAATTCGCCACGCCAAAGCCCGGCCGCATCGCCTGGTGGGCCGACACATTGACGACCTTGCCCCAGCGCTGCGTGCGGAAATGCGGGGCGGCTGCGTGCAGGCAGTGGAACGCGCCGCTCACGTTGGTCTCCAGCACCGCGGCCCACGACTCCGGGGTGAGCCGCCAGAGCGCGCCATCGTGCGCTATCCCGGCGTTGTTCACCAGGTAATGCACCGTCCCGAACCGTTTCACGACTTCCGCCATGAAGCTGTTGACGTGATCGGGGTTGCGCACGTCGCAGCGCGCCGCATACACCTCGATGCCGGCGGCCGAGAGCGTGGTCTCGGTGAGCAGCGCCATGGACTCGACGTCGCGGCCGGCCATCTCGACCCAGCAGAACGCCACCTTGCAGCCGAGCTTGCCGAACTCGAGTGCCACCGCACGGCCGATCCCGGTGGCGCCGCCGGTCACGACCGCCACCTTGCCGCGAAATTCTGCAGCTGTCGGCGCCGGCTGTGCCTGCGGCTCCGGGAGCGGGATCGTGGCCACGGACGGCGACATCGACTCTGAGGCCGACCAGGGTTCTGGCCGGCCGCGCGGTGGGTTTGTCATCATCGTCGAAGCTACGGGCCGGACACGGTGGGGCGCAATGGGAGGAAGCCCCGAGGGTTGCCAGTTTCCCTGCGCCGATCGACGCGGGCCGCGTCTTAACCGGCCCTTCACATGGCTTGCGTAGCGTTGAGACAACCTTCACCGGACAGTTGACACGATGAGAGTTCCCTTGATGTGCCTGCTCCTTGGCGCCGCCGCCAATGGATCCCTCTCGGCGCAAGCGGCCCGCGAGACCTCGCTCGGTCGCGTCGAAGCGACCTACCCCGGCGAATTCTCGCTACTGCGAGGCGTTCGCGAACTCGCCAACGGCAGCGTCCTCGCGGTCGATCCGATCGACAAGGTGATCCTGCGCATCGATCCCACGATGCGCCGCAGCGATACCCTGGGCCGACAGGGCCGCGGTCCGGGCGAGTTCGTCCAACCCGATGCGCTCTGGCCGCTCGCGGCCGACTCGTCGCTGCTGGTTGATCTCGGCGGCAACCGCCTCACGCTGATCGACCCATCAGGACGCCTCGGCGCCAGCATGCCGATCATGGGCAGCAGCGGCGGCGACGGCCCACCGACCGTGATGCTGCCTCTTGGGGTCGACCGCCGAGGCGGTATCTGGTTTCGCGGAGCACCGGGCCGGGACTCGCTCGAGGTCTTCCGATTTGATCGATCGACAAAGCGCGCGAGCGTGATGGCCAAGGTTTCCGGACCGCCGATGAATCGCAAGGAAAGCGGGGGAACGAATTCGCGGTCCGTGCGAATGACCCTGATACCTCTGGGGCCGCAGGACGGTTGGGCAGTGACCCCGAACGGCACCTTGTTCATCGTGCGAGCGCCGGGGTACCGGGTGGAAGTGATCCCGCCAACCGGTGCCCGGGTGATCGGCCCGTCGGTACCCGTGACCACCGTCCGGGTCACCGACGCAGAAAAGAAGGAATGGGTCGAGCAGGCAGCACGCCAGGGGTCGATCAGCATTGGTGTCGAGGACCGAAACGGAGAGCAATCGTTCACCATCGGCCGCGCCCGCGCCGTCGATCAACAGGTCGAGGGGATGACGTGGCCGTCGCACAAGCCACCGTTCGACGCCGGCGGCCTGCTGGTCGACAGCCGTGATCGCCTGTGGGTCCGGAAACATGAAGCTGCGGGCCGCACCGCTGCGTATGATGTCTTCGACCAGCGCGGCGCCCGCGTCGGCGTGGTTCGTCTCCCGGCGGCGCGTACCATCATCGGCTTCGGGGCACGTGGCATGTATGTCAGCCATGTTGATGAGGACGATCTCGTGCGGCTGGAGCGGTACGCGATGCCGATCTGACTGGATGGATTGACCGGGACGAACGAACTGTACAGTCGACAGTCGACCTTTTGGTGCACAACTCTGTGACCGGGGAACCACCACCACGTCTACCCGCATTCTCGTCGTCGAAGACGACAGTCGGACCGCCGACCTGATCGCGCTCTACCTCCGGCATGCGGGACACCGGGTGTGGAGCGCAGCCGACGGCGCGGTCGCCATCGAGATGATCCGCGCCGAGGAGTGGGACGCGGTGATTCTCGACCGGATGCTGCCTGGAGCACACGGTATCGCGGTGTGCCGGGAAGCGGCTGGAAGTCGCGGGATCCCGGTCCTGTTCGTGAGTGCCCTGACGCTCGAGGAGGAGCGGCTCGCGGGCTTCGAGGCCGGGGCCGATGACTACATCACCAAGCCCTTCTCGCCGCGCGAGCTCGTCGCACGACTGGGCGTGGTGCTCCGGCGCCAACCGGCGGCACCGGATCCGGTGCTGCGCGTCGGTGACCTCGTTCTCGACATCGCAGAGCGTCGCGCCGCCATCTCCGATGCCCGGCTCGAGCTCACGCCGAGCGAGTTCGAGATCCTCTGCGCGCTGGCGCAGCGGGGCGGCAGGAGCGTCACCCGGGACGCATTGCTCGAGCACCTCCCCGGGCAGGGCGGCGACACCTTGCCGCGCACCATCGACGTGCATGTCCGCAACCTCCGCCGCAAGCTTGTCGACGCGGCACCGGATTCGGTGCTTCGGATCGAATCGGTGCTCGGCGTCGGGTACCGGATGTCGGCGGGATGAGCCTTCGGACGCGGTTCTTCGTGCTCGTCTGGTTGCTGGTCTTCGCCGCGATGGTGGCAATGGCCGCGCTGCTCGGCCGGTGGAGCGTGGTCGAGATCCAGCGAGTCTCGGTCGAGACACAGCTCCGCATGCCTGCGCCGGGCGACTCGATCGCGGCACCGATGGACAGCACCCGTACCAGGCGGACGATCGAGCGCCGGATTGCGCGGGGTGACGTCAACGAGGGCGTGATGCGCGCCGCGCCCACGGTGTCGTTTGTGCGCCGGATCGTGATCGCGATCCTCATCGGCAGCGTCATCGCCGCGATCGCGACGGCGCTCCTCGCTCGCCCGATCGTGGGCCGTGTGACGGCGCTGGCCGAAGCGGTGCGCGCAACGCGCAACGGCGCGCTCGACCGGCGGGTTGACGTGGTCGGTGACGACGAGCTGGCCGACCTGGCGCGCTCGTTCAATGCGATGTCGGCCGATCTTGCCGCGTCGGAAACACGACGACGCCAGCTTCTCAGCGATGTCTCCCACGAGCTGCGCACTCCGCTCACGAACGTCATCGGATCGATCGAGGCGATCCAGGACGGGTTGCGGTCGGCCGGCCCGGCGGAACTCGCTGCGATGCACGAGGAGGCGATGCTCCTCGTCCGCCTGGTGAACGATCTCAGGGACGTCACCCTCGCCGACGCGGGCGAGCTCACGCTCGAACGGGTCCCGACGGACGCCGGCCACGCGGCACGCAGCGCCGTGGGAGCCTTCCCGAACACCGCCGACGTGCCGCCGATCGCCCTGGATCACGAGGAGGGCGAGATCATGGTGATGGCAGATCCGCGGCGGCTCGCGCAGATGCTGCGCAACCTTCTCGAGAATGCCCGCACCCATGCGGCTCCCGGCAGCACGATCACGCTGTCGGTACTTCGCGAGACCGATGAGGTGCTGTTCGTGGTGCACAACGACGGCGCACCGATTCCTGCGGAGCATCTGGACCGGATCTGGGATCGCTTCTACCGGGTGGACGCGTCCCGAACGAGGTCGACGGGCGGCATGGGGCTTGGGCTGGCGGTGGTCAAGCGGCTGGTTGAAGCGCACGGTGGGCGAGTCGGCGTCACGTCGAGCATTGCAACCGGAACCACATTTCGGGTCTCGCTGCCGGCAGGCTGACAAACGGACCCTCGGCATCGGTGCGGTGGGGAACGACGCCGACCTGGTGCTGCTGGACGCCGATCCCCTGCTCTCGATCGACAACCTGCCGCGCCTGGTCGGCGTCACCGCCAGCCACTACTTCAGGAACAGCATCTCCCGGTAGGTCGGAAGCGGCCAGAGATCGGCTGCGACCCGCGGCTCCAGTGCATCGACGGCATTGCGGAGCTCTGCCATTGCCGGGCGCACCGTGTCGCGGATATGGAGCGCGTGCTTCATCGGATCGTCGCCGACGAAGTTTGATGCCTTCTCCAGCGCGTCGACGCCCTTGCGGATCTCGCCCACCATTGTCGCAATTTTTTCGAGCTCGGTCACGGTGTCATCACAATCGACACCGGCACCCTCCGTGGCGGTCACGGTCTCGGCGAGGAGCTTCTGGTGCCTGAGCGCTGCAGGCAGGATCTGGGTCCGCGCGATGCTCACCATCGTCTCGGCCTCGATCACCAGCTGCTTGACGTACTTCTCGACGGCGATGTGATGCCGTGAATCAACCTCCGACTTCGTCAGCACGCCGTACTTCTTGAACAGCTCGACCGTCTTCTTGCTCTTGAGCACCGGGAACGCGTCCACCGACTCCTTGAAGTGCGGCAGGCCCCGGCGCTCGGCTTCGGCGTGCCAATCCTGCGAGTAGCCGTCGCCGTCAAACACCACCCGCTTGTGCTCCTTGAGCAGCCGCTTGAGCACGGTGAGCACCGCCGACTGCACCTTGGCGGGAGTCGGGTTGTTGCCGGCCGCCTTCTCGAGTTCGGTCGCCACCGCATCGAGCGATTCGGCGACGATCGTGTTCAGCACGGTGTTGGGCCACGCGACCGACGCGGTGGAACCCACCGCGCGGAACTCGAACTTGTTGCCGGTGAACGCGAACGGCGACGTCCGGTTCCGGTCGCCCGAGTGCCGTGGGATCTGCGGCATCGTGAGCGCACCGAGGTCGATGGTGCCGCCCTTGATGGTGCGGTTCGGGAGCCCCTGCTCGATCTGCGAGAGAATGTCGGAGAGCATGTCGCCCAGGAAGATCGAGATGATCGCGGGCGGTGCCTCGTTGGCGCCGAGTCGGTGGTCGTTGCCGGCCGCAGCAATCGACGCGCGGATCAGGTCTGCGTGCAGGTCGACGGCACGAATCACGGTGCAGAGGAACACCAGGAACTGCATGTTGGTGTGCGTGTCGTCCTGCGGATCGAGCAGGTTCACGCCGTCGTCAGTCGCCATCGACCAGTTGTTGTGCTTGCCGCTGCCGTTCACGCCGGCAAATGGCTTCTCGTGCAGCAGCGCCTTGAGTCCGTGACGATCGGCCACGCGCCGCAGGATCTCCATCAGCACCATCTGGTGGTCGGAGGCGATATGCGAGATCTCGAACAGTGGCGCGATCTCGTACTGCCCCGGCGCCACCTCGTTGTGCCGCGTCTTGACCGGAACGCCGACACGGAACAGCTCCTCCTCGCAATCGGCCATGAACGCCAGGACCCGCGCTGGGATGGCGCCGAAATAGTGATCCTCGAGCTGCTGGCCCTTGGGTGGACGAGCGCCGAAGAGCGTGCGCTCGCAGGTCACCAGGTCGGGACGCCGCGAGAAGATCTCCTTGTCGATCAGGAAGTATTCCTGCTCGGGGCCGACCGTGGTCTGCACCCGCGTGACACCGGCGTCGGTGCCGAAGAACTTGAGGATCCGCATCGCCTGGCGCGACAGCGCGTCCATCGAGCGGAGCAGCGGGATCTTGGTGTCGAGCGCCACGCCGGTCCACGAGACGAAGCCCGTGGGAATGCAGAGCGTGGTGGCCTTGCCGTTGCGGGTGAGGAATGCCGGTGAGGTCGGGTCCCAGGCGGTGTAGCCACGCGCCTCGAACGTCGCGCGCAACCCGCCAGACGGGAACGACGACGCGTCGGGCTCGCCCTGGGTGAGGTCGGCGCCCGAGAAGTTGTAGATCACCCCGCCCATCCCGTCGGGCGCCACCAGCGAATCATGCTTCTCGGCGGTGAGCCCGGTGAGCGGCTGGAACCAGTGCGTGAAGTTCGTCGCACCCCGCTCGACCGCCCAGTCCTTCATCGTCGCGGCCACGATGTCGGCCACCTGCGGGTCGAGCGCCTCGCCGAGGTCGATGGTGCTGAGCAGCGACTTGTACACCGGCTTTGGCAGGCGCTTGCGCATCACCTGCTTCGAGAAGGTGTCAACGCCGAACATTTCGTCCACCGGTACGGCGACGGGCTTCAGGAGCGGTCATGTAGGCAATCCACGCGAGTCAGAGGGTGACAGGAACAGCATCGGGACCCAATCTTGGCGATCAGGTCCCGATGCACAATCTTGGTTGTCCGGCTAACTATCTATCGCTGAAACCCTATGTACAATGGGCATCGGCAGCACTGCGGGACAAACAACCGTTTTTATTAGCCAGCTAACCTCATGTCACACTTCGGTGGGCGATCAGATCAGCCCGTCGGTCACCGGCGCCACTGCACCGTCCGGTGTGCCGGCGGACAGCGCCCAACGCGCCAGCGGCACGGCGAGCCCACCGCCATCGGACACCCGACGCAGGAATGCCACCGGATCGCCGCCCTCCTCGGCGTACCACCCCTGCCACGCCTCGTGGGCGAGTGCCGCCGAGAGCGCATGGAACGGCGCAGCCGCCGTGTCGAGCACCACCTCGCGAGCCACCTCGGGATCGAGCCCGGTCAGCACCTCGACCCTCGCCTGCAGCGCGTCGATATCGGTCGCCTGCGCCAGCAACAGCAAGTCGATTTCTGCGGCCGCGCATTCCACCAGCGCACGGTGGGAGATCATCACCCGCCGCTCGGCGGTGCCGGCCACTTCGCTCGGCTTGAGCAGCGCAGCGACCGTCCGGCCCCAGCCCGTCACGAGCCCCGGTGCCACGAGCAGCCGGCGCACCGGCCGCAGCTGGCGAGCGCGGGCAGCGTCGAGCATCACGGCGGCACGATCGCGAATAGCCTGGGCGGTGAACGACCACGGATTGTCGATCGTCGCCGTGCACCAGGCTCGGCACGTTGGCCTCGGGAACATCGAAGCCGATCCGCTCCAGTTCGGTGCCGACCCGTTCCCACTCGTCGGTCCAGGCATCGTCGCTGTCGTCAATTGCCACGTCTTCGTCGCGCAGCGCCTGGGCGATCGTCAGGCCATCGTCGGCGCCGAGTTCGGCTGCCGCGGCAGAAAGCAGGCGCTCGACGCCCGGCGCGCCGGAGTTCGAGGATGCGCAGCGTTCCCCGGTGGCCGACCGGTTCGCTCACCATCGTCGACAGGATCGCGTCGAGGATCAATTCCGGCATCGCCTCGGGTGCTGCCGCGCGGGCGGGGTCGTCGAGCCAGCGACGACACTGCTCGATTGCGGCCACGGCAGGTTGCACTGCCGCCTCGTCGAGCCGCTCCGATGCCTCGTCGACCGCCTCGTCGAGCGCCTCCAACTCGAGGCGTGCAATGGCGAGCAGGTGCGGCGCCACCGAACGCGCGTCGGAGCTGACCGTCGCGAGCAACTCGGGGAGCGCGGCCACGCGATCGCGCAGCGCGGCCTCGTCCTCACCGGTGAAGTGCTCCGTCATCAGCGTGCGAAGCGCACGCACCGCATGACCCAGCGGCACGACCGGGTTTGCCTGCGCCGCGTCGGCCAGCGACTCCAGTCGCAGCACATCGAAACGGATGGTGTTGAGGAGCATGGTGCGATCGACTTCATCGTCGAGCGACTCGACGTCCTCGAGATCCTCGATCGCATTCGCGATGGCGCGGAGTGCGGCCACCTGCGCGCGCAACCATGGCGGATCGAACCGGCCGAGCGCGTGGCGGACCGTCTCGGGCGCCTCGTGCGGGTGACGGAGTGGATCGAGGTGGCGCGCAAGATCGAGGTACGACGCGAGCAATCCGTCGAGCGGCTTCATGATCCATGCACCTCGGAGTGCGAACCGATCGAACCCGGTGCCGTTGAACCGCGAGAGCTTGACCCAGTCGCCGAGCATGGCGTTGTCGCAGCACCGCTGTGCTCGATCAATGCGTTGGAGCCGATGATCGCGTTCGACACCATCGAATCCCGCACCTCGCTGCCCGCTTCGAGGGTCACGTTCGGGCCGATGGTGCTCCGCTCGATGGTGCAACCTTCCTCGATCAGCACCGGCTCGACGATCTTCACGTCAGCACCGAACGCCGGATGCCGGGCGGCGCCCTGCGCGAGCAGGATCCCGTTGGTCTCGATGGTGGTGCCGGTCTGGCCGCAATCGTACCAGCCGCCGACCTCGGCGGTGAGGATCCTGCGGCCGTGATCGATCATGTGCTGGAAGGCGTCGGTGAGGTAGTACTCGCCCTTGTTCTTGGGTGCGGCGATGGTGTGATCGATGCCGGCCCAGAGCGCCTCGACATCACGCATGTAGTAGAGACCGATGTTGGCCAGCTTCGAGATCGGCTCCGTGGGCTTCTCGACGATCTTCGTCATGTAGCCCTTGTCGTCGGTCACCACGACGCCGAAGCGCTGGTAGTCCTCGACTTCCTTGGCCCAGATGATCCCGTCGGCGTCGGTGCGCTCGGCGAGCGAGAGGTCGGCTTCGAAGATGGTGTCGACGAAGATGATCATCACGGGGCCGTGCACGTGTGGGCGCGCCAGGTTGACCGCGCCGGCGGTGCCGTCCTGCACCTTCTGCTCGACGAACCGCGACGGGATCTTGTACCGCGACCGGGCGTACGCCTCGGCCTGATCCTTCAGGTGGCCGGTGATGAAGATCAACTCCTCGACGTTGAGTCCGTCGAGGCGATCCATCACCCAGTCCATCACCGGTCGGCCGGCGACCTTCAGCATCGGCTTGGGCGTGAGGTGGGTGTGCGGGCGCAGTCGGGTGCCCTTGCCGGCCAGCGGGATGATGACCTGCATCGGTGTCATGCTCTCTCCGTATCGATCGGTGAGGCGAACGAGGTCGTCGAGTTCGGGCGTCGACACCTCGAGGACGTCGGTGTCGACGACCGCCTCGATCTGGTGAATCGTTGGTGGTGGAATGTGCATCGACTCGCCGGCGCGAAACGGCCGCTCGACCGGGTCGCCGTTCTCGTCGGGCCAGGTGCGGAGGATCAACTCCCGCTCAGCACGTGCATCGTCTCGTCCTTCCGGTGATGGTACTGCACCGAGAGGAGGTGACCCGCCTTCACGTGCAGGATCTTGCCGGCATAGCGATCGGTGAGCGCCCAGATCAGCTCGTATCCCCACGGCTTCTCGACCTTGTACGGCACTGTCTGGCATCAACGCTCCAGCGCGATGAAAGGTGAGCGACGACGGTGCCGTGATGCACTCGCGCACGCAGTGGCCGCAGCCGACGCACCCCTCGGCGCGCAGCACCGGTCGCCCCTCGTCGTCGAGCGCGAGCGCGGCCTCGCCAACCGGACAGGCCCGCACGCACGACCCCGCATTCCTGCCCCTCGAAAGTAATGCAGCGCTCGGGGTGGAACTCGATCCAGCCGAGTCGTTCGGATGCCCAGCCATCGACGGGGACAGTGAGCGCGTCGGTGGGGCAGGCGGCAGCGCAGGGCATGTCGGTGCAGGCGATGCAGGGAATCCGGGAGGGCTCCAGCATCGGCGTGCCGGCCGCGAGCCCAGCCGACGCCGGCACGGTGAGGATCGCCCCGACCGGGCAGGCCTTGTTGCAATCGCCGCAGCGGGTGCAGGCCGCGAGGAACCCGACCTCGGGCAGCGCGCCGGGCGGACGCACGTAGCGCCGCCGCACGATGCGCTCCTCGGTGGCGCGCGCGAGCTCGTCGAATGCGCCGCCGAATGCACTGGCGGAACATGGAGCGGCGAGTCTGGGGGGAATCCATGTGGGGAAGTTAGGTGGTACGAGGTAGGGGTGACGCAGGTCGTGCCGGTCGAAGCACCCGCGCGCTTGCGTGGCGCGCAGGGGCCTGACCCAGATCTACCGCCGCGCCACCAGCTGCTGGCGCAGTGCGGCGAGACGCTTCTTGACCGAACCATCGTACACCCGATCGCCGACCTTCACGACGATCCCGCCCAGCAAGGCCGGATCGACCGAGAACCCGGCAATCACGTCCTTGCCGATCGCCTTGGTGAGTCGCTCGACAATCACCGACCGCGAAAGCGCATCGACTTCGTGCGCCATCGTGATACCAGCACGCACCCGGTTGAGCTTGACGTCGACCAACTTGCGATACTCGTCGGCAATCGTGCCGAGAACCATCTGCCGATTGCGACGCACCACCGACGCCATGAACAGCACGAACGTCGCCGGTGCACCCTTGAGTGCGTCGGTGACGATCGACACCTTCCGGTCCTTCGGCACCCGCGGCGACATCAGCACCGCCTCGATCGACGGCGTACCGAGCGCCCCTGCCGTTGCCTCCAGCAATTCGCCCCATGCCTCGGCGTTGCCACGGCTCTCCGCGAGCTCCTGCAACGCCTCGGCGTAGTTCCGGGCGATCGTCACGTCTCTCACGTATTTGCTCCGATCGACGCGATGTATTCCTCGACAAGCTGACGATCGCTCGCGGCGTCGAGCCGCTGGCCGACCACCTTGCCCGCCGCCGCAATCGCGATATCAACCGCCTCGCGACGCACCTCTGCCAACGCCCGCAGCTTCTCGGCCTCGATCTCCCGACGTGCCCGCGACAGCATTTCTTCCTGCTCGGCGCGCGTCTTCTCGATGCCCGTCGCGCGTTCCCGTTCGGCTGCCTGCCGGGCCTCGGCAATGATCGCCGCAGCCTCGCCCGACGCCGATGCCAGCATCGCCCGGTGATCCTCGAGCAGTGCCGCCGCCTGGTCACGCGCTTCCAGCGCCTCCGCACTCAATTTCTTGAGCCGCTCCTCGCGCTCCGCCACCGACTTCACGATCAGCGGAAACGCGCGCTTCGACAGCAGGATGAGCAGCGGGATGAACACCACCCACGCCCAGATCAGCAACCCCGGATTGACCCGGAACGGCGCGGGCAGCGTGCTCTCGGTGTCGGGACTCATCAACACCAGCATCATTCCCATCATCTCGTGCTCCAGGAACAGGTCAGAGCAGCTTGAACAGGAGCGCGAACACGAGCGCGATGATCGCCGCGCCTTCGACCAGACCGGCGAAGAGGATGCCTGCGCCACGGAGCGCGCCTTCCGCTTCGGGCTGACGGGCGATGCCCGACATGACCTGCCCACCGATCATGCCGATGCCGATGCCCGCGCCGATCACCGCGAGACCGAGGCTGAGGCCGGCGCCGAGCTGGCCCCATCCGGCGCTGGCAGCGGTCGCCGCTTCGAGGGTCACCGCGTCCTGCAACATCATTGGGAGAAACATTTTTGGTCGTCCTTGCACAAGGGAAGATTCAGTTTGGTCGCGTCACTCGTCGGGCAATCCGTCTCTTCCGGAACGGGTGCCGTCGGATGGAAGCCGGTGGGCACATGGCCCAGCTTCCGGAGGCAGCGACGATCACCGCCTGAAACCCGGTCCCGCCGTGACGCGGTTGGAACCGGGGCCGAACCCGGGCGTCCTGCAAGTCGCCCGGTCGATCATCAATGCTCGTGCTGCATCGTCCCGATGAACACCGCAGTCAGCACCGCAAAGAGGTACGCCTGCAGGAACGCCACCAGCAGTTCCAGCAGCATCACGCCGAACACCACGATCGCGGTGACGATGCCGATGCCGAAGGAGAAGAAGCCGAGATGGCCGAACATGAAGACGACGCCGAACATCGCGAGGATCACGAAGTGTCCGGCGGTGATGTTGCCGAAGAGACGCACCGTGAGCGCAAACGGCTTGATGAACTTCGACAGGATCTCGATCGGCGCCATGAAGATCATCAGCGCCGTCGCACCGACCTTGCCGAGCCCGTCGACGTGCACGAAGATCGTACCCAGGTATCCCTTCACGCCGAGCTTGCGCATCCCGCCGATCTCGATCGCCGCGAACGAGATCAGGGCCAGCGCGCCGGTGACGGCCAGGTTGCCCGTGGGCGATCCGCCCCATGGCACCAGGCCGAGGAGGTTGCAGGTCAGGATGAAGAAGAAGAAGGTCATGATCAGCGGCGCATAGCGCGGGCCCATCTCGGCGCCGATGCTGTTGATCGCCAGCTCCTGCCGCACGTAGAGCACCATCACCTCGACCGCCGACGCAAATCCCTTCGGTGGCGTCCCGGCGCGCTCGGCACGCTGCACGCCAATCGCGGCGGCGCGCATCACGCCGTAGACGATGATGGCGGCGAGGATCATGAAGACGACGTACTTGGTCGGCGACAGGTCGAGGGAGAGCGAGCCGATCTGGATCGGATCCCACTGGGGAAGATGGATGACCCCGAACGGCGGGAATTCGAGCTCGTGAGCATCCCCGGTGTGGTGGAACATCATTTCGCCGATGTCGAGCTGTTCGCCTTGGCTCATCGTGACAGTCGTGTCTCCAGGTACAGGAGGGGAAGCACCGTCCCCAGGTATCCCACTGCGCTCGCCGCGGGCAGGAAGTGCCGCGGCAACCCCATCAGCAGGGCAGCCAGCACCCCGACTCCCAGCGCCCGCAACACCACTCCCATTCCGTACACCTTCAGGTGATCAACGGACGGGACCACGCCGGTGCGCCACATGATTCGCGCCGCCAGCAGCTGCATACCCGTTGCCACTGCACCGGCCGCCGCGGCGTTCATCGCTCCGCGGGTACCGTCGATCAGCCACCCGACCGCAGCGACCGCTGCGATACAGGCCAACCCGGCACGCGCCCGACGGCGCTGCTCAGCCCGGTGGTCCACGCTTCGGCGCCTGGGTCCGCAGGTAGAGCCAGTACCCGCCCACCCCGAGGCCGAACGCCAGGCCCAGGAGGGTGAACAGCGGGAGCGTTGCCATGCGCCGATCGATCCATACTCCGGCGGCGGCGGCAAGCCCGACCGTGACCACGAACGTCATCCCTGCGGTGGTGTTGTCGGGCCGAGTCACGGGCCCTGTCCGATCACCGTCATGGCGCTTCACGGCGCGGAAAGTAGGAGCTTGTGAAATATTACGCAAGGAAAAATGAGGCCCTCGAAACCCCTGCACCACGAGTGGCGTAGCACACCCCGAGGGGGTCCCTGACCCGGTATCTTTCGCCCCCTCTCACCCCTATCCGGATTCGCGATGACCTCGACCAGTTCCCCTCCCGGCGATACCGTGCAGCTCGAACGCCTTGCCGAGGCGGTGGGAGCCCTCAGGACGCAGGTCGCAGAACGGGTGGTCGGGCAGCGGGACGCGGTCGACGGGGTGCTGACGGCGCTGCTGGCTGGAGGCCATGCCCTCCTGGTCGGGGTGCCGGGACTGGCGAAGACGCTGCTGGTGTCCACGATTGCCGAGGCGATGAACCTCTCGTTCAACCGGGTGCAGTTCACGCCCGACCTGATGCCGGGCGACATCACCGGTACCGAACTGGTCGAGGAGGACCCAGCCACCGGCAAGCGTCATTTCCGGTTCGTGCGGGGGCCGATCTTCGCGCAGGTGGTCCTGGCCGACGAGATCAACCGCACGCCGCCCAAGACCCAGGCGGCACTGTTGCAGGCGATGCAGGAGCGGACTGTCACGGTCGCGGGCGAGACTTATGACCTACCGTCGCCGTTCTTCGTGCTCGCCACCCAGAACCCGATCGAGCAGGAGGGCACCTATCCGTTGCCCGAGGCGCAGCTCGATCGCTTCATGCTCGAGCTCCGGATGCGCTATCCCTCGCGGGTCGAGGAAGAGGCGATCGTCACGGCCACGACGGGCGATCGGTTGCAGCGGGTCACGCAGGTGCTCGACGGAGAGGCGCTGGCGGCGATGCAGGCCCTGGTCAGGCGGATTCCGGTCTCGCCATCGCTGATCGCCGCCGCGGTGCAATTGGCGCGAATGACGCGGCCCGCACGAGGCCGAGGCGCCGCCGATGATCCGGGAGTATGTCGAGTGGGGTGCGGGGCCGCGAGCGAGTCAGTACCTGGTCCTTGGCGCCAAGGCGCGGGCGGCGATGGATGGCAGGCCGCAAGCCGACATCGACGATGTCCGGAGTGTCGCGACGGCGGTGCTCAGGCATCGGGTGATGACCAATTTTGCGGCGGAAGCGGCCGACCGTACCGGTGAAGACGTGGTACAGGAACTGGTGACGGGGGACGATTGGTGGAAGTAGCAATCCACCTACGCTGAACGCTGCCGAACGGGGGCCGCGCGACCGCCTGAT
This sequence comes from uncultured Gemmatimonadales bacterium, assembly GCA_963806875.1. Classification (GTDB taxonomy): domain Bacteria; phylum Gemmatimonadota; class Gemmatimonadetes; order Gemmatimonadales; family GWC2-71-9; genus Palsa-1233. Next base: position 353,031 of record CAWDYU010000001.1, on the reverse strand, counting down.
CACCTCCCCTCGAGCAGCTGCTTGTCGGCCCGCACTGTCAAAAAACAAGTCGGTTGATCAGCCCGGAATTCTGTCCCAGCTTTGGTTGACGCTGTCCACACTTGACGTGCGTGCAAAGGATGTAATGGGAGTCGTCTCTCGTTTGCAGCCAGAGTCCGAGATGGATAAAACAGTGGCACCCCTGCCCTGTCCTCCACGCGGTACGGCGCAACACCGGAGATGACCACATGCTTTCCATAGCCAACTCTCGCCGCGCTGGCACGCGGCTCTTCGCAGCAGGCCTTGCGGCGACCGTCCTGCTCACCGGGGCGTGCAGCGATGACAACGGCACCAACGCTGGTGTCGCGGCGTCGGTGACGGTCACCAGCGGCAACAACCAGACGGGGACCGTCGGCGTGGCCGCCGACGCAGCCCGATCGTGGTCACGGTTCGCGACCAGAACGGCAATCCCCTCTCGGGCCAGACCGTCACCTTTACGGCGACCGGCGGTGGCACGATCGGGACCCGTACCGTGACGACCAACGCGCAGGGCCAGGCCCAGACCACCTTCACGCTCGGCACCACGGCTGGCGCCCAGACGGTGACGGCCACCGTCAACGGCGTCTCCACGCCGGCCACGTTCACCTTCACCGGCAATGCCGGCGCGGCAAGCCAGCTGGTGGTGACCAGCGGCAACACGCAGACCGGCGTGGTCGGTGTGGCGCTCACCAACCCGCTGGTGATCACGGTTCGCGACGCCAACGGCAACCCGGTGGCGGGGCAGACGGTGACCTTTGCGACGACTGGCGGGGGGACGCTGGCCACCCCGACGGTCACGACCAACGCGCAGGGTCAGGCGCAGACCAACTTCACGCTTGGCAACACCGCGGGCACCCAGACCGTCACCGCGACGGTCAACGGCGTCACCACTCCCGCGTCGTTCACGTTCACGGGGACGGCGGCGGTCGCCAGCTCGATCGTCGTCGTCAGCGGCAACAACCAGACTGGTGCAGTCAGCACCGCGCTGGCCCAGCCGTTCACGATCGAAGTCCGCGATGCATTCGGCAACCGGATTTCCGGTGCCGCGGTGACGTGGACCACCAGTGCCGGTGCGTTCGTCGGGACGCCGGTGGCGACCACCGATGCCAACGGTCGCGCGACCGCGTCGCTCACGCTGCCGGCGGTTCCCGGACCGGTCACCGTGACCGCGCGGCTCACCAACAACGCCGCAGTGACCAGCACCTTCACGGCGACGGCCACCTGAAGCGGATTGATCCTCAGGCTAACACCGGCCGGGCGCTGCAGAAATCGGCGCCCGGTCGGTGGGGACGATCAGTTGACGCGCGGTTGATGAATCGACCGTATACTGATCGTCCCCTTCCGGAGGATGTGGTGACCCGGTTCATCCTCAACTGCCTCGGCACCCCTGAGCTCCGCGGTCCTGAAGGCGACCTGCTCCGTTTCCGGACCCGGAAACACCTGGCCCTCCTGATTGTTCTCGCCGTCGAGCCTTCGTTCCCACACCGGCGCGATCGGCTGGCGACCCTGCTCTGGCCAGCCTCGACCACGGGGGACGCGAGACACTCGCTTGCGGTGGCGCTCTCGGTACTGCGCAGCCGTCTCGGCGCGGATTGCTTCGACGCCGGCCGCGACACCATCCGGCTGATCCCGGGTCGGGTACACACCGATATCCACGACCTGGAGCACCGCGAGCCGGGAGACCCTGCGGCGCCACCGATTGCACCATTCCTGGACGAATTCGATATCGCCGAGGCACCCGACTTCCAGCAATGGAAGGACGCGCAGCACGCGTCGTTGATCCCGACGCTGCACCGTGTGCTCACGCATAGGATCGACCACGCCAGGCAGCACGGCGACTCCCGGCGGCTCGAAGCCCTCGCGCAGCAATTGCTCCGGGTCGATCCACTCACCGAGAACGCCGTCCGCGCGATGATGGAAGCCCGTGCGATGTCTGGCGATCGCATCGGCGCAATCCGGGTGTTCGAGAGATGGCAATTACAGCTCGCCAGCGAGCTCGGCGCGACGCCATCGCAGGCCCTTTCGCGCACGGCGGACCGCCTGCGTCGCCGTACGATCGATCGCTCGGACGGTGCCGTGCTGGCACCCGTGCCGACCGAACAGTGGCAGGATCGGGTCTTTGTCGGACGAGCCGATGCCTTTCGTGCCTGCCACGAGGCGTGGAGCAGTGCACGCAATGGCACGCCGCGCCACGTGCTCGTTCGCGGAGAGAGCGGGATCGGCAAGACGACCCTGGTCGAGCGGGTGGTGACCGCCCTGGCGCTCGAGGGAGCAACGGTGGCCCGCCTCCAGTGCTACGCGCTCGAACGGGAGTTGCCGTTCGGGACGGCCGGAACCCTGGTGACCCATCTCCTCGACCTGCCGGGAGCGAGTGCGACGGCGCCGGAAGATCTCGCCGAGTTGAGCCGGATCGTGCCGAAGGTGCGGCACCGCTTTCCGGCGTTGCCAGCGCCGCAGCCGAGTGTGGGCGAAGGAGCCAGGATCCGGTTCACCGAAGCTGTGATGGCATTGATCGCGGCGATTGCCGACGAGCATCCGGTGGTGCTGGTGGTCGACGATATCGCACTGGCGGACGCGACGTCGCTGGCGGTGCTGCACCTCATCCTGCGGCGTATCCGCGACCTGCCGTTCATGATGATCCTCACGTCATCGAGTTCGCTCGACGACGAATCACCCAATGCGCGTCGCTTCGTTGACAATGCCTCGTCGATCGGGCTGGTGCAGGTCACGCTGCCGCCGATGACGGTGGGCGAGTGCACGGCGGTGCTGGACGCCCTGGTGGGTCGCGGCCCCGAACCGGGACCGACGATTCGACGTGCCATTCTTGCGGGCGCCGGTGGCAACCCGATGGTACTCGAGCTGCTGGTCGCCGACTGGCAGCGTCGCCGGGGTGACTGCCTGGCGCTCACGCTGGGCTCGATGACGGCGCGCACCGATCAGCCGCCGGCTGGGGCGTTCGAGCGACTGGTGGCGCGTTCGCTGTCGGCGCTCGACGGCGAGTCGCGTGCCGTGGCCGAACTCGGCGCGCTGCTCGGCAAGCGGATGAACGACCTGTCGATGTACACGCTGGTGGATCTCCCGGTGGCTCGTACGATGCGGGCGATGACCGCGCTCACCGCGCACCGGGTGTTGCGTGACGCCGGCCATCGCCTGGAGTTCGCCAACGAGTGCGTTCGCGGGCAGTGCTACGTCAGCATGGCCGAGCCGCTGCGGCGTCTGTTGCACGCGCTGGTGGCGGACCGATTGGTGGTGCAGGACGGCGGCGCGGAGCCGATCCCGGGGCTGGAGATCGCGTGGCACATGGTGCGTGCGGATCGGTTGGCGGATGCGATCCCGTACCTGCTGGCTGGTGGGCGTGAATCGATCCGGCGGGGGGCGCCGCACGAGGCCGACCTGGCGCTCTCGACGGGGCTGCCGGCGCTCACGGGCGAAGCGCGACGCGGCGCGATCCTGCTCCTGGCGGAGGCGCTGCAGGAACTGGGGCGTTGGGATGAATCGCTCACGGTGCTCGACAGCGGGGACGACGGATTCACGGAGTCGGAGGAGTGTTGCCGCACGGTGTTGCGGATCGTGGCACGGCGGTGGTTGGGGGGTACTAACCCCTCAATTCTCGGGGAAGCAACCCGGCAACTTTGTGTGATCGCTACGCGCGAGATAGGTACTTGACGTGCGCGTGAAGGCCCGTTGCCGCGCTTCCCTACTTCCTCACAACCAGATCTCGCTGCGACAAGACGCTTGCGGAGACTCGTGGACATCCTCGCCTCAATGATCCGCGAGAACATGGATGATTACCAGCGGCTTCACCTCCTGTTGATCAGCGCTTGGCGTGCGGACCAGCTCAGAAATGCAGGAGGAAGCGCAAGCGTTAATCGTGTAAGCGATCGCTCTGGTCGAGGCGACGGATACCGCGAGCACGATAGCTGTAAGAATCTATCGTGGGTGCCGGACTACTGCATATTGAAGCGGGGAGACTATCAGGCGGCTCATCCGCTTCTTGGTAAAGGCTGTCGGAACTGGCTTCAAAACTTGACAACGACATCCAGTTGGCGCGCCGCCGCTGCAGGGCTCGCAATCGCTGAAGGGCGGCTCGGACGGACATCCGAACAGCTACCCTGGTCGCGCTTGGGCGCTACGATGCATGCCGAGCGGCGACAACGGTGGATCATCTCCGGCTATCTGCGGCATACGAGCGCGGCCTGTGGCACTACTGCCTTGAAAAGCGGTGCAGCCGAGGCCGTAGCAGAAATTCAAGAGCTTGATAGCCGGTTTCCGGCGCTCGGCCCGGATTGGATCGACCAAGCTTGGGCAGCTGATCAAAGCGGACATCTACCTGCTCGCCGAGAACGGCCGGAAAGCACTTGCATCCGGCTCAATTGCGACATCGGCAACCAACTCCAGATGCTTCAGCCTGAACGACTTCGCTGGTCCGTTCGCCGCTGGATCGCGCATTACTGCGATCGTAATGGTGCATTAGCACGATGCACGGCTGTAAAAGACTGAATCGCAGTAGTCAACGGTAATGAGCGATTCCACCGAAAGATCAGGCTGAACTGCTTGGCCGCGGTGACTGCGCTGGAATCGACGTAGGCTGGCAAGCCCACGTCTCGGTGGGCCGGAGGTCAATCGGCACGCCTTGATCGCTTGCCGACACCGTCGAGTCGAATGCTGGTACAACTGGCTTACGGCTATCGTCCCACTTGGTTGGAATCTCGGCCGCCAACGTCTCAGTCCGCTAGCCTTCACCTGCCACGATTTTCGCCCACGTGCGGTCGAACATGGCTTCGCCCGCTTCGCAGAACGCTCGCTGGACGCGAGCCCGGATCGTGGCTGGGGAGGTCTCCGGGATCGAGTGACGGGTCCGAAATCAATCGTACGCACGGTGACGCTAGTTGATCGTCAGGTCAACCAATTCGTTATCAAACTGCGTACTTCCGACCCTTGTTCAATTCGGAGAGCACAACCTCCAGCGACAGCGCATTACGGTACGGGACGATTAGTTGTCATCGCGTCGATCGTGTCAGCGATTGTGATGATTCGGGCACCCAACGGAATGTCCTCGCCGCCAATCTCATCCGGATAACCTTGTCCGTCCCAACGCTCATGATGGTGGCGAACGCATGAAGTGACATACCCCTGGAACCTTGAGAACACGCGATACGAGCTCGGCGCTCCGGGCTGAGTGGGTTTTCATCACTGCCCACTCTTCGTCCGTGAGCTTTCCTTCTTTCTGAAGCAGGGGCGCAAACTCCGCGTGAATCTTTCCGACGTCATGGAGCAGCGCCGCATTCTCAATTTCTTCGACCTGCTCCGCGGGCAGACCTAGCTCGATTGCAATAGCCCTCGAAAGTCCGCATACGCGGCGCGAATGGCCTGATGTGTAAGGGTCACGCGCTTCGATTGCCTTGACCATCATAGCGAGCTGTTCACGAACATTCAGCTCCAACTGCTCGTACGCACCATCGAGTTCGCTATACAGGTCCTGCACTGTGTTCAGCTTTCCTTAAATGTGCTCGCGACATAAATCATCGGCAACAGGAAGACCAAGAAAACGAAACGCCCAACTCCCCGCGACTTCGTACCGGAGAATTAGCAAAGGCGACGACCAACGCGAGAGAGCTTGCAGCAATGTCATAGCCCAAGAACCCAAATTGTGTTACGACGCCATGTAGAAAGAATTGGCCGGCTTGCCTCGCTAATGCCACGACCGTATTGACTGCAAACGAATTGACGACGAAGTACACAACCGCCGAGGCCACAAAAATCAGCAACCTGCACAAGTGCACGTCAAACGGTACGATATGCCGCGACGCCGGGCTGCAGGAACGGAGGCGGGTGTTCTCCACCAAGCGCAGTAGTAAACGCAGAAAGTGAGGCCCAACGCTACGACCCGTTCCGACATATTGAATGCAGCTTTGATCAACGTCTGCGCTTCGTACGCCTCGGCGAATCGCTTTGACAATACCAGCGGTCGCTGCTCCCCACAACCCGCCCAACACAAGCCCACTGCCAGGTGAAACACGAACACCAGTGAACCCGCGACCCCGCCACCTTACTGTGGGTGCGGATACTTCCAGCAGGCAACCCACGAACTACCAACGAACAAGAGTGCCCAACGCGTCCAGCGTGTGGTGCGGTCCAGTGTACTGCGACACAGCGAGCCAACTCGCAGCCACACCAGCGCGAGAACGTAGACCTTCACTGCGCGATTGAACGACATAGAAAGTGGGGCGGAAACCCTAGGACCGGTTAAGCTTTACGTCCAGCTAACGGTTTCAGCGAGGAAAATACTCGCAATGAAATCGACCGCGGCGGCCAACCATTCCAGCATATGCGTCACCTCCTCTCGGGACCTGCGATACTTCAGAGGTGGCAGACCCCGCTATGGTCTACCGGACGCTTCGCTTTTTTTGCCGCTCGGCTCCGCTCAAGGCCGGACCCCGGGATTCCCCCCCGTTACTCCTGTGGACTGCCTGTTGACTGTGAACACGCGCCCGAACAGCTGCTCTTCCGTCGTCGCGCGACCACCTGCCCATCTATCCCGTGACGCCCGCCACTAACGCGGGCGCCGTGCCATCGTCCACCTGTTCGTCGCATCCAGGGTGGCGTAGACCGCCGCATGCTCGGCGCTCTCCCGCACCTCGGCCGTGCCCACCAGCAGCTTCGAATCCCGGCCACCGATCGCCTGCACGCCCACCATCACCCACGTCCGCCCGAATGCCTCGTGCATCTGCACGCCCTCGAGCGCCAATCCACCACGGTCGAGCAACCGCTCCAGCACCACCACCGTGGCACGCGCCGCCACGTCCATGCGGTTGCGTGCAGTGTCCGGACCCTCCTCCGACGCCGACTCGATCTGACCCTCGCTCGTGAGCGTCACCGTCGCCGTCACGCGCCTGTTGCGCGGGCCAGTCGCGACCGAGAGATCGTCGAACAGCACGACCCGCTGCGCCGCACGATCCCGCACCGCGCCGAGGTCGAGCGTCTCGATCGGCTTGACATCGGCAGTCTGGGCAATCGAGATCTTCCGGTGGTCCACCTTGAGCCCGAGATGCGCCAGCAACGCCGACTCGACGTTGCGAACCACCTGCTTCGGCGTCTGTCCGGCGTGCGCCAGGACGTGGATCTCGCTCACCTCGCCCAACGGCGTCGTCACCACCCTCGCCGAGAGCACCCCCTCGAGCGAGGTGAGCAGGTTCTCGGCGCGTCGCACGTTCCAGGGATCAGCCACGGCGTCCGCGGCGGTACCACCGGGACGCGAGCCGGGAGCATCGAAAAAATGTGATGGCGAAGCAGTCACGAATATCCTCGGCGTCGTCGTGTGCGCGCGCACCTGCGCTACGCGATGGTGTTCCGCCCGGCCGCCTTGGCCAGGTACAAGGCACGGTCTGCCTGCTCGAGCAGCGGACCCTCGCCGGGAGTCGACGGGTCATACTCCGCCACCCCGATGCTCACGGTGATCTGCCCCGACAGGAAGCCGATCCTCCGCCCCGCCAACTCGACCCGCTCCCGAACCGCATCGGCCACCCGCAGTGCGCCGGCACGGTCGGTTCGCGTCAACAGCACCACGAACTCGTCGCCCCCATACCGCGCTGCAAGGTCGGTGTTGCGGATCGTCCGCAGGACCTCCTCCGACACCATCCGCAGCACCGTGTTGCCCCGCTCGTGGCCATACCGATCGTTCAATTCCTTCAGGCGGTCGAGATCGAGGAAAAGCACCGCGAAAGTGTCGCCACTCCGCTTGCTTCGTTCGACCTCGTGCGACAACCGCGTCTGCAACGTGCGATAACTCGCGAGCCCTGTCAGTGCATCGGTGCCGGCATCGCGTGAGGCATCGTCGGCCCGACGCGACAACCACGGAACACACTGGCGAAGCGACGCCCGACCCAATGCACTCGCCTGCGCAAACCGGTGACACGTCTGGTACCCGCAGGCCCGGCAATCCCAGGGACGGCCGTTGGGACCGGTACCGATCGCCTCGAGAATCGCCCGCACCGCAACCGGATCGCCCTGCTCGCGTCGCGCCCCGAAGGCGAACGATGCCCCGATCTCGATCACCGCTTCGTCGGGGATCACCGGCTCCCGGCTCCGGGTCGGCTCGTACTGCTGAACCAGCGCCCGGCGCCGGTAGAGATCCGCCTTCGGGCCCGGCCGCGGGATGACCCAGGGCGCCCGCGTGAGACTGGATGTCGACGAACCCGAGATCGATCCGGTCGTGACCCACTGCCCGCGCAATCGCCGGCAGCGTCTCGAGCCCCCGAATCGTCAGGAGCCGACGACCGTTCGACGAGCCGCTCACCACCACTTCCAGCGGCAACCCGCCCGCTACCGACATGTGCCGCCGCATCTCGGGCGGGACCCGCGAATGGGTCCGCGGCAGCAGCTCCGGACGAACCTCACGGAGGGCGAATAGCTGTTCGAGATCGGAAAAGGTGAGCATCGCATCGAGCTCGGTAACCATCCCGGGTGCCGCGATGCCCGCGTACACGACAGGGACCATCTCACCATGGATCCGACGCAGGAATCGCGCCTCGGCGATGCACGGCATCGTGATCGGAGCAAGGTACGGCACGAGCTCGGGATAATGAGAAGTCACAGCCGCGACGACCACCGGATCCGTACTCCGGATCAGCGTCCCCCAGTCGGCCTCCTCCCACAACCTGAGGTACTCCTGCGCCACCAGCTCGTCGCCGATCACCCCGCGCGATACCAGCCGGAAACCGGCTTCGTAGCAGGCGTTGACCAGCTGCTCCGGGGTCGCGGGATGGAAGTGCGCGACCGCCTCGGGCGCCAGGATCAACGCGCCAGTCCCGGCCTCCGCAATGGCGAGCGCCCGGTCGACGGCGCCCGTGGCCGTGATCGCATCGTGCGGACACGCCGGGAGACACTCACCGCACCGGATGCAGTTCTCCTCGATGATCTCGACGATGGGCGCCTCCGGCGGCAACGCAATCGCATCGGTCGGGCACACACGGATGCATGCCAGACAAGCGACACAGCGCGCAGGGTCGATGGCCAGATGCAAGGATGCTCGGGGTGTCGGGAGAATGCGCCGGTTGCGCGCTGGTGCAAGTTGGGGGTGACCTTGAGAAGTGTCAAGAGGTGGTGCCGCCCAAAGGTTTATCGGATCGTGACTTAGGGGATTTCATACTCCTTGAGTTTCCGGTACAGGGTCCGCTCCCCGATTCCCAGGTCCTGGGCTGCCCGCCGCCGATTGCCCTCCGCCTGACGCAATACCGCCTCGATCGCTGCCCGCTCGACCTCAGCCATCGTCATGCCCGCCCGGTACACCACGATCTCTTCCTCGACCTCCACTTCCTCCTCGTCCAGCCCCACCGCGGGGACCGCGAGGGCCTGACTCGAGGGATTGCTCACCTCGATCACGTGAACGTTGCCGTGGTCGGGACGTTGTTCGAGGCGGCGGCGCAGCTCCTCCACCTGAACACGTAACTCCATGAGGGAGCGCAAGATGAACTCGAACTCCGCTCCCCCGAAGCCGACCCCGTCGGCGGTGGCATGGGCAATCCGGGCCGGCAGCAGCGACCCCATTCCCTCGGTCACGTCATCCGGGATGTCCACCGCCCGGATCTCGCTCCCGGGCGCAAGCACCACCATCGACTCCACCAGGTTGCGCAGTTGCCGGATGTTCCCCGGCCACGGCGCCTGCAGGAGGAGCTGCATCGCGTCCGCCGCGATCCCCGGGAACGTCCGCTCATGCTGCGCGGTGAACTCGCGCACGAACCGCCGGATCAACAGCGGTATGTCGTCGCGCCGCTCCCGCAGGGGTGGCAGATAAATTGACAGCACGTTCAATCGGTAGAAGAGATCGTCGCGGAATTCCCCCACACCGACCCGATCCTTGAGCGCCCTGTTGGTGGCCGCCACGACCCGGACATCGACCTTGATGGGCTGCACGCCACCCAGGCGGAAGAACGACCGGGTCTCGAGAACACGGAGCAACTTCACCTGGACGCTCATCGGGATCTCGCCGATCTCATCGAGAAAGATCGTTCCCGTGTCCGCCAGCTCGAACCGTCCGAGTCGTCGCTCGGCAGCGCCGGTGAACGCCCCCTTCTCGTGCCCGAAAAGTTCGCTCTCGAGCAGCGTCTCGGGGAGCGCGGCACAGTTGACCGCGATGAACGGGCGGCCGCGTCGCGGCGAGAGGTCGTGAATCGCCTTCGCCACCAGCTCCTTGCCGGTGCCCGACTCACCCTGGATCAGCACCGTACTCGACACCGGTGCCATCTGCTCGATCTTCACGAGCACTTCCTGGATCGGGGCGCTCTCGCCAGCAATCCCCGTACGTCGCTGCAACTCACGCCGGTCGACGAGCCGTCGCACCGTGGCGGCGAGGTCATCGGTGCGCACCGGCTTGACCAAAACCTCCGTGACCGGAAGGCGTGGTTCGCCGCGACCGCTGTCGGTGGACTCGAGCAACGCCAGCACCGCGATCTCGTGCTCGCGCGCATGGTCCGCCAGCGCCCGCGCCTGGGTCTCGCGCGCCGCGCCACTCAGCACCAGGACGGCCGCGTGATGACGTCGAAGCGCGGAGCGAGCCTCCTCGGCGGAGGCCGCAAGCTCGCAGGTGATGCCCTCTGCCTCGAGTGCGCGATCGAGGGGGACCGCCGTCTCGAGATCGGCCATCGTGATGACGACTCGCGCGTTCACAGGTGCTCCGTCACGTCGCCCCGCGCAATCGCGATGGCATGATCGAGAATGCCGTCGAGCACTGCCACACCGTCGCGCACACCGCCGGGAGAACCCGGCAGGTTGACCAGTAACACCCGACCACGCAGGCCCACCACGCCCCGCGACAGCGCAGCCCGCGGGAAACCCGGAACCGCCGCGGCTCGCAGCGCTTCTGCAATGCCGGGCGCGTCACGATGGATGACTGCGCGCGTCGCCTCAGGCGTCACGTCGCGTGGCGACAACCCTGTTCCGCCAGTGCTGATGATCACGTCCACCGCCCCGTTGTCTGCCCACGCCACGAGGGTCGACACGATGGTACCGCTATCGTCGGGGACGCACTCGCGCTCGGTCACGTTGTCGCCCCGTGCGGTTGCCCACTCGACGATCGCAGTGCCCGACGCGTCGTCGCGCTCCCCGCGCGAACACGCATCCGATATCGTGAGCACACCGACGCGCAGGTTCATGGGACGGCGCCCCATGGTTCGGCGCGTGAAACGAACGGGCGCTCCACGATCTCCGCCGGCCAGGCGGTGTCGTCGGCCTCGATCGAGAGCATTGTCCCCGGCGCAAGCGACGTGGGCACCGCAACGAGCCCGATCACGCCGACGCGCGGCGACCAGGTGACCGCGCGGACGCGGTCCACCGCATGTCCGCCCACCCGCACCAGCGCACCCACCTGCGGGCGTCGCGAACCCGCAACCCGAAACCCGACCAGGCGCTTGAGCGCCCCGGTCCGACGCCGAGCCGCCATCGCACCCTCCCCCGGAAAGGGCGCGCCCTTGCCTTCGGCCACGAGGTGCTCGAGCGCTGCCTCGATCGGCGTGTCGCCCGGGTCGATGCCGTGCCCGACGTCGGCGAACCCCCACTCCATCTGCAGCAGCTTCCACGGCGCCTCGGCAACCGAGAGCACCGCCAACGAACGCAGCAGCTCCATCAGTGCCACCCGATCGTGCACCCGACAGAAGAGGTCGACACCTTCGGGGCCATCCGCCGGCGCGCGCGCCGCGAACAGGTCGATACCGCCCAACCGCGCGTTGATGACCTCTCCCGGACCGCCCGGGCCCGGTCGCATCCCGATCGAAAGACGGGTGATTGCATCCGGACCGCGCACGACCACCAGACCAACATCGTCGGAGATGTCCCGCAAGCGGACGGTGCCATGCTTGCGATCCACGAGGTGCTGCCACGCCTCGCCGCGTTGTGATGGCGGCACCACGAGCAGCACGCGGTCCGGGAAGCGATACACCGTGACCAGCGAGAGAATCGAGGCGTCATCGCGCAACAGCAATCCCTGCGCGAACCGCCCAGGCTGCAGCTGCGACACGTCAACCGTTGCGATGCGGTTGACCAGTGCGCCGGCATCGGCGCCAGCCAGCTCGAACTGGCCCCACCCCTCGGTGACAAATGCTCCCGCGGTGTCGACAAGACGGCGATGCTCATCGAGTGATGTCATGTCAGGAGGTGCGCCATCAACGCCTTCTGCGCGTGCAGCCGATTCTCGGCCTGATCGAACACCCGCGATCGCGATCCCTCCAGCACCGCCTCACTGATCTCCTCACCCCGATGCGCCGGCAGGCAGTGCAGCACGATCGCATCGCCCGACGCGAGCTTCATCAGGTCATCATCGACGCAATAGCCGGCAAACGCCTGCTCGCGCGCAGCCGTTTCCTCCTCCTGCCCCATCGATGTCCATACATCAGTGTTGACGACGTCGGCACCTCGCACCGCCTCCCGGGGATCGTCGGTGAGGTGAATCGTGGTGTTGCCGCGCGCCGCCTCCAGCAACGCCTCGTCGGGCCGATAACCCGCTGGACACGCCAGGCGAAGCTCGAAGCCGAGCAGGCCGGCACACTCGATCCAGGAATTCGCCATGTTGTTGCCGTCGCCCACCCACGCGACGACACGGCCATCGATGGCGCCGAACTCCTCGGTGATCGTGAGGAGGTCGGCCAGCAACTGGCAGGGATGAAGCAGGTCGGTGAGTCCATTGATGATCGGGATCGTGGCGTGCTCCGCCAGCTCCTCGACGTCGGACTGCGCGAAGGTCCGGATCATGATCCCGTCGAGATAGCGGGAGAGCACCCGCGCCATGTCGCGGATCGGCTCACCACGCCCCAGCTGGATATCACGAGACGACAGGAACAGTGCGTCGCCGCCAAGCTGGCGGACGCCCACCTCGAACGAGACCCGGGTCCGGGTCGAACTCTTCGCAAAGATCAGCCCGATGACCCGCCCGGCAAGCGGGCGCGCGCTGTCGGCTCCCGCTTTCATCCGCCCTGCATGATCCAGAACGGCGAGGGTCTCGGCTCGTGAGAGATCGGTGTTGCGGAGGTAGTCGCGTTTCGGCATGCACCTGATCCAGATGGGGGTCGGCCAATATGGCAGAATAACCATAAAGATAGAAGTAAGCGCCGGCCGACACCGGGGGATCGCTTTCATGCCTTCCGCCGAGCCGGTAGGTTCCACGGGTGTCTGCTGAGCCCTCTCGACCAGGATGTTGATGCCGATCGCCGCAGGCAGGCCCGTCAGGATGCCCGAATGACGCTCTCCTCGCGGCCCGTGATCCGTGAGGTGTTGACGGCCACCGACACCGCGATCGCGGGCGCGCACCGCGTGCTTTCGCGAACGTTCGAGCGCGACGAGACGGTGGACCGCAAGGAGTGGCGGGATTCGCTGCGGGAACGCGAGGCGGCGGTCTGGTCGGATTATCGGTGGCACCTGGTCGTGGCCGAACTGAACGGGATCGTCGTCGGGATGGCGAGCGGGACCTACCTCGGCAACGTGAACACCGGCGTGATCGGGTATGTCGCCGTTGACACGTCCGCCCGTGGACTCGGCCTCGGCCCGCGCCTCAGGGCGAAGTTGCGCACCCTGTTCCGCCGGGATGCCCGGCACATCTGCAAGGGAGCGCTCGACGCGGTGATCGGCGAGGTCCGCCGCGACAATCCCTGGCTCCGGTCGCTGGTCCGCCGCGACCGCGTGCTGGCCCTCGATTTCAAGTACATGCAACCGAGCCTTCGCGAGGGCGACCAACCGGTGTCGCTGGTGCTCTACTACGAACCCCAGTCGCGGGTGATGCGGCGCGTGCCCACGACCCTGCTTCGGAAGTTGCTGTTCACCACCTGGCGGCGGGTCTACCGGATCCCGCGACCGATGGCCCACAAGACCTTCCGGCAGATGATCACGCAACTCGAGGGTCATCGCTCGATCGGCAAGCTCACGCCGCAACGGCTCGACCGCCTGTCGAAGGGCAGTGGCACATGAACATTGTTCGCACACCATTCCCTTCCGTTGCCGGAGGCACCGATGCGTGACGAATTCGACCTGATCCTGCAATCGTTGCAGGCATCGTGGTATCAGGTGGCGGCGTTCCTGCCTCGCTTGCTGGCGGTACTGGTCCTGCTGATCCTGGGATGGATGCTGGCGCGAGGCGCCCAATGGGTGGTCGTGCGGGCGTTGAAGCTGATCCGTGTCGATGCCGCAGCCGAGCAGACCGGCGTGGACGATTTCCTGGTGCGCGGTGGGGTGCGGTTCACGGTGGTCACCCTCATCGGGCGGATGGTGTACTGGGGCGTGCTGCTGATCTTTGCGATCGCCGCGTTCAATGTCATCGGCTTCACGATGGGCCAGGTCCTGGTCGATCGCCTGACCGGTTTCGTGCCGAGCGTGCTGGCGGCGCTCATCGTCCTGCTGATCGGGTCACTCGGCGCCCGGTTCATCCGCGGGCTGGTCGAGGCCTACCTCAACAACGTCGGCGTGAGCGAAGCGGCGAACATCGGGATGCTGGTGCAGGCGGCGCTGCTCGCATTCGTCGGCATCCTTGCCCTCGAACAGCTCGGCATGGCGGTCAACCTGCTGGCACTCGCGTTCCAGCTCGCCTTCGGCGGGCTCTGCCTCGCCCTCGCCCTCGCCTTTGGACTCGGTGGGAAGACCTGGGCAGAATCCATCCTCGCCCGGAGGCGCGCCAAGCGATGATCATCGACTGCCATGTGCACCTGAACAACTATCACGAGGACACCGTCCCGACACTCGATCGGTGCATCGACCAGCTCTCGCTCGCGATGCGCCGCAACCGGGTCGACCAGGCCATGGTGCTGACGTCGTACGCGGTCACCCACGGTCGCCCTTCCACCCGTACCGTGGTCGAGGCGCTCCGCGACATCCCGTGGCTCTCCGTCGTGGCAGGGCTGGATTACCACGAGTTCACGCCTGCGGTGCTGCCCGAACTCGCGGAGTACGTCGCGGCCCGGCAGGTGCGGGGCCTCAAGCTGTATCCGGGGTACCAGCCCTTCTATCCGTTCGACCCGAAGTGGACACCGGCGTACGAGTTTGCCGCCGAGCACCAGATCCCGGTGATGATCCACACCGGCGACACCTACTCGCCGAAGGGCAAGCTGAAATACGCCCACCCGCTCAATGTGGACGAAGTGGCCGTCGAGTTTCCCGATGTGCACTTCGTGATCTGCCACCTGGGCAATCCGTGGACGCGCGACTGCATGGAGGTGGTGTACAAGAATGCCAACGTCTCGACCGACATCTCGGGGCTCACGCTGGGCGCGTTCGAGGACCGCTTCGAGATCTTCATGCGCAAGCAGGTGCAGGAGATGATGGTCTACGGGATGGAGCCGTCGGCGGTGCTGTACGGCACCGACTGGCCGATCTGCTCGATGGAATCGTATCTCACGTTCATGAAGGAACTGGCGATCCCGGAGAAGGCGAAAAAGCGGATCATGTCGGAGAACGCGATCGAGCTCTACCGGCTCGATCCGGCTGACAGCATCATGAAGGCCGGCAGCCGGCGCTGATCCGCTAGAGGATGTACTTCCTCAGGTCGTCATCCTTGATCACGCTGGCGAGTTTCTCCCGCACCGCAACACCGTCCATGACGATCGTGCGATTGCTGCCATCAGGCAGTTCGAACAGGACCTCCTCCAGCAGCGCGGCCATCACGGTGTGCAGGCGCCGAGCGCCGATGTTCTCCATCCGGTCGTTGGCCTGCCATGCGGTGCGCGCGAGTTCGGCGATCCCGTCGTCACGGAACTCCAGGGTGCAGCCCTCGGCGGCAACCAGCGCGGCGTACTGCTTGGTGAGCGCGTTCTCCGGCTCGGTGAGGATCCGCACGAAATCGGCCTCGGTGAGCGGCTCCAGCTCGACCCGGATCGGGAACCTTCCCTGCAATTCGGGGATCAGGTCCGACGGCTTCGATACATGGAAGGCCCCGGCCGCCACAAAGAGGATGTGGTCGGTCCGGACGTAACCGTACCGCGTCTGCACCGTTGAACCTTCCACGATGGGCAGCAGGTCGCGCTGCACACCCTGCCGCGACACGTCGGGACCCGACGTGTTCTTCTCGCCCGCAACCTTGTCGATCTCGTCGATGAAGATGATGCCGTGATTCTCGACGCGGTCGAGCGCCTCGTTGACGGTCTCGTCCATGTCGACCAGCGCCCGCAACTCCTCGTCCTCGAGCAGTCGCCGCGCTTCCAGCACCTTGGTGATGCGGCGCTTCGGCTTCTTCGGCATCACATCCTGCAACCAGTCGGAGAACGAGTAGTCGGTCCCCTCCATCCCCTCCGGCGGCCGGAACGCATCGGGATTGGGATAGTTCTGCGGTGTGACCTCGATCTCCACTTCGCGATCGTCGAGCTTGCCATCCATCAATTGCGCCCGCAGCTTGTCGCGCGATTCCGCGCGGCGCAGTCGCAGTGCCTCGTCCGCCGGCTCGACCGCGATGCCCTCCTCGTTGCGTTCGACCGGTGGGAGCAGCAGGTCGAGCACCCGGTCGATCGCACGGGCCTCGGCCTGCGGCCAGACTTCATCCTCGCGCTCCGACCGCACCAGCGAGATCGCCGCGTCGACCAGGTCCCGTACCATCGCCTCCACATCACGCCCGACATATCCGACCTCGGTGAACTTCGATGCCTCCACCTTCACGAACGGGGCACCGGCGAGGCGGGCGAGTCGACGCGCGATCTCCGTCTTTCCCACGCCGGTGGGACCGATCAGGATGATGTTGCTGGGCGTGATCTCGTCGCGGATCGATTCCGGGGCCTGCTGCCTGCGCCAGCGATTGCGGATCGCGATCGCGATCGCCTTCTTCGCCGCACCCTGGCCCACGATGTAGCGATCGAGTTCCGTCACGATGGCGCGTGGCGGCAGCTCCTCGAGCCAGGGTGGCGGCGGGGTGTCCTGCGGCGATGACGTGGTCGGCTTTGCCATTCGGTGTCCGGTCGGGGTCGGCGGCGACGATATGCTACGCCGTCGGGAGTTCGAGCACGGTCAGGTTCGCGTTCGTGTACACACAGATCTCGGCGGCGATCGCCATGCTTCGCTCCACGATGTCGCGTGCGCTCAGCCGTTCGTCGGGAAGGAGGGCGCGTGCCGCGGCGAGCGCATAGGTTCCGCCCGAGCCGATGGCGAGCACGCCGTCGTCGGGCTCGATCAACTCGCCGGTGCCGCTCAACAGGAAGACGTGCTCGAGGTCGGCCACGACCAGCAATGCCTCGAGGCGGCGCAGGTACCGATCGCTGCGCCAGTCCTTGGCGAGTTCGGTGGCTGCCCGCGTGAGATTGCCCGGATACCGATCGAACTTTTCCTCGAACCGCTCGAACAACGTCAGCGCATCGGCCACGGAACCTGCAAACCCCGCCAGGATCCGTCCGCCCTTGAGCGCCCGCACCTTGACCGAGTGGCCCTTCATGATGGTGTCGCCGATCGAGACCTGGCCGTCGCCGGCCATGGCAACACGGCCGTGCTTGCGAACGGCGATGATGGTGGTGCCGTGAAAGGTGGTGATCATCAGCCCCTCGGGTGCGCCTTGTGGTGAACCTGCTTCAGCCGTTCGACGCTGGTGTGCGTGTAGATCTGTGTCGTTGACAGGGACGCATGCCCAAGCAGCTCCTGCACGGCACGAAGGTCTGCGCCCGCGTCGAGCAGGTGGGTCGCAAACGTGTGGCGCATCGAGTGCGTCCGCATGTCGTCGGCACCGATGGCATCGTAGAGCCGGTGCATCCGACGCTGGATGGTCACCGCGCTCAGGCGCTTGCCGCGCCCCCCGATGAACACGGCCTGCCGATCTGCACCCTCGCGTCGCGCGGCGACCTCCCGCTCGCCAAGGTAGCGCCGGAGTGCCGAGGATGCGCGACCGCCCACCGGGACGATCCGCTCCTTGCGGCCCTTGCCCAGCACCCGCACCGTGTCACCCACGAGGTCGAGCTGGGGGAGATCGAGCATCCGGAGCTCGCTGAGCCGGAGCCCCGACGAATAGAAGAGCTCGAGCATGGCGAGATCGCGAAGCGCATCAAATTCGCCTTCCCGGGCCAGCGACTCGGCGTGGGTGAAGAGTTCCTCGACCTGTCCCGCCAGAAGGTGCGTGGGAAGACGTTTCTCCAGCTTGGGCATGCGTACCGCCCGCATCACCGACGACTCGATGTCATGATGAAGGTGCAGGAAGCGATAGAACGACCGCAACGCCGACAACGTGCGCGCTGCGGATCGACGGGCGAGACCACGACGGTCGAGTTCACCGAGAAACCCCCGCACCGCCAGCCGGTCGACCCCGGAGAACTTCCAGCCCTCGGGATGCCGACGATCCAGGAACTCGGTGAAGGCCGCGATGTCACGACGGTACGCCGAGACCGTGTGCGGCGAGTGATCGCGCTCGGTCTCGATGTGGCGCAGGAAATCCTCGACCAGGCGCTGGCTCATGTCGTGGCGAGCCACGCTGCGAAGTCCCGGCGCGCCCGCGTGACCTGCGCGGCCTTGCGCTCGGCCTTCTTGACCGGGCCGTCCGGCGGGTCGAGCAACCCGAAGTTGGCGTTCATCGGCTGGAAGTGCTTCGGGTCGGCCTCGCGCAGGTAGCGCATCAGGCCACCCAGCATCGTGGTGGGTGGCGGTACCACCGCCGCTTCCCCGCGGATGGCACGCGCGAGGTTGATCCCGCCGAGCAAGCCGGTGCCGATCGACTCGGTGTATCCCTCGACCCCGGTGAGCTGCCCCGCCACAAAGACGCTGCCCTCTCCCGGCAACTGCAGCGCTCCGCCGAGTGACGCCGGCGCGTTGATGTAGCTGTTCCGATGGATGCTCCCGAATCTCAGGAACTCCGCCGCTGCGAGCCCGGGGATCGTCCGGAACACACGCGCCTGCTCGGGAATGCGGAGCCGAGTCTGGAATCCGACGAGGTTCCACATCTGACCCGCCCGATCCTCCCGACGGAACTGCACCACGGCGTGCGGATCTTTTCCCGTGCGCGGATCGCGCAGGCCGATCGGCTTCATCGGTCCGAACCGCAGTGTCTCCCGACCGCGGCGGGCCATCTCCTCGACCGGCAGGCAACCCTCGAAGTACGGCACCTCGTCGAACTCATGCGCATGGAACTGGTCGGCGGCGGACAACGCGTCGATGAACGCCTCGTATCCATCACGATCGAGCGGTGCATTCAGGTAGTCGTCGCCGTCGCCCTTTCCCCACCGCGACAGTGCATACAGCTCCGAGTGGTCGAGCGATTCGTTGCTCACGATCGGAGCGATTGCATCGAAGAAGGCGAGTGCGTCCTGCCCCACCCGCGCCGCGATGGCTGCCGCCAGCGCGTCCGACGTCAGCGGACCGGTCGCGATCACCGCCGCGTGCGGGATCTCGCGAGCCTCCTCGCGCACCACGTTGATCCTCGGGTGCGACGTGACCTTGGCGTGCACCAGGGTCGAGAAGACCTCGCGATCGACGGCAAGCGCTGATCCGCCAGGCACCCGTGCCTCATCGGCGATCGGAAGCAGGATCGACCCGAGCTCGCGCAACTCCGCCTTGAGCAGGCCGTGGGCGTTCTCGAGTTCAACGGACTTGAACGAGTTGCTGCACACCAGTTCACCGAGTCGGTCGGTGTGGTGCGCGGGCGTCTGCACCACAGGTCGCATCTCGACGAGGGTGACATCGATGCCGCGTTCGGCCAGCGCCCACGCCGCTTCCGAGCCGGCGAGCCCGCCGCCGATCACGGTGGCGGAACTGTTCATTTTTTCGCCGACCGCTTCCGGGTGGTCTTCTTCGCGGTCTTCTTCGCACCTTTACCCTTGGGTGCCTTGCCGCGCTCCTCGATGAGCTGCACGGCGGCCTCGAGTGAGTACGTCGCCGGATCGGAGCCCTTCGGGAGCGAGGCATTGAGGTCGCCGTGCTTCACGTACGGCCCATACTTGCCGTCAAAGAGCTGCACGGGCTTGCCGTCGGCCGGGTGCGCACCGATCTCCCGGGTGGGCGTTGCCGTCGCACCGCGGCGCCCGCGTGCCGCCTTCGGCTCGGCCAGAATGACGAGGGCACGGGCCAGCTCGATCGTGAGCACGTCGTCCGGCGCCTTGATCGACCGAAACTCCGCGTCACCCTTGCCCTTGTCGTGCAGGATGTACGGCCCGAAACGCCCGAGGCCCGCCTTGACGGGACGGCCGGTCTCGGGATGTTCACCGAGCAGGCGGGGCAACGCCAGCAACCCGACTGCCATCTCGAGGGTCACGGTGTCGGGCGTGACGCCCTTCGGCAACGACGCGCGCCGCGGCTTGGTCTTCGATCCCTCCTCGACCTCACCGAGCTGCACGTACGGCCCATACTGACCATCAAGCACCAGGATGGAATCGCCGGTCTCCGGATGCGCGCCCAGCGACGCGGGCCCCTCGGCGCGCGAACGCAGGAGCGCCTCGACGCGCTCGGGATCGAGATCGGCCGGGGTGATGTCGGCCGGAAGGTTTGCCTTGACCGGTTTCCCCTCGTATTCGCTCTCGATGTATGGCCCGAAGCGGCCGATCTTCACGACGGCACCGAGCCCGTCGATCGCGATCGTGCGACCTGCTGTCGCAGGCAGCTTTGCCTTCTCCTCCACCTGTGCCGCGAGCCCGGTCTCACCGAGGTAGAACTCCTCGAGGTACTCCCGCCAGTGCTCGTCGCCGCCGGCGATCTCGTCGAGGTGCTCTTCCATCCCCTTCGTGAAGTTCACGTCGACGAGACGGGAGAAATGCATCACCAGGAAATCGCTCACGGCAAAGCCGGTGAAGGTGGGGACGAGCGCCTGGCCCTGACGAATCACGTAGCCACGATCGACAATCGTGCCGATGATGTTGGCGTAGGTGGACGGGCGACCGACGCCATTCTCCTCCAGCGCCTTCACCAGCGACGCCTCGGTGTAGCGAGCCGGCGGCTTGGTCTCGTGTCCCTCGGGCTCGAGCGCAGTCACCGATGGGGTGTCACCACTTGCCAGCGCGGGGAGCGGCTTGTCGCGGTTGTCGAGCGCGGCCTCGGGGTCGTCCGATCCCTCGACATACGCCCGCAGGAACCCGGCGAAGTCGGTCCGGATCCCCGTGGCGCGGAACGTCGCGTCCTCGACCTCGATCGTGGCGCTCATCGCGGTCTTCTTCGCGTCCATCATCTGCGACGCGACGGTACGCTTCCACACGAGGTCATACAGCGCCAGCAGGTCACCGGTGAGGTTGGTGTCATCGGGAGTGCGGAACGAACTGCCGGCCGGACGAATCGCTTCGTGGGCCTCCTGCGCATTCGCCACCTTCTTCGTGTAGTGACGCGGGCGTTCAGGCAGGTACGCATCGCCGTACAGCTTGGTGATGCTCTGGCGCGCAGCGGTGATCGCCTGGTCGGAGAGCGCGGTGGAGTCGGTACGCATGTAGGTGATGTAGCCGGTCTGGTAGAGCTCCTGCGCCGCCGACATGGTGCGCTTGGCGGAAAAGCGCAGCTTGCGGTTGGCTTCCTGTTGCAGGGTCGACGTGGTGAACGGCGCGTATGGACGCAGCGTGCGCGGCGTTTCCTCGACGGCGGTGACCCGCCACGTCGCCGGCCGCAGCCGTTCCACCAGGCCGCGCGCCGTTGCCTCGTCGAGGAGCAGCACATCCTTGCCCGCGGCGATGCGCCCGGTCTGTTCGTCGAAGTCCTTGCCGGTCGCGATCCTCTTCCCACCCAGGGCGTTCAGTTGTGCGTCGAACGACGCACCCTTGTGCTCGAGTGTGGCCGCCAGGTCCCAGTACGAACCGGTGCGGAACGCGAGGCGTTCGCGTTCGCGATCGACCACGAGGCGCAATGCAACCGACTGTACGCGTCCGGCCGACAGTCCGCTGCCACCGACCTTGTTCCAGAGAATCGGCGAAACCGAGTAGCCGACGAGTCGATCGAGGATGCGCCGGGTTTCCTGCGCGCGGACCAGGTTCTGGTCGAGGTCGCGCGGATTGGCCAGGGCCTCGGCGATCGCCTCCTTCGTGATCTCGTGGAAGACCATCCGATGCACGGGCACCGTGGGCTTCAGTTCCTCCAGCAGGTGCCACGAGATGCTCTCGCCCTCGCGGTCTTCGTCGGTCGCGAGGTAGAGCACATCGACATTCTTGAGCTCGGCCTTGAGTTCACGAATCGTGGCGCGCTTCTCAGGTGCCACGATGTACAGCGGCTCGAAGCCCTCCTGCACGTTGACACCGAGTCGGGCCCAGTCGAGCCCCTTGTACTTGGCCGGGATCTCGCTGGCCTTTCGCGGGAGGTCGCGGACATGACCCACCGACGCCCGCACCGTGAAGCCGGCCGGGAGAAACTTCGAGATCGTCCTTCCCTTCGCAGGCGACTCGACGATGACCAATGCCTGACCGGACCCGCCCGCCAATGCCTTGGCGCTGCGGGTGGTGCTTCCCGATCTCTTGGCAGCGGTCTTCTTGCGAGTGGCCATGCAATCTCCGGGTCAATGTTCGGCAGAACCTAATACCCGCCCTCTGGCGCCTGCCGCAACCCGGCGGCCGCAGGGCGGCTCCCGCCAACCCGTCACCAGCCGCCGTATTGTCGGGCGGCGGTTGCGACCGCAGCCGCCGCCATTTCGGGGGTCGCGGAGTCGACCGCAACCTCAACAGCGGCAAGACGATAGAACGGCTCGCGGGTGGCCAGCAGCTGGGTTAGCGTTCCGACTCGATCAGCTGCTCGGAGCAGCGGGCGATCGGTCGTCCCGTCCAGACGGCTCGCGGCCACCGCGGGAGCCACCGAGAGATAGATAAGTAGTGCCCGCAACTCGGCCCTGGCCACTTCCCCCGGTTGGGCGGCCCAGCCGCCCCCCGCAGCGATCACCTGGGCCGGCGCACCAAGCGCCTCTGCCATGGCTTCTCGCTCCCGGCGACGGAAGGCAGCCTCACCCTCGGAATCGAAGATCTGCTCCACGACTCATCCCCGCCACAACGCTGATCTGTCGATCGAGGTCGCTCCACGGTGCGCCCAGCATCGATGCCGCCCGCTCGGCCACCGCGGACTTCCCCGACCCCGGCAACCCGATCAGGACAATGTGACGGTTCAGGCGCCGTCCTCTACGGATGCGTCGCGCAGCGCCACCCAGCGCTGGCCGGCCGCCGCGATGTAGGAATCCCGGTTGCGACGCACCTCGCCCAGTGAATCACCACCGAACTTCTCGAGCATCGCGTCGGCGAGCACCACGGCGACCAGGGCCTCTGCGATCACGCCCATGGCAGGGACCGCGGTGACATCGGAGCGCTCGCTCTGCGCGTTGGCGTCGGAACCGGTGACGAGGTTCACGGTCTTGAGCGGCGACATCAGCGTCGAGATCGGCTTCATCGCCACTCGCACCACGAGTGGTTCGCCGGTGGTCATCCCGCCCTCGAGACCCCCGGCGTTGTTGCCCACCCGGCGGAAGCCACCAGAGGCCGGCGCATCGGCGCTCACGATCGGGTCGTGAACTTCGGAGCCCGGGCGGCGTGCCGCGTCGAAGCCCATGCCGATCTCGACGCCCTTGACCGCCGGAATCGACATCAGGATGCCGGCGAGGCGGCCGTCGAGCTTGCGGTCCCAGCTGACGTGGCTTCCCAGCCCGACAGGAAGTCCGGTCGCGACCACCTCGATCTCGCCACCGAGGGTGTCGCCGTCCTTCTTCGCCCGATCGATGCGCGCCATCATCTCGGCGGCTGCAGCGGCATCGAGGGTGCGCACGGGTGATGCGTCACTCGCATCGTTGAGCGGGACGGGCAGCGGCGCCGGCACCGTCGCGCGGATTCCGCCGAGGGACACCAGGTGCGAACCGATATCAACGCCGAGTTCCGCGAGCAGGCGCCGTGCTACGGCACCGGCCGCGACTCGCGCGGCTGTTTCCCGGGCAGACGCGCGCTCGAGTATGTCACGGGCGTCTACCCGATCGTACTTGAGCACGCCCACCAGGTCGGCATGCCCCGGGCGGGGACGTGTCACCCGGCGACGCCGGATCTCGCCTGAACCCTCCGCACTCATCACGTCTTCCCAGTTGGCCCAGTCACGATTGTGGATGAGCATGGCGATCGGCGAGCCCAATGTCTCGCCGGCGCGCACCCCGCTGATCCACTCGATCCGATCCTGCTCGATCTTCATCCGGGCGCCGCGCCCGTAACCCTGCATCCGTCGCCCCAGGTCGCGATCCACCCACTCGGCGTCGATGGGGACACCAGCCGGCATCCCCTCAACGATCGCGAGGAGACCCTTGCCGTGCGATTCGCCTGCAGTGGTGAAGCGGAAGTGCATGGAGACCCTGACGAAAAAGGTTGAAGGGTTTAAGGGTTGAAAGGTGGAAGGGAGGACGGTCGACGCAGACGCGTCATATCTCGGCTTGGATAGTAGCAGCTATGCGGGCGACCGGGAACATCGGCTTCACTGTGCCGACCACCCTTAAACCCTTAAACCCTTAAACCCTTCAACCCTTAAACCCTTCAACCCTTCCCCTTCAAACGCACATCGCGCCCGGCGTGAGCCGGGCGCGACGTGATCTTGAAGCGTTGGGTCAGTTGCGCGGCACGCCGTCGTCCAGGATCCGCGGCGTCACCAGGATGATCAGGTCACGTCGGTTTTCCCGATTCTCGGAGTACGAGAACAGCGGGCCGAGGAACGGCAGTCCCGAGAGCAGCGGAATTCCAGAACGATTCCGGGTCACGGTCGTCACCGACAGGCCGCCGCTCACCGCTGTCTCACCATCCTCCACCAGCAGTCGCGTCCGGACCCGCTGCGTCGGGAATGGTGAAGCCGAGGTCGGCCGCCGAGAGCGGCTGGATGGACGAGCGCTCAGCGAAGATCTCGAGAACGATCTGGCGGTTGTTGGTGACGTGCGGCGTCACGGTGAGCTGGATGCCCGTCTGCTTGAACGTCACGTTCGCACGTGGCGCCTGGCCGACCTGCCCGATCGACGATGCGTCGATGACGCGCACCGGCGTTTCCTCGCCCGCGAGGATCTGGGCCTCCTGGTGGTCGAGGGTGTGCACCAACGGTGTCGCCTCGACATCGGTGAGGTCCACCCGCTCCAGGGCCGACAGGAACGACGTCACCGAGAAGCCACCGATGGCGGTCGAGAAGATCAGGTCGAGCGCCGAGCCGGTGATGAGCGCGTCGGCGTTGGAAATGGCGCTCACCGAGTTGCCGCCGAGGTTGACGACATTGATGTTCGGGTTGTAGGGCTGGCCCGTCGCCGGGTCACAGCAGCGTTGCAGGATCTTGTTGAAGAACTGCTGGCTGGTCCCGATATCGTACTTGAGGCCGAGTTGCTCGAGGTCGGTGCGATCGACGTAGATGATCTTGCCCTCGATTGCGATCATCGGGGTGCGCTGGTCCATGCCGCGCACAAAATCGACGACGCTCTCGATGCGGCTGCGGGTGTCGGTGATGATCAGCGAGTTGCTGAGGGTGTCAGCCACGATCTTGCCGCGCCCCGAGAGGATGCCCTGCACCGCTGCGGACACACCGTTGGCGCGTGCATAGTTGAGACGGACGAGCTGGGTCTGCAGCACCTCGACCGAATCGATGCTGGCCAGCTGGCCCGGCGAATCGACCCGGATGATGCCGCCGCGCATCTCGGTGGCCGAGAGGCCCTGCGAAGCGAGCACCGCCTCGAACGCGAACGGCCAGGGCTGGTCGACGATGGTCATCGTGACGTCGCCGGTGACCTTGGCACCGAGCACGATCGAGCGGCCCGAATACTTGGCGAACGCACGCACCACTTCGTTGATCGGCGTCCGGTCGAAGTCGACGGTGATCCGGCGGTCGTCCTGACGGGTCTCGTCGCGCAGCTGCACGGCCGAGGACGACATCTGGGTCGAGCGCATCGGCCCAGCCGCAAGCTCGCGCGGTTCGGGGGATGCCGACGCGAGGATCGCGCGGGCGGTCGGCACCCGACCGGGCTGCGCCGACCAGCGCTCGAACTCCTGGTCGGCGTACGCCACCGTGATCAAACCGGCGGTGCCCTTGTCGAGGGTGTAGGCCGGGAGTCGATCAAACTCGAGGACAAGCCGCACCACCGATTCGGTGTGCTGCTTGGCCCGCACGGCGCGCACGGCGCCGCGACGCAAGCCATCGTAGCTCTCGAGGTCGCCGAGCGTGGCGCCCTCGAGATCGATGACGAGCCGATCGGGATCGTGAATAGGTCACCTCGCGAATCGTCACGGGGCCGGTTACGCCGACGGCGAACCTGGCCGTGCCGCCGCTGCTGCTCAGCGAAAGCGAGTTCACGGTGCCAACCGGAGCGGGCCGTACGATCCCGGGACCAGCAACAAGGGTCGGGATCAGCAGCCAGGCATGGGAGCGGAGCATCATCATCCTTCGTCCTCCATCGGGCGAAGCGAGTAGGTCTGTTCACGAACGTTGCCGTAGTCGTCAAACCGCAGCGTCGCCGTGACGCGCGTCATGCCCGATACGTAGAGGCGCCCGATGCGATCACCCGGGTGCACGGTGTGGCGGCGATTGCTGCCAGTCTCGCGGAAGACCGCCACGCTGTTGCGGGCGTTCTGTTCATCGAAGAGCACGGCGGTGAGCACGAGGTCGGTCAGTGCCGGACCGCTCACCGTCGCGGTGATCATCGACCGGAACGGATCGCGCGACATGCCGGAATAGCTGAACGACTCCCGCATCAGCGGTCGTTCGCCGGCCGCGGCCAGGGTGTCGATGACACCGTTCAGCCCGCCCGCGTCCCCGCCCGCCCGCTTCGCCGCATTGGCGGCCGCGGTGGCGGCATTCGCGGCGGCCGCCGAATCGGACACGGCGGGGACTTCGTCGCCGCCGCCGCATGCAGCGAGGAGCACCACTGCGGCCGCCCAGGAGAGGTTACGGAGCATCAAGGGAGTCTCCTGCCAGTTGCGCCTTTGTGAAGGTGCGGACGGTGAACCGCGCCTCGAGCATCGCGGTCGTGTCGCCGAGCGCGCGGGCCTGGTCGGCAGCCGCGGCGACGATGCTCACTTCTCCCGGCACGATGATCCGCCGGAGCGAGGCCACGTCGGTGAGAAACTCACCCACCTGGTGATAGTGCCCGATGACCGACATCTGGAAGAGGTAGGTGTCGAATGGCTCAGGCCCCGGCTGCGGTGCCTGCGGCACGAACCCGGACGTGCTGAGTCCCCGCACCTTGGCGCGGATCAGGATGTCGTCGAGCAGGTCCGCCACCTCGTTCTGGTCGGGCACGAGGGTGCGCATGATCTCGAGCGTGGCCTTGTACGCCTCGGCGCGCTTGCGGACATCCTCGACCGAGCCCGAGGCCAGGTCGCGCTTGGCGGTATCGATCTGTGCACGGAGCGTGACGAGCGTGTCGCGCATCGAATCGACTTCCGCCATCCGGGTCTGGATGCCCTCTGACACCGACAAGGTCGAGGCCCGCACCGGTGTATCCGGCGTACGCGACCATGAGCGAGACGAGCGTCAGGAGAATCAGCGTGGACTTCGGGGTATCAGACATGGATCACCTCACCACCGACTCGAGCACGGGCACCGTCTGCACGTGCGACGAATCGGCGCGAACATATGTCGCCTGGATGATGAACGTGTTCAGCGCCCGATTGCCCTCGACCACGGTGCTCGCCTCGACCGGCACGACGTTCATCAGCCATGGACTGGCCTCGAGCTGTCGCAGGAAGTTGGTGAGGTTCTGCAGGTCGTTGGTGCGCCCGACGATCCGGACGACCATCGGACCCACTCCGGTGGAGTCGTGGTCCACCGAGGCCGCAGCCCCGACACTCCGGACCTCCGTGAGCCAGGTGTACCCGGGCATGGCGCCGGCGATCTCGTCGAGAATGTGCGGCCACACGTAGCGTTCCTGGTCGACCCGGGCGATCGTGCCGATCTGGCCCAGGATCGAGTCCCGGGCCCGCTCTTCCCGACGCTTCTGCCTGAGGAAGTCCTGGTAGCGCTCGTGCTCGGCGTGCGCCTCGACCAGTTGCGGCTTGAGCATCGACCGTTGCGACGCCGAGTATGCCCAGGTGATGCCGAGGAAGAGCACGGCAAGCACTGCGCTCCCGACGGCCGCAGCGAGCCAGGGCTCCTTGATCCCCTCGCGCAGCGACGCGAACTGGTTGCGGATGTCACCGAATGCCGCGCGCCGTGCGACCTGGCGCTTCACGCCGGGTCGAAGGTTGATGGTGATCATCGAGTGGGGCTCCTCATGCGGCGGATCGCAGGGCGAGACCAACCGGTAGCATCAACAGCGGCGCCACCTGATCCATGGAGTGCTCACCGAAGGCATTCGGCGCAACATCGAGGCGCTCGACCGGGTGAGCCTGGGTCACGGGAATGCGGAGTCGATCGGCAAGCGCCGAGGCAAGACCGGGAACTCGCGACCCACCGCCGGTGAGATACAGGCGAGACAGCGCACCGGCCTGCCGGGTCGTGGTCTGCAGGAATGCGGCGGCGCGCTCGATGCCCAGCGCCATTTCCTCGCCGCGCGCAGCAACATGGCTGGCGAGCGAGGGATCGAGCTCGGCGCCGCGGACGACGCGATCGGCGGCGTCGAGCGCCATGCCGCGCTCACGCTGCAGGTCTTCGCGGAGCCGCCGCACACCCACCGGCAGGTCGCGAGTGAGCACCGGCACGCCGTCTTCGAGGAGGTTCACCGTGGTGGTTTCATGGCCGATGTTCGCGAGCGCCACGACCCCGCGCATCGCCTCGGGATAGTTGCGCTCGAAGGCATTGTGCAACGCGAAGGCCTCCACGTCGATCACCGAAGCCTCGAGACCGATCTCGCCGAGGAGCGCCATTTTTGACTCGACCAGCTCGCGCTTGGCGGCCACGAGGATCACCTGCATCTGCATGCCGTCGCCCTCGGGATCGAGGATCTGGAAATCCAGCTCGACATTCTCGGGATCGAAGGGCACGTGCTGGTCAGCCTCCCAGCGGATCACGTCGCGGGCAGCCTGGTCGGTCATGCGGTCCATCAGGATCTTCTTGATGATCACGTCACGACCGCCCACGGCCACCACGACCTCACGGGTCTTGATCTGGGCGGAGGCCAGCAGCGACCGAACGGCGTCGGCCACCAGCATCGGGTCCATGACCTCGCCCTCGACGATGGCGTCGTCGGCGACGGGAGCGATGGCGACCTTCTCCAGCACCGGAAGCCCGGAGCCGTGATTGATGACGACAGCCTTGATGTAGCCGCTGCCGATATCGAGGCCGACGGTCGATCGAACGCGCGGGAAGAGCGCCATAGGAGCCCGGATTGTGCGGTGGAAGATTGGCTTTCGGTACCGCCGGAGTGGCGGAGAGTCGAACCTGGTACCGAAGCACAACCTGTTGTCATTAGGGCACTTACCGATCGTGGCCCTGGCAAACGGAGGGGACGGACCCCCGGATTCGTGCTGGTAGTGGTCGCACTCCCCGTGCCACGCGTTCAGAAGCGGTTGCGCCCCCTCAACACCCGGAGAGTATCGGACGCCTCGTGCGAGAGCACGAGGGTGCGAGTGGCGGCGCCCACAAGCGAGTCGGTGGAGGTGCGGAGTTCCGCCGCGGCGGTGAGCGCGACCAGCGAGTCACGACGCAATGCAGACAGGTGCACCGTCCACTGACCACGGCTGACCGCCGGGAGCGCGAGGGTGATTCCAGCGGGCAGCTGCCGGAGCAATGAGTCCGCGGTCATCCGGGTTTCCGCGAGCGCTGTGGCCGCCACCAGGTCACCCTCGATCGCGATGCGAACCGATCCCACAGCTCGTGCGTCGTGGAGAACCACCCAGAGCGACGCCGCCACCAGCCCTTGCAGCAGGACGATGGCGCCCAGCACGAACAGCAGCGCGACTCCCCTGCGACGCGACGTCACGGACGCCCGAGCGTCACGATGAGGTCGAGGCCGGCAAGTGGGCCTGCGAACGGCACCGTCGCGTGCAGCGCCGTGGTATCGACCACCCACGGTGTCGCGATCGGAGTGACGGGGCCAGCGAGCGGTTGGACGCTACCAGCACCCGCGGTGAGCATGCCCACCCAGATGCTGCCACGGCTCGGGTACAGGGCGACGTGCACCGATTCATAGAGATGGGCGACGGGAAGCCCGGGGGACCTGATCGAACTGGAAAGTGGTTGCTGATTGGCCACCGCAAGTCGCCGTCCACACCGCAACCAACGCCGCCGGCCGCCAGAAGCTGTCCGGCGCCGCAAGGATCAGTGCGCTGTCACGACCGGGGACCGCCTGCCGCTCGGCTCGCCAGTCATGATCGAGCACGGTGAGGGAACTGTCACTCTGGTGGCACGCCAGAAATCCGGCGAGAGGTCGTCGATAGCGAACTTCCGGGGCGCTGACCAGGCCGATGTCGCCGAGCACTGCGTCGCCCAGATCGCGGCGCAACAGAGTGGCTACGGCGAGGGTACTTCGGCGCTCGGCTGCAACCTGCTGTACGCGATGGCGGGCCCGGGCAACACCGCCGACGGCAGCCACCACGATTGTCGCCAGCAACCCCAGCAGCACCACGACCACCAGCAGCTCGGGCAGGGTGACGCCCGACCGCGGCAGCGCTACCGACCGCAACGGAGTGCCACCGACAGCGGTGAGCGGCCCGGTGCCGCAGGGAAAGTGAGCGGGGTGGCGGCCCGTGCTCCGGCGGCACACGCTGGTGCCCGCTCGCTGGAGTGCCATGCCTGCCACCGTTGGGCGTCGACGCCGGACCGCGCGGTGGTGTCGCGCGAAACTCGCAGGACCGCCAGCATGGCCGACAGCGATGCCACGACGGCCAGGTTGAGCAGCACCACGGCGACCACGAGTTCGACCAGTGACACCCCACGACGTCGAGCCATCCCACCCTCCGAGGTTGAGTGGGATAGATGCGTTGCAGGGTGGACGCGTGAGGTCGCACAACGACGCGAGCCGGTCACGCATTAGCGCAACCGGCTCTCGGGTCATTGCGACGGCGTACTCAGCTACATGCGATCACGCCGTCTGTCGTCGCACCGCTGCCTACCGTTACCGTACACTGCTTGGGTGTTGCCGTGATGCTCGCATTGGATACCGTGGCGGTAAACGACGCCGTGGTTCCGGACATCGATGTCGTGTTCCCCGCACTCGGCGCGAAGATCGTCGATGACAGCGCATTCGTATACGTGGTGAAGTCGTAGTAATACGCTTCCTGCGCCGTCATGATGTTCTTCAGGTCCGTCTTCACCGTTGCCAGCTTTGCCTTGTCTTTCGTGGCCGCAAACTTGGGGATGGCAATGGCTGCCAGGATCCCGATGATCACGACCACGATCAACAATTCAATGAGCGTGAATCCCCTGCGCGTCGAAGCAGGCACGTGCGCCTCGCTCAAGAAGTGAAGCAGCCAGGATCAGCTGCAGGTGAAGACGCCGTCGCCCGTGGTGCCGCTGCCAACCGTGACAGTGCAGCTCTTCGGGGTCGACGTGATGCTGGCGTTCGACACGGTCGCCGAGAACGAGGCGGCCGTACCCGATACGGTGGCGACGTTGCCGACCGTGGGTGCGAAGATCGTCGATGCCAATGCGCTCGAATACTTGTTGAAATCCGAGAAGTACGCTTCCTGCGCCGTCTGGATGTTCTTCAAGTCAGTCTTGACCGTGGCAAGCTTCGCCTTGTCCTTGGTCGCGGCAAACTTCGGGATGGCAATGGCCGCGAGAATACCGATGATCACGACCACGATCAGAAGTTCGATCAGCGTGAAACCCTTCCGCGAATTCAAAAACACGTGCGCCTCGTTCTAGAAAGATGAAAAACTCGGTTCGGCAGCAGGCCCAGCTCGGCTCAGCTGCAGGTGAAGACGCCGTCGCCCGTGGTGCCGCTGCCAACCGTGACAGTGCAGCTCTTCGGGGTGGACGTGATGCTGGCGTTCGACACGGTCGCCGAGAACGACGCGGCCGTACCCGACACGGTGGCGACATTGCCAACGGTCGGGGCGAAGATCGTCGAGGCCAGTGCGCTCGAATACGTGTTGAAGTCCGAGAAGTACGCTTCCTGCGCCGTCTGGATGTTCTTCAGGTCGGTCTTGACGGTGGCCAGCTTGGCCTTGTCCTTCGTTGCGGCGAACTTCGGGATCGCGATCGCGGCAAGAATGCCGATGATCACGACCACGATAAGCAGTTCGATCAGCGTGAAGCCCCTGCGGTTCCTGGCGAGCATTGTACGGCCTCCTTAATGCAGTTGAATCGTGATTGGGCGACGGAGGCCACCCGAAGGCCTCGCAGAATGAAGTAGCAACACCAGTGCCAGTCCCGGGTGTACACTCCAAGCGACACAGTGACAACGACTTAGCGGGGCGGCAACAGGCCGCCCCCGACGGGGGTCACCGGCCGGACCGACGTACTTTGCACGGTTCAGCAAGCGCCAACGACGATTTCACCATTCATCGCAGGATCGCATGAGAGCTCACATTTGGCGGTACGGTGTGTTGGTGGCCCTGCTCGCTGTGGCCGCATCGGCAATGACCCTCAAGAACACGTTCACCCAGGATGACTGGCCAGCCATCATGGAGGACGACCGGGCCCATAGCCCCGCCGAGTGGCACCGGTACTGGTCGGAGCCGTACTGGGCCACCCAGTTTGGGGGACACCTCTACCGACCCCTGGCGTCGACCACCATGGCCGCCCAGTGGACCATGGGTAGCGGCGCGCCGTTCACGTTCAAGGCCATGAGCATCGCCCTCTATGCCGCCGCCGCGATCGCCGTGTACCACCTGGCACTGGCGATGGCTGGCCCGGTCACGGCCCTCGTTGCCGCCGTGCTCTTCGCCGTCCATCCCGTGCACGTCGAGGCGGTGGCGGTGGCGGTCAACCAGGGCGAGATCATCGTCTGCCTCCTGCTGGCGCTGGGCGTGTCACGGTACATCAGGGATAGACGGCGTGATCAGGTCGATTTCCGCACCCGGTGGCTGCTCTTCACCGCCGCATTGATTGGCGGACTATATAAGGAAACTGCCGCCGTCCTCCCCGCCCTCCTCGTTGCCGCAGAAGGGATCATCCTGCTGCGACTCCCGCGCCGGTGGCCCCCGCTGCTCAGCATCATGGGGCTGCAGGTTCTGGCGCTCGCCATCGTCGGGGTCCTGCGATACCGGGTGCACGGCAGCGACATGCGGGCAACCTTCACCGCCGAGGCCATCGCCGGTGCCACCGTGTGGGAACGGGTGATGTCGATGCTCGGCGGCGTCGTTCCCGAATGGCTCCGATTGCTCCTCTGGCCCGCGAATCTCCAGGCCGACTATTCGCCAAGGGTGATCAACCCCGCGTTGTCCTGGGAAACACCCCAGACGCTCGGCCTCGCGATCATCGTGTTGATCGTCTTCCTGGCGTGGCGCTTCCGCGACCGCGCCCCGCTCTTCAGCTTCGGTGTCGCGTGGACCGCGATCGGCCTCCTGCCGGTGAGCAACGTCCTGGTCCCCACGGGGATCATGCTCGCCGAGCGCACCCTCATCACGCCGAGCGTCGGGGCGATGCTGGCAGTGGCGGCCCTCGGCTCCCTCGCCGTCCGTGCGGTCGCGCGCGACCGTCGGCTACTCGCGAGGCGAGCCGGCTACGTGGTCCTCGTCGCCGTCCTCGCGATGGGGATCAGCCGCAGCCATTCCCGGCACCAGGTCTGGCGCAACCAGCTGGGCCTCTGGCGCCAGACCGTGATCGATGCCCCCGACGGGTACCGCGGGCGAGTGGCGCTCGGCTCGCTGATGTTGGGCATGGGGTGGACCGAGCGCGGTGAGGCCCAGCTCCGCGAGGGAATCGCGCTGTGGGACGGCTCGTCGGGACCGATCTTCACGCTCGCCGACCGATACCGCCACAGCGAGCGTTGCGAAGAGGCGGTGCCGATGTACGAGAAGGCATTGGCGATCGAGGAGTTTGCGCCGGGCCGCGCCGGCATGGTGTCCTGCCGGGCATTCATGGGGCAATACGCGCAAGCCCGCAAGGAAGCGTTCGACGGCCTTCGCATCGGCTTCTACTCGGAGATCTTCAGGGTCTGGATCCGAACCCTCGATCACGCGCTGCGCACAAACGCTCCTCCCGGGACAGTCCGATTCCCGGTGGACAAGAACTACCTGTTCGAGAGCGCCACCACCGAGGAGGGAGTGCTGGGGCGCACCCGGGTGGCCAAGGGCGTTCACGTGATGACGGACAGCGCGAGGTAACCGTTGGCATATCTCCTCTTTTTCCTCTCCGGTGCCGCCGCGCTGATGTACGAGTCGGTGTGGACACGCTACCTCGGGCTGTTCGTCGGACACGACGCCTACGCCCAGGTCGTGGTGCTGGTGATTTTCCTGGGCGGGATGTCAGCGGGCGCGTGGATCGTGTCGCGACGAAGCGCATCCATCGCGCGACCGCTGCAGGCGTACGCGCTCGTCGAACTGGCCGTGGGCCTGATCGGACTGGTGTTCCACGATGTCTTCGTGGGTGCCACGGCACTCGCCTACGATCATCTCTTCCCGGCGCTCGGCAGTGCTGCCGCGGTCGACACCGTGAAGTGGGTGCTCGCAGCCCTGCTGATCCTCCCGCAATCGATCCTGCTCGGTACCACCTTTCCGCTGATGAGCGCGGCCGTGCTGCGGGCACAGCGCGAGCTTCCCGGCCGGGTGCTGTCATGGCTCTACTTCACGAACTCGCTGGGTGCAGCGATCGGCGTCCTGCTGGCCGGTTTTGTCCTCGTCGACCTCGCCGGGCTTCCCGGTGTGCTGGTCGCTGCCGCAGCGGTGAACCTCATCGTGGCGCTCGGCGCGATGGTCCTCGGACGTCGGTCGGCGGGTGCACCGCCCGCTCCGTTCGACACGCCCGCAGCCGACCCCGCTCCCGCAGGCGATGCCAATCCCGCAACGTCTCGAGCCCCTGCTCCTCGCGATGGCGTTCGGGACAGCGGTCGCATCGTTCGCCTACGAGATCGACTGGATCCGAATGCTGTCACTGGTGCTCGGGAGCGCCACGCACTCGTTCGAGTTGATGCTCTCGGCATTCATCCTCGGGCTCGCGCTCGGTGCGCTCTACATCCGCCGAAAGATCGACCGACTCCGGCGTCCGCTCGTCACGCTGGCGTACATCCAGATCGCGATGGGGCTGGTGGCGGTGCTCACGCTTCCGTTGTACGTGGGATCGTTCTCATGGACAGCCAGCCTGTTGCAGGCGTTCACCCGCACCGATGAAGGGTACGCGGCATACATGCTGGTCCGCTACGTCACCTGCCTGATCGTGATGCTGCCCGCGACATTCCTGCGCCGGGATGACACTGCCGCTCATCACCCACATCCTGCTGCAGCACGCGGGCGGCGAACGCGCCATCGGGCGCGTCTACGCGTGGAATACGCTCGGGTCGATCACCGGCGTCACCGTGGCCGCACTGGTGCTTCTTCCGATGCTCGGCCTCAAGGCGATGCTCATCGGTGCCGGTGCACTCGACGCCGCCCTCGGCATCACCCTGCTGGTGCTCGCTGGCGGGCGAACAGCGGGAGCGCGTTGGGCCGTTGCGACGGCCGCGATGCTCGGTGCCGTCGCGTGGCTGGTCCCGCTCGACCGCGCCCTCCTGACCAGCGGCGTGTTCCGCAGCGGGCGGCTCAGCGCGCTTCCCGAAACAGCCGTCAGGTTCTACGCGGATGGGCGCACCGCGACCGTTGCGGTGGTCGGGTTCGAAGATGGCTCTCGCCTCATCTCGACGAACGGCAAGACCGACGCTTCGCTCGGCGCCACCTGGCGCGAGGCGTGCGACACGAACACCCGGCGTGTTCGCCTCGGCGGCGATGAGATCACCCAGGCCCTGCTGCCAATCGTCACGTTGAGCTACCGACCGCAGGCCCGCACGGCCGCGGTCATCGGTCATGGCTCGGGCATGTCCAGCCACTTCCTCCTTGCGAGCAACAAGCTCGAGACGCTGAGCACGATCGAGATCGAGCCGATGATGGTGGAGGGCGCACGTCACTTCATGCCCGCAAACCGGCGGACGTACGAGGACCCACGCTCGAAGATGATCGTGCGCGATGCCAAGGCACACTTCGCGACCGGCATGGAGCGCTGGGACCTGATCCTCTCCGAACCGTCCAACCCATGGGTGAGCGGAGTGTCCGGCCTCTTCACGGTGGAGTTCTACCGCAGGGTGCGCGACGCGCTCGCCAACGGACGGCGTGTTCGGCCAATGGCTGCACACCTACGAACTGAGCGATCCTCTCGTGCTGAGCGTGCTGGCGGCGCTGGATGAGGTGTTCCCCTCGTGGCAGCTGCACCAGGTGGGGCCGGGCGACCTGCTGATCGTGGCGTCGGCCACCACACTCCCCGCGCCACGCTTCGGCGAGGTTCTCGCCCTGCCCGCGCTCGAAGATGACCTCTGTCGTTTCGTGCCCATTGCCGGCAGCGATCTCGACGCGGTGGTGCTCGGCGGCCCCGCGCTGCTCGGACCCCTTCTCGCCGAGATCGGTCAGCCCAATTCCGACTTCTACCCCGCGCTCGACCTCGGTGCCGAACGCGCCCGGTTCTCCCACGTGAGTGCCAGCGGCTTCATCGCCCTCGGGCGTGACTGGTTCAACCTTGCGAGCGCGCTGGGCGGAGTTCGCGCCACCACCACCTCGTCACCGCGGATGCCGTTCGAGGGAATCAGTCGGGCAACCAGCGCGTGGATACGCACCGGACTCGACGGGGCCGACACGGTGGACGCACACCGCGAGCACGCCCGGTGGTCATGGCAGCAGTGGCAACAGATGACACACTCCAGCATGCCACCGTCGTCGTGGACAAGGTGGCTCGACGTCATGAACGAGGCAGGCCGCGTTCGTCATGGGGCAGTCGCCGGCACGACGGATTCGTCGTTCTACGCGGGGGCCGAGGCGGTTGCACGCCGTTCGTACGCGCCCCCGGAAGTGCTTGCTGCGATACGGTTTCGCAGGAGTGTGCAGGGATGGGACGCGAGAACGGCGCTCGACGCCGCCGAGCAGATCCGGACCGGTCGGCGCGACATGCAACTCATCGGATTCGACGAGTTGCGCGACGGTGCAGTGGTCATGGCGCTCAGGGAAGGCGACGTGAGCCTGGCAAGTCGGTGGCTCAACGCCCCGGGATCACTCCGGGCACCCGACGACCTGCGCAGCTTGCTGCTCGATGCGTGGGTGCGGCAGGCGGTCGCCGCATCGCCCGTCGCGGTCGATACGACCGCGGGTCACTGACCGACGAGCCTTGCCGCGGCCGGGCCAGCAAGGTCGAGCGACATCGAATCGGGCACGACCCGCAGCGTCTTCCAGTCTCGCCACGAATACGGCGATCCGATGCTGATCACCGGCGCCGGAAATCGGCCGCATCCGTAGCTGTAGCTGGCGTACGCGAGGTGTGTCCCGGGGATCTCGCGGGCGGGATGGTACGCGTCACAACCGGCCGCGACCACGCGAGGTGCGCCCGCAGCGTCCACATGGCCCAGCGCCACCGCGTAGTTCAGGAGCTCATCCGGCTTGACGGGGAGGGCGCGCTCGCCCGGATCGGGCCCGACAACGACGACCGTGTCGTTGACACCGAATCGCCCCAGGGTCCTCGCGAGAAAATCGTTGAGGCGAAGCGACGCGGCGGCAGCCTCGGTGGAGCGCTGTGCCGGGAGCGCCCCGTACAGCGACACGACAACGATGACCGCAACGACTCCGGCGGTGCCCCATCGCGGCGTCCGGGCGATCTGGTCGACAGCGGCTGCAACCAGCAGCACGACGCCCAGGAAAAAAGGCAGCGCGTAGAACGTGTCGAACTTCGACCATGGCAGATAGGCCAGTGCCCCGATGAGTGCCGGGATCAGGCCTGCCACAACCACCAGTCCGAGGCGCGACGCCCCGCGTCGATGGGCAAGCCATGCACCGGTGATTGCCACAGCGATGACCACAAGGTTGACGGGATAGCTCAAGCCGGCAGTGATCCCCGCGGCGGGGCGCACCGGCATCAGCGATGCGCCGAACAGGGCCAGCAATCGCTCCAACGAAATCGTTCCCGATCCATAGCCCATCCCATAACCCGTCGCCGTGGGCATCGCCCTCACGGCGATCAGTGCGGCGAGGACGACGACCGCGACAACAGCGGCTGAGCCCGCGAGCACCACATTCCGGCGCGAGCGCCAGTTCACCGGCCCGGTCGCGCGCCATGGGCAGAGGATGGCCACGCCAACGAGCACGGCGCCCAGCACGCCATCGACTTCCTTCGTGAGAAACATTGCGGCGATGACCGCGATGATCACGCCGGCACGACCCTTCCACGCTTCGACGGTCGCGAAATCGACTGCCGCGATCATGCCGATCAACAGGAGCGTCACGATGATCGGTTCCGCCATCAACTGAAGCCAGGCTCGCACCGCAGGCGTTGCGACCACCACCAGGACGAGCGCTGCTGCACTCGCACTGCGGCCGAGGCCGAGCTTGCGGATGAGGAGATGCAGCAGGATCAGGTTGCCTGCCATCACGACAAAGCGAGCCACCTGCCAACCCAGGGCACGAGCACCGAAGAGTTCGTGCTGGAGCGCGATGCTGGCGTAGAACAGGAGGTTCATGCGACCGTGTGACGCGTAGTACGACACGAGCGCCGTATACCGGGAGATGAAGCCGTCCTGGGCGCCCAGGATAGGCAGGAACTCCTGGAAGTCCCAGACGTCGAGCGGCAGTTCGCGCCATGGCTGATAGATCAGCAACGCGAGGAGGATCGGTCCGGCCACCGTCGCGACGTCGCGAATCCAGCGGTTCCTGTTCACTTCGCGTTCCTCCGCCGGACTCGCCACAGCTCGATCGGTGCGCGGAGGAACGCGCCGGGCGATATGTGGCTGTTGCCGCGCTCCTCCCAGGTCTCGAGCGGCACCTCGCGAATCCGTGCGGCCACGTCGGATCCGGCATGCGCAGCCAGTCGTGCGATCAACTCGACGTCGAATATCCACTTGCTCAGGAAGGGTCTGGCCAGGGCATCGCGAAGCGCGGGCGTGTCGCGAAAGAGCTTGAGCCCGCACTGGGTGTCGTACACCGGGAGACCGAGCGCCATCGAGGCGGCAGTCGCGAAGACGCGACCGAGATAGTGTCGCATCGCGGAGCGCTCGACGTGCCGCCCGAGCAACTTGACCCGTGACCCGAGGGCGGCCCACGAATCGGGATGGCGGTCGATGTCCTCCCGCAGCCTGCGGATCTCGCCGAGGGGTGCTGACAGGTCGGCATCGGCAAAGGCGACGAGTGCCGAGTCCATGGCCAGGGCGCGCAGGAGTCCGGCGCGCACTGCCTCGCCCTTTCCCACGTTCGCGGGAAGGGCGAGGATCTCGATGCGGCCCCCACCATCCCTGCTGCAACACCTCCAGCACTGACAGCGTGTCGTCGGTGCTGCCGTCATCAACGAACAGCAGCCGGACGTCGTCGGCGCTGGCGAGGAACGCACGGAATGCACCGGCGTCGAGGCGACCCGCCTCGTTCCACGCGGGGATGACCACGGTCAGTGCCGTCGTCACCGACGCCTCAGGACTGTGATGAGGGAGACGCCGCGATGATGGGGAGGAATACCGGTATCGAGTGCGAGCGCGAGCCGGCGCGATTCACCAGCGAATACCCGCGTCAGGAGTGCATTGATGCCAAGGGCGGGTGCGCGCAGGTCGCCACCAGGCCCCGGTGCCGACCGGCGGCGGAGGCGCCGGAAGGCAGCGATCACTGGATGCAATCGGGCGTTGAAGTGGGAGACCAGGCGTACATCGACGGGAAGGCCTGACCAGAGCGCTGACAACATCGCGACATCGTACCGGCGATGATGGCCGAACGCCACATCGTGGCCGCTCCAGAGCGCCGGGTCGGCGGGCACGGTGATGAGGACGTGCCCCCCGGGCGGGAGGGCGTCAATAACTCGACCGAGCAGGCGGCGATCATCCTCGACATGCTCCAGCACATCGGCGAGCAGTGCGATGCCACCGCGCGCCAGGTGTGCGCGTGCGCGGGAGGGTTCGTCGGTGTGGATGAACTCGAGCGACGGATAGCGCCGCCGGGCCAGGTCGATTGCCACTGGTGACGGATCGAGACCGATCACGTCGTGACCGGAGTCGTGCAGCGCGGCCGCGTTGCCCCCCGTCCCACATCCGATGTCGGCCACCGACACTCGCATCCCATCGCCGACCGCACGTACCAACGTCGCGATGATGCGCCGTCGCCCGACAAACCACCAATGGTGATCCTCCACCCGCGCGTGCGCCTCGAACTCCTCCGCGTTCATTCCCTGCCATCCTGCCATTCGCGAAACATCGAGTCACGATCCACCGGAACGAACCGGACCGTCGCCCCAGCCTCGGGCGGTTTCGTCAGCAGGTAGATCGGCCGCGGGTCATCCAATCGCACCACCAGCGAATCGAGCGCATGGAGGTCACGGAGATAGGTGTTGGTGGAATCGCGGGCCAGCAGCAATGGCGGAAAGAGCGTGAACCCGGCGCGGTCCTCGAGGATCCGCCGGGTGCATCGCGGATTCATGACGGATCCCGGAAGGACACGAGGTGTCGTGTCGGTCGCAAATCGCATCGCCACGAGGCTTGCAGAATCCGCACGCAACGGCGCGATGGCACGCATCACCACCTCACCGCTGTCTCCCCGCGCCTCCGCATCCGCCAACACCGAATCGAGCCGACAGATGTCGCTGCTGCGGTAGATCATCTCGGCGTCTGTGCGAGTGATGCCTCGCGCCCACAATCGCGCCATCACCTGTGCACCCCAACTCTCGCGCACCAGCACGATCGCGCCGCTGACGCCAGCGTGGCGCGCCGCGGCATCGAAATCGGTCTTGAGCGTGAGCATGCCATTGCGATACTGCTGCGCCCGGAGCGGCAACAGGGTGCCGGCACCCAGGAGCAGCGACACGCACCCCGCCATCACCACGGTGCGCCGGGTTGCATCGGACACTCCGCGCTCGGCAAGGACAGTCGGCAGTCGAGCGGTCCAGAGCGCCAGCAGCGGCACCATGGGCAGCACAAACCGGGGTCCGAGATAGAACCCGTCGTGCCAGTACGCGAAATACCCACCCAGGATCAACGCGGCGCAGGCGATCATCCACCGGTCGAACGCCGTGATCCGGCGGGTCAGGCCGAGTGCCACGGTCGCGAACAGGAGCGCCGGCGCAGCGCCCTCATAGAGATAGGTCTGGAGCCGGAGCAGATACAGGTTGACCAGTTCGAGGCCGCGCATCGGCGTATGGATGTCGCCCCAAGGCGTGGGGTGGAACCCGAGTTCGTGGGTCTGTCCCCACATCGCGATGTACCCGAACGTGAAGGCGTCACCGGTCTGGACGTGATTGATGACGAACAACATCGAGACCGGGATGGCCACGCCAATCCCGCTGAGAATGAGCGCGACCAGATGCGGGCTGCCGGCTCGTGCACGCCACGCCAGCCACGCGCCGGTCGGGATCGCCACCGCAGCGGCGTCGAGCGGGCGGATCGTTGCCGCAATCCCGAGAAGGAGTCCGACGAGGAATGCATCGCGCGGGCGTGCATGTTGATCGGAGGTCGCGCGGACGAGCGCCACCGCCACGCCGAGGAGTGCCGCGGTCGCCGTGATGTGATTCATCATTGACGCGCCGAGGAACACCACGAATGGCGCGGCCGAAAACAGCAGGATGGCGGCCAGCGCGGTGCCCGGGCGCGGCTCGATCCGGCGAACGAGTCGTGCGAAGAGGATGGCGCAGAGGGCCGAGGCGAGCGGCCCCACGATCCATTCGGCGCCGAGCAGTGTGCCGATGGCCAGGAGCGCTGGTCCGCCGGCCGGAAACTGGCCGAACACCTTGCCACCCCAGTCGAGCAGGTGCTGCGCGCTGGTGAACTCGGGGTGGGCGGGGGCAGGAAGCCAGATCTGACCCGCCGCAAAGATGCGTGCCTGGTAGACCTGGATGATCTCGTCGATCAGCAACGGGCGCGCGGAGAGGACGGTATGCGCCACGATCACGCCGATCAGGAGAACACCGATCGACAACACGGCGTCAGCGCGCCAGCCACCACGCTGCCAGCGTTCGGCGATATGTGCCCACCCACCGGTGCGCCACAGGTGGGGCCAGCGACGCAACGCGATCGTCGCAATCATCGCCACCCCCACCGCGATCGCGCCGCCGCTCAACCACCCGCCGAGTCGGTCCGCGTACCACGGCGCTTCGTGTCCGCCCGCGATCCAGTTGGCGACCGGAAGCAGTCCAAGAATTGCCAGCACGCCTGCCAGCAGGCGAGCCATTCGCAGCTACTCCGTGCCTTCGTACCGGGAAAGCTTCCGGTAGAGCGTGCTCGGATCGATGCCGAGTGCCTCGGCCGCCCGGGTCTTGTTGCCGCCCTCGGCCTGCAGCACGAACATGATGTAGGCTCGTTCGATCATGTCGAGCGAGGGATTGACCTGTCCCCGTTCGGCCACGAGCGGCTCCTTCTTGCGGCGCGTGATCCGCTCCGGCAGGTGCTGCGGATCGAGCAGGCTCCCCTTCGACAGCACCACGGCGTGCTCGAGTGCGTTCTGCAGTTCCCGCACGTTGCCGGGCCACTCGTACACCATCACCGCGTCCAGGGCCTCGGCCGACAATGCCTTCGGGTCCTCCTTGCGATCGGCGGCCAGGTCGCCGAGGAACTGCTCGATCAGCAGGATCAGGTCGTCGCGGCGGTCGCGCAGCGGCGGCAGCGTCGCGGCGATCACGTTGAGGCGGTAGAACAGGTCCGAGCGGAAGTTGCCGCGCCGGACTTCCTCCTCGAGATCGCGGTTGGTGGCAGCGATGATGCGAACGTCCACCGGGAGTCGCCTCGGTGGCACCCACCGGGATGACTTCGCGCTGCTGCAACACGCGCAACAACTTGACCTGCAGCGACGCTGGCATCTCACCGACTTCGTCCATGAAGAAGGTGCCGCCGCGAGCGGCCGCGAAGAGGCCCTGCTTGTCCCTCACGGCGCCGGTGAACGATCCCTTCACATGACCGAACAGCTCACTCTCCAGCAGCGTCTCGGGCAGTGCGCCGCAGTTGATCGACATGAACGGACCATCCACACGAGTCGATGCATCGTGGATGTACCGGGCCAGCACCTCCTTGCCGGTTCCGCTCTCGCCCTCGATCAGCACCGTGGAATCGGTGGGCGCGACGATGTCCGCCAGCCGCAGGATCTCGATGAAGCGCCGTGACTTGCCGATCGGTCGGGTCACCGTGGCGCGCGGCCCACCCTTGCGGATCTCGGCCTTGAGCTGCCGGTTCTCGACCCGGATCTGGCGGAACTCGCAGGCACGGCGGAGGATCGCGATCAGCTCGTCGTTGGCGAAGGGCTTCTGCAGGTAGTAGAACGCCCCGGCGTTGACCGCCTGCATCGCACTCTGCAGTGATGCCTGCGCCGTCATGAGCAGCACCGGCGTCATCGCATCGATCTCCTTGACCGCCTGCAGGATGTCGAGCCCGGTCACCTGCGGCATGCGGACATCGGTGAGGACGATGTCGGGCGCCACGGTTCGAATCGCCTCGAGACCGGCCTTGCCGCCCTGCGCGGTGGACACCTCGAACCCCTCCTTCTTGAGCAGGATGCGGAGGGTGTCGAGGATGCCGCTTTCGTCATCGATGACGAGCACGGAGGGTGTCTGATTCATAGCTGTGTCCTTTGCAGTAGGCCGTTGCCGCGCAGGTGCGAGGTGATGATCCGCCAGATGCGTCGCCCGGTGTCGCGACGTCGTGATTTGCGCCCCTCGGTCCGCCAGCGACCATGGTAGCTCACCGGGACCTCCCAGATCCGCACCCGGCTTCGTGCCAGCGCCGCGACCAGTTCGACGTCAGCGTCAAAACCGGTGGCAACCAGGTTCAGCCTGCTCCATACGTCGCGGCGGACCACGACACAACTCGTGGTCGCATCGGTCAGGTTGAGGTTCGTGAACGCATTGGAGACCAGCGTGACCAGGCGATTCGCGGTCGACCGCCAGTACTGCATCACGGTCCGCCGCGGACCGAGCACCCGTGAACCGATGACCGCATCGGCCTTGTCGGCGACAATGAACGTGATGGCGCGATGCAGGTCGGCTGCGTCGTACTCCATGTCGGCGTCATGAAAGGCGATGAGCGAACCCGTCGCGCGGTCCGCGCCTGCGCGAGCAGCCACGCCCCGGCCCCGCCGTCCGTCACAGCGCACCACCGAGATGTTGTCGGCCTGGGCAAGCGGCTCGAGGAGCCGGGTGGTGTCGTCGGTCGAGCCGTCGTCGACGATGATCAACTCGAACGGCATCTCCCACTCGAAGTCGTGCAGCGTGCGCACCGACTCGACAATCGTCTCGGCCTCGTTGTACACCGGCATCACGATACTGAGGGTCATCGGGTTCATGCGGTTCGCTTGCGACCGACGCCGATCACCGATTGGCCGAACGGAAGCGGCAACAGCCATTCGTGCTGCAGGATCGGCACGAGGCTGTCGAACGCGCGCGCTCCCCCGGGCGGAATCGTGGCCCGTCGCCGCACCTTCCCGTGCCACCACCACCCGGGCACCCCGGCGCGGTTGAACCAGGCGAGCTCTTCGACGTCGAGGTCGGCGGACTCGAGCAGGCTCCGGAGTCGCGCCTTGTCGTACCGCCGGAAATGCCCGAGCGCCTCGTCCATCGCTCCATAGATCGCCTGCAACGCCGGCACGAGAATGATCACGCGCCCTCCCGGTTCGATGGCATCAGCCATCCCGCGCACGGTGCCGTAATCGTCCTCGATGTGTTCGACCACGTTGAGCGCGATGGCGGTGTCGAGTCGGTGGGGGCCGAAACGACTGCCGACGTCCGGGTCGGGAAGACCAAGTGCCTCGACCCGGACCGAG
This sequence comes from uncultured Gemmatimonadales bacterium, assembly GCA_963806875.1. Taxonomy (GTDB): domain Bacteria; phylum Gemmatimonadota; class Gemmatimonadetes; order Gemmatimonadales; family GWC2-71-9; genus Palsa-1233. The sequence continues at coordinate 308,374 of CAWDYU010000001.1, read as the reverse complement.
GGGTCATCCCCGAATCGTTGGCGCAACGAGGCGCGGTACGCCGGATCCACGTCGGTGACCACCAGAAGATCCGGGTCGAGGCGGCGGAGCTCCGCCGAGATGTTGCCGACTCCTGCTCCAATCTCGATCACGCGCCTGCCGATCCACCTCCGCAACACGTTCACCTGCCATGCATGATACCGGGGCGCCAGCGACATCGTGTCCAGCGTCTCGCTGCCATGTGGGTCGCGTGGGACCAGTGGCTCGGTCATTCGGCCGACTCCTGATTCCAGGTTCCGGGCAGGAAGATCGTGAAGGTTGTCCCGGTGGTCGGGGCGGTATCCACCAATATGACACCGTGATGCGAAGTGACGGCGCGTTGCACGATCGCGAGACCGAGACCCGTTCCACCCTGCCGCCCCGTCACAAAGGGTTCAAAGAGATGATCGCGTACTGCTTCGGGGATGCCGGGACCGTTGTCGCTGATCACGAGTTTCACCCGTCGCACTTCCGGACCCGAGGGGCCCTCACCGGAACCGGCGTCCCCGACGGACACGGTGATCACTCCCTTGCCATCGAGGGCCTGCGCGGCATTGAGCATCAGGTTGCTGACCGTGCGATGCATGAGGTCGGCGTCGGCCTGCAGCTCGGTCGGCTCCCCCTCCACCCGGATGTCGATTCCCTCGCCAACAGGCATCGCCCCGATCACCCTGGCCGCGTCCGTCACCACGTCGAGCAGGTCGAGTGACTCGAAGTGGGTGGCACGCACTCGCGAGAAGTCGAGGAACTCGCTCAGCAACCGATTGAGCCGCTCACTCTCCCGCATCACGAGGCTGGCGAGCACCTGCTCGTCGCTGTCGTCGCCCACGGATTTCGCCAGCTGCTCGACGGCACTCCGGATCGCCGCGAGCGGGTTGCGGATCTCGTGCGCCAGTGAGGCGCTCAGCGCGGCCACCGCCTCGAGGCGCTCGGTGCGAACCCGGAACTCCTGCAGGCGTTTCAGGTCGGAGATGTCGGTGAAGATGGCCGTGACCGACGGATGGGTGCTCCCGGGACGCAGGAATGTGGTGGTGCTGAGTCCCACCGGAAAGAGCGTCCCGTCGCTCCTCCGCACGGCCGCCTCGCCCCGCGAGATCCTGACCTGGTCGCGGATGCCCCGCATGATGGCGTCGTGCAGTTCGCGCGACCGGACCCGCAGGGTTTCCATGACGGGCGACCCGGCCTCGAAGTCGCTTGCGTTGGCACCCAGAATCCGACGACCCCGCGGATTGATGTAGCCGAGGCGCCCCTCGCCGTCGACCGTGATCACGCCCGAGCGGATCGTCGCCAGGATCTCGTCGGCCTCCAGCCGTACCTGCAGCAGCGCCGCCGCCAGTGAACGCTGTTCCGCGGCCGCCGTACCGAGGCGGTTGCCGAGCACCGTGATCAGGACACCGACGAAGGCGATCACGCCGACCTGGGTCCAGAAGTCCCGCCCCGGTCCGCCGACGTCGGCATCCGGACTGGTGAGGGTGATCGCGACGTAGCACGCCGTCGCAAGCGTGACCGTCACCATCCCGCGACCGACCGGCAACAACAACGCGTACACTGTCACCAGGCCGACATAGATCGCGGCGAGCGACGTGGTGGCACCACTCACGAAACCCACCAACGCCGTCACCAGGAGGATGTCGACCGTCGCCTGCACGAACAGCGCGGCACCGTCGGGCACACCCCGCCACTGGCGCAGGCGCAGCGCCAGCCAACCGGCCGCCGCCAGGGCCGCGACCAGCACGCCAACCACGGCGATGTTCCATGCCGGCGAGGGTCCGGGGACGGCGACCAAGCGTCCACCGACCAACCCGATTAGGATCAGCCGCGACACGACGATCGCTCCGAGGAGGGTGCGTGGTCCGGGCACCGCGAGTCGGTCGATTGCCCGGGCCACCGGCGTAGGGGCGACCCGATGCTCGCCGGTGTGAAGTCCGGGCGGTCCGTGAGGTGTGGGCGTGGTGGTCAAGGTCCGTAATATGATCGATGTACGCCGCTTCTGCCCCCACTGCGCCATATTGGATGGAGCTATCCGCATGCAACCCGACCCGTCGATGGACAAGGTTCGACTCGACAAGTGGCTCTGGGCGGCGCGCTTCTTCAAGACCCGTTCGGCGGCCACCGAGGCCGTCCAGGGTGGCAAGATCGAGGTGAATGGCGATGCCGCGAAACCGTCCCGACACATCCAGCCAGGTGACATGATCCGCGTCCGGATTGCACCTGACGAGTGGCACCTGCTGGTCACGGCCACAGCAGAGCGCCGCGGCTCAGCGGAAGCGGCAGCTCGTCTCTTCGCCGAGACCGACGCGTCGCGAATCGCCCGTGAGCGGCTTCGTGAACAGCTGCGCCTTGCGCCCAACCTCGATTTTGGCACCGGCAAGCCCACGAGCAAGGACAGGCGGGCGCTGCAACGGTGGCGGGGGCGTTCGTGAACGTGGCCGTGAGGGAGTTCTTCTCGTCCGAGCCCGGGTACGTCCTGCTGCTCTTCGTGCTGTTCGTCGTGCCGCGGTTCCTGCAGCGCTACGGCCTTCCCACGGCGATCACGTCCTTCGCACTCGGCGCCGTGGCGTCGCTCGGCTTCACGCTCTACACATACGACGCCACCCTGAAGTTGCTCTCGACATTCGGGATCGTCGCGCTCTTCCTGTTCGCAGGGCTCGAGGTCGACACCGACGCGCTGAAGCGCGGCGCCAAGATCATCACCCAGCACCTTGTCATTCGCCTCGCCATGCTCACCATGGGCACGCTCGGGATTGCCTGGTGGCTCGGTCTCGGCACCCGTCCGGCCGCGCTGGTGACGTTGGCACTCATCACCCCGTCGGCCGGCTTCATCCTCGACTCGCTGGGCCGCCTCGGCCTCGAACCCGAAGAACAGTTCTGGGTCAAGAGCAAGGTGATCGCGACCGAGATTCTCGCGCTGTCGGTGCTGTTTGTCGCCCTCCAGTCCTCGTCAGTGGCGAGACTGATGCTCGCGAGCGTGGCGCTGGCCGCCATCATCGCGATCCTGCCATGGGCATTCCGCGTGTTCGCCCAGCGTGTGGCGCCGTACGCGCCGAAGTCCGAGTTCGCGTTCCTCATCATGATGGCGCTGCTCTGCGCCTACGCCACCCGGCAGCTCGGCGTGTATTACCTCGTGGGAGCGTTCATCGTCGGACTCGCCGCCCGGCGATTCCGCGACCAGTTGCCGGCCGTGGCCTCCGAGCAGATGCTGCACGCGATCGAGGTGTTCGCATCGTTCTTCGCACCGTTCTACTTCTTTGCCGCGGGCACGTCGCTGCATCGCGACGATTTCTCGCTCAGCTCGCTGGCTCTCGGCCTCGTCTTCCTGGCCATCGCCGTGCCGCTGCGTCTCCTGAGCGTCACTGGCCATCGCGGGCTGGTGCTGAAGGAGGACCAGAAGCGGAGTGTTCGCATCGCCACGCCGATGCTGCCGACGCTGGTGTTCACGCTCGTCATTGCCGACATCCTGCGCGAACGGTTCGACCTTTCGAACACGATCTTCGGTGGGCTGATCATCTACACCGTCTGCACCACGCTGATTCCGGGCTTCCTCTTCGGTGCGCCGCCGCCGCGCTACGACTCACCCGAACTGCCGCCCCGACCGGGCGGTCGCGAGATGGTGCCGCCGCCGCTGGCGGACTGACCGGTTTCGACAGGCGCTACAGACCGCCGATCGCGGTCTCCCACAGCTGCATCGCCGCGTCGAGCTTCCGGCGTTCGGCGTCCCGCGCAGCGGTGAGCGTGCGGGCCGCCACGGCGCCGTCGGCCTGGCTGTAGAGCGCAGGATCGGCAAGCGCCTCCTCCAGCGCGGCCAGCTCGGTTTCGTGCCGAGCCACATCAGCCTCGGCCTGCTCCACGGCGCGTTCGGCGCTCCGCCGATTCGCGGCAGCCGGATCGTCCTGCGGCTGCTGGCGCGCCCGCGACGGCGCGGGACGAGATCGTGGCCTCGCGCGCCGCAGCGGCACGCCGATCCGCCTCATCGATCTCCCACTCCGCAAACGACCCCTGATAGTCGCCGAGCGTCGCTCCCTCGAATGACCAGATGCGGGTGCACAGGTTGTCCAGCAGGGCCCGGTCGTGAGAGACCAGCAGGACAGTTCCCTCGTACGCCTCGATCGCATCCTCGAGTGCCTCGATCGATTCAACATCGAGATGGTTCGTGGGTTCGTCGAACACGAGCAGGTTCGCCTGCTCGAGCATCATCAGCGCAAGCGCGACCCGAGCGCGCTCGCCGCCGGAAAGTGAACTCGCACGGCGCAGCACGGAATCACCCGAAAAACCGAATCGACCGAGATGGCCCTGGATCTGTCCGCGAGTCCACATCCCGCGACGGTCGGCGACGAGATCGTACAGCGACTCGGCGGGGTCCACATCACTGAGATCCTGCCGGTAGTAAGCCACCCGCATCGAGGGCATGAGGCGGACGGTGCCGGCCTCCGGCTGGCGTTCTCCGAGCAGGGTCCGCAGCAACGTGGACTTGCCCGCGCCGTTGGGACCAACGAGCCCGACCACGTCGCCGCGACGGAGGATGCCGGACCAGTCCCGCAGCAGGGTGCGACCGCCCAGCCGGAGCGACACGCGCTCGCCGACAAGCACCTGGTCGCCACCGCGCTCCCCCATCGTGAACGCGACCGACATCACTCCCGATGCATCGGGAGGCGGCGAGAGTCGCGGAACCCGGGCGAGCCGCTTCCGCCGGCCCTTCGCCTGCGAGGAGTTGCCGCCGGCGATGTTGCGGGCAATGAAGTCTTCCTCGGCAGCGATCTTCGCACCCTGCTTTCGCACGGCTCTCTCGAGGGACGCACGACGCTCGGCACGCTGCGCCACGAACACCGCGTACCCACCCTCATACGCGTTGGCGGTCCCGCCCTCGAAGTGCAGGACGTGATCGACCACCGACGCGAGAAATGCGCGGTCGTGGGAAATCAGCGAGGACGGCCTCGTCGATCTCGCGGAGATAGCCCTCGAGCCATCGCGCGGTCGCGATGTCGAGGTGGTTTGTGGGTTCGTCGAGGATCAACAGGTCTGCCGGTGCAGCAAGCTGACCGGCGAGGGCGAGCCGCCCGCGCTCGCCGCCCGAAAGCGTCGCGACATCACGGGTGCGGGCAACGACCGGATCGAAGCCGAGTCCCTCGAGCACGGCGTCGACCCGCGCGTGTGCCGCATAGCCGCCCTCGTGCTCGAACCGTTCGAGATCGCGGGCATAGCGGTCGAGCATCGCCTCGGTGGTGGCGTCGCCGGCAGCGCCGATGGCGTTGGCCTGGTCGGCCAGGTCCCGCTCCAGTGCGAACAGCGTCGTCAAAACCGCGTGCGGCCGCGTCCCATACCGTCCTGGCTGCGCCGAAGTCGCGGTACTGATCCATGACCGCGACGCGCAGCGCCTGCGCACGGGTGACGGCGCCTCGATCGGGCGCGCGTTCACCCAGGATCAACTGGCAGAGTGTCGTCTTGCCAGTGCCATTCCGCCCGACAATACCCCAGCGATCACCGCGCTCGACCAGGAAGGTGATATCGTCGAAAAGTGGCACGCCGCCGAATGACACCCCTGCACCGCTCACACCCAGCAGCGTCACACGCTCTCCCTGAACTCGTGCCACGCATCGAGCTGCTCATCGGCGAGAGCGCGCGAGAGCCGCGAGATCTGCTCGAACGCGGCCGCCTCCCGGCCCCACCACGCCAGTGCATCCGGTCGATCGGCGCCCTGCCGCCCCGCAGCTCGGAGATGCGCCCACGCCGCGAGCGTGGCGACCGTCCGCACGACACGCTTGAGGGCCTTGGGACCAAGTGCCGGATCGAACGAGAGATCGTCGGCACCGGGACGGAATTCACTCACCACGGCGTCGATCTCGCCAATACGGGTCGCCGCCGAGGCGCGGCGGTGGCAGCACGGGCAACCGGCGAATCAGGGCCTCGACCCGGGATGCCTCATCCGACCAGCCTGGCTGGAGGGTCGCGCTCGACGCCGCCAGCGACGAGGGTACAGCACCGCGCACGTCGAGCAGGCGCAGGCGATTGGTTCGGACCAGCAGGATCCAGTGCGGGAAGCCGAGCTGCGCCACGTCCGACACGCGACGGGCCACATCCACCAACTCCCAGTCGCGACGGGACGGCTCAGCCTCGCGATACGCTGCAAACCAGTTCTCGATGAGCTCGCGGTCGACGACGTCAGGTTCGATCCCGTCGCGGCCGTCGTGGCGCAACGCGACCTTGCCACCCCGTGACACCGTGTGGGTCTTGACCAGCTTCTTGCGCGTGCGGTTGTCGACCTTCTTGAGCAGCTTGCGAACCGGTCCCCGTGCCTGGGAACGCTCGAGCCACCGAACCGTACCGGCGGTCAGGCATGCGCCGTAATCGGCCAGGGCTGAGTGGACGAGCGCGTCATCGGCGCGCTCGGGCTGGGCCGATGTCCGTGCGACCATCCGGATACCCGTCGCGAGGCGCACCAGGTCCCAGGCAACCGGAGCGAGCGCGCTCTCGTCGAGGCGCGTGAGGTCGAAATAGGTGAGCTTGTTGTCCGCCCGATACGCCCCGACCGACCCGAGATGCAGGTTGCCCGAGCACCACGCGAGGGGGGACGCGGGAATGTCGCCGGCACACTGCGCCAACCGGGCATTGAAGAGGCTCGGCGTGCCCTCGAAGAACGCCGTGGCGGAGTCGTGCATCAGCACGCGCCGCAGCGCGGCGCGCTCCGGATCACGGCCGGCGTCGAGGGTATCAAGCATCGTGTCCGTTGTCACGCGCACATCACCAGGTGGGATGGTCAACCGTCAGGAGGAACGGCTGAACGATAACGCCACCGGGGCGCCCCGCCCTATGGGCGCGCCGCCGGCACGGCAGGCGGGACCGCGGGAACGGGCGCCCCTCCGACCCGGATGACCCTCTCGCCCCCCCGGTTGATCACGACCACACCACCTGCAGCCGAGTCGCCGCCCGAAACATTGACCGACTGACCGTTGACCGTCACCGAGACGCCAGCATCGGCAGTCCGGATGTCCACATCGCCGGTGTCGTGCGCCGCGCCGTCGCCGACGCGCGTGGTCCGCAGGTCTGCGGCCACCTCTTCCGGCAACCACACGGCAACGACCCGGCCCGATGGCTTGAACTCGACATGACCGAATGGGATCAGGTCGAGGTCGGCAGCGGCAGCCGAATCGGCACAGATGAACGAGGTCTCTTCGTTGAGTTGCTTCGCGTCGCGAACGGTCAGGCGGCAGCCGTCGATCCAGTCCACCGACGCTCCGTCGGACAGCTTGACCAATACGATCACCGAGTCGATCTGCCGCGGGGACGAGCGGAGGAGGCGGAGCCGCTCGATGCCGCCGATCGGCTGGCCGTCCAGACGGAACGACAGGCCGAGAAGGGGCACCGAGATCGGACCGCTGCCATCGACGATGTACTCGACCTGATCGTGTCCCTTCCGGATACCCGTGGTGATCAGCATTCCGACCACAAAAATTGCCAGGGCACCAAGAGCGATCTTTACCCAATAGGCCGGACTCATGCGATCTCCCGAGGAGTGGATTGTTCCATATCTGAACGTAAACCCCCTTCGATAGTTTCAATCGGCCTTATTTTTCCGTAATGACGCCGTTTGATGACCTCCGCTGGGTCAATACCTTCGCCCGGTTGCCCGCCACGTTCCACCAGCGGGTGGCTCCCACCCCGCTGCCCGACCCGTACCTCGTCGCGTACAACCCCGACGTCGGCGAGCTGCTCGGCCTCGCGCCCGGGCGCCGCCAACGACTCCGCGTACGGTGGCCGCGATCAACGGAACGGCGGTCCCGGGCGGCGCCGAACCACTCGCCGCCATCTACGCCGGTCACCAGTTCGGCACGTTCGTCCCGCAACTGGGCGACGGCCGCGCCATCCTCCTCGGCGAAATCGAGACGCCGTCCCATGCTCGCTGGGAGGTGCAGCTCAAGGGGGCGGGCCCGACCCGGTTCTCGCGAATGAGCGATGGCCGCGCCGTGCTGCGGTCGACCATCAGGGAGTATCTCGCGAGCGAGGCGATGCACGGCCTCGGCATACCGACCACACGCGCGCTGGCAATCATCGGCAGCGATGCACCGGTGTATCGCGAGCGCACCGAATCAGCGGCCGTGCTGGTCCGCGTCGCACCGACCCATGTGCGCTTCGGCACATTCGAATTGTTCGCGTCGCGCCGACTCGACGCCGAAGTGCGCACCCTCGCCGACTACGTGATCGAGCACGACTACCCACACCTCCTCACGCTGCCTGAGGCCGATCGACACGCTGCGTGGTATACCGAAGTCGTGGCGCGTACCGCACGACTGATGGCGCAGTGGACCGCCGTGGGGTTTGCGCATGGCGTGATGAACACCGACAACTTCTCGATCACCGGCCACACCATCGATTACGGACCGTACGGCTGGCTCGATCGGTACGACCCATCACACATCTGCAATCACAGCGATCACGGCGGCCGCTACGCGTTCAGCCAGCAGCCTGCCATCGGCCTCTGGAATTGCACCAGGCTGGGCGAGGCGCTGCACGGCGTCGTGAACGAGGAATCGGCCCTGGAAGCGCTGCGGGGATATCGCGGAGTGTTCGAGGCAACGATGCTGGAGCTCCTCGGCGCCAAGCTCGGCCTGGCTACGTCCGATGACCGTGACGCAGAACTGGCAACCGGATGGCTCGGCCTGCTGCGCGAAGCGGGCGCGGACTACACCCGATCGTTTCGTGCACTGTCGCGCTACGACGCCGCGGTGCCGTCATCGATCGACGCGCTCCGTGCAGAGATCCCTGACGACAAAACGCTCGATGGATGGCTGCTCGAATATGACGATCGACTCGAGCGTGAAGAGCGTGGGGTAGCCGACCGACATGAGGCGATGCTGCGAACCAACCCGAAGTTCGTGTTGCGCAACTGGGTGGCGCAGGACGCGATCGTGAACGCCGAGGCGCGAAACTACGACCGCATCAGGGAGGTGTGGTCGGTGCTGCGACGGCCGTTCGACGAGCATCCGGAGTTCGAGCACCTTGCAGCCAAGCCACCCGAATGGGCGAGCGATCTCGAGGTGAGTTGCAGTTCGTGAGGTTGGGAGACGCAAGAACAGGGTGACAGGTTACACCCCTCCTCGCCTCTCGCTTCTCGCCTCTCGCTCAAGGCGCCGCTTCGAGAAACTCCAGCCCCTGCGCGTCGTTGAGCGTGTGCCGCAGCGCCCAATCGTCCTCGAAGAGCAGGATCGACGCGCCCTTGGAGTCGTAGAGCCGCATCCGGGCGCGCCCTTCGGCGAGCTGCTCGATCGTCTCATCGGGGCCGCGCACCCAGCGCGCATGGCGGAACGGCAACGGCTCCAGCTTCGCCGGCACGCCGTACTCGCCCTCGAGTCGCGATAGCAGCACGTCGAACTGCAGCATGCCCACCGCGCCGACGATCGGCACCGGACCCACGATCGAGTCCTGGTAGAACACCTGCACCGCGCCTTCCTCGGCGAGCTGCCGGAGGCCGGTGTCGAGGTGCTTGCGGCGCAGCGGGTCGGAGCCGCTGATGCGGGCAAAGTGTTGCGGTGCAAAGCGTGGGATTCCGGTGAACACCACCGAGCCACTCTCCGATATCGAGTCGGAGACACGCAGCGTGCCGCGGTCATGCAATCCGATCACGTCACCGGGCCACGCCTCCTCGATCTCGACTCGCTCGCGGGCCAGGAACTGTTGCGGCTGGGAGAGTCGCATCGCCTTGCCGGTGCGGGCCAATGTCACGTTCATCCCGGCATCGAACTTTCCCGAGCAGATGCGGACAAAGGCGATGCGGTCGCGGTGACGCGGGTCCATGTTCGCCTGGATCTTGAAGACGAAGCCGGTGAACTCCTCGTCGGTCGGATCGACCGTGCGGTCGTCCGCCTCACGCGGCAGCGGGCCCGGCGCGAACTCGAGGAAATCGTGGAGGAACGGCTCCACCCCGAAGTTGGTGAGTGCGGACCCGAAGAACATCGGCGAGAGCGTGCCATTCAGGATCGCCTCCTCGTCCCACGGAAGGCCGGCCATGTCGAGCAGATCGAGTTCGTCGCGCACCGTCGCCATCGTATCGGCGCCGAGCGTATCGACCAGCGTCGGGCTGTCGAGCGGGAGCCGCCGCGTCTTGGTGAGTGTCGCACCATGGTCGGCGTTGCGATCGAATAGGAGCACCTCGCGGCGGCGGCGGTCGGCAACGCCCACGAAGCCGGACGCCGGTGATGATCGGCCACGTGACCGGGTGGATGCCGATGCCGAGATCGGCCTCGACGTCGCTCACCAGCTGGAGCGGGTTGCCGCCGGGGCGGTCGCACTTGTTGACGAACGAGAAGATCGGCATCCGGCGCATCTTGCAGACATCGAAGAGCTGGCGGGTGCGCTGTTCGACGCCGCGACGGTTGTCGAGCAGCATCACCGCGCTGTCGGCGGCGATCAGCGTGCGGTAGGTGTCCTCGGAGAAGTCGACGTGCCCGGGGGTGTCGAGCAGGTTGACCTGGTAGCCGTGGTACTCGAACTGCAGCACGCTCGACGTCACCGAGATGCCGCGCTGCCGCTCCAGTTCCATCCAGTCGGAGGTCGCGTGCCGAGCGGCGCGGCGCGCCTTGACCGACCCGGCGAGGTGGATCGCGCCACCGTAGAGCAGCAGCTTCTCGGTGAGGGTCGTCTTGCCGGCGTCGGGGTGCGAAATGATCGCGAATGTCCGGCGGCGGGCGATGGCCCGGGCCAGCGCGTCGGTGGGTGCAGTACTCATTGGCGGGAAAGGTACACGGGGCCCAACGGAGTGGGCCGCTAGTACCGCCGGCCCACCAGATAACCGATGTAGCCTCCGAGCAGGCCAGCTGGTACCAGGTAAATCTTGGCGCCGGATCTGTCGTTGTTCCCGTCTGCGGTAGCTGATAGCAGCACAATTGCAACGGCGACGGTGAAACCGATAGCCGCTCCCCTGGCGGCGCGATCGTTGTCGTCCCCGGCAACTCGACGAATTCCACGAATCGCTTCGGCAGATCGAACCGGGGTCGCCCGCTGCAACCCCACCGGCCGCGGCCCCTGCGCCACAAGGGGCAACGGGACGAGCAAGAACGCCAGCAAGAGCTGGCAGGTCCTGAACGTGGTCGTGGGTCGACAGACCGTCGGCTGACTCATTCGCTCACTCCTGAGTGGTTTGACCGGCTCATGGGCGTGACGAACTGCGCTCTGGACGTGTGCCGGAATGCCTGGTGCGCAGTGGCGTTCAGTGCCCGCCCCCCCAAAGGCGATACAACCGACCGAAGACGATCCCATAGATCGCGTGCATCACGATCTGCACGAGGTGCATCACGGGTGACATGCGAAACGGCGCGAGCCATCCGGGAAAGAGCGATGGCAGCACAAGAAAGCCAACGACGTACAGCGCCGCTCCGGTCATGAGTCCCGCCGCCAGCGCCGACACACCACTCCGCGGCACCAGGACGGCGTAGAGGATGCCGACCAGAATCGACATCCCCACGTGCATCGTGCCACCGAGAACGACGTCCAGGAGCTCCCAACCTTGCGGCAGCATCGCGTCGGGTCCGACCACCATCACCGCCGGCAGGCGGACCACCGCCAACGCATCTTTGCCCATCGCGGCGAGGATCAGCATCATCCCCAGGATGAATGCGGCCTCCGCGACGAGCGATGCGCCAATCCCTGCACCGTAGCGGTGATGTCCAGTCGTCGCTGCGTCGCTCACACGTGAGTGTTCGGTACCGAGCGATGCGCGCGTGTCTTGTACCACCACCCGACTATGGCGCCGAAGATGATGTGGACCACGATGTTGATCCAGTTGCGCCCGTTCACGAACCACGGCCACGGCCCTGAGGTCATGATGTAGAAGACGAAGCCATAGAGCAGCAGCGCTGCCACGATCCCGACCGCGACCGCCGTCCCCACAGTCATCTGCCGGATGAGATGGGCGACGACCACCGCGAAAAGGATCGAAGTCATGAAATGGATGGCCATCGCCACCATCACGACCGTGAGGTCAAAGGTGGCCGGCGGGGGAAGGACGTCCGTTCCGAGCCCGATTGCCCCGATCATCCGGGGCGGCGCCCACATGCTCGGCGCGGAACCCAGGGTCGGCATCAGCAACATCTCCAACATCAGGAAGACGAGGCCCGCGATCAGGCCTGCGATCACCGCGGTACTCCAGTCGATGCCCCGGGTGCGGGTGTCCTGCCCAACGTTTACACCTGTCATCGTGTCCTCTCAGGTTGAATTCGACCTATCGTGCGTGGACATACCAGCGGAGCTCCCTGACTTACTGACGAGCGGCGCTGACGCGCCATACACCGTTACCAACATCATCGGCCACGAGCAGACCTCCACGCCCATCCGGTGTGACTCCCACCGGCCGCCCACGGGCGTCGCCATCCGCGTTCACGAAGCCGGACAGCACGATCTGGATCGGGCCAGCGGGCCGACCGGCGGTGAACGGCACGAAGACGACTTCATAACCGTTCAGTGGTTTGCGATTCCAGGACCCGTGCAAGCCGACGAACGCGCCCTCACCGAAGCCGGCCACACCGCTGGTGTTGAAGGCCAGCCCCAGCGGTGCCACGTGATTGCCGAGCGCAAAATCCGGCGCGACCGCGCGCGCCACCAGGTCAGGTCGCTGGGGACTCACGCGTTCGTCGACGTGCTGGCCATAGTAGCTGTACGGCCAGCCGTAGAAGGCGTCCCTGCTCACCGACGTCAGGTAATCAGGCACCAGGTCGCTGCCGAGTTCATCGCGCTCGTTGACCACGGCCCAAAGCGCCCCTGAGTTCGGCTCCCAGTCCAGGCCGACCGGATTGCGCAGACCCGACGCGTAGATGCGCGTCGACCCCGTGGCCACATCGACCTCGAGGATCGCGGCGCGCATGTGCTCGGCCGCCATGCCGTTCTCCGCCACGTTGCTGTTGGACCCGACGCCGACATACAGGTGGGCACCATCCGCACTGGCAACCAGACTCTTGGTCCAGTGATGGTTCAACTCATCGTGCATCCCCGGCAGATACGCCACCGTGTCCGGGACGACAGTGATGCTGGTCTCACCCAGCCGGTACGGCACTTTGAGGAGTGCATTGGCATTGGCGACGTAGAAGGTGTCTCCGATCAGTACCATGCCGAACGGGGAATGCAGCCCTTCAAGAAACACGCTGCGGAACTCGGCGGAGCCGTCGCCATCGGTATCGCGCAACAGGGTGATGCGGTTCGCGCTCGGCACTGCCGCCCCGGCGCGTTTCATGACCTGTTTCATCACCCAGCCCTTGATGCCGCCGATCCCGCTCTTTCCCGGCCCGTTGGTTTCGGCCACCAGCACGTCGCCATTGGGCAGCACGTACAACCACCGCGGGTGGTCGAGACCTTCGGCAAAGCGCGACACCGTCAGACCCGGGGCCGGAGTCGGCGTCGCTCCGTTCGTCCACCTGACAGCCGGCGCGATGTTCACCACAGGAATCAGGGAGCCGTGCGGACTTGGCAGTGTGGGATCGACTCCCGACTCGGCCTGCTCGGACAACTGCGCGCTTCGCCCGCACGCTGCCAGGAGGGTGAGCATTGTCACCACTACCAAAGCGCAGGATGAGGCCCTGAACGCCGTGAACGCCTTGAGGTTGGCAGGCGTGTTGTCGATCGTCATGGTGAGATCCTCGGCCACCTCGGCCAGAACGTGAAGTGGAGTTGGCCCGCGTTCGCGGAGTGGTGGCATTTTGCCGTCGATGCGGATTGTACCACCCCAGCCTGAACTCGAATAGGACAGTGACGACCCTCCCCACTTCGCTTGGTCGCACCGATTCGATAGAATACCCCCGTGAACAATGCCCCGACCGCCCAGTCCGGCATGACCGCCCGCCACTGGATCGCCCTCACGGCCCTGGTTTCGGGGATCGTCGCGACCTATCTGCACCTCTGGAAGATCGGGCTCGCCGGCACGCTCGCCTGCGGTGGGGGCCACGGCTGCGAGGTTGCCCAGTTCTCGTCGTACGGGTACTTCCTGCGGCAGGACGTGGCACTGATCGGCGCGGTGGGATACGCACTGATCTTCATCACCGCCGTCATCGGCACCTTGCCATCGCGCATCAATGACCGGCGAATCACCGTCGTGTTGGCTGCGCTCATCATTCCCGCGTTCCTCTTCACGCTCCGCCTCAAGTACGGCGAGTTCATCGTCCTCAAGACATTCTGCCCGTGGTGCGCCGTGTCTGCGACAACGATCACCCTGCACCTGATCCTGGTGTTCGTCGACTGGCGGCGGGTGCGGCGGGTTGTCCGTTCCGCATGAATGCGGGTGCCGCACACGTGCGGCACCTGTGGGGGATCATCGCGTGACGGATGGCGTCGGCGCATTCCGTTCCGCATGAATGCGGGTGCCGCACACGTGCGGCACCTGTGGGGGATCATCGCGTGACGGACGGCGTCGGCGCATCCCGTTCCGCATCAGCCCGGCCCGATCTCCTCGAGTCTCCCTACCTGCCGCAGTTCCGGGAAGTACCGCGCGGTCCACCCGACGACGGTCAGCGTCAGCCCGCCACCGAGCAGCACCGCCGGCACTGCACCAAAGAGCCGCGCCGTCACCCCCGATTCGAATGACCCGATCTCATTGCTCGATCCCACGAAGATCTGGTTGACGCTGGTAACACGGCCCATCAGATGATCGGGCACCAGCAGCTGCAGGAGCGTCGAGCGCACCACGACGCTCACCATGTCGACTGCACCCGCCGCCGCGAGCGCGGCCATCGAGAGCCAGAGCGAGCGCGACAGCCCGAACACGATGGTGAACACGCCGAACGCGGCAACGGCCCGCAGCATCGACCGACCGGCGCGCTCCATCGGCGGCCGCCACGAGAGCCAGACCGCCATGAGGACCGCGCCGAGCGCTGGCGCGGCGCGCAACAATCCCAGGCCCCACGCCCCGACGTGCAGGACGTCAGCCGCAAAAATCGGCAGCAGCGCTATCGCCCCGCCAAACAGTACCGAGAAGAGGTCGAGCGTCATCGTGCCCAGCAGAAGCCGCTGGCGGCGCAGGTAGCGCACGCCGGCGGTGATCGCCGTCATCATCGACTCGCCCGTGGGTGCGGCCACCGGGACAGCGCGGAAGGTGATGGTGGCCAGGGCGACGATCGAGACTGTGACCAGTGCAGCGTCGACCAGGTAACTGTTGCGGGCGCCGATCAACGCGTTGAGGATGCCGCCAATGGCCGGCCCGACCACCGCACCGAGTTGCCACGCCGTGCTGCGCCAGGTGACGGCATTGGCCTGCAATGCACGCGGAACCATGGCGGCCACCAGCGCGGTTCGCGCCGGCTGCAGGAACGCGCGAGCCACGCCGCTGATCCCGATCACGATGTAGGCGCCGACAATCCGGATGCGGGCGTCGTCGCCCTCAAGCCCGCCGAGCCACGCCAACGCGAGCGAGCAGCCAAGGAGTGCGACCGTCGCGATCATCGCGAGGCGACGCCGTTCCATTCGATCGGCGACGTGTCCCGCGATCATTGCTGAAGCGATATTGGGGAGCGCCTCGGCGAGACCGATCAGCCCAAGCGCAAGAGGGTCGCGGGTGTCGAGGTACATCTGCCACGCGACCACGACACCCTGGATCTGGATGCCGAGGGTGACCGTGAAGTGCGCCACGATGTAGCGACGAAAGTCGGGTATCCGGAGCGCAGCCCAGGGGTCATGCATCGACCGAATGGTAGCCGCCCCCGGGGCGGGGAGACGGCCAGCCTGCCAGGACTACTTGCCTGCGGCCACCGGCTTTCGGGGGTCAGCGGGCGGCATCCGGAGTTCGATCCCGTCGGGGAGCATCTTTGCCACCGCTTCCGGGGGCATCGCCACCAGGAACTCCCGCCCGCCTGAACTCAGCACCGGGTAGCGACGCTCCCATTCGATCAGCGCCGGATTGAGGAGGAATGTCGGGATACCGAATCCGTTGACGCTCACCCGCTCGAGGCGGAAGCGCATCAGGCCGTTCGATCGCTGCGGCATCGAGATCTCGGCGACGATCGGCGCCATCGAGTCGATGAACGAGAACACCACGCCGAGCTCAGCCCGGGTATCCGCCGGGAAATCCATCATGCGGCCGCTGATCCGAAACCGCGAGGTGTCGGACGACACCCGGAACCCCAGCGAGTCTGCGAACGGTGGGACCCCCAGGCGGGCGAGCAGGTACGCCGTGAAATCGCCGACATTCACCGTGTCGACCAGGTGGGTCCGCTCGAGGAAGACCGAATCCACGGTCGATCCGGCGCGTACCACGCCCTCGTTGGTGAGCCTGCTGCCACCCTGCTGCTGGGCAGCCACCGGACTCGTGAGTACCGTCAGGATCACCGCAATCGCAAATTTCCGCACGCCAACCCCTCGTTCAAGGACTCTCCGCACCGCGCCCGGCCAACATTGCTCGTCCGGACCGCTTACAATCTGCTGTCACCAGCCGCTCCCGCTACCGGACCTGTCCCGTGATCCTGCTCGGCACATTGGCCCTCGGCCTCGCGTTCGCCGTCATTCCGGCCGCGACGCCCGCCCCTGCTCCCCAGCGCTGGGGCGAACTGGGCCACCGGACCATCGCGCGCACCGCCGAGCTCCAATTGAGCGGCGATGCCCGCAGGGCAGCCCGACGGCTCCTCGGCGGCCAGTCGCTGGCCGAAGTCAGCACCTGGGCCGATCAGATCCGCGAAAAGCGGCCGGCCACCGGGCCATGGCACTACGTGAACATCCCCATCTGGGAGTCACGCTACCGGCCGGACTTCTGCCCACGGGCGGGGTGCGTAATCGGTACGCTGGAAGCCCAGCAGAAGATCCTCGCCGATCGGTCGGCCAGCCGGGCAGACCGCGCCGAGGCGCTGCGGTGGGTCGTGCACCTGGTTGGCGACATGCACGCGCCACTGCATGCGGGCGATCGCGGCGATCGCGGCGGCAATGACGTCCGCGTTGAGCTCGACGGTCGGCAGACGAATCTTCACTCGGTTTGGGATTCCGGGCTCCTTGGCGTCATGCAGCGCAGCGAGGAGGAACTGGTCAAGTCGCTGCTGCACCGAATCGAGCGACGCGGCGACCTGAAGCAGATTCGTGCGGGCACGATCACGGATTGGGCGATGGAGTCGCATGACCGGGCGCGCGACGTGGTGTACGGCCTGCTCCCGACGACGCTGAGTATCGACATTCCCTACCGAATCTCGGCCGCACCCGTAATCGAGGACCAACTCTTCCGGGCCAGCGTCCGCCTGGCCTGGCTGATCGAGCAGGCGCTCGGAGACGACTCATGAGCGTCTGGGGTGTGCTTGCGTTCGTCGGTGTCGGACTTTCGCTCGGGCTACTGGGCGGCGGCGGATCGATCCTCGCCGTGCCGGTGCTGGTGCATCTCTTCGTGATGCCGATCACGATGGCTGTGCCGATGTCGCTTCCGGTGGTCGGTATCGCAGCAGCAGTCGGTGCCTTTGCCCGGTGGCGGCAGGGGCATCTCCGCCTGCGGATGGCAGCGCTCTTTGCGGCGTTCGCGATGACCGCTGCTTTCGCTGCCGCACGTCTCGGCGCCGGCGTCGGTGACCAACCACGCACCATCCTCCTCGCGGTCACGATGCTGGCCGCGGCCACCGCGATGTGGCTCCGGTCCCGGCGCGCCAAACCGGCTGGCGCACCGGAGCCGGTTGCGGCGCCCAAGCCGGCGGTGGTCATTCCCGCGGCGATCGTCGTGGGCACGCTCACCGGCCTGGTCGGCGTGGGGGGCGGGTTCCTGATCGTCCCGGCGCTCACCGGTTTCATGGGCATCGCCATGGCTGAAGCCACGGCGACCTCGCTCGCGGTGATTGCGCTCAGTACTGCCGCTGCAGGAGCGGGATACATTGGAAGGGTGGAGCTCGACCTGCAGCTGACAGTGGTGGTCACTGCAGCGGCACTGGTCGGCATGGTCGTTGGTACGTTGCTCGCGCCGCGCATTCGTGCTGCCGCACTGAGCCGCGCGTTCGCCGATCCTGCTCGTGCTGGTCGGCACGTTCATGCTCTGGCAAGACTTGAAGAACTGAGCCCTTTCGGGAGAAACTGATGTTCATACGCCGCTTCTACGACGACCGTCTCGCGCAGGCGAGCTACATGATCGGCTGCCAGCGCACTGGCGAGGCGATCGTGATCGATCCCGCCCGGGATATCCGGCAGTACGCCGACACCGCCCGCGCCGAGGGGCTGCGGATCACGCGGGTGACCGAGACCCACATTCATGCCGATTTCGTGAGCGGTGCGAGGGAACTCGCGCACGCCAGCGGCGCGCAGCTGCTCCTGTCGGGCGAAGGTGGTGCAGATTGGCAGTACACCTACGCACAGGGCGATGGCGCAGAGCTGCTCCACGACCGTGATGTGATCGTCATGGGTGGCGTACGGATCGACGTGTGGCACACCCCCGGTCACACCCCCGAGCACCTCGCCTTCATCGTGACCGACATGGCACGCAGCGCGGAACCCGTTGCGATGGTGAGCGGCGACTTCGTCTTTGTTGGTGATGTCGGTCGGCCCGATCTTCTCGAGCGTGCCGCCAAGGTGGCCGGCACCAAGGAGGCGTCGGCGGTACAGCTCTTCCACTCGCTCAAGCGGCTCGAACCCTTGCCTGACCACCTCCAGATCTGGCCCGGGCACGGCGCCGGCTCAGCCTGTGGCAAGGCGCTGGGCGCGATGCCGACCAGCACGCTCGGCTATGAGCGACGCACCAACTGGGCGTTCGGCGTGAACATGGAGCCGGCATTCGTGACGGCGGTGCTGGATGGCCAGCCCACGCCGCCGTCGTACTTCGCGCGGATGAAGCAGGTCAACCGGGATGGTCCGCCCGTGCTCGGCAAGCGTGCTCCGCTGCCAACACTCGGCCACGACGCGGTGATGCGTGCGCTGCAAGACGGCAGCGTCGTGCTCGATGTACGGCCAAAACGCGACCACGCTGCTGGCCACCTGGAGGGAACACTTGGCATCCCGCTGATCAAGGCGTTCACCACGTGGGCGGGGTGGCTGGTCGCGGGCGATGCCACGGTGATCGTGATCGCGATCGACGCGGAAGCCGCCGATGAAGCCCGTGATGCCCTTGCCTCCATCGGGATCGACAACGTGACGGGCTTCGCGGAGCCGTCGGTTGTCACCGGGCCGACGGTTCGCACCGCGAATCCGGGTGACATCAACGACGCGGCGGCGATGCAGGCCGATGGACGACATGTGCTCGACGTTCGCGAGGCGAACGAGTTTGCCGTGGGGCACATTCCCGGGGCAGAGCATCACCCGCTCGGCACGCTCGAGGAGTCTGTCGGGAATCTCGACCGCACCACACCGCTTGCGGTGCATTGCCAGGGCGGCACCCGGAGCGCGATCGGGGCGTCGGTGCTTGAACGAATGGGGTTCACCGACGTGATCGACCTTGTCGGCGGATACTCTGCCTGGAATACGAAGGCCTGACGACCTGGCGCCGTGCTATCGAGGCTGAATCTCGCTGGCGGGAATGGTGAATTCGGTGATCCCCAGCGCATAGGCGCCGACTTCATACGGATTGTATCGCAGCGTCAGGTTGCCCTCGCACCACATTCCCTGGGATGGCAGGGCGAACCGATCGTCGTCGAACTGCCATCCCGCCTCGTTGAGTGATCCCGAATCGGGCAACTCACGCTCCACCCGGAAATACCGTTCCGCCACTGACAGAATCGCGGCGCTGTCGGCGCGCACGCGCCAATCGGTCGTGGTGCCCCGAACAGGGTCGAACGAGGCGAACACCGTTGCACTGTTGGGATGCGCTCCACCGAAATGATTGGCGGCGTCGACACGCACGACAAACTCCGTCGGCGTGTTGCAGGCCACGGACATCATTCGTTCGTCGAACCAGCCGCCGGGAGCATCCGCAAAGTCTTTCCGGAACTCTCCGAACGACGTGAACAGGGCGGCCACCAGCGAGTCGCGGGACGTGAACGCGCCGGCCCCGTCCGCGAGGATCATCCGATCCAGCGACGCGTTGATCGAGTCGGCAACCGCCGAGTCGAGTCCGCCGACCACCACCCACTCAAGGCGCACTTCCGCGCACGCCTGATCGGTGCCCGCGCAGTCGGGCATCACCTGATGAAGCGAGTCGAGCTGCCAGGGAAGCGTGTCGGCAACAACGTGATCGCTCCTGCCCGGGGCGCATGCCGTGCCGGCGACGAGCGCAACGGCGAAGGCGAGGCGGATCACTGCCCACCTCGCAGCCGGGAACGGTCGGTAGCCGGGGTGGTCGACGCGGCCTGTGCGGTGCCGTTCCGCCGGTAGGGATAGCCCTTGCGCAGGACCCGGTCGAGCGAGCGATCATGGCCATATAGATCGCGGTGGAAGAACGTCTCGCCCGACTCACGTACCTCCGCGCTCTGGTAGACCAGGAAGACCGGGATCTTCTGCGGCAGCGACACCCAGATCGTGCTGTCACCGCGCATCGCGGCATCGACCCGTTCGCGATCCCACGCAGAATGATTGCGCAGCAGGAAGGCCGCGAGCGCCGCCGGGTCGGAGACCCTGATGCAGCCGTGGGAGAAGTCGCGCCGGATGCGGGAGAAGTGCCCCTTTGACGGGGTGTCGTGGAGGTAGATGTCCTCACCGTTCGGCATGATGAACTTCACCCGTCCGAGCGCATTGGTCGGACCGGCCTTCTGCCGCACCCTGACGCCCGCGCCAATCTCACGAATTGTCGAATCGGTGATCGGCACCACCACATTGCCGCGCAACAGCTCGTAGTTCTCCCGCTCGAGATAGGTCGAATCCTTGAGCGCCTTGGGCCGGATCTCGTTGCGCATGATCGACAGCGGAACATTCCACTGCGGGTGGAACTGCAGTGCCACCATCTCGACGGCGAGCAACGGGGTGTCGTTCTTGACCGCCGTTCCCACCACGACGTCCATGGAGAGCGTCTCCGATTCCAGGTCTTCCTTGCCCTGCATCGCGTCGAGCCGGAACGCGGGGATGTTCACGATCAATGGAGGGGCGTCGAAGGTGCGTGGCAGCCAGCGCCAGCGCTCCAACGACAGCTCGATCTGTCGGACCCTGTCACCAAAGGTGCGGGCAAATCGCGACTTGGTGGAATCACCGATCACGCCATCGGGGCTGAAGCCATGCCGCCGCTGGAAACTGCGCACCGCCTGTACCAATGCGTCGTCATAGACGGTGTCGCCCTCGACCGGGCGCTCGATCTGGGCGCGGTCTCGCAGGTCACCCACGAGCGTCATCAGCCGCCGCAACTGGGGCGTGCCCCGGTAGGTCATCCCGGGCCGCAGCCGATCGGGCAGCTCGGGAAGAATCAGGCGGCTGGAGTCCTGCGCGAGAATCCGGTATGTGACCAGCACCGACTGCAACCGACGGTACTGGTAGAAAGAGGGCTCCAGCGACCGGAACACCTGCGCGGGTTGACGGGCCGCGGCCACCTCCGAGAGAACCCGTGGCGCATCGAACGGTTCGCGGACGAGACGCAGCGCGGGGTGCAGCGTCCGGGGGTCGATCCGGCCCCGATCGAGCGCCATCGCATAGCGCGCCACGGCTACCGACAACCACGCATCCGCCCGTGCGATCCCGGCATCTCCCAAGTTGCGCAACGAATCCGCGAACAGACGAATCCGCTCGGCGTCGTAGTCGGCGGGCTCCAACCCCCGGTATCGTGCGGTCTTGAGCTCGTAGAGGACAGCCTCCGCAGCGGGGGTGAGCTTCTGCCCGTTCAACCAGAACGGCGTCCACCCCCGTGCCTCGTACGCCGCCCGTACGCCCTCCCTCATGTCACCAAAGTCGGCCCAGCGCGCGCCGACGAGCTGCGGTGCGTCGATCGACGCGCGCAACGCCGCAGCAACAGCAGCGGTGTCAGGCGCCGCCGCGGTCACTGTCCAGAGGACGAGGAGGGTGGAGAACATTCGGTAAATCTACTGTCGGGTGCGCTGCGGCGGGACCGTCAGCGGCTGGTGGACATGTCCCGACGGACAGTGAGTTTCTTCCCCTTGATGGTTCCAGCCCGCAGCGCCCGGATCACCCCATCGACCAGGTCGTCCGGGACTTCCACCAGCGAGAAGCGCTCGGTGATCTCGATGGTCCCGATCGAGCGCGCATCCACCCGCGCCTCGTTCGTGATCGCACCGACCAGGTCGGTGGGCCGCAGGTTCTGCTTTCGCCCGGCGCCGATGTAGATCCGGGTCATCCCCGCAGTGCGACCCCGGGTCTTCGTGGAACGCGGCGCTCGGTCCCGGTCGGACGTCGTCCGCTCCGACTGCGCCTTTGCTGCCGGGATCTCCGCGGCATCGGCATCGTCGTCCCCGCCGAGTGCGCCGTGAGCGAGTTGCACCGACGCCATGGCGATGTCCATGAGGTCGAACTCGTCGGCCAGTGATTCCACCACAACGCGGAAGCCATCGGTCTCGCCGGCGAGGATCGTCTCGCGCAGCGTGGCGCGGGTGATCTCGAGGCGCCGGGCCCGCACGTCGAGCACGGTCGGGATCTGGGCAACATCGACCTTCCGGCGAGTGAGCTGCTCGATGTTCCGGAGCATCCGATGTTCGCGCGGCTCGGCGAGCGTGATCGCCACGCCCTCACGACCGGCGCGACCGGTACGACCGATCCGGTGCACGTAGGTGGCCGGCGAATCAGGAACATTGAAGTTGACCACGTGGCTGATCTGTTCGATGTCGAGTCCGCGCGCGGCCACGTCGGTCGCGACCAGCAGGTCGACCCCACCGCTGCGGGTCTTCTTCATCACCCGGTCGCGCTGGTCCTGCGTCATGCCACCGTGCAACGCCTCCGCGCGATAGCCGCGGGAGGCCAGCGTTTCGGCCAGCGAGTCGACCTCGGTGCGGGTTCGGCAGAAGATCAGCGCCAGCGTCGGCGCCTCGAGATCGAGAATCCGGCCGAGCGCGGCAACCTTGTGCGCGCGCGGTACCACGTACGCCGTCTGGCGAACCGCGGGCAACTTGCCGGCCGATGGGTCGCGGGCGATCTGGATACGAGCGGGGTCGGTAAGGTGGCGTTCCGCGATCGATGCGATCCGCGGAGGCAGGGTGGCGGAAAAGAGTGCGGCCTGCCGCGTCGCCGGGACAGCGTCGAGGATCGCGTCGATCTCCTCCGCGAATCCCATGTCGAGCATCTCATCGGCTTCGTCGAGCACCACCGCCTGGAGGCCAGCGAGGTCGAGAGTCTTCCGCCGCATATGGTCGAGCGCGCGGCCCGGCGTCGCGACGACGACGTGCACACCACGCCGCAGGGTACGGATCTGCTGGTCGAACGCCTGACCACCATAGATCGGGACGACAAGAGCACCGATCGCGCGCCCATACTTGTGAAATGCTTCGGCCACCTGCATCGCGAGTTCGCGGGTCGGCACGAGAACCAGGATTGCGGGTCGAGAGGGCTCAGGTCGCTCGGCCGAAAGGCGTTGCAACAGCGGAAGCGCAAAGGCCGCGGTCTTGCCCGTTCCGGTGGCTGCCTGACCCAGGATGTCACGTCCCGCGAGGAGCGGCGGAATCGCCGCCTGCTGGATCGGGGTGGGCTCTTCATAGCCCAATGCCGTCAACGATTCGACGATGGCCGCGGCGAGGCCGAGGTCTGAAAACGAGGGTGTGTCGGGAGCATTCATGGGCGAAGACTACTGCGCCCGCACGCTCCCGGCCACGGATTCACCGTTGGCCGGGCCTCCGGCGCCGCCTGGGGCCCGTCCGATTCAGTGCGAAACGCGATCCGACTCGCTCACGACAAACGCCATCGTGGCCACGAACCCGACGAGGCACAGCAGGAACAGAACCCGGGCCACACCGACCGAGGCCGAGGCCACGCCTGCAAAACCAAAAAACGCCGCGGCGAAGCCGACGACGAGAAATCCGAATCCATAGCGCAGCATCACGGTGCTCCATCCAGTCAATGGTTGTGAAACGATTTCCCCTTCTCAGAACTCAAGACGTTCAAGCCCCGAGGGGTTGCACCGCCCTCCTGCCGTGCACGGAAAGCGGGCCGGAAACGTCCCTTTTCGTGTGAACCGGTCCATCTGGCGGGGGCTCTGACCTCCCCCGCTCACTCGGAGGAGAGCATGGCACGCGGCATCTGGAAGGGCACCCTCAGCTTCGGACTGGTTTCGATCGGGGTCGAGCTGCACACCGCAGAGAAATCCGAGCGACTCGATCTCGACCTGATCGACAAGCGGGACATGGGCCGGATCGGCTACCAGAAGATCAACAAGGCCACGGGCAAGGTGGTGGACAAGACCGACATCGTGCGGGGGTACGAAGTCTCGAAGGGTCGATACGTCGTGCTCACGTCCGAGGAGCTCAAGAGTGCCAACCCGAAGTCGACGCAGACCGTCGACGTGCTCGGGTTCATTGACGCCGGCGCGATCCCCCTGGTCTACCATGCCAAGCCGTACGTGATCGCGCCGCTCAAGGGAAGCGAGAAACCGTATGTTCTCTTCCGCGAGGCACTCGAGGAAACGGGACGGGTGGCGCTGGCACAGGTGGTGATTCACACTCGTCAGTACATGGCGACGGTGTTCCCGCACGATGGCGTGCTGGTGGTGCAGCTGCTACGCTACGAAGCGGAGCTCAAGACGCGCGCCGAGGTGGGCATGGAAACCCTGCCGACCCCCGGACGCGCGGTTCGTCCCGAGGAACTCAAGATGGCGAAGCAGTTGATCGAGAGCATGGCGACCGAATGGCAGCCCGCCGAGTATCATGACGAGTACCGCGACGACCTGATGGCCATGATCAAGAAACGGGCAAAGAAGGGCGACGACCGTGAGGTCCAGGACGCTGAAGGACCAAAGCGTGGCAAGCCCGAGGAGACCAAGGTCCTCGACCTCATGGCCGCGTTGCGCAAGAGCATCGATGAACAGGGCGGGAGCGGCAAGCGCACCGCCCGCAAGGCGCCAAAGCGCGCGACGACCAAGCGAAGCGCGCGCAAGTCGGCCTGACGCGTGGCACGCGGCAAGACATCGAAATCGCCAGCAGCGTTCGTGCCCCCGCAACTCGCGACACTGGTCGACGCGGTCCCCGAGGGCGACGACTGGCTGCACGAGATCAAGTACGATGGCTACCGTTTGGTTGCGATCAAGAACGAATCTGACGTGCGGCTCTACACCCGCAACGGGAACGACTGGACCGCGCGATTCGAGGTTGCCGAAGCGGAGGTGGCCGCGATCAGGGCGAAGTCTGCCGTGATCGATGGCGAGGTCGTCGCGTTCGACCGGGACGGACGGACGTCATTCCAGCTGTTGCAGGCCAATCTCGAGTCGGGTGAGGGTCACCCGCTGCACTTTGTCGCGTTCGACCTGCTCCATCTCGACGGTGTCGACATGCGTCCGCTCCCGCTCGACGAGCGTCGCAAGGCGCTGACAGCGCTCGTGAAGCAGACTCGCGGGCGCATCAAGCCACGGGTGAGCGAATCGCTGCCCGGGGAATCGGATGCGCTGCTCACGGCCGCGTGTCGGCTGGGTCTCGAGGGGATCATCAGCAAGCGTCGCGACGCCCCCTACCACAGTGGACGGCATCGCAGCTGGCTCAAGATCAAGTGTGGGCAGCGTCAGGAGTTTGTCGTCGTCGGGTACACGCCTCCCAAGGGCAGCCGCATCGCAATCGGCGCGCTCCTCCTCGGTGTGGTCGAGCCCCGCGGCCGAATCCGCTACGCTGGCCGCGTGGGCACCGGGATGCCCGACGCGCTCCTCCGTTCGCTCGCGGCGCGCCTCGCCCCCCTTCACCGGGTGACATCACCATTCACGACCACCCCGTCCGGCCTTCCGCAAGGGAGTGCAATGGGTGGCGCCCACTGTGGTGGTCGAGGTGGCCTTCACCGAATGGACCACCGAGTCGAGGCTGCGTCA
Source organism: uncultured Gemmatimonadales bacterium (assembly GCA_963806875.1). Lineage (GTDB taxonomy): Bacteria > Gemmatimonadota > Gemmatimonadetes > Gemmatimonadales > GWC2-71-9 > Palsa-1233. The sequence goes on along the minus strand of CAWDYU010000001.1, from coordinate 282,573 downwards.
TCCATCGTTGATCGCCGTGCGCGACGACAAGCCGGCGGCGCAGGTTCGTCGTGAGCGCACCACGCACACCACAGCAATCGAGGAATCGATGACCGAGGTCGCGGGAGTGTCGATCAGCAATTCGGGGCGGGTCGTGTACCCCGAGGCCAGGCTGACCAAGGGCGACGTGGCGGCCTTCATGAAGCGCATTGCCCCGCTCATGCTGCCGCACGTGCGGGGCCGCCCGCTCACCTTTGTGCGCTGCCCCGAAGGGATCGCCGATGAGTGCTTCTTCCAGAAACACTGGACCGGCGAGGTTCCGGGTTCGCTGGACACGGTGCCGATCCGCCAGGGCGATGGCGAGGTGCGCCGCTACGTGGTGGTGCACGACGCACGCGGGCTGGTGACGCTGGTGCAATGGGGCATTCTTGAGGTGCACCTGTGGGGGGCACGCGCCGACAACGTCGAGCGTCCTGACCGCATCACCTTCGACCTCGACCCGGGGCCGGGCGTGGAGTGGGCCGCGCTTCGCACGGCAGCCACCGCCGTGCGCACACTGCTCGCGAGCGCGGGACTTGAAAGTTGGCCGAAGACCAGCGGTGGGAAGGGGTTGCACGTCGTGGTACCGATCGCACGCCATTCCAGTTGGGACGATGTGAGCGAGTTCGCGCGTGCGGTGGCCGAGCGCCTCGCCGATGAGGCACCGGACCGGTTCGTGTCGGTGGCGGCGAAGGCCAAGCGGCCCGGCAAGGTGTTCATCGACTGGCTGCGCAACACCCGCGGTGCCACGTCGATTGCGCCGTGGTCGATGCGCGCGCGTGCGGAGGCCGGGGTGTCGGTGCCCTTCACGTGGCAGCAGCTCGGAAAGATCCGTGCTGGCGATCAGCACACCATCACGTCGCTCCGCACTGGGCGCTTGCCCACCGACGCGTGGAAGACGATGCTCGCCTCGCGCCAGCGGCTGAGCGCGTCCGTGCTCGACCAGATTCGCGGTTGACCGAACCAGATTCGCGGTTGACCGACCCATTCACCCGGCCGTGGTTTCGCCCCCGAGGATCGCGAGCACCTCGCCCGTGATGTAGGACGAGTCGGCATTGGACGCGAAGAACACGAACGCCGGCGCAATTTCGTCAGGCTGGGCCGGGCGCTTCATCGGCGAATCGGCGCCGTGCTTGCCGGCCTTCTTCGCAGGCTTGTCCACCACGTTGAGCGGTGTCCAGACTGGCCCCGGGGCCACGCAGTTCACCCGGATCCGGCGCGACACCAGGTTCTGTGCGAGCGACTTGGTGAAGGTGTGGATGGCGCCCTTGGTGGCCGAGTAGTCGAGCAGCTTTTCGCTGCCCTCGAGACCGGTGACCGATCCGCAGTTGATGATCGCGCTGCCCTCGGCCATGTGCCGAAGCGCCGCACGGGCCATGTAGAAGTAGGCGTGGATGTTGGTGCGGAAAGTCTTGTCCCATTGTGCGTCGGTGATATCGTCCGCGCTCTCCTGGTGTTGCTGGAACGCGGCGTTGTTGACGAGGATGTCGAGCTGTCCGAGTTCGCCAACGGTGCGGTCCACGGCGGCATCACAGAACTTCCGGTCGGTGACGTCTCCCTCGATCAGGATGCAGCGACGGCCGGCGGCCTTGACGTGCTTCGCAGTTTCCCGCGCGTCGGCACGTTCGGCGGGCAGGAAGACGATCGCGACATCCGCGCCCTCACGGGCGAACAGCACGGCCACGGAGCGCCCGATGCCGGAGTCCCCGCCGGTGATCAACGCGGCTTTCCCATCCAGCTTGCCCGCGGCCTTGTACTCGACGCCCTCGAACTGCGGGCGTGGGGTCATCCGGCCCTCCACGCCGGGGCGCGACTGATGCTGGGGCGGAAACGGTGGCTTGGGCCGGCGGGACGCCTTGGGCGGGTTCGTGGGGGTTCGCGTGGTCGGCGCGACCGGCGGCTTGCGGGGGCGGGACGGCATCGGCTCTCCGGAGACGAGGGTGACTGGGCCGGTCGGCGAGTCCGGCACCTCGAGACGTGACGCTGGACGCGGGATGTCGCCGCACACCCACCAGGGCTGGCGGAGAAAGACCTAATCAACTACATTGGCATATAGTTGATTATCGACCACGACCCCAATGCCTGGCGGGCCACATGTCCACTGACCCCACGATCCTGAACGCCACCGACGCCCAGTGCTGCATTGCCGACACCCCGACGCTTCGCGTCCTCGATGTGCGCACCCCGGGCGAGTTCGAGACGCACCGGATTCCGGGGGCCCACAACGTTCCGCTCGACACCGTTGGCACCCTCGCCCCCGACCTGATTCGCCTCGGTGCACCCCTGCTCCTGGTGTGCCAGTCGGGGCAGCGCGCGCGCCAGGCGTGCCAGCTCCTGTCCGCGGCCGGCGTGCCGCAACTCATGATTCTCGATGGCGGGCTCGCCGAGTGGACGGCCGCGGGCAAGGAGGTTGCGCGCGGACGGAAGCGCGTGTCGCTCGAGCGTCAGGTGAGGATCGTGGCGGGCGCGCTCGCCGCCACCGGCGGATTTCTCGCGCTGGCCATCAACCCCTGGTTCGCCATCGTCCCCGCGCTTGTCGGCACCGGGCTGGTGTATGCCGGCGTGAGCGATACCTGCATGATGGGAACGGTCCTCGGCAAGCTGCCGTACAACCGGATGGGGCAGGATGCCACCGCGGTGCGCCGCGCGTTGCTCGCTCACCGACAGGCGGCGTGAGCACCGCCGTCAGGCCTCGGGGCCGGGCCAGACGGAACCTGACTGCCACCCAGCTTGCCCAGGTGGCGCGTCGGTTCCGCCTCCTCGGCGAACCGGTGAGACTGCAGCTCCTTCAGGCGCTCATGACGGGTGAGCAGTCGGTCGGTGAGCTCGTCGAAGCGCTCGGTATCGGCCAGGCCAACGTATCGAAACACCTTCGGCTGATGCTCGCCGACGACCTGGTCACCCGGCGCAAGGACGGTCTCTTTGCCGTCTACCGTATTGCGGATGAGAGCGTCTTCCAGCTCTGCGAGCTGGTGTGCACCCGTCTAGAGATGGCGTCCCAAACACGACATCGCCAGCTCGCCGCACGATGAACGCAACGCGGCGGCCCCGGAATACCGGGGCCGCCGCGCGCGTTCGTTCGGTTCCAGGCACGCACTACTGGATCGTGTTCATCATCCCGAAAATCGGCAGGTACATCGCCACGATCATGCCGCCCACGACGATGCCGAGGAAGAGGATCATCAGCGGCTCCATGAGCGACAGCAACCCACCCACGGCAACGTCGACCTCGTCATCGTAAAAGTCGGCAATCTTGCTCAGCATCTCGTCGAGGCCACCGGTCTGCTCGCCGACCGCGATCATCGAGATCACCATCGGCGGGAAGACACCCGACTTGTCCAGAGGCGCCGCAATCGTGTCGCCGCCGGCAATCGACGCGCGGCTCTGCATGATGGCGTCCTGGATGATCGTGTTGCCCGCTGTCTTGGCGGTGATCTCCAGGCCATCGAGAATGGACACGCCCGACGAAACCAGCGTACCCAGGGTTCGGGTGAAGCGCGACACCGCTGACTTGCGAAGGACGTCACCCAGCACCGGCATGCGCAGCAGCATGGCGTCGACCTTCCGCTTGCCGCCATGGGTGTCGTTGAACTTCTTGAACGCGAACACTCCCGCACCGATCGCGACGAGGATCGCCCACCAGTACGATTGCAGCACGTCGGACATCAGGATCACGATACGGGTCGGGAGCGGCAGGTCCGACCCGACACTGGCGAACATCTCCTGGAACACCGGGATGACGAACACGAGCAGGATCACGATCGCGCCCAGCGCCACCGCCCCGATCACCGCCGGATAGATCATGGCGCTCTTCACCTTGCGGATCAGCTTGTCGTTCTTCTCGAGGAACGTGGCCAGCCGGAGCAGGATGGTGTCGAGAATACCGCCGGCCTCGCCGGCCGCGACCATGTTGACATAGAGCGCGGGGAACGCCGTTGGATGCTTGGCCAGCGCATCGGCCAGGGTGTTGCCCGCCTCGACATCGAACACCACCGCACGCGTGACGTCCTTGAGCTTCGGATTCTCGGTCTGGGTGGCCAGGATCGTCAGCGACTGCACCAGCGGAAGGCCGGAGTTGATCATCGTCGCAAACTGCCGCGTGAAGATGACGATGTCGCGGGTCTTGATCCCCTTGCCGGGTAGCTTGAACGCGATCGACTTGGGCGCCTCGCGAAGTGACACCAGGATCAACCGGTTCTTGCGCAGGTGCCCCAGGACGTCGTCCCGGCTCGGCACGTCGAGCTGGCCCTTCGTGATCTGCCCGGTGGTGGCGTTCTTGGCGGTGTAGTCGAAGACTGGCATGGGATGGGACTCCAGTTGCTGGCGATCGCGATGATGTCGTGAATAGTGGTGCAGACAAGAACAGGGTAACAGGTGACAGGTGACAGCGACTTCAATCGTCTCATCACTTCTTCGCCTGGACCTTGTCCCCCGATTACCCGCTACCTGTTACCTGTTACCTGTTACCTGTTACCTGTTACCTGGACGCAATCGCCTGCTCCTCGATGGGAGTCTCCCCGATGGCACGCATGAATTCCGAGGGATTCGGCGACACCCTGAGGCACTCGTCCCGGGTCACTTCCCGACTCATGTAGAGCTGGTAGAGCGAATCATTCATCGTCTGCATGCCATGCTTCTTGCCGGCCTGCATCAGTGAATAGATCTGGTGCACCTTGTCGTCGCGAATCACCGCGCGGATCGCCGGTGTGGCCACCATGATCTCCGCCGCCATGACCCGCCCCCGTCCCGAGGCGCGCGGCAGCAGCGTCTGCGTGATGACACCCTCGAGCACGAACGCGAGCTGGGCCCGCACCTGCGATTGCTGGTTGTTCGGGAACACGTCGATGATGCGGTTGATCGCCTCGGGCGCGGAGTTCGTGTGCAGCGTCGCGAGGGCGAGGTGGCCGGTCTCCGCGATGGTCAGTGCCGACGCAATGGTTTCGAGGTCGCGCATCTCGCCGACCAGGATCACGTCCGGGTCCTCGCGGAGCGCGTACTTGAGCGCCGACGCAAACGACTTCGTGTCGGTGCCGACTTCCCGCTGGTTCACCAGGCAGTTCTGGTGGCGGTGGATGAACTCGATCGGATCCTCGACCGTGATGATGTGTCCGTGCCGCTCGCGGTTGATCTTGTCGATCATCGCAGCCAGCGTGGTCGACTTGCCCGACCCGGTCGGGCCGGTGACCAGCACCAGTCCGCGCGGGCGTTCCGCAAGCTTGGCGCACACCGGCGGGAGCTTGAGGTCGTCAAACGACTTGACGTTGAACGGGATCATCCGGATCGCCACCGACACACAACCGCGCTGCTTGAACACGTTCCCGCGGAAGCGGGCAAGGTTCTGGATGCCGAAGGAGAAGTCGAGTTCGTCCTCCTGCTCGAAGCGCTTCTTCTGCGTCTCGGTCAGCACCGAATAGGCAAGCGACAGCGTGTCCTTGGGACCGAGCACCTGGTCGATGCTGGTGTTGACGATCTCGCCGTCGACCCGGAGCTTGGGACGTTCACCGGCGGAAAGGTGCAGGTCGGATGCCTCGCGGGTCAGCATCTCCTCGAGCATTGAGCGCAAGTTGAGCGTCATTCTGCAGTTTCCTTCACGACTTCCTCCACAGTGGTAATTCCCCGCTCGACCTTCTTGATGCCGTCCATGCGGAGTGTAAGTGTGCCCTCGGCGACCGCCTGCTCGCGCATTTCGGTGGTCGATGCCCCCATCAGGACCAGGCGCCGGAGCGCCGGCGACATCGTCATCACCTCGTACAAGCCGGCGCGACCACGGTAACCCGTGCCGGAACAGTCGTCGCACCCCTTCCCCTTCATGAACTGGAAGCCACGCACCAGGTCGACATCCGTGCTGAGGACCGCCAGCTCGGTGTCGGTGTACCGCGCCGGCTCCTTGCATCGCGCGCAGATCCGGCGGACCAGCCGCTGTGCCACCACGAGGTTGACCGCGCTCGCGACGTTGAACGCCTCGATCCCCATGTCGATCATCCGGACGATCGTGCTCGGCGCATCGTTGGTGTGCAGCGTCGAGAGCACCAGGTGACCGGTGAGCGCCGCCTTGATCGCGATTCCACCGGTCTCCAGGTCCCGGATTTCACCGATCATGATGATGTTCGGGTCCTGCCGGAGGAACGAGCGCAACGCCGAGGCGAACGTCAGGCCGATCTCGTTGCGAACCTGCACCTGGTTGATCCCCGGCAGGTTGTACTCGACCGGGTCTTCGGCCGTCATGATGTTGGTGTCGAGCGTGTTGATGCGCTGCAACGCGGAGTACAGCGTCGTGGTCTTGCCCGATCCGGTCGGTCCGGTCACGAGCACCATGCCGTACGGATTCAGGATCGCCCGCATCAGGTCCTGCTCAGCCTTCGGCTCGAAGCCGAACTTGGTGAGGTCGAGCGTCAGGTTGCCCTTGTCGAGGATTCGCATCACGATCTTCTCGCCGAACAGCACGGGCAGCGTCGAGACGCGGAAGTCGATCACTCGCGAGCCCATCTTGAGCTTGAGCCGCCCGTCCTGCGGCATCCGTCGCTCGGCGATGTTGAGCGACGCGAGGATCTTCACGCGCGAGGTGAGCGCGGCCTTCATCCGCAGCGGCGGCTTCATCACGTCGACCAGCGCGCCATCGATCCGGTAGCGAATCCGGATCTCGTGCTCGAACGGTTCGATGTGAATGTCCGACGCGCCCCGCTGCACGGCATCGGTGAGCACGCCGTTGATGAGCTTGACCACCGGCGCATCGTCGACGGCGGCCTGCATCGCCGCACCCTCGTCCTCCTCCTCCTGCGACCACCTCGACATCGTCGCCGATTCCCTCCATCTCGCGGAGGATGGTCTGGAGCTGCTCGTCACTCGTCTCGTAGTGCTTCTCCAGCAGCGTCCGGAGCGTCTGCCTCGCCCGCGAGCACCGGAAAGAGGTCGAAACGGGTGATGAACTTGAGGTCCTCGAGCAGGCCCTGGTCGGCGGGGTCGGCCACGGCACAGGTGAGCGTGCGCCCCTCACGCTTGAGCGGCAGCACCATCCGCTTGAGGGCCAGGTCGGCCGGGATCAGGCGGAGGATCTTGGGGTCGACGTCGAAATGGGAGAGGTCGACCGCCGGCATCCGGTACTGACGGGCCAGGACCTTGGTCAGCTCCAGTTCCTCGATCACGCCCTGTTTCACGAGGATGTAGCCGAGTCGCTGGCGCGACGTCCGCTGTTCGCGAAGCGCCTGGGTCAACTGCTCGCGAGTGATCAGCCCCTGGGTAAGGAGGAGGTCACCGAGCCGGTCGACGGACGGGGCCGCGTCAGCGGGGAGGGCCTTGGCAGATGCGTTGGTGGCGGTCATCCCAGACCGGAATTGCAAGGGGGATGCCTTTGTGGCCCGGCGGCAGGACCACGGTCAAGGTCAATGGAAGCTCAGGCGGGACGCGATTCGTGCCACCAGCGACGCTGGCAGGCCCGGAACCCGCCGCAAGTCGTCGACACCGCGAAATGGGCCCACGGAATCGCGAAATGCCACGATGGCGGACGCCCGGACGGCTCCGATACCAGGAAGCGCGTCGAGCTCGGGAACGGTGGCGCGGTTGACCGCCACTGCCGTGCCCTCCGATCCGCTGGAAGTTTCGGCTGGGCGGCCCGTGAAACTGAGGTGAGGGCCCAGGCGGGCGAGCATCGCCGGCCCAACCCCCGAGACCCGGTCGAGGCCGGCAGGCGTGCCGAACGCCCCGTTGGCCTCGCGATCCGCAACGATCCGGCGAGCCAGGGCCGGACCTATCCCCGGCAGCCTCGCCAGATCATCGGGGCCCGCCCGGTCGACATCGATGCGCTCGTCCGGCCCCAGCGGTCGCGCGCGTGCCACCGAGAGGTCGCGATGGGCGATCGGGTCGCCGTCGGTGGCCGGATCGAAGAGCTGGATCCCGCCGGGCGGCACCCCCGGGGCAACGAACGCAGCGAGGATGAGGTGTCCCGCGATCGCGAGACCACCGAGCATCAGGAGGGCACGACGTTCCCGCGGAGCCATGTCCCAACATCCATGGGGCCGGTCGGGAACCCGGCACGCTTCGACGGGCAACAGCACTCGGAAAACGCGAAGGCGATCAGCGGCGCCGCGCCGGCACGCCGGATCACCGCCACGGCAACATTGCCGACGATGTCGAGCGTTTCCTCCGAGATCTTGTCGAACGTGTCGTGCTCGGTATGCCAATAGGGGTAGGAATGCGGGAACCCGATCACGTCGATCGCCCGAAACCCGCGCGCGATGAGCGGCGTGTGGTCGTCTGTGACACCGTCACCGATCCCGCGAACGAACGTCGAGCCATATCCCATGCGCTCGGCCGTCTTCCAGACCATGTCGACCACCTCGGGCGCGGCGATCTGCGAGAAGCTCTCGGGAGTGAACTGCTGGTCCCGGGCCCCCACCATGTCCCACACCACCGCGAACAGCGGCCGCTCAGGCACCACGGGGTTGAACGAGTAATAGGTCGAGCCGATCAACACGTCTTCGTTCCCGCCGCGGAAGTAACCGTAGTCCTCACCATCGACGAAGACGAGGTCCACCCCGACAGTGGGATGCTTCTTCTGCAGCGCATCCATCACGCCGAGAAGGATCGCCACCCCTGAAGCGCCGTCGTTGGCGCCCGGGACCGCCTTGGTGGTGTCCGGCTGTGCGTCGGTGCGTGGACGGGTATCCCAGTGCGCCATGTAGAGGACCCGGGCCGCGGCAGCCGTATTGAAGCGGGCGATGATGTTGACCTGCGGGATCGAGTCGCCTCGCAGCGTGCGGTGCCACCAGCGCTGCACGATCACGGTGTCGGCCCGCGCCCTGGCCATCGAGTCGAGCCATCGGGCCATTGCCGCGTGCCCCTCGGTGCCGGGAATCCGCGGCCCGAAGGCGAGCTGCTGCTCGACATAATTGAGTGCCTGGCGTCCCGAGAACTCCCGGTCGGGCATGGCGTCGCCGGCAGCGCAGGCAACGGCCGTGGCGAGGAGGATACCGGCAAGCGGAATGCGCATCAGAAACCCTGTTTGGTGAGCGGCACGACGACCGAGATCGCCGCCGACAGCGTGGAGATCTTGCGTTCGAGATGGCGGACGTCAATGAGCGACCAGCCAAGGGAGAGGTCGGCCTGCACCGACCCGACAATGTTGGCCCCGAATCGACCGCGGGTCTCGAGCCGACGCAAGTCGGAGATCGTGATGCACGGCTCGTCCTGGCGCTCGATGCAACTGATGTCCTTGCTCGAGATCGCGGTGAGCGTCGTCGTGACACGCTTGGGCAGCCGCGAGATGGAACGCGGCAGCGTGAGGCTCCAGGAAATGTCACCCTGGATCGATTCCCGGTCGCTCAGCACCACGTTGCCGCCGTTCTCGTTGCGTCCATCGGTGAACGTGGCCCGCCCGAGGATGTTGAGCCCATTCTTGAAGACCACGCGGCCGTTGGGCTGGATCTCGCGCGACTCGGTGGCCGTGCGAATCGGCTCTCCCGCACCGGTCGGGATGAGGTTCGATCCCTCCCGCTGCCGCACACTTGTGCGAAGCTCGACCAGCGTCAGCGGCCCCGAACGGAACGAGCGCAGCCACGCCACGCTGCCGCTCGGCCAGTCGCGCTGCCGCGTCTCGCTGACCAGGAAATCCGATTGTCCGGAGCGCTGGTGCCGAACGGTCTCGAGCGTGGTGTAGTTGACCGTGGCGGAGAGGCCCAGCGGCAACTGGAACCCACCGGCTGGCGTTGGTCGACTGGGTGCTGGTCGCGCCCACGGCCAGCTGTCCCTCGTTCGACAGGAACGAATCGAATCCGCCGAGCGCGAGCTGGAAGCCGAGGTCGGGGCTGAACGACGCCAGGTCGAACGTCGACTGGCGATTGTTGGTGCGGCTGATGTCGAAGGTGCGAAACCGCGAGAAGTACTGCGCCGTCGACGAGGAATCGCCGAGCACCCGCCGAAGCAGCAGCGCCGGATCGACCGTTACGCCAACCTCGTCGAGCCGGGAGTTGTTGAGCGTCTGCGGAAGGATGAACGCGCCGGCGGTGTCACCGTCGATTCGCACCGGGTTGCGCGCCGTGAGGTTGCGCGAAAGCAGGAAGAACGAGGTCGATGACAGGCGCGGCTGCAGCCACGATGCGATCCGGGGCGTCAATGCCAGTGACGAGCCTACCGAGCGATCCCGTTCGACTCCGGCGTCGATGCCGAGGAAGCCGCGCCGCGCCTCGCCAACCAGCCGTCCGAGCGACGTGCTGTCGTCGTACTCGCGCAGGTCGCGGGTACTCTGCCAATCGGCGCTCAGCGTCAGCATTCCGAGCGGCTGCCAGGTGGTGCGGGCGTTGTTGCGCCACAGATGCTGGAGCGTGTTCACCGGAACCGCGAGGGTGTCGGTGACTCGCTTGATCGGCACCAGGAACGACGTGAACTCGCCGGCGGTGCGCGAGAGATTGCTCTGGAAGAATACGTTCGACGGAACGTACGAGAATCCGGCGTTCTGGATCGCCCGCCCGCCTTCGCTCTCCCTCACCCAGCGCGGCAGGCGGCTGACGAGGCCGCCGAGCGGCAGGCGCGCGAATCGACGGGCGTTGACGAGGCTCCACGTCGCAGTGTGTGACCAGAGGCTCGTCTCGGCCTCCGACAGTTCCGTGGTGGTCCCGCCGACGGTGCCATTGGTCTCGAGCGTGAGCGGGTTGATCAGGGCCCGGGTGAGCAGGCTGCCACCGTTGACCCTTCGGCTCAACGCGAGGCTCCACGTGGCCGCCGCGCTCGATGGCCGCCGAAGCCCCGACAGCGCCTCGCCACGAATGTCCGAACCGGTGATGAGCTGCGGATCGGTGAGCTGTGCCACGTACCCGACACGCAGCGGTACCTGAAGCCCAAGTGAGGGCGGCAGGAATCGATCGATGTATACCAGTCCACTCGTGCTCAGCGTCGAAGAGGTCCGGTAGGTGGGCGACTGTCCGATCTGCCTGAACTGTCCGTCGGTGTACACGTACGACGCACTGAGGTTGGCAACGTCCGACGCGACCAGTCGCGCGTCGAAGCCGCCAGCGAGACCGGTCTCGTTGATCGGCGAGGTGAGGCGGACATCGTCGATCCACAACTCCGCGCGTGGCAGTGGCAATCCCTCGGTCGGACGGTAGATACCACCTGACAACTCCTGCACCGCCGCGAGATTCGGCGGCGAGATGGCCGGGTCGCGCACGTGCACGATGTAGCCGTCCTCGCAGCGCACGTAGGCCATCGGGTCACCGCCGCAGCCGTCGGCTCCATTCGGCGCATCGCCCCGCAGGAACGACTGCTCCACCTCGGCACGCAGGCGCCGCCAGGTCTCGAGTTCGACGACCATCTCCGGCTCCCACGTGCCCGTGCGCGCCTCGGCCGAGAAGAAATAGAAGTTGTGGTCGTCGGTCCCGACCTTCACGAAAGCGCGCAGCTGGTTGTCGTCCCAGCCCTCGCCATAACCACGGGTCCAGACCCTGAGCTCCCGGTACGCGAGAAGGTTCTGCGGGCCCGCCACGAATCGCAGGTACGCCTCCGCACGGTCGCCGGGGCGTACGTCACGCGCCACGACGCGCAACGACTTCTCGTTGATCTGCTGGCCGAGCGATCCCTGGGTGACGTTCACGTTCGCCGATGCGTTGCGCACACCTGGCGGGGAGGTATAACCGAGCTCGATGTTCTCGGTGGATACCACCGACACGTTGACCTCACCGCGCGGCTGCCCGGTCGATCCGGAAATCCCGGCAATCGGGGTGGCACTGCGCCGGATCCACGGCGCACCGGTGAGACGCATCCGCGCCATCGCGAATCGCACGACCTTGTCGGTGCCGCTGTCCGGGGGAGTTGCGAAGGTGAACCTGATGTGCTGCACCAACCGGATGTTCGGCTGGCCCACCTGCAGGTCGGGTGAGCGCAGTGGAATCCGGTAGAGAACCCATTCGGCCTTGCGGGTCGGGTCGTTGGGGTCCTGGGTGACGACACCCGAGCGAACACGATACTTCGGGTCGGTGAGGTCGACCACGTAGCGGAAGACGTCGTCACCGATCCCACGCGCATTGAGCAACAGGTCGCCGTTGAGGTCCTCGGTGTCGAGGGTGCCGTTGCCGTTGCTGCAACGCGCGCTGAGGTCACCCCAGGGGAAGACGTCGATGCTGTTCGAGAGCCGACGCTGGCAGAGCGCCTGACGCTGGACCAGCCCGTTGGGGCCGAGCAGCTGGTCGGGACGGTCGCCCAGGATACCGATATCGTCGGCGACGGCGTTGAAGGTACCGGTCGGGTTGCGCTCGGTATCGAGGCGGCCCGCTCCCACATACTGCCGACCGGTATATGTCGTGTCACCATTGGCACCGATCGTGAACGCCGAGGGTGCCAGGGCCAGCGCATCCTCACTCACAGAACCGATGTCGACAATGAACTTCATCCCCGTTGCTGCGATGGGCTGGTCGAACGGCTCGAAGACCCAGAACTCGAGGAACTCGTTGCGCGACAGGTCGGCGCCGGTGAGCGAGATCGGCGTCACCATCGAGCGCCACCGTGGCGTGAACGGTTGCGCCGGCAGGCTCCAATCGGACGAGCGGTCGCGCTGCACGATCCCGCCTGCGGTATCGGCGTGGAAGGTGAGGAACATCACCGTCTCGGGGGCGGGATTGTTCCCCGACTGCACCACGATGTTGGTGTCGATGTCGGTGGGTCGCAGTTCCAGCGCTCCGTTGGGCCCCGGAACGAGGTTCTGCCAGATGAGCTGCACCGCAGCCGTCGAGTCGAACCCGGCCGGAAAGAACGACACGCCCGCCGATGATTGCGGCCTCGATCCAAACTGCCACGCCGTTTCCCGCAACGAGATCGGCTCGCCGCCGTCGTTCTCGAACTCCTCGAGGAACGCGTCGCCCGATCGGTTGGCACTCGGACGAGTGAACGCCACCTCGCCATTGAGCTGCAGTTCCGACGGGGCGGTGGATGGCGTCGACGTGATCCGGCTCAACCAGCGTGTGAAGTTTCGCGCCGGGATCAGGAAGTCACCCCGCACGCCGCCGATGAGCGATGACGTCGGCTCGAATCCGAGTGGTGGCCTGGTGAACGCCGTCGCTTCGGACTGATACAATCCCACGAGGTGGAACGCACCGTAGAGCCCGACGTTGTACCGCGCGGAGAACCCGACGATGCTCGTGGGCGCGACCGCAAAGAGACCGCGCTGCTCGAAGCGCGCGGTTACCGTCGCAGCACCCCGCCCGAACAGGCCTTCGGGATCGAGGAATGTCACGATGCCGGTGCCGGGTGAGATCGAGTAGTCGATACCCGGTTGCAGGCGGCGCCCGTCTACCTCGAGTTGCTCCGACCCCTCGCGCATCTGGAAGCGCGTCGAGATTGATAGACGAGCGATCACCGGACCCGCTTGCGGTGTAGTCGAGCAGCAGCTGGAAACGTGACGGCGGGCCTTCCGAGAAGAGCAGGTACTCGGGGGTACGGTAGAGCGAATCGTTGCGGAGCGACGGCACCGGGATCCGGGTGGCGTCGCCGAACGGTTCCGCATTGGGAAAAATGACGTAGTAGTCCTTGATCGCCTGGTCGGCGGCAGGATCCCGCGATCGCGGAAAGAGGCGATTCTCGACATCGAACACGGCCTTGTCGGTCGGCACGGCGATACCGAAGAGCGCCAGCCACGTCGCGGCCTGGATCGGCGGTGGTGGGCTCTCCGACCGGTTCACCTGGATCGCGATGTTCACCGACGAGCGCACCAGTTCGCCACCCGCCACCCGGTAGACGTTCTTCATCGTCCGGAAAAACGTGCCGGCCTCCGGCCCGCGGTTCGGCTCGAGCACCAGCAGCAGCGTGTCGGTCCGGGCAGGGTTGTCGGACGACGGGAACGTTCCCACCACCGCCCCGGACTGGGTGCGATAGCTGACCGCGAGAAAATCGTTGGGATCGAGCTTGGCGTTGAGCGCAAACCAGAGCCCCGATGGGTCGAGCCAGAAATCACGCCCGAGCACCAGCGGCTCCCACCGCAACGGACCGACCCGTTGCGTCAGCGTGCCCTCCGCGTTCACGGCGAGTGCCGTGATGCCCTCGAGATTCGGGTTGGTGCCGACGTTCCCGGCCGCGGACCGGTATCGGTAGACGCGCACCTCGACCGGCCTGTCGCCGATGGGCTGGTCGCGGAGCGTGAGCGCGTCGATGGCGGGATAGCCAGGTATGGCGCGGGGATCCACGGTCCAGAAGAATCGGCGCGCTTCGTAGTCGAGATCCCGGGTGAGTCGCGACTGCGGTTGCGTGGTCGCGTCCCCGACCCGATAGGTGCGCGTCGACACCACACTGCCCTTCTGCGTGGCAGCAAGAGCCTGCACTTCGAGTGGACCATACTCCATGGTGGCGCTGATGCCGAAATTGTTGCTCGGGATGCCCGACGTGAGGAAGCGCGACGGTGGCGGACGGAACTGCACCGACCCCACTTCGATGCGCTTCAAGACTTCGTCTTCAAGCCCCTGATACGACACCGACACGTCGTTCGCGTTGGCGTAGTCCCGCGACGTGTTCAGGTCGACGTTGACCCGCACTCGCTGACCGATCAAGCCCGACGAACGCAGCTCGACCTGGTTGTCGATCCGCGGTGCGCGAAACTTCGGCCGACATCCTGCGAGCGGATCCTGGATCAGTGCCGGCGTGCACCGCAGGTTTGCCACCCGTTCGGTGGAGATCTCAAAACGCACCAACCCGTCGAACGTGAGGTCGACCTGGCTGGTGGACAGCCCGAACAGGCCGCGGTCCTCTACCGGCTCGGCATCGAGACCGAGCAGCTGGGCCGATCGGCGCTCCCGGAAGAGCGCCAACACCGATCGCCGGTACGCCGCCTCGGCAGTCAGCGAATCAACCCGTCGCTGCAGTCCGAGGTCGAAGCGGTTGCCGATATCGGCTGACGTCAGGGGGAGCGTGCGGGCCCACGGGGCGTCGAGTGCCGCCGGGCGCCTGAGCGGTGGCAATCCCAGCGGGCGGGCGAGGCGCACGCCGATCGGGCTCCGCACGGTGTCGCCGGGCACTGCTTGCGCCGAGACGACCGGGGCGGTGAGCGTCACGAGTGCGCAAACGACGGCGGTAAACCGGGCGGCGGGCGCCACGAATGCGAAGGCCGGGGGGATTAACTTGAGGCGTCTGATCCCCAAAAGGTACGTGCCCCGCATAGGGGGCCACAACCGGACTGCGGCAAACGGCATGAAGCTCATCTCCCGGCACATCCTGCGCACACTTGCGGCTCCGTTTGTCTGGAGCCTGCTCGCGCTCACCGGGCTGCTCCTGCTGAACCAGCTCGGAGGGCTGATCGACCGATTTGGGGGCAAGGGGCTCGACCTGTCGGTGATGGGGGAAGCGCTGGTGCTCGCCGTGCCTGCGCTGATGGTGCTCACGATCCCGATGTCGGTGCTGACTGCAACGCTGTACGCATACAGCCAGCTGGCTGGCGACCTCGAGATGATTGCCATGTATGCCAACGGCCTGTCTGTCTGGCGGATGGTCCGGCCCGCCCTCGTGGGCGCGGTGCTGCTGACAGTTGTCAACTTCTTTGTCTTCGATCAACTGGTGCCGCTCAGCAACTCGCGGTTCTCGCGCCTTCGGCTCGATGTCAGCCAGAAGACCCCGACACTGACGTTCAAGCCACAGGTGCTCAACGCCCTGCCGCCCAACAACCCCCGGTTCTTCCTGCGGGCGAGCGAGATCGACCAGGCCACCGGGGGGCTCACCGACGTCCTGATCTACGACCTCACCTACGAGGCACGACGGGTGATTCGCGCCGACAGCGGCGTGATGAAGCAGTCGAGTGACCAGCGCGATCTCCTCCTCACGCTCTACGAGGGCGAGATCCGCGACTACCGCTCGGTGGAGCCGGGCCGGGTGGAACGCACCGCGTTTCTTCGCGACCGCATCCGGATCCGTGATGTCGCCAACCAGCTCGAACGGAGCACGGTATCCGGCGCCGACGAGCGCAGCATGACGAGTTGTGCGCTCCTCGACCGGGTGATCGAGGCGCGCACCGAGTATCGCGATGGGCAGGCGCGGCGGGAGGAACTCACCCAGCGTGACCTCCGGAGCCTCGCCGGGCTCCCCCAGGTGGGCCCGACTTCGGTGCGAGTGCCGGTGAGGATGGAAGCGGATTGCGGCTACTATCGGTCGTTCGGCAAGTGGATCGAACGGCTGCTGCTGCCCGCGCCGGTCCAGGCACAGGACCCAGTCCGGCAGGATAGTGGCACCGCGCCGAAACCCCTGCTGCTGCAGGACTCTGGCCTCGGCAAACCGAGGCCCGATCCGGCGGTGGCCGAGTCGCTTCGGCTGCTCCAGCAGGCGGACAGTGCTGCCCGTGCAGCGCAGCCCCTTCCCGGGATCGTCCCGGGCATCCAGGACATGACCGAACGCTATCCGGGGACGGACAGCAGCGCATTCCCGTTCCCGGTTACCCAGGAGCCGCCACCACCCGACCATGGCATCGTCGCGCCGATCGTCGAGGTGAGTGCCGCGAGCGTGCAGGTGGAGAACGCCCTCTCGATCATGCGTTCGCATTCGGTCGAGTATCACAAGAAGTTCGCGATCCCGCTGGCCTCATTCGGGTTCGTGTTGATCGGCATGGCGCTCGCACTGAAGTTCCCCCGCGGCGGCATCGGCCTCGTGATCGGTGGGTCACTCCTGATCTTCATGGTGTTCTACGTGCTGCTGATCGGCGGCGAGGGGCTCGCCGACAAGGGATACATCCCCGCTGCCGTCGCCATGCACGGCCCCGTCGTGCTGCTGACCGTGATCGGGCTGCTGTCGGTGCAGTCGGCGAATCGCGAGATGGGAAGCACGCGCTCCGTCGGCATCATCGACTCGTTGCGCAACATCTTCCGGCGCGCTTCGACCCCATGAAACTGATCGGCACGCTCGACCGCTACGTGCTGCGGCAGTGGATCGGCACCTTCCTGCTCGCGGTCCTCGGCATTCCGCTGGTGGCCACGCTCATCCACCTTTCCGAGCGGTTCGGGCCGGTGAGCAAGCGGGGGATCGGCGTGCAGGATTTCCTCCTCGGTGAGGCGCTGTACTTTCCCGGGCAGGTCACGCTCCTCTTCCCTGCTGCAGTCCTCTTCGCGACGGTGTTCACACTCAACGCGATGGGGCGACACAGCGAACTGACCGCAGTGAAGGCGGGTGGGGTGTCGTTCTATCGCCTCATCCTCCCGATGCTGTTCATGGCAACGCTCGCGGTGCCCGCAAACTTCGGGATGCAGGAGATTGCCGCGCCCAGCATCGCGCGGCAGCGCGAACTCCATGGCGAGCGCCGATCCGGTCGTGACGCGCTGCCCCGCTACCAGTTTGCCTACCAGAATGAAGCCGGCTGGACATACGCCATTCGGGAGCTGCAGCAGTGGCGCGGCTACGCGGCGTCGATCCTGATCGAGTCGCCGTCGGGATCAGCCGCGCCCACCTGGACGATCACCGCCGACAGCGCACTCTACGACACCACGCGCGGGCGGTGGACGTTGCTCAACGGCGCCACACATCTCATCGTGCAACCGATGGCGGTGGCGACCGATTCGGGCGAAGCCGCGGACTCGCTGCTGCCGGCTCACGCTGCGCTGCTGATGCGCGACAGTTCGCGGGTGACCACGCTCCGGTTTGCTGCCATGCGGACCAACGTGTTGACGGAACCCCCGGAGATCCTGAACGATGAAGGCAAGAAGGCCGACGAGATGAGCATCGGCGAGTTGCGCGAACACCTCGCGCGGCTCGAGCGATCCGGCACCCGCCCCGGCCAGCTCATGGTCGACCTGCCCCTCAAGTACGCCGTGCCGATGGCGTGCCTCATCATCGCCCTCTTTGGTGCGCCCCTCGCCGTGACCAGCCCCCGCGCCGAGGCGGCGCTCGGCCTGGCGATGGCACTTGGCACCACACTCATCTACCTCACCGGCACCCAGATCATGAAGGCGCTGGGCGGCAAGGAGATCGTGTCACCCGACCTGGCCGCATGGTCGATGAACGGGGTGTTCATGGTGCTGGCGATCGTGTTGATGAGCAGGGTGAGGAGCTGAAAAGGATGAAGGGTTTGAGGGTTTAAGGGTTTAAGGGTTTAAGGGTTCAAGGGTTCAAGGGTTTAAGGGTTCAAGGGTTTAAGGGTTTAAGGGTTTAAGGGTTGAAGGGTTGGGGCGAGAGAAAGGCCGACTCCCTGATGGGGGCCGGCCTCACTCATTCCTCACCTTTCAACCCTTCAACCTTTAAACCCTTAAACCCTTCATCCTTTCAACCCTCTAAAACGCGTACCGCATCGTCACCTGACCCTGCCAGTAGTTCGTCGACGACACGTTCTTCGAGAACGCGAAGTCGCGGTCGGTCAGGCGTGGATCGAACCGCACGATCGGCCGTCCTTCCGCGGTCATGCCCCTGACCGGCAGGAGGTTGACCTGGCTGAACGACGTGTTCTGGCGGTACTGGCCCCAGTCGTTGTTCAGGAAGTTCAGGAAGTTGTAGATGTCGGCCTGGAGCGAGAGCCGCTGCCCACCGAGACCGGGGAGCGACTGACGGACCGACAGGTTCAGGGTGTTGAACCACGGGTTCTTGCAGCTGTTGCGGGACTGGATCTGCCCACGCTGGCTGTCGAGGCAGTCGAGGCTCGAAATGAACTCGTCGAATGCCGCCGCCTGTGCTGCCGGGGTGACGGTGGCGTTCGGGCCATTGCTCACCAGCGGGCCGGTGTACTGCTCGAAGGTGTACTCCGAAGCCGAATTCGGGATGTAGACAGGGTCGTTCCCGAAGAAGCCGTCGGCGTTGAGGTCGCCGATCAGGTTTCCACTGATGGTCTGGGACTGGTACACGTAGGTGAAGTTCGTCCCCGACTGCCCGTTGTAGATGAGGGAGATGTCGGTCCCGTAATCCTTCCAGGGCGCTGTCCACGTGACCGCCGCCGCGATCCGGTGAGGCCGGTCGAAGGTCGAGGGGTCGGTGCGATCATCATACTGATTGATCGCGGTGACACGGCCGTTCTGGAAATTCGACCGCGCCGTGCTCGACGTGAAGTCCTGGACCGAGTACGAGCGGCCATAGGTGTAGAACATCGAAGCCTCGAGGGAGCCCGCCATCCGCTTCGTGAGGCCCGTCGAGATGCTGTACGCGTAGTCGCCGCTGCTGTTGCGAAGGTCGAACACGCTGCACGAATAGATGTTCGGGGTCGTGCAGTTGGTCGTCGCGCGCCCATTGGCCGCAATCGTCCCGTACATCACCCGGCCCGCGTAGTCCGTACCAACCGGGTCGCCCAGCGCCAGGTTCACCATGAAGGACGAATTGTACGACCGGGTGTAGAGCGCGTCGAACGTGCCGATCAGGCCCCACGGCAGGCGGTGATCACCACCAAGGCTGGCGCGCATCACCTGCGTCTGCTTGTAGTTCGGGTCGACGGTGTTGACCGCGCCGATGTTGCTGCCAGCGGTCGGCCCAACCCCGCCTGCACAGACCTGCGGCGGGCTCTGCACCGAACCGGTGTTGAACGCCGGCGGAGCCGGACGCCCCGAATTGCCGTCACAGGTGAACTGCGTGGTGCCCGACAGGCCGTTGTTGGTGAAGAGGTTCGACAGCCAGACGTATGGCGGCGTACCGGCGAAGAAGCCGACACCACCGCGAATCTGGGTCGTCCCGGTGCCGCTGACATCCCAGTTGAAACCGAGGCGCGGGTTGAACGTGAAGTTCGACGGCACTTCATCGGTCCGGCGCCCGAAGTCCCGCTCGACCTCTGAGCGGAACCCCGGCTCATCGAGGAAGATCGGCGACTCTGCCCGGAGTCCGATCGTCACCGAGAAATCGGGATTGACGGTCCACTGGTCCTGCACATAGAACGACACGTTGGCCGCGCGGAATCGCGCCACCGGGTCGTCGCCGAGCGCCACACCGACCGCATAGCGGTTCGGGATCCCGGCCTCGAGGTCCTCGAACGAGCTGAAGCCCCACGACCCGAATGCGTTCTGCACGAAGGCATTGCGCACCTTGTACAGGTCGTTGCGGGTGCCGACCGTGATCAGGTGGTTGCCACCGCCGATGGGGAACGTCAGGTCGTTGCGAAGCTCGATGAAGTCCTGGTCGAGCTGGTTGATGTGCGACGACGAGTCGGGGCCCGCGCGCAGGTTGACAGTCTGACCCGACACCGTCGGTGAGTTGATGTTGGTGACGGTGATCTGCGGGCCGTTCTGGTCGAAGGCGCGCGCGAAGCGCTGCCGGATGAAGCCAAGCTGGAACTCGTTGCTGGCGCCGTTGCCGAAATGTCTTGAAGAACTGGCCAGTGAGCGAGTTGACCTGCTCGCTTCGCAGGAAACGGTTCGACGTGAGGGCGAACGTTGCGGCCGACCGCGAGAAATCGTCGGCCTTCTGGTCGTTGTAGATCTCGCGAATCACCACCCGGCTGGTCGGCGAGACCTGCCAGTCGAGCCGTGCCACGAGGTTGCCGACCGGGTTCTCGTTGCTCTGTGCGTCGCCCGTGCCCCCTTCGATACCGTACTGAGCCAGCGCTGCGTTGAACCGGTCGACCGTCGCCTGGTCGACCCGGACTGCGTTTGCGCCGCTGACGCCGAGTTGTCCGACGAACGGTCCGCCCGCGGGCCGGGTCGAACGGTTGAGCTCACCAGCCAGGAAGAAGTGGAGCTTGTCCTTGATGATCGGGCCGCCGATCGACGCGCCGTACTGCTTGATCGAGAACTTGTTCTGGGCAATGAACGGGTCGTTGGTGGCGAGTTCCTGGTTGCGGAAGGTGTAGAACGCCGAACCGGTGAACGTATTGGTGCCGTTCTTGGTCACGGCGTTCACCAGCGCGCCGGTGAACCCGCCCTGGGTCACGTTGAACGGCGAGATCACGATCTGGTATTCCTTGATCGCCTCGAGCGAGATGCCACGGCCACCGGCCTGGCCACCGAGTTCGCCGGTTTCACCCAGCCCGAACCGGTCGTTCTGGGTGGTGCCGTCGACCTGGATCGCATTGAACCGATTGCTCTGACCGGCCGCGGACAGGTCGCCACCGCGCCCGGGGTTGGTGGTCACCTGCGGCGAAATCCGGATGAAATCCTGGAGCTGCCGATTGAGCGACGGGAGGCGTGCCACAAAGGAATCCGTGATGGTCGTCTGCGGGCCGGTGCGGGTCGGGGCGAACACCGCCGCGTCCGCCAGGGCCACTGTCACCAGCTCCTGGATCTGTACGGCCTGCCGGGTCAGCGCCAGGTCGGCGCGGACCGTCTGGGTGAGCGCCACCTTGACCTCGTTCACCGCGCGGGGCGCAAAGCCGATCGCCGTCACCGCCACGCGGTAGCGGCCAACCTCGAGGCCACCCACGAAGTATGTCCCGTTGGCACGAGTGGTCACCGTGCGGTTGAAGCCGGTTTCCAGGTTCGAGACGCGAACCACCGCGTCCTCGATCGTGCCGCCGGCGGAATCGCTCACGACACCGCTGATCGCGCCCGTGGTCACGCCCTGCGCCACGCCCGTGGCGGGCAGCGCGAGGAACGCCGCGAGGACGCTCGACACGGTGAGTGCCAAACGAACAAAACGTCGCATCATTGCTCCTGTGTATCCTGGGATGGGGAGAGGTGTCACGGTCAGAAATGTCGTGTCCAGACCCGGACTGCGCAAGCAACGAGATGGAAACAGCTGAGAGAAGCGAGAGGCGAGAGGCGTGAAGGCGGGGGAAGTTCGGGCGCCGGCGGATCCCGATTCTCGCTTCTCGCTTCTCGCCTCTCGCTTCTCGCCTCTCGCCTCTCGCTCATCCAGGCTTGCGTCCGTACCGCTGCCACAGGAAGTACACCGGGACCCCGGCCAGGATGATGGCGAAGGTGACGCCCGTCTTCCGGAAATCGGTGACCATCGCATTCCCCATCATGCCCAGCGAGGCGAGCAGGAAGAGCGCCGGCGTGACCGGGTAGCCGAGCGTCCGATACGGCCGCTCCGCGTCGGGGCGACGCTTCCGGAGGATGTACACCCCCGCCACCGCCATGGCATAGAACGGCCAGACCCCCAGCACGAACATGTCGGCGAGCGCGGCGAAGTCGTTCTGCAGCACATAGATCACCGACAGCGTTGCCGCCATCCAGATCGCCACCGACGGCGTCTTGAACCGCGGCGAGACCCGGGCGATGATCGGGAAAAAGAGCCCCCGGTCGGACAGCGCGAAGATCACCCGCGGGCCGGTCATCACCGAGCCGTTGGCCGACCCGAAGGTCGAGACCATCACGATGCCCGAGATGATCGCTGCCCCGGCCGCCCCGAAGATCGGGATCCGCTCGGCCGCCGTCGCAGCCACCAGCGGCACGCCCGGCATCTCCGACGCCGGCACGAGGTAGAGATACGCGGCGTTGATGAGCAGGTAGATCCCGACGATCGCTGCCGTGCCCAGGATCAGTGCCCGGGGGAGGGTCCTGCCCGGATCCCGAACCTCTCCGCCCACGAACGAGAGATTCGACCAGCCGTCGTAGGTCCACATGATCGGGACCAGCGCCGTGAGCATCGCCGAGCTGGTGACGATCCCCGCCCCGCTGGCGGTGAAGTTGGCCAGGCCGAGCCATCCCCGGCGGTGAACGCGAAGAGCGAGAGCCCGAGCAGCGCGCCGTACTTGAGCACCGTCGTGACGTTCATCAGTGCCGACGCGTACGAGACGCCGAGGTAGTTGAGGGTCGCGATCACGATGATCGCCCCGGCCGCCACATAACGGACCTCCTGGGGCGACAGGGCGATGAAGTGCCCCAGATACTCGGCGAAGATCGTCGAGATCGCGCCAATGGCCGCAGCGCGAATCACCGTCATCTCGGCCCACCCGAAGAGAAACGCCGGGAGCGGACCCCACGACTCGAGGAGATACGCGAAGATTCCTCCCGACCTCGGGAACATCCCCGCCAGCTCCGCCACCGCCAACGCACCGGTGAGCGTCACCACCCCGCCCAGCACCCATACCAGCAGCATCGCCTGCGGATCACCCAGCGTGGCGGCCACGGTGGCCGGTACCCGGAAGATCCCGCTGCCGATGGTGGTCCCGATCAGGATCGCGACCGCACTCCAGAGGCCGATGTTGCGCGGGAGCCGCTCCTCTGGGGCCGTACCAGCGTGTGTCATGCGTCGACTCCGGGTCGCCGGGGAGAGATGTTGCTTGAGGGGGGTGTTGCAGCCGGGTAAGTTGTGCATTGGAATATTGGCACCGACAGCAGGGAGAAGCGAGAGGCGAGATGCGAGATGCGCGACCCCAAGGGTCCGCAGCCCGGCCCGTCGCATCGACCCTCGCTTCTCGCTTCTCGCTTCTCGATGGGCACAATGGCCGACGCAATCACCATCACCCGCTCCCCCTCCCTCGTCGCGGACCTGGTGACACTCACCAAGCCGCGGATCATCTCGCTCCTCCTGGTCACGACCGTCGCACCGATGTTCATCACGCCCGTCGGCCTGCCGTCGCTCGGCCTGATCGGCTGGGTGACGCTCGCCGGGTACCTGATGGCGGGTGGCGCCAACACCATCAACATGTGGTTCGATCGTGACATCGACGACCGGATGGCGCGCACCCGGTCCCGGCCGATCCCGTCGGGACGCCTTCCGGCCGCCGCGGCGCTCCTCTTCGGCATCTCGCTCGGCGCAGCGGCATTCACGCATCTTCTGGGTGTTCGTCAACCCGTTGAGTGCCTGGCTGGCGCTGTCCGGCCTGCTCTTCTACGTGTTCATCTACACCATCTGGCTCAAGCGGTCGAGCCCGCAGAACATCGTGATCGGCGGTGCCGCCGGTGCGTTCCCGCCGCTGGTGGGCTGGGCGGCGATGACCAACTCGGTCGATCTCGGCGCGTTGTACCTCTTCGCGATCATCTTCTACTGGACCCCACCGCACTTCTGGGCGCTCGCACTCAACAAGCAGGTCGACTACGGCGCTGCCGGCGTCCCGATGATGCCCAACGTGCACGGCGAAGTGCGAGACCAAGCGCCAGATGGTGATCTACACCCTGATGCTGATCCCGCTCACCATCATGCCGGTATTCGTCGGCGTCAACGGCATCCTCTACGGCGTCGTCGCGATCGCACTCGGCGCCCGGTTCATCCAGCTCTGCTGGAAGATCTGGCGCGAGGATGGCGTCACGCCCACGACGTGGGTGCTCTACAAGTATTCGCTGGTCGTACCTCGCCGTGCTCTTCGTCGCGATGGCGGTCGATCGCGTGGTGCCGTTCGGCCACTTCGTGCCGCCGTCCGAGCACGTCTTCCTGCGCCACGGCGACGCTCCTGCCGTCCCGCCCGCCATGAATCACGAGGGTCACTGAGCTGAAGCGCGTCCCGCGGATATCGCTCCGCCCCCTGCTGCGTCTCTGGCCGCGAGTGCGGCCGTATCGCGGCGGGCTCGCCATCGCCATCGTCGCACTGCTTCTCGCGTCGGCCATCTCGCTCGCCTTTCCGCAGGTGGTCGAAGTACCTGCTCGACGCCGCGTTCGAACGGCGTGATCGCACCCGACTCGACCGCATCGCCCTCGGCATGCTCCTCATGTTCGCCGTGCAGGCCGTCCTCAACTACGTCCAGACCTACTGGCTCTCGGCCACCGGCGAGCGCGCCGTGGCCGGCCTGCGGCGCGAACTCTTCGCCAAGCTGCTGTCGATGCCGCCGGCCTTTTTCGCCGATCGCCGCACCGGTGAGCTGACTTCGCGGCTGGGCGCCGACATCGGCCTCCTGCAGGGGGTCATGGGTCACCAGGTCGCCGAGATATCGCGACAGCTGCTTGCGTTGATCGGCGGTATCGCGGTGCTGACGTTGATGGAGCCGCGCCTGATGCTCACCGCCCTCACGGTGGTCCCGGTGGTGATCGGCTCGGCGGTGTTCTTCGGCATGCGGCTCAAGAAGATCTCCACCAGCGTGCAGGATCAGGTGGCGCAGGCCACCGCGCAGGCCGAGGAGGCGTTTTCGCAGATCCGGGTGGTCCAGGGGTTCGCGCAGGAAGGCGCCGAGCGGGAGCGATACGGTGCCCGCATCGCGAAGGTGATCGATCGCGCCCTGCAGCGAGCCCACGTCCGGGCGATGTTCTTCGGCGTGCTCACGCTCACCACTTTCGGTGCGATCACTGCCGTGGTGTGGCAGGGTGGCGTGATGGTGCTCAACGACGACCTCACCGCCGGCGACCTGGTCGCGTTCATGCTCTACACCGTCACCATTGCCGCCGCCATTGGCGCCCTCGCGACGTCGTTCTCGGCGTTCCAGGAGGCGATTGGCGCCGCCGAGCGGGTGTTCGAGCTGATCGAGACCCGACGCCGGAATCGCCGACCCGCCGAGCCCGACGGAACTGCACCGACCGGTGCTCGGGCGAAGTGGAGCTGCGGGACGTGGTGCTTCCGGTATCGACCCGACGCCGCTGACCCCGGTTCTCGACGGACTCTCGCTGCGAATCTGCGCCGGGTGAGGTGGTGGCGGTGGTCGGGGCATCGGGGGCCGGCAAGACGACGATCTCGTCGCTCCTGACGCGCTTCTGGGACGTCGACGAGGGCGTCGGTGCGCCTGGATGGCATCGACATCCGCGAACTGCGCCTGCGCGACCTCAGGAGGGTGGTGGGCACGGTTCCGCAGGATCCGGCACTCTTTGCCGGCACGGTGCGGGACAACATCGCCTACGCGCGCCCCGACGCCTCCGCCGAGGCGGTGCGAGGCGGCGGCCGAGGTCGCCAACGCGCACGAGTTCATCTCCAGGCTCCCGCTCGGCTACGACACCATCGTGGGTGAGCGCGGCATCAAGCTGTCGGGAGGCCAGCGGCAGCGGATCGCCATCGCCCGGGCCGTCCTCAAGAACCCGGCGGTCCTGGTGCTCGACGAGGCCACCAGCGCGCTCGACAACGAGAGCGAGCGCCTGGTCGAGGCGGCACTCGAGCGGCTGCTGGTGGGCCGCACCACGCTGATCATCGCGCACCGGCTGAGTACGGTGCAGCGCGCCGACCGGCTGGTGGTGCTGGATGGCGGCCGGATCGTCGAGGAAGGCACCCACGCCGAACTGCTGCAGCACGGCGGGATCTACTCGCGACTCTTCCAGATGCAGTGGCGGGGGAGCGAGGATGTGGCCGTGGCGTTGGCGATGGTGAAGGCAGAGTTGAAGGGTTGAAGGGTTTAAGGGTTGAAGGGTTGAAGGGTTGAAGGGTTGAAAGGTTTAAGGGTTATCGACGCGCGTCTTGATCAAGCCATAGGTCAGACCAACAACCCTGTCCGGCCCTCGGCATGAGCGGCGTCACCGGCTCACCGAGTGCATCCAGGAAATCCAGCAGGTCCGAGACCTCGACCGCCGAACCGTGAGCGACACGTACGTGATATCCGCACCGCGGTCCGGGGCCGAATGACGATCCCTCCGCGAGATTCAGCATAACCGAGAACGACGCTCGACGAATCTGGTCGAACGTCCCACTTCGTTGCGGGCGCCAGTGGTCGTCGGCAAACCTGTGAATGGCCAGCGCGCTTTCCCTTGCCTCCGACCAGGCAACCAGCTTCCGGTGACTCGGCATGCCAAATGGTCGCGCAACAGGCCCGGGGCCGAGTCGTGTATTCCGTCCCCAGCATGAGCCCAATCCCGCATCACACCCTTCAACCTTTCAACCCTTCAACCCTTCAACCTTTAAACCTTTAAACCCTTCAAAGCGCAAAAGCCCCCCGCCCGGCGAACCGGACGGGGGGCAGCTTGCAGACCAACTGGTCGAGCTAGTTGACCGTGATCGTCACAACACCGGGCGCCGCACCGCTGTAAAGCGCGACTCCGATCCAGTAGTTACCCGGCGCCAGTGTTCCCGGACCGGTTTCAGGATTCGCCGCTCGTGAGGCGCTGCACCGGGCACGCCGCCAGTGCGTTGTCGCAGATCACGAAATCGATGTCCGCCGTGTTGTTCCAACCCACGGAGAAGGTACGCGTCCCCGCCGTTCCGATCACGAGGCGGTACCACTTGGTCGGACCACCCAGACCGAGCAGGTCAGCGCCTGCATTCGTCCAGGTATCCCGGAAGACAAGCGGAGTTCCAGCGGCATTGGCCGTGAGGACCGGGGCCGCGCCATCAGGATTGGCGGTGTTGTACGGCACCGTCGTCGGGATGTTGAGCGCGGTGGCCGGAGTCAGGCCGTTCAGCGTGACGCTCGTCAGGAACGAGAGCGCAACACCATTGACCACGATCGGGCCCGGGAAGGCCGGGAACACAACCTGCGCGGACGACGAGTCGGCCGAACGTGAGATGACCAGCGCGTCGCGACCGCCGACGGTGATCCCGAACGTCGGCAGGAACTTGTAGCCCGCCGCCGTGACCGTGACCTGCTGCATCGCGCTCGGCGACGCCGGACTGATCGCGATCGGGATCGTCGTGATGTTCGGGCACCGTGATCGACGATGTCGTACGCAGCGTGACGGCCGGTGCGGCAGGCGCGAACGCGTACTTCACGTTGGTCACGCCAGCGGTGCCGCTGACACCCGGTCCCGACCAGGAACGAGATGCTCGATCCGTCGGCCGCACGATTGGTCACCGACACTGCCGGGCCGCTCGTGAACGACACCACGGAGTTCGGGCTGAACACGAGGCCGGCCGGGGCCGTGATCGTGATCTCATCACCTGCGACCACGTCGGTGATCTTGGACAGCGCCGCGCCGAGATTCTTCGGCGTCACGTAGGCGCGAATGGTCGTCGAGCTACCGGCGGCCGAAAAGGTGATCTCGTGCAGGCCGATCGCGGTGCCGACGACCCAGTAGCGCTGCTGCGGCTTGTCGAGCGGCGCGATGAGCGTGTCGCCCTGGGTGTAATCAGGACGGTAGAGTGCGTCGTAGGTGACCCGGACACCGGCACCGACATTGGAGACGGTGAAGGAGGACGGAGTGGAGGCGCGGAGGTCGTTGACGAGTCGCACCAGAACGGCGCTGCTGTCGCCGACACCGACGAAGAGCGCATTCTTGTCGACATCGACCATGTCGAACTCGCCGCCGAGATCGACCGTCGTCGTCGTTGGTGCAGGCGGTCATGCCGACCGCGAGCGCCAGACCCAGTACCCCACGAACTATTCCCTTCATACGCTGCTCCTCAGGAGAGGTGATGGGTGCCATACTCGGCGCCCGTCAGTGATCGATCCTGTGCTCAGGGCGTTCCGGTGTTCAGCAACGATCCTGGCGACGTCTCGAACAGGTTGATACCCAGGAACTGCCCGATATCACGCACCGCTTCCGGCGGTCATGATCTCGATCCAGGCGGCATTGCCCGGCTCCTTCAGGTCGTTCGACTTCATGAGCGTGAACGTCCCGAGGTTGTTGCGGTCGGCAAATACATAGTAGCGCATCCGACCCTTGCGTGTAGCGCCAGAGTTCGTAAGGTGGCGCCCGACCCGACTGCGGCTGGCTCCGGACTTCGGACGGCGCTCCGCCATTGCGGGCCCAGACCCGTTCCACGATCGGTTTTCCAGCCCGGTCGCGCGCTGCGACCGCCTTCCGCAAACGCCGTGTTCGCGTAGTCGATGGCCTGATAGAAATTGATCCGTTCTTCGTTGGCCTCGGTCGACCTTGTCCGGGTCGCGCTGCGCCCAGAAGTCGACCAGGAACTTCCGCTTGGCGGCAGCGAGAGCCGGTCGTCGCCACTCGCCTTGTAGACCGAGAACTCGCGGTTGGATGCGATCAACTCGAGCGCCTCGGCTGCGCGGTCGAGCGCATCCTCGGACAGTGACCCGAAGTACCCCTCGTCGGTGAGCCGGTCGGCGGCGCGGTTGCCCGCCTCGCGTGCCAGCGCCTCTTCGAGGCTACCCACCGAGAAACGTCCCATCCGCTCGATCTTCTGCGACGCCGATGGTGACGACGGCCTTGAGGACATACCCGCCTTCGGGCAAGCCCATCGAGCGGAACCGTTCCGCGGATCACCCCACCGCCCGCGCCGACCTGCTGGTCGAACGCCGGGATGCCATAGATCAGCGCACCCGCCGAATCGCGGACCTCGAGCGACGTCGACACGCTCGTCGCTTGCGGCTGAATAGATCTCCACCAGGAACGAAAGCGCGGGTGACAACCCGTTCAGTTCCAATTCGGGCGCCGTGACGAACCGAAGCTGGCCACGGCCAACCTCGCCCGGCGCCATGGCCGTGTCGCCCTCCGCCGCCACTCGCATCGCACTGGCGAGGAGGAGGTCCGAAACTGTCGGTGAATTGCTGTAGGCATCCACCGTGGTCTCGGCCGATGCCGTCTTGCCTGTGGCGCTGTCCTGCACTGTCGCCACGATCGTGTACTTGCCGCCCGTCGTGAGCGCGAACTGCAGCGGCTCGATCCCGTAGGCACCGGGCTGCTTGAGCGCAGCCGGTGCACCGCGCCACAACTCCTCGCGGTAGATCGTCATGCCGGTGTTGTCGCGCACCTGGATCGTGGTCTTCCACGCCACGCGGTCACCGGCCACCTCTGCCAGCGAGTACGGCACCTGCACAAAGGCCAGCACGCTGGTCTGGCCCGCCACCGGCGAATAGAACCGCACGGCGTGCACCGCCAACTTGGGCGGGGCTACGATCGTCGACAATGCGACGAGGCCGGTCAGGAGTGAACTCAGCATGCTACACCACCAATCAGGTCAGGCGTTGTGTGAACCGGCCCTCCGGCGGTGGCGAACCACCCCGGAACCGAGGAGGTGCTTACCAGCCCAGCGACACCGTGAAGAACGAAACGTCGCCGAGCAGACCCATGTTCTTCCAGGCGTAGTCGAAGCCGACCTGGAAGCCCGAGGTGTCATACATCAGGCCGGCGCCGAGGGCGAGGCCCTGCTTCTTCTCGTCGCTCAGCTTGTCGTCGATACCGACGCCGAACGAGTCGAGCGAGTAGCTGTTGGCCGGCTGCGACGAGTACGAGCCGCGGAGTGCGACACCGAACCCGCTGCCACCAAGCTTGGCCGCAGCCAGCTCGGCACCGAAGCCGAAGGCCGCCTTGTTCGAGCGGGCCTGGTTGAACTCACCCATCAGCGTTGCGCGACTGTTGCCCGAAGACACCACGTCGTAGGCGAGGCCGACACGGAACATCGTCGGCAGCGCGAAGCCGGTGGTGCGGTACAGGCTGGGCTGGTTGAGGCTCGGGATCGGATCCTCGCCCGTGATCGAGTCACGCGGGGTGCCGATCCGGATGGCGTCGCCGTCGTACTTCAGCGTCGTGCCCAGGTTGGTGAGCGCGAACGCGAAGCGGATCGGGCGGCCATTGAGGTTCGAGTGGAAGTGCGTCCCGAAGTCCATCGCGAACGCTGAGCCGTTGGTCTGGCCGAGCTGGTCGAAGATGCCCTTGACGGTGATACCGACCGAGAAACGGTCTGAGAAGTTCTGGGCGAGGGTGAGGCCGACGAACGACTCACTGACGTTGTACACCTCGCCCGTGCCTTCCGGCGCGTCGGCGGTGTACACCGGCTGGTCGCGGAAGCCGAAGGTCCCGAACTGGACCCCGAACGCCCGCGCGCCGCCACCGAACGGGAACGCCACGGCGCCCCAGTTCAGCTTGGTGTCGGCCACGTAATCGAACTGCGAGAACTGGGCGCCCGGGCGCGTCATCAGCGCCAGTGCGGCCGGGTTCCCGTTGGTTCCTCCGACATCAGATGCCACGGTGATATACGACCCGCCGAGCGCCGTACCGCGCGCGTTGGCACCGAGGAGCAGAAACTCCGCGGCCGTCGTGCCGAATCCCGTCTGGTCATTGTTGGCATCGTCCTGCGCCGTGGCAACGGCCGGAACGAAACCGACCAGAGCAGCCGCGAGGAGCCACCGAAGTGAAGTGCTGCGATTCATGCGTCGCTCTCCTGAGGTGGAGCGGTGCACCGTTGCCGGCACACCGCCCCTGCTCTGTGGGCTACTGGACGTAGTTGACAATGGTCATGCGGCCGACGGTGGTCTCACCGTTTTCCGCTTCGACGTGATAGAAATACACACCGCTGGCGACGAACTGGTTGTTCCGGTTACGGACGTCCCAGGTGAGCTCGCCGCTGAACGACGTGGTGGCCTGCTTGAGGACGCGCACCAGCACGCCGCTCGCCGTGTAGATCCGGACCGTCGCCGTTTCGGGCAGGTTCACGAACTTGATGATCTTGCTGTTCGTGGTCGACTCGAATGCACTGGTGACGTAGTACGGGTCAGGCACGGTGTGGATCTTGGCCAGGGTCTCCTGGCTCGACGGATTGACCCGGTTCACGACGTCGAACTGCGTACGAGACCTTCGCACCGACGGCGGTGAACTGGAACAGCGGGATCTCCTGCTGGGTTCCGGCCGGAATGAAGCGCTGCGGCGTGTAAACGTAATTGCCGAAGCTTCCCGCCCGACCGACACCGCCGCGAATCGCGCCGATGTAGTCGCGCATCGTCCACGCCGTGCCCGCAGCCGGCACCGCGCCGCCAGCAAGCTCGACGATGAACCAGCGACCCTTCAGGTACAATCCGAAGCCGTTGTTCGCGGCTACTGGTGCCTGGAGGTCGGAGGTTGGACCGGTATCACCGTTGACGTTGGTGTGGTTGAGTACGACCGGACCCGGAACCACCGTCTGGACGAACGGAACCGCCGCCCCTGAGCACAGGCCGGTTGACGTTGTCTGGGTCTGCGCGAGTGTCTTGAACGGAGCCACGCAGCCGATGTCGCTGGCCGTGAGCGCGGCACGAGCGTCGCGGCTCTGAGACGCCGGAACATTCGATCCGTTCAGGATGCCCCAGCTTGCGCCGGCGCTGGTCTTGAACGGCACGACCACGTCGTGGGTGAGGTCGATGACCGAGTCGATCGTGCCGCCAGCACCCCAGTACACGCGGTAATCCGCGGCACCGACGAACGGCGACATCGCCGCTTCCACGCCACGCCAGAGTGAACCACGGTCCTGGTATGACACCGGACGGTGGATCGTGGCAACCCCAGCCAACTCACCGGAGTTGTTGAAGTCGATCGTGGTGAAGCTGGTGCTGAACGTACCCGCGTTGGGTGAGTTCGGGTTGTCCTTGGTCTCGTTGTCGCCAACGAACCAGCGGGGGCCGTTGAAGTAGCAGCCCGGTGCCGGGGCGAAACCGGCGGCACCATTCACACAACCGCGCGGGAAGACGCCGGTGTAGTAGCCACCATTGAGCACGTCTTCGTACGAGCCGGCAATGGTGTACCCGGGCGAACCGCCGTAGCGCGCCGCCAGGGCCGGGTCGGCCGTGATGGCCGAGAACGAACCGGCACTTGCTGTCAGGCCGTTGGTCGCACTCATCGTCGCCGGGATGGCAAGGGTGCTGCTGCCGTTCGGTGTGATGAGCGTGAAGTACCTGATGACGTTCTGTGACGTCGCCTCTGACTGTACGCCGAGCCCGATCGAGTCAAGCTGCATGGCAACCTCACCCGGTGCGCTCAACAGCTCGCGCACAAAGCCGGCGAGGCCGACCGAGAGTCCGGTCGCCACAGGGAACCGCTTGCTGAACTTGCCCGTGGCCGGATCGATCGTCGGCACCACCTTGTCGGTGCGGAGACCGTTCCGTCCAATGACGCCCGCCGTGATGCTGGCGCTGTTCTCGTAGTTGCCGGCAGTGGTGCCCGGCGTCACGCGCTGCGTGGTGCGCGGCGACTCCAACGACGTCGGACCCGATGAGATCGAGTTGATGTCGAATGCCGTGACTGCGTAGTAGTAGGTCAGGCCG
Organism: uncultured Gemmatimonadales bacterium; assembly: GCA_963806875.1. Taxonomy (GTDB): domain Bacteria; phylum Gemmatimonadota; class Gemmatimonadetes; order Gemmatimonadales; family GWC2-71-9; genus Palsa-1233. The sequence goes on along the minus strand of CAWDYU010000001.1, from coordinate 250,000 downwards.
TTGCGGACATCGTTGTCGATGTACACGAACGGGACGCCGGTGTTGCTGAGCGCCGGGAAGCCACTGTTGCCGCCGGTGACTGCCGTATCCGCCTGCGTGATGAAGACGTCGCCGCTGAAGAGGCGGGTCCGGCCACCGACCGGGACCTGCACCAGCGGATCGTTGACCTGACGGTTGATGAACACCGTCCGCGGCGTGCCGGGAGCCACATTCTCGAACGCCACCGGGCAGCCGGTGTACAGGCCGAGGTCGGGGGCGCAGTTGCCGAGCGTGAACGGCTCGTCCGGATGGGCCGGGTCGTACGAGGTGATCACCTGGCCGGTGTAATCCCGGAACAGGGTGCCCGAGTAATCGTACTGGGCGATCAGGCGCAGCGACGACGGCGAGTCGATCCGGCCACGATAGATCCGGTAACCCTCGACGTCGAACTGGCGGTAGTTGGCGTCATACAGCGGGTTGACGACCGGCGCCCCACCACCCGGAGGGGTGATCGTGGCAGCACGGGCCAGCTCGAAGTACGCGTCACCTTCGGTCTCGGTTGCCGACGGCTTCCAGAGCACGGTGACCTGGTTGTCGCCCGGAATCAGGAAGAACTCGGGCGACTCCGGTGAGAACGGCAGGAGGAACTTGCCGTCGAACACCGACTGCGCCACCAGTGACTTACCGAGCAGCGACCGCGGCACAACGTTGAACTCGGACTGGTCAACTACGCCATCGGTGTTCCGGTCAACCCAGCCACGGAAGCCGGTGAGCGAGTCGATCCGGTTGGCGCCGATCGAGAGGCGGGCCGGATCGGTGAGGCGCGTCGCATCACCCGGGACAACGCGGGTGCCCGGGACGTAGCCCGAGATGGCCACAGGCGCTGCGTGCACGTAGGCCACCACGATCGAGCCTGAACCACCCGGCTCGAGCTCGAGCGCGGTCGACGACTGGAAGAACCGGACGTCGAACGGAGTTGCCGGGGCGATGTAGCAGATGCGGGTGACGCGCGGGTCACCGTTGTTGCACTGCGGATCGCCGGCTGAGGTCAACACGTCGCCCTTGAGGAAGCGGAAGAGACGCGTGACGTTGGCGGCGTCGGAGAATGCACCACCATTGGTGGTGTTACCGAAGAGCTGGATCTCGCCCGGCCCGCTCGGTGACTTGAGGTACTTCACGCCGACGAAGCCCGAGCCGCTGAAGAACGGGGCTCCGAAGATGGCCGGGTCGAACTGCCAGCCGGTCGGACGGGTGAAGTCGGACTCGTACGCGTAACCCAGGGCGAACGGCAGGTTCACGCTGGCGAAGTTGGCGCCGGCGTTGGCCACGTCCATGTCAGCCGCAAAGGCGCTGTACATGGGGCCGATGGTGTAGCCGCCCGCGGGGAGCGTGATGCCGAAGCGCGCGTTGTTGAGACTATGGAACTGCTGCGCGGCATCGACCAGCGCCTCGCGAATGCCGGGCCGATACTGAGCGTAATCGGCGGCGTTGCTCGACGTGATGTTGTAGAACGTGATGATGAAGTAGACGATGTCCTCGTTACCAGCTGGATAGTTCCAGCCGAGGCCACGGTACTCCGCCACGATGCCGAGCGGGTGTGAACGGCCGGCATTGACGCCCGGGTCGCCTTCCCACGAAAGGAACCAGACGTCGCCCTGTGACGCCGAGACACGACCGCGGAGGAGCGGATTGAAGATCTCCTCGCTTTCGTCGCCCTGCGGGACGAAGGCGCCCTGCGGCCAGTTGGCCGCGTCGGCCGGGTTGGTCGCATTGTAGATGTCGGTCAGGCCGATGCCGTGCTCGGTGGTGCCCTTCGGATCGAAGAAGAAGCCACCGGTGGTGTCGCCACCCCACGGATTGCCGGGCTTGCTACCCTGAATGATGCCGGCGACCTGCAGGCCTGAATTGAAGATGTACTGGTTCGGAGTGCCCTTCGGCCAGAAACCGCCGCCGATCGTCGACGAGTTCGTCGAGTCGACGCCGACAAGGCCCTGATTGCTCAGGCCCATGTAGACACGGTTGATCGTGATCGCGCCGAGGGGGCGGGCGAAGAGCCTGAAACCCCGGCCCTGGCCACGCTTGGCTCCCGTCTCCGGACCGGCAGACGCGGTGCTGGGGAGCGCAAGCGCGATACCCAGGGCGAGCGCCACCGCCGCGATGAGTCCACGCTTACTACGCAGTGAGTGCATTGCTTACCTCTCGTCAATGGATGCCGACGTCCCGCGCCACGGGCCGGCCTTGGGCCGACCCGCGACGAAGGGCGAGTGTTACCTAGAAATTCACTTCCATCCCGAAGCGGAGTGACCGACCACCGAACGCGAAGTTCGAGATGTGGAAGGTGGCCAGGTTCGACTGGTCCGACGTCCGGCGCTGCTCGGCGAGGGTGTAGACCCCGTCGCCATTGCCGAACCGCTGCTCTGCCTTGACATAGTAGTAGCAGCTCGGAGCCGACGGCACGTTGCCCGCCGAAACCCAGGTGCCACAGCCGGCCTGATTCGGCAGGCTGATCGAGCCATCAGGATTCACCGCGTTGTTGGCCGCAGCGAACTGACGGTAGTTGATCGAATCGGTCGTGTATGCCAGGTCGACGACCTTCTGGTTCTTGATGTCACCGGTCTGGGTGTACACCCGCGCAATGTTCTCGAAGTTGAACAGGTTGCGGGCGTCGGCATACGCCGTGAGGTCGAGCGAGCCGAGCTGGAAGCCCTTGGTCACGCGGAGGTTGAACTCCTTGTAGGCCGGGAGCCTGGCAGCGTTGAAGTCACCCGACGCGGTGTTGCCGCAGGGCGTGCCACTACGAACATTGTTCGAGGCGGCATCATTCGGATCGCAGCGCGTGTACGGCGTGCCCGAGGCGTAGCGGAACGTCGCGTTGGCGCCGAGGCGGTTGAACACCGCACCGACCAGCGTTCCCTGGCGGAAGTCAGCCGGGACGTTGAGCGCGAAGGCACCACTGATCGAGTGCGGACGCGAGGTGTTGGTCGGCTGGGCAGCCTGCGGCGGCGGTGCGTTGGTGCCAGACAGGCCGCTGAGGATGCGTGATCCGAAGTTGATGTACGAGTACGGATCGGTACCGGTGTTCTTGGCGTCCTGGTACGAGTAGTTCAGGAAGCCGTTGAAGAAGTTGCCGAACCGGCGGTCAAGACGGAGGTCCATACCGCGGGTATTGCCGAAGTCCTGGTTGACCGTGAGCCGGATGTCGTTGCGGTCGCCACCGAGGACGTCGATGAGCGGCACCAGACGGCCGGCCGGGTTGGCCAGGTTGTCCTTGTTGTACACGGTGACGTCGAGCACCATGTCGTCGCTGAACGCGTGACGGACACCGAACTCGAAGATGATCGACTTGCCGAAGTCGAGATCGGTTCCGTAGTTGTTGTTCGTGTTCGTGATCGACAGGTCGGTGTTCGAACCCTGCAGCACCACCGAGAAGTCCGGCGTCTGCACCTGCTGGGCGTATGAGAGGCGGAAGTTGGTCCGCTCCGTCACCGGGAACGCCACCTGAATGTGCGGCGAGATGTAATCGTGGCTGGTGTACGGCTCGAGGAACGCATCCGGATTGGCGGCCAGTGAATCGGTCGTGAAGCCGGGGCGCGAGGAGATGCGCGGGAAGTCCTTCCACTTGCTCGAGTTGACGTCGTAGAAGTCGTACCGCAGACCACCCACGAGCACCACGTCGCCGAGGTCGAGACGATCCTCGACAAAGGCGTTGTAGCGAACCGGCTTGGCCAGCCAGAGATCCGAGAAGGCCTGACCGGTCGCGCCGACCGAGTAGTTGCTCATGTCGTACTTGGTGTACTCGCCGCCGATCTTCATGCGGTTGTACCGGTCAACCTGCCAGTCGAGGTTCGCCTTGCCGATCAGGCGGGTCTCCTTGGAGGTGTTGAGCGAACCGGCAACGTTGCCGCCGCCGCCCGCACCACCCGGGTTGCCAGCCGGCCCGCCGAAGCCTGACTGCCCGCCATACTGGCCGGTGTTGCGGCGGTCGAGCACGGTGATCGCGGTGCCTTCTGCCTGGGTCCGGTAGTTGTTGACCAGCTCTTCCGTCACCGGGAAGTTGTCGAAGCCGTACAGGAAGTCGAGATCCTTGATCAGCCAGCCGTTGAACGGATCACGGGTGCTGGCCTCCGACTCCGGCGTGAGGAAGCCACCGATCGAGCGATCCCACTGATACGAGAAATACGCATCGAGGGCCAGCGCGCGGCTGCTGCTCTTGGAGAGCTGCTGGTTCCAGTTCGCGGTCAGCACGTTGTTCTTGGTGAGCGCCGCGCCGATCAGGTCGGCGGCACGGCCGGTCCCGTTGCGGTTCTGGCCGCGGTTGGTGATGTACGACACCACCACGCGCGAACCCTGACCGAACGAGTAGTTGAGCTTACCGGTGAGCTGGTACGTCGTGGCCGGCGAATAGCCGTTGCGGCCGCCGAGGCAGTCGTAGCCGTAGTTGCTGGCGATGCCCGGATCGCTTGATCCAGCGACGTAATCGGCGTCACACTCGCCGCGGGTCACGGCGTAGTTGTACACGTCGACGAAGTTGGTGTCGGCGGTGGCGCTGGTGCTGCGCGGCACGGCGTACGTCGTGTCGACGCTGACCGCCGTCCAGCTCGGCACTTCGTAACCACGGTAACCGTACTGGCCAGCGCGGGTGCCCTCGAGCACGCCACCGAAGAAGAACGTGAGGTTCTTCATGATCGGGCCGCCGAGCGACGCCTGCACGCGGTTGAAGCCGGCCGACTGATTGAGACCCGAGAACTCGTCGGTCTCATAGCCGATGTTGCCGGCGAAACGGTTGCCGCCGGTTCGAGTCGTGATCGCGATCACGCCGCCCTGTGCGTTGCCGTACTCGGCCGACGAGGCGCCGGTGGTGATCGAGGCGTCTTCGAAGGCATTCGTGCCGATCGAGAGGCCGCCGACACCGCGCGAGCTGGCGCCGGTACCGCGGTTACCCGCCGTGACGGGGACGCCGTCGACGTAGGTGCTGTTCTCGTCCGCGCGGCTGCCGCGCACCGAGAGCGTACCGCCGCCCGGCGACGCCATCACGCCCGGCTGCAGTGCGAGCACGTTGCTGATTCGGTCGACCGGAAGCTTGTCAGTGAAGTCGCCGCTGACGGCCTGCCGGGTCGTGACCTGGTCTCGCGGGACGAGCGCGTTCTTCGCCTCGACAACGACGATGTCCGTCACCGTCACCGCCGTGGCCTCGAGCGACACGTCCTGGGTGATCGTCTGGCCCGACGTGATGCGAATGCCTGCCAGCTCGGTCGGCTTGTAACCGACATACTGGACGCGGATGTTGATCGTACCCGCTGGCACGCTGTTGAAGAAGTAGTACCCCTGGGGGTTGGCAACCGCGCTGAAGGCGGTGCCGACGATGATGACACGCGCATTGGCGACGGGCGTACCGCCCTGATCACGAATGCGACCCTCGAGTTTGCCTGTCGCCTGGGCCTCGAGCGCCGTAGCGCCAAAGCCGGTGACGACGGCCGCCAGCGCGAATGAACGCGCGAGACGTGCGAGGGAACTCAAACCACTTTGCTTCATGGAACCACCCTCCGAAGGCGAGTGCACGGGAAAAGCCGCTCCTTCGATGCCCGATGTCCGACCGGGCGGCCGAACATCGTGTACTGCTGCGCCACGCACCACGGCGCGGCGACCATCAAAGCTGTTCATGCATCGTGTCGTTCGGGCCCCGGGCCGGGGCGGATGACACGGTCGGATGCCGCGGGTGGCATCCGGGGTGCACAACTCGCTGCATATGCAGCGGCCGTGCGAAAAAAACGCACGTTCCGGTCGATCGGGACTGTTGTTTCTCTGGCGATCGGAATGTCCCGACGATCTGCCGGGCCGGGAGAATATGCCCGCTCCCCCGACCAGTGTCAAGCAATTGTGACCAGATCCACCTGTGGTTCCGCCGGGGTAACCTCGGGACCACCCGGGCCCCAGAAGAGGTTGACCTCACTGCGAACCCCGAACTCCCCCGGGAGGTAGATCCCCGGTTCGACCGAGCACCCCGTCCCCGGCATCAACGACCGGTCGTCGTGGGTCTCGTAGTCGTCGAGGTGCGGGCCGGAGCCGTGAAGATCGCGGTCGATCGAATGACCGGTACGGTGCACAAAAAACTCTCCAAACCCTGCCGCCTCAATGACTTGACGCGCCGCCCTGTCCCCCTCGAACCCCGGGACCGGGCCTCCCGCAGCAGCCAGCTCCTGGACCCTGGCCACCGCGGCGTCTCGAGCGTCGCGCACCGTCGTCCACACCTGCTGAACCCGATCCGGCAGGCTGCTCCCCGAAAAACCCATCCAGGTCTGGTCGGCGAAAATCGCCCCCTCCCGGACCCCACCCCAGAGATCGAGCAACACCACCTCATCGTGGCCAAGGGTACGATCCGCTCCCTCGCGAGGCTCGTAATGAGGATTTGCGGCGTTCGGACCGAAGCCGACGATGGGGTGGGTATCGAGAAACAGCCCCGCCTGCTCCATCGCCGCGATCACCTCGCGCTGCAGCGCACTTTCGCTGAGCCCGGTCCCTGCCCGGCGGTTGGCCCCGGCAAGCGCCTCGAGAGCGATCGTCCGGATGATCTCCGCCGCGCGGCGATGCTCCGCCGCTTCCTCCTTAGACCACATGGCCGCGAACCGCGTCACAAGTTCGTCGCTCGGCACCGTCCGGACGCCGAGCGAATGAAGCAGATCGATCACGCCCCACGGGATCCGGTCGAGGTACGGAACGGCGTCGCGCGGCGAGATCTCCATCGCCGCCACCTTTCCGCCCACCGTCTCGGCGAGTGCCGCGTGGAGTTCGGCGTGGCGCGAGAACTGGATGATCGCGCCGTCGAACCCGGCAAACGGCTGCATCTCGATCCGGTGAACGATCGCCGTCATCGGACCCTCGCGTGGCACCCAGACAAACACCCGCCGGGTAGCCATCGCGCCGCCCGGGAGGAGTTGCTGCGCCACCGGATTGCAACCGTGGAAGTCGAAGAGCAGCCAGCCGTCGGCGCCCAGCCGGCCAAGGGCATCACGGAGAACCGTGCGGTCGAGCGTCGCGAGTCCGTTCATTCGAGTCCGTCCGTGGGGGCGGCGAGCCAGATGCAACTGCGCTCGCCCTGCCCCCTGCATGAGTGGTGGGTCACCGCGCCCTCCATCCCGGCCACGAGCCTGAGCAATTCCGCGAGCGCCGCGGTGTAGAAGACACAAGCGTTTCCGTTGTCGCCGACCCGTGCCGTGAGCGAATCGGTGATCTCGCACCTGGGATGGCCGTCGGCGTCACGCAGGTCGGCAACAAGCCAGCGCCGCGACAGCGTTCCGGCCCGGCGGAGGTCGAGCACCCGGGCAACCCGGCCGGGCGTGGCCATCGACAGCGCCCGCGAACCCGCCCCGCGGCGCCGGGCCGCAAACCGCGCCGCGCGTCGTCCGGCGTCGGCATAGACCAGCGCCGCATCGGGTCGCCGGCTGACCAGGCGAAAAACGGCGAGTGCTTCTTCCGCGTCGACGTCGTCTCCTGCATCGGCACGTTCACGATACCGTGCCACTTGTGCTGCGACAGTTGCGGAGAGTCCGAACCGCTTTGCCGCGAGTTCGTGCTCCAGCGCCCCCAGCCCGTCGTCGGGTGGGGTATCGATATTCTGCACCGCCTCGAGGAGGCTCAATGGAAGGATCGCGGGGACGCCGTCGGACATCGGGCGCGGAACGTACCACAGGACAGGCGCGACCGGCAGGGCGCGATGTACCTTCCGTCATGGCCGACACTGTAGCCGCCGAGTTCGAGGCTGAGGCACTTCCCCACCTCGACACCCTGTACCGAGTTGCCCTCCGGCTCACCAATGAGCCTGCGGCGGCCGACGATCTGGTGCAGGACACGATGCTCCGCGCCCTCAAGGCATGGAAGTCCTTCCAGACCGGGTCAAACGCCCGCGCCTGGCTCGTGACCATCCTGCGCAACCAGTTCATTTCCGGGTGGCGGAGCCAGAAGCGTGCGCCCACCAAGGTCGAGATGGACGCGATCCCCGAGCCGCCCGATACCGGCGACCCGGACCCGGAGGGTCGGTTCTTTTCCGAGATCATCGATGATGAAGTGATCCGGGCGATCAACGATCTTCCCGACGAGTTCCGTGAGGTCGTGGTGCTCAGCGACCTCGAGGAGCTGCCCTACGCCGAGATCGCGATCGCCCTCGACATACCCGTTGGAACAGTGAAGTCACGGCTCTTCCGAGCCCGCAGGATCCTTCAGGGGCGTCTCCGGCGTTACGCCGAGGAGACGGGAATCATCCCGTCTACTGGAGAAGATGAATGACAGATTTGCCGTACGAGTGTGAAGCCGTGCTCAGCCAGCTCGACGCCTTTCGGCGCGGCGAGCTCTCCCACGACGAGATCACCACGATGCAGGGCCACATGGAAGCCTGCCAGCGATGCCTCAGCATTGAGCGCTATGAGCGGGCGTTCCTGGCGCGGCTGAAGGCGATGGGGTCACCCCCTTGCCCGGAAGCCTTGCGGACCAAGGTTTCAGCTGCGTTGGCGCGCAGCGCCCATGAGGCCTGAGCGCACCGACGTCCTGATCGTCGGTGCCGGACCAGCAGGAAGCTCGACCGCAATCCACCTGGCCCGTGCCGGGCACAGGGTGGTCATGGTCGATCGCGCCGTGTTCCCACGCGACAAGCCGTGCTCCGAATACACTTCGCCTGAAACCCTGAGACACCTCGATGCGCTGGGTGTGCTCGGTACCATCGAGCGTGCCCACACCCAGACCTTGGCAGGGACGACGGTCACCGGATCTCGGGGCCACGCGCTCACGGGTCACTTCGCCCGCGCGGGTGGATCGCCCTTCCGGCCCACCGGCCTCGCGATTCCGCGCATTCTCCTCGATACGACCCTGGTCGACGCCGCGCGGCAGGCTGGCGTGCAGGTGGTGGAGGACGCCACGGTGAGCGGGGTGGCAAGGCACAGCCCAGACGCCATGCGGGTGGCGCTGCGGCAATCCGAGGGCACGCCGCGGGGGTTTGACGCGCGGGTGGTGGTGGGCGCCGACGGCTTGCGGAGTGTCGTCGCGCGTCGGGCGGGGCTGCGGCGCCACGGATGGCTGCGGCGGATGGCATTCGTGGCGCACGTCCACGGGGTAACGGGGCTCGACCGGGAAGCGGAGCTGCACGTGGGTGCGCACGGCTACGTGGGGCTCAATCCACTGGGACACGGCGTCACCAATGTGGCGCTCGTGGTTCCCGAGTCCGTGGCACGCACCGCAGCGGGACAGACCGAGGAGTTCTTCTTCGACCAACTCGGGCAACTTCCGGGTGTGCGCGGTCGAGTGCCGCGCGATGCATTCGCCCGCAACGTGATGGTGACAGGGCCGTTCGACGCCATGTCGCGGAGGAGTACCACCGACGGGATCGTGCTGGTCGGCGACGCGGCCGACTTCTTCGACCCTTTCACCGGCGAGGGAATCTGCACCGCACTCGCCGGCGGCGAGATGGCGGCCCAGGTGCTGCACGCAGCGCTCGAGCGAACGGGACCGATCGACGCCCGCAGGTTGGCTCCGTATCGCTCGCTCCGCCGACGCGCGTTCCTCGGCAAGTGGGTCGTGGAGCGGATGATCGGGTATTCGATGCTGGCACCGCCGCTCTTCGATCGCGCCGTCGGCCGGTTGCAGCGACGGGGAATGTCAGACATGCTGATTGGCGTGACCGGAAACTTTGTGTCGCCGTGGCGGATCCTGAATCCGGTCGCGATGGCGAAGATGCTGGTGTAATCGAGAAGCGAGAAGCGAGAAGCGAGAAGGGTGAGCGGCTTGGCGGATGATCATTCAGTCACGAAGGGCAGTACACTCTCGCATCTCGCATCTCGCTTCTCGCTTCTTTCTTCTCAGGAGTCTCGACCCGCATGGACCAGTTCGAGTTCCGCCAGCTCTGCGGTCGCTTCGCAACCGGTGTCACCGTGGTGACAACACTCGACGCGTCCGGCAAGCCGGCGGGAATGACGGCCAACTCGTTCGCGTCTGTGTCGCTTGACCCGCCGCTGATCTCGGTCGCGGTTGACAAGGCGGCGTCGATGTACGCCGCGATCACGGCGGCCCCGATTTTTACGGTCAACATCCTCGAGGCGCACCAGGAGGCGCTGTCGCGCCGATTCGCGGCCGGGCTACCCGATCGCTTCGAGGGCGTGGGCTGGCACCGCGGCACCGACGGACAGCTGGTGCTCGACGGCGTGCTGGCACACCTCTGCTGCGAGAAGTGGAAGGAATTCGATGCCGGCGATCACACCATCGTGATCGGCCTTGTCCGCTTCGGCGCCTCCGCGGAACACGGCCGACCACTGCTCTACTACCGTGGCGGGTACGCGGACCCTGATGCGTTCTGATCACTCGACAGATCGACCAGTCGCCGTTGAAGTCCTGGACGATCCTGCTGCCGACCCGGCGATGGTGCGCCGGATGCTGCAGGACATCTCCCGATCGAATCGCTGGTTCGGTGGGCGCCACGCAGTACGATGGGGTCTCGCGCAGCTCTTCGGGCGCGCAGACCGGGGCGGACGATTCGTGCTCTGCGACATCGGCACGGGAGCGGGCGACCTCCCCCACGACGCAGCGCGGTGGGCCCGGTCACGGGGAATGTCGTTCGCGCCGATCGGCCTGGAACGGATCCCGACCGCCGCGTCGCTCGCTCGGGAAACCGGTATCCCCGCCGTCGTCGGCTGCGCGAGCGCGCTCCCCTTCGCGCCTCGAAGCGTCGACGTCGTGCTGGTGAGCCAGGTGGCGCACCACCTCTCGCGCGCCGACGCAACCGCGCTCTTCGCGGCGTGCTCCCGTATCGCGCGACGCGGCGTGGTGATCGCCGACCTTCGGCCGTCCCTCGTTTACACGCTCGCGTTCGAGGTGGGCGCCAGACTTCTCCGGTTTCACCCCGCGACCCGTGTCGATGGCATCACCTCGATCGCCCGCGGCTTCACCCCCGACCTCCTTCGCGATCTCATTGCCGATGCAGGCCATGCGGCCACCGTGGCCGCACTCCCTTTTGCGCGCGTGAGCGCGGCGTGGCGAACCGACCAATGATGCGAACCGTGGATGAAGCAACCTGCAGCGCGCCGCCCGACGCGGTATGGCCCCACGCCGCCAGGGTGGAGCGATGGCCCACCATCCTGTCGCACTATCGCTGGGTCACCCGTCGGCGCGGCGAGCCGGGTGGTGATGGCCTTGTGGAGATGGCAGCCTGGCGCCACTTCGGTCCGATCCCCTGGCCGACGTGGTGGGAATCGGAAATGTGGGTCGATGACGAACGCCGCGAGATCCGGTATCGACATGTGCGCGGAATCACCAAGGGAATGGACGTGCTCTGGACGGTGACGCCCCATGGGACCGCCGGCAGCCTGGTGCGCATCGTGCACGAATGGAGCGGACCCGCATGGCCACTCATTGGCCACGCCGCAGCACGAATCGTGATCGGTCCGGTGTTTGTGCACGCCATCGCCACCCGCACCTTGCAAGGCGTGACGCGCGCCGCGGAGCAATCATCATGAATCGACGTGCCGTCATCACCGGGCTCGGGCTCGTGACACCCATCGGTATCGGCAGCGACGCCGTCTGGACGCGGCTCCACCAGCCTGAGTCGGCAGTCGCAACGATCACGCGATTCGACCCGACGCCGTTCCGCTCCCGCATCGCCGCACAGATCGATGATTTCGATCCGGTCGAGGCCCTTTCTGCGCGGCAGGCGCGGCGCACCGACCGCTGCTCCCAGCTGGCCCTCGCGGCTGCACAGCTCGCCCTCGACGATGCCCGCATCGACATGGCGAACGAAGTCGACAACCGCGTCGGCGTAATGATGGGCACGGCACTCGGCGGGATCGGGTTTGCCGAAACCCAGAGCACCCAGTACGTCGAACACGGATTGCGGCATGTCGACCCGCTACTTGCCCTGACGGTGTTCGGCGGCGCACTCTCGTGCAACATCGCGATCACTCACGGCATGACCGGCGTCAACTCCACCAACGCGATGAGCTGTGCATCGGGGACGATCGCGATCGGCCATGCGCTGCGCGCCATCGCGGCCGGTGAGGCCGACGTGGTGCTCGCCGGCGGATCCGAGGCACCGCTCTATCCGCTCTGCTATGGGTCGTTCGCACTCATCCGGGCGATGAGCACCCGCAACGACGACCCGGCCACGGCATCGCGCCCGTTCGACTCGGGTCGCGATGGATTCGTGATGGCCGAGGGTGCCGCAATTCTCGTGGTCGAGGAAGCCGAACGCGCGGCGGCACGCGGCGCGCATGTGTACGCGGAGCTCGCGGGTTTCGGGCTCACCAACGACGCGTTCCACATGACCCAACCGCGCCCCGACGGGCGCGAGGCCGTCCGGGCAATGCGCCTGGCGCTTGACGACGCCGGTTGCAGCCCCGACGCGGTCGAATGGGTCAACGCCCACGGGTCGTCGACGTCCCTCAACGACGGCACCGAGGCACGCGCGATACGCGAAGTATTCGGTCAGCGCACCGACGAGCTGCCGGTGAGCGGGACCAAGGGATGGCATGCCCATGCACTGGGTGCGAGCGGCGCGATCGAGACCGCCATCGCCTGCCTGGCAATCGATCGGGGCTGGGTGCCCCCCACGCTCAACCTCGTGAACCCCGACGCTGATGCACCGCTCAACCATGTTCCGCCGGATGGCATCAGCTTCCACCCGCGCGCCGTCCTCAAGAACTCGTTCGGGTTCGGTGGTTCCAACGGAACGCTCCTGCTTCGCCAGCCACGGGTGTAGATTCGCGCGAATCCCCCGCGCCACCGACCCCAGAAGCGAGGCCCATCTTGACGCCCAAACTCGTCCACCGCGCCATCGCCGAGATCTATGGCACTTTCGCCCTGATCTTCTTCGGTTGTGGCGTCGTCGTGATGGATTCATTCCCGGGAGCGCGGGTGGGGCTCATGTCCATCGCGCTGGTGCACGCCATCGTGCTCTCGGTGGCGGTGTCGAGCACGATGTACATCTCCGGCGCACACTTCAACCCAGCCGTGACACTCGGCATGCTGGCGGTGCGGCGTATCCCGGCCATCGATGCCCTCGTGTACATCGCTTCGCAGCTGGCGGGTGCGGTGCTCGGCGCCTACGCGGTGACCGCGTTGCTCCCCGGTGGAGTGGGAAGGCTGGTGGCATGGGGCACCCCCATGGTGAACAGCGCCGTGACCTTCAAGACGGCCGTCGCCATCGAGGCATTGCTCACCTTCTTCCTGATGTCGGCGATCATGGGAACGGCCGCCTCGAGGCGGGCGCCCAAGATCGGCGGCTTCGGGATCGGCCTCACGCTCTTTTTCGCGATCATGATCGGTGGACCACTCACCGGTGCCGCGCTCAATCCGGCACGCGCGTTCGGGCCGGCACTGATGAGCGGGACCTGGGCTGCGCAGGCGGTCTTCTGGGTCGGACCGATCATCGGGGCGCTCGCCGCCGCGCTGCTCTGGCACCATGTCCTGCTGCGCGATGAGGGCGCGGTGGTGGATGAGGTGATCGTCTAGCGACTGCGCCGCCACAGCGACCAGGCATACCCGGCGACGATCACCGCCACCACGAGGTACGCCGCGATCATGCTGTTGCCGGTCTCAGGCATTGTCGGCCTCCGTCGCAGCTCGGCGGAGGCCGATGCCGTATCGGGTGATCACGAACCCGAGGTAGAGCAGGGTGAACACGGCAAATCCCACGATGAAGGTGCGTAGCATCTCGTCGGGGAGCTGCGGCTTGCCCGCCTGTACCGTGATCGGCTTGGGGTGCGTGGTGTTGAAGAGGTAGACCGTGAGGTGATTGAACGGCACCAGCAGCAACGCCATGATGCCCAGCACGGCGGAGTAGCGGGCCCGCTCATGCGAGTCCTGCATCGCCGATCGGAGGGCGAAGTACCCGGCGAACACCAGGACCTCGATGAGCGTGAAGGTGAGCCGCGCGTCCCAGGTCCACCAGGTTCCCCACGTTGGCTGGCCCCAGATCGGCCCGGTGACGAGCGTCATCGCGCCGAACACCAGGCCCACCTCGGCTGATGCCTCGGCGAATCGATCGAGACGCTCCTCGCGCAACCAGAGATACAGCACACTCACGATACCGACCACGCCAAACGCGATCTGCATCGCATACGCGCCAGGTGGGTGGATGTAATACACCTTCTGCACCAGCCCCTCGAACCGTTCGGTCGGCGTGTACCGCAGCGCAAGCACATACAGCCCGACCAGCCCCGCCATGGCCGCGAGGGTGATCACCTTGCCGCGTCGGATCGTACGCTCCGCCGATGCCACATCGATGCTCATTCTTCCACCACCACCGGGAAAAGCAGGGTTGCGACGGCCAGGAACACCACATCGTAGAGCGAAAGTAAGCGAATCCAGCCCCAGAGCTCATCGGCCGGGCGTCCGGCGAGAAGCCGCGTGGTGAGCTGCGCCGCAAAGAACACCGGCGGCAACATGAACGGCAGCAACAGCACCGGCAGCAACAGCTCGGCAAATCGGGTGCGGACCGCCATCGCCGCGAGCACCGTACCCACGGCAGTGAAGCCGACGGCCGTGAGCACCGCCACTCCGGCGACCAGCACCAATGCGCCACTCGGCGGCACGTTGAAGAAGAGGATCCAGAGCGGAAACGCGATCGACTGGACAACCAGTACAAAGCAGAGGTTTGCCAGCCACTTCCCCCAGAAGAGCGCTGCCCGTGGTGCTGGCGACGCCAGGATGCCGTCGAGCGCCGAGTGTTCGCGCTCCAGCAGGAACGCCCGGTTGAGTGCCACCAGCGATGCGAAAGCCAGTGCCACCCAGAGCACCGCGGGCGCGAGCACCGGCAATGCGATCACCCCTGGGTCGCGCGCGAAGACGAAGACCATCAGCACCAGGATCGCGAACACCGTGGCGGTGAGCAGCGCGGTGCGGTTGCGCCACTCGATGGTGAGATCCTTCGCTGCGATCGCAAGCGCCGGTTTCCAGATGCTCACGCCACCAGCCCCGAGTATGTCGCGCGAAACGCATCGATCGACTCGGCACGGGGCGAGTCGTGCACCACCTTTCCTGCCACCAGCACCACCACGCGGGTGGCGACGTCCCACACTTCGGCGGGGTCGTGGGTCACGCAGATTTGCACCCGCCCCGCTGTTTTTTCATCCGCGATGCGACGGCGCAGCGCGTCGGTGGCCCGCGCGTCGAGACCGGTAAATGGCTCATCGAGCAGCAGCACGCCGGGCGCATGGAGCGTGGCCCGCGCCAGGGCGAGCCGCTGCAGCATCCCGCGTGAAAACCCCCGGACCGGCCGATCAGCGTGTTCGTCGAGCGACGCAGCGGCCAGCGCTGCGGCGATCCGGTCACTCGGGTCCACAAGGTTGTGCAGTGCGGCGGCGAAGCGGAGGTTTTCGCGCGGCGTGAGATCGTCGTACACCATCGCGGCGTGGGAGAGGATGCCGACAGAACCCCGCGCCGCGGGGTCGCGCATCAGGTCAGCGCCACCGATGCGAACCGATCCGCGCGTCGGGCGGGCCAACCCGGCGAGACACCGGAGCAGCGTCGACTTGCCGGCACCATTGGGGCCCAACAGCACGACCACCTCACCCGCCCCCACGGCGAGTGTCACGCCGCGGAGTGCCGCGACCGGCCCGAAACGGCGCTCGAGTGCGGTGGCCTCGACAGCGGGAGGTGTGGGGTCAGGCATCGAGCGAATATAGGGCGAGCGGGCGAACGGGCGGGGATGGCCGGGACCTGCGATGATGCCGATCGGTGTAGCGGCTACGCCTGCGCGAACTGGAAGAGATCGTCGAGCTTGGTGAGAACCAGCGTGTACTCCAGTTCGGCATTCACCCCGCGGAGCACCACTGACTGGCGTCGGTCGCTGGCGTGGCGCTGGATCATCACCAGGGCGCTCAGGCCGCTGGAGTCGACCTTGCGCGTGTCTCCCAGATCGACGATCAGGCAGCCATTCCCCTCCGCCATTTCATCGAGCAGGGAGTTTGCCTCCAGCCTGAAGGTCTCGCGCGTGGCGAGGCCAAGGTTGTCTGGGGCGTGCAGTACCCGGGTGGGCGACTGCGTGGTGGACACGGTCAAGGGTGCTCCTGACAGGGACTGCCGAACGGACATTCGCCCGCCGACACAACCTGGTAATAGCAAGAGGTTTGCCACGTAGGATGCGAGATGGCGTGTCTGGATAGTTGACAGACCGATTCGCATTCCGCCCGCCCCCTTCCGCTCGCCAAGTCGGCCAGCAAGGTTCCATTCATGACCGACCAGCTCTCGACCCTCCTCAGCGAGGACCGCCGTTTCCCGCCGCCGGCCACATTTGCCCGGCAGGCCAATGCCCAACCCGGGATTCACGCCGACGCAGCTGCCGACCCGCTGGCCTTCTGGGCCGAACAGGCGCGCTTTCTCGACTGGTATGAGCCGTGGGATCAGGTTCTCGAATGGGACCTTCCGCACGCGAAATGGTTCACCGGCGGGACCCTCAACGCATCGGTCAACTGCGTCGACAGGCACCTGGCCGGCCCCCGCCGCGACAAGCCCGCGCTGGTGTGGGAGGGCGAACCCGGCGACCAACGGGTGCTCACCTACCGGCAGCTCCATCTGGAGGTGTCGCGCGCGGCCAACGCCCTCCGGTCACTGGGGGTGGGGCGTGGCGACCGCGTGGCGATTTACCTGCCGATGGTCCCCGAGGCGGCCATTGCCATGCTCGCCTGCGCCCGGATCGGCGCGGTGCACTCGGTCGTCTTCGGGGGCTTTTCCGCCGAATCGCTGCGGGACCGGATCAACGACGCCGAGGCGGTCTGCCTGATCACCGCCGACGGCGGATACCGGCGTGGGCAGGTGGTGCCGCTCAAGCAGTTCGCCGATGACGCAGTCGCCGGGTGCCCTTCGATTCGTCACTGCCTCGTGGTGGCGCGCCACGGCGAGGGTGGCACCAGCGAGTGCAGCATGGCGGATGGTCGCGACGTCTGGTGGCACGAGGCGCTGGCCGATCAGCCTGACGAGTGCGAGCCCGAACGGATGGACGCCGAGGACCTGCTCTACATCCTCTATACGTCGGGTACGACCGGAAAGCCGAAGGGGATCGTGCACACCACCGGCGGTTACCTCGTGCAGGCCGCCGCGACCACACGGTACGTCTTCGATCTCAAGGAAGACGATGTCTTCTGGTGCACGGCCGACATCGGCTGGGTCACCGGGCATTCGTACGTGGTGTATGGCCCACTCGCCAACGGTGCCACGGTGCTGATGTACGAGGGAGCACCCGACTGGCCGGAACGCGACCGCTTCTGGTCGATCGTCGAGCGTCACGGTGTCACGGTGTTCTACACTGCACCGACAGCCATCAGGGCGTTCATGAAATGGGGTGCAGAGCATCCTGCGGCCCACGACATGAGTTCGCTCCGACTCCTTGGAAGCGTGGGCGAGCCGATCAACCCCGAAGCATGGATGTGGTACCACGAGCATGTCGGCGGGAAGCGTTGCCCCATCGTCGACACCTGGTGGCAGACCGAAACGGGCGGGATCATGATCACGCCGCTGCCAGGTGTGGTCGAGACCAAGCCGGGCTCAGCCACGATCCCCTTCCCCGGCATCGACGTGGAACTGGTCGATGCAGCGGGCAAGGTGGTGGAGGGCGCGGGTGGTGGTTTCCTGACGATCACCAGGCCGTGGCCCGGAATGTTGCGCACCATCTACGGCGATGACGCGCGCTACCGAGATACCTACTGGAGCCGTTTCCCGGGGCGCTATTTCGCCGGCGACGGCGCCAAGCGCGACGCCGACGGCTACTGGTGGATACTGGGACGGGTAGACGACGTGCTGAATGTGGCGGGACACCGCATCGGCACGATGGAGGTGGAGAGTGCGCTGGTCGATCATCCGTCGGTGGCTGAAGCGGCCGTCGTGGGGCGCGAGCACGAGATCAAGGGGCATGCGATCGCGGCGTTCGTCACGCTGCGCGACGGTCACGAAGCGACGCCGGAACTACTCGAGGAATTGCGCCAGCATGTGGCGCAGAAGATCGGCGCGATCGCCCGGCCCGATGACGTGCATTACGCCGCTGACCTGCCGAAGACGCGCTCGGGGAAGATCATGCGCCGACTGCTGCGCGACATCGCCGACGGCCGCGCGCTGGGCGACACCACGACCCTTGCCGACCCCGCAGTGGTGGAGCGGTTGCGCGATGAATACGAGGCGGAGGAATGAAGGGTTGAAGGGTTCAAGGGTTCAAGGGTTGAAGGGTTGAAGGGTTGAAAGGGTCAGAGGCTAATTCCCTTCAACCTTTCAACCCTTGAACCCTTGAACCTTTCCACCCTTCCATCAGACCTGAATCTGCGCCCCCAGTTCGATCACGCGGTTCGGCGGCAAGCCGAAATACGCGGTGGCGCTCTGTGCGTTCTTCGTCATCAGCGCGAAGAGCCGCGCGCGCCACGCCGGCATCTGCCCATCGCTGCGCGGCTGGTCGCCACCCCGCGACGTGACCACGAGCGTCTCGCGGCCGAGATAGAACGAGACGTCCTGCATCCGGAGCTTGCGGCGAGTGGTGTCGCCCGGCTGCCTGCAGGCTCTCGCCCACCTCGAGCAGCAGCGCCGGCACGTCGGGACTCTCGGTGAAGCCGTAGGTCGCGATCACCTGGTAGAACCCCTCGCCCTTCGCCTCCACCGTGACCCGCTCCTCGTCGGGAATGGTCGGGATCTCGGCGCCCTGCACCGTCACCATGATCACCCGTTCGTGCAGCACCTTGTTGTGCTTGAGGTGATGCAACAACACCGGTGATGCCACGTTGGGAATCGACGTCATGAACACCGCCGTGCCCGGCACGCGCTGGACCTTCTTCCGGCCGATGTCGGGGACGAACAGGTCGAGCGGCAACGACGATTCCCGCAGGATCGCCGTGATCTGGCGACGACCCTTCTTCCAGGTGGTCATCAACAGGAACACAACCGCCGCTACGACGATCGGGAACCAGCCGCCCGCCGGAATCTTGAGCAGGTTGGCACCGAGGAAGGCGACATCCACCATGGCGAACACCGACGTGATCGCCGCGACCTTCCACATCGGCCACTTCCACAGCCGCCGCATCACGATCGCAAAGAGCAGCGTCGTGGTGAGCATCGCGCCGGTCACCGCCACGCCATACGTCGCGGCGAGCTTGGTCGACGACGGCAATGCCACCACCAACCCGATGCACGCGACCCAGAGCGCCCAGTTGATGCCGGGCATGTAGATCTGGCCCTTTTCCGAAATCGACGTATGAATGATCCGCATCCGCGGCACGAAGCCGAGCTGGATGGCCTGCTGGGTGAGCGAGAACGCGCCCGAAATCAACGCCTGCGACGCCACCACCGCGGCTGCGGTCGCGATCACGATCATCGGGTAGAGGCCCCATTCGGGGACCAGCCCGAAGAACGGGTTGAAGGTCTCGGCGAGGAGTGCGTCGGGGTGCTCGAGCAGCCAGGCGCCCTGCCCGAAGTAGTTGAGCACCAGCGCCGGGCAGCACCACGGCGAACCATGCCAGGCGGATCGGGCGCGGCCCGAAATGCCCCATGTCGGCGTAGAGCGCCTCGCCGCCGGTGACCACCAGCACGACCGCCGCGAGCACCGCCACACCGTGCCAGCCCTCCCGGAGGAAGAACTCCATCGCGTACCACGGATTGACCGCGTAGAGCACCTCGGGCTGCATCGCGATACCGCGAATGCCGAGGAGTGCGATGCAGATGAACCAGAGGGTGGTCATCGGACCGAAGATCTTGCCGATACCAGCGGTGCCGCGACGCTGCACCGCGAAGAGTGCCGTGATGATCACCACCGCGAGCGGCATGATCCACGGCTTGAAGATCGGCGTGGCGACTTCGAGGCCCTCGACGGCGCCGAGCACGGAGATGGCGGGAGTGATCACGCCGTCGCCGTAGAGCAGTGCCGCGCCGAAGAGCCCGACGATCAGGATCAGTCCGCGGCCGCGTTTCTGGCCGCCGGGGCGCACCAGGGCGAGGAGCGCGAGAATGCCGCCCTCACCGCGATTGTGGGCCCGCATCACGAGCCCGATGTACTTGAACGAGACGACGAAGTTGAGCGACCAGAAGACCAGCGAGAGGATTCCCAGCACATTGTCGTGGGTGAGCGCGACGGCGTGGAGCCCCTGAAACGCCTCCTTCAGCGCGTAGAGCGGCGACGTACCGATGTCGCCGTAAACCACTCCGAGTGCGGCGAGGGCAAGGCCACCAACGGCCTTGCCCGATTTCCCGCCATGCTCTTCGGTCACGGCACCGGCGCAGGGGCCTGGGTGGCCGCCGCCTTTGCGGCGATCAGCGAATCGACGAGCCGAACCATGCCGTCCGCGCTCAGCGAGGTGTAAAGCCGGCCCTCGATGCGGAACGTTGGCGTCTGCGGAACCCCCACCCGAACCCCCTCGTCATACGACGCCTGGATCCGCCCGGCGTACTTGGCCGACTGCATGCAACTCATCCAGGTGCCGTGATCGAGACCCGCATCGCGGATGATCGACTCCATCACCGGCAGTGCATCCGACTGGAACGCCCAGTCGTTCTGTCGCGCATAGATCCGGTGCTCGACATCCCAGAACTTTGCCCTGGTCGTCGGCGCAGGCAGCCGTGTGTGCCGCGACCCGGGCGTGCCGGTGGATGTTGTCGAGCGGGAAGTCGCCGGTAGCGGAAGCGCACCTTGCCGGCATCGATCAGCCGAACCTTGATGTCGGGGAACTGCACCGTCGCGAATGCCCCGCAGCCCGGACACTGATAGTCGGCATACTCGGTGATCTCGATCGGCGCATCGGGCGAGCCCAGGACGTAGCCCTGGAACCCGGCGGTGTCGGCGGTGGTGACAATCGCGTTGGCCGGGATGCTGACGTTGTTCTTCGTCATGCGCATGCCGATGAAGGCGGCGCCGGCGAGGATGATCACGCCGATCGCGATCAGGAAGGGCTTCTGGGTCTGCGCCATGGTGCCTCTGTCGACGCGTCCGTACGCGAGCGCGGCCCCCGGAGGGGTGGGAAACGGACGCGCAGCCTGGGAATTGGTCCGCGCTCGCGCTGCCCGTCCCGATGCGGCACCGCCGCCGCACAATCTAGGCGAAAACAGCCAGATTTGCCGCAGGCTGAACGTTTTTGGTATATTGTGCGTATAGATAGGCAGATGACTTTGGGGCAGAGCGCCCCACACACGTTTCAAGGAAGGTAAATGTCCAGGAAGAAGGCGGCCCCCCGCACCCCATCGATGCCCACAGCGTTCGATCAGGCTCGGGACGAGCTGTTCAGCCACATCCTCCGCTGCGGCGTGCTCGAAGCGGCACCGGAGCACCAGAAGGAGTGGATCGACGACACCATGCAGTACCTCGGCGATCGCTACAACGACCTCACCGCCGAGGAGCTGACCCAGGTGCGCACCCTCGGGGAGCGCTTCTGCCAGCCGTTGGTGAAGCATCCCGAGAACGTTGCCGAAGCCGAGCCGCCGAGATTGGCGAGATCGGCGAGCCCGAGCCCGAGCCGGAAACGGCCGAGGTTCCGGCCTGATCCAAGGGCGAGTGGCAAGCGGCAGGGCAAGTCGGCCGGCATCTGACGATGCCGGCTGTCTCGTTTGCCCATCAATCGCCTGATCACGATCTCCGACTGGATCGGGATGTCCGGATTGAGCGAGAGCACCACCGAGCAGTACTTCTCCAGCGAGAGATCGACCGCCCGCCGCGCCTTGGCTTCGGTCAGGCCGTCGCCCGCGAGGCGTGAACGTCAGGGTGAGTTCCACGATCCGTCGCGGGTATTCCTCTGCACGTCTCCCGACGACCTCGACGTCGAGCGAGCGCAGCGTGACCTGCTGCTTCTCGAGGATCCCCACCATGTCCGCTGCCGAGCAGCCGGCTGCGGCGAGAAGGAGCGCCACGACCGGGCCGGGGCCCGCGGCACCGTCGCCGTCGAGGGTGATCGTCGGGCCGCCGGGCGGCCCGCCGCTGAACCGGAGATCGCCCTGCCATGTCCATGTTGCCGAAGCGAAGATTGGGATCGGTCATGATGTCCTGAGTTTCCGGAAGAAGGGATGACTGTAGTCGTAGATGGCGTAGAGCGCGACCGCGCCGGTGGCCCACGCGAGTGGTCGGAGGTAGGCCTCTGAACCGAGTACGAAGGCGACCAGCGTACAGAGTTGCAGCAGCGTCACCGCCTTGCCACCGGCGCGGGCCGGCACCGCGGTGCTTCGCCGACGAGCCACCGTGATGAAGAAGGCCACCGACGCCACCAGGTCGCGGATGACCACGGCCAGCACCTCGAAGGGCGCGAGCTTGCCCGACACGAGCACGACGGCGAACGCCGAAGCCATGAAGAGCTTGTCGGCGATCGGGTCGAGCACCGCGCCGAATCGCGACCCGCCCCACCGCCGCGCCACCCAGCCATCGCTGAAATCGGTGAGCGCGGCCGCGCCGATGCAGCACCAGGCGCGTGGTCACGTCACCCACAACGGAAACGCCACCGCGAGCGGAATCCGCACCAGCGATGATCGCATCGGCTGGCGGAAAAACGATGTCGGCGCTCGGGTACCATCGGGGCGGTGTTCACCCAGCAAAGCTACTCGCCACCGCCCTGGGTTGCCTCGAGCACGCCTTCTGCACGCTTCGCCGGGTCGAGTGACGCTGCGGCAACGCGGTGCACATCGTCGCGAGTGACGGCGCCGATACGGTGCACCCGGGTCGTCCAGTTCGTGGAGGCCTTCGCCCATCAACCATGCATCGGCAATCTCGGCAGCCACGGCGCCTGCAGTCTGTCGACCAACCTCGGCCTGCCCAGCAAGCATCGCCGTCGCACGCGTGGTGTCGGCCTCGCGTCGGCGGATCGGCCCGGAAATGCTTCGAGCTCCTCGAGCATCGCCGCACGCGCCTCCTCGAGCCGTTCAGGTGCCGTCGCGATATAGGTCAACAGTCCGCCAGCGTGGCGCCGCTGCCACGACGATGCCATCACGGTGTAGGCGAGTGAGCGACGATCCCGCAGCGCCTCGAACAGTCGACCACCAAGCCCACCGGCGATGGCCGCCCAGGTTTCAGCGGCAAACCGATCGGCGCTCGCTGCGCGACGGCCCGGGAAAGAGCATGGCGAACGCCGACTGCTGCCGCTTCCGCTGCTCGACGCGCGTCGCCGGCAGCACCGCTTGCGACAACTCAGCAATTCGCGTCGTCGCTTCCACTGCTGGCAACGTCGCCAAGCGCGCCGAGGAGTTCGTCAGCCACCCGCTCGGGATCTGCTGCGCCCACTGCCACGACGGTGGTGCGCCCCGAAGCGAGCATCCGCCCGTGCCACGCATGGAGGGCCGCGTGACCGATGGCCTGCAGCGAGTCCGGCGTGCCGAGCACCGGCGCGCCGTATCCGATGTTGTCGAAGGCCGCACCGAGGGCGAGTTGCATCGGGAAGCGCACCCCGTCGTCCCCTACAGCTCGCGCATCGTCGAGCAGGAGGGCACGCTCGATGTCGACGGCAACGGGATCGAACCGCGGCTGCAGCAGGACACCAGCGAGCAACGCCGCCGCCTGGGCGACGTGTTCGGGGAGCACCGCGGCGCCAAATCCCAGCGTGTCAGCACCTAGGCGTGCCGCGAGCGAGCCACCGAGCGATTCCATCGCGAGGGCGAGTTGGGCGCTGTCGTGAGACGCGGTGCCGCGAACCATCGAACGCATGGCCAGCGCGGCGAGCCCGGCGTCGTGCATCGTCTCGACCTCGCCGCGCCGACGCCAGACGCCCAGTGAAACCTGTGGTACGTCGCCGTGACGGGCCACGAGGAGGTCGAGATGACCGGACGCAACGTGGAGCACGCCGTGGCTGGTGCGCCGCGACGCCGGCTGGCGCAGCGCGTCGCACCCTAGGCGACCCGACAGCTGCCGGCAGCGACGGCACGCGACCTGGCGTCCGGAACGCCGCGCCGCAGCATATCGTCGTCGAATGCTGCGGTGCTCGAGGACGGGAAGTATCCGACCGCCGCCACCCCGTCGGCGTGCAGGTAGCGGGCGGCCGCATCGCGAACCTGCCGCGGGTGTGACATCCAGCATCTCCTGCTCGCGTCGGTCGACGCGGGTCACGTCGCCCTCGGCCTCTGCCGATGCCAGCGCGATGGCGCGCCCCTCGTAGCGCTCGAGATGACGGCGGAACTGCATCTGCAGCATCGTCCGGACGCGATCGAGTTCATCAGCGGCTGGCACGTGTTCGCCGAGGGCGCGCACGGACGCCGCCATTGCCGCAAGCGCCTCACCGGTGCGACCCGGATCGAGCTCCGCACCGACGGCGAACACGCCGACATCGGCGGCACCGTAGTGCGATGCACCGACATCACTCGCGATGCCGGGCTCGCGTACCAGCTGCGTTGAGGCGCGAACCGCGCCCGGCAGAGAGCAACGACGCGGCAAGATCGAGTGCGGGCGTGTCGGGGTGCATCGGACCGGCGCCGCGCCAACCCAGCACGATGTCCGCCTGCGCGACGTCGCCCGAGAGGCGGCGACTGCGCAAGCGTGGCGCCGACTGCTCCACGGGCCCCTCATCGACCACCACATTCGGGCGGGACCAGTCGGCCCACACCGCGCGCAGGACATCGAGTCCCGCGTCTTCATCGATGTCTCCAACCAGCACGGCGATGGTGCGCGAGGGAGTGTAGCGACTTGCGTGGTATCCGGCGATGTCGGCATGACGTGAAACGCTCCAGCGCCTCCTCGGTACCGATGCGCCACCGGCGGATCCGGTGCTGGTCGAAGAGCAATTCGTGCAGCGTCTCGCCAGCCACGGCCGACGGACTGTCGAGCTTGCGGCGGGCTTCCTGGATGATCACGCCGAGTTCGCGACGAAGTTCCTCGGGGTCGATCGTGGCATTGCGCACCGCGTCGGCCTGCAGGGCAACGGCAGCGCCGGCGTTCGACGCGGGCACGGTGGCGTAATAGACGGTGTGGTCGTAGGTCGTATACGCATTGAGGGCGCCACCGAGCGCCTTGGTGCGACGGGCGAGCTCGCCGGGACCGACCGTGGGCGTTCCCTTGAAGATCATGTGTTCGAGGACGTGCGACGTACCAGCGAGGGCGTCGGGCTCGTCGAGAAAGCCGGCCCTGACGTACGTGACCAATGCGATCGCGGGTGCCGCCTTCCGTCGCTGCACCAGCAGGGTGACCCCGTTTGGAAGCAACTCGCGGCGAAGTCCGTCAGTTGGGCGCGCGCTCACGCGCGTCCACCACTCCCGAGCGGTCGCACCCGCAACAGTACGAGGGCGAGCACCGTCATGCCGAGTCCGTAACCGAGCACGTGCAGGAGCGGCTTGCCCTCCAGCAGCGGGCCGTCCGGCTTGAGGAGGTGGAATGGCGGCAGCGCCTGCCACGCTGCCTTGACAGCGGGATTGACCGGAACTCCCAGCTGAACAAACGATGCGAACGCCTGCTGAACCGATCCGACGATGAAGACAATCAGCCAGTCGCGCCTGGTGAACACCGACAGCAGGAGCACTGCGCCGCCGATCAGGAGGAACGACAACGCGAGGTTGGCCAGCAGGGCCGTGGTGATTCCGTGACCGCTGCCCAGGACCAGGCTCAGCCCACCGCCCAGCACCACCGGGATCAGCATCACCGCAACTCCGCCGAGCAGCCAACGCTGCAGGTAGTACCACCAGACGGGCATCGGCTTGCTGAAGTAGGCGCGGTAATACCCATTGTGGGTATCGCCGCCGACGATGCCGCCCACTGCAATCAGGACCGCGAAGATTGTCGCGCTCCCCAGGAGCCCCGTCTGGATCACGGTGGGGGTCATCGGGAAGACCATCTGGTCACCCTTCGACACGCGCCACAGGACGGCGCACACCACGGCGATCACCACGAGAAACAGGAGGCCGGGTCCTCGCGCGACGTCCCGAGCAAGCCAGGGCAGGTAGCGGAACGGCGATTGGCGCGCGCTCATTCCTGCACCGCCCTACGGAACGCATTCGCGAGCCCGCTCTCGGCGGGCACGCACTCGACCAGCACCGCACCCGATGCGAGCAGGGCTGCGAGCGCCGCACTCATTTCCGTGCGCGAGGCCTCGGCCACCCATGCACCCGCCCGACCCTCGACTCGCCGGGCCGAGGCAAGCACCCCGTCGAATCCGACCTCACCCTCGAACACCACCCGCCATGCCAGCGACGCCGGCGACACGCTGGTCGCACCATGCTCGACGATCCGCTGCAGCCGCCCCTTGTTGAGGATCGCCACACGATCCGCCAGCCGCTCGAGTTCGTCGAGGTTGTGCGATGCGATGACGATCACCCGATCGGGACGGCGCAGCTCCGTCACCACATCGCGAAACCGTTGCGTCCAGAGCGGATCGAGACCGTGGGTCGGCTCGTCGAGCACGATCACGTCGGCGTCGCCCGCGAGCGCCTGCGCGAGACCGAGCCGCTGGAGGTTGCCCTTCGAGAGCTGCCGGACCTGCTTGGCCGCGTGCTCGCCGAGCCCGAGCTGGTTCATGAGCTGGTCAACACGAGCCCTGCGTGCACGCAGCGGGAACACCTGCAAGGTTGGCCATCCGGGCGAGTGCCTCCGGCACCTTCCACTTGTGGCGGCAGGTTGACGAGCTCGGTGAGGTATCCGACACCGTGCGCCTCGACCCAGGGCCGTGGCGCCGAGCCGTCGATGCGCACCGATCCCGAACTCGGGTTGAGGAATCCCATCACGAGCGAAATGAGCGTCGACTTGCCGGCGCCGTTCGGACCAGCGATGCCGACCACCTCGCCCCGCTTCATCTCCATCGTAAACCCGGCCAGCGCATCGACCCGCTTGCGGGTCAAGAGGTTCGTGTAGGTCTTGCCCGCACCGTCGAAGGCGATCACTGCAGGATCCTGATGATGCCGGCATCGGCCGAACCGCGAAGGAACGCTTCGGCGCTGGTTACCGGGATGCTGATCCCGGTCTCGGCCTGACCGCGCTGGGCAAAGGCGTGCATGAACTGGACGAGGGTGTCGTCGGCCCACGCGCCATCGACAGTCTGGAGCTGCAGCAGGAGCTCGTCCCACGACCCGCGCAACGCCAGCCCCTCGAGCGTCTCGATCACGTGGACCGCGGGTTCGCCGGTGGCGCGTCGCTGCATCTCGGGTACATCTCGCATCAGCGTGCCGAAGAGCTCGAGCTGGTTCGGGTCGCGCGGCGTGCCGTCGGGTTGCATCCCCTCGATCTCGGCGAGGAGCTGTTCCTCCGGGCGACACCTCTTCCCCGAGCTCCGCGAGCCGGGCGAGCCACTCCTGCAGCTCAGGGCGCCTCGTCGCGCAGACCCCGCACGCCCTTGAGCAGCTCGACCATGCGCCAGATGCCGAGATCATCGAAATGGTCGTCGGGGCGGGTGCGGGCAAAGTGCTTGAGCGCGGCCGTCGTTTCGCCGCGGTCGTAGAGGATGTTCGCGAGGTAGATCCGCGGTTCGGTGTACTCCGACTCGAGTGCCAGGGCGCGGCGCAACCAGTAGAAGGCATCGGCGTCCATGCCGAGCCGGTGCGCGGTGTATCCGAGGGAAGCCGCAAGTTCGGGCGAGCGTGGATGGTGCGCATGCGACACTTCGAAGAACCGGCGCGCCTCCGCGAAGAACCCTTCGCGAAAGAGCGCACGTCCCACCTGCAACATGAGTTCGTGATCGTTGTCGAAGCCGAGGTCGAGGGTACGCTGGAACGCACGGAGCGAACCTTCGATGTGTCCGATGACAAGCAACACCTCCCCGAGCCCGGCCAGCGCATCCTCGTGGTCGGGGTCGAGCACCAGCGCGAACTCGAACGCCTGCCGGGCCCACGCATACTCCTCGCGCGCGAGCTGGGCGTACCCCGCACCGACGTGCAACTCCACTGCCTGGGGATAGCGGGTGAGCCCGTCGCGGAGGAGGGCGAGGGCGTCGTCGTAGCGTCCTTCGTTGTACAACTGGTGGGCCTGTTCGTCGAACTCGTCGGAGCTGAAAAAGGGCTCCGTCATGGGCAGGACCTCCGGCGGGTTGCCTGCAATGTAAGGGAGGAATTCGGTGGGGAAAGGTGCCGGCGCCCGGCGTCAGGGTTCGCGCTGGACCGTGATCAGCTGTTTCACCTCGGCGTGCACGGTACGACCGCGAACCGTCGAGCTCACCCGGCTGCTGATCTCGCGATGCCACGCGATCGGTCGCCCGTTGTCGTTCCACGTGCCGTTGCCGGATTCGGTACGGTCTTCAACCGACGAAAGCGGCACGCTGTCAGCAACCAGGATTGTGGTGTCCCGTGTTGCGTCGATGGTCCACCGGAACCTCGCAAGCGCGCTCGAGTCAGCGAGACGGCGCCATTCGGCATGATGGGTCCGACCGGCGATCAGGCCCCGGTTGACCGACAACGGAGGCGGCACCGGCGGAAGGAAGTCGTCCATCGCGATCGCCAGATCGCTTGTCTCCGCCACGTCCTGCGGGACGAAAGGACGCTCGATCACCCGGCGACCGACCATCACCCACCGACCTCCGATCACGGCGTCCACGTCGACCACGCGCGTGACGCCCCCCTCGATCTCCGAGAGGCTGATCGAATCGGCGAACATCGTGACGGTGTCGCCACGAGCGACGGCGCGATAACTGGCGTCGCGCACCACGCGCCGCTCCCGCACCGCTCCCCCGCTCCGGGTCGTCACCGTTGCGCGCACCGATTCGGTGTAGCGGACGGTGTCACGCGCCGTCTGCGCCGTAGCCGGCGAATGGAGCAGCGCGACGGCCAGGCAGACGAGTGACGGCCTCAACCAGCCGAAGACCATCACCCCCTCATCCTCCATCACCATTGGCCCCCCACCCTTCAACCCTTCAACCTTATCAAACCCTTCAACCTTTGAACCCTTAAACCTTTCCCTTAACCCTTCAACCTTCTCCCATGTACGGATACTTCCAGTCCACGGGCGGATTCCCGACCTCCTTGATGGTCCGGGGCGACACCCACCGCACCAGGTTGAGGATGCTGCCGGCCTTGTCGTTGGTACCGCTGGCGCGGCCGCCCCCGAACGGTTGCTGCCCCACCACTGCGCCGGTGCACTTGTCGTTGACGTAGAAGTTTCCGGCGGCGTGCCGGAGCGCCACGTTCGCCTCGCGAACCGCCGCGCGGTCGCGCGCAAACACCGCGCCGGTGAGGGCGTAATCGGTGGCGCTGTCGACCAGCTTCAGGACATCGGTCCACTTGGCGTCGTCATACACGTAGGCGGAAAGGAGCGGTCCGAAGTATTCGTCGCGCATCATGGCGTGGTGCGGATCGCTGATCTCGGCAAGAGTCGGGTGGATGAACCACCCTTCCGAGTCGTCGGTGGTCGCCGCCAGCGATGATCTTGACCCCGCTGTCGGCCTTCGCGGCAGTGATCACGCCGTCCAGCTTGCGGAACGACTTTTCGTCGATGACTGCACCGCAGAACACCGAGAAGTCTGCGGGATCCCCCACCTTGATCGCATCCATCTCGGCACGCATCCGTTCCGACACCTCGGGCCACAGCGAGCGCGGGATGTAGCACCGCGATGCCGCCGAGCACTTCTGCCCCTGGTACTCGAACGCGCCACGGATCAGCGCGGTGACGAGGGCAGGTACGTCGGCACTCGGATGCGCGAGGATGAAGTCCTTGCCGCCGGTCTCGCCGACGATGCGCGGATAGGAGCGATAGCGCTCGAGTCGATTGCCGACACCCGACCAGAGCTGCCGGAACACGCCGGTGGAGCCGGTGAAATGGATCCCCGCGAGGCGGGGATCATCGAGCAGCGCGTCGGTGATCTTCGCGGCGCTTCCCGGGACGAACTGGATCACACCAGGTGGCAGGCCGGCTTCGAGCAGCAGCTGATAGACCATCCAGTTCGACAGCGACGCCGTGGCGGCCGGCTTCCAGAGCACCGCATTGCCCATCAGCGCCGGTGCCGTCGGCAGGTTGCCACCGATCGCCGTGAAGTTGAACGGCGTGATCGCGTAGATGAAACCTTCGAGCGCACGATGCTCGAGACGGTTCCACGAATTGGGCGACGAGGCCGGCTGTTCATGAATCAGCCGCTCGGCGAAGTGCACATTGAACCGGAAGAAATCGATCAGCTCGCACGCCGCATCGATCTCGGCCTGATGCGGGGTCTTGCCCTGCCCGAGCAGCGTGGCCGCGTTGATCCGCTGGCGCCACGGGCCGGCGAGCAGGTCGGCCGCGCGCAGGAACACCGCGGCGCGGTCGGTGAACGTCCAGTTCTCCCAGTCGCGTTGTGCGGCCGTTGCACCGTCCATCGCCGCCTTGAGCATCTCCGGTGTCGACGAATGCACGTCGGCCAGGTGGTGCTGGTGGTGCTGTGGCGACGTGACCCGGAATGTTGTCCCCGACCGATGCTCCCGGCCGTCGATCACGACCGGGATGTCGGCCACGCTGCCACCGAGGTCCTTGATGGCTGCCTTCAGCTCGCTGCGTTCGGGCGACCCTGGCGCGTACGACAGGACGGGCTCGTTGATCGGCATCGGGATGTTCGGTACGGCGTTCATGCGGTGCTCCCTCGGGTTCGGTCGGCGGGAAGGGTATGGCGTCGCTGCGGCAGGAACAAGATGACCGCGCGGCGCCGTCGGTGTATTGTTTGGGTGCCGCCGCCCCGGCCCTCGGGTACGGCCGACATCGCACCGGAGACCGAGATGCGCTGGATTGCCGTCGCTGCCCTGCTGCTCACCGCCGCTTCCTGCCGCGACTACGATCACACCAAGTACAACGCGAAGCAGGACGGGCTGATGCCGGCCGATGACTTCGCGAAGTACGGCCCGGAACAGGCCGTCGCCGTGGCCGTCGGCCGGGAATACGGACGCGCCGGCGCCGACACCGCCGAGGCCTACGCGCGCCGCCAGCCGTCGGTCAAGAGCGTCGAAGTCGATTCGATGGGCGATCGCCTCGTGGTCACCTTCGCCAGCGGGTGGCAGGCCCAGGTCAACCCGATCACCGACGGCACGGCAGCCGCCGAGACGCCGGGCCTCCCGAAGTAACCGATGCGCCCCAAGTCGTTGCTCACCGTCGCGGTGGTCCTGGCGTTCGTCGCCTTCCTCACCTGGTCAACTCTCTCGGCCCAGAAAGCCGAGTGCGAGGTGTGCGTCGAGTTCAAGGGAGGGCAGAACTGCGCGACCGCGTCTCATGAGAATGAGGCCGAGGCGGCCAGGTCGGCCCAGACGACCGCTTGTGGCCCGCTGGCCCAGGGGATGAACGACGCCATCGCCTGTGAGAATCGCCCTCCGGTCCGTCGGCAGTGCAGCACCCGGTAGGGCGCCGTGTGCAACCGGGGGCCTGAGCTGGCGACGTAGCATGTGGACGAGACGGGCATGCTGATGGACCCCAACGATCGCGATTAGATTACGAAAGCGTCCCGTCAGGCCTGTTGGCGCGGACTGATAACGATTCTCAAGTCATGGACCGGTGCGATGGGGCTCACCCCAGATGAACGGATAATGGGCACAAAGGTCGAGGTCCTCCGGGATCTCGAGGGCATCGTGCACGACATGATGGTCGAGCATGATCGCAAGCGAGAGCTCTGGTTCCCATGCGAACTCCTCGCGCCCGCCGAAGGCACCGATCCTGAGGAGCACCGGATCACGCTCCAGGAACGTGTGAAGGGTGTGCCCGATGCGTGCCGCGCAGCATTGGCGCTCAATACCCTCACCGAAGAGGGGCTGCCGCATTTCCACCGCCTGCTCGCGACACATCTCGGCGATGACTCGCACTGGACCAACTGGAACAACCTCTGGACGGCCGAAGAGGATCGCCACGGCGCGGTCCTGACCGATTACATGCGCGACACCGGCGTGGTCGATCAGCGCA
Organism: uncultured Gemmatimonadales bacterium; assembly: GCA_963806875.1. Lineage (GTDB taxonomy): Bacteria > Gemmatimonadota > Gemmatimonadetes > Gemmatimonadales > GWC2-71-9 > Palsa-1233. The sequence continues at coordinate 218,295 of CAWDYU010000001.1, read as the reverse complement.
CCTTCGAGGTCCTCAAGTTCGAGTACATCAAGGCGGGGTTCCAGCCGGAGTGGGACAAGGATCCCTACAGGGTCTTCACCTACACCACGCTGCAGGAACGCGCGACCCAGGTCTCGCACGCCGGCACGGGCAGGGTGATCGGTGAGTACGAGCCGCTGCTGGGCGGGATCCTCGCAAAGATTGCGATGGAAGAAGCCCGTCACTTCACGTTCTACCGCAAGGTCTTCACCGAGATCCTGAAGCGCGATCCCAATCAGGCGTTGCTGTCGGCGTCGCTGATCATGCCGGCGATCGACATGCCCGGCGTGACGATCCCGGGGTTCAAGGAGTTCGCCGACGTGATCCGCCGTTCGGGTATCTACGGCCCGCGCGACTACCTCAAGATCGTGAACGAACAGATCAGCCACTGGAAGATCGAGGCGATCACCGGCCTCGACGAGATCGGACGCGTGGCCCAGGAAAAGATCCTCGAGATTCCCGATCGCCTTCGCCGGATCGCGGACCTCATGGAGACCCGCAGCCGAACGAAGACCTTCACGTTCGAGGTAGCGTTCACGCGCGAATTCGTGATGGAGTGATGGGTTGAACTTCCCGATGGCAGCCGGTTATGTGCAGTTCGGCGTCCGCGTGCTGGTGGCGGGCGCCTTTCTCCTTGCAGCCATCGCCGCTGCAACCCACTGGGCCGTGCGCCGGAAGAGCCTCGAACCATTCGGGGCGTGGCCGCGCTTCGTGCGCGGATGGAGCGACCCGGTCCTGAAACCATTGGAGCGCCGGATCGTTCGTTCGGGCGCCAACCCGCAGGACGCGCCGTTCTGGCTGCTGGGCCTCGTCGTGGTCGCCGGCCTCGCGCTGATTGCGCTGGTACGCTGGATACTCGGTTTCATCGCCACGATGCTCTACGCCAGCGAGTCGGGCAGCGGCGTGATCCTGCCGATACTGATCAACTACGCCTTCGGCCTGCTCATGGCCGCCATCCTCGTACGCGTCGTCGCATCGTGGTTCGGCATCTCGCCCTACAGCAAGGGGATGCGGATCATCCATGCGCTCACCGACTGGCTGATCGAGCCGTTGCAGCGGATCCTCCCGACCTTCGGGCCGTTCGACCTCTCCCCGATCGCCGCGTACCTGTTGCTGTCGTTCACGAGGACGCTGGTGCTGCGGGCGTTCTTCTAGGGGAAGCGAGAGGCGAGAAGCGAGAGGCGAGAAGCGAGAACTGTCCCTCGCGCCGCATTGGCCCCCGAACGTCGCGATGAACAGTTCTCGTTCTCACCTCCCGCTCCCGCCTCCCGCCTCTCGCCTCTCGCCTCCGCCTCTCGCCTCTCGCCTCTCCCCTCGCCTTCTCGCCTCTCGCCTCTCGCCTCTCGCCTCTCGCCATCGTTATACTCCACACAGCTTAAAATTCCGTCTCCCGTGGCGATTTCTCGCGAATTGCGGCCACGTTAAACAATCCGCTAAAACGCCGCCCGATGGCGCGTCATGCGCTGTCGGGCGCATCGTTTTGAGGAGTGCAGGTGCCTGATCCGAACTCCGCGCGCGTCGCCAGGCTGAACCAGCTGCCCAGGTTGCTCGCCGAGCGCATCCTGGTGCTGGATGGCGCCATGGGAACGATGCTCCAGCGTGAGGCGCTGACCGAGGCCGACTATCGCGGCCAACGGTTTGCCGACCACGACCGCGACCTTCGTGGCAATCACGACCTGCTTGCCATCACTCGCCCCGATGTCATCCAGCGGATTCATGCCGAGTATCTCGCGGCGGGCGCCGACATCGTCGAGACGAACTCGTTCACCGCCACCGCGATCGCGCAGGCGGAGTACGGCACGGCCGACGCCGCCATCGAGATCAACCGAGCCGCTGCGAGCGTGGCGCGGGCGGCGTGCGACGAGGCCGAGACCGTCGATCGCCCACGTTACGTCGCCGGGGTGATCGGCCCCACCTCCCGGACTGCATCGATCTCGCCGTCGGTCGACGACCCGGCGTACCGCAACGTGACCTATGTCGAACTGGTCGATGCGTACGGTGAGGCGGCGCGCGCACTGATCGACGGCGGCGCCGACCTGCTGCTCGTCGAGACGATCATCGACACGCTCAATGCGAAGGCAGCGCTGCACGCGATCGAGGACGTGTTCACCGAGCTGGGCTACCGCGTGCCGATCATGATCTCGGGCACCATCACCGACCGGAGCGGTCGTCTTCTCTCGGGCCAGACCGCAGAGGCGTTCTGGATCTCGGTGGCGCATGCGCAGCCGATCTCGATCGGGCTCAACTGCGCCCTTGGTCCGGACCTGCTGCGTCAGCACGTCCAGGATCTCGCCCGCGCGTCGCACGTCTCGATCAGCGCTCACCCCAATGCGGGCCTCCCCAACGATCTCGGCGGGTACGATCTGTCGCCCGCAGTGATGGCGGCCGAGCTGGGCGAGTGGGCCCGCGACGGACTGGTCAACATCGTTGGCGGGTGTTGCGGCACCACGCCCGCTCACATCGTCGCCATTGCGGCGGCGGTCGAGGGCATCCCGCCGAGGACGCCGCCGGTGCTCCCCGCGTACACCCGGCTCAGCGGACTCGAACCATTCGTGATCCGCCCCGACTCGCTGTTCGTCAACGTCGGCGAGCGCACCAACGTGACCGGTTCGCGGCGGTTCGCGAAGCTGATTCTCGAGAACCGCTTCGACGAGGCGCTCGACGTGGCCCGCCAGCAGGTCGACGCCGGGGCGCAGGTGCTCGACGTCAACTTCGACGAGGGCCTGCTCGACTCCGAAGCGGCGATGACGCGCTTCCTTCGGCTGATCGCGTCGGAACCGGCGATCGCACGGATTCCGGTGATGATCGACTCGTCTCGCTGGAGCGTGCTGGAAGCGGGCCTCGAGTGCCTGCAGGGCAAGGGCATCGTGAACTCGATTTCGCTCAAGGAGGGAGAGGAATCGTTTCTGGCGCAGGCGCGCGTGGTGCGTGGTCACGGCGCGGCGGTCGTGGTGATGGCGTTCGATGAGGACGGCCAGGCCGACACCGCGGAGCGCAAGGTCGCCATCCTCGAGCGTGCCTACCGGTTGCTGATTGATGAGGTCGGCTTTGCACCCGGCGACGTCATTCTCGACGCGAACGTGTTCGCGGTGGGTACCGGGATCGAGGCGCACGCCGACTATGGCAACGCCTTCGTCGATGCCGTCCGCGCGGTGAAGGAGCGCTGCCCCGGTGCGCTCACCAGCGGCGGGATCAGCAACGTGTCGTTCTCGTTCCGCGGCAACGATGCGGTGCGCGAGGCCATCCACGCGGTGTTCCTCGAGCGTGCCATCGCGGCCGGTCTCGACATGGGAATCGTCAACGCCGGCCAGATGCCCGTGCTCGACGACCTCGATGCCGAGCTCCGCGAGCGGGTGGCGGACGTGGTGTGGAATCGTCGTCCCGACGCCACCGAGCGGCTGCTGGAGATCGCCGACCAGGCCGTGCAGCAGGACCGCGACACCGGGCCGGACAACGCCTGGCGCGAGCTCCCACTCGACGAACGGCTGGCGTGGGCGCTGGTGCATGGGCTCACCGACCATATCGAGGCCGACACCGAGGACGCTCGACTCGCGGCGGCACGCCCGCTCGACGTGATCGAGGGACCGCTGATGAACGGGATGAGCCGGGTCGGCGACCTGTTCGCGGCGGGAAAGATGTTCCTGCCGCAGGTGGTCAAGAGTGCCCGGGTGATGAAACGCGCCGTTGCGCACCTGATCCCGTACCTCGAGGCGGAACGGTCCCGGGCGGCGTCGCGAGCTCGGGGCCGCATCCTGCTGGCCACGGTCAAGGGCGACGTGCACGACATCGGCAAGAACATCGTGGGCGTGGTGTTGCAGTGCAACGAATGGGAAGTGATCGACCTGGGCGTGATGGTGCCCGCGACGACGATCATCGACACTGCAATCCGTGAGGGAGTCGACCTGGTCGGCCTGTCAGGGTTGATCACGCCGTCACTCGACGAGATGGCGTTCGTGGCATCGGAGTTCGAGCGACGAGGGCTCACCATTCCGCTTCTCATCGGCGGTGCCACGACGTCGCGCGCACACACCGCGCTTCGCATCGCCCCGGCGTACAAGTCACCGGTGGTGCATGTGCTCGACGCATCGCGCGCCGTGGGGGTGGCTGGCGCGCTGCACGACCCGGCGCGACGGGACGCATACGCTGCGGAAGTCGCGGAGGATTACGAACGAGTGCGGGTCGAGCGCGCCGGCGAACACGAGGGGCCGCTCACGCCGATCGCCGACGCGCGTGCCCGGGCACTGCCGATCGATCTCGCCGCGCCTGCGCCCGTGCCGACATTCCGCGGAACACGGGTGTTCGACCAGTGGCCCCTCGCCGACCTGCGCGGTGCGATCGACTGGACGCCATTTTTCCGCGCATGGGAACTCCCCGGTTCCTACCCCACCCTGCTCGACGACCCGGTGCACGGAGCAGCCGCGACCGAGCTGTTTGCGGATGCGAATGCGCTGCTCGACGAGATCATCGACAACCAGCTGCTGACCGCTCGCGGCGTGATCGGGTTCTGGCCCGCCGACAGCGTGGGCGACGACATCGTGCTCTATGGCGACCGGGCCCGGACGCAGCCGATCGAGACGCTGCACACCCTTCGCCAGCAGGGGGTGCGCAAGGACGATCGGGCGCTGCTCGCGATGGCCGACTTCGTGGCACCGCGGTCCGCGAACGTCGACGATTATGTCGGTGCATTCGCGGTGAGCGCGGGAGAGGGGCTTGACGCGATCGTCGCCGACGCGCGAAGCCGGCACGACGACTACCGCGCCATCCTCGCCTCCGCGCTCGCCGATCGGTTCGCCGAGGCATTCGGCGAGCGGTTGCATCAAGAGGTGCGGCGATCGCACTGGGGTTACGCGCCCGATGAATCGCTCGACCTCGACGCGTTGCTGCACGAGCGCTACCAGGGAATCCGGCCCGCACCAGGGTATCCCGCCTGCCCCGATCACACCGAGAAGTCGGCGCTCGACCGGTTGCTCGACCTCAAGCTGATCGGGGTCACGCTCACCGAGAGCTTTGCCATGCTGCCGGGTGCCACGGTGAGTGGCTGGTATTTCTGGCGTCCCGAGGCCCGCTACTTCGGTGTCGGGCGGCTGGGCCAGGATCAGGTGCGACGACTACGCCACGCGAAAGGGCTGGACGATGGTCGAGGCCGAACGGTGGCTCTCGCCGAACCTCGGCTACCGGGGAGGCCAGCCATGACCACGCTCCGTGACCTGATCGCCGACGGCCGGATCCACGTCGTCGACGGTGCCATGGGCACGATGCTCTACCAGAAAGGGGTTTTCCTCAACACCTGCTTCGATGAACTGGCCGCGCGCCAGCCCGCGCTCGTCGGCGAGGTGCACGCGGCGTACGTCGATGCGGGCGCAGAGGTGATCGAGACCAACACCTTCGGTGCCAACCCGTTCAAGCTTGCGCAGTATGGATTGGCCGACGACACCGAGATGCTCAACGCTGCGGCCGCGCGGGTCGCACGCGACGCCGCCGGGTCACGTGCCGCGGTGGTCGGTGCCATCGGGCCACTGGGCGTGCGGGTGGAACCGTTCGGGGAACTCGCGCTGGCCGAGGCCGAGGCAGCCTTCGGTCGGCAGGTGGATGGCCTGATCGAGGGCGGTGTCGACGGATTCTGTCTCGAGACGTTTTCCGACATCGAGGAACTGCTCGCGGCGATGCGCGCGGTGCGCACGCGCAGCGACCTTGCCCTGATGGCGCAGCTCACCGTCGCGGAGGATGGACGCACCGCGTACGGCACCACACCCGAGGCGTTCGGTCCCGCTCTGGCCGATGCCGGGGCCGACATCATCGGGGTCAACTGTTCGATCGGTCCGCAGGTGGTGCTGGAGGCGATAGAGCGCCTGGCACGCGTCGTCTCGACGCCGCTGGTGGCGCAGCCGAATGCCGGCCTGCCCCGCGAGGTGGGCGATCGCAAGATCTACATGGCGAGCCCCGAGTATGTGGCGGAGCATGCCCGTCGGATGGTGGAGGCAGGGGCGCGCTTTGTCGGTGGTTGCTGCGGTACCACGCCGGAACACGTGCGCGCGATCGTGAAGTTCGTCCGGGCGGCGCAGCGCACGGCGCGCTCTGCCGGCGCTCCCGTCATCGTGGCGCACGCGTCTGGCGCAAATGCCGCCGAACCGGTGCCACTCGCCGAGCGGTCACGGCTCGGCGCGCGTCTCGCGGCCGGCGAGTTCATCCGCACGGTGGAGATCGTTCCGCCCCGCGGCATCGACCCGGCACCGATGATCGCGCAGGCGCGCGCACTCGCCGCGGCCGGGATTCACGCGGTCAACATTCCCGACGGACCGCGGGCGCAGAGCAGGATGGGTGCGCTGATTTCGGGGATCATCGTCGAGCGCGAGACCGGTCTCGAGACGGTGGTCCACTATGCCTGCCGCGACCGCAACCTTCTCGGCATGCTGTCCGATCTCCTCGGGGCGGCAGCGGTCGGGCTCCGGAACCTGCTTGTGGTCACCGGCGACCCGCCGAAGATGGGGCCCGTATCCCGACGCCACCGCGGTGTTCGACATCGATGCGATCGGCCTCACCAACCTGGTGACGCGGCTCAACGCCGGTCTCGACCCAGGCGGCAATGCGTTCGGCGCACCGACGCGCTTCGTCCACGGAGTCGGCGTCAACCCGACTGCCCCCGACATCGAGCACGAGCTCCGGCGGTTCGCGTGGAAGGCCGAGGCGGGGGCGTGCTTCGCGATGACACAGCCGGTGTTCGACGTCGCGCAACTCGAGCGCTTCCTGCCGCGGGTCGAGTCGCTCGGCGTGCCGGTGATTGCCGGCATCTGGCCGCTGGTGTCACTCCGCAACGCCGAGTTTCTCGCCAACGAGGTCCCGGGAGTGTCGGTGCCGCAAGGAGTACTCGATCGGATGCGGCGCGCGAGCGATCGTGGCAAGGAAGCGGCGCTGGCAGAGGGCGTGTCGATTGCGCGCGAGATGATCGCCGCGGTGAGCCCAAGCGTGGCCGGCGTGCAGGTGGCGGCACCGATGGGGCGGGTCGAGGTGGCGCTGGATGTGCTGGGGTAGCGAGGCATTTGCGCACCGTCGGCTCGCGGCTCAGAGCCGTGCAACGCCGCACCTTCGATCGCGCCCCAGCCCGTCGCGCCATGCGACCGATGTCACCACTCCGCCCACCGATATATTAGGTCAGACCATTTCAGGGAAATTTCCATGACCACGACCACCGCCCCTCAGCCACTCTCCGTCCTCTCCGAGGAGGAAGAACTCTTCCGCCAGACCGTGCGGGAGTTCGCCGAGACGGAGATCGGCCCGCACGTCCACGACATGGACGTCGCCGCCGAGATGCGGCCCGACCTGATCGAGAAGTTCTTCGAGTTGGGGCTGATGGGCATCGAGGTTCCGGAACAGTATGGCGGTGCTGGTGGCACCATCTTCCTCGCCACGCTCGCGATCGAGGAGATGGCCCGCGTCGATGCGTCGAGCGCGATCTACGTCGATGTCCACAACACGCTGGTCAACAACGCCCTGATGCGCTGGGGGACCGACGAGCAGAAGGCGCGCTATTTCCCGAGGATGACCACCGACCTCCTCGGCGCATTCGCGCTCTCCGAGCCGGCGTCGGGCTCCGATGCATTCGCACTCGAGGCTCGGGCCACCCAGGACGGCGACGACTGGCTGATCACAGGCCGGAAGTTCTGGATCACCAGCGGCGCCGAGGCGGGGATCTTCATCGTCTTTGCCACCGTCGATCCCGCGCTGGGCTACAAGGGGATCACCGCATTCCTGGTCGAGACGGGACTTTCCAGGCCTCGCGATCGGCAAGCGCGAGAAGAAGCTGGGTATCCGCGCATCGAGCACCGTCGAGCTGATCCTCGAGGAGTGCCGCGTCCCGGCGGCCAACGTGCTCGGCCCGGTTGGACAAGGGCTACAAGATCTCGATCGAGACGCTCAACGAGGGGCGAATCGGGATCGGGGCGCAGATGATCGGCGTGGCCCAGGGCGCTCTCGACGCGGCGAGCCAGTACATCAAGGAACGCCATCAGTTCGGGAAGGCGATCGCCGACTTCCAGGGTGTCCAATTTCAGGTCGCCGACATGGCCACGCAGCTCGAGGCCGCCCGGCTGATGGTGTACAATGCGGCACGTCTCAAGGACGCCGGCCTGCCGTTCACGCGAGAGGCGGCGATGGCCAAGCTGTTCTCATCTGAAACAGCCAACCGGATCGCCGGCCAGGCGCTCGAGCTCTTTGGCGGCTACGGATACAGCCAGGAGTACCCCGCGGAGAAGTTCTTCCGCGACGCGAAGATCGGCGTGATCTACGAAGGGACGAGCAACATGCAGCTCCAGACGATCGCAAAGCTCCACCTCAAATAGCGCGGCCAGCTTCGGTGCAACCCGTGGAAGGCCTCTGGCGTTCCTGAGAACGGACGGTCAACAGACCTCCGCTCAGGCTCGCCATATGGAACACGCACGCGTCTTGCATTCCGAGAGGTCATGATCCGACGCCTCGTCCCAGCCATCGCTCTCCTCCTGATCCCGGCGCTGCTCCCCGCGCAGGGTCCGGCCGGCCTCGGTGCCGACCTGTCCTCATGGTACGCCCAGACGACACGGTCGGCGCCTGGTCGATGGGGAGTGGTGATCGCCGACAACTCTGGCGAGGTGCTGTGGTCGGTGAACGCGTCGGAGCCGATGGTCCCCGCCTCCACCGTCAAGTTGCTCACCACCGGTTTTGCACGCACCGTCGTCGGCAGCGAAGCTCGGCGAGCAACGCGCGTGGTTGGCAACGGGCAGGTGAATCCTGCGACTGGACAATGGGATGGAGGCTGGGCGCTCGAGCTCAACGGCGATCCGACCCTCGAGCGGACCGGTCGCGGCGGGCCGATGCTCGCCGAGCTGGCCCAGCAGCTGGCGGCAATAGGCGTTCGCAAGCTCAATGGCCCACTAACCATCACCTCGGCATCCGGCGAGCCCCGCGCAGCATATCCATCAGCGTGGGAATCACGGCACCGGGGCAGGAGCTTCGCGCCTCCAGTCGGGCCCGTGACGCTCAATGAGAACATCATCAGTTTCTCGATCGCACCGGGAGCGCGTGCCGGCCAGCGGCCGATCATCATCAGTGAATCGCCTTCGGGCATCGCCAACATCGTCACCGTCAACGCCAAGACCGTGTCCGGCAGCCGCAGCACGATCCGGTTCTCGGTGCACGCCGAATGGTCACTACGTGGTGACGGGGCAGATCGGGACACGCGCCGGGTCGCGACGCTATGTCGGCGTCCCGAACGATCCACGGGTCATCCTCGACGCCGCGTGGAGTCACGCGACCCGCGCCGCCGGGATCCAGTGGAACCCGGCAACGACGCTCGCGTCCGCCATCCCGGGCGACAGGCGGGTCCTCGCGGAAGTGGCGTCACAGCCGTTCGACTCGATCGCGCACGAGGTCAACTCGCGCTCGCTCAACATCGGTGCGGAACTCCTGCTGCTGTGGGGTGGCGGTCCCGACCGGGCCGCAGAGCGACTCACGCAGCACGTTCGCACCGTGACCGGCATCAATGCCGGCGTGCACCTCGTCGACGGCAGCGGTCTTTCAGGATCCGATCGGGTGTCACCGCTGGTCTTCACCACCTATCTCGCCCGCTTCCCGCTCACCCCGGCCGGTCGCAACTTCGCGCTGCTGCTGCCGACGAACGGGAGCGGCACGCTGCGACGGCTCGCCACCGGCCTGCCGGGCCCGGGTGTGGTGCGCGCCAAGACCGGCACACTCGGCAACGCCTCGACGCTGGTGGGCTACCTCGGCCGCGCCGACGGAACGCTGCTCATTGCGCTGATGTACAACGGCGGCAACACCGGAGCGGCGCGCGCCGCACAATGGGAACTGTTCCGCAAGCTGGGCGCGAATGGCGTGGTGCTACCGCCCACCGTCAGCGATGAAGACCTCAGCCTGGGCAGCACCCCCGAGTCGCCGGAACGTTGACCGCTCGGCCAGCGGTCCGACACTCCCCGGCCTGACGATCGTACAGATACAGATGGCCACGAATTTCCCCCCCGACGCACTCTTCCTCGCTCTCCAGCACGCACTTGCCGGCCGCTATTCGATCGAACGCGAACTCGGTCGCGGCGGCATGGGGATCGTCTACCTGGCGCGAGACGTGAGTCTCGACCGGCCGGTGGCGCTCAAACTGCTCCCGCCGGATCGTGCCCGGGTTCCTGAAACACGGGCAGGTTTCCTCCGGGAAGCGAGGCTGGCCGCGCGACTCGCGCATCCCAACATCGTGCCGATCCACGCAGTCGAGGAGGTCGGCAACTTCGTCTTCTTCGCGATGCGATACGTGCACGGCGAGACACTCGGCGACCGTATCCGGCGGCGCGGCGCGCTCGCGGCGTCCGACGGTGCGCGCGTGATTCGTGACATCGCCTACGCACTGGCGTACGCCCACGCGCAGGGCGTGATTCACCGCGACATCAAGCCCGACAATATCCTGATCGAGGCTGACAGCGAACGGGCAATGGTGACCGACTTCGGCATCGCCGCCCCGAGTTCCGACGGAGTCGCCAAGGGGGGCCGAATCGTCGGCACACCTGATTACGTCTCTCCGGAACAGGCGGTGGGCGAGGCGACCGACGCTCGCAGCGACCTTTACTCCCTCGGTGCGGTGGCCTTCCACTGCATGGCCGGGCAGCCCCCATTCTTCGGCGACACCGCACAGCTACTGGCCCAGCACGTGACCTGCCCGGCGCCGGCGCTCTTGTCCGTTGCGCCTGGAACTCCCCGTCCCTACGCCGACGCCATCGATCGCGCGCTGGCGAAGCGGCCCGACGACCGCTTTCCGGATGCGGAATCGATGGCTGATGTATTCACGCCGCGCGCGGTCGGCGCGACCGACCTGCCGGTTTCGGTAAGGGTATGGGCCGAGCGTGGTCGGGAGATGAAGGGGGCATACATGATCTGGTCGCTCTTCTTCTACGGGATCGGCATCATGACGCTGGCCGCCACCCTGAGCAGCGGCGTGATCCCGCTTGGCGCCCTGGTGTTCATCGCCTTCTGCATGGCCAACACCGCCCTTCCCTGGGTCGGGCACGGGTTGTGGCGCGTGTCGGAGACACGCAAGGCGATCGAGGCGGGCGCCACGCTTGCCGACTTCCGTCGCGTCGCAGCGCTGATCAACAACAGGCGCGACGAGGAACTTCACTACGAGCGGTCCCGCAACGTGCACATCCTTGCGCGCCTCGTGCGGTACGGCACCTACGGATCCTTCGCGACCGCACTGGCGGCGCTGTTCGCCGGCGTGTTCATCAGCACCAGCTATCGCATGTCGGCGAACATCTTCGCCGTGTTCGGGATCGCGACCATGGCCACGGTCGCGGGTGCGTTGTTCGGCCTGATCTTTCCAGGCCGACGACTGCGTCCTCGCGACCCGTGGACCCGGTTGCGTTGCTGGTTCTGGAACGGACGACTGGGCGAGATGATGGCGAAGGTGTCGTCACTCGGACTGGCAACGCAGGAACCAGGATATCGAGTGTGGCAACCCACCGAAGTGGAACTTGGCGCAGCCACGGAAACGCTCTTCGCCTCGCTCGCCGACCACCACAGAGCCGCCCTCGCCGACCTCCCGGTGATCGTCGCACGGCTCGAAGCCCAGGCGTCGCGGGCACGCCAGCGAATCATCGAGGGCGCACCGGGGCCGTGGCCGATGCGTCTCGAGGCGTCGGTGGCAGCCATCGAGTCATTGCGGCTCGGCTTGTTGCGCATCGGCACGGGGGCCGGCGCCGGGCCGATCACTGCTGAGCTGGACGCCGCCCGGGAGTTGTCGGAACGAATCGATCAGCTCGTTGCCGCCGACGCCGAGGTGTCGCAATTGCTGGATGCATCGGTGCCGAACCACAGCAACCCCCAGCCCGACCCCAGCACCAGGGCCGCCGTGACGTCACTCGGGTAGTGCACTCCCAGGTAGACCCTCGACAGCGCGATGGTGAGCGGGATCAGCACGGCGAGCGCCACCAGACCAAATCTCGCGGCGGGGTCGCGGACCACCCTGAGCAACAGCAGCAGCGCCACGCTGTACACGATGGGCGCGAGCATGGCGTGACCCGAAGGGTATGAATGCCAGCCCGCCGACCCGAGTCGGTCGATCACGTCGGGTCGCGGCCGACCGAACGCCGCCTTGGCGATCAGGTAGACGAGCTCGCCGCGACACGGCGCACGCGAAGTATCGCCACGCCACGGCGCGGCCGAGCGCCCGCCAGAGGAGCGCCATCAGGCCGAACGCGATCGGGACCTCCACGGCGCCGTCACCGAGCACCGTGAATGCACGCATCGCCGCGGTTCCGACATCGGTGCGCATCGCACCGACCATCTCGAGCAAACGCTGGTCGATGGCCGAAACTCCACCCGCCACCATGATCACGGATATCAGCACGAACGCGAGCGCGCACAGGACGCAGGATCGACACGGCGGACCGAGGCGCAGCATCAGCGGGACAGTTGTGCCCTGATCGCGTCGACGAATTGGTCGACGTCCCCGGGTTCGGTGGCCCAGTTGCACATCAATCGTACCTCGCCAGTGGACTCGTCCCACACATAAAAGTGGAAATCGTGCTGCAACGCCTCGACCGCGGCCCGCGGCAGCAGCGCGAAGACGGCGTTGGCATCCACCGACTGGGTGATCGTGACGCCCTCGATCCCGCGCAGCGCCGCAGCCAGCCGCTGCGCCATCGCGTTCGCCTGGCGGGCATTGGCAAGCCACGTGTCGCCTTCTGCCAGCCCGATGAACTGCGCGGCAAGGAATCGCATTTTCGAGGCGAGCTGGGCCGTCTGCTTGCGGAGGAACGGCAGCGAAGCAGCCACCGCCGGGTCGAACACGACCACCGCCTCGGCGCCCATCGCGCCGTTCTTGGTGGCACCAAATGACAGCACGTCCACGCCGGCCTCGACGGTGCACTCCCGCAGCGAGGCGCCGAGCGCGGCGACGGCATTGGCGATCCTGGCACCATCCATGTGCACCAGCAGGTCATGTCGATGCGCGACATCCGCGATCGCGCGCAACTCGGCGTTCGTGTACACCGTCCCGTATTCGCTGCTCTGGGTCACCGACACCACTCTTGGTTGCACCCGATGCTGATCGCCGATACCGGTGAGTGCCGACTCGACCTGCGCCGGCGTGAGCTTGCCATCGCGCGTCGGCACGTCGATCAGCTTGCAGCCTGCGAGACGCTCGGGCGCACCACACTCGTCGACGTTGATGTGCGCCTGCGCCGTGCAGATGACCGCTTCCCACGGCTTGACGAGCGCACGGAGGGCCACGACGTTCGCGCCGGTCCCGTTCCACACCAGCGCGGCGCTCGTGTCCGTCCCGAACACCTGCGCGAACCACAGTTCGGCCCGCGTGGTCCATGGATCGGCGCCGTACGCCGGTGCGGCACCGGTGTTCGCGGCCTCGATCGCCGCCATCACCGCGGGGTGCACCGGCGCCGCGTTGTCGCTGGCGAACTCTCCCGGGAGGCTCACGCCGCGGGCTCCGCGTCCGACATGTTGTCCTCCCACAGCGCCATCACGTTGCCATCGGGGTCGGCGACCATGGCCATGATGCCGAAGCCCTGCTGCGTCGGCTCCGCGACGAATCGGACGCCTGCGTCGCCGAGTCGGCTGCAAAGCGCCAGCAGGTCATCGACGCGAAAGGTGATGCCGGTGTGGCGACCGACCATGGCCATGGCATCCGGATGGCTTGCTGGGTGCACGCCGAGATGAGGTGGGGTGTCGAGCAGCTCATAGCCGAACGAACCGGCCCGGGCGATCGGCAGCCCGAGTGCGTCCTCATAGAAGGCACGGGCGCGTTCGAGATCGGTGACGAAAATCGCGAGCGAATGGAGTGAGGGCGTCATCGGGAATCGGGGTCGCGGCGCGAGGCAGTGGCCAGGCGCACGTTGCGGCGCATCCGGGCGAGCCCCGGGCGCGCGAGAGGTGTGTCGGCAAAGCGTCTCGCAAACTCGGCTTCATCCATCTGCTCGAAGACATCGGGATTGCGCCTGTCGGGTGCGTCTCGCTTCGCAAACTCGGGCACGTCGGTCGGAGTCGCGAACTTCACGTTCCACGGGCAGACATCGTTGCAGACATCGCACCCGAACGCCCAACCATCCCAGCGCGGGGCGAGGTCGGCCGGGGGCTCGAATCGGTTCTCGATCGTCTGGTAGGAGAGGCACATCGTGGCATCGACGACCCGGTCCTCGATGATCGCGCCGGTGGGGCATGCATCGATGCACCTGGTGCAGGTACCGCAGAGATCGATGGCGCGCGGTGTGTCAGGCGCGAGCGGGGCGTCGGTGAACACCGTGCCGATGAAGGTGTACGAGCCGTGTCGCGGGTTGATGAGCATGGTGTTGCGGCCGATCCAGCCGAGCCCGGCGCGCTCGGCGAGCTCGCGCTCGGGAATCGGTCCGTCATCGACCCAGGTGTGCGCGATCGCGGCACCGTTGGCCTTCATCCACTCTGCCAGCCGGTGCAGTCGACCGTGCGTCACCACGTGGTAATCCATCCCTCGTGCATACGCCGCGACACGGAAGGCATCGTCCGGCGCCGGGCGCTCGTCGGCCGGCGCGGCGTAATTGTCGAGCACGACGACCGCGGTCGTCGCACCGGGCGTCGCCAGTGCGGGATCCTTGCGGCGGCGCGCTTGACGGTGCAGGTACCGCATCGTGCCGGCGTGTCCCGCAGCAAGCCACCGGTCGAGTGCGTCGCCTCGGACGCTCGGTGTGAGCGGTGCGATGCCGACGGCGATGAACCCGATTCGCGAAGCCTCCGCCTTGACGGCGTGGGCATCGAGGATCACGGCCTGGGGCCCGAAAGCTCGCGCGGGACCGGATGCTCGCCGGTGACGGTGAGCGGGGTCGACAGGTGGCCTTCCCCCGTGATCAACCGGGCACCTGGCGAGTACCGGAGATAGGCCCACGACCACTCGAGCAGCACCATCACGCGGTTGCGGAAGCCGATCAGGAAGAAGATGTGCACCACCGCCCAGACGATCCATGCGACAAACCCGCCGAACTGCCACCGCCAGATGTCCGCGACCGCGTGACCGCGACCGATCACCGCGAGCTGTCCCTTGTCCCAATAGGAGAAGGGCGAGCGGGGTCGACCGGCGAGATCGGCGCGGATGGTCCGCGCAGCATGCTGCCCCATCTGGATCGCGACGGGACTCACGCCGGGAAGCGCCCCGTCGGAATCATCCTGATGCATGAACGCCGCGGCGTCGCCGAGCACGAACACCTCGGGGTGCCCGGGGATCGAGCAGTCGGGTTCCACGATCACCCGGCCCGCACGATCGACGGGCACTCCCAAGCGTTCGGCTCAGGTCACCGACCGCGTTCCCTGCGGCCCAGATCACGGTGGTGGTGGGAATCACCCATCCCGAGGCTTCCACCATGTTGGGGCCGATGCTGGTGACCATGGTGTTCTCGCGCACATCGACGCCCAGTTCGCGGAGCTGCGACTTCGCCTGCGCCGACGATGCGGCGGGATAGGAGGAGAGGATCCGGGGGCCGCCCTCGACCAGCAACACGGTGGCCTCGCGCGGATCGATGTGCCGGAAGTCTCGAGCCAGGGCGAAGCGCCGGATCTCGGCGATCGCGCCCGCCATCTCGACTCCCGTCGGTCCGCCACCAACCACCACGAACGTGAGATACTCATGCCGCTTGCGGGGGTCGGGCTCGCGCTCGGCGCGCTCGAACGCGTAGAGAATCCGGCGGCGAATGTCGAGGGCATCCTCGAGGCTCTTGAGCCCCGGCGCATAGGGCTCCCACTCGTCGTGACCGAAATAGGAATGGCGGGCGCCGATGGCCACCACGCAGTAGTCGTAGTCGAGTGTCGCGCCATCGGCGAGATGGACGGTGCGCGCCGTCGGTGTCGATCCCGGTCGACCTCGCCGAGCAGGACCTCGGCGTTCTTCTGCTTGCGGAGGATCGAGCGGATCGGGGCGGCGATGTCCTGCGGGGAGAGAGCTGCCGCCGCGACCTGGTAGAGCATCGGCTGGAAGAGATGGTGATTCCGCCGGTCGACGATCGTCACGCGAACGGCAGCTTTCCGCAGGCCGTGGGCGAGGTAGAGACCGGCGAAACCACCGCCGATGATGACGACCCGCGGTAGTGGAGCGCCGTTCATGCGCCCATCGTCTCGCGCCGCCAGCGCGCGAAGCGGATCACGTCGTCGGCGGGCGGCACCGCCGCTTCGTGGCCGTACGCGGTGTACATCCGCCACCGGAGGTAGGTCTCATCGGGAACCGGCAGGAAGGGCGCAACCCGCCACCACGAGCGCCGGCGGAACGCCCATGCGGTCCGCACGAGATCGACCGCGAGCCGGGGTGACACCAGCGCACGCCCCACCAGCGCCGCGGTAAGTGCGGACCACGAACCCCGATATGCCGGGTCGGGCAACAGTTCGTTACTCACTCCGCAAAAGTAACGACGGCGTCGACCGCAGCCGGTCCAAGGGGCGGGCCCGCACGGCCCGATCCGCCTATATTCCGCCATGGCTGAACCCGTTCGCGACGGCCCGACCGTCCCCGTGGAGGAATTCTCCCGCCCGACCGAGGACGAGGTCCTCCTCAACATTCCGGTCGATGCTGAAACGCTTCGCATCCGGCGCAACTCCGACTCGTGGCGCGTGCTCCGGATTCTTGGCGAGTTCGTGTGGGGGTTCGAGAACCTGCAGGATGTGGCAGGCGGCATCTCGATCTTCGGATCGGCCCGCACCTCGGCCGATGACCCGATGTATCAGGCGGCTGAAGAAACGGCGCGGCTCTTTGCGCAGGCCAATATCCCGGTGATCACCGGCGGCGGCCCCGGCATCATGGCGGCGGCCAACAAGGGCGCCTACGAGGCCGGCGGGATCTCGATCGGCTGCAACATCGAGCTGCCACACGAGCAGTTTTCCAACCCGTACCTGCACCGCTCCCTCGACTTCAAGTTCTTCTTCGTCCGCAAGACGATGTTCATCAAGTACTCGGTCGGGTTCGTGGTCTTTCCCGGCGGGTACGGCACGCTGGACGAGTTGTTCGAGGCGCTGACCCTGATCCAGACCGACAAGGTGACCGACTTTCCGGTGATCCTGTTCGGATCGAGTTACTGGAGCGGCCTGGTCTACGTGGATCAAGGACACGATGCTTGCCGAGGGCAAGATCTCACCGGGCGACGAGTACCTCTTCACGGTCACCGACGACCCGGCAGAGGTGGTCCGCATCGTGAAGGAAACCCAGAAGCGCCTCGGGATCACGTCGGTCGCTCCCTGAGCGACTCCACGTGACCCCATCCCCGCCGATCCCGCCCTCGCGCCGCAACGCCTGGGGAGCACTGTCGCTCCTCGCGTTCATCAACCTGCTCAACTACCTCGACCGCAACGTCATCTTTGCGCTGTTCGAGCCGATCAAGCGCGACCTGGTGCTCACCGATGCCCAGCTCGGTTGGCTGGGTTCCGCGTACATCCTGGTCTTCTCGCTCGCCGCGCTGCCGTTCGGCGTGATCAGCGACCTCAAGAGCCGCAAGGCAGTGATTGCCGGCGGTGTGGCGCTGTGGAGTGCGTTCACCTTCCTGGGCGGACTGACCCGATCCTACTGGCAACTGTTCGTGTGCCGCGCCGCGGTCGGTGTGGGCGAGGCAGCGTACGGGCCGGCGGCGTCGTCGATGGTTGCCGATTACTTCCCCGGTGCGAGTCGTGCGCGCGCGATGAGCATCCTCGCCGCCGGCATTCCCGTGGGCGGCGTCCTCGGCCTGCTCCTCGGCGGCTGGCTCGAGTCGATCTACGGATGGCGGGTCGCGTTCATGGCCGTCGGTCTCCCCGGTTTTGCGTGCGCGGTGGCTGTCTCGCGGCTGGTTGATCCCACCCGGCGCGAGATGCCACTCACGGTGCGCCGCTTCATTCGCGAGCTGGAGCTCGGCGTACGCGGATTCGTGCGGCAGTTCCTCCCGCTGATCATCGCCACCACGCTCGGCCTCATTGCCGCGTACGAGCTCACTGAGCGCTATGGAGCCGACTCCGCACTCGACGCGGCGGTGATCGCCCTCGCGGTGGCAGTCGGTCTCGCGCTCACCATCTACCGCTGGGTGCGGCTGGTTCGCACCCAGCGGCGCGACGAAACGCCGTTCACGCCCGAGCTCGAAAGCGCCGTGGACGACCTCCTCGACGCGGGCCGCCTGGTACTCCGCACGCCCACACTGGTGTACACCTTCGTGGCGGGCGCGATGATCTCGTTCGGGATGAACGGGCTGGTGGGCTGGGGTCCGACGTTCATGACGAGGGAGTTCGGGCTGAGCGCAGGCAGCGCGGCGGCGCTGCTCGGCAAGTGGGGCCTGCTCGCCGGCGTGCTCGGGGCGCTCGCGGGCGGCGCGGTGGCCGACTTCTTCAGTCGGCACACCCGACGGGGTCGCGTCCTCACCGTGGGACTCGGATTCCTCATCGGCGGACCGATCGCGATCTGGCTCATGACGATTCGCGACATCGATCTCTTCATGCCGGTCTTTGCCGTCGCGTTCTTCATGCTCTCGTGGTACAACGGGCCGATCACCGCGGTGATCTTCGACGTCGTGCCATCGCGCATCGGCGCGACGGTCGTCGGCGCCTACCTGCTGTTCATCCACCTCGCGGGTGATGCCATCGCCATGCCACTCGTCGGGACGTTGTCCGATCGCTTCGGGCTCGACCGGGCGGTGATGGTGCTCCCGACGGTCGCACTCGCCGGCGGCATCGTGATGCTCGGCGCCATGCGCACCGTGGCGGCGGACATGGAGAAGGTCGTCAACGCCCGCTGACCTGCTTGCCGAACAGTTCCACCAGTTCATTCACGGTCCGCTCCGCCTCGGCAGGATCACCGGACCGAATCGCCGCGGTCGCACAATGCGTCAGGTGGCTCTGCAGCAACACCTTGCCCACGCCCCGCAACGCCTCCTGGGCCGATGCGATCTGGACGAGGATGTCGGCACAGTAGCGTTCCTCATCGATCATCCGCTGCAATCCCCGCACCTGCCCCTCGATCCGACGGAGTCGCTTCGCGAGGGCATCCTTGGTGTCGGGCGAGACATGTGCGGCATGGGTCGGCTTCATGGCTGGTCCCGGTGGAGTGGGTTGACGAGGACGTGCATCCCGTCAGCCTGCGGTCTTCAGGCGCAACGAGTTGGTGACCACGCTCACGCTGCTCATTGCCATGGCAGCGCTGGCCAGGATCGGTGAGAGCAGGATGCCGGTGAACGGATAGAGGATGCCGGCCGCGATGGGAATTCCCACCACGTTGTACACGAACGCCCAGAAGAGATTCTGGCGCATCACCCTCATGGTGCGACGGGAAAGGCCGATCGCCGCCTCGACACCCGACAGGTCCGCTCGCATCAGCGCGATGTCAGCCGCTTCGATTGCCACGTCGGTACCACTTCCCATGGCGATACCGATGTCGGCGCGGGCGAGCGCCGGGGCATCGTTGATCCCGTCGCCGACCATTGCCACCACCCGCCCCTCCCGCTGCAACTGCGCGATGGCGGCAACCTTTCCATCGGGAAGCACCTCGGCAATCACCTCGTCGATCGCCGCCTCCGCCGCGATGGCGAGGGCGGTGCTCCGACGGTCGCCGGTGAGCAGCACCGTGCGCAGTCCCATGGCCTGGAGCCTGGCGATCGCCGGTGGAGATGTAGACCGAATCGGATCCGCCACCCCGACCAGACCGGCAAGCTTGCCGTCGATCGCCACGAACACCGTGGTGCGACCGCGCTGCTCCACATCCACGGCGGCGTCATCGAGCGCAGCAGGATCGATGGACCAGTCCGCGAGCAACGCGCGGTTGCCCGCGATGACCGCACGTCCATCCACCACGCCCTGCGCTCCCTTGCCGGTCACCGATTGAAAACTCTCGGCACTGCCCGGCCCGACACCACGCCGCTCCGCCTCAGCCACGATGGCATCGGCAATCGGATGCTGCGAAGATCGCTCCAGCGTGCCGACGAGCCGAAACAATTCCTGCTCGCCCAGCGCACCATCCGCCATCACGAGATCGGTCACACTCGGCTTTCCCTCGGTGATGGTACCGGTCTTGTCGAAGACGATGGTGTCGACTTCACCGGCGCGCTCGAGCGCCGCACCTCCCTTGACGAGGATGCCCATCTCCGCGCCACGCCCGGTCGACACCATCACCGCCGTCGGCACCGCAAGACCCATCGCACACGGACAGGCGATGATCAGCACCGCGACACTCGCGGAGAATGCGCGAACCAGCGAGCCGTCAGGCAACGCGACCTGCCATGCCACGAACGTCGCAATCGCGATCGACACCACGACGGGAACGAAGACAGCGCTGATCCTGTCGGCGAGGTTCTGGATCGGTGCGCGGGATGCCTGGGCATCGCGCATCAGTGTGACGATGCGCGCGATCACGGAATCGGCGCCAAGCGTCGTGGCCCGCACGCGGAGCGCACCAGTACCGTTGACCGTGCCCCCGATCACCCGATCTCCACTCAGCTTCGGCACCGGCATCGATTCGCCCGTGACCATCGCCTCGTCGACTGCGCTCTCGCCGGCAATGACCTCGCCGTCGACCGCGATCCGCTCGCCCGGGCGCACCAGCACGATCTCCCCGGCCTGCACGTCCGCAATTGCCACGTCGTTCTCCGTACCATCACGGACCACGCGGGCCACCAACGGTTGCAGTGAAGCGAGCGACTGCAGCGCAGCTCCAGTCCGATGCTTTGCCCTGGCCTCGAGGGTGTTGCCCGCGAGGATGAACGCGATGATGAGGATCACCGCCTCGTAGTAGACATCGGGGGCCATCCCGCGCGCAGTGAAAAGCTGCGGAGCGATCGTCGCGATCGCCGAATACACGAAGGCGGCACCGGTGCCCACGGCGACAAGCGTGTTCATGTCGGCGCCGTGATGACGGAACGCCGTCCATGCCCGCGTGTAGAAATGACGACCCGCCCAGGCCATCACACCGACCGTGATCCCGAGCAACCCCCATGACAGCGCCGCGCGCGGCACCTCGTACAACCAGGGCATCAGTTCGCGCAGGGCTGGTGTGAGCACCGCCATCACTCGCATCATGAACGGATCGACCGACTCGTGCGCATGGTCTCCCGCCATCAACGGCATAGACACGACCATCGCCACGGCCCCTGCCACGCCGCTCACGATCGCCTTGCGTCGCAGCACCGAATACTCGGCCCGCTGCGCGTGGTCGAGGTCGGCTTGCTCCTGCTGTGACGAGCGACCGGCGACCGGCAGGTGCGCGTCGTACCCCGTCGACCGTACCACCTCGACCAGCGCCTCCGTGGAGACCTGCGCCGGGTCGTAGCGCACCGCGGCGTTGGCCATCATCAGGTTGACGGACGCCGCCTCGACGCCTGGTGCCCGCTCGAGTGCCCGTTGCACCCTCGACTGACACGCCGCGCAGGTCATCCCCTCGACATTCAGCGTGACCGACCCGGTACCGGGTTGCGGCGGTGGCGCATCACCCGGTGTGGCACGCCCGCTGGCCTGGGGTGCTGAGGGGGCGGCGCGGGGCAGGAAGAACCACCAGTTGACGGCGCCGATGGCCAGCAACCCGACCAGGATCGCGCCAACATCTGCCGACGACATGAACTAGCCCGCCGAGGGGGTGGCGTCGTACCCGGCAGCGTCCACCGCGGCCACGAGCTGGTCGACGGAAGGCCCACCGGGCGCGGTTTCCACGACCGCCCGCCCTATCTGGACCGACACCACCTTGGCACCCTCAACGCCGTGCAGCGCCTTGTTCACGGCGTTGATGCAGTGCCCGCAACTCATCCCCTCGACGTGCAACGTGACGGTTTCCATGGTCTTCTCCAGACAAGATGAAGCGATCAAGCTTATATAGGGGTAGGGGGTATGGCAAGAGTTCCGTTCATGGCACGTCCCCTGCACTCTTCCCTCCCTCATGCCTCTCATACCGACCCAGCCGCCGGATGTCTTCGTCCCCGTGCTCGCGTGGCCTGGCCGTCGGCCGAGCTACCGGGAGGTGGCAACGTGGCATGAGGCTCTGGGTGCGGCGGTGTCGACCGTGCTTCCGCACGACCTGCTCGCGCTCTGGCTCCACCCATCCCGCGGTGGGTCGGTGCTGCTCGGACCTGCGGCCCTCGTCGCCGACCGTCTCGCCCCGCCTCCAGCGGAGCCACTGATCGCCCAGGAGGAGTTGTTTCGCCTGGAGGATCGATTCCGCAACGGCGGGTATGCCTCGGTGATGGCCGTGCCGATCAGGGCCGAGGTGCAGGACGTCGGGCTGCTGGTGGCTGCGTCACTCGCCGAGCATGCCTACGGGCTGCACGACAGCCGGACGCTGCATCGCGTCGCCCTGGGGCTGGCGTCGAGCTGCCGACGCCTGGCGGCGTATCCGTGGATCGTGCCACCACCCGAGGCCGAGGAGCCGACTGCGGTCGTGGCAGTGGTCACGGAAACGATTCTCGACGCGATGGATCACGCGCGTGACGGCACCGACCTCGTGCAGTTGCTCTCCGACGCGTTGTCGAACCAGTTGCCCCACGATCGGCTCGAACTCGTTGCGGTTGCTCCCGCGCCGGAGTGCTGGGCACTGGTCGCTGAGGCCCGCGTCCCGTCGCGAGCGCTCACTGTTGATGCCACCGCCTCCGACGCGATCGACAGGGTCGTGCAGTCCCTGGGGGCGCGCTCGGTGGCGCGCATCGACGACTTGCGTGCTCGCGGAATCGCGTGGCCGTCGGTCGCCGACCAGCGCGGCGCGACGCGCACAACGTCGATGCTCGCCGCCCGCCTCGAAGTGGGCGGGGAGATGGTCGGTTGGCTCTGGTTCGGGAGCGAAGCGCCGCGGTGGTTCGGCGAGGGCGACGAATCGGTGGCGCGGCTCGCTGCCCGGATCATTGCCCCGCGCGTTGCCGCGTGGGCCGCGCGGGCCGAGATGGCAGGGGCCTGGGGATAGCCTTCAGCTCAGCCGACCCGCGCCCCACGTCATGACACCGTGACCCGCACGATCACATTTCGACCGGCATCATCGGCATAGCGTTTGTATCGGCTCAGGAACGACCGATACGTCTTGTCCAGGAGATTCCGGGCCTGCACGTCGAGCAGCACGCGTCGTCCTGCGATATCGAACGCACCCCCCGACCTGACATTGACCAAGGTATAACCTGACGGTGCGACGTCGTCAGGGTCGAGCCGCCGCTGCTGGGCATTGGTCTCTCCTGCAAACTCGATGTATAGGTCATCGACGGTACGCACGCCAGGTTCGAACCGGGCCGCGTAACTCACGCGCACCGGAGCGACGAACGCGAGCGGCTGGCGGAGGCTGGTGTTGTCTCCGCGGGTGTAGTCGACACCACCGCGCAAGTGCAGCCACGGCTGCACGTGGGCGTCGGCGGACACTTCGATGCCACTCAGCACGGCATCGCCCTGGCGGTACCGATACACCTGCAGTCCCGACTCCGCATCGACCTCTGCGGTAGGGTCGGGATAGATGTAATCGTTGATCGCATTGCGGAACACGCCGAGTTCCGCGACCAACCCGTGCCCCTGGGTGCGCACGGCCAGGTCGGCGTTGAGCGACACCTCGTTTCGCAGCGCCGCGTTGCCGATCTCGTAGCGCACGGTGCCTTCATGCACACCGTCGGCGAAGAGTTCGAACGCCGATGGTGCACGAAACCCCCGACCGACGTTCGACACCAGTGCGACCGACTCGGTCACGCGCAACAGCGCCCCGATGTTGCCCGTCAGGGCAGTCCAGTCCTGTTTACCGGCCGCGAGACCGAGGGATGTATTCGCATCGTTGCGCAGGCGCCGCCAATCGGCGCGTGCGCCGGCCGAGAACTGCCACCGCCCCGCGTCGATCTGCTCGAAGACGTATACGCCGACATTGTCGGTGACCGAGGCGGGCACCAGCACCTCCTCGCCCGAGATCGACACGGTGGAGCGCATCGCGCTGACACCCACCACGCCGGCCACCCGCCCACCGGTCGAGTGGTGCAGGTGGATGTTTCCCATGGTGTTGATCGACTGCAGGCCCAGGGCGAAATCGCGGTCATCAGCGGCTTCGAACTCACGACGCCGGTTGCTCTCGCGGCCGAGGTCGAACTCGATCCGGGCCGCGCCGAGGGCGATGTTCGCCGTGAGGGTCCCACGGGACACACCCACGCGCTGGAACGGCGTGGCGTCCGGTTCCTCGTCGGGATCTTCGTGGATCTCCAGGCGTTCCGTGCGCCCGGTGTACGTCGCGGCGATCGAACCCCAGCCACCTCGGACGCCGAGTGCCGCAGAACCGCCGTGCATCTCGAGGCCCGAATTGGCGAGCGCCCCGGTAGGCGTGGTGACGTCGCCCTGGCTGCGCCCCGTGAGCGTGGTGCGGAATCCGATCGGTCCCCGTGCGCCCTCGATCAGCGCCGAGCCATCGGGCGCACTCCCGTTGCTGCCGTAGGTCGCGGTGACCCACTGCGAGATGAACGCCGGGCGATCGGTGGCGTCTGGAAGTTCGCGTTGCACGACGTTGATCACCCCGCCGAGCGCGTCCGATCCGTACAGCACACTGGCTGGCCCTCGGATCACCTCGATCCGCTCGGCGCTCGCCGTTTCGATGTTGGGTGCGTGTTCGTCGCCCCACTGCTGGCTCTCGATGCGCTGGCCGTTCTCCAGCACCAGGACACGGTTGGATGTCAGCCCGCGAATCACCGGCTTGCCCACCCCCGATCCCGTCGAGAGGTTGCGCATGCCCGGGAGGGCCTCGAGCACGGCGCCGAGCGAGGGTGCCTGCGCGTTGGCGAGTCCGTCGCCCTGCAACACCGCCAGCGGCTGGGGTGAATCCAGCGCGCTCGTCGCGAGCGGCGTGGCCGTCGTCTGGATTGCGGCGAGCTCGACGATCGTACGCGTGAGTGCCACGTCGAGGCGCGTATCCCGCCCCCGGATGGTGACACGTATCACCCGCGGGCGGAATCCGATGGCGGCAACGGATACGCCGTAGGTTCCGTCGGGGACATCGGTAAGGAGGAACCGACCTTCAGCGTCGGTTCGGGCCGAGCGGGACGCCTCGAGAAGAACGATCCGGGCGTCCGCGATCGGATGCCCGGTGGTGTCGGCGACACGGCCGAGGAGCGAATACGCTCCGTGCGTCGTATCGGACGCCGCAGGATTGACCATCGCGGCGGCGACGGCAAGCAAGATTGCGATCATGGGAACTCCATCCATCATGACAGGACGCGGCGGAGCCGCATGCTCCCGCTGGATGCGGGATCATCTCACGGAGAAACGCTGTCAGGCGGGAGGAGCGCGGGATCCTGGCGGGAGGGGTGGACGGCGATCGAGGTGCGAGTCGTCGGGCTGGGCATCCCGGATGCGAACCGTTGGCGCTTCGAGGCGCGGCGGGTCAAGAGCGGCGCGAACCGGCGAGGCCGACGCGAAGGCGGCACCAACCACGCACCGCTCGGCGTGGCAACCCGGTCCATCGGCGGATTCGACATGAAGAGCATTGGCCGCCCGGCTGTCGGCGTGATGCCACACCGCATCGGCCAATGGTCCCGCAAACACCGCCCAGCAGAACGAAAGCAGCGAGAAAACCGCCACCGGACCACGCACCGGGTTCACGCTACGGCGGCCTCTTGCAACGCTTCCGCCATCACTGGCGGACCGTCGCTGGGAATCAGGAACCAGAAAGTGCTGCCTTTTCCATGGATGGACTCGACCCCGATCTGGCCACCATGCATCTCGACGAAGCGCTTGCACAGGGCCAACCCGAGACCGGTTCCCTGTACCGCCCGCGATGCGGTTGAATCCACCTGACTGAACTCCCTGAACAGCTTGTCCGTGTCCTCCGGGCGAATACCAATCCCCGTGTCGGACACTGAAACCCAGACGACATCACGGGTCGCAAGTTTCGGCGAGTCGCCGACCCTGCCATTGATGGCCATGGTCGGCATCGGCGCGACGGTATGCACGGCCGAGATCGTGATCTGTCCGCCCTCGGGCGTGAACTTCGACGCGTTCGAGAGCAGGTTGAAGAGGATCTGGCGGATCCGCGTCCCGTCGGCCATCACTTCCAGTTCCGAATCCGGCAGGTCCATCACGCACTCCTGCGCCTTGGCGGTCCGCAGCGAAAGCGTGTCGGTGATGGCGCCCGTGACCGCATCACGCACGTCGAAGCGGCCGAGACTCAGGGTCATCCGACCCGCCTCGATCTTCGACAGGTCGAGGACGGAATTGATGAGTCCGAGCAGGTGATTGCCATTTCGCAGGATGGCCTCGAGGAACTCCTTCTGCTGATCCTCCAGCGGCCCGAGTCCTTCGGTGAGCAGGAGGTCGGAGAACCCGATGATTGCGTTGAGCGGGGTGCGCAGCTCGTGTGACATGTTCGCGAGGAACTCGCTCTTCAATCGCGTGGCGCGCTGGAGTTCCTTGTTCTTGAGCGCAAGCATCCGTTCGTTGCGGCGCAGTTCTTCCAGCACCGTGGTGCGGTCGAGGCCGAGCACCACCTGATCGCCGAGCGTCTGGAGCAGCTGCAGGTCGTGGTCTGCAAAGTGTCGCTGGTCGCGGCGGTTGTACGCGCAGAGCGCACCGACCACCAATCCCGCCGAGCGCAATGGTACCATGGCGGCACTGTGTAGTCGGTTGCTGAGCGCCTCGTGCGGGTGATTGCGCGGGTCCGTCTCCATGTCATCCACGATCGCGGCTTCGTCGTGCGTGACGACATGCCCGGCGAGGGAACGATCGATCGGCAACAGGGAGCCCACGGCGGACACAAGCGGACCGGCCCCCGCCACCACTTTCACGAACCGCCCCTCCTCCACCACCAGCATGATCGCTCCACCCTCGGCCTCCAGGAGGTCGGCGGCGGCCTGCGCAATCTGGCGGTTGAGCGCTGCGAGATCATTGCCGGCGAGGAGCGCTGCGGAGAGATCGCGGAGACGCTCGAGCTCGCTGTTGCGGCGGGCCGAGGCGTCGAGGGCGCGTGACAGCGAGTCCTTCTGGCGATTGGCCAGGATCCGGCCACGGCGCATGGTGACGAACGCGAGGGCGGAGGACACCGCCGCAAAGGCCAGCCCGCCGTCGTAACGCCCCGACGCGAGCAGGCCCACCGAGGCCCACCCGCAGAACAGGGCGAGAAACAGCAACGTGCCAGTACGGTAGAAGACGGCATACCACGGCCGCGGCGCCCTGGCGAGGGCGCCGTGGGATGCCGTACCCGCCGAACCGACTGGTGCCTCCCTAACCCCGCCAGCGTTCACCCGTTGCCCTCCGCATCGTCGGTTTCTACCAGTACCCTGTGGAATACCGTGGTCCCGGTCCGGAGCATCTCCCTGAGATAGGG
Source organism: uncultured Gemmatimonadales bacterium (assembly GCA_963806875.1). Classification (GTDB taxonomy): domain Bacteria; phylum Gemmatimonadota; class Gemmatimonadetes; order Gemmatimonadales; family GWC2-71-9; genus Palsa-1233. The sequence continues at coordinate 191,021 of CAWDYU010000001.1, read as the reverse complement.
TCTACAGAGACCGCATTGATCGCCACACCCCGTCTCACGAATCAGCGTGTCCAGGTCCCATCCGCCGTCCCTGACCATAGGCAAGAGCTGTGCAAAGAGCGTGCGCTGGCAGACGCATCGGTCGATATCCACGGATCGAGGCCGCTCAGGGTGCTGTGGGACGAATATCGAGCTCGCTCACCAGCGCCCGTTCGGGCAGCGAAATGGCGTCGATGATGACGGCGGCTACATCCTCCGAACGGAGCATCCGGCCGGGCGGCGTGCTGCCAAGCAGTGGCTGGTCGCGACGCAGGTCGGTATCCACCGATCCCGGACAGATCGCGACAACCCTGACCCCATCCTGCCGCACCTCGGCAAGCAGCGACGATGAGAACCCGAGTACGGCATGCTTGGACGCCGCGTACGCAGTACCTCCCTTGAAACCGTTCCGACCGGCAAGCGACGACACATTGACCACGAACCCCCGTCGGCGCTCGCGCATGCCCGCCGAGAACCGCCTGGGTCACGACAAAAAGCGACCGCACGTTGATCGCGAACGTTGTATCCCAATCATCGAGTGTGAGTTCATGAAACGGCTTGATGATGCCCACCCCGGCGTTGTTCACGAGCACGTCGATCGGACCGAGCGCGGATTCTACATCGTCCACAAGCGCGCGCACCGCTTCAGGATCACTCACATCGCACGGATGGCCAACGGTCTTGATCCCGGCGTCTCGCAGCTGCGCGACGGTTTCGGCGACGGGTCCAGCCCGGCGGCCGCAGACGGCGACGGCGTACCCGGCATGGCCAAGCGCGACTGCGGTCGCTCGCCCGATGCCCGCGGACGACCCCGTGACCAGCGCCACGCGTGGCGGTGCGGTCATACCTTGTGATGCACGACGCGGCCGGCCTGCTCACCGTCATCGGCGGGATAGAGTTCGAAATCATGAAAAAACGCCGCCGCCTCGGCGCGCAGCGTACCGAGGATTGCGACGGCACAGCGACGAATCTCGCGCTCGGCACCTTCGCCGAGTCGCAGCTCGAGCATCGTGCGCCACGCCCGGATGTTGCCGCTCACGACAATCTTGGTCTCGGTCGCATTGGGAAGCAGCGACCTCCCTGCCTCACGCGCCATCTTGCGCCGATGCACCTTGCTCTCCACCCAGGAGTACCGCTCCATCAGGCGCTCGACGGCCCCGACGTAGCTCTCCTGTGCGGAGGCAACCTGTGCCGTCCAGGCCGCCTCGAGCTCCGCATCCCCCTGCATCGCTGGTGGCATCACGAAGGCCGCCTCGGACTCGTCGACATAACGCTGTGAGAGCTGCGAGTATCCGAAGCCGGCACGGTGGCGCACCAGCTCATGGGTGAGTGATCGCGACACTCCCTCGATGAGCACGACGTACACCGCATGCTCGAACACCGAGCCGTGCCCCTGCTTGAGAATGTTCCCGAGATACTCGGCAGTGCTCCGGCCGGCCGGGTTGTGCTGACTCATGTAGCAGAGCCGGCCCGCGAACTCGGCCAGGCGCTCGCCGTCGGTACCGGGTTCATGCCATTGCACGCCGAGATGAGCCGGCTCGAGGAACTGCGGGCGGGCGATGAGGGTGACGACGGGTTCGCGATAGATCTTGAGCATGGATGCAGGCAGGGTTGAAGTGTCAGGAAGGTAACGGGTTGTCGAGGTCACCATCGGCTTTGGGCCCAGTCTGCGCGGCGCTCCACGTTATCGAGCCATTCCGCGACGCCGGCGGGTATCGGCGGCGCGCCGGCGCCCAACTTGAGGTTCGCAAGCGGATCGTCGTGGCCGATGATGACACCCGGATTGAATACCCCGGTCGGGTCGAATGCCGACTTTAACTGCGACGTGGCATTCCGACACCGCCTCGCCGTACAGCATCCCGAGGAGCGGCGCGCGGAGTCGTCCGGTGCCGTGCTCGCCGGAAGGCGTACCGCCGAGCGAGATCACCTCCGCGGAAATGCGCCGGTAGACCGACGCAACCCGGTCACGCCACGACGAATCGTCGAGCCGAGGCAGGAGATTCACGTGTACATGTCCGTCTCCCGCGTGCCCGAAGATCACCACGTCGATCCCAGCGTCCTGACACGCGCCCTCGACGGCCTCGATGTAGGCCACCAGGGCGCCGTCCGGGACGCAACCGTCCTCGATCACCTGAAGCGATCGCCGACCATCGTCCAGCGCGGTGAGCACCGGCGACGCGCCGTGGCGAATGGCCCAGAGCCGATCAATCGCGTCTGGTTCGAGCGCCGTGTCGACCCGCGCGTGCGGTGCGGCGGCCGCAGCCGCAGAATCCATCCGGGCGCGGACCTCGTCGACATCGTCGCCGGCAAAATCCGCAAACAGGATGCTCCCCGCCTCGAGCAGCGCGGGGTCTGCTGTCCCCGCCCGCCCACGGAGCACTGCGAGGAATGATTCGTCGAGGAACTCGAGCGTCTCGGGGTCGAACTGACGAATCGCGGCGATGGCTGTTTGCAGCTGCGAACGCCGGCCCAGCACGGCACGCAGTGACATCCGTACCGAGGGTTCCGCGGCGAGGGTCACCACCAGCTCCGTGATGATGCCCAACGTGCCCTCGGAACCGATCACGATGTCGATCAATTCACGACTGGCAGTCCACCGATCGATGGCGTACCCCATGCTGTTCTTCCTCACCGCGGGGTAGCGCTCGACGATATCGTCCCGGTGGAGGTCGAGCAGTGGCACAACCTCGGCATCCCACCGGCGGACCACCGGGTGCGTCGGTGACGGTGCGTGGCCTCGCTCGAGCCGCAACGGCCCATCGACTGTCTCGATCGTGAGGGCCGCGATCCACGGACGGATGCTGCCCCATCGCAGGCTGCGCGCGCCAGCGGCGTTCGTCGACGCCATGCCCCCCAGCGTCGCCCACGCGGCGCTCGATGGGTCCGGCGGAAGCCGGAGTCGGTGGGGTGCCGCCGAGGCGTGCAGTGCACCGAGCGTCAGCGACGGCGACACCACGGCACGTCGGCGGCCAACATCGATCTCGCAGGCACCAGTGTCGAACTGTGAGAGATCAATCACGACGCCGGCGCCGATGTTGCCTCCGTCCATCGCGGTACCGGCTCCGCGCGGCGTGATCGACATCCCCGCACGGCGGGCCTCGCTCATCGCGGCGCGCAGCATCGCGATGTCACGAGGCCGGGCAACGGCTGCCGGGATGATCCGCATGATGCCGGCACCCTGGCTGTACCGAGCGCGGCGTTCGGAGTCGAAGTCGAGCACCGCACCCGTCACGGCATCGGCCACGACAGGCGGAGGCGACGCACGACCCACGCGATTGCCGTGCTGGAGGGGAGGATCAGCATCGCGCAGGCAAGCAGCGCATACACCTCACGACGCGGCATCTTCACCGTTGTGCTTGCGATGCCACGGGCCGCATTGCGCCTGACCAGGGCCAGCGTTCGCACCGCGAAGAACAGCTGGACGACGCAGAACAACCGGATCCGGTAAGCCCGGCGTGGCACGGCCATCGAGTACGCCAGTGCATCGACCAGCATCTGGTCGGCACGCTGCGAGCAATGGGCGCACCACCGCCCACGATGCTGCATCCCGACCGCTCGCGAAGAATTCCCGGGGTGTGATCCCGGCCTCATGCCACGACGCTGCAGGGAAATAGACCCGACCCTCCCCGAGATCGTTGCCGACATCCCTGATCACATTGGTGAGCTGCAGGCCGAGCCCGAAGTTGACCGCGTGGCGGCGCAGTGTTGCCAACGGCTCGCCGCGAATGCTCGGCGCGTGATTCTGGTAGAGGTCCGTCAGCATCAGCCCGACAGTGCCCGCCACGTAGTAGCAGTAGCGCTCGAGCTCGGCCTGCGTCGCGAAGAGTGGTGTGGTGCTGTCGGAGCGCGGGGCCAGGGAGACCGACATGCCGTCGATCATCTCGACCGCATAGCGCTCAACCGCGTGGAGGTCAGCCGCGGGGAGGCGGTGCAGCTCGCGGCAAACCGAGTCGGCGATTCCGATGACGGCGTGCTCGTCAGCTGACCGCCCCACTGCATCGTCGGGAAGGCGCACCGGTTCGCCAGTCTGCACCGCGGTGCGCCACGTGGTGAGGAGCTCACGACGACGCGGGACGGCAATCGTGGAATCATCCTCGATCGTGTCGGCCACACGGCAAACCAGGTACGCCACGGCAACCGCGCGGGACAGCGGGCCGGGAAGCATTTCAATGGTGAGCGCGAACGTCCGGGAAACCCGGGGCAGGATCGCCTCGCAGCGGCGCCAATCGTCGATAGCGCTCAGGGCTTTGCCGGGGTGCTGTCGATCGCCACACTCGCCGGGATCGCAACCGAATCGGCTGCTTCCAGGGGTTCACCGTGGGCGAGGGTGAGACGATTGACGATCGCAGCAACACGGATCGAGATCGGGTGCTGGATGGGAACCTGGCGCTCGAGCGAGCGCCCGTCGCGTGACGGGTCGGCGACCGGGCGATAAACCGTCTCGATGGTAACCAGCGAGTGATTGGCCTTCGACGGTTCGATGAATGCCCGCACCTTCACCACATCAAGGCCCAGCGGCCTGCGACCGGTCGGCCGAAGCGTGGTGGCATCGAACCATTCCGACTCGAGCCAGCCATCCTTCGGCTCGGTGCGCCGCACCGGGATCGAATCGGCATCGAACGCCAGCGCGACCTCCCGGGTGGCCTCGGGAAGGAACAACTCCAACTCCATGACCGCCGATCCCGGCTGCGGCACGATGTGAGGACGGGTGGTCGTCGGATAGCACGAGAGCGCCCCGACCAGCAGTGCCAGGAGTGCAATCCTCACAAGCCAAGCTCCATCGGCACCGGTTCATCACCGCGCCAATCGTAGAATCCCTGTCCGCTTTTGCGGCCGGTGTAGCCGGCACTCACCATCCGCCGCAGCAGGGGCGGGGGGGCGTAGCGGGTCTCGCGGTACTGATCGAACATGATGTCGGCGATCCGGACAACCGTGTCGAGGCCGACAAGATCGAGCAGCGTGAGCGGCCCCATGGGATGACCAGCACCAAGGTGCATGGCGACGTCGAGGTCCCTCGTCGTTGCCACGCCGCGCTCGAGTGCCCTCACTGCATCGAGGAGGTACGGGACGAGCAGCAGGTTGACAACGAATCCCGATTCGTCGCGTGCCACCACGGCCGTCTTGCCGAGTGCTGCCACGAATGCTTGCGCCCGGTCCACGGCCTCGGCGCTGGTCCGGATCGATCGGACCACCTCGACCAGCGCCATCACCGGGACGGGATTGAAGAAGTGCAACCCCAGCATGCGCCCGGGATGCAACAACCCGACCGACTGGTCGACGACCGAGAGCGATGACGTGTTGGTGGCGAAGATGCAATCGGCCCGACAGGTCTCCTCGAGAGCGCGCCAGAGCGCCTGCTTGGCCGCCAGGTCCTCGACGATCGCCTCTACCACCAGGTCGCAACCCCGCAACGCCTCGAGCGATGTCGCGAGAGTCAACCGCTCCAGCGCCGCGTCGCGGTCCTGGCGCGCCAGCGTTCCCTTCGACACAAGACGATCGAGCGAGCGGGTGATGCTGTCGAGCGCCCGCGGGCGCTGTGCGGGGTCCTGCTCATAGAGCCACACCGTCAGGCCCGCCGTCGCCGTCACCTGTGCGATACCAGACCCCATCAGCCCGCCGCCCACTACGCCCACCGTCTGGATGGTCACTTCTCGAGCGCCCTGCGGACTTCGGTACTTATCTCACGGACCACTTCACCCACACCCCGCGCAAGTCGTCCCGGTGGGGCTGCCGCACGCGGTGCCGGGAGCGCCGGGTCGCGTTCGAGCGCATCGAGGGCGCGTTCGAGCCCGAGCTGGGCTCGATCCACCACCGGCCGGTAGGCACGCGCCGTGACCCACGCGGCGCCAAGCCCACCAACAACCGGAATGAGCGGAACGAAGAGGGCCGAACCGATCAGCGCGATGCCGCCCGCAGCCACCAGCCCTGCGGCGCTGAGTCCACCTGCTCCGGCGATGTAGCCGCTGCGCGTGGACCGAAGCGTGGCACCAAGCGACACGTGGCAGAACCCAGCCTCCAACGGCGTGACGACCGCTGCAACCACCTCGGCGCGTGCCAGGTATGGCCGGTTGTGCGCACCCTGGAAGACCGCACTCATCCGGCGCATCGCGCCCGCGAACGCATGCATCGGTTCGAAGGTCGTGCGGCCGATGGTCGCGCGCTGGACGACGAAGTGCTCGTGCTTGTCGAGCCAGCGTGCCAGCGCCGAGAGAATTGCTTCCTGGCTCCCCTGCACCACCCGTTCAGCGCTCAACTCGGCCACGCCGACCCAGCGGTCGACCGTGGTTTCCGGCGCTGCCACCACCGCACGGGTTCGCTCCTCGAGGAGCGCCTGTCGCAGTGCGTGCACGGGAATACCAACCTCTTCGCCCAGCGCGAGGATCTCGTCCTCCGTGAGACCCTCGCCGATGTCACGCGACGTGGCCTGGATCTCGGCAGCTCGCTGCAACACCCGGTCGAAGGTGGAGCGATCGATGCGTGCCGGCAGTCGATTGTCGCTCATCCCGCAAACGCCTCGACGATCACGGCAATCCCCTGCCCGCCCCCGATGCACGCAGCGCCGAGCCCGAGGCCACCGCCGCGTGCCCGAAGGGCGTGGAGCAGGTGCGCGGTGATGCGTGCGCCGCTTGCAGCGAGGGGATGGCCGATGGCGATCGCACCACCGTGGATGTTGGTGCGCGACCGGTCGAGGCCAAGCTCCCGCTCCACGGCAATGTATTGCGCGGCGAATGCCTCGTTGATCTCCACGAGATGCATCGCATCGACGGACAGCCCGGCCATCGCCAGCGCCTTCTGCGCCGCAGGGACCGGCCCGATCCCCATGAGATCGGGGCGCACACCGGCCACGCCCCACGCCACCAGTCGACCCAGCGGTTGCAGTCCGTGGGCATGCGCGGTCTCGGCTGTGGTCAATACCATCATTGCCGCGCCGTCGTTGATACCCGAGGCGGTGCCGGCAGTGACCGTTCCGCCGCTGCGGAAAAGCGCAGGCAACTTCGCCAGCGACTCGGCAGACGTGTCGGCACGGATGTGCTCATCCGCCACCCACGCAGCATCCTGCCCGGTGCGCCGATCGCGAATCGGCACGGGAATCACCTCGTCGCTGAAGACCCCCGCATGCCACGCAGCATGGGCGCGGGCGTGCGAGGCGATCGCAACCTCCTCGCATTCGGAACGGGTGATTCCATGCAGCTCGGCAAGGTTCTCGGCGGTATCGGCCATGGTGCAACCGGCATGTGCATCGCGCAGTCCCTCGAACAGCGAATCCTCGAGCGGCGGTGGTGCTCCGTAGCGAATCCCCCACCGTGCACCGCGCAGCACATGCGGGGCCTGGCTCAGCGATTCGGTGCCCCCAGCGAGCACCGCGGTGGCCTCGCCCAGGAGAAGTCGATGGGCGCCCTGGACGGCCGCCTCGAAGCCTGAGCCGCAGAGCCGATTGACGGTGACCGCCGGTACCTCCACCGGGAGTCCGGCGCGCAACGCGACGTGGCGGGCGCAGTACATCGCATCCCTGGATGTCTGCAAGGCGTTGCCGATGATCGCGTGGTCGATCTGGGAAGGATCGAGCCCCGACCGGGCGATGGCCGGCTCCGCCGCCAGCGCGCCAAGGTCGGTGGCGCTCAAATGCTTGAGCGTGCCGCCGAACGACCCGAAGCCGGTACGGACCGCTGCCAGGAACACGATGTCAGTCATACGGGAAATAAAGCCAGAAAACCCGGCAACGTGGATTGTCCGCCGAAACTACCCGTCCTCGTTCACCCTCAGCCCGCACTCCGGGCAGTGTTTCCAGGAACGCTCCACGGCGGTCGCGCAGGCGCTGCACGCGGGCGGCTGCTGCGATGCACCGCAGAACGGGCAGAACTTCACGGCCCGCTCGGTCGGCAGTTCTTCATCGCAGCGCCAGCAACCGGCGTCGGGCGGGACGAAGGCTGCGGGACCGGTGAGGTAGGCTGGGGGCGGCCCGGGGGGCGTCGTGGGCGGTGCCACGCGCGTCGCGTCACGGGCGACCGGCAACGGGATGACGTCGTGCTGCGAGGAGTGATCCGGCGCGGCCTGGTCACGAGCCGGCGGATCCACCGCGGCGTTCTCCGGCGAGGGGGTCGTGTCGACACCCCGCCACTTCTCGCTGGCCTCGGCCCGTGCCTCACCGAACGGCACGTTGGCGAGTCGCGCGATCGCATCGTCGGTGAGGGTCAGCGCCGTGGACCGCAGCAGGCGCAAGGTGTCGAGGTCGGGGATCCGGTCGGCCATCGTGGACCGGGCCATCTCGCCGGCTTCCTCGGGAACGGCGTCGGCCAGCCCCTCGTCGCCCGCAATGAGGCGGAGCACGAGCGCCTCGTAGTCTTCGCTGATGTCGATCCCGAGAAGGCGTCGCGCAGTGCGATACGGCATGGTGCGATCGAGCAACGTGCCGACATCAATCGGCCCTCCACCGGTTCCACCGTCGGCACGCCATTGCACCAGCAACGCCGCGACAAAACGTTCGAGGTCGGTCACGATTCCTCCGAGCGCGCAAAGCGCACGTTGCCGAGCAGCCGCTGCTCGATCTTCCCGAACGCCGTATCCGCATCGTAACCGGTGAACTTGCCCTTGGCCATTCGCTCGTCGAGCCACGCACCGTAGCCCGACTCCACCAGTCCCGCCGATGTCTGCTGGGTGTTGGCCGCGAGCACCGCGAGGTCGTTGGCGTACTCGTTCTTGGGGTGACCGGCGTGGCCCCGCACCCACGTGAACTGGGCGTCGTGCAGCGACAACGACGCCCACAATGCCCGCCAGAGCTCGAGGTTCTCGATAGCGCCCCCCTTTCGGACCCATCCCCGCGCCTTCCATGCGGGGGCCCACTCGCGGATCCCCTTCACGAGATACTCGGAGTCCGATACCAGCAGCACATGCATGCGGTTCCCCTTGGCCGCCAGCAACTGGAGCACCGCAATCGCCCCGGCGAGGGCCATCCGGTTGTTGGTGGTCGACGCGGCGTGGAGGAAGAAGTCGCGGCGCTCGATGCCACGTGCCGTGCGCACCTCGACCAAGCCACCGCTCCCCCCGGGGTTGTCGCCAGCACGCCCGTTGCCGAGACAACTCTCGTCGAGATGCACCACCGCGGCACGCGGCGCCGCTGCGCTCACGTGTCGATCACCTGGAAGTGATCGAGTTCGGACAGCACGAAGACGAGTTCCTCGCCGGTCATTGCCAGGTACGCACTCAGCGCCTCGCGCCCGCGCGATGTCGTGAGGGAGGACGCGACGACCACGTACTCGTTGCCGCGCCTACGCAGCGACACCCGCTTGCGGCGAAGCACCGCGTGCTCCAGCTGTTCCATTCGCTCGGGGGTCCATCGGAAGGTGCCCATGTCGGGAAGTTAGCGCCCCAATGCACGATGCGCCCCAGGGATCCGGGGCGCATCGTGATCGAGCGGGTTGACGCCGATCAGCGGCGACGACCGGTCGCCTTCTTGACGCGCTTGACAGCCTTCTTCGCCACCTTCTTCGTGGTCGAGCGGGCCGGTGCGGTCGCCCGCTTGGCCGACTTGGTGGCGCGCTTCGCCGTGCTCCTGGCCGACTTCTTCGCTGACTTGGCCGTCGACTTCGCAGTCGTCGTGGCACGCTTCGCCGACTTCTTCGCCGACGCCTTCGCCGACTTCGCGGTGGACTTCGCAGTCGTCTTGGCACGCTTGGCGGACTTCTTCGCCGACTTCTTCGCCGACTTCGCCGTTGCCTTTGCGTTCGCCGTGGCGCGCTTCGCGGTCCGGGTCACGGTTGTCTTGGCACTCTTCGCCGCTCGGCTCGACGACTTGGCAGCCTTCTTCTTCGTGGTTCGTGTTGACCCCGAAACCTTCGCGACCAGGCTCGAGGCGGCATCCTGCACGGCGGCGGAGGAATCGCTCGCCGCCCGCCCGACCTTCTTCCTCACGATCTTCACGTCCTTGACCGCTTCCTTCCGCACCTTCTTCATCGTGCGTCCGACTTCCTTCTGCACCGCCTTCACGTCCTTGCGGACCTCCTTGCGGACGCTCTTTGCCGCCTTGGTGCCGGCCTTGCGGGCATCGGCAAGCATCCGGCCTGCCGCATCCGAGGTCTTCTCCGCGACGTTGGATGCCGCGGTCGCGACCGACGACGCGGCGCTGGCGACGATCGACGGCTTCTTGCGAACCCGGCGCTTCGGAGCCGGCAGTCCACCCGGCGCTGGTTCAGGAATGTTCAATGGCACGGGAGCTCTCTGGACGGCGTTGGGTTTCTCGAGGGATCCATACTGGAATTCAAACGAATCATCAGGCATCTCCATGAAGCGCTCCTGCTCTGTCCACGTGGATGTGGTCGGCTTGCGGCCCACGAACGGCATGCCTCGGGGCGCACGCGATGCGGTTGACGCGCTATAATATGTTGCGTCACGCTCCTCCTTCTGCAAGGTGTGGTCTACGCCACGATGCGCGCTCTCTGCCTCACCGCGACCGGCGGCCCCGACCAACTCGCCTCCTGCGACATCCCCGCGCCGACCCTCACCGATCCCGGTGAGGTGCGCGTCGCGATCCGCGCGGTGGCACTCAACCACCTCGACTTGTGGGTCGCCGAGGGACTTCCTGCCGTTCCCATCCCGTCGTTTCCGCACGTGGTGGGCGCCGACGGGGCCGGTGTGGTGATCGAGGTGGGCGCGGCGGTGACCCACGTGGCGGTGGGCGACCGGGTGGTGATCAATCCCGGCGTCTCGTGCGGTCACTGCGACGCGTGCATCGCCAACGACGAGCCTGCCTGCCGCGACTTCTCGCTGCTTGGCGAGCACCGCCCCGGCACGGCCGCCGAGCAGGTGGTGCTCCCGGGGCGCAACGTCCTGCCGATCCGGGGCGAATGGACCTGGGCCGAAGCTGCGGCGTTCTCCCTGGTCACCCTCACCGCGTGGCGGATGCTGGTGCACCGGGCGCGAGTCGAGCGAGATGAAGTGGTGCTGATCTGGGGAGCCGGAGGCGGTGTCGCGACGCAGGCGATGCAGATCGCCCGGCACCTGGGCGCCCGGGTCGCGGTCACGTCATCGTCGGACGACAAGCTGGCGAGGAGCACGGAACTTGGTGCCGAGCTGCTCATCAACCATCGCAGCGCGCCAGACGTACCGGCCGCGGTCAAGACACATTTCGGGCGCCGGGCGGACGTCGTGGTGGACACGGTGGGCGCCCCGACCTGGGACCGCTCGCTCAAGTCCCTCCGGCCCGGTGGACGGTATGTGACGCTGCGGGGCAACCGGCGGGCACGAGGTGTCGCTCGACCTGCGCAGGCTCTTCTGGTTCCAGTGGTCGATCCTCGGCTCGACGATGGGAAGCTCGCGCGAATTTGCCGAGATCGTCGAGCTCGGAGATCGTGGCCTCCTGCGACCCGTGATCGACGCCGTCTATCCCCTCGCCGATGGAGCCGATGCGTATCGGCGCCTGGGCGACGCACGACAGTTCGGTAAACTCGTTCTCGAGGTGGGACGTGACTGACATCCTGTATCGCCTGCAGATTGGCGCCCAGCAATTGTGGTTTGTCCTCCCTGCCATCCTGGGGGCGGTCATCATCCTGCTCGCGGGATACTTCCTCGCCCGGCAGGTGGAGAAGTGGGTCGACAACACCCTCAAGCGCCTCGACTTCAACCGGGTGGCCGAGGAAGGTGGGCTGCGCGAGGTCGTCGAGCGCACCGGCGCCCGTCTCGACCCGGTGCATGCTGTCGGGAAGCTGGTGTTCTGGCTGGTGATGCTCATCGTGATCCTGCTTGCGTCTGCAGCGCTCGGGCTCGAGAGCATCAACGAGATGTTCGGCATCATGATCTCGTTCATCCCGACGCTGATTGCCGCGATCGTGATCGTGATCCTGGGCATGCTGGTGGGGGAGTTCGTGCGAAGCGTGATCCTGGCCTCGGCAGGTCATGTCGAAGGCGTGCCGACGCTCGCCAACGTCGCGAAGGCATCGGTCGTGCTCATCTCGATATTCATGGCACTCCAGCAGCTGGGAGTGGCCGAGGAAATCGTGACGTCGGCGTTCACGCTGATCCTTGGCGCGTTCGCGCTGGCGGTGGGCCTGGCCTTCGGGCTCGGCAACACCAGGTTGGCCGGCGAGGTCACGCGGCGGTGGTACGATGAAAACCGCGATCCACCGCAGCGCGAGCATCAGCATCATCGGCGCCACGACGATACCCCGGAGCCCTAGGGGCGCTAGGAATCCTCGGCGCGGGGTGCCACGGCTGACGGGGGAACCAGGTAGCGGATCAACCGCACTCCCTCGGGGAACTGTTCGGCGAGCAACAGGTGCGTCCCGTTGAACCCGACCGCGTCACCACGACCCGGCGCGACGATCCGCCGGATCACCCCATCGGCATCGACAACCTGAAACGCCCGCGTCGAATCGAGCGCGAGGCCGTTCTTCTCGACCAGGAACATCCCCCGGCGGATCGGCAGCACCGCCTCGAATGGCGGCTTGAGCGCGGCGAACGGCAACTGCTGCGCAGTGGCGCGATACTCCTCAGGGAACCGGTTGATGTGCATCTGTCGATCCATCTCCTGAACCGGAAGGATCGGGTCGGGAAGGCGTGCACTCCTGCGCGGTTTGTCCTCGCCGACCGAATGCCACTCCAGCAGGTTCTGGTCGACCCGGGCGATCCAGAGCGTCCCGTCGCGCTCCACTCCCCAACGATCGCGTCCGCTGAGCGCCCGGCGAATCATCCGTGTTCCGCTGGGCGTGGACACCTCGGCGAGATCTATCGGCGCCAGCGATGCCACGGTGTCGAACCGGGTCAGTGCAGGATTACTGCGGACCACGGCAGCGCTGTCGCCCAGCCCGCGCCCGTCGCTACCCTGGGGCGGCCCGATCTCGAAGTACCACTGGCCAGCTGCGTCGCGCGCTTGCGGAAACGCACCCGACAGCGCGTCCGGCGCCGGCAGGTAGGTGACGTCGGTGCCGCCGGGTAACCACGACGCGAATCGTCGCTTGCTCCAGTCGCCGACAAAAACGGTGTCGCCAATCGATCCGAGGATGGATGGCCCGGGAGATGGCGTCGAATCGAATCCGGGCGCGGGTATCGATGTGCGAGCCCCGAAGTCGATGACCCGCACCGCGCCCTCCTCCGGCGCCAGCACGACCCACCTCCCATCGCTCAGCGGAACTCCGGCCGAGACACCCACCACCGCCATCACGATCGTGTCGGTCGCGGGGGCGAGCAACATTTCCGGCGGCGGCGGCGCGGGCTTGCTGCAGCCGGTCATGACCATCAGTGCAGCGATCGAACTGACCGCAGAACGGCACCCCCTCACGGAACCAACGGGACGGAACGCGGCGGCACCGGCACGCGACCGATCGTGTTGAGATCGGAACCGTACCAGATCGACTTGGTCGGTGCGTGGAATATCATGTGACGGATGGTGTTGGCGGCCGCGTCACCGACCGGCTGCTGCACCGTGAACTGCCGCGTCCGGGAATCGAACGCCACCATCCGGTTCGGCTTCACGCCCGTCTCGACGTACCACAGCCGATCCTGGTCGTCGACCGTCATCGCGTACGGGAGGGCGAGACCTCCGGCGGGGCTCGTCCACTCGTCGACCTTTCGCGATGCCGGATCGAGGCGGCCGATGAATCCTCTAGCGTAGTCCACATACCAGATCGCGTCGTCGGATGTGATCGCGATCCGACGCGGGCGCGCACCCTCCGGCAGGGTGTACTCGACCAGCTTGAGCGTGGCTGGGTCGATCATCGCCACGCCGGTTCGTCCCGAACTCGCAGAACCACGGACGGCCGCGGGAATCGATCGAGATGCCATATGGACGGGTGCGCTGTCCCTCGACCTTGATCAGGTCGATCTTCCCGGTGGTTGTGGCGAGGCGCCCCACATAGCCCGCCTGCTGCGCCGTGAACCAGATGTTCCCCTTGCCGTCGAACACCAGCGTGTGCGGATCACCCACCGCCGGATCGGGCATCGGATATCGGGTGATCGTCGCCGGTCTTGGGGTCGAGCCGACCGATCATGCCGTTTCGATTGCCGGCAAACCACACCTTGCCGGCCGCGTCGACGATCTGGTTGTGCGGATTGGTGCCGGCGTCGATCTCGAACCTGGTGAACTCACCGGAACGGGGGTCGAGGTTGGCGACGTAGTTCCCCACCTGGCCCACGAACCACACCTTGCCGTCCGGAGCCACGAAAGGATCACGGGGGCGCGATCGCTCCCAGGGCACGTCCCATTCCTGCACGGCGAGGTCGGACTGCTGCGCCGCGCCGGGCGTCGGCAGTGCGGTCGCAATCGCGAGCAGGGCAATGGTGCAGGTCAATGTGCGCATCGGGACTCCTCATGAAATTGGTCAGTACTCCCACACCGCAATCTACGGCCATATGCCGGGCAGGGATTCGGCTCCCGGTTCGGGCTGTGCACCGGTCATCGAAGTGACCGTCTCCCCCGAACCGGGACTACCGGCTGCGATCCCGACGCATCACATCCCGTTGCGGTCACCCGCAGCCGATCATAGATGAGGGCTAGGATGGAACTCGAAACCCTGGAAAAACTGTACGTCGACGAGCTCAAGGACCTCTGGAGCGCCGAGAACCAGATCCTGAAGGCCTTGCCGAAGATGATCAAGGCGGCGTCCCACCGTGAGCTCAAGCAGGCGTTCACGGCCCATGAGCGGCAGACCCGCGAGCAGGTCAAGCGCCTCGAAAAGATCTGTGCGGAGCTTGGATACTCGCCTCGCGGCAAGAAGTGCGTCGGGATGGAGGGTCTGCTCAAGGAGGGTTCGGAGCTCATCAAGGAGCGGCCCGATCCCGACGTGCTCGACGCCGGACTGATCTCGGCAGCCCAGCACGTGGAGCACTACGAGATGGCCGGCTACGGCACCGCACGCACCTGGGCGCGACTGCTCGGCTACGATGATCAGGCCGACCTGCTGCAGAAGACGCTGGACGAGGAGGGTGACACCGACAAGCTGCTCACCACGCTTGCCGAGAGTTCCATCAATCTCGAAGCGGTCGCCTGAGGCAAAACAAAAGCCCGTCTCCCACACGGGGGACGGGCAGAGGCGCCGACCGGAGTCGAACCGGTGATGGAGGTTTTGCAGACCTCTGCCTTACCACTTGGCTACGGCGCCGAAGAGCGCGGATTCTAGCCCCGCCAGCGGTCCCGGGCAAACGCCGGGTCAGGCGGGGCCACCCACCCGGCCCGCGTAGACACCGATGCAACGATCCTCGACCACCTTTATCCCAGCGTCCCTGAGCCGTCCCGCGGCCTCTGCGTGCACCAGACCGGACTGGAACCAGACGACACCGGGGCGTCGGTCGGGGGGCAAGGCGAGGACGGCGTCGGCCACACCGGGAAGCGCATCGACACGCCGGAACACATTCACGATGTCCGGCACCACCGTCAGGTCGGCCACCTCCGCCACGCTTGCCCGCCCCAACGCAGACTTGATGGTCGGATTGACCGGGTGCACCTCGTAGCCAAGTTCCTGCAACCGCCTCGGGACGAAGTGAGCCGCCGCATCAGGGTCGCCTTCACCCTTCATTCCCACGACGGCGATCACGCGGGCGGCACGAAGCAGTTCCGATATCTCGGATTCGTTCATCGGGAACGTCCATTGGTGAAGTCCACGAGGCTCGTCACCAGGAAGATGACCAGCAGCAGGAAGAAGAGGATCTTGGCAATTGCCGTCGATGGACCGGCTACGCCGAATCCGAATACTGCGGCCACCAAGGCGAGCAACAGGAAGATTGCCGAAAACCATCTCATGGCACCTCCCCGGCGACACGCGTGTGTGGATGCACTGACTTGAGAATTGACGGTCCGGTTGTGATGAGCTGACACACCTGCGGATGAATTCGGCGCAACGGGCCTCAGCGATCGGGCCGGAAGAGTCGGAGATCATCGGAAGGTTGGCCGAGGCAGGCTGACGCAAGCAGCCGGGCGGCGATCACGGCGAACGTGATGCCATTGCCGCCGTACCCGAGGGCGGACCAGACGCCGGGCATTCCGTCGACGGGGCCTATGATGGGGAGACCGTCGTCGGTTGCCACGAACGTGCCGGCCCAGGAGAACTCGAGCCGGGCCTCGAGCGCGGGGAGCATTCGATCGAGCTTGCGTTGCAACATTCGACTCCGTGCAGGCAGCAATTTGTCGCGGTCGGATGGCGAGGTGAAATCGACATCGCCGCCACCCACCAGGATGCGCCTTTCATCGGTGGTGCGGAGGTAGGTGTACGGCCGCCGGGTCTCCCATATCAGGCAACCATCCTCCAGCGGTCCGAGGTGGTCGACCGGCTCCGTGACCATGGCGTACGTGCTGTGCCGTGTCACCTGGTCACCGATGAGCGACTCCGGCACTTCATATCCAAGCGCAAGCACCACTTGCCGTGCCCGCAGTTCGCCCCGGTCGGTCTCGACCACGAAGCCCCGCTCATCGCGCACCACGCGGGTGGCCGTGGTGCGTGGCATGATCCCCGCCCCGCGGGCGAGGGTCCGGTCGAGCAGGGCGCGACAGAGCCGCACAGGGTCGACCACCGCTGCGTGCTCATTCCGCAGTGCGCCGCGGGATGGCAGGCCGTAGCGACGTTTCACTTCCGCCGCACTCCACGCTTCGACGTCGAAGCCGGCTTCGGTGCGCGCGGCCACCTCCTTCCCCACCTCAACCGCCCCCGCCTTCGATGTGGCCAGGTAGAGCGACGACCGTGCGGCGTAGCCACAGTCAGCGCCAAGGGATCGGACCAGGTCTCGCAGTTCGTGCACCGCGGCGTAGGAGAGTGCGTAGGCACGGCGCGCATCAGCAGTGCCAATCTTTGCGGCGAGCTGGAAGAGTTGGGTGTCGAGTTCGTACTGCACCAGCGCGGTACTCACGGCGGTGCTGCCGTAACCCGGCGCCCGACGGTCGACGAGAGTGACCGCCAGTCCGGCTTCGGCGAGCCGATCGGCAACCATGACGCCGGTGATCCCGGCGCCGATGACCGCGACATCGCACTCGTCGCGACGTACTTCCGGCTGTTCCGCCAGGCCGTTGCGAACCAGCCACCACGGTGCACCGGAGTGCAGCTGTTGCGGATCGCGCAGCAGTTCGATCATGACTGGTCTGGCCGGCGCCCCGCCGAGATCGATCGTGAGCGTCATTATCCGTCGGCAACTGTCGCAGGTGATGGCGATCGGCCCGTCGATGGTCGAAAATCCGAACCCGCCGCCGATCGCCTGCGGAACCGCGCACTTCGGGCAAGCCAGCGCGACCCGGTCGATGCGGGCGGCGACGCGCAGCTGCTTCATGGCCACCACGATCGCCGCGATCAGGGCCAGTGGAATACCCAGAAGGTGGACAATCGGAATCGGGATCAGGGCGGCAGCAACCGCGGCACCGATCAGCAACGCCACGATCGCGCGGCGCGCGCGCTGCGCCGGGTTGAACAGGCTCACCGTCGAGCTGGCCCGGGTCGGCTCGGCACCGTCGGCGCTCAGCGTGAGCGTCGCGTCGTGTTCAGGCACCAGCTGGCCTCCTGGTGTGGGCGGTTCCCCTGAAGAAGATCACGGCCGTGGCAACCCAGAGCGGGATGTCGCCAAAGAGCTTCATCGACAGCCCCGCGAGCTGGATGTCCTCGTTGGCCGAAAAGTGCGTGATCACCCGGGGCGCCAGCTCGTAGAGTTCGTACATCGGCCAGTCACTGAACACCATCATCATCGCGGGAATCGTCGGGATGATGGTCGCGGCGAAGAGGTATCCCATCTTGCCGAACATCCCCAGCCGGCCGAGCGGCGGCGGCGCGGCAATCGGCCACCAGAGCAGCAACCCCGCCATCAGCCACGCGACGTCGATCGCGAACGATCCGAGCTGCGTTTGCATCGCCTGATCGACCACCGACGGGAAGTGGGTCACGACAACCAGCGTGTCGTAGGCAACGAGGGCGATGAGCGCGTGCGAGAGGAAACGGAGTGTGCTCCAGTGAGCGCGAGCCGGCGCGGGCCATGCGTTGCCAGCCATCCGGTGGGAATGCTGCGCAGCAGGGCCGGCGCCACGAGCAGCGTGAGGAGCAGGAACTGCAATGTGTGCACCGACGCGAGGTACCCAGCTCCGAGCTTTCCAATCGGCCAGTCGAGCGTCGCCAGCAGCGCCACCTCGGCCGTGAGGAACCAACCCCACGGCCGCGACGACCACGCCTGCGCGCTACCGAGCAGGTACCAACCGACGGCCAGCGCGAGAATGGCGAGATGTACCCCGGGATACCACTGCCAACTCCAGCTCCACGGCTCGCCGGTGGCCGCACACCACCATTGCATGGCTATTCCGTTCCCGTGGGCTGAGGCTGGCCAAACTCGACGAGCTTCGGGATATCGTCTGCCCAGTCACGTTGACGCGTCCCGAACGGATACTGCACCCGAGCGAGGCCATCGCGCGTGAATGCAATGACCGCGGTGGCGTGGCCGACCCCGTAGTGCGTGGACGACATGGCGGCGATCCGGCGCGCAGGCACCAGCCCGAGTTGCGTCTGGGCATCGGCGATCGTGGCACTGTCGCCGGTGAGGCCGACGAACCGTGGGTCGAATCCCTTCACCCAGCGATCGAGCACGGCGAGGGAATCGCGATCAGGGTCGGTGGTGACGAACACGACCACCACGGCACGCTGCACGTCGTCGGGCATCTTGTCGAGGACCGCCGCAATGTTCGCGAGGTGGACCGGACAGATGTCGGGACAGTGGGTGAACCCGAAGAAGAGGAGGGTGACGCGGTCCGCCGTTGCGGCCACGAGGTCGAATGGCTTGCCGTCCGAATCCGTGAACATCAATGCCGGTTTCGGCAACGGACGCTCAAGCTCGGCGCCCCGGAACGGACCCGACGGTGCCGGAGCAGCGGGTGCGCAGGCGGCGATCGCCAGGGCGGCGACCACCACCCGACAGCTATGCATCACTCGACGGGGTTGATCGTGAACCCGTACATCCCGCGGATCGCATGACCATCCGCACCAGCCGTGCGCCACCGGACCAGGTACCTGCCGGCCGGCAGCGGGCGGCTGAGCTTGCCGTCAACCATCGTCGGCTTGGCGCCCACGGTGACTGCGAGCTTCGCCACCTCGGTGGAGTCCTGCGCGAGGATCGACACCGTTGTCAGCTTGATGTTGACCGGCGCGGAGAACGTCAGTGCCACCTTGGCGAGCGGCGCGGCCACGACCTCGTCCTTCCCCGGAAACGCGCTCACGAGGCTGAGGTGCCACGTTCCAGCGGCCAGGAAAAGCGCAGCAGCGACAGCAACCAGGGACCTCGGCATCAAATCACCTCAGGCGAATGCGGGACGGGGCGACAACGTGCCCAGACATAATAAACGCCGTCGGGCATCGATGGAGTTTCGTCAGCGAATCGAGCAGCACGCCCAGCGGCTGCAGCGACGGGATGCGGTCGACAATCACCTTCACCATGACGGTGAGCGGCACGGCGAGGACGGCGCCGGTGATTCCCCACACCCAACCCCAGAAGAGGAAGCCGAGGAACACCGCCACCGGATTGAGCGGGAGCCGCCGGCCCATCAGCGTGGGCGTCACGATGTTCGCCTCGATGAGATTGATCACGAAGAACGCACCGACGGCCATCAGCGCCTGCGACGGCGCGTCGAAGGACACGAGGCCGGCAAGCCCGATGATGACGATCGTCGCGAGCGCGCCGATGTACGGCAGGAAGTTGAGAACTCCCGCCATCACGCCCCACAGGCCGGGATTGGGCATCCCCACGAGGAGCAGCGCGCCGTAGGTGCACACGCCCACCCCGACGTTGATCATCGCCGCGGTGAGGAGGAACGTCGACATCTGCGCCTGCATGTCGCGCAGCATGTCCTGGACGTTGCTGTGGTGTCGACGGTGCATGAACTCGGCAACCTTTTCCCGGAATCGCTCTCCCTGCGCGAGCAGGAAGAACGTCAGGAAAACGACGGTGGCGAAACCACCGAGGAACTGCATCGTGGTTCCCGACACCTTCGACAGCAACCCGACCGAAGCGACCTTCACCGACCGATCGGGTCCCTTGTTCGTACTCGTGATTTCCTCGACCTTCTCGGCCGTACGCTGCAGCTTCTCGATCGGCTTCATCAGGCGGTTGATCTTGGTCTGTGCGGTGGCGAGCGTGCGCGGCGCGCGTTCCACCCACGAGGCCGCCGGCGCTGCAAAGAGATAGACGAGGGTCCCGAAGGCGATCACCGTCCCGAACACCACCAGGCCCGCCGCAAGTCCGACCGGCACTCGGCGGCGGACCATGAAGCGCACCGGCTTCGCGAGCAGCAGGGCGAACAGCGCTGCCACCGCGACAGGCAGCAACAGAGAACTCGCCAGCCGCATCGCGGTGATCGCGAGGATGATGAAGATTCCCGGCAACGCCCACCGCTGGATCAGGCCAACCGGTGTTGCAGGCTTCGGGCTTGTCATCAATGGCTCCAGCCGCTGCTGCGCCGTGCGGCGCGACGCGCCGGAATCATCGGCTGCGCGTCGAGGTCGAGAACGTGAATCCCTTGCCCACCACCAGGACCCATCCAGCCGGCTCGCGATCGGTGGCGAACCGCCGGGCGATGTCGATGCGTGTGGCCTCCTGATCGGGCGCACGGGATGGACCGAGCCTCACGCCAACCCCCGCGTCCCATCCGCTACGACGTCTCTCTCCCTGCCACCATGCACCGCCGTGATCAATGAACCCCGCCAGCGCCGATTCCGGTGACATCGAGGAAATCCCGCGCGACCGTGTATCGATACTCGGCTGTCGCGGTGTACTGCCGGTCGCCGGTGAAGGCATGTTCCTGAAAGGCCCGGGGCCCGGTGCCCAGTCCCAGGTCGAACTCGCTTCCCGGGGCGGGACGCGACAGGGCCCCGACGTCGGCGTGGAGCACCACATGGTGTCGGCTCGAGGGCAGGAATACCGCCGTGAGTCCGAGATAGACCTGACCCGAGTCGAGTCCGGTGCTGCTGAACAGCCCACTGGCTGCCAGGTCGGCCACGGCGAAGCCGCCGCCGAACGCCCGGCCGGCGTGCAGCGAAATCCCTGGTGCGACACCATCACGGTCGTAGCCGAATGCTCGCGGCGCCAGCAGGACCGAGAATCGTATCACCCGACTGAGGTCGACGTCCTCGCTGCGACCGAAGCTCTCATAACCTTCGACTTCCAAAAACTTCGCGCGGCGCCATTCGGTAAATCCACCCACTGCGGCAGTGACCGTCCGCTTGAGGCCGACCGCGTCGAAGACCGTCTGCCGTGCATAGTCGTCCCGGCGCAGCTGGGCCAGCACGCCAGCTCTCAGGTAGCCGCCGCTCGATGCGCGGAGCGCCCGCGCTGCCTCCACGCGCCCGAGCACGAAGCGCCGCTGCAGTGTGTCACTGGCGGTGTCGGCGAGCCCGCCACGGAACTGGAGGACCCGTTCGCGCCTGGTATCGAACGTCAGCGACCCGCCGAACGGCGAGGTGAGGGAGAAGAACGGATATGACGTCGTGGCATTGAACAGCTCGCCGTCGCTGCGATTGAAGAACGTCGCCGCGACACCGACCTTGCCGGCGAAGAGGCGTCGCTTGCGAAACCCGAGGATCGTCGTGGTCCGGTCGGGGTCCTTGCGGTACAGCACCTGGGTCTGGGTTGCGGTGCCGAGGAGGTTGTCCTCGATGAGCGCCGCCGTGTACACGATCGAACCGCCCGTGGAGCGAAACCGGAAATCGGGACGGGTGCTCCACCCGTCGCGAGTCGTCACGGAGACCGTGAGTCCCGAATCCGTGCGGACGCTGTCGATGGAGACATCGCGAAAGACGCCGAAGCGCCTCAGGTTTCTCGCGGTTTCCGCAACCCGTGCAGAGTCGTAGGGCTCGCCGGTCCGGAAGAGCAACTCGCGGCGGATGACCGATGCCTGGGTGCGAATGTGGAGGCGGTTGACGATCCGGGTTATCCACGAACGGTCACCGTCGTCGAAGATATTGCGTCGATCGAGGGCGATGTGCGCGACGACGGGGACGGTGTCGCCCACGACCTGCGCCACCAGCGGAGCGGGAGCGAGAAGAAAGATCAGCGCCCTGAGGAGCGCCTGACGGGGCACGACGATCAGCTCAGCTCAGGCTCTCGAGCAGGCGCCAGAGCTCCAGTGGAGAAAATTCGGCAAAGCGGGCCTTCACGTCCTGCGCACTCCATTCGCGGAAAATCCACGCCGAACTGCGGCGCACGTCGCCGGCAACGAAATGCACTCGTCCGGTGGCGACAGGACCATCCTGACGGGTTTCGAGATGCACCGACCAGGTCGTGCCGCCCCGGGCGAGGTCGCCCATGTGGTCGGCATTCGAAAGGTCGATGGTGTCTGCGGATGGTGTGGTCATCAGTGCCGGGAGAAAGATTCCAAAAGGGTAGCGACTGAGGCCACGGAGCGCCAGCGGACGACCCTCCGATGCGGGCTATATTCGGCGCTGGGATGCGCCCCGCAGGTGCATCGACCGATGACCCGAATCCGGAGCAGCAGCTTGAGTTCGCCCACCACCTGTGCCCGATGTGGCAACGCCGCAAGCGGCAATTTCTGCGCTACCTGCGGCGCGAACCTCACGCCGGGCAAGTGCGCGGGCTGCGACGCCGAGCTTGGGCCGGCGGCGCGGTTCTGCCACCGATGCGGCCTCCCTGCCTCCGGGAGTACTGCCCTTCCTGGCGTCGTCGCGACTCCACGTTCCAGCACCACCCCGTGGATAGTTGCCATCGTCCTGATCGTCGCCTCGGTGGGGGCAGTCGCGTGGGCGGCCACCCAACGCGAGGACCCCAAGGCCCCGTCGATGGCGAATGCGGGCAATGCCGCCACCACCGGAACCGCTCCGGGAGGGCCGAGCGGACCGGCACCCGATATCTCGTCCATGTCGCCCGCGGGAACGCTTCGACCGCCTCCACGACCGGGTGATCAGCGCCGCGGAGCGCAGCGACACCAACACCGTGATCCAGTTCTGGGACATGGCCGCCGAATCGTACAACATGCTGCCAGCGACCGATCGGGACACCGATGCCCGGTACCACATGGCCGCCCTCCACCTCCTGGTCGGTCGCTTTCCATCTGCCCTGTGCCCTCGCCGACTCGATTCTCGCCGACTCGCCTGGCAACCTGACGGCATACTACATCCGGGGGTTGGCGGCCGACTTCGAGGGCAACACCACCGCCCTGCGCGCCGCTCACCAGGACTTTCGGACCCACTTCGCCACCGAGATCGACAAGCCACAGCCAGAGTACACGCATCACCGGCCGATGCTCGACGCCTACCTCGACATCGATCGGGACCAGCGCCATGACCCAGGTGATCCGCGTGGCCCACAGTCCCGATTCCGACGACGCCTTCATGTTCTACGCGCTCGCCGAGGGGAAGATCGACACCGGCGAGCTCAGCTACGAGCACGAACTGCAGGACATCGAGACGCTGAACCATCGCGCCCGTCGTCGCGAGCTCGACGTCTCCGCGGTATCGATCCACGCCTATCCGTACATCGCGCGGGACTACGCCCTGCTCTCCAGCGGGTCGTCGATGGGCGATGGCTACGGCCCACGCCTCGTGTCGCCGCAGCCTCCACCGAATGACCCGCGCGCCGCTGCCCGCGGTCAGCGGATCGCCGTGCCTGGCCTGCTCACCACCGCCTACCTCGCCCTCCGCCTCTGGCAGCCCGAGTTCGAGCCGGTGGTGATGCCGTTCGACCAGATCGAGCCCGCGCTGCATCGTGGCGACGTCGACCTCGGCCTGCTGATTCATGAGGGACAGCTCACCCACGCCGACGACGGCCTGCATCTCTGGGTCGACATGGGCGCGTGGTGGCTCGCCGACACGGGACTCCCGCTCCCGCTGGGTGGCAACGTGGTGCGACGCGATCTCGGCGATGACGTGATCGCCCAGGTGTCACGCGACCTGCGGGCGAGCATCGAGTATTCGCTGGCAAACCGTGACGCGGCGCTGGCGCACGCCGCGCGCTACAATCGCGGGATCTCGGACGAGCGCACCGATGCCTTCGTGGGGATGTACGTGAACGAGTGGACGGTCGACTACGGAGCCCGCGGGCGCGAGGCCGTGCAGTTGCTTCTCGATCGCGCCGCTGGCGCGGGGATCATTCCCGAGCAGATCACGGTGGATTTCGTGTAGCAGCATGAGCGCGGAGAACGCACCGCGCTCACGTCCCGACATCAGGGCCTTGTCGAACCAGCCGCTTCGGGAGAACCAACCAGCCGCAGCCCGCCGGCCACGGCGCCGAGCAACAGGTCGATCACGCCATCCCCGTCGAGATCACCCGACGCCACCGAGGAATACGCGTCGCCCCGGAGCGTGAATGCCGGATCCAGCACGAAACGGATCTCGCTGCCCTTGGTCACGTTGCGCCACACCTGGATCGTCCCATCCTCGGCGCCAATGAGCAACTCGAGCGTGCCGTCGCCATCGAGATCGGCCAGGTGCGGCGTGCTGCGTCGCCCGACATCGATCTCCTGGAAGGTGTCGCTCACCAGCTCGAACTTCGCCTCGGTGCGCGTGCCAATGTTGCGGTAGAGATTGAGTGCACCCGACGCCTCGCCCACCATCATGTCGAGATCGCCGTCGCCGTCGAGGTCACCGAGCGTCGGGGCGGTGTTGCTGCCGCGGGTGATGACGACGAGTCCGCTGTCGGCGAGCGTCCAGACGGGTACCGTCCCGGTGCCGGTGTTCCGGTACGAGCATCACCCGGTCGCGCCACGTTCCCACGACGAGTTCACGTCATGCCGTCACCATCGAGGTCGGCGGCCGCCGGGGCGTAGTGGAACTCCCCGCGAATCCCGATCGGCCCGCGTTCCCGCAGCACCGGCGCCGAGCGGGTACCGACATTCTCGAAAAGATGAGCTCTGCCGATGTGATGTCATCGGGCGAGATCTTGTTGCCCATCAGCAGATCGAGGTCGCCGTCGTTGTCGAGGTCGGCGAGGAGCGGCATGCTCTCGCTGCCCACATCGACGGTCGGGATCATCCGATTGGTCCTGACCTCGAATCTTCCCCGGTGCGACCTGCTCGAGCGCGTACAGGTTGTTCACGCTGCTCTGGCTGGGGGTGTACGCGCCGCCGATCACCCCGATCACGACGTCGAGATCGGCATCGCCGTCGATGTCGCCAACGGCCGGTGCGTTGTATCCGGTGGTGCTGAGCGGGTTGCCGGATGGAAATCGCTGCGGCTGGTTGCGGAGCGACGGATGTCGGCAACGTACCGGTATTGGGGATCAGCAACAGGCCGGGTTCGAAGAAGTCACCCCACAGCAGGTCGAGATCGCCATCGGCATCGAGGTCACCGAACGCCATCGTGTTGGCGCCGTGCATCGAAGGTCGCTCGGGGACGATGCCCGGGCTCCCGGGCACCTGCCCGACGATCTCGATGCCTTCCCAGCGCTCGGTCAACATCCGGAAACGTGGAAACCCGTCGGCGCTCGAGCCATCCTGCTCGTATCGATCGATCGTTCCGGTCACCCGGCCCAGGAAGAGATCGAGACGGCCGTTGCAATCGATGTCGACGACGTTGAGGATGTTCTGCCGGTCGGCGAAGATCGGGACGCCATCGGAATCACGCAGCGAATCACTGGCAATGGCGAACCGCGGTGCGGTTGCGCGAACCGGTGTTGCGCCACGCCTGGATGTAACCGAAGCGCGACTCGCCCAGCAGGTCGGCATCGCCGTCGCCGTCGAGGTCGACGAACCGATACCACTCGCCAACGTCGAGATCCTGGAACCGGTCGGTGCGCCACGCCCAGCCACCATTGCTGCGTTCGAAGAAGATGATCTGGCCGACTTCGTTCCTGGAGGAACAGGTCGAGGTCACCGTCCCCGTCGATGTCCACCAGCTGCGGGCGCGGTACATCGAACCCACCGAGAAACGGGTGAGGCATCGGGCTGCCGTCGCGGTCCTGCACGGCGATGCGGGCGGCATGAGGGACGAACTGTGCCCCCGCGTTCGCGGGGGCACACGCCCCGAGCCCGACAATCAGCGCGGCAACGACTCGCTTCATCGGGCTCCCGCCGCGCCGACGCCGGTTGGCCCGGCACCGAGCATCAGCGTCTTCACGACCGTACCGCTCATCAGGTCGATCACGGTGAGCCAACCATTGGTGGCGTCACCGCCAGTCATGCCGTGCATCGCGTGCCCGCTCTCGCCGGCCTTGAGTGCGCCGGAGTTCTGGTTGATGACGAACGCGTACCGCCCGTCGGCGCGAATGATCAGCCCGTATGGCTGGGCCATCATGCCCGTGATGGTGCGGAGGACGGTGCCCGAGGCCACGTCGATCTCGGCGAGCACGTTGTCGGCCAGCATGGTGATGAACAGCGTGCTCCCACCAGGCCGGTACATCGGATCCCACGGCTTGCCGCCGGTCGAGATCTCGCGCATCGGCTGCATCGGTGGCGGCCGCGTCAGGTCGAACGCGAGCACGGTGTTCGACAATTCGCCGCCGGCGACCATCGTGCGTCCGTCCGGCGAGATCGCGAACTGCACGAGCGAGCGGGGTCCACCACTGATCGTGGTGAGCGTGACGCGACCAGTGGCGACCTCGACCGATGCGATCCGGTTCTCGGCGAGCGAGGCGGTGTGCACCCACTTGCCGTCGGGCGTGACGGCGAGCGCGTGGGGCCGGGGGATCACGATCTCCTGCTCGTCGACCAGCGCGAAATTCCGGCGGGTGATCACGCCGAGCGAGCGCGGCGGGTTGACGGCGGTCATCGAGCGGCCGACGTAGAGCGAATCGTGCACCGGATCGATGGCGAGGAGGCCGGGAGTCTCCATGTTGACCTGCCCGACAACCCGATTGGCGCGGTCGAGCTTGAGCACCCGGCCATCGCCGATCAGCGAGACATACCAGAACGAGCCATCGGGTTCGACCGCCACATGGTGTGGCTTCGCGTTCGCCGTGAACCCCATGGTGCGGAGGTCGAGCACCGTGTCGACCTCCAATCGCTGCTGATCGATCACCGAGATGGTGGCGCCGCCCTGGTTGACGACATACAGCTTGACGCCACCCGCCGGAGCGGGTGCCCCGGCGGGGGCGCCAACGCCCCCGGCGCAGGCTGCGAGCACGAGTGCCGCAGCCCCCACCAGGGTGTGCTTCACGGAACGGCCTCGGTACGATCGCGGACGAAGAACACGCCCTCGCCGATGCTCGTCACGATGATCGTCCCGCTCTTGAAGTACGGATACGTGCTCCACGCGCCGTTGAAGCTCGGTGAGCCGTCGTCACCCGGATGCGTGTCCATGAAGCCGACCTCGCGCGGATTGCGCGGATCGCTGATGTCGAGAATGCGCAGGCCGGACGTGTAGTTCGCCTGGTACATCCGGTTGCCCTTGACGTACAGGTTGTGGTCGATCGCCCGTGACGTGCCGACATGCTCCTTGACCAGGACCGGATCGTCGAGGTCGCTCACGTCCCACACCAGCGTACGGGTGCCCTTCGCCGCCTCTCCCTTGGCCGTGCTCTCATCGCCCTCGTCGTTGAGGTAGTAGAAGCGGTGGTCATCGGTGAGCCAGCCCTGGTGTGCATACGCCACGTTCGGGTAGCTCGCCCGCGAGATCGCGACGGGGTTCTTCTTGTCGGTCACGTCGGCGATCGAGATCGCCGTCTCGTTGGAGCCCATGCAGATCTCATGACCCTTGTACTTCTCGTCGGGGCCCTTGTACGTCACGCACTGTGCGTCGTGGCTGTACCCGGTCCCGGAGTTGCCGGTCTTGGAGTCGGAAAAGCAGCCCGCGAACGTCGGGCGCTTCGGATCCCGCACGTCGATCATGTGCAGTCCGCCGCCACAGGTCTCGCCACCCGACGACGCACCGACGGCGTACGCGAAACCGCTCTCGTCGTTGAGCACGATGTTGTGCGCGCTCGCGATGTTGGTGTACTGCGCATCGGTGTTGAAGGTCTGCGGGGTGCGAACGTTGCGAAGCCTCGTGAGGTCGAAGACCTGCATCCCGTGCTCGCCCGATGCATCGGCGACGATGAACGCGTGATTCTTGTAGACCTTCATGTCACGCCAGGCCGCCGACGGCGAACCTTCCGTCTTCGGGAGGTCGCCGAGATACCGCGGCGCCGACGGATTCGACACATCGACGAACGACGTGCCATCGGTCCGGCCGAGGATCGCGTATTCCTTGCCCGTTTCCGGATCGGTCCAGCCCCAGTTGTCGTTCATCCGGGTACCGCGCTTGCCGCCAATCTCCGAGATCGGCAGGAACGACAGCAGGCCGGTGTTGCCACACTCGAACTTGTTCGCCTTGCCTTCGGCACACCGCACTTCGCTGCCGGTCACGCGCGCGAACTCGGTCGACGGCGGGAAGAACGTCCCGCGTGCCACCCAGTTGCCCGCCGTGGTGCGGGTCAGGAACTTCACCGTCCCTTCACCGCCGCCATCGCCCGGCATGCCCACGATCACGGTGTTGCCGTCTGCCGCCATCGTGGCGCCGAACTGGGCCGACATTTCCACCGAATCGATCGCGAGCTTGGTCAGGCCGGTCCAGTTGCCCGCCCTTGTCGCGCTGCATCCGGTAGATCCGGCCGGTACGATCACCGCGAGGTGCACCGATCCAGAGCTCGTCGCCGACCGTCGCGAACGCAGCGCCAAACCCGCTGGTGCCGACTTCGAACGGGCGCACCGCGGTGCGCTCCACCCAGTTTCCGCTCTTCGCGTCGCGCTCGAAGATCACCACGAATCCATTGAACGATGCCGCATTGGGCGCGCCCGCGACCAGGCGGTCGCCACTGAACGCAAGCGTCGTTCCGAGACGACCATTGTCAGGGGTGCTGCGGCCGGAAAGCGCGGCCTGCTGCGTCCAGGTTCCATCGGCACCACGGCGGAACAACAGAATCTCGCCCTTGCCGGCATTCCGTCCCGTCGCGCCGACGGCGATCATGTCGCCGGAGGCGGCCAGCGACGCGCCGAACGCATCGCCGTTGCCGAGCGACGCGCCCGGAAGCGTACCCGGCCGAGCTCCAGGATCCATCGGAACCGCGCCGAAAGACGTGCACCGCGCCGGTGGCCGTGGCCGTGGGGCCGGGCTGGCCGACGAATGCCCAATCACCCGCTACGAGCAGCGACGCACCGAAGCCCGACCGCGCCACCGGTGAGTCGGGGCCCAGCTTTCCGGCAGCTGCCCACTTGCCGTCGGCGCCAGCACGGAAAACGTGCACCGCACCGCGACCGCTGTCGGCGCCTTCAGCCACGAGCAGTGTCCGCCCATCGGTCGCGAGCCCCATCCCGAAAGCAGTGCCGGTGCCACTCGCCGGCACGAGATCGGCCCCGGCAACCCAACGGCCCGAAGCCGCGCGGCGATAGGTGTGGACCACGCCAGGCTTCCCGGCCACGAACGGCTCGCCGACGAAGGCCTGATCGCCAGAAATGGCAACCGCACGGCCGAAACCGGGGAATGTGTTGTCCGGCCAGTCAGTCGTACTGGCGACCGCGGCACCGGTGCTCGCGACCAACAGCGTCGCGGCGAACAAACTTGCTCGCATCATTGAGACTCCTGCGAAAGTTGAGGATCCTGAAGGTAACGCCGACTGACGGGCCGGCCGCCCGCTCTTCCTACGAGCCCGGCGGCCGTGGGTTTCCGGGACAAACAATCGTGCGGCGGGGCGGCGACGATTAGGATTGATGATTCGGCATGAGACTGCTAGCCCCCGGAGCCTCAGATGACGCAGCCCAACGAAGGTCTTCCCCCCGATTCCGCCCTCGTGACGACCCTGATCATCGATGATGACGAGGCGGTGCGCAGCGCCCTCGCGAGATTCCTGAGTGGATTGGGGCACGAAGTCGCGATCGCCGGGACCAGCGCCGCGGCATTCAGTGAGTTGCGCCGCCGCAAGGTCGCCTGCGTCCTCCTCGACGTCGGCCTGCCCGACGCGTCGGGACTCGACCTCGTGCCCAGGCTGCTCGAGGACGAACCCCACGCTGCCATCCTGATGCTCACCGCGGTCAATGATGCGCAAGCCGCCGCGCACTGCATGCAGCGCGGCGCCATGGACTACCTCGTCAAGCCGGTCGATCTCCCCGACCTCGAGCGGGCAATCACGCGCGCCCTCGCCCGCCGGCGCGACATGATCGAGCAGGCCCAGACCCAGGCGTGGCTGAAACAGGAAATCGTCCAGCGCGGCGCGGAGTTGCGGCGCGAACGGGGCAACCTGGAGCGGGTGTCCGTCGCGACCCTCGAGGCACTCGTCAATGCCCTCGAGGCCAAGGATCCATACCTCCGTGGTCACTCGGCGCGCATCGCCGATCTCTCGGCGGCCGTGGCGTCGCAGATGGGGATGGTCGATGAACAGGTCGAGCTGGTCCGGACCGCCGGCCGGCTGCACGACATCGGCAAGATCGGAATCCGCGAAACGGTGCTGGGCAAGCACGGTGCGCTCAGCAGCGAAGAGTATGACCACGTCAAGACGCACGTGCTCATCGGCGCCCAGATCCTGGCGCCGCTCACGCATCTGCGCGAGGTGATCGCGTACGTCCGTTCGCACCACGAACGCTGCCGATGGAACCGGCTACCCCGATGGCCTCTCGGGCGCGTCGATCCCCCTCGGGGCGCGCATCCTGGGGGCGGCCGAGGTGTACGACGCACTCACCACCCCTCGCCCGTACCAGGAACGAATGACACCCGCCGAGGCAGTGTCGCGGATGCGCGACCTGGTCGGTACGGTGATCGATCCCACCGTGCACGCGGCCCTCGAGGCTGTCGTCAATCGCCGCGGTGCGCTCGTGTTCATCGACGACCACGAGAAGTCCTGACGCGCAGCAGCCCGCCGCACGCTCACCCCGATTGACCAGCCATTGCTCGGAGGATTCGCACCCGTTCCTCGACCGGAGGGTGTGACGCGAGCACGTCGCCCAGGAAGCCGTTCCAGCGCTGCATCCGCCGATCGGCGGGATCGACGATGCAGAGATGCGCCGCCCCCCGACCGACCGCCGTCGTCGGCTTTCGTGACGACTCCAGCTTCTCGAGCGCGCGGGCCAGCGCGGCAGGGTTGCGCGTGTACTGCGCGCCCGTCGCGTCGGCGAGAAACTCGCGCTTTCGCGAAATGGCCATCGCGACCAGGCGAGACGCGAGCGGCGCGAACGCCAGCGTGATCAACCACGCGACCAGCACGAATGCTCCGGTAACCGCATTTCGGGAGCCGCGCCGCCCGAGCGCGCGGGCCGCTGACGTACCGGCGCGCCCCGAGTGCCAGAGGAACCGACCGAGTCCATCGGACAGGAGCGCGATCGAGCCGACCAGTGCGGCGACGATCGTCATGAGCTGCGTGTCCTGACGGGCTATATGCGCCATCTCGTGCGCCACCACACCCTGCAACTCGTCGCGATCGAGCGCTTCGAGTAGCCCTTCGGTGACGGCGATGGATGCGTGACGAGGGTCACGCCCGGTCGCGAAGGCGTTGAGGTCATCATCGGGAATCAGGTATAGCGTCGGGCGGGGCATGCCCGACGCGATCACCATCTCGTCGACCACGTTCAGGTACCGGTGATGCGACGGAGTACCGGGATGGACCAGTTCCATCGCGCGAGTCGACCAGAGCACCTGCCGGTCCCCCCACTGCCATGACGACCACGCCAGCCCCGCGGCGACAAGTGTCGCCACGATCCCGACAAAGGGGATGCCGTGGCGATAATCCCCCGGGCCCGCATCGGCGCTGAACAGGTACAGGGCGATGTCGCCGCCGAACCCGACCCACGCGAAGAAAAAAATGAAGCCAATCAGCAGCCACGACGACTTGCGCCGGTTGCTCTCCTGCTGGCTGAACAGATCCCGGGCAGCCGGCACCTGGGCTCAGCGAACCGAGATGTCGACCTGCGGGACATCCCGCTCCCCAGGATCGGTGATCTCCCACAGTTCGGCTGGTGAGGCCTTCGCCAGGCCCGCGACCAGCATCGTGGGAAACTGCGCCTGCGCGACGTTGTACTGGGTGGCCACGTCGTTGTAGTGCTGGCGGGCAAACGCAATCTTGTTCTCGGTGCTGGCGAGTTCTTCCTGGAGTTGGCTGACGTTGCCCAGCGCCTTGATATCGGGATAGGCCTCGGCGACTGCGAAGAGCCGACCGAGTGCCTGCGTCAGCATGCCTTCGGCCTGCGCCGTTTCGGCGACCCCGGACGCGGACACCGCTCGACTCCGCGCCGCGATCACGGCTTCGAGCGTGTCACGCTCGAATTGCAGCGCTCCCTTCACCGTATCGACGAGATTGGGGATGAGGTCGTGCCGGCGCCGGAGCTGGACGTCGATCTGCTTCCAGCCGTTGGCCACCTGCCCCTTGAGCCCGATCAGTCGATTGAACGCGGAGATCGCCCAGAGGACGATTGCCGCAAGTGCGACGAGGAAGATCACGCTACCCATCGAAGCTCCTGGTTGGGGAAGTGCACTGCGTCGTGGTGACCCGAAGTATCCCGCCACGGTGCGGTCGAGGCAACCGGCAGGGACTGCGGTGGATGGTCCCGGCCCGCGGGAATTATCACTGAACCGTTCCGTCGTTGGCGCGATCATCTGCCATGCAACGCGCCGGCACCACCACCGTCGATCTCATTCTCGCCATCGTCGTGATCGGCCTCCTGCTCGCGATCGTCGTGCCAAGGCTGGGCGATCTCGGCGATGAGGCGGCAGTGCGAACCGGAATCTGCACGTGTCATCGGTGCGCTCGACGCCGCACGCGGTGCCGCCGTCCGGCTCGACCGCAACGCCTCGCTGGTGCTGTTGCCCTCCCACTGGACCGTGTGGGTACGGGTGGCGAACGATTCGATGATTGCCTGGCAGTCAGGGGGAAGCGGGCTCGCCGGCGTGACCGTCGGTGGGGCCGGGGCACCGATCGTGTTCGGTCGGGCAGGGATCGCTGTCGGGGCATCCAACCGTACGCTTGCAATTTCTCGCGGCAGCGCCAGCCGGCGAGTGATCATCTCCCGCCTTGGCCGTATCACGCCCTGACCGGAGATCACAGCCCGTGTCGACGAATCCGTGCGAGCAGTGTCGACCGCGCCACTCCGAGCAGGAGCGCAGCCTGTCGCTTGTTGCCGTTGGTGTGACGCAACACCGCGGCGATGTGCCGCCCGATCGCAGCGTCGAGCGACTCCGGCACCGGCATGGCGGCACCCTCCGTGACCACGAAATCGGGCGCCTGGGGGACGGCGGCGGGTATCGGGGTGCTGCTGTTCTCCACGGTCACGTGACCGGCCTCGCGGAGCGCATCCCGCAGCGCCACGGCGTCCTCGCGCGCGGGGTCGGTCACCAGGAGGAGAACGTGGAGGGGACGCATCGATCGAAGGTACAGTGCGGGGCTAGATTGAGCGACATGCTCGACTTCAAGACGCTCGCCATCGGCGCCGATGTGCACCACCCGCTGCTCCTGCTCGACGTCATGGTACGATCGGGCGATCACGCGCGCACCATCCTGGTGCTCGGCAACCGGACCGGCCGAATCGATTCCGCACCCTTCTGGGCGGGGCGCGACGAGATGGTGCGCGGCCTGACCAAGGGAATGCTCGTACAGGTCGTGGGCAAGGTCACGAGCTATCGCGAGGCCCGACAGCTCGAGGCGGTCTCGATCCGGCCGCTCCCCCGGGGCAGCGTGCCGCTCGCCGATCTCGTGCCGAGCGTGGGCGACGTCGACCGGTACTGGCAGTACCTCGATGAGACTCGTACCCGAATCAGCGCTCCACGCCTGCGGGCGCTGCTCGACCTGTTCTACACCGACGACAATTTCCGTCTCGCGTACGAACAGTGCCCTGGCTCGCCCGGTGTCGGTCACCACGCGGCACTGGGCGGTCTCCTCCAGCACACCACCGAGGTTGTCCGGATCGGCGCCGCGATGGCACGGGTCGCACGGGCCGACGCGGAACTGGTCGTCGCGGCGGCGATGCTGCACGATATCGGCAAGATTCGCAGCTACCAGTGGGACACCGGTGTCTTCGAGACCACCGAACCGGGACGAATGATCGGTCACGTCGTGCTCGGCGCGATGATGCTGCAGGAGGCCGTTGCGGCGTGTCCGGAGCCACCGTGCAGCGCCGATGAGCTGCATGTTGATCACGCACCTCATTCTTTCGCACCACGGCAAGCTGGAGTACGGATCGCCGGTCCGGCCACTCACGCTCGAGGCCGACATCCTTCACCGCGCCGACGACGCTTCCGCGGGTACTGCCTCCATCTCCGAAGCCTACGATTCCCCGGAGTATTTCGGGGACGGCAGCCGGATTGCGAGCAGGGGCGTGTGGACGGCGGACAATCGTCGCCTGATGCGGGTGCCTGCACGAGTTCGGGCGGACTGGCGACGGCGGGGAAAACGAAACGGCCGATCAGGCAAGCTGATCGACCGTTTCACAGGGTTCCGGTGCACGCTCGGGGGCGTCACTGGAAACCTGCAGCGCTACGAGTCAGAGCGGCTCGCGGACCACTCGCTCGCACGGCTCTCCGAGGCGCCAGATCGGAGAGGTATGGAACGCGCGAAACGCCCCATCACCTGACATCCAAATTATGGTGCCGGCAGAATCCCGCAAGTGCCTGATTTTATTCGGGTTAGCTCACTTCGATGTGCACGGAAATGTGGATTTCAACCCCATCGTACGATAGCGGTTACAGGGGTTTTCAACGCAATGTGGGAACTGTGAATCCACAGTTCCCACATTGCATTTCTCGCCTGCCGCGGCCGGAAAGGGTCAGATCTGGATCGCCGACTTGTGTCCCTTGGGGTCCAGCGGGATGCCGAGGGTCTTCATGAGCTCCTCGACGGTGGTCTCGTAACGGGCGGTGGCCTTGACCGCCACGGTCCGCACCTTCGACAGGCGTTCGCCATCGCTGGACTGACCGAGGGCTGCCGTTGCGTCGGTGGTGCAGGACGTCATGTCGCGCTGCAGGGTCAGCAGGGAACGCCGGTAGCGCTCCAGCATCGCGTCACCCCGCTCCTCGCTGGTCGAGAAGCCGCTGATCCGCTCCTGGACCCAGCTTGCACTGCGTGCCGCACGCTCGCAGTCGGCCGCGAGGGACCGAGCGGTCGAGGTGAGCACCGCGCCGCTTCCCGCGAGGTGGGCGCGCTCGAGGCGGGCCGAGGTGGCCTGCACCGCTCGCAGGCTGTCCCGGAGGACCACGACGGCGTCCTTGAGGTCTTTCTGCGCCGCAGTGAGCTGCTTTTCGGGCCAGATACCCGGCGGAGTCACCTGCGCAGCCAGCGGTCCCGCAATCACGGGAGCTGCCAGCAGGGAGAAGATCAGTCCGACGTAACGATTGGTCACGAGTCAATTCCTGCTTCGATGTAGCGATAGGATGTTTCACCGGCATCATCGCCGATGAAGAGCGCGCCGCCAGCCGACGCTGCGAACCACCCGCCGATCAGGCAGCGGGGTCCATCAAGTTCCTGCACGATCGGGGCAATCCATCGCCTCATGTGGCGAAGTTCCGGCGCCCGCTTGCCGAGTTGGGCCAGGAGCGCGCCAGTACCCGAGGTCACCCGTAGGAAATGCGCGAGGGCGCTCGCGCGTTCCCGAAAGCTGATTGCCCGCACTCCGGGTTCGTTCAGGAGCACCTCGCCGTCCACCGGTTCCACCCCTGGAATATCCATGCGGGGACCGAGGAATACCCAGCGCCGACCCTCCGGAAGTTTCCGCTCGACCACGGCCGCGGCGGTGTCCGCCGTCAGCCTACCTGCGTGGAGCAGGTCTTCGTCGGGGAGCAAGCCAACCACCCTGGTCCACTCCAGCGCCGACACCGCCTGCTCGAACTGGCACCCCACCGTGTCGTCGTACGCGTGGAGGCGAGGGGCCTCCCCCGCCCTGAGCACGCAATGCGAGAGCGCCTCCGCCCGATCGGTGAAGGTCCGGATCATGAGGGACGTCGGCGTCGTCATCCCCAAAGATAGTCTCCAGCGACTTGGCGGGTAACGACGGGAAACTTGCGTGGATACGCGGGGCAACGGCATCGTTACCCCGTGAACGACCTCCCCTCGATCCGAAATCGGGTCACCGGCGGCACCGTCCTCCTCCTCCTCCTCGTCTTTGTGATGACCCTCATCGGGGTCCGCGGCATCAACACGCTCGACCGCGACGCGCAGATGGAACTGGGGACGCTCCGAGAACGCACCATTCTGGCGCAGACCATGACGCAGGCCGCGGTCGAAGCCGTCCGCACCGGCGACGTGCTCGCCCTCGCCCTCACGCCAGAGAACCGCGCACGGCTCGATGCGGCAGTCGCGAGCATCCGTATCTCGGGCGAATCGTACCGACGATTCGATCCCACACAGGCTGAGGCGTCAGCGATCCAGTCGGTGACCAGATTGGCGGGAGTGCTCGAGCAGGTGTCGCCGGGCGGTGCCTCACCCGACGAGTCCCGACGCCCCGCCGTGGCGGATTCACTCCTGGCGGGGATGCGCGACCTCGTGACCATCCAGGAAGCCGCTGCGACCGAGCGGGCGAGCGCATTGGCATCGGGGAGCGAGCAGCAGCGCACCTGGATCTGGATCCTGTTCATGATCGCGTTGATCATCGGCATCTGGTCCGCCGTGACGACGGTGCGCAACGTGATCCTGCCGCTTCGTCGGCTTGTCGAGGCCACCGAGCGAGTCGGGGCCGGCGACCTCCGTCCTCTCGATCTCGGTCCGATGCCCCGGGAACTCGGCCTGCTCGCCGCAGCGGTACACCGGATGAGTGAGAGCCTGCGCGGTGTGGTCGGAAGCGTGGCCGAGGTGTCCGCCACATTGACGGAGCGCGCGTCACAGCTTTCGGGTCGCTCCGAACAGCTGTCCGAGAGCGCGACCCAGGTGTCCCGTGCCATTGGCGAGGTGTCGGCGAGCGCCGAGCGCCAGGCCACCGGGATGCGCGAGAGCGACGCGCTGCTGGGTGACCTCCGCGCCGCCGCCGCACGTAGCGCGGGCGCCGGGCAGCGCGTGGTGGCCGTGGCGGATGGTATTCGCCGCACCGCCGCGCTGCATCAGGGTCACCTCGGTGCGGCGTCGGAGACACTGCTCGAGCTGCACGAGGTGGTCGAGCGCACGACGTCGTCCGTCGATCGCCTGACCACGGCGGCGGAATCTGTGCTCGAGTTCGTGGCGCTCACCGGACAACTCGCCGCCCAGACAGAGTTGCTTGCACTCAACGCCGCGATCGAAGCAGCGCGCGCGGGTGGCGCCGGCGAGGGGTTCGCCGTCGTGGCCGGAGAGATCCGGCAGCTTGCCGAAACCAGCGCAGAGGGCGCACGCAGGATCGCGAAAACGGTCGCGACGCTCGACGAACAGGTCCGGCTGGTGGCGGCAACGGTGGGCGCGGGCAAGGAACGCGTGGCTGGTGTCGAGGGTGTCGCCGGCGGGGTCACGCGAGCGCTGGCCGAGATCGTCGGGTCAGTCGAGGAAGTGAGCGCAGCCGCAGGCACCGTCGCTCGCGAAGCGGCGGCACACCGCGAGCTCGCCGACCGCCTCGCCGCGACCGCTGCCGACGTCGCGCGCTCGGCGCAGATCAATGCTCACGCCGCGCAGGCGGTTACCGACTCCGCCGAGGAACAATCGTCGGCCACCCTTGAAATCACGACGGCGGCGACCACACTGGTGGCCACCGCCGATCGACTCAATCAACTCGTGACGGGCTTCCGGGTCTAGCGCCGCTTCGCTGTTTTCGGCTTGGTGGCCGTCTTCGCGGTCTTCGCCGCCTTGACCGCCTTCGCCGGCTTTGAAGCTTTCACGGGCTTGGCGGCCTTCGCTGGCTTGGCGGCCTTGGTCGTCTTGGCTGGCTTGGCCGCCTTCGCGCCTTTGGTCGGCTTGGCAGCCTTGGCAGCGCTCGGTG
Organism: uncultured Gemmatimonadales bacterium; assembly: GCA_963806875.1. Lineage (GTDB taxonomy): Bacteria > Gemmatimonadota > Gemmatimonadetes > Gemmatimonadales > GWC2-71-9 > Palsa-1233. The sequence continues at coordinate 153,289 of CAWDYU010000001.1, read as the reverse complement.
CCTTCACGACTTTCGCGGCCTTGGCGGGCTTGGCGGCTTTCGGTGCCTTGGCAGCCGTCGGTGCCTTCGCAGCCGGAGGCGCCTTGGCGGCCGTTGGCGCCTTCGCCACCGGCTCCGCGGCCTTTGGCTGGACCGGCGTCGACTTGGCGGGACGTGCGTCCTTCACGGCCGCGCTCTTCGCCGGCGGCGACTTCACCGGTGCCTTGCCGGCGCGACGCTCGTCGGCGCCAACGTCGGCAAGGAGGCCGTCGACTTCTTCCTGCGTCAGCAGGTTGCGACGCACGCCGAAGTTGAGGAGCTCTTCCGCCTCGGAGGGCCGGAATTCTTCGAGCCCTGCCGCGGCACGAACCAGCGATGCCATGGCTGATGCCACCGGACTTCGCAGCACCTGCGCGATTCCGGGGAGGGCCTCCATCAGGGAGGAGATCTGCGGTGCCGCAAGTTCAGTCATTGGAAGCCCTTGGGGTTGGCCCAGCAAAGGGGCCAAGCTATCTGTCGCCGGGCGGTTGCGTCAAGGTCAGTCGCCCTTCCCCCTTGACGCGCCGTCCATCGGGCGGTACCTAGAAAGTACGCGAAACGGGCCGGATTCCCCGGTCCTGCAGCGTGGAAAGGACACCCGCCTTGGGACGTCGCCACGTCAAAGAGTTTCGCCCAGACGAGGCCCTGAGCCTCATCAGCGCCGATCGCGAGACGAAAACCCTGAGCTGCCCATGCTGTGGCAGCGACGCCATCGAGCGCACCCCGGGACGTGCGAAAACCAGCGTTCCCGGCGCCGGACGAATTGTCCTGGCGTGTGGTGCGTGTGGCCGCCTGGTCTCGTATATCGACCGGACAGAACAGTCGGTCGTGGCTCACTGATCGTCGGGCGAACCTGACAAACAGCTTGACCGCCGACCGGGGGAGGACCATTGTCCGCCCCCAATGAATGCTCACGTCCCCCAGAGGTCTGCCATCCCGATCGTGGTGGCCACGGTGTTTGTCGACGTGGTCGGCTTCGCGATGGTGCTGCCACTCCTCCCCAGCTACGCGGCGCGGTTCGGCACTTCGCCGTTCCTGATCGGCGTCCTCGTCGCCTCCTACTCGGCGATGCAGTTCGTCTTCGCGCCGCTCTGGGGGCGGGTGAGCGATCGCGTCGGACGTCGCCCGGTGTTGCTCCTCGGGTTGGCCGGAAGCGTGGTGTCGTACGTCCTGTTCGCGATGTCGACGGGATTCACCTTGCTGCTGGTATCCCGGCTGCTCGATGGTGGCTCGGGGGCGACCATCAACGTCGCACAGGCCTACCTGGCCGATGAAACGACGCCCGAACGGCGCACCCGCGCCATGGGAATCGTCGGCGCAGCGTTCGGACTCGGATTCATCGTCGGGCCGATCCTTGGCGGCATCACCTCGTCGATCGATCTCGCGCTGCCGGGGTATGCGGCCGCCGCGCTGACCGCAGCCAACATGGTGTTTGCGTGGATCAAGCTTCCCGAATCACACCACAAACCCTCGTCGGCCCCGCGTCACCCGACACCGCTGCCCTGGCGTGACCTCGCCGCGCCGGTGGCCGTGCTCTTTGCGGCGACCCTCGCCTTCAGTGTGATGTACGTGGTCTTCCCCTTGTTCGGCGAGAATCGCTTCGGTGCGACCCGCAGCACCGTCAGCTACTGGTTTGCCTTTGTCGGATTGGTGACTGCGATCGTGCAGGGCGGACTGGTGGGAAGGCTCGCCTCGGCACTGGGCGAGGCGCGGGTGGCACGCCTCGGCACGGCGATGCTCGCCGTCGGATTCCTGCTCGTCCCGGTTGCCGGTCGCGCGGACCACACCACACCGCTGTTCTTCGGCGTGCTCGCGCTCCTCGGCGCGGGGTTCGGCATGACCGGGCCCGCGATGGTCGGCCTCGTCTCACGATTCACCGACCCGGCACAGCAGGGCCGAGCGCTGGGCGTGACCCAGGCCGCCTCATCGATGGCACGCATTGTCGGACCGATCGCCGTCGGCCTCGTGATGCAGACGGGAAGCGCAGACGCGGCGTTCCGCACGTCAGCGGCGGTGGCTGCCGTGGGATTGGCTGTGGCGGTGTGGATGGGTGGAACAGACACCGGTCGACAGGCGGCGGTTGCTGAGCGGCAGTCGACAGGTCGTTAGTCGTTGGCCGTTGGCTGTGTCCCCGAACAAGTCGAGCGCCAACAGCCCGCCTGTCGGGTGGGATAAGTCCGTGATCGGCGACGCAGCTTACGACATCCGACTAACGACCTGTCGACTGTCGACTGTCGACTGTCGGCTCACAGTCAGTCCGGCGTGCTGAACAAGCGGTCCCACCGCACCTCGGTGAGGAACGGAAACGACTTCCAGCTTTCCTGGTCATAGGAAAAATAGACAAGCAGCGGACGACCACGGACGTTGATCCGCGGCAAGAAACCCCAATAGCGACCGTCGTACGAGCCATCGCGGTTGTCACCCATCACGAAGAGCGACTCAGCCGGTACGACCACGGGACCCCAGTCGTGCAGGTCGGGCGCGTAGCCCGGGGGCACGGCACCGGCATAGTGCTGCACCTGCCAGTCGCGCATCCGGGCGCGCATCATCGGTTCCTCGCTCCGATGTGGATCGCTGTTGACCGCGTACGGCTCCACCAGCGCATCACCGTTGCGGTAGACGACCCCTCCGCGCATCTCGAGCGTATCGCCCGGCGTACCGATCAGGCGCTTCACGATCTTGAGGTCTTCCGAACCCTCCTCGACCGAATCGAACACGATGATGTCCCCGCGCGCCGGTTCACGGACCGCAGGGAGCCGCTTGTGGATGAACGGCACCTCGGCGCCGTAGAGAAACTTGTTGACGAACAGAAAATCGCCGACGAGGAGGGTGTTCTGCATGCTGCCGGATGGGATCCTGAATGCCTCCAGCAGGAAGATGCGGAGTACCTGCCACACGACGAGTGCGACCGCAATCGACTTGGTCCACTCCAGGAACCATCTTCCCAGCGACGCCCCACGCCCCGTCTGTTCTGCCATGCCTACTCCTTCCAGTCGGCGATGAAGAGGTTGGTCTCTCCATCCGTCTCGCCATGCCTGTTCGACGCGAACACCAGGTGCCGTCCGTCGGGCGAGAACATCGGGAACCCGTCGAAATCGGGTGAGTTGGTGACGCGCTCGATCGCCGTTCCGTCGGTGTTCACCATGAAGAGGTCGAACTCCCGGCCTCGCGGATCAAGGTGATTCGACGAAAAGATGATCCGCTTCCCGTCGGGATGAAAGAACGGAGCAAAGTTGGCCCCGCCAAGCGAGGTGACCTGTCGCGCGTTGCCGCCGTCGGCATCGGCCACCCACAGCTCGAGCCTCGACGGACGCACCAGTCGTTCGCCGAGCAGGCGGCGGTAGTCCGCGGTATCGGCGGACGTCACCGGATACTGGGCCCGCCACACGATCTTCGTGCCATCGGGCGAGAAGAACGCACCGCCGTCGTACCCGACGCGATTGGTGATCCGGCGCATGTTGGTGCCGTCGATGTCCATGACGTAGAGTTCGACGTCGCCATCACGTGTCGACGTGAAGATCACTCGCTTGCCATCCGGCGACGCCGTTGCTTCGGCGTTGTATGCCCCGTTGTTCGTGACCTGACGCCGGTCCGTGCCGTCCGGTTTCACGGTGTACAACTCGAAATGCCCGATCGGCCAGACATAGCCGAGTGATCGGTCCGGGGGAACCGGGCACGCCGTGTCGTGGCCATGCGTGGAGCTGTAGATCACCCGCCGATCGCCATCGATGAAGTAACCGCACGTGGTGCGTCCCTCACCATTGGAAATCCGGCGCAGTCCCGACCCATCGATCCGCATCACGTACTGCTGGTCACATCCCCGACCCACGCTGTCCTGACGCTGGAAGGTCAGCCACTTCCCGTCGCGCGAGAAATACGACTCGGCATTGTTGCCCCCGAAGGTGAGCTGGCGAATGTTCGAGAGACGCGCCTCGCCAGGGAATGCAGCGCGGATCACGGCGGATGATGGTGTTGACGTGGCCGGGCGGGATGAGCCGGCGCACCCTGCGACGGCGGCGATGCCAATGAGGACGAACGTTGCGGTACGAATGGTGATTCTCGCTTTTGTGGTGGTGGTCAGGCCTCGAGAACCGCCAGCACCTCGGCAGCGTGTCCCTTCGGCTTGACCTTCTCGAACACGTGCTGCACGACGCCCTGTGCGTCGATCACGAACGTGTTGCGGATGATTCCCTGGTACTTGCGGCCATACATCGACTTCTCGCCCCACGATCCGTACGCCTCGGCCACCGCGTGATCCTCATCCGCGAGCAGGGGGAACGGAAGCTTGAACTTGTCGCGAAACTTCCCGTGCGACACCAGGCCATCCGGTGACACACCGAGAATCGTCGCGCCAGTCGCCTTGACCGCCGACCACGAATCGCGAAACTCGCATGCCTGCGTGGTGCAGCCGGACGTGTCGTCCTTCGGGTAGAAGTAGACAACGACCGGCACGCCGCGCAGTTCGCTGAGCGTGACCGTTCCGCCATCCGACGACGGAAGCGTGAAATCTGGTGCCATCATGCCGTTCTTGAGCATCCGTATCACTCCGGAGTCACGGGACAAGGGTGCGGGCGACCGACGGCAGGCTGCTCATCCGACGCACCGGATGGGTGCCTCGTACGCGCAGCGCCCGGTCGAAGAAATTCCAGGTGGTGTAACCATCTTCGGATGCAGGATCGAGGAGGAAGGCCGCCACCGTCCCCAGGCGCTGTGCCGTGGGAACGAGAAACGTGCCGGCCGGCAGCGAATCGCTGGCCGGCGCGGCCCAGGCCCCCTCGACCCGCATCGTGCGGTGACCCTCGAACGCCCGCGGTGAAACCACCGCAGAATCGATGACGAACCGGGCGCTGCTGCCGGTCCAGGGCTGGTCCAGCTGCTCGACGACGATGCCCTGCCGCCGGAGCCGCTCGACAACATCCGTCCACTGTGCGTCGAGCACGAACGCCGCGGGAATGGCCTCGCGTCGAGTCGCCATGAACCGGTCGACGACCGGAATCACCACGCGGCGCATCTCGCCGGTCCTGACACGTCGCGAGAACGGGCCTGCCCCGTCCCCGGCAGCACGCGTGATCTCGGCGATGATGGTATCGCGGCGCGCCGGCGCGAAGGTGCTCCGGATGGCAACCGAGTCGGGGCGCGCGGCGATGGTGGCCGTCAGCACTCGCCGACTCTCCTCGCGATGCCCCACCATGTAGCGGATGGTCTCCACGAGGAATGCATACGTGGCCGCGATGCGACGTTCGAATGTGTCATTGCTGTACGCTTCGCTCAGGATCGACAACCGTGACATGCCCATGAGGTTGCTGCCGAACCGCGGCACCGACTCGTACGTGACCCACCCGAGTACCAGCGAATCGGGGTCCTGGTTCCGGAAGTTTCCATACGCGTACGTTTCCACTGCATGGCGCGCGCGTGTCTGCCGGCGGATGTCGGGAAGCGCCCGGTCCTGTACCCATGCGTTGGCTGGGGTCACGTTGGCATTGAGGCCCGGCGACCACGTGAGCGCATAACCGTGATAGCTGCCGTTCGTGGTGTGCAGGTCCATGAACAGGTCGGGATCCCATTCGGTGATGAACGCGAGCGATGCCCTGGTCTCGGGCGCCTCCTGCTTCACGTAATCACGGTTGAGGTCGTAGCCCTGTCCGTTCGGCCGCAACCCGATCACGGCAGGGCCATTCTGGCCGGGACGATTGCGGTCCGCGGAACCGAGGACCTCGTTGCCATCTGCGTTGTAGATCGGCACGGCCAGCACGATCACGCTGTCGAGCAGCGAACGCAGCGACCCGAGCGACAGTTCGCGGAGCAGCGCCTGCAGCGCTTCCTTTCCCTCGACCTCCCCGGCGTGAATGTTGGCCTGGATGTAAAGCACCGGCTTGCCGGAACGGCGCGCCTCGGCGGGCGTCGCGACCATCGGGCGTGCTGCAATCACGTACGGGATCTGGCGGCCCTGGGTGGACCTCCCCATTTCTCCCACCGTCAAACCGGCACCACGCACCGCCAGCGAATCGAGGAACGCGAGCACCTCGGCATGTGTCGATGTCCGTGCAAATCCGGTGCGCTCAGGCACCGTTTGCTGTGCCGCAACGGGCATCGTGAGCAGGAGTGTGAGACCGACGGCGGAGTAGGTGCGCAGCGGGAAAGTCGTCATCGTTCCTTTGGGGTGTCGGGGACGATGAGCCGCCGCTGTACCATCTCGGCGACTCCATCGTCCCATGTGAAGGTGATCTCGGGAATGACCGCCCGGGTCAGGGGGCGCGCCAGTGAGAGTGGTGCCGCGCCGTCGTTGGGGGGCCAGGCAAATGTCGCCGCGAATGCTGCGGGATCGTGAAGGTGGCGGAGCAGGCGATCCCGAACCTGCGCGGCGTTCTCGGCGCGCGGTGCAACGGCACGAACCAGCAGATACCCGAGAACGTGCGGATCGTCATGACTCGCCAGCGAGATTCCGCTGCGCTTTTCCGCTTCAAGGAACGCCAGCATCGGCATGGCGCGGTGCACCGGCGCCAGCGACACCTCCGTCGCCCACTCGGCAGCGCCCTCGCCCAGCCACGGATCCGAATCGAGCAGGCGAAGCTCCCGGCCGGATTCGATGATCCCCCACGCGGGACCTTCGAGTCGGCCGCCCTCGAACAGGACATGCTGCCATTCATGCACCATCGTGGCAACCGCCAGGATCGGCACGATACCGGGCTCGATCCGGATTGCATCCTCGGCCGCCAGGAATCCGCCGAGGCGGGTGCGCGCAACGGCCGCCGGGGCCGTGACCCGCGCCGTGATCGATCCCATGTCGAGCACGAGGCCCGCGTCCGCTTCGAGCTCGTGCCAGGTACGCAGGGCCGCGTCGATGCCCCCCCGCGCGAGCCACTCGGCTGCGCTGGCGTTGGCCGGGCGGACCAGCCGGATGGCAAGTCGCGACCCACCGATCACCGGAACCGCCTGCACGCCCCCGAAACGGGTCGGCTCGATCACCGGAAGCGGCAATGCCTGCTTGCCCCAGAATGCGGCAACGAGCTCGACAGGGCTCGTCATCGTCCCGTCGTCGCGTTCGAGCCAACGGTGCGTCATCAACCATGACACAGCCGAGACCCACCAGCGGCCCGCATCATCGTACCCGGCGAGGAGCGCCCGGAGATCGCGCGCACCGACGGCATCCACCACCGACACGGAGTCCAGCTGGTGGAACACCCGCGCCGAATCCCGGGCCATGCGACTCCAGAGCCGCCACGCGCCCTCATAAGTGTCAACCGTGTCGCTACTGCCGGGCGCAACGAGATGCAGTCGCTTGAGGGCGCGGCTTGCGGCATCGAGTTCAAACTGCGGCGCGCGAATGCGTGCAGCCTGGATCGCGACCTCGTGCAAGTCGAGACGCAGACCGCCGGATCCGCGGAACGTGCGGGTGAACTCTGCGTCGGCGGCAGCGCTCGTCGCAATGTTGGCCAGGATGAGTCGCAACGCGTCTCGCGACGGTCGGTCAAACCCGAGCGCGAGGCGCTGGCTGCGCCGGAGCAACTCGATCCCCGTCGCCCCAACGACGCCGGCTGCACGCGCCAGCGAATCGTATTCGACACTCAGTTGTTGCGGCGACGGCCCGGCGGCCCGCCATGAGGCGGGGATGATGGTGGCGCCACGTGAACTGCCGATGTCGAGCTGCCGAACGATGACGCGTGGCCGGACCGGCCACCGCTCTATTCCCGCGGCGATGACCTCCGCGCGCCACGCCACGACCCGCCCATCCGCTTCGCGAACCACACCCTGCATCGCATCCCCGGTGCGCACTCCTTCGAAACGACGGTTTCCCGCAGGCGAGGTGAACTGGACCTGTGCATCAGTGAACACCACGTCACGCAGGGCGACGAACGCCGAATCCGCAGATTCCATCAGGAGTCGGCCGGCATTGCCGTTGAGGCGCAATTCGCCCCGCTCGACAGTGGCCGGCCCGCGAACCTCGAGGGCCCAGCGCGTCGGCGGCATTTGCGTGGTGGTGGTGCCGGGGCCCAGGACCGCGGCGACCAGCAGCAACAGTGGCATTAACCCTCCCGGGATCCCTTCGGACGGCGCTCGACCACGGTGGCGCGCACCGAAGCGCCTTCGGACAGTCGCTCCAGGCCCCCGACGATCACCTGGTCACCGGCATCGATCCCCTTGGTGACCTCGACGAAGCCCGGCGTCCGCACTCCCAGCTCGACAGTGCGACGGATCGCCTTCCCGTCCTGCACGACCCACACTACGGCACCCGCTGCGGTGGGCGACACCGCCTCCTCGGGAATGACGGTCGCCGCATTGCGAGTGGCGGTGGCGAGTCGTGCCTCGATGAACATCCCGGCCTGCAGCGCACCGACCGGCGTTGGGAGCCACAGCCTTGACCGTGATCGTGCGTCCAGGCAGCGACACAACCGGATCGACGAAGTCTACCGTCGCCTCGAACGTCCGACCGGGAAGTGCGGCCACCTGGAACGTCACCCGCTGGCCTCGCTTCAACGCCGACGCATAGCGCTCCGGCACCGTGAACGTGGCCCGTTGAGGAGAAACGGTCTGGAGGGTGAGGAGTTCCGATGCGGGGGTGACGTAATCGCCCAGCGATACGCTCCGCTGCCCGACCACGCCAGCAAACGGGGCACGAACCGTGGTGCGGCCGAGCCGGACCTCGAGCAGCTGGACGGATGCCGCGCTGCTGCGCGCAGATGCCTCTGCCCGCTCGAGGTCGGCGGGTGCAGCGGCCTTGGCCTGCAACAGGTCGCGGGTACGGGACAGTGCCTGTTGGGCGAGATCGCGATCGGCGCGGGCACGCTCGACCTCGGCGCGCAATTCGGCATCGTCGAGCTTGATGAGCGGCGTACCGCGCGCCACGGGTGCGCCCTCCCTGAAGAGCAGCTGCGTCACTCGCCCCGACGCGTCGGGGCGCAGGTTGATCTGCTGGACCGGCTCGATCTGGCCGGTCGCGACGATGGCGTCGACAACCGTGTCGGAGAACGCAGCAGCAACTTCCACCGGAAGCGCCGGACGTTCACCGCCAGGAGGACCGCCAGCGGGGGGGCCGTCAGCCTTTCCCCCGCCGCACCCCGTGACAAGCGTCGAGGCGAGCAGCGCGGCAGTCGGTGCGACGTCGGTTCACGGCAGGCTCCGTTCGGGGTCATTGGAAAGTCGTAGGCCGAGCATCGCCTCGAGGCCCGCTCGCGCGAGCCGGGTGCGGTACCGGGATTGCACCAGGTCGGCCTGGGCCTGCACCAGCTGCGCCTGCGCGTCGAGCAACTCGTTGACCGTGGCCGCGCCGGCGCGGTAGCGAGCCTGCTGCACCCGGAATACCTCCGCCGCGACCGCGACGGCGGTCGCGGTGATCGCCAGGGACTCCTGCTGCACGGAAAACTCCGTGAAGCCCGCTGTCACGTCGCGACGGGTACCCACCTCGAGATCCTGCCGAACGGCGCGAGCGACGTCACGCGCCGAAGCCAGCCGATCGATCGCGAGTTCCCGCTGCCCGCCATCCCAGAGCGGCAGTGTCGCCGAGAATCCGTATGCTGCGCGCTTGGTGGCAGTGGGAAAGAAGGCGTCGTCGGACGTGGAGTACGAGGCGATCAGCGACACCACGGGCAGGTACGCGGCGCGTCGAGCGCGCAGCAGTGCATCCGCCGACCGCTCACTGGCCCGGGCAGCCCGCCACGCGGGGCCTTGCGCCGACGCGAACGACACCGCCTCCTCGAGGGTCATCGTGAGCGGCGGCGGTGCAGCGGAGTCGACCGGTGCCGCGTCCACCGGTGCCGCAGAGCCGATCCGACGCCCCAGCTGCAACTGGGCCACCGTGAGGTCGGCGGTGCGGCGAAGGACATCGACCCGCGCCCGTTGCACTTCGAGCAGGACCTGCAGTGAATCGGACTGCACCGTGGCACCACCAGCGACCCGAGCGCGCGCCGTGCCGAACTGCTCCTCGGCACGTGCGAGGCGGTCGACGCGCCACGGCCCGCAGCTCGTGCGCAACGAGTACGTCGTAGTAATCGCGCTCCACCAGCATCGCCGTGGCGAATCGCTGACCGAGTTCGCCGGCAGCCGCGGCATCGAGTTCTGCCGACGCCGCTCGCGCCGTGGCCAGCTTGCGACCACCGGTGAACAGCTCGTACCGGGCATCGATCGAGAATCTTCCCGACGCCGTGGCAAGATTGCCGGTCCCGATGTTGAACTGTCGGGTGGAGAGTTCCTGGTAATCGGTGTTGATGTTGACGGTCGGCAGGAGAAACACGAGTCGTGCGGCCCGCCTCGCCCACTCGGCGTCGTCGAGCTGCCCCACGGCACGCACATAGTCGGGATCGAGGCGGAGCGCTTCCGCCAGCGCCTCGGCAAGCGAGACGACCGGGATGGTGTCGCGCGACGCGGTCGGCTGGACAGCGAGCATCGCGGCCATGATCAGGCCGATCATTGGGTCGCCCCTGCCGTCGACATCGAGCGACGACCCGCGCAGCCACTCGACTGCGGCGCCGGTCGAGCGCGCGTTCCATCAACATCCACACGACCGGGACGACGAACAGGGTGAGCAACGTCGAGAAGGCGATGCCGCCGACGATCGCATACCCGAGCGGGCGGCGTGACGTCGACCCCGCACCGGCACCGATGGCGATCGGCAGCGCGCCCATGATCGTGGCCACCGACGTCATCAGGATCGGCCGAAGCCGGATACGACCGGCTTCCAGCATCGCGTCGACAATGGCCATGCCCTGGGTGCGCAACGTGTTCGCGTACTCGACGATGAGGATCGAGTTCTTGGTCACCAGGCCCACAAGGAGGATCATCCCGATCTGCGAATAAAGATTGATCGTCGCGCCCGCCAGCTTGAGCGTGAAGATCGCCCCGATCACGGCGAGGGGAACCGCCATCAGGACGGTGAACGGATGGATCAGCGACTCGAACTGTGAGGCCAGCACCATGAACACCACCAGGATCGCGAGACCGAACGCGAGCAGCAGCTCGTTGCCGCTTTCCTGCAGTTCACGGCCCTCTCCACCGAGGGCAAAGGTGGTGCCCGGTGGCAGGTCGCTCCGCACCACCGCGGCGAGGGTGTCGATGGCCTCGCCCAGGGTGAACTCCGGGCTCATCGACGCGGAGAGCGTGAAGGCCCTCACCCGCTGATAGTGCGCGATGCCGCGCGGGCCCGTCGTTTCCGTGACGGTGGCGAGCGCGTCGACCCGCACCAGCGTTCGATCGGTGCCCCGCACGAAGATCCCCGACATGTCCTGCGGGGTCGCGCGACGGATGGGATCGAGCTGGAGAAAAACATCGTACAGCCGATTGTCGCGCGTGAACGTCGACGCCCGCGTGCCGCCGAGGAGCGCCTGCAGCGTGGTGGCCACGTCACCCACCGGCACCCCCAGATCCTCGGCGCGGTCGCGGTCGTACGCGACGGTGAGCTCGGGCTTGTTCACCTTGAGGTCGGTATCGACATTGACGAGTCCATCGATCTGCCGGGCCGCCGCAAGGATGCGCTCGTTGGCCGCGAGCAGCGAGTCGTAGTCGGGATTGCGGACGACGAACTGCACCGGCGAACCGAAGCCGCCGACGGCCGGCGGGTTGCTCGCGAAGGCCATGATGCCCGGGATGCCGCCGAGCTCGGGCCGAACCGCCTGGATGATCTCGTCGGCGGTGCGTTCGCGCTCCTCCCACGGGTGCAGGCGGGCCACCACGAACCCGCCATTCGGCGTTCCGCGCCCGACGATCGAGAACACCGAGCTCACCTCGGGCAGGTCCGCGAAGATCGATTCCACGCGCTTCTGGTAATCGTTGGTGTACGCCAGTGTCGCGCCCTCGGGCGCCTGCACGTTGGTGAAGATCACGCCGCGATCGTCGGCGGGAATGAACTCCCGCTTCAGCGTTGCGTACACCGCGGCCGCACCCACGACCAGCGCCAGCGAGCCGATGATGATGGTGAGTGGCCTCGCGAGGGCGAAACCGAGGCCACGGCGGTACGACGCGGCGAGGCCGTTGAACCCGCGCTCGAGTGCCTGGTAGACCCGACCGTGCGACTGCGGAACACGCAGCAGCCTGGCGCAGAGCATCGGCGTCAGCGTGAGCGCCACGAAGCCTGATATGAACACCGACCCCGCGATCGCGACACCGAACTCGTTGAACAAGCGCCCGGTGCTGCCCTTGAGGAACGCCAACGGGACGAACACCGCCATCAGCGAGGCCGTGGTGGCGATCACGGCGAAGGCAATCTCGCGCGTGCCATCACGCGCCGCCGTCACCGGGTCCTTCCCCAGTTCCTCCTGGTGTCGGTAGGCGTTCTCGAGAACGATGATCGCATCGTCCACCACGATGCCGATCGCGATCGTGAGGGCCAGCAGGGTGAAGTTGTTGATCGAATAGCCCATCGCGAACATCACGATGAAGGCCGCCACGATGGACGTGGGAATCGCGAACGCCGGAATCAGCGTGGCGCGGAGATTCCGCAGGAACACGAAGATGATCACCACGACGAGCAGGGCGGCCTCGATGAGGGTGCGCTGCGCATCGGCGATCGACCGCTGCACGAAGACCGACTGGTCGAAGGCGGGAACCAGCGTGACGCCCGGCGGGAGCGCCGCCTGCACGTCCGGGAGTGCGTCGCGGATACCCGCCGAGACATCGATCAGGTTCGCCTGCGAGTTGCGGATGATCCCGATGCCGATCGCGTTGTCGCCATTGAAGCGCAGCGCCGAGCGGTCGTTCTCCGGCCCGAGCTCGACCCGGGCGAGATCCCGAAGCTTGACCGGGACACCCCCTGCATTGGACACCACCATGTCCCCGAACTCGCCCGGCGTGCGCAACTCACCCATCGACCGCACCGTGAATTCACGACGTTCCGACTCGATCCGGCCGGCGGGAATCTCGACGTTGCGCGAGCGGATCGAACCGGCGATGTCCTGCACCGTCAGGCCGCGCGCCGCCAGCTCGTTCGGGTCGACCCAGATCCGCATGGCGTAACGGCGTTCTCCGAGGATCTGCGCGCGCGCGACCCCGGGGATCGTCTGGAACCGCTGCTTCACGATCCGGTCGGCGACGTCCGATAGCTGGAGCAGGTCCATCCCGGGCGACGTGAGCGCCAGGTAGAAGAACGGGCGCGCATCGGCATCCTGCTTGGCGATCACCGGCTCCTCGACGTCCAGCGGCAGGCGCCCCCGCACCCGGCTCACCTTGTCACGCACGTCCTGCGCGGCCGACTCGATGTCGCGATCGACCGTGAACTCGAGCGTGATGTTGGAGCTCTGTTCACCGCTCGAAGACGTGAGGGTCCGCAATCCTTCCAGCGTGCTCAGCTCCTCCTCGAGCACGTCGGTCACGGATGATTCCATCACCCGCGGGTTGGCACCGCGCAACGTCGTCTGGACCGAGATGATGGGCGCGTCGATGTCGGGCAGCTCGCGCACCGTGAGCCGTTGATAACCCAGCGCCCCGAAGAGGATGAGCGCGAGCGACATCATCGATGCGAAGACAGGGCGCTCGATGGACAGGTCAGAGAGTTTCATGCAACCACCCTATCTTGGACGCGGAGACCGACGTCACCCTGCATACGGTGGCGATGCAGCCCGGTTTCAGCTTGCAACTGGAGGAACCATGGCAATCAAGCTCACATCGCGACAGCAGGCACAACTGCAGTGGCTGCAATTGCTGCCACCGAAGTTCGATCGGATCTTTCGCGTGGTCGAACAGCTCTCGACCCAGCAGGCCGACGACGTCCAGCTCCGGTCGCTCACCCGGCTGCTCGACGAGCTCAAGGCCCAGGCCTCAGGTCTCGGCATCGCTGCCCTGGGTGACACCTTCGGTTACATGGGAACTTTGATGCGACGGGGAGGCGGGCATCAGCTCAAGGTCCGCGGCCTTCGCGAGCTGCTGGTGGGCGCGAAGATCAATTATGAGGGTGCGTTGCGGTCCGCGTCCGAGGAAATCCGTGCGGACGGAGGCAACAAGGCGCCTACGCCTTCTCCTTGAACACGCGATCGAGCACCGGTGCAGCCGTGAATGCAAACATCGACATGATCACGAGACCGAGCATCGTCGTCACATAGGTGAGCGCCCCGATCAGGACCGCCGCACCCACACCCGCCATTACCATCCCGAAATAGTAGAGCATCCTTCCCTCCCGAGGTCGCGCCACACCCGCGCCAGAATGGGCAAAACTACCGACAGCCCCGTCTTCCCGAAAGGTGAGCGCGCGGGATCGGTGCCCTAGCACCACTCCTTCGACCCCGACACCTTTGCCGGATGCAGTTTCCCATGCCGATCACCGCCACCGCCGAACTCACCGACGCGGTGTTCCAGGCGATGATCACCGCCGGACTCGTCCTCTTCGCGATCGCCCTCCATCGCCGGATCCGCCAGCGGTGGGTGGCATGGTGGGCGATCGCGTGGGCCCTCTACCTGGTCCGCCTGGGCGCCATCATCACGTTCCTGGGCACCGGCAACCTCGTATGGCTGTTCTGGCACCAGGTGATCACCGGATGGGTCGCGCTGGTCATCCTCTGGGCCGCGATGGTCTTCTCCCGCGACGCAAGGTGGCGACCGTGGTACGCCGCCCTCGCCGCCTTCCCTCCATGCTGGGCCTGGGTGGCCGTCAATGGCCTCGACCAGTTCCTGCTGGTCGCCCTGCCGATGGTGCTCTTCCTCTCGGGCGCCACCCTGTGGACCGCATGGGTGTTCTGGCAACACGCGCTCCGGACCGACTCCAACGGCGCCCGGTTCGTGGCCGGGGCGTTCCTGCTCTGGGGGCTGCACCACCTCGACTACCCATTCCTCCGTGCCCGGGGCGCGTGGCAACCATGGGGGTACTACCTCGACATCATCTTCGAGCTGGCGGTCGGCATCGGGTTCGCATTGATGGTGCTGAGCGACCTGGCCCGCGGACTGTCACATCGCACCGACGAACTCGCGCACCTCTCGAAGCTCGCCCTGCGACAACACGAGGCCGAGCGCCGGCGCCTCTCGCGCGAGCTGCACGATGAAACCGCCCAGGTGATGTCGGCAGTGAAACTCGAGGTGGGAATGCTGCGCGAAGGGGCCACCGATGACGTCCGGGATCGGCTCGATCACGTGCTCGGCCTGGTCGATACCGGGATCAGGGGGATCCGTCGCGTGATGAACGACCTGCGCCCGGCGCTGCTCGACGACCTCGGGCTGAGCGCCGCTGTCCGGGCGCTCGCCGCCGACGTGGAATCGCGGGGTGCCATCGGGATGCAGCTTCGCGTGGCCGACAACATCCCGCGCCTGCCCGCCGATGTGGAGTTGGCAGTCTTCCGCGCCGCGCAGGAAGCACTTGCCAATGCGATCCGTCACGCCGCCGCCAGGATCATCCAGGTGGAGTTGGTCGCGACCGCCGTGGGCGTACGCCTGACCATCTCCGACGACGGTGGTGGTATTCCCGCGTCACAACTGGTGAAGGGCCCGACCAGTCAACTCGGACTGGCCGGCATGCGCGAACGCATCGTGAGCATCGGGGGCACGGTGTCCATCGATGGCACCGATGGCACGACCATCTGCGTAGAGGTGCCGAGGTGATCGGATGACCGCCCGGGACTTACCTTCCGACATGGATGAACACGGCATTCGAGTGGTGGTGATCGACGATCACGCGGTGGTGCGTGAGGGGATCCGTCGCGTGCTCGAGGGAGAAAACGGCGTCCGGGTGGTGGCCGAGGGAAAGGATGGCGACGAAGCGATCGCGGCTGTCGAGCGCGAACGACCCGACGTGCTCGTGCTGGACGTGTCGATGCCCGGCACGCCGTGGCTGGACGTGATTCGTGAAGTCCATCGCCAGGCACGGCGGACCCGCGTGCTCGTGCTCTCCATGTACGATGATGCCGAGTACGTGGTGGAGAGTGTACGTGCCGGTGCGCGCGGATACCTCCTCAAGGACTCGGCGCCTGCCGAGTTGCGCCGGGCCGTCCGCGCGATCCACCGTGGCGAGAGTTACTTCCCGGCCGCAGTGACGGCTCGGCTGACCGAGCCCCGGGAGGTCCCCGAGCCCTCGCAGCCCGCGACAGCCGTCCTGTCGCCGCGCGAGCGGGAGGTGCTGACCGGTATCGCGCAGGGTCTCACCAACAAGCAGATCGGAACCCAACTCGGTATCTCGCACCGAACCGTCGAGACCCATCGCGAATCACTGATGGAGAAACTCGACGTCCGCACCGTCGCGGGACTCACCCGGCTGGCCCTCGAGGAGGGGCTGGTCGCGAACTGAAGCGCCACGATTCATGGCGCGCGGTACACGACCTCGCCATTGATGATCGTCATCACGTTGCGGGTCTCGAGGATCTGTCGCTCCGGGATCGTCATGATGTTGCGATCGAGAATCGTGAAGTCCGCCATCTTGCCCACCGCGATCGAGCCACGCCGATCCTCCTCGAACGCCGCAAACGCCGGGAACCAGGTGAACATCTTCAGCGCTTGCGCACGCGTGACCTTTTCCTCCGGATGCCACCCGGGACCCGAGCGGCCCTCGAGATCCTTGCGCGCCACGGCTGCATAGAACTCGATCATCGGCTCGCCCCGCTCCACTGGCGCATCCGACCCGCCCGCAACCGGCACACCCAGCTTCAGCAGGGACTGCCACGCATACGCCCCACCAGTACGCCCAACCCCGATCCGGCTCGGCACGAAGTGCAGGTCGCCGATCGCATGGGACGGTTGCATCGATGCGATCAGTCCGAGGGAGCGGAAACGGGCGAGATCGCGGGGCTCGACGATCTGCGCGTGCTCGACGCGCCACCGCGGCTCGCGAACCTTGCGTTGCGCGGGCGGCACGGCCTTGAATGCTGCGGCATACATGTCGAGCACGATCCGGTTGGCACGATCGCCGATGGCGTGGGTCTCGACCTGGATGCCCTGTCGCAGGGCGCGCTCGAGCATGCCGCGCAGCGCCACGGTATCGGTGGTGATCAATCCCCTGGTATGGGGATCGTCGGAGTACGGTTCGATCAGCGCCGCACCGCGCGAGCCGAGCGCGCCGTCCATGACAATCTTGATGCCGCGCACCGCGAATCGATCATCGAACTCGGGCGAGCCAGGCCCGAGCCTGATCAGGCTGTCGGCTCCCGCGCCCGGTCCCGTGATCGTCTTGTAGATCCGGATCTTCAGTCTTCCGTCGGCGTAGAGGCGACGCATCCGTGCCACTTCGCCCCAGCTCCCGTGGGCATCCTGCACCTGGGTCCAACCGAGCGACAACTCGCGCTGCGAGGCGATCTCGAGGGCGCGCTCGAGTTCCGCCTCGGTGGCACCGGGAATCAACGCACCGACGATTCCCTGCGCCCGGTCGATGAGCATCCCCGTCGGCTGGCCGTCCGCATCGAGGTTGATCGCGCCTCCCGGGGGTGCCGCTGTGCTGCCCGTGATGCGCGCTGCGCGGAGGGCGGCGCTGTTGACCACCGACGCGTGCCCGTCGGCGCGGGTGAGCATCACCGGGTTGTTGGGCGCGATCCGGTCGAGATCGGCACGCGTCGGGAACACGGGCGGACTCCAGAATGTCTCGATCCAGCCCCGCCCCGTTACCCACGCACCCGGACGGGCCTGCTTGACGGCTGCCTCGACCCGGGCGAGGAACGCGTCCTTGGTGTTCGTGCCCTCCAGGTTGAGTGTCAGCTCACGCTCGCCGATCCCGCCAAAGTGGGCATGGGCATCCACAAATCCCGGAAAGACAAATCGGCCCTGCAGGTCGAGCACCTGCGTGCGGGGTCCGACCATGCGCGTCGCGCCCGCATTGGTCCCGACGTACACGATCTTTCCGCCGCGCACCGCAACCGCCGATGCCGGCCTCGTGCTGGTACCTGTGTAGACGGTGGCATGGCGAAGGACGAGGTCAGCCGACTGCGCAGACAACGTGGCCGGTATCAGGAGAAGGAGTGCGAGAGTGCGCATGAATGGTCCAGGTCGGTGGGTGCAGGACGTGACCGGCGGCGAGGTGGAGGTTCCCAAGATACCGCGTCAGGGGCTCATCGACCCGCACCACTGGTCTCGATCGATGGCGTAGCGGAAACACGGTCGCGGTATGTCGCTGATGTTGGGATGCGCAAGATCAGTGAACATGTCGACGCGCTGCATGCCGATCTTCTCGACCACCCGCTGCGACGCGGCATTCTCGGCGTCCATCACCGCCACCACCCGTGTCACGTCCGTTATCGAGAAGGCATGGTGCAGCAGCG
Organism: uncultured Gemmatimonadales bacterium; assembly: GCA_963806875.1. Lineage (GTDB taxonomy): Bacteria > Gemmatimonadota > Gemmatimonadetes > Gemmatimonadales > GWC2-71-9 > Palsa-1233. Next base: position 135,122 of record CAWDYU010000001.1, on the reverse strand, counting down.
CGGTCGCGATCTCGGTCATGTAGCCCTGGGCCCACATCACGCGGGCGAGCGAAAACCCGAGTTCAGCCTCGCCAACGCGGCGCTTGATCATCGCCAACCCGACAGATTCATCGTCGGGAGGATGCGTGATCATCCAGGTGTGCGCCGTCCCCGCAGCCCACATCCCGCCGAGTACCGCGAGATAGGTCTCGGCGTCGCTGACCGATTCGTGCCGACGCCAGGGCAGGTACCGCACCACATCCGGGTCGGCGCTCCAGTTAGCGAAGACCGCAGCAGCATCTTCGGGACGCGGCCGGCGCAGCCATAGCCGCCGCGTAGCGAATGCATTGGGCATGACATCGACGGGGATCATGACAGAAGGTGGCGAGTCGAAGTTCGACCCGCCACCCTCCATGATCGTGGTGACGTCGGCTGCACTCAGGCAGCGGTTACCGCCACCTCCCGGGGCTTGGCCGCCTCCGCCTTCGGGAGCGTGAGCGTCAGGACGCCGAGCGCCAGATTGGCCTTGACCTGGCCGAGATCGTACTTCGTCCCGATGGTGTAGTGGCGCACGGTCGACGTCCGGCCGTCGCGGTCTGCCTTGATCTGGAGGATACGATCCTCGGTGGTCACGGTCAGCTGCTCGGGCCGAACGCCCGGCACGTCGAGGGTGATGACTGCGGCGTCATCGGTTTCGTTGACCTCGGCCTGGTTCCACGACGGCATGTCGAGCGCGCGGTCGATCCAGCGATTCATCTCCGGCGCCAGGTTGAAACCATTCCGGTTCGCAACTGGGTGCAAGGTGTGGCTGGTCATCGGGTCATCTCCTGCGTTTGCGGTTCACGTTTCAGGGCGGCGAGCCCACGTCGGCCGCGCCACCCAGCACCAAAGCAGGCCCCGTGCCCGAACGTCGCGGCAATGTTGGCAGACTCCACGATACGCCGCTGGTCAACCCGGCAGCGCGCCGGTCAATCCGACAGTGCCGTTAGCATTCGACAACCCCATCTGGAGCCGTGGCATGTCCATCGACCCATCCCGATACCGTGTGACCGGCGGCAACCCGATCGACCTCGCCGACTGGGACACCCGGGGGGATGTCGTGGGATTGGATGGCGACGGCTACAAGAAGCAGCTCCGTGACCGCACCGATGAGCTCCATGATCTGCAGGAGCGCCTCTACGCCGACAATCGGCACTCGCTCCTTCTGATCTTCCAGGCCATGGACGCGGCGGGCAAGGACGGCGCGATCGAGCACGTCATGTCGGGGATCAATCCGCAGGGATGCCAGGTCTACTCGTTCAAGCGGCCAAGCGAGGAGGAGCTGGACCACGACTTTCTCTGGCGGACCACGAAGGCCCTGCCCGAGCGGGGCCGCATCGGCATCTTCAATCGGTCATACTACGAGGAAGTGCTGGTGGTGCGGGTGCACCCCGGCATCCTGCAGGGGCAGCGGCTGCCCGTCGAACTGGCGGCGGCCGATGACATCTGGGACGGACGGTTCACGTCGATTCGCCATTTCGAGGCGCACCTCGCACGCAACGGTACGACGGTGGTGAAGTTCTTCCTCCACCTGTCGAAGGAGGAGCAGCGCAAGCGTTTCCTCGACCGCATCGACGAACCGGAGAAGAACTGGAAGTTCGCCCTCGCCGACGTGGAGGAGCGGGCGCACTGGGACGCGTACCAGGAAGCGTACGCCACGTGCCTTGCCGAGACGTCAACGACTGAATGTCCATGGTATGTGGTGCCCGCCGACCACAAGAAGTCGGCGCGGCTCATCATCTCGGAGATCATCCTCGAGACCATTCGCGGCATGAAGCTGGCGTTTCCCGGCGTGACGACCGAACGGCGCCTCGAACTCCAGGCGATACGCACGAAGCTCGTCGATGAGTCAGGGGACTGATTGCACCCACACGCTGCCGTCGGTGCCGTTGCCGAGTTGGAGCGCGGCAATGCAACGGGGCGCGCCAGTGCGGAGGGCCCGCAGGCGGGCCGCCTGATCGTCATCGAGATAGAGTGATGAGGGTTCCACCCGCACCATCGGTTCCACTCGGGGCTGTCCGTCCCGAGCCTGCATGAACACGGTGATACGGGCGCGCACCACCAGCCCCGGGCCTTCGACATCGTCGCGTCGGGGTCCGACGGCCAGGGGGCGCCAACTCGCCCCGGAATCTGCCGACTGCACCAGCCGAACCCACGCCGGGCGTGCCGCGGGTGCACCGCCCGACATGCTGCTGTCGCCCACCAACTCGATGTGCTGGTCGGAAAAGCCGAGCGCCGAGAGCCCGACGCCATCGATTGTGCCGGTTGCGGGGGACGATACGGGAATCCCCAACCGGACGCGGTCGCCCTGACTGTAGCCACCGATGAGATGGTCGGAACACACATACGCGGCGATCGTAGCAGCACCGCCATGATGCGCCCGGTACACGGGCACCAGCATGGCGGCGTTGACGGTCAGGGCGACCGCCGCAGCACCCACCCACGCGCCTTTCACGCTTGCACCGCCTGCCGGAACCGGAATCTTCGCAGGAGCAACACGACCCCGATCGCGACTGTCCCGATCACCAGGAAGAACAGCCACTTCGGAATCCAGTCCCAGAACCAGTCGACCAGGCGCAGCACCAGAAAGACGAACCCTGCACCGGTCCCCACCCGAACCATCTCCGGCCAGTCGCGGCGCAGCCCGATCGTGATCATCGATGCGAACGTGACCGCGCCCGCCACCTGGTACACCGCTTCAACCACACGTCCATCGCCGCCGTTGAAGTAGCTCGCATTCGCCGTCTGGCCAAGAATCAGCAGCGAGACCGCTAGCGCGAGCGATCCCATCACGCGGTACTCATCGGCAAAGGGCGCCGCGCCGGCGAGCGGACGCGAAAACACGATTGCGAAGAGACCGGTGATGGCAAGCGGTTCGAGCTGCTCGAACGCCGTGGTCCACCATGCCCCGTCCGGAATCGATGCCAGCGACCAGCACCAGATGCCGAGCCCCACGATCCCGAGTACCAGGACGAGCGCAAGGCGGTACCCGTATGCCAGCGCCATCGCGAAGACACCGATGGCGAGGAATGCGTGACGCGACTCCGGGATATTGAACAACGATCCGACGACGATGAGGTTCACCGCGAAGGCGATCACGGCGACGGTGGCGACCACCGATGCCACGTAGCGCGTCGGCTCGCGGTTGGCCGCGAATCCGGTCAGCGCAGCGAGGAGGATCGGCGGTACCACCACCAGCGGTAGTTGCGCGCCGGGTGACAGCGCCGACCAGTTGGCGTCGACGAACAACGCATACGCCGCCGAGAGCGCGAATGCCCCCAGCAGCGTGGCGATCCGCATCCCGGCGGACAGGCGCCGGACAGTGGCGGCGTCCGGCGCACCGTTCGTGACGGCGCGCGCCCGGATCGCCGCGTGGTGCGCCGTGACCCGTTCGCGGTCTTCCGACCCGAGCGCCAGCACGCCCTCGGCCTCGAGGCGTGCCAGCTCCTCGTCGAACGCATCGATCGCGTCGCGGCGGGATCCACGTCATCAGTTGGCAAACCGCCATTCGGGCTGGTGGACCCGACGCAGCGGTATCGACGGGTCAAGCAGGGCCCGCACCATCTCGATCGGCATCGCTCCCGTCTCCAGGACGGTGTCGTGGAACGCGCGATCGGTCATCCGGCCACTGCCGACCAGATCACGGTGCAGCGCGCGCAACTGCATGCCACCGAGGAGGTATCCAGCCTGGTAGAGGGGTGAGTAGCTGCCGTTGAATGAGCGGCGGACCTCACCAGTGGCCGAGGCACGCTCGTGCCCGACCTTGTCGACGAGGAAATCGATGGCCTGTGCCGGTGTCCACTCTCCGAGGTGAAAACGGAGGGAGAAGATGATTCGCGCCGCGCGGTGCATCCGCCAGAACAACATCCCCATCCGCTCCTGCGGCGTGCGTGCAAATCCGCGATCCCACAGGAAGAGCTCCCACCAGAGGGCCCAACCCTCGACGTAGAACGGCGTCCGTGTCACCGACCCGCGGTGGGAGTTGGAGCGCGCCGCGGCAAAGCCCTGCAGGTGATGGCCCGGGATGAGCTCGTGCTGTACCGTTGCCCGGGAGCCGTACAGGTTGTTGGCACGCAGTGCCATCGACTTCTCGGCTTCGGTCATGCCGTCGGTGGGCGACGCCACCTGCACCACCTCACCGCCGAGGAAGAAAGGACTCACTTTCTGCTGGGCCGCGGGCATCATCTCCATTCGCCAGATCTCGCGCGCGAGTGGCGGGACCGTGACCAGGTCGTGTTCCTCGACATAACGGATCGCCTCCCACGCGAGGTCCCGCACCGTCTCCGTCTGGCGTCCCACCTCGGCGTGATCATCCTTCGATCGCTCCATGGCAGCCTTCCAGTCGTTGCCGAATCCCATCTCACGCGACGCCTTGCGTGCCTCCTCCTCCAGGAACGCGTATTCCCTCTCGGCGATCGCGATCAACTCGGCGGGGTCGTATGCGATCATCTCGTGTCGAAGGTCGGCGGCCAGCCCCGCGGCACCGATCGGGTCGCCCACGATCGGTTCGTCCTGCCCCTCTTTCTGTCCGACGAGCTGCTCCCGGATGAATTTCTGCCAGCCTTCGAGCGCCGCGTCGAATCGCTTGGCTGGCTCCGCAATCCGCCACGTCATCGCCGGATCGTAGCCGAGATGGAAACGCTGCCATGCCTGATAGTGACGGCGCAAGTTTGCTGTCGCTTCCGCGGCGCGCAGGGCGATGACCCGGGACGGCCGGTGGGACGCATCGGCCATGCGGAGCTTCGCGGTGTCGACGGCGGCTTGCATCACGGCAATCCTGCGGGCGGCGTGCGCGGGATCAGGGCGAACGAACTGCCGCCGTTCCTCCAGCATGGCAAAGAGCGTGTCCGCAAACGGTAGCAGCGGCATCATCTCGCGAAGCATCTGTTCATCACGATCGAGATCGGTGAGCTCATGCTGCAGCCTGGTGTCGAGCAGGAGGTAGTCCACCTGTGCCTCGCGACTCAGGCGCTCGAACGGCAATGCATCCAACTGCGCCCGCCACGAGGAGTGAAAGGTCCGCAAGCGCGCACGCCGTTCTGGCGAGTAGTCGACGCCGTAGCGGCGCTGCAGTGCGCCATGATCGGTGCTCCACCGTTCGACGACTCCCCGCAGCTCGCTGGTCGGCCGGGCCGCCAGGGCAACGACGTCTGGTACGGTTGGGTCCGACCGCTGCGCGGACGCGGGCGCCCCAACCATCGAGACCGCGGCTGCCACGAGCAGCACCACGCGGTTGTAGCTCGGACACGATGGCATGTGTGCGTTGCCCACGTGATTCTCGTCTCTCATGTACGGATGGCCTCGGATTGTTGCGTTGGAATCAAGACGACATTCTCAGTAGACCGCGTTGAGGATTGAAACGTCGGCCCTGCAATCCATTCGGTGCTCCCCGGCGTACTTCGACGTGGTACCTAATTCTAGCCCACCTCCGGGCGTGGATTCACGACTGAATCTGGAGCATACATGTCCAACCCAACCGCCAGTCCTGGCGCAGAACTCGAGTTTCTTGGCCGGCTGGCCAATGCGACAAGCCGCCGCACATTCCTCCAGTGGGCCGGCCTGACCGTCGGTGTGGCCGCCCTCGGCTGCAGCGACGACGACAACGGTACCGGTCCCGGGAACACCCAGGGCGTCAATCTCGGCAGTGGCGACGTCGGCATCCTCAACTATGCCTACGCGCTGGAGCAGCTCGAAGCCGCCTTCTATATCCAGGTGATTGCGTCGCCATACTCGGGCATCACCGCCGAGGAGACCACGATCCTGCGCGACATTCGCGACCACGAGATCGTGCACCGCGATTTCCTCAAGGCCGCGCTCGGCAACGCCGCGATCCCGGGCGCTCTCGGTCGATTTCTCGTCGATCAATTTCACCAGCCGGGCGTCGGTGCTCGGTGCGGCGAAGGTGTTCGAGGATCTCGGCGTGTCGGCATACAACGGCGCTGGCCAGCTTCTCGCCAGTGACGCCAACCTCCTGCTGGCGGGCAAGATCGTCTCGGTCGAGGCGCGCCACGCGTCGGCAATTCGCGACCTGCTCAATCCCAACAGCATGGACTTCGCGGGCGACGATGTCGTTGCCGTCGCGACCGGTCTCGACGTGGTGCGTACCCCGGCCCAGGTGCTGGCCGCAGCGGACACCTATGTCGTCAACACGATCAACGCCAATCAGCTTCCCACTTCCTGAGGACCACCATGACTCCGAACACTGAAACACTGCTCGAGACGATCGATCCGGAGCTGATGGAGCGCGTGGTGTCCCGTCGGGACGCACTCGGCAGCGTCAGCAAGAAGACCCTCGCCGTCGCGATGGCATCCGCGCCACTCGCCCTCGGCGTGCTGGCCAAGAACGCCTTCGCACAGGGCAGCCTCCCGCAGGGCATCAAGGACGTACTCAATTACGCCTTGACGCTCGAGTATCTCGAGGCTGAGTTCTACAACCTCGGACTCGCGGCACCCAACCTGATCCCCACCGCGACGCGCCCTGTCTTCCAGCAGATCGCGAAGCACGAGAATGCGCACGTTGCATTGCTCCGCGCCACTCTCGGCGCAGACGCGGTTGCCAAGCCCACGTTCGACTTCACGGCCCGCGGCGCATTTGCCGACGTGTTCACGAATTACCAGACGTACCTCGCGCTGTCGCAGGGGTTCGAGGACACCGGCGTTCGTGCCTACAAGGGGCGAGCAGCGGAACTCAAGAGCAACGACGCGATCCTGACCGTGGCGCTCCAGATTCACTCCGTCGAGGCGCGGCACGCTTCGAAGGTCCGGCGCCTGCGGGGCCAGAAGGGCTGGATCACCGGCAACACGACCGATGTGGCGGCGCTCGCGGCTGTCTACGCCGGCGATGAAACCACCACGCAGGCAGGGGTGAACACCGCAGCGTTCGCGAATGCAAACGCCGCAAGCGAGGCGTTCGATGAACCGTTGACGGCACAGGCCGTACTGGCGATTGCCGGGATGTTCATCGTCTCGGCCTGATCGACCCTGGTAGCTGGTGAAGCAAAAAGAGCGGGGAGACGATTGGTGCATCTGTTGCACCTTTCGTCTCCCTTCTCGCTTCTCCTCTCTCCGCTTCTCGCTTCTCGCTCCTCGCTTCTCGCTTCTCGCTTCTCGTTTCTCGTTTCTCGCTTCTCTAGTCCCTGGTCTGTCCCTCCAGCAACTCCTCTACCACACCGGCAATCTCCGCAACCGTGAACGGCTTTTCGACCACCGGCCGAGCCGCATCGGTCAGGAAATCAGCCATTGCGGGGTCGACCGCATCCCCGGAGACAAACATCAGGCGGGACAACGCTGCTGGCCGACGAGCCTTCAACAGGGCGTAGAGATCGCGGCCGTCCATTCCCGCCGTCGTGAGGTCGCAGATGATCACTGCCGGCAATTCAGCGTCCGTCACGTCGATCAATCCTGACAACACCGCGTCATACGATGCGGCCTGTCGCACGGGCCAGCCGCCCCGCTGGAACATCCGAGCCACGGTCGCCCGCACCGCGCTGTCGTTGGCGATGATCATCACCGCTGCGTTCCTGCCGCCGCCCAGTCGAATCGGACGAGGGAGGAGCACCGCGTTGCGCGCGGTCGGTGCGGTGGCCAGCGGCGGCGCAGCGCTTTCGGGACGTTCGGTCACCTCAACCGATTGCTCATCGCGATCGGGCAACACGGGACGCAACACCGGAAGAGGATCGACCGGTTCACCTCTTCCGGGATCCTCCGGCGGTCCGGGACGCCCGTCAGGGTGATGGTCAACGTCGGCGATCGCTGCGGGCGTCGGAGTCACCACGGCAGGGCGTAGTTCAACGGATGTCCCTCGATGGCGAGGGGGCGGCGAGTCCGTCGCCCCGACCTCCAGCAGCCTGTCCTGGACGAGCAGGAAGACGATGCTCGCGCCGAGCGCAGATGCGACCAGTGCCTCGGCAAGCGTCCCGGACCGGGATAGGTCGACCAGTACATCGCCCGTCGAGGCGCGCGGCGATCGGGCAAGGGCGATGGCGAGGTACGATGCCCACAGCGCGCCGTATGCACCGAGGGCGAGCACCATCCGCCTGAGACCGACACCGCGCGCACCGGCCTCGGCTCGCCATACGACCGCTGCCGCGCCGAACATCGCGATCGGTGTGACGATTGCATGCACCATCGCCGAGCCCGGTTGTCCGTATTCCAGCGCGATCAGCGCCCCGAGCGTAGACCCGACGAAGACGAGCCCATACTCCAGGTTCCGTCGCACTGGCCGGTTGACCGACTGCATCGCGCCCAGGAAAACCAGCGTGAGGAAGGCAAGCTTGCCGCCGGCGAACACCAGCCCGCTCGCGAGCACCACGAAGTGCGGCGGGCGTTCGCCAACCTGATTCAGGAGTGGGGCTGCGATGAATCCGCTCAGCGCCAGTAACAGCGCGACCCACGCGCCGCGCCACGTATCGGTCACCCGCCGCGCGGTACCCAGCGCCGACAGGTGATGAATGAGCAGCAGGACGAGCAGCCCCGCGAACCACTGGACACCTGCGCCGACGAGCTCGCTGGTCGATACCGGCATCAAACTCCCTGTCGTCAACGGCTTCCCCGAGAACCGGGGAACGAGGCAAACGTTCGCCTGCCGGGTGTGGAACGGAGCGGGTGACGCCTAGACGTAGATCTCCGATCCACCTTCCCGAAACTCGGCCGACTTGTCCGCCATTCCCTGCTCCGCTTCCGCCTGCAGTGCTGCATCGCGAATGTCCTGCGAAATCCGCATCGAACAGAACTTCGGGCCGCACATCGAGCAGAAGTGCGCCACCTTGGCGCCCTCGGCAGGCAAGGTCTCATCGTGAAATGCGAGCGCCGTCACGGGGTCGAGGGCGAGGTTGAACTGGTCACGCCACCGGAACTCGAAGCGCGCCTTGGACAGCGCGTCGTCCCGTTGCTGTGCATGAGGGTGACCCTTGGCGAGGTCAGCAGCATGCGCCGCGATCTTGTACGTGATCACCCCGGTCTTCACGTCGTCACGATTCGGAAGGCCGAGATGCTCCTTGGGCGTCACGTAGCAGAGCATCGCCGTACCGTACCAGCCGATCATCGCGGCACCGATCGCCGACGTGATGTGGTCATAGCCCGGTGCGACATCGGTGGTGAGTGGCCCCAGGGTGTAGAACGGCGCTTCCCCGCACCACTCGAGCTGTTTCTCCATGTTCTCCTTGATGAGGTGCATCGGGACGTGACCCGGGCCCTCGTTCATCACCTGCACGTCGTGCTCCCACGCAATCTTGTTGAGCTCGCCCTGGGTGCGGAGCTCGGCAAACTGCGCCTCATCATTCGCGTCGGCGATCGAACCCGGGCGCAACCCGTCGCCGAGCGAGAACGACACGTCATACGCTGCCATGATCTCGCAGATCTCGCGAAAGTGCGTGTACAGGAAGGACTCCCGGTGGTGTGCCAGGCACCACTTCGCGATGATGCTCCCGCCACGCGACACGATCCCGGTCATGCGGTGCGCCGTCATCGGGATGTAGCGCAGCAGGACCCCGGCGTGCACCGTGAAGTAGTCGACCCCCTGCTCGGCCTGCTCGATCAATGTGTCGCGGTACGCTTCCCACGTCAGGTCCTCCGCCACCCCGCCGACCTTTTCCAGCGCCTGATAGATCGGCACGGTTCCGATCGGCACCGGCGAATTGCGCAGGATCCACTGGCGGGTCTCGTGGATGTCATCACCGGTGGACAGGTCCATCACGGTATCGGCGCCCCAGAGTGTTGCCCACCGCAACTTCTCGACTTCCTCCTCGATCGATGACACCACGGCGGAGTTGCCGATATTCGCGTTGATCTTCACATGAAAGCGCCCGGCCGATGATCATCGGCTCGAGCTCGGGGTGGTTGATGTTTGCCGGGATGATGGCCCGTCCCCGCGCCACCTCGCTCATGACGGTTCCAACGTCGATCCCCTCGCGCACCGCGATGTACTCCATCTCCGGCGTCGCCTCGCCGCGGCGGGCGTAGTGGAGCTGTGTCAGCCCTCCCGTTCCGCGCAGCACGGGGCGCCGAAGTCCCGCCGGCATCTCGACACCGAGGGCCTGATCGCGGTCGGGCAGCTCCACAACCGACCGACTCCTGATCCACGCGTCGCGAATCGGCGGGAGCCCTTCGAGCACGTCGTGCCCCTGCGGGCCGGATGTGTCGTACACGCGCACGGGCGCATTGGGTGTGCCACCGGGGGAATCCGCAAGGCGTATCTCGCGCATCGGCACGGCGACATTCGCCGGTCCGGCGACCATCACCTTGCGGCTGTTGGGGAACGCGTCGGCGAACGAGGAGGAAGCGAGGGGCGAGGTGGCAGTCATCTGGACGACTCCGTGCGGGACCGCCTCCCTACGCCCGTGTGAACGGGATCAGGTTCCGAGGGTACGTCTCAACCCCGGATCCGCTGTGATCCGGAATGCCCCTGGCGGTCCCGCAATCTAGCAACTGGTGCATCGCGAACGCGGTCCAGTGCGCATCGGCATGACGTGAGGTCAGCGGGGCGCCCAGCTGTCCGAGCAGATCGCGAAAGTGCCGCCGGATCGACAGGCTTGGTCAGGTGTGCGTCGAAACCCGCAGCGATGGCAGCATCGCGATCGTGCTGTTGCCCCCAGCCGGTGATCGCCACCAGCCGCATGGTCGGCGTGCCGGCCATCGGTCCGGAGCTGCCGGGCGACGTCATAGCCGCTCAGGCCGGGCATCCCGATGTCGAGCAGCGCGACCTCCGGGCTGAACACGCGCGGCACGCTCCATCGCCTCGTGACCGTCAAACGCTGATTCGACGTCATGACCCCACAGTTGCAGCAACATGGCGAGAGTCTCGGCCGCGTCCCGGTTGTCGTCTGCGACGAGCACGCGCAGGCTTCCACGTGGCGCCGGTCGAGCTACTGCCGCAGCCTCCGGGGCAACCGACGGCGCACCGCTCAGTGGCAGGCGCACGGAGAAGGTTGTTCCTCGTCCGTCGCGGCCACCCTGGATGGAGATCGTGCCGCCATGCATGTCGACGAGACGGTGCGCGATCGTCAACCCGATGCCGAGCCCTGGTGTCCCATCCCCGTCGGTTGGGGCAGCCTGTTCGAACATCCCGAACAGCCGCTCACGATCCGCAGCATCGATACCGACCCCGTCATCCTCGACGGCCACCTCGACCCAGTCACTGAGACGTCGCGCGGTCATCGCGATTCGACCCCCGGACGCCGTGAACTTCGCCGCGTTGTTGAGGAGATTCGTGAACACCTGGGTGAGCCGGGTCTGATCGGCATCCAGCCACATCGGCTCGTCCGGGACATCGAGTATGAACGTCCGCTCGTCGGCACGGAGGAGCACCTCACACACCTCCACCGCGCCCGCGAGCACGTCCGACAACGCGACCGGACCACGGCGCAGGTCAAGCCGGTTCCGCGTGATCCGCGAGACGTCGAGCAGGTCATCGAGCAGCCGGGTCATCTGGCCAACCTGCCGCTCCATCAGTTCGCGGGCCTGCCGAACCGGTTCGACCGGGTCGGTGTCGATGAGGCGGACGACCTCGATCGCATTGCGGATCGGCGCGAGCGGATTGCGGAGTTCGTGCGCAAGGGTCGCGAGAAACTCGTCCTTGCGCTGGTCGGCGAGCCGGAGCGCCCGTTCGGTTGCGAGCTGCTCGGTGACGTCGCTGCTCACGCCGACCATGCGAATCGGCGCCCCTTCGGCGTCGGACACGACGCTCGCCCTGCCGGCGATCCAGCGGAGTTCGCCGTTGGGTGTGAAGGTCCGGAACTGGACCGTGTAGTTGCCGCGTTCGTCGACCGCCTTCTGGACCAGCGCGCCGACCCGTTCACGATCATCGGGGTGGACGAGCGAATGGAATGCCTCGAGGGTGCCGCCGAACTCTTCGGGCTTCATCCCGTGCAGTTGCGCCACCTCGTCGGACCACCACACCTCATCGGTCGCGAGGTTCCACTCCCACACCCCGAGCTGGCCCCCCGCCAACGCCTGCTGCAGCCGCTGGCGACTGCGGAGTTCGGACTCCTCCGCGCGCCGCTGCGCCGAGGCATCCCGGAAGACCAGCACGACCCCGACAATCGCTCCGGCCTCGTCGCGGATCGGCGCGGCGCTATCCTCGATCGGCCACTCTGTGCCATCGCGCGAAATCAGGAGGGTGTGATTGGCGAGTCCGACGACGACACCCTCGCGAAGAACGCGCGCCACCGGCGTCGGGATGGTCTCGCGGGTGCGCTCGCTGATGATCCGGAACACCTCCTCGAGCCGCTGCCCGATGGCATCGTCGGACCAGCCGGTGAGTTCGCACGCCACGGTGTTGATGAGGGTGATGCGACCATCCAGTCCGGTGGCAACCACGGCGTCACCGATCGACCTGAGCGTGACCCGTAACCATTCCTCGCGCAGCCGCAGGGCCCGTGCCTGGATGTCCGACTCGCGTTGGGCCACACGCGTGCGGTCGATGAGAAGAGTGATCACCACGCCCAGCACGGCAAACATCAGGGCGCCAGCCCAGAACGGGATGTCAGTGGGGAACGCCCCATCGGGCGTCGCGACCATCAGCGCAACTCCCAGCACCGACAACGCGGTCGCCAGCAAACCGGGGCCGCGACCTGCCCACCACGCCGCGGCAAATACGGCAGCGTAGGCCGTGATGAACGCCACTCGTCCGGCACCGAGGACGGAATCGAGGTAATACCGCAACGCGATGGCTATCGCGACGCCGACAACAGCCAGGCTGTAACGGACGAAAGGCGAACCAGAAGTTGGCGACACGTGGTCCTGGACGATCAGGGAAGATGTAGCATCGATACGATTCACAAATCTGGAAGCAGACGGCGAGGAGCGCCAGCGACCAGGGCCGAACGCAGGCACGCCCCCGGTACTCCGTCCGCAAGTTGCGGCGAACGACGACCGAAGGCGCGCTTGTCGATCAGGCCTTCTATTACATCACCGCACGCGGAGCGCACGGATTGCCTTCCAGAATCTCTCAGACGGCCCACCGCCTGCCCCATCGCAGCCCCAACAGACCGAACACCACCGCCGCGCCCAGCAACCCCACCGACACCGATTGCGCGGCCGTCTCAACGAAGGATGACGTCCACCCGCCGAACGCGACCGGTGCGGTCGCAATGGCCCCGGTCACTGACGCCAGCACCCACGCCCTCACCGGGAGCCGTCGCGCTGGGATGAGTTGACCTCCCGGCGACCCTCGACGCCGGATCCTGCGTCGGGGCGGCGCGGCTCTTCCTCACGTGGCCCACTCGTGGGAGTCGATCGAAAGAGCGGCATGAATTCGCCCATCGTTTGCGCACGACCTTCCATGGCGTCCTCCCGGTTCATGAACGCAAAAAGGCGCGTCGACACCCCATTGGGGTGCTGATCGCGCCTTCGTCTCGGAGAGCCTGACTCCCGCGACAAGGCGGCTGGCCGATTGCCAGCCCACTCACTGCCTTTTCTATATACGGCCGGGTCCAATCCTGCGCAAGACCTTTTATCAATACCGCCCGCAAGCCACTACCAGTGTAGCGTTTCACCCGTTGATGTGTGCGGTGCCGCTAGCTTCTGTAATGACGTTCTTACTCTTCCTGGCAACACTCACCGCAACGGCCCCTGCCGACACTGCGTTCGCGGCGATCGTGATCGAGCAGGTGCGGCGCCATCCCGTGCTCACCCACGTCGACCTCTACAAGCTGGCGCACCAGGCCGCATTCGGCGCAGAGCACGCGATCCCCGATTCAGGGTTGGCGGCGGCCTGGTTGACGAGGGAATGGGAGGCCCTCCCCGAGCGGCCGGAGCCGATTTTCGACACCATCGCCCCCGGCGGCGCACTGGTGCGACTGAATCTCCGGGCATGGCGCGACCAGGGGGGGACGCCTGCGGTCGTCCTCGCAGCCTTCCTGGAGACCGGACGCACGTACCAGCGAGACAAGGAAACGTTTGTGCGGTACTGGGCGACAATCGTCCAGCTGGCACGGGCACGACGGATCCCGTTCGACGCCGAGCTGCTCATCCGCCACGGCACCACGATGCGAAGCCGCGACTATCCCGCCGTGAGTCATTCACCCGAGTACCGTGCGGCATATCAGCCGGCTTATCGGGTGGTGCGTCCTGAATTGGTGCGGGCCGGGGCAAACTGAGGCGTCTCCCTCATGTCACCGGGAGAGTCGCATGACCAGACGCCGACGCTTGATCACGTTTTTTGAGGAGTTCGAGACCAGTCTCAACTCCGCTATCCAGTGCGATGATGCAGGCGCAGCGGCGGCCGCACGCGCGTATGCGCCGGCGTTCATCACAAGCGACCGCGAAGGGGCACGGTGCGTCACGAACGATGATGGGCTGACCCGGGCCATCGTCGCGCGCTGCGAGTCGTACCGCAAGCTTGGCGCGCGAGCGCTCCGGCTGGAGGGGATCGATTCCACGCCGGTTGATGACGACCATGTAATGGCGCGGGTTCACTGGCTCGCCGAGTATCGCCGTGCCAATGACACCGATGTCGCGGTGACGTTCGAGACGGTGTATCTCGTGCGATTCAGCGACGTTCAGATCGCGATCATCGCGAGCATTTCCGGCGATGAGCAGCGACAACTGGAGGCGCACGGCCTGACCCGAACGTGAACCCAATCAGACTTGGCGACGCGGGCTATCCGCCGATGCCCGTACTTAGTTGGGCCACACCGGCCCCGGGGCGGGCGTCCAGATGAGCCCCGGCTGGTTCCTGAAGATCAGCGCTCGTTCCCCCACTGCCACGACCGCCACCGGCCACTCCGCCGTCTCCCCGCCGCCGACATCGTACGCGATGACGTGGAACGTGGTATCTCCGCGGCTGCCGCGGGGCTCGAGACGGGACACCATGTGAATTGCGACGTCTCGGGTGGTGGGACCCACCTGGAAGGCAATCGCCGTCGCCGAGAGCCACATCTGGCGATCGCGGTACTGCGGATGGACGTTCTTCCACGCGCCATGAAACTCGGGCGGGAGCACATCGACCACCGGGCGCGGGTACATCCAGTAGACCAGTGCGACCAGGGTCACGACCATCGCGGTGACCGGCAGCCAGGTGCGAGTCTGCTTGACCGGCTCGGCGGACGTCCGGACCAGCCCCTGCGCGCCGAGCGATCCCGAGGCGGCGCGGGCCCTGACCTCGACGATCGCCGTCTCGAGTTCGTTGGGGGGGCTCGGCTTCCCCTTCCAGAGCGAGAGCGTCTCCAGGAAGGTGAGCAACTGGCTGTTGTGCGATTGACGACGCCGGGGTGCCGGGTCGGGAGCATCGTCTTCTGGCTGTTCGTGTTCGGTCATACGAAGGTCTCCGCCCACACTACCTCTGAAGCGGTGGCCGGTGCCATCACCTCGTCCGAAAGTCGTGGCTCGATGGTTGCGCGCCAGCCCTCTTCGACCATCGCCTTCAACGTGGCCACCGCGACGGGATCGAACTTGCGGCCAATTCCGTCCAGCAGCACCGACATCGCGACCTCCCGATTCGAGCCCTGCTCGGTACGGCCGGTCCGAAACCAGTGCGTCGTAGACATCTGCCACCGTCAGGATGCGAACCAGGGTGGGAATCTGGTCTCCCGACAGGCCGTGCGGGTAACCTGAACCGTCGAGCAGTTCGTGGTGGTGCATCACCAGCGGCACGAAGTTCGCGGAAAGCGCGAACGGTTTGCACGATCCCGGCGCCGATCACCGGGTGGGACTGCATGATCACGAGCTCGTCCTCGGTGAGGCGATCGGCCTTGTCGAGAATGGTCGCCGGGATGCCGATCTTTCCGATATCATGCAGCAGCCCACCGTGGTGCAGTTGGGTACGGTCGTCGTCGCTGACTCCCATGCGCCGCGCGATCTCGACCGCGCACTGCGTCACCCGCTCCGAGTGACCGCCAGTCCACGGTGACGCCGCGTCGATCGTGCGCGCCAGCGCGGTGAGTGATCCGACGCTGAGCGCGTGCAACTCCTGCAACATGTGGGCGTTGGACAGGCCGAGCGCGAACTGGTCGGCCAGCTGGCGACCGAGCGTCATGCTGCGCTCGGGTGCTGCGCTATTGCGCGGCCGACTCACGACCAGGATCGCGAACGGAGAACCGTTGCGAAGAATCGGATAGACCACGGCCTCGCCGTCGTTCGTGCCGGCGAGTCGGCAGAAGCTCGGTGCGGGCATGCCGGCGGTGATCGCCAGGTGATCAGGATGGCCGAGCAGCTGGCGCAGTTCGTCGCCCGAGGGACGGATCACCTCGGTGACCGGGCACCTCGCCCACCGACGCGCCGTGATAACTCCAGCAGTTCGTCGTCGTCGAAGGTGGCCACCGCCAGCCCGACGTGCGTCGCGTCGAGCAGGGTACAGGTTCGCTGCAGCACGGCCTCGGCCATTGCGCCGGCCGAACGGCCCTCCAGCGCCGCCGAGTCGACGGCGTGAAACGTCGCGAGCGTCTCGAATTGCCGCTGCAGTTCGTCGGCCATCCGGTTGAACGACATCGCGAGCGTGCTGAACTCGTCGTCGGACGTCACCAGCACGCGCGACGTGAAATCACCGTCCTGCAGGCGCCGGGTCCCGTCCTCCAGATCGGCGAGCGGCTCCATGCGGCGCCGGATCTGCACGTGACTCACCGTGAACACCATGATCACCGCGAGCAGGACACCGAGGATGAAGGTCTTCCGGAAGTCGGCAAGTGGCCCCAACGCGGTGGCGATTGGCGTGGTGAGCGCGATGGTCCACGGCATCGTCCCGAACCGGGGGACCAGGAAGGCGCTGGAGTGCGCCGTCAGCACGTCCTCGCCATTGTGTTCCCACCGCTCGTCCGAGCCCGGCTGCGCGCCGAGGCGAGCCACCAGCTTGCGTTGCGATCTCGTCGGGGCAGGTGACCGCGCGACCGTCGTGATCGACGATGCAGAGCTGATCAGGCTCCGGCCGCCGGCTCGATCGCGACCCCGAACCTACCCAGGGGAATCCGTCCCCAGATCACGTCGGGACCGGACTGCGCCGCGACATACAGCGCCGGCTCCTCGCTCGGACCCGACCGGGCGAGCAACGGGAGATCGCGCGCGAGATGCTCGCGCTGTCGCGCGACGAGCACTGGCGGGAGGAATGGCTTTCCGGCGAGCAACCGGATCGTGCCGTCGGGCCGCTGGCGCGCGACAGCCTGGAAACTCCCGGAATCCCCCGCCACCGATCCGGGCGACCTCCCGAGAGCGACCATTTCGATTGACGTGCTCAGTTCGGTGAGCTCGTCGAGCACGACCATCGCCGACATCTTGCTCTCGTCCTTCAGGTCCTTGCGCGCCTGTTCGGTGAGTCCGTCGTACACCTTGCGGTACGACAACGCTGCGAAGAGCAACGATCGGGGTCGCGGCGCACAGCAAAAAGAGCCCGAGGATCCTGCGGGCCACCCGGGTGCGGAGCAGCGTGAACTCGAGTTTCATCAGAACCTCGACGCCAGGCCGATGTAACCGCCATCGAGAATGCGGACGATGTCGTCGAGGCTCTCCTTCTTGTCCAGTTTTTCGTGGGTCTCGCCGTCGGCACCAACGCTGTAGAGGTCGTATTCCGAGTTGACCGGCTTGTACAGTCTTGTCGCGCCGGGCACCGGGCGGGTGCGAGCCGGCCTTCTTCACGTCCGGGTAGAGCAGGTATCGATAGGGGCGTCCCCATGGATCGAGCACCCCACCACGACCAATCTCGGAGAGGCTCCCGGGCAGCGGCTGGTTCGTTGCCTCCATTGCGTCGAGGTCGGCCTGGATGGCCCTGATGTCGGCGATCGCCCGGACCACTTTCGCCCGGTTGATCGCCATTGTCATTTTCGGCGTCGCCAGCGCAGTGAGCACCGAGATCGTCGCAATGACCGACACCAGCTCGATCAGGGTGAAGCCGGACTGGGCGGTCGGGCGCGCGAACCGGGCTCGACGGACGAGAGGACGCAAGCATGACCAGCTGATATGGCAAAATTCCGGCCAGAGTGGTGTCGGGCCCGCCCTGACACCCCCTCACCCCCAAAACGGCGATCGCTGGCCTTGCGGCACCAGGTCGGATGTGTGCCATGGATGACATCGGCACCCACCACGATCAGGCCCGGAAGCCGCACGCTATCTTGGGAGCACGACCGTTCACCGGAGCAGAGAGATGGAAGTCGACGTGTTCGTGCTGGACAACGACGGCGTGATCACCGGACCGGTGACCGTCGATCGGGTGGTCAAGACCGACGCCGAATGGCAGGCCCAACTCACCCCCGGCCAATACCGGATCACCCGTGGCAAGGGGACGGAGGCGCCGTTCTGCGGCAACCTGCTCGACAACAAGCAGGCGGGCATCTACTACTGCGTCTGCTGCGACCTTCCGCTCTTCACGTCGAACGCCAAGTTCGACTCAGGAACCGGTTGGCCGTCATTCTTCGAGCCGGTGGCGCGGGAGAATGTCGTTGCCCATGAGGACTCGTCATGGGGGATGCGGCGCACGGAGATTCTTTGCGCACGCTGCGACGCGCATCTGGGGCACGTCTTCCCCGACGGACCCGCGCCCAGCGGGCTCCGTTACTGCCTCAACTCGGAATCGCTCACCTTCCGCCCGAGCTAGCGCGAGCCACCGCCTCGACGCGTTCCAGCACCCGGAGCAGGTTGCCGCTCCAGATCATGCCGATCTCCTTCTCCGAATAACCCCGCCGAACAAGCTCGGCCGTCACGTTCCCGGTTTCTGCAGCGGTCCGCCAGCCATCCACCCCACCGCCGCCGTCGAAATCCGACGAGATGCCCGCGTGCTCGACCCCGACAAGCTGCACGACGTGATCGATGTGGTCGACGAAGTCGCTCACCGTGGCCGCCTGGTCGGATGGATACCGGCGCGAGACGATCTCCTCCTGGCGGGAGAGGTAGACGTTCCGCCGATCATCGGGCAGCGCCGCGACCTGCTCCGACACCGCCTGCCTCCCGACGGCGGTGATGCCGAACTCCTTCCTCAACTCGGCGATCGCCGCATCACGGAGTGCATCCCGCTTCGGGTCGCACTTCACGTACCCATTGAACGCCACCAATTGCACCACGCCGCCATTGGCGGCGAGCGCGCGAAGTTGTTCGTCGTCGAGGTTCCGGCTGTGATCGCAGATGGCGCGTACGCCGGAATGTGACGCGATCACCGGAGCCCGGGTGAGTGCCAGCGTCTGCATCATCGACGCTTTTGACGGGTGCGAGATGTCGATCATCATTCCGACGCGATTCATCTCGCTGATGACTGCCCGACCCATCGCCGAGAGACCGTTGTGCAGCCACACCCCGTCACGCTCACCGGTGTTGGAGTCGGACAGCTGGCTGTGGCCGTTGTGGGCGAGTGACATGTACCGGCCGCCCAGCGCGTGGAACCGGGCCACGTTCGTGAGGTCGGATCCCACCGGAAAACCGTTCTCGATCCCGATGAAGATCACCTTCCGTCCGCTGGCATGGATTCGGCGAGCGTCGGCCGCACTCCGTGCCAACCCGGTGCGCGCGGGTGCCAACGTGTCGACCAGTCGATGGATCGCGGCGAACTTGTCGAGTGCCTGGGCGAGCGCGCGCGCGTATCCGGCCTGGTCGAGATCCGGCGACTGACCGACGTACACGATCAGGAACGCAGCATCGAGTCCGCCTTCCTCCATCTTGGTGATGTCCACCTGGGTACGCGGCAGTCGACCGGCGTAGTTTGCGGTGTCCGTGCGGAAGTTGGCGGGATTGATGTCGACATGGGTGTCGAGCGTCATGACGCGCGCATGAATCGCCGGCGCCGATGCGATCGGCACGGCGCTGCCGGCGCATCCCCCCACAGCGAGCAACACCGGCACGAACGGAAGAATGGAGCGCATGGAACCTCGGTGGGTGGCGTCAGGTGTGGGCCGGCGACCGGCAACTGTATGTAGTCTCCATTGTCAGCGACGTCGAGGCAACCAGCGGAGGCAATCCTGCAGCAGCATGGTGTGGCAGCATGGGCCCGTGACGAGGCGTCCCCCCTGGGGCCGCTGGTGCACGACCTGGACGTGGACTCCTGCGTGGTCGGGCTGGGCGGATCGGGGCTCGCCGCGGTCCACGCTCTCCTCGACCTGGGGCAGCGGGTCGCCGCGATCGATGCGGTGGGGGTCGCACCGGGAGCAGCCGGCAGCAACGGTGGCTTCCTGCTCGCCGGCACTGCGGCGTTCCACCACGATGCGGTGGCGGCGCTGGGGCGCGACCGTGCCGTGGCGCTGTACCGCCAGACGCTCGCAGAACTCGATGCCATCGAGACAGACACTCCCGACATCGTCAGCCGGCGCGGGTCGCTCCGCATCGCGGCCGACCCGTCGGAGCTCGCCGACTGCGACCGGCAGTTCGACGCGATGGCCGGCGACGACCTGCCCGTCGAGCGCTACGTCGGTCCGGAGGGTGAGGGCCTCCTCTTTCCCTTCGATGGGGTGTTCAACCCCGGTTGGCGCTGTGACGTGCTGGCGTCTCGTGCGATTGCCCGGGGCGCCCGCCTGTTCGCACCGGCGCGCGCCGATGCCATCGAGTCGGGCGTCGTACGTGTCGGACAGCACCGCATCCGCTGCCGACATGTTTTCGTCCTCGTCGATGGCCGCCTGTCGGCGATTTTCCCGGAGCTGTCAGCCATCGTCCGGACCGCGCGACTGCAGATGCTCGCGACGGCGCCCATCGGGCGACAGATCTGGCCACGTCCCGTCTACTACCGAAACGGCTACGAGTACTGGCAGCAGCTCGACGACAGCTCGTTGCTCGTGGGCGGGTTTCGCGATCAGGCGGGTGAGTCGGAATGGACCGACGCCGCGACCCCTCATCCTGCGGTGCAATCGCGCATCGAGTCATTCGTGCGCAACCATCTTGGCGTGCACCAGCCGATCACCCATCGATGGGCGGCATCGGTCGGGTTCACCGACGGCGTCCTTCCGTATGTCGGGGAGGTTCGTCCGGGAGTCTGGGCGGCAGGCGGGTACAACGGGACGGGAAACGTGATCGGGGCGATCTGCGGTCGCGGCCTCGCTGAGCTCGCACGTCGGCGGAGATCCCTGATACTCTCCGCAACGTGCTTCGCCGAATGCCTGCCGACACCCTGTGACGCCCGGTGCGGGCGCCACAGGACGTGAGCGATGACATCAGAGGGTGAAGTTCAGTCCGCCCGCGACCTGCGCGCGGGAACCGTCGCCGGCGATGATCCTGATCTCCACGAACGGATGGATCGTGCCCTTGAGCGATTCGTATCCGCCGAACAAGTTCAGGCCGGTATCGGTATGATTTCGATCGCGGAAGCTGGTGCGCGTCACGTTGAGGCCGGTGCCCACATAGAGCCAACGAAGGCTCTGGGGTGCGATGCGATACTTGAGGTCGACGTTGAGCTGGGTGAGCGAGCCCGGATCGACGAAGAAGTAGTCGAACGACGGATAGAACTCGAGATGACGCGCAATGGGCACGCCCAGCTGGGCACCGACGCCGAACTCCTCGAAGTCGAAGTCGTAGCTGATTCGTGGACCGAGGTGCGCCCGCGAGGTCTGGGCGGCGGCGGATGTAGCGGTGCCCGCTGCGGCCAGCGCCAGCATGGCAACAGCGAGGGAAAATCGCATCTCGTTCTCCTTGCGGTGGACGACGGCGATGGTGCCGGTGTCGAGCGCAATGACGACCTGCGTCCCGAGGGTGAACACACACGCTCCACAGTGGACCGAAGACGATCCTGACACCGACGACGACGGAGAGTGAGTGCCGAGACGAAATGGCCCGGGCAATGGCCGACTGGTATTTTCGACCGAGCTGGGCCGAACATGTCCCACCTGCCGGGTGTCGCTCTCCAGCTGCCGGTGCGGCGACCACGATCGACCGCTGGGCGACGGCAACGTCAAGGTGCGTCCGCGAGACGAAGGGGCGCGGCGGGAAGGGCGTGACGGTCATCAGCGGCCTGGCGCTCGACCGCGACGGCCTGGCAGACCTCGCCACTGCCCTCAAGAAGCGGTGCGGCTCGGGCGGTACGGTCGAGGACGGCACCATCGAGATCCAGGGTGACCATCGGGACGCTCGTGGTCGCCGAGCTGGCCGAGCGGGGTCCAAGGCGACGCCTCGCGGGCGGCTGACCGGCGACCGGCGTCTCGCCCCCCATATCTCGGCCGCGATATACTGCGTGACACCCAACGGAGCGTGCGGCGATCCTGCGTCTCGATCGTCATCCCGAGCTGATCCAACGAACTGACCGGAGTCCGAATGCCCGAGTCCGCCCGCCTGAGACAGCATCCGCAGCAACGATTCGACGCCCCGGCGCACCTGCTCGACCTGGGCTCGATCGCGGAATCGTTGCGCGCCGAACACCACGATGCGGTGTCGGGCCATCGACAGATTGCCATCTACAAGCACGGGCACGCGACCATCGTCCTCTATGCGTTCGAGGACGGCGGTGAGATTCCGGTGCACGACACCGAGGGCGTCGTGACGATCCACGTCCTCAATGGCGGACTGAGCGTGACGGCGGCCGACGAGTTGCACGACGTCGGACCGGGCCAGATCATCGCGCTCGCTCCCGGGGTGCGCCACAGCGTTCGCGCCTCCGAGCCAGGGGAGATGCTCCTCACGGTGCACTTCGTCGGCGCGTAGACGGTCCGGCAGGCGCCCCAGGATTCGCGCGGGATGGATCCTGTCGGTCGTCGTGACGGTCGCGGTGATCCCGATGCTCGGTTGGTACCTCACCACCACGACGCTTGCGCCCACGCTGCGGCTGGCGGCCCTTCGGCGCCAGCCACCGCCGACCTGGCTGCGGGTGCCGGTGTCCGGCGTGCGTGTCCGGAAGCTCGTCGACACCTGGGGCGGCGTGCGCAGCGGGAACCGTCGTCACGAGGGCATCGATATCATGGCGCCGCGCGGAACCGCCGTCGTGGCGGCCGCGCCGGGGATGGTGTCGCGCATTGGCGAGAATGGACTGGGAGGGACGGTCGTGTGGGCGGTGGGGCCCGGCGGCGAGCGCCATTACTACGCACATCTCGACAGCGTCGCCGCGATCGTCGAGGGTCAGGAGGTGCTGCCCGGCGACACGCTGGGATTCGTTGGCAACACCGGGAATGCGCGTACCACGCCCCCTCACCTGCACTACGGCATCTACACCGACAGCGGGGCGATCAATCCGTACACACGACTGATCCCCCCATGGCGACGCAAGCCGCCTACCGACGATCCTTGAACATCTCGTACAGCTGTGAGTGCTTCGTGTCGAGCGGCACCGCGCGACCGTCGATGAACAGGTAGCGCGTGTCGGTCGTGGCCTCGAGCATGTCACCCGTGGTCACGACCAGGTTCGCGATCTTGCCCACCTCGATCGATCCGAGTCGGTCGGCAATGCCGAAGATCTGCGCGGGCCACAGCGTGACCGAGCTGGAGGGCGTCGTCCTTCGACAGCCCGAACGCCGCAGCCATCCCGGCATGGTACGGAAGGTTGCGCACCTCCGCGCCGGCATCTCCCGAGGTGATCGCGAACTTCACTCCCGCTGCCGCCAGGCGACTCGGCGCCGTGAAGTTGACGTCATACGGGTCGTCCTCGCGCGACGGAAGATCCATCACACCTGTCAGCACGATCGGGACGTCCTTCTCCTTGAGCAGCGCCGCCACGGCCAACGCCTCACGGCCACCGATGATGATCGGCCGCAGCTTCAGGTCCTCCGCGAACGTGATCGCCGCGCGGATGTCGGCCGCCCGGTCGGCGGGGAACATCACCGGCATCTCTCCGCTGATGACCGGACGCAGCGACTCGAGCACGACGTCGCGTGCGGGACGCGGCAGGGAACGATCCTTGTCCCACGCACGGTGCGCTTTTCCGTACGCCGCAGCATCGGCGAAGAGCGTACGGATCGAGTCGAGCTGGTGCTCGCGAGTCCGGTTCACCTCCTGCGTGTTGCCCCCGCCACCACCGCGGCCGCCGCCGAAACCGCCACCGAACGATGCGGACGGCAGCTGGACGACGAGCGCCGCGCGCGGCACCATCGCCATCGCGGGCGCCGTCGAGCCAGCGAGCTGGAAGATGCCCGCCTGGCCCGAGACCAGCCCGCCCGAGGGCCGCGACACGACGTGCGTGATGCCGACAACGCGCGTGACGCCGATGTGCGCGCTGTGCGGATTGAATCCGTTGAGTGCCTGGGCGTTCGGGTTGAACCGACCGGTCTCGCTGTTGTCGACGGTCGACGCCGCTCCCTGCGGGATCTCCGACAAGCCCATCGAGGTGCCCGCGTCCATCATCCCGGGATACACGTGCAGTCCGGTGCCATCGATGACGAGTGCGCCCGACGGGACGCTCACCGATGTTCCCGACAGCGACGATCTTCCCGCCACTGACCACCACCGAGCCGTTCTCGATCGGAGGTGCCGACACCGGCACGATCCGCGCATTGCGGATGACGAACGTGGCCTGCGCACCCGGCAGCGGGTTGTACGAACCCAGCTGCGCGACGACCGGCCGGGGAATGCCGACGAGCCACCATGGCCGCCACCACGAAACCTGCGACAGTGCGTGACATCAGTTGTTCTCCCTGGACGGCGTGGGTGTGGTGCGACCGGCTCGACCCGATCCGCCCGGCACCGTGTTGGGCTCGGCCTTCTCGAGCTCCGCGCGCTCCCGCGCGATCTCCTCCTGCCGCGCGTCCTCCTGACGGCGATCGAAGAACACCTCGCCGTCGATGAACGTGGCGTCGACTCGCGAGTACACTGAGAACGGATGCCCGCGACCAGATCGCGAGGTCGGCGTCCTTGCCCACCTCGATCGACCCGACCCGGTCCTCCACGCCGAGCTGCACCGCGCCGTTGTACGTGATCGTGCGCAGCGCCTCCTCCTCGGTCAGGCCGCCGTAGCGCATCATCTTCGCGGCGTCGATGTTCAGCCGGCGGATCCGCTCGTCCGAGTCGGAGTTGATCGTCGTCGACAACGCCGTGGCGCATCAGGATGGCGACGTTGTACGGAATCGCGTCGTACGCCTCGATCTTGTACGACCAGCTGTCGGCGAACGACGAGAGACCCGCGCCGTGCTTCGCGATCTCGGCGGCGATCTTGTATCCCTCGAGCCCGTGCTGCAGCGTCTTGATCTTGAAGCCGAACTCGTCGGCGAGGTCGAGGAGCATCAGCATCTCGTCGGCGCGATACGAATGCGCGTGCACGAGGCGCTTGCCCTCGAGCACCTCGACCAGCGGCTCGAGCTCGAGGTCGCGTCGCGGGCCGCGATCCCCCGCTGGCCACGGCTGCGGGCGCGGTACTCCTCCCAGTCGGCCTGGTAGTCGCGAGCGCGCGTGAACGCGTCGCGCAGCACCTCCTGCCTGGCCCATGCGTGACGTCGGATAGCGCGCGGGCGCCTGCGGCTGACCCTGCACGATGACGGTGTTCGAGTTCTTGCGCGTCACGTTCTCGCCGAGCGCGAACTTGATCCCGGGCATCGCGCCGGGGAACAGCATCTCGCTCGCCGACCGCCCATACTTGAGCTTCACCGTCGCGTTCTGCCCGCCGATCGTGTTGGCCGAGCCGTGCAGGATGTTGATCGTCGTCACGCCGCCGGCGAGCGCGCGGTAGATCCCGACCGAGGTCGGATTCAGGACGTCGGCGATGCGCACCATCGACGTGACCGAGAGCGAGCCCTCGTTGATCGCGTCGCGACATCAGGTGCGAATGCGGATCGATGATGCCGGGCATCACGTACTTGCCCGTCGCATCGATGATCGTCGCACCGCTCGGCGCGGCGAGCCCGGCTCCGATCGCGGCGATCCGCCGTTCTGCAGCAGGAGGTCGGTGCCCGGTGAGCGTGCCCTTCGTCACGGTCAGTACCGTGGCGTTGCGGATCATGATCGGGGCGGCGCGGTTGCCCTGGGCCCCGGCGCTGGAGGCTGCCAGCGCGAGCACCGCGAGGAGTCGTGCGGATTTCGTCATGGTCATCTCCTTCAGCGTGTGGAGGGTCGGCGGGCGGCCGGAGCCGGAGCGGTCGCGTCCGGTCTGGTTCCGCTGAAACGACCCAGGGCGTGACCAACGACCGATACGCCACCGCGAAGCGCGTTTCCGTCGAGCAGCCCGACGAAGACACCCTCCTCGGTCCCGTCACGAATCGTGATCGTCGCAGTGAACCGGAACTCGCCATCGGATCCGATCGAGCCATTCTGGATCTCGCCCGATCCCATCGCGCCCTGCATCGTGCCGGTGAGCTTGTCGCCGTCCTGCCGCAGGGACAGGGTCACGGCGTGGGTGGTTGCGTCGAGCTCGACGTTCACCGTCCACGTACCGGTCGCGGTGCGGGGCTGCGTGGCAGTGCGTCCGCCACCGGTCGCCGCAGCCGACGCCGGCGGCTCGTCCATCACGAACGGTCGGCCGTCGACAAAAACCTGCGTCACCCGGCTTTCACGACTGAAGACATCGCCCTTGGTGATCGTGAGGTTCGCGATCTTTCCCGCTTCGAGCGACCCGAGGCGATCGGCCACTCCGAGAATCTCGGCGGAGCCAAGCGTGAGTGCGCGCAGCGCGACGTCGACGGCGAGTCCGTTGTCGACGGCGCGGCGGACGTTCGGAAGAAACTCGCCCAGCGCCGAGGCGGCCCCGGCCTGGAAGGCAAACGAAACGCCAGCCTTGGCGAGCAGACCGGGACCCTTCGGTGCCTCAACCCGCTCACGGAGGAGCCGGATCGGATCGGGATCGGCGTCGGGCGACGGCGCTGCCGTGCGCCGCGGAAAATTCACGCTGAGCAGGACCGGGACATTGGCGTTCTTGAGGCGATCTGCCACGCGCCACGCTTCACTGCCCCCGGCGATCATCGCGCGCAGGTTGAACTCCCGGGCGAGGTCGAGGGCACGCTCGATTTCACGCTGACTGTTCGCGAAAAAAACCACCGGCATCTGGCGAGAGAGAACAGGCTGGAGCGCCTCGAGAGATGGATCCTGGTCGGGCCGACGCATCCCGCGGGCGTTCGAGCTGGCATACGCGGACTGTTCAGTGCCATAACTCTGGGCGTCGAGCAGCTGCTGGCGGAGTGCCGCAAAGACCCCCATCAGTGATCCCGGATAACCACCCCGCGCGCCACCGCCACCGCCGCCTATCGAGAAGCCGATGTGCTGCGCGATCGGCGCTTTCACCACCATTGCGTTCACCTCGTCCCCACCGAGCGAGATGACCGCCGACTGACCGCGAAAGACGCCCGCCCCGGGAGCGGTGTGCGCTGCCGTGATTCCTGCCGCGTGGGCAGCCGTGAATGCCGACTCATCGGCCCGCAACTGATCGATGACGCGCATCTCGGGCTGCAGGCCGATTGAATAATTGGAGTTCGGTGCCGATGGCCGGGCGGCAGCAGCACCGCCACCCCCCGGAGTCGGCGCAGGAATCCCCAGCGTGCCATGAGCATCGATGAATCCGGGATACACAGACAGTCCGGCGCCGTCGATCACGCGTGCGTCGGCCGGCACCGCCTGGTTGGCGCCCAGGCCGACGATCAGGCCGCCCCGAACCACGATCGTGCCGCGTTCGATCACCGGGGCCGAAACCGGGACCAGCCGGGCATTGGTAATGGCGTACGTGGTGGGCGCATTGCGCTGCGCAGCGAGCGGGCCGGCGACGAGGGCGCCGAGCGCTACCGCCCCGATGGGGCGGAGGAAGTGTGCCATCCGTTGTCTCCTGGGATTCCTGGACCGGGAACGATCACGCGTCCCTGTTACGCAGAGCCCGGCTGCGACGTTCGGCATCGGGAGGCAGGGACCGTGGTGCCTTCGATAATAGTTTAATATTGGGGGTTGGCGCTTCCCCACGACTCGACCTTTCACCCGCGCGTGGAAACCATGAAAGACAAGCAGCTCGAGAAGTTGATGCGACAGGCGCAGGGCAAGGCTGCCGGCAAGGGCAAGGCCGGACCCCGGCCCACCTATGACCCCACCCTGGAGGCCACCAAGGGACCCCAGGAGCAGGGCGACAACGACGCCGCGTTTCTCTTCAAGGAAATGAAGAAGCGCGAATTCTGAGGGGGTTCCCAGATGACCCGTTCCGCTCCAATGGCCGCGTGCGGCCTGTTCCTGCTTGCCACGGCCGCCTGCGGTTCCCCGGACCGGACCAACCCGCCGACAGACTCAGCGCCCGTAGTGGCCACCTCACCAGCCGCGCCCGTTCCTGCTGACACGGTCGTGCGATGGCAGCTGGGACCGCACGGTATTGGTCCGGTCACCATCGGCATGCCACTCGCCGAACTCGTGGCCGCGATCGGCGCCTCTCCCGTCACGATCGATCCCGCTGAGCAGCAATGCAGCTACGTACGCGGCCCCGGTGCACCGTCGGGCGTCGCGTTCATGATCAGCGACGGCCTGGTGGCCAGGATCGACGTCAACGAGGACGTGGTGCGCACCCCGGAAGGCGCGGGCATCGGTACGACAGAGGCCGAACTTCGCGCATCCTACGCCGGGCGAATTGTCGAACGCCCGCACAAGTACACCGATGGCCGCTACCTGATCGTCTCCTCGAGCGGTCCGGATTCCGCCACGCACAAGATCGTGTTCGAATCGGACGGCAACCGGGTGACCAAGCTTCGCAGTGGCAAGCTGCCGCAGGTCGAATGGGTCGAAGGTTGCGCGTGAGCGCCGCGTGAGCCGCGCGCGACTGGCGCTCGCACTCATTGCTGCCGCGGGATGTGCGGGCCAGCCAGCGCCCGGCACGCCTGCTGCGCGCGCGCCCGACGCCGATGCCATGATGCGGCGCGGACTCGCGATCGCGGAGCAGTACCGGGTGGGGGCGATCACCGAACGCCGATTCACGCACGCCGATTTCTGGCGGGCCGTGGAGCAGCCGCTCGCCCACGCGGACCTCCGCGTCGATGACGTTGGTCAGTCGATCCAGGGGCGCTCCCTTCGCACGGTGACATTTGGCAGCGGGCCGGTCCGGGTACTTCTCTGGTCGCAGATGCACGGCGACGAGGCGACGGCGACGATGTCGCTCGCCGACATCTTCCGGTTTCTCGCCGAGGCCACGGCCGACCCACTCCGCAAGCGGCTCCACGATCACCTCACGATCGTTTTCCTTCCGTTGCTCAATCCCGATGGCGCCGAACTCTTCCAGCGCGAGAACGCACTCGGCATCGACATCAATCGCGACGCACGCAGGCTCGTGACTCCTGAGGCCCGGGCACTAAAGGCGGTGCACGAGCGCTTCCAGCCGCGCTTCGGCTTCAACCTGCACGACCAGAGTGCCCGGACCAGGGTCGGCGACAACGGCCTGCAAGCCGCCATTGCCCTCCTCGCTCCGGCATACGACGCCACCCGCGGCTATAACGCCGTGCGCACCGACGCCCGGCTGGTTGCGGCAACCATCGCCGGGATGCTGACCAACGAGATCCCCGGCAGGATCGCGCGATACGACGACAGCTTCAATCCGCGGGCGTTCGGCGACCTGATGCAGACATGGGGCACGAGTACGGTGCTGATCGAGAGCGGAGCGCTCCCGGGCGACCCGCAGAAACAACGGCTTCGTGCCCTCAACGTCGCGGCGATCCTCGGCGCACTCGATGCCATCGCGACCGACCGGTTCGGCGTCGTCGGCGCGGCTCCGTACGAACAGCTGCTGTTCAACAGCGGTGGGGCCAGCGACCTGCTGGTTGTCGGTGGCCAGGTCGTGCTCCCCGGTCGTGACGCCGATGCTCGCCGATCTGGCAATCAATTTCGACGATCCGGTGGCGCGCACCGGAGGGCGAATTCGCGAGGTGGGTGACCTTCAGGCGGTGCAGGCGATCGACACCATCGATGCGTCCGGCCTGTTCCTCCATCCGGCAGCGGCGACGCTGGTCAACCGCGGTCGCGCATCGTGGTTGACCATCGGCAGCCGCGCCAACATCGACGTACGACGCGGCGCGGACGCAGCCAGCGTGCTGGTGAGGCAGATCGGCGACACGGCCCGGTGAACGGGCCTGCTGTCCGCGTCCTGGCCGCGTTCATCGTTGGACTCGCCGGTGGAACGCTGGGCAGGCACCGAACAGCTCGCGTCGTGGATCGGGCCCGATCGGGACGATGTGGATCAACGCGATCCGCATGCCGATCCTGCCCCTGCTCTTTGCGCTCACCGTCGTGGGCGTCGGCGCGTCGAGCAGTGCGCGCGACGCGGGACGTCTCACCGCTCGCGCCTTCCTGACGTTCGTCGTCCTGCTCACCGTCGTCACGGTCACCGCCACCTTTCTCGCACCATTGCTTCTCGCGGGGATCGACCTCGACCCTGCGAGCACTGCAGCGCTTCGGGAATCCGTCGCCGGGAACGGCTCGCGATACGCCGGCGCTTTCGTTGCTCGACTGGGTGACAAGCCTGATCACCGTCAACCCGGTGCGATCAGCGGCAGACGGGGCACTCCTCCCGCTGGTGATCTTCGCGCTGCTCTATGGCCTGGCGCTGACGCGCGTCAGCGAGGAGCACCGCGCGCTGCAGCTGGGCTTCTTCCGCGGTGTGGCCGACACCCTCACGGTGATCATCGAATGGGTGCTCATGCTGGCGCCACTGGGCGTCTTCGCGCTCGCGTTCGTGCTCGGAGCGAAGTTGGGAGCGCCCGCCGCCGGAGCGGTGGCCTGGTATCTGGCGGTCGCCTCGGCGCTTGTCGTGGTGGTGATGATCCTGCTCTACGTCCTGATGATCACGGTCGGTCGCCAGCCGGCGCGCGCCGTCGTCGCCGCGCTCGCGCCAGCGCAGCTCATCGCACTGTCATCGCGCTCGTCCCTCGCCTCGTTGCCCGCTCTCATCGATGGGATGAAGCAACACCTGCGACTTCCGCCACGGGTGGTTGCGGTGGTGCTCCCGCTGGCGGCGGCGGTGTTCAAGATCAACGCCGGCGCCACCTGGGCGTTCGGCGCAGTCTTCGTCGGCAAGCTGTACGGAGTGCAACTCGGTGTGGACCAGCTCGTGGTGCTCGGCGTTGCCACGGTGCTGCTGTCATTCACCACGCCGGGCATCCCGAGTGGCGGGTTCTTCGTCCAGGCCCCGCTCTATGTCGCCCTGGGGCTCCCGGTCGAAGGGCTGGGCGTGCTGATCGCGGTCGATCTGGTGCTCGACATGTTCAAGACTGCATGCAACGTCACTGGATTTGCGGCGGCGGCGGTATTGGTGGTCCCCGCGGAGGCGCGGGGCGGGGGCTGAGGCTCAGGTCCGCCGGTGCTCGATCGGCGGCAGGATGGTGACTGACCGTTCCGGGTTGACGGTGAGGGTCGGTTCACCCGTGGCGTTGCGCGATGCCACGAGCAGATAGGTCCCGTGTTGCCGCAACGGCTCTGCACATTCAGCAATCACCCGCCCGTCGGCGCTCCTGAGTTGGAACCGGGCGGACCCTGCCACCACTTCTGCGTACCCCGTGCCGCCGCCGAACGCGGTCGCGCCGAATGCGAGGCGGTCGCCGGTGACCACTTCCATCGAGCCCATGTCGGCGATGCTGTTGACGAACCTCACCTGCACCAGCCCCGCGGCCGCGACCTCTTCCATCCATGCCGGTTCATTCGGGATAGTCACGGGCAGCTCAGTCCGTTGTCCGAGGCACGTCGACGCCAGGGCCCACGCGACGGTGGCGGATCCCATCCGGATCAATGATCGCATCAGCCCTCCGCGTGCCGGTTGAGGACGCAAAAAAGGCGCGATCGCCGGCTCCTTTCGGAGGGTCGATCACGCCTTCGTCTCGGCGGGCCACAAGCGCCCGGGCGACAAGGTTGGCCACTCATCACTGGTGGCCGGTTGTGGATGGTATATACGCCCGAAGCGTGGGCGCCGCAAGACCACAACCGCTCACCCGCCGCACCTGATGTGTCGCCGACGCTCGGTGCCGTCGTCATTCCTCCACATCCCCAGATGGAGCGAACGATGCCGAAGGGAGACAAGGGAGCCTATACCGACAAGCAGAAGCGGAAGGCCGAGCACATCGAGGAGAGTTACCGAGAGGGGGGCGTATCGGAGGAGGAAGCCGAGCGCCGGGCGTGGGCGACTGTCAACAAGGAAGATGGCGGCGGCAAGAAGTCCGGTTCGGGGCGAAAGAACTGACACCGTGCCGATATCTCACTTCCGCGACAACCGTTCCGCCTCAGGCGTTGACGAGACGGTCGCAAAACTACGTGCCCTGATCGACGGGATCGACGTCGCGATGGTGATCACGCGTGGACCACGATGGTCGGCCGTCAAGTCGGCCGATGACCGCAATCACGATCCCCGACGAGCCCGACATCTGGTTCGCCGCGCCGGGCAATTCACCGGTAGTCAATCAGGTGAGGGCATGCGCCGACGTCACCCTGCACTTTGTCGAGCCGAAGAGCCGTTTCGTCGTCGTGACCGGACGGGCGCACCTCCATCGTGGTGCTCGACCAGCCGCATGACTACTGGACGCCCGACCTCGACCTGTGGTCGCCCACTCAGCGCGACGAGATCACGCTGATCCACGTCAACGTCGATGACGTCGAATACTGGGAAGCACCGGGGTCGGCGCCGGCCCACCTCCAGTTCGTGAGACCAGTAGGCGTCGGGCGGCCGAGCCACCCTCATCGCACCGCGGCCTACATGCACTGAGCCCGCAGGATCATCCTGTCGGAAGGTGAGACGGCGCGCGATCACGGTGGCTGTCACACCACGCCGCCCAGAACGGAACCACCCAGATCAGGAGCGCACCCAGTGCCACCGCCCGACCGCTCGCCGGCGGCGGCAGCAGCGGTGCACTCGACCAGACAATCCCGATCACGAGGACAAGCGCCCAGAACCCCGATGCGCCCTGCCAATCCCGCGCAACGGTGCGACGCCAGTACATCGCCACTCCGATCGCCAGGACAAGCCCCTCGACGGCGAGCGTGCCCGGAATGGAGTTCCATAGCCCGAGCCCCGCGAGGGCCGAATCCTCACCGGGCCAGAACGGCAGGTCGGGATTGTGCACCACCACATCGAGCACCCAGTGGCTCGCCACGAGCACCGCAACCAGCAACCCCACCTCACGGCGGTATCCGCGTGCCCGCACCAGCAGGCCGGCCACTACCGCCCACGCCATCACCATCAGCAACGAGTGCGACCACGGGTACCAGGTGAACACCAGCGGCGTGAAGCCGATGGCCTCGGGGTTCACCGATACCGTCTCGATCCCGGTCAGCAACAGCAGCGGCCAGATCAGGTCGAGCGCAAAGGCAGCCGCCATCAGCGTGCCCAGCGGCACGTCGGGGTAGCGCGCGCGCGCAGCGAATGCGAGACCGGCATGACCTGCAAACATGAATGCCCCCGTCGGAATGGACTGGCCCGTTGTTGCCTTCAGTGCTGCCCGGCAAGCAGTTCAACCACCAACCCCGCGACCGCTCGAATCGTCTCCGGCGCCGATCCTTCGGCGCGGTTGTTCACGATCAGGTACGCGGGAAGCCGAAGATCATGGGCCGTCCGGGCAATCGCGGCAAGGTCAGCCCGCAATTCAGGATTGGGCTCCTGCACCCGGTCATACGGCGCGAACATGTCCACCGCCTCGGCGTACCGTCGTCCCGGGCGCAGCAGCGCCCTGGCCACGACGAACGGAGCCGTGATCGATTCGTGCATCAGCAACTGCTCGCCGAGGCGTGGCATCGCGGTCCAGGAGTTGAACACGTGCGCCACGCGGTGGCTGCGCAGCACGGCGAAGTATTCCGGGCGCAGGAATTCGCTGTTCCGCAACTCCACCGCGTAGGGAGCGTCGGTGGGCAGCGCCGCGAAGAAATCGTCGAGGCGCCGGATGAAGCCGTCGAACATCGCCTTGCCGCGCACTCGCTGGAACTCGAACATGAATGGACCGGTATGACCGGTGAAGTGCTCGCGCATGGGGGTCGAGCACGTCGGCGCACGAACAGGTCGGCGTTGAGAAAATCCGGATTCGCCTGGCCGCGACGAGCGCGGTCGCGCGGGCTGTCGAACGTCTCGACCGTGATCCGATCCCAAACCTTGGTGACACACTCGAAGCCCTCGGGAAGCACCGCGGCATACTGGTCGAGCGTCCTGGGTGTGGGAGGGGCATAGAAAAACGAGTCGATGCCGACGGTGCGAAAGAGCGGGTAGCGGGCGTACTCCTCCAGCATGGCCGCGGCAGCGCCGGTGCGGGGATAGTCGCGCGAATACACCGTGCCCTTCCATCCGGGATAGGTCCACGTCGACGTCCCGAACCGAATGCCCTCGGGAACGCGTGCGGCGAGCGCCGAGATCGCGCTCTCTGTCACGGACTGGAGGGGCTCGATCGGGGCGGTGCATTGGCATTGTCCATGTCGGCAACAATCAGCCACTTGCCGGTGGCGTCCTTGCGGAGCACCAGGACGAACTTTCCGATGTCAGCTCCACCTGCACCGTACTGATACCCGCCCACAACGTAGCCCAGCGAATCGGACGTGCTCCACGAAAGTGCGCGCAGCCGAAGGTCACCGCCAGGCCCGGTGTACGTGGCCGCAATCGCGGGCCGCCCGCGTGCCGCTGCTCGACCGCTTGGCAACGCGAAACCATCGACGGTGAACAGTGCGGCGAGGGAATCGGGAGAACCGGTTCGCCACCCTCGCTCATAGTCCCGGAGAACGCGCTCGATCGCGGGAGGCAGCACGACAGATGGATGGGCCTGCGCGCCGACCGGTGCGACGCCGAATCCTGCGCAGACCAGCAGTGCGATGATCCTCACAATTCCCCCAGCAGATGATGTCGATCGATCGAGCCGGAGCAGCGGGCCAGCTCACTGGAACGCCGCATTGGAAAGATGCAGCAAGTGCTCCCTGACGTCATGAGGCCACTCGCCGGTAACGCTGAGGAACGTTTCGCGGTCCCCCGCATACAGCGCACGCGTCGCCGCCTCGAACCCGGGATAGTCGCCGGCGAGGTGCGACATGAAGCGGTAGGTGACATCGCGACCCGCTCGCACCGCGCTGCCCTTGCTGTCGGAACGACTGGCCGCGTCGACCAGGCGGCGCAGCGTGGCTGACGCACCGCCCCGCTGCCGTGACAGCCACTCCCAGTGCGCCGGCAGGAGCGTGACCTCCCGGGCGATCACCCCCAGCCGCGGTCGACCGGGCGGACGGGGCGGGACGGCAACCTGACTTTCAACGAGACGCTTCGTGACGTCATCCGGGCTGCCGCGAAGATCGATGTCGACCGGCTCGCTGGTGGTCGCGTCGAAGATCAGCACCGAGGCGTCGTGGGTGACATCCAGATGCTGGCGCACTGCACCGGCCACCTCGACGAGCTGACCCCTCGCGATGGCGAACCCACGATCAAAAGCAATGACAGGACGTTGATTGGGCATGACAGAATAATACCCGGATACAACTCAAAACTCCAATATTACCCGGACATTATCCCAGAGCATTCAGCCAGTGACCAGTTTCCCGACTCCCTCAGCCGGCTTGAACACTTCCACTGACAGCGTGAACGTGCGCTCGTCCGAGGGCTGCAAGCGCGCCCACACCCGACCACCTGCCTCGTGATCTCCTCGCCGCGCTGGTCGCGGATCGAGAGCACCATCGAGTACTCCCAGGTATTGCCGTCGGTGGGACCACGCAGCGCGCACTCCACCGCCAGCGCCGGGACAGTCGTGACTCGTTCTGTGCGCCCGACCCCGAGCGCACATGATGCTTGCATCCCGGGCAGACTGACGCACTCTCGAGAATCGACGGTGCGGCAGTGCGGGCAGGTGCGCGTTGCGCCCGGTGTCTCCCGATCGGACGGTGCTCATGCTGCGGAGCCGCTCTCCACCGTGATCCCCGACTTCTGGCCCGGCTTGCCTTCCCAGCCGAACTCCACCTGTCCGCGCATCTTCGATCCCGCCGCGACGATGAACGTCCCGGCCTTGACGTCACCGTTCATGATGCCGCTCTGCAACAGCTCGACTCTCGTGGCACCGTCGATGTTGCCGTCGAGTTCGCCACCGATCACCACCGTGTTGGCACGCACCCCGCCGGTCACCTTCGCCCCGGCTTTCGATCGTGACGTCACCCTGCACGATCACGTCACCCTTGAAGCGGCCGGCGATGCGGACGTGGCCGGTCCCCTCGATCTTCCCCTCGATCGTGAGGTCAGACGCGATCAACGATTCCTTGCCGCCGGCGCCCGGACGGCGTGCCGCGTCGTCGGCGGCGCCCACGCGGAGCGCGGCATCGTGCGCGCCGGGGCTTCGGGCGCGGGAGGAGTCTTCGGGGGCGGGCTGCTGTTCTTTCCAGATCGACATGATGGAGGTCCTCGTCGAGAGCAGTGTGCCGGCGCTCGCGCCACCAGCGAAATGGGTCGGAAGGGGTCGGACGACGGCGTGACCGGTACCTCGCGGCGCCGGGGTCGG
Organism: uncultured Gemmatimonadales bacterium; assembly: GCA_963806875.1. GTDB lineage: Bacteria > Gemmatimonadota > Gemmatimonadetes > Gemmatimonadales > GWC2-71-9 > Palsa-1233. The sequence continues at coordinate 98,919 of CAWDYU010000001.1, read as the reverse complement.
GACAGCGAAGCTTGGCGCGTCGATGAGAATCGCGCCACCCCCGATTATCGGCGGATCGATCCCGATCCGCCAATGGCGCACCGGACGTGCTGATCGCCCCGACCGCGGGAGCGGCGGGGCGATCCATATTCAAGCCCACATGGTGTTCGACCGGAGGCGTCAGGTACCCGAAACGTCCTTCGTCCGGGTCTTGCCCACCCCGGTGAAAATCCCGAGGCCGAGAGGATCACGCAGCCGATGATCGACGTAGAGCTGCGGCACGCCCGGCGAGCGTGAGCGCCCAGGCGACACCGCCGATGAAGACGAAGAATCCCACGAGATAGAGAGCGAATGACATCTGGCCGCTCCTGACTGGGTGACGAACGCCCTTGCCGCCCCACTCGGCGGAATGCAGACACCGAGAGAGACGATCTGTGACGCCGATGCTGCACACCGACGCCTCCTCTCCCCTCGCTTCCTGTGCCGCCGACGCCCCACTTTGCCCGTATCGACGACCCGACCCCGATTGCCCGAGGATGCGACCCTGCCGTTCACGTCACTGAAGCTTCATCCGTGCCTGCTGCAGGGTCTCAAGGAACTCGGGTTCACCCGCCCCACGCCGATCCAGGCCGACGCGATCCCGCCCGCCCTCGATGGGCGCGACGTCCTCGCATGCGCCATGACCGGGTCGGGAAAGACGGCCGCGTTCCTCCTGCCGATCCTCCATCAGCTGATCGAGAAGCCGCGCGCACCACCCGCGCCCTGGTGATCACGCCGACCCGTGAACTCGCCGCGCAGATCCTCGAGGAATGCAACGCGATGGCGGTGCACACGCCGATCACGGCCGCAGCAGTGTTCGGCGGCGTCGGGATGGGTCCGCAGGAGCACGCGTTCCGCAGCGGCGTCGACATCCTGATCGCCACTCCCGGTCGCCTGCTCGACCACTTCCGGCAACCGTACGCAAAGCTCCCCGGAATCGAGTACCTCGTCCTCGACGAAGCGGACCGCATGCTCGACATGGGCTTCCTGCCCGACATCCGGCGAGTGCTCAAGCACATCCCGCCGCGTCGGCAGACGCTGTTCTTCTCGGCGACGATGCCGAAGGAGATCGTGACGCTCACCCGCGAGATGCTCGACAACCCCGCGACGATCAACCTCGAGCGACACTCGAAACCGGCCGTCGGCATCACCCAGGCGATCTACCCGGTGGCGCAGGAACTCAAGTCAGCGCTGTTCCTGCACCTGCTGCGTGACGCAGACATGGAAGAGGCGCTGGTGTTCACCCGCACCAAGCATCGCGCCAACCGCCTGCAGGCCTTCCTCGTCAAGAACGGCGTGAGCGCCGAGCGGATTCACGGCAATCGATCACAGCCGCAGCGCACCGAGGCGCTGAAGGGATTCAAGAACGGCAAGTATCGGGTGCTGGTCGCCACCGACATCGTCGCACGCGGCATCGACATCGAGGAACTCGGGCACGTCGATCAACTTCGACGTGCCCCTTGTTCCCGCCGACTACATCCATCGCGTCGGTCGCACCGCACGCGCCGAGGCAACCGGCGATGCATTCACGTTCGTGTCACCGGAGGAAGAGGGTGACTTGCGCGCGATCGAACGCGCGGTGGGGAAGCGCCTGCCACGGGTGACGGTACCCGATTTCGACTACGCAGCGCGCCCCGAGGGAAAACTCGAGATTCCGATCGCCGAGCGCATTGCGGAAATCAGGAAGCGGAAGTCGAAGGAACGGGAGGCCCAGAAGGCCAAGGCTGCACGCAAGGCTGCGGCCGGTGCGCCCGCCGCCAACCCCGCCCCGCGACCACGCGGAGGGCGTGGCCGGGGGCGCTGAGACCCGCTACTGGATCGGGCGCAGGTACGACTCGAGTCGCGCCACTTCCTCGGCGTCCACATACTTGCCGATCTCGCGACGGAACTGGGCCATCGCCTTGTACGGACGGTATTCCTTGAACTCGTGCAGCATCTTCTTGCCGATTCCCGGAATGAGCAGGATGTCCGCGTCGGTGGCGGTGTTGACGTCGATGCGAACAAACGCCTTGCGGTAGAGCGCCACACGCTGCTCGTCGGTGAGCCCGGCCTTCACGAGGACGGCGTCGAAGCTGCTGGCGGTGGCGTAGGGCCGACCGGCAACCACGGTGCGGACATGCGCGGGGTTCATCCCCGGCAGCGCGGTGAGTTGCTGCACCGTGGCCGTGTTCGGATCGACCAGCACCGTGGCGCGAGCTGCCTGCGCCGTCGCCGAAGCGTTGATGCCGATCACGGCGGCGGTGGTGACGATGAGTGAGCGAATTGCGATCATGGTACGTTATCCGTCGTTGAGGAAGAAAAGTTGGCGGCCGGTATCATTGCTGCCTGCAACGCGGGATGCCGCCAGGCCCACAACATCCCGATCAATCCCAGTTCCAGCATCGCCCCCGGCGCAATGGCCGGAGTGGCGCCCGTCATCGCCGCCCGGAACAGCGGCCAGCCCCGCAGCGCAGGCTCCATCTCGAGCTCGAACTCGATGTTGCCCCGCAGGTGCAGCACCACCCCGACCGCCCCGAGGAGCACGCACGCGCCCATCACGATGCGTACCGATCGAACGCTCGCGGCGCTGCCGGTGATCCCGTACCAGCCGAGCCCGAGAATCGCCAGGCCCAGCGCCGCGAGCGGTATCCACTGCTCCCAGTCCTCGAAGTGCTCCAGCAGCAGGAGTTCGGCAGCGATGCCGACCACTCCAACGACGAGGATCACGAACAGCGCGGAGCGCATCAGCTGCTGCGGATCGCCCGTCGCTCTCACGTGCGGCCGGCGGCCGTTAAGATTCGAGGCAGTGGCCCCTCCCGTCGGACCGCGCCTGCCACCCCCGCAGACGCGCGTGAATCGAGGATCGGATGAGCACCCATCATAGTGGTACGCTTTGCCTGCTCACACTCGTTGTGGCTGTCACCCGAGCCGGGGCGCAGCAGGCAGCCTGGCCGCAACATTCACTCGACCGCCCAGAACCGCCGGTGGTGGCCCCGGCCGCGGTCCAGCCGGCCGTGCCGCCGCCCGCAGACGCCGTCGTGCTCTTTGCCGGCGGGTCGCTCGCGGCCTGGCAATCGACCGACTCGACGGGTGGCCCGGCGCGGTGGCGCGTTTCGAGCGGGGCGATGGAAGTCGTTCCGGGCTCGGGGGGAATTCGCACCCGCCGCAGCTTCGGGGATGTCCAGCTCCACATCGAGTGGATGGCGCCCCTTCCAGCCGAGGGGTCCGGTCAGGATCGAGGCAACAGCGGTGTCTTCCTGATGGGTCAGTACGAGGTGCAGGTCCTCGACTCGTGGCGCAGCAGCACCTACGCGGACGGGCAAGCGGGCGCCATATACGGGCAGTTCCCGCCGCTCGTGAATGCGTCGCGGCAGCCGGGTCGGTGGCAGAGCTTCGACATCGTCTTTCGCCATCCGGAATTCGACGGCGACCAGTTGACCGTGCCCGCGCGAATGACCGTCTTCCACAACGGTGTGCTGGTCCACGAGGATGTCGTGCTGCAGGGCCCCACTTCACACCGACGCCGCGCACCGTATGCGGCCCATCCCGCGCGGTTGCCGATCTCGCTCCAGGATCACGGCCAGAAGGTCCGGTTCCGCAACATCTGGGTGCGCGAGCTCGCACCTCCCGTACACTGAGTCGCGACGTGCCGCCGGGCCGCATGTCTCGCCTCGGAGCACCAGTCCTGGTGCTCGTCTGTGCGCTCGCCGCTGGCATCATCGGTTCGCTGCCCCCCACCGCTCGCGATGCGACCGCACCGGTCGAGGAATTCTCGGCGGCGCGTGCCCAGCTGCACGTGCGGCAGGTCGCGCAGGCTGCCCACCCAGCGGGATCACCTCGCCAGGGCGTCGTGCGCGATTACCTCGTCGAACAACTCAGATCACTCGGTCTCACCGTTGAGGTGCAGCAGGGTTCAGCGTCGCGAACCGATGCCGCAACCGGCCGTCCAATCATGCTCTACAACATCATCGCCCAACGGGACGGCACGGTGCCGCTCCCTGCCCTGATGTTGATGGCGCACTACGACGCCCGCGGTGAATCGCCCGGTGCGGGCGACGACGCTTCCGGCGTCGCGACCATCCTCGAGACCCTTCGTGCGATCGGGCCGATCCCGATGCGACATCCACTCCTCGTGGTTCTCACGGATGGTGAGGAACTGGGCCTGCTCGGCGCCGAACTGTTTTTTCGGTCGCACCCCTTGGCCCGCAATGCCGGCCTGGTGATGAACTTCGAGGCACGGGGCAACGCCGGCGCCTCCTACCTCTTCCAGACCTCACCGGGCAACGAGGCGTTGATTCGCGAGGTCGCACGCGCCGCGCCCCATCCCCGCGCCAACTCGCTGACCGGAGAGGTGTATCGTCGCCTCCCGAACGACACCGACCTGTCAGTTGTATTGGCCGAGCTGCCGGGAGTCCAGGCGCTCAACTTTGCATTCATCGGCGGGTTCGGCGCATATCACACTGCCTCGGACACCCCCGAGGCCCTCAGTCTCGCGAGTTTGCAGCATCAGGGGAGTTGGGCACTCTCGCTCACCCGTCACTTCGGGGCCAGGGAGTTTCCCGTGGTCACGGCCAGCGACGCCGTGTACTTCTCCGCCCCGGTCGTGGGGTTGGTGCACTATCCGGCGACATGGGCGATCGTCATTGCGCTGTGCCTGCTCGTTGGCGTGGCGACTGGTGCTGACGCAGCGCGATGCGCCGCGGCCTGATCAGGCTTCGCGGGGTAGGCTGGAGCGCGGTGGCGAGCGCGGTGGCGCTCACCACAGCTTTCATCATCGGGACGGTGGCCTGGGAAGCGGCGATGCGATCCGTGCCGGGTCCGACCACGCTTCAATCGGCGGTTGCGACGTCCATTCCTGTCTTGCTCGTCGTCGTGTGCCTCGCAATGGTGACCACGCTCGCAATCCTCGCGCGGGCGCATCGCATGGCGAGTGCCGTCGAACTCGCGACCTTCCCGGCGATGCTCTGGACCCTGCTGGCGGTGGTCTCGGCGCTCACCATCCCCGGGACATCGTGGATCACAACCTGGCCGGCAGCGGGGGCGGCGATCGCACTGGCCCTCGCGACGAGGCGGGCGGTCGCGCCAACCAACCTCGCCCTCCTCACCGCGCTCGCCGCTGTTCCATCACTCGTCCTGGTACCACCCGTGCTCTGGCAGTTTCAGGTCGCGATGACCAACCGGGTGGTTCCGCTGTGCGCCGCGGTCGTGGCACTGATCACGCTACCATTGGTGATTCCACTCGCCCAGCTCGTCCAGCCTCGAGGCACACGATGATCTTCTCACACACATGGGCGCGAAACGAATGATCCACACTCCACCACGTACGTCGCTGGCCGGCCGTCACGGATGAGCGACGGACGCGTTGCGTTACCCCCGTTGACCGGCTGGACGGTGCTGCGCGGCGCGGTGGTCACCGCCGGGATTCTCGGATTCTTCGGGGCGCTGCTGCCGATGCTGGTGATGCACCTGCACTGGCACCTCGGAATCCCGGAACTCTACTTTGCCGCACCACGGACCCTCGGGATGATGGTGATGGCCACCTCGATCGGAGGCTTCGCCGGCACCGCGATGACGTTGTCCATGATCGGGCGCGGTACGCCCGTATGGTTTCAGTCGCCCCGGCGCCTCGTGGTGGTGGGACCATACGCCCACACCCGCAATCCGATGGTGCTCTCAGCGATCGGTATCGGGGCCGGGCTGATCCTCTACTCCGGTAGCATCCTGATGCTGGCCTATGTGCTGCTGGGCATCGTCTGGTGGGCCCTCGTGGTCCGCCCCCGCCAGGCCGCCGATTTGAGTCGGCGCTTCGGACGTGAGTACGAAGTCTGGGCCCGGAATGTACCGCTCATCATTCCGCGGATATCCGCCTACCGAATCCTCGATGATGCACCGACGCGAACGTTGGTCGGGGAGGGCACCAGCGGGGCGCTCAAGTCAGGGCGTCGGCGACGCCGCTGAACGCCGCGTGGTGCACCCCGGCTGCCGGTGGATCGTCACAATCAACGTCCCTCGCCGGAGCATCGATGTCACGATTCGCGATCTTGTTGGCACTGGCCACCGTCGCTTGCGGTTCTCGTTCGACCACCACGGCCCCAACGCCCGAAGACCGTTTCGCCGCACTGGTGGGCACCGAGCACCCGCCACGCCCCACCGGGTTTGCCGATGTTGCGAGTTACCTGCTGGATGAGGCATCTGGAGGCCGGTGGGTGGTCGCCGAAGTGTCGTCGAGCAGTGGGTCGCGTGCCGTGATCCTCGACCAGGTCGTGGCGCGCGGCGCACGGGGCGCGACCCGGTGGCGCACCACCGCCGTGCAGCCACTGCGTGCTGCCGATTCCGCGCTCACCGTCCAGTTCGGAACGTGCACCGCCGGAGGGCGCTCCGACCGATGGGTCGTTGGTCTCACCACGCCAACCGCAAACGCCGTGGTACGGCGTGCGTGGAGAGTCGACACCGTGGGCCGCCAGTTTGCGGCGCTCGATGCATCGACCGTGCGGTGTGATGACCTCATGGGAAGCTGAAGCGGTCCCAGCTTCCCATGAGGCTGATCCGTTCAGCGGGGTTCGAGCGTCTCCCGAACACGGGCCGCAATGTCTGACAGATGCCGTCGGGTCACGTCATCGCCACCAGAACGTGCAAGCCGGGCACGCACCGATCCCTGCAGCGCAAGCAGTTCGCCCCGCGCGAGGGGGCGAGCTTCAGCGGTGCGGGTATCGAGCGTCGGCGTGCTGGTCTCAGCCGTGGCAAGTGCACGAAGCCGCTCGACGTGCGCGCGCTGGAGTTGACGGCGCCACACGTCAATGCTGCCACTTCCCGACAACTCTCCCCAGATCGCCCGCCTGACATCCGCAAGCATCTCGATCGGCGGGTACGCCCCGGGGATTTCGCCGAGCGCCGTCTCCTGCATGCGTGACATCCGCCCCGCATCAACCAGCGCGTTCACCACCGATTGCTGCTGACCCCGGATCCGGTTGAGTGCGCCCGTCGCCTCGAACCGCCGGAGCACCACCGGATCGACCAGCCAGGTCGGCGTCGTGAAGACCTCGGCAGCGAGGAACCTCACCGCTTCACGCTGCTGCGCCGCCGGGACCGGATCGTACACCGGGCCCGCCTGGTCGGTGGCCTTCGTGGTGCGATACACGCCACCCACCATCGTGACGACGTGCCCGACATAGCGCGCGTAACTCGACACCAGTTCGCCGTAGAGTTCGGACAGGTCCGACCAGTCCTCGCCTGGGGTGGCGGTCCACTGCGGCAGCATCGGCAGCACCCGCTGCAGGTTCGCAATGCCATAGCGTGACGCGCGGACCGGATCGTCGCCGATGTCCTCGGTCTGCGCGCGCGGGTCGACGCCGTCGCCGCCCGCAAATCGGTAGCGAGGGTCGTCGGCCTTCTCGCGGATCCACGCATCGAGCGTGCGGCGCTCGGCCTCCGGCGTTGCCGCACCCGGGATCACCCGATACCCCCAGTTGATGGAATAGTCATCATACGGCCCCATCATCCTGACAAACCGGGTCACGCCGTCGCCCGGCTGGGCGACGTAATTCTGGCGCGCGTAATCCATCACCGACGGGCTCACCCCGTGGCGGCTCGTGAACGACGGGCTGCGCAGCGAATCGACCGGGAACGACGACGATCCGATCATGTTGTGCGGCAGGCCCAGCGCATGCCCGATCTCGTGGGCGATGACCTGCCGCACCGTCTCACCGATCAACGACTCCTTGATCATGAGGCTGCGCGCGTCGGGGTTCGCCGCGCCGGTCTCGACCATCAACCGGTTGCGGTACGAGCGCAGGTGGTTGTGATACCAGATGATGTCGCTCTCGATGATCTCGCCGGTGCGCGGATCCGACACACTTGGACCCATCGCATTGCGAGTCAGGTTGGCGACATAGCGAACAGTCGAATAGCGAACGTCGTCGGGATCGAACTCGGGATCCTCCGCCGCGGTCGGCGGATCACGCGCAATGATCGCGTTGCGAAACCCGGCCACCTCGAAGGCCTTCTGCCAATCCTCGACCCCTGCCGGATGAACGGCCGCCATTCGAGCGGGGTACCCGGGTCGAGGTAGAAGACGATCGGCTTGACCGGCTCGACCAGCTCACCGCGGGCGTACGCAGCCGGATCCTTCGGTTCCAGCCGCCAGCGCCGCAGCAGTGTCCGCGTGTCGGCCTTGAGGGCGCGCGATGAGAAGTCGATCTGGTTGATCGAGAACCAGCCCACCCGCGGGTCGGCGATGCCGCGGGCGCATCGGCTCGCGCGGCAGCAGCACGATCGACTGCGCGACCTGCAGCGAGAGTGTTGAGGTTGCGCCCAGCGCCGGCGGCTCGGCGGCGTCGAATGTCTGGACCTGCCGGACCTCGACGTTCATCGGAAACGACTTCACCTGCTCGATGTATGACCGCTGCGGGTCGAGACGCCGCACCTTGAACTGGGTTCGCTGCGACGCAGAAAGACCGGAAATGGACTGCACGTCGTCCTCGAACATCGACGTCACGTCGATCACCACGCGTCCGGGCCTCGGCATGCACCGACGCAACCGGGAATGCCCGCAGGATCGGCGAGAACGTGTTGGCCGCCACCGACCGGGCGATCGGCAAGCGTGGTGTCGGCGATGTATCGCGACGACACGCTCCGCAGCAGCACCCGCTCGCCCTGGCGTTCCCACCGGACCAGCTGCTCGTTGAGGTTGGTTCCGGCGTTGGTGAATGCCGAAAGATCCTGGGGCGCTGCGGCAAGGCGCGTCAGCCACAACATGTCTCGTCCCATCAGGGTATCGGCAATCTCGAACAACACCTTGTTGTCGAGCCGGTGCACCAGGATCAGTCCGGAATCGGACTTGGCCTTCGCCGGTGACCACCTTGTCGTACGGCTGCGGGCCGACTGGTGTGCGGCCGGCGCCGGTGCAGCACCTGATGTCGCGGCACCGGATGCCGCGGGCGCGGGTGCTTGTGCAGGACGCGAAGGGGCGCAGGCGGCGAGAACAGCCGCGGCCAGGACGGACGAGGAGAGTCGCATGGATCTACCGGGTTGGGGAACGGTGGGGAAGCCTCCTGATTCTAACCCCGACGCCGGCAGCAGGCATTGGGTGCGACGCGTGCGCCGAGACGGTACGTTTGGGAACGCGCGTCGGGCGGGTCCTCAATCCGGAGGCTGCATGCAGGAACACGTCGAGATCATCTTCTCTCCCCTTGTCCGTGAAGCCGATCGCTGTCCTGGTCGCAGCACTCTCCGGCTTCGCCGTCGGTGGCATCTGGTATGGACCGCTTTTTGGAAAGTCATGGATGATGGCGAGCGGCCTCACCATGGAGGACATCCAGCGCGATGCAAGTCCGATCAGGACCTATGGCACCGCGTTCGTGGCCAACTTCATCGGCGCGTGGGTGCTCGCAGCGGTCCTCGGTTCCGAGGTAACTCCGATGAGCGGGGCATTCGTGGGCGGCGTGATCGGCATGGCCTGGGTCGCCACGGCGTTCGCCACGAGCTACGCCTTCGAACGGCGCGGCCCGCTGCTCCTGATGATCAACGCCGGCTACCAGGTGGTGGCGCTCGCCGTCACGGGCGCGGTCATCGGCCTGCTGCAGTGAACCCAGCCAATCTGCTGTCGTACTGGCAACGGCTCGCGCCGTGGCCCGGCGGCCGATGGCTCTTTTCCAACCTGCTCGGCAGGGTGGTTCCGTACAGCGGGTCCATCGGTGCGCGCGTCGAGCAGCTCGAGGCCGGGCATGCCGTGGTCGTGCTGCGTGATCGACGCGCGGTCCGCAATCACCTCAATTCGATTCACGCCGTTGCACTCATCAACCTCGCCGAGCTGACCAGCGGGCAGGCAATGCTCACGGCCATTGGTCCGGGGGTGCGAGGAATCGTGACCGACATCCGGATGCAGTATCACCGCAAGGCACGAGGAACCGTTGGTGGCCGAGAGCACGGTCACCCCGCCACCGGTCGACGCCCCCGTCCGCTCGGAGATCACCGCCGAAATACGCGACTCGACCGGTGAACTGGTGGCGACCGGCCATGTCACCTGGTTGCTCTCGCCCCGATGATGGTGACGCCCTTCACCACGCACGCGGGCGTCGATGTCCCGCTGATTTGCGGGCCGATGTATCCCTGCTCCAATCCGGAACTCGTTGCCGCAGCCTCTGAGGCCGGTGCGCTCGGGGTGGTCCAGCCGATCGCGCTCACCTACGTGCACGGACACGAGTTCAGGGCCGGGCTCCGGCTCATCCGTCAGCTGACCTCCCGACCCATCGGGATGAACGCGCTGATCGAGCAGTCATCGAGCGCGTATCGCAAGCGGATGGAGGAATGGATCGCGATTGCGCTCGAGGAAGGGGTGCGCTTTTTCATCACCTCGCTGGGCAATCCCCGGTGGGTGGTGGACGCAGTGGCTCCACACGCCGGCGTGGTCTACCACGACGTGACCGAGGCGAAATGGGCCGCCAAGGCCCATGCGGGGGGTGTGCACGGATTCGTCGCAGTGAACCGGCGGGCCGGCGGGCATGCCGGGACCCGCGATGCGGGAGCGCTGCTGGACGAACTCCAGCCGTTTGGCCTGCCCGTGGTCTGCGCCGGCGGAGTGGGCGATGCGGCCGCATTTCGCCGGATGATCGACCTCGGATACGCCGGGGTGCAGTGCGGAACCCGCTTCATCGCCACCACGGAGTGTCGGGCCAGCACACCGTACAAAACAGCCATCGTCGAGGCCGATGCGAGCGACATCGTCCTCAGCGAACGGATCACCGGGGTGCCCGTGGCGGTGATCCGTACGCCGTACGTCGACAGGATGGGCCTTCGCGCCGGGGCGTTCGCCCGGTGGATGCTCCGGGGACGGCGGCGCAAGCACTGGATGCGGACCATCTACGCCCTTCGGTCCCTCTGGCAACTCAAGCGATCCTCACTCGACGAAACCGGAACAACCGAGTACTGGCAGGCCGGACAGAGCGTCGAAGGCGTAGACAGGGTCGTGCCGGTGGCCGAAGTCGTGACAGCCTACCGGCAGGCGCTGGAGAGCTGAGCGGGCCGAGGCTCTTCCGCCGCCGCGTTCTTCGGGCGACATTGTACCCCAGCCGTCGATACCCGCCGGCCATTCCCACATCGGTCCGGCAATTCCCCAACTTAGAGGTCGTCGCATGTTCCTGAGGAACGTTCGGCTTCGCGGTCTTGTCCTGCTCGCGCTCGTCGCGGGCGGATATGGATCAGCTTCGGCGCAGGGCACCAGCACCATCCGCGGTACCGTCACCCGCACCAACGATGGCGAACCTGTGAGCGGCGTCGCCGTGACGGTCCGCGGGACCAACCTCGCCACAGTGACCAACGTCAACGGCCGCTACGTCATCCAGCGGGTGCCGTCGGGTGCGCAGACCCTGGTCTTCCGCTGGCTCGGCTACGCCCCGACCGAGCGCGAGATCTCGGTGAGCGGCGACGCCACGCTCGACGTGGCCCTGGAACCGAAGGCCATCAATCTCGCCGATCTCACCGTTACCACTGCCTCACGCGAACCTGAGCGGATCGTCGACGCTCCCGCCGCGGTGACGCTGGTTGACCCGCGCGTGCTGCAGAACACCGCCCCCACCGGCCAGGCCCCGATGGCGCTGGCGCAGGCCCCGGGTGTCGACATCGTGCAGAGTGGCATCAACGACTTCAATATCAATGCACGCGGGTTCAACTCGTCGCTCAACCGTCGGGTGCTCACCCTGCTCGACGGCCGTGACCTGGCGATCGCCTTCCTTGGCTCACAGGAGTGGAACACGTTGCCCGTGGCGCTCGACGAGCTGCGGTCGATGGAACTGGTGCGCGGGCCGGGCTCGGCGCTCTACGGCGCCAATGCGTTCGCCGGCGTGATCAACATGGTCTCATTGTCGCCCCGGGAAGCGCAGGGCGGCAAGATCTCGGTGGCCGGCGGCGAGCTCGAGTCGTACAAGGCCGACGGTCGCTACGCGATGGTGTTTGGTGAGGGCCGCTGGGGCGCTCGCGTCACCGGCGGATACTCGAGCAACGACACCTGGAGTCGTTCGCGGACGTCAGCCGACCGCCTCGACCTCCGGCGCGAGTATCGTCCCGCGCTCGCCGAAAAGGACTCCAACCTCACCCCGCTCAACGGCCCAGAGGCCATTCCGCTCAAGGGCCAGGAACTCGGGCCACTCACCGGCGCCAACCCCCGCGCCGCCATCGGTGACCGGGACCCGGTCACGGCGATGTACGGCGCGTTCCGACTCGATCGCTACCTCAACAACAGCGGCAGTGTCGTGACCGCCGAGGCGGGCGGGTCGCAGACCGAGAACGAGGTGCTCATCACTGGCATCGGCCGGATCCAGGTCAACAAGGGACAGCGACTGTTTGGACGAGCCGCATACAACAGTGAGAACCTCAATGTCTTCGGTTACTGGAACCGGCGTGATTCCAAGGAACCGCAGTTCTCCCTCGCGTCGGGTGGAGCGCTCCTCGAGAAGTCCGACATCATGCACGTCGAGGCCCAGGCCAACCGCCGCTTCATGGACGAGAAGCTCCGGATCGTTGGCGGCGCATCGTTCCGGCAGTACAACGTCAACACCTTCCTGACGCTGATGGGCCCCGACGATGACGACCGGTCCGACAAGGTCTACTCCGGTTACGCGCAGGGTGAGTACACCTTCTCGGACAAGCTCCGGCTCGTCGGCGCGGCACGGTACGACGAGGGTGACCTGTTCGAGGGACAGTTCTCGCCAAAGGGCGGCATCGTCTTCAGCCCGAACCCGAACCATGTGTTCCGGTTCACGGTCAACAAGGCGTTCCAGACCCCGAACTACTCCGAGTTCTTCCTGCGGGCCAACGCAGCCGCCCCGGTCAACTTCACCGCGCTCGAGACGGGGCTGCGGGCCAACCCACAGCTCGGGCCTGCACTCGCCGGGACGCCGGTCGGCACGCTCTTCACCAACTCGGCTGCCGTGCCGGTGGTCGCCAGGGGCAATCGCAGAGCTCGACGTCGAAAAGACGATCGGGTACGAGGTCGGCTACAAGGCATCGTTCACGTCGTCGATCTACATGACGGTGGACATCTACCGCAACAACATCAAGAATTTCGTGACCGACCTGCTTCCGGGCGTCAATCCCGCGTTCGGCTTCTACACCGCGCCGGCCACCGTGCCGGAAGCGGCGCGCGCGCCGCTTGAGGCCGCGATTCGCGCGCCAGTTGCTCGCCAACCCTGCCACGGCTCTCGCCGGGCGAGGCCTCACCCGCACCGAAGACGGCAACACTGCTGTCGTGATCTCTTACACCAACGCCGGTGACGTCGACCAGACCGGCCTCGACATCGGGCTCGGCGTGCAGCTCATGCCGGAGCTTCGGGCCGACGGCTCCTTCTCGTTCTTCTCGTTCACCGTGAACGAGCAGCTCACCGGCGACCAACTCCTTCCGAACACACCGAACCGGAAGGCCACCCTCGGCCTCACCTACGAAGGTGCCACCAACGGCTTCGATGCCAGCCTCACATCGCGGTTCGTCGCTGCGTATGATTGGTCTGCCGGTGTCTTCACCGGTCGGGTGCCGGACAGCCAGACCTTCAACGCTACCCTGGGATACCAGTTCAACCAGCGGTTCCGGGCCTACGCGGCCGGAACAAACATCTTCGACCAGCAGCGCTTCCAGCTGTACGGCGGCGCCGTGATCGGCCGGCGAGTGCTGGCCGGACTGACGGCGACCTTCTAGAAGGGTTGAAGGGTTGTAAGGGTTGAAAGGTTGAAGGGTGGGAGATCGTGAATGCTGACAAGCCGTAAGTCGTGAGCCCTCGGGCTGCGGCTTACGGCTTTCGGCTTGTAGCCCTTCGGTCATCGGCTCTCTAGTCTCTAGTCTCTAGTCTCTAGTGTCTAGTCGTTATCTTCGCCCTCCGTGTCATTGATCGAGTCGCTCCCCCTTCCGGTTTCCATCGAGACCGACGGCAGCCCTCCGCCCGCGCTCTGGTGCCTACCCGACGTGGAGGGTCCGGGCGATGCACGCCGCGACATCTACGTGGCGACTCCTCCCGCGTACGGCGAGAATCCCGAGCGGCGTCACCCGGTGGTCTACTTCCAGGATGGCCAGAATCTCTTCGACCCGGTGCGCTCGTTTGCGGGGCACTGGAGCCTGCTCGAGACGCTGGCCATGCGGGCCGACGTATTCGCGCCTTTGTTCGTGGGCATTCCCAATCTCGGGCCCGACCGGCTTCGGGAGTATTCGCCGTTCGACGACATGTTGCACGGCAAGGGCGACGGCGATGAGTACCTGGCGTTCCTGCGAGGCACCGTCAAGCCGCTGATCGATTCGCATTTCCGCACCCGCCCCGAGCGAGCGTTCACGACAGTGGCAGGCTCATCGATGGGCGGGTTGTTCGCGCTCTACGCGCTGATCGCCGGTGCCGGCACCTTTGGCAGTGCGTGGGTGCAGAGCCCCGCCCTCTGGTACGCCGACGGTGAGATATTCGAATGGTTGGCGCACCAACCGGGGCCGGTTGGCAAGCTGTGGCTGGACGTGGGAGTCGAGGAAGGAATCGATGAGCTCCACGACGTGCAGCGGATGCGTGACCTGCTTGTGGCTCGCGGCTGGGAGGTGGGCAATCAGCTGCAGTACGCCGAGGATCCGCTGGGCGACCACGATGAGGCCTCGTGGGGGCGCCGCATTCGCGAGAACTGGGACGTCCTCGCCCGCGTGGCGGCGTTTGCTGGGCGCGGCGCCGGGCATGACCGGGACCGCCGGGCCCCGGGCCGCAGCCGCAACTGATAACAACACACCTTTCAACCCTTCAACCTTTCAACCTTTCAACCCTTCAACCTTTCTTGGTCCACCGCCCCGCAAACGCCAGTGACTTCTCCCGCAGGCCATCGATGATTTCATAGAACGTCGGGATCACCAGCAGCGTGAGCACCGTCGAGGTGATCACGCCACCGATCACCGCGCGACCGATCGGCGCATAGAAGTCGGCGCCTTCGGTCCCGCCCATCGACACCGGCAGCATCCCGGCGATGAGTGCGAAGGTCGTCATCAGGATCGGGCGGAGCCGGATGCGACCGGCTTCGATGAGTGCCTCCCGGAGCGGCACGCCGCGTTCTTCACGCGCCCACTTGGCAAAGTCGATCAGCAGGATCGAGTTCTTCGCCACGATCCCCATCAGCAGCATCACGCCCATCAGGCTCATGATGTTGAGGGTGTCACCGGTCAGGATCAGCGCGATCACCACCCCGATGAGTGAGAGTGGCAGCGAGATCAGGATCGCGATCGGATCGAGGAACGACCCGAACTGCACCACCAGGATCAGGTACATCAGCAGCACCGCGATCCCGAGTGCGGTGAAGATGCTGGCAAAGGTGTCGTTCTGTTCCTGGTTCCAGCCGCCCTCGGTCATCACGTAGCCCGGCGGGAAGGTGATCGCCGAGATCTTCTCCTTCATGGCTGCCGTCACGTCGCTGAGCGGACGTCCGTCGGTGTTGGCCTCGAGCGTGATCACCCGCGTCCGGTCGAGGTGGTCGACCTGTGCCGGGGCGCGCTCCACACCAATCGTCGCAACCTGTCCGAGCGGCACCACGCGCGCCGAGCCATCGGCCGCAAACACCGTGAGCGGGAGGCGCTCGAGGTCCGCCGCACGCTGCCGTGCTTCCGGAGCAAGACGCAAGCCGCACGTCACGGGTCTTCCCCGAAGGATCAACCCAGTCACCGGCGTCGATGCCCGCGAACGCCACCCGCATCGCCTGGCCAACCTGGCCCACGGTGAGTCCGAGCGCTCCAGCCAGTCCGCGATCGACTTCCACCGTGAGCTCCTCGCGGGGACCGCGGGCCGAAAGGCTCACGTCGACGGCACCCGGAACGGTTCGGGCCACGGCGAGCACCTCCTCGCCGAGCAGCGCCAGCGTGGCGGCATCGGGACCACGCAGCTGGAGCTGGAGTTCCTTGAACGCGCCACCAAACCCGCCGCTGAACACCGACACGTTCACGCCGCCGACCGCCTGCATCTCCTTTCGCAACTGCACGCCAAGCTCGTTGGCGGAGATCTTCCGGTCGCCCGCCGGCGAGAGCTTCATGTAGATGTGCGACTGGTCCACGCCCGGGGTCCGCATCGGGAGCGGCGTGCCGGCTGACACGTAGGTGTAGAGCACCTCGGGGTGGCGCCGCGCAATCGCGGCCACGGCCTCGGTGCGCTCCATCGTGTACTCGAGGTTCGAGCTTGCCGGCGCCTCGACGATGACCTCGATCTCGGCACGATCCGACAGCGGCACGAAACCGGCGCCGCCATACGCACCCTGCAACATGATCGCGCCCACGAAGCTCGCCAGCGCAAGCACCACCATCGACCACCGATGGTCGAGCGCCCATGCCACGACGTTGGCGTAACGATCGGTCATCCGCTGGAACCAGCGGTCGAAACGGTCGAGCAACTTGGTGAGCCAGCTCTTCTCGTGTTCCTCGCGATGCGGATCAGGCCAGTAGGCCGAGAGCATCGGGTCGAGCGAAAACGAGACGAACAGCGACGCGATCACGGCGCCGGTGATCGACAGCGCAAACGGCTTGAGCCATTGCCCCGACTGCCCGGTCACGAACGCAATCGGGACGAACACCGCCACGATCGAGAACGTGGTTGCCGCGACCGCCAGCCCGATCTCCGCGGTGCCTTCCTTGGCTGCGGTGTAGTGATCCTTTCCCATCCCCACGTGTCGCACGATGTTCTCTCGAACCACGATCGCATCGTCGATCAGGATGCCGATCGCGAGCGACAGGCCGAGGAGCGACATCGAGTTGAGCGTGAAGCCGAACGCCCACACACCGATGAACCCGGCGAGGACCGACACCGGCAGTGCCAGACCGGTGATCACCGTCGAACGCCACGAATTGAGGAAGAGGAACACCACGAGGATGGTGAGGCCCGCGCCTTCGAGCAGCGTGGTCTTGACGTGATTGACCGAGCCGGTGACCCGGATCCCCGCATCCTTCACGATCGTGAGCTTGGTTCCCGCCGGCATCGTCGCCTGCATCCGCGCGATC
The DNA here is from genome assembly GCA_963806875.1 of uncultured Gemmatimonadales bacterium. Classification (GTDB taxonomy): domain Bacteria; phylum Gemmatimonadota; class Gemmatimonadetes; order Gemmatimonadales; family GWC2-71-9; genus Palsa-1233. The sequence continues at coordinate 81,938 of CAWDYU010000001.1, read as the reverse complement.
TCCTCGCGCAGCTTGAACACCACCTCGTTGGTCGAGTAGCCCTTCGCCTTGAGGATGTTGATGCCCACCGCGCGCACGCCGTTGTACGACGACGCAGTGCGGGACTCCTCGGTGCCGGCACGAACATCGGCGACATCACCGAGACGCACGATCGTTCCGCCGCGCTGCGCCACGACGAGCTGCCGGAAACCGTCGGGACCGTCGATCCGACCCTTGAGGCGGATCGCCCGTTCCTCCTGCGCCCCGTTCAATCGCCCCACCGGTGCAGCAAGATTCTGGCTGCCAACCGCTCGCGTGATCTCCTCGATGCCAACCCCGGCCGCCTGCATGGCGTCGGGCCTGAGCTGCACCGTCATCTCCGGATAGCTACCACCAACCACTGAGGCTTGTGCCACGCCGGGGACCGATCGGAGCGGGCTCACGACGCCGGGATCGGTGATGGTCGTGAGCGCACGCGTATCGAGGGACGTCGAACTCACCGTGAGCGAGATGATCGGCTGCGCACCCCAGTCGAACCGGGTGATCACCGGCTCCTCGATCTCCGCTGGCAGGTCGCCCCGGATCGTCGCGATGGCGTCCCGCACATCCTGCGACGCCTCGGCCACCGGCTTGGTGTACGCGAACGTGATCACGAACTGCGCGAAGCCATCAACCGCGTTCGACGTGGTGAGCCGCCGCTCGACGCCCGACAGCGCGAACACCGCCTCCTCGATCGGCTCGACGAGTTCCCGCTCGACTGCATCGGGCGACGCACCCGGGTACACGATCTGGACCATGACCACCGGCTGGTCGAGGTCGGGGAACTCGTCGACCTGCAGGTTGGCGAGGGCAGCCAGCCCGAACGCCACCAACGCGAGCATCGCGGTGATGGTGATGATCGGGCGGCGAATGGCAAAATCTGAGATCCACATGGCGTTGCCCTCGGTTCAGCGATCTGGGCGCGCGACGCGCAGCGCCGAACCCACGGGCGTACCCATCGCGCCACCCACCAGCAGCGTGTCGCCGAGTTGCACGCCGGACTTCACCTCGATCCGCTCGGCCACGTCGTCGCGCAGGCCGAGTGACACCGCCACCTCCTCCACCACACCTGCCCGAAGCCGCTTGACCGACGGCGCCACCGCCTGCGGGTCGAGCGCCGACAACGGAATCGTCAGCGCGCGCACCTGGGTAAAGGCAACACGACCCTCGGCGAACACCCCGGCTGCAAGCGAACGATCTCCATTCGGCACCGCAGCGTAGATCCGCACCTGGCGCGTCACCGGATCGACTGCCGGGTTCACCCGCGCGATGGTGCCGGTGAAGCGTCGGTCGGGGTACCCCGTGACCGTGAACTCCACCTTGGCGCCACGCTTGAGGCTGCCAAGCGCAGACGAGGGCACGCTCGCCGCGAGTTCGAGCGTGCGGGCGTCCACCACCGTCACGATCGGTGTGCCCATCTGCACCACGTCGCCCGTGCTCGCCGGTCGCTCGCTCACCACACCCGCAAATGGAGCACGCACCGTTGCGTTCGCGACTTGCTTGCGCGCCGATGCGAGGCGACTGCGTGCATCCGCCGCCATCGCCTCGGCAGCCACCGCCTGACTGCGCGCGGCCTCGAGGTCTCGCTCGGCAATCGCGCCGGCCGCATGCAGCGTTGCGGCTCGCTCGGCGTTGCGCGTCGCGACAGTCGCGGCCGCCTCGGCACTCTGAAGCTGTGCCGCGGCGCTGCGCGCCATGTCCGTCAGCACGATGGCGTCGATGCGGGCGAGCACCTGTCCTGCGCTGACCGCTGCGCCCTCGTCAACCAGCATCTGCACCACGGTGCCTGCCAGCTGCGACCTGAGTTGTGCGACTCGCGGCGCCTCGAGGGTTCCCGACAGCGAAGGCCCACTCTCGACCAGTCCCGAGTCCACGACCGTGACATGATCGGGACTCACGCTGATCGCGATGACCGCTGCCGCCGAATCGGGCGCGGGCTCGCCGCCGCCGCCGCATCCCGCCAGGAATGCCGGTACCAGCATCGTGATCATCGTGCCGTGCAGGAATCGCATCGTGCGCATCGATCGCTCGTCGTGTCGCGTGGTTGATGAGGACATGGTTCAGTACGCTCCGGGCGTGGCCGCGCCGGCAAACGGAAGATCCCGCAGGAGGGTGGTTCGGACGCGGGCAACCTGAAGGTCACGTGCGGCCTGCGCCCGGTTGGCTTCCGCCTGCTGCAGCAGGAGGCGCGCATCGGAGAGCTCGGTCTGGGTCGAGATTCCCTCGCGATACCGCACCTCTGCAATCGCGAACGCGCGGGCAGCCTGCTCCGCCGTGCCGCTGCTCGCCTCCCACGATGCCTCGGCGGCCTCGAGCACAGTGCGGGCATCGACCAGGTCGCGTGTCGCGAACTCCCGCGCCTGCCGCAGACGCAGCGCGGCCTCGTCCCGTGCGGCTTCGGCGGCCATCACGTCGGCACGGGTACGGCCACCGGTGTAGAGTGGCACGTCAAGTCGGACACTCACCGCTGCGTCGGTCACGAAGTTGTCGAACGAGAAGACCCGCTCCGGAAACGCGATCCGGGCATAGCTGCCCGACACATTGAGCGTCGGCAACCGGCCGCCTCGTGCCGACGCAAGCATCGCATCCGCAGCGCGCAGCGCCGCCTCCGCCTCTCGAACCGGAGCGCGCTGGTCAATCGCGGTGTCGGCAGCCGGCCACCGCAGCCGCAAACGGAGGCAATGGCACGGCACTGGTATCACTGAGTGGCGTGACCAGTTCGATGTCGGCGCCGGCCGGAAGGTCGAGCAACTGGCGCAGCCTGAGCAGCGCGAGCGTGCGTGCAGCGCGTCGCTGGATCACCACCGGCCGCTGGTTGTCGCGGGTCACGGTGGCGCGCAGCAAGTCGAACTCGGCGGCATTCCCGACTTCACGCGCGAGTCTGGTGTCATCAAATGCGCGTGTCGACTGCGCCAGCGTGGAGTCGGCGATCTCGAGCAGCCGGGCGGCGAGTTGAGCGTCGAAGTAGGCCTGCGTGACCTCGACCACGGCCGCCGTGCGCGCCACATCGAGTGCGATCTCCGCGCGCTGGCGCCCTGCTGCCGCAGCGCGCCGCTGGCCACCGAGCCGTGCGTTGAACAGCACCTGCGACCCCGACACCATCAGGTTGTAGGTGTTGGGCCGACCGAACGGCAGATTCGAGAAATCGAATCCATTTCCGTTGGCGGCGCAGTCGAGGCCGCGCTCGAGCGAGTCGAGGCGTTCGCCCAGTGGCAGCGACGGGTTGGGCAGAAAACGGCCGCACCCGGTCGGCGCGGGGATCGAATCGGTGGTGCCTGCGTCGAACGCCGAAAACTGGCTGGCGAGCGTGCGGGTGTAGGTCGCGGCGCCGTTCAGCTGCGGCAGGTAGCTGCTCCGCGCACGAAGTTCGTCGGAACGGGCACGCAACACGCCGGCGCGGGCAATGCCCACCGGTCTCACTCGCAGAGTCGGCTCGTGCAAGGGCGTCGCCAAGCGTCAGGCGGACCGGCGCTGCGCCCTGCGCATGGATGGCGGGAGCGGACAACACGAGCAGCATTGCGACAAATCGCAGCAGGCGCATCAGGCGGACTCCGGCGCGCCGAGCGCGCGAAGAATCAGGTCGACAAACATTTCCATCACCTCGGGCACGGTCAGGGGATGATGCGGAGGCATGATGTCGCGTGTCATGGCGTCCATGAACACCGCGTTCATCAGCATCACCGTTGCCGCTTCGATCGAACCCACGTTACCGATCGAGCCGGACGACCGGGCCGCCGCGAGGTAACGGGTGCAATCGGCAAACGCGGCCACGCCCCCTTCGCAAAGCGTGGGTGCAAGTTCCGGCCGCTCGTCGAGCTCGGCCAGGCACGACCGCATCAACCCGCGACGCTCGGCAATCGAGGCGTGCTGCGCCAGCGCCCATGCGGTGAGCTCGGCACGAACCTGCCCGGGCATGGTCGGGAGGGATGGCGGCGGCTCGTCGCTGGACGACGCCTGGATGGCCTCGAGCAGGAGCGCTTCCTTTGAGCCGAACTGCCGGAAGATCGTCACCTCGTTCACTCCGGCTGCCTCGGCGATCCGGCGCGTGGTCGTGCCACGCCAACCGTGGTCGGCGTAGAGGCGGGCTGTCACGTCCAGGAGGGAGTCTCGGGTATTCATAGGCCGCAGACTCTAGTTCCCTGTACACATCGTTGCAAGTGGGTACTTGCAAACTGTTACAATTGGGAACGAAGCTCCCTCTCTCGGCGGTGTGGTGCCTGTAGACAGCACCTGAAAGATCGGGACGACCACATTCCCGCAGCGCCCGCGACCCGGTGCCTCGCGCCGAGCGGCCCGTTCCTCCGCAAAGGGGCGTCGCGACTGCTTCATCGTCGCCTGCAGGAATCGCGGGCGCAGCGGAGTTGGGCCGCCGCAAGGGGCATCGGGCGTCGGACGGGGATGCTCGGGATTCGGGACGTCATCCGTCGGGCCGTCAGGGCGAGGCATGCGTCGCCCCTACAGGTCTCGGGGGTCGGGATGACAACTCCCCTCCATCTCGCATCTCCATCTCCATCTCGCTTCTCGCTTCTCGCTCCTCGTGTAGCTTTACGCTCACCCTTCCGCCCGGACCCGACTGGCATGTGGCAGCGAGAATATCACGCCTGGGAGAGTCCAAGCCTCCTGGGCCGCAAGATGGACATGGTCGTCATCGGCCACGCCGGGGCGCGAATGCTGGTCTTCCCGACATCGATGGGGAGCTGCAGCGAGTGGGATGACCGGCGGATGCCCGAGATGGTCGGCGAGTCGATCCGGCAGGGCTGGCTGCAGCTGTACTGCGTCACCAGTGCGTCGGATCAGGGCTGGTACGACGACAGCGCCCCGATGCCCCAGCGGGCCATCTGGCAGGACCGGTACGACCAGTACCTGTACCACGAGGTGCTGCCGTTCATGAAGGAGCGGAACGACAACCCCTTCATGATCACGGCAGGTGCGTCGTTCGGCGGTTACCACGCCCTCAACTTCGCCATGCGGCACCCCGAGGAAGTCGGGCGTGTGCTCGCGATGAGCGCGATGGTCGACGTCAGGCGGCTGACGCACGGGTGGTCCGACGAGTTGACCTTCCGGCACAACCCGGCGGAGTTCATGCGCTGGGAGCACGACCCCGCCAGGCTCGAGGCAATTCGCCGCATGGACATCATCCTCGCGATCGGCGAAGATGATCCCCTGTGCCAGAGCAATCGCGACTTTTCCGCCATGCTCTGGCAACGCGGCATCGGCAACGCACTGCGAGTATGGAAGGGTTGGTCCCACGACTGGCCGTACTGGGAAGACATGGTGCGGCTCTACACTGCCGGACACGACTGAGGATGACATGAGCAAGAGCAGCAGCGCGCCGCGGCGCATCGGCCTGATGGTGGGACGCGAATGGTCCTGGCCCCCGGCGTTCATCGAGGAAGTTGCCCGTCGCGACATGGGCGTGGTGGCGGAGTTCGTGCAGATCGGCGCCCCCCGACTCGACGACGAGATCCCCTACGACGTCGTGGTCGACCGGATCTCGCATGAGGTGCCGTTCTACCGCGCGTGGCTCAAGCATGCCCTGGTGCAGGGCGTCCGGGTGATCAACAACCCGCTGATGTGGACTGCCGATGACAAGTTCTTCGGGGCCACGCTGGCCGAGGCCAACGACATCCGCTCGCCGCGCACGGTGGTGCTCCCCAACAAGGAGTACATCCCCGGCATCAAGCACGACGAGTCGCTCCGCAACATGGTGTACCCGCTCGACTGGCAGGCCGTGATCGATCACGTTGGACTGCCGTGCATCCTCAAGGATGCGCACGGCGGCGGTTGGCGTGACGTGTACGTCTGTCACTCGATCGAGGAGTTGCTCTACCAGTACGATCGCTCCGCGCTACTCACGATGATCGTGCAGGAGTTCATCGAGTGGGATGAGTTCATCCGCTGCATCTGCATCGGCCGTGAGCGCATCGCCCCGATCAAGTACGACCCGAAGAATCGGAAGTACCACGACAGCGAGGATTACCTCTCGCCCGAGATGCGCGAGACCATCATCTCGCAGTCACGCAAGCTCTGCAGCGCCCTTGGCTACGACATGAACTCCGTGGAGTGGGCAGTGCGTGATGGCATTCCGTACGCGATCGACTTCATGAACCCGGCGCCCGATTTCGACGTCAACTCGCTGGGCCAGAAGTGGTTTGACTGGGCAGTCAGCAACATGGCCGATGTCACGATCGAGATGGCCCTCGAGGGCCGCACGGCGCCCGAGCCAAATGCGCCAGGCCTCTTCCGGGGCCACGGGACGAAGGAGTGAGCGACACCGACCCGGTTGCAGCATGGCATGCGCTGCTCGACGGCCCCCTTGGCGTCGAGTCGGCGGAATGGATCGAGGCGCGGCAGCTCTCCCGCGGCCTCGCCTTTGGCGACCGCCCGCTCTCGATCGTCACGCGACCACGGTTCGTTGACACCGCCGCCTACGACACCCTGCGCCTCGCCTCACGCGCCCTCCTCGGCGCGTTCCGCACCGCTGGTACCGCCGCCGCCGACCCGGCGTTCCGGGCCCAGTTCCGCCTCGCAGACTGGGAAGAGACGCTGCTCCGCCGGTCGCCCCCGCTGCATGTGGGCTCACCGTTCTCGCGGCTCGATGCCTTCATCGATCCCGACGACGGGATTGCCCGGATCACGGAGTACAACGCCGAGACACCGGCCGGCGCTGGATACACCGACGCGCTGAGCGACATCTTCCTCGATGCCCCGGTGATGCGCCGGTTCATCGAGGACTGGACCGTCCGCCCGCTGCCGACCCTGCACATCGTGCTCGGCGTGCTGCTCGAGACGTGGCACCGGTTCCGCGGGGTGCGGAGCCTGCCGAACATTGCGATCGTCGATTGGGACGACGTCCCGACCTTGAGCGAGTTCGCCCTCTGCCGCGACTATTTCGTGGCAGCTGGAGTGCCATGCGTCATCACCACGCCCGGTGCTCTTTCGTATGAGGACGGTGTACTGCGCGACGCCGACGGCACTCGCATCGACATCATCTACAAGCGCGTCCTGATCCACGAGCTGATCGGGGAGGGCGGCCTCGACCACCCGATGGTCCGCGCGGTGTGCGATGGAGCGGTTTGCATGGCGAACCCGTTCCACTGCAAGCCGCTGCACAAGAAGGCCTCGCTGGCCGTGCTGTCTGATGAACAGAACGCGCACCTGTTCAGCGCCGAGGAAACCCGGGCCATTGCCACGCATGTCCCATGGACCCGCGTGATCGAGGAGCGCCACACCACGGCCGGTGGCCGGCAGGTCGACCTCATGCCCCACATCCTGGCACATCGCGACCGGCTCGTCCTCAAGCCCAATGACGATTACGGCGGCGCTGGGATCGTGCTCGGCTGGGAAGTCGACGATGCAACATGGGAAGCAGCCGTCACGAAGGCGCTCGCGGCGCCCAGCATCGTGCAGGAGCGGATTGCACTCCCGACGGAAACATTCCCCGCCCTCGTCGACGGCCGGATCGTGCTCGACGACCGGATCGTCGACACCGCCCCGTTCTGCTGGCAGGGAAGTTTCATGGACGGACTCCTCACCCGGATCTCCACCTCGACGCTGGTCAACGTGACGGCCGGCGGTGGCTCCACCATACCCTCCTTCATTGTGGAGCCCCGATGAAACCGCCAAGCCTGACAATCGGGATCGAGGAGGAGTACCAGATCATCGATCCCGAGACCCGCGAGCTGCGCAGCTACATCACCGAGATTTTGCAGGAGGACTCCGTTCTCCTCGGCGAGGTGAAACCCGAGCTGCACCAGTCGATGGTCGAGGTGGGCACGAACATCTGTCACTCCGCGGCCGAGGCGCGTGCCGAGTTGGTGCGGTTGCGCACGTTGGTGATGAACCTCGCGGCGCGGCGCGGGTTGGTGATCGCCGCAGCGGGCACGCACCCGTTCTCGTCGTGGATCGACCAGGAGATCACCCCGCTGGAGCGCTACATCGGGGTCAAGGAAGACCTCCAGGAGTTGGCGCAGTCCCTCCTGATTTTCGGCACCCACGTCCACATCGGCGTCGAGGATCCCGAGTTCCGGATCGATGCGATGAACGTCTGCCGCTATTTCATGCCGCACGTGCTCGCGCTCTCGACCTCGTCTCCCTTCTGGATGGGCCGCAACACCGGCCTCAAGTCATACCGGAGCGTGGTGTTCAAGTCGTTCCCGCGCACCGGGATGCCCCGCACCATGACGGGGTGGGCGGACTACGAGGAGTATGTGGCTCTCATGGTCGCGACCGGCTCGATGCCCGACGCCAGCAAGCTCTGGTGGGACGTCCGCCCGCACCACAAGTTCCCGACCATCGAGTTCCGGATCTGCGATGTCTGCACCCGGGTCGACGAGGCGGTGTGCATTGCGGCCATCTTCCAGGCGATCATCGCCAAGCTGTGGAAGCTGCGCCACGACAACATGACCTTCCGCCAGTACTCGCCCAACCTCATCGAGGAGAACAAGTGGCGGGCAACGCGGTACGGTCTAGACGGCAACCTCATCGACTTCGGGCGCGGAACCCAGATGCCGGCGAGAGAGTTGATCGTGGAGCTGCTGGAGTGGTTCATTGGAGATGTCGTGGACGAACTGGGGAGTCGTGAACAGGTGAATTACGCATATCGCATCCTGAGCGAAGGCACGAGCGCCGATCGCCAGCTTGCCATGTTCAAGAAGACGGGTGACCTCAAGGATGTCGTCGACCTCCTCGTGCGCGAGACCGCCGAGGGTGTGATCTGATGGCACACCGTCGTCCGCTCATCGGTGTGACAACCCAGACGCTGCATGCCATCGAGGGCATCCCTGCCGAACTTCCGGTGTCGTGGGTGATGAACCAGCGGTACGTGCACGCCGTGATGGCGGCGGGGGGCGTGCCCGTGCTGGTGCCACTCCTCGCCGAGGATCCCGCCACGTTGCGCGAGATCTACGAACGCCTCGATGGCGTGCTGGTGCCCGGCGGTGTCGACATCGACCCTGCCTATTATCGCGCCAGCCGCCACGAGCGGCTCGGCCAGCTCGACCCTGCCCGCGACACCTCGGAACTCGTCATCACCCGCTGGGCGGTCAAGGACGGCAAGCCGTTCCTCGGCCTCTGCCGCGGCCTCCAGGTGCTCAATGTGGCGCTGGGTGGGACACTGTGGCAGGATCTGGAGGAGGAGCGACCGCAGTCGCTCAAGCACGATTACTTCCCGACCGCCGGCTGGGCCCGCGACCACCTCGCCCACCCCGTCGAGGTGACCAGCGACACCCGTCTCGCCGACGCACTCGGCGGCGGCGCGATCCAGGTCAACTCGATGCACCACCAGGGCATCCACGAACTCGGGTATCGCCTCCGCCCGACGGCCTATTCACCCGACGGGCTCATCGAGGCTGCCGAGGTGACCGACGGCGGCTTTGCGGTGGGAGTGCAGTGGCACCCCGAGATGTTCGCCGAAGGGGACAGGTCGATTGGTGTGTTCACGGCTTTTGTGGACGCCGCGGGCGGCGCAAGCCGCCTGGCGTAGGCCTTTCCCATTTAACGTTCCGCGTGAACGCGGGTGCCGCATGGAATGCGGCACCTGTGGGGGCATCGCGTAACCCCCTTCAACCCTTCAACCCTTAAACCCTTAAACCCTTAAACCCTTAAACCCTTAAACCCTTCAACCCTTCACCCTCCACAAGTACGACAACTTCACGAACAACCCATCTGTCGTCCGCTCGAGCCGACGATCGCGCGGGTCGAACGCGTCTTCGCGCTCGATGTGCGACGCGCCGTACCCCAGATACACGACCGTGCCGGGGTTCGGGAAATACGAGAGCAGGATGTCGTTGCGGAGGCGTCCATCACGGAAGGCCGCGGCCCTCGTGACCGTGTTGCCCGGACCGACGAAGACGATCGGCAACTCGGTGCGGGAGTTGTCGCGCAGTGAATCCCGTGTCTCGATGGTGTACTGCGACACCACGCGGAGTCGCAGTGCGCGGGTGAGCTGGTACTCGACCCGGGCGCGAGGCACGATCTGCAGCGACACCCGCGAGCCGTCCTCGGGACGATTCACCTGCTGGTGGTTGTAGGAGAAGTTCACGCGCAGTTGATCGGTCGGCCGCAGGTTCACCGAACCCTGAATGAAGATGATGTCGCCCGAGGCCCACTCGAAGAAGTTCTCGTCCTTCCCCCACAGCACGAATACGTTCGCCGATCCCTTCTGGAATCCGGGAGTGCTGGCCGAGAGCACGTAATCGCGGTTGGGAATACGCGGACTCCCCGTGAACGGGAGCAGCGTACCGTCCGGTGCCTGCAACCGGTACCGGGTGTAGATCGACGGCTCGTACCCGAAGTTCTCGTCGAGCACCGATGCACCCGCGTTCCATCCGCCCTTCCATCGCGTGTTCAGGTTGAAATGGAGCTTGCGATCCTGCACCTCCCGCCCGCCGACGAAATCGTCGTAGCGCCATGAACCGTCGAGCACGACCTCACCGGTGATCGACTCGAGCGTGCGCTCAGGCCGGAGCCAGCTGTAGCTGTGAGCTGCGTTGACGACCACCAGGCCGGTGCGGCTCAGCAACCCGGTCCGGGTGATGAAATCCTCGTCGACTGCGTTGATCGAGTACCGTGCCCGAAACGCCCGTCCGTTGCGGCGATAGCCGGCGTTCCACATCGGTGCCGAGATCACCACGTCGCCCCGTTCGTCGCGGGACACCGCTCCCTGAAACGTGAACGAGTGGATCTTTCCGAGGATCACCGCACCGTCGACGTCCACCACCCTGTTGCGGTCAGGTCCATCCTGCTGCTCGGTCCAGAGCACGCCGAGACGAGACCCTGGTGCGAGGTCACGGGTGAGGCGGACCACCCCGAAACGCGGGTTCTCGCCGTGACGCGATGCGACGTCGTCGTCGACCGCGGCAAGAATCCCGATCTGCGTGCCCGCCACCTTGCCAGTCAGCTTGCCGGCGAAAACCGGCTGCACGATCCGGCGGGTATAGATCAGGCTTCCGGGCGCGTCAAACTGCTCGATGCCGTCGAGGAAGAACGGTCGCCGCTCGGCGAACCGCAGCGCCTGCCGCGGGTCGAATGCAAACTGACCGGCGTCGCTCTCGACCTGTGAGAAGTCGGGGTTGGCAGTGGCGTTGAGCGTCAGGTTCGGCGTGATCCCGAAGCGGACGTTCCCGCCGAAGTCGGGATTGCCACCGCCATACTTCCATCGTCCGTCGCTTGCCCGCGGAACGCCATCGACCCGGGAGGTGAGGGTCGGGACGACGTCGAGCACCAACCCGGCGTCGAGTTCATTGAGCCCGGCGAGCTTTCCCGACTGCGCGAGAAACGATGCGGCGCCGCGGCGTGCCGGCGTCCACGTCTGTTCCTGGGCCGAGCTCTGCACCACTCGCAGGATGTTGATGCCCCACGATTGCGTCGCTGCGCGCTGGAAGCGAATGCTCTTGAACGGGATCCGGATCTCGACCTCATACCCATCGGCGGTGAGGCGACCCTTTGATTCCCACACGAAATCCTGCGATTGGTCGGGCGCCTGGCGCGTTGCGTCGGCGCAGTTGAAGCCACCGCAACCGCCACCGCGGCCGCTTTCGTTGAGCGCCCCGTCAGCCTGGACGCCGAGTGGGTTGACGGCAAACCATGTCGCCTGGCGACCGTCATCGAACGTCGACAGGAATATTTGCACGTTGTCATCGGCCCCGACGCGGTCTCGATCCGAAAGGGTCGAGTTGACGCTCCCTGGCTGTGCAAATGCCCGGATGCCGACGTGGAGCGCCGTCGTCGAATACCAGACGAAGACTTCCGTCGAGTCGGCTGCGGGCGCACCGTCGACGGGAGTGTACTGCGAGAATCCGGTCAGCACCGCGGCCTCGCGCCACATCGGCTCATCCAGCACGCCATCAATCGTCGGGGCACCCACAAGTTGCGGCGTCCGGACGTCGAGCTCTCCCGATCGGCCGTTGTAAAAGGTGGGCGCCGATCTCGGCACGGTGTCCATGGCGAACGTCGTCACCAGCAGCAGTAGTGGAAGGACCATCGTCACGGTTCGCCTGTGGGAGGAGGAGATCGCGACACGGTACGCGACCCCGGGGCAGGCGGTTTCGGCAGGAGTATCGGTCGCAATGTTAGAATTTCGTCATGCGAATCACACTGGTGTCACTCCTGGTGGTCGGGGCATTGGCGTCCACTGTTTCGGCACAGGCGCCACTCCGCCGGGACCCGGGCCTCGAAGCCGAGCTGAGCAGGCTTGCCAGTGAGGTGGAGGGCGAAGTCGGGATCTACGTCCGACACCTGAAGACCGGACGCGGCGCGGTGATCCGCGCCGACGAACTCTTCCCGACGGCGTCGATGATCAAGCTGCCGATACTCGCCACCACCTTTCAACGGATTCACGAGGGGGCGCTGGCATTCGATTCCGTCCTGGTATGGGATGACTCGCTGCGATACAGCGATGACGACGGCCTCGTCAACAACCTGAAACCCGGCACACCAGTCCCGCTGAACCAGGTGTCGCTGCTGATGATCACGACCAGCGACAACGCGGCGTCGCTCTGGCTGCAGGCGTTGGTGGGCGGCGGCGCGGCGATCAACGACTGGCTCGCCGCCAATGGTTTCGACTCGACCCGGGTCAACTCGCGGACCCCCGGGCGCCGGCCAAACTGGGAGGTCCACGGCTGGGGCCAGACCACTCCGAAGGAGATCTCCGAGCTGCTGGTGATGGTCAGGGAGGGGCGGGCGGTGAGTCCGGCAGCAAGTTTGCAGATGTATCGGCACCTGACCCGGATCCACTGGAACGGAGAGGCCCTCTCGGTCATTCCGCCCTGGGTCCAGGTGGCGTCGAAACAGGGGGAGGTCGAACGGTCCCGCTCCGAGGTCGCCCTCGTCAATGGGCCGTCCGGCGACTATGTCTTCGCGGTCATCACCCGCAACCAGCGGGACACCTCCTATGCCCCGACGAATCAGGGGTATACCCTTATCCGGCGCGTGTCGGCGCTGCTCTGGAGGACGTTCGAGCCCGAAACACCGTGGACCCCGCCCGCTGGCGCGGCGGCCTACAGCCCGTAAGTGATTGGTGTGCAAGCCAGCAACGGATTAACGTATTCAGTCACGGAGCCGCCTTGCGGCGCTCCGGCGCGATGGCCAGGATCGCCAACCACGTCCCGCGGGACGCTGCGATCGCCGTCGCCGAACCCACTTGAGGAGAAAACCGGTATGCGCAAGGCCTTATTCGTCGGAATCATCGCTGCTCTCGCCGTCACCGCCCCGCTCGCGGCCCAGGACGCCGACTACAAGATGAACGGATCCTGGATCGTGTCACTCGGCGGTGGCGCCACGCTGCCCGTTGGCGATGCGTCCGACATCTTCGAGACGGGATGGCACGGCAACGCCACCATCGGCTACCGGCCGGCGGGTTCACGCCTGTCGTACATGCTCGACGCCGGATTCCACAGCGCCGAGAACAAGTTCCTCGTTGGCCTCGACTCGACCGACACCGCCTCGGGCTTCGGCCGCAGCGAGATCCTCACGGTGTTCGCCCGCGTCAACTACGACCTCTCGGCGAACCTCTACCTGCTGGGTGGCGTCGGCGTTCTCCGTCGCGAGTTCCCGGTTGAGGGATCGAACCTGATCTTCACCAACACCGACGCTGGTGTGGCGGCGACTGGCGGCCTGGGCCTGGTGCTCGGCAAGCTGCTCTTCATCGAAGGCCGGGTCATGCACAAGTTCAGCGACCCGTCGCTCACGATCGTCCCGATCACGATCGGCGTCCGCTTCTAGCACCCAGTTCGTGAGCTCGTCACCGACGCCCCGGCCAGCAATGGTCGGGGCGTCGGTGCGTCCGCGCCCCGTGCGGCACGCGGGTTGCTCCCGGAGAATGCAATGACCTCACCCCCCACGGGCCGTCCGCCGGACGCCATCATCCACCTGAGCCGCTCAAGCGCCGCTGGTGAGCCTCTCGACTTCCTGGTCACCGGCGCCGAAGGTGCGGTCGAGCGGATCCTGGGTGCGGACAGCCCACTCATGGCGGGCGTGTCCGTTCGGTCACTGTTCCCGGCCGACCGGGTTGAGCCCATGCTCACGCAGTTCGGCATCGCGCTCGACACCGGCGACGAATTCGCCGTCGAAGTACCGGTGCAAAGCGGTCTCCTCCCGGTCTCGTGGCTGGGAGTGCGGGCTGCCCGCGAAGCCGACGGCCTCAGGGTCGAGGTCACCGACCTCACCGCTGAAAAGCTCGGCGATGTGCGGATTGCCGCGTCGGCCTCACAGCGTGAGCTGCTGTTCGACCGGATCCCGGTCGGGATTGTCATTCATGGCCCCGACGGCCGGATCGTCGATGCCAACCCGGCGTTTGCCGCTTTCACTGGCCTTTCGACTGCCGAACTCACCGGACGCACCCTGGATGACGTTGCCGGACTCCCGCACCAGCTGCCGCCGGGAGCATCCCACACGCAAGTGCGCTCCAGGACTGGCGTGGTGCACGCTGTCGAGATCACTGCCGCGACCCTCCCCCACGGCTACCTCCAGCTCACTGTGCGCGACGTCACCGCGCTCGAGGAAAGCGAGGAACGCTTCCGGGCGGCGTTCGACGACGCCGGTGTCGGGATGGCGCTCGTGTTGCGCGATGGCAGGAACCTCCGCGTCAATCGCGCGATGTGCGAACTCCTGGGGTACTCCGAAGCAGAACTGCTCCAGCTTACCTGGAAGGACCTCGTCCACCCCGACCATCTCGCCCAGTCACTATCGGTGTGGAAGGAGTTTGACAGCGGTGTGAGCTCGTCACTCCGCAGCGAGAAGCGCTACTACCACCACGATGGACACGAGATCTGGGTACAGGTGATCCTCTCGATGGTCAGGGACCATTCCGGGAATGCCCTCTATTTTCTGGCCCAGGTCGAGGACATTTCCGAGCGGCGACGGCTCGCGCTCGCTTTGCGAGACAGCGAGGAGCGATTCCGGAGCGCATTCGAGCAATCAGCTGTCGGCATGGCACTCCTGTCGCCCACTGCGGAAACGCTGCGTATCAACCACGCCCTGGCCGACATACTCGATCAGGATTTCGAGCACGCGCGCACGCTGCAGTGGCATGACATCCTCCACCCTGACGATCGTGCCGATGCCGGCGCGAGCCTGGCCAAGGTGGCGAGTGGCGAGGTGCCGTCATCGCGCGCCGAGCGTCGCTACCTCAAGCGTGACGGAACGACGGTCTGGGTTCACGTGACTGTCTCCGCGGTGATGGATGACGCCGGGACGCCCCAGTATCTCCTCGCCCAGATCGAGGACATCTCCGAACGACATCGACTGGCGAGCGAGCGCCAGCAGATGGAGGAGCGACTCGAGCTGGTGCTCGACGCCACCGCCGACGGAATCTGGGACTGGAACTGCCAGACCGGCGTGACGTACTACGGCCCGCAATGGTTCGGCATGCTGGGTTTTCCGGCGGTGGAGCGGGAAGGTGACGCCTCGGTGTTCACCAACCTGATCCATCCCGAGGACGCCGGTCCGGTGTGGCACGCCAACGAAGCGCACCGCCTCGGGCTCGACGGCGGCACCTACGACCAGACGTTCCGGATGCGACGCGTCGACGGATCATGGGCATGGATTCGATCGCGTGGGCGTGTGGTGGCACGGGACGAGGACGGCCGCGCCCTGCGCATGGCGGGGACGCACTCTGATGTCAGTGCCCAGCGCCGCCTCGAAGAGAAGTACCGGCTGTCGCAGAAGATGGAAGCGATCGGAAAGCTTGCCGGCGGAGTGGCCCACGACTTCAACAACCTCGTTGCTGTCATCAGCGCAACGACCGAACTGCTGCTGGATGATCAGGGCACCGCTGAGTCGCGCCGGGATGATCTCCACAACATTGCCATGGCATGCGATCGGGCCAAGACGCTCACCCGGAAGCTCCTCTCGTTCTCCCGGCAGGAAGTGGAACGCAGCGAGATCATCGCCATCGACAATGTCATCGATGACATCCGTCCGCTGTTGCACCGGGTCATGGGTCCCAACCAGAACCTCGACATCCGCCGGGACGCACCCGGCGCACACGTCCGCCTCGATGCCAGCCAGCTCGAACTGGCCGTGATCAACCTGGTGGCCAACGCCCGCGACGCCATGCCCCGCGGTGGCGATGTGGCGGTGCTGACATCGACCATCGACGTGGGTGCGTCAGCGCCGCCAGATACCATCCCCGCCCTCGATCCCGGTCGCTATGTCACGCTGCAGGTCATCGATACCGGCATGGGCATCGATCCCGCCGTGAGGCAACGGCTCTTCGAACCATTCTTCACCACCAAGGCCCACGGCAAGGGCACCGGGCTTGGCCTGCCCACTGTGTCGGGATTCGTCGAGCGCATCGGTGGGGCCGTCGGCGTCGAGAGCGTCGCAGGACATGGCTCGACCTTCACCTTGTACCTCCCCATTTCTGAACCGGGCGTTGCACCGTCGATTCCGCGGCAGGCCGTGGCGCCAACAAGGGGGGAGCGGGCAAGGACGATACTCGTGGTCGACGACGATGACGTCGTTCGCAAGGCCACCCGTCGGCTCCTGGAGCGGAGGGGCTTCGACGTACTCGAAGCGGCAGACGCGCAGTCCGCGATGGAGGTGCTGTCGGCTGACGACGTGATCGAAGTGGTGCTGAGCGACCACGCCATGCCCGGGCGCACCGGCCGCCAGTTGCTCGACGACGTGGCCGTGAGCTTCCCACGCGTGCGGCGAGTCCTGATGTCGGGGTTCGCGGGCGACGGTACCGTGCACGGCGCGCTGCCGAACCTCGACATCCCTTTTGTTCCCAAGCCGTTCACCATTGACGAGTTGATCGCCGCCATCGGCGACTGAGCGGACCTGCGCTCGCCGCCCGTCCGCGGTGTCACCCCGGCCGACGCCGCCTTCCGGACACAGCGGTGGCCGCGAGCGGATCCTCGGGCCATGAATGCTTCGGGTAACGCCCTCTGAGGTCGCGCCGGACATCGAAATAGCCCGTCGCCCAGAAACTGGCGAGGTCCCGGGTGACCTGCACGGGCCGATAGCCGGGCGACAGAAGTTGCAGGAGCAACGGCACCCGTCCACCGGCCACTCGTGGCGTCTCGGTCCACCCGAAAATTTCCTGCAGTCTCACTGCGAGCACCGGTGCAACCGGATCGGAATAGTCGACCGCCAGGTTGCTTCCCGAAGGTACAGGCACTCGGTCGGGCGCAAGTTCGTCCAGACTGCGCCGCTGGTCCCACGTCATCAACGCCGCCAACGCCTGCGCCAGGATCGCGGGAGTGATCGTGTCGAGCCGACCCGAGCCGTCGAGGCTCGGCGCAAGCCATTCGGTGATGGTCTCGCCGAGTGTGTCATCGGACAGGTCAGGCCATCCGGCAAAGTGCTCGGCAACGAACCGGATCCGGGAACGGACTCGCTCGGCGGGGCCGTCCCAGGGCAATGAACCAACACCCCGTTCGCGGATGGCAGCGACGAGCGCAGACTTCACCGCACCGGAATCGGGATTGGGCACGACGACATCTGTCAGCACCAGTGCACCCAGCGTGGTGCGCCGACGGGTCCGCACCGCACCGACATCGGCGTCCCACGCCGTGGTTGTCACCGTTTCCCCCTGCGCGGCAACGGTCGCGGCAACTGCCGCGGGACTCAGGGGAGCGGCGAGCGTAACGCGTGCGTTGGCTCCCGCATCCTCCACGCCCGCCACCACAATCCAGGGCTCACGTGCCATGGGGTCCCTGGCATCGATCGCGACCCCGCGACCATTGCGCAACAGGAACCGCCCCGGCGCGCCACGCTGCTGCGCCACGCGGTCGGGGTAGGCCATCGCCAGCAGAGAGCCCGTGTCCTCGGCAGATTCGACGGAGGGATTGCCGACACCGAGGCGCCGACGCCACTCGCCGGCGGCGTCGCGCAAACGTGCCATCAGCGCCCGGTCGGGAAACTCGGCAACGCCATGGTTACCACGCTCGATGGCATCGACCCGAAGCGAAAGGTCCACCTGGGGCGGACCATCCGCACCGCGCATCGGGTCGCGATCCTCGAGGATCACGGCGATGATCGCGGCGCGCGCAGCCGACGCGGTCGAGTCGGCGCGCGCCGTGAGCAGCATGTGTGACAGTCGCGGGTGGGTACCGAGCTGCGCCATCGCCGACCCGTGCGCGGTGAGTCGGCCATCGCCGTCGAGTGCGCCCAGTTGAACGAGAAGTTGCCGCGCTTCGGCAACCGCGCCCGGGGGCGGCACGTCCAGCCAGCGGAGCGCGGCCGGGTCAGGATAGCCGGCGGCGACCAGGTCGAGCATCATCGGCGTCAAGTCGGCGTCAACCATCTCGGCGCGGGTGAAGGGCAGCAGGCCCGAATCCTCCGCCGCGCTCCAGCATCGATAGCAGACGCCAGGCATCGTGCGGCCGGCGCGGCCCCGACGCTGATCGGCCGATGCGCGCGACACCCTCACGGTGTCGAGGCGCGTCATCCCCGTGCGCGGCGAGAACCGGGGGATTCGCATCCATCCGCCGTCGACCACCACACTGACTCCATCGATCGTGAGCGAGGTTTCTGCCACATTTGTCGCGAGCACCACCTTGCGCCGTCCAGCGGGTGACGCCGAGATGGCACGGTCCTGCGCTGCTGGCGACATCGCGCCGAACAGCTGATGGAGGTCGACGTCAATCGGGAGATTGGGCGCGAGCAGGCTTGCGACCCGGCCGATCTCTCCAGCTCCACTCAGGAAGGCGAGGATGGATCCATTGTTCTCGTCGAGCGCGTCGCGAATGACTCGAGCAACGTGAGGAATCGTGCCGACCCCTGAGGGAGCTGGCCGGTAGCGAGTCTCGACCGGAAACACCCGCCCGTCACTCCGCACAACCGGTGCACCACCTAGCAACCCAGCCACCACGCTGCCATCGAGTGTGGCCGACATCACCAGCAGTCGCAGGTCGGGTCGCAGCAGATCGCGCGTGGCGATGGTGAGGGCCAGACCCAGGTCGGCGTGAATCGAACGCTCGTGGAACTCATCGAAGATCACGACCCCCACGCCTTCCAGTGCGGGGTCGGACTGGATCATCCGTGTCAGGATCCCTTCCGTCACGACTTCAATTCGCGTGGCCTTGCTCACGCGGGTGTCATTGCGGACGCGGTAGCCCACCCGTTGCCCGACCGTCTCATCCAGCGTGCTCGCCATCCGATGGGCGGCCGCACGCGCGGCGAGGCGACGCGGTTCGAGCATCACCACGCGCTGGTCTCCCAGCCAGGTTGCACCAAGGAGCGCGAGCGGCACGCGCGTTGTCTTGCCAGCGCCCGGGGGCGCCTCGAGCACCGCCCCCTGGGAGCCGTCGAGTGCGGCAAGCAACGCCGGAAGCGCGGCGTCGATCGGGAGTCTCGCGATGTCAGCCAACAGCTACTCGTGCATGCTCCATCGGAAACCTCACCCAAACAAAAGGCCGTCACCTTGCGGTGACGGCCCCTGATGCGCCGAAGCGCTGGAAACTAGAAGCGGAAGCCGCCGGTCAGGTACAGCTGGTCGCCACCACCGATGGCGAAGCGCGCCTGGACGAACGGACCCTTGCCGCCGCTGAACTTGTAGCCGCTCAGGACGTTGATGCCAACATCGCTTGAGCTGCAATCGGCGCCTGCGGTGTCGCACGCATCGCCGAGATCGCCGCCAACATCGAAATTCGCGTAGTTGACGCCAGCGCCAACATAGAGACCGCGGATCGAGCGGATGTCATACAGCGCGTTGCCGTTGATCTCCCAGAACTTGAGGGGATCGTCAACGAAGAAGTAGTCGAACGTGGCCTCGGCGCTGATCCCGCTGTTGGCCGTCATCGAACCCAGGCCGAAGCTGACACCGCCGCCGACGCCCACAGCCTCGGCATCGAGCGCGTACGAGCCCTGCACCACGAACCCGATCTGCGCGTTCGCAGCCGGGGCGGTAAAGGTCGCAGCCACAACAAAGGCTGCACCAGCGACCAGCGTCTGAAGAGAAGTCCGCATTCACTTGCCTCCAACGAGAGGTGGATACTACCGGGAGGATTCCCGGCCCTGCATGGATGCAAGATGCGGCTCGAAGGTCGCATTTGCAACGGATCCTGGAGACTCGACAGCCCGAAATCGCCGCGGCCGAACTAATATCCGACCGGGGCTCGACAGGGATGTAGCAAAAAAGGTGCGCGATCGTGCGCGGCCGCGCCAGTCCCACCCCCGCTTTGCAACTTGCCAATCATGCGCCCGGTCCACGATCCGAATGATCACCTTGCCCTGGTGCGCCGACATTCATCTCGACCTCGCCCGTCCCGACGCCGAGACGCGCTTCATCGACACGTTGCGCGAACGGGACGGCGCGACCGTCGTGATCTGCGGTGACATCGGCAACGCGCGCAACCTCGTTCCCTCGCTGGAACGGATCGCCGACGCCGTGGCGCGGCCCGTGATGTTCGTCCTCGGCAATCACGACCACTACGGCGGTTCCGTGGCGGGCGTGCGGGACGCCGTGAGGGAGCTCGGCGAGCGGAGGCCCGAGATCGTCTGGTTGCCACCCGCGGGTCCGATCCGGCTCGACGACGACACGGTGCTCATTGGCGTTGACGGCTGGGCCGATGGACGACTCGGCGATGGGCTCGGCACACCCCTCCGCCTCAACGACGACCGACTGATCGCCGAGATCGCCGCACAGCCCGACCACGCCCATCGGCTGGCCGCTCGACGTGTGCTCGCGGATGCCGACGCGGCGCGACTCGACGTGC
Organism: uncultured Gemmatimonadales bacterium; assembly: GCA_963806875.1. Taxonomy (GTDB): domain Bacteria; phylum Gemmatimonadota; class Gemmatimonadetes; order Gemmatimonadales; family GWC2-71-9; genus Palsa-1233. Next base: position 61,257 of record CAWDYU010000001.1, on the reverse strand, counting down.
TGATCGGTCAGGCAATCGACCAGGCGCAGCACCTCGTGATCGCGACCCACGTGCCCCCGGTGAAAGAGGTCCTTCCCGACAGGGGCCGTCTCTCCTCGCCGGACTGGTGGCCGATCCTGACATGTGGCGCCACCGGTCGAACCCTGCGTCGCCGGGCCCGGGCACACCCACGCCACCGCTTCACCGTCCTCGCGGGACACACCCATGTTGCCGCAGATGTCCACATCGGCGACAACCTCAGGATCGTCACCAACGCCGCACGCTATGGTGCACCGGTGTCGCACTCGATCACACTGCCGTAGTTTTCGCCACCCCCCGGTGAGGAGTCCCCATGTCGTTCCGTCTCGCGCTCGCATTGCTCGTCGTTGCTTCCCCGCTCGCCGCCCAGTCACCAGTGATCCCCAGCGACACTGTGGTGCGAACCGGCACCCTGCCGAACGGATTGCGCTACTGGATCAGGAACAACGAGATCCCGGCCAAGCGACTCGAGTTGCGGCTGGTGGTGCGCGCGGGCTCGATTCTCGAGGATGACGACCAGCGCGGACTCGCTCACTTCGTGGAACACATGGCGTTCAACGGCACGACCCGGTTCGAGCGCAACGAACTGGTGCAGTACCTCGAGTCGATCGGCGTGCGGTTCGGCGCCGACCTGAATGCGTCCACCGGCTTCGACGAAACGACCTACTACCTCCCCGTTCCCACCGACAAGCCGGGAGTCGTCGAACGCGCCTTCGACATCCTGCAGGACTGGGCGCAGGGGGTGCAGTTCGATTCCGTCGATGTGGCGAACGAACGCGGTGTCGTCCTCGGCGAATGGCGCAGTGGACTCGGTGCCGGGTCGCGGGTGCGCGATCGCGAGTTTCCGGTGCTCTTCCAGGGTTCGCGCTACGCCGTCCGGCTGCCCATCGGCGACACCGCCGTGATCGCCCACGCCCAGGTGGCCCCCCTCCAGCGTTTCTATCGCGACTGGTACCGACCGGACCTCATGGCCGTGATCGCCGTGGGCGATTACCCCGCTGACGAACTCGAGCAACTGATCCGTTCCCGGTTCGGCGGGCTCACCGCCCCGTCTGCCCCCCGCCCGCGCAACGAGACCGCCGTCCCCGAGGTCGCCGGTGCCAGGGTGACCGTGACCACCGACCCCGAACTCAGCACCGAGTCGGTACAACTCCTCATCCGTCGCCCTGCGAGCAGCTACCGCACCGAGGCCGACGAGCGCCACGCTCTCGTGACGACGCTCCTGGCAACCATCGGAAACCAGCGGCTCGGCGAAATCCAGCGCAAACCCGATGCACCGTTTGTCTCCGCATTTTTCGGCCAGTCTGAACTGGTTCGCAACGTCGAAGTGTTTGCGCTGATCGTGAATGCCAAGGAGGGCAAGGCTGCCGAAGCGTTCACCGCGGCGCTCACCGAACAACGGCGCCTCGGCGTGCACGGTGTGCTGCCCGCCGAACTCGACCGCGCCAAGGCGAGCCTGCTCCGGAATCGAGAGCAGGCCGCCGCCGAACAGGACAAGGCCTTTTCGTCGGCCCATGTGAATCGCTATGTGGATGCGTTCCTCACCGGCGACGCAACACCGTCCGCCCGGACCCAGCTCGCGCTCGCGTCACGTCTGCTGCCCACGATCACCCTCGCCGAGGTCAACACCGCTGCCCGCGACGCCGCCGTGGGCACCGACCGCTTCATCGCCGTGCGCGCGCCCGACAAGGAGGGGCTGGCACTGCCCGATCGCACCGCTCTCCTCGCCGCGATCGCACGCGCTGACACCCTCACGGTTTCACCGTGGACAGGAGACCGTGGTGGAGGGTCCGCTCGTGGCGGTGCCACCCGCGCCGGGACGGGTGACGTCGACCCGCTCCCACGACGACCTCGGGATCATCGAGTGGAAGCTCGGCAACAACGTACGGGTGCTCGTCAAGCCGACCGACTTCCGCGCCGACCAGATCCTCGTGGCAGCCACGTCGCCCGGTGGCCTGTCGCTGGTGTCTGACGCCGATGTGACCAACGCAGCATTCGCCACGGCCATCGCACAGGAAAGCGGATACGGAACATTCGACGCGTCGGCGCTGCGTCGACGCCTCGCGGGAACGATCGCGAGGGTCACCCCCGGCTTACCGACCTCTCCCAGGGGTTCGCCGGCAGCACGGCACCGAAGGACCTCGGCACCTTCTTCGAGGTGCTCTGGCTGGTGGCCACGGCGCCGCGTTACGACAGCAGCGCCGTCGCGGCATTCTTCAACCGGGTCCGCCCGCAGACTCGCCAATCGTGACCGCGTGCCGTTCTCCGCGTTCGCCGACACGATCACGCTGACCATGAGCCAGAACGATCCGCGATCCCAGCCGCTCGACCTCGCACGCTTCAACAGCATCGACCCGGCGCGCTCATACGCCATCCTGCAGGATCGCTTTCGCGACTTCGGCAACTTCACCTTTGTCATCGTCGGCAATGTCGACACTGTCACCTTGCGTCCGTTGGTGGAGCGCTGGATCGGTGCGCTGCCGAGTGCTGGTCGGAAGGAAACCTGGCGCGACGTCACGCCCCCGTTCCTCGCAGCACCGGTCTCGAAAGTGGTACGGCGTGGCAAGGAACCGGTTTCGGTGCAAATCGCCTTCTTTGGCGGGGCCACCCCGGACGCGGGCGACGACATGGAAGCCGCAGCCGTCGCCGCCGGGTCGATCCTCGAGACGCGCCTGCTCGATACTCTCCGCGAGGCCATGGGTGCGACCTACAGCGTGAGCGTCGAAGCAGGCGTGCAGGCCCGTCCGCGCACTTCCCGGATCGGCTCGATCAACTTCACGTCCGAGCCCGACAAGGCCGATTCCCTGTGGGATGCGGCGGGCCGCGTCATCGCCGACCTGCGCGAGAACGGACCGACCGCCACCGAGCTCGCTACCCACGTGGAGAAGGAACGGCGCGAGACCGAGGTATCGGTCCGCACCAACGAGTGGTGGCTGGGCAACATCATCGCGCAGGTGGAGACCGATGAGTCACTCGAATCGATCAGCGACTGGTCGAAGCGGCTTGACGCGCTCACTGTCGCCAAGGTCCGGGCAGCGGCGCGCATCATTTTCGATGCTTCCAACGTGGCACGTTTCACGTTGCTGCCAGAGGAGACCCGATAGATTCCAGTGATGACACGACGCACATCGCGGTTTCCGTGGCTGATACTGCTTGTCATGGTTGTGGTCGGTGCGTGGTACTGGACGGCACCACGGCGAAGCTGGGATCGATTCGTGCAGGCGGTCTCGGTGGGCGACGCCGCCGCGGTCGAGGACATCGTCGATTTTCCGTCGGTCCGCACCCACCTGAAGGCCGACCTGCGCACCGCGCTCGAAAGCCGCAGTGGCACACTCCCGCGGGGCACGCTGCCGACACTGGGCGGGGCGATCCTCGATCCGATCGTGGAGATGGTGGTATCGCCGAGCGGGCTTGAACAGCTGATCACATCGTTCGGCACTCGCGACACCGATGTCGCGCAGCACACCGTGGTTTCATTCCGCTACCGATCACTCTCCCGCGTCGACGTGCATATCCGGGCCAGCGTCGACTCGGAACGCGAAGCGGGGGTGTTCACGTTTGAGCGGTCGGGGGTCAGCTGGCGCCTGACCCGCGTGTGGAGCGACCGACTCACTTCAGCAGAGGGTTAGAGATGCAGCGTTTTTCATTGCTCATTGCCATGCTGGTCGTCCCGTCACTGCTGCCGGCACAGGTACGATTCCGGGCCGACCCGAATCCTGACCGTACCGTCGATTGGCTGATCTCAGGCGGACAGGTCAAGCAGCGTCCCGCCCGGGCACCACGGAGCCCGATCGTCTCGCAGTTCGACACCGTGGGACTGACCCCGATGGGAGTCGTGGGCGACACGGTCACGCTCTTCCTCTTCCCTGATGGCGCCAACCTGAGTGTCACACGGTACGCGACCATCCGCGCGCGTCGGCGATTCGATCCGCCGGTGTCGTGGCGTGCTGCCTGCGACGATGTTGCCCACACCGGCTGGATGTTCGACCTCGATGCTCCGGCAACATCGGCCTTCGCCGTGGTGGTGCCCGGACGCGCGTCGATGCCGATCCGTCGGCCGGCGCCTCCGCTCGCCCAGACCGCTGCGCTCAAGTATTTCCTGCCCTTTGCGGATAGCGCGTACCAGGCGTACGCCGCAGTGGTCGCCCCGAAAACCCTGCGGTCCGCGGAGTACCTGCGGAGCGATTTCTACCAGACAACCGGCGACGCTGGATGGACCCGCAAGCCGATGATCGGGGTTCGCGGTCCGGGTGGCTACGAATACGGCGTGGTGTCAGTGTGGATGCGTGATGATTACCCCTACGGAAAGGGGGTCAACACCACCGCCACGTGGATCGTGAATGCCTGGGGCTACCCGGTCGCGCGTGCGCCAGGCAACGTCGACATCTACGGCACTGTCGACATCGAGGCCGATGGCATCGACGAAGTCGTCACGTCGAGCGGACTGATTCGTTGGGACGGGACCCGCTGGCGGATCCCTGTGGTGTATTCCGACGAGCCATGCCTCGCGCGCAAGGTCATGACCCCCCCGCCCGGCGTCACGCCGTAGCAGGCTCCGTCTGCCCGGTTCTCATCGTTCCGCAGGATCTGCGGTGACGATGTGGACCGGGAGCCCGCCGTTGGTGGTGCGCAGCACCTCGCGCAACGGCAGTCGCATCTGCCCATCCAGCATCCGGTCGGCGGTGAGCATCGTGAGTTGCCACCCCGGGCGCCGTTCCGACACCACTCGCCCGATCGTGGCATAGAGATCCCGCAACGCGGTTCGCTCGCCAATCCGTGCACCGTACGGTGGATTCGCGACGATCCAGCCGCTTCCCTCGTCGGGCACGAGATCCGAGATCGTGGCCCTCCCGAAGGTGATGTCATCGGGCACGCCGGCACGCTCGGCGTTGGCGAGCGCAGCGTCGATGGCGCCGTGATCGCGATCGTGCCCATGAATCTCGACGGCTGCGCCCGGTAACTCGGCTCCGGCCGCCAACGCTCGAGCCCCCTCGAATGCGCCAGCGGGCATCATCGGCCACGCTTCGGCCGCAAATCGCCGGCCTCGACCGGGAGCGATGCGCCGGGCCATCAGCGCCGCCTCGATTGCGATGGTGCCGGAACCGCAGAACGGGTCGAGCAATGGTGCGCTCGGCACACCGCCGGGCAACGCCCACTCGCTGGCGTACAACAGCGCCGCGGCGAGATTCTCGCGCATCGGTGCCCGCGCCACGGCCTGGCGCCACCCACGACGATGAAGCAGCGCACCCGATGCATCTGCCGACAGCGTCACGGTGTCGCGAAACACGCGAACCACGATACGCTGCACCGCCGGTATCCGCTGGACGTCATCCTCGACCTCCTCAGCGGCCGACGGCGCACGAATCACCGTCGTGTTGCCCACTGCCGCCAGAACGGCGCGTTCAAGGCGCTCCGCGATCGCGTCCTGGTGATACAGCCGTGACTTCTTCGACGTCACCCGAAAATGCACCGCCACACCGGGTGCGATCACATCGCCCCATGCCACGGCAGCGGCGTGCTTCTCCAGCTCGGGGAATGTTCGCGCCTTGAACGTGGCAAGCCTGGCGGTCACGCGGCTGACTGTGCGCAGTTGCAACAACACCATCGGAAGCGCTGCCGGTTCGACGGCAAAGCTCACCCCGCCCGGTTCAGCCTCACCGGGAACGATTCCGAGCGCAGACAGCTCCGCCGTGGCCAGTTGTTCGAGGCCCGGCGCCGTGACGGCCCAGCAAGGGAGCAATCCTGTTCTGGTCACTGGAGAACGTTAATGGCGGAGGGCCGTGCCACCCGATAACTTTGCACGGCAATCGTCCTGACGACCCGCGCCGCACCCGGAGTACGCCCAGTGCCACACCCGATCACCGCATTCCTCACGCACCATTATCGGCATTTCAACGCCGCCGCCCTGATCGACGCCGCGCAGGGATGGCGCAACCACCTCGATGAAGGTGGCAAGATGATGGTGACCTTGGCCGGTGCGATGAGCACCGCCGAGCTCGGGTTGTCACTCGCCGAGATGATCCGGCAGGGCAAGGTGGCGGCGATCACGTGCACCGGTGCCAACCTCGAGGAGGACATCTTCAACCTCGTGGCGCATGACTTCTACGAGCGCGTGCCCGCACTATCGTGACCTCACGCCAGCCGACGAGGAAGAACTGCTCGCGCGCCACATGAATCGCGTCACCGACACCTGCATCCCCGAGATGGAAGCGATGCGGCGGCTGGAGACGGTGGTGCTCGACGAGTGGGTCGCGGCCGACAAGGCTGGGGAACGGTACTTCCCGCACGAGTTCTTCTACCGCGTGCTCCGGAGTGGCAAGCTGGAGCAGCACTACCAGATCGACCCGAAGAACTCGTGGATGCTGGCCGCATGTGAAGCCAACCTGCCGATCATCGTGCCGGGCTGGGAGGATTCGACGCTCGGCAACATGTACGCGGGTCACTGCATGTCGGGCGACATCAAGAACGTGCACACGGTGCGCACCGGCATCGAGTACATGACCACTCTTGCCGAGTGGTACACGGCGAACTCCGGAGGCCACGGCATCGGCTTCTTCCAGATTGGCGGCGGCATTGCGGGGGATTTTCCGATCTGCGTCGTGCCGATGCTCCACCAGGACCTGCAGCGTCCCGACATCCCGGTGTGGTCATACTTCTGCCAGATCTCCGACTCGACCACGTCGTACGGATCGTATTCCGGCGCCGTTCCCAACGAGAAGATCACGTGGGGGAAGCTGCGCGCCGACACCCCGAAGTTCATCATCGAGAGCGATGCCTCGATCGTGGCGCCGCTCATCTTCGCGATCGTCCTTGGGTGGTGATTCGTCGCCTCCTCCTGCTCGCGCTGTTGCTGGGCTGCACGCGCAGCGCGGCCACCACCGCGACCGGCACCATAGAGTCCACGCAATCCGATCTCGCCGTCGACGGCAGCGCGCGCCTCGTGTCCGTTCGCGTGCACGAAGGCGAGATGGTGGCCGCGGGCGACACGGTCGCAGTGCTCACCACCGTCACCCTTTCCGCCGACCTCGCACGACAGGAGGCGGCGCTCGCCGATGCCCAGGCGCAGTATCGCGATATCCGCGCTGGTGCTCGCCCCGCTGAGCTGGCACGCGCCCAGGCAGAGTTGCGCCGCGCCGAGGCGGATCAGGTCTTGGCGGAGTCGACTCGGCGCCGCATCGAACCGCTAGCCAGGAAGGGTGATGTCGCGGCCCAGCAGGGCGACGAGGTGCGCGCAGCAGCAACCCAAGCCGCCGAACGTGTCGCGGCCGCACGGGAATCGCTCCGCCTGCTGGAGGCGGGTAGCCGGCCCGACGCCATCCGCGCCGCAGCGGCTCGTGTCGACCAGGCAGCGGCCGCGGTGGCAGCGGCCGAGGCGAGGGAGCGCGACCTCGTGCTGGTCGCGCCGAGTGCGGGCCGCGTGCGGAGTGCATGGTACGAAGTCGGTGAACTCGTCCCCGCGGGACGGCCGGTCATCACCATCGCCAATGAGACGAAGCCATGGGTGAGGGTGTATGTCGGGCAGGAGATCTTTGCACGCCTCACCAGCGGCACCACTGCGACTGCGACTCTTGACGTCGACGGGCCGACGATCCCGGCTCGTGTGGTCGCAATGAGTGATCGCGCCGAGTTCACGCCGCGCGTGGCCCTCACGGAGGACGAGCGCGCCGACCTCACCTTCTGGGTGAAACTGGAGCTCGACGACACCTCGCACCGCGCCAAGGCCGGCCTGCCGGTCACCGTGCAGTTCGATCTCGAATCACCACCGCCATGAAGCCGGTCGTGCTGTCGCGCTTCACCGCCGGTCCACTGGCGGTCGAGACCACGGCACTGCGCAAGTCGTTTGGTGACCTGGTCGCAGTCGACGACCTCGACCTCGAGGTGGGTGTCGGCGAGGTATTCGGCCTGCTCGGGCCCAACGGATCCGGAAAAACCACCACTATCAGGATGCTGAGCGGGCTGGTCGAGCCCACATCGGGAACCGCTACCGTGGTGGGATGTGATATCCGGACCGAGCCCGAGCGACTCCGAACCCGTATCGGCTACATGTCCCAGAAGTTCGGGCTCTACGGCGACCTCACGACGATCGAGAACTGCCGATTCTACGCGTCGCTCTACGGTTTGCGAGGTGCCTCTCGCGAGGCGCGACTCGACGAACTCCTCCGCACACTCGGCCTCGACGATCGGCGCAACCAGCGGGTCAGCACCCTGAGCGGTGGCTGGAAACAGCGGGTCGCACTCGCCTGCGCCACGGCACACCAACCACCGCTGCTCTTCCTCGATGAACCAACCGCCGGCGTCGACCCCGCCGCGCGCCGGTCCTTCTGGCGCATGATCTACGAGCTCGCGGCGCAGGGCACCACCGTGGTAGTCACGACGCACTACATGGACGAGGCAGCCCGTTGCCAACGTGTCGCGTTTCTTTCACGCGGCCACCTCTTCGCGGTCGGCACACCGGATGAGGTGACCACCCACTTCGGGATGGCGACCATCGAGGATGTGTTCATCGAGCTCCAGCGCCGCGACGAGGGCGCGGTCGTATGAGCATCGCCAGCAACATCCGCGACTCGCTGCTCTGGCCGATGGTCCGCAAGGAGTTCATCCAGATGCGACGCGACCCGTTCACGCTCGCGATGCTGCTGGGCATACCAATAGTGCAGTTGCTGCTGTTCGGGTTCGCGGTGCGCACCGACGTCCGGCACATTCCCACGGTCATCCTCGATGAGTCTCGCACTCCCGAGAGCCGCCAGTTGATCGAGACCCTGGTGCAGACCGGCAACTTCAGCATTCGCGCGAACGTTGCCGACCGGAGGGCGATGACGAGAGCCATAGAGCGCGGCGACGCCGGCGTGGCGCTCGTGGTGCCCCCCGATTTTGCGCGCCGGGTCAAGCGCGGCAGCGGCGCCACGGCGCAACTCATCATCGACGCCGCCGATCCGCTCACGTCAGGCGCAGCGGTCAGTGGCGCCGCAATCGTCAACACAGTGCTGCCGGGTCGGCTTGTGCCGTCGGTCGGCAACGGTCCGCCGCTGGTCGACCTTCGGGTGCGACCGTGGTACAACCCTGCCCTCCGCAGCAGCACGTTCATCGTGCCCGGGATCGTGGGCATCCTGCTCACCATCACCTTCCTGCTGGTGATGAGCGTCGCAGTGGTTCGCGAGCGGGAGGGCGGAACGCTTGAACAGCTCATCGTGACGCCGATCAGCAAGGCAGCACTGCTGCTCGGGAAGGTCGTGCCCTTCGTGGGAATCGCGTACCTGCAGATGACCAACATCCTGGTGCTCGGATGGCTGGTGTTTCAGGTGCCCCTCCGTGGTTCGCTGTTGCTTCTCTACATCCTTACCGCGCCGTTCATCCTGGCCACCCTCGGCCTCGGCCTGCTCGTCGCCACCGTGGCGCGCACCCAGGGCTCCGCTCAACAGCTCGCGCTCTTCTTCCTGTTGCCCTCGATCCTGCTCTCGGGCTTCATCTTCCCGCGCGAAGCCATGCCACTGCTCGCACAATGGGTCGGGGTCGTCATGCCGATCACGTGGTTTCTCGACATCATGCGCGGTATCCTGCTCAAGGGCGTGGGAATGAGCGCACTCTGGAAGCCCACGCTTGCGCTCATCGCGATTGCGGCGGTGACGCTCACCGTCTCGATCCGGCGATTCGCCAAGACCGTGGAATGATCATGCACCCGCTCCGCCTCTGCCTCGCGCTGGTGATCCTGCCGGCACCACTGGTCGCACAATCGCTGACGCTAGACGCGGCAATGCGCGAGGCCGTGCGGCGAGACGGCGTGGCGCGCAACGCGGCGCTCGACGTGACGCGCGCCGATGCCGCAGCAGCCCAGGCCCGCGCCGGGCTCCTGCCTTCCGCTGGGCTCAGGGCCACCGCCGTTCGGCGCACGGTCAATCCCGATGCGTTCGGAATACTGAGCCTCCCCGCACGGGCAACCGATCCGTTCACGGTGTACGACGCCCGTGCGTCGGCACGGGTGCCGATCGTCGATTTCGCAGCACTGGGAAGGTGGCGAGCCGCCCGTCGCGACGTGGAAGCCGTCAGTGCGGAATCAGACCGTGCCATCGATGCGGCAGCATTCGACGCGGCGGTCGCCTACCTGCGCGTTGCCCACGCGGAGGCGCTGCACGCGGCCGCCCGCCGGGACCTTGCCCTTGCCCGCGAACTGCTGGTGATCTCGACCGATCGGGTTGAAGCCGGTGTGGCCCCGAACATCGACGGCACCCGATCCCGAGCGCGCGTGGCCGAAACGGAGGCGTTGCTGGCCGCGGGGGCAGCCGATGTCGACCGGGCACGAATCGCACTCGAAGCGGCACTCGACAACGGCGCCACCGCTCGTCTCCCGCTCGCGGACAGCCTTGAGCAGCTTGCAATGATCGATTCCCTTGACGAGGGGTCGGCTGTTGCGCTTGCGCGTGCCCAGCGCTCGGAGATCACCGCGGCCACTGCCCGCGTGCTTGCCGCACGCCAGCGCCTTCGCGCGGTTGGCGTCGAGTGGATCCCGTCGCTCAACCTGCAGGGAGATGTCGGGTCGATCGGTCGTGGCCACGACGCGCTGGTCACGACGTGGCAACTCGGCATCGAGATCGCAGTGCCACTGCTGGATGGCTTCTCGCGTCAGGCGCGCAGCGCCGGCGCCACGGCGGCACTTGAACAAGCGGAACTCTCGCGACGCGAGGTCCTCCGCGCGATCGACCTTGAGGTGCGGGCCGCGATGGCCGGGATAGAAGCCCTGGGAGCACAGGTCGATGCAGCGCGCAACCAGGTCGAGCTTGGTGAGATGGAAGTCGAGCAGGCCCGGACACGTTTTTCCGCCGGCGTGGCCGGCAATGGCGACGTCGCGACGGCTCTCGCCAGCGTCTCGAGAGCCCGGGTGTCGCTGACCAATGCGCTGGCCGCGCGGGCCATGGCCCGACTGTCGGTGGCGTCGGCAACTGGTTCACTCACCCCGCGCTGAGCCAGACTCCCGGACACGACGATGGGCCGCATGACCACCGCGATGACGGCTCACTGCTGACCGTCAGGTGATCCACGACCCACCGCCCAACAAGATGCGAACAACGCCCCTTCATGCAGCCGGTGCCGCTTGTCGGCGGCACCCGGCGTGCTACCGTTCTCGCACCACCCTCAACACCATGCTTCCGTCGGCTTCCCTGGACAGCACCACGCTGAACACCTGACCAGCGGCCATCTGGAAGGGGTCGCTCACCACGGCCGGTGTCGTGCTACCCGGGGCGGTGAGCGTGACCCGGTACATCCCGGGGCCGCGGACGGCGTAGCCGGGAAACTCTGCTGACTGACCCACCCCGTACGCGAATGGCGTGACGAAACGGGCACTGCTGTCAGTCGGCTGTCCGGCGAGCGCGAGGTACGAATCGAACGTCGGGCCGCCAGACACTGCATGCACCATGCGGACCTTTGCCGCACCCGCTGGCGGCAGCGACGCTGTGTCGGATGCAACGAGCAACGCGATCCCCGGCATGGTCCCGCCACTCACTACCGCCGAGCGGCGCCCGCCGGCCGGCACCGCGAAGGAAGCCGATGCCAGCACCGCCTGCGACGATACCCCACGCACCTCTACCTGATGGGTCCCCGCCCCGATCGCCACGCTCGACGCCCCGCCAGCACTCGGCATCGCAACCACCTTGCCGTCGAGGCGGAACACGACCTGATCCTGGGACGCGAGTGCGTTGAGGACGACGAGTTGTGCATCGCCATTGCCGGGCGTCGGACCGCCGAGACCCTCGTCGAGACAGGCGGAAAGAAGGAGCAGCGTGAGCAGTGTCGCAGTGCGTGTCATGGATGTTTGTTTGGTAGTAGTTATTCGTTGACCCTTGAACCCTTCAACCCTTGAACCCTTGAACCCTTCAACCTTTCAACCTCTCTCCCCCGTCCAGCGTCACATTAGCTTCCCGATGTGACCCCTCCCCCCCTCGCACAGGTCCGTGGCGCGTGAGCGCGGAAGACGATGCGCTCATCGAGCGGATCGCCAGTGGCGACGCTGCGGCCCTCGGCGAGGTGATGAACCGCTTCGGGCCATCGTTGATGCGGTACGCCACACACTTCCTGCACTCGGCCGACGAAGCCGATGAAGTCATGCAGGAGGTCTTCCTCAGGGCGGAGCGCGCGATTCGCCGGGGGACCCATCCCACACGGCTCGAGGGGTGGCTCTTCCGGATCACGGTCAACCGGTGCCGCTCACGCAGGAAACGTTGGTGGCCGTTCGTGTCGGGGGAGGCAGCAGATTACGCCATCGCGCGCGCGTCGACCGATCCGGACGACGACGCCATGGCGCTCCGCGAGGAACTGAACCGGGCGATCGCCGAACTGTCGGTGCCGTTGCGGGAAGCCTTCCTCCTCAAGCATGTCGAGGGGCTGGAGTATCAGGAAATGGCCGAGATGACCGGAATCGGCGTCTCGGCGCTCAAGATGCGGGTGGCTCGCGCCTGTGAGCAGCTTCGGACGCGACTCAGGGAGATTCGATGATGGAACTTGACGACGACTTGTGCGACCCGCGCCTGGAGCGCGCGGTCGACTTGCTCCGGGCCAGTCGGCCCGACATTGCCGGGCTGGCCGACCGGACCAGCGCCCGCCGACGCCGGAACGCACGGCGCAACCTCGTTCTGGGTGGCGGAGGCGGCACAGCGGCCGCGCTCGCACTCGCCCTGACCTTCGCCGGATCGGGCGACGGCGAGAAGGTGACCTTCGCCCTGGGTGTGCTCCCCGGAGCGCGATCGGTGGCGCTGGTGGGCGACTTCACCGACTGGCGCACCGACCAGGTCGAGTTGAAGGCCCAGGACGACGGCCAGTGGCGGGTGACTGTCAAATTGCCCCCGGGACGTTATCGTTTTGCGTACGTGGTTGACGGGGGCGAGTGGCGGGCCGATGCGGCCGCCGCCCCGGTGCTCGACGACTTCGGACGTCCAACCTCGGTCATGACCGTGGGGATGGAATGATGAAACACCGCACCATCATCCCATATCTTGCCGCCGTGGGCCTCCTGGCCCTCCCACTCGGCGTAGCCGGGGCGCAGGATGGCCGGGTCACCGCGCGGTTCAGTGCGCCCGTGGCAGCCCGGGTCAACGCCCTCGTCGACAGTGCCCAGCGGGCCGGTCTTCCTACCGAGCCGATCATCCTCAGGGCGCTCGAGGGGCACGCCAAGGGCATCGATCCCGATCGGATCATTCCCGCCCTGAGCCGGCTCCGCACCGCCCTGCAGATGGCCCGCACCGCGCTCGGACCGGCTTCATCGACCGTCGAGCTCACCACTGCCGCGGCCGCGCTCCAGGCCGGCGTTGCCCAGCAGCGCCTGATCGAGCTCCACCAGATCCGTGGCACCCAGAGCGTCACCGCACCACTCGGCGCCTATCTCGACCTTGTGGCCCGGGGCGCCGAACCCGATCGCGCCTGGACCCACGTCGCCAACCTCGCCCGCAGGCGTGCTGCCGACGCCGAGTTCGTCCGGCTGATGCCGCGGGATGTCGAACGCACCCCGGTGGATCCGCGCACCTCGAACGCTGTCGGAACCGGCACGCCATGAGAGCCGCGCCGCTCGCCCTCGCACTGTTCGCCACGGCCGCGTCATCGGTCGGTGCGCAGGCGGTGCTCGAAACGGTGAGCGGTGAGGCACGACTCGATCAACTGCCCGCCGGTCCGTACACCTCCCTCGGCGGTCGCTACACCGAAGACTACGGCACCGTGCGCATCGACATTGGTGGCGCCACCACCGAGCATTTCGGTGTCGGGCGTACGGGTCAATTGTCGGGCGACCTCCGCTTCGCGTTGCTCTCCACGCTGGGGCGTATCGAGGTCGGTCCGAGTGCCCGCGCTGCGCGCGGCGTCGGTGAGCAATGGACCCGGCTCACTGGCATGGAGCTTCGATTCGTACGGGATCTTGGCGCGTTCACGGTCGAGGGCAGCTGGCAGGAAGGAGTTGCCCGGATTGGCGAGCAGCGTGCGGGATGGGGTCGGCGCGGTGCCGGAGCCACGTTGCGTCTCGGCCCGGTGCAACTCCGCGCCGGTTGGGCTTCGACGACAGTGCGCGACAGTGTGGTACGGAGCGGCGTGTTCTTCGATCCCCGTGATCCACGCAGCGACACGCTGTATCAGGCCCGCGTCAACGACATCGCCGACGCTCTCGTTGGTGCGAGCTGGAAAGTCAGCAGCTTCACCCTCGCTGCATCTGCAGGAACACGGAGGGGCACCGGAATCACGTCACAAGGTTGGTGGCAGGGGAGTGCAACTTTTCATCTCACACCCGACCTGCACCTCTCGGCCGATTTCGGGCGGACACCGTCCGATGTCCTGCTCGGCATGCGCGGCGGGCAGTTCACCCGGTTCGGGCTGCGCGTCGATGTTCCCCGCCGCCCGGTGTTCCGCAAGCATCCGGTGATCGTCAACGCCCCGCCGATCGAGGTCTCGCGCGAGATTTCCGGGCGGGTCCGGGTGCGTTTCGCGCTGCCGACCTCGGTCCGTGTTGCGACAATCACCGGCGATGTCACCACCTGGCAACCGGTCGCCCTCACGCGGCTCGCGGATGGTCGTTGGGAAGTGTGGCTCGACGCGGCGCCCGGTCTGTACCGCGTCAACCTGCAACTCGACGATGGCCCGTGGCTGGCGCCGCCGGGCATACCGTCAGTGGACGATGATTTTGGTGGACGGGTCGGGCTGCTCAGCATCTGAAACAGCGGTACCACGGCGACGCACAACGATCGACTGCTGCGGCGCCGCCATTTCAAGCACAACTAGGGGCGTTCGGGACGTGCTTCCCGCTCGATGTTCAGCGTCTGCCCGCGCGGCGATCGCTGCAACTCCCCCATCACGCCGAGGGCATCGCTCAGCGTTCCCATGAACTGCTCGACCGAACGCGGCGAACCAATCTTGTCGCCCGACACCACGCGATACCCGAAACTCGACCCGGCAGCAAGATTGCGGACCTGCACCCTGAGCGACGCCGAATCACCCGGTGCGGGCACCAGCATCACGTTCACGAGTGCCTCGGCACCCTCCAACTGCGGGGGCGGACCCGGCTGACGATTGGCGTCGTCGAGCACCACCACGTCCCACCCCGCTGAGCGCCGGAGTCGCCGCCCGAACTCACGAGCGAGCTGCGCACTGAGTGCGTTGAGTGTTGAATCACTGCCCCGCCCCGCGTTGCCGAAGACGACCACCTTGCGCGGGCCGGTGGCCTGCACCACGGTCGAGCTCGAGCGTACACCACCCATCGCGGGCGGGTTCGGTGCACCACCCACCGACGGTGCGAAGCGTGATACTTCTGCGAGTCGGGCGCGCACCAGTGAGTCGGTCCTGGCGAGCACCAGTTCGAGTGTCTCGGATGAGGCCGACGCCGCGCTCTGCGTCGGTTCAACCCGCGGTGTCCGCTCGGCCGCGACCGGGTCGAGTTGCTGCAACTCGTTGCGCAATGCCTGCGCGATCGCGAGCGAATCGGCTCGCGTGAGCGGGGTCTGCGACGCCGACGGAAACGCGACACCATCAGTGGTGTCCCGACCACCCATGACAGTCATGGTATCGACGCGCGGGGGCGGCGGCGGCGGACCCCTGCGCACAAATGACAGGTATACGCCAGCGCCCACCAGCAGGACGACCGCCGCCGCAGCGACCAGCATCGGCCACGGCGACGCCGCGCGCGACGGATGCTGTGTCGGATCCGAGGTTGCGCGGTGGTGATCGGCGGCCATCGCACCCGAAATACGATCAAGATCGACCAGCACGGCCTGTGCATCCGCCGGTCGATCTGCGGGGTCCTTCGCGAGGCACTTCGAGATCAGCTGCGAAAACGCCGGGGGCACATCCGGGCGCAGCGTGTGCAGCGGTTCGGGTGTCCGGGTGAGCTGCGCGGTCATCGTGGCGGTGGGCGACGGCGCCGCAAACGGGCTCGCACCCATCAGCAGTTCGTACGCGAGCAACCCGGTGGCGTAGATGTCCACGCGGTGATCGGCCGCCGGATCGGCGGCGAGTTGCTCCGGCGCCATGTACGCCGGCGTCCCGATTGCCATCCCCGACGTGGTGTGTCCGGCGATGCCGGTGGTCATCGAGGCGCTCAGCGCCTTGGCCACCCCGAAGTCGGTCACCACGGCGTGCTGGCCATCGGAGAGGACGTTGCCCGGCTTGATGTCGCGATGGATCACGCCGCGGGAATGCGCGTACGCCAGCGCCTCGACCACATCGCGGAGCAGCTGCAACGTCTCGCGCATCGTGCAGGGCCCACTGCGTTCGAGGCGGGTGCGCAACGATTCGCCAGCGATGTACGGCATGGTGAACCAGAGCAGCTCGCCTTGCTCACCAGCATGCAGCAGCGGGACGATGTACGGATGCGAAAGCCGCGCAGCCAGCTGGACCTCGCGGCGAAACCGCTCGCGATTGACCCCCGCGGCCAGCTCGGGCGGCAGCACCTTGATGACCACCTCGCGGCCCAGCGCGTGCTCCTCGGCCACGAACACCCGGCTCATCCCGCCGCCCGGCAGCTCGCGCTCGATGGTGTAGCCCGCCCCCAGTGCGGCCTTGAGATCTTCCAGGTGTTTGTCGGTCATCGCCCTCAATATACGGTTTGCTGCCCGCCGAGGTGAATCGCGGAGCGACGCCCGGACGCGGTATCAGTCGAGGAAACGAGCCCGGTCTGCGGGAGTCGGAACCGGACACGATGCGAGACCCAGACGCGCCGAGATCCGTCCACGACGACGCGCGAACCAGTCGTACCCGGCGTCGGCCCATGCCCGGGGGACCACGCGTCCAACCTGGAGGAGATGCCAAACCCCGCCCAGCCGTCGCAGGACCCCGAACACCGCGGCGGACCGGACCATTGCCTGCCCACGGTCCAGCAGCACCAGCGAATCCGGGACGGGGAAGACGCCGTAGGAATCGAGCAGGCGCCTCCCGGTCGGCGATTCGAGCGCCACAAAAAGGAATTGCTGGTCGCGGTCGCGCCTGAGAACGAACTGAACCGCGGCGTTGCAGACACCGCAGGCGCCATCGTACAGGAGCAGCGGTTCGGGGTGATTCATCGCCGAAAGAAAGCCCGACTCCGGGCCAGCGCGAGACAGCCCACAATCGCGCGGTATACTTCCCATCGATCCGAACCACAGGAGACTTCTCATGCGCCAGCTCATGCTGCTCGTTCGCCTCTCGCCGCGCTTCCGGTCGCGATGTCGCCCAGACGCCGGCCAAGCCTGCTCGCGCACCGTCCGCCGATGCCCGCACACTCGGCTGGCAGGTGCGCGCCGATGATCCAAAGGCGGATGTTTCCGAGTTGCTCTTCGTCGAGATGAAGCCGGGTTGGCACGTCACCACTGGGCCCGTGTCCGGAGTGCTGTTCCACCCGGGCATGACGGGAGCCGGCAACTTCACCGCGAAGACGACGGTGTACTTCTTCCCGCCGAAGTCGGAGCATGAGGAGGCATACGGCCTGGTCGTGGGCGGAAAGGACCTCGCTGGCGCGGCACAGTCATACACCTACTTCCTGGCCCGCAACGACGGCAAGTTCATGATCAAGCGGCGCGACGGCGCTGCAACCAGCACGATCATGGCGTGGACCGAAACCGATGCGATCAAGCAGTGGAAGAAGGGCGATTCACCGGCCCTCAACGTCCTCAAGGTCGATGCGGGCGCGAAGGACGTGGTCTTCAAGATCAATGACGTGGCGGTTGCCACCCGCCCGCGCGCCAACACTCCCGTCGACGGCGTCGTGGGATTGCGCGTGAATCATTTTCTCGACCTGCACGTGACCGACGTCACGGTCACGGCCAACAAGTAAGGCCAACATCACCACCGGAGCCGCAATGCCCGATACCGCCATGCCGGAACTCGCCAGTGTCCTGATGATGCTGAGTGTGTTCGCGTCGATGTTCCTGGTGAGCAATGTCGTCGCGCGAGTGCGAGGATATAGAGAGTAGAGACGAGAGGCGAGAGGCGAGAGGCGAGAAGCGAGAGGCGAGAAGCGAGATGGAAGCGACGGTCAATCTCCCAGGCTGCCCGCATTGAATCGCTAGGCTATCATCACGCCTCTCGCCTCTCGCTTCTCGCCTCTCGCTTCTCGTGTCTCTCGCTTCTCGCTTCTCGTGTCTTTCAAAATTCCTCCAACACTCCACGGTCCAGCACCGCCCAGCAGCAGATCGCCACGTGGGTCTCGTGACCCTTGATCAGGCGAGCCACCGTGGTGGGCTTCATCCCCTTGAACACCCTGTTGGCGGCGCGCATCACACCGGCGTCGCCTGACGGCCAGATCCCCGGGTGGCCGAAGCCGAAAATCGCCAGCATATGGGCGCTCCACGGACCGAACCCCTTGAGCTTCACGATCTCCGCAATCAACTCGTCGGCCGACAGTCCGGCCCACCGTTCACGGGGGTCGCCCCCCTCGGCCACGAACCTCCCCCAGTGGGCAATTGCCTTTCGTTTCGACCGGGAAAGGGCGTGACTGGGCGGATCGTCCTCGGGGGTGGCCATCGCCCACTCGACAATGCCCTCGATCGAACCGTGGCCCTCGAGGAGCCTCGCCATGATGCTCCGTGCGGCGGCCGTGGACACCAGCTGGGAGACGATCGTCCGGACCGCCAGATGGGTCAGCGGCCTTTCGTCGGGGACAATCCGCTCCAGTGGATGGGTCAATTCGACCAGTCGCGCCAGGCGGGGGTGCCGCCCGCTGAGCTCGGCCGCAACCCTGTGGTGCGGGTCTTGCTTAGTTGTTTTGATTCCACCGAGTCGGGAAGAATCGCGTTTGGTGGCCATTGCCCAATCTATCCGGGATGTCCCGGGTACGTCGGGGAGGGTGAAGACATCCGGGGCACCATCGTCTCCTGTGTGATCTCGACCCATTCACGCAAGGGATATCCGTATGACGTTGGTTGTTCGACCCGCTGTCATGACCCATGGACGCAGCAAGAACAGGATCCACCGTCACTACGGTGCCGCCGGCCCCTTCCTCCAGGAAGGCGAGGGCGGCCCCACTTATCGACCCTACACCCGGCCCACGACCATGCCTCAGTCTACCGCCCTCATTCTCGATGCCGCCGCCTTTGCCGCGACGTGCTACACCGAGCAGCGCCGCACCCACGCCGGCGACGAACCCGCCGTCAACCATGCGATCAACGTCGCGCGGGAAATCGCGACGACCGCTGGTGTCGACAACGCCTCGGTCCTCGCTGCGGCACTCCTGCACGACGTGATCGAGGACACCGACATCACCGCCGACCAGCTCGCCGAGCGTTTCGGGGCGAGCGTGGCGGAGATGGTGGCCGAGTGCAGTGACGACCCGTCGCTCAAGCGCAAGGAGCGCAAGGCCGCCCAGATCGAGCACGCACCGAACATCTCACCCGGTGCCAAGCTGATCAAGCTGGCTGACAAGCTCTGCAACATCCGCGACATCCACGCCGCGGACGACGGCGAGTGGTCGCTCAAGAAGCGCCAGCGCTACCTCGAATGGGCCGACGAAGTCGTGACCGCCCTGGGTCAGGTGAACGAATCGCTGGAGCGCGCGTACTGGACGGAGTCGAAGGAAGCGGCCGCGATCATCGGCCCCTCGCCGAAGAAGGTCAGCAAGGCAGAGAAGAAGGCCCGCAAGAAGGCGCGGAAGGCCGAGAAGGCAGCCAAGCGCGCCGAAGAAGAAGGCGAGCTGGTTGCAGCGGGCGCCGAATCGCCGGACGCCGTCGGCTGATCGTCAGCGGCGGCGCCTGAGCGTCGCCCACACCGCATAATGATCCGACGCCCACAGGGCGCCGAACCGACGCCGGTCAATGCCGGCGTCGATCGTTTCCCAAACATCCCCGGCGAGCACGGCGTCGATCTTCCCGCCGGTCGAGTCACCGCGGAAGCTGTTGAAGGTCCCCACCACCACCGCGTCCGGATGCACCGCCCTGAAGGTGTCCCGCAACCGGACCGTTGCCGACACCAGCGTCGTGAACGCCGGGTTGGTCTCGTCGGAATTGAAATCTCCCATCACGATGATCGCATCACGCGGATCGGCGTCCGTTGCGATCCGGTGCATCAGCAACTCCGCACTTCGCACTCGTGACGGTTGCGACTCGTGATCCCAGTGCAGGTTGTACACCCTGAGCGTGTCACCGGTGGCGCGGTCAACAAGGCGAGCCCATGTCGTGACGCGGGTGATGCGGTTGCCCCAGTGCATCGACCCCGGCACGTCGGGCGTATCGGAGAGCCAGAATGTCCCGCTGCTCACGACCGCAAGGCGCAGCGTGTCCACCATCAGCGCGGCGTATTCGCCCGCGGTCTTGCCGTCGTCCCGGCCGACACCGATCTCCCGGTATCCCGGCAGCACCGCGCCCAGCTCATCGAGCTGGAACCGGAGCGCTTCCTGGATGCCGAGCAGGTGGGGCGCATGGTCGCGGATCGTGGCGGCGACATGCGCCCGTCGCGCGGGCCAGACGTGGGCGCCGTCACTGGCCGTACCGTAGCGGATGTTGAAGGTGAGGGCGCGTAGCGGCGCCTGGGCCGGCACGGCCATCGGGAGCAGGGAGAGCAGGAGGAACATCACGAAGCGGGACATCGCCACCACCGGAACGGGACGCCGGAATATGTCGCGGTGCCGTGTCGATGCGATATTATCCGCGGACACCGATTTCCCCCACAGCGATGGATGCCATGACCCGTCTCATTGAGTGCGTGCCGAATTTTTCGGAGGGGCGTGACCCCGCGGTGATCCGTCAGATCACCGATGCCATCGCCGCCGTCGAGGGCGTGCGACTCCTCAACGTCGATCCGGGCAAGGCCACCAACCGGACAGTCGTGACATTCGTCGGCACGCCAGAGGCAGTGATCGAAGCGGCATTCCGGGGCATCGAAAAGGCCGGCGAGTTGATCGACATGCGACAGCACCACGGTGAGCATCCGCGCATGGGTGCCACCGATGTCTGCCCACTCATCCCGATCACCGGCGTGACCATGGATGAAGTGGCGGCGTATGCGCAGCAACTCGCCGAGCGAGTCGGCCGCGAACTCGACCTGCCGGTGTACCTCTACGAATCAGCACAGCCCGATCCCGCACGTCGCAACCTCTCGGTGATCCGTGCTGGCGAGTACGAAGGACTGGCAGCCAAGATGCAGCGCGAGGAATGGCGACCAGACCATGGCACGTCGGTGTTCGATGCCAAGCGCGGCGCCACCGTGATCGGTGCCCGCGATTTTCTGGTGGCATACAACATCAACCTCAACACCACGTCCACCCGCCGGGCCTACGCCATCGCATTCGACGTCCGCGAGGCCGGCCGCACCGTCAAGGACGAATCGGGCGCCGACGTAACCCAGCCCGGTAGCCTCAAGGCGGTCAAGGCGATCGGCTGGTACATCGACGAATACGGCATCGCGCAGGTGTCGATGAACCTCACCGACATCAACGTCACGCCGGTGCATGTCGCATTCGATGAGGTCTGCCGCGCCGCCGAGTCCCGTGGGGTGCGGGTCACCGGCTCGGAACTGATCGGCCTGGTGCCGCTCCGATGCCTCACCGACGCGGGCAAGTACTTCCTGCACAAGCAGCAGCGATCGACGGGCGTTTCCGAATCAGAGCTCGTGCGGATTGCCATCCGATCGCTGGGTCTCGACGAGCTCGCACCATTCGACCCCGAAAAGCGCATCATCGAGTATCTGCTGCGCGACGCCAGCACCACGCCATTGGTGTCGATGACGCTGGGCGAGTTCACTCGCGTCACCGCAAGCGAATCCGCCGCCCCCGGTGGTGGCTCCATCGCCGCCACCCTCGGCGCGTTCGGCGCAGCACTCGGCACGATGGTGGCCAACCTGTCGAGCCATCGCCGCGGCTGGGACGAACGCTGGAAGGAATTTTCCGACCACGCCGAAACCGGGCAGCGCGCCACCGCAGAACTGCTCAGGCTGATCGACGACGACACCGCAGCGTTCACCCGGGTGATGGATGCCTTCGGGCTCCCGAAAGGGTCCGACGCCGAAAAGGCAGCCCGCAAGGCGGCCATCGAGGACGCCACCAAGGGCGCGACGCTGGTGCCGTTCCGGGTGATGGAGCTGGCCTGGGAGAGCATGGCGCTGATTCGCCTGATGGCCGAAATCGGGCAGGAAACGTCGGTGAGCGACGCCGGCGTGGCCGCGCTCTCGGCGCGGAGTGCCGTGATCGGCGCCTACCTCAATGTCCGGATCAATGCGGCGCAACTGGCCGACCGGGGGTTCGCCGAGGACCTGCTCACACGGGGCGCCGCCATCGAGCGCCAGGCCCAGGAAGCCGAGCGCGAGATCCTGGCGATCGTCGACCGCCGGCTCTGAGTGACGCCCGCGAGATGCCGCGTGTGGTTTCGCCCGGTTCCGCCGTCCCCTCCTGTAACGAGGTCGCACAAGCGACCGCTGACCGTTTCAGGAGGACACTATCATGGCCGCTCGCTCGTTCGCGCTCTTTGCCGGCGTATTGCTGCTGGTCGAAGGAGTGTGGGGCTTCCTCGCGACCACGACCTTCGGTGTCCTCGATACCAACCCGCTCCACGCCACCCTGGCCCTCGGCCTCGGTGTCGCCGGCATCAACATGGCAAGGGACTGCAGCAGCGCGCGGACCTATTCGTTCTGGACCGGTTCCCTTTTGCTCGCGCTGGGTGGGCTCGCACGGATCCCCGGATTCGACACCTTCATGTTCGTGACGCTGGAGATGAACCAGATCGAGGCGGTCTTCGCAATCGGGCTGGGTATCGCCGCCCTCGGCGCCGCCTACATGTCGCGTCCGCGGCCGGTCGTCCTGCGGCTCTATTCCAGCGACATGCCAAGCTACCGGCTCCGTACCTCGCCGCTGTTCTCGATCAGCCAGTCACCCAGGCCGGGCCACGCCTCGCCGTTGTAAAGCGCGATGGTGCGGAGATAGCGCACTCCATCGTCGCCGTGGGCATCACGTAGCTTGGCGGCTGCAGCGACAACAGCCGGTTGATCGGCAAACGGCACGGCCAGGTCCTCAGCGATCTGGCCGTTCTTGTGGTCGACACCAGCAGCAGTGAGAAACTCGGCCTGCATCTCCGGCTCGAGCTCGACATACAGCGCCTGCAGCATCCCGACCTCGTCCTGCAGGGTCTCCAACCGGCGTCGCACGATCTCGGCGGCAAGCTGGTCGATCTTCCACTTCCGCACCGTCTCCGGCCTGAATCCACCGCCTTTCGCCACCAGCCGCATGATGTAGGCGTCGCGGGAATCCTTGGAATTGCGGAGATCGTGCTCGACGAGCGCCGTGCGGCGTTCGAGCGGAAGGGAGCGGTAGGGAGACGATTGTGACATGCGAAATTCCCGGCTGGTTGAAGGGTTCAAAGGTTCAAGGGTTTAAGGGTTCAAGGGTTTAAGGGTTGAAAGGGTAACAGGTTCGGGCGTCGATGCCTCACCCCCTTCAACCCTTGAACCCTGCAACCTTTGAACCCTTCAACCCTTAAACGTCAATCCGTCCGCATGCTATGATACAACCATGCTTGAACGTCTCCCCGTCGAAATCTTCGATCCGCCCCACCTTCTGGCCGTACGGGTGGCCAGCCGCATCGCTGCGCTCATCCGCGAGCGCGCCAGCGCCGGCCAGCGTTGTGTCCTCGGTCTGGCCACCGGGTCGACCCCCGTGGGGATCTACCACGAACTGGTCCGGATGCACCGCGAGGAGGGACTCTCGTTTGCCAATGTGACAACGTTCAATCTCGACGAGTACTGGCCGATGCAGCCCGGGTCGGTGCACTCGTATCACCGATTCATGCGCGAGCACCTCTTCGACCTGGTCGATCTCGACCCCGCGCACATCCACCTTCCCCGAGGGGACACGCCGAGGGACAGCGTAGGCACCGAATGCGCTGCGTACGAGACGATGATCCGGGACGCGGGCGGGATCGACCTGCAACTGCTCGGTATCGGCAAGACCGGCCACATCGGCTTCAATGAGCCGGGTTCGGGCGCCGATTCGCGCACTCGCCTGGTCAACCTCGACACCGTGACGCGCCGCGACGCTGCCGCCGACTTCTTCGGCGAGCAGAATGTCCCGCGTCAGGCAATCACGATGGGCGTGGCGACGATTCTCGAGGCACGGGAGATCGTGCTGCTCGCCACCGGCGAACACAAGGCATCGATCATCCGTCGGGCGGTGGAAGGCGAGGTCGATCACGACGTTGCCGCGACATTCCTGCAGGCGCATCCGCGCACCACGTTCTACTGCGACGCCCCCGCTGCGGCACACCTCACCCGCATCGCCACGCCATGGCTGGTCGACGAAGTCCACTGGACGCCCGCGCTCGAGCTGCGTGCGGTGGTCTGGCTCTCGCTCGTGGCAGGTCGCGCCATCCTCAAGCTCACTGAGCGCGACTACATCGAGCATCACCTCGGCTCGCTCATCGCCGCTGGCGGCGGGACCGGAACGGTCAACGGTAGGGCGTTCAACACCCTCGGCGCCAAGATCCGCGGCAAGTCGAAGCTGCCGCGCAACCAGACGGTGATCTGTTTCTCGCCGCACCCCGATGACGACGTGATTTCCGCGGGCGGCATCCTGCACAAGCTCCACGTCAACGGCAACCACATCGTGGTGGGCTATTGCACCAGCGGCAACATCGCCGTCTTCGACCACGACGTGCTGCGCTACATCGAGGTCCTCGAGCGCCTTGCGGCCGATGAACACCTCGCGCGGCGTCGCACCGACTCGCTCACCGACGACGTCCGCGCGTTTCTCGATGCCAAGCAGCCAGGTGAGGTCGATTCCGGCGCCGTGCAGGACCTCAAGCGGGTGATCCGCGAGGCCGAGGCGGTGAGCGGCATCGAGACGCTGGGGCTGTCGCGCAGCGATGCCCGGTTCCTCGATCTCCCGTTCTACCACACTGGCACCGTGCGCAAGGATCCGATCGGACCGGCCGATGTGGCGATCATCCGTGAGCTCCTGCTGGAGGTGCGGCCCGACCTGGTGCTGGTGGCCGGCGACCTCACCGACCCGCACGGCACCCACCGCCTCTGCAAGGATGCGATCGACGCCGCGCTGGTGGAGGTGGCGGCCGACGGGCTCACCCCCGAGGTGTGGCTCTACCGCGGCGCATGGCAGGAATGGTCGGTCACCGATGCCACGTGGCTGGTGCCGCTTTCGCAGGAGGAACTGAAGCTCAAGATCCAGGCGATATTCAAGCATCAATCACAAAAGGATTCCGCGCCGTTCCCCGGTCTCGACGACCGCGAGTTCTGGCAGCGGGTGGAAGCGCGCAACAAGGAAACAGCCGACCTGCTCGACCGTCTCGGCCTGGCCGAATACTTTGCAATGGAAGCGTACGTGATCGCATAGCGGTCACGTGGAACCGTCGGCAAGCGCTCCGCAACCGGGACCAGCAATCATGACCCTCCTCATCATTCTTGCCGTTGCAGTCCTCGCGTGGGCCGCGTGGACCTGGAACCGGCTCACCGCCCTCCGTGCCGCGATGCACGCCGCGTGGGCCAGCGTCGATGCGCTGCTCAAGCGCCGCACCGACCTGATCCCCAACCTCGTGGCGGTGGTGAAGGGCGCGATGGACTTCGAATCCGACACGCTGCAGCGCGTGGTCGAGGCGCGAGGCGCAGCACTCGGCGCCAGCGCACCCGCCGATCGCGCGACCGCCGAACGCGAGCTCGCCGGCACCGTCAACCAGCTGTTCGCGGTGGTGGAACGCTATCCCGAGCTGCAAGGCCAACACCCAGATCCTCGCGCTGCAGCAACGAGCTCGCCGAGACCGAGAACGACATCGCCAGCGCCCGTCGCTACTACAACGCCGTGGTGCGCGACCTCAACATCATGCGGGAGACATTTCCGAACCTCTGGTGGCTGGTCCGATGGGATTCGGCCCGGGCGAGTACTTCCAGCTCGACGAGGCGATCGCGCGGTGCCGAGCGCGCAACCTGGAGCCGCCACTGATGCGGCGCCTGCCTGTGGCTGCTCTGCACGCTGGTGGTCGGCGCCGCTGGCCGCGCAGGACACCGGCTGGGTGATCACCGGCTTCGACGCGGCCTACGTCGTCAACCCCGACCGCACCATCAGCGTGGTGGAGCGGATCGAGGTCGACTTCGGATCGCTGCAGCGCCACGGGATCTACCGCGAGATCCCGGTGAAGTACAACCGGGTGCTCAAGGCCGGACTCCCGATCAATGCAGGCCGTGTCAAGGTGGACATCAGCCGTATCGTCGTGAACGATGCCGCTGGCCGCGCACTCGGCACCGACGTCACCCGCGGCGACCGCGTCCGGATCCGGATCGGCGACGCCGCAACATTCGTCACCGGCGTGCAGACCTACGTGATCCATTACCAGCTCGAACGCGGCCTCGGCTTCTTCGACACGCACGACGAGCTGTACTGGCAGGTCACCGGTACCGAATGGCCGGTGCCAATCCTGCGGGCATCGGCAACGATCACGATTCCGGCTGGCATGGGGAGCGGCAGCGGGTGGGGCGCCTGGTGCTACGCCGGCTGGTACGAGAGCAGCAGCAGCGAGCGGTGCAGCGCCGAGCGGGATGGCAGCACGTTCCGCTTCGCGAGCCAGCGGCTCGAGCCCGGCGAGGGGCTCACGGCGGTAGCGGCGTTTCCCAAGGACGTGATCGCCGAGCCGACGGCGGCGGACAAGCTCCGCGATGTGGTCGCGCTGCTGTGGCCGATCACGTTGCCGGTGGGCGTGCTCGCGTTCATGACCGTGCACTGGCGTCGGCGGGGCCGCGACCCCGACCCGGGTTCGGTGGTGCCCTACTGGAAGCCACCGACGGACCTGCATCCCGGGCTGGCGGGCACGCTGTGGGATCAGTCGAGCGACATGAACGACATCGTGGCGACGATCCTCGACCTCACGGTGCGCGGGTTCATCAGGATTACAGAGGTGCCACCGGCGGGGCTGCTGGCAGCAACATCGGATTCCGTTGTCGGCAAGTTCCTGCGCGCGCTCGGTGTTGGTGAGACCGACTGGAAACTGGAGCGCATCAATGCGGCCGGGGAGTCGAACCTCGCCGAGTACGAAACATTGGTGATCGACGGAATCTTCGGCGGTGGCGAGAGCCGCACGATGAGCGAACTCAACAACGAGTTCTACAAGGAGATCCCGAAGATCCACAAGTCGTTCTACGAGGCGACTGTCGCGCAGGGGCTCTTTGTCGAGCAATCCGACCAAGGTGCGCACCTGGTATGCGGTGGGCGGTGGCGTGCTCACCGCCGTTGGTCTCATGGTTGGTGGCGGAGCGGAGAATGCGCTGCTGATGATCTGTGGTGCGCTGTCGGGCGTCATCGTGCTGATCTTTGCGCGCTCGATGCCGGCGCGCACGCCCAAGGGTACGCGGCACTTCGCGCAACTCAGCGGGCTCGAGGAGTACGTGCGTCGCGCCGAGAAGCTCGAGCTCGAGATGAGCCAGGGGCCGGAACGAACCACTGAACTGTTCGAGAAGCTGCTGCCGTATGCGGTCGCGCTCAGGGTGAGTGACATCTGGGTCAAGCAGTTCGGGCCGATCCTGGCGGCGACTCCGCCGACGTGGTATGTCGGCAGCCATCCGGGGCGATTCAGTGGCGACAGCTTCGGGTCGGCGATCACCAGTTTCCAGGGTGCCGCCACCCGCACCCTGGGCTCGTCACCAGGGTCGAGCAGCGGAAGCGGTGGGAGCGGTGGTGGAGGCGGCGGGAGTGTGGGCGGTGGCGGTGGTGGTGGAGGCGGCGGAAGCTGGTGAGGCGTGGGGGCTCACGGCCCCCACGACACGCCGTGTGGATGCAGCATCTGGCCGGCACGATTGTGAACCATGATCCCCGGGGCGGCCGAGCCCGGAGTGATGAACTTGTCGTCGAGTGCAATGGCGCCGGTGGCCGGATCGAAACGTGCCATCACGAGCCACCCGCCCTCGCCCGTGATCGCGACACGGTTTCCCTGCTTGTTTGACGACACCCAATGCACGCCCTTGAACGCGGTGCTGTCGAGCGTGAGCTGTGAGACCACGCGTGGTTCGGTCGGCACCGAAAGGTCGAGCACCATCACGCCCGGCAGCGCGGCCACGGCCTGGACCCAGTAATTGCCGATCGGGGTCGCAACGGCACACAGCGTTTCGTCGGTTCCACCCGGAAAGGTGAAAACGCGAGTGGCGATCGGTGCGTCGCCCTCCACTCCGGTCACGTGATACAGCCCACAGTAGAAGGTGTTGGTGAACACCTCGCCATTGGCCATCGACCAGATGCTCGACGGCGCGATGTGCCCGGCGTCGCTGCCATTGGGCGGGAGAGGAACCAGCGCGAGCGGTGCCAGGGGCTTCGTTGACCAGGTCTGCAGCATGTTGACCGCGTGGTACTTGTAGTCGGCCCCCATACCCATCTCGCCCAGCCCGACGAGTGCGCGGTCGCCCGGTAGCGCTGTCACCACGTAGGGCGTCGCTGCGGTGTCACCGAGCCCCGCCATGGTGGCCATCGCCGATTGCACCACGGCGCCATCCGCGTCGACCTCCCCAACTCCACCGGGGCCGGCGTAGTCACCCGGGCCAGCATTGAACGCGACCAGGGTGTTGCCATTGGGGAGGCGTGCGTAGTCGTGGGCCCAGCCCATCACGTTGCCCGCTGTCTGGAAAGTGTTGACGATCCGCGGTGCGGCCGGCGTCGACACATCCAGCACCCAGCTCTTGTTGCCGACCCAGGTGTTGCCGATGACCCGACCATCGGTGTGCACCCGGCGTTCGATGTGATGCGGCATCAGGCCGCCGCTGTCCAGCATCACCTCACCGATCACGCTGCCGTACGTCGCGGACGTCGTGTCCATGTCGAGCACCAGCAGGCCATCGCGCCCGGTGCTGTCCATCGCCATCGACCAGACGTAGGCATGGTTGTCGCCTGCGGGCACGGTCGGTTGGTCCACGGCAGCGGGGCTGCACCCACCGAGCAACAACGCAGCGATCAATGCATGAGGGCTGTTGCGCATCACCTTCCCTCCTGGGTCTTGAGTTCCGCGATCCGCTGTCGCGCGGATCCGGCGGGCCTGCGACACGGCGAGATACCGTTCGTGGTACATGATGAACGATGTCCGAGATGCTGCTGCAGCTGGTCGCGCATCGCCATGCGTCAGGCCGTCATGGTCGCCATGTCGATCACGAAGCGATACTTCACGTCGCCCTTGAGCATCCGCTCGTAGGCGTCGTTGATCTCATCCATCCGGATCGTCTCGGTGTGCGCGGTGATGTTGTGCTTGCCGCAGAAGTCGAGCATCTCCTGGGTCTCCTTGATCCCGCCGATGAGCGACGTGCCGATCGACTTGCGGCCGAAGATCATGCCCATCACCGATGGTGACGGATGCGGTTCGGCCGGTACACCCACGAGGCACATCACGCCGTCGCGACGCAGCGCCGCCATGAACGGATCGAGATTGTGCGAGGCGGCCACGGTGTTGATGATGAAGTCGAGCGTGCCGGCGGCCGCTGCCATCGCATCGGCATCCTTGCTGATCACCACGTGCGACGCGCCGAGCTTCTTCGCGTCGTCCGCCTTCCCCTCGGATGTCGTGAACACCGTCACCTCGGCGCCCATCGCGGCCGCCAGCTGGATCGCCATGTGACCGAGCCCGCCGATGCCCACCACGCCGACCTTGCTGCCCTTGCCCACCTTCCAGTGGCGCAGCGGCGAGTAGGTGGTGATCCCGGCGCACAGCAGCGGCGCCGCACCGGCGGGGTCGAGGTTCTCGGGAATCGACAGCACGAAGTCCTGGTCGACCACCACGGCGGTCGAGTAGCCGCCAAAGGTCATCCCGCCGCTCTTGGGGTCTGGCGAGCCGTACGTCATCGTCATCCCGGTGCTGCAGTAGTTCTCGAGATCTTCCTTGCAGCTGTCACAGGTGCGGCACGAATCGACGAGGCAGCCGACACCGACGAGCTGGCCCTCCTTGAACTTCGTCACGTTCTTGCCAACGGCACTTACCCGTCCGACGATCTCATGACCCGGTACCAGCGGATAGTTGACCGGAAACCACTCGCTCCGCACAAAGTGCAGGTCGGAGTGACAGACGCCGCAGAACATGATGTCGATCGCCACGTCGTCTGCCCCCGGTTCGCGGCGCTCGATCGAATGGGCGCGGAGGGGAGTGGTGGCGTCGAAGGCGGCGTAGGCGGCGGTGGCCATGGTGTGAAGTCCAGGTCGAGAGAAGGAGAACGCGAGATACCGAGAACGGGAAGCGAGAAGCGTGATCCCGAGCCGCCGAAGCGTGTAGGGGCGAAGCATGCTTCGCCCTCCCGGCCGCGATCTAACGGTTGGCCTACTTCCGCGGCGCCGGAAAGGTCCGGCCGCGCTGCGTCAGCGTCATGCTGGTTGCCCGGTCGCCCTCGACGGTGAAGACGATGCGCACGCTCTTGTCGAAGTCCATCCCGAAGGTGTGATCGCCGTAGTACACCAGTGGGTTGGCGCCCTGCCCGACCAGCTGACCAGTGAGTCCATCGCCGGCGAGTGCGACCGTGAAGTCACGTGCCCCGACCGGAAACGCGATCGCGTAGACCCCCACATAGCGGGCCCGATCGGCGGCGGCCAGCGCGACGGCGCGCGGAGGCTGCACCAACGGGATCCCCACGGCGGCCCGGGCCAGCTGCATCATCAGCTCGTCGGCGAGTGCCGATCCGGAGTTGGTCAGCACCGTCACCGACAGTGCCTCGCTCGGCACCCACATGTTGGCGCTGATGAATCCGTGGATCCCGCCGCCGTGAGTGATCATCGGAATGCTGTCCAGCATCGCGCGCGCCAGACCGAAGCCGTAGCGCAGTGCCGACGTGGCCGCGGCGCCCTCGGGCGTGATCATCATCTGATACATGTCCGGCGGCAGGACCTTGCCCATGTGGAGCGCCCGGTTCCAACTGGCAATGTCAAGCACGGTCGAGCACATCGCGCCGGCCGCGTAGGGCTGCGACATCGCGAGGTAGAAGGTGTTGACCCAGCCCGCGGCTTCCTTCTCATAACCGTGCGCGCGCCGTGGGATCAGCGGCCGCGTGAGGCATTCGCGGGTGTCGGCGAGGCCGAGCGGAACGGCAAACCGCGACTGCAAGTCGGCGCCCCATGACTTGCCAGTCACCTTCTCGATCACCATCCCGAGGAGGATGTATCCGGTGTTGTCGTAGGCCCAGCCGGTGCCCGGCGAGAAGTCCATCGGTTTGTCGAACGTCAGTCGCGACGATCGTGTCGGGCGTCATCTCGATGCCCCACACCTTCTGCCACGACTCGCCGAGGCTGGTGTAGCTGGGGATACCGGAAGTGTGGTTGAGCAGCTGGGTGATCGTGACGCCACGCCACGCGGCAGGCAGGTTGCCGACGTACTGCGCAATGCTGTCGCCCAGCGAGAGTTTCTTCTCCGCCGCCAGCTGCAGGATCGCCGCGGCGGCAAACTGCTTCGTCACCGACCCGATCCGGTACACCGTGCGGGGTGTCGCAGCCACGTCGTTCTCGAGGTCGGCCTTCCCCGCCGCGAGCACCGCCACCGTGTCGGCGCCGCGCGTGATCGCCACGGCCACGCTCGGCGCGCCACCCTGGGCCACGAAGTCCTGTACCAGCGAATCGGTCACGTGACGCACCGCGGCGGGCGACGGCAGCGCCTGCGCAGCGAGGGTCAGCGGTGCGAGCAGCGAAACGATGGCGGACAACGAGACACTACGAGGGTGACGCATGATTGCTCCGGGCAACGAGACCTTTATAACGTAACGCGCGGCTCTGCGGCGTTGGGCGGTCGTGTGCCGCCGGTGGTGATCACCACCGCAGCGGCCACGATCATCAGCCCGCCGAGGATGGTGGTGGTACTCAGCGATTCGTGCAGGATCGTGACACCGAGGAGGGTGCCGAACACCGGCTCGAGGTTGATGAACACCCCGGCGCGTCCCGCCTCCACGTGCGAAAGTCCCCAGTTCCAGAGCAGCGTCGTGCAGAACGTCCCGGCGAGGCCCATGCCGGCGAGTGCGGCCCAGATGCCGATGGGCAGCGACGTCGGCGGCGGGCCGTCGGTCGCGAACACCCATCCGGCGAGCATCGTCGAGCCGACGAGGGTGACCAGGGTGCTCACGGCGATTGGTGACACCGTCTTCATCAGCGTCTTGTTGATCATGATCCAGCCGACGCCGCCGAACATCGACACGAACACCAGCAGGTCACCGGCGAGGGTCGCACCCTTGGCCGACGTTCCCTGGATCGGGCCGAGCATGATCAGCGCGACGCCGACGGTCGAGGCAATCAGGGCGCCCCAGGCTTTGCGGCCGAGCCGTTCGTGGAAGACGAAGTAGGCGGCGAGGGCCACCAGCACCGGGGCGGTGCCCACCATGAGGGAGGCATGAGCCACCGTGGTGCGGGCGACGCCGGCGAACTGGAGCAGGAACTGGATCGGCACGCCGATGAGCGCCGCGTATCCGACCAGCCGCCATTCACGCCGATCGAGTTTCCAGCGATAGCGGATGAGGAGGGGCAGGAAGCCGGCGCAGGCAAAGGCGAAGCGGTAGAGCATCATGTGGCCGGTGTCGAGCCACGGCTCCGACAGCTTGGCGAGGAGGAAGGGGATCGACCAGAGGATGGACGCGGCGATCAGGGCGAGGTAGGCGAGCATGTGGGCGACAATCTAAGAGGATGATGGAGGGGTGGATGATGGATGATGGAGAAGGGAGGAGGGCGAAGGGAGAGGAGAGAAGGCGCCTTGTTGACAGCTTCGGTACCAGCAGTTACAACTTGATGTAACCGTTTACATCCTGAATCACCCGCGAGGCTCTCACGTCACACCGCACCCAGGCGTCGGTCACGATCAGGGACGTGGCGCGCACCGCGGGGGTCTCGGTGGCCACCGTCTCAAGGGTGGTGAATGACAGCCCGCAGGTGACCGAGGAAACCCGGAAGCACGTCAGCGCCGTCGCCCGCCGGATGGGGTATGTGCCCCACGGCGGCGCCAGAAGCCTGGCAACGCGCCGGACCCATACGATCGGTGTCCTGCTTCCTGACCTCTATGGCGAGTTCTTCTCGGAAGTCATCCGCGGGATCGACCTCACGGTGCGCGAGGTGGGGTACCACTGCCTCGTCTCCAGCGCCCGGCACAACGGCGCGCAGCTCGAGGCGGCGCTCCGGTCAATGCTGGGCCGGGTGGACGGCGTGATCCTGATGTCACCCGAGTTCACCGGCGACATCTCGCGGCGGACCCTGCACGGGGGCTTACCGGTGGTACTGCTCAACTGTCCGTCCCCGGACCCGGCATTCGACAGCCTCACGATCGCGAACTACGAGGGCGCTTACGACATGGTGCGACACCTCGCGGGGCTCGGACACCAGCGCATCGCGATCATCCAGGGCGCCCCCGGCAACTTCGACGCCGCCGAGCGCCTCCGCGGCTACCGCGCAGCATTGCAGGACGCAGGGCTCGCCGCCGACCCGGCGCTCGAGTTTGGCGGAGACTTCACCGAGGCGTCAGGCGCCGAGGCGGTGCGTGAGATGCTCGCGATGCCTGCGCGGCCAACGGCAATTTTTGCGGCGAACGACTCGATGGCAATCGGTGCGCTCGCTGCCCTGCGCGACGCCGGAGTGGTGGTGCCCGACGGCATGGCCCTCGGCGGGTTCGACGACATTCCCATGGCCAGGTACATGGTTCCCGCCCTCACCTCGGTGCACGTCGACATCAGCGCCCTGGGCGAACGCACCGCCGCCCGCCTTCTCGACAACCTGAACGGACCAAGCGACACCAGGCGCATTCGTGACACGCTGCCGGCCACCCTGGTGGTGCGGCGCTCCTGCGGAGGGTTGCAGACCTGATTGTATAAACCGCGCGACTGCTGTTCCCCGTACACCATCATGGAGGGTTGCTGAATGAAGCTTCATCGATTTGCGTCAGCGCTGCGGGGTCCCCTGGTCTGGGGACTCGTGCTCGCCGCCATGCTCGGAACCCAGTCGCTTGGTGCGCAGACCAGCACTGGCAGTATCCGCGGCACGGTCACGTCTGCAGATGGCCTGCCGATGGCGGAGGCCAACATCATCGCGACGAACATCGCCAACGGCGTCACCCGCAGCACGACCAGCCGAATGGACGGGACGTACGTCCTCCCGGGAATGGTCCCCGCGGTCTACACCCTGGCAGTGCGCAGCGTCGGCAGCGGGGCACAGGAGCGGCGCGTGGTCGTGCAGATCGGCGCGACCCAGATCCAGAACTTCGCGCTGACAGCCGTCGCAGTGCAGCTGCAGGAGATCGTTGCGCTGGGCGCCGCCGCAGCGTTCGAGACACGCACTTCCGAACTGGCGACCAACGTCACCACCGCCCAGCTCGAGAAGCTGCCGACGCCGAGCCGCAACTTCCTCGACCTCGCCGCCCTCGCGCCGGGCATCACGGTCACCGAAGACCGCATCAACGGCAACTTCCGCACGTTCTCGGCGGGCGGGCAGAGCGCCAATGCCGTGAACGTCTTCATCGACGGCACCAGCCTCAAGAACGACCTCACCGCGGGCGGCGTGGCCGGCCAGGACGCGAGCCGCGGCAGCCCGTTCCCGCGCAGCGCGATCCAGGAGTACCGCGTCATCTCGCCAGAACTTCAAGGCGGAGTACCAGAAGGCGTCGAGCGCCATCATCACGGCGACGACGAAGTCCGGTGGCAACACGCTGGGGCGGTACCGCGCTGATCGGCTACCAGAACCAGGGCCTGGTCGCACTCGACTCGTTCCAGCGGCGCGACCAGGCCGCCAACCCGACCACGTACGAGAAGGCCGGACTACAATCGCTCGATCGTCGCGCTGAGCGCGGGCGGGCCGATCCAGCAAGGACAAGCTCCTCTTCTTCGGCTCGGTCGAGGGCAACTACCAGAACCGCAACAACCGGGTCGAGATTCCCGCGACGCCGACCGGCTTCCCGGCGCTCGACTCGGTGAACCTCGGCGCAGTACAACGGCGAGTTCGGCTCGCCGTTCCGCGAGACGCTGCTGTTCGGCAAGCTGAGCTACAACGTGTCGCGAGAAGTCGTCCGCCGAGTTCAGCTTCAGCAACCGGCACGAAACCGACGTGCGCGACTTCGGCGGGCGCGACGTCGTCCAGTCGGCTGTGAACTTCCGCCAGAACGTCTCGATCGCGCAGCTCAAGTACAACATGTTCTCGGGCCCGTGGTTCAACGAGACGAAGGTCGACTACTCGCGGTTCCGCCGGAACCCGAGCCCGAACGACCCGGGATGGCCTCGCGCGAGTACCATTTCAGCCGGCGGCAACGCGATCATCGGCAGCAACCGCAGCACGCAGGACTTCATCCAGAAGCGCCTCGGCCTGCGCAACGACCTGACGTACTCGGGCTTCCAGATGGCCGGCGAGCACGTCATCAAGGCCGGCGCCAGCATCGACTTCGTGAAGTACGACGTGTTCAAGGACAACGACGGCACGCCGAGCTTCATCTACAGCAACGTCCAGGATGGCGTCAACTACGGCTTCCGGTCGCCGTTCGAGCTCGCTACGGCACCGGCGACCCGAACGCTCAAGACGAACAACAACCAGGTCGGCCTCTACATCCAGGACGACTGGAGCCCGACTCTCGCGCCTGACGCTCAACCTCGGCGTTCGCTGGGACTACGAGTCGAGCATGCTCAACTACGACTACGTCACGCCGCAGAACGTCGTCGACACGCTGACCCGCTACAACAACCAGCTCATCACGCCGCTCGACCTCGACCGCTACATCACCGACGGCACGCAGCGCAAGCCGTTCTACGGTGCGATCCAGCCGCGAGTGGGCGCCTCGTACGCGCTCGACAAGGAGCGGCAAGACCACGATCTTCGGCGGCTACGGCATCTACTACGACCGCATCGCTGTTCGACCTGTTCGCGGTCGACGAGACGCAGAAGATCTCGCACCCGACGTACACGGTCCGGTTCGCGCCCGAGGGCGTCAGGCACCGGGCCCCGGACAGGTGGCGTGGAACGACTCCTACCTCACCGCCGACAAGGCCACGCTCGACGCGCTCGCGGGCCAGTTCGGACGCCCCGAGGCGTGGCTGATCGACAACGAGGCGAAGCCGCCCAAGTCGAAGCAGTGGAACGTGGGCGTGCGCCAGGTGGTCAACGACTTCCTCGTCTCGGTGTCCTATTCGAGCGTGCGCGGTGAAGACCAGATGGCGCTGAGCTGGGCGAACATCGGCCTCAATGCCCAGGGACGCTGCTGCATCGATTTCAACATCGGCGCACACGGCTTCAGCAACTTCATCTACTCGACCAACGACGTGCAGACCTGGTACGATGCCATCTCGCTCCAGATCGACCGGCCGTACCGGCGGTCGAGTCCGGACGCCATCGGATGGGGTGCCGGCATCGCGTACACCCACACCAACCGGTCGGTCCAGGGCGTCGACAACCTCGGCGACGACGTTCGCATTCCCGAACACGCTCGGCATCCCGAAGCACCCGACCAACGACGAGAAGGACCGGATCGTCGCGAACTGGATCGTCGACCTGCCCTACCTCTCGGGGTTCCAGTTCGGCGGGCTGGTCACGCTCGGCGGCAAGTTCACGCAGGATGTCGGTTGCCCGGGTCGCTTCTGCGGCGACGGCACCGCGACCAACGAGTACGAGCGCGGTGGCTTCACCGTCCCCGGCACCTTCCCGTACCGGAACGTCGACCTGCGGCTCCGCAAGGACCTGCCGACGATCGGGGGCAGCCGCATCGGGCTCACGCTCGACCTGTTCAACGCACTCAATCGTGACAACTTCGGCTGCTACAACACCGGCAACCGTGCCGATGCCGGGTTCGGCACGCCGGGTTGCGTGGTGAGCGACGGACGCCGCGCGCAGATCGGCGCGGAGTACACCTTCTAGTCTTCCGAGTCTTCCCTTGAGGCTGCGGGGTACCCACGGGTGCCCCGCAGCTGCCTCGTTCCCCCGGCGACCCGCGCATGACATACCAGGCATTTCGCGTCGCGACCCGTTCCCTGGGCGTGGGCCGGTTCGCCCCCGTCCTGCTGCTCACACTGCTCGGTTGCTCGATGTCGAGCACGCGCTCGCGCCCGACCCGCGGGCCGACAGTGTCGAGTCGCTGCTCGACGACATCGAGGCAGCGCACCTTCGCCTTCTTCTGGGAGCGATCACCCGCGGCAACCGGTCTCACGCCCGACCGATGGCCGACGCCGTCGTTCTCCAGCATCGCCGCGGTCGGTTTCGCCCTCACCGCGTATCCGATCGGCGCCGAAGAGGGGTTCATCACCCGCGACGCAGCGGCGCAGCGCACCCTCACGACGCTGCGATTCCTGTATCAGCTCCCGCAAGGCCCGGCCCCAAGCGGGACAGCGGGGCACCGGGGATTCTTCTACCACTTTCTTGATGCGAACACCGGGCTCCGGTTCCAGACCGTCGAACTCTCCACCGTCGACACTGCGCTGCTCCTCGCAGGGGCGCTGTTCTGCCAGGAGTACTTCGACCGGTCATCAGCGGTCGAGATCGCGGTGCGCGCGTACGCCGACTCGCTCTACCGCCGTACCGAGTGGACGTGGGCACAGCCCCGGCGCGCCCCTCGTCACCATGGGATGGACGCCGGAGGGCGGATTCCATCACCTCGACTGGCGCGGCTACAACGAGGCGATGATCGTCTACCTCCTGGCACTCGGCTCACCGAGTCATCCGATCGCGGCGTCAGCGTGGAGCGAATGGACCTCCACCTACACGTGGGGCACCTTTCACGGCCAGTCGCACGTCGGCTTTGCGCCGCACTTCGGTCATCAGTACTCGCAGGTGTGGGTGGACTACCGCGGTATCGCCGACTCCTACATGCGCTCGCGCGGCATCGACTACTTCGAGAATTCGCGGCGCGCGACCTATGCCCAGCGCAGCTATGCCATCGCGAACCCGATGGGATGGGTCGGGTACGGCCCGAACGTGTGGGGCCTCACCGCGGCCGACGGTCCGGCCGACGTCACCCGCACCGTCGGTGGCGTGTCGCGCCGTTTCTTCACCTATGCCGCCCGCGGGGCGTCGTACAACGAGATCCGCGACGACGGCACGATCGCGCCCACCGCGGCCGCGGCCTCGCTGCCGTTCGCACCGGAGATCGTCGGGCCCGCGCTGCTCGCCATGAAGGAGCGCTACGGCTCCGCGCTCATCGGCCAGTACGGCTTCCTCGACTCGTTCAACCCGACATGGACGTGGACCGACACGCCGCTGCAGCACGGACGCGTGGTCCCCGGGCTCGGCTGGTTCGATTCCGACTACCTCGGCATCGACCAGGGACCGATCATCGCGATGATCGCGAATCACCGCTCCGACCTCGTCTGGAAGCACATGCGGAAGAGCCCGTATCTCATTGCCGGCCTTCGACGCGCCGGGTTCACCGGCGGGTGGCTGGACAGGGCTCCATGATGCACTGGCGCGCGGCTGCGGTGGCCGTCGCCTGCCTCGCCGCGGCGTGCCAGGGAGAACCGGCGTCCGGTGTCACCCTCCGTTTCTGGGCGTTCGGCCGCGAGGGTGAAGTGGTGCAGGAACTGGTGCACGGCTTCGAGCGCGAGCATCCCGGCGTGCGGGTGCGGGTGCAGCAGATTCCGTGGAGCGCAGCGCACGAGAAGCTGCTCACCGCGATCGTGGGCCGCGCCGCACCCGATGTCGCCCAGATGGGCAACACCTGGATTCCCGAGATGGTCACGCTCGGCGCACTGTCGCCGATCCAGCTCGGCACGGCTGCCGCCAGCTACTTCCCCGGCATCCTCGCGACCAACACGGTACACGACACGGTGTTCGGCCTGCCGTGGTACGCCGACACCCGCGTCATCTTCTACCGGCGAGATCTCCTGGCCCAGGCCGGGTATGACGAGATGCCGACGACATGGGCTGAGTGGCGCAACGCGATGGTCGCGATCAAGCAGCGTGCGGGCGCCGGCAAGTACGCCATCCTCCTCCCGCTCAACGAGTGGCCGCCCCTGGCGATCCTTGGCCTGCAGTCGGGGAGCGCGCTCATCGACAGCACCGGCTTCGGACAGTTCTCCGGTCCCGAGTTCGAGCGCGCCTTCTCCTTCGTGCTCTCGCTCTACGCCGACAGCCTCGCCGCGCCGGTGACGAGCAGCCAGGTGTCGAACCTCTACCAGGAGTTCGAACGCGGCACCTTTGCGATGTACATCTCCGGTCCGTGGAACCTCGGCGAGTTCCGGCGCCGGTTGCCGCCCGAGATGCAGGACGCGTGGGCAACCGCTCCCCTCCCCGGCCCCGACGGCGAGGCGAGTCGCGTGTCGCTTGCCGGTGGATCGAGCCTCGTCGTGTTCCGATCGTCGCAGCACCAGCAACTCGCGCAGCAGCTCATCGAATACCTCTCGCGCCCCGAGCAGCAGGCAGAGTTCTACCGACTCACCGGCGACCTCCCGGCGCGCCGCGATGCGTGGACCGATTCCGCCCTCGCCAACGACCAGGCCGCAGCCGCCTTCCGCACGCAACTCGACCGCACCGTGCCGACGCCGATGGTTCCGGAGTGGGAGGAAGTGACCACCAAGCTGATGGACCACAGCGAGGCCGCAATTCGCGGGGCACGCACGCCGCGCCAGGCGCTCGCCGACCTCGACGCCGACGTCGATCGGGTGCTCGAGCGCCGCCGCTACCTGCGGGCGCTCCAGGACAGCGCACGCCCATGACGCGTCGCGAACGCGCCGTCGAGTCGCGCACCGGATGGCTGTTCGTCACGCCGGCGCTCCTGCTGATCGGGGTCTTCTTCGTGATCCCGGTCATGGGGGCGTTCGCCCTGTCGTTCACCGATTTCGACATCTACTCGGTGGGCGACATCTCGAAGACGCGCGTCATCGGACTCGCCAACTATTCGGCGCTGATGGACAACCCGCTCTTCTGGACCGCCACGCGCAACACCCTCTACTTCGTGATGATCGGCGGCCCACTCTCCGCCGCAGTGTCGCTCGGCGCGGCGTTGCTGGTGAACTCGAAGATGGCGCGGTTCCGTCCCTTCTTCCGGAGCGCCTTCTTCGCGCCGTGGGTCACGACGCTGGTCGCGATGGCGCTGGTGTGGCGGTACATCTACCATGCCGAGTACGGCCTGCTCAATGCGGCACTGGGGGTCGTGGGCATCGGTCCCATCGACTGGCTGGGCAGCACCACCTGGTCGATGCCCTCGCTCATCCTCCTCTCGGTGTGGAAGAACTTCGGCTACAACATGCTCATCTTCCTCGCCGGGCTGCAGAGCATTCCCGACGAGCTCTACGAGGCGGCGTCGCTCGATGGGGCAGGCGCGTGGCGGCGCTTCCGTCATGTCACGCTGCCGATGCTCGGGCCCACGTTCGTCTTCGTCGGCGTCGTCACGATGATCGCGTCGTTCCAGATCTTCAGCGAGCCGTACGTGATGACACAGGGGGGTCCGCTCAAGAGCACCCTCACCCTCGTCCTCTTCATGTACGAGCAGGGCTTCCGCTGGTGGCGGCTCGGGTTCTCGGCGTCGATTGCCGTCGTGCTGTTCATCCTCACGGCCGTGGGCACCGTCATCCAGCTGCACCTGCAGCGCCGGGCGGCACGATGAAGCGGCCATCGCTGCGCAGCATCCTGCTGCACATCACCCTCGTGATCGGCTCCATCCTGGCAGCCACGCCGTTGCTGTGGATGGTCTCGGCGTCACTCATGCCGGCGGGGTCGGCCAACGCGTCGCCGCCGCCGCTGGTGCCGAGCGACCCGACACTCGAGCACTACCGCGCGCTGTTCACCTCGCTCAACCTCGGCCGCTATTTCGTCAACAGCCTGGTGATCTCGATCGGCGGAACGATTCTCGCCGTCACCATCACCGGCCTCGCGGGCTACGCCTTCGCCAAGCTCCGGTTCACTGGCCGCGACGCGACGTTCCGGCTCCTGCTCGCCGGGATGATCGTCCCCGGCCAGGTGGCGATGCTGCCGATGTTCCTGCTCCTGCGCGAGATGGGGCTGATCAACACCCTGTTCGGCGCAATGATCCCGGTGCTCGCGCCGATCTACGGCATCTTCCTGGTGCGCCAGTACGCCCTGTCGATTCCCGACGCCCTCCTCGAGGCCGCGCGTCTCGACGGGGCCAGCGAGTTCCGGGTGTTCCGGTCGATCGTCCTGCCGGGGCTCGCTCCGGTCATGACGACCCTCGGCGTCTTCACCTTCCTTGCGGCGTGGAACGACTTCATGTGGCCGCTGATCGTGCTGAGCGACGATGCGCGCTACAACCTCCCGGTCGCGCTCGCGAACCTCGCAGGTGAACACGTGCAGGACGTCGAGCTGATGATGGCGGGGGCGGTGGTCACCGTGCTGCCGGTGTTCGTCGGCTTCCTCTTCCTCCAGCGCTACTACATCCAGGGCATCATGGCCGGGAGCGTGAAGGGATGATCCTTCCCCTGCTGTTTGCAGTGGCCTCGCTGCAGGGCGACACCGCGCGCCCGGTGGTCGTTGACGACTTCGAGCAGATCGGCGCGTGGACTGCGCATCCCGCCGACGGCGTCGATCTCACGCTGCATGGCGACTCCGGTCGCTCGGGACGCGCGATGCGGCTCGACTTCGCCTTTCGCTCCGGCGGCGGCTACGCGATTGCGCGCCGCAACGTCGCGCTCGATCTCCCGGCGAACTACTCGTTCTCCTTCTGGATCCGCGGCGACGCGCCGGTCAACACCTTCGAGTTCAAGCTGGTCGATCGCAGCGGCGACAACGTCTGGTGGTATACCGAGCGCGACCGCACGCTGCAGCACGGCTGGCAGAAGGTGACGATCCGGCGGCGGCAGGTCTCGTTCGCGTGGGGACCGAAGGGCGGCGGCGAGCTCGATCATGTCGCCGCGATCGAACTCGTGATCACTGCCGGGCGCGGCGGCGGCAAGGGCAGCGTGTGGTTCGACGACTTCGTGATGACGCCACGACCGGTGGCCGACGCCAACCCGCCACGGCCTCGCGCCACGGCCACCAGCGCGGCGCGCAACCACCCGGCGCGCTCGATCGTCGACGGCGACAGGGCGACCACATGGCAGCCGGCGGGAAAGAGTTCGACGGTCACGCTCGACTTTCTCGCGGTGCGCGAGTTCGCCGGTGTCTCGATCATCTGGGACTCGACCCGCCGCGCCGGTTCCTATACGCTGAGCACCAGCGACGATGGTCGGGCGTGGGTGCCGGTGGAGTTTCGGCGCAGCGGGGTCGGCGCGGTTGACCATCTCTACCTGCCGAACAGCGAGTCGCGGTACCTGCGGATCGCCACGGAGCGTGGCGCACAACGCGTCAACCCGGCCATCGCCGAGCTCGCTGATCCATCCCGCCGAGGGATTCACGTCGCGCAACCAGTTCATGGAGATGGTGGCGAAGGGCGCTCGGCGCGGCACATACCCGCGCTACTTCCTTGGAGAACGCGCGAACTGGACCGTCGTCGGGGTGGACCGCGCCCGCGAGGAAGCGCTGATCGACGAAGACGGTGCCATCGAGGCCGGACTCGGCTCCTTCAGGGTAGAACCATTCCTGCGGATCGGCGACGAACTGCTCACCTGGGCTGACGTCCGCCGCACGCGATCGCTTCTCGATGGGCGGCTTCCGATTCCGCAGGTGTCGTGGCATGCGCCCGCCCTGCGGCTCGACATCACCGCATTCGCGCTCGGCCCCGACAGTGCATCGTCGCTGGTCGGTCGATACCGGATCCACAACACGAGTGCG
This sequence comes from uncultured Gemmatimonadales bacterium, assembly GCA_963806875.1. Taxonomy (GTDB): domain Bacteria; phylum Gemmatimonadota; class Gemmatimonadetes; order Gemmatimonadales; family GWC2-71-9; genus Palsa-1233. Next base: position 18,710 of record CAWDYU010000001.1, on the reverse strand, counting down.
ACACGACTGCGCGGCGCGCTGCACCTCGCGGTGCGCCCCTTCCAGGTGAATCCGCCATGGCAGTTCCTCGGTGTGCCCGGGGGCACCACCGCCCATCGACCTGATCGTGCGCGGGCCGAGCGGATTGCGTGCATCAGTCAATCGCGAGGTCGCGGCAGTGACGCCGAGCGTGGCGACGGTGATGGTGCGTGGAGCCGACATTGTCGAGTACCTGCAGCGTGACGTTTCCACCGCCGGGCGAGACAGCGTCATTGCTGGGCCCCCCATCGGGCGCGCTGACATGGGACCTCGACATCGCGCCCGGCGACTCCGCCACCGTGGTGATCGAGATCCCGCTGGTGCCGGGTGGCCCGCGGCAGCTGACGGCGGCGCACGCGACCGCGATCGACAGCGTGCTCGCCACTGTTGCCGCCGAATGGACGGGCAAGGTCGATCGTGCCGCGATCACGCTGCCGGGCCCTGGCGCAGCGATCAGCAACACCATCGCCACGGTGCTCGCGCACGTGCTCGTCAATCGCGACGGACCGGCGATCCAGCCCGGCTCGCGCTCGTACGAGCGCTCGTGGATTCGCGACGGCGCGCTGACATCGGCCGCGCTGCTCCGTTTCGGTCACGCCGACGCCGTGCGGGAGTTCATCGACTGGTACGCGCAGTACCAGTATCCCAACGGCAAGGTCCCCTGCTGCGTCGATTCGCGTGGCCCCGACCCCGTGCCGGAGCACGACAGTCACGGCGAGTTCATCTACATCGTCATGGAGTACTTCCGGCACACCGGCGACCGGGCGCTGCTCGAACGGATGTGGCCGCATGTTGCCGGTGCCGTGTCGTACATGGACTCGCTCAGGCAGGGCGCGGTGAGCGACACGATGTTCCGCGGCATCCTGCCGCCCTCGATTTCGCACGAGGGGTATTCGGCCAAGCCGATGCACTCCTACTGGGATGATTTCTTCGCGCTGCGCGGATTCAAGGATGCCGCCACCATGGCCGGGGTCCTCGGACGCGACGCCGACGCGCGGCGCATCGCCGGCATTCGTGACACCTTCGCCGCCGACCTGTATGCGTCGATCCGGACGGCCATGGCGCGGCACGGCATCGACTTCATCCCGGGCGCGGCCGACCTTGGTGACTTCGACGCGACGTCCACCACCATCGCCGTCTCGCCGGGTGGTGAGCTCGACCGCCTCCCGCGCGCCGCGCTCGAACGCACCTTCGAGCGCTACTGGACCGAAGTGATGGCCCGCCGTGACAGCACGAGCACCTGGGAAGCCTACACGCCATATGAGCTCCGCACCGTGGGGACGATGCTCCGCATGGGACACGTCGATCGCGCGCACGCACTCCTCGCCGGCTTCATGGATGATCGTGAACCGGAAGAGTGGAACCAGTGGCCCGAGGTGGTCTGGCGCGCCGACCGCGCCCCGAAGTTCATCGGCGACATGCCGCACACCTGGGTCGGCTCCGACTTCCTCCGCTCCGTCGCCGACCTGATCGCGTACGAACGGGAATCGGACAGCGCCCTGGTGGTGGGCGCCGGCATCGCCGACGCATGGCTCGACGGGCCGGGCACGACGGTGCGCAACCTCAGCACATGGTGGGGGAAGCTCTCCTACACCGCGCAGCGGGTCGGGTCGCGCACCACGATGCGCATCGATGCCGGCGTCACCGTCCCGCCGGGCGGGATCGTGGTGCGTCTCCCGGCATTCGCCCGCGGAAGCATCACGTTGAATGGTCGCCGCACGCAGCTGAACAGCGATGGTGCGGTGGTCCTGCGCGAGCTCCCGGCCGAGCTCGAGGTGACGCCGTGAACCGCCACGCCGAGCTCTCGAATGGCCAGTACCGCGCGACGATCAGCGCCGCGGGAGGCGGCGGCTCGCACCTCGGCGAGTTGCAGCTGACCCGGTGGCGAGGGGACCTCACCACCGACGCCGACGGATGGTTCCTCTACCTCCGTGACCTCGATTCCGGAGAGCTGTGGTCGGCCGCCCATGTGCCGGTGCAGCGCCCCGCCGATCGGTACGAAGTCCAGCTGGGTGCTAACCGCGCCGTCATCGTGCGCGAGGACGCGCAGATCGTGGTCCGGACTGACGTCGTGGTGGCACCGGACACAAACCTCGAGTGCCGGCGATACACGCTCACCAACACCGGTACCGCGCATCGGCGCATCCAGCTCACGACGTACGCCGCCATCGCCCTCGCGACGGCCGACGCCGACGCGGGACACCCGGCCTTCTCGAAGCTGTTCATCCAGACGGCATACGTGGCATCGCTCGGCGCCATCGTCGCATCGCGCCGCCCGCGTGGGGCCGACGAACACCCGGTCCACCTGATCCACGCACTCGTCTGCCCGCCGGGCACGACTGCCGACCCGATGGAGGTCGAAACCGACCGGATGCGTTTCATCGGTCGCGGGCGGAGCACGGCGAATCCGGTCGCGCTCGACCCCGGGCACGTGCTCAGTGGAACCACCGGCGACGTGCTCGACCCGGTCGTGGCACTTCGCCGAGTGGTCGAGCTTCCCGCAGGCGCGTCGGTGCAGGTGCACGCGCTGCTTGCAGGAGGAGAGGACCGCGCGGCACTGGAGCAGCTGATCGCGGAGACGGTGCACGACGGAGCCGCGTCGCTCTTCCGTCACCTGGGCGAGTTGCCCGAAGCGGAGTCCGTCACGTTCGCTCCACCACCGGTATTCAAGCCCGCGCCATTGGTCGAGGAGAGTGCACCGACCACCGAATCGCTGCAGTACTTCAACGGATTCGGCGGCTTCACGACCGACGGCCGGGAGTACGTGATCCGGATGGATTCGCGCGCCGACGGTCTCGCGTGGCCACCACTCCCGTGGGCCAACGTCATCGCCAGCGAAGCAACCGGGTTCGTTGCCACCGAGGCCGGGCCGGGATTCACGTGGCGTGGCAACAGCCGCCTGAACCGGCTGACGCCGTGGTTCAACGATCCGGTCTGCGATCCGCAGGGAGAGGCGTTCTACATCCGCGACGAGGAACGCGGTGTGTTCTGGTCGCCCACGCCCGGCCCCGTGCCCGGAAGTGGCGCGTACGAGGTGCGTCACGGCTTCGGTGCAACCACCTGGCGTCACCGCAGCGCCGACCTCGACCAGGAAGTGACCGCATTCGTTGCCCACGACCCGTCGGTCAAGATCATCCGGTTCCGGCTCACCAACACGGGAGCTGCAGCGCGCCGACTCACCCTCTTCTGCTACGCCGAATGGGTGCTCGGCGTCGATCGGCGGGAAGCACAGGGAGAGGTACACACCTCGTGGGACGAGGACGCCCGCGTCCTCTTCGCGTCGCGCTCGACGAATCCGTCATATCCCGATGCGGTGGCGTTCGCCGCAGTCACCGGAGGTAGCGATTCGGCAGCGTTCACGTCGGACCGGGTCGAGTTTCTCGGTTACCATGGAAGCGTGCGGGCACCCCGCGCCATCACGATGCCGGCTCACCCTGACCGGGCGCACTGGCCAGGACATCGACCCGTGTGCGGCGTTCCAGCTCGCCGTGTCGATCGACGCCGGTGCATCGGCGGAGTGGTCCTTCATCATCGGCCAGGCCGATGACCGTGCCGGCGCGCTTGCCGCCTGCGCCGGCGTTGCCACACCCGAACAGGTGGCGCACGCGCTGGCGGTGGCGCAGGACTACTGGAGCGACCTGTTGGGCAGTGTCCAGGTGGACACGCCCTCGGCGGCGATGAACCTCCTGATGAACGGTTGGCTCAGCTACCAGAACCTGAGCTGCCGCATCTGGGCGCGCTCGGCGTTCTACCAGTCGGGCGGCGCCTACGGATACCGCGACCAGCTGCAGGATTGCTCTGCCATGATCTATCTCGCGCCGGAGCTGATGCGCGAGCAGCTGCTTCGCAACGCGGCGCACCAGTTCATCGAGGGCGACGTGCTGCACTGGTGGCACCCGCCGGCGAGCATCGGGATTCGCACCCGCTTCGCCGACGACCTCGTCTGGCTACCGTACCTGCTCGGTCATTACCTCGACTCGACGGGCGATTCCTCGATCCTCGACGTGGAGTTGCCGTTTCTCGACGCTCCCCCGCTGCCGGACGATGAGGACGAGATTCTCGTCGAACCGGAGGTGTCGAGCGATCGAGGCTCGCTCTACGAACACTGTTGCCGCGCGCTCGACCGTTCGCTCACGACCGGCGCCCACGGACTTCCCCTGATCGGCAGCGGCGACTGGAACGACGGCATGAACCGCGTGGGCCGGCTCGGCCGGGGCGAGAGCGTCTGGATGGGTTTCTTCCTCTACCTGACGCTCGAGCGTTTCATCCGCACCTGCATCGAGCGCGGTGATCATGCGCGCGCCGAGCGCTACCAGGAGTACCGCAGAGCCCTGGAAGTCTCGCTCAACAGCGGCGGGTGGGACGGTGCGTGGTATCGCCGCGCGTACTACGACAACGGCGAGCCGCTCGGCACGGCGAGTGGTGATGAGTGCCGGATCGACCTGATTGCCCAGGCGTGGGCGGTGATGTCGGGTGCCGCGCCGCCGGAGCGGGCACGCCAGGCGCTCGATGCGATGGAAGCGCATCTCGTCGATGAGCAGGCAGGGCTGATCCGGCTGCTCACACCGCCGTTCGACACCACGCCGAACGACCCCGGCTACATCAAGGGCTACCTCCCCGGTGTGCGCGAGAACGGCGGCCAGTACACCCACGCCGCACTGTGGGCGATCCGTGCCCTTGCCGAGGCAGGGAGGACATCCCGCGCGTTCGCTCTCTTCGAGATGATCATGCCGGTCACGCGCGGCGCCACCGCGGATGCCATTGCGACGTACATGACCGAGCCGTACGTGGTGGCCGCCGATGTCTACGGAATGCCCCCGCATGTGGGCCGCGGCGGGTGGACCTGGTACACCGGATCGGCTGGATGGATGTATCGCATCGGCCTCGAGTCGCTGCTCGGCGTCACGATCAGTGGGAACACGACGCTGGTGCTTCGTCCGTGCATCCCGCCGGAGTGGCCCGGATACACGGTACGGATTCGCCCGCCCGGAACCGGGGCGACGTGTGTCATCGAGGTCGTCCGGACTGGCGGCACGACGATGGCGCGGAGCGAAGGGAACGAGTGGAAGCTCGATGGCGGCGCACTCCGGCTCCCGATGCCGGAGACCGGGGTGCGGCACTTCACGGTCGAGCTCGGCGACGACATTCGCGCCGAGTATCGCCCGCGACCGGCCGCGGCGGCGGATCAGTGATCCAGCGCCGAACCCGCCGTGCGGATCACGTCGGCGTAGAACCGCGCGCTCGACTTCGGCGTGCGCTGCTGGGTCGCGAAATCGACGTGGTAGAGCCCGAACCGCTTCGAGTAGCCTGCGCTCCATTCGAAGTTGTCGAACAGCGACCAGGCGAAGTAGCCGCGCACGTCGACACCCTGCACCATCGCATCGTGCACCGCGCGAAGGTGATCGCGGAAGTACGATGTCCTGAGGGGATCTTCCACGACGGGGCCGTCGGCGGTCGGGGCGTCGTAGAACGCGGCGCCATTCTCGGTGATGTAGATCGGGAGGTTTCCGTATCGGTTCCGGGTCTCGACGAGCAGCTGGGTGAGCGCCGGTGGGTACACCTCCCAGTCGAGCGCGGTGTGGGTGTGCTCCGCCTGGCGAACGCCTCGAATGAAGAGCGGCGCGGTGCCGCACGGATCGTGGCGCAGCACGCTGCGGGTGTAGTAGTTGATGCCGATGTAATCGACCGGCTGGCTGATCAGGTCGAAGTCGGCTTCGGGGAAGTCGGGCCACGCCTCGCCGTACATCAGGGCCATCTCCTCGGGATAGCGCCCAAGGATGACGGGGTCGAGGAACTGGCGGTTCATGTAGGCGTCGGCGCGCCGTGCGGCCGATGACGTCGTCGGGGTGATCGGACGCGGCGAACTTCGGCTCGATGTTCACGACGAGCCCGGCCTCGGCCGACGAGTCGGCGCGGATCGCCAGCATCCCCGCGCCGTGCGCGCGGAGCAGGTTGTGGCTGGCGATCGGCGCCTCGAAGATGCTGCGGTGGCCCGGCGCATGAACGCCATGCAGATACCCGGCGTCGCTCACCACCCACGGCTCGTTGAGGGTCGTCCAGCGCGGCACCCGGTCGCCGAGTGCGCGCACGACGACCGACGCGTAGTCGGCGAACCAGTCGGCGATGTCGGGATTGAGCCATCCGCCCCGGTCGTCGAGCGCGGCCGGCAGGTCCCAGTGGTAGAGAGTGACCGCGGGGGCGATGCCGCGCTCGAGGAGCGCATCGACGAGTCGGTCGTAGAAACCGAGCCCTGCGGCGTTGACGGCGCCACGTCCGGTCGGGCATGACCCGGCTCCACGACACGCTGAAGCGATAGGCGTTGAGTCCGAGGTCGCGCATCAGGTCGACGTCGGTCTCGAACCGCCGGTAGTGGTCGCAGGCCACGTCGCCGGTCGTCCCGTCTTCGATCCGCCCGGGCGAGTGGGAGAAGCGATGCCAGTTGCTCGGCCCCGCCCCGTCGGCCAGGGGCGAGCCCTCGACCTGATACGCCGATGTTGCGGCACCCCAGACAAAGGTGTCCGGAAACCTGATTGCATTCTCACGCACGGGGCATCTCGATGACGACGGTGACACTGGATGGTGTCAGAAAGGTATATGCAGAGCGCGGCGCAGAACACGTCGCGGTGCACGGCATCGACCTGACGATCGACGACGGCGAGTTCCTCGTGCTGGTGGGACCGTCGGGCTGCGGCAAGAGTACCACGCTCCGGATGGTCGCGGGACTCGAGGACGTCACGGCAGGCACGATCCGCATCGGGGACCGCGTCGTCAACGACGTGCCAGCTCGCGACCGCGACATCGCGATGGTCTTCCAGAACTACGCGCTCTATCCGCACATGACCGTGCGGGAGAACCTGGCGTTCGCACTGGTGCTGCGAAAGCTTGCCCGCGCCGACGTGGAAGCGAGAGTGCGGAAGGCAGCAGCCCTCCTCGATATCGACAGCCTGCTCGACCGCAAGCCGCGCCAGCTCTCCGGCGGCCAACGCCAGCGGGTGGCACTCGGCCGGGCGATCGTGCGGGAGCCGCAGGTTTTCCTGTTCGACGAACCGCTATCCAACCTCGACGCCAAGCTGCGCACCCAGACCCGGCGCGAGCTCGCCACGCTGCGGCGCCGGCTCGGCACCACGACGATCTACGTCACGCACGATCAGGTCGAGGCGATGACGCTGGGCGATCGCATCGTCGTGATGCACGAAGGCCGCGTGCAGCAGGCCGGCAAGCCGCTCGACGTCTACGCCCGGCCCGCCAACGTTTTTGTCGCGGGCTTCCTGGGAAGCCCACCGATGAACCTGATCCGTGGTCACATCGGCACCGGGGATGGCGTCCCCTTCACCGCTGCGAGCGGCGGGTTCACCACCAACCTGCGCGACCACCGCACGGCGGCGGTCACGCCAGGAAGCACTGTGGTGTTGGGTGTTCGCCCCGAGTCGGTGCAACTGGCGGACAGTACGACCGGACATGAGGCCACCGTGATCGATATCGAACCGCTCGGCCACGAGGCGCTCGTCACGGTGGATGCAGCGGGAACGGCGATCACGATGCGGGTCGAGTCGGGGGCGATGCTCGCCGTCGACCAGCCGGTGCACATCGCGTTCGCGCCGGGCGAGGTGCACTGGTTTGATGGCGAGTCGGGGGAGAGGTTGGCGGCGCAGGGGTCGTGACCGGACGGGCGGGCAGTTGACCCTGTGAGGAACAGGTCGAGGCCCACCGTATCAAGGTCGCCGCCACTTCATCTCAGTGCACGCTGCCGTGGCGGCCTTGGCCGGAGCGCGCTTTCCGGGGGCCGTGCCGATCCTGGCCGGAATCAGGCTCTCCCGGTTCCCGCGACGACCATCCAGCGACTTGCCTTCACACCATCCGGAGCTGGGTCGCTCCGAAATCGGGTCATGGCGATCCCCTGGCGATGGAATCTAGCGTGTGCATCCGCCCAACCTCGCGCCGTCTCTCCGGACAGTAATCCGTCCGCACCGCCGCTACCCGGAGAACACCATGGCCCGCCGCAAACCCGCCGCCCCCCGGAAGCCCGCAGCCAACGAGCCGTCTGCCAAGACCACCGACCTTGGTCACAATACGGTCGACGACACCGATGCCCTGCTGACGACCAATCATGGCGTGCGCATCAACGACGACATGAACTCGCTCAAGGCGGGCGAGCGCGGCCCGACGCTCCTCGAGGACTTCATCCTCCGCGAGAAGATCACCCACTTCGACCACGAACGGATCCCGGAGCGCGTGGTGCATGCGCGCGGTGTCGCGGCGCACGGCGTGTTCCGACCCTACAAGTCGATGAAGCGGCTCACGAGGGCGGCGTTCCTGCAGGACCCTGCCGTCGAGACGCCGGTGTTCGCCCGGTTCTCGACCGTGGTCGGCTCCCGCGGGTCGACCGACCTGCCCCGTGACGTGCGTGGCTTCTCGGTCAAGTTCTACACCGAGGAGGGCAACTTCGACCTCGTCGGCAACAACATGCCGGTCTTCTTCATCCAGGACGCGGTCAAGTTTCCCGACCTGGTGCACTCGATCAAGCCCGAGCCGCATCGCGAGATTCCACAGGCGTCGGCGGCCCACGACACCTTCTGGGATTTCGTGTCGGTCACGCCCGAGTCGATGCACACGATCATGTGGGCGATGTCGGACCGTGCCATTCCCCGGTCGCTGCGGATGATGGAGGGCTTCGGCGTCCACACCTTCCGCCTCGTCAACGCCGCCGGCGAGTCGCGCTTCATCAAGTGGCACTGGAAGCCGATCCTGGGCGTGCACGGCGTCACGTGGAACGAGGCGCAGAAGATCTCGGGCTTCGACCCCGACTTCCACCGCCGCGACCTCTGGGACGCGATCGACCAGGGACATTTTCCCGAATGGGAACTCGGCGTGCAGGTGGTCGACGAGAAGGACGAGTTCGCGTTCGACTTCGACCTCCTCGACCCGACCAAGCTGATCCCCGAGGAGCTGGTGCCGGTGCAGCGGATCGGGCGGATGACGCTCAATCGCAATCCCGACAACTACTTCGCCGAGACGGAGCAGGTCGCATTCCATCCGGGGCACATCGTGCCGGGGATCGACTTCAGCAACGACCCGCTGCTCGCCGGCCGCCTCTTCTCCTACACCGACACCCAGCTGCTGCGACTCGGCGGGCCGAACTTCCACGAGATCCCGATCAACCGCCCGGTCGCTCCGGTGCACAACAACCAGCGCGACGGGCTGATGCGGCAGACGATCAATCGCGGAAAGGTCGCCTACGGACCGAACACGCTGGCGAATGGCTGCCCCTACCAGTCAGGGGCGCGCGAGGGCGGGTTCACGTCGTTTCCCGAGCGGATCGACGACCACAAGGTGCGGGCGCGCAGCAGTTCCTTCTTCGACCACTTCACCCAGGCGCGGATGTTCTTCCGGAGCCAGGCGCCACACGAGCAGCGTCACATGATCGACGCGCTGAAGTTCGAGCTTGGAATGGTGGAGAGCGTGGCGATTCGCGAGCGGATGCTCTTCGCGCTCGCCCAGATCGATCGGGCTCTCGTCAAGCCTGTCGCCGACCACCTCGGCCTCAAGATCCCGGCGTCGATCGACCCGCCCCACAACCTGCATGTTCCGGCCGACGAGGACGTCGGCGACTTCCAGCCGCGCGCGGCACGGCGCCAGGTCGAGCTCTCGCCGGCCCTCAGCATGGCCGTGACCAAGCCGGGCAGCATCGAGACCCGTCAGGTCGCTGTCCTGGCATCCGACGGTTTCGATGGTGCCGCGCTCGCCAACATGAAGAAGGCGCTCACCGCGGCCGGCGCCATGGCGAAGATCGTCGCCCCGCACCTGGGCGAGATCAAGCCGGCTTCGGGTCAGGCCGTGACGGTCGACTTCGCCTTCCACAACACCGCGTCGGTGCTCTTCGATGCCGTGTATGTCGCGGGCGGCAAGCAGAGCACGGGGATGCTGCTGAAGGAGCCGGCGGCGATCCACTTCGTGAACGAGGCGTTCAAGCACTGCAAGCCGATCGCCGCGAGCGGCGAAGGGTCACAGCTGCTCGAGGCGTCGTCGATCCCGATGGACGACGGCGAGATCCCGGGCGTGATCCTGGGTGACGGCACCGAATCGGTGAACGCGTTCATCGCCGCGATGGGGCGGCACCGGTTCTGGGAGCGGGAGGAAAACGACAGCATTCCGGCGTAACGACATCGCACAGGTGGCGCGTTTGTGCGGCGCCTGTTTCGGGCGTGCTTCGTCGTCGGGTCCTTGCCCGCTTCTGCTTGCGCGGAACGGGTCGGGGCCCGATAATGACTTATGTACGTCCACCCCCACGGCGAGCTGCAGTGATGTGGCGCCTGACCTTGGCAATTGGATCCGCAGGCCTGATCGCAGCCTGTAGCAGCGTTGACACCGAGGCGCCGCCAAAGTTGCCGGCCTCGGTCGTGGTCGCCCTCGACCCCACGACGGTTGCGATCGGGGAGACGAGCCGGGCGTCCGCAGTCATCCGCGACCAGACCGGCGACATTCTTCCCGACCAGCCGATGATCTGGCAGTCGTCCGACCCCACGACGGCGACCGTCTCGCAGGACGGTGTCGTCACGGCGGTGCTTTCAGGCAATGTATCGATCATCGCCAACACTGGAGCGGTAAGGGGCACGGCGCAGTTGAGCGTCACCCGCCCGCCCACTGTTCCGGTGGCAACCCTCGACCTGACGGTCGCTCTGCCCGCCCTGATCGCAACGTGGTCGACGAGAGCGACGGCGGTGGTACGGGACGCCGCAGGTACCGTCCTCCAGCGTGAGATCCGCTGGACGTCGTCGGACGTCTCGGTTGCGACCGTGGATGGGGGCGGCGTCATAAGGGTGCTTGGCTCGGGGTCCACGACGATTTCCGCCGAATCGGAGGGCGTACAACGTCAGGTCGCTGTCACGATTCCGGTGGCAAGGCATATCATGAACATTTCCGTTCCTGTACTCGCCCGAATCGGTCGGACCTACACACTGAACGCAACAGCGCGGTACGCGGACTTGAGCGCGTCTCCCGCTGCCGTGCGCTGGAGCCTGGTCGACCCCACGTCCGCGACGCTCACGACGTCCTTCCAGTATGGGCGTACATGGTACGGTTTCACGTCACGCGCCCACGGCCCGATCGGCTTGGTTGCCACCACTGACAGTGCTTCTGTCAGTGTTGTGGTTCAGTCCTACGGATGGGCGACGACCGTGACGGCCACAGGAGTCGAGGCGGAGCTTCTGAGTGATCCCGCGTTCTCCTGGCCTGGCGAAGGCAACTACCGCGGCAAGGTCATCGTGGGCTGCGACAACGGCGCACCGTACGTCCGGCTCGCGACGCACGGACCTGCGCTCACTGGCCGGGTTGTCGGAATCGATCAGTGGGACAAACAGGGGCAGCAACCAGCGACGCAGTGGATCGGATCGGGAGCCGTCGTGACTCAGCCGTCGATGACCACGGCAGCATTCCGGGCGCTGATCACCGACATGGAAACCGGGGCGACGGTCGCGCGCGTCGCGACCTCAGGCGGCGAGCGGATATACCTGTTCTTCTCCGAGGGTGTCCGCACCGCGATGGCGGCAGCGTGGGCCTCGTGTCCGGTGTTTGCGCCGTAGGGAGTCTTCGCGACGATCACGCGCGAACTCGTCGCTGAAGCTACGGCTCGGCAAGCTCGTCACTAAAGTGACGGCTCGGCACAAGAAGCACTGAAGTGCTGTCGTCACGGGAAGCCTTGCCCAGACGACAGCACTTTAGTGCTTCAGTCCGCCGAGCCGTGGCTTTAGCCACGAGGCGGGGGCTTCAGCTAGGGCGCTTCAGCCCCCGGCAATCAGTGCCCGCAGCCGCTCCACCACTTCGTCCCGTAGCTCCACCGGCTCGACGATCTCGGCGTCGGGACCGTACTGCAGCACGTGCCGGATGGCCCACTCCCGGTCGGCCAGCGGCATCGTGCGAAGCGCCGATCCGTCGGCCTCCAGCGGCTCGCCATCCGCTCGGCGATCCACCGCGCGATCGCCGGGCCATACCGAACTGTGAGTTGCTCGGCGTTGGGCAAGAGGAACGGCTTACCATCGACCATCACCGCATCGAGCAGCGACTCGTCAGCGCGTTCGAAGGTTTGCGCGGTGAGCGTGACACTCGCGATCCGGTCGGCCCGGAACATCCGCATGCTCTCAGTGCGCTCGCACCACCCGATCACGAACCAGCAGCCATTCGAGAAGACCAGCGCGTGGGGATGCAGGTGGCGCTCGGTCGCCTCGGTGGCCGCCCCTGACTGATATGACATCAACACCACGCGCCCGGCGCGAATCGCCTTCCGGATCACCGCGAGTACGTCCCCACAGCCGCTATCCATCAAGGCGCCCTCGCGCAGCCCCGCGAAGACCGCGTCGCGTGGCAACGCGACGATCAGTTCCTTGAGCGATTCGCGCAGCCGCGCCGCAAGCACCGCCTGGTCACCGCTCCGTTCGCTGGCCAGGAGCGACACACCCAGTTCGAGCGCGCACAGTTCGGCCGCAGTGAGGCGCATTGGCCTGCGGAAATGATCGGTGCGCACCGACACCGAATCACCGTCGATCGCTACAGCGACACCCTCCACAAACGCCGCCGGGAGATCGTATCGCTCCGCCAGCAGCTGCAGGTCGTTGATCAGTGCATCAGGGGCAATGCCCGTCTGCTCGGCGAGCGCATCGATTCGCACCGCCCTGCCGTGCGCGACATGCGGCAAAATCGTCACGATCCGGCGAAAGCGCTCCGCGGCGGTCGTGGTCACGCCATCTCCAGTGCGTCGAGGGTGCGACGCGCCAGGTCGAAGTATTCGCGCACCATGTCGGGTGGCGACACTGGCACCGCGTCGCCGGCCAATCCGAGCAGCCAGCGATGGAATGCCTCGCGGCGGCGCACAGTGTAGCGTACCTGCGAAGGATCTGCGGGGTCGGCGATGCCTTTCTGTCGAGCGGCGCGGACAACGCCGGTGTTGCGGGTGAAGCGGACAACGGTCTCGACTACTGGATCTTCGCCCAGTTCCCAGGGCGGCCTCGGCACCGCGCGATCGCGCAGCACGAACGACCGCGGGATCTCGTAGTCCTGGGTGTTGGGTGCCTTCGGGTTGACCACGACCTCGTGCATCCGGCTCACGCGGAAGACGCGCACCGCACCGCGTGACGGATCCATTGCGTGCAGGTACCAGTGGCCGCTGGTGAACGACAGCCCGTACGCTTGCACCACGCGGCGTTCGGTCTCGTCGCGTTCGATCCCGTAGTAGGTGAACGTCACCTGCTTGCGGCAGCGGAGCGCCTCACCGAGTTGGTGGAGCGTCGCCTCGTTGGCTGGGCTGTGGGCCGGAAGCATCTGCACATGCGGGGTGGGCGTCATCTGATCGGCGGGGACGTCGATCGCGAGCTTGCGCAGTGCGTGGGTAGCGTCGTCGGTCAGCATCGGGTCGCCGCATTCCATTACACGGGCAGCGGCGTCGGAGAGCAACTGCAGCTCGTCGTCACTGAACTGTCGCTCGGCGAGGGCCTGGTAGCCGTAGCGATCGACCCGCGTGGGGCGCGCGCGGCCGCGCGGCGTCACGATGCTTAGGTACGGCAGGTAGAACCGGTTGCCAGCGATCACGTAGCGGGTTTCCTCCTCACCGTCCTTCCCCACCGTCTCGATCGGGACGCCGAGGTTCCGGAGGTCGTCCTTGTCGCGCTCGAAGGTGCGGCGCACGGATGAGAGCTCGCCGCTGGCGTAGCCTGGCACGTGGGTGCGCAGCTCGTCGAGCGTCGCGCCATAGCGGCGCGCGAGCAGCGCAGTGACGAGGTCGATCCAGCGTTGGAGCTTGCGGGCCTCTGACAGAGCGGTCATCCGGGTGGGGGTGTCGAACGATAACGCGAGGCCGAGCCGAGCCCAGACCAGCCAACCGGCCCGGGTATGCCCGGGTCGGCCAGCTGCGTCAGTCACTATCTGGGGAGGAGGCGGGCCGGCGCGACCACCGTGGCCGGCGACGGCATCGCGCGGTTGGCATCGACGTCTGGACCGCGATCGAGCGCGCAGCTGACGCGCAGGTCCACCGGCGTGGGACGAAGGAGTTCGAACGGCAGCCCATCCCAGAACGACTTGCCATCATCAACCGCAATGCCACTCATGATTGCATTGCTCGGGCATGCATTCAGCATGGTGTTGAGGTGTGCGTCCGAGCCCTGTCACGCGAAAGTGTGCCGCACGGGTGACCGACCAGGAACTCGCCGAACGCGATGCTCGAAAAGCCGCGATCCCGCAATCGCGATGGCCATGTTCTTCCGTGCGGCGTTCGATGAGCCTGGATGCCCGAGCGCACTGAAGTTGTCGAATTCGATCCATGTTTGCCCAAACGCCGTGCCACCATCAAAACTGTAGGCGACGATCCCGTTGGCAGTGATGAAATTGTTGGTGTCGATCCAGAGGGAAAACGTACCGGTGGCGCTACACACGATCGTCAGCTCCGGATATTCCGACTGACCGCTCCTATTGGTGACCAGCACGTCAGCGGGAAGGGTCGCGCCCATGATCGATGCACCGCTCACGAACTGCCAGTCGTAGGCTGTGACCGCCCCATTGAAGAAGACGTTCTCAACGGTCGCGCGCACGGTGATCGGGCCGGTCGCCAGGGGCGTGAGGAGCCCGCCCGCCGTGATGGTCCCCTTACCCGTTTCAACGACACTCCAGGTGACCGGCCGCTGTACCAGCGTATTGTCTGCCAGGCGTGCCTCGGCTGTGTACTGATAGGTGTCGCCCACCTTTACCCGTGCCGTGCCGAAGATGGCAACCTGCGTCACCGGGGGAGGCGTCACCGAAAGCTGGGCCCCGCCACTGATCGACTCGCTGGTGGCGGTGATTGTCGTGGTGCCAGCGCCCAAAGCCACGACGGCTCCATTGCCTGAGACGGATGCCACCGCAGGGTTGGTTGACTGCCAGGAAATGCTACGGCCGAGAAGCTGAGTCCCGCGGCCATCCCGCAGGACCGCTGTCGCCTGCGTTCCAGCGCCGATGCCAAGCGACGGGTTCAACAGAGTCACCGTAACCGCGGCGACGGCCGGCGCACTCACCGTGAGTTGTGCGGTGCCTGTCTTGCCGTCACTGGTTGCGCTGATGATGGCCACACCGGGTGCAGCGCCGGAGACAGCACCCGACGAGGAGATGGTGGCGATCGCCTCATTCGACGAGGACCACGCCACCGAACGACCGGTGAGCGTGTTTCCGCTGCCATCCTTCACGACCGCTGACGCGGAGGTACCCGTGCCGGCCTCGATGACGGGATTCGTGAGCGACACCGACACACTCGCCACCGTCGGGGGTGGTGGCGGATTGCCGGTGCCGCCGTCACCTCCGCTGCTGCAAGCCGCCGCAAACAACCCAAGTACCACACAACGTGAGAAGACCTTCATGGGGGGACTCCATGTTCGAAGAATCCGGGACGGGATGTCCGCGGCTCTTCGAAGGTCATGCGAGGGTATGACAGTCCGACTCGTCCTAACGCCCTACGGATCACATAGCCATGACTGCTCGGAGCACGACGCCCTGGAGTACCGCTCCTCTCGGTCATCACCAGCAGCATCAAAGATGCACTGAAGTGCTGTCGTCACGGCAAGCCTTGCCCAGACGACAGCACTTTAGTGCTTCAGTCCGCCGAGCCGTGGCTTTAGCCACGAGGCGGCGGCGGGGCACGCCTGTTCCTGCTCACTCCAGTGACTAACTCCTCGGCCGCAAGGGCGAACTGGCGTCCGCTCGCCCTGCTGCTGACCGGAGCGATTCTGGTTCGGGTTGGACGCCCTGGTCACCCACCGGGTCGCGCGACGCGGCGAACCCCCCATGCATCCATCCCTCGTGCATTCATGAAGATGGCCGGACCCGCTGCGGGGTTCCTGCCGACCGTTATCCCACACTCGGAGAAGATCAGTGCCTGCCCCGACATTCGCTGCCCATCGGATCGCGTGGTGCGTAATCGCGATTGCCACGCTCACCGGCCAATCGGCCGCGCAATCGCTTGTCGTTGTGCCCTCGGGCTCGAGTCTATCGTGTGAATGGAGAGTTTCAGGGGGAGGTAATGGAGCCGTGGCATGCCACGATCACCGTCGGAGACAGCATCGTCGGCTCCAAGCACCTCATGGTGCTGACACGCCACACCAACCACAACAGCGGCGCGATGTTTGAGGCCACTGCAATCGTTGACGTTGCGTCTGGCAGAACTCTCGCGGTCAAGGGTTGGAATCGGGGCCGAGTCGATCAGCGAGTACCAATTGGAATTGGATGGTGGCCGCATGACCGGGCTGCACACCGAGGAAGGAGGAGCGGCGGTGCCAGTCGACGTCGCGCTCGACGCGACAGCGATTCCGGATTTTGCACTCGGTCACGTGCTCGCCGCCAGCACTCTCGCCGAGGGTGTACCGATTGCAACGACGGTGTTCACGTACTCGCGGAACGACGTCCGGCGCGACCCGTTTAGCGGTATCGTGAGCTCCGGCGAGTTCAAGCGCGCCGACGCCGGCGCCTCGGAGCCAGTCTGGATTGTGGTCGGGAAGAGCGGCTACGCCGCACGCGTCACCATCGCCAAGTCGGATCGCCAAGTCCTGCAAATTCTGTTGCCACAGGGCACGGTCGGGAGTCAAACCGACACCTTCATCGGGGTGAAGACGCCCTGAGGCCGAACGAGAAGGGTGGCGCGCGGGGCGGCGACCGAGCGAGCTCGTCGCTCAAGCTGCGGGCAATCGCCCGCAACGGCTCGGCAACCGACCCGCTGAAGCGGGGGCTTAGCTCCGCGTTCGCTCCGGATCACCCCCGTGATCAGCTCCTCGAGCACCTGCCTCGCGGTCACCAGGGTGTGGGCCCGGAAGATCAGCACGAACATCGCGCCGATCTCCACGGCCTCCCGGAAGTAGTCCGAATCCTTTTCGTCCTCGAAGTAGAGGGCGCTGAGTGCCTTGCGGACATACGACAGGTCGCGCGTGGCCGACCGGTTGATCGCCTCGCCCAAGCCGCCTTCGGCCTCGGCCCACTCGGGGCCGTCGTACTGGAGGATGCCGGAGCGGCGGAAGTCCTCCCGCAGTTCCGGGAGGTTGATCCTCGACCAGCACACTTCCTTGTTGGCCACGGCACGCAGCGGCGTGACCCAGTGGACCAGCTTTGACCAGTCGAGGGGTGGGGCGTGCGGCGGAGCGTCTGCGAAGTGGTCGCGCAGGAGGGCGGAGATGCGGTTCAGCATGGGGATACCCTTTCGATGACGGTGCCGTCCCATTCGCGCATGGATCCCGACCGTGGAGGTCGGGCCGGCATTGCCACCGTGCGTCCCAAGGCGGGACAGGGCTACGGTCTGGCGTGCGGGTCAGGGAGCCGGTGCTCTCGCCGCAACTCTGCATGCTGGCCACCGGGAACGGAGGTGGCGCAGAAGAACGATAATCGAAGCGTGTGACGGTGGGGAGCGCGCGAGCTCGTCGCTGAAGCGACGGCTCGGCAACTGACCCGCTGAAGCGGGGGTATCACAACGCGGGTGAGACCAGCCGACACGTTGGGATACCGCGGCTTGCCGCTTCGCCGAGCCGGGGCTTTACCCCCGGTCGCCCGCTGAGCGGGGGCATCACAACGCGGGTGAGACCAGCCGACGCGTTGGATGCCGGCTTTAGCCGCTCGTTCGCCGAGCCGGGGCTTTAGCCCCTGGGCGGGTGAGCTTCAGGGCCCCCCACTGTCCCACCCCCGTGCTATCGTTCCTTCATGACGCCCTTCCCCCCTGGGCTCCGGCTCTTTTTCTGCCCCGACCTGCGCACCGCCGCCACGGCCGTGCTCGACGACCTCGACGCGCTGCAGCCGGGGCCGTTCGATGTGCCCGCCATCGGCGTGCGCCACCCGACGCTGCGCCGCTTCCTCACCCTCGAGCTGGCGCGGCGGCACGGGATTGCCGCGTCGGTGCGCTTCCCCGCCCCGCATGAACTGATCGAGAACTGGATCGGGAAGCCGTCGCACGATCCGTGGGACCGCGAGGCGCTGGCGTGGCAGATCGCCGCGGCGCTCCCCGCGCTGATCCCGTCGTTGCCCGAAGGGCTGGGACGCGCACTCGACGAGGGCGACATCATCGTGCGCCTCGACTTTGCCCGCCGCCTGGCCACGCGCCTGCGCGACGCGTGGCTGCACCGCCCCGCCATGGTGGAAGCGTGGGAACGCGGCGAACGCCACCTCCCCGCCGTCGCCGACGAGCCCTGGTACGCCGAGCTCTGGGAACGCCTCTCGGCGGCCGCCGACGTGCCGTCGCCGATGGTGCGGTTCACCACGTGGCGTGATCGCGGCGCACCGGGTCCGCAGGTGCCGATCCTCCTGGTGAGCGACGCGACGCTGCCGCCGCTGCACCGTGAGGTGCTGCGCCTCGCCGCGCAGCACACTGCCGTGCGTTGGTATGTGCTCGGCGGCCACGTGCCGCCGCTCGACCCGGAACGCCCACGCCGCCGGCCAGCAGCGCTCGCCGCACTGCGCGCACTCGACGGCGCCGAGATCGTGGACCTCGCCGCAACACACCCATCACCACCCGCCGACTCCCTGCTCGGCCGGGTGCAGCGTGTGCTCGGCGGCGAAGAAGCATCGCCAGCGACGCACAGCCGGACGATCAGACGTTGATGGCGCACCGCTGTCATTCGCCGATGCGCGAGATCGAATCGCTGCGCGAACAGCTGGTGCGGCGCATCACCAGCGACGAGACGCTGCAGCCCCAAGCCGATGCGTTC